>NZ_KQ758483.1 GCF_001456935.1 [Bacillus] enclensis | reverse complement strand
TTTTTTAGGATTTCGTTTTCCTCTTTCAGGGCCTTGAGTTCCTTGTCGTGTGCTTTTTTCAACTTTTCCAATTCGGAAGGAGTGATGTGCTCACCGGATTGTTCAGCAGCCTTTTTCTCATTGTAAAGTTTGACCCAGCGCATCATGGTAGCATAAGGAATCTCTAACTCATAAGCCACTTCAGTCCCTTTTCTACCTTCTTCAGCAACCATTTTAGCTACGTATTCTTTATATTCGTTTGTATAATACTTTCCCATGGATACACGTCCTTATTAATAATAGTTATAGTTATGCCCTATTATCATCTTTGTGTGTCCACTTTTTAGACTAACTTTAGGAATTCGAAGATTCCGGTACGAAATCGAAAGAATAAGTCCGTTTTTCGAAAGATTCCTCCTCAAATTTAAAAGATTAATTCCCAAGACAAATGTAACCAGCCCCGTACCAGCCTAAATCACCGCTTAGAAACCCCAATACACCCTCAAATCGCCTCCAATCCTCACTGAAATAATAAAACTTCCATTAAATACACCTTTTAAATACACCTTTTTAAAACCAAAACTTCATTTCATGTCTTCAATGCCCAATCCCGCAACACACTTTTTTTAAACGCTCCATTCCCCAAATATCGTTATGCCTTTTCAGTCCACAAATCACCGTTTACATCCTATCGAAGCCTCCAAGCCAATTCACAACTACCTCCAATCCTAAATCAAAAAAATAAACCCACTCACGATCCAATCTCACCGTATATTTTCACCCGCTCTCGACGAAGCTGATAACATTGTCCAAAAATGATAAGACAGAAGGGGGCCATTATGATTTTCAAGAAAAATAAGAAGAGTCCCGATAAGAAGAAAACAAAGACCGATGTGCACGAAGTCAAATTGGCTGAGTCCTCATCGGAGTTTATAGAATCGGTCAAAACAAGTTTGCATAACAGCTCTGATGTGGTGGTCATCAATGTGCAGCCTAATCTCACCATCATTTATATAGAAGGCTTGATAGATGGAAACAAGTTCAATCGTGATGTTCTCGGTCAACTTGATGAAACGTCTGTTGAGCCGAAGGTCGTGGAAAGCCAAATGAATTCTGGGGATGTCCAACAAACTCCCGAATTGAAAAAAGCAGTGATCGCTTTGCTCGGCGGGGCTGTCCTGATTCATGTTGAAGGATTCGCAAATGTCGTCTCTGTCATGATCCCAACAACTGACAGGCGCGCTTTATCAAAACCTGAAAATGAATCGATCGTGATCGGCCCGCAGCTTGGATTCAATGAGAGCCTTACTACCAATGTTTCACTGATCCGTCGTTATTTAGTGAATTCCGACCTAACCAATGTATCGATGATTCTCGGTGAACAGACCCGGACTTCGATCTCAGTTATGTACATAGACGGTATCGCATCCAAAGAGATGGTGGAGACGGTCAAACAGCGTATCAACAATATTTCTGTAGACGGAGTTATGGACAGTTCGGTCCTCATGCAGCTGATTGAAGATAACTCGATGAGCATCTTCCCGCTGATGGTGCTGACGGAGCGTCCGGACCGGGCGTGCTCGTGGCTCCTCAACGGAAAAATCATCATTCTTGTAGACGGAAGTTCGCTCGTGATCGGGTGTCCTCAAAGTTTTATCGAATATTTTCAAAGCATGGAAGATCAGAACGTCAAATGGCAGGTAGCTTCCTTTTTTAGGATGCTGCGCATGATCGCGATGCTGCTTTCCGTGTTTTTCACCGCGGTCTATGTTGCTTCCCTGACCTTTCATTATGAAATTATACCCCAGCCGCTCCTCATCCCGTTGAGTGAGTCGCGATCGAGGGTCCCGTTCCCGCCGATCATTGAAGCACTGCTGCTGGAATTCATCATTGAACTGTTGAGGGAGGCAGGAGCGAGGCTTCCGACCAAAGTGGGCCAAACGATGGGTATCGTCGGAGGTATCGTTATCGGAACTGCTGCCGTGGACGCGGGGTTCACCAGTAATATCCTCATCATCATTGTGGCGCTTGGGGCACTGGCTTCATTTACAACGCCAAATTTCATGATGGGTAATGTGATCAGGATTTTGAGATTTCCAATCATTATTCTGGCAGGGTTTTGGGGATTTTACGGAACAATGTTTGCCTTTTGCTTCCTGCTCATTCATCTCTTGAGGCAATCAAGTCTGGGCAGTCCTTTCCTGGCCCCATTTTATCCAGTCAGGTTAAGGGATTGGACGAATAGCATCATACGGCTGCCGCTCTCGATGACGTCGAAGCGCCCTTTCCAGACAAGACCGTTGGATTCCCAGAAGTATGATGAGGAGAAATAAAATAATTAAACTGAAAGGAGACGACTCATGAAAATATCCATCAATCCCCCTCAGCAGTCCCTGATTAACGCCTTCCTTGTCATGTTCATTGTTCATACTGCTCAATTGGGTGTAGGTGTCCAGGGGTTTCAGAGAATCATCTATGCTGAAGCAAAGCACGGAGCATGGATGTCCGTCCTCCTTTCAGGAGTCGTAACGAGCATCATCGGTTTTGTTATCGTGAAAACCTTAAGTCATTATGAGAGTTCAGATATTTACGGTATTCAGCGTGATATATATGGAAAATGGATTGGTACTTTTATCAATCTCGTTTACGTATCCTACTGTCTGGGTGCATTTCTTGTGGTCATCCGGAATTATATTGAAGTAGTCCAGGCGTGGGTATTTCCTGAGGTTCCCACCTGGTTTCTTGCCATAACGTTGCTGATGTTGGTGTTATACGGGGCACTTGGAGGTTTCCGGACCATTGTCGGAGTGAGTTTTTTCAGTGTGTTTTTAGGGATATGGTTAATTGCACTGATTGCTTATCCGCTTAAATTCGCCAACTGGCAAAATGTATTTCCTCTGTTTGATTCACATGCCCTGGAAATTGCAAAAGGGGCTTATGCAATGACCTTCACCGTCATCGGATTTGAACTCATTTATTCCTATTACCCTTTTGTGAAAGAAAAAAAGAAAACCAATCTGTATGTACAGATCGGATTGGCGTTTACGACTCTCATCTATTTGATCATCATGCTCGTATCGCTGACTTATTTCAGCGGAGGACAGCTTGGACGGACGGTATGGGGCACTCTTTCTTTATTTAAAATTGTCCGTCTTCCATTTATCGAGCGCTTTGAATATGTGGCCATTACATTTTGGATGCTCATCATCCTGCCGAATCTCATGCTGTATGTGTGGTCTGCTGCAAGGGGGATGGGAAGAATCTTTCAAAAAAGTGAAAAGTGGTTTCTTTGGATATTTGCAGGTGTTATGTTTATCGTCATCCAATTTTTTGTAACTAGAGAACAGATCAACACCTTAAGTAATAATTTTGCGAAAATATCGTTTTACGTTGTCTACTGCTATCCCGTTATTTTGTACATTCTTGTCATCATTAAGAAGAAAGTAACGAAGAAAGGGTGAGAAGTATGAAATTGATATGCATATCCATTATTGCTGTCCTGATGGTCCTGCAGCTAACTTCCTGTGCGGATCCAAAGACTCTGGAGAAAATCGGGATGATCACAACAGTAGGGTATGACAAACTTGATGAAGGCATACACACGACGATGCTCATCCTGGAAACAGATCCTAAATCAATGGAGAGCACAAATGTCATCTCAACTGATGGATTAACGAGTAAAGGGGCAAGAATCAAGGCAAATCAGAAATCACCGAAAAAGTTGATGTCGGGTCAGCTGCGCGTGGCACTTTACAGTAAGGAAGTGGCGGAAGACGGACTCATCAACCTGGCGGATACCTTAAGCAGGGATCATTCTATCAGTGATCTGACGTATCTCGCTGTGGTGGACGGGAAAGCGAGTGACGTACTCGGGCGAAAATATGAGCAATTCTCCGACCCGGGGCAATATGTATTTAAAGAAATAGAACAGAACATCAAGGGAGAAACGATTCCTTCTCCGACACTCCATGAAATGCTACATGATTATTATTCTGTCGGCGTCGACCCGATCCTGCCGCTCATAAAAATGGAAAACGACATCATCAGCATTGCCGGAATGGCCATTTTGAAAAACGACAAAATGGTGGGGACGATCACACCAACGCAGGCATTCTACGTCAAATTGGTAAATGACCATTACGAGGCAGGCAATTTTGAAATGATTCTCAGAAATGGGGAAAATGCAAGCTTGATGAAAGGTCAAGACTCTTCGTCGCAAGTTGCCATCGCGCTCGATACAATCAAAAGCAAAAGTAAAATCCAACTTGCAGACCAAGAGAAGAATGAGTTCGATTTAAAAATTTCCATGAATGCCCGGCTGCAGGAAATCAATCGAACAATCGATTTGACGAACCCCAAAAACCTGAAGTTGCTGGACGAAAAAATCAGTGAATCCATGAAGAAGGAAATTGAAGAGTTGATCAAGAATTGTCAATCGGTTGGTTCAGATGTATTCGGATTTGGGGAAGTGTATCGCAGCTCCGTCCCTCATTCTGATTTAACAAGGAAAAAATGGCATTCCATGTATAAAGATATGAAAGTAAATGTTGGGGTCGACTTTACGATTGTCAGGACGGGTGTGGTGGAATAAGTTTTCTGTTGAACGAGAAGATGTTGATTGAAGAGACTCATGGGGGTGGGTCTCTTTTGGGGTAAGGAATCAGGGGGAGGGTGCAGGCTTTTTTGTGAATAGAAGGAGCTTTGCGTTTGGGTATTTTGGGTAAGTGGCGGAATTAATCGTATAATTCAAAGATTATCGATGTGAATTCGAAGATTCCGGCCCAAAATCGAAAGAAAAAATCCATTTTTCGAAAGATTACCTGCCAATTTCAAAATAATATCCAAAATATGTAATATTTGCGCCCCAAAAAACTCAAAAAATCACCTAAAAGCCCCCTTAAGCCCCGCCTTAAAATTCAAACAGTACCTACAATCCCCTCAAGCATCGCCAAAGACTCAAATAGTACTCAAAAACAGATCCAATCACCGCTTCAAGATTCAAAAGTACCCAAATACAGCCCCATTCTCATCCCAAGCCGACCAAAAACCCGCCCCAAGGCTGCCGCACCCCAAACCACCCCAAACCTCACAAATAGAACCCCCTTTAACAGAAATCTCCTTAACAAATAACAACAAATCCCTGTTATAGTTAAAATAGAATAAATGGATTGATGACAATTGTAGGGGAAATGATCTATGAAAAAGATAAAAAGTATTCTGTTTATGCTGCTTGGGATCGTATCGCTTGGAATTGGGCTTGCCGGCACGGTGCTGCCTGTCCTTCCTGGCGGTCCGTTCTATTTATTTGCTGCTTTTTGTTTTGCCAAAAGTTCGAAGCGGATTGATGCATGGTTTAAAGGAACCAAAATATACAATAAATATGTCCTCGCCTTCCTTCAAAAGAAGGGATTGACTCTTAAAGAGAAAATCCGGATCAATCTGACGGCCGATTTCTTCATTTTGCTGTCTGTTCTGTACGTGGACATCCTGCTTGTCAGGATCATAATGATTGTACTGGCGTTGTACAAACATTATTATTTTGTGAGAAAAATAAAGACCCTTCCTGCCGATCGGCAAGGTGATGAGGTGAATGAAGCGAACTGACGCGGGAGCGGCCACTTTTACCGGCTGTTTTCAACCACATAAAAAGGGACGGCGCCCGGCTCTGCAGCCTGGGCTCGTCCCTTTTAAATAGCCTTCAAGTAACGGCCTATAATTTAGTTCATAGCTTTTAACTCCCCGGTCAGCCTCAGGAATTCATTCTTGTCTCCGTCTCGCAATGCCCGGTCGATGTTCTGCTCAATCTGCTCTTTTCGGAATAAAAGCAGAGCTTTATCCAAAATCATTTCTGCCATTAAAGAGTCCAGTGTGATTAAATCAGGCTTTGGTGCGTTTAGCAAGTACTTCTTCATAAGAATCAACTCCTTGACCTTTTTTCTATTATACTAACTATTTTCTTAATTTTCAAACTTTTTCTAAAAAAATTACTTTCGATCGCCGGTTTGCTAATCCGCCTTAGAAGAAGGAGCACTTGGCAAATACTATTCGATCTAAGAAAAAAGGGTCCTCTGTGGATTTTGAATGTTTACGGTTCGTAATCGGGACTGAAACTGATAAAGTCAAAAATAAAACAAGCAGGGATCCTAACCCCTGCTTGTTTTATTCGTTATCTTGCTTTTTTTCGTTATAATATTGAACTGAGGTCATAGCACCTTCACTGACCATCGAATTGTCCTCAATATTCTGGGGATCTGGATTACCGCCTTTATCTACCGGCAGGTCTTCGGATTTGCGTTTTTTAATTTTAGTCATCAAACCCTCTTTCATATTGTGCAGATGGTTTCTGTTTTCTTTGGAAGAAAGCAGCCAGCCTAATGAACCTGCTGTTACAGTAGCTCCGACTAATAATGTTTTATTAACTTTCATGTATTTTCTCCTCCTAAAACCTTTTGTCTTGTGTTTGGTTTTGTTATTCCCCTCATCGCTCCTTTTAAACATATTTGAGCATCCAATAACTAGCAATGGTTCTAGAAGGATCTTTCGAAAGAGCGTACTTATAATAAAAAAACATGGGTTATAATATTTCTAATTAATGGAATAATATCACCATGATATTCAGTCGGGAAAGGTGATATTCATGAGAAAAGTGACAGGTAAACAATTGTCAGCCATCATTTACATTAGCGGGGGCATGATGACAGTGATTGCGGTTGTCGTCTCCATTATCCAAACCAATACGATCATCAAAGCGATAAAAAAATACAGTCCGTATAATTAAAGTGCTTTTGGTTGCAAAGATCAGGATTTGTAAGCACAATGAAAGCATAGGAGGGATGAAGGATGAAACTGAAAGGGAAGAAGATCATTCAGCTTGTAAGCGCGGATTTTGAAGACCTGGAATTATGGTATCCCGTTCTCCGTTTAAGGGAGGAAGGTGCCGAAGTACATATTGCAGGGGAAAAGGCAAATGAGGAATACATAGGAAAGTACGGTGTTCCAATCGTCAGCGACCTGACATTTGGAGACGTGAACCCTGAAGAGTATGATGCGGTACTTGTCCCGGGCGGATGGTCTCCTGATAAACTGAGGAGATTCCCGGAGGTCATTGAAATGGTTAAAGCCATGGATTCAAAGAAAAAGCCTATCGGACAGATTTGTCATGCCGGCTGGGTATTGATATCTGCCAAGATACTGAACGGTGTAAAAGTCACAAGTACCCCGGGGATCAAAGATGACATGGTAAATGCCGGTGCCACATGGGTGAATGAACCGGTTGTAGTTGACGGTCACATCATTTCGAGCCGCCGGCCGCCTGATCTGCCGGATTATATGAGGGAATTTATAAACGTAATGGCTGAATGAAAAAATGCAGAAGTCATCCGGGTAAGGACGGCTTCTGCACTTTTTAAGCTATTTTTTATTCCGCTGTCTTTTATCCTCGTCTTTCACTCTTGCTACAAACGTCTGTTTGAACGATTGATGAGTCGTAATGGCCGCTCCCGTGCAGATGAACCCATTGGCGATTCCGTTGAAATCCAATCCGAGTGTTGAAGTGCTGGCTGCCACACCAGCGGCCAGCAGGATCCAGATGATGAGCCAGTCAGGAATATGCGGTGTTTTCTTCAGTGCAAAACCTAATACCCATAAAGCCGGCACAAGAATCGTTAATTGAGGATGAATGGTGATGCCGCTCAGTAAATCAGTCAAGTGCAGCCCTCCTTTTGAATAAGCCTGCTACTAGTCTATTCAGTCCACTTGGAGGTTCATGACTGATTGGACAACATTTTTCAGGAGGATGGGAAAGACAGTTTAATGTTAAAAGTGACAATGGAAACCTTCAATGATAAAATATGAATGACTTTATAGAGTAGGAGTTGTTTTAAATGGCGAAAAAAGGATACATACAATTTCAAACAGGTGAAAAGGTGGAATTCGATCTTTTCCCGAATGAAGCACCAGGCACTGTTGAAAACTTTGAAAAACTTGCTAAAGAAGGATTCTATGACGGTTTGACTTTTCACCGTGTCATCCCAGGTTTCGTGAGCCAAGGTGGATGCCCGAATGGAAACGGGATGGGTGGTCCAGGCTACACAATCAAATGTGAAACAGAAGGAAACCCTCATAAGCACGAGGAAGGTTCCCTTTCCATGGCGCATGCCGGCAAAGATACAGGCGGAAGCCAATTCTTCATCGTTCATGAACCTCAGCCGCACCTGAACGGCGTTCATACTGTTTTTGGAAAAGTAACATCCGGTATGGATATCGTGAAGTCCATGAGAAATGGGGATGTAATGGAGAAAGTCGAAGTATTCGACGCGTAATCATTTCCTGAGATTTTACGGTTGAAATTCCGGGTCAAATGATATACTATATACTATACAAGCTGCGTTGTACGTAATCATAATGAAGTTTTAACCTTTAAACTGTAACAGGGAGTTTTATATCGAAGCCGGAATGTCAAGCCTCCGCGATAGAGGACGACAGGAAATCTTCTGCAAACACCCACTTTGAGGAGTGGTGGTTTAAAACTTTCTTATCTAAAATTACGGCAAATGTGGCTCTAACTTTTTTAACATCAGGCCAGTTCTTTTAAAGAGCTGGCCTTTTATCTTGTATATTTTAAAAGTGTGAATTTTTTGAAAGGTATATTATTGAAGGGGGACTTATCATGAAAGAAACGTTTGAAGGGTTTCTTGAAGAATTTCTGGCTGCGTGGAAGAAGTCATCGATTATTGAGATGGAAAGGTACATATCCCGTGATTACCAAGCCAGGGAAATATCTAATGGGGAAATATTCGATTTCGGCTATGAAGAATCGATAAACGGGTGGAAGCAGGGGTTTCAATTTGTTAATGAGAACGAAGCTAAGTGGGATATCAACCAACTATACACCCTCCCTCTAAGGGAAGATGAAGTAATGGCCGTTTTATCAGCAACGATCATCATAAAAGGAAATTCGATGGCAACTGCTAATGTGTTCTTTAACACATTCAAAAAAGTAAAAGGTTCTGGTTGGAAGCTGGTAAGAAGCTACATAGAAGCAGGTGTTCCTGTTGAGAATGTTCACGAAATTACTCTAAAAAAGAAAGGGTTGTCGTTATGAATATGAGTTCACGAAAAGAGACGGCAGTGTCATTTCTGCAGATGGTGGCTGCGGGGGATGTACGGGAAGCGTTCGTACAATTTACAAGCGGTGAATTCCTTCATCATAATCCTTATTTCCGCGGAGATGCAGAATCCATCATCCTGGGGATGGAGGAAAATGCCCATAAGAACCCTGAAAAGATGTTCGAGGTCAAACATGCGTTGGAGGAAGGAGAAAGAATTGCGGTTCATTCTCATGTAAGGCAGCATCCTGGGGATATTGGTGCGGCTGTTGTTCATTTGTTCCGTTTTGAAGGTGAGAGGATTGTGGAGATGTGGGATGTCGGGCAGCCGATCCCGAGTGAATCACCGAATGAGAATGGGGTCTTTTAAGATTGATTATCCATGCAAAAATTGGGGGGGACAAGTGTGCCTGTACAGTATTTGAGCTTCAAGGAGAGGCGGATCGACCCTGCTGATTTGATGAGGTTATATAGACAAGCAGATTGGTGGGAAGAAAGAGAAGAGACTCAGATCAAGAAAGTCCTCAATGGTGGTATTGCGGTGGGTGCCTGGAATGACAATGAACTCATTGGATTCGCAAGGGCAGTGAGTGACGGGGAATTCAGGGCATATATTGAAGATGTGGTGATGAATGAGGAATATCGGAAGACAGGGATTGGCACTATGATGGTCTCCAGATTGCTGGATGAGCTTACTCACATCGATATCATCAGTTTATTTTGTGAAAAAGACTTGATTCCCTTTTACGAAAAAAACAACTTTAAAATGAGCAGTCGTCAACATATTATGCACCGTAAGAAAAGGTAATGGACGGAGTAAGAGGTGAAGGGAATTGAAAATACATATGAAGCCTGAATCTGAGACGATCAAGCGTTGGACCGAAGCATTTATCCCTGAAAAAGATTTGTTCTTTCTGACGGAAAATGAACTCGTGAATCTTGAAGAGTACCTAGATCACGTTTTAGTCATTCCGAAAGAAGAATTTTCAGCCAACTCTACTTATAATCAGATTCAATGGCAAAACAGCTATACATATTGGAACTTATCTAAAAATGTTGAATTTGTCATTGTTGCAGAGTCAAGTTGGGTGGGCAGGCTTCCTAGAGCAAGAAGAAAACAGTTATTTCACAGTCAAAAAGAAGCTGGAAGTGGACTGATTTATGAGGTCTCACAGAACAGGATTGATGACTCGATACCACATGAGCATCTTCTGAAGTCAGGTGGAAAACAGTTCATCGTTCTGCAGAAAGCCATGTGGGAAGAGCTCAGATATGAGGTTAAGAGAGACCTTATCAGTGAGATTGCACAGCAGGGGGAAGAATGGGTTTGTTACGGGCATTCACTGGAATCTCACCCGCACTTGCAGAAATATGCAAATGTCTTTCCTTCTTCCGGGGGAGGCAATTGTTTGGCGGCAACATTATTTGCGATTATCCGGCATGAGTGGATCATCAATGAGTGGGTCCATCCAAAAACGTTCAGTCTGGGGTTGAAGAGAGCGAATTACCATCAGATCGCGCACGGAGAAATAAGGGATGGTGACGTTGTGACATGGGAAAATGAGAATGGCATCATTCAGCATGCATCTTTTTGTATAGGTGATAATAAATTCTTTAATAAAAGTGGGCAAACATTTTTTAATGCGTGGAAGATTGTTGATTCAGCAGATCTGGAAGATATGTGGAGTTCATATACGATGAAGATATTCCGAAAAACTGGTGGTATCATAAAGTAACTTTTTTGGCAGAGTCAATACCGGTAAGGAGTACTGTATAACACTTCGCTTACAGTGGGAGTCTTGCACTCCAATCAACCGTTGGATGAGCTAAAACCTATATGTACAATGAACAAATTAAAAACCCGAACTAATTTGCCTCACCTCATGCAAATTAGTTCGGGTTTTTTTGACTAAATCATTTTTTCCCAGCACCATGTTTAAAACTCTCTTTTCCAAATATTTTATATTCTTTAAAAGTTCCTGTCCCTTTTTGATTTCCTTTTAAAAAACCAGATGGTCACGCCAATCAGAATCAGAATGATGGCCAATGGGATTATAAGGAATATTGAAAATCCTGCTGTTTCAAGCATTGAAGTTCCTCCCCCAGTATATAAAAAATATTTGTGATAACAACTCTATTCCCGGGATCCCTTCCATTAAAACCTTTAAATTTGTTCAGATAGCCCCTTCTTGGACCCAGGAAAATGAGTAAAGAGCGGGCTTATACAGTTTTTTAGGAGTATAAGTTTCTCTATCAATCTGTCAAAACTCAGGTATAATAGTAATTGATTTTTATTTATTCTTATTATTCATCCTATTTTGAAACTATACTTAACGGAGGCATTGCCGATGGACCATTCTGGTTTATTCAACGGTTTACTCATAAATCTACTTGTCATTCTGATAATGATTTTATTGGCAAGCTTTTACCATCTTTCGCGACAACGAGTATATAAGGTTCAAATAAATTTTTTTCCTATCTATTTAATCAGTACATTTTTGATTTTTCTCAGCCTGCTCCTGTCTGTAAAGCTTAAAGACGGATTCTTTTATGATTTGCGATTCATCCCTTTTCTCCTCGGCGGCATATATGGGGGGAGAAAGATGCTTCCATTACTGGCAATTACGATGATAGCTGTCCGTCTTCCTTTTATGGGACCCGGCTTTTTCATTACGGTCGTCATCACCATTATTTCAACAGTTGCCATATACTATTTGACACCTAATCTATCAGGTAAGGCCTGGGTAAAGAGGGTTTATTGGTTTACGTTCTTTTCATTCGGATATTCCGTTCTTGGTCTTTTGCTCCCTTCAATATTTTTCGGTTTTAATGATTACTCGGCATTCTTGATTTATTCTGCGACATTGACGGGTTCGACCTTTTTTGTCTTTTATTTAAGTGAAATGATCCGTACAACCTATATTCTTCAGCTTGAAGCAATTAAATACGAGAAAATGCAGGTGGTCAGCCAACTTGCTGCGAGTATGAGTCATGAAGTGAGGAATCCCCTTACTACGGTTAAAGGCTTCCTGCAATTGATCAATGAAAACCCCGCGGATGCACCAACGAATACAGAACTATCAAAGATAGCGGTCAGTGAAATAGACAGGGCAACGGAAGTTATCAATCAATACTTAAATTTTGCAAAACCACATCCTGACAGGGAAGTTGACGTGGATGTGACCAGGGAAATCAGTCATACACAGGAAATCATCATGCCCCTAGCGGTTAATAAAGGAATAACTGTTGAAGCTGAACTCTTGCATCAGCATTCCATTAAAGGTGACCCCAATAAGCTGCAGCAGGTTCTCATCAATGTGATGAAAAACGGGATCGAAGCAATGGAGTCAGGAGGGGCACTGGAAATTTGCAGTTATGAAGAAGACGGCATGCTATGCATCATCATCAAAGACAATGGAATCGGAATGACGAAAGAACAAATAACACGACTTGGCGAACCTTATTATTCATTGAAAGGTAAGAACGGAACGGGTCTTGGAATGATGACCGTCTTTCAATTGGTAGATGGCATGAACGGTACAGTAAGAGTAGTGAGTAAGAAGAATAGGGGTACATCCATCATCCTGTCCTTTCCGATTTCCTGCAGAGTTTATGAAAAAGAGACAAAGGTTATGTAAGAAAAGGCCAGTCCTTCTTTGCGATCAAGGCACAGAGGAACTGGCCTTCTGTGGGCAAACACACATTTACTGTCTTCCTTGCATATCATATCGTGGTAAAAAACAGAAGGGAATGAGTGTAAATGTATTATCCTTATCATACTTATGCCGATCACTTGTCGAGGGGTGAACAAGATCAACAACAAGTACTGAAGCTTCTTTTTTCAGGTATACAAAGTAAAGCAGCTGCGGTCGATTTTTACAGCCGGATGGCAGGTTTGGCGCCAGATGAAGAACATAGAAGCAACCTCGTCAGAATAGCTGAAGACGAAAGGGAGCAGTGGCAGCAGTTGACAGGTCTTTATACTTCGATGACTGGTGCAGAGCCGATGTACAACGTACAGCAGGTTCCCTTTTACAGTTACCTTGAGGGTCTTCAAAGAGGTTATGAGTCGGAGCTTGAAAGCTATGAACACTACAGATTGGGTACCTTGCTTACTAGTAATCCCGCGATATATGAAACATTATTGAATGCATGCATGGGCGATTGGGAGCATGCAGATTGTTTGAACCATTTGAAATCCTCCCTTGAAAGCAGGATGGATTTCGGACCTGAACCGTTCGCTGTTAATATTGATGATGCAACACTCCAGAATAATAATTTCAGGACAGCATTATGGACCGGGCAACATCTTCAGGTAACATTGATGAGTATTGGTGTAGGGGAGGATATAGGACTTGAAAACCACCCAAATCTCGATCAGTTCCTCCGAATCGAACAGGGGCGGGGAGTAGTCCAGATGGGGGATGATCCGAATAACCTGAATTTCCAGCGGAATGTGGAAGAAGACTTTGCGATTGTGATTCCAGCAGGGAAATGGCATAACCTTACCAATACGGGAAATGAGCCTCTAAAGCTTTATTCCATCTATGCACCTCCTCAACATCCTAAAGGCACTGTCCACAAGACTAAGGCAGATGCAATGGCGGCCGAGGAAGCTGAACATGGCAGGAAGTACTTTGGATCTTTTTGGGGTTAGTTGCGGGGATGAAGTTGAGAAGAGATTATGCCTATCCGAAATAATTAATTTACAAATACAAGAAAAAATGAGATAATAATGAAAATGTGTAAGGGGGAAAGTAAGTTTATGGAACCAACAAATTGCTAAACATTAATTTTATTTAAAATTAATAGGGATTTTATTCAGAACGGCAATACCTACTCAAGATAGGCTTATTTGTTATGTTCTTAAATGGAATCAGGCAATTTGGAAGGTACTTGCTTACTTTTGCTCGGGATGATCATCAATAGGATGTGAGGGACCGGTTTAATATCGGGACCCTGCATAAAGGCGGACTCTTTGTTTTCATTCGCAGGTTGCGTTTAAATAACTATTCTATGGTCGCAAAATCGAGTATAAAAGACTGTAAGAAGTGCTATCTTCTTACGGTCTTTTTTAGTTTTAGTTAATTAAATAAGTATGAAAGTACTTCTTGATGCTGTCCATAAGAGCGTGACGCACACTATGGATGAAAGAAGGAAAAAGCATGCTGGAATTATCATTGAATGGCGTGAAAAAATATAAGGAAGCCACCCTGGTTCTGATGAATATCACGTTTGAGATTTTCACCGGCGAGAAGGTCGGCATTGTCGGTATCAATGGAAGCGGAAAAAGTACCATCCTGAAATTGATTGCGGGGATTGAGCCGATGCATTACTATCCAGGCTACCCGCAAACCTCCAGTTACGGCTATGATGAAGGATTTGTGAGCGTGCCGAAAACTGCAGAGGTTGCTTATCTTGAACAGATGCCGGAGCTGCCGAAAGGACTGAAGGTCATCGATGTTCTGAATTTGGCATTCGAAGAAACTCAGCTCATAGAGAAAAAAATGCGTGACATAGAGGAAGCGATGAAGACGCTCGAAGGTGATGTTCTTGAAAAAGCACTGAAAAAATACAGCGATCTCATTCAGTTATATGAAGTTAAGGGTGGATATGAGAAAGAAGAGAAATTAGGCAGGATTTGTACCGGGCTGAAGTTTGAGGAAGAATTTTTAAACAGGGACTTTGATTACTTAAGCGGCGGTGAAAAAACGACGGTCATGCTCGGGAAGCTCCTCATCAATGCTCCTGATATACTGCTGTTGGATGAGCCGACCAACCATCTCGATATGGATTCGATCGAATGGCTCGAAAGCTACCTGAAGAGCTATAAGGGAATCGTCCTCATCGTTTCCCATGACCGCTATTTTCTCGATCATGTAGTCTCGAAAATCGTGGAAATCGAGGACATGGAATCCAAGACCTACAAAGGGAACTATTCTTCCTTTGTCAGGCAGAAAGAAGAAAATATACGTATTCAATACGAGCATTTCCGGGAGCAGCAAAAAAAGATAGGCAGTATGGAAAATCAGGTAAAAAGCCTCAGGGATTGGGCATTAAGGGCAGATAACAATAAATTCTTCAGGAGGGCTGCGAGTATCCAGAAGAAACTCGATAAGCTGGATCTGATCGATAAGCCTGTTTTTGAAAAAAGAAATATGAGACTCAACTTCAAAGATGCCGTGCGTTCCGGAGAGGTTGCAATCAAGTCTGAGGGTCTGACAAAACGATACCATGATAGAATACTTTTCAACGAGGCTGACTTGGTGATCCAATACGGTGAAAGAGTGTCTCTGATTGGATCGAATGGAAGCGGTAAAACGACGTTACTGAAAATGCTTCTTGGTGAAGAACAATGGGATCAGGGTGATATCAGACTGGGTGCCAATGTAAAACCTGCATATCTGCCTCAGAAAATTCATTTTAAGGATGAACATATGACGGTCCTTGAAACGTTCAGGGAAGATATCTCGATTTTGGAAGGGAAAGCACGCGAATACCTTGCTAAGTTTATGTTTTATAAAGGCAGCGTTTTTAAAAGAGTAAAGCATTTATCGGGTGGAGAAAGGATCAGGTTAAGACTTGCGATGCTTATGTTTCAAGATATTAATTTATTGATTCTTGATGAACCAACGAACCATCTTGATATAGATTCAATTGAAACGCTCGAGGAAGCTCTTGAGGAATTTAAAGGGACAATTTTCTTCATCTCACATGATCGCTATTTTATCAACAAGATGAGTGAAAGAGTGATTTCTATCGAAAATTATGGATTTAAAAGTTACTTTGGAAACTATGATGAATATAAAAGAGAGTTGGACACAAAGAAGAGCTTGCTCTAATAATAACTCGGAGAAGGGGAAAACGATTTCTCTTTCTCTGATTTAATCAATAAGGGGGAAAACAGCATGCGGCAGGAAATTGCAGTAGAAAAAGTGACTGCTAGTTTAAAAAAAGATCGGAGTGTTAGGAGTATTTTCTTAAAGGGGTCTATGGGCAGGAATGAACATGATGAGTATTCTGATATCGATTTATATTGTCTTGTTGAAGAAGGGGAAGAGAAGGAGTTTCTGGGTAGGCGGCTCGATCACCTCAAAGCTTATAAGGAGATGATCTTCTACGATGATATATTCATCATTGCACCGCAGATCATTGCGATTTACGAAGACTGGCTTCACATTGACCTGTTTACAGTGACGGAAAAGACCATTCAAGAGAAAGATTTCTTTACGGTCCTTTATGATCCGGAAAATCTTATGAAAAAGTATGAAGCTGCCCAACACCTGACGATTACCAAAGATGGTTTCAAAGACAGCGTGCTGGATGCCGCTTGGTTTCTATTTCAATATAAGAAAGCAGCAGAAAGAGGCAACCATACCTGGGCTCCTGAGATGCTGCGGCATTCAATGAGGAATGTAACGACCATCCTGTTGTCGAGATACGCAAAAAATCGGGCGCTTCTGGGATTAAAAACCATTCACAGGGACTTGCCACAGGGAAAGCAAGATAAAATTGTTGAGATCTATGAAATGATGACCCCGACTCATCACAAGAAGGCTGCCTGTTACATCGCGAATCTCTTAAAAAATGAGCTTCAATGGATCGAGGAAGAGCTTGATGATGAAGATGTGCAGACGGGTTCATTCATGAAAATGATGGTGGAGACAATTTTGAAAAGGGAAGATGGGAGTTATTGAAAGGCGAGATGACATTTTTAAAGAAGGATTCTGGCTGTTAAGAAAAGGGATGGTATTCAAACAAGAGAACCATCCCTTTTCCTCGTTTTACATCATTTCAAATCAGGATAATCACAATACTCAATAATCGTCCCTTCTGTATCAGCAGGATTTAAATAAATCAATCTTCTTCCATGCTTGTTTACACGGAGACTATCCTCTAATATGCGTATACCCTGTTGCTCCAGTTCCTCTAAAGCAGCATCAAGGTCATCCACTCGATACGCGATATGATGGACACCTTTCCCTTTTTGCCTGATGAACCGCGCAATAGGAGAGGTCTCATTATTCGTCGGTGCAAGCAGTTCCGTCCTGTCACCGTTCACGTCCATGATTGCGATTTCGCTCTCGACGCCCTTTGCATCACTTCTGTACCGGTCGATCAGGGTGGCACTAAGCACATTTTCGTAGAAGTGAATGGTGTCTTCAATGTTCCTGACGGCTACGCCTATGTGGTCTAACGTCTTTTCCATTTCCATTCTCCTAACCTGATTAGTGTGTTCTTTATCTTAACATATTCTAAATGGTACATATAAAGAAAAGAATGGGGACATGAAAAGGGATCTAAGGCCAATCATCTTTTTGAAACTTTCAAAAAAGTTAATCGTATATCAATTAATATCCAATATATTAGTAGAAGACCATCTTAGAAAAGGGGTGTGTACTGTGATTGAGGTTGTAAATGTCAGTAAGCAATATAGTTCGCTTAAGGCACTGGACGGAGTTGATTTTACAATTGAAGAAGGAAGTTGTTTTGGGCTTGTAGGGCCTAACGGGGCAGGGAAGTCGACATTGATGAAGATTCTATCTGGTGTGTTACAAAGCTTCGAAGGGGATATCAGGGTTCAGGATAATTCAGTTGTGAAGGACAGGATGAAAGTCAAACAGAGGATTGGCTACATACCTCAGGATATTTGTTTGGAAGAGACACTTACAGCTCAAGAGAACCTCATTTATTTCGGCAGTCTTTATGGCTTGAAAGGCAAAACTCTTAGACAGAGATCAGCAAAAGTGCTGGAACAGATCGGATTAAAGGAAAGAGGGAAGGATAAGGTGTTGACATTTTCGGGCGGGATGAAACGGAGATTGAACATTGGCTGCTCCCTGCTGCATAAACCAGCGATCATCATCATGGATGAACCCACGGTTGGCATCGATCCGCAATCGCGCAACTCGATTTTTTCGATTATCAATCAACTGAAGGCAGAAGGAAGCACAATCATCTATTCGAGTCATTATATGGAAGAAGTCGAACAGCTTTGTGACAGCATCGGCCTGATCGATAAAGGGAGGTTGATCGAATTTGGAACGATGGAGGATTTGGTTGATAAATACAATAAACCGTCCTTGTTCATTGCAGGTGATCAAGTGAAGATGGAGCTGCTGGCCGGGCATGGTCATGTTGAACCTAAAGGAAATGGGTTCCTGTTAGAGAGTCAAAGGCCATTGAATTCTCTCCACGATCTGATTGGAGAGTTTCGCGAAAAGGGGATCGAACCGAGCAGGCTCGAGCTGTATCAGCCGAAACTTGAAGATATCTTTTTTAAATTGACCGGGACTCAGCTCAGGGATTCATAGAAAAGGAGGATATAACCATGTGGGCAATCGCACGGACTGAATTAAAGAAGAATATACAGGATAAAGGTTTATGGTTTTGGACGTTTATCTTACCTATCGTATTTATGATTGCGTTTGTGGCCATTTTTTCGGGGGATGAGAATACGAGCTACAAGGAAGTCGTCACTCAGATCATTCCCGGTTATACAATCATGTTCGCATTCTACATCATGATCTCCATGGTCATCGTTTTTATAAAGGATCGGGATAAAGGGATGGTCGCGAGGATTGCCAGTACCCCGCTGCCAGTCAGAGACTATTTCATAGGAAAATGGATACCATTCATGCTCATCGTCTTGATTCAGATTGCCGTCCTGTTCACCTTTGGAGTAGTGGTTTATGACCTGCCATTGGGAGATCCGGCTGCATTGATCCTCTTATCCATCATGCTTGCTTTTATTGTTTCAGGCTGGGGGATGGCTCTTTCTGTGCTGGTGAAAACCGAAAATATGGGAATCGCCTTTACACAGGTGATCGCGCTTGGAGGAGCTATGCTCGGGGGTTTATGGCTTCCTGTTGAATTCATGCCGGGCTTCATGCAGACCATCAGCAAGGCGATGCCCCAATATTGGGCAATCGAAGGATATAAGGAAATCATTCTTCAAAACGGAACTGCAGGAGACATTCTCTTCAACGCATTCATCCTGTTTGGGGCAGGACTTGCCGGCTGTGTCATTGCATTTATGGCATATCCGCGGTTTCTGCGGTCAGCAAGAAGCTAATGTTGAATAGGGATATTCCTGTGACTGGCGGTTGATACTTAATTTTACGAGAGGGGGCCGATGATGAGAAACTACGCATTCATTCTCTTTGTGTTATTACTAGTAATCCTCCAAACTGCCTGCTCCCAAGAAGAAGAGAACATCACAGTCCATAATGGAGATCTGCCTCCGCAGAAGACAGAAACGTTTTCTGCGGGGGGACAGAACTTCACCATCATTCCATTTTACGAAGAGACACTTGAATATATTGAAGTAGTGGAGGAAAACAGTCTTCTGAATACACTTGGCACGTATCGATACACCGTGAAGGATCCGCTGCTCGAAAGAATATCAGAACAGAAAATGATCCTTAAAATGGACATCCCTCCCAATGTGACCATAACTCATCGAATTGACGAGTTGAAAGAGCAGACAGCTCAGTTGATCCGCGATCAGGATAAGACCAATGCAGCAATCCAAAACGCTTTGGATGCCTCAACCGGGGTTTTGTCAGGCGGGGATAAAACCATCTATGTACTGCCGGTCAATCCGGATCTCCCGATGGAAGGCATGGGAGGCGTGGCTGCCTGGACGCTCGATGAAGATGTCATTTTATTGCTTCTTGATCCATCGTTTAAGGTAGACAGGCTTTCCTATACGATTGCTCATGAATATCATCACGCTGTTTCGATGGAAAACAATCCAATCTATGATTCATTATTGGACTTTGTCATCTTCGAAGGAAAAGGTGATGCATTTGCACAAAACGTATATCCGGATGTGGAGATCCCATGGACCAAGGAAGTGAATAAAGAGGAGCTTGAAGTAGCATTTGCACAGCTTCAGGAAAGCGGCATGGCAGAAGAGATGGAGCTTTATCAATCCTGGTTCTTCGGGGATCCCTCCATGAGCATTCCCAGATGGGCAAATTATATGATGGGCAATCTGATTGTGCAGAGCTATTTAGCGGATCATCCCGATGTGCCTGTAGAGGAATGGACAAATCTTGAAGCGGAAGAACTTGTCAGGGAAAGTGAATACGAAACGTTATTGGCAGGTTCATAGGGAAGCTGCCGCTTGATGAGGAGAGTAATAGAATGATAGCTGATATGTATAAACGTAGAGAGAAGCTTGCTTATATAGCATTTATTACCTTGGTTGCGATCGGTGCGGGGTTCCTGTTTTACACGGGCGCAGACTCTGTGGAACAGTGGATGGAGGCAGTGGCATTTTTAATGCCGGCACTCATGATGCTGGGGGTTGGAATTGGCAGCCGGAGCAAGTACAAGAAAGTGAAGGGCATCTCAATACCCCGTTCGAGCCGAAATATTTTGGAGATAGATCACATCATCTTTAAAAAAGACGCCAGTTGGATGCCTAAAATGCTTGTTTTCGAAAAAAACGGCAGCTTCTTGGGTTCCTTTCATTTGACTAATGTTCCTTGGTGGGCCAGACTGTTTATTCTTTTAAGATCCTCATCATTCACATTTTTACCGGTAGAAATCGCATTCACCTCGAATAAAGGCGATGTCGTGTTTACTTGCCGACGCAGAGGGTTTAAACAAAGCATTGTGGAAATCTATAATACTCAAGGGGATTTTACAGGTGCATACATACAAGAAGAAATAAAGAGTGTTTTTACGATCAAGGGAGAGCTTAAAGATCGAGAAGGGAAGTGTCTTCTGCAGGTGAAAAGTTCAGGCTTCACCGGCAACTTCACTCTTTATGACAGGGACGGACTTCTTTGGGCGCGTTTCTATAATGGAAGGTTCCCTCATGAGCATACAGAGATTTTCAGGGATGTTTATAATGACATGGTGGGGATGACAAATCGGATTCCTGAAAATCACAAGATATTATTGTTGGGAATGGTCGGGTACCTGTTTATGAATCGCAATAATAGGGATTGAGGAAAAACATAAAGCATATCTATACTTTCGATATGGTAATCATTCGAATTTTAGGAGGAATACCAATGAACCTGGGTGCATTTTCAGTAAGTCTTAATGTGAAGGATATAAACAAATCAAAAGAATTCTATGAGAAGCTGGGCTTTGAAATATTAGGTGGAGACATCTCACAGAACTGGCTGATCTTAAAAAACGGAAATCACATCATCGGCCTGTTTCAGGGAATGTTTGAAAAAAATATACTAACCTTCAACCCTGGGTGGAATCAGAATGCAGAGAACCTTGACAGCTTTACCGATGTCCGTGACCTTCAGAAAGAACTAAAGTCTCAAGGGCTCACCCTTCTGACAGAGACAGTTGAATCTGGTGAAGGGCCTGCTCATATTACACTCGAAGATCCTGATGGAAATCCGATACTTATTGATCAACATAGATAGGAAATCAAATTCAGACAAAATCGGCCAGTTCCCAGGGTAATAAGACTGGGAGACTGGCTTTTTGCATGGTAGAAGGGTATTGCTCAACTCTTAATTGAAGAGTATTTGTTCAATATTCAACTATCAGTTGATACCCTTATATATATCTGTGAGATACACTTGAAGTATTCCATGAAATGAGGTGAGTGCAATGTTCGATATGAACAAAGTCGGAAAACAAATCGCGCAATTGCGGAAAGAGAAGAAGATTACTCAGATGAATCTTGCAGACCAGGTTGGAGTCAGCTTTCAGGCAATCAGTAATTGGGAGCGCGGACAGACGATGCCTGACATTTCAAAGCTTCCGGAGCTCGCGGAGATATTTGGAGTCAGCATTGACGAAATACTTGCGAATGGCAAAGGGATCAGGCTCGTCAAGGAACTAGTGAAAAATGATGATTTGAGTAAAACAGAACCAATAGGAAAAGAAGAATTTATTGAAGCAGCACCGATTTTGACCCAAGATCAGGCAGATCATTTAGTCAATAGTATCAAGGGAGACGTTACTTCGGAAGATCTATTATCGGTTGCTCCCTTCATCAATCAAGGACTGATAGATGAACTGGCAATGAGAGAACTTGAAGCAGGTGGTATCGAAGGCCTTTCAGCCATTGCCCCTTATATCAGTCAGGATATCATGGATCAATGTGCTCTCAAGTCCTTTGAAAAAGGAGGATTATCTTCGTTTACCGTCGTTGCCCCATTCATTAGTCAGAAAGTGATTGACGAATGTACAAAAAAGGAAGTTTCATACAACGGACTGGAGAGCATTGCCTCTATGGCCCCATTCATAAGCCAGCAAGTCATTGATGAGTGTGCCGAAAAAGATTATGAACGCCGTGGCTTGGAAGGGTTCGCAGCCATTGCCCCTTTCATTAGCAAAGAAGTAATAAGGGAATGTGCAGAACATTGTTACCAAACAAAAGGAATAGGGTCCCTAGCAGCCATTGCTCCATTTATTGAAAAGGAGTTTTTGAATGAACTTGCCTGTGATGCAATCTCAAAAAAGAGAAACAGTGAAATGGCCGGGATTGCCCCATTTATTGATCGAGGAGAAAATAATTGAACGTACTTGAAGCTTATCTGGAAATCAGATAGGCTTTTTTTACTGTGAAAGCATTGTATAAATTTGTAATATTTGAAATAATTGAATGTATGAACAACAATGATCAAAAAAGGAGATAATCCATGAATAGACAATCAGATAAAACTGTTTTATGTGAAAACGATTTAAAGGTATTACTGTCAGAAATTAAGTCAGGCCAAAAAGCGTGGGAGGATATAGATCTTGTAATGGCAGTTAGGTCTATGTGCACTCATATTGGATCAAAGGATCCAGTACTCAGGGATAAATTGATCTACACTTTATTCTTTCAACTGATCATTGAAGATAATCTCCTGGAGTCGGACCTCTTAAAGGAGATGCTTCAAAATTGCCTGAATCATCTATTGTTTTATGGAATAGGAGATAAGGAAACGGATACCGTGTTCACCAGGGCGTTTACCACTCTGCTCATCGCCCTCATCTTATTCAGGGATAATGAAGAAGATTTCCTGTCTCAAATGGAGGTTGATCAGGTGAGAGATCATTTGATCAGGTATATCAACGAAGAAAAGGATGTAAGAGGGTATGTTCCCGAAAAAGGGTGGGCGCACAGCATTGCACATGTGGCAGACGCCTTTGACGAGCTTATAAAAAATCCAAAAATCAACCGTGATCTTTATCCTGAGATCCTCCATCCGATATGGAATAAGATGTTTGTAACAGACAGCGTCTATCTGCACGATGAAGATGAAAGGGTGCTCACACCGATTATTGAAATGCTGAACAGAGGTCTTGAGTCAAGCAAAATAGAGAGTTTAGTAGATGGAATAAAGCTTAAATTGGAGAGAAAAAAGCCAGAGCTTGATGAAGAAAAATACTGGCTCCTGGTTTCCAATACGAAAACATTCTTAAAGAGTTTTTATATAAAGATCAATCACTCATCAAAGTACGATTCCATTCGGGTAAGCATTGAAAAGTGTCTGGGTGCACTTTAGTACCGATGAAGTGGAATAATGAATTTGGCAGGAACAGAGGGATTAACATGTCATATAAATTTGAAAAGATGACTCAAAAAGAAGCGGAAGAGATTGCTTACGGCTGGCATTATGATGGTGAGTATGCCTTTTATAATATGGAAGCGGATAAAGAGGACCTGGCTGAATTCCTAGATCCGCAATTCCGGGGAGAAACAGTGTTCACCGCTCTAAAAGAAGAAGCGGTTGCCGGCTTTTTCAGCATATCCAGGTCTGATGACGGGGTATGTGAGATCGGCCTCGGTATGCGGCCGGACTTGACCGGGAACGGGAAGGGAACGGACTTTTTGAAAGATGGGCTGTCCTTTGTCATCAATCAATTTAAACCGAATAAAATCACCTTATCGGTTGCGGCATTCAATCAAAGGGCTATAAAGGTATACATGAAGAATGGTTTCACAGCCATTGATAAGTTCATGCAGGATACGAACGGCGGTACATATGAATTTCTGCGTATGGAATATAATGTTGAATGAAGGTATTTTTTTATAGGGGGATAACAATGAATTTCAAAAAAGAAGAGTATGATCTTGCCTGCTCAGAGGAATTTGACTTAGAGGGATTCGAAGATATAGAGGAATTGGCTGCCCGGTGCAAGTTTTCGAACTGTAGCCACACCGCAGAACCGCAATGTGCTGTTCAAAAATCCATTATTGACGGATTACTCTCGAAAGATCGATTCATTGCCTATTACCGCGAAAAAAATGAAGCCCTGCATGTGGCTAAAGAGAAGAACAAAACAAAAGCAGTCGATTATATGAAACAGAGAAAACTTTTTCAGGAACCTATCATAAAATCAAAGGAGTAAATGGGATGAATCTGGGAAATCCAATTGCTTCCGGCAATACTGCGAGCATCTATCTGGATGAGGGCAATGTAATCAAGATTTTTAATGAACTGCTGCCTTGCGGAGAGGCTGGGTATGAAGCGGATAAACAGAAGCTGGCCTATTCGGCCGGCCTGCCGGTACCCAAAATCCTCGAGGTAAAAATGATAGAGGGAAAGCAAGCGATCATAATGGAGTATGTGCAGGGAAAAACATTGGGAGAACTTATATCAGACTCTCCTGGGGATACCGGGAATTACATGGATCTCTCTGTTGACATACAGCTAAAAATTCATTCAATGAAAATGGATGGGCTTGAACCCATGAAAAGGAAATTAGCCAATCAGATCAAGGGTGCGGGGGAATTATCACAAAGGCTTAAGGATGTCTTAATCAATAAATTAGAGAAGATCACATTCGAGGGAAGACTTTGCCACGGTGATTTTCACCTGAATAATTTAATCATGTCCGAAGGTGGATCCGTAACCATCATCGACTGGATCGACTCGAGCAGCGGGGATATACGAGCAGATGCATACCGTACCTATCTGCTTTATTCACAGATATCATTGGAATTGGCCGAATTATATTTAAGGTCCTATTGTCAGAAAAGCGGTTTATCAAAAGAAGAAATCTTCATTTGGGCCCCAATCGTAGCAGGGGCAAGACTATCCGAAAGCGTCTCGAATGAAAATAGCCAACGGCTTCTTGCCATTGTAAATAAATACTGCCCTTAAAGAAGAAGGCCGTCCCGGAGTGGTTACCGAAAACCACTCCGGGATGTTTTTTTATTTATCATTGACCAGTGTGGTCAAAAGGAGTAATATGGAATTGACCACACTGGTCAATGACTTGTCCATCAGAAGGAGGGCTTGTTTTATATTGTTTAAGACATTGAATATCGATACTGAAAAAGAAGACAGGATTATCAACGCAGCGACAAAAGTTTTTGCCGAGAACGGATATAAGCGTGCTTCCACGAATGCGATTGTAAAGGAAGCCGGTATTTCGAAAGGAATTTTATTTCATTATTTTAAAAGTAAAAAAGAATTGTATTTATCCCTTTATGAGTACCTATCGGATATGTTCGCAGAAAAGATTTATGACCGGATTGACATGGAAGAACGGGATATTTTTGAAATCATCCGTCAAGTGTCGGTCATTAAGTTCGAGTTGTTTTCTACTTACCCTGATTTAATAAATTTCCTGAACAGTGTTTTTCATGAAATTGATCCTGAAGTCAAAAATGAAGTCGATAAGATAAGGGAAAACTTGACCGGGAGCAGTTTTTCTAAATTGTTCAGCAATATTGATGCAGGGAAATTCCGTAAAGGCATCGACGTCGGCAAGGCCATTCAGGTGATTTATTGGACGTTCGAAGGTTTTGCAAATCAGCAGCAGGCAAAGGCAAGTTCGATGTCGGTTGCAGACATTTACAAAGAAGATATCCTCGCAGAGCTCGATTCATATACCGAGCTATTGAAAAAATCATTTTATAAATAATCTTTTAAGGAACAGGGAGGCGGCAGGCATGAATGTAATTGAAATCAATGGGCTGACAAAAACATATGGCTCATCGAGGGGGATAAACAATATCAGCTTCAATGTGGAGGAAGGTGAAATCTTTGGATTCATCGGTCCAAATGGGGCGGGCAAGTCCACTACCATCAGAACCCTTCTTTCCTTGATCAAGCCGACAGGCGGGAGGGCAGCCATATTTGGGAAGGACTGTGTTGAGCATGCCCCGGAAATTGCAAAAGATGTTGGTTATCTGCCTTCAGAAGTTTTCTACTATGACAATATGAAGGTGATGGACCTGCTGAAATATTCCGCGAGTTTTTACAAGAAAGATTGCAGCGCCCGAATCAATGAGCTGGCATCCAAACTTGATCTTGATCTCACAAAAAAAATCGATGACCTTTCACTGGGTAATAAAAAGAAGGTCGGCATCATCCAGGGACTGCTTCATGAACCTAAGCTGATCATCCTTGACGAACCCACATCAGGACTCGACCCGCTCATGCAGCAGACTTTCTTTGATCTATTGAAAGAAGAAAACCGAAAAGGAGCGACTATTCTTTTTTCCTCACACATCCTCAGTGAAGTGCAGCGCATGTGCGACAGGGTGGCAATCATTAAAGAAGGTGAAATTGTCCAGGTTGAAAAAATCAGCACACTCAAGGAAAACAATCATAAGAAGTTTAAAATCGAAGTGAAAAACGAAGTGGAGTCATCCCATTTTGACATGCCGGGTGTGAATAATCTTGAGACAAACGGTCACCATATCAGCTTCTTGTTCAGGGGCGACATTAATGAAGTGATGAAGAAAATCGCTGAAATCGACATTGACAATCTGTGGATTGAAGAGCCTGATCTGGAAGAAATCTTCATGCATTATTATGAGAAGGAGGCGTGATCCTCCATGAATATATATCTGTATGAACTGAAGGCGTACCGTAAGAATACGATTATGTGGACACTTGCGCTTGTGGGGCTCGCACTTTTGTTCATGTCGATGTTCCCGCCGATCGCAAAGGAAATCGACGAATTCAAGAAGGCGCTGGAAGGTTTTCCGGAAGGTGTACGGAAAGCTTTGGGGCTCCAGGTTGAGACCATCGGGTCCGTCAATGGGTACTATTCATATACATTCCTTTATATAGCGCTTTGCGGGGCCATTCAGGCAATGACCCTAGGAATATCGATTGCTTCTAAAGAAATACGAGAAAAAACCGCGGATTTTCTGTTAACTAAGCCAGTGACACGTTCAAAGGTGTTGGTTTCGAAATTACTCGCGGCGTTAACCAGTCTTGCAATTACGAACATCGTGTATGTTGCAGCAGCAGTGGCGATTGCCAATCTGGTAGCGAATGAAGAGTTTAGTTTGACTGCTTTTCTATTAATCTCTCTGAGCCTCTTCGTCATCAGTATGATCATGTTTGCATTAGGTACGGTGCTGGCAGTTCTTTTTCCAAAAATAAAATCCGTTGTCAGCGTTTCACTTGGTGTAGTGTTTGGGTTCTTCGTATTGGGCATGGTTGCCGGCTTGGAGGAAACAGGCCGTTATCTGTCTCCATTCAAGTATATTGATTATGCGTATGTGATGAGAGAAGAGACCTATGAGTGGGAGTTCATGATCGTAGGCGGGGCTATCATCCTGCTTTGTTTTATTATCAGCTTCATCGTGTATAAGAAAAAGGATATTCATACGGTATAGAAGGAGGTGTTGTTCGTGAATATGTATTGGAGAGAAATGAAAGCGCACCGTAAATCGTTGATCATCTGGTGCATCGGTATGTCGGCGCTTATTGCCGCAGGGATGAGTGAATTTGGTGCTTTCACTTCTTCAGGCCAGTCGATGAATGACTTGATGGAAAGCATGCCGAAAGCCATGCAATCCTTTATGGGCGGAGGCGGTTTGGATCTATCAACGGCAATCGGATACTATGGTTTGCTGTTCCTTTACATCATCCTCATGGCAACGATTCATGCAGCGATGCTTGGCGCAACGATCCTTTCTAAAGAAGAAAGGGATAAGACAGTGGAATTTTTATTTGTGAAGCCGGTGACCCGGAGGAAGGTAGTAGCAGTGAAGATGCTGGCGGCAGCGACAAATGTGCTGATCCTGACACTTGTAACATGGGGAGTTTCCATCTTGATCGCAGGACATTACAGCGAAGGAGAAAACGTAACAGGCAGCATCGGAAGGCTGATGCTGGGGATGCTGATTCTTCAACTGCTGTTCATAGTTACAGGAACTGTTGTAGCTGCCGTGAGTAAACGGCCCGGTAAAGCTTCAGTCATTGCAACCGGTATTCTGCTTGCCGCTTTTTTCTTGTCATTTGCGATTGATTTAAGTGAAAAGCTGGAGGCGTTGAAATTCCTAACTCCGTTTAAATATTTTGAAGCCAGAAACATTTTAGACGGCGGTCTGGAACCTGCTTATGTCATTCTGTCTGCCCTGTTGACCATACTATTCGGCACTGCGACATTCTGGTTCTATAAGAAGCGTGATTTAAAGGTTTAGAGGTAGGTGAATGGACGTCAAAACAGGCAAACTCGGGTTTGCCTGTTTTTTTACTATAAAAAACTGCCAGGCGATGGAATAACCCACACGAAAGGCAGTTGAAAATTAACTATTGATAATCCATTGTAAGTGTAATAGAATAAAACAGAAACGCTTTTATAAAAGGGGTGATTAGCACACTTCCTCAATAATAATTATATAACATACGAGCTTGTTGTGTCAACCTTATAGTTTTAAAAAAAGGAGTGCTTAAATGAATCCTCAAATGCGCCAGGAACAAGACCGCGTCAAACGTGTAATTGAAATCATTGATGAACAGATAAAAATCCTCGAAAATGATACCGGCCGGCGTCAGGATGAAGTCGTAGAAATCCGCAGGAACTTCTGGGATGAAGTGAAGATCAATACGGATACATTCGATGATTTTCTTGAGACAGTGTTAAGTTTGAGGCAGCAGGCACAAGTCCTGACTGTTAGTCAAAGTACGCACAGGCAGGCGGTGAAAAAACTGTCATCCCTCCGTCGAATGAAGGAAAAACCATATTTCGGCCGCATTGATTTTCATGAAGAAGGGGAAACGTCCAATGAGGATATATATATTGGAATAGGGTCGCTGACTGACAAAACAGGAGAGGATTTTCTTGTTTATGATTGGCGTGCCCCTATTTCAAGTGTGTACTACGATTATCCCCCAGGACCTGCAGAATTCGAAACACCTGGCGGCACGATAGAAGGGGAATTGATGAAAAAGTGGCAATATATCATAAAAGACGGGACATTGGAATCCATGTTCGATACGAGCCTCACAATCGGGGATGAAGTCCTGCAGCAGGTGCTCGGGAAGAGGACCGACAACTATATGCATAACATCGTCGCCACCATCCAGCAAAAACAAAACCAGATCATCAGGCATGACAGCGGGAGGCTGCTCATTGTCCACGGAGCAGCAGGCAGCGGCAAAACTTCTGCAGCCCTTCAAAGAATAGCCTATTTGCTCTATAAATACCGGAATAACCTGCATGCAGATCAAATTATCCTGTTCTCCCCGAATGCCATGTTCAGCAGCTATGTGTCCAATGTACTGCCGGAACTAGGTGAGGAAAATATGGAACAGGTGACGTTCCAGGATTATCTGAACCACCGTCTCAGTGATGAATTTGATGTGGAAGATCCATATCAACAGCTTGAATATGTACTGCTTCATAAAGAAGACGACAAATACAATGTCCGGACAAATGCTATTATGTTCAAAGCATCAAACCAATTCTTCGAATTGATTAAATCCTACAGGCACTCCCTCGAAAAGGCCGGTATGATATTCAAGGGAATCAGGTTCAGAGGTGAATCAATCGTCACTAGTGAACAGATCTCGGAACGCTTTTATTCTTATGAACCAACCATTAAATTCCACAATCGGATCGAGTTGCTGACCGATTGGCTGAAAGACCAGCTGAAAGCAGCAGAGAAGCGGGAACGGACGAAGCCGTGGGTGGAAGAAAAAATCGAACTGCTGAGTAAAGAGGAATATCAAAAAGCGTTCAAATATCTAAACAGAAAAAACGATCCGAAAGAAGGGTCATTCAGAAACTATGACGAGGAGAAAGAAGCACTGACCCGGATGATCGTCAGAAAGAGATTCAGGGGACTGCGAAGAAAGATAGAAAATCTCCAATTTATTGATACAAAAGCAATATACAAACAACTATTCACAAATCCATCAATCATAGAACCCTTGACGGAGGATGCCCTTCCGGAAGATTGGGATGACATGAGCCGCTTCACAGCGGAGATGCTTTCACAAGGAAAATTGAACTACGAAGATGCAACCCCCTATCTCCTGTTAAAGGAATTGATCCTTGGCTTTCAAATGAATACTTCGATCAAGCATGTAATCATTGACGAAGCCCAGGACTACTCTCCATTTCAATTTGAGTTCCTTAAAAGGCTTTTTCCTGCGGCGAAAATGACCGTACTCGGGGATTTTAACCAGGCGATCTTTGCCCACGCAAGGGAACATGTAAATTTCGAAACCTTGCTGAGCCTTTACGGGGAAGGGGAAACAGACACGATTTTATTGACGCAAAGCTATAGATCCACTAAGCCCATAATTGAATTCACCCGCGGACTGGTACCGCCTGATCGTGAAATCGAGGCTTTTGAACGGGAGGGTGAAACTCCTTCTTTGACCAAAGTGGAGAATCGGAGCGTGCTTCATCAACATATTGAACGGACGATCGAGGAGCTTAAAAAAAGTGGGTACCATTCTATTGCGGTCATATGTAAATCAGCTGCTGAAAGCGAAAATGCGTATTCCGGCCTTACTGGTGTAAAAGATTTAAAAATCATGAAGGCCGGTGCACTCCAATACGAACAGGGGGTGGTTGTGATCCCGACCTACTTAGCCAAAGGAATCGAATTTGATGCCGTGATCATTTACGATGCCTCATCCCGTCAGTACGGAGACGAGAGCCTGCGCCGCTTATTTTATACCGCTTGTACCAGGGCGATGCATGAACTTCATATGTTTAGCGTTGGTGAACCGACTCCTTTTATTGAAAATAATACCGATTACAAGCTCATAGAATAGAGTAAACAAATCGAAGGCACGTCCCGGACTGACGGGGAGCGTGCCTTCTCCTATTTTTATGAGTAAAATTCATTGTAAACCGATCGTTCCTCTGCTAGAATCAACAAAGATTTAGTTACAAGCAGACGGAAAGGTGTTTAATCATGAATCCACAACCAACAGGAAAAGAACGGATCGGGCTCGCATTCCTTCTGGGTATGCTCGGCATCCTGGGTCCTTTGAATATTGATATGTATCTGCCGAGCTTTCCGGGAATAGCGGCTGACTTGCATGCCAGTGCCTCCATGGTGCAGCTCAGCCTGACTGCATGCCTGATCGGGCTGGCTGCAGGGCAGATTGTCATCGGGCCTGTCAGTGATGCCCAGGGTAGAAGAAAGCCTCTATTAATCTCTATTTTTTTATTCGCATTATCGTCCATTCTGTGTGCACTTTCACCGAATATTGTCGTTCTTATTGCCGCACGTTTCATCCAGGGCTTCACTGCTTCAGCGGGGATCGTCCTTTCACGTGCGGTGGTACGGGATGTGTTCAGCGGGAGGGAATTGACTAAATTCTTCGCGTTGTTAATGGTGATTAATGCAACAGCACCAATGATCGCTCCGATTACAGGAGGAGCGATCCTGTTGCTGCCGTTTGCTTCGTGGCATACGATCTTCTATTTTCTTGGACTAGTAGGATTTGTGATCGTCGCAACGATTGCATTGAAGCTGAAGGAGACCCTGCCGGCTGAAAAAAGGATTCCGAGCTCTATCGGCGCTTCGCTTAAAACGATGGGGAGCTTGATGACGGATAGGTCCTTTATCGGTTACGTGCTCACGATCGGACTCATTCACGGCGGAAGCTTTGCCTATGTTGCCGGCACACCGTTTGTGTATCAGGGGATTTATGAAGTATCTCCTCAAGCCTTCAGCATTCTATTTGGCATCAATGGTCTTGCCATCATTTCGGGCAGTTTCATGATCGGTAAATTCAGCGATTTCGTGCCCGAGAGAAACCTGCTCCGGATCGCCGTGATTACAGCAGTAAGCGCGACAACCATCCTACTGATCGCCACGATCATCCAGGGGCCGCTGGCCACACTGGTCATTCCGATCTTTATTTATATGACTTCAATGGGCATGATTTTGACAAGTACTTTCACTCTCGCCATGGAAAAACAGGGACATCGTGCCGGAAGCGCAAGCGCCATGCTTGGCATGCTCCCGCTTGTCATCGGATCCCTCGTAGCACCGCTTGTCGGCATTGATGAAACTACCGCTGTACCGATGGGGGCAGTGCTTTTCTCGACATCTCTCCTTGGTTCAATCGCGTTCTTTACACTCACCGGGAAACGTGAAGCGAAGCGGGACGGGGGGACAGGAACCGCGTCCCGGTAACTTTTGGTCTAAAGCTGCCGATTGGGTGTGTTTGTCGGTGGAATATTAAATGATTTGTGGTAAAAGGATCAAATGTGAATCTCATTTAAGATTATTTTAGAGGAAAGTCTGGATTTAAGAGGGCCATTGAAACGTATTTTTATGAAGTGTGCGAGAGTTACGTTCCATTTTCCAGATTTATGATCCATTTTACGAAAATACGTTCCATTTGCAGGATTTATGATCCAATTTCCAAAAATACGTTCCATTTTTCGATTTTATGATCCTTTAATAATAATTCTAATGTAGTGCAGATGCTCAGGTCCGGCCGCCGATCAGCACAGAAGAGACTAACAGCTTAGACAGTAGAAAACCCCAGAACCAAACGGATCTGGGGTTTTTTACCTATCAACCTGACGCCTATTCCTCCCACCATTTCTCTACGGGGTAAGGCCCTCCATTCAAAACGACCGTTTCACCAATCATCGGAGTAAGAATTTGCACTCCTTCTTTCTGACCGGCTTTTGTCACACGCTCAATCGGGTCTGTCCAGTCATGGAATGATAGAGTGAAGGCCCCCCAGTGGATTGGGAGAAGCAGCTTGCCTTTTACATCTTTATGGGCCTGGATGGTTTCTTCAGGAACCATGTGAATGCCAGCCCATCTGTGATCGTATTGACCGCATTCCATCAAGGTCAGATCAAATGGCCCAAACCGCTCGCCTATCTCCCTGAAATGGGGACCGTATCCGCTGTCTCCGCTGAAAAAGATGGTTGATTCACTTCCTTTAATGATCCAGGAACTCCATAATGTGCTGTTCCTGTCATGCAGACTCCTTCCGGAAAAATGTCTTGCAGGCGCAGCAGCCAATGTGAGCCCCTGAAATTCCACTTCACTCCACCAGTCAAGTTCGGTGACGCTGTCCGGGTCGATGCCCCACCGTTCAAGGTGACTTCCCACCCCGATCGGAACGAAATAATGCCGGACTTTAGCCCGCAGCTTTTGAATGGTCCCGTAATCCAGATGATCATAATGATCGTGTGAGAATAGAACAGCGTCGATTACCGGTAGATCTTTTATTGAAAAAGGTAATCCCCGGCTGAATCTTTTACCTCCTAATCCGAGGAAAGGGGAAGGGCTGTCACCGAACATCGGATCAAGTAGGATCAGCTTTCCATCAATGTCGATCATACATGCAGAATGTCCGAACCATGTCACATTCGTTTTATTGGAAGGGTGGTCCAACATAGGGAAATTTATGTTTGGAAGGCTGTCCCCGGGCTTCAAGTCCTCATTTTTCCTCACCACATCCCGGATCATGGTCAATGAAGATTTCAAGTCCGTATTCATTGAAGTTGGGATTGTATTTTTAAATGAGCCATTAGAAAATTGCGGTGAAAATTCCACCCTGTTTTTAGCGGGTTTCCGGCCGAAAGCGGGGTGCAGTTTGAACAGTAGATAAATGAACAGTACCAACACGCATATGAAAAAAAGAGTGATCATTCAGGTATCCCCTTTTGATTTAGTAACTTTACTATCTCAAATTATCATTACCGTGTCCAAAATGGGAATGCATCAATATGAATTAATATGAGTTAATAGGTCTTAATCCGTAAGTTCTTCATACCACAACCTTGTTTCCTCGGGCGATCCGCCATTAATGAATAGATGTTGACCTTCCACTTTCACATATATATAAGGAGATTCTTTTTTGATGAATAACAGGCTTCTTCCGTAATCTTTGACCTTGAATACGCCCTTAGCCTTCGTTGAAAGCCCAAATCCGTTAATTTTCCATGTGACTTCCGGCATCTCATCGAGCAGTTTGACCGTTTCGATTTTGTCCTTATCCCACGTATCACCATACATGCCCGTAATCTTGAAAGAATCATTGGATACAATCAATTCATTTTTTTGGTAACCGATGAAAGTGAGACCGCCGATTAATGCAAACACAGCGATCATTAGGATAGAACTGATCCAGTAGCTTCGCTTACGTTTGCGTGGTACCTCATATCTTGAAAGATAGATCATCCCGCCCATCAGGAATATCAGCATGAAGCCGAATTGAACCTCCATTGTAAAAGTGAAGGAAGTGAAAGACAATGGAAGAAGTAAGAGCATTCCCGTGGCAGTTAAAAGCAGCAGCGTGCCGTTCTTCTGGGGGTACCCATTCCTGATCAGTTCTGCTTTTTCTTCCTCGGACCTGCCGGCAAATCCTGAAATCAATTCATATACCTTTTTATATCGTATTGCCCATCCAAGTACCGAAAATAGGGCAATGATAAACAATTGAATGCCAATAAGGAGCATCATGTCCATTCCTCCAATGTGAATGATATCTTTATTAATTAATACGAAGATGTAATATAAATGGTTTCAAGTTATGTTATTTTATACTGAAGTATGTTTGAGCGGATAAGAATGAAATATGGTACGTTATAGATACTGAGTCATATTTAAAAAGGGGGAGATCACAAGTGAACAACCGAATTATCATTGATCAGGAACTGCTATCAGAATTACAGCAGCAGACTGAAGTGTTTTGGCCAAATCCAAAGCTCTCATCATTCAAGCGATCAGAGTCAGAGGACATAGTAGAAGCAGAACAAAGGCTTGCAAGATTTGCCCCGTACATAAAAGAAGTATTTCCGGAAACCAGAAACACTGATGGCATTATCGAGTCACCCATTATTAATCTTTCTGGAATGCAGCAGAGGCTGCAAACACATTATCACACAACTATTCCAGGGAAACTGATGTTAAAGTGCGACAACGAGCTGCCGATAGCGGGATCGATCAAGGCACGCGGCGGCATTTATGAAGTATTGAAGCTTGCTGAAACACTGGCATTGGAAAACGGACTGATTCACGAGACGGAAGATTACTCAAAAATGACAGGGGAATCCTTCAGAGAATTTTTTTCTCAATACTCGATAGCAGTAGGCTCGACAGGGAATCTTGCCCTCAGTATCGGCATGATGGGTGCAGCTCTTGGTTTCAAAGTCACCGTCCATATGTCGCAGGATGCAAAGCAATGGAAAAAAGACCTTCTAAGAGAAAAAGGTGTCAACGTCGTAGAACACGAAAACGATTTTTCTCATGCTGTCGAACAGGGCAGGAATCAGTGTTCGAAAGATCCGTCATGTTATTTTATAGATGATGAAAATTCGCGGGATTTGTTCATGGGATATGCGGTGGCAGCATTGAGACTGCAAAAGCAATTCAAACAAGAGGATATTGAAATAGATAAAGAGCATCCTCTGATTGTCTACCTGCCATGCGGAGTCGGCGGGGGGCCAGGGGGAGTAACGTACGGCTTGAAACATGTATTCGGGGACGATGTTCACTGCTATTTTGCTGAGCCGGTGAATTCACCATGCATGCTCCTTGGTCTCTCGACCGGTAAACATGAAGAGATCGCTGTACAGGACATTGGTCTTAGCAATATGACAGAAGCTGACGGACTTGCAGTCGGCCGCCCGTCTGCACTTGCCGGCAGAATGGTGGAAAAGATGCTGAACGGTGTTTACACCGTAAGCGATGAGAACCTTAATAAAATGCTGGCTCTATTATATGACTCGGAGTCCATTTCCCTTGAACCATCCGCCCTGGCAGGCATGCTTGGTCCGGTGCAGTCCCGGCTCAGGCCGCACCTTGAGTCGCTCTCACTTACGCAAAAACAGTTATCCCGGGCTACACATCTTGTATGGGCAACAGGAGGGAACCTGGTCCCGCCATCCATCATGAATGGTTATATCGCTAAAGGCAGGAGACTGCTCTAACCGGGACATAACTATCTACCGCCGTGAAAGTTTAATGAAACCTGATGCTGGGGGAACGATTATTGACAATAAATGGACTCCGGCATATAATGATGATGTAAATTTAATCTTTGTATAGTAAAGGGAGTATGTAATATGTTAGGTGTCGTTCTTAACTAACCGTGAAATGAATACGGACATTTTGCCGGCTTCCACTCTTTCATAAAAAAGGGTGGAATGTACGCTTATTTAACTGTGCCTGCAAAATGTAGTTAAGAACAATGGTCATAGCCTGTACATCCCTTATTTTAGGAGAGCTGTGTCTTTTGTGCACAGCTCTTTTTGTGTGCAGAAGTACGTGGGGCGCTTTTTTTAGCGCTCTCCAAAATAGGCCCTTTGTATACAAGTCGTGAAGACCACAATGGACATTGTTCTGTCTGTTGTGGTCTATTTTTTATTTATTGGAGGAGAAAACATTGAACGAACGAACATTTCAAACATTGGAATTTCACAAAGTGAAACAGGAGCTGTCGAACTTCGCCCTGACAGAAGAAGGAAAAGCAGTATTGTTGAATATGATGCCGTCTGTCAATAAACGACAGATCGAAATGCGGCTGGAGGAGGTGACCGAAGCGGTAAGGATACTTGAAAAAAGTGCTAGTGTACCGATCCATGGCATGGATGGAGTGGAGAAAATCATGGCCAGCCTGAATAAAGGTGTTCCTTTAAGACCTGATGGATTAACAAAACTGTATATCTTCCTTGATACATGCAAAAAGTTAAAGAAATATATGGCCGATAAGCAATTCCTTGCTCCCAGGGTGTCTGCATATGTTTACTCCATTGAAGACATACCGGAAGTCGCAGATGAAATCAATCGCTGCATCCGAAACGGCAGGGTGGATGATTATGCGAGCAGGGAGCTGCTGCGGATACGGAAACAGCTCGCCATTCAAGAGGAAAGGCTGAAGGACAAAGTCCAATCAATCGTTAAGTCGGCCAAATACAGATCACTGCTGCAGGAAGCTATCGTGAGCCAGCGGAATGGCAGGTATGTGATTCCCGTAAAGAAGGAATACAGAGGAAAGGTGAAAGGGTCGGTGCTGGATTCATCTGCATCAGGCTCGACGCTCTATATCGAACCAGAGGAATTGAGCGTGCAGCAGGATCAGCTTCTTCTGTATAAACTTCAGGAAGAACAGGAAATCGAGAACATCCTTTGGGCACTGACAGGGCTGATACAGACATATGAACAGCAGCTCAAGCTGGCCATCGAAACGATGGTTCATTATGATGTCCTTTTTGCCAAGGCTAAATACAGCCGCGCAATTGACGGAGTGAGTGCGGCGGTCAACGAGCATCATTACATTGGCTTGAAGAATGCAGTCCATCCTCTGCTTGGTAAAGGGGCGGTGCCACTGACCATAGAGATGGGGGACTCGTATCATGCTTTGGTGATCACCGGACCGAATACGGGAGGGAAGACCGTCGCCATTAAGACCGTTGGACTGCTCACCCTTATGACTCAGTGCGGTCTTCATATCCCTGCCGATAAGGGCAGTGAAATCAGTATTTTTGATAAAATCTTGCTTGATATCGGCGACGGGCAAAGTCTTGAGCAGAACTTGAGTACTTTCAGCTCTCACTTAAAAAACATCATCGAAATTCTAATGGAAACGAATGACCGTACCCTTGTGCTGCTTGATGAACTCGGTTCAGGTACGGATCCACAGGAAGGTATGGGGCTGGCGACTGCGATCCTCGATCAATTATATGAAAAGGGAGCGACCCTGCTCGCGACCACTCATTACAGTGAAATCAAGCATTTCGCTGAAGAACACGAGGGTTTCATAAACGGGAGCATGGAATTCAACATTGAAACACTTAGACCGACTTACAGGCTCATCGTTGGAAAAGGAGGGGAGAGCCAGGCGTTCTCCATTGCCCTGAAGCTCGGCATGCATCCTTCCATCATTGAAAAAGCGCATAATATTACCTACCGGGAAACCAAAGTGTACAGCAATGATGAACAGGATATTCATGCAAAGAAAGAAATGGAAAAACAAATCATCGTGAACAAGCATAAAAGAAGAGATCGCAGGAATAAGGCACAAGTCAAGCCGTCGGTTCAGCAGTTTTCAAAAGGGGATAATGTAAAAGTATCACCAGGCGGAGATTTCGGCATCATTTACAAAGGACCGGACGACAAGGGACGCTGCATTGTACAAATCAAGGATGAAAAACATGAAATTCCGCATAAACGGTTATCCCTTTATATTTCAGCTGCAGAACTGTACCCGGAAGACTATGATTTTGACATCATTTTCGAAAGTAAAGACAATCGGAAGAAAGATAAACTGATGGGAAAAAAGTTTGTGGAAGGATTGACGATAGATAGGGAATAAGAATAAGAAGTACCGGGCGGGGATGAACCCCTGACCCGGTACTTCTTATTCCTTATCCAACAATTGAAATAATATATATTTCTCATCCTTTGTTTTAGCAACGAGATATTGATCTTGACCCTTTACCCTGAAAATACTGGATCCTTTTGCTAGTGTGTTTGATGAAAAGTTGTCTACCGGATGATATTCCTCATTTATCTGTTTCTTGATCTTTCCAAGTTCATCCCCAAGGATCACCCTTTTTTTCGTATCAATTCTTAAGTATTCTTTTCCTTCAACCACCATCATTGGTCCATACCCGCATAACTCGTATTTTTCCTCTTTACCGATACTGCAGGCACTCATTATCAACATCGTAAGAACACATAATGCCAGTTTCTTCATCCTTATCCCCTTCCATTAACGGTATAGTCATTAATATTCCTACTTGTCTTCATACATGCTGATTTCTTCAGCCGTTCAAATATGTAAGTAAAAGAATCTATGAATAAAGAAATATTTGGTATAATCACTTTATAATACATCCAATGAAAAAGAAGGCAGGGAAGTTTGATGTATACGCCAAAAGAAAGAGAACAGTATTTTACAAGGACCATCCGCACTCTGGAACTATCTGAAAATATCGAAGGAGTCGTCCAGCTTGGATCAGGGGTGGCAGGGTATAAGGATGAACTGTCGGATATTGATTTGATGGTGGCGGCTCCGTCAGTTGCCGATCTGGGGGAAGCAATGTCTTTCTTGCAAAAGCATTTTATGACTATCAATTCTGTTTACATAAAAATATTACAGTTAAGAAAGAATATTTACCTGATCATCGCTTTTTTGAAGAATGGACTGGAATTTAATGTTTCCGTCCTTCCCAGGGAATTATTGAGTGTTAAATCACCACTATGGAAGGTAGTAGTAGATAAAACTGGTAATATATCTGCAAGAATGAAAGATGCCCAGAAACAATTTGAACAATCTGACTATGCGTTCAGTGATGATATCGCATTTGATTTTATGTACAGTATGAGGAAATTCCAGACAGAACTGAAGCGCAGCAATATGATTTATGCCTTGAAAATGCTCGAAACAATGAGGGAACATACCCTGCAGCTCCAAACTTTGATCGAAGGCAAGAAGCTCCATCAGTTCAAGGCGTTCGAGACACTCCAGACGGAATTTATAAGTGAATATCTCAGTACTTACCCAGGGCAGGTCACAGAGGAGCAATTACAAAAAGCAGCTCAAAGATTACAAGATTTATTTATGGACACAATATGCCGAAGCAAGAAACATAGATTGGACGAAAGACTCAACAGTATCCTCCTATAAGAAAACACACCGCCAAAAAATCGGCGGTGTGTCTTAGCGAAAAATATCATTAAAATGGATTCGTTGCCCATTGCAGTGACTGCTTGATAAAAATACGCGGATGCAGTTTCAGCTGCGCTACCATATGTTCGGCCAGATCTTCGGGCTGCATATACTTTTCCGTATCCGCTTCATCCAGTTCATCCCCGAACGTAAGGTCTGTGGCGACAAGACTTGGGTTCAATGTCATCACACGAATGTTATGCTTACGTACTTCCTGCATCAAGGCCTCGGTCATTCCCTGGACCGCAAATTTCGATCCGCTGTAGGCTGTGCTGCCGGCGGTGCCTTTCAAACCGCTGCTTGACGATATATTGATGATATCCCCACGGTTCTTTTCTATCAGTTGAGGCAGGACGGCGCGCGTGACATAATAAGTCCCAAACACATTCACTTCAAACGTCCTTTTCCAATCTTCCGGATCGATTTCTAAAAAATCCCCGTACGTGCCGATACCGGCGTTGTTGATGAGGATATCCGCGGAACCCAATTCATCCTGGAGCGACGCAACTGCCTTTTCCACCTGATCCATTTCAGATATATCCGCCGCAGCCACACTGGCCTTTACACCCAGTGCTCTCGCTTCTTCCGCGACTTGTTTCAAAGCGCTTTCGGTTCGGGCAATCAATCCTACATGGACTCCCTCTCTTGCAAGTTCCAATGCCGTCGCTTTCCCGATGCCTCGTCCGGCTCCTGTAATATACGCAATCTTGCCTTGAATCATTTGTGCCATCCTGGTTACCCCTTTCAGCTTAAGTATCAGGTATAAGTCTACGGGGCAGATAGTGGATAAGCAAATAATCCAACTTGATAACACGATGCTTTCCTGAAGTTCTGTCTTACAAAAAAATTTTGACATTTGAAATCTTTGCTAAACCGCGATAATAATCCTTCAACAATCCGTAATATGTAAAAGGGTCCATTTTCGTCAATTTAGCAGGACTATTTCCGCCGCTTCACGAACCTAAAGATTCAAAGGATCATTCTATTCTAAGGGGAAGGGGGCTAAAAGCCAGAATTTGTCTTTTATTTTCTGAATGTTCCATCTATTTTACGTATTGTAAGTCTATTTCATCACATCATGGACAGAGTGTCTAATGAATCATATGATTTTTCAAACTACAATGATGGTAACCACTCGTCAGTAGTTGAGTTGGGGTTAGGCAGAATCAAGCACTAATAATGGCAGCAAAAGGCATTGAAGTAATTAGTTTATTAACCATCAAATTATAAATTTAGGGGTGTTAACACTATGTCCATCAATAGGGAAAGATTAAAGCAGCACCTGGAGGAACTCGCCGAAATTGGAAAGATCGGAGAAACCGGTGTCTGCCGTCTGGCTCATTCAAAAGAAGACCGCCAGGCAGTGGAAATAGTAAAGGGCTGGATGGAAGATGCGGGATTGACTGCAAGAATCGATGGCTTTGGAAACTTGATAGGCCGGCTGGAGGGATCTGAACCCGAACTTCCGATTCTCATTCTTGGTTCTCATATAGATTCCCAGCCATACGGGGGAAGATTTGACGGGACAGCAGGTGCACTCGGGGCGATTGAAGTCGTACATAGCATGAAAGAGAATGGAATCACACCGGCACGCACAATAGAAGTGATCTGTTTCTCGGATGAGGAAGGGAGTCGTTTTAACAAGGGGATCTTTGGAGTCCGGGGATTGGCAGGAATGATTGAAGAAGGTGAATTGGAACGAAAGGATAAGCAGGGGATGACAAGAAGGGAAGCTCTGAAGGAGTTTGGTGTCGAGCCGGATCTTAGCAAGAGTCCGGTCTACCAAAAAGGGGATATTGCCGCTTTTCTGGAGCTGCATATCGAACAAGGCCCTGTCCTTGAGAATGTAAATAAACCAGTCGGAATCGTTTCCGGGATCTCAGGTCCTATCTGGCTGACGGTCACCCTCGAAGGGTTCGCCGGCCACGCAGGTTCGGTTCCGATGAAAATGAGGCAGGATGCGCTTCTCGGAGCATCCGATATCATTACAAAGTTTGACAGGCTTGTAAAAACAGAAGGCACTGATACAACAGTCGGGACAGTGGGCAGTATGCAGGTATTCCCGAATTCAAGAAACATTATTGCCGAAAAGGTTGAATTCACAGTCGACTTAAGGGATATCGATCTCGAAGCCCGGACAAGGCTGGAAGAAAAACTGTATAAAATTATTGAAGAATCTGCAGCTGAATACAAGCTGAAAGTTGACATTAAAGAAGATACCCGCAGTGAGCCTAGATATTGTGCCGACTGGATCAAAGCCATCATGAAAGAAGAAGACGGAAAGCTAGGGCTGGATTCACCAACTTTGATGAGCGGGCCTTTCCATGATGCATTGATTATGTCCTATATCTCTGACTACGGGATGATCTTCGTCCGCTGCGAAAAAGGGATCAGCCATAATCCGCTTGAATTCGCAGAAATGGATGACATAGAAAAAGGGGTTCAACTGTTATATAAAACCGCATTGCGAATCGCTCAAGGGTGAGCCTGGGGGGACTGGTGCCTTGACCCGCTTCTACTGAACAAGGAAGTCCTGGTCAAAGGACTTGTGAGGAAAGACTGTTGGTTATTGATGGAGTAACATCTCTAAGATATGAGTCAGTGTACCTGTCCCCATGACCCGGATGCGAATATATCAGGAGGTGTTGATGTGAGCGCGACGATGCTTTTTATTAATGGGGAAGTGGTTACGGTAGATTCGGTGTTTTCTGTAATGGAAGCCGTGGCCGTAAAGGATAACAAGATTATCGCGGTGGGAACGAATGAAGAAATCCTTGCCCTTAAGGGTGAAGATACTGACATCATAGATTTAGCGGGCAGAAGTATTCTACCGGGATTTATAGATGCCCATGCCCACCTCGAGCTTTATGGGACAAACAGGCTGGGAGTGAATGGAAAGACAGCTGACAGCATTAGCGAATTAATTGAAAGGTTGAAGGAAAAAGCGAAAACCACCCCGGAAGGAGAATGGATCCGTGGATGGGGCTATAATCAGAATCATTATGCTGAAGGACGGCATCCCACCCGCTGGGATCTCGATGAGGTATCAACGGAGCATCCAATCATCGTTGTCCGGACGTGCGGGCATATTTCCTGTGTAAATAGTAAAGCACTCGAACTGGCAGGGATACATTCTCGGACGGAAGATCCTCCAGGCGGGAAATACGAACGCAAGGCTGGAGAATTGACGGGACTGCTTCTGGAATCTGCTCACATGAATATGTTCCTGTTTGCAAATTATTCCGAGGAAGAGGTTATGCATGGACTGGAACTCGCTTCAAAAGATTTTTTAGTGAAAGGCATCACCAGTGTTCATGATGCCGGAGGCTACGGGCCGGACCACATCCGCTCCCTTTTGAACGCCGTCTCCTCAAAACGGATCAAACAAAGAGTTTATGCCCTGTATGGCTCCCTGCATGACTCCCCTGGAATGGTTGAGATGGGTCTTCAGAGCGGAATAAGGACAGGCCTCGGGGATGAATGGATGAAAATCGGTCCTGCCAAGGTCTTTATTGATGGCAGCAGCAGCGGTCCCACTGCTAAAACAAGGGATCCTTACACAAGTGATCCCAAAGACTCGGGAATCCTATATTTGACACAGGAAGAGTTGAATATGTCTCTTGGAAAAGCCCATCAGGCAGGCTGGCAGATCACAGCGCATGCCATCGGTGACGAAGCCGTCCACATGATGATCGAGGCAGTCAGGTCCGCACTCGAGCACGAACCGAGACAAGACCACCGTCACCGTATCGAACATTCCGGGATGACGCCGCCTGATCTGCTTGTGAAAATGAAAGACCTGAATATCATTCCGATTCCCAACCCTGCATTTATTTATGAGTTTGGGGAGGGATATGTCAGAGATTATGGCGAGCGTGTCAACCACACGTTCCCCTTATGGAGTTTTTCAGAATACGGGATTCCTTTTGCCATTGGTTCCGACAGTCCGATCACAACGGCAGATCCTATTCACGGCATAGTGTCAGCGGTCACAAGAATGTCCAATTCGGGTAAGGAAATCGGCATAGGACAGCGCATCACCGTCCAGGAAGCAATCAAGGCCTATACATGGAACGGTGCATATGCGAGTTTCGAAGAAAACCTGAAAGGCAGCATAGAGCCTGGAAAGCTTGCCGACCTTGTCGTATTGAATGATTCGATTCTGACGTGCGATCATTCGAAACTGCGGGATATAAATGTAGAGCTCACAATTTTAGATGGAAAGATCGAATATGCAGCGAAAAAGGAGGGCGTCATTTGAGTAAAAGTAAATTTACGACTTTATACTGCATTTTTCTGGGAATTCCGTTTTTGCTATTAATCTTCCCGTTTTTTTCACTTGGGAACAGGGCGACACCTGTGGTGATGGGCTTGCCCTTCTCGGTGTTCTGGGTGATTCTGTGGATCATCATTACGTTTTTGATCGTTCTGGCACTCTATCGGATCGATCCCGACAAAGATGAAGAGGAGGCGAACTGATGGCAGATTGGCAGATTGCAATGATCATGATGATAGGCTACCTTGTGGTTGCACTTATCGTTGGAGTGATGGCCGGAAGGGGACATGATAAGACCTCTCTGGATGAATTTACAGTTGCAGGAGGAGGTCTCGGACTGGTTGTCATGTGGTTCTTGATGGGAGGGGCCGTTTTCAGCGCATTTTCTTTCCTCGGCGCCCCGGGCTGGGCTTATTCAAAAGGAGCTCCTGCCCTTTACATTTTGACTTATACCGCGTTTGCTATTCTTCCGTGGTACATCATCGGTCCAAAGATCGGAAAAATCGGCCGGAAGTTCGATATTTACACCGTGGCAGGTTTCATGAAAAAAAGATATGGAGGGAAAACGCTGCCGATTTTGATTGGGATCATCGCACTGCTTGCTTCGATCCAATATCTTGCCACTCAAATGAAGGGAATGGCGTACATCTTCAATATCATGACGGAGGGCCGGATTCCACTCTGGCTGGGTGCCCTGCTAGCATATGGCATCGTGGTCGTTTATGTCGCTACGGGAGGCCTCCGTGCAGCAGCATGGTCTGATGTTTTCCAGGGAATGCTTATGATCATCATTTCCTGGGTCGTCGGTCTTGCCATCGTCAATCAGATGCACGGAAGTATCGGGGACATGTTTTCAAACCTCGTCCGGGATAATCCTCAATTCCTGGAAATCGGCAAAGAAGGTTCGACGATGTCAGGTACGGCCTACACAACAACGATCCTGGTTTCCCTAATCGGATTCTTGATGTGGCCGCATCTTTTTTCTAAATCTTATGCGTCAAATGCACGTACAATCAAGAAAACGGTTCTTGTCTATCCGATCTTTGCCCTTTTCCTGATCCCTTTGTTATTCGTCGGCTTTTCTGCAGTCAACGTTGTGAATCCCGCAGATGTAGGGGCACCTGATGAAATTCTCCCATATTTAATTACCGCTGTACTCAGTCTGCCAGGCTGGGTGTACGGCCTTGTCGGTGCCGGGGCGCTGGCTGCAGCAATGTCGACTGCCGATGCAATCACTCACAGCGCATCACTGGAATTTACGGATGGAGTCATCAAAAACATGAAGCCTGACCTTCCGGATAAAACGACACTATTCCTGATGAGAGCAGGGGTATTCGTAGTGGGTGGACTGGCATACGTCATCACTGTGTTCGGCGGACAGGGGCTCATCGCCCTCCTGCTTGGTGCGTACGGTTCAATCGTCCAATTTGCACCCGGAGTATACGGAGCCCTTTATTCGAAGAAAATAACTGGACCTGCCGTTATCACCGGACTTATCGTCGGTACATTTGTCAATTACTATTATCAGCTCATCGCTGAAACGACTCCGTTTGATATCCATGCCGGCATCCTGGGCTTGATTTGCAATATCGTCATTGTTGTTGTGATAAGCGCCCTCACCCGGCAAACGAGCGGGGAGATGGCAGAGGAGTATCGGAATATTGGATAAATAGGATATGGATGATCCGCACAAAGATAGCAAGCCAAACCGTAATGGGGGATGGCTTGCTATTTTTTGTTAGACGTACATGATTTAATCTGGTAGGTTTATAGATTTTCATCTTATGTAATGGTATTTTAATAGCAGAGGTGACGCCAATGAAAAACAAACCAATCTATGTAGAAATCTCCATCAATGCCCCTGGCGAAAAGGTGTGGGAAATGTCCCAGGACCCTCATCTCCATGAGCAGTGGGATCTTCGATTTACATCTATCACCTATCTGCCAAAAACATCAGATGATGATCCGCAATCATTTCGATATGAAACAAAATACGGCTTTATAAAGGTTGCTGGATGGGGTGAAAGTGTCGGCACACATCATAAAAAAGATGGTTCAAAGACCTCTTCTCTGCATTTCGGGACAGACCAGAAGATTTCCCCGATCAGTGAAGGAAGAGGATACTGGCGATATATCCCTACGGAAAAAGGAACAACCTTCCTGACCCAATATGGCTATGATGTCCGATACGGTGGATTTGGAAGACTGATAGACTCCGTATTCCGCCCGCTGATGGGATGGGCGACGGCTCTAAGCTTTGACGTGCTCAAGCAATGGATAGAAAAAGGAGAGCAGCCGCGCTCACAGTATATGCGCCTTTTTACCAGTACAATGCTGGCCATACTCTTTTTCTTCGTATGGGTTTATCAGGGGCTGGTACCGAAGATCATAGCGGGACATCCCGAAGAAGTTTCGATGCTTTCAGCCTTGTCTTCTCTGGATGGAATGGCTGCTGTAAAAGGGGTTCAAATCATAGGGGTCTTTGAAATCCTGTTCGGTGCCGTCTGGCTTTTATATCGTAAAAAAAGGCATCTGCATGCACTTCAAATGTTCGTGTTTCCTATATTGACGATCCTGGCTGTAAAGTCGGATCCCTCCATTTCCATTCATCCATTCAATCCGGTTACGTTCAATGCAAGTCTGTGGGTACTTTCCATTATAGGGTTCTTACTTTCCAAAGACCTGCCCACTGCATCCAGATGCAAACGTAAGAGAAAGGATGTTACAGCGTGACGATTTACAAAGAACTTTTAGGGGCAGAATTCAAAAACCTTCATCCAAAACTTCAGGAGAGGTATATGCTGTCTGTCGGACAACCCTTCCAAGGGACAGGGACAATGTCAAAAATAGAAACCGGGCCGGCTTGGCTCAAGCCCTTTTTAACTTATGCTGTCCGCAGAAAGTTTCTTTTTCCTGAAAGTGATAAGGATGTACCGTTCACAATTAAAAATAGCTGCAGGCTCATGGAAAGCGGAGAGACAGAGGTTTATTGGGAGCGGTCCTTCTTTTTTGAAGAAGTGACACGCCATTTTAATGCCTTCATGACGATTGATGCCGAGCGCGGGGTAGTAAAGGATTATCTGGGTGAACCAAGCCTGTTTTATTCAGATTTAAATCTTAGTGTAAGTCATGACGGAGGATTGCGCATCCGATCCGGTTCTCAACGCTTCATTGCCGGTAAATTTGAAATCAAGCTCCCTTCCTTATTCAAAGGCGAGGTCGCCGTGGAGGAAGGATATGATGAGGTCTCTCGATGCTATACGATAAAAGTTGATATACATAATAAATTTATAGGCAGGATGATGACTTATGAAGGTACATTTACTGCGCAGTCTGGTTAATCCCATCACCCTTGCAGGGGTGGTTTTGTTTACTATAAGCTGCGTGCTGGTGACAGACCAGCCTCATATGTTGATGCTGACTGCTGCACAATTGATTTTGGTACCAGTCGTGCTTCTGCAGATCATTGAGTTCAGCAGGCTGAATAGAGTAGTCACTTGGATTGCAATGCTTTCCGTTTTCCTGCTGCAATTCGTTTCCTGGAGTGGGGGGAAGCTGCTGCTTTCTATTATTTATGTTGGCTTTACCCTCTTGATTGCATCTAATGGGTTGAAACGATTTTTCAGGAGAGGGTTCACCAATTGGGCAGAAATTTCAATCGATGTCGGTTTGATGTATCTGTTTATAGGCGGGCTGTGGTTTTTTGCTTATATTAATGGTGTGGATACAGGGTTCGGCCCACTGATCACATGGTTAACGGCCATACATTTCCATTACTCTGCTTTTTTGCTGCCGGTTTCGCTGGGGTTATTTGGAAGGATACATGAGTCCCCTATGTATCGATGGATCGTGCCTGCTATCTTGGCAGGTCCTATGCTTGTAGCAATTGGAATTACTTTTTGGCCGATTCTTGAAGTCCTGTCCGTACTGGTGTATATAGTTGCCATTTACAGTCTTATCGGACTTTCATTCCGGACCCGTTTTGCCTCCCGTCTTCAGGCATTCCTGATCCGGATTTCATATTCAGCGCTTGGAGTAACGATTTTATTTTCAATGCTTTATGCGCTGAACAGTGCTTTTGGATTTTTGTATGTCAGTATCGGATTCATGCTATTGTTCCATGGTCTTGTCAATTGTATCTTATTTGGACTGGCCGGTGTGATCGGCTGGGGGGTATCCCCGCCGTCATCCAGGCAGGAAACGTGCACTTTTCCAGTGAGCAGGATAAAGGGTGGTGTTCAATGGACCGGAAAAAAGCATCCGGGTCTCGTAGATGATCTTAAAGACTTTGTTGATGTGGATTCTTTACCCCATTCAATCGTCCATTTCTATGAGCACACAGAAGAGTATCAATTAACTGCATCAGTCAAATGGGCATCCTGGTTCAAACCGATGGCATGGTGTTTCAAGCTCATCAGTGCGAGGATGCAGCAATTAAACCTGCCCCTTTCCAGCAAAAGTACTGTAATGACAGGAGAAATCCTGCAGGTTGATCCGGACCTGGATGGAAGGGAGCAACCGAGGGTATGGGTCCGAAAGGTGGATCAATCCACCGTGTTTGCAGCCATCTATTCCCGGCATGAAACAGACGGGAGGACCTTTATGAATATTGCACTGCCGCTTCCGTATTCCTCGATGGTCGGAATTCTTCAATTGAAGGAATTCAATGGCTCCTTGATTTTGACAAGCGAAGGAAAGGGAGATCCTGGTGTTTATCTGGCTGCAGGGGATATTCTTTTTAAACTTCCTCTTTCCGAGCATTTCTTGATCCAGGAAACAAGCCAGGGTTCACTTGCAGCCAGCCACAACATGAAAATCTTTGGGATGCATTTTTTAAATATTGAGTATATGATTTACCCGAGAGTATGAGGCCTGAAAGTGTAAAGCTCGAGAAAATGTATGAATGATAATGGACAAGATGAATATCTATATAGAGACTAATTGTACGAGAGCGAATTTTGCAATGTGTAAGTCAACTTGGAGCTCTAGATAGGGGCTGGTTTCTTGTATAGAAACAATCGGAATCCACTTGTGAATATCTCCATCTTCATTTTGATTTTTTTACTCATCATCCATGTCATACGTTTTATCCTCAATGCTAAGGTGTACATCGTCTACAGTATGGGTGTGGGCCCGATTTTATTAATGGGGCTGATCGTATTTCTAATTATTTTTCTTTATTTTAAAGGGTGAATGTAAAGGTACAGTGACTGGAGACCAGACATATGGTCTCCAGTTTTTTTGTTAAACTGTTGTTAAGAGTTAGGAATTATTGGATAATTGTGAAAGCGGATTTAATTGGTCCCGGTTTCCAAAAGCGAGATGCGGCTATATTTTCAAATCGCATCATCCCATAATAAAGGAGAGATGAAGTTGGCTACTTGGGTGACACATTTCAGAATCGCAGAAGAATTGTTGAGAACGGAACTTGCTGTTTCACGGATTGGATTTTTGGTAGGGAATATCGGTCCGGACTGCGGCCTTATCGGGGAGGACGGGATTCCTCATCCGCCGAAGACCATTACACATTTCAAGGGTGAAGGCTTAATCAATGCAGAATCATTTTACGATGAGTATCTTCGGGGTGAAAGTGAGTTCGATACAGAAGAACTTTCTTACTATCTTGGCTATTTCATTCATCTGGTAACCGATGAGGAGTGGCTGAAGATCTTAGCGGAGAAGAAAAAGGAGAAGGTCTATCAGGATATATTGAACTCTCCTGATTACGCAAGAATTGTTAAAAGGGATTGGTACGGGCAGGATTTTTTATATCTCAAACAGCATCAAGAAAGCATTTTCTGGACGGATTTTCAGCATATTGAAGATTTTCCTGAATACTTGAGTTTCTTCAGGGACGGGCAGACACTCGAGCAGATCGAGAATATCACGAATTTCTATAAGAACAGCTCGATCCCGGGTGACCACGATTTTATTTATCTTTCAACTGAGGAAATGGATGATTTTGTGAATGATACAGTCAGAAAGATCAAGGCAAGTTTGAATCATAGACTGAATATGCAGCTTGTCTGATTCATCTGGTACCTGCGGGCTTATAAAGCCTTGACTTTAAAATTTAACAGAAAACGAGGGTGAACAATGATCATCAGAAAACGCAATAACGATGAACCGCTTCCTATGAAACTATTATTGCTGGCTGATCCCTCAGAAGAGATTGTAAGGGAATATGCCAGCCGCGGAGAATGCTTTATAGCCGAACTCTATGAGGAAGTTGTGGGTGTCTATGTATTACTGCCGACCAGGCCAGGTACGATCGAACTTGTGAATGTGGCTGTTCCAGAGGAATTGCATGGCAGGGGAATCGGAAAACAGCTTGTAATGGACGCAATAACGAAGGCGAAGAATAAAGGATTTAAAACGATTGAAGTGGGCACCGGCAACTCAGGAGTCGGGCAGCTTGCACTCTATCAAAAATGCGGATTTAGAATAACGGGTGTGGATTTAGACTTTTTCATAAAGCACTATGATGAAGAGATTTTTGAAAATGGAATTCAGTGCAGGGATATGGTCCGGATGGCAATGGACATATCTTAAATAATTTTTTCCTGACAAACAGATTTGCCAATTTTCTATTATAAACATATGCATGATGTTAAAGGTATTGTAAGTATTATAAATAAAGGTGGTGCAGGAATGTCCATAAAATCGTATGCGTCTGTTTTCCTTGCTTGCAGTATGTTCCTCCTAACGGCATGCAGCGGGAATGGGACAGTACCTGAAAAGGATGAAAAAGAATCCGAAACTGAACAAAATCAAGTGGACGATACTTCAGATTCGGGTGAAGAAAGCAACATCGGATTAGAAGATACTGGAGATCCACAGAATGAAAAAGATAATCAGCCTGCGGATGAAGAATCAAGTGAAGCGCAAACTCCTGATGATGAAGCCGTGATAGATGAAAAAGCCTATACTTCTGCAGAGGAAGCTGCCGGCACCCTCGAAGGTTATACGAAAATCAAACAGACCAACATTGATCTGGGTCATGGAATCAGCGGCTTTCAAGAAGGAGCTGCCGGACATGAATACCTATCCTGGAACGAAGGCCGATGGCTCATAAGAATTAATTTCCCCACTGATCCCCAATATACAATTGACGGGTATGAAGAAGGCCCTGATTTGGGGAGGGATGTAGTAGATTATCTGGAGGACCATTATCTGCCTGCACCAAACAAGATTGGGATGATTGAGATCAATGGATTTAAGGATCATCCGGAAACCGTCGTCAAATGGCAGGATGGAAAATTGATATATACCATCACTTCAAATAGTGAAGACCCATTCGAGGCATTGAATACAGCAGTAGAATCGAATAAGAGTTAAATGGTGCAGCGGGGGGATCCCCGCTGTTTTTACTTAAATTGAGTTTGAGTTACATTTAGTAAAATGCAATAATTGGAAACAGGGGTGTAGTATTAGTAAAAAAGTTTGAATAGTAATGTAATGATAGTGAAATAGAATGATGGGAAAAGGAGGAATTCTTTGTTTTTATATCTTGCTTTTTTTCTGCTCCTTTTGAATGTCGTCTTTTTAGTGTTGAAAAAAGTGGCTCCTTATTCTGAAATAATGAACTCATTCAAAACTGTCAATGGATTCTGGAAAGCCCAAGCTGCCTGCTTGACTCTTGTACTGCTTTTTGTGTTCCTTCACTTTTCAGGCGAGGAAAGAGCCAAATGGCACATAAGCCCGGACTATGTATCCGATGGTGTATTGTATTTAGGGGATGAGAGCGGAAGTATTGAATACGAATCTTTGGTGGTGGAAGAAAGGAACTATGAAACAAATGTGATTTTACCCATTGCGGCGGTGGAGACAGATAACGTTCGTCTTTTATTTACGCATGACGGTTCAGCAAAAAGAGAACCGATAACACTTTCTCAGCTCCATGATAAGAAGCAGCCTGTCACACTATGGTTCCCCGAAAGTGGAAAATGGAGAGTGGATATCGAAATTGATGGAACCGTATATTCTTCCATCGTGCTTCCGGTCAAAGAGAAATAACCGGGCTCTCATAGACTTATAGATAAAACTATGTACAAAGAGGTGTTCCCTATTGGAAAAAATAAAAAAACTATTCATACCCGATAATGCAAGAGTAATCGTCATATCCGACATACATGGTGAACTGGAGCTTTTCAAACAACTATTGAATAAAGTGGATTTCAACACAGGAGATTATTTGATCATAAACGGTGATCTTTGTGAAAAAGGCAGCAACAGTGACGGTGTGGTGAGGTTTATCATGGAGCTGGAGGCTCAATACCCAAATGTACATGTCACTGAAGGCAACTGCGACACATTGGTTGAAGATTTGGTCGAAGAAAACCCTGAACTCGTGGGATATTTAAAAACGAGACAACATTCGATCCTGAATGAATGGCTCGATAAAATAGGTTTTGTCATTGGCGAGGATACGACAGTCGGCGAAATCAAAGAAGGGTTGACTTGCCATTTTTCAAAAGAAATTATCTGGCTGCTTCAGTTGCCGACTGCAATTGAAGCGGATGACTATATCTTCGTTCACGCCGGTCTTGAGGAACGGGTCGATTGGGAGGAAACAGATCGATTGAAAGCTATAACATTCCGTGAATTTCTTCATCACACGCACAATGCAGGCAAATATGTGATCGTCGGCCACTGGCCGGTCGTCAACTACTCATCCGATATATCGTCACACAAACCAATTATCGATGAAGTGAAAAAAATGATCGCAATTGATGGTGGAAACATCATTAAAAAAACCGGTCAGCTCAATGCCCTGATCATTGATCGTATAAATAAAAAGGATTCGATCACATATACATATACCGATTCATTCCCAAAATTCGAAGTTTTAGAAGATTTTCATGCTGATTCTGAAATGACGGGTGCAATCTCCTACCCATCCTATGAACTCGTTCCCATCATAGCAGGACAACACTTCACTTTATGTGAACAGGTTGAAACAATAAATAAGTTATATGTGAAAAATGAATATATTTGTCAAGGAGAAAATGGCAGTGCATATGCCAAAAACGATGTTTCCTGTGCTCATATCACCGTAAAAAAAGGAGACATCGTATCACTTATCGACGATAACTGCAGCGGGTACGACTTAATTAAGAAAAATGGGGCTGTCGGGTGGATTGGAAAAGGAATCCTTGCATATCAACACTCTTTACATAAAAAATCGAATTCCCTTCTGAACAAGGAAGAAACTCCTGTTTGAAACTCAAAATTCAGAAAAAGTGGATGAACACAAGGGTTGAATATGGTAACATAGACTCACGGAATTTATTTTCTTACAATTTTGTCATTTTGAAGTGGCACAAGTATTGAAGGGGGATATGAAAATGATCCCGGCGAACAGAAAAACAGATCCATTCCTGATCAGCAAGATCAGGGAAAAAGATATGGGCTCCATCTTTAATTGGTTTGAACAGCGTCAAAATTCATTTTATACGATTGGATGGATGCATCTTACGGACCAAAAGCAAATGGAGGAGATATTTTACAGAGCTATTAAAAAAATACATCAAGAACTGCCGAATAATAAAAGAAAGAGTCCCTTTGATATATGGGCTTCTTCGATTTTTATACAGGTTTGCCGTGAGCTTTCAGAAGCTTTTCAACCGACCGAACCAGTGCAGGATGTATTTGACGCACTGCAAAAACTTTCAGAAAAAGATAAAGAAGCCATTGGGGTCGTATACCTAATGGGATATTCCTTTGAGGAAGCGGCGCAGATGCTCAATGCTGACATTAGCGAAATAAGAAAGCGCCTATTTTCAGGAATCCAGCTTTTGAAAACGGAATTAGGCTATCACGGAAGCCAAAACGGCTGCCCGGAATATAAACTGCACTACATAGATTACTTGGAAAAAAACCTTGAACGCCCGCAAAAAGTTGATTTTGAAATACATACCTACAATTGTCCCGGCTGCCAGGAGGAACTCGCTTCATTCCAGGATATCATGCTGACTTTAAAGGAGACTGCAGATGGGGTGAAGGTTCCCGGCGTCATATTGATGAATGTAAAAGCAAGGATTGAAAAAGAGGAAAGCATCAGGCAAAAAAAGAAAAAGAAACGTAAAAAAATCGGGATGTCATTTGCTGCCGTGTTTACATTGCTGTTGTGCACCGGCTTTGTCACCGGCACGTTCACCAGCCTCTATTACTCCTGGACGGAAGATAACAAAGAGCTCCGCACATATCTGCAGAATGATTTAGGTGAACGGCTTGACATGGAAGCGGAGAGTGACGGGGTAAAAGTTAAAATCAAAAGTGTGGTTGCGGACGATGTACAGACATTGGTTTTTTATGAAATAGAAGATACTGCAAAAGACAATCGATACATGCTGAATCTGCATGACGGCGTCAACGTTGAGAATGAATATGAAATCATGGATCGAACCGCCCAGCAGAGATTCTCTCCTCCGTTCCCGCCAGCAGACTCTGATAAGAATGAAAAGAATATTTTCGAAGGGAAGCTGAGCCTGCTGCCGCTGAAAGATGAAAGCGGGACAATTAAATTAAACATTAACAGGCTGCAGAAGCTGATGGGCGATCCTGAAAATCCAGGGGAATTTAAGCCTTGGGCTTATGAGGAAATGGAATTCGCAGACGGAAAATGGGAATTTGAGATTCCTGTGGAGAAAAATCCTTCAAGTGAATTTTCGTTGGAAAAGGAAACAGAAATCGAGGGCTTGCCTGTCCGCTTTGAGAAGCTTAAAATTGCCCCTACTGCAACGATCCTTCAATATAGCTTCAAGAATCAAGACGCTGAGAAGCGGATTGAAATGCTCAATTTAGAACTCCTTCAAGCAGGACGGGAAAAATTGAAAGCAGACTTATACGGCAGTTCATTTGCGGACAATCCAGGAAATATGGAATGGATTTCCTTACAAGCACATTTTGACCCTCTATTCGGGCAGCTGCCAGAAGAAGTCAATGTGAAGTTCGGTTCCATTCATCTGGCAGTCCAGGATGATAAAATAATAGAATTGGATTCTACTCAACCGTACCCACAGACATTTGATTATCTGGGAAGTACCATTTCAATTGATAAAGTGGAAGTGGGATCCCCGACAAAAGTAGTAATCAGTAATCATGATCTCACCGACCGTGAATATGAATCACTTCAATTCCACGTGACCGGACAAGAAGACTATGAAAATATCTCAATGGGGATGGATTCTGAGGGAGTCCTTGTCGATAAATATGGAAAGGAATACGATCCCATGGAACCGGGCTATCCTTTCGAAGAAATCGAGCAGCCACGCTATTTTCAAACAGTTCAAAGTTTCGAACTTTTCAATGACACATTCGGGGAAGAAGTCATTCCTAAAACGCTTGATATTCAAGGATATACGACAACGAAATACGTGGATGATATGGTGAAGATTGAGTTGTAACTTAGAGGTCTGTCCAATAGGGCAGGCTTTTTTATTGGGAAACCACTTAAATTTTTGCTAATACTGATGATGAGGAGAGAACGACAATCAAATCAGGGTCTTTACGTTATTTAAACAATGATAAAATGGGGGATGAAGACTTAAGGGGGTTCCATTTTGACAGACCTATTTATTTTTATACTTATCATTTTCATCGCTTCCACTCTTCAGACAAGCACAGGTTTTGGGTTCTCCATCATGGCCACGCCTTTTTTACTCCTGCTTTTCCAACCTGCTGAAGCGATTCAGATCAATCTCATTCTTTCACTGCTCATTTCCATCGCTCTTATATGGAAAATTAGGGAGTCCATAAATTATGAGTTAATGAGGAAACTTATTGGAGGGAGTCTGGCGGGGGCTCCGGTCGGGTTAATTATTTTTATGACGATTGGAGACCTTACCATGTTCAATATTGTTGTCAGTGTCATCCTGCTGGTTCTGACTGTTTTACTTATCATGAGGTTCAGGATCAAACGGACACCACTACGGGATTACCTGATAGGGGGGACTTCAGGCATTCTGACGACAAGCATCGGAATGCCAGGCCCTCCGCTGCTGCTGTATTTTACGGGGACAGATACGAAAAAGGAAGTGTTGCGTTCCACCACACTGGCATTTTATCTCTTCATCTATCTGATCAGTCTGATAACCCAGCTCATATTTACAGGTACCGATTCAGTTATATGGAAATCAAGTTTGTATGCCATCCCTGTTGTGTTCCTCGGTCTGCTGGCCGGCCAATATCTATTTAACTGGGTCAACCAGCGGATTTTCACGATTTTTACTTATTTTCTGTTAGCTTTCACAGGTTTGTATTTATTAATCAATAGTATCTTTTATTAAGTTTGCGTCCTTCCCGGTATCGGTGGACGAATAAAGATTATTCGACAAGTGGAACGTATTTTAGGAAAAGTGGAATGAAAATCTGATATCTGGAACGTATTTCTCTAACCTGGATTGAAAAACGTTAAAGAGGAATGTATTTTTCAAAAGTGGAATGAAAATCATTGATTTGGGTTAATGAATGAGCTGAAAAGGGTAGTAGGCTAAGTTGAAACCACGAAACAACTCCATAACCTCAATTATTGGAGCAAAACCAATAGAAAATTTCAATTTCACCAGATTTTTAGCAAGCGAAGCGCCATTCAATGAAGTCTGTCCTTTGTTACCCTTTGGAAAAGTGATCAACGGACAGGCTTTTTGCATCTTTTAACCAAGGTGAGTTGAAACATTCAGGAGTGAATCTCAGGAACGAAGGCGGAAGGCGGCCGATACTTGGAGGACGTTCTCCAGACATCACAACTAAAAAGATTATGTAGAAAATATGTCATAAACAGAGTAAAAAAGCACTTCTTTTTTTAGGAGGCAGGGTGTAAAATTAATACAAATTATGTGTGATATTTACATCTGGATATTTTCGAATATGTTGTTGCACTTGTTATTACAGCCTGCCGGACGACTCGTTTTCATTGAGTATTCGGAATATTAAAAAAATGAAGAGGTTGAGGAAAATTGATTATTGAATCAAAGGAAATGCAGATTAAGGAACAAAGTATCTTTCATCATCAAGGGAATAAAATCATCACGGAGGACCGTGAGATAAAAGTCATTGCAAGAATGGAAGAACCTTGTATCGTGGTTTTGGCAGATGTATTGAGCCATGAAGAATGCGATGAGCTCATCCAGCTTTCTAAAGAGCGTATGAACCGGTCCAAAATCGGAAATACACGCAGTGTGGATGAACTACGCACCAGCAGCAGCATGTTTTTTGAAGAAGCCGAGAATGAGTTGGTAGTGAAAATTGAGAAAAGGGTTTCTCAAATCATGAACATCCCGGTAGAACACGGTGAGGGGCTCCAAATATTGAATTATAAAATCGGGCAGGAGTACAAAGCGCACTTTGACTTCTTCAGGTCGGCATCAACTAAACCTGTCACCAACCCGCGAATCAGCACGCTGGTCATGTACCTTAATGACGTGGAAGAAGGCGGGGAAACCTATTTTCCTAAATTGAATTTTTCTGTATCTCCTCAAAAAGGGATGGCCGTTTATTTTGAGTATTTTTATGACAGCCAGGAGCTGAATGAACTCACCCTTCATGGCGGCGGCCCGGTAATAACAGGCGACAAATGGGCAGCGACGCAATGGATGAGAAGAAAAGTGTATCGATAAAGAGAAGAAAGCTCTTCCAATATGGAGGGCTTTTTTCATTATCTTTATTTTGAGGAAATAAGGAGTTGGGCAGCCCTCTAAATCATGTGAAATGCTGATAATGGGAGGGAATGGCGGCTTGGAAATAGAATTACAATTATATATGCGCTTAAAATCGAAAGGAGAATCATGATGAAATTGACGAGGGATACCCAGTATATTCGAGGTTTATCTCTGAAGGAAGACCGTATTCCCTCTTATAACTCATTTCCATTTTGTCTGCCCGTCATGAAACATTTCAGTGAGTTGATGTTTCATCCGAATGTCACCTATATCATAGGTGAAAATGGCATGGGGAAGTCTACTCTTCTTGAAGGGATTGCCATTGCATTGGGCTTTAACCCAGAGGGGGGAACGATGAATTTTAATTTCTCCAGCTATGATTCACACTCTGATCTGCATGAGTATTTGCGGATCGTTAAAGGTGTTGAACGGGCAAAGGACAGTTTCTTTTTCAGAGCAGAAACCTTCTATAATGTCGCTTCAAATATAGAAGAAATGGACAGGGAACCATTACCTGTCCCCAAAGTGATCGACTCTTTCGGTGGTAAATCGCTTCATGAGCAGTCGCATGGTGAATCATTTTTTGCAGCTTTCACTGAACGTTTCCGCGGTAACGGACTATACATACTGGATGAACCGGAAGCGGCATTATCACCTCTGCGCCAGCTGTCGATGCTTGCCCGGATTAATGAACTGGTCCAACAGGGGTCCCAATTCATCATTTCGACCCACTCACCCATAGTGATGGCATACCCGGATGCTAAAATCATTGAATTAAGTGAGTCAGGGATGACAGAATCACGCCTTGAAGATACGGGACATTATAAATTGATGAAGCAATTTATCGATGACCGCGAAAGACTGCTGGTTCACTTGTTTAAAGAGTGATGGTTGTTTTGCTGCCCCATTTACTAATTGAATATGAGCTTATTTTTTGAAGAACGAAACAGCACAAATGACTTAATAATAGAAGGAGATTGCCTATGTATCAATTTTTTAACGGAATGATTATACGTGAGGGAACAAAGGGAGTACCGGCAGATGCAGTTGAATGCCTTTTTAAAGATGCAGGATGGGTCCGGACAACACCTCAATGGCAAAAAGAGAAATTCACATTGATCTTTGAGAATTCTACCTGGGCGTTTACAGTATGGGATGGGAATGAAATGATCGGGATGGTAAGGGTGATATCCGATCAGATTATGGCTGCCAATATAATGGATCTTGTTGTCTCCACCGATTACAGGGGAAGGGGAATCGGAAGGAAACTGGTTGAACTCTGTGTCGGGAAGCTTCCACACGGTGACTGGTTTGCCCATACATCTGCAGATAATTTTCCATTTTATAAAAATTGCGGGTTTGAAGTAAAGGATTTATCGGAAAACGGAACATGCAGTTATTATGGATATATTAAAGCCAGGGAAGAGGGTCATCGCCTGACATGATGAAAAAGGGGGACATGGAATGATTTATAGGAGAAAAGTATATAAATTGGCATCAGGAATGGTGAATGAATTCAATCAGCACTTCAACGACACCCTCCTGCCAGTCCAGTTGAAGCATGGAGCTAGATTGATTGGCAGGTGGAAGACCTCCTCGGATGAAGAAGCAGTTGAAATCTTCGCTATTTGGGAGTACGACAGCTATGAAGAATATGAAATAATTGAAGGGAAAGTCAGAAGTGATGAGCCGCATATTAAGAGAGTTCAGGAATGGTTTGCTCAAATGGGAGGGAGAGAGAAACTTAAAGGTTCTTTCTTTAAGATCGATCAGGACTTTCTAGAATCAACTCTAACCAATGAAAGTACCATCATATTAAAATAGAATGAACATCTCTGGCATTGTACCAAACAGCAACTATAAAAATATTAACCAAGGCGACAGGAGTACCGGTTACATCACCGGTATCCCTGTTACCTTGGTTTTTTTGAGCATGGCGTGACCTTTCGTGCAATCTCTGCGTATTTCAATAGTAGAAGGGGTGATAGATTTAATGGTTAAAGCTATTGATTATTTAATAGCACTGGATGACGGTCATGGGCTTGGAACATCAGGAAAGCGTACGCCTTATATTCCTTCCATCGGGAGGCAGATACGGGAAAATGAATTCAATGAGAAAGTAACGCTCTATTTGAAAGGAGAATTAGAGAGATGTGGTTTCAGGACACTTTTGACAGCGCCGACTGATGGGGATACTCCACTGAAGGAAAGGACGGGTCTTGCCAACTCCAGGGGTGCAGATGCACTGGTTTCCAATCACTTCAATGCGTTCGACGGGAAATTTAATGGTCCGGGCAAAGACCCTGAAGGACCTTCGCTTCATATTTATTGCAATGATTTGAATGACAGGAGGCTGGCAGAAAGCATTGCAAACTATCTGAAGCAGGGAACGAAGCAAGTATTCCGCGGAATCATTGAGCAAAACCTTCATATGACAAGGGAATTCAATAAAGCAGCTGTACTTGTAGAGAATGGCTTTATGGATAATGAGAAAGAAGCGCTGCTCATGATCAATGAAGTTTTTCAGCGTGAGACAGCGAAAGAGCAGGCAAGAGGAGTGTGTGATTTCTTTGGAGTTCCATATGTGACCGAAAAACCAGGAGGCGGGATTAAGCCTCTGGAACCAGGTTCAGATGGTGTTTCACCTGATTATACCGGCAAACGTGTAGAAAGTATTTACAGAGGATCTGAAGGGCTGGACTTTTACAGCAGGCCGACTTTCAATGATGCATACAAGGCAGGGACGTTAAAATTCCGATACGGATTTTCAGCGGTTCTCCGCAAATTAAGGGTCGAAGGTGCCTATATGTATGAAGTGAAAAATTCCCGCGGCCATGTGTATTATGTGACCGCTTCCCCTAAATTTGTAAAAGTAAAGGGTGCAGGCAGAGAAACGGCGCCACCATCTAATCCGGATCCTTTCACGGTGTCTGTCGCGATTGGTGAAATCAGGGTCATGGGCGTAACGCAGGCGGCAATCATACAAGATCGCCCTGACAGATTGAATTCCAAGAATATCGGTACCATTGCAAGAGGGCGGACCCTTCAGGTCACAGGCTCGGTCAGGGGAAAGAATAGCAGTTCAGGTTATTGGGAAGTTATCTACGATGGCAGAAGAGCTTATGTAACAGGAGATTACGGAAGGTATACTGCTTATTAATAAAAAACAGACCTTGAATACAGCAATTTCTTGCATTCAAGGCCTGTTTTTTATTGAATCTCACTTCATAGGACATTGTCTATAATCTGTTCAAATGAATCACTTACCCTGCTTCTATTAATAAGGATCTGTTGATTGTCGAGAGTTACGCTTCCTCTATAATCATCGAGATTAAACTTTTCCTTGAAAGCCGCCATGGATCCTTTACTTCGCTTATCAATTTCAAAATATACAGTTGTTTCACGATCGCCTTGAAGAATATAGACTTCGAGTTCGTCGAGCTTCCGGTTGTACTTACCGTAAGTTGGAATGAATTCGAATTGTTGTACAAATGGACGCTTCGTTTTCACCCATGCAGGAGTGTTCTGACTTTCCATCTGCCTGAATTTAAAGCCAATTACCTTGATTGCATCAATAATGTTTTCGTGTATGGTGGAAGGCTCGACTGCAACATAATCCTTGTCTTTCGGGTCGATTGCATGCCGGATATCAATTCCCGTCTCGATCCAAACGGGAGGTATATTCTGTTGGGTGTGAGGATCTGTCATTGTTACGGGCGTATAGTGCGGGATTTGGATAGAGAACGGAATGGTCTTTCTTTCACCTTTATTAATTGTAAAAGGTTCATTTAGCTGAAAAGAATCTACTATGGCCGATGATAATCGATCGCTGCCTTCATGGCCGAACATTGTCATTAATTTAAGATTGATGGCTTCTATCCGTTGATCTGTATTTCCGCCCTTTACCTCTACCATTCCATGTAGTATCTCCCCCTGCTGAATAAAAGGACTTTTGAGCTTTGTATCAACCGCAGCAGAACCTATTCCCATACTCGCAACCACTTTATCAAAAACAGACATGAATTCCTCTCCCTCCTATTGATTTCATCGTAGCACAGATATTGGGTTGGGTAACAGCAGGAATAAAAAGATCAGATGAAGAAGAACGCTTTTTTGAAGGCAGAACAAGATTCCTGTCAGTTTATTAAACTATTTTCATTTATACCGTTTACGTTTTTGTGTAAAGGGTAAACCCCTAATGGAAGCAAAGGGGGAGTCTATATTTTATGCGAAACTTTTCGAATATCGGGTGTGTGTAGCAGGACGGAAAGGGATGTAAACGTAGAAATTTCGCTCGCAATAGGGAGCGATGATTCTGAACATGTAATCGCCACCTGCACAGGTATTAGAGACGATTGTCATGATTGCCCTTTTATACTATTAAATAATGAGGAATAAAAAAAGCAGGTTTAGAAAAAATAACTGAAAATGATGAAGTATGAAATCAGTGTTGAACGGAAATCGGGTTCGGCACTTTTTTGTGTTTTAATGGCTCCTTCAGCCGGTGGAAATATATGCTGAGACGGGGCGCCATTTATGTTAAGGATTTCATTATCGAGGCAAATAAAATGTTGAAAACCGAAAAAATTATTGAATTTTCAAACTATTGGTGTTTAAATAGAATCATACTAAACTTATCAGATATGTGACAACTAGAGATGAAGATTGAAAAAGCAGGGTGGTGGGAAATTGACAGCAGATAAGATTGCAGTGAAGAAGGTATCTGAGCAGGTGGAGGAAAGAATCAAAGGAATGATCCGATCGGGTAGGTTTAAGGAAGAAGAGAAGCTTCCATCCGTCCGCGAGCTTTGTGAGATGTTCGAAGTCGGCAGGTCAGCCGTCCGTGATGCGATGACAACGTTGAAGGGAAAAGGCATTTTGCAGGTGAAGCAGGGGGAAGGAGCGTATGTACGTGCTTTCAATACAGAGAATTTCTTCACGACTCAGCTGATGCTGCCTGATACGAAGGATATTCGCGAATTGTTTGAGGCAAGAAAGATGATTGAGCCAGAGCTTGCTGGAATGGCTGCCGAAAAGAGGACGATTGAGGATATTCGCATCCTGGAGAGCTTTCTCTCTCAGGAAGTGATGGCCAATTGGGAGGCCGATTACGAGTTTCATATGAAGATTGCCCGCATTACCGGGAATGGGATCCTTGTGAAATTAATGGCGTTCATTTCAGCGTCAACAAGAAAAGCGATGATCGATGTCCATCAGCATATCCAGAGCCGGGAGGATATCTCGAACCTTGTCGGAGATCAGCACAACCGCATCTTCAAATCGATTCAATCAGGCGATGCACCTGCAGCCAGGGAAAACATGATCAGGCATCTGGATTTTGTTGAGAAACTGCTAGTCAAAAACGTACTTACCCAATCATAAGAGGTTCTTTTTTTTACGTATTATTCAGAAACGGTGTTTCTTATTACGGAACAAGGAGTGTGAAAGATGCTGACTGAGCTAGTGACAGAGTTGACTAACGAAGTGCCGGAAGCGCGGTTTAAAGAAGGGAAGCTGGACCGCTTCGGGAACGGCGGCGGCCTTAACGTCTATCCAGTATCGGAAGAAGAGGTTGCAGCGATAGTAAAATACGCAAATGAAAATGGGAAGAAAGTGATTGTGGAAGGCTGCGGGACGAAGAGAGGCTACGGAGGGCTTGTTGAGTCTGCAGACATTATTCTCTCAATGGCAGATTACAAAGGAGTAGTGGAACATGCGACGGGTGACTTGACCATAACAGTCAAAGCCGGCACGACCTTTAAGGAACTGCAGTCTTATCTGGCAGCGCACGGCCAGAAAATCGCACTCGATCCGGCTTGGCCAGGCGAAGCAACCATCGGTGGAATCATCGCTGCAAATGAAAGCGGTCCCAAGAGGCTCGGCTACGGATCAGCAAGGGACAATGTCATCGGGCTTCGAGTCGTCTATCCTGACGGCACGATCATCCGCTCTGGCGGGAAAGTTGTGAAAAATGTGGCCGGTTATGACATGAATAAGCTGTTCATCGGTTCCATGGGTACAATCGGCGTGCTGACTGAAGTGACACTCAAACTGCGGCCCATTTCAAAATGCGAGAGCCTCGTCCTTGTATCCTTTCCGGCAGACGGGCAGGCTGAAATCCGTCAATTTGTCATTGATGTGCTCGATTCAACACTTGAGCCGACTTCACTTGAACTGCTGAACCCGGCGCTTTCTGAACAGTTGACAGGAGTGAAATTGTATACAGCCGCTATGAGCTTTGAGGATGTGGAAAGCTCGGTCCGTTATCAGGAGGAGACTGTGCAGCGGATGAAGCCTGAGGGCAGTCAGCTTACGATTTATGAACGTGATAAAGCCATGAACTTCTGGGATCACTTTTCAAATCTCGGATCAGCCGTTAATGAAGGAACAGAATTGAATGCCATTTTGAAAATAGGTGTGGTCAATCTGGACGTACTGCATGTAATAAAAGAATGTGAACATCTTGAAGAAAGTCACAGGGTCGAAATCCTGGCGCACGGCGGACTCGGCCATGGACTATGCGGCGTCCATGTGAAGGGAGCACATGAAGACGTCCTTTCAGTCATTCGCGAATTGAGGGCGGAAGCAACAAGTCGTGGAGGCTATGTCATCGTTAAGAGCCTTCCGTTCATAGAGCGCCAGAAGATCAAAATATGGGGAGACGATCCGTCCTATCTCTTTTTACTTCAAGGCATCAAAGCAAAAGTTGACCCGAATTCAGTATTAAACTACAAACGATTTGTAGGAGGGATTTAGGTGAGTGTAAAAGAGCTTGCGAAAACACCGCCCTGTTCTGACATGAGTTTAAGCAACTATTTATGGAGTGACAAACCAGATGAAAACAAATGGGCAGACTGCGTCCACTGCGGGATGTGCCTGGAATCATGCCCAACGTATGAACTGACGGGACAAGAGCAGCATTCCCCCCGTGGGCGTGTGCACCTGATAAAGTCGGTGGCAGAAGGGAAGCTTGAAGTGAATGAGCAGTTCATGGACCCCGTCTATGCATGCCTCGACTGCCGTGCCTGTACGACAGCCTGTCCCGCCGATGTTGATGTGGGAGGACTGATTGAGGAAGCGCGTGGACAAATCCGTCAGGCGATGCCGCTTAAGGGATGGAAAGGGATGGTCAGCAAAACATTCCTAGAAGGGTTGTTCCCGCATCCGAACCGCTTAAATGCACTTGGTGGCGTGCTGAAATTTTACCAAAAGAGCGGCGCACAGACGCTTGTAAGGAAGACAGGCCTTCTCAACGTGATGCCCAGACATCTGGTGGAGATGGAAGCGATCATGCCCGAAATCAAACAATCTGTACGGCAAAAATATAAGAACCAGCGGGTCATCAAAGCGAAAGGCAAAACGAAGCACGAGGTTTCCATGCTGACGGGGTGTGTGATGGATGTGATGTTCGGGGAAATCAATGACTCGACGATCAATGTCCTGACCAGAAACGGTAATGATGTGGTGATTCCGGAAAATCAAACGTGCTGCGGCGCGCTGCATGTTCACTCCGGCGACAGGAAAATGGGAAGGAAGCTTGCCAAACAGAACATCGAAGCGTTCAAGGATAGTGACAAGGTCATTGTGAACGCAGCGGGCTGCGGCTGCATGATGAAGGATTATCCGGAACTCTTCCATGAAGACCCGGAATGGAGGTCAAAGGCTGAGGAGTTTTCCGCAAAAGTTGAAGACATTTCCAAATACCTTCATGATACAGGCTATGAAAAGCCCGATGCCGAACTGAAAACTCGGATTACGTATCATGATGCCTGTCACTTGGCGCATGGGCAGGGTGTACGCCAGGAGCCCCGCAATCTTCTACTCACCATCCCTGGAGTCGAAATGGTCCATATGCCGAATGCAGATCGCTGCTGCGGAAGTGCCGGTATATACAATATCACAAACCCTGAAATGGCAGGTGCTGTGCTGGAGAGCAAAATGCAGAATGTCCCTGAGGATGTCGAAATGATATCGATGGGGAATCCCGGCTGTATGCTGCAAATGGCGATGGGAGTCAAGAAGTACGGTAAAAACCAACAGGTCGTCCATACCGTCCAACTCCTTGATTGGGCGTATCAAAAAGAGGATGAAGAAAGGGGGAGGGCATGATGGCACTGAAAAAGCTGAAGACTGCAGATCCTCATATCAAAGGTCTCGCGGCGCTTGTCAGCGGACCGAACAGTATCCTGTATCACAAGGAGGACCTGATCGCCTATGATTGCGACGGCTTCACCCTCCATAAGCATCTGCCGAAAGCAGTCGTTTTCCCGAAGGATACGGAGGAAGTGGCTAAACTTGTAACCTATTGCTCCGAGAACGGACTTCCGTTCCTGGCCAGGGGCGCCGGCACCGGTCTGTCCGGAGGCGCAATCCCTATTAACGGGGAAGTGATCATCAGCCTTGTCCGCATGAAACGGCTTTTAAGTGTCGATTTAGAAAACCGGCGTGCAGTCGTCGAGCCAGGTTTCGTGAATCTGAAGCTGACTAACTCGATTTCAGATAAAGGCTATTATTACGCCCCGGATCCTTCAAGCCAATACTGTTGTACAATCGGTGGTAATGTCGCCGAGAATGCCGGAGGGGCACACTGTCTGAAATACGGTGTCACCACCAATCATATTCTCGGATTGGAGGTCGTCCTGCCGAACGGGGACATAATCGAAATCGGTCCAAATGGTATCCCCGATGCCCCGGGCTATGATCTTCTCGGACTTCTGACAGGGTCTGAAGGGACGCTCGGGATCGTTACGAAGATCACCGTTCGCATCTTGAAAAATCCCGAAGCGAAACAAACGGTGCTTGCCTATTTTGACCGGGTGGAAGACGGAAGCCAGGCCGTTTCCGATATCATATCGAAAGGAATCGTCCCTGCAGCACTGGAAATGATGGACAAAATCGCGATTGAAGGAGTCGAGGCAGCTGCTTTCCCAGTGGGACATCCAAAGGATATAGAAGCCTTGCTTCTGATCGAGGTGGACGGGATATCCGCAGGGATCGAAGAGCAAATCAATCAAATATTGGATGTGTGCAGGGCAAGGAACGTCCGGGAAGTTAAAGTCGCCCGTGATGAGCTTGAAAGAGGCAGATGGTGGGCGAACAGGAAGACAGGCTTCGGTGCGATGGGAGCCATCTCCCCGGACTATCTGGTTCAGGACGGTGTGATTCCGAGAAGCCGGCTTCCTGAAGTGTTAAACAGAATCAATGAAATCAGTGCTGAATACGGGCTGCGGATAGCGAATATTTTCCACGCGGGGGACGGGAACCTGCATCCGCTCGTCCTCTTTGATGCACGGATCCCCGGCGAAACTGAAAAAGCATTGAAAGCTGGGAGCGAATGTTTGAAGGCATGTGCCGACGCAGGCGGATCCATTACGGGAGAACACGGCGTAGGCATTGAGAAGAAAGAAGAAATGCGCTTTGTCTTTAATGACGATGAAATCATCGCCCAGAGCAGCATACGTGAAGTCTTCAACCCTCACAATCTACTGAATGCCGGCAAGCTGTTCCCAAGCCCAGGCCGTTGCGTCGAGATCAAGACAGAGTTGAAGGCACAGCAGGAAGTGATTGGGTCATAGATTGATAGTGACAGCGGTCTGGTTTGTGTATGGAAAAAATGTACACAAAATCGTTCATTCTTTTTTCAGGAAGCAGGAAACTAACTAATCACCTTATAAAAATCCTGAATTATTAGAAAACTGATTGAATGGTAAACTTGAAGATGGTATCATCGATATAACAATTATGAAACGGTGTTTCTTAATAAGAAACACCAACTAAATTTATCAATGGCTTATAAAGGTTATTGCATCTATTTCATCAGCATCAATACAGCGCCCTGAGCCAAAATAGGAGGAATCGATCAATGAGTAATTATGTCAAAGCAGGATCCTTGCAGGTAGATCAACAATTGTATGAGTTTATTAATTCCGAAGTCCTACCCGGTACTGGACTTGACAGCGAAGCTTTCTGGCCGGAATTCGGTGAACTGCTGCAGGATCTCACCCCAAAAAATAAAGCGCTGCTGGCCCGCCGTGATGAAATCCAGGATAAACTCCACGATTGGCATAAAGAGAACAAAGAATTCGATTTGGCCACTTATAAAACGTTCCTTGAAGAACTCGGCTATCTAGAACCGGAAGTGGACGACTTCACCGTGACGACTGAAAACGTCGACGATGAAGTCGCGCTCCAGGCCGGGCCTCAGCTGGTCGTACCCGTGAATAATGCACGATACGCCATCAACGCTGCCAATGCCCGGTGGGGAAGTCTGTATGACGCCCTTTATGGGACGGATGCGATCGGTGAAGAGGACGGTGCCGGCCGTCAAGGCGCGTACAATCCGGTCCGGGGCGAGAAAGTCATCGACTTTGGAAGGAACTTCTTGGATCAGGCCGTTCCTTTGAAAGACGCGTCCCACAAACATGCGTTGAAGTATGAAATCGCTGACGGCAGATTAGCTGTAACGTTAATGAATGGAAAAACAGCAGGATTAGAGGACGAAAGCAAGTTTGCCGGCTATCAGGGAGAAGCTGAAAGCCCTTCAGCCGTCCTGCTGAAAAATAACCGCCTTCACATCGAAATCCAATTTGACGAGAAGCACCCGATCGGGGCGTCAGATGATGCGAATGTGAAGGATATTGTCCTTGAATCAGCGATTACCACAATCATGGACTGTGAAGACTCGGTAGCGGCAGTCGACGCAGAGGACAAGGTACTTGTTTACAGGAACTGGCTTGGCCTCATGAAAGGGGATCTCGCAGCGGTATTTGATAAAGCGGGGAAGACGGTGACGCGAACACTGAACTCAGACCGGTCGTATAAGACCCACGGCGGTAAAGATCTCACTCTTTCCGGACGCTCTCTGATGTTTGTCCGAAATGTCGGACACCTTATGACGAACAGCGCGGTCCTGGACCAGGACGGCCGGGAAGTGCATGAAGGGATCCTTGATACCGTTATTACGAGTTTAATAGCAAAGCATACGCTGCGCGGGACGGGGAGCTACCAAAATACATCCAAGGGCTCGGTCTATATTGTAAAACCAAAAATGCATGGCTCCGAGGAGGTCGCTTTCGCTAATGAACTGTTCGACCGGGTAGAGGATCTGCTTGACTTGGAACGTAACACACTGAAGATCGGGGTCATGGATGAAGAACGCAGGACCACCCTTAACCTGAAGAACTGCATCAAAATGGTAAAGGAAAGAATCGTGTTCATCAACACTGGATTCCTCGATCGTACGGGGGATGAAATGCATACTTCGATGGAAGCGGGCCCGATGATCAGAAAGAATGATATGAAAGCAACAAAATGGCTCAAGGGTTATGAACAATCGAACGTCCAGACAGGACTTGCTGCAGGATTTCAGGGTCGTGCCCAAATCGGCAAGGGGATGTGGGCGATGCCTGATATGATGGCCGAAATGATGGTGCAGAAAATCGGTCATCTCAAAGCCGGAGCCAATACGGCATGGGTGCCTTCGCCAACGGCTGCGACGCTCCACGCACTTCACTATCATGAAGTATTCGTGCAGGATGTCCAGGATGTGCTGGCGAAAGAAGCTTCTGACCTGCGCGATGATATTTTGACAATACCTGTTGCGGAATCTCAAGATTGGTCTGCTGAGGAAATCCAGCAGGAACTAGATAATAATGCGCAGGGAATCCTTGGATATGTCGTTCGCTGGGTAGAACATGGTGTGGGCTGCTCGAAGGTGCCCGATATCAACAATGTCGGCCTGATGGAAGACCGAGCCACGCTGCGTATCTCCAGTCAGCACATGGCCAACTGGCTGCACCACGGCATCTGCACCGAAGAACAAGTGATGGAAACGTTGAAGCGGATGGCGAAGGTCGTTGACGAGCAAAATGCCGGCGACCCTGAGTATCGCCCGATGGCCGCAGATTACGATCAATCTGTCGCCTTCCAAGCTACCTGCGACCTTGTCTTCAAAGGGTACGAACAGCCAAACGGCTATACGGAACCGATCCTCCACCGGAGACGGATCGAAGCGAAAGAGAAGTATGGCGTGAAACAGGGATAGGGAGTGTAGTGGGGCATTCTTCTTGAATGCCCCATTTTATAAGATGGACCGGTACTTCCTAAGCTGCGATACTACTTTTTTTAGAGAGCCAATCCGATGATATAATGGCAAATTCGGTTATATCTTTGGTCTTCCGATGGAAGAAGGATGGTTTTGATAATAGATTGTAAGGATTCGATAATAAAAAGCGGATTTTCAATAATAAATAAAGACTCACCGAAAGGAGACACACTATGAAATTCATTCGATTCCAGAAGGGGAATGCAGTATCTCACGGAGTACTCGAAGGCAGCACCATTAAACAAATCACAGGTGATATCTTTTCAGGCTGGGAATATACAGGCAAAGTTTATGAAGCGGATGAGGTGAAGCACCTCGCCCCGCTTAAGCCAAATCAGATCATCGGCATAGGCGCTAACTTCGTATCGAAACAGGAAGACCTGCCTGATTCATTACCGGACATCCCGGTGTTCTTCTTCAAACCCGTTTCTTCGGTCATCGGTCCGGATGAACACATCGTCATACCGGGAAACATTGATTCTGTAAAATTCGAATCGGAACTGGCAGTCGTCATCGGAAAGGAAGCAAGGAATGTTCCTGAGGAGGAGATCCTCGATTATGTGTTCGGCTATACGATCGGTAACGATGTCACCGCACCACAATTCTTTCATGAGGCTGGGCACTGGACGATCGGGAAGTCATTTGACACATTCACGCCGCTCGGACCGGTAATTGAAACCGAGCTGAACCCATTCTCCGTGAATGTTGAAGCGAGGCTGAACGGGGAAGAAAAGCAGAACAGTCCGACTTCACTGATGATTGTGCCGATCCGTGAGATGATTTCCTATCTGACGAAGGTGATGACCTTGAAGCCGGGAGATGTCATTTTAACGGGAAGTCCCATTGGTGCTGAAATGGTCGGGACAGGGGACGTGATCGAATGTGAAATCAAGGAGATCGGGACACTGAAGAATACGTTCTCAGCAGTCGGTCATGGTGTCGGGGTATCGTAAGCTCCCGTCACGCTTGTGATATAATGGAAGGTAAGACGTTTTGTCATCAGGGGTGAAGGTTGTGGAAAGAGAAAACATGGTCAAATCCGTAAGCCGGGCACTGGACATCATCCAGCTTATCAGCATGAAAAAGGGCGGCTTGGGCGTCACGGAAATCGCAAATCAGATAGACATCAATAAGAGCTCCGTTTACCGGATATTATCGACCCTCGTCCAATATGGATTCATTGAACAGGACGAGATCACAGGACGCTATAAGCTCGGGTATAAATTCCTGGAGATCAGCTCTAAGCTCCTGGAATCGATCGATCTCCGCGAGGAAGCGAAGCCTTTCCTGCAGGAGCTTGAAGAAGAAACGAATGAAGTCATCCATCTCGTCGTATATGATCAGGGTGAAGTGGTGTACATCGAAAAGCTTGAAGGCAATGAAGTGCTCAGGATGCATTCAAAAGTGGGAAAGAGGGCGCCGATGCACTGTACATCAGTCGGAAAAGCGATCCTTGCCCATTTGCCGACGAATGATGTTATCGAAATCCTTGATCGTAAAGGCATGCCGATGCATACCGATCAGACGATCACGGATAAAAATCGATTTTTAAAAGAATTGATCGGGGTGAAACAGAAGGGCTATGCCCTCGATCTTGAAGAGAATGAGTACGGGATCACTTGTATCGCTGCACCCATCTTCGATCACCTTGAGAAGGTTGTAGCGGCCGTGAGCATCTCCGGTCCGACGATGCGTATGTCCGGTCAGCGGTTGGAAGAATTGAAAGAGCGTGTCCCTGAGATAGCCAAGCGGATTTCAGCGCGTCTCGGTCATGTCCATCATAATCAAATCACGTAAGCAAAGGCTCTATTTTTTCGAACAAACGAAAAATAGAGCTTTTTTATTTAAAAATTATAAATTTTCTAAAAAGTTGTTGTATCAGGACATAATGTATGTATAATTTTAGTTAGGGTTTAGTAATGTTATATAACACAAAGTGAAATGGTTGTATAACAGTGTTGCTTAGTATGTGGTGTATTAGAAACGGTGTTTGGTATTACAAAACAGAAAGGGGAAACGTTTCATGAGTACTGGTGTGTTGGCAATCTTATCTTTATTACCCATCCTGGCAGTCGGAATATTTCTGGTAGGCCTTAGGTGGCCGGCAAGTAAAGCAATGCCCATTTCATACATAATTGCAGTAGGGCTTGCTTTATTTGTCTGGAAAGTTCCGGGAGCTAATGTTGCGGCAGCCTCAGTGAACGGCCTGGTTGTTGCAGGGACTCTGCTTTTCATCATCTTTGGGGCTATCCTGTTATTGAACACACTGCAGGAAAGCGGGGGAATCAAGACGATCCGTCAAGGTTTCACAGACATATCAGCCGACAGAAGAGTGCAGGTTATCATCATCGCCTGGTTGTTCGGGTCTTTCATTGAAGGTTCGGCAGGATTCGGGACGCCTGCAGCTGTGGCAGTGCCGTTATTGGTGGGTCTTGGATTCCCGGCGATGGCAGCTGTTGTGGCCGGCATGGTGATTCAGAGTACACCGGTTTCATTCGGGGCAGTCGGTACGCCGATTCTTGTCGGTGTCCAGTCTGGATTATCGGCCGATTCCGGAATTACGACCGATTTCCTTGCATTTGTGACGGATATCGGTACGAAAGTGGCATTCCTCCATATGGTGACGGGTACACTGGTCCCGTTATTTGTCGTCGCACTGATGACAAGATTCTTCGGGAAAAACAAATCATTCTCTGAAGGAATCAAAGTGTGGAAATTCGCGTTGTTCGCAGCTTTTTCCATGACGGTTCCCTATCTGATCGTCGCCAATGTGCTCGGACCTGAATTCCCATCTATGATCGGCGGGCTTGTCGGTCTTGCGATTGTGATCACTGCTGCTAGAAAAGGGTTCCTGATGCCGCCGAAGGAAGAGGCATGGGATTTTGAAGAAAAGTCCAAATGGGATTCAGAGTGGAGCGGCAGACTGGAAATCAAGGATATCGCACATAAAAGCGGAAGTATGAGCATGGTCCGTGCATGGGCACCCTATATCCTGGTCGGCCTCTTTTTAGTATTGACAAGATTGAAATCGCTTCCATTATTGGAGTGGCTTCAATCCTGGACGGTCACGTTCCCAAATCTATTCGGTACGGACATCAGCTCCAGCTTCCAGCCGCTGTATTTACCGGGCACGATTTTCATCGCAGTGTCTTTGATCACTTACTTCCTTCATGGAATGAACGGAAGAGCGTACAAGCGGGCCTGGGCACAATCTGGGAAAACGATGATTGCAGCCTCGACTGCCCTCGTCTTCACGGTCCCGATGGTTCAGGTGTTCCTGAACACTGGGGGAGGAGCGGCCGGCTTTGAAAAGATGCCGATCGAACTTGCGAACGGCGTTGCAGCGATTGCCGGTGATTACTGGCCGTTCTTCTCGACTTTCATCGGAGGGATAGGTGCTTTCATCGCCGGCAGCAACACTGTAAGTAACATGATGTTCTCGCTATTCCAATACAATGTCGGGTCGCAGATGGGTGTTGACGCAAGCTGGATCGTAGCCCTGCAGGCAGTCGGAGGAGCTGCAGGCAATATGATCTGCGTCCATAACGTTGTGGCGGCTTCAGCGGTTGTCGGTTTAGTAGGAAAAGAAGGGGCAGTCATTCGAAAAACGCTGCTTCCATTTGCATATTATGCACTGTTTGCAGGCTCACTCGGATATTCAATTGTATGGTACTCTCAAAAAGGAATCTTCAATCTCGGCAGTTTCATCGTTGCACTCATTGCAATGGCAGCCATCTACGTTATCGCAACCAACAACAAGCGCACCAGTCTTCTCATCACCAAGAACATTGGCGGTCCGAAAGTAAAACAGGGTTAAGAGACAAGCCATATCCCAGACAATATGAATAGAGAAATTAACCCACCGGCCGGTATAACGGTCGGTGTTTTTTCGTACAGCACCTCCTGCCTCATAGCTTTTTCAGGATGATATTAACCCTTTGAGACCATGGGCCGGTCTTCAAACCTGCAGTCGGGTAGCAGACGCCCCGTGCAATTAAAAGACTTACATTTGGTTTTATTATCTACTAAACTGAAATTAATCTCCCGTAAGGATATTGAAAGGAATGTGATGTTGTATGCCGAAAAATTTTAAAATAGAGAAACCGAAAATACAATCAAATCTCGAACCTGCCCAATTCGAGGATGTCTATTATGATGAAGATCCGATGTTAAAAGACTGCGAAATCAAGCATGCATTTGTAGAAGGGGAAGAACTGGAAAAGCTCGACCTTACGAGGGTATCATTAAAAGGTGTGCGGCTTTTAAACTCGTCTTTCAGAAGGGCCGATGTCACTGATACTGTGATTGAAAACTGTGATTTGTCAAATACCCGTTTTGAAGAAGGAATCATACACAGGGTCCATTTCAAGGATTGCAAGCTGCTTGGACTTGATTTATCCCAGGCAAACCTAAAGAATGTCACGTTTGAAAATTGCATCCTGAATATCAGCAGCTTCATTGATGCAAAAGTAAAGAAGGTGCTGTTTGAAAAGTGCACTTTGCACAGTGCCAATTTCTTTGATTGCCGTTTAGAAGATGTAACATTTGATCAATGTGATTTAAATGATATCGATTTTACCGTGACCAATCTTAAAGGGATCGATATCAGCTCGAGCTTCTTTGAACGAATAAGGGTCGAAGCAGAAAATCTCAAGGGCTGCATTATTTCACCCCAGCAAGCGGTTGCGTTTGCACCGGTTTTCGGCTTGATGGTCAAGGAATAGCCCTTAAGTGACAGCTCTGAACGCCCCCTGTTAAAATGAAAGCATTAAAACGCAACCAAGGAGGGAAACGAATTTGTTTCAACTGGTGAATGAAGTAAGGGAGAAGAATCCGCTTATACATAATATGACGAATGTGGTGGTAACAAATTTCACAGCGAACGGGCTGCTGGCAATCGGAGCTTCTCCGGTTATGGCCTATGCAAAGGAAGAGGCAGCTGACATGGCAAGGATTTCGGGAGCGCTCGTTCTGAACATCGGCACGCTGTCGGAGACCGAAGTGGAGTCGATGATCCTGGCGGGAAAAGCGGCAAACGAACAAAGGATCCCCGTTGTATTCGACCCTGTCGGAGCGGGGGCCACTCCGTTTCGCACAGAGATGTCCAGAAAAATCCTGAATGAAGTTAAGATATCAATAATAAGGGGCAATGCTGCCGAAGTTGCCGCCATTACAGGTGAAAAATGGGAAATTAAAGGGGTCGATGCCGGGTCAGGGGATGGAAGCATCGTTGAACTTGCTAATAAAGCTGCACACCTATTCGGGTGCACTGTGGTGATCACGGGCAAGGAGGATGTCATCACCGATGGAGATAGAACACATATTGTGGAAAACGGTCATGAATTGTTAACCAAGGTAACCGGAACCGGCTGTCTGTTATCGTCTGTTATCGCAGCCTATTGCGCGCTCGAACAAGATAGTGTGAAAGCTGCGGGCACTGCCGTTTCAGCCTACGGGATTGCGGCTGAGAAAGCGGCAGCAACGACGGCATATAAAGGTCCGGGCAGCTTTCAAATCGAATTCCTAAATCAGCTTTCAAAGATTAGTAAAGAAGACGAAGTATATGCTAAGATCAAGACTACCAAAGAGTAAAGGCAGGGATGAACTTTGACTATAAGTAAAGCACTTACGATAGCAGGATCGGACAGCGGAGGCGGGGCCGGCATCCAAGCGGACCTGAAGACGTTTCAGGAACTCGGGGCATACGGCATGTCTGCCATTACCGCTGTAACAGCACAAAATACGCTGGGCGTCCATGGAGTGTACCCTGTAAGCATTGAAGGAATCGTACAACAGATTGACGCAATCGGGGAGGACCTGGGAACGGACGCACTCAAAACAGGCATGCTTTTTTCCGGTGAGGTAATTGAAGCGGTGAGTGAGCGTATTCATCATTACGGATGGGAAAATATTGTCGTCGATCCCGTTATGATTGCAAAAGGCGGGGCAAAGCTTCTGCAGGATGAAGCGATCCGTGCCCTCAAGGAAAAACTGCTTCCGCTGACATCGGTGATTACACCGAATATCCCTGAAGCAGAAGTACTGACGGAGATGAAAATCTCTTCCTTGGATGACCGTAGAAAAGCTGCAAAACAGTTGATGGGTATGGGAGCTAAAGCCGTCGTCATCAAGGGTGGCCACGCAGATGATAAAGAAGTTATTGACTTATTCTTTGATGGTACAACCTGCGAAGAGCTCATGTCGCCCCGCATCGAAACCCTTCATACACACGGGACCGGATGCACCTTTTCTGCAGCGATTACGGCACAGCTTGCAAATGGCATGTCGATGAGGGATGCGGTCCTGACTGCGAAGGAATTCATCCGTGCTGCAATAGAGGATGGGCTGGGAATCGGCGGGGGACACGGACCGACCAACCATTGGGCTTACAATAAAAGGGGGGAGAAGTAATGACTAATCATCGGGATAAATCTGCGATTGAAGAGCTTCTTCAGCTTTACTTCATCATGGGGAGCACAAATTGCAAAGCAGACCCTGTCCATGTCCTCGAGCAGGCTATCGAAGGAGGCATCACACTCTTTCAATATAGGGAAAAAGGTCCGGGTGCCTTGGAAGGACTTGAAAAGACCAAACTGGCCGAAAAACTTTTCCGAGTCTGCAAAGATGCAGACATCCCCTTTATCGTGAATGACGATGTTGACCTGGCTCTCGAGTTGGATGCAGATGGCATCCATGTCGGACAGGAGGATCTGGCTGCAGACTTTGTACGTGAAAAGGCTGGTGATAAGATAATAGGTGTATCGGCACATACCATTGAAGAAGCTGAGAAAGCCATTGAAGACGGTGCCGATTACCTTGGTCTCGGGCCGATTTACCCGACGATTTCAAAAGATGATGCAGGGGCTGTCAGCGGACTGTCGATCATAGAAAACTTCCGTAAAAACGGGATCACCGTACCGATTGTGGGAATAGGAGGCATCAATGCTAGAAATGCCAGGGCAGTCATTCAGGCCGGCGCAAACGGAGTATCATTGATATCAGCCATTGCAGCGGCTGCTGACGTAAGAAAAGCCGCAATTGATTTAAAGAGAGCCGTTCTATAGTGTAAAAGAAAGCCCTTCATCGCCCGCAGGCAGTGAAGGGCTCCTACATCCTTATTTATAAATACGGTCCAAGAAAAGCCTGATCCGCTTATTGGCTTCCATTTCATTTTTCTTTTTGGAAAATCCGTGACCTTCATCTTCAAAAAGAAGATACTCTGCGCTTATTCCTTTCTCTTTCATTTTTCCTACGATTCGCTCAGATTCTTCCGTTTTGACCCTTGGATCATTTTTTCCATGCAAAATGAACATTGGTTTACTCATCTGATCCACATATGTAATCGGGGAGGCGGCAACCAGTTTATCGTAGTCCTCTTCTGGATTTCCTACCATTTGATTCATGAGTGTCCGCCAGCTCGAAGGCACATTCTCAACGAAAGTAAGAAGGTTGGAAATACCGAAAATATCAATGACAGCGCATAAATACTCATTATGTCTTCCAGCCAGGAGCAGACTCAAATATCCGCCGTAACTGCCGCCCATAACTGAGATATTCCCTTTACTTGCATGGCCGTTCTCAATCAGCCACTCCATCCCGGCAACACAGTCAAGTCTTGGACCACCGCCCCAATCCTTTTCGACCATCTTTTGAAATGTTGCACCATATCCTGTGCTTCCCCTGAAATTCGGGGCGAAAATAGTGTATCCGCTTTGTACAAGATACTGAATAAGAGGGCGGTATTTCATCCTTTCAGCTTGTTGCGGTCCCCCGTGAAGCCAGAGTATTGTCCCTTTCACAACATGATCCTGGTCAGGCTTGAAAAGGAGCGCTTCAATCGACAGACCATCATAGGAAGGGTAACGGATGACTTCAGGCTTGATCATGTTTCGATCATAGATTCCCAATGCTTTGTTATTTGTAAGCATAAGCCACTCTCCATCTGCTTCCCGTTTAAAAATATTATCAATCCTGTGTGATGACATGGCGAGGGCATACAATGTCCCGCTTGAGGACGCGTCGATTTTTTTCAGAATATCACAAGGTAAATCAATCGATGCCAGATCACCGGTCGTGGTCTCGAATTGATAAAGGTGGTCCTTTACACCTTTTTCACTTGCTAAATAAAAGGTGTTCCCATTCGAAGTCAACATTTTTATTTCTTCATTTTTCAACTTCAACACTTGCCGGAATTCATTTGTTGAGAGAGTGAAAGATGCCAGATAAGAGAATTCTTCCTGATAGTTTGTCAGGAAATAAATTGTGTCCTCATCTGCAAACCGTACGTCCCTGATTATATGCGGAGAGGATGGGTCCGGGACGAGGGGGATTTTTTTATCATCAGCTTGATAGAAACCCACTGCGTGGGTATTTGTATAGGTTTCAGTGAAAACATAGTCAGAGCCATTTGGAGAAACGGCTGCCACGACAATAGGTGCTTCCTTTCCTGATTGAAGGAGTTCTTTTCTGTTGGTTTTCAAATCGAATCTATAAATATTCAACAAAGGATTTTCATGATTAGAAGAGTAGTAAATTTCATGATTAAAGGTACACGCATTATAGCAGGCTGACATGTTCTCGTCCTTGTTGAAAGGAACGGGCTTTCCTCCTGAAAGCGGCAGATGATGCAGCTGGTAATTTTCATCTCCATCATGTTCAAATGCAGCAGTAATCAGATGCTCCTCTTCATGGATATGAATGAAACTGCTGCTCTGATTAATTGCTGTCAGCTGATAGGGAAAGTTATTTGGCAAATCCATTGCCCATAGATTATATTTACCTGACAGATTGGTACTGAACACCAATTTTTTTTCATCCTTACTAACACTGAATGTGCCGATCTCGACCGTGTGGAAGTACTGTTCAACTTCAGGCTTTTGTAAAAGAATAAGACATTCCTCCATAAATCATATTATAACCATATTATTCCACTTGCTGTATTCACATTCAATCATTAATTTTCCGTGAGTCCTGAACTCTTACCGGGTTCCCATTCCAACCTTGTTAATTCACTGAAAAAAAGGTTGCATTCACACTTCAATTTTTATAAAGTATTAAGTTAGACAGTATGTACAAGGAGGTTCAGGAATTGCCTACTACCAACGAAGAAATGGTTGTTTCAATACATGGATTGGATAAAAAGGGTTCTGGCCAAGCCGAAGTTTGGCGTGAGAATGAACTCGGGAATCCAAAAAAATTAAGATTGATTGTCCCGCAGACGCTCCCTGGTGAAAAAGTGAGGGTCACTGTTGATCATCCAGAGAAGAAAAGAAGAAAAACGATGCCTGACGAAATCGTGGAGGCACATCCAGAGCGTACCGAAGCTCCCTGCCCGCACTTTGAACGCTGCGGGGGCTGCGTATGGCAGCACTGGACATACAAAGGTCAGCTGAAGGAAAAGACGAAACATGTGAGGGATGCAATCGAAGCGGAGGGCTTTGACCCTGCTCTTGTCCGTGACACGATCGGAATGGATGAACCATGGCAGTACCGTAACAAGATGGAGTTCACTTTTGCTCCTGACGGCTCGATGGGTCTTCATGAACAGGGGAATTTCCGCAAAGTCATTTCACTCGAAACCTGTCTGATCGCCAGCGAACAGATGGTGGAAGCCGCAATGGAAGTGGCTGGCTGGGTGAAGGATCATGAGTTGGGAGGGTACAACAAAGATACCCACGAAGGACTGCTTCGCCATTTAATGGTGCGTCAGTCGTTTGCAACAGGTGAGTTGATGCTTGCCGTATTTTCGACGAAGGGCCCTGAGGGTGAACTTCAATCTGCAGTGGACGACCTGAAAGCCCGTGTCGAGAAGAAGTTCCCGCATGTGAAAAGTCTGCTGTGGATGGAAAACACCGACTGGGCTGACCGCACACAGGCTGAGAAGATTCATCTGCTTGCCGGCCGCGATTACATCATTGACGAAATGGATGGATACCGTTTCCGCCTGTGGTTCGATACGTTCTTCCAGACGAACCCGGTGCAGGCCCAGAAACTCGTTGACTTGGCGGTAGAAATGAGCCAGCCGAAAAAGTCGGAAAAAATGATCGACCTCTTCTGCGGTGTCGGTACTTTCTCCCTGCCGTTCGCAAACAGGGTGGGAGAGCTTGCCGGCATTGAAATCGTCGAAAGCTCGATCGAGTCCGCCAAGCGCAATGCCGAGGATAACGGAATCACCAACACGTACTTCCTTGCGAAGGATGCACGTAAAGGGATCGATCAGGTGCTCGAAAGCTTCGGACATCCGGAATTATTGATGCTTGATCCGCCTCGCTCAGGTGCAGGAGGGAAAGTCATGAGAAGAATTGGACGCTCCCAGCCGGAACGGATCGTTTACGTATCATGCAATCCAGATACATTCGCGACGGATATCAAGGAACTGGAACCATTCGGTTACACGCTTGATGCAGTTCAGCCAGTGGATCTTTTCCCGCATACCGTTCATGTGGAATGCGTCGCTACATTGACATTGAACAAATAATCGTAAGGCACGTCCCAGACTGCGCTAACGCTTTAAAGCAGTCTGGGACGTGCCTTCTTTTATGTGAGTTAAAAGATCTTGAAAGGTGCTGGAAAAATATTCTTGACTTAACAGTTGGTAATGGAATATAGTTTAATTAAACACTGGTCAATAAAAAGGAAGAGGTACAAAATGGCACCCAGAAAAGCAGTAAAACATGAACTCACAAAAGAAATGGTAATGAAAGCGGCGAGAGAGCTTTTCCGGACAAAAGGATATCAACAGGTATCGATGAGGCAGATTGCAGCGGCCCTGGGATACAGCCACGGATCGATTTATTACCATTTTAAAAATAAAGCAGAACTATTTTATGCCATGATCGAAACGGATTTTAAACTTCTCAATCAGTGGCTGGATGAAGTGATGAAGCAGGAATTGGAAGCAGAAAGTAAATTGAGGGAGGTCCTGCTGGCATTCATCCGCTTCGGATTGAGCCACAAAAGCCAATATGAAATGATGTTCCTGCTTGCTGATGAAGAAGTCAAAAGCTACGTGAATAACGGACCGAATGAATCCTATGAAAAATTTGCACGGTCGCTTATCGAGCTAAGCGGGAGAAAGATCACCATCCAGCAAACATGGTCGGTTTTCCTGTCTCTGCACGGTTTTGTCAGTCATTACTGCCATTGTGATGAAACATATGAAGATGTGGAGAACCTGGCACATTTCCATGTGAATTTTATCCTGAAATCCATAGGATGAAATTTTTTGAGATTATTTGACCAGTGGTTAATTAAAGGGGGATTTAAGATGAAAAAGGCAATGGTAGTCGGTGCATCTGGAGGAATGGGGTACGCGCTCGTCAATGAGTTGGTCGACCGGGGAATCCAAGTGGTTGCATTTGCACGGGGGAAAGAAAAGTTACACAGATTGTTCGGCGCAATAGACCTTATTGAAATCCACACTGGGGATGCGGAAGTGAAAGAGCAGATTATCGAGGCAGGGAAGGACTGTGATGTCATTTTCCATGCAATGAACATTCCATATCAGGATTGGAAAGATAAGTTGGCGGTCATCACGCAAAACGTGATCATGGCAGCTGAAAGAAATAACGCCAAACTTGCAGTAGTGGACAATATATATGCTTATGGAAAAAGTGCAGGCAATAAACTGGCGGAGAATACAGTAAAGAATCCTCATACGCGAAAAGGAAGGCTGCGATTGGAAATGGAAAATATGATCAAGACCTCATCTGTTCCGGCGTTCGTTTGTCATTTTCCGGACTTCTATGGCCCTAACGCCACCAACACATACATTCACTATACATTGGAGCAAATCATAAAAAAGAAGAAGGCAGGATTCGTAGGCCCGGGGAATGTATCACGAGAATTCATTTATACAAAGGACGGTGCAAAGGTGATGGTGGAATTGGCATGCAGACCGGAAGCATATGGACATAGATGGAATGTTCCAGCCGTTGCACCAATAAGCGGATATGATCTGGAGAAGCTTCTGAAAAAACAACTCGGAGCAGAGAAGCAGCTCTATTTCATCACAAAACCGATGTTCGCGATATTCGCCCTCTTCGCTGGAAAAAGTATGCGCGAAGCCATCGAGATGCAATATATAAACTCTGAACCTACCATTCTTTCAGGAGAAAAAATAGAAATGTTAATGGGGGAATTGAAGGGGACTTCTTATGAAAAGGGAATTGAGGAAACGATTGCGTTCATGAAGGCATAGAACACAGAGGCGGCGAGTTTGGCGGGGCTTGGGAGTTCCCGGGGTATTTGTCTGTTGAATCATTCCAAAAGGATTCTTCTTCTCACATGTCGAATAATAACATAGTGCTCATAGGGGGAATTTCAAGAAAAATCATTGAGTAGAAGACTTACACTGAGGGGGGAATTTATATTGAAGCAGGCACTGCTCGTCATTGACGCTCAACAGGAATTAATTGAGGGAAACGAAAAGGAACAGCCCGTGGTTCAAAAAGAGAAACTGATTGAGGCAATCAATCTCGTCATCGGGAAGGCAGCAGAGGCGGGTGCAAGTCTTGTCTTCATCCGGGACAGGGATGTCGCCGAAGGTAAGGGAACCGGTTTCCAGGTGCACAGCGGAATCGAGGTTCCTGAGGGTGCTGTCACCTTTGACAAGTCTGCGACCAATTCGTTTTATGGCACACCGCTGCTGAGTTATTTAAAAGAAAATGCAGTTGACCATGTGGTGGTGATGGGATGTCAAACCGAGCATTGCATTGATACAGCCGTTAGGTACGCAACAGTCAGCGGAATGGACGTGACCCTGGTGGAGGATGGCCATTCCACAAAGGATTCATCCGATTTGAGCGGTGAACAGATCATCAAGCATCATAATAAAGCACTTCATGGTCACTATAACGTTGATCATTTCTCGGTCGTGAGACATTCAAATGAAGATGTATTTAAACCTAATCATGATGATTTTAGAAAAGAATATGGAATGTGATAGGTGCCTGTCCCTCACTGTGTTGATACCATAACACAGCCGGGGGCGGCTGCCTTTTTTTATGTTCTCAACTGGACAAAAAATCACGCATACACTAATCAACGAAAGTAATAAATGGAAGATGCGAATGAAAGTGCCTTCTGTTTAATCAGTAAAATCTGAACTTCTTGTAAAGGGACTGGAGGTGAGAGCATGGAATTTAATAGAAGAGAGGATGATCCATCAGGATGCACCCTTCCGTTTTGTGCACAAACAACAGATGAAGCTCCTTTATTTACGGCCGAAGCCTATGATAATGCCGATAAAAAGATTAAAGAGGTTAGTCTGGAAAACTACCGCGGAAAATGGGTGATCCTGTTTTTTTATGGAAGTGATTTTACCTTCGTCTGACCGACAGAACTGGCAGCGGTCGCTGCTATCCATGAACAACTGAAATTACTTAATACTGATGTACTTGCCATTAGCACCGACAGTGTATACTCCCATAAAGTGTTTACAGAGGTTTCTCCATCAGCTTCACAAGTGATGTTTCCGCTTTTAAGTGATCGGACACATCAAATCAGTAAGACGTATCGGGTTCTTAATGAAAAAACAGGGGCTACATTGAGAGCAACCATCATCATCAATCCAGAAGGGATGATTGTTACTAAATTAGTGAATCCTTTGGAAGTCGGTCGAAATGTCTACGAAATTTTAAGGATAATCGAGGGTTTGCAGTACAACCGAAGGATCGGTAAAGGGGTGCCTGCCAATTGGGTGCCGGGTCAACCCGGGATCAGTAGAGATCCAAAAAACATCGGAAAAATATGAAGAAATGCCTGCCTAACCGGGTAGAAAAGGTGTACACCCTGGAGGCAGGCAAAACTTCCCGCTGGTTGGGACGAGCAACGATTCATCGAACCACTATCATTGCAGCTTCCCGGCTTCCTGCACGATTTCTTCGAAGTGACTTTTCTGAAAGCCAAAGCTGTTCGTTATTCGGCCATACTGGTCGATGACATAAAAACTGGTGGAATGGATGACCTGGTCAGCTGATTCCGGCTTCTGGATGAGTGTCTGGAATTCTTCCCTGGCAAACATCTTGATTTCTGACTGTGTATAGCCCGTCACAAGATGCCAGTTCTTTTCATCTCCATTGAATTTTTTCACAAACTCTTTCAATTTTTCCGGTGTATCGATTTCGGGATCTGCGCTGAATGAAACGAATTGTATTTCAATCCCCTTGGTTTTCATTTCATCTTGCAGCGCAGCCATACTGGCAATCATCGGAGGGCAGACAGTATCGCAGTTCGTGAAAATGAAATCTGCAACCCATATTTTCCCCTTAAGATCCTCGCTTCCAAAAGATTGACCATTTTGATCAGTGAACGAGAATTCTTGCATTTGATATTCTTTTTCCTCATCAATACCACATCCCGTAAGTATCCCAGTTAATAAAAACAGAAGGGGGAAGATCAGCTTACTCATTTTATTCCTCTTTTCAATTAGGCTGACGGGGAGGTGCTTTCGTTCATTCTTTGAATGTTTCCTCCATCAAATTGATCGCTACAGAAACCTCCGTACCTTTTTCATTCGTACTGTCTACTGAAAATGTTCCATCATGAAGAGAAACAATTTGCCTCACGATGGAAAGACCCAGCCCGGTCCCTCCGGTGGACCTGCTTCGCGCCTTGTCTGTCCTGAAAAATCGTTCACCAAGTCTGGGAATATCCTCTTCGCTGATGGTGAAACCCTGATTGGTGACCACAAAGACCATGCACTCATCCTTTTGTACCAGCTTAACGGAAATCATTTCTTTTTCAGGCGAGTATTTCACTGCGTTATCTATAACATTATAGAATACTTGCTGCATCCTTTTCGGATCCCCGGCGATGATCAAATCCTCATCTATGTTCAGATCTGTTTGCAGGTGTTTTTGTGATAAACGGATTTGAAATAGATTGAGGGTATCATAAAGGATCTGGGCTACTGCTATCGGCTCTTTATCGATAACATACAAGCTTTCTTCCAGGTAGTTTAAATCGATCAAGTCATGGACAATTTGATTAAGCCGGTCTGTTTCACGCTGTATGGTCGTCAAATAATTGTCCGCTTCTTCTTTGGAGGAATACATGGCTTGCTTGAGAGCTTCTGTATAACCATTGATATAAGTCAGTGGAGTTCTCAGCTCATGTACAACATTGGATATGAATTCTTTTTTCCTTGCTTCTTGTTCTTCCAATGAAGAGCTCATAATATTGAAGGCATGTGCAAGCTGCCCGACTTCCTCATATTCTGAAGGAGCAAGCCGGTGCGAATAATTGCCTTTTGCCACTTCCCGGGACATGGTCTGCATATCGTCCAGGGGCTTAAACATGGACTGTCGTATTCGATTGACCACCAGAAAGAGAAGGATAAAATAGATGCCGCCTGACACTATCAAAATCGGCATACTGGCTTGAAAGACTTCCTGCATTGCTTCAAGCGGGACATAAATAAACACCAGCCCGATCAAGCCGTTTTCTCCTTGAATGGGAAAGACGGCACTCACGATATCACGATCAAAGCTTTTAACGTATCCTTCTTTGAGAATGGAATCCCCTTTAGTCAGTTCAGAACGTTCAGAGCTTTCAAGGAGCGGTTTGCCGCCAACTTTATACGGAAAATGTTCGTTTAGCTCGTCAAAGTCATTCACCACAATGACCTCATACTCAGACACAATATTGAACCAGTGGATTTTATCAATGATTTCCTTATTCAAGACACCGTAGTGATAGTGGGCTGCCGTATTTTCCCCCTGATGCATTACGGATTCCCTTATGCTCTTCAGGTAAAGATCTTTATAAAGAAAATGGAGGAAGAAAAAGGAAAAAAGGATGGTTGCACCGATACTCCCAATAATGAGCAGAAATACTTTTTGACTCAATGAGCGGCTTCTTTTTTTCAACTTGGCACCTCTAACTTGTATCCTTTCCCCCATACAGTTTGAATCAATTTCCCTTCGTCCTTCAGTTTCAGGCGTAAGGTTTTGATATGTGTATCGACTGTACGCTCACTTCCTGTATAATGATCCCCCCATATCAAATAGAGGAGCTGGTCGCGGGTGAAGAGCTTTCCTTGATTTTTCATCAATAACAACAGTAATTCGAATTCCTTCAAGGTTAATGATATCGGTTTATCATGTATAAAAGCAGAATGAGCCTCCACGAGGATCTTAAGCGGACCCGCTTTAAAGGAAGAAGCTTGTTTGGATGCAGCTTTTGATCTTCTTAAGACCGATTCGATTCTGGCCATCAACTCTCCAGGATGAAAAGGTTTTACGATATAATCATCGCCACCCAAGCGAAGTCCGTGTATTTTATCCCATTCTTCACCCTTCGCCGTCAAGAATATGAGAGGTATATCATGTGTTTCCTTCAATTTTTCTGCAAAAGAAAAACCATCCATATAAGGCATCATCACGTCTATTAAAATAAGATCGGGGGACCGGCGGTGTATTTGTTGAAGGGCATCAATCCCGTTGGTTGCTTCTGCAATTTTATATCCTTCGTTCAACAGAAAGGTGCTGACTAATTTTCGCATCTCCTCTTCATCATCTATGACCATGATTGTCATGCTCATAACTATATGACCTCCTGTTATTTCTTTTCACTACTATCGGACCTTATTATACAATAGATTTGTGAAGAAATTGTGAGTTACATAGTGAGTCCATACCCAGAGATGAAAAAAATGAAATAGATTTCATTTTTCCTTCACAATTCTTTATTAAACTAAAAGAAAGGGAAGCAATTTCCCAAGTAACAACTATGAAAAAGTGTAGGGGGTAAATATATGAAGAAGTCTATCATGCTGCTATCCGTGCTTGGAATCATACTGTTTTTATCAGCATGCTCAGAAAATAGTAAAGAGGTTAAAGAAAGTAAGCTGCCTGAACAAGTAAAAGCAGATATTACAGCACCTGAAGAAGTGGCTCTAAATGAAGCAACGATTCTGGAAGTGAGAGTGACACAGGGCAAGGAAGCGGTAGATAACGCAGATGAAGTGAAATTCGAGGTTTGGAAAGGGCACAATAAAGACGAAAGCAAAATGTTCAAGGGTGAGCATGTAAAAGAGGGGACGTACAAAATCAAGACTTCATTCAGTGAGGACGGCATCTACTATGTCCAAACCCATGTGACTGCAAGAGACATGCATGTCATGCCTATCCGTCATATCCTTGCAGGGGATGTCTCGGAAGAAGAGCTGAATGCATTCGAGGAATCGCTTGACCATGATCACGATGAGGATGGTCATCAGCATTAATTCTCTATCATTTAAAAAGTAATAGCTTCAATGGGTCCGGTAGCGGATCATTGAAGCTATTTTTTATTTATCTCATAATCGAGGCCCTTCCCGTCCGTACAGTGGTTAAGTGTCCCGCAACAAGCGAATGTTCGGGAAGGGCATATTCATTATACAACGTATAAGGTTCCAGCGCAAAAACATGCTGAAGATATACTAGTCAAGGTAATTCTTTTCACGCAAATACCTTTCAATCTCTTTGAAATTTCGCACATTGATACAAGGAAGTGAAAGGCTTTTCAGAAGATCTTGGAGTTGTGCAAAGGCAAAGGTTACATGTGCCAGTTTGGCTGGATGTGAATCAGGCTCACTGTCACCGGCAAAACATACGAATTCATATTCTTTTTTTAAATCTGCAATGACTTTAGATTTATCGATTCCATAACGTTCAGAATGGTGAGGGTGACTGCTGTCAAGGTGCAGGTGCACATTCTTATCTTCATAGTACCCTTCATTAGAAAATACTTTTACTCCGTCTACCCCGTAATGGTTCAGCAGGTGATGGATATAATAATCGGTCCCTGCACTTAAAATGTAAAAATCCCCGTTGCTATTTTGCACATTTTTAATAAAAGTCGGGACGTATTCATCAATGTCGATGGATTTAATATCCTCAATGATAATATCTTCTTCCTGGTTGATCGAGCTGAAAACAGAAGCTAAAAATTCTATATCTTTAATTTCATTGGATTTCCATTGGTTATACAGATCTTTGCCTTCATTAAAATACTTGTCTATGACGATTTTATAAAAGTCTTTCTTTGTAATCGTCCCGTCAAAGTCAGACACAAATGCCCATTTCTTCATTATCAACCCTCCTGAGAATTTCCTTTCATTCTAACAGCATACAAGTATCATACCCATTATCCCACAATTTTCTGATTATCGTGTAAAATGTAATGTATTATGTAGTCTGGAGTGAGTCCTGTGAAAAAGAAGCAGCTTAAACTGAGTACGATGATCATTCTTTTCGTATGCACCGTTGTCCTTGTATCGCTATTATTGACAGATTTACTCATATCGAGAACGATTAATGAAAACATTGAATCATCAATCGAAGAAAAAGCGAAAGTCGTTGCCAGGACCGTTGCACATTCAACCATTGTTAAAGATGGTTTGGAAAACAGAAAGAATGAAGGGGAAATACAAGATTATACCCTGGATATTCAAAAGTCGGCTGAAGTGTTGTTTGTAGTCGTAATGGATATGAACGGGATCAGGAAATCCCACCCTAACCAGGAACAGATTGGCAAACACTTTGTCGGCGGTGATGAAAAAGATGTACTGAGGGGAAAGGAAAGCCTCTCAATTTCAGAAGGAACACTGGGGCAATCCGTGAGGGCGTTTTCCCCGATTTATAATGAAAATGACCAGCAGATCGGGGCGGTGGCCGTCGGGATTTCTTTGAACAGGGTGGAAGAGGCGCTGAATCAAAGCCACAATAATATCTTGACTGGCTCTGTCATAGGCATCGTCGTTGGCATCATCGGGGCTTTGATTATTGCAAGATACATAAAGAAAATATTATTCGGACTTGAGCCTGGTTCAATCGCAAAGATACTGGAAGAAAGGAACACCATGCTCCAGTCGGTTCATGAAGGGGTTGTAGCGGTAAATAGGGACACGACGATCTCTTTAGTGAATAAATCAGCATTGAGAATCTTTACCAAAGCTGGCCTTGACGTCAATCCAGTCGGTTTGCCTATAAAGGAATTCATGCCTCTATCCAGGCTGGAAGCGGTGATGAAAACAGGAAAACCCGAATTGAATGAAGAGCAGATAATAAATGGGGTTTCAATTCTGGAGAATCGTGTTCCATTAATTGTGAATGGCGAAGTCGCCGGTGCCATTTCTACCTTCCGTGATAAAACAGATGTGAACCGATTGGCTGAACAACTGACAGGGGTAAAGTCATATGCAGAAGCACTCCGGGCTCAATCCCATGAATTCATGAACAAAATGCACGTCATTCTGGGTTTGGTGAAAATGAAGGATTACTCGAGATTGAACCAATATATCAAAGAACTCGTTTCGATCAATATGGACGAAGTGAGCGCCATATCTTCCAATATAAAAGATCCTGCTCTGGCAGGATTCATTATGGGGAAGCTCAGTCATGCAAGGGAGAAAGGTGTTGAGTTAACAGTCGACTGCCGAAATGTAATTCCCGAACCGATGGAGCCCGAGGTGACCCATCATTTAATTACTATCATAGGGAATTTATTGGACAATAGCATTGAAGCAACCTCAGAGTGTATTGAAAGAGAGGTTCTTTTGGAATTAACCTATGAAGATACGACCCTTGAATTGATCGTTACGGATTCAGGACAAGGGATCCCGGAGGATATTATTGATGATATTTTTCAAAAAGGATATTCCTCGAAAGGGACAGGAAGGGGATATGGCCTCTTTCTGGTAAGAGAGAGCTTAAATAAATTGGCTGGACATCTGCATGTGGAATCGAAAGAGAAATCAGGGACAACCATGATTGTACAAGCTTCGTTTGGGGGGGAAATAAATGATAAAGGTTTTAATCGTAGAGGATGACCCGATGGTGGCCAAGTTCAATCAAATTTATCTGCAAGACATTCCGGGATTTGATCTAGCGGGCGTAGCAACTACTATAAATCATGCCAAGGAAGTGCTGAGTAAATGCAAAGTCGATCTTATTCTACTGGATGTCTTTATGCCTGGGAATGAGACGGGAATGGATTTACTGGAGGAAATCAGGCTGAAGCAATACGAAACAGATGTCATTCTGATCACAGCTGCTTCCGAAGTAGAGAATATACAAGCCGCGCTTCGCATGGGGGTTGTCGACTATTTGATCAAACCATTTGAATTTGAGAGGTTTAGCAAGGCTTTAACTTCATATCGAAAGACTACACAAATCTTTGAGAATCAAGCGACCATTGGACAGAACGAGCTTGATCTGCTTCTGAAAAAAGATGTTCTGTCACCAAGTGGGAAGGCAAGCCTTCCGAAAGGGTTGACAAGCAGAACGCTGTCAATAATTTATGAAGAAATCAAGAAACTTGGGGAAAAGTCGTTTTCGACTGATGAACTTGCGGAAGTAATGACTATATCACGGGTTTCAATAAGAAAATATCTTAAATTCCTTCATGAAATCGGCGTGGTGTACGAGAGCTTGAATTACGGGATCGGAAGACCGGTATACCAATATAAATTGAATAAACAGAATGGTGTCCGGCTAAGGAACTATTTATAGAGGCTGGGACAAAAGTGTTTTAGTCTAAGTAAAACCCGAACTAATTTGCAAAAGATAGGGCAAATGAGTTCGGGTTTTTATTGTTTAAAGTACATTTAGAGTTTAGCCCTTTCCAGCGATTGATTGGAGTGCAAAACGTAGACTCCTGCGGGAAAGCGTGTTAGGTGAGACTTGTCCAGCTCCAGCGGCTAGAGGCTCGAGGTCATAAGTCAAGAAAGCCAAAAAGGCAAAGTACGCCTTTCCGGCTTTCTCGCCTTATGCTTGTCGCCTCTGGGCGAGCCGCTTCCGCTTTTCTATTTGTCCAGCTCCAGGGCTTAGAGGCACATGTCATAAGTCAACTCGCCCAAGAAGGCAAAGAACAACGCCTTCGTGGTCGATTCGCCTTATGCCACCCGCCTCTGACCAAAGCCCTTCCAACTTTCTAACCCGCAGGCTAATCCGAGGAGGCTCACCACCCGCCCGCGGAAAGCGAAGTCTTGCACGGAAATCATTAGCGGTAAAAAACCTGGACTGAGATTGTACTTCTACTTTTTAGTTTTGTCCCAATCTCTTTTTTTAATTACAAAAGCCAATCAATAGTTTCAAAATCTTTGAAAACAGTAAGCGTTTTCATAGTATTGAATTACAATATTTATTTTTTAATTTTCCGAATAATTTTCTGTCAGGAAACAGTCAGTGACAAATGATTCACTAGTAACGTTTAAATTCAAACTGGGGGATGAATAGGATGGGACAAGTAAATTCAACACTTGCATTTAAGGAAGAAAAAGGGGGAAAGGAAAAGGTCGTGTCGAACCAAAATCGGTCCTTGCATATTTTCAATATACCGATCTTATGGTTTTTGGTTTTCACAGCTATAACACTAGTAAGCTTATATACTGGTAATCTCCCGGGAGGTATGATCGGGACCCTTCTTGTCATGATGGTTCTCGGTGAACTGCTGGGCTGGGCGGGTGATCGCACTCCAGTTGTCAAGACATTCCTGGGGGGAGGAGCAATCATTGCGATTTTTGGTTCTGCGTTTATGGTATATGCAGGATTACTTCCAGAAGAGACAGTTACTTCGATGACTGACTTTATGAAATCAGGAGGATTCCTGAATTTCTATATTGCTGCATTGATTACAGGAAGCATTTTAGGAATGAACTCAGAAGTGCTTGTGAAAGTAGGGCTTCGATATTTCCTTCCGATTTTCGGAGCTGTTGCAGGAGCTGTCATCATCGCCGGGCTGCTTGGATTTCTTGTCGGGTTCACTCTGCAAGAAGCCATACTTGTCATTACGATGCCAATCATGGGCGGAGGAATGGGGGCAGGGGCTGTCCCAATGAGTCAAATCTACTCTGAAATGATGGGGAATGAGCCAAGCTACTATATTTCGATGCTTGTACCTGCTCTGGCGTTAGGAAATGTATTTGCCATCATACTGGCGTCCGTACTTGATATGATTGGGAAGAAAGTTCCCTCCTTAAGTGGAAACGGTCAATTGATGAAAGGCTTCACATATGAGAAAACAAAGCAAAAGTACAATGTGGAAAAGATGGGGGTCGGTTTATTGGCGGCTTTGACATTTTTTGCAGTCGGGACATTGCTTGGCACAGTTCTTCCGCTTCATCCATATGCCATCATGATCATTCTTGTGGCTGCGGCGAAGATTTCCAATATCATCCCTCAAAATGTGGTGGAAGGCGCAAGTCAGTGGTATCAGTTTGTGGCAAGCAACTGGACATTTGCCCTGTTGTTTGGAATCGGTGTGGCCTATACTGACTTGAATACGGTGCTTGAAGCATTGACTCTTCAGTATATTTTAACTGTTTTCGGAGTGGTGCTCGGAGCGATCATCGGGGCAGCGATCCTGGGAAAACTGGTTGGCTTTTATCCGATAGAATCAGCGATTACGGCAGGACTTTGCATGGCGAATATGGGGGGGACTGGAGATGTTGCTGTTCTATCCGCTTCAAAGAGAATGGAACTTATGCCGTTTGCTCAAATCTCCTCCCGCCTTGGCGGTGCTTTGATATTGTTATTGGCCGGTCTGATCATACCTCTCTTGTAAAAACATGTTAAACTTAAACGAAGGCTTGACTATTGCAGTCAGGCCTATCTTTAATGACTTATGATTGTGGTGAAGAAAAATGAATGTCATATTGATTGTCCTTCCTGCTTTATTGGTTTTTGCTGTAGGATACATCGGGCAGAAGAAACTCGGATTTGAAATCAATTCTATTTCTAAAATGGCCATCTATTTAATGTATCCATTTCTTGCATTCAAGACATTTTACGAGAATGAACTAAATATGGACTACCTATATATATTTATCTTTTGTTTGTCCCTTTGTCTGCTATTGATTGTTACGATTAAAATAGTCGCCAGGGCAAATGATTATTCCAAGCCTAAAGTCTCCGCGATGATTCTTTCCGGCGTATTTATGAACAGCGGGAATTACGGGGCGCCTGTCATCCTGTTTGCGTTCGGGGAACTTGGCTTTCGCTATGCTGTCATCATGATGGTGATTCAGTCGTTTCTCATGAATACGATCGGTTTGTATTATGCTGTAAGCGGAAGTGATATAACAAGGGACAATAGGGAGATCTGGATGAAGATTATCAAAATGCCGATACTCCATGGTGCATGGATAGGATTAAGTTTTCAGCTGCTGCATCTCCATGTCCCGTTGTTCATGAGTCAAACAATTGATTTGATTTCACAAGCGACAATCCCTGTCATCATGGTGGTATTGGGTATGCAGCTTGCTACCCTTGGAGGAAAAGCAGTTGAAAAAGGGTCGTTATCACTTATTATCATTTTGAGAATGGCCGCGTCACCTGTACTTGCTTTTATTCTTGTATCTTTCCTTCCCGTTAATGCGGAACTAGGGGCGATTCTGATCATTTTGGCAAGCATGCCGACTGCTGCCAATACGACGATGTTCTCCCTGCAATTCAACACTGAACCAGATTTGGTATCAGCCAGTACATTGATCACGACCTTAATGAGTATCATAACGATTCCAATCATGCTGGCAATTGTTTCGGTATGAGAGATTGAAGAATAGATGAGGGGAATACTGTAATAATATTATGTATACTTATTGTCTTGAAAGAGATTGGGACAAAACTAAAATTCCCTTGTCTAAAGACGAACATTTCAGAGTGGACTAAATAACGCTAATGATTTCCGTGCAAGACTACGCTTTCCGCGGGTAGCCCGTGAGCCTCCTCGGCAAGCCTGCGGGGTCTCACTTGTCTAGCTGCAGGGCTTTGAGGCACAGGTCATAAGCCAAACCGGCCAAGAAGGCAAAGAACGCCTTCGTGACCAATTCGTCTTATGCCCCCCGCCTCTGAGCGAAGCCCTTCCGCTTTTCTAATAAGCTACTCTTCCCGCAGGAGTCTTCGTCTTGCACTCCAATCAACCGCTGAATGAGCTAATTCCTAGATGTACAATGAACAAATTAAAAACCCGAGCTATTTTGCCTCATCTCATGCAAAATAGTTCGGGTTTTGCTTATGCTAAATCACTTTTGTCCCAGCCTCTTTCTTATTTTTTCATGCTTCTTGCAAATTCCTTTGCCACCTTTGGTGTTCTTTTTGCTTCATTCACAGTGTACATAATCGAGCTTTTTTTCATTTGAATGTCTGTCTGAATTTCTCCCTGGGTTGTTTGGAGCTGGTCGGTTTCTGCAGTCACGCGATTCATATCTGCCTGAATACTGCTGACTGTTTGGTTAATTGAATCTATCGCCGGTTTTGTTTCTTTGAATGTTTTTCTTGCGCTGACAGCAAGCATTATTAGAGCAACTGCCACAATTGCGATACTTAAATAGATTAGCCACATATGATCTCCACCTTTGCATATTTAATTCTGTTTTATTATATTTTCCCTGTTTTCAAGAAAATTAACTGTTTCTTATTCATTAATTATTATTTTCTTAACTATATGGCTTTACTAACGATCGTACAGCTAGTAATCTATTGATAAGTTTATGAGAGCGGAGGGAAAGTGGATGGTAAAAGCAATATTCTTTGATTTGGACGATACATTGTTATGGGATGCAAAAAGCATCCAAAGTGCTTTTGATGAAACTTGTAAATATGCTGGTTCTAAGGTGGATATTGATCCTGAGAGGTTAGAAAAGGAAGTAAGAAAAAAAGCCATGGAATTATACTCTTCGTACGATACATATGAATTCACGAAAATGATCGGCATTAATCCCTTTGAAGGTCTTTGGGGTGATTTTCCCGATGAACATCATGAACAATTTATGAAAATGAAGGAAATCGTGCCTGAATATCGCGAACAAGCATGGACACTAGGATTAGAAAATGCGGGAATACACAACAAAGATCTGGGCAAGGAATTGGCGGAACGTTTCAGGACTGAAAGGAAGAATCATCCTTTTGTATATCAAGACACATTCCAGGTACTGGACGCTTTAAAGCAGGAATACAGGCTGGTCCTTCTCACTAATGGTTCCCCTGATCTTCAAAACCTAAAACTGCAAATGACTAAGGAACTCCTTCCTTATTTCGAAGAAGTCATTATTTCCGGAGCGGTCGGAAAGGGTAAACCCGATAAGGCGATGTTTCAGCATGCGCTAGACCGGCTGTCTCTCGCTAAGGAAGATGTCATTATGGTAGGTGACAATCTAAAGACAGACATAAAAGGCGCAAATCAAGCAGGCATAAAAAGTATATGGATAAATAGAAGGAATGAGAAACCCGAAGAAGTCATTCCTGATTTCGAAGTATCTGAGCTGAGCGGACTTCCAGAATTGATGAAACAATTATAATTATTCTCATATTCAGTGACCCGCTTTCATAAAATGTGCACTGCATGAGGGTAGTTTTCAACATGAAGGAGGCACACCGTATGGCAAATGGATTTCATGAGAAGTTGGTGGATGCGTCGATTGATAAAGTATGGGATTTAGTAAGCGACCTTGAGAAATGGGCTGCGCTTGTCCCCGGCTATATGGAACATACAATAATCAGTGATGCAGAATCGGAGTGGAAATTCAAAGTAGATGCAGGTCTTTTCAAAAAGAAGATTCATGCAAAAGTGGAAATCAAAGAATGGATAAAACCCAACAAAGTATCATTCACTTTAACAGGGCTCAATGAAAAGTTTTCTGGCAGCGGTTCATTCGAAGCTTCCCGTCTTTCAACATACGAAACCATTGTAAGGGGAAAGTTGTCCATCAGGCCTGATAGTTCAATGGGCAAACTGATCACTCCCATAATTGAAAGAATGGTCCCCGATATGACAAGGGAATTAACAAACAACGTTTCCGATGAAATCGAAAGGCTCTATTCCCACAACTTATAAAGATGACAAAGCTGAACCAGCGGAGTAAATAATCCGCTGGTTCTTCCAATTAATCTTATAAATCGGGGTTCATCCCGTCAGAGGTTCATTGTTAGTTGAAAAAACATAGGTTATGCTAAGATATAATTCGGCTTGAATAAAGCATGGAATTTTTTAACGAAAAAATCCAGGGAACTACATACACTATAAGCAGTAAGTTTTAAAGAGGGGTCATATGATGCAAAACCTTGAATCGATCCGCGAAAAAGCGATTGAGGAAACAAAAATGAAGATTGAAGAAGATATTTCGCATTTTCTTGCGTCACACAAGGAATGTCCTGCATTTCAGGACTATTTGTCAGAAAGAAGCGGCTTTTTTCAGCAGATTTGGTTGAATACATGGCTGAACAAGGTGACAAATAATATTCTTAGAAGTCATAAAAAATCATTTCTGCGTAGTAAGGGATATGAAGTAGAAGGAGTCGATAAAAAGATTCTGAATAAAATGTTCCGAAATGAAGTCCGGAATGAACGCCCTTTCCATGTTAGGGAGTGGGTTCAGGAGAATGCGCCGGATGAGCAGGAATGGGAAACTCGTCACCGTAAGGAAAGGGAACGATACCTCAAAGAAATGGAAGAAAGGTTAACGGCTTCGAAAAGAAAAGGTGTCCAAAAAGAAATCTTATACTTCCTTGAGCAAAAGGTCGAAGACCAGGAACTTAACTGGTACTTGGAATTAAGGTATATATTCTCAAAAAAGATAGTGAGTGACTTGAATTCAAAACCGAAATATAAACAAATCGATCCATTTGCACTTGAGGATAAGTTAGAAGAACAAGGAATGCTCAGCAATCATGATTTTACTACAGTGTCTGACATACTAAAGGAATTTACTGGATCCATTCATAAGAAAAGTGAACAATGGGAACGAAATCTCTGGGAATACGAAACGTATCAATTTCCTTATGAACGGTTCATTTCTTCTTGCACAGAGAATGTTATTTCATCTTATGTATGTGAGAATCTTCCGGCTGATATCCTGGTTTCTTATAAGGAAATTTACGGACGAGAACTTTCACAAGAGCAAGTTATCAAATGGGCACAACCTGTCATCTTGAAAGAAAAAACACTTTTCTTCAATTGGATCCGAGAAGAATATGTCGTCGATTTGATGGAGCTTGCAGCTGTACCTTTTGATATAGAAGAGCATCTTTCACTTTATAGAACAGCGCTTGAAAAGAGACTCCAGCTTAAAGAGGAAGAAGAAGCGTTATTAAAAGAAAAGCAAGAAGAAGATGCGCGGATACTGCATGACATATTCGGCCAGGAATACAGTCCATCCCAAAGAAAAGGGATAGAATACGTCCTCCATATAGGAGAAACGAATACAGGTAAAACCCATAAAGCGTTGACCCGCATGAAAGCTGCCGAGAGCGGGATTTACCTTGCCCCTTTAAGATTATTGGCCCTGGAAGTTTTTGATAAGCTGAATAGCGAAGGAGTGCCTTGCAGGCTTAAGACCGGAGAGGAAGAAAAAGAAGTCGGCGGGGCACGTCATATGGCATGCACAGTTGAGATGTTCCACGAAAAGAACGATTACGAAGTGGTTGTTATCGACGAAGCACAGATGCTTGCCGATCAGGACCGAGGTTTCTCATGGTATAAGGCCATAACGAAAGCCAGGGCAAAAGAGGTCCATATTATCGGGAGTGAAAACGTACGGACTCTCTTACTTGGCCTGGTTGGAGAAGAGCAGGTGCAGATACACAATTATGAAAGAGAGATTCCTTTACAGGTAGAAAAGAAGGAATTTAAATTAAAGCATGCAAAGCAGGGAGACGCCATTGTCTGCTTTTCCAGAAAGAAAGTGCTGGATACAGCCTCCAGACTTCAGAATAACGGCCACAAAGTAAGCATGATTTATGGAAGCATGCCTCCAGAGACGCGCAAGAAACAGATGATGCAATTCATTACAGGTAAGACAAAGGTAATCGTGGCAACAGACGCGATTGGAATGGGTTTGAACCTGCCGATAAGGAGAATCGTATTTCTGGAAAACGATAAGTTTGACGGGACAAGAAGAAGGCTCCTTACATCACAGGAAGTCAAGCAAATCGCAGGAAGAGCTGGAAGAAAAGGTATCTATGAGGCTGGGAAGATCGCCTTCACCAAGGATATTAAAAAAATGACGCACTTATTGACGCAGGATGACCCTTCCCTTAAAACATTTGCGATAGCCCCTACAAGCAATGTTTTTGAACGATTCCAGCGTTATTATCATGATTTGGATACCTTCTTCGAATTATGGGACCGCTATGACAGTCCATACGGGACAGAAAAAGCTTCTTTAACAGAAGAGAGGGAATTGTACGGACTCGTCCGGGGGACAGATATAGAAGCAAGGCTCTCCCTTAATGATTTATACGGATTTCTGCACTTGCCGTTTTCGAAGAAAGAAAACAAGCTCACTCAGCAATGGCTGGATTCCATGCATGCGATTGTTAATGACGAGGAGCTTCCTGAGCCGGATATCAGTAATAAAAACCTTGAACATAAGGAAATTTCCTATAAGGCAGTAGGGCTGCATTTATTACTTCTTTACCGTTTAGGAAGGCAGACAGAAGCATACTATTGGGAAAGAACAAGGCAGGAAATCGCTGATGGTGTGCATGAAAGCTTACGGACCGAAGTGAAAGGTCTCTCAAAGAAATGCAGGAATTGCGGGAAGAAGCTTCCACCCAACTTTGGTTTCCCAATTTGTGACAGATGCCACGCGTTGAAGCGTAAGCGGCGGGAAAGAAAGAAGGGGTAAGTGGTCATCGGCAATAATTGAATACTTAACGTAAAAAAGCAAGCGGGATCCGCTTGCTTTTTTATCTGCATTATCGGCTGAAGAAGTTTTCTGTATAATAAGGCTGCGATTCACCATTAAAGGCAACCCCTACACCAAGATATTCGTAGTGTGACTGAAGGATATTATCCCTGTGACCTTTTGAATTCATTAATCCCTCATGTGCGAATATTGAACTCATCTGTCCGTAGGCAAGATTTTCTCCCGCTGTCCTGAAAGCCACATCGTCTTCTTCCATACGGTCGAAGGGAGATTTTCCTTCGCGGTTTGTATGGCTGAAATAATTGTTGTCCGCCATATCCAAACTGTGCTTGCGTGCCGTCTTCTTCACCCCATTATCCCATGTCAGGGGAAGCAATCCGTGATTTACCCTGGCGGCATTGGTAAGGTCGAATAACTGAAACTCGAATCCTTCTTTCAGTTCCGGATTCGGTTCTGTATAAAATCCCTGCTTCTTTTGTTCCAGACTTCGATCAATGATTTGCACTGCTGTGACAGAATCCTGCTCATGTTTGTCATAAAAGAAGGTGACATAGCTGTCATCGACCTGGAAGACATCATGTTCTCCATTGTTTTGCAGCTGGTAGACCGTAAGTCCTTTTCTTATCGACGTCAAGGGATCACCAAGCCTGCCTTGAACCGTTTCTTTCGGACTGTCAATTTCTATCCCTGTAGAAGAAGTCAGTAAGTCCTGATTGGTATATAATCCATTCACATGCTGTTCGGAATCATAGGACACCATAAAGAAATTTTGATAATCTTCATGATAGGTATGCCAGTACGACCCGTACTCGTTAAGTGTTTTACGTACTGGAGCACCAAGTTCTTTTTCCACCGAACCCCTTGAATCACCCAGTTCAATATTATGTATGGAAAATTCCTGGTTTTCCGGAGCGGAAAGAGACGGCTTATCGATGGTTCCACGGTCTTGCTTGTCTTCGCCATCTTTCATTTCTCCGATTGACTCATCAAGCTTGACCAAAAGCAGATTCAATTCATTATAAAATTGGTCAAAAGCATTCTGTACTTTCGGGTTGTCTTTCATTTCCTGTATTTTAGAAAGCATGGAATCCAATCCGGTCGCCTCTACTTTTTCCTCCCAGACCGGTTTTGAACCATATGCAATAAATATAACAACAATAAGCATTATTAATCGCTTCATGCGGTAACACTCCAATCTATCCTTCATTTTACCCAAAAAATCATGGAAGGAAAACGAAAGGAAAACTTTTCACCTCTATATACCCCATCTTGCATCCTTTCAATCCATATTCCCTGTTTTAGTATAGTTTTGTATGGGTAACATAAAAAGTAGATTCCATTTAAGACCGGGAAATAAATGAAAAGGGGAATTAATCAATGAAACTTACACATGAAGAAAGAATACAGCTGCATGAATTCAATAATCTGACAAAGTCCTTGAGTTTTAATATGTATGATATTTGTTATACAAAGACAAGGGAAGAAAGGGAAGCTTACATAGAATATATCGATGAACAGTACAATGCAGAGAGGCTCACAAAGATACTTACGCACGTTTCCGACATCATAGGGGCACATGTCCTGAATATTGCGAAACAGGATTATGTACCCCAGGGGGCAAGTGTGACGATCCTTGTGTCAGAGGGACCCATCGTAGAAGTCCCGACTGAACATTTCGATGAATCGCCTGGACCGCTTCCATCTTCCGTGACGATGCATTTGGATAAAAGCCATATTACAGTTCATACTTATCCTGAATATCATCCTCATGAAGGGATCAGTACATTTCGTGCAGATATTGATGTGTCTACGTGCGGTGAAATATCGCCATTGAAGGCACTCAATTATCTGATTCACTCTTTTGACACTGATATCATGACGATGGATTACCGGGTGCGCGGCTTTACGAGGGATATCAATGGTCGAAAACTATTCATTGATCACGATATCAATTCCATCCAGAATTATATTCCGGAAGAAATCAAAGACGAATATGACATGATAGATGTAAACGTCTATCCACAAAATATCTTCCACACAAAATGTAAATTGAAGGAATTCGACTTGAATAACTATCTGTTCGGTTATTCAAAGGAGAAGCTTGAAAAGGAAGAGGCTGATGAAATAACGAAGAAATTAAAGATGGAAATGGATGAAATCTTTTACGGAAAGAATATACACACTCATTACTAGACCGATCCCCTGTTGGTATATGCCGACAGGGGATTTTTTTTGAAAAAATTCACAGGTCACCACCCCGTTGGATCCTTTCATTCAGTATAATGGGATGGTAGATAATCATAAGGAGGATTACCCATGAATTCACATGAAATAGATTTTAAGCTGCATGGAGATGATATGCAGTTCGTGGAAATCGAGCTTGATCCAGGAGAGAGTGCCGTCGCGGAAGCAGGAGGCATGATGATGATGGATGACGGCATTTCGATGGAAACGATCTTCGGTGACGGAGCCCATGATGGAAGGGGAGGCGGCTTATTCGGCAAGCTGGTCGGAGCCGGTAAGCGTTTGTTGACAGGAGAAAGTTTATTTATGACTGTCTTTACGAACGAAGGAAGCGGCAAGAAACATGTTTCTTTTGCTGCTCCCTACCCTGGTAAGATCATCCCTGTTGACTTAAGTGAATTAGGCGGGAAAGTCATCTGTCAGAAGGATGCTTTCTTGTGTGCAGCAAAAGGTGTTTCAGTCGGGATAGATTTTCAAAAGAAACTGGGTACGGGTTTCTTCGGCGGAGAAGGATTCATCATGCAGAAGCTAGAAGGGGACGGCCTCGCATTTTTGCATGCCGGGGGCACTATATATAAAAAGGAACTCCAGCCAGGTGAATTGCTGAGAGTCGATACAGGATGCCTGGTCGCCATGACTAAAGATATTGACTACGATATTGAGTATGTTGGCAAGGTAAAGTCTGCTTTTCTAGGAGGAGAAGGACTGTTCTTCGCCACGGTGCGCGGTCCTGGGAATGTATGGATTCAATCACTTCCATTCAGCCGCTTGGCAGAAAGAATTTATGCAAATGCCCCAGGAGGCGGAAAATCAACTGGAGAAGGCAGTATTTTAGGGGGAATCGGTGATTTCTTGAACGGTGATGATTAATATATTAGAGTATTCGAGACAGCAGGTTATTTGCTGTCTTTTTTATTTGCCGGTTTATGCCATGAAGGCTAAAAACGCCTTCAAAGGCCCATTCATCTTATGCTTGTCGCCTCTGACCAAGCCGCCTCCGCTTTTCATTGTCCAGCTGCAGGGCTTAGAGGCACATGTCATAAGCCAAACCGGTCATGAAGGCAAAGAACGCCTTCCCGTCCGGTTCGGCTTATGCCACCCGCCTCTGAGCGAAGCCCTTCCGCTTTTCTTTTTGTCCAGCTCCGGCGGCTAGAGGCTCGAGGTCATAAGCTAAATGGACCATGAAGGCAAAAAACGCCTTCAAGGCCCATTCATCTTATGCTTGTCGCCTCTGACCAAGCCGCCTCCGCTTTTCTGTGTTATTCACCCATTTTTTCTTTTTGACATATGTAATAGTAGATGAAATGGAAAGGGTGGTTTTATGTCAGGGAGTGTACGGCATTATTATGCAGGAGGCAATACAGCGAAAGGATTTTACAGTCTGTATGATTCGGTCCTGGATGGAATGAATCGGTTGTTTATATTGAAGGGCGGGCCAGGAACGGGTAAATCTTCGTTAATGAAGGATATTGGGCAAAGATTCGAAGAAAGGGAAATCGACGTTGAATATTTGCATTGTGCATCAGATAATCAATCGATTGACGGAGTGATCCTGCCTCAGTGGGGAGTCGGGATTGTAGATGGGACAGCACCCCATATAATCGAACCGAAGGCACCGGGAGTAATTGAAGAGTATGTCAATCTCGGTACAGCTTGGGATTCGAATGTATTGAAAGAACATAAAAAAGAAATTCTGGAGTTGAATGATCTAATTTCTGATAAATTCCAGACGGCATATCATACTTTTGCTCAAGCATTGGCAGCCCATGATGACATTGAAGAAATTTATATTTCCAATATGGACTTTAACCGAGCCAATGAGTTAACTCAGGAGCTGATCAATTTATTTTATGGAGACAACTTTCTTAAAAAGGGAGCGAAAGTGGTACACCGGTTCCTTGGTGCGGCTACGCCCGATGGAGCTGTCGATTATATCCAAAACCTGACCCAGGATGTGGAGAAACGTTATTTCATCAAGGGGCGTGCCGGCTCAGGGAAATCGACTATGTTAAAGAAAATCGCGGCGGCAGGTGAGGAAAAAGGGTTTGATGTCGAAATCTACCATTGCGGCTTTGACCCGAACAGTCTGGATATGGTCATCATCCGCGAACAGGGAATAGCCATATTCGACAGTACTGCCCCTCATGAATATTTCCCTGACCGCGATAGCGACGAAATCGTCGATATGTACGAACGCTGCATCACTCCTGGCACCGATGAGAAGTTCGCCGAGGGAATTGCCAGGACCACAAAGGGGTATAAAGATAAAATGAAAGAGGCAATCTCGTATTTGAGTGAAGCGAAGGCCTTGAGGGAGAATCTGGAGGCCATTTATGTAGATGCGATGGATTTCAACGAAGTTGATCGACTTAAAGAAGAAATATTTAATGAGATGAAATCCATTGTTGATTCGATATAAGAAAGTGTAGATCACGCGAGAAAGACTGCGTGATTTTTTTCTGTGCAATAGCATTGACAATATACCCACATAGGTATATTATTAACTCAAGAACAAATTATGAATCTTTCTACAGGAGGAATTTACTTATGAAAGAATTATCAACAAAAGAAGTACAGGAATTACTAAAAAATGATGAACCTAATATAATCGATGTCCGGGAGGATGATGAAGTAGCAGCTGGTATGATCCCTGACGCCAAGCATATCCCACTTGGATCGATTGAATCACGGATGGATGAACTGGATAAGTCCAAGGAATATATCATGGTCTGCCGTTCGGGCGGACGAAGTGGACGAGCTGCTCAGATCCTTGAAAATCAAGGGTTTAAAGTTATAAATATGACTGGTGGAATGATGGCCTGGGAAGGCGAAGTCAAATAAATTTTTTTGAGTGCATTTATACCCTATTAGGTATTAAATTTAACTAACAGGAGGAATTATGATATGAGTAAAAAAGTAGCAATCATCGCTAGTAATGGTGGATTATTTGATGCGTATAAGGTTTATAACATTGCAACGGCAGCAGCTGCAACAGATCAGGAGGTAGCTATTTTCTTCACATTCGAAGGGTTAAATTTAATTCATAAAGAAGCCCATCAACAGCTGCCGATGCCTGAAGGTAAAGAACATTTCCAAGAAGGGTTCACTAAAGCAAATGTACCGGCCATTCCTGAGCTTGTAGAAATGGCGAAAGAAATGGGTGTTCGATTTATTGGTTGTCAAATGACTATGGACGTCATGGGACTGGATAAAGAAGCTTTTGTAGACGGAATAGAAGTAGGCGGAGCCGTCACATTCTTAGAATTTGCCAAAGATGCAGATGTTACATTAACATTCTAATTGAAAATTCAGTATAAGAAGAGCTATTGGGTTTTCCAATAGCTCTCTTTTAAAAACTGTTTTAAACAGAATCCATTGGAAGAAGTGGTACCTTATGAAGAGATGGGTCTATTTTGTCACTTTAAGTTCTAATGCTCCCTATGTGATCAAAGAGGGTATCGAGCGAAAGAAAAGCGGCGATGAGGTAATGATTTTCTTCGATTTGGATGGAGCATATGTATTGGATAAACGGTACACGCAGAAACTGGAGAGGTCCCATGGAGTGGATATGGAGAAATTGCTTCAACAGGCACATTCCTTAGGGATCGGACTCTACGGCTGCCAATTGAACATTCTTGTGGCAGATGGATTAGAATTAGTCGATGGTGTTGAATTGGCTGGTGTCGTCACGTTTCTTGAGATTGCTTATGGAGCTGATGCAGTATTAAGCTATTGAAGGGGGGCAATCCGGTATGCCTGAAAGAAAAGTTGTAGTACTCGCACTTCATGATGAATTGGAGTCTGTTTATCCTCCGCTGAATATCGCAGTAGGTGCAGCCTCCTCTGGTGCAGATGTTATATTGGCATTCTCAAGGAAGGGTGTCAACATTTTGACAAACAACTTTGTCCCTAAGCCATCGAAAGGAATTGAATATTTATCACAGGCACTCGATGCATTCAATGCACCGACAATCAACGAGCTGGTTGAGCTGGCAGCGGAAGCCGGAGTGCGATTTTATATAGTGGATGCTGACCATCATGAAAAATTGGATCTTATCTACCCTGCCGAGCAGGTTCCCATCAAGTGGGTGCTGAATGAAAGTAATTCAGCGGATTTGTTTGTTCATTTTTAGTATCTTAAAGTAAGGATGGAGAATATGAACTGGAAGAAATCGAATTGTGGAAATGGGACATGAAGCAAATCTTCAAAGAAAAGCCGCAAACGATATATACCGCCTATATGACCGGGCTTGTGGCTGTGGCTCCTGGCAGGAGTCATCTTATTATTGAATAAGCTTTTCTAAAGAAGGAGTCAAATGAGGCTTCTTCTTTTTTTATCCTATTGATTTTTAACACTGAAACCTTCAATATTAATAAGCGAACGATTACTAGCAAAAGAAAGTAGGAACTGTACTTGAATATATTTAGATCCTTAGGGATTTCAGAAGAAATGGATAAAACACTGTCGAAGATGGGCATTGTGAAACCGACACCCATTCAGAGGGAAGTCATTCCGGAAGTAATGAAAGGCCGGGATGTCATGGCAAAAGCCCAAACCGGTTCTGGAAAAACATATGCATTTGCCTTGCCGATACTTGAAAAAAGTAAAAAGGGCGGCAGCCACATCCAGGGTATCATTGTCACTCCGACCAGAGAATTGACCATACAAGTTGCGGATGTTTTAAAACAACTGACAAAGAAACAAAAGAATACGGACATCTTAGCAATGTACGGCGGTCAAAGTCATGAGCAGGAACTAGAAGAGCTTCAAAAAAATCCGGCTTATCTTGTCGGTACGCCGGGCCGGGTATTGGATCAAATCAAACGTGGGAATCTGGACCTTTCGCATGTACGATTTTTTGTGTTGGATGAAGCAGATCAAATGCTCCAGATCGGTTTTTTGAATAAAGTAGAGGAAATCATAAAATCAACACCTCGTTCAAGGCAGATGATGCTGTTTTCAGCCACCATGCCGGCACCTGTCAAAAAATTGGCCCTTAAATATATGAAAGAGCCAAAAACTATCGAGATCGAAGAAAAAGCCGCTCCTTCTTCAATTAATCAATTTGCCATCTTCACGGTGGATAAAGCAAAACAGGAAACGATTCTTCAATTAGTGGATGCATTCAATCCGAAAAAGGCAGTAATATTCTGCCGGACCAAAAGAAGGGTCTCGAAACTTTATCAAGTTCTTAAATCAAACGGAACTCAAGCGGGCGAACTTCATGGTGATATTCCTCAGGATAAACGTGAAGAAGTGATGGAAGCGTTCAGAAAAGGGGAAATACCTTTCCTGGTCGCAACCGATGTAGCTTCCCGTGGACTGGATATCGAAGGGGTTACCCATGTCTTCAACTATGATATTCCTGAAAATACCGAAACATATACCCACCGGATAGGCAGGACAGGAAGAGCTGGAGCAGAAGGTTTATCCTATACTCTCTATACTTCAGAAGACAGGCCGTTACTCGATAAAATTGAAAGTGATTTACAGTCGAGAATTCAAAAACAAAATTTAGGGAACACCATCTCCCTTAAAGATAAAGAAAACTCAACATCCAAAAAGAAAAAAAATAAAGGAAAAAGACCTTCATCAAACCGAAACAATTCGACAAAGACAAGCAGCAAAGAGCAAAATGCTGAAAAAGAAGGATTTTACGGAAAACGGCCGGGAAATAAAAAATCGGAAAAGGCCTCGCGTGAAACAGCAAGACCATCGATAAAAGAGAATAAAGAACGAAAAAAAGTCACTAACCAACGTGCTAAGTCCAACAAAAAGCCGGCAGCCCGTCCAACAAAACCAAAAAACTAATGAGAAACGTAAGTCTATAAAAAACCGGACTACATTGCTTCCCAAGATGCAAAGTAGTCCGGTTTTTTATTTGTTAAAAAGTGAGTATGGTGTTTTGCTAAATCAGGTTGATAATGCGTAAACGTATCCTTTTTCATTACCTGTTCCAGCGGTTGATTGGAGTGCGAAACGCAGACACCTATTAGAAATGCGGAAGAGCTTTTAAGAGATGCGTGTGGCTTAAGTCATGTGCCTCTAAGCCCAGCAGCTGGACAGTTCTTTCCCTGAATATGAAGAAGGTGGATAACGGGAGCCCGAGGAAAGTAAAGTTTTGTCCGGAAATCAAAAATGGGATCAAAGAAGTTGAGAAGTCTAAATCACTTCGCTCATTCCTTACACCAAGCATTGTATATCGAGAAAATATCGATATTATTCTAAAATAATAAACAATTTACTCTATATTATTTTAGAATAATAATAGATTTATAGCCTGTTATGTTACGATAACAGCAGAGAAATGAATAGAAAAAGGAGATTTTCAAACTACAATGAAATTAGTTTCGTGGAATGTAAATGGAATAAGAGCCTGTGTAAAAAAAGGATTCCTGGATTACTTTAAGGAAGTCAATGCAGATATTTTCTGTATCCAGGAAACGAAACTCCAGGAGGGGCAAATCGACCTGGAGCTGCCGGGGTATGAACAATACTGGAATTACGCTGAACGGAAAGGATACTCGGGAACGGCTGTTTTCACTAAAAAGAAGCCCCTCTCAGTATCATATAGTTTACAGGAGGGGGAAACTGAGCCTGAGGGCAGGATCATCACCTGTGAGTTTGAACGCTTCTATCTTGTAAATGTATACACGCCAAATTCAAAAAGAGATTTGTCGAGACTGGATGAAAGACTGCAATGGGAAGATACGCTCCGGGATTATCTGATGGAACTTGATCGGACAAAGCCGGTGATCCTCTGCGGGGATCTGAATGTCGCGCATAAAGAGATAGATCTTAAGAATGACCGCGCAAACCGTGGTAATTCCGGGTTCACGGATGTGGAGCGAGGTAAGATGACTCTGTTTCTTGAATCAGGTTTTGTCGATACATTCAGGTATTTATATCCTGACAAAGATGAATCCTATACATGGTGGAGCTATATGAGCAAGGTCAGGGAAAGGAACATTGGATGGCGCATCGATTATTTTATTATGTCAGAGCGAATGTCTGTTAGTATTAAAGATGCAGACATTCATTGTACAATATTGGGCAGCGATCATTGTCCTGTATACTTGGAGTTGGACGAGACAATTAATTAACTGAATGAAGCGAGGAATATGTATGGGAAATGACAAATTGAAATTTGACACACTTAAAGTCGAATTATGTAATAAAGAGACCGATGAATTGATAAGACAGGTATCTTCTTCATTTTTGGAGGAGGCTTTGGAGTACCTGAAATCTAATGAAAATGAATACATTTTCATTGAGTCAGATGAGTTCGATAAGATTAAGATTGACGGACTGTCAATGGAACTTGATGACCTGTTCGGCCATTACGATGCCATGTTCGGGTTGAAGTTGCAAAAGAAGTACAGAGAAGAGATCGTCTCCTTCTTCGAAAGTACGCTGCATGGGAAGAAGGGATATAATCTTCTTTTTAACGGAGAAGACGGCTTGTGGGATGTGAATCTTTCCATTAATGATCTTCCTTCTTATCATAGTAATATGACGTTGAAGGAAGCGGTTGAAGAGGTATATTCGTATCTTTCTGGACTGCTTGAAAAAGTTTCAGGAAAAAAGTAAGCACCCCGATCACTTTTCGAGGTGCAGCTGATGAATTATCTCTTCTGATCCCTTACCCTTGCCATTTCCTCTGATACCACAATGGCAAGGTCTGTATTGCCAAATAAGGAGAGTACGCCCAACAGGGTCGAGTCGGCGATTTCTTCGGATTCCTCCTTCGGCACAGTCAGGTCGATTCCCTGCTTAAGTGCAGGGTTTGCCGCTTGTTCAGGATAGGCCTTTTTATAGAGGTCTGCAGGGTTAAGGTCATTATTTACGCACCACTGCGCAAACACAAGAATCATCATGTTTTCGTCTTTCTGATAGTTTGAAATGATCTTGTCTTCAAGTTCTTTATTGTTCATTTTAGTCGCTCCTTAAAGATACTGTCGACTATCATTATATCGAAGGACAGGAGCAAATCCTATTAAAAAAGATGAGTGGGACATCATGGTTTTCTTTTACTATGATCCAGTGTATAATTGAGGGATATGCGAAGTGAAAGGAAGATATTTTTTAATGATCATTACTGGCCATACTATGGAAGAACTTAAAGATCCAACAGGTATCTTAAGCGGCAGCCGCCATGAAATGATGCTGGCGATTGAAGTCCCTGAAGACGATGAAATGTATTCAGAGTCCGGGTTATATATAAAAGCCATCTTTGTTCAAGACGGAGATGAGTCACGTATTGCACAATATCAAATCATTGAAAGAGACTCTGAATCCATTCTCGATTTTGAATTGGAAGAAGATGAAGAAGCCCAACTTCTGCAATATTGCAAAGAAGCTGTGACCAATTGACTGTAAACATCTTATCTTTTCTGGATAAGATGTTTTTTTATGCAAAAAAAGATTTAATACATCAAACTGCTGAAAACATTGTCGGAATAGGATGTATCATAATGAAAGAGTATGCTATAATGATGCTATCAATTGATAGCACATCGTTTTTTGGAGGGTTAAACACTTTATGAGCACCAATGATAGAATCCAGCTTAACGTCAGGGTCGACAAAGAAACAGCTCAACAATTGGACGAAATTGTTGAATATTACCAGGAAAAAGCGAAGATTGGCAGAATATACAAAGGCGACGTTCTTACAGATATCATCAAAAAATCCCATGAACTGATGTTAAAACAAATCGCCATCCAAAACCGCAAATACTAAAAGTCATGTTGAAGAGCATATACATCCCAATTGTATACGCTCTTCATTTATCACTTCAATGTCGGATATGGTAAGATAACAACAAACATTCATACGAACGGGGTATTGATCGTGCAGCTTCCGGATAAATTGATTAAAATTCAAAAGAGCTCAGGTATTTCACCTTATATTTGGAGTATCATAAGCATTCTCCCTTTTTACTTTATCTTTCAATCATCTTCTTCAATTGAAATCATAGTCGGCATAACACTGACGATATTATTCTTTATTTTCTTACGGCTTGCTTTCCTATCAAAAAATTGGCCGGTATATGTGTGGACATCTTTATTAATTGCCATTTCCATCACGATGACCATTCAGTTTAATTTTATTTATTTTGCATTTTACATAGCTTACTATAACGGGAATATAAAAAATCGAATCGCTTTCTTGACGCTGTATGTTATTCACCTTGTACTTACAACTGCATCGATCAACTATAAATTCGTTGAACAGGCAGCTCTCTTTCTTTCCCAAATTCCGTTCATCCTGATTATCTGGATCAGTGTAATCCTGCTTCCTTTCAACATATACAATCGCAACAAACAAGGTTGGCTTGAAGAAAAGTTGGAAGATGCGAATAAACGGATATCAGAACTTGTCAAACAAGAGGAAAGACAGCGGATAGCAAGGGATCTGCATGATACGTTAGGGCAAAAGCTGTCCCTCATAGGTTTAAAAAGTGACTTGGCTCGGAAACTGATTCACAAAGATCCCGAACAGGCAAAAGAAGAGTTGAAAGATGTGCAGCAAACAGCGAGGACAGCACTTTCTGAGGTTAGGACGATGGTCTCACAAATGCGCGGGATTCGTCTGGAAGATGAAATGGTCAGAATCAAACAGATCCTTAAAGCGGCAGATATTGAATTGATCATAGATGAAGAAACCCCTATACCAGCCACTTCACTCTTTCTTGAAAATATATTGAGCATGTGCCTGAAAGAAGCCGTCACAAACGTCGTGAAACACAGCAAGGCGGATTTATGTGAAATAACCATCGAAGATCATGACAATGAACTGACGATAAAGGTAAAAGACAATGGCATCGGTCTCAGCAAGGATAAAGACTTGTCGAGAGGCTGCGGATTAAGAGGGATGGAGGAGCGTCTGGACTTTGTAAACGGGACGCTCGATATCATTTCCGATAAAGGCACGATACTGATCATGAGAGTGCCAAAAGTAATCAAGCAGATAGGGAGGGATTAAGATGATTCGCATCGTAATCGCAGAAGATCAGCGCATGATGCTCGGCGCTTTGGGATCATTGCTTGATTTGGAAGATGACCTTGAAGTAGTGGGGAAGGCGAGCAATGGGGAAGAAGCGATTTCCCTCGTCCGCCGACTGAAGCCTGATATATGTATGATGGATATTGAAATGCCCGAGAAAACAGGGCTTGAAGCAGCGGAAGAATTAAAAGGGGAAGAATGCAAAGTCATCATTCTGACGACATTTGCCCGTTCCGGTTACTTTCAGCGGGCAATCAAAGCCGGGGTTAAAGGCTATTTATTGAAGGACAGCCCCAGTGAAGAGCTGGCAACCTCCATTCGACTTGTCATGCAGGGGAAAAGAATGTATGCCCCTGAATTGATGGATGATATGTACAGTGAAGAGAATCCTTTGACTGACCGGGAGAAAGAGGTGCTGGAATTGGTGGCAGATGGAAAAAACACAAAAGAAATCGCCGATGAACTCCAATTGAAGACAGGAACGGTACGTAACTACATTTCCACCATCCTTGATAAGCTCGAAGTGAAAAATCGCATTGAAGCCATTACACATTCCAAAGAAAAAGGCTGGTTCAAGTAAAAAAAGATTGACAAGAAATATATTCATGTTACGATAACATCGAATTCAAAATTTCATATGACGATCCACTAGGGGTGCCTTTCATGAAGGCTGAGATTAAAGTGTGACTTTAAGACCCTTTGAACCTGATCTGGTTGAGACCAGCGTAGGGAAGTGGTGTTTGAAGGTTACATATTATTTTGGTGTGATGCCTTTTCAAGCCACTTTCTGTTCGCTTTTTGCGTATGGAAAGTGGCTTTTTATTTTTCCCTGAGATGGGTCGTCGTGGAAAAGGAGAGTCTATGATGACATTTTCAAATGAATTAAGGAAAGAAGTCGATGAGGTCTGGGAGGCGAGCTTTAATCACCCGTTTGTAAGAGGGATCGGGGACGGTACGCTGCCGCTCGACAACTTCCGTTACTACATCCTGCAGGATGCGTATTATTTATCTCACTTTTCAAGGGTCCAATCATTGGGAGCTGCCAAAGCCCCAGATTTACATACGACATCAAGAATGGCAGCTCACGCACAGGGAACGAATGAAGCAGAATTATCCCTGCATGAAACATTCTCTGTTCAACTTGGTATTACAGAGGAGGAAAAGAAACGATTCAAGCCTTCTCCGACCGCCTACGCTTATACTTCCCATATGTACAGGGCAGCACAATTCGGAGGGCTAAAAGAAATTCTCGCTGCAATCCTGCCCTGTTATTGGCTTTACCATGAAGTCGGGGAGCGCCTTAACATGTTTACTCCTGATGAACCGATTTATAAGGAATGGATTTCAGCTTATGGCGGTGAATGGTTCGGAGAGCTGGTGAAAGAGCAAATCAATCGGTTGGATCAGCTGGCTGAAAAAGCATCTGAGGAAGAAAAAGCTTTGATGAAAGAGCTGTTTATGATCAGCAGTATATATGAGCTCCAATTCTGGGAAATGGCCTACTCCATGGAAGAATGGCCATTTGAATACCACCTCATGAAAAATACAGGAAAGCAGGTGAAGTAAATGGCAAAGCTGAAATTGACGGACATTTTGGTCACGGTTGTCATCTCGATCGGATTCGGTATTATTTACAAAGTCTGGGGCCCTTTATACAACATGATAAAGCCATTTGGCCTGCACGCAGATCAACTCATCTATGGGATGTGGTTCATGGCAGCAACGGTTGCATTCTTGATCATCCGTAAGCCTGGCGTCGCCCTGCTCGCCGAGATTGCGGCTTCATCCGGTGAATTTCTAATGGGATCGGAATGGGGACTTGAGGTCCTCCTTTTCGGGGTTGTGCAGGGGTTATTTGCTGAGGCGGTATTCTTTGTTACTAAGTATAAACGAAACAGCCTGTTCATAATTAGTCTCGCTGCTGTGATGTCAGCATTTGGATCGATCTTAATGGATAGTTACAAAGGCTATATAGGAGATCTGGCTGTATGGAATCTGCTTTTATTCCTGGGGGCAAGATTACTTGGTTCGATATTGATATCTGGAATGGGGGCTTTCTATCTTGTGAAGGCCCTGGAACGAACGGGTGTGACAAGCCTTGTGAGACCTGCAGAAAAAGAAGATTACGAAGCTCTTGACAGATAGGTGTGAGTCGCAGTGGAGATCAAGAAATTAAGGTTGAAGTTTCAGGGAGAAAAGCAATTACTGTTTAAAGATTTATCACTTTCGATCGGTCAGGGGGAGAAGGTCCTTCTCCTCGGTCCTTCCGGATGCGGAAAATCAACGCTTCTTAACGTATGTGCGGGGCTGATCCCCCATTCGTATGAAGTGCCGATGAAAGTATCATCCATTTCATATCCTTCCTCCTGGGGTTATGTGTTCCAAGATCCGGACGCGCAGTTTTGCATGCCTTATGTGGACGAGGAGATGGCATTCGTCCTTGAAAATCTGAATGTACCGAGAGAAAATATGGATGAAATCATTCAGGAACTGCTTCAAAAAGTGGGTTTGAACTTTCAGAACCCCCATATCAAGATTTCTGATCTGTCTGGAGGGATGAAGCAAAGGCTGGCCATCGCTGCGGTCCTTGCGATGGAGCCGGATACACTTTTTTTGGATGAACCGACCGCTTTAGTGGATCAGGAAGGAACAAAGGAAATTTGGAACACAATCAAAAGGATCAGTAAGGAAAAAACGGTGGTCATCGTTGAACATAAGCTGGATCAGGTTGTCGAATTGGTCGACCGGATCATCCTCTTCAACAAGTTTGGAGAAGTGATTGCAGATGGAAAGACAGAAAAAGTCCTTACAGAACATTTCGAGACCATCAAGAAGGATGGCGTCTGGTATCCGGGCGCACGTAAAGACTACTTAAGATCATTCAAGAGGAAAAGGCATATCTTTTCGGATGAAACAGCGTTAGAAATAGAGCATTTTAAAGGATATCTGAATAAGACTCCAAAAATAACGGTTGAACATGCTTCTGCCAACAGAGGTCAATGGATTTCTATCCTTGGAAGAAACGGAGCCGGAAAATCAACCTTTCTCCATGGACTGATGCAATTCATCAAAACAACTGGAAGATACGAGTTATTTGGCCTTAATAAAACCAAAGAGAATATACTTGAACATTGTTCATTTGTTTTTCAGAATCCCGAATTTCAATTTGTTGCAAATACCGCATATGACGAAATCGCCTTCAGCCTCAAGCTGAAAAAAATCAGCGGGGCTGAGCTGGATCAAAGGACAGGGGAGATGCTGGAACGGTTCAATTTGAAAGAATGCAGCCATTTGCATCCGTTTCAGTTATCCATGGGGCAAAAGAGACGATTGAGTGTCGCGGCTTCCATTCTGATCAGCCAGGATGTCATTCTTCTGGATGAACCTACTTTCGGTCAGGATGCAGTGAATACGTTTCAATTACTGCATATGCTGAAAGAGCTGCAGCATCAAGGTTCCACCATCCTTATGGTCACTCACGACATCGAAGTGGCAAAGGCCGTGTCGGATAGAGTATGGACGATTGAGAAGGGGGAATTGATTAAGGATGAAGCTTGCTCTATATCAACCGCAGCAAAGGAGGGATCAATGTGAAGCAAGACATCCTGCACAATAAGACTTGGATGCACGGGGTCAACCCAAGTTTCAAACTCATCATCCTGGTTCTCCTGTTCCTCCTGAGTTTGATGATCCATCAATTAAATATCCTTTTCTATTTAACGGTATTTTCTTTTTTGCTGTTCTGGTTTTGCTCTGGACTTACATGGAAAGTCAAATTCCTGCTGTTTCTGCCTTTTATCCTGATGTTCGTTTCTACTGCCTCTTCCATGATCTTATTTGGTAAGGGAGACGTGATTTGGCTGAAGTGGGGACTTATCGAAATTTCAGAGGAAAGCTTTTACCGGGGCCTTCATATTGGTTTCAGGGCATTACTTTTTGGGTTGCTTGGATTGCTATTTACGTTATCAACCAGGCCGGTGATGCTCTTCTATTCTTTGATGCAGCAGCTTAGGCTGAAACCTAAATACGCTTACAGTTTTATGGCTGGATTCAGAATAATCCCCATTTTAGCAGAGGAATTCTTGACAATCCGCCGGGCTATGAATGTAAGGGGTCTTAACCGGAAAAAAGGCATAGCTGGATTGCTTTTCACATTTCGGTCCTCGGCGCTGCCGCTGCTTGCCCAAAGCATAAGGAGAGCACATCGGATTGCAGTGGCAATGGAGGCTAAGCGATTTAATGGAAGCGGTAAAAGGACGTACTTTTACCAAACAGATTTTTCAAAATATGATGTATTTTTTATTGTAATGATCTCCGCCATGCTGGTGTTCGGCTGGCAAGCGGCGGCAGTATTTCCGGTCTTCCCGGCCGGGGATGTACGTTATCAAGGATAGGGGGCGGTCGTATGAAGAGACAGTTACATGTTATAACAACAGGTCAGCAAGAGATGAATGAAATGATCAGTATTTCATTGGCCGTCAGATCTTATATTGATTTTCTCCACATCAGGGAAAAAACCTGGACAGCAAGGGAATTGGCAGAGGCTGTCACATTATTGATAGAGGGAGGCCTTCCTCCTGAAAAAATCATCATCAATGACAGAGTGGATGTGGCTTCTATAATGGGGATCCGCGGTGCTCATCTTGGCTGTCATAGCTTAAGAGTCTCGGATGTGAAAAGGAGCTTCCCCGACTTGAAGGCAGGGAGGTCTGTTCATTCAGTGTATGAAGCGGTCTCCCTCCAAGTTGAGGGAGCGGATTACCTTGTATATGGAAACGTATTCAGCACCCCTTCTAAAAAGGGAAAGGATGGAATGGGAACAAAGAACCTTAAAGCGGTAGTGGATGCAGTGGACCTTCCTGTCATTGCAATCGGCGGCATCAAACCGGGAAACACAAAGGATATCATCTGCACGGGTGCGGCAGGCATAGCGGTCTTGTCCGGTATTTTCCTGGCCGAAGACCCGGAAAGCACCGCATACGAATATCGGATGAATCTGGAAGGAGGCGGGGGTTTTTGAGTAAGTCCTATGATGTCATTATTGTGGGCGCTGGTGTAATTGGATGTTCAATCGCCTACCAGCTGAGCAAAAGAAAGAAAAAAGTACTCCTTATTGAGAAGAACAAAATAGGAGGTGAAGCATCATCTGCAGCAGCAGGTATGCTGGGGGTGCATAGTGAATTCATTGGTGACCAAAATTTATTGAACGCTGCTTTAAGAAGCAGGGATATGTTCACGGAGCTGTCACGAGAGTTAAAGGAAATAAGCGGAATAGACATAGAACTTTCACATAATGGGATGATCAAACCTGCCTGTTCAGAAATTGAAAAAGGCCAAATGATGAAAATCTTGCAGCTAAGTACAGATGTTGAGTGGCTGTCGGAAGAAGACGTGGCAAGATTAGAACCAAAGTTATCAAAAGGGAATCATCACGGTGGCTTGTATGCATACAGGGACGGAAATGTTTCTGCAGGCAAACTTACCCGGGCTCTTGCAAAATCAGCCGTGAAACTCGGTGCATACATACAGGAATACACACCAGTTATAAGCTTTCTCATGGAAAGGAACAGATGCATCGGAGTGAAGACTTTACATGAAACGTATCATTCCCAGGAAGTGATCGTCGCAGGGGGAGCTTGGAGCAGCAAGATACTGAGAGGTGCCGGGTTTGAAATATGCGGATTACCAGTTAAAGGTGAGTGCGTTTCAGTTAGTGCTTGTAAACAGCTGGTGGAAAGGACAATCTTCACAAAAGAATGCTACATTGTCCCAAAACGGGGGAATCACTATTTGGTCGGGGCAACCGAACATCCGCATACTTTTGATTCGAAAGTTTCAGCCGGAGGGATTCATCATCTATTGGGAAAAGCCATCGATTTGCTCCCTGATCTTGCATTTGCCAGATTGGAGAAATCCTGGGCGGGTGTAAGGCCGAAAACGGACCGCTTTCTGCCTTACATAGGCAGGCTTCCGGGGCGGGAATGTCTTGCTGTTGCAACCGGACATTACAGAAACGGCATTCTGCTCGCACCCCTTACTGGAATATTAATGGCAGATTTAATCGACAGCATAGAGATTGATCCCATTTTCGGATTCCATCATGAAAGGATGTTGAAATAAATGAGAGTGAAAATGAATGGGCAGTATGTCCAGCTCCCCGCTGACCTGTCGTCCATCGCAGATTTGATCAATCACTTTTCATTAAGTGACCGTATACTCATCGTTGAACTGAATGGAGAGATCAAAGACAAAAAACAGTATGACACGACAATGATTAATGAAATGGATTCTATTGAATTCGTACATTTTGTAGGAGGCGGATGAGATGTTAAAGATAGGAAACTATGAATTTCAGTCAAGGTTGCTCCTTGGTACAGGTAAATATCCTGATTTTGAAACCCAGCAAAAAGCAGTGGACGAGTCAGAAACAGAAATCCTTACATTCACTGTTCGGCGAATGAATATATTCGAAGAGCACCAGCCCAACCTGCTTGAACGGCTGGATCTTTCTAAGTATTCCCTTCTCCCTAATACAGCGGGAGCGAAAACCGCCAAGGAAGCGGTAAGGCATGCAAAACTGGCACGGGCTTCAGGTTTGTGTGACATGGTAAAGGTTGAGGTGATAGGGTGCGCCAAGACCCTCCTTCCCGATCCAGTCGAAACAATACTAGCCACAGAAGAACTTGTTAAAGAAGGATTCACTGTCCTTCCATATATCTCTGATGATGTCGTGCTTGCAAGAAGACTGGAGGAAGCGGGAGCGCACGCCATTATGCCTGGAGCTTCCCCGATCGGTTCTGGACAAGGAATACTGAATCCGGTCAACCTGCGCTTTATCATCGAGCAGTCAAACGTCCCTGTCATTGTCGATGCAGGGATTGGTTCTCCGGCGGATGCTGCATATGCGATGGAGCTCGGTGCGGATGGAATCCTATTGAATACAGCTGTTTCCTCTGCAAAAGACCCGGTTAAAATGGCTGAAGCGATGAAGCTTGCTGTCAAGGCAGGCAGGATGGGATACGATGCAGGCAGGATGACCAAAAAGCTATATGCATCAGCAAGCAGTCCGATGGAGGGAATCGTCGGGTGAGAAGTGAACGATATTCAAGACAAACGTTATTTGCGCCAATTGGAGATAAGGGGCAGTTGAGCATTTCCTCCAAGAATGTTCTGGTTATAGGTGCCGGGGCACTTGGCACCGGTTGTGCAGAAGCGCTGGTCCGTGCAGGCGTCGGCAAAATAACGATCGCCGACCGAGATTATGTGGAATGGAGTAATCTCCAAAGGCAGCAGCTATACACGGAGAGTGATGCAGTGGACAGCATGCCAAAAGCCGCGGCAGCAATGAAACATCTAATGAAGATCAACTCAGACGTCGAAGTTGAGGCGCATATTATGGATGTGGGTCCCAATGACTTACGGCGTCTTACGGAAAATACTGACCTTATCATTGACGCCACGGATAATTTCGATATCAGGCTGATGATCAACGATATCTCCTTTCAGAAGAAGATCCCTTGGATCTACGGGGGATGTGCAGGAAGTTATGGGATTACCTGTACATTCCTGCCAGGAAGGAGCCTCTGTCTCAATTGCCTTATGGAAGACATCCCATCATCGAGTATGACGTGTGACACTGCAGGTATTATTTCTCCTGCAGTTTCGCTGGTTGTTTCCTTTCAAGTCTCCGAGGCATTGAAGATTTTGGCTGGTGATATAAGTGCGGTACGACAAACACTTATATCATTTGATTTGTGGAAAAATGAGTACAGCTCCTTAGATGTGCAAAGATTGAAGAAACGGGGCTGTCCCACTTGCGGTGCAGATCCCCGTTATCCTTATCTTCAATACGATAACCAGCTGAAAACAGCGGTTTTATGCGGCAGGGACGCCGTGCAGATCCGTCCTTCCAAAATGGTGGATGTTGATTTGGAGCACATGGCATCACAGCTGCAAAGACATATGGACAGAGTAGACAGAAATCAATATCTCCTTGCCTGTCAAACCGGAAAGCACCGTATTGTTCTGTTCAGGGACGGCCGGACACTCATCCACGGAACGAAAGATATAACCGAAGCAAAGTCGCTTTATCATAGATACTTAAACTGATTTGATAAGGCCCGTCTTCCTTGATAAAGGGGGACGGGCCTTCATCATATCTTTTTTAAACGCATCATAAACTGTAATAAGCCTTTAGGCAGCAAGGTTTAACATCATTGAAAAGGAGGTTTTATCATGGATGTGTGGATCGTATTGTTGAATCTTCTGATGTTTATCGTTCTTATTGGTGTTTTATTTTATTTACAAAAAAAGAAGGTTTCATTTTCGAAAAGGGTCTTTACAGCCCTCGGTCTGGGGATTTTATTCGGCTTCGCCCTGCAATGGTTATATGATCCCGCTGATGAAAATCTGACTCAGTCGATCGATTGGTACAATATTATCGGCAGCGGCTATATCAAACTACTGCAAATGATCGTGATGCCGCTGGTTTTCGTTTCAATCATTTCCGCTTTTACAAAATTGAAACAATCGCATAACCTCGGCAGGATTTCCGTATTGATACTTGGTCTTCTCGTTGGGACCACTGCCGTTGCAGCTGCTGTTGGAATTGCAACCACCGCTGCATTTGATCTTGAAGCCATTCAAATCGAACAGGGTGATGCGGAGGCTGCCAGAGGGATGCAACTGGAGGAACGTGCAGCTGCCATGGAAGGTCAGGGTTATCCACAGAAAATTCTCGAACTCCTTCCGGCGAATCCATTTTATGACTTCACCGGCCAGCGTGCAACATCCACGATTGCCATCGTCATTTTTGCCGCTTTTATAGGAGTTGCCTATCTTGGGGTCCAGAGAAAAGAACCGGAGGCCGCAGCCAGTTTCAAAAAAATCGTAGATTCCATTTATGCCGTTGTCATGAGAGTCGTTACTTTGGTGCTGCGGTTGACTCCATACGGTGTGCTGGCCATTATGGCGAAGACTATCGCCCTCAGTGACTTCGATGCTATAGCAAAACTGGGTGAATTTGTGGTTGCCTCCTATGTTGCTCTTCTTGTTATGTTCGCCATTCATTTGCTCATGTTGACGCTTTCGGGTCTTAATCCACTGACGTATGTAAAGAAAGTATTGCCTGTCCTTACTTTTGCATTCACATCCAGATCCAGTGCGGGGACGCTGCCATTGAATATTCATACCCAGACGAAGAAGCTTGGTGTTTCTGAAGGAATCGCCAATTTCTCCGGTTCGTTCGGTCTGTCAATCGGTCAAAACGGGTGTGCCGGTGTATATCCTGCCATGCTTGCCGTCATGATTGCTCCTACTGTAGGGATAGATCCATTGACCCCTTCTTTCATATTGACGCTTATCTTAATTGTTGCCATTTCCTCATTCGGGGTAGCCGGAGTGGGAGGAGGAGCCACTTTTGCCGCCATTCTCGTGTTGTCAGCGATGGACCTTCCTATTGCTCTCGCTGGTCTCCTGATCTCCATCGAACCACTGATTGATATGGGCAGGACTGCCGTAAATGTCAGCGGAGCGATGACTGCAGGGGTCATTACAAGTAAGGCGACTGGAGAATTGGATACTGGCTTATATCAGAATGCTGATATTGCTGAAGAATAATTTGCAGGAAGATTTATTTAAATATTGAGATGAATCCGGGGAATGCTACATTGTGTATGCATTCCTTTTTTAAATGTCGTTTTTCAGTCACTAGTGATTGAATAATAAGTTTGGAGGTCTCAATCTTGTCAGTAGAAACAATCTCAGTAAAAGAAATCGCAAAAAAAGTCATGCGCAATGAAAGAGCATTCATACTGGATGTCCGAAAAACAGGGGATTTTGATGATTGGAAAGTGGAGGGGAAATCAATCGAGGTCTTCAATACACCTTTTAGCGAGTTAACGGATGGGATTGATCCCATCGTTGAACACCTGCCAAAAGATGAGCCGATTTATGTCATCTGTTCAAAAGGAAATTCCTCGAAGAAAGCCGCCGAGAAGATTGCAGAATATGGATATGATCAAGTGTATTCAATTGAAGGAGGCATGCAGGCGTGGAGTGAACATTTAGAGCCTGTGAAAATCGGTGAACTTAATGGAGGAGGCTCAATTTATCAATTTGTCAGAATCGGAAAAGGCTGCCTCTCCTATTTTATTGAATCTAATGGAGAAGCGGCAGTAGTCGATGCAACCAGGATGACTCAGGTCTTCGAAAACTTTGCACAGGAAAAAGGGGTTAAGATAAAAGCGCTGATTGATACCCATCTTCATGCAGATCATATTTCAGGAGGCAGGAAGCTGGCTGAGTCAGCGGGAGCCCAGTATTATCTTCCTCCAAAGGATGCCGGGGAGGTGACATTCGAGTTCACGGCTCTCGAAGAAGGGAAAGACATCGGTATTGGGGATTCCGTTATTACCATACATCCTGTGTATTCACCCGGCCACACGATCGGCAGCACCTCTTTGATTATCGATGAAGCTTATTTACTGACTGGTGACATTTTGTTCATCGATTCAATCGGAAGGCCGGATCTCGCCGGAAAAGCAGGTGACTGGGCAGATCATCTCCGGGATACTTTATATGAAAAGTATGCGTCATTGGATAAAAATTTGATCGTGCTCCCTGCCCATTTCATGACGATCAATGAATTGAACGGTGATGGCAGTTTCTCTGAGAAACTGGGAGTGTTGTATCAAAAAAATCACGGGCTGAATATTCGAGACGAAGGAGAGTTCAGGAAAGCGGTCAGTGAAAACCTCCCGCCTCAGCCGAATGCATACCAGGAAATCAGGGAAACCAATATGGGGAAGATCGCCCCGGATAACGAAAAGCAACGGGAAATGGAGATCGGGCCGAATCGGTGTGCAATCAAATAATCATATAAAAACACGAACGAAAATATAAAAAGAATAAAAAATGTTTGTTTTTCGGCTTTACAACTTATTTGATTACCTTTATACTAACGGTAATCAAATACACATTCACTCATATAATCGCGGGGATATGGCCTGCAAGTTTCTACCGGATGACCGTAAAGCATCCGACTATGGGTGAGCGATGGACTGCATGCATATTCTGTTTGCTTTCTTTACCTTTTACGTATACCTGAAGGTCATTGTTCACTCATTTTCTGAGTGTCTATGGTCTTCAGGTTTTTTGTTTTTTTTATTATGCCAGTTATGATCCGAAGGGAGCAGATCGAAATGGAATTATTGAAAAAGAAAATGATTGAAGAAGGTGCCGTATTATCAAATCATGTCCTGAAGGTTGACTCGTTTTTAAACCATGGGGTGGATCCCGTCTTGATGGACGCGGTCGGAAAAGAATTTGCAAAAAGGTTCAAAGATCAAGCCATAACAAAAGTATTGACCATTGAATCATCCGGCATCGCCCCTGGATTAATGGCTGCATTGACTCTTGGGGTGCCGATGGTCTTCGCACGCAAACGCAGATCGCTGACACAGTCGGAAGATCTCGTCACAGCGAAGGTTTATTCCTTCACAAAACAGGAAGAAAATACGATCTCTGTATCGGGCAAATACATACACGGCGGTGACAATATCCTTATCATCGATGACTTTTTGGCAAACGGACAAGCTGCTCTTGGACTGGTCGAACTTGCAGAAAAGGCCGGTGCCAACATTGCAGGAATCGGGATTGTCATTGAGAAGTCCTTCCAGGATGGTGGAAGGCTGTTGAGGGAGAAAGGCTTCCGCGTAGAATCTCTGGCAGAAATAGAATCACTCGAAGATGGGATTATTTCATTTAAACAAAGTAAAGCAGAGGAGGCGGCTCATTCATGAAAAATGTATCACTCGGAATCCAGCACGTCCTTGCCATGTATGCGGGAGCGGTCATTGTACCCCTGATTGTCGGAGGCGCTTTGGGCTTATCAGGTGAAGAGCTGACCTATCTCGTTTCAATTGATATTTTCATGTGTGGAATAGCAACGATTCTTCAAGTTTGGAAAAATAGATTTTTCGGCATCGGCCTTCCGGTAGTCCTCGGCTGTACCTTCACAGCCGTCGGTCCGATGATTGCAATCGGCGGTCAGTACGGCATTTCAGCCATCTATGGATCCATTCTTGTTTCGGGTGTATTCGTCATTATAATCAGTAAGTACTTCGGCAAACTGGTCCGATTTTTCCCGCCTGTTGTCACGGGATCGGTTGTCACGATTATCGGGATCACACTCATCCCGGTTGCCATGAATAATATGGCCGGCGGTGAAGGAAGCAGTAATTACGGGTCACTGACAAATCTGTCGCTGGCATTTGGCACTTTACTGATCATCCTTGTTCTTTACAAGTTTTTCACAGGGTTCATTCGCTCGATCTCCATTCTTGCAGGATTGATCATAGGAACCGCGGCTGCTTCTTTCATGGGGATGGTCGATGTCAGTGAAGTAGGGAATGCCTCCTGGTTCCATATGGCACAGCCTTTTTATTTCGGTCTTCCGACTTTTGAACTTTCAGCGATTTTGACGATGATATTGGTCGCGATGGTAAGTCTTGTAGAATCGACAGGAGTTTACTTTGCCCTGGCTGATATTTGTAAAAAAGACGTGGAAGAAAAGGATCTGGCAAGGGGGTACCGGGCCGAGGGGCTGGCCATCGTCCTCGGCGGCCTCTTCAATGCCTTTCCTTACACCACCTATTCACAAAATGTAGGGCTGCTTCAATTATCGGGTGTCAAGAAGAACCACATCATCTATTTAACCGGTGCCTTTCTTGTCGTCCTCGGACTTGTACCCAAAATAGGCGCGATGACGACCATCATCCCTGCACCGGTTCTCGGAGGGGCGATGGTGGCAATGTTCGGAATGGTCATCGCCTATGGCATCAAGATGCTCAGCCAAGTGGACTTTTCCTCTCAGGAAAACCTCTTGATCATTGCATGTTCAGTCGGAATGGGGCTCGGGGTGACAGCAGTACCTGAGCTATTCAGCCAGATGCCATCAAGCATCCGGATCCTGACGGATAATGGTATCGTGGCTGGAAGCCTGACAGCAATCTTTTTAAATGTATTTTTTAACGCGGCGAGAAAAAAGCAGCAACCTCTTGTGTTAAAAGAGCAAAAAGCATCATGAAAACTGAAACCCGGAGCATGGGTCATCATGCTCTGGGTTTTTTATTTGCTGGGAAAAAAGGTGTTTCCTCCAGGTGTAAAAACTAGGAATATATTCCTTTTTGACTGAAATGTTATTGAAATATTCTGAAATAAAATCTATAATATTAAGAAAATTTAAACAATTTTTCCTATAAAGGAGGTGAGAACAATATGAACGTATACGTCTCGGTGGATATGGAGGGAATCACAGGACTGGTTGACCATACACAAGTGGATTCATCTAAACATAATTACGAACGAGGAAGAGCCATCATGACAGAAGAAGCCAATGCTGTCATTCATGCCGCTTTTGACAGCGGATGCAGTGAGGTTTTAGTCAATGACAGCCATTCTCAAATGAACAATCTGTTAATTGAAAAGCTGCACCCTGAAGCGAAGTTGATATCCGGAGGAGTAAAGCCATATTCGATGGTCCAAGGGCTGGATGAAACGTTCCAAGGTGCTTTTTTTGTTGGGTATCATGCAAGGGCATCCATGAAGGGAGTCATGTCCCACTCTATGATTTTCGGTGTCAGGCATATGTACATAAACGATAAAGCCGTTGGAGAAATGGGTTTCAATGCTTATGTGGCCGGGTACTTCGGTGTCCCTGTCCTGCTGGTTGCCGGTGATGATCAGGCCGCACTGGAAGCGGAGGAACTCATACCGAATGTGACGACTGCCATTGTTAAGGAGACGATCTCCCGCTCAGTTGCAAAGAGTCTGACACCGTCAAAATCACAAGAGCTGTTAATGATAAAAACGGAACAAGCATTGCAAAATCGTCAAAAAGTCAAACCGCTCATCCCTCCTGATCATCCTGAACTCAAAATCGAATTTGCCAATTATGGACAGGCAGAATGGGCAAGTATGATGCCCGGAACCGTTCACGATCCCGGCACGACGATCGTCCGCTTTAAGGCAAAGGACATTTTGGAAGCTTATCGCGCGATGGTGGTCATGACCGAACTGGCGATGAAAACGACATTCTGTTAGAAAGTGTGAAAATGAATGGGTACATATTTGGTTAAACGGCTTATTGCCATGGGCATTACATTGTGGCTGATTGTCACACTTACCTTTTTCCTGATGCATGCCATTCCGGGTTCCCCTTTCAATGAAGAAAGGAACACCAGTGAAATGGTACAGAAAAACCTGGAAGCGCACTATCATCTTGACGAACCTATACTTGTTCAATACGGACTCTATCTAAAATCACTTGTTACATTGGATTTCGGTCCATCAATCACCCAGCCCTCACAAACCGTGAACGATCTGCTGGGGAGGGGGTTCCCGATCTCTTTTGAACTGGGTATGATCACGCTTGTAATAGCGGTGCTCTCAGGGATCATCCTCGGAATACTGGCTGCGCTTCGTCACAACCGCATGATTGATTATATGGCCATGACATTTGCGGTACTTGGTATTTCGATTCCGAACTTCGTCATGGCAACGTTGTTGATCCAGCAGGTCGCTGTTAACTGGGAGATCCTTCCGGTTGCCACATGGACCAGCTGGAAACATATGATCCTGCCGACACTGGCGCTTGCTACCGGCCCCATGGCGATCATCGCCCGGCTGACCCGTTCGAGCATGCTTGAAGTCTTGACTCAGGATTATATACGGACCGCAAGAGCAAAAGGATTGTCACCATTTAAAATTGTCGTCAAGCATGCGCTGCGCAATGCGCTGCTTCCTGTTGTGACCGTCCTCGGTACACTTGCTGCAGGCATTCTGACAGGTACATTCGTCATCGAACAGATCTTTGCAATCCCCGGGATGGGCAAATATTTCGTAGAGAGCATCAATCAGCGTGATTACCCTGTCATCATGGGAACGACGGTATTCTACAGTGCATTCCTGATTGTCATGCTGTTCCTGGTCGATCTTGCGTACGGCTTTTTGGATCCGCGCATCAAGCTGCATAAGAAGGAGGCGAAATAATGGGTGCTCCTCAACAACAAGGTACCAACTTAACAGATGAATCATTGGACAAATGGTTCATCCCAAAAGAAAAAAATAAGGGGGAAGCAGAAGCCGTCGTACGTCCCAGCCTTTCCTACTGGCAGGATGCCTGGCACCGGCTCCTTAAGAATAAACTTGCCATGCTCGGTTTCGTGTTCTTGACCCTATTGATTACAATGGCCGTCATCGGACCCATCATCTCACCCCATGACGTCACGAAGCAGACGCTCGCGAGCCAGAACCTGCCTCCTTCCGGGGAGCATTGGTTCGGGACGGATGATTTAGGACGGGATGTATTCACCCGGACCTGGTACGGGGCCCGCATTTCTTTATTTGTAGGTTTTATGGCCGCATTGATTGATTTTGTCATCGGTATCATCTACGGTGGCATCGCTGGATACAAAGGCGGGAAGACGGATAACGTGATGATGCGCATCGTCGAAATCCTGTATGGTCTCCCATACTTACTTGTAGTGATTCTATTGATGGTCGTCATGGGACCGGGGCTGTCCACCATCATCGTAGCTTTGACGGTCACCGGATGGATCGGAATGGCCAGGATCGTCAGGGGGCAGGTGCTCCAAATCAAGAACTACGAGTTCATCCTGGCATCGAAAACGTTCGGCACGAAAACAGCAAGGATCATCCGCAAGAACCTGCTTCCCAACACAATGGGACCGATCATCGTACAGATGACCCTGACGGTGCCGAGCGCCATTTTCGCCGAAGCATTCCTAAGCTTTCTCGGTCTTGGGATCCAGGCGCCGTATGCAAGCTGGGGCGTCATGGCAAATGACGGATTATCTACGATTCTATCAGGCTACTGGTGGCGTCTCTTCTTCCCGGCACTGTTCATTTCATTGACGATGTTTTCGTTCAATGTCCTGGGTGACGGGCTCCAGGATGCTCTAGATCCAAAGCTGAGGAGGTAAACAACGATGAAAAACAGAGTACTGGCCGTTCAAGACCTTCATGTATCATTCACTACCTATGGAGGGGAGGTCAAAGCGGTCCGCGGCGTGAACTTTCATTTGAATAAAGGAGAAACGCTTGCCATCGTCGGTGAATCCGGGTGCGGGAAGAGTGTAACCTCACAGAGCATCATGAGACTGATCCCGGATCCACCGGGCAGAATCACACAAGGTTCCATTTCATTTAATGGCAGGGACCTGCTCCACCTGTCGGAAAAGGAAATGAGAAGTGTCAGGGGGAAAGATATCTCGATGATCTTTCAGGATCCGATGACGGCCCTGAACCCGACACTCACCATAGGGGAGCAAATCATGGAAGGGATTATGCAGCATGAGAGCATTTCTAAAAAAGGGGCCTCCGAAAAAGCGGTTGACATGCTCAATCTTGTTGGCATCCCTCATCCAGAGGAACGCCTGAAGCAGTATCCACATCAATTCAGCGGCGGGATGAGGCAGCGGATCGTGATTGCGATGGCCCTCGTATGCCAGCCGGATGTTTTGATAGCCGATGAACCGACAACCGCACTCGATGTAACGATCCAAGCGCAGATCCTTGAACTTTTTAAAGAAGTCCAGCGTAAAACAGGTGTCTCCATCATTTTGATCACACATGACCTGGGAGTCGTTGCCCAGGTGGCAGACAGGATCGCTGTCATGTATGCCGGGAAAATTGTCGAGGAAGGAACGAGAAGGGAAATCTTCTATCATCCTCAGCACCCTTATACAAAGGGCCTGTTGAAATCGGTGCCGAGACTCGACCTTGATGGAGCTGAACTTATACCGATAGCGGGTTCCCCGCCGGATTTATTCTCACCGCCGGCAGGTTGTCCATTCTCAGCCCGCTGTGATTACGCGATGGAAGTATGTGACCGGGTTTATCCGGCTAAGACGGAACTTTCAGGGGACCACCATGTTGATTGCTGGCTGCAGGATCCACGTGCAAAAGCGATGCTTTCAACTATCAGTTATAACATACGCTGATAGAATGATAGAAAAAACAAAGAGGGGGAAGAACATGAGAAAGATTTTGTCAATTTTTCTGACAGGGTTACTATTATTTGTACTGGCAGCCTGTACAGCAACAAAGGATGCAGGCAAAGAATCGGACAGCAAAGATGGGAAAGACAGCAGTGAAAAGGTGTTGTATTTGAATAACGGTGCCGAGCCGACTTCATTTGACCCTCCAATCGGATTTGATTCGTATTCCTGGACTGCCCTTAACAACTTGATGGAAGGGCTGACCCGTTTAAATGCCGATCACGAGCCTGAAGGGGCGATGGCAGAAAAATGGGATGTGTCTGAAGATGGGAAAGTGTACACCTTCCATCTCCGTGAAGACGCCAAATGGTCAAACGGTGATGATGTAACCGCCGGAGATTTCGTGTTTGCATGGAAGAGATTACTAAACCCTGAAACCGGGTCTCCTGCTGCATTCCTTGGCTATTTCATCGAAGGCGGCGAGGCTTTCAATAATGGAGAAGGACCGGCAGACGATGTGAAAGTAAAGGCAGTGGATGATAAGACATTCGAGGTGACTCTCACAAGTCCACAGGCTTATTTTTTAAGTGTCATCTCGAATCCTGCATTCTTCCCGATCAATGAAAAGGTTGCAACAGACAACCCTGAATGGTTCGCAGAAGCGGATACGTTCGTTGCAAACGGTCCATTCAAGCTGACTGAATGGGAGCATGACAGCCACTTTGTAATGGAAAAGAATGACCAGTATTGGGATGCTGACTCCGTGAAGCTTGATAAAGTGAACTGGGCGATGGTCAATGATTCAAATACCGATTATCAATTATATAAAACCGGTGAACTTGATACGGCAGACGTACCGGCCGACTTAAGTAAACAGCTGTTCGAAGAAGGGAAAGTGAATGTAGAAGATCAGGCAGGAACCTATTTCTACCGTTTCAACCTGGATAAGGAACCTTTCCAAAACAAAAACATCCGAAAAGCATTCGCGATGGCTGTCGATCAGCAGCAAATGGTTGATTTTGTAACAAAAAATAAAGAAAAGCCTGCTTATGGCTTTGTTTCAAGCGGGTTTAAAGATCCATCCGGCAACGACTTCCGTGAAACGAGCGGAGACCTTGTGAAAACCAATGTCGAAGAAGCAAAAGCACTGCTTGAGAAAGGGATGGAAGAAGAGGGGTACGACAAACTTCCTGAAGTGACACTGACTTACAGCACAAGTGATACCCATCAGAAAATCGCTGAGGCACTTCAGCAAATGTTCAAGGAGAACCTGGATGTCGATGTGAAACTGGCGAATATGGAATGGAATGTGTTCCAGGATGAGCAAAAAGCAGGGAAGTTCCAATTATCCCGAAGCTCTTTCCTGGCCGATTACGGTGATCCAATCAACTTCCTTGAAAACTTCCAGACAGGTCATTCGATGAACCGTACAGCCTGGAGTAATGAAGAGTACGACAATCTGATCAAGCAGGCAAAGAATGAAGCAGATGAAGCGAAACGCTTTGAACTGATGTATAAGGCAGAGAAGATCCTGATGGAAGATATGCCGATCATCCCTATTCACTTCTATAACTATGTATACTTGCAAAACGAAGATGTATCAGGGATTGTCCGTCATCCTGTAGGATACATGGAATTGAAATGGGCAGACAAAAAATAAGATGATTCAAAAGGAGCGGAGAAGATTCTTCAAAAGAGTCTCTCCCTCTTTTTCTACTGAAGGAGTGAAAAAAATGGTGATAAGAGCCCGGAAACTTAAACGGGGAGATACGGTTGGAGTGGTGGCGCCGGCAAGCCCGCCGAAGCAGGAATCGCTCGGTAAAGCTCTTTCCTTTTTGGAAGGTCTCGGCCTGAAGGTGAAACTAGGTTCATCTCTCCACAAAACATATGGCTATTTGGCAGGGACAGACGAAGAAAGAGTTGAAGATATACATACGATGTTCCGTGATCCTGAAATAAAAGCCGTCTTTTGTGCCTGCGGCGGATTTGGTACAGGAAGGATCGCCTCAAAACTGGATTATGAATTGATTGCCGGGAACCCGAAGATTTTCTGGGGTTACAGTGATATTACGTTCCTGCATACTGCTATCCACCAGAACACAGGACTGGTGACGTTCCATGGACCGATGCTGAGCTCGGATGTCGGGTTGAAGGAGGTACATGAAAAGACCAAGGAAACATTCAGGCAGTTGTTTGAGAGTAAACCTGTGGAGTTCTCACCAACGTTGTCCCCCGTGGAAGTGATTGTGGAAGGGAAGGCAGGCGGACCGGTCACAGGGGGAAACCTGACCTTATTGGTGAGTACATTGGGGACGGAATATGAAGTGGACACCAGAGGAAAAATCCTTTTCATCGAAGATCTTGATGAAGAACCCTACAAAGTTGACCGGATGCTAAACCAGCTGAAGATGGCCGGTAAATTCAGGGATGCTGAGGGAATCATCATCGGTGATTTTAAAAACTGTGAACCCGATAAGAGAAAGGAATCCCTTACGCTGGATCAATTATTCGATGAGTATATCAGGAAAGCAGGTAAGCCGGCTCTTAAAGGATTCTATATAGGTCATTCTTCTCCAAGTCTTGCCGTTCCTGTCGGCTCATATGGAAAGATCGATACATCCAGCAAATCATTCATTGTCGAAAGCGGCATAAAGGAAAAGGATGAAGCCTGATGAAAATAGTACAGATTGAAACCTTTCGTGCAGCAGTACCATTGCACACCCCATTCAAGACGGCTCTCCGGACGGTTCATACCGCTGAAGCCGTCGTGGTCAATATCATTTGTGATAATGGGATAAACGGCTGGGGGGAAGCACCTCCTACACTTGTGATAACAGGAGACAGCCTCGAGAGCATCGAATCTGCCGTACTGCATGTTCTGAAACCTGCATTGGTTGGAAAATCCCTACTAAACCATGAATCTATATTTCAGGAGATGCATAAGCTTCTCGTAGGTAACACCAGTGCAAAAGCGGCTGTGGATATGGCCATTTATGATTGTCTGGCACAATATAGCAGACTTCCGCTCTATCAATACCTGGGCGGATACCGGAACAAACTTGAAACAGATTATACCGTCAGTGTGAACAGTCCTTCAGAAATGGCTGAAGATGCCCTGCTGTACAGCATGAGGGGGTTCGATGTCCTGAAGATCAAAGTCGGTAAAGATGAAATCGAAACAGACATCAAACGAATCCAGGCTATCCGGCAGGTAATTGGGGACTCCGTGAAAATCAGGCTCGATGCAAACCAGGGCTGGGAAGCAAAAGCGGCCGTCCGGGCAATCCGGAAGATGGAAGATTTGAATTTAACTATTGAACTGGTGGAGCAGCCTGTTCCCGCCCATGACATTGAAGGGCTGAAGAAGGTCACAGATAATGTGGAGACGCCCATCATGGCTGATGAGAGTGTATTTACACCGCAGCAGGCTTTCCAGGTCCTTAAAACCAGGAGTGCAGACCTTATCAATATTAAATTGATGAAGGCCGGGGGAATCTATCAGGCTCAGAAGATCAACAATCTTGCGGAAGTATGCGGAGTGGAATGCATGGTAGGCAGTATGATTGAAACCCGCCTCGGCATTACAGCTGCCGCCCATTTTGCAGCAAGCAAGAAGAATATCACACGATTTGATTTCGATGCCCCGCTGATGCTGTCAACCGACATCATTGCAGGCGGAATTCAATACAACGGGAAAACCATCACATTCCCGGACTCTCCGGGACTCGGTGTCAAAGCAGTTCAAATACATTGATGCAATAGGAGGAATACATATGAGAGAAAAAGCAGCAGTCAAAGCAGGGGTGGCAACGGTCTGGACATCACCGGATTCGGCAAGGGACCTCGATGCGCCAGCATTAACAAATCCTGTATATATTGAGAAATGGCTGGATTCGTTAACACATGAAACCAGGCTTGCCCTCTGTGATGAAAACCGGATCCAGTCGCAGGTCTTATTCGGTCAGGATGTGCTGGTCCTTGAAGAAAGGGAAGGATGGTCACACGTCATTGTCCCTGACCAGGCGTCACCCAAGGATAAGCGCGGCTATCCCGGCTGGGTCCCTTCCGTCCAGCTCGGCGAAAGCACCGATATGCACGAAGGAAAATCCTTTGCCATTGTAAAGACAAAATTCACGGATCTTTTAACTCAAATTGATAAAAAAGAAATCGAATTAAGTTTCCTCACCTCTCTTTCTATCGAAAAAGAAGAAGGTGACCGGCTGGCAGTGTCCACCCCGCTTGGGACTCGATACGTGAAGAGGGAGGATGTATATATTTCCTCGGCATCAGTCAGTGAACAAAAAGGGAACGGTCTTGATATCGTGCGTTCAGGGGAAGCATTCCTTGATCTCCCTTATTTATGGGGAGGAATGAGCAGTTATGGATTTGACTGTTCAGGATTCAGTTATTCAATGTGTAAAGCAAACGGGTATGTGATTCCGCGGGATGCCGGGGACCAGGCAAAAGAAGGGAAGGAAGTACCTCTGGATGAATTAAAACCGGGGGACCTTCTGTTTTTTGCATATGAACAAGGGAAAGGCATCATCCATCATGTCGCGATTTACTACGGAGACGGCAAGATGATCCACTCCCCGAATACCGGAAAGACGATTGAAATCATTACGATTGAAGGGACGTATTATGAAAAAGAGCTTTGTGCAGCAAGACGCTACTGGCAGGATACGGGTGATGCTTCATGAAAAAAGATAAGATATTGGAAGTCAGAAATCTGAAAAAATACTTTTCCCTTGAAAAAGGCAAGGTGCTGAAGGCAGTCGATGATGTGTCATTCGATATTTATAAGGGCGAAACATTCGGTCTGGTCGGTGAATCAGGATGTGGTAAATCCACTACAGGCCGGACGATCATCGGACTTTATGATGCAACAGAAGGAGAAGTCTCTTACAGCGGAAAAAACGTCCATACGCAGACTGATAAAGAAAAACGTTCGTTTTACAGCAAAATGCAGATGATCTTCCAGGATCCGTATGCCTCGCTGAATCCCAGGTCGACTGTCCGTGAAATCATAGCAGAACCGATGGAAGCACACGGGCTATATAAAGATAAAATAGAACAGCTAGAAAGAATTTATCAACTGCTTGAAGACGTCGGACTGAACCGTGATCACGCAAACCGCTATCCGCACGAATTCAGCGGCGGTCAGCGGCAGCGGATCGGTATCGCGCGCGCCCTTGCACTTAACCCGGAATTCATCATTGCCGATGAGCCGATTTCAGCATTGGATGTATCCGTGCAGGCCCAGATCGTCAATCTGCTTAAAAAGCTTCAGAAAGAAAAGGGGCTGACCTTCCTGTTTATTGCCCATGATCTTTCAATGGTCAAGCATATCAGCAACCGGATTGGTGTCATGTATCTCGGGCATATCGTTGAGCTGACCGAGAGCAGTGATTTATATAAAAAACCTCTTCATCCTTATTCGCAGGCCTTGTTGTCGGCCATACCCATACCAGATCCCGATGTAGAGGATGAGCGTGAGAGAATGATCCTGAAAGGGGAAATCCCAAGCGCCATGAATCCGCCGAGCGGCTGTGTATTCCGCACCCGATGCCCTGCAGCCATGGATGCCTGTGCGACAACCGTGCCTAAATGGCATGAGGCGGAGAAAGATCATTTTGTAGCATGTCATCTGTATAATAAGACAATCCGGAAAGATACCGATGAAGTGGCTGCAACGAAGTAATGGATAGGATGAAAGAGAAAGATAAGTTCCTGGAACGACAGATACATGAACTGGTTGAAGGTGTGGAGGGCAGAATCAGTTTAAACATCGAACTGCCTGCACATACCATACAGTTGCATTCAGACGTTCCATATTCTGCGGCAAGCTTAATCAAACTCCCGATATTACTGGAAGGGTTCCGACAGATCCAGGAAAGGAAGCTGGACCCTGAGGAGGTCATTCCCGTAACTCAGGAGGATAAAGTGGGAGGGGCCGGGGTGCTCAGTCATTTATCACCTCATACTAAGGTGACGGTTCATGACCTCTTGACCTTAATGATCATTGTTTCTGACAATACGGCATCCAATCTGCTTATCGATCGGATGGGGATGGATTCCATCAATGGAATGTGCAGATTGCTCGGTCTCGAGCAAACAAAATTAAATCGGAGGCTGATGGATTTTGAAGCATTGGAATCGGGGGTCGATAACCATATCTCTGCAACCGATGCAGTAAAATGCTTAAAAGCTATGGAAAACGAGGTTCTGTTTCAATTGAGCAGCAGGGAGTCAATGATCCGGATTCTGCAAAATCAGCAATTTTACCAGAAGCTCCCCGGAAGTATAGACCGTAATAGGGTATTTACGGCGAATAAAACGGGTGAGCTTCCCGGAGTCGAACACGACAGTGCCATTATCCGGTATAACCAAAAAACGGTGTATGCTGCGGTATTAATTGATGAACTGAAGGATAGCTCAGAAGGGAGCGGGTTAATCATGAAGGTTGGAAAATGCCTGAATGATTACTTATTAACCTAAAAGCAGGCGTGTCTCCAATGTGATTTAGGAGACACGCCTGCTTTACTTTATTTGATGTGTTACCAGTTCTTTTTGAAGGTTTCTTTTACATCGCCGACTTTTTCCTGGAACTTACCTTTATCTTTTGTTCGTTCACCCTCGGCGATCTTCTCATCGTTCATTGTAAGCTTACCAAAGGTTTTCTTTAAATCACCTTCCGTTTGCTTGCGTTTTCCTTTAACTTGATCTTTATTTTTTTCATCCATTGAAATCTACCTCTTTTCTTTAATTTGTTTTCATGTTTTATCATTAACCGATTGAAGGTGTACTTAAACTAATATTTGATAGCAATTTATGACAATGTGTTTCCAGTTACATACCAGCAGTTGATTTTCGTGCAAGACTTCACTTTCCGTGGGTGACCCGTGAGTCTCGGCAAGGCTGCGGTGGCCCACCTAACTCGCTTTTCCCGCGAGAGTCCTAGTCTTGCTCTGTTATCAAGTGCTAGAAAGGCCAGATAAAGAGTATCACCTCATTATTTCGTGGTCTTGAGTGCTGATTTGTTAAATTTCATATAATAGAAACTGCATGTTTTATACTTTATTTTGCTTGCTTATTAAGTAAATTCTTTAAAAAGTGCCCAAAATTGCGTTTGGGAACATTTGTTCGTATAATAGATTTAACGATGAATAAGGTGGTGTTGGGAATGGCAAAGAATAAATGCACTTTAGAAGCTCTTGAGATCGTGAAATTATACGAAGAAGGCATGAGGACAGTGAAGATAGCAGAGATGGCCAATGTTTCACCGCGTTATGTAAACCAAGTGCTGCGCAAAAATAATGTAAAAAGGAGAGCGAAAGGCAGCTGGAATCGGAAATACACAGTGAATGAACATTATTTTAATACCTGGTCGAATAATATGGCTTATATTCTGGGGTTTTTTGCAGCGGATGGCCATATTTCCAGTCGAACACAACTGGTTACATTTTCACAGAAAGACAAAGCCATCCTGGAGCAAATACGCAATGAATTAGGATCTAACCAACCTTTGACCCAAAATGATTCCACCGGAGTGTATTTACTCAACATCGGAAGTAAAATCATGAAAGAAGACTTAATCAATTTGCACGGAATGTCTTCTGAGAAATCACATACTCTTACATTTCCCACTATACCAGACAAATATCTAAGTCACTTCGTCAGGGGATATTTTGATGGCGACGGATGTGTAAATTATAAACAGAGAGTTGTGTCCTTTGTTGGGAGTTCTTTGTTGTTTCAGGAAGAATTAAAAATAAAACTAGAAGCTTTGAAGCTAAGCCCCTATATAAAAAAATATAGAAAACATTGGAGATTGTTTATAACAGGAAGAAGATCAATACAAATCTTTAAACGCTGGGTGTATGAAAATAAAGAGCTTTATATTGCTAGAAAACATGAAGAATTTGAATTAGAGCCGATAAAGGATATTAATCAGATTCCTGAGCGCTCCCTAAAAAGAACAAAAGAAGCAATCATGAAAAGAAAGCATCAGTTTATAGAATTAAGAAAATCAAATATATCTAACGAAAGTATCTGTGAAGAATTGAAAATTAGTATTAGTACTTACCATAAATGGCTTAAGGAAGATACTGAATTTAGACAAGCTGTAAATAAAATTCATTATATATGATTATAAAACCAGTCGTGAAGAAAGAGGGACACGGCTGGTTTTATTGGTTATATAAGAGATGTGAAATTTTTAATAGGTTAACATAATATCAATTCTAGGAACCTAAACAAAAATATCCAAAATAGTCTCATATCAAAAGTATACTATTAATATTGAGACAAAACTAAAAAATTCTGTAATTCTATGGTTATTATCCGTTAGTCAGTTTTGTCTTTAATTTGCTTTTTTCTTTTTTATTGAATTATTAATCACAAAAAAATTATTCGTTCCGCTGCGTATTCATTTTAACCGTCGATTTGAAATTTTCTTCCCGTCAATTCATCAATCAAATAAAACTCAAAAAAAATATCAATACGGTTGAATCTGCTGGTTCGTTTCCCAATACCTGCTTCATCATCCATATTGATATAAGTTTACATAATAACAACTACTTTTTCTCCAGATGAACCCTGATATTCGGATTGATTTTCAATAACTCATCTGTAAATTCCTTTTTATCCTTTGGTGAAATATATACAACATTGCTCTGATTATAGTCTATCCTCAGCCGATCCAGTGATAATGCCGGGCTTGAAATCGGATTTTTTGAAGCCTCAATCGACCGGATTGTATGAATGTGTATCGTATAGCGAATCGGACCTGCAGCAATTTTCAGCTCTTCCCCGCTTATTTCATAATAAGTCGCTGCAATCAGCCAGATGATCAGCGCCATTATTGGCACGGTTACAAACAGAGAACCCTGACCATTCCCACTGTCAGCACCGGGTATTCTCTGAAGGAACTCCAAATCCATGACGGAAGCCAGTGAAGATGCCACCATCAGTATTAATACAACAATAAGTATAGGAAACAACACTTTCCCTTTTTTGGAGTAAAACCGCATGTATCTCCCTCCTCTTTATTCTTATTACGAATTAGGTTGAAAATGGTTTCAACTAATTGCTGCTATACTAAAAAAGCATAAAGAGCAGCCGCTCTTTATGCTGGATTCAGTTTTAATAAATATTGTCTGGGAGTACCGAAATAAATCACTTGATTGAACTGTTCAAAAACAGACTCGAAATGAATATACACAGGTGCATCAAGAAGCCAAGGGTAGTAGGTGAAGAATCCCTCATCACCATTCACGATTGCACTTAGTGCCAGGGGAAGTTCCTTCTTGAAAATCATGAATCTCACCTGTGAAAGCTTTTCATCAAATTCTCCCCCGCTTACGTACACCCTTCCGCAAAGAGTATATTGACCACCGTCCCGGCGCCATTCAGCAAGCACTTCATCCCTCATTTGTGTATTTATTTTAGTGGAATCATAATGACATCCGATACTTAAGTAAAGATCCCCGGTAATGTCAGAATGAGTCAATGTATATCTTCTATTATCAATGGGAAAAAAGATCGATGCCGGCGGCAAATAGGTTACAGACAACTTCTCAGGATTGAATTCACTCATATATAAGCCTCCTTCAGAATTTGGCCTGTAATAGTGTATGTCAATCGCCCATTTTCTGTGTCTGCACTTGATCAGCATCCCATTTCATCCCAATGAGATTCCATTTATCATTCTCATAGTACCAGCTGGAAACGGCTGTGCCGATTCCATCAGCTTTATAAGCACCGCTGATTTGCTGATAGCCTTTTAACCCCTTCCCCTGTTTTCCTTCTATTTTGGCAGGTTTATAAAACGCAGCGGGCAGTACCATCAGTTCCATCGGTTCATTCAATTTTCCATCCGTATAGATGCCAAGCCGTTCATAATCTTCTTTACGGCTGCTTAAATCAATCGTATAGGATTGATTGGTTTCTGGGAATGTAACAACTGCCTTATAGCCGTCTTGAAATTGTCCCTGAATGACAGGTCCTTGGGGCAATCCGAGGTCAATTAACTTGTTCCCTGCAAGAGTATGCAGATCCATGTCATATAGTCCACCGCTCCCTCCTGTTGCTGCAGAGTACAGCATATCTTTGATTCCATCATGGTTCAGATCCATGAACTCCATTTTCGGCTCGTATCCGCCATCATAGTCGATCCGTATCTTACTTCCATTTGATGTAGTAATCTCTGCCCACACCTCTTTCAGGAATAAGGCATCAGGCGAAAAAGGAATGGCCATCAGATTGATCTTATCTTTTTTTCCGTCTCCAGTTATATCTTTTGAGTAAGTATGGATTGTCAATTCAGCTTCCTTTGGTTGTTCATTTGCATCATCTGAAAAGTTTCCGGCGATTGCATGCAGGGACAAAATGAAAAATGCACCAAAAGCAAACAATAATTCTTTACGCATAGTGTCCTCTCCTCAGTAAGATAATTCTCTATTATCTTGACCAGATTAGGAAAAAGTATGTAAAAAAACCAACTCATGAGAGAGTTGGTTTTTTAAAATTATCGATCTCTTGATTCCGTTCCGGGTTTTTCGTCCCAGCATTCAATACCCTTCAATCCTTTAATGGAATTGGAATAGAATACCGGATCTTTTCCCTCTTTCTTCTGGGCACGATAGTCCTTCAGGGCTGCCAATGCGATCTTTGTCAGCAGAGTAATGGCTATCAGGTTGATGACCGCCATGAGACCCATGAACAGGTCTGCCAGTCCCCATACCACATCAAGCTTCACTACAGCTCCGAAAATGACCATTCCGATTACTGCCAATCGATAGATAAATAGAGCCACAGGACTGTACTTGATGAATTCGATATTTGTTTCACCATAATAGTAGTTACCGATTACTGAACTGAAGGCAAATAGGAAAATGGCAACTGCAACGAACGTATCTGCCCAATCACCCACATGGAAGCTGAGGGCAGCCTGTGTGAGCTGTATTCCGTCGATCCCAGTCGTGTACTGGTCGGAAAGGATGATCATGAACGCAGTCGCGGTACAGATGATAAGCGTGTCCGTAAATACACCCAATGTCTGGATCAATCCTTGTTTGACAGGGTGCGTCACCCCGGCAGAGGCTGCAGCATTCGGTGCACTACCCATACCCGCTTCATTCGAGAATAGTCCTCGCTTGATTCCCATCATGATGGCAGCTCCGACTCCGCCGCTTACCACTTCCCTAAGTCCGAACGCACTTTCAAAAATGATGGCGAACATATCAGGGAGCAAAGTGATATTGGTAATCAGGATATAGAGCGCAAGTATGATATAAAGGATTGCCATGATTGGAACCAAAATCTGCGTGACGCTTGCAATTCGCTTGATCCCTCCAAAGATGATGACTGCTGTCAGTACAGCCAGGATGATCCCGGTCGTTAAACGATCAAAGGAGTAGGCTCCTTCCATAGCGAGGGAGATGGTATTCGATTGAACTGAGTTGAATACAAGACCAAAACAAAAAGTGATGATGATGGCGAAAAGGATTCCCATCCAGCGTGCATTCAGGCCTTTTTCCATGTAATAGGCAGGTCCTCCGCGAAAACCGTCTTTCCCGTCATTCACTTTATAGATTTGAGCAAGAGTACTTTCAATGAAGCTGGTTGCACCGCCTAGCAATGCAATAAGCCACATCCAGAAAACCGCTCCGGGGCCTCCCCCCGCAATAGCAGTTGCTACTCCGGCAAGATTCCCGGTACCTACACGGGAAGCAGTACTGATGGTGAATGCCTGGAAAGAGGAAATCCCTCTCTTCCCTTTTGCTGAAATGGTTGTTTTATCCGTAAGCAGCCGTCCCATCTCGGCTATATAACGGAATTGCACAAACTTAGTACGCAAGGAAAAATAAAGACCAAGGCCTACAAGGCCGGCGATCAGGATATACCCCCACATAAAATCATTCAGAGTTCCCAGTATTGAATTAAATAACTCCATACATATTTCCCCCTTCTAGTTGTAATAAAATGTAAACGATTGAACCTATGTATGTTTACCCACAGTGACACTTTTTTAATCTACCAAATAAACAATTTCCAATCAAATATTAATGAGATTTTGATGTAAAAATATAAATAATCCGCTTGGGAAGCTTAAGAAACCTTGCCCATTTCGGCATGTATCCTTATTTTTATACAAAATTGATCCTGTGAGGTGAGAGCTTCAGAAAATCTAATAAAAAAGCAGGCGGCCAAGAAAAAGTTCTTAGTCGTCTGCCTATTATTTATTTATCTTCCATCGTAGTTAAGATGCTGCGGACCACAGCTCCGCTTTCCGACTCATCCATAACAAATGAACCATTTGAGTAACGGTCGTTTGCACGGAGGTCTCTTATCCTGACATATTCCGTCCTGCCTTTTGAGCTGATGAGTTCTACTTCATGTGTATCATTTACAATCTCAATCGAAGCCACTCTATGAGGGTTTGATTTAAGCTCACGGAGCATGATGACGCCGCGTTTAGCACGGCTAGTTCTTTCGAATTCCGACAGTTTCATCTTTTTCACTGCCCCTCGGTGTGTGACAAGGAAGACAAACTCCTTATCCCGAGCGGTCACAATCTTGCCTGAGACTACAAAGTCCCCTTCTTTAAGGTTGATCCCTTTGACTCCTGCAGCTCTCGGACCGACGACACTTACCTCTTCTTCGGTGAACCACAATCCGTAGCTCTGACTGGTGGCAAGGAAGAGGTCATGCTTGCCGTCTGTGAGATGAACATCAACCAGTGTATCGCCACTTTTCAGGTTGATGGCCACAAGAGGTCGTGAATATCTCTGCGCTTTATATTGTGCAAGCTCGGTCTTCTTCGTCATTCCGTTCTTGGTGATGAAAAGAAGATATTGTTCTTCTGTGAAATCCTTGACCGGAATGGCCTTTAATACCTGTTCATCGCGGTCGATCGGCACGATGTTGCCTACATGCTGCCCAAGGTCTTTCCAGCGTATATCAGGCAGTTCATGTACAGGGCAGTAAATATAATTCCCCTTGTTGGTAAACACAAGGAGGACATCGGTCGTGTTCATTTCATATTGGGCGAGCAGCCTGTCCGTTTCCTTCATGGCGAGGTCCTGCCCGTTTGAAGCACTGTAAGAACGAAGACTCGTGCGTTTAATGTAACCATCCTGAGTAACCGTCACCATGACGTCTTCACTTGCAATCAATACTTCAAGATTGATCTTAAGTTCTTCGATTTTATCTTCGATCTTAGTCCTTCTTGCATCTGCAAATTGTTTCTTGATCGCTTTTAACTCTTTTTTAATGACACTCAATAACTTGTTTTCGCTTTCGAGGATAGACGTCAATTCAGCAATCAATTTATCCAATTCTTCCGCTTCACTGCGAAGAGCAGTGATATCGGTGTTTGTCAGGCGGTATAATTGCAGGCTGACGATTGCTTCAGATTGGGCTTCTGTGAAACCGTACTTGTCTATCAAATTGTTTTTTGCATCTTTTTTATCCTTGGAAGCACGAATGGTCGCGATCACTTCATCAAGGATCGATAATGCCTTCATCAAGCCTTCTACAATGTGCTGACGGTCGCTGGCTTTCTTCAAGTCATACTTGGTGCGATTTGTAACCACTTCTTTTTGGTGGGTGATATAGGCATCCAGCATCCCTTCGATCCCCATGAGCTTCGGACGGCGGTTATGGATGGCCACCATATTGAAGTTGTAAGAAATTTGAAGGTCGCTGTTTTTATAAAGATAATTCAGTACGCCGCTCGAATCCGCATCCTTCTTCAATTCGATGACAATCCGCAATCCTTCCCTGTCTGTCTCATCGCGTACCTCTGCGATCCCTTCGACTTTCCGGTCTACTCTGAATTCATCCATCTTTTTGACAAGGTTCGCTTTATTGATTTCATAAGGGATTTCTGTGATGACGATCTGCTGCTTGCTTCCGCGGATATTTTCCACTTCAGCTTTCCCTCGGACAACGATTTTCCCTTTTCCTGTTTCGTATGCCTTTTTGATACCATCCACACCCTGGATGATTCCCCCGGTAGGGAAATCAGGTCCTTTCATGACGGTCATTAAATCATCGACCGTACATTGAGGCTTCTCGATTCTCATAATCGCTGCATCGATCACTTCACCTAAATGATGGGGCGGGATATCCGTTGCATAACCTGCAGATATCCCCGTCGAACCATTAACCAGGAGATTAGGGAACCGGGATGGCAGGACTGTCGGTTCACTTGACGTATCATCGAAGTTAGGGATGAATTCAACCGTATCCTTATCGATATCCCGGAGCAGTTCCATCGAGATTGCTGAAAGCCGGGCTTCTGTGTAACGCATCGCAGCAGGGGGGTCTCCATCTATACTCCCATTGTTGCCGTGCATTTCTACAAGGAAGTTACGTACTTTCCAATCCTGACTCATCCTTACCATCGCGTCGTATACGGATGTATCACCGTGGGGATGGTAGTTACCGATTACATTACCGACAGTTTTGGCAGATTTACGGAACCCTTTTTCCTGCGTGTTTCCGTCCACATACATGGCATAAAGAATTCTTCGCTGTACCGGCTTAAGTCCGTCCCTTGCGTCAGGCAGCGCACGTTCTTGAATGATGTATTTACTGTATCGTCCGAATCGGTCGCCCAGCACCTCTTCGAGAGGCAAATCTTGATATCTTTCCACTGTTGTCATATATTACCCCTCCTCCTGGACTGTAATGTTCTCATTTTCCAGAATGCTGCCGTCTTCTTCCAATCCGAAAGCCACATTGCTTTCAATCCACTTACGGCGCGGCTCCACTTTGTCCCCCATCAATGTGGTCACACGGCGTTCAGCACGTGCAGCATCATCGATCCGTACTCTGATCAAAGCGCGCGTCTCGGGATCCATGGTCGTCTCCCATAATTGATCTGCATTCATTTCACCAAGACCTTTGTATCTTTGGATCATATACCCTTTCCCGATTTTCTTCATGGCACCTTGAAGCTCTTCATCTGTCCAGGCATATTCTATTTTCTCTTTCTTCCCTGTTCCTTTGCTTACCTTATAAAGCGGCGGCAGGGCAATATAGATTTTACCTGCTTCAACAAGCGGCTTCATATAACGGTAGAAGAATGTCAGAAGCAGGACTTGGATATGTGCTCCGTCGGTATCCGCATCAGTCATGATGACAATTTTATCATAATTAATGTCATCCACGTTGAACTCAGGTCCGACTCCGCCTCCGATGGCATGGATGATGGTATTGATCTCTTCATTCTTGAAGATATCCTGCAATTTCGCCTTTTCAGTATTGATGACTTTACCGCGGAGAGGCAGAATAGCCTGGAACTTACGGTCACGTCCCTGTTTGGCAGATCCCCCTGCAGAATCACCTTCGACAAGGTACAATTCATTTCGCTGAGGGTTTCTCGATTGGGCAGGGGTCAGCTTGCCAGATAGAACGGTTTCCGACCTTTTTCGTTTCTTACCGTTCCGTGCATCTTCCCGTGCTTTTCTCGCTGCTTCCCGTGCCTGGGCTGCTTTGATCGATTTCTTGATCAGAAGCGAGCTTGTATCCGGGTTTTCTTCAAGAAAATAAAGCAGATGTTCTGAAACGACGGAGTCCACCGCTGAACGGGCTTCACTGGTACCAAGCTTTCCTTTTGTCTGACCCTCGAATTGAAGCAGTTCTTCCGGTATCCGCACCGATACGATGGCTGCGAGACCTTCTCTGATATCTGTCCCTTCAAGGTTTTTATCACGATCTTTAAGGATGCCCGTCTTACGTGCATATTCATTGAACACCCTGGTCATTGCTGTCTTGGCTCCGGCTTCATGGGTACCGCCGTCTTTAGTTCGTACATTATTAACAAATGAGAGGATATTCTCAGAAAAACCGTCGTTGAACTGAAAAGAAAATTCTACTTCTATGTTATGGTTAGAGCCTTCAAAAAAAGCAACTTTGTGAAGGGAGTCCTTTTCTTCATTTAAGTATTGTACGAATGCCTGTATGCCGCTCTCATAATGAAACACTTCTTTTTGGTCATGACGCTCATCTTTGATTTCAATTTTCAAGCCTTTCAGCAGGAAAGCTGATTCTCTTAAACGTTCACACAAAGTGTCGTAATTATAAGTAGTGGTGCTGAATATACGGGGATCTGGTTTAAAGTGGATAAGTGTACCCGCTTTTTTTGTATTGCCGATCCTTTCAAGAGTCGTTGCCGGTTTCCCTCCGTTTTCAAAACGCTGTTCATACTTAATCCCGTCTCTTTCAATCGTAACGACAAGCCACTCGGAAAGCGCATTAACAACTGAGGCACCTACCCCGTGCAGACCGCCGCTTGTCTTATATCCTCCCTGACCGAACTTACCGCCGGCATGAAGGACCGTAAGGATGATTTCAGGTGTGGGCTTACCCATTTTGTGCATGCCGGTTGGCATCCCCCGTCCCCTGTCCTGTACGGAAATACTGTTATCTTTATGTATGGTGACGATGATTTCATTTCCGAAGCCCGCTAAAGCTTCATCTACTGCATTATCTACAATTTCATATACTAAATGATGCAGCCCTCTTGTATCAGTAGAGCCAATGTACATCCCAGGTCTTTTGCGAACGGCTTCCAAGCCTTCTAAAACCTGAATTGCATCATCATTATAAGCCATGGGCTGTGTCTTGTTGGCCACGAACATTCCCCTTTCAAACTTCTCTGCCCGTATATAAAAACGTATACGGGATTTTATGTTCTCTTATTATCATAACACAAGAACACTTGTTCGTTTACCTGTTTTTCATCATTTCAAGTAAACCACTATGCTATATTGTAGCGCTTTATTTCATTTTCGCAAATTAATTTTATGAATAGGCCCTGAGTCAAAGTATACTTTTTCCCCGCTATTCACTTAAAAAAGAGTGTGAATTCAAGACATCAATGCGGTCCGAAAAAAAGCAAGCGGTAGACGCCGCTTGCACCCGGATAGAACTATTTGGTTAAAGCATGTTCAACCTTTATGCATCGGTCCATAATGACCGTGTAGCCTCGTTCTTTAAGGAAAGAGTAAGCTTCTTCGTTCATGACACCCAGCTGTGCCCAGAATATTTTTGCATCTATCTTATCAAATTCACGTGCGAGGTCAGGCAGAAATTCCGATCGCCTGAAAATATTGACAATATCAACAGGGCCTTCAATTTCCTCTAACGAAGCGACTGCTTTAACTCCAAGAGCCGAGTTGATGACCGGGTTGACCGGTATGATCTCGTAGCCCTGATCCTGCATGGCTTTTGATACCGAGTGAGAAGTTCGTTCGGGATTGTCGCTCAGTCCCACGACTGCTATCCGCTTGGATCGTTTTAGAATCTGTCCGATTTCTTCACGTGTTGGATTTTCGATCATGAAAATGCACCGTCCTTTTGAATATCCTTGTAAGCGTTCTAAAGTCCTATTCTCTTTTTATAGCATAATATCCTTTATTTTTTCAAAATTTTACGAATAAGTCTTTCAAAGATAAAGTGAATCCTGGATTGGATTCACTTTATCTTTGATTATTCTTTTATTAAGCCTTTCGAAATGAGGAATTCCCTGGCGACATCTTTTGGTTCTTTCTTATCGATGTCCACCTTGGCATTCATCTCGCTCATATCTTTTTCAGATATCTTGCCTGCCAGTTCATTCAGGACATCTTCCACTTCAGGGTGCTCTTTCAGTACTTCCTGTCTGATGATCGGAGCAGCATCATATGGAGGGAAGAATCCTTTATCATCTTCTGTTGACTTCAGATTGTACCTTTCGATTCTTCCATCGGTGGTAAATGCAGGAATGATATCGACATCACCATTTTTAACGGCTTCATACATGATGTTTGGATCGTAGCTTTCTTTCGCTTTGAATTCAAAGCCGTATGCTTTAGAGAAAGCGTCATACCCATCTCCTTCGCGTTCATAGAATTGATGCGGTGCTCCAAAGCTGAGATCTTTGGAAAGAGGAACAAGGTCAGAGAATGTCTTGGCATCAAAATCCTGATCTTCTGTGTAAGCAAGTGTATAGGTATTTTCAAATCCAAGGGGTTTTAACCAGGTCACATCAAATTTCTTCTCATACCCTTTTCTTACTTGTTCGAGAATCTCGTCTCCTGAAGCTCCTTCAGCTGCCTGTTCTTTGAGCACAGCTTCCAGTCCCGTTCCTGTGTATTCAACATACACATCAATATCGCCTTTCTCCAAAGCGGGTGTGAGGATCGAAACCTCTCCCAACCCTTCGTCAACCTTAACATCAAGGTCTGTTTTTTCCTTAAGTAACTCAGCCATGATCTGGGTAAGAATAAATTGTTCAGTCCACATTTTCCCCGAAACAGTAATCGTGTCTTTGCCGCCGTTGTTTCCACAGCCTGCAATCAATAAGGATGCAGCCAGCAGAATGATGATAGGCGAAAATATTTTTTTCATATGTATGCTCCTTTTCATTTTTTTATTTACGGGCTTTCAAGCCTTTTGGTGTCGTTGCCTTTTCTAAGAGTCTTAACAGAAAATCAAAAAATAATGCCAATAATGCAGCCGGGACCGCTCCTGCAAGTACAAGGGAATTATTCCAGGTGGAAAGCCCTCGGTAAATCAGGTCACCCAGTCCTCCTGCCCCGACAAATGTTGCAAGCGTTGCGACACCTACTGTCAACACGGTTGCGGTCCTGATACCGGCCATGATAAAAGGCAGGGCAAGAGGCAGTTCAACCTTGAATAAAAGCTGAGAGTTCGTCATTCCCATTCCTTTTCCTGCTTCTATGACCCCTTCATCCACTCCTGCAATGCCGGTGAATGTGTTCCTTAATATCGGAAGCAGGGCGTATACAGTGAGGGCGATGATAGCCGTTGTGCTCCCTGTACCGAGAAGCGGGATCAGGAACCCGAATAAAGCAAGACTCGGTATGGTTTGAAAGACAGCGGTGATCCCAATATAGAATTCTGCAATATTCTTTTTTCGTGAAATATAAATCCCAAGCGGCAATGAGATGACAATCGCGATGAAAATCGATACGAATGAAAGATATAGATGCTCTACCAACCCCGTCATGATGGCATCAGAGCGGTTTGTAATCGTAGTGATGAATGATAGCGAAAGGGCATGAATCATTGTGACTGTGCCTCCCTTCTTTGTTTTGAAGCGACCGCTTCCAGGATATTGCTTCTGGATACACTTCCGATGCGCCGCCCCTCTTTTGTTACGACCAGAATAGGAGGTTCCTTTGAAACATAGAGAGCCGCAGCTTCAGCTACCGTGGCATCATGCGGGATGCTTTCGAATTCAGATTCATCATATTCCAGAATAATCGGATCTTCACTCATGATATCCAAAACGGACATTTCTTTTTTGCCTTCATCCAGCCGGTGTTCCCCGATAAAGGAACGTACGAATTCATTTGCGGGGGAAGAAACCAATTCGCCGGGTGAAGCAATCTGTTCGATTCTCCCGTCTCTCATGACGGCGATGTCATCAGCGATTTTAAGCGCTTCATCGATATCATGCGTGACAAATACAATGGTCTTATGTATAGAATTTTGGATATGCTTCAGTTCGTCCTGCAGCTGCTCCCTGCTGATCGGATCGAGTGCACTGAAAGGTTCATCCATCAGGATAATAGGAGGTTCTGCCGCAAGTGCGCGTATGACACCGACACGCTGCTGCTGGCCGCCGCTCAACTCCAGGGGATATCTCTTCCGGTAGGTTTCGGGTTCGAGCCCAACCAGATTCATCAACTCGTCCACCCGGTTTTCATACTTTTCCTTCTTCCAGCCCTTCAATCGGGGAATCAGGCTGATATTCTCTTCGATCGTCATATGCGGGAGGAGGCCGATGCGCTGAATGACATAACCTATATTCCTTCTCAGTTCCACTTCATCCTCTTCCGATATGTCCCGTCCGTTGATTGTAATCGTACCGCTTGTCAGTCCAATCAGCTTATTGATCATTTTCATCGTGGTCGTTTTACCGCATCCGCTTGGCCCAATCAACGCGACAAGTTTTCCTTCGGGGATAAGCAAGTCAATTCCCTTTATCGCTTCTGTCCCGTCTTCATACACTTTCCTGACATTCTTGAACTCAATCATGTAACCACCTGCCTGAATCTAGTCTAAACATATTAAGAATACCCCCAATATTAACTGGGTAAACATGTCGGAATCCTTATAAGAAAATTCTTCCACACAACCATGCTATACGAAAAAAAGCAAGTAAACAAATAGTTTACTCGCTTTTCATGGATTTATCAGATTTTGTCTTAACCGTCTGCTCTACTATGATTCCAGTTACGGTACCAAGAATCAATCCGTTATTGAGCAGTGAAGCTGCTGCGACTGGTACATCCGTGAAAGCATCGGCGGGCACGAACATCGCTCCGACACCCACAATCAGGGAAATACCTGCAACAAAATGCGTACGCTCCATATTTGTTTCTTTTTGATATTCACCGAGCGCAAGCCCCACCATCTTGATAAAGATGACAGTCGTGACAGCATATCCTACGGGAGCAGGCAGACTCGCAAACACATTCATCACTTTTGGAACGAGAGAGATGATGACGATCAGGGCACTTCCCGCTATGAACGGTAATATGCGGTACATTTTGGTGGCAGTCACGAAGCCTGCCGATCCGGATATCGGAACAGAACCGATTGCAGAAAATAACCCCCCCATAATCTGATTGATACCGGATGCAAACCCGCTTGCAGTATAGCGTTCATATACAGGTTCGTCTTTTGATCTCATCACTTCCTCCATGACCCTGATAGAGGCAATCATATTTGTCGTAAGCAGGAAGGTGATGAAAACAGCCGTGACAATAACACCAGTATCAAAGGCTGGTGCGCCAAAAGCGAAAATCTGAGGCAGGGAGAACCAAGAATCCGAAACCGTTACATGACCGCCAAGCCCCATCGCAGCAAAAATGATCCAGCCCGCAATAAGGGCGAGGATGATGGAATACTGTTGAATCCAATTAATCTTATGGCTTGAAAAATAAAGTGCAATCAGGATTGTCAGCACACTTCCAAGCAGCACGACCGGCTGCAGTGTTTCCGATTCCCCGCTGATTCCGAACATCCCTTTCACAAACGACCCGCTCAGCTGTAAAATCAGCAGCATCAAATAGACGAATGTGATGGTCGGAGTAAATAGTGTGGTCAGTTTTTTTAGCAGGCCGGACGCACTCAGAATGAAGAAAATGATTCCACTGACGATCATCCCGCCCTGCAGGACAGTCAGTACTTCCAGCTGGCTGTTGTAAAGGGTTCCTGAGAACCCTGCATAAATAGCAAACACACCCCACCACAATCCAGCAGGCCCTTCATTGATTGGCAGTTTATGCCCGATCAAAGCCTGGATGAGGCTTGCTGCACCCAGCACAAAAATAGTGCGCTGTATGAAGCCGGCTGTCTCCGCCGGCGGCAGCTGAAATAAATCCGCTATTGCAATGGGAGCGGCAATTGACCCTGCAATCATAAAAGCCACCCATTGCAATGCTGATAAAAATAAATGCATTGAATATTCACCTTCTGTTCATCTAGTGTCAGCTTGATGCATCATCAACTGAATGTTTCGCTCAATCGCCAACTTTTATCATATGGCGTATTCATTTTACCACACGCAAGAGGGAATTCCCGGAAATTCAACCTGATTTTAATGATATTATCTAGTTTTATGAACAGGTACTAAAAAAAAGCCTGATTTTCTCCCGTTTTCATGGTAAAATAAAGAACGCAATACATAAAAAAGGAGCAGTGATCATGTTTTATGCCCTTATCCTTGTTATAGCTTATCTGCTTGGTTCCATCCCCTCAGGGTTGATCATCGGAAAGAGGTTCTACGGAATAGATATACGGGAACATGGAAGTGGAAATCTCGGCGGTACGAACACTTTCAGAACACTTGGTGTGAAAGCAGGGCTTATCGTCACCATCATGGACATCCTGAAAGGGACAGTCGCAGCATTATTGCCGCTGTTTTTCAGTGTTGAACCAAAGATGTTCATGCTGGTGGCCGGTATATTTGCGGTAATCGGACATATGTACCCGCTTTTCGCAAACTTTCGGGGCGGAAAAGCCGTCGCTACGTCCGGAGGCGTCCTATTGGGGTACGATCCCCTGTTGTTCTTGATTTTACTGGCTGTCTTCTTTCTCGGATTATATGTATCTAAATACGTTTCCTTATCTTCGATGATTGCTGCCATCATTGCTTTTACTTATACGTTATTTACCGGGGATATACCCTTGATGATTGTTGTAGGTGTGCTTGCCTTCTTTGTCATCTACAGGCATCGGGCAAATATTGTACGCATCAAAAATAAAACCGAACCTAAAATCAAATGGCTTTAAAAGGAACAAGCGGCTGAAAATCATTCAAAATATGAATGGCTTTCAGCCGCTTTTTTATTTACCTTCTCATCATCGTTTTGACGTGCATGGCCATCAGGCGAAGCACATAAATAGAATACGGTTACTCCGCTATTGATCAGGCAATAATGGTATAAATAGTGATTCCGCTTTTCATATTTTTCCTGTAAAATAATGTTGTGTATGTGAAAAAGGACAAAGGGGTTAGAACATGAACAAAAAGATGTACTATATGGGTTTATATCTCGTGATTCCATTGGTAATGGTGATAGGATACTTGATTACTGACCAATATAAAAGCTGGAATTCGGATAAGCAGTCCGCCAAGACTTCCCTTCTTCATGCGACGCGGGAAGTGCAGGCAGAAGGAAAGACCATGAAATCCACCGCCAGCATAGCTGCCATCGGTGACATCCTTCTCCACAATACAGTATATAATGATGCAAAATCAGGGTCCGGATATAACTTTTCCCCGATGTTTGCACCCGTTAAGGAGATGCTGGCAGAACCCGACTTCCTGATAGCCAATCAGGAATCCACGCCGGGCGGAAGTGAGATCGGCCTATCAAGCTACCCTCTATTCAACAGTCCCAAAGAGATTGTTAAATCGCTTCAGGATACAGGTGTGGACGCAGTCACCACAGCAAATAACCACTCGCTGGATCAAGGGGAAAAAGGACTTCTGAGTGCAATCGATTACTACGAAAAGATTTCAATGCCGTATGTGGGAGCTTTTAAAAGCCCGGAAGATAAAAAAAGAATCCGTACATTCAATGTGAATGGCATCAAGTTTGCCCTGCTTTCCTATACGTATGGCACGAACGGAATCCCGGTACCCGAAGGAAAGGATTACCTGGTCAATCTTCTGGATGAACAGAAAATGGTTGCCGAAATCAAGAAAGCCAGGGAAATGGACGTGGATCTTGTTGTAATGAGCCTTCACTGGGGAAATGAATACCAACGTTTTCCTACTGACGAGCAACAAAGACTTGCAAAGGTTTTGACTGATAACGGTGCAGATATTATTTTCGGTCATCACCCACACGTACTGCAGCCTATTCAGACATATAAGACCAGTGATGGTCGTGACGCTGTTGTCATCTACTCCCTCGGGAATTTCCTGTCAGGTCAAAAAGATGATTTCAAGGACATCGGCGGCATGGCAGAGATACAGGTGGAAAAACAACAGAGTCCAGCGGGTACAGTTATTACTTATCCATCAATCGAGTTCCATCCTACGTTTGTAGCTGAGAACAATTATAATAATTATCGTATTTATCCGCTTGATTTTGCTCAAAAAAATGGATTCATCACATACTCAGAAGAAGAGATGGTATCTCATATGATGAATGGGGTTGCGCAATAAGAAATGCGATGGATCATTATCTGAATATCATCGCATCTGTGCAGAGCTGTATAAATGCCCCGTTTATACTAAGCGGGGTCAAAAGTTTTTTTACTAAGTAAAACCCGAACTAATTTGCCTGACATGAGGCAAATTAGTTCGGGTTTTCAATTGTTCATTGTACTTTTAAGGGTTTTGCTCATTCAGCGGTTGATTGGAGTGCAAGAAGAAGACTCCTGCGGGAAGCGTAGTCTTGCACGGAAATCATTAGCGTTGTTTAAAATTCACTCTAAAATGTTCGTCTTTTGACATTGGATTTTCGTTTTGTTCCAACTTCTTTTCTCCATCCGTTTAATGTGTTCCAAATAGTACATGATTGAAGAAGATTCCACCTAATGCAAGGATGGCCAAGACTAGATTAACGGTCAGGAATGTGTTTTTCCTGCTTCGATAATAAAGTGTGACCATACCATAATAAAGAAGCGCAGATATGATAATAAATGTGCCTGCTTCTATCTTATAGCTCGCTTTTTCCAGCTGTAAGAAGGTCAATACACCAAGCCCCCCGAATATCAGGGCCCCGATATAATATAAAATTCCCTGAGTTTTCAATAACCTCACTCCTTCTGTGCGAAATAGTTGATGTTACTGTGTTGTTATGTACATAATATTAAGACGGTCTCCGGTTTGTCCAGGAGAGCCGCGTTGGAAAATCATTGTAGCGAAAGGAGTCCTTTGCTTATGAACATACATATATCACAAGATGCCCTCCAATGGTTCAAGGACGAAATGCTCGTAAATGAAGGCGAATATGTCCGTTTTTATGTACGCTATGGAGGTTCCAGCCCTTTGCATGACAGTTTCTCATTAGGCGTCATGAAGGAAGAACCTATAGAAGCTGGTGAACTCATCGAGGTTGAAGACCGCATGTTTTTTGTGGAAGAAAGGGATCTGTGGTACTTTGATGGACACGATCTACATGTTGGTTTCAATAAAGAACTCGAAGAACCACTTTATGAATATAAAAAATAAACTGGTGCTGAGGACTGATCAATGGATCAGTCCTCTTTTTTTTCAATGAAACGTTTAATTTGATCATGCAGGCCTTCCTCTTTCAAGATATGGAGCTGAGTATCGCCCATAAGATCAAAATGTGGAAAGCCGTCTCCCCGTATATGGATCCATTCTTTTTTCAATCCATACTTTTTACCCCATTCAGAGAGTTTCTCAAGATCCGCACATCCTGCTTTCGTAATGGATTTGACTGCAGGGAAACGTTCGTCCACCCAGAAATGTGTGATGAATGCCACTTCACCCTTTCTGACCTGTTCTTTCCATTTGTCCAGTTCTCTCCTGTTTACCCCAAACGCCATTTGACTTCCTCTCTTCTTCTATTGCTGATCAGCCTGCTTTTTTGCCTTTTCATAAGCTTCATGCCAATCCGGAAACATTCTGCGGATTGATATTGGTCTGAAACTTTCCTTCTTGACGCAAACATGTTTTGACTGCCCGCTGACTGCCAGCTTATTTTCCTCATTATAGATTTCGTATGCATATGTAATTCTGATTCCGTCATATTCTTCAACCCATGTTTTCACAAGCGCTTTCTCACCATATCTCACCGGTGTCTTATAACTTATAGTAAGATCCACGACAGGAGACAGGATCCCGTCTTTTTCTACCTCTGCATAATTAAATCCGAGATCTTCAATAAGTTTGGTTCTCCCTAGTTCCATCCAGATGAGATAGTTCGCATGGTAAACGACACCCATTTGATCAGTTTCAGCATACCTTACTTGAACTGTGTTTTCTGAAATATGCACTCTGTGCTCACCTCTGTAATTATTTCAATCATGTTACTAATAGTAACACAGTAGCGCCCGTCATTGTATAAATACGCTTGCTGCTGACCCGCATGGAAAAAACGCGAATATGCCCTTTTATAGGAACATATTCGCTCGTTGTACCAGGGAATTGTTTACTGGTTATTATTTTGACCGGCTTCATCTTTGATTTCGCTTCGGAATGCCTCAAGACTTTCGCGGCGGCGTTCATTCTTGGCCTTGATAGACTGAAGCTGTTCTTCACTGTCAGTGAAAGCCATGGATTCTTCTGCTTTTTCCATGTTTTCAATCGTATGCTGAACCATTCCCTGAAGCTTCTCGACGTTGTCACTGCGATCATCCGGATTCGGTTTACTGTTCCATGCCATCTTGAATTCCCCCTTAGTTGTTTGAAGACAAACCACAAACTGGGTCGGTCCCTTCATTATTTTTCTTCAAACTAAGTGATGTTATTCACCTTTTGTCTGGATTACCTGTGCATGCTTTCCGGATTTATCTTGCATCTGCTTTCCTTTATTTCCACCAGCTTCTCTCGATTGGGTTCCGATATGATTTGGATTGAAATGCTTGTTGTTTCTTTTAGGATTGCTCATTGTACTTCCCCCCTTACTAGTATCATTTCCATTTTAGAGAGGAATGTTAGGCGTAATAATTGGCAGGAGTATATTATTATCCGTATAAATAAAAAATAAAGCCTCGTAAATGATTACTCGGCTTTATTCAGGGGTCGCTTGATTTCAAATCGTGCGTCAATTCTTTCTTCAATTGCATTCATGGCTTCCTGATCTAGAAGCAGCTGTTTTTTGTTCTCTTTTACCAGGTCGGCAAAAGATTTCTTTCTTGGTCTGCGCATATAAAGGAAAACCTCACTCTCTTTATCGACTTGTACAAATAGTATATCCAAATTTCAGATATTTTAAACAAAGGTCATAAAGAGAGCCCTTCCCTTATTTTATTAGTGCCTTGAAGGCTTCCAGGCTTGTGATTGCACCGATTTGCTTATGGGTGATATTACCCTGTTCATTGATTACGTAAGTTGTCGGAACCGTTAGAATATCATAGGCCTTATTGATCTTATCATCTTCATCAAGAAGGATAGGAAAGGAAAGTCCCAATGATTTTTGATATTCCTTAACGTTATACTGAGGATCAATATTGATGGCGAGGATCTCGATTTCATCACGATTCTTCTGGTAGAAGTCCTCCATGACCGGCATTTCTTCTTTACAAGGGGGACACCAGGTTGCCCAGAAGTTGATGATCACTTTTTTACCTTTGAATTGTGACAGTGTCACTTCTTCACCCGATAAGTTTTTTAGTTTGAAGTCAATGGCTTTATCCCCTGCATTAGGTCCCGGAAAATGTTCAGCTGGTTCTGAGCTGTCAGCTGCTTCACTTTCTTCAACATCAATCAGCTGGTCGAAGGATTGATTGACAGATGCCTGTTCAAACTGGTCTTCGGAAATAACATTAGGGCTGGACTTATTTTCAACATAAAAAGTGTAGACCAATAATGCGATAAGCAATACTCCAAAAAAAGATTTCAAAAGTCCGTCTCTCCTCTTCCGATTAGTTGCTTATATTAGCATATGATGACTTGTCTCAGTTTAGTCGTGAATAGTGGGTAAATTATGAAGGAAACTTTGTGTTAAATGGTTTTAGATTAGAACTCGGTTATTCAAACTATAAAGCCAATAACTTAAGACGAACATTTTAGAATGAGCTTCAAACAACGCTATTGATTTCCGTGCAAGACTTCGCTTTCCGCGGGTAGCACGTGAGCCTCCTCGTCACTTCGCTCCTGTGGGGTCTGACTTGTCCAGCTACAGGGCTTAGAGGCACATGTCATAAGCCAAACCGGCCAAGAAGGCAAAGAACGCCTTCGTGGACGATTCGGCTTATGCCACCCGCCTCTGACCAAAGCCCTTCCGCTTTTCTAATCAGCTACTCTTCCCGCAGGAGTCTTCGTCTTTCACTCCAATCAACCGCTGGAATGAGTTTATATCTAAATGTATAATCTAAAAACCCGAACTAATTTACGAAATCTCAGCAAATCAGTTCGGGTTTTATTTGGGCTAAAACATCTTTCGTCCCAGCCTCATCTATCTGTTTATTATGATTGGAACTTGCCGCGCAGAACCATTTGAAGGATACCACCGTGACGGTAGTAGTCAACCTCTACTTCTGAGTCGAAGCGTGCAAGAACTTCGAATTCTGTCTTCGTTCCATCTTCGGCCACAGCAGTGACAGTTAAGATGTCGCGTGGTTTAACATCATTCGTAATGTTAACAGAAATGGTTTCTCTTCCAGTCAGGCCTAGAGTTTCAGCGCTTTCGCCTTTCTTGAACTGAAGTGGAAGGACACCCATCATCACAAGGTTTGAACGGTGAATACGCTCATAGCTTTCAGCGATGACAGTCTTGATTCCAAGAAGGTTCGTACCTTTTGCTGCCCAGTCACGTGAAGATCCCATACCGTAATCTTTACCTGCAAGGACAACCAGTCCAGTTCCGTCTTCTTGATACTTCATGCATGCATCATAAATCGGCATCACTTCATCTTCTGGCCAGTACGTAGTGAATCCGCCTTCTGTACCAGGAGCGATTTGATTTCGGATACGGATGTTCGCAAACGTTCCGCGCATCATGACTTCGTGGTTACCGCGGCGGGAACCGTATGAGTTGAAGTCGCGTGGTTCAACACCATTCGCGCGCAGGTATTTACCGGCTGGTGTATCTTTACCAATCGCACCTGCAGGAGAAATGTGGTCAGTTGTTACTGAGTCACCGAATTTTCCTACAACACGTAGACCGTTCAAGCCCTGGATGTCTTCAGGTGTTGGTGCAAGACCTGTGAAGAATGAAGGATTTTGGATGTACGTAGATTTATCATCAAAGCTGTACAATGGTTCATTGCTTGTTTTGATTTCATTCCAGCGTTCGTTTTCAGTGAACACATGCTCATATTCCCTGCGGAATAGTTCAGGTGTCACTGTAGCTTTCACGACATCCTTCACTTCATCCTGAGATGGCCAGATATCCTTGAAGAAAACATCATTGCCGTCTTTATCTTTACCGATTGAATCATTTTGAAGGTCGATATCGACTGTGCCTGCGAGCGCGTAAGCAACCACAAGCGGCGGTGAAGCAAGGTAGTTTGCTTTCACTAATGGATGGATACGTCCTTCGAAGTTACGGTTACCTGAAAGCACAGATGTTAATAGAAGATCTGCATCAGAAACTGCCTTTTCAATTTCAGGACGCAGCGGTCCGGAGTTACCGATACATGTCGTACAGCCGTAACCTACAAGGTTGAATCCGATTTGTTCCATATAAGATAACAATCCGGAATCTCTTAGATAACCTGTAACAACCTTTGAACCAGGAGCCAATGATGTCTTTACAAAGTCAGGAACATTCATTCCAAGTTCCACAGCCTTCTTTGCTACAAGACCTGCTCCAAGCATGACATAAGGATTTGATGTATTGGTACAAGAAGTGATTGCAGCAATTCCAATCGCTCCTGTAGGCATCGTTACATCCTTACCGTCTTCCGTTGTGTATTTAGCTGTTTTGTTGATTTCAGATGCATCCAGACCAAAGCCTTGAACGCCTTCTTTAGCTGTGATTGATTTGTGGAAAGTTTCTTTCATTTCTGAAAGTGGAATTAAATCCTGTGGACGTTTTGGTCCGGACAAGTTTGCTTCCACAGCAGAAAGATCGATTTCGACTACGTCAGTGTATGTTGGTTCTTCTTTTTCAGGTGTGAAGAACATTTCGTTTTTCTTAAGGTACTCTTCTACCATTTTGATATGCTCTTCATCACGGCCTGTCAGGCGCAGGTAATCGAGGGATTCTGCATCAACCGGGAAGAATCCGCAAGTTGCACCATATTCAGGAGCCATGTTGGCAATGGTTGCACGGTCTGCCAGTGGCAGAGTGGCAACCCCAGGACCGAAGTATTCAACAAACTTACCTACAACACCTTTTTGGCGAAGGACTTGAGTCACTTTAAGTGCCAAGTCAGTAGCCGTTGCTCCGTTTGGAAGCTCACCGGTGAACTTAACACCGATTACTTCAGGGATTGGGAAGTATGAAGGCTGTCCAAGCATGCCTGCTTCTGCTTCGATTCCGCCTACACCCCATCCAAGAACACCGATACCGTTGATCATGGTTGTATGGGAGTCAGTTCCGACAAGTGTATCCGGGAAAGCTTCAAAGTCGCCTTCTGTTGTTTCCACAGCGTGGACTACGTTTGCAAGAAATTCTAAGTTCACCTGGTGAACGATACCTGTAGCCGGTGGAACGGCACGATAATTTTCAAATGCTTTTTGAGCCCAGCTCAGGAACTGGTAACGCTCGGCATTACGTTCGAATTCAAGATCCATGTTTGCTTTCAAAGCGTCTGCTGTACCGTATTTATCAACTTGTACAGAGTGGTCGATTACAAGGTCAACCGGAATTTCAGGGTTGATTTTCTGAGGATCTCCCCCAATGTCAGCCATTGCTTTACGCAATGAAGCCAAGTCAACGACAGCAGGAACTCCTGTAAAGTCTTGAAGGATAACACGGGAAGGTTTGAATGGAACCTCCGCATCCTTGCTTGCTGCTCCCCAGTTTGCTAAGTTTTCCACATGATCTTTATTAATTACACGTCCATCAAATTGGCGCAGTACCGATTCAAGTAATACCTTTACACTGTATGGTAAACGGTTAATGTTTGAAACGCCTGCTTCTTCAAGTGCTTTTAAACGATAATAATGATAACGTTTCCCTTCAAGTTCGAAGGAAGATCGTGCATTAAATACATCGTTCTTTGCCATTTTAATTCCCCCTCTAACTACAAATGCGCATTAAGTCGAAAAGTCTTCGTTCTTAACTAACGAACTTTTCTCACATTAATAATCTTAATACAAGCGATTACATAAGTAAATAACAATAAAGTTATTGTTTTTGATAAGTTTTACTTATCTGAAAAACTAAACGCCTTTCATTTTCTAACAAATGACTGATGTAACAGCTTTATTGTCATTGTCAAAAGATGTCGGCTGCAGAAAATAATTATTTCAAAAAAACATTGGGACATGTTAGGGTTTTCCTCTAATAGCTGCCCTTTTCTAGTGGCACCCTAACTGTAGGAGGTGTTTAGATTGGCCAAACGCAAAGCAAACCACATTATTAATGGAATGAACGCGGCTAAAGCACAGGGTAAAGGTACAGGTTACAACGAAGAGTACTCTAACGAGCCATTGACGGAAGCGCAGCGGCAGAACAATAAAAAGCGAAAAACAAATCAATAAATTCCGGGACTGAATCTATGTATTCAGGCTCAGGGAACTCCATCCGGACTCCCTCCCTTATTACCCGTTCTTAACATAAATAAACAAAAAACTCTGCAAATTCCTTGCAGAGTTTTTTTACTGCTTACATATCGTGGTTGCTATTATGCTTTTGGCGCGTATGGTTTTGGTTTTTTACTTTATGGGATCCGCTCAACGGTTCTGGCTGGCCGGATTGTTTAGGTGCATTTTTTCTCATGTCTTTGCTGTCATTTTTGTTCATGTCCATCCCTCCTCTTAATTAGGATGGATACACGTCCCCCGGTTTATGCATATGTATAAAAAGGCATTGAAATGCCTATAATATAAAGGCTATTTTACATTTGAAGGAGAGAATGAAAATGCCTTATCATAAAGATAAACAACAAGCGTTTCAAGCTGCCCAGCAGGGGTTCACTGACGTACAGAATACCGTGAATGAACTGGTTCTGGACGGTGGAAGCTATGGTTCCCAGCTTTCACATCTTCGAAATGAAGTGAACGAAGCGTATCAGCAAATCGAAAATGCACTCGAAGTTGCTTCTGACACACAAAAAGAGCAGCTTCAAAAATTCAAATCCGATCTCGGATCGATTGTAAGTGAAGTAAACGGACAGCAATAAAGTAAAAAAGGGCACTTTCATTATTGGAAAGTGCCTTTTTTGTTTAGCTGAAAGGTAAGTCATTTTCAATTTGACCATTTAGTTCCACGAGAGCTTCCAGGATTTCGTCATGCTCCTCAGGTGTAACGGTCCTGAGATCGATAAAGATGCGATCTTGGTGTATCCTGGTAATGACTCCTGGATCTTGCTTTCTTAATCTTTTATGAATTTCATTGGCAGGAACACGATTATGTTGAACAGAAACAAGATATGTATCGAGTTCAACTTCCGGCATGGTCCCGCCTCCTACCTTGCTTATGCCTTCACTCAATTCAAGAATGAATGAAACGTTCCGGTGTTTAAGCTGATCAACCAGTTTTATCGATTGCTGATGGATATCTTCTTTCGGCCGGGTGATGCTGAATACGGCAGGAATCTTATCTTCCTCTTTTTTTAAATAGTGAAGAAGGGTCATTTCCAGTGCTGCAATGGTCATTTTGTCAACACGCAGTACACGTGCAAGCTGATGTTTTTTTAGCAGATCAACAGCTTCTTTCTTGCCTGCTATGATCCCCGCTTGGGGACCGCCCAGCAGTTTATCCCCGCTGAAGGAAACGAGGTCGGCCCCTTTCTCGATCACATCGCTTATGAGTGGTTCTTCTCCAATGCCATATTGGGAAAAATCAAAAAGTGCCCCGCTGCCTAAATCTTCATAATACAGGACATGATCATACTCTTTTGACAGCCCTGCAAGCTCTTCCGATTCAACAGCGGATGTAAAACCTTTCATGACAAAGTTGCTCTGGTGCACTTTCATGATCATCGCAGTATCTTCTACAATATGTCCTTGATAATCCTTCAAGTGAGTTTTATTGGTCGTGCCCACTTCTACAAGCTTTGCCCCGCTTTCTTCCATGATCGAAGAAATTCTGAATGACCCGCCAATTTCAACGAGTTCTCCCCTGGACACAATCACTTCTTTATTTTTCGCCAGAGCAGACAGTATGAGGAATACAGCTGCCGCATTATTATTGACGATCATAGCAGCCTCTGCCCCAGTCAATTCACAAATGAATTTTTCAGCATGTGTGTGGCGCGTTCCTCTTTTTCCCTCATCAATATCATACTCAAGGTTATTATATGAACCTGCAACACTGCTTATATGTTCAATCGTTTCAGCCCCAATCCTGGCCCTGCCAAGATTCGTATGTAAGACGGTCCCGCTTGCGTTGATGACTCTATGTAAAGATATTGAATATTTTTGCTTTTTTATTTTTTCCGCATGCATAAATACTGCGTCAAGAAAACCTTGGGTGTCTGGAGGCGGTCCCTCCCAAGTTCCTTCAAGAATGTACTTCCTGATTGATGTTACGCTTTCTTTCACCAGTTCTTTTCCTTGATTGAAGGAAAGGTCATTGATTTCGATAAATCGATTGAATCCGCCAGTTTCAAGGGCTTCATGGATCGGGGGTATCTTCCTCAGCAGTTCTTTCATGATTACCTTCCTTTACTGCTTTTCCCCCATTATAACACCCTCACCAATTAATGCAGAAAGAATAGAATGTGTAAAAGAGAAAGTTAGGGGTCAGATGTAAATGAGTAAGGAAAGGGAAGATTTTTATTTAGAGAACTGGGAAGAGCGAATGAAAGATTGGCTGTTGGATCCCGATACAGTTCGGCTAGATGAAAAAGAATTCCGAATTGACTTCCTGGACACGACAGATGCGTTCATCGTGGAAGTGGAAACAGAAAATATTTGTCCGGATGAATTGATCTTGATGAAAAGAGATCACCGGCTCATTATATCAATCAGATTGAAAAATGAATTAAAAGCGAGAAGCAGATTTGTTGAATTTCCTTTTTGTCTAAAGCAGCGGGATTTAACCTATTCTTTGGAGCACCACACAATTGAAATCAATGTACCTAAGCAGGAATGTAAAGAAAACACCTCATTGGTCATCCGTGTTCAGGGAATCTGCAATGAAGACAGCCCTTCCATGTATTAAGAAAAAGCCTGGAGCAGCCAGGCTTTTCAGGTTTATCGCATCTCTTCAATTTTAGAAATGATGTCATTTACGTCAGGAAAGACACCAGTATCAAGTTTGGAATAGATCTTGTTTTCGCCTACTGTGATTTCAAAGGCTCCGCCAGAAGATGGGATTAGCAATAATTCTGGAATATCATATCTGAAATGGGTAAACAACTGTTCCGCGAAACTCGCGGCTTTTGGTGAGTAGTTTCACCTCAGGCAGAACTCAATCCTGATTTTCAGGTTATCCATAAAGAAAACCACCTTTCTTTTCTATTTTCTTTCATTTTAAAGTAGGCCTCTCATTGTTGCAAATCACAATGAGAGGCCTGTTTATATTTTGCCTCTACCATTATCTTTCCTGTACAATATGAGTACCTATACATAAAGGAGTGAATGCTATGAGTAAAGAAGAAATCATCCGTCTGACTTCACTTTCTTCAAAAGCTGGCTGAGGATGCAAATTAAGTCCAAGTGACTTGGCGCAAGTTTTGCGTCAGCTGCCCCCTCAAACAAAACATGAAGAATTACTGGTCGGAAATGAATCCGCCGATGACGCCGGGATTTATCAATTAACGGATGAAATCGCCCTTGTTCAAACTGTTGATTACTTTACTCCTGTTGTCGATGATCCATATCTATTCGGTCAAATTGCTGCAGCAAATGCTCTGAGCGATGTGTATGCAATGGGCGGAACGCCTAAGACCGTTATGAATATTGTCGGATTTCCCATTAAAAAGCTGGGTGGCGATGTGCTTGCCAGTATCCTTGCGGGTGCACAAAGTAAAGTAACGGAAGCAGGAGCAGTCACAGTTGGCGGCCACTCAATTGATGACCAGGAACCGAAATTCGGACTGAGTGTCACTGGCGTCGTTCATCCAAGGAAGTACTGGACCAATATAGGTGCAGCGCCAGGTGATGCCATTGTATTGACCAAGCCTATCGGAGTCGGGATCTTGACGACAGGGATTAAACGGCAGGCTGTCACCAAAGTACAGGAAAATGAAGTGGTGGAGGCAATGCGGACGCTAAATAAGGAAGCATCTGAAGTGCTAAGGGAATATCCTGCGAATGCCGTGACAGATGTAACCGGATTCGGGCTAATGGGACACGCCTTCGAAATGGCAGGCGGAAGTGATGTAACTTTCCATATTAACTATGATTCCATTCCGCAGCTGCCGGGTACGAAAGAACTGGCTTTGAAAGGCATTATACCTGGCGGATCGAAAGCCAACCATCAATGGTTGAAAGATGATGTGCTTTTCGACCCTGTTCTGACCTCGGAAGATCAATTAATTCTCTGTGACTCAATAACGTCAGGCGGATTATTGATCAGCATGCCGAAAGAACAGGCTAAGAGGTATCAGGAGGAAATGAAAAGGCGTTCACTCCATGCGTGGATTATCGGTGAAGTCACAGAGAAGGCAGATAAACGCCTTTATGTTACCAAATAGGTACTATCCGAACCCTGAAGACGAAGAATTAAATAAGCCACATAAAAACGCCTGGGATTAGACTTCCCGGGCGTTTTTATTTATTAGCTTGAAAAAATTCTGATGAACCAATTTTGAAAATATCCTTATCTGTAAAGGGTGCCTTTTCCGTCCTGCAGTCGGAAAGCAATTAAACCATATGACTTTCTTATCGAGACTGATAAACGGGATAATGGACGCAGGCTCTTCTACTGTGAAACCATGATTACCTAGATCATCATGTTTACATAGTATTTTTATCGTTGCCTTAATTCTGTCATCCGATAGAATATTTAACATTTTGATTGGTATGTCGCTAAATTGATTCACATTGATGATGATCTCCTTTTTGCATGCCAAGAGATCATTATGAATCCTTCTAGTATCAGTTATAGGATACCATGTGAATTTCTTTAATTGACTTTTGTTGGAGTCAACTACTTCAATGCCTCTTTTAACAGTACCTTTCGTGACAAGGAAGTCAATTAATTGATGGATGGGCTGTCTGACATTTGTTTTTTCTCTGAAAAATGTATCATTAGCAACCAGGATGAACTTCCCTCTGGCACGTGTAACGGCCACATTGATAAGCCTGTCGCTTCCTTTCTTAGTAAAGAGTGTACCAACCTTTTCATGCGCAGTCCCATCTACAGCATCGAAGACGATCATATCATTTTCCGATCCTTGAAAACCGTGAACTGTAGCAGCATAAAGATTGGTTTTCATTTTCGGGAAGAAGGGTTCAATCAGTTCTTGAATCAGCAGATTATACCATCTTGCCTGCGCGCGATAGGGGGTGACGATCCCTATTGAAATGCCTGGGTCATTCAGCGCCCTGATGACGAGAATCAAAGTGATGAAACTTGAAAAGATGTTCCATCTTGATCCCCGGTCGGTTTCTCCCCATTCAGATCCTTCCTGTAAAGAAAATAAAATACTACCTTCCCCGGAGAAAGGTTCACTTCTCAGGATGCCGTCTCTCATCTGTGCAGCATCTGGATGATCGCCAACCCGGGAGTGATAAATGTGGCGGTTGGTAAATGCAGATATGCTTGGATGCATCCGCCTTTGTTCAGGAAGCAGCAGTAATTGAGGATTTACGTTTCCTTTTTCAACCGAATCCGCTACTTTCGAGAGGTGAAAAATATCATTCTTCAACCACTTTTCAGCTAATGGATGAAAGCTTCCTGCAATGGGAGGCAGCTGTTTGAAATCGCCGCATATGATGATATGTTTTGCCATCGTCGATGCAAATGCCACTTGCGGCACATAGGCCATACTTGATTCATCCACAATGACGAGGTCGAATTCCTCACCATTAATGAGCGGGTCGATGGCCGCTTTACTCAGGGTTGTACCAATCACCATTGCATCATCAAGAAGCGTTCCTTCCTTTCTTTTCAGTTGTTCCTTCAGTTTTTGGTAGTGTACTTCTAATTGGGATAATCGTTCTGAATCGTAGCTTGAGAATTTTAATGACAACTTCTTTCTCAATCTCCTTCTATACGTTTCAACTTTCCCCTTTTCTTCTGCAAGCTTTGGGTACTGCTTTTCCAACAGCTGTATCACATTCAGATCAGTTATGTCATCCTGATATGATTTCCTGTTGATGCCGTATCGGATGACTTCTCCAGATTTCCAGCGGTCGTGAGCTGACAGGAAATGATACATTTCTTCTATTAATACATCAACAGCTGCATTGCTGTGTGATAATAGTAAAATGCGCCTGCCCTCCGAATAATGATAAGAAGCAACACGGGCGAGTGTGTAGGTTTTACCTGTTCCTGGAGGCCCCCACAGATAAGTTACCGGATTGTATTTGCTCCTTAAGTATGCTTCATGCAGGGTGCTTTTGATTGGTGTTTTGTTATGTGAAGTGCTTTTGGGCGGGAGCATTATATCCCTGATTCTTAGTGCTTTTTCATGTCTTTCTTTTGCTTCTTCAAGCCTTTCAATCAGCTTTTCAAGCAGTTCTCCTTGATCGTGAAAGAGCGTCCCCGATGTAATGGGGTCTCCGATAAACTGTTCAAACTCAATCACACACTCCCTTTCTTCCGAGCTGATCACTGTTCCGGATAGTTTTTTTCCCCGGGTTTCAAACGTAACCGTCCCTCCTTCTGGAATAGACACAGGATACACAAGGGTAAACCAGTAGATGAAAGCTGCATCACCCTTTCTGAGGCATTTTCCTTCTTCTATAAATACCCCGGAAGTATCACGTTTTCTTAAATGCGCTATTTCTATCTCAAGAGCGGTCCTCCACTCTTCTATTAAAGATGTAATGTTCATTGTTCTACCACCTGCAGTTACAAAAATTCACACAAAGTTTAATCATAACAATTTCACTTAAAGGTGTGAAGTTAAAATGCTGTATAAAAAAAGGAAACCGGCTCTTCCTCCGATTTCCTTATGAGTTTCGTTATAATTCCGTTGTCAAATTGCTTAGTTTGTCAGCAGACTGGGCCAATTGGGAGATCGCCTGTGAGATTTCTTCGACAGCCCAGGAGATTTCTTTCATTTCTCCTTCAACCTTTTCGCTTTTAACTTTACTTTGGTCGATCGAATCTACTATCCCTTCAAAAAATACATGAGCCTCATTAGTAGAAACCATACCGGTTTTTGCAAGACCTTCCACGGATGTAATATATCTTGAGATCTTGTCTACCTGCTCCTTTGTCCCAGATATCAGACCTGAAACATTCGTTACCGAACTTTTCGTCTGATCAGACAATTTACGCACCTCTTCTGCCACGACAGCAAAACCTTTTCCGTGTTCCCCTGCACGGGCAGCCTCTATACTGGCGTTAAGGGATAAAAGATTTGTTTGTTCAGCAATGGTCTGTACAATGGATACGATGTCAAAAATTTGGTTGGATATTTGCTGAAGCTGATGGATTTCCTTCAACATTTCTCCCAAATCAGAAAGGATCTTTCTCATATGGTCTCTCTGAAGGCCCATTTTCTCTTGACCTTCAACTGAGAATTCCCCGATCTTTTCGATAGCTGCGGTTCCTTCTGAACTTAACGTACTAACCTGATCCATGCGCGCAGTTATGGTTTCAAGTGAGGCCATTGATTCTTCCGAGATTGCTGCAAGTCCATTCGTAGCCTCCTGTACACTAGTGGTGACATTTTCCTTAAGCAGGCGTGCATCTTCCCTCATTTGTTCGTTTTGGGATTCATACGCCTCCAATACCAGCTGTTGTTCAAGATTTAAGATCTTAGTTACTGACTTGATCACTTTATGGTAATCCTCTACATCTGAATAAGCACGAAACAGTACTTGAAAAAGTGTCATCTGCAGGTTCTGAAAGGAAGCTATATACCACTTGGTCGGTAACCCGATGTGAATATGCATCTTTGCTATTTTTCTTCTTTTGTCAATGAATGATTGATCGATTTTTCCATTCATCATCTCTGTGATATGAATTGCGAGTGTACCTTTTAATCGATCTATTGAACTGTACTTATTCACGATTGATGTAAGGGTGGGATTTTGTTCAATTGGAAAATAAAAACCGTCTACAACTTCCCTTATATTTTCCTCTACAACGTCATGGCAGGCTTTCAGAACAGTCAAGTCCTCCTCGGTCAGCTGAATCATTTCAAGCTGCTTTTCCATTTCCTTTGAAACATTGATCGATACATCACTATTCCAAGCTGATTCTTGCAGTCTAATTGCCTTAACACTCTTTCTCTTTTTTAATAGCACGGAAACCCCTCTTTTGTCTGTATAATATATCCTTTAAAGGAAAAAACTTATCTACTTACTATATCAAAAAACACCCATGTAAGGAGGGTGTTTTTTGAAAAGATTATGACTAAAAAGGGACTTTTGTATGATGGTGATGTCAGTTACCCTTCGGTTCCTCGATATATTTTTCAGCATAATACAGAACATCGTCCACATACTCATCACTGTGATTATAGGCAAAGACTGCTTGTTCGATTTCACCGTCAGCCGCCCCGTTTCGGGCAAGATAATTTGCGGCACTGAATACTGCATCTTCAATTTGAAATGGATCAGCAACACCGTCACCGTTGGCATCGACACCATATCCTCCATATTTTTCAATGATGGCAGGATCGGTTTTCTGTTTCTCGGGGATATCTCCTTTTCCCAAACCGCTGCAAGATGGATGTGACCAGCCGACAAAAGTGCATGGCATGAACTGCATATGACCTTCAGCGCCGACAGGTGAAACAAGGGAATTCATTGTGGAGAATTTAGTTTCAACACGATGGTGGGCAGCCAGTAAATTCCAAGGGACGCCATATTCTTTTTCAGCGGCTTTATAAATCGGCAAATACTCAGAAGGCACCTCTTCTTTTCCGAGTAATGAAAGCTTGTCTGGTTGAGCTATGTTATTAAGGTAAAAATATAACATCAAAATGAAGAAAGGAATCATTAGTATTTTGACGGGGGAGGCTCGTTTCTTTTTATGATGAGTCTTTTTCTTTTTATATTTTTTCGTCACGCTGGTACGCCTCCTCTCTAAGTGATTCCATTATGTATTTTAATACGGGAATCTTTCTAATACAATCAGAGAATATATCCTTTTACCATAAAAATAAAAAAATGACCCGATTGAGTCATTTCTGAACTCTTCGGATCATCCAATTTGATTGGTATTAGTAACAAAACGCTGCTCCAACGATAATTAACAAGATGAATAGAACAACGATTAGTGCGAAGCCTCCCGCGTATCCTGCTCCGCCGTATCCGCCGTATCCGCATCCGTATCCGCCGTATCCGTATCCATACATAATCAGTCACCTCCAGTTATCTAACTACGATATTACTGTATGTATAGGACAAATTGTAGGTTAATCATTACAGTTGAGTTTTGAAATGTTTTTAATTCCAATTTGCGGTATGATAAGCTTTCTCTCTTCGATGAAGCGGAAAAATTGATTAAAACGTCCAGATATTAAAAAGCGCCCAGACCCGGTCTGGACGCTTTTTTAGCTTATACTTTTTCGTGGGCTTCTGTTCTCTTCCTTGGTTTAGGTTTAATGTAAAGGCCAAGTTCCTTTTTCTCATGATTCAATGACTTGTACAGTGATACCATCATCAGTGCCATGATAATTGAGAACGGCAGGGCCGCTACAATCAGAGCATTTTGGAGGGCCTGTAATCCACCACTATATAAAAGGATCAATGCCACTGTAGATTGTGCAATTCCCCAAGTTAATTTTACATAGTTAGGCGGTGTCAATGAACCATATGTCGTCTGCATTCCAAGTACGAATGTTGCTGAATCGGCAGATGTAATGAAGAATGTACCGATCAGTGTAATGGCTACAACCGACAAGATGGTAGACCATTCAAAACTGTTAAAGACAGCGAAGAGGACTTCTTCTGTAGCAAATTGAGTCAAATCTGTTCCTGCCCGCTGTACCTCGATCGCTGACGTACCGAAAGCAGCGAACCACAGGAAGCTGACAAGTGCCGGCAGAAGCAATACTCCGATAAGGAATTCCCGAATCGTTCTTCCCCTTGAAACACGTGCAATAAAGATACCGACAAATGGAGACCATGAGATCCACCATGCCCAATAGAAGATTGTCCAGCCGTTGATCCATGAACGGTGCTCTTCATTCAATGGAGCAATCCTGAAACTCATAGCAGCGATATTCTGAATATATGCCCCGATGGTGTCCGTAAACATATTCAGGATTAATAATGTCGGACCGATGAAAAAGACAAGGATGAATAATCCAATTGCCAAAACCATATTTGTATTGGATAAATATTTGATTCCCTTACTCAATCCAGACCACGCAGAAATCATGAACAATACAGTAACGATCGCAATGATGATGAACTGAACGGTAAAGTTATTCGGTATGTCGAATAAGTATGACAGCCCTCCATTTATCTGGGCCGCTCCGAACCCAAGGGTAGTGGCAACACCGACCACTGTTGCGAATACTGCAAGTACATCGATAATCGTACCGAGGATCCCGTCTACCTTGTTACCAAAGATAGGTCTCAGGGTAGCTGAGATCAACCCAGGCTCATCTTTACGGAACTTATAGTATGCTAGTGCCAAAGCAACTATCGCATATATCCCCCACGCATGTATGCCCCAGTGGAAAAAGGTATAACGAAGCGCTTCTTTATTTGCCTGATTGGTTCCTCCTTCAGCAAGAGGCGGAGCCATAAAGTGGGAAAGCGGTTCGGCAGCCCCCCAGAATACAAGTCCGATTCCCATACCAGCACTGAATAACATGGCAAACCATGTACCTTTTGTGTATTCAGGCTTTTCATCGGGCTTACCAAGGCGGATCGTTCCCATAGGACTGAAAATAAGGAATACACAAAAAATGACGATGACAGTTACTAATATTAGATAATACCATCCAAATGTAGAGGTAATGAATTCCTGCATATTTGATGTTACGTCCTCAAAAGACTTTGGAGCGATCACTCCATATGCTACAGCTGCAGCAACGAGTACAACTGTGATCCAAAAAACATTTGAAATTCTTTTCATAAAAATCTCCTTTCTTTGATTGTTTTAAGTATTTTAAATAAGTGTGCGGAGAGTAAAAACAGAAATAGGCCCATTTCCTTATTCCCTCTTTTCCGCTTTCGAAACCAACATTTGTTACCCTATCAAAAATAAACATAAGAATGCAAGCAATAACCTTTGATTTACCTATTATTTGCGAATAGAACGTTTTCATTCCAATAATTTTCAATGATTATGATTGGACAGGTGACTGATAAGGTAAAAAAAAGACGACCTTTCATTTTGAAAGACCGTCTCTTTTACCTATTCTTCAATTATTTTTACTTTTACGTCGCGAACACCATATTGAAGGGCATCATCTTCATGTTCCATATAGATATCAATGCGGTTCCCTTTAATCGCTCCGCCTGTGTCTTCTGCACGGGCATATCCATATCCTTCGATATATACTTTTGAGCCTAGCGGAATGACATTAGGATCGACAGCAATAACCCTGGCTTCAGGATTCTCAAGAAGATTCACACCTGTTTTGGTGATTCCGATGCAGCCTTCACAGTGAGCAGTATAGGCTGTCGCTGTAACATCGACCTCTTTAATGACCCCTGATTTATTTTCATTCGTGCTGTTCTTTTCTTCAGTTACAGCTTTTACAGCATCATTCTTAGCTTCTTCTTCATTCACAGTAATCCCTTTTTCAAGCAACTCCTGGCGGGTGACTGCTTCTTCAATGGAAATATGATAACGATTGGCAATTTCCCACAGGATATCGCCTTTTTCTATATTATGATACTCATTAAGTGCTTTTTCAGTGTTATCGTCTTCTTCTGCAGATGCAGAAATCAAACCGATTGAAAGAATGAATGAGAAGGAAATAATGGAAAATAATACTTTTTTCATATTGTCAAATTCCTCCTTTTGTGGTTCATAAGTAAACCAACAAAAGAAATGGTAACATAGACATGCTTCAGTCATATATCAATTTATTTATAATCAAATAACAATTAGATGACACATCTGTAACAGTTGGCAATATTGAGAGTTTTTCAATCATTGAACTTCCAGTAGTTCCTACTTTTGTAACACTTGGATAGAATGAGAAAGAAATTGCACAAAAAACCCATTGGGCTCAAATCCCAATGGGTTGATCTATATGAATTATTTAGTTTCAAGTACTTTAACGTTTACCGTTTTTCTTCCCCAATCAGTCGCTTGGTCTTGAGATGGGATGAATACATCGATTCGATTGCCTTTAATTGCTCCTCCAGTATCTTCAGCAGTTGCATATCCATAACCTTCTACATATACTTTAGATCCGAGTGGAATCACGTCGGGATCAACAGCGATGACTTTTGCATCTGGGTTTTCTTTCAGGTTTACACCCGTTGCAGTGATACCAGAGCATCCTTCACAGTCAGCAGTATAAGCTGTAGCCTCCACAGATAGTTCATTTGCAACGGCTTCCTGCTCCTGTTGCGGTTCAGCTGAAGCTTCTTCAACTTCTGGAGCTACTTCTGGTTTTTCTTCCGGTTGAGGTGCCGGTGCAGCCTCTTCTTGCTCAGAAGTATTTACAGGAGTTGAAGGTGTTTTATCATCCAAGTTGATTAACAATTCCTGACCTGGCACGATAAGGTCGCTCTCTAAAGCATTCCAACCTTGCAGGCTGTCAACTGAAACCCCGTAATTAGATGCAATGGCCCACAGCGAATCACCTTTTTTTACTGTATAATATTCTTTTGATGATACTTTTAGTTCTTGATCGGGAAAAATAAGATCCGACCCTAAATTGTTCCAAGTTTTTAGTTGATCAACAGTTGTTCCATATTCCTTCGCCAATCCCCACAGCGTATCGCCTTTTTTGACTTCGATTTCTTGTGCTGAAGCACTCGCACCACCTGAAACTGCAAGTGTAGTGAAAGCAGCTACAGAAATAATCGATTTTTTTAGTTTCATAGAAAAATTCCTCCTTATGTAGCTAGCACTATTTATTTTTGCTAACAGGGAAAATACTAACATAGTAAAATCTCAATACAATAACAAGGAAATTATAAAGATGCGTCAGAAGTATTTCAAACCTGTAATATTAAGCGTTTTCTTGTATAAATTATCTTCCAAAGGAATAAAAAACCAAAAATAATAGTTAATTATGGTTTGCATGGTTGATAATGGATAATTGTCTTCTTCCGGAAATTAATAATGAAGATTGAGAAAACACTTAACAAGTTATTTTTTTCAATTTATACTTGTTGAGAAACCTGTAAAGCTTTGGAGGTAAAACCTGTGGAAAATAAAGAAGAAAATATCGTACTCTATAGAGATGAACCGGACGAACATGCAGGACGTTGTGAATGCGGCAATAACGTATTTAAATCAACCGTTCTGGACGGCAAATTTTATCGGAAATGCCAGGAATGCGGCAAAACGAAAATCGTGTAATTCAAAAAAGGGACGTGCCTGTGTTTTAGGTACGTCCCTTCTTTATTTACTGAGTTATGATGATCGGTTCATTTTTAGTAATGATGATGGTATGTTCGATTTGGGCCACGAGGCTCTTATCAGGCGTGATATATGTCCAGCCGTCGCCTTTTTCTATTACATTCTGTGCTTTCATTGATATAAATGGCTCAAATGCGATAACCATCCCATCTTTTAAAAGCCCATTATCCCATGGATCGAAGTAATTCAGGATATGATCCGGCTTCTCGTGCAGTGATTTACCAACGCCATGTCCAGTCAGATTTTTGATGACCGTAAAGCCATTTCGTTTTGCCTCATTTTGGACTGCTTTGCCAATGCCATTCTGTTTTGACCCCGCTTTAGCTTTATGAAGGCCGGCTTCAAAAGACTTAACCGCCGCTTCACATAAAGCTGCCAATTTCGGGTCGCCTTCCCCGACGAGAAATGAAATCCCGGTATCTGCATAATAACCATTCTTCGAACCGGATACATCGATATTAACAAGATCGCCTTCTTGAATCACTTTGTCACCGGGAATTCCGTGCGCCACTTCTTCATTTACACTGATACATGTATAGCCGGGAAAATCATATTCCCCTTTTGGCCCGGAAATCGCTCCATTCTCTGTGAACATCTTTCCTGCGATTTCATCAAGCTCTTTTGTAGTGACACCTGGTTTTGTTTGAGATTTTAGTTCTTCCCGTATCATTGCCACGATTCGGCCGATTTCTTTTAATGCTTGCAAATCTTCTTCTGTTTTTACTATCATACAATCTTCCTTCTCTATTTGATTTCATCTTCCCTTACTATACCTAAACCAGCTATTTTTTAAAAGGAAAAGCTCTATAAAACCTCAGTGTGTCGTTGAAAAAAACGTTCTTCCTCAAACAAACAAGAACACAATGGGTATGATAAAGGACATGATAACGGCAGTTAATGCCATAGCAGCTCCGCTTACGGCACCTTCAAGTTCCCCTTCTTTGAGAGCTTGAGCCGTACCAATACCATGCGAAATGACTCCGAATGGCAGACCCTTCGCAATCGGGTGCGTGATCTTTAATAGTTTGTTAATGGATGGCATAAACATGGCCCCCAATATTCCTGTCACGATAACTACAGCGGGAATCACTTCAATCTTTGCATGTATCAGTCTTCCAATGTCCACGGCTACAGGGGTAGTAATTGTTTTTACAAGGAAGGAACGGATGAACTCTGCAGGTATGTCCATTAAAGTTGCGAGAAGAAGAGTGAGCAGCATGGATACCCCGCTGCCTGTCGCGATTCCTGATAAAATAGGCTGCCAGTGTCGCAGGATAAGCTTGCGGTATTGATACAAAGGATAGGCAAGCGCCACAGTGGCAGGCCCAAGCAGGTAAGTAATAATCTCAGTGCCTTCTGCGTAAGTTTTGTATGGTATGTTGAGAGTGAGCAATGTAAGAATGAGTGCCGAAGAGCTCAAGAAAATAGGAATGGTAATCGGTCTGCTCCACAAACGGTGTACTTTTATTGAAAGGATAAAGTACAAGACAGTAACCCCTATTGTTCCAATTATTTTAATGATTGCTATCATATAAATTTTTCTCCCTCATGTGAATATATCCCTGAACCCATGAAGAAGTGGCTGCAAATCCTGCAAAGACACTTATAATAAGAATCAAGATAAGATTCCATCCATACGAAGATAGATATGGACCAAGGGCAATGGCACTCACGGATAATGGCAAGAAAAAAAATGAGAAGTACTTCAGAAAAAAGTTTGCTCCCTCTATCAATAACTTTTCTTTAAAGACTCCTGTGACTAAAAGTATAAATAATATCAGCATTCCAATAATGCTTCCCGGTATTGGTATATGAAAGAAGGCCGCGAACCATTTTCCTGCTTCATTAAATAAACATAAAATCATGATCTGTATAAATACTCTGATCATTACCGTACTCCTTTCGATAAATGTCCCAATTAGATTTTACCATATGGGAGTGACAGAATTAATATGGATGCTTCTTACCATTTGAAATGAAAAAAAGACGGCCCCTTGAAAGTGCGGGGACCATCTTTGGAAATTAAAAGCTATATTGAGCTCCTTGGAGTGACTCTTTCAGCAGTGTAATTTTTAAAGTCAAGATAGTACTTTAACGAATGCTTCTGCCGTCACCTGGCTTGATTGCGGATTCTGACCCGTAACAAATTTACCGTCTGTTATAACATGTTCACTCCATGCTTCCGACTTTTCAAATTGCGCTCCTTGCTCGCGAAGCTTTGTTTCCAGCAGGAACGGCATTAAAGAATCCAGACCCGTCTGCTGTTCTTCTTCGTTTGTGAAACCTGTCATGCTGATTCCGTCAACAAGGAATTTGCCGTTTGATAACTTTGTACCTGTGAAGCCGGCCGGACCGTGACAAACAGCTCCGATCGCTTTATTATTTTCTGCAAAATGAGCCAAAGCTTCCTTCAATTCCGGGCTGTCGGGTAGGTCAAACATCGTTCCATGACCACCAGGCAGGAAGATTCCATGATACTCATTCACATTCAGCTGTGAAAGGACCAATGTTTGATCGAGTTCTTTGGTGATTCCTTTCCAAGTTTCTACATTTTCATCATCCAGACTGTTTGGGTCAAGAGGAATCCTGCCTCCCTTCAGGCTGGCTACATCAACTTCAAACCCTTGATTTGTAAACTCCTCGTATGGTTCTGCAAACTCTGAAAGCCATAAGCCTGTTTCATGTTCATCGTCGATTTTGCTTGCATTTGTCAATACCATTAATATTTTTTTCATCTATAAACCCTCCATAAACAACTTTTCTTTGTGTACATAGTTGTTTTATCCTTTTTAGCAGGAATTAAACGTGGAAGGGAGAATTCTTTCTACTTTCAATACATAAAAAACAGCGACGCCTTTACGAAGCATCACTGTTTTGAAGCGGTAAGCTGATTTTCACTGTTGTTCCTTCACCATGGTTTGAAACATAAGCTATTCTTCCGCTGTGGTTTTCTATGATTTTGTGGGAAATCAACAAGCCCAATCCGGTTCCTTTTTCTTTGGTTGAATAAAACGGCTCTCCCAAATGCTTAAATACTTCTTGTGGGATGCCCTCTCCATCGTCTTTAATGGATATCTCGAACTCATTTCCTGAAATGGCTGTATCAATTTCAATACTTCCATTGACTGAAATGGCGTCGATGGCGTTCTGAATGATATTGAATAGTACTTGCTTCATTCCATTAGGACAGCCATATAGAGCTACATTCCGCTCAATCGCATTCATGGTTATGACAACGTTTTTACTTTTTATCCCGGTTTCAACAATCGTGATAACTTCTTTCAGCAATTCATCTATATTTAAAGGATTACGTAAAATCCCTTGGGGTTTGGCAAGAAATAAGAAGTCCGAAATGATTTCTTCCATTCTATTGATCTCTTTCACTACAATATTCAAATATTCTTCGTTGTACTGTTTCTTATCATCACACAATTGGAGGAATCCTTTAATCGGAGTAAGAGGATTTCTTATTTCGTGAGCAACTGCTGCAGCCATTTGTCCAATCACAGCAAGCTTCTCCGATTTCTTGATTTGTTCCTCGATTTTACGCCGTTCTTCAATATTTCGTGAAACAGAAACAATATTCAGGATTTCTCCTGATTCGGGATCAAAGATGGCTTTCAGGACACTTTCAAACCAGCTGTACTCCCCTTCACTTCCCTTAACCCTATATGTGACCTGGATGACATGGTCCTCTTCGTTAAGAGATGATAATAATTCTTCAATTTTCTGTTGATCTTCAGGATGAATGATATCATAAGGATGTCTGCCTACCAATTCATCCGGAGAGAAACCCAGGGAAGAGATGGATGGAGATAAATAAATATAGGATCCATCCGGCTCATGGAGGTTGATGATATCAGAAGAGTTTTCAGCAAGCAGCCGATATTTTTCGTCACTTTTTTGTTTCTTTGCCTCTATCTCTTTCTTCTCTGTTATATCGATTACCTGCCCCAATACATAGGACACTCCTTGATCCTGTATGAGTGATACATGCAGATCTCCAGTTTTGATCCCGCCCGTCCTTGTGATAAAGCGTTTTTCCATTTGGTATTCATGTCGGGTTCCTTCAATGACTTCCCCGAGGTATTGCATATCGGTCTCATAATCTTCAGGGTGGGAAAAATCTTTAAGTGAACTCCATGGCCATGTTTCATCAATATAACCGATAAATTGTTTGAAAGCGGGATTGACCATCACCTTCGTCTCATCTAAGGTCATCACGAGCTGAGGAATCCTTGACTGATAGAAAACTTCTTTAAACAGACTGGCTGCCAGCATGATGTCACCGCCTTATTTCTTTTTGTCACTTACTTTATATCGAATAAAAATTGTATCTTTTTTTGTTGATGATCCCATCCAAGGTAAGCAGAAAATTGCTTGTCCCCTTTTTTAAATCCGTCGATTCGATCTGACTTTCCTTCTTTTAACACTTTTTTGATAACGGCACCCGTAATCTTTTTGGAAAGGATTGTTTTTGAAATCGTAAAGCTGCATTTTGTTTTTTGGTAATTGCTGCAGCCGTAAAATTTTCCTTTGTCGATGACTTTGCCACCACACTTTAAGCAAGCACCCAGACTTGCTTTACTTCCCCGCTTTCCATATTTCCCATTTTTACGTTGTATGGATTCTGTATCAAGGCCCTCAAAATTCCAGGCTTTCGCTTCCTTTAATGCGTTTTGAACAAGTGAGTGACTCAATTTCTTCACTTGTTCCATAAACTCAGGAGCTGAAGCTTTTCCGACGCCTATCTGCTGCAGGCGCTGCTCCCATTTTGCAGTCATCTCAGCAGAGGCAAGTACGTTTTCTCCTATTGCACGGATGAGCACTTTTGCTTTATCGGTTGGATATACGATGTTTTTTTGTATCGTGATATACTGACGATCTTTCAGCATTGTGATGATCCCGGCCCGTGTCGCTTCCGTCCCCAGACCTTCCGTTTTCTTGAGAACCCTCTCAAGTTCATCATTTTCTATATATTTCCCGGCTGTTTTCATTAAAGTAATCAACTGACCTTCAGTGTATCTTTTAGGAGGCTGAGTCTTGCCTTCCTTCATATTCACTTTTTTCACTATTCCCTGATCCTCCTCATTTACAGGAGGCAGCAGAGGTTCTTTTTCTTTATCATTCTCAATGATGATCTTTCTCCAGCCTTCTTGAAGAATCTGTTTTCCTTTGGAAACAAATTCAGCACGTCCATCGACAACTGTTATGATGGACGTGTAATTTATGACGGCCTTATCATGATGTGCAGCGATGAAACGTTTAATGATGATATCATAGATCTTTTTCTCATCCTGTGACAAAGAAGAAGGGTCAGTAACCTGTTCAGTTGGAATGATGGCATAGTGATCGGATACCTTGGCGTCGTTTACAAATCTCTTGTTGTTGATCAAGCTCATTTGAGGAGCCGGGATCCATTGTTGATAAGGTTCGAACTGCTTTAATTTATTGAGTATCTCAGGAAACGTCTCAGCTTCCCCTTTGGTTACATATTGAGAATCTGACCGGGGATAAGATACGATGCCTTTTTGATAAAGTTTCTGAAGTATATCCAGCGTTTTCTTTGGAGAAAATTTGAACATCTTATTGATAGTTGCTTGTAATGTTGAAAGATTGAACAGCATAGGAGGTGAAAATTCTTTTCTTTCCGTTTTCACTTCTGTAATCACAGCCGGTTTATCCTTACAGAATAAAGCTATCTTCCTGGCAAGTTCCTCACTTTGAATTCGGCTTTCTCCTTCTCTTTGCCATGTGCCTTCATAAATGTGTTCCCCAAATTGAAAATCAGCCTTCACTTCCCAGAATGGTTCACTGTTGAATCGTTCGATTTCCTCATCACGTTTGACGATAAGGGCAAGCGTAGGGGTCTGTACCCTCCCTGCTGAAAACACGTCCGCCATGCCTTGTTGTTTCAGTAAAATGCTGTACACTCTCGAAGCGTTCATTCCAACGAGCCAATCAGCGCAGGCACGTGAATATGCTTCGTAATAAAGGTTACGAAGCTCATGTTCTTCTTTCAGTCCCCTAAAGCCATTAATGATTGCTTTTTCCGTCAGTGATGATATCCACAATCTTTTCATCGGTTTCTGCACCCGTGCCATTGAGATAATGTTACGGATGATTAATTCCCCTTCACGCCCTGCATCCCCAGCATGGATGATTTCATTTACATCCTTATTGTGAAGCAGCTGCTTGATGACTCCAAACTGTTTTGCTTTTGCCCTGGACAGTTCATATTGAAAACGTCCGGGAATGATCGGCAAGTCTTCCAGCGTCCACTTCTTCCACTTGCTGTCATATTTTTCAGGGGACTGCAGTCCAAATAAATGTCCGACAGCCCATGTAACATATGCACCCGTTGGAAATATTTCATTCGGATGAATTTCTATGTATCCTTGTTTCTTCCTATGAGGAAACGGCTTGGCTAAAGTTGCTCCCTGATCGGGTTTTTCGGCAATCACAACTTTCATAGAATGTCTCCTGTTCATGTTTATTATTTCTTCATTATAACATGTTTTCCCGAACCTTTGTTCTAAAGAACAAATAAATCCTTCCCGCCTCAATTAACATATATCCTTTTCATTTTAAATAAAAAGGTACAGCAATGATTATGTTCATTACTATACCTCAAGTTACACTATTGACCCAGGTTTTCTAAGTTTCCTTTTATATCTTGAAGCTGATCAAACGTTTTTACGATCTCAAGATTTTGCAGCTCGCTCAAGCTTACTTCCCCTCTATCGATTTGGGACTGCGCCTCGTCGATGCCCTGAAGAGCTTTATTATTATAATCAATGACTCTCTCATGAAGATCTTCTGCAATGGATGGAGGAGTCAGATTGTTTATATCTTCTATTTCCGATTTCATGTCGTTCAGTCGTCTTTCTAATTCAGGTAAAGCCGAATTGTCTGCAGAAGCGTTCTCCACCAGGGCAGGAAAATCATTGGCAAACTGTTCAGCTTCGTTCAAGTAATCAGTCATTTCGTCTGCGTACGTCAAGCTGTTATTTGCTTCTTCTAATAAACCGCAGCCGGTGAGAAGGGATAACGATAATATGAGCAATATGAACTTTTTCATGACTCTCTCCTTTTAAATGCTTGATATTAGTTTATACGTCTGACCTGCAAATAAGTTTCAACTTAAATTGTCTGACGCTGACTTATCAATTGAGCCTAAGATAAATAATGAAAAAAGAGCTGATATTGCACCAGCTCTCCTCCATTTATTCGATTATCTGAAGTTCCTTTGGGAATTTTGTTAAGGTTTCATGGCCGTCTTCTGTAATGAGCACATCATCTTCAATTCTTACTCCGCCGATTTCAGGTACATAGATACCCGGTTCAATCGTGTAAGTCATGCCTTTTTTGAGAATGCCGTCATTCAAGTGGCTCATCGACGGAAATTCATGGACGTTGATCCCAAGGCCGTGACCGATGCGGTGAGGGAAGTGATCTCCATATCCGGCTTCCGTGATGATATCACGGGCAATTTGATCCAGGTCTCCAATCCGGCTGCCCGGCTTACTGGCTTCAAGGGAAGCAAGCTCTGCTTTAAGAACCGTTTCATAAATTTCCCTTTGTTTGTCCGAAACGGATTTATAAGCAAATGTCCGGGTGATATCAGATGTGTACCCTTCAAGGACCACTCCAAGATCGAAAAGGACAAAGTCTCCCGCTTTGAGCTTTCTGTCTCCGGGATTGCCGTGTGGATCGCCTGCCTTTTCACCGAATAATACCATTGTTGAGAAAGACATTTCCCTGATGCCTTTTTTCTTCAGTTCATATTCGATCTTCGCAAGAACTTCCATTTCGGTTATGCCTTCCTTGAGGGCGGCTGCCCCTACTTCTACACCGAAATCCGCCATTCGGGCTGCGCGTCTCATGATCTCGATTTCTTTTTCATCTTTCACCACGCGCATGTCGTTTAATTTATCTTCCAGATTAACAACCTCTGGTTCGTTAAAGATGGATAAAAATGCTTCACTGCGCCCAAAAGTCAATACGTCCTTTTCGATGGCTGCCTTATTTCCATTCAATCCACGCTTACTGATTGCTTGTTTAATGAAGTCCCAAGGATCCTCATGATCAGAGTATCCGATGACCTCGCCTGACCAGCCGGCGTCCTTTACTTGTCTGGCTTCCATTCCAGGTACCACGAAAAATGGTTCAGCATCAGGAAAAATGAATAAACCCATCAGCCTCTCATGCGGATCTGTATGAAAATTAGTCAGATAAAACACATTCTCCGTTGAATTGATAAAAGCAGCTTCAATGTTTTCATCTTTCAGCCACTGCTGAAACGTCTCTAATCTTTGTTGCATATGTTGTTCCTCCTAAAAATTCTTAGTTATATGTAATCGCTTATTATGAGCATATTCATGCTAACATATTTTTTTCTTTCCGTGAAATGTTCGCAATCAAACAACCCAGTGATAACCACAGGATACCCATCTGTTTTTTTGCAAAGGTAATGCTTTTCCTACCTCTTTCCTATAAGTGGATAAGGTGTAATGTGATATAATTTGAGTACACAGCATATGTAGGGTGGGAGTGGCCACTTCCTGGTTAAAGGAGGTGGTGCCTATAGTGACAACGTATGAGGCTTTGACGCTAATGATTACATTCGGCTCTTTGATCGTCTCCATCATTGCCATTGTTATTTCGAATGACAATAAGAAATAACCCCACCCTCGTTAAGCGCCTGAACTTGGAAGGGCAGAGTTATTTCCTTTCTTTATTGGGCCACTGCTTTCCTTGCAGTTGCTGTGTGGCAAGAGACATCGGCGGCAACCGGTGTCTCTTTGTTATTAGTTATGCTCTACTTTCAAGATAGTATAGAATTTAAAGAAAATCAAGAAGTTAGAAAGAAAAGGGGTTATTCTCCAAATGAAGAATATATTAATGATAATATATTTATATTGGAGGTAAATATGATAAATAAAACGATATTAAAGGCATCAATCCAAGATTCCGCTGAAATACTTAAAATTCAGAAGCTTGCTTATGTAAGCGAAGCTGAACTTGAAGGCAATTACGAAATCGAGCCTCTTCTTCAAACAGTAGCAGACGTAGAAGATGATTTTCTTGAAAGCCACATACTGAAATTAGTATGGGATGGTAAGATAATTGGTTCAGTTCGGGCGAGGGAAATCAATGGAACTTGCCACATCACCAAACTAATGGTGCATCCGGATTTTCAAGGAAAAGGGTTCGGAAAAGAATTAATGGCTGCAATTGAAAATGTTTTTAAGGGATCTCGATTTGAATTATTTACAGGCAGCAACAGTCTCAAAAATATTAACTTCTATAAAAACCTCGGGTATGCGGGCTATAAAAAAGAAAAGCTTCCAAGGGAAGATACCGTTTTTCTCTTTATGGAAAAAAAAGAAGCTTAAAGGGATAGACTCTAAGCTTCTTTGGTTCTTGTTTAATATACCGTTTCACTCGGTTTCGGTTTACGGACGAATGCCATGATTCCTGCAATCAAGAAAAGCAGGCCGGGGATAAAGCCGAATCCGATGGTGCCGAGTCCAATCACCAGGGCAGCGAGAATGAACATGATTCCTGAAAGGATCGGTTTTCTATTTTTCACAATGGTTAGCACCGCAATGAGCCCAAGAATGGAAGCGATGACTCCAATCAGGATAAGGTACCACCCCATTGATTCCGCAATCCCTATAATAAATGTCGAATCCTGGGTCGTTATTGCAGGATCGCTTTCGATCATCTTTTCCATTTCTTGCATGACCATAGGATCGTCAATACTCATATTGGTCACGATTCCGATGATTGAAAATAAAGCTGACAAAACAATACCGATGATTCCCATCACAACTTCTCCGGTCCTTTTTACCATTCATAACATCTCCTTTACGTATCACTCTTTAGATTATATTTTGAGTTCTAAACATATCACGAATGTGACCATGCTTTCCTATGTAATTCTATCTTTTGACAATATTCTCCTTCAACGAATCGGAAGTCCCATAATTCAGACAATTTCTGCCTCAATAGCTAAATATTCAACTTCTTCAATACGATTTTTTCTATAACGCTCCAGGGAAGAATGCTTTTCAGCAGGATGGCAGCCCTGGTCCCTTTTCCTGCAGGTACTCTGAATCTGGTTATTTTACCTGTTCCTATAGCTCTAATGATGGCTGCTATTTCTGCGGGGTCCCCTAAGCTGGACTGACCCGCCTCCAGCTCAGATTGGATTCTTTTCATATATGTATGATATGGCGATTCTTTAACGAGTGATCCAGATGCCACCTTCATCCCTGTAGTCCAGATATTCGTCTTGTATGAACCAGGTTCAACTAAAAAAACATCAATGCCAAACGGCTTTAGTTCCAGCCTCAGACTTTCGCTGTACCCTTCAAGAGCATGCTTTGAAGACACATATGGGCTTAATCCGGGGAACCCGAAACGTCCGCTGATACTTCCCATATTGATGATCTTTCCTTTCCGCTGCTCCCTCATGAACGGTAATATGACTTGTGTGACAGCCATCACACCGAATACATTCGTCTCAAATTGCTCCCGATATTCATTAAGATTAACCTCTTCTGCAAAACCTCCAATTGCAAAACCTGCGTTGTTCAATAAAAGATCAATCGAATCATATTCTTGAGTAAGTTCATCTTTGAAGTTCTGAATGGAAACGGCTGAAGTGACATCAAGAGGACGGGTTGTGATGTGTGACTCCACCCCATTAGATTTTGCACATTCCATTAATTTTCCCGATTTCGAAAGATCACGAATTGTCGCCACTACCTTAAAGCCACACTTTGCGAGTTCTATCGATGACAGTAAGCCAAATCCGCTATTTGCACCAGTCACGATGGCGATTTTTCTATCCACAGTAAATCACTCCCTTTATAACAGATAATATAATACCGATATTAATTATCATAGAAAAAAGGCGGCTTCATCCCATTGAAGCCGCCAAAATCGAGGATATGGTGTCAATTTCATATTTATACTACTAGTTTATTTCTTAACTTTCAAATGCATCATAAGGCTAAGAATGCTTCTCTGCTTCGATGCACAGAAGAGTGTTTTGATTTCCACACGAATTCATATATTTATATAATTTTAAGCATATCATGATATTCTCTATTCTGCAGGAACGGAAGCCACTTCCTCCCCTTCATTGTTGTAAAATATTACAAGAGGTAAAGCCAGTTGTCCTCCGTATGATTCTACCTGTAAAAAATAGGGATCATTACCTGTCTCAACCTTCTTAAATTCAATATTATCCCGATATTGAAAGTAAGCTGCCCCTGTTTCTTTTCGGTTACCGTAAACCAGGAATTGACTGGTATTTAAATAACTCGATCCAAGTAAACCATCTTCTCCTTCTTCCACACTTACAAGTTCATAAAGTGGCAGCAGATCTGCCTCTTTATACTGAGCTAATCCAAGTTTAGGCTCATCTCCCTTTATTGAATATACAAGGAAGTATTGATCTCGGATTTTTTTTCTTAAAACAACACTGACTTCCTTTTGATTCTCCCTTATCAGATCTTTCAAATGGGTCTCCAGATTTGATTCAGCAGTAAGAACATCTCTTTTTTCAAGAAGATTGACAAGGAATGAACTAATGACCGCCGTCAGGATGACTGCCAGTATCGTCTTAGGAACAGCCGCATTCTTGACCGCTATCCTTTCATGTTCTTTTTTATGATATAACTTCACGTGAAGACCTCCAATTTCCCTTGTTTTCCCATTATACCAAATACTCGGAATTTCAGAGGTCTTTATTTCTGATTTTATAAAACAAAAAAATCAGCAGGGTTTATTACCCTGCTGAAAAAATATTACTGCTGATCGACTGGTACTACAGCGTTTTTAATTTCTTTCTTTAAGTCTGAAGTGTATTTAGCTTTTTGACTTTCACTCCAGTTCAATAATTTAGCCATGATTTCGATTGCTGGTTCATGCCATTTCTCAACCCACTCCCGGTCAAAGAACATGGCGCCTGTTCTGCGGATAAAGAAATCTACAGGCGTCGCAGCCATCTCTTCCTGTATTGCATATAGGAGCTGTGCATATAGGGTGACGGGCACCTCACTCACTTCGGTGGAGCCGCTATATGCATGAGCAAGCTTGAACACCTGATCGACGTTTGACCCGTACATGCCGGCAAGCTTTCGCCCTTCTTCCACAGTTAATCCATATTGGACGGCTTCCTTTGATTTTTGGTCGATAAATGCCGGTAGGTTCTTAGATCCTCCTACATGACCGCCAGATATCGGCATGTGCTTGGTTGCAGAAGCAGGAAATTTCTTTTTAATTTCTTCCTTTAGACGTTGCGATACAAGATCTACCACCGTTTCTGCCATCTTGCGGTAACCTGTCAGCTTTCCGCCGGCAATCGTGATGAGGCCGCTCTCTCCTTCCCAGATTTCATCTTTACGCGAGATTTCAGAAGGATCTTTGCCCTTTTCAAATATGAGCGGTCGGATACCTGCCCAGCTGGATTCTACATCTTCTTCCGAAACATTTACATCCGGGAACATATAGTGAATCGCGTTAAGGATATAATCCCTGTCTTCCGTTGTCATTTGTGGGGTCGCTTTGTTTTTGTCATAAAAAGTATCGGTTGTACCTACGTATGCTTTTCCGTCTCTTGGAATCGCAAATACCATGCGGCCGTCAGGTGTATCAAAGTAAACAGCCTGGCGCAGAGGGAATTTACTTTGATCGATGACAATATGCACTCCCTTAGTCAGACGGAGCTGTTTATTATTGGTGCTGTAGTCTTTTCCTCTGACTTCATCAACCCATGGACCTGCAGCATTGACGATTTTCGCCCCTCTTATTTCAATCGTGTCACCATTTAGAAGATCCTCGGCTTCTATGCCGACCACTTTTTTATTTTCGTAAAGGAAACGCTGGGATTTTGTGTAGTTGATGGCTGTTGCACCATGCGCAATCGCTTCCTTCATTACTTCGATTGTCAGGCGGGCATCATCCGTACGGTATTCAACATAATATCCTCCGCCTTTCAAACCTTCCTTTTTCACAAGCGGCTCTTTAGAAAGGGTCTCTGCAGAAGAAAGCATGGATCTTCTTTCATTTCTTTTAACACCTGCAAGAAAATCATATACCTTCAATCCGATTGACGTACTGAACTTACCGAATGTACCGCCTTTATGAAGAGGCAGAAGCATCCATTCCGGAGTTGTCACATGCGGACCGTTTTCATAGACGATTTCACGTTCTTTCCCTACTTCGGCTACCATTTTCACTTCGAATTGCTTTAAATAACGCAGTCCTCCATGAACAAGTTTGGTTGACCGGCTTGATGTTCCTGCAGCAAAGTCCTGCATTTCGACCAGTGCCACCTTCATGCCGCGCTTTGAAGCATCAAGTGCGATTCCGGCACCTGTGATACCTCCTCCAATAACGATGATGTCATAATGGTCGGAAGCTAATTGGTTTTTCATTTCCTGTCTTGCTGTACTTGAAAACGTCATAATGTATATCCTCCTAAATAACAATTTGTATAGGGATTAATAATTTCGACTCTGTTTATAAATGCACATTATAGTAAGTGTATATCCATAAAAAAAGAGACCAAAACTAACATTATGGATTTTCAGCCATAATGAAGTTTGGTCTCTCTGGATCTCTTACCGATTTATTAACTTAAATTGATTATAACACAAACGAATCTTATTTAAAAGCCATTGCTGCCTTAACTGCTTTTTTCCAGCCTGCATACAATTCTTCACGGTTTTCTTTCGTCATCCCCGGCTCGAATTCACTGTCTTTCTTCCATTGTTTCGAAATTTCTTCACGATCTTTCCAATATCCTACAGCAAGTCCTGCAAGGTATGCAGCACCAAGAGCTGTCGTTTCATTGACCACTGGCCTTTCAACCGGAACATTTAAAATGTCGCTCTGGAATTGCATAAGGAAGTCATTTTTCACAGCTCCGCCATCTACACGGAGTTTTTTCAGTGCGATTCCCGAATCTGCTTCCATTGCCGAAAGTACATCCCTTGTCTGATATGCGAGCGATTCCAGCGTTGCACGCACGAAATGCTCTTTCGAAGTCCCGCGCGTCAGCCCAAATACCGCCCCGCGGACATCACTGTCCCAATATGGAGTACCAAGTCCTACGAATGCAGGGACTACATAAACGCCATCAGTCGATTCTACTTTTTCTGCGTATATCTCACTATCTTTGGACTCTTTTAGCATGCGGAGGCCATCACGCAGCCATTGGATGGCAGAACCGGCTACAAAGATGCTTCCTTCCAATGCGTATTCCACTTTGCCATCAATTCCCCACGCAAGGGTTGTCAGAAGGCCATTATCTGATTTCACGGCTTTATCTCCGGTGTTCATAAGCATGAAGCAGCCTGTACCATACGTGTTTTTACCCATTCCCTTTTCATAGCACGCTTGACCGAAAAGAGCAGCCTGCTGGTCTCCCGCTGCACCTGCAATCGGAATTTCCTGTCCGAAGAAGTGATGAGGGATCGTCTTGGCGTATACTTCTGAAGAAGGACGTACCTCAGGCAGCATGGATTCAGGTACTCCAAGGATTTCAAGAAGTTCGCTGTCCCACTTTAACTCATGGATATTGTACATAAGTGTCCGTGAGGCATTTGAATAATCTGTCACGTGAGCCTTGCCGCCTGACATCTTCCAGATAAGCCAAGTATCGATCGTACCGAATAGGAGTTGTCCCTTTTCTGCTTTTTCCCTAGCCCCTTCTACATTATCCAGGATCCATTTCACTTTTGTTCCCGAGAAATAAGCATCAATCAATAAACCTGTCTTTTCCCGGAATGTATCATTGAGGCCCTGTGTCTTCAACTCATCGCAAATCCCTGCTGTCTGTCGGGACTGCCATACAATGGCATGATAAATCGGAGTCCCCGTCTCTTTATCCCACACAACCGTTGTTTCACGCTGATTTGTAATTCCGATACCTTCGATCTGCTCAGGCTTCACATTTGCTTCTGATAAAACGGTTGCGATGACAGAGAGGATCGATCCCCAAATTTCATTTGCATTATGTTCCACCCAGCCCGGTTTAGGAAAATGCTGAGTGAATTCTTTCTGGCTCGTATGGACGATCTCTCCCTTTTTGTTAAAAAGAATCGCCCTTGAACTCGTCGTCCCCTGATCCAATGATAAAATATATGTTTCCATGATGATTCCTCCCGTGAACTTAGTTTTCAGTTGATAATTTTTCTACTTTCTGAGATAGCGTTAATTTCCTGTCGCTTAAGTAAGCTGCACCCAGAATGGCTAAAGTAAGGATTAAAACAACCCAAAAGCCGGTAGTCACTTTACCGGTGAAGATCGCTTTGTAAAACAACCCTCCGAATGAGCCCCCTAATGCAGGCCCTAAAACCGGGATCCAGGAATATCCCCAATTCGAAGTTCCTTTCCCCGGAATCGGAAGAAGGAAATGCGCAATCCTCGGTCCGAGGTCCCTCGCCGGATTGATGGCATAACCGGTTGTCCCCCCCAGGGAAATCCCGATTGCGATGATCAAAAATCCTACAATGAATGGATTTAATCCATCAGTAAAAGTATTCGCGCCGATTGACAATAATCCTACCACCAAAACAAATGTACCGATGAATTCGCTCAATAAATTAGAGAATACATGTGGAATGGCCGGACCGGTTGCGAATACACCCAGTTTGACGCCGGGATCCTTCGTTGCATGCCAGTGCGGCAGGAAATGCAAGTACGTAATCGATGCCCCGATTATCGCTCCGATCATCTGTGCAAGTATATACTGCGGAACCTGACTCCATGGAAAATCACCGTTGAAGGCGAGTCCAAGTGTTACCGCCGGGTTTAGATGAGCTCCGCTGAATTGACCGACTGCATAAACACTCATGGCCACTCCGAGCCCCCATCCAAAAGTAATGACGATCCAGCCCGAATTATAGGCAAAGGATTTCTTCAAATTAACATTAGCACATACACCTGCACCAAAGATAATGAGTAATGCTGTTCCTACCACTTCTCCTAAGAATGCTGTCATATCTTTAACCTCATTTCATATTGGGATGTCTGTGAAGAGACCGTTTTCATAAATGGGTACAGTCAGTATTCTAACTTTATATATCCCATTTTCTTCAATGGAAAACAGTTTTATTAAAAAATAAAAAAGAGACATACGAAACATGGCCCCCTTTAAAGGCATGAATTGCGTAAGTCTCTTTTTCTCTCTGCACAGTGTATTAACTTGGCTTCTATGTTAATACGCTTTGAAAACGTTGTCAACAGGAAATAATTCCGATATTAGTTTAAAAATGAGAAGTTACTTTTTATCAAAGTGCTTCCATAACGTCCGATCTGATGTAGTAATGGCAGTGGCGCCGGCCTCGATGGCTGCTTCCACTTCCTCGATTGTGTCAATGAGTCCCCCGGCAAAGATAGGCTTGCCGGTTTTTTCACGGATTTCTGTTATGATCTTCGGTATGACTCCCGGCAGGATCTCAATGTAATCCGGCTCCGTTTTATGAATCAGGTCTATGCTGCGCTTCATTGCGCTGGAGTCGATCACGAACATTCTCTGCGTGGCATATACACCTTTTTGCCGGGCTTTTTTTATCACATTCCCCTTAGTGGAAATGATTCCATATGGTTTCACTTCCTGGCAGATATACTCTGTCCCATACTCATCATTAGAGAGTCCGTGAATAAGATCGATATGCAGGAACATCTTTCGATTTTGTTGTCTTGCATATTGAAAAACACTTTTCAGCATACCCACATGAAGGTCCAGGAACACACCATATTCAAATGATGTCTCAAGCATCTTATCAAAGTCCTTCATTGACCTGACTGCAGGAAGAATTTTTTGCCCTTCGAAACTCATGAATATCACCTCCTGTTTCTATGTTTTGAAGTAGTCATTATTCCGCATGGACAACCGGAAAATAGGATGGTAAAAATCTATACATAACCTGTCTTAATAAAGCCAATAACCTTCAAAAATCAGATCATCCTCTAAAAAGTGAAAAACTTTTTACTCACTCACCATACAGACTTTTACCCCCGCTGATTCAAACACTTCTACTTTTTCTCTGTCAGATTCGTCATCCGTTATTAAGAGGTCGACCTTTGACAAAGGCAGATCCAATCCGGCAAACAAATCTACACCTAACTTCTGGTGCTCCATCAATGCAATATTTTTCTTTGAACGTGTCATGACCGTTTTGAGAAAAACAGCCACTTCCGGTGTTGAAGTACTTAAGCCCCGCACGGAGATTCCGCCTGCCGCAGCAAAATTTACGTCTACCGTGAACTGTTTTGTGTATTCATTGGCGAGACTGTCCGTGATATTACCGGATCGCTTCACCATGCCCCCTATCAAAAGAGTCTCAATATTGGTGTATTCCTTGAGGCGGTATGCGACTTCCAATGAATTAGTGACAACAGTATATGGGATATTTCTTGGCAGGTATGTAATCATGGCGTTATGTATGGAAGCTCCGCCTATGAATACAGTCTCACCTTCATTAATTAACCCTGCAGCTGCCCTGGCAATCGCTTTCTGGGCTTGGCTTGCTTCTCCATACCGTTCGTCAGGCATCTGAGGTTTATTCCTTGCTTTCGGATTTGGGAGTGCTCCCCCGTGTGTCCTCTTCAGCAGGCCTTCTTCTTCCATGATGGATAGGTCCCGACGTATGGAATCAATCGATACTTGGAATTCGTCTGCGAGATCTTTTGCCAGAACCCTGCCTATTTTTTCAACTTTCACGAGGATTTTTTCTCTTCTTTCTTCAGAAAACACCTCTTCTCACCTCCTTTATGCATGTTTATTCATGATTTCCGTGCATACATATTCATATTATTTCTCTATTTGTAAGGGAAGTAAAGGTACATACAGGAAAAAACCGTCGAAATCATGATCGACAGTCAATATCTCCTTCCTAAATGAAACAAAAAATAATCTATCCCAGGCTCTGGCTCTGGGCAGTATGCTTCATTATGTTTAATCCATCTCTATCCAGAAACGAAGGATTACATTGCCGTCCTCTTCGACAAAGTCATCGGCGGGTGTTCCACCATTGTTCAGGATCGTCCTTCTTGATGCTTCATTCCATCTGTCACAGACAACTAAAGTCTTATGGATTCCAAGTTCTTTTGTTTTTTTCAATGAAAGTGAGAGAAGCTTCGTCGCATAGCCTTTTCTTCTTTCCGTCGGCCTGATGCCATATCCCACATGCCCGCCTGCATTCAACAGAGATTCAGTTAATGCGTGACGTATATTGACAACCCCTATCACCCGATCATCTTCGCCAACCAGCCAATAAGTGGAATCAGGTACCCAGCCTTCCGGAAGATTCTCCCCTTTCTCTGCATCAAGCAATGATTGAATCATTTTATCAAAGTCTGTCGGGTCTTTCTTTATGACCCAAGGAACCATATCTTCCCCTGAATTTTTCCATTCCCGGTAAAAATCAAGGTATTCATCCCTCAATTCAGCATTCGGTTTAACCAGCCTAACGTTTTCCCACATCTATTGTTCTCCTTTAGTAGTAAATTTAAAATAGTTTACCACGTTATGCGTTTATGTGGTAGATTTTTCTTGAAGTAAATTCCACTCAAACCAGCGCCCATGCCCATCTGTATCCCCAATAAGATGACAGTCCTCTTTGCCGTTGATATAACAATCCAAATGAAGCTGCCTGTCCCACATATTATTGTATAGATGAAAGATATTACGGTGACGGCCAATTTCTTTGATTTTGTCATGAAGAACTCTTTTTGCAGATTCAGGAATTTGATTGGCGACATGGGTATGAAAAATACAAATGACTTCGTTGTCTGGAATTTCTTTGATTTTTTCAGGGAAATGTTCGATGCCGTCACCTTCTATGAAATCAATATCCAGCTCTTTGATACTCTCGGCTGCAGCTGTAAATAAACTCCTCCTTTCTTCATGTTCCGGCCAGATAAGGGAAAGCAGCCACGGATGATCTTCTTTATGATTGATATGTAAGTCATATCCCGTCCGGGAGGCAACCGGGGGCGGTTCTGGATAAAGGACAGGATGATGATTTCCCTTTACTTCAGAACTGATCAGAATGCTGGATGAATTATTTCCGTATTCCCCATCATCAATGTCATATTGATAGCGGTATTGATCCCAGCCAAGCTGCAACCCTGCACTCGTTCCAATTTCCATCAAGGCAAGCGGTTTATTCGTCAATTCATGCATATAACAGAAAGCAGGGTATAGGTAGGCGCACCTTCTTACTTCGTTAGTTTGGACAAGCTTTGTTTGAAGGATGGGTATCAATTGATGCTTATTCAAAAGGCAGAATTGTTTAAAGTGGTTAAATGATTTCTTGACTGGCAGTGGGTCCTGTACGATGCTCGGATAATAGTTTCGCAAGTGATGGGAGGAGCCATTCATCAACAGGAAATGAACCCCGCCTAAAAACAGATTAGGAACAGGCTGGCCATCCCTGCAGTAAGTGCATAACTCCAATAGTTCATCATCATCTGCTATTTTAATTGAAAGGTATTCATAAAGGGGGCTCGAATCCCTGCATTCCATTTCTGCAAATGTTTTAAAGCGCTTTGATATCTCTTGTTTATTCATTGGATGTGCCTCCCTAAAATAGGTATGATCCTCTTTTGGATTTCCTGCTGATCGTGATATTGGAACAGCCCGATTCCATTCCCCCACGGGTCTTCGAATGTCGCCCATTTCACGGGTACTTCTTTCCTTGAATGGATAATGAAATCTTCCACATTCAATAAGTGGATCAATCGTGCTTTTTCTGTTTCAATGTCAGCCACACCAAGTCGGAGCGGTCCGCTTTTTAGAGACGGTTCACCTTCTGCAACCTGAAGCCAGCACCCCGGAATGAGTTCCCATTCAGCAAATCCTTCATGAGGAACAAAGTCAGGCCCTCTATTTAAAAGTTTTTCATACCAATTTTGTCCTTCTCTCATGTTTGGAACACGGACTTGTATGGTCATTTCATAAATCATCAACATTACCCCTTTCCTGAACGTGAAGGAGAACAGTGCTCACCGCACTGTTCCCTGCTTAATAATTTAAAACGCCCAATTCCCATCCCTGAATATTGCAATCCTGCTGCCGTCACTTAATATTCCGTCAATATCCATCTGGGAAGAACCTATCATGAAATCCTCATGAACAATGCTTTCGTTCAGCCCTTTTTCCTGTTTTTTTTCATCAGTGAGGTTATTGCCGTTTTTGATACATGTAGGGTAAGATGAACCAATCGCCAGATGATTGGACGCATTTTCGTCGAATAATGTATTAAAGAAGAGAACTCCAGTATCAGAAATTGGAGATCTGTGAGGGACAAGTGCGACTTCTCCTAAATAGGAAGCTCCTTCATCCGTTTCAATCATCTTTTTTAAAATATCTTTACCTTCCCGTGCCTCCATCTCAACAATCTTTCCATTTTCGAACCTCAGTGTGAGATCTTCTATCACATTGCCGTTGTATGCGAGCGGTTTGGTGCTTTTTACTATCCCGTTCACCCCTGTTCTGACTGGTACCGTATAGACTTCTTCAGTGGGCATGTTGGCGATGAAGTCGGTGCCTTCCGGGGTCTTGCTTGCCCCGGTAAGCCACAAGTGATCTTCATGCAGCTCAATCGTCAGATCGGTGCCCTCAGCATTGTAGTGAAGCGTTCTTATGTTCATGTTATTAAGTTCTTCAGCTTTCGCTTTCAGTGTTTCAATGTGGTTCTTCCACTCTGACACAGGGTCTTCAGCATCTATTCTGACCGCGGTGAAGATGCGTTCCCAAAGAGCTTCTACCCTTTTTTCTACTTCCAGCTGCGGAAACACCTTTGACGCCCATTTATGGGAAGGCATTGCGATGATCGACCAGCTAACGGAATCATTGTCAATCGCCTCAAAAAAATGGTCGAGTGCTAGGCCCTTTGCCTTTTCAAAATCCTGGATCCGATTAGGATCAATTCCTTTCAGTAAATCAGGATCAGGCGCCTCCACTTGCAGGAAGGCACCCTTCCGATCAACGACCCATTCATGCGCTTCGGCCAGCCAGATAGGGTACTCCTGAAAAGTTTCCTCAGGTGCAAGCTCATAATGTGTACGGATGATGTCTTCATCCTCCCACTGAACATGCACACTTCTTGCACCCGCCTTATAAGCATGCCGTACTACTTTTCTTACCAGTTCTTCGGTTCCAAGCGGTGCGGCCACCCATAAATCCTGACCCTCCTGCACATTTACACCAACTTTGACTGCAAGTTCTGCATATTGATCCAATTTCTGTTGAAACTCTTTATGTAACATTTTCTTTCTCCCTTTCTACTAAACTTTCAATCATTGATTTCATCTTTACCATTGTAGAGGGTAATGGTTCATGCGGATCAGCGATATCAGGGCTATCTTGATAAAACTCTGCAAAGTTTTGTCCTTTATATCTCGGAACAACATGCATATGATAGTGTTTCAATTCACTGAAGATCCCTCCATTCTGACAGATGGTGATGCCATCAGGAAGATAAATTTCTTCTATCGTTTTCGAAATCAGCTGTACGGCTTTCATAACGGCTATATTCATTTTCATGTCAAAATCCACGCCTTCATCAAAGTGCTCCTTAGGAAGGATCAATACATGTCCTGGATTGAAGGGATCGTGATCAAGTATGCAGCTTAAAAAAGAATCTTCATACACCGTGAAAACCTTTTCTTCTTTGTTGGCCAGCCTGCAGCCAAGGCAATCCTGTTTATACAATTTCCGGCCTCCTTCAAAATTAAAGGGAATTAAAAGTTTTGATCGAATAAAATACTATTCGGAAACTTTACGTTTCTACTATCATAACACTTTATAGAAAGAAGGGTTGTAAATAATGGAAGTTTTGCGATTGGATAGCTCCCATGCGGAGGACTACCTTAAGCTTAGACTGGAAGCTCTTAAGACAAATCCAGAGGCTTTCGGGGCAAGCTATGAGGAAACTGCATCCAGAGAAAATCCGCTTAAGCACATCGCTGCGAGGCTTGATCAGAGAGAAAATTATACATTTGGTGCATACATCGGCGATTCATTATCCGGCATGGTTGTACTGATTCCTTAAACCGCTGAAAAAATGAAGCATAAGGCATCTATATTCGGTATGTATGTGTCGCCTGAGCATCGAGGGAATGGGATTGCCAGAACATTGCTTGAGAAAGCACTCTTACAAGCAGGGAATCTGAAAAGTATTGAACAGGTAAACCTGACGGTCGTTACCACTAACGATTCTGCAAAAAGGTTGTATAGCTCAATCGGGTTTCATAGTTATGGAACTGAAAAAAGGGCGATCAAATATAAGGGAGAATATTTTGACGAAGAATATATGGTTTTATTTCTTTAATACAGAAAAGAACGAAGAACCAGATATCTTCGTTCTTTCCTATTGGTCAATCTTCGGGATTGATGATTGCGTAATGCTGATGGTCTTCCCACTTTCCATTGATCTTCACATTTTTCACAAATATCCCCTCTTTGTGAAAACCTGCTTTCTCCAGTACTCTCATCGATGCGATATTTTGAATCATCACCCCGGCTTCCACCCTGTGAAGCTTCAATTCTTTAAAGGCATAATCCACTGCAAGCCTCACCGCCTCGGTTGTATATCCCTTTCCATTATGCTTTTTTGAAAGAGAATAGCCTATATAACAGCACTGCAACGGACCTCTTATGACATCAGAAAGCGAAATATTGCCGATTAGTTCATCTGTTCCGATAAGGAAGATGCCGAAAGCATAGTATTCATCCCTCTCCATTCTTCCTGCAGTCCGCTCCACCCGCTCTCTCTGAGACTGAAGCGAATAGAAATCGTCATTCATCAAGGGCGAGAAATCCTTGAAAAAGTCCCTGTTTTCAAGCTCAAATGAGAGCATGGCATCTGCGTCATCAAGATAATAAGGTCTTATATAAATGTTGTTTCCAGTTCTTTTCATTTGATTAATTCCTTCCATTAAATGACATGGCTTAGCTTTTCATAATTTTCACTTTGGAGTGGTAAGGTTTCAGCAGCCTGAGTATTGTTTCTTTTTCTTCATTCTCAAATCGTCGACTCCATTCGAACATCTTCATTAGCATGCGAAGTGTTTGTTTGTAGTTTCCTTTCTTGATTCCAGCTTTTTCTTCTATAAATCTTTTGATAATACGGAAGGTGCGTTTTTGTTTAGGTGTATCCAGTAAAATGATGAGGTCTGATTGTTCGAGACTTTCCCTCATCCATTCCTGGTGATGCACGCCTTCGACGATCCAGGATTCCTGGTACACGATAGAATGAAGGATGGCCGTCCGCTCTTCTTCCGACCTGCGCCGGTCTCCCTTTTCCCTTCGCTCCCACATGATATTATCCAGTTCATAGTATGCTATATTCATATCATCAGATAATTTTCTCGCTAAAGTAGATTTACCGCTGGCAACAGAGCCAATGATGTGGATCCGTTTAGAATTGATACTTTCTTTCTTTCTAAACATGAATATAGTGTTCCTTTCCAATCTCCGTATCTTCCTGGATTACCACTTTGTAAACATATACGCCTCAAGTTAACTGTGTTCTATTTAAAAAATTGCCTTATAACTCCTTTGCCCCCAGAAACATTAACCTCTGCACAAGCACCGTTGACAAGCGTCACTTGAGGAGGCTGGTGTCCACAGTCAATATCATAGATTACAGGGATCCCAAGCTCTTCCGACAATTCCCTGTAAACGTCTTCTGCAAGATAGCCATTTACAGGAGTATTCGCGGCACTTCTACCAAAGATGATTCCGGAGCAGTGATCAAACCATCCTGCCATTTTCATATGGACCAGAGCGCAGCGCAGCCCGGTCGTATTCAATTCACAATTTTCAAAATACCATAACAATGGTTCCCCGTCCGCAAATGTCTCATGAAATGCTTTAACGTCCCCATAAGGTGTGCCTGCCAGGTGATGAATAATATCAATGCAGCCGCCAAGCAGTCTTCCTTTAAGGTTTTCATCTTTATTGCTGACGGTTTTCCATTCTGTTTCATGGGTAAGGTGAAAGACACATGGAGATGGATTTTCGTGCTCCCATTGATCTTGATATTTAATAGAAGATGTCTGAGAAATGGATTCTCCACGCTTTGTGGTCAGTACTTTCTCCCACATCGCAGTCGTCTCGTCCCAATATTCTCCCCTTAAATCAATGAAATTCGTGCCATGAGCGGTGGCGATTCCTTTTTTGAGTGTAATCGCGAGAAGCAAAGGGCTGATATCCGAATATCCCAGTACCCATTTAGCCTTCATTTTTTCAAAATCAAGGAACTCAAGAATTTCAGTAAGAAGCTCCCCTCCCCATGGTGGAATAATGGCTTCAATCTCGTCATCCCCCATCATCCCCATGAATTCTGATGCCCGCTTTTCTGCACTTGCAGCCCTCACTTTTTCCTGTGTCCACACAGTTTCTCCAAATGATACGGTATATCCCTTTTCTTCTAATCTCTGTTCTGACTGTCTCAATAAAGGGTGATAGGCAGAAGACACCCCCGATGAAGGTGCGGTGACGCCTATTTTTGAATGTGTATTTAAAACTGGATACGTTATCATTTGTTTACCTCCCAATGCGTTTTTAGAATTTTAGCAGATTAATTGATTGGTAACAAGAATTATTTTCCATTAATATTAGTTTTTAAGTAAGATAAACCTTTCTTGATCCGAATCTGATTCAAAGCTATGAGTCTCATCTTCACAGGATTTCTGCTTCCTTTGATAACGGTCATGTTCAACAAGCCCCGCTATGCATTTCGTGATGCCGTTGAGCAGTAAGATCGTCACGGTGAAACACAGCAGCGGCCCCATGAATATCCACCACGAGAGACCAAGCTCCTTATAGCTTGTTCCCATCATACCGGACCATTCTTGAATGAAAGGCTTTGGGGGATGACAAAACGGGGTGTAACATACATCAGTCCCCCCGAAATAAAGGGTGAAAAAACCTAAGTGTGCAATGATCAGAAGCATCTGGATGACGATTTTTGGATAAATGATAAACAGACGCATCTTCAAATGAGGGAACACATGTTTATAAAAAATGAATAATGGGCTCCCCCCCAATACCCTGGCAGATGCAATAAATTCTTCGCTGAGAATCTGTTCCGTTTCGTTCGATATAAGAATGGATGTAGTCGGAACAGTAATGAGAGCGAGTACAAGTACTTCTATAACGATTCTTTCAGAAAGGGTAGTTGTGAATCCTTCCATCGGCTCCCATATGACCGGGTACAAAATGTTATAGGCGATAATGGACTGAGGGATGAAATAAAATGCTGTAAAGAATTTATGGGCAAAAGATTTTACCCTGAACTTAGAAAAGCCCCCGAATATACCAATTCCGAATGCAACAATGAAACTTAGGAGAGAAATGATAATTGCAGCCCCGATTGTATAAATTGCACCTTCCAGCAACTTATATCCGATGTCGTACCCTTCGCGGTCAGTCCCAAAAGGAAATTGCCATGAAGGGGCAAAAGGTGCATCCCCTATAATCCTGCCATCATCATTCCGAAGAAGCAGCATTTGTGGAATGTCGTTATCAGGAAGCAGGTTGTATATAAGACTGGAGATCAGGAGCAGGAGAATGGAACTTGTACATACAATAAAACCGATCCGGTAAAATGCAGCTGTTTTCAAAGGCTCATCTCCTTTCCAGTCTTATTAAGGATTAACACTTGTAATAGTTTTAAACACAGGTAAAGCGGAAGAAAAAGCAGGATCGAGGCCACTGCAAAGATTGAAGGGGTATTATAAGTGAACAGGAAAGACGTTATGCCAAAAACGTTGAATAAATACTCCAGGATCAATAGATTGGAGATCATCATCCAGGCAATCTGCTTGCCGTGATATGTAAGGCTGACCAGGACATTTCTCATCATATGGATAAACAGGATCCTGAATTGAGTAAGCCCTTTGCTCTTTGCCAGTTCAACATATGGCTTTCCCTCTTCTTCGCGGAGAAATCCGACCATATTGCTGAAGAAGAAGAATGATGGAAGTACACTCAATGTGACGGCGGGAAGCAATATCACCTGATTTTCCCCGACAGCCGCAGTATCAATCAGGAGAAGACCGGTCTTCTTGAAAAACCATATGATTGACAATTGGGTCAAGATGATAATGAAAATATCGGGTAAAGATCCAATTAAGAATGAAAATGCTTTTACACCCTTTTTAAATAACCTGTTCATAGAGAAATAAAAGGTTAACAGAATGACAGAAAAAAATAATGCCAGTATTAATGATAGAAAGAAAATGCGTGCACTGCTCCAGTATGCCAGGAAAAGAATAGGGAATAACTCTCTCTCGATATCAGAAATCGGGTTAACGTAAACAAGGTCTTCTGGTGACAGTAAATCTTTGAATACTTCCCCAATTTGCCTCATATAAGAGAAAACTGAAAGTGATTGGTTTTCAAAAAGTACTGAAGAGGCACTCACACAGATGATACCGGTTATGATAAGTAAAACCTCTCCTGCCATAGATATGATTTTTTTGGGCATTAGCTTTCTCCCCCTTCCTGACTTTTACCCACACTAAATAATGGTAACATTTTACTTTTATATAGCAATACTTTTTTACAATTTTGTGACTTCTTGAATCTCATCTAAATTTCATGATTCTATGGTAAACTAATTTAGTTGTGAAAAATCCACTTGGAGGTACTGGTTTGAAAAAAGTCACATTGAAAAAGAATTTATCTGCAGCAATGATCTCACTCTTGGCGTTGTCCTCTTTTGGGGGAACCGTTCATGGGGAGTCCAAAACAGGGATCAATGCAGATGCGGCAATCTTAGTAAATGCAGAAACCGGAAAAATCGTTGATAAATATAATGAAGATCAGCCGCTCGGAATTGCCTCGATGACAAAGATGATGACAGAGTATCTTGTCCTTGAAGCAATCGATAAGGGAAAGATAAAGTGGACGGATACGTATAAGATAAGTGATAAAGTATATCAGCTTGCCAATGCTCCCGGCTTGAGCAATGTGCCTTTACGTGCAGGAGAAGCTTATACAATAAAAGAACTATATGAAGCGATGGTCATCAAATCCGGAAATGGTGCGGCCATTGCACTGTCAGAAGCGGTTGCCGGCAGCGAAGGAGAATTTGTCAAAAGGATGAATGCCAAAGCGGCTCAGCTTGGAATGGAGCACTATAAATTTGTCAATTCAAGTGGATTGAGCAATTATGACATGCTCGGCATGCACCCTGAAGGGACAGATGTAGATGATGAAAATATGGTATCTGCAGAAGATATGGCGACACTTGCGTATCGTTTGATTAAAGACTATCCTGAAGTTTTGAAAACATCGGGTACGAATTATAAGTACTTCAGGAAAGGAACTGATGAAGAGTACTTGATGAAGAATACAAATGCACTTCTGAAAGACCGTGCGTATTCTTTTAAAGGGGCAGATGGCCTTAAGACTGGAACGACACCTTTTGCGGGATCGACATTTACCGGTACCGCCGAACGGGATGGAGTGAGATACATCACCGTCATTCTCGATGCCAAGGATCAATATGGTCAGCCTAGCAGCGCTGAACGATTCATACAAGCTTCAAAGATGCTCGATTACGGTTTCACTCAATATGAAACAGCCCAATTCACCCTTGAGGATACAGAAACCAAGGATGCACTTCCCGTTCAAGATGGTAAAGATGCTGAGGTTAAGATCAGTGTGGACAAGCCAATAAAGGTCCGCATGATGAAAAAAGAAATTGAGCAGGCAGACGTTGAGTTGAAATTGGATGAGGACAAAATGGGTGAAGATGGCAAACTCCTGGCGCCTGTTAAAAAAGGAGAAAAAATTGGAGAGCTGGTGCTAAAGAACGATAAAAAGGCTGAATATATTTTAGATGAGCTCCAACAAGATCAGAAAGTGAATGTGTACGCTTCTTCCGCTGTTGAAAAAGCAAATTGGTTGGTAAGAAGTGCCAGAAATATTGGTGAATTTCTCAAAGATATATTCTAATAAGCTGAATCTATCAAGCGTCTAAGAGAAAACAGTTGCTTTCTCCTATGAATCATGACAAGCTTACTAGGTCAGTATTCTATAAAGAAGGTGAAATAATGATTGAAGTTAAATTATCCTCGATTAGTGACGGGGACTTGAATAGAGGGGTTTTCGCCAAGAGGGATATATCAAAAGGTGAGCTCGTACATGAGGCTCCTGTGCTCCCGTACCCAAACGAAGAACATGAACATATTGAAAAAACGTTCTTGGCAGATTATGTTTTTGAATATGGCATTAATCATACGGCTCTCTTGCTGGGCTACGGTATGCTGTTTAACCATTCGTACACACCAAACACAATCTATGAAATAAATTTTGATCAGCATACATTTGATTTTTACGCATATAAAGACATCAAAGCAGGTGAAGAACTTCTTATCAATTATAACGGGGAAGTTGAAAATGATACTCCGCTTTGGTTTGATAAAGAGGATCAGTCTGAAGATTGATTCCTTTTAAGGGGGAAGGGCTTTGAAAAGCCCTTCCCCCTCTTTGAGTTATACTTGTATTTCAAGTTTTTCGAGAATACGCCGTTTTCTATAGAGCATCCGCCCGGCTTCCCCTATATCATGCATCATCGATTTATTAATAAAAGATCCAAATAGGATTCCTGCTATCGGAATCATTTGAAAGAGCTTTTTCCATCCAAAATTATCTCTGAAGCTGACCATTACCTCCCTCCAGCCCTGCAGCTGAGAAATGGCCTGGTCTCTCTTATTTGGTGAAGCCTGGTTGAATTCCGACAGCTCCTGTAGAATGGCCTGTTTACCAACGACGTCGGATGACACGAATTGAAGGCATTTAATGATAAATACCCTCTCACTCGGCTCATTTGGATCGTATCCATAACTGAGAGCGATTTCCTGCAGAGTTTTCAACGAGATTCCCAAAATAAATGGGATATCAATGCTTAATGTAAGAAACCCTCCGATTCCTGTAGTAGCGCCTTGCGTCATGGCAACTTTCTTGCGGGTTTCGACAATCGCTTGACTGACATCATCCATCACCTGGAGCGGCATCTCTTTCACCGCATGAATTCCCATTTCTTCATTTCCGGTTTGTTTCTTTATTCTATTCAACACTTCTTTTTCACTTGTAAGATAACTTCCTCCTTTTTGAATGTAACTCCCGATTTCATCCAGGGCCTGTCCCAGTTTTTTATGCACCATCTTCGGCGTTATCCGGTCCAGAATCATGAAAGGCACCCTTCCGATCTTTTCCCAGAACCATAGTCCTTTCTGGTCTTTCTCCCATTTAGCCACTGTTTCAAGTTCTTGTAGTAGATATTCCTTCGTTTCATATTGGATCATTTGTGGTCTCCTTAAGTCTTAAGTAATCTTGTAATTGTATCTCATTTCTGCAGGTGATTTCTTATGTATGTATTTAAGTTTAAAAAAAGATACATGTCAGTAAGAACATGCATCTTCCCTATCCTTATAGGCCGCCCCCGAACCAGCTGCTTGCCTTTATTCGCTCCTCTTCTTGAATCTGCCGCTCATTGGCAGTTGGATCGTCTTGGAAGGTTGAGGTCCTGCGTTTTATTAATGAGCTTAAGACGCCAAACAATATGGCGATTCCGATGATGAACCAAAGCATGTGAATACCTCCCTTGGTACATTTTTAGCTTTCTTATTATTTATATACGGATGGAGGGTGGAAAAGTTTCAATTAAGATGATTTGAACTTCGAGATTTCAGATTATATACGCTCCCTCAAACACAACTTCGGATTAAACAATGACACCCTCCTAAAGGTGCAAAGGTTAATGATTTCCGTGCTAAACGTCGCTTTCCGCTGGCGGTTATGACATGTACCTCTAAGCCCTGGAGCTGGACACATCTCACCTAACACGCTTCTCCCGCAGAAGTCTTCTTTTTGCACTCCATTTAATCGCTGGATATAGCCAATCATAATAAATAAAAAAACCTGAACTAACTTAGAAAGCAAATTAGTTCAAGTCTTATTTATTCTAAAAAATTTTCATTCCAGCCTCTTTAATTAGACTAACAACTTGTGTCTCGGTTCTTATGTTACTCTGTTGCTTCATTAGTTTCTACATCCTCATTATCCATTGTACGGACTTCTCCTTCTATGGATGTATCCAGCAGGCCCTTTTCTTCGGCTTCTTTTTTTAGTTCGAAGTATTTGTCCATAATTCGTTTTGCTATCGTTTTATTGACAATGGGATCTTTGTTCAAATGGGACCATGGCACCACTACCGAGTAGGCTATTTCCGGATTATCAAATGGTGCATATCCAATTAGTGTAGTGTTATATGTCAGTACTTCACCAATATATTTTTCTGCAGTTCCTGATTTGGCTGCCGCATTGTATGAAGCATTCCTAAATTGATCTCTTGCAGTTCCCCTAGATCCATGAGCAACTTGGTAGAAACCATTTTGAACCTGTTGAAGCTCCCTTTGAGAAACGTTTATTCTGTTTAAGACCTTTGGTTTGTTCTCATAAACGATTGGTCCAATTCTGTTTTCGGAACGATTGGGGTCGCGTATTTCTTTCATGATATGTGGTTCTATTCGATATCCCCCATTTGCAATAGCAGAAACATATTGTGCCAGCTGCATAGGAGTATATAAATCATATTGGCCGATTGCTAAATCCAGAAGTAAACCAGGTTTTCTTTCCGGTCCCTTGAGACCATAGGTTTCACCAGGCAAGTCAATCCCGGTGTTGACACCTAGCCCAAATTGGCTGTAATGGTTTCGCATAATCTCAAAAGCTTTCTCATCATATCTTACAGTTGGTTGGTTATGAGATGTAGATGCATTTGCTATTTTTAATGCGGTTTTAAACATGTAAACATTTGATGATATCTCCAAAGCTTGAATGTCATTTAAATATTTACTTCCTTGTGAAGCATTAAACCATGAACTTTTCTTCTCACCGCCGATGTTCATGGGAGCATCAAACTGAGTTTCCCCGATACTCAATTTCCCGGTCATATAACCGGTCAAAACCGTTGCTCCTTTAACTGCAGATCCAGCTTCATACGCTGAAGTGAAGGTGCCGAGAGCGTAATCCTGCATCTCCTTTTGACCATCTGTATTCTCAGTATATCTCTTCCCTACCATTGACATGATTTCACCAGTATGAGGATCCATCATCACGACAAATGCCCGATCCAGAAAAGGGGATTCCCAATATTTAGCTACCTGCTTCCCCAACTCCTCCTCAACGATCTTCTCAACTTCCTTCTGCAGCTTCATATCGACCGTCAGGACGACATCTTTGCCGCTGTGGCCTTCTTTGACAAGTTGTTCTTCGAGGACGCTTCCCTTTTTCGTGATGTATTCAATTTCTTCTTTTTGTCCTTTTAAGACATCTTCATACTGTGACTCAACATAGCTTGTGCCCACCCGGTCATTCAGTGCGTACCCTTTTGCAGTGTAGGAGTTTACTAATTCGCTTGGAAGGCCTTCTTTGGAAGAAGATACTTTTCCAAGAATCGACCGGAGGGTATCTCCAACTGCATAGGTGCGTTTCCAGTCAGTTGTGACATTGACACCTGGCATTTTAGCGAGATTCTCACTTACCCTTGCCATTTCCTCGGTGGTAACCCCTTCATTTTTTATTATTTGAGGGGAAAGGGCATAGCCCGTGTTGAACTCCCTGAAAATCGCCAGAACTTCAAGTTCGGCTTTGTTAAAGGATTGGATATTTTCCTCGGTGATTCGATCCAGCTGCATTTGATAGATATTTTTATTCACTTCATCCTTGGTTAAATCTTTGTTATCTTCCAATCTCTTAATTTCTTCTTTTGATACCAGTTTTTCAGCTTCTTCAGGGTGGGTAAGAAGCCAGTAATCCTGTCTGTCACGATCGGTGATTTTTTCTGTATTCATCTTTATCAGCTGTGCCAGCTTCCTTGCAACTTTCAGCATTTCATCCGGTTTCGTCGACTGAGTCCGTGTATAGGTGATCGCATTCATAGGGACATTGTCGACAATGACATTTCTATAGCGGTCATATATTTTCCCCCGGGGCGGACTGCCGTTATTCGCTTTTACATTTTCAGTGCGCTCAACTTCTTTCAGATAGTCATTACCGTTTACAATCTGTACGATTCCAAGCCTTAAGATCAATAATGTAAATAACACAAACACAGCAAAGAACAAAATGTTCATTCTGAATGGCAGTGGATTTCTTTTTTTATCTTTTTGTTTTTTCCCCTTCAATATGCAAACTCCTCTGTGTATGTAATCTATAAATCCCTGCCTTCATTGTACCGAAAAACCGGCTTATTATCTACCTTGTTTTTCCATTAATGGTTGAAATAGTGGATATCTGTAATTATAAGTAAGTACATTATTCATTTTTGTGATTATAAAAAACTTTCATAAAAATTATATTTTGATCGTCCGCAAAATTTGTCGACAAAGGGGTGTAGACAGCGCGTTTTCTTTCTCTTACAATAGGATTTGAATTTGAATTGATACAGAGAATAATGAGGCCAAAACTCTCCAAGCAGACTTGGTAACTAGATGATTGAGAGGTTGAATTGCAACGATGTTTAATAAACTGATGTGCAGATTCGGTATCGGATCAACAAAATTTGATTTGGTTTTGACTAAAAGAGATTACCGCCCCGGTGAAGTGATCCAAGGAGAATATGAAATTATCGGGGGCAGGATCCAACAGAAGCTGAAGCGTATCGAAACTGAGCTATTGCAGTTTGACCACAACAGTGAAAGCTCATCAGTCCTTCACTACAACACCATTTTAAGTTCTTCCACCATGAAAGCGAACGAACTAAAAAGAATCAGTTTTTCATGCAGATTAGCGGATTCATACCCGCCCAGCAGCGAAGCAATCTCTTACAAGCTGGTCACCCGCTTCGTTTTTGATGATGGCATAAATAAAGTAGACCACGATGATTTCAGAATAATAGCTTAGCAGTTTAAATCCTGCAGAAAAACCGTTCAGCATGCTGAACGGTTTTTTGTTTACAGTTTCTTGAATAAAGCTGCCATTAAATCTGATAATCCAAACACTTCCGAAGTGTTATCCTGATCGATCATATTCCTTATTTCCACAGGTTCATAACATGAAAATATACGTTCTAATCTAGCCTTGTCATACCCAAGCCCTCCTTGGAGGGATCCCAATCTGTAAACCTCCCAATCGGAAATGACAGCCCCTCCAAATTTGCCGCCCGGGCAAAAAGTGGTAAGCCCAATGTGTCCGCCCGTCTTCAATGCCTTGTTGATTACATTGGTATAACTCAATCTTCTATGGGGTGCAATATGATGAAAACACCCTGAATCATAAACAAAGTCATAGGCTCCTTCTGCAATCTCCAGGTTAAAGATATTGTTATGTATAAAGTTGATGTGTAAACCGTTTTCAACTGCACGTTCCTCTGCCCACTGCAGCGATGTGGTTGAGAGATCGACCGCATCCACTTCCCACCCATTCTTTGCAAGGTAAAGAGCATTTCTTCCCGGACCGCATCCCAATTCAAGGGCTTTACCTGGTTTAAGAATTCCATTAATGTGATAAGACACTAGATTCTCATCCGGAACATTCTTGAAGAAAGGGATATCTCTATCCCTGTCCTTGTAAAAATCAGTCCAAAAACCTTCAGGTTCTCTTAATAATGAATCAAGCATTTTAAATAAATCCTCTTGATTATAAACCGTTTCTTCCATCATGACACTCCCCTCACTGGTATAATCCCATTTTATCTCTATTGTTACAGATTATGGTTACCGCGACTTTACATTTGGATTAATTAGAAACATCATTGTTTCGATCATTCTTAATAAAATCGATAGTTAGAAGGGCTTTCTCATAGGCTGGGGCTGGGGCAAAGGATAAATGAATAGTAACCCCCGTCATTACCGTCAAACTTCTTCAACGCCTTTTCAGAGACTTTTAAAGTCATCATTTTGGAAGCAAAACACCTTAAATATTACAAATATTTCATTAATATTACAAAGGTCGCTACTCAAATAAACTGACAGCAAGCACACTGAAAATACAGCCTATAAGAACTAATAGTGTGGTCACAGTATTCACCTCTCATTCTCGCCACATTCAACTTCTACGGAATGCTTACCTAATGAAAATCCTTCGAACAATCTGCCTCCATATGGCTTCAATACTGAATCTACCAGCGATATCACCTGTCCCTTTTCCCCTGTTTGATAAAATGCGGAGAAGCTCTCTATGAATTTTTCTGCGAATACAGGATTATAAGCAGTCAATGCCCGTATAATCCATTTTGAGGAACCGATCCAATGCCTGTTCGTTCTTAACACAAACTCGTGCAGGGATTCAGCCAGCGTTCCGGCAATGAAAATTGTTTCACCATGATTGGTGCTGCCTATAAAGTCATCAAGCAGATCGGTAAGGAAATATCTTTTCATCCTAATCATAGATGAATCCCATTCAGGGGGCCCCTCATTTAACAATCCCTCAGCTTGTTCTTTCAGACGGCTGCTGTAACCATTATCTTTTATGACAACTGCTTCAGCCACCATTCTGGGCAGGGATGGCCTAGCCCTTTCGCAATCGCTCTTGAAAAAATCAATCAGCGTTTTCTTATTATGGACGAAAACTTCTATCGGCCAGTCGTATGCAAAAAGTGACTCACGATAAGCAGAATGTATACTTTCATCAATGATTACAATATCCAGATCTGAAGTGTCTGTCGCTTCCCCTCTGATTACACTTCCTCCTAATAAGACGATTTCACTAGTAAAAAAGTTTTTATCGCAGAACAATTTTGCAGCTTTACACGGATCCATTCGATTTTTATTCATTTAAACATCCCCTCTCGGTTTATTCGAGTTAACAAATAGTCATTTTCTCTCACTCTCAATATTGAGCCTAACTCCCTCGTTTGTTTTTTCTTTTAATGGGAAATATGGATGTAAACAACAAAGGAGGTCCCGCGATGAAAATCATTAAGCTGTTCAGCAGTCTGTTAATTGTTGGTCTGTTACTTGGAGGATGCGGCGGAAACGATAATGCTGAAGAAGTGAAAGAGATTGCCCCTGACAAAGAAGAAGCCACCCCTGGTACCGGTGATGAAAAAACGAATGATGACAATACTAAAAACCTGACTGCAGGTGTGGAGGATACCAAGGGCTCCCTGGAAGAATTATCGATGACACTGACGAATACTCCTGAAGAGGCAAAGAAATTAAATGAACAAGTTTCTAAAGTAGAAGAAAAGTGGGACCAAATTGAAAAACAGGTAGAAGATAACTATCCTGACGATTATGAGAACATTGAGAAAAGCCTATACCCTTTAATTGAAGAAGCAAAAAAAGATACACCTGATGCCGAAAATCTAAAGAACTTGACAGAAGATACAATGAATAAAATGAATGAGTTTCTGGAAAAAGTTAAAAATCAGTAATTAATCAGGCCGCAGCAAGGAATAAGATAATCTTGCTGCGTTTTTTTATTTTAAACGCTCAATATCAAGAACACTTTTCACTATGTAAGCAGGATTAAAATCCAAAGGAGGATTCAATTCATCAGGGTTTATCCATAACGTATCCATGCCTGCACGATTAGCCCCGCACATATCAGTATAATAATTATCACCTATAAAAAGAGTTCTCTCAGGCGAAATCCTGAACCGTTCAAGAGCATGGCGGAATATTTGAGGCTGTGGTTTGCTGTATCCTATTTCTTCAGATACAATGATTTGCTCGTCATTAAAAATGTTATTTAATTCAAGCCGCTGTACTTTTTTATAAGCATTATAGCTTGTACCATTCGTCACAATTCCTACTTTGAATGAACCTTTAATCTGTTCTATAAGCTGCTTAATCTGAAGATCGGGAACAATATTCTTAAGATAATTCCCATGATAGATTTCATTGATGGTTTCAATTTCTTCCTTTCCGGCATTAACAGAAAATTGATTGAAAGTCATTCTTAATCTTTTTAAACTTAATTCTCTAAAACTTATTTTGTTAGACTGGAAGTCTTTCCAAAGCTCCTGATTAATTTTCAAGAAAGTACTTATAAATGATTCTTCATCAACATGTCCCAGACCATTATGACATTTCACAATATCTCTGATAGCTTGCTTGTAACAGTATGAGTGATTAAATAATGTATCATCAAGATCAAATAACAAGGCATCGTATTTTTCTTTCAGCAAATGAACGAACTCCTTGAAGATTTTATATTTATTAACAATCCTTCTGTAATTTCGCCTTCATCACGAACCTGTGGGTTTTCACTTCGAAAAAGCCAACTGACTGAATCGTTTCATGTATAGAATAAAGTGCATCCTTATAACGTTCAATTGAAAAATCCGGGACTTGCCAAGGAATTGCTTTTAAGTAGTAAACGAGCGCACCGATATCATAAAATCGCTGATATGGTTCTTCTTCCTTACATTCAAATACATCGAACCCTTCCCGTCTCAATTCCTCACTTGCATTTTGAAGATTCCATTGAAGGTACTCCTTATTTACCGGGGCACCCAGTGCTTGATTGATTCGAGCGCAGTCGTTGCCTCCCACCTGCTGAGTGACGAAAATCCCGTCAGAAGTAAGTACCCGTCTTACTTCAGCTGGTGAATATTCTTCATGTTTATTAATGATAAGGTCAAATGCACCATCTCCAAATGGAAGCAAATTATCTTCTTTAACCTCTTTTACTGCGACCCCTAATGGTTGAAGACGCTGTTTCGCTATAGGTAAATTCGGAGCATACCCTTCAGTTGCATAAGTTACAGAAGGCAGCGGCTGAAATTTTGTGAGCAATTCCCCTCCCCCTGTTCCCATATCTAACATAGATGTAACCTTACGTATGTATGGAATGACGATGCTCCCATAAGACCAGCTCAGCATCCCGTTATCCATCCTTCCTGATTCCGTAATATATGAAAAATCCCAACCTGAGAAATGTTCTTCTATATCGTGTAGATGATGTTCAAATAATTCATTCATACCGGAAAACCTCCCAATTTCTTCTATAATATTATTATACCAATAACAGCCAGATATTGGATGGATATTCCTTTAATTTAATTGATGAAATTCTAGTAAATTTTACTATATGCTGATAAATAAGCAGTTCTCAGGTCATGGTAACAACTACCTGTTTAAACGTTTGCAGAATTATACTTCAATAGAACTATGAAAACAATTAAACTATTCTTTATTCTTATGTTGTCCGTCACTCTGGTCGCTGGATTTGGGAAAGATTCTGAAGTATCTGCTGCAGGTACATACACTGTGAAATATGGAGATACAATGTGGAAGATAGCAGTGAAAAATCAGGTAGGCATATCCGAACTGATTGAAGCCAACCCCCAATTAAAAAACCCGGATGTCATTTATCCCGGGCAAAGTATCTCTATACCGGGCGAAGATCAAACAGCCCAAAGTTATACATACGAAGTGGTTAAATTAGTGAATGCAGAACGGGCAAAAGCAGGACTGCAGCCACTTAAAGAGAATTGGGAACTATCAAGAGTCGCTCGTTACAAGTCCCAGGATATGATTGACAAGAATTACTTCAGTCATACCTCCCCGACTTACGGCTCTCCTTTCCAAATGATGAAGGACTTCGGTATCTCTTACCAAGCTGCAGGTGAAAACATTGCAGCAGGTCAAAGAACGCCGGCTGAAGTAGTACAAGCATGGATGAACAGCGAAGGTCACAGAAAAAACATTCTTTCTCCGTCTTATACCGAAATAGGTGTAGGATATGTAAAAGGCGGTTCTTACGGGCATTACTGGACCCAAATGTTCATCAAAAAGTAAAACCAAAATAAAATTCAGGAGGTTAATCAAAAAGGGACAAATCACAGAATATGTGATTTGTCCCTTTTTACTATCAGTGACAGTGGGAAGTCTATACGATTTTCCTGCCTGCCTGTGCCAAGGCAAAATGTATCCCATGCTGCAGTGTTTTGAAACACTCGAATCTTGAAAAATCTACCCCTGTATGTGCAATATGAGCACCAAGTTTAGCGGAAATACCTACCAGTATTGTATTTGTTCCAATTAATGATGCAGCGGCACCGATTTTTTCAATCAAGCTGGCTGAAAGGTCATCAATGTCTTCGTCCAGTGCCGTGAGGTCAAGGATTAAATAATTTGCTTTGTATGATGGAAGATTATGTAAGGTCTTGGAAACCAGTTCTTCCGCACGTTCGCCATCATATTTTCCAAGAAGCGGCACTACGACCACCCCTTCTAGAACGGGAATGATTGGTGAGGAAAGGGCCTTTACAAGCTCCTTCAGGTCTCTTGTTTTATCTTCCACCACGGCTTCTAATTGTCTGATATGTTCTGTCTCTTTTTTCCGTGCGAGTTCATGGATGTTATTGTTTATTGTAATGTCAGATGGATAATATTCAACCTTCGAGCAATCATATCCATTAAGCTGGTATTGGATGACATTGTACCAGATATTCGTTTTAAACAAACCGGTAAAAATACCTGCAAAATGGGCAGGCAGAAATTTACCTCCCTCATTTTTTTCCTGGGCGACATTGATTTTATGCTCCCAGCTGTCTTTCAAATAGATTGTTGCTGTCTTTTCCTTAATATCAAGCTTTTCAGTGGATATTCGTCCCCAGCCGGCTGAAGCATATGTATGCCCGATCAATTCTGATGCTTCTTCCGGTCCGACATGCTTCAGGTTCTCGAAATATTCTCCAACTACAAGACCCTGGCGGTAGCCTGTCGTCTCAAGCACCAGGTTAGCTGCCTCTACCCCTGAGACTTCTTCTATCGTATCAAAAAACATTTTCATTGCACTGGAAATCCAGAATAGTACTGCATCCTGCCCTTCGTACGAAAATTGCCCCGTGTCCATATTCCAATCGAAACTGATTCCTTCTACATTCATATTGGTCTGAGTTTGCACGACAGCCCCTCCTAAATAATAAATAACTCTGTAAAATGTATCTCATTGTATTAGTGAATAACTAGTATGTATGATCCAGCGTAATGCCTGTATTTCAAAATCATTCATCTCTTATATTTAATTTTAGCATAGATTAATTATAAAAATTGCTAAATACAACTATTTCACAAAAAAATCCCTTTATAATTTGATAATAAGGACCATTAATGAATAAGTACTAAAATGAATAGGCGTGATGATTCAATCATCACGCCTGTATACTAAATTTCTTTTATAGCCTCTTCAATTGGTTTGTTTCCGGAAATAAGGTCAAATCCTCGATTATAAGTATGTTCTTCGGTAAGAGAAGCATAGATGGCTTTTGCTACATCCTCCCGCGGGATGGATCCCCTTGATAAATTTTCGGCTGCCGATACTTTACCAGTCCCGTTTTCATTCAATAACCCTCCCGGACGGATAATGGTGTAAGTCAGTCCACTTCTTTCCAGTTCCTTATCGGCATAATGTTTTGCTGCATAATAAGGCAGTAAAGATTCATTCCAATTTTCACGGTGATGTGCCTGAAGTGCACTTACGATGATAAAACGTTTAATGTCAACCTGCTTTGCAGCTTCCATCGTCTTTACGGCGCCATCCAAATCGACAAGCAGTGTCTTATCTGAATCTGTAGCACCGCCTGAACCTGCTGTGAACACTACCGCATCCGCGCCCCTCAGTCCTTCGGAGATTTCCTCAACGCTCGCTTCTAAATCCACGAGAGATGCCGCTATGCCTTCTGCCTTAAAAGATCGAGCCTGATCTTCTTTTCTGACAATGGCGTTTGGATTAAATTGCTCACTGTCATCCAGCAATTTAATCAGATGTCTGCCTATCTGACCATTAGCGCCTACTACTGCTACTTTCATATTTCCATCTCCTTTTCCGATTGAATTGGTATGAATTAATGATTACATGTTTGCGCATCCTTTACAAATAATCTGCATGAGTCAAGGAAATTTGAATAAATGTCCGGGGACAAGATCCTTCTTTCTTATCATCCTTGTGATTTAATTTATTATCCTTCTTTTACTATACCGATCACAAATCCATCGTAGCCTTTCGTGCCTACTGTTTGAATTGCTGTAGAATCGATTAATTCACTGTCTGATAAAATGTCTATAAATGTCCGCACCCCTTTAATATTTTCATCAGGACTCTTGGCGTCAATTACCCTTCCCCCGTGGACCACATTATCCGTAATAATAACCGTTCCCGGCTCCGAAAGCTCAATTGCCCATTTAATATAGTGAGGGTTATTTTTTTTGTCTGCATCAATAAAGATAAAATCGAATTTTTGCCCTTTTAAGGAAGGCAGAGTGTCCAAAGCGGCACCTGTCAGGATTTTCACTTTATTTTCAAGGCCTGCTTTTCTAATATTTCCCCGTGCCACTTCAGCATGTTTTTCACTGTACTCTAATGTAATTAAAGAACCATTCTCAGGGAGTGCCCTCGCCATCCATATACTGCTGTATCCTCCAAGCGTGCCGATTTCAAGGATTCGTTTTGCACCTTTCATCTTAACCAGCATATGCAGCATCTTTCCTTGAGAGGGAGACACATCAATCGAAGGCATTTCAGCTTCTTCGTTCGCTTTCATGACTTCATTCATCAATTGGTCTTTTTTATGTAATTTAGCAGTGAAATATTGGTCTACTTCTTTCCAAGTTTTTTCATTCATCAATTCTGGCTCCTTTAAATGGAAGTTTAACTTTTCTGAATAATACTACCATAATTTGTTAAAGGAGTCATTGAAAAAGACCGGCATCTCGCCGGTCTTTATTACTTAAAATGTATGTGCAAGATCTTTTGCACGTTCAATGCCGTTTTCTTTGATTTCTAGAGCTTTTTCCGGCATGGCGGCATGACCTTCTATGAACAGTCCTTCGAAGGATGGAACTCCGTAGAATTGCATCATGATGTCAAGGTAGCGGTGCCCCATTTCCATTTGTGCTGCAGGTCCCTCTGAATAAACGCCTCCACGTGCTTGGATATGAAGGGCTTTTTTATCGGTAAGAAGACCGATCGGACCATGTTCTGTATATTTGAATGTTTTTCCTGCAACTGATACGGCATCGATATATGCTTTCATTACTGGCGGGAATGAGAAATTCCAGAACGGAGTGACAAATACATATTTATCAGCTTCTACAAATTGATCGACGAGTTCAGTCAAGCGGCCGACTTTTGCTTTCTCGCTGTCTGATAGCTCTTCAAATCCTTTACCTGTCTGGAGTTTACCCCATCCGCTGAACACATCAGCATCAATTTGCGGGATATCTTCTTTGTATAAATCAATCGCGACAACCTCGTGTGCCGGATTTACGTCCTTGTATTTGTCAATAAATGCCTTTCCAGCAGCCATGCTGAATGATTGTGAGTCATCGTGCGGATGAGCCGTGATGTATAATACCTTGGTCATTTCTTAAATCTTCCTTTCTTTTTGTTTAAGTAATATATAATGATTACAACATATCTCAATAAGATATATTATTAATTCGAGATTATTGTAAGACATGCAAAATTTTTTATCAAGAAATATGCTCGTGAGATTACTCGTTGGACTAAAAAGATAACTCCTGAGCCTCCACGGTCGTGCCTCCCTGCGGGGTACACTCAATAAACCACTAGAAAGGGGCTGGAATCTAAATGTGATTCGAACAAATTTAAACCCGAACTAATTTGCCTTATCTTGTGCAAATCAGTTCGGGTTTCACTTAGATTAAAACACTTCTTTTGTACTAGCCTTTTTCGACTTAGCTTTTACGATGAGAAAATGCGGATGTGTCATGAGATATCGATAGGATTTTTCTTTAATTGATTTCATTTTTTCTGTTGGTTGGGGTTCGACAAACCGTTCAAGATGAAAATAATGGGTGGTGTCATTAAGGACTCTGCCCAATGGCTTTCTGAAAAAAGTGACATCGATTGTAATATGCGGCTTTTTCCATGTTTCCGTGATGGTTTCTGAAGTAAAATAGTCTTCGCAGTTATTTCGGGTAAAGTCCATAAATGGATGATGAATGGAAAAGAGGAAGGTACCGCCCGGTTTCAATACACGGTTAAATTCCTTAAAAGTGTCATCCCAGTTCTCAAAATAGTGAAGCGTTAGAGAACTGACGATGATATCAAATGAGTCGGCTTCAAATGGAAGCGGCTTTTGAAGGTCTTGGCATAATACCTGTGCCGAGTCCCCCACCCTCACTTTGGCCGCTTTAACCATCTCAGGACTTATATCAATTCCTGTGACCTTTGCTCCTTGGGAGGCAAAATACTGTGTGTACCAGCCTGCTGCACAACCTGCATCCAAAATGGAATATCCTTCTAACTTCCCGGGCAGCTCAGCAATCATGGCAGGCCGCTCATAATAAGCATTGTATGGACTTGCTTTATCGATATCATGTTGGTATGTCTCAGCTAATCGATTATATGTATGTTGAATGGAGTCAGACATTTGACGGCCCTTCCTTTCACGTTCTTCAATTTTTCATAATTGTAGTTTACCATTTCTTCCTATAAACTAGAATGGTCATTATTAACTTTATTCAGGGAGGAAAATATGGGGTATAATCTTGGGGATATTCTATTCCAGCTGATTGTATTCAGCTTAATCATTATTGGTGTGGTTTCATTCACCCTTTTCATTCGCAGGCTGATCATCAATTCAAAGGTCCAATCTCATTCTGCGGTTGATTTGAACAAGAAACTTGACCGGATTATTGAGCTTTTGGAAAAAAAGAATCCATAACAATAAGCATCTCAACAGGGAAATGCTTCATTCAACTTTAACAGGGGGAACTAATGGAAACAAAAATAAACTCAAAAGCTATACTGATTACTTTCATGATCGGGGCTTTTTTCGCTATTCTCAATGAAACCTTACTTAATATAGCTTTGACTGAATTAATGGAAGTATTCGGGGTCAATGCCCCCACAGTCCAATGGCTCGCTACAGGCTTTATGCTTGTAATGGGAGTATTGATGCCGATATCAGCTTTATTGATTCAATGGTTCACGACCAGACAAATGTTTATCGGTGTCATGACGATATTCTTGATTGGAACGACAATCGCTGCAGGTGCAATGAATTTTCCGATGCTCTTAGCAGGACGGATGATTCAGGCAGTGGGTACCGGGTTGTTGATACCGGTCATCATGAACGCATTGTTACTTATCTATAAGCCGGAAGTCCGCGGGAAAATAATGGGGACCTTTGGACTCGTGATCATGTTTGCGCCGGCGATCGGCCCGACATTATCCGGTGTAATCGTTGATATGCTCGGATGGAGATGGTTGTTTATCACGGTCATCCCATTTTCAATTTTTTCTATCCTTTTTGCATGGAAATACTTGCAAAACGTAGGTGAAGTGACACGTCCCGGAGTGGATGTGTGGTCAATCATCCTTTCTTCTATTGGGATTGCCGGGATCGTGTATGGTTTCAGCTCTGCCGGAGAAAATGGGGAAGGATTCACCTCTTCCAAAATCATTTTAATCATCCTGATCAGTGCAGTCAGTCTCGTCTGGTTTGTTTTAAGACAGTTGAAATTGGATGAGCCCCTGCTTGATGTTCGCGTATTCAAATACAAAAGTTACGCCCGGGGTGTCATTCTATTCATCATTGTAATCATGGCCATGTTCGCCTCTGAAATTGTCATGCCAATGTATCTGCAGGGTCCTCTTGGATATTCTGCCAAGATAGCCGGACTGCTTTTGCTGCCCGGAGCATTGTTGAATGGATTGATGTCACCGGTCATGGGGTCATTATTCGATAAATTCGGGCCTAGAAAATTGATCATTCCCGGTACTATTGTGCTGTCAGGAGTCATCTTTTTCTTCAGCAATATTAACGAAGCCACCCCTATTTGGCTTTTCATCGTCGTATACGTATTATTGATGCTGTCGATCTCGGCGATCATGATGCCTGCACAAACGAATGCATTGAATGAGCTGCCTAAGTACTTGTATCCACATGGTACAGCTATTGCAAACACATTACAGCCTGTTTCCGGTGCTTTGGGTGTTTCAATATTCGTGAGCATCATGACCCAAAGCAGGGAAAACTTCATGAACAGCTATAACGGAAAAGTAACACAGGATGTAATGAATGATGCGATGACATATGGTGTCCACCATGCATACTGGTTCGCCCTTGCTCTGGCTTTATCAGCGGTCATCATCTCCTTATTCATTCGAAAAGCAGCTGCCCCTGATTTTAATGAAACTATGAGTGAATAAAGTAGAAAAACCTCGTCTGGTTATGACGAGGTTTTTTTACTCTATAAAAAATAGCCTGTTTCCTTAAAAATGGGAATAGGATTTCAAATTAAGTTGTAGTTTTTACTCTTTTAGGACTCTTATCCTTCACAAAAAATGCAAAGAAAAGACCAATGATAGCAGATATTCCTGCAACAATAAATGAAACATTGACCCCATGTACAAGACCTTCCACTCCTCTGGCGGGCTGTGCCGCGGTAGTCATGACCGTCACGAGTAAAGCAGTACCGACAGCACCGGAAACTTGCCTCATCGTATTGTTCATAGCCGTACCGTGGGGGATTAAATGGTTAGGCAGCTGATTTAAACCTGCGGTGGTGACGGGCATCATCACCATTGCCACCCCCAGCATCCTGAAAGCATTTACGACAGTCAGATACATGAAGGAAGTCTGAGGTGTAAGATTCGAGAACATGAATGTTGTAATTGAAATCAGGATCAATCCCGTAACCGCAAGCCACTTTGCCCCGAATTTATCAAATATCCTTCCCGTAATCGGGTTCATGAAGCCCATTATGAGGGCTCCGGGAAGCAGCATCAGACCTGATTCAAAGGCTGAATAGCCAAGCATGTTCTGCATCAATATCGGCAGGATTGTCGCACCCCCGATCATGGCGATAAATACGAGCATTCCAAGTATTGTGGTAATCGTGAATAATTTTATCTTGAATACCCTGAACTCAAGAATAGGCTGTTTTAATTTAAATTGCCTCAATATGAACAGGGTCAGTGTAATTGAACCTATAATCATCGACACAATCACGTGCACACTGCTCCATCCCTCTGTTCCTGCAGTACTGAAACCATACAACAGCCCTCCGAAACCGAACGAAGATAAAATGATAGATAGGATATCTACTTTAGGGAACGTCTGCTTCGTAACATTGACGAGAATGAAATAGGCGACAATCAGGTCAATGATGACGATTGGAAGAATGACATAGAATAAGCTCCTCCAAGGGAACTGATCCACCAGCCAGCCTGACAGAGTCGGACCGATGGCCGGGGCAAAGGAAATGACCAGTCCGAACATTCCCATGGCACTCCCCCGCTTTTCCACAGGGAAAATCAGAAATAGAATCGTCTGCATCAGCGGCATAATGATACCAGCGCCGGAAGCCTGAATGACCCTTCCCACCATCAGGATGCCAAAATTTGGTGCAACAGCACAGATTAGCGTTCCTGCAGCAAAAAGACCCAGGGCCGTCAGGAAAAGTGAGCGTGTTGTAAATCGTTCAATCAAGAATGCTGTGATGGGGATCATGACCCCGTTCACCAGCATGAAAATGGAAGTCAGCCATTGAGCTGTACTGGCTTCCAGGTGCAGGTCTTCCATGATATGCGGGAGAGCAGTTGCAAGCAGAGTCTGATTCAATATGGCCGCAAATGCCCCGGAAATTAACACCAGCAATAATGGGAATTTATTAATGGAATCGGGTGATTGCGATACATCGTGTGATTTTGGCTTCATTTTCTCCCTTCTTTCTTATATAAATTAAATGTTTAATCTTTTTGTTAGCTTGTTTTAGTCATGCCAGTTTGAAGAAGCTGTATTTCAACTTTATACTTGGTCACTGCTTCTTCAAACGTTAAATCGTTTGAGATGCTGTGGACAAGATTATGGAACGTTACCGCTGATAATATCTGCAGGATATGATATACCTGATTTTCTTCCGAGATATTAAGGCTGTCCCAATCCACAAGGTGAAATACTTCATCATACCTTTTGCTCAATTCTTCTTTACTGATGAATTTGGTGAATGCTTTTTCAATCTTATAATTCATATTTAAGAGGACGTTTTTTATGAAATTGCTCTGACCTTCACTATGTGAACGTTTTAATGTGTGGGAGAATACTTCAATGAATGCTTGAAAGAGATCTCCTTGATATTTCTTTAAGTTGAATAAGAATTCTTCATGTCTTTCCTGTGTATGTTCATTCAGCAGATAAAAAAATGCATCTTCTTTATCTTCAAAGTATTGATAAAAGCTTCCTCTCGGTATCCCGGCTGATTTCAAGATGTTTGAAATAGAGGCTTCATAGAGAGATACGCGGGAGAACTCCTTTTTTGCCGCCTCAATCAGGATATGCCTTTTTTCTTCATTTAAATTATAAAAAGTCGGCTTTGGCATATACATCCCCCTTCCTAAGTGACACAGTGTCATTTTCAAGACCTTCCTTACTATAGATGACACGATGTCATATGTCAAAGGATAAACTTAGCTCGTTGTGTTTTCTTTCATATGAAAAAGCGCCCGATATCGAGCGCTTTTCAACATCAAAGATTCTTTCATTATTCGTTTTTTGCAATCAATCGACAATCTTGTATATCCAGTGACCACAATCCGGAATTCATCACAACACCGGATTTCAGCAGCTCTATCCGCTTATTGAATATAGGTCCATCTGTCACGAATGTATGATATTCACCCGCCTCACCCATCACACAGATCGCTTTCTGCCGAATTTCTTCATAAAACTGAAAATCAAGGATCCTGCCCGGACAGGTTTGATCGAAGTGTTCGCTTGAGGCCCTGCAAATGTAAGCGGTGAACCCGAGAGACAAGAATTCCTGCATGAGTTCATTCGAGTCTTCCGGAGATATCCAAGCAGGGAATATGGGTTCGACTCCGGCTTTATGAGAAATTTCCTCATTCCATTTCCTATCTTCTTTTGCATACAAACTTCCAAACGCCACTTGTTCAATACCCAGCTCGGCTTTCAAACCCTTGAGTGCAGCCACAAGCGAAGCTTCATAATTTCCTTCTGAATCAATAAGCACTAGCGGCAGTCCCAACGCCTCCGCCTGGTATTTGAGGATCTTTAATTTAATTCCGTGTGCATGGTTTCGTTCGTCTTTACTGGAAACCATCGAAACAAGACATACGATTTCTTCATTATCCTTCATGAGGCGATATAATGCGAGACTGCAATCCTTACCACTGCTCCAGCAGACTGCTGTCTTTCGTTTCTTCCTACTATCCATATAGTTCCCTGCCTTCCACCATACTTTCCCTGTTATCTTCTCAATAGTAGCACAATAAAAAACGATTTGGTTTTGCATGAAGGGAATAAGAAGGAAAAATCAACAGATGATAATACTAAAACAGGAGGACCTCTATTTTGAAAAAATTAAGGATGTGTATGTTCCTGATTCCATTGATGACGCTTGGATTGCACGGGACGGTCTGCGAAGCAAAGTACTTAGAAAGCATAAACGTGACCATTCCTTCTTATGCGAAATGGGGCCGTCTTGCAATGAAAAAAACAAAAGAACGTTATCCCCAGGCTCAGATCATCGACTATCTTCATATTGGCCGTGAAGACAGTGGAGGCATCAGCACAGAAAAATTCAAACTATGGCTAAAGGGAAAAGATAAAGAATTCGGAGTGCTTGTAAACATAAGATTTGACACTAAAACCGAACAGTTGAAGCAGATTTCTTTTAGCGAGGTGTCACGTTAATAACAAACAAGCTGATTCATTATCCGGAGATTACTTCCCCGGATACAGCAGGGTCTCCTTCAGGCAGGCCCATTTCTCCAGGTTTTAGTTTAGAAGTTTCCGGAAGGGAGCGGAGTGTTTTGTTTATAGTCCATACCAGGGCTATAAACAAAATCCCTCCTGAGCTTGATATATATACTGCTTCCGGGCCGAACTGGCTGGCCAGCAGCCCTCCAAGAAGAGAGCCGAGCGGCATTGCCACCGCTCCCAATGATGCTGTTACAGAAAATATCCTGCCCAGTAACCTGGATGGGACCATTGACTGAATCGCAGATCCAAATATGACATTTGTCGCCCCAATGGGTATCCATGAAATACCAAATAAAAGAATACTTATACTGTTGCTGGATATGAAACCCGAACTTAGCCACATCGTTCCTCCAATCATAAATGATAGAATGGTAAGCTTGCCGACCGGGAAGCGCCCTAGCCAAGAAGCGGAAAGCGCACCTATAAGCGCCCCCCCTGAAATTGCCGCCAAATAAAGTCCGTAAAGCCCGGAACCAGCCCTGCCATCTGCAAAAGCAGGTAAGATTGCATACACAGATCCAATAGCAAAGTTTGCAACGATTGATCCCAGGAGGAATTTGGCCAGATGGGAACGGAATACTATTGAAAAACCTTCAATAAGATCAGTTTTGTATTGGTGTATCGTTTGTTTAATCTTTTGTTTTTCTTTAACTGATTCTTTTTCAGGAATATTTAACAGGCTGAAAAGTATGCACGCAGCAATAAAGGTAACCGCATCAATTAAATAGAGGGTAATTGCTCCGATCATAGTCAGGAGAATACCGGCTATGGCGTTGAAGGCAAGATCGACCCCTTGAAAAGCAAAAGAAAACAAAGAGTTGCCTTTAACCAGTTGATCTTTACGGACGATTCTGGGCAGCAGTGCTGCCTGACCTGGATAGACAAATTGATTAATTGCAGAAATGATCGGCATAATTACCAGGATGAAGACCACAGTAAGAAATCCCATGTAGTGTGCGATTGGAATCATCAATACAAGCAAAGCCTGGATGATCTGAGTCAAAATTAAAACCTTCTTGATCTTCCATCTATCAACGAGCGGCCCAATCAGAAATTGCAGGGTCCCCGGAAGCAGTGTCAGAAATCCGGCCAGACCCGTGTAAAATGCATTCCCCCCCATTTCATATACAAGCCACATTGCTGCAACATAGTAAATACTGTCACCCATATTCGTGACCAGTCTCCCAAAAAATAACCAAGCAAAATTTCTGTTATGAAACAATAATTCTTTCATGCTTTCCCCTCCTAAATCAGTGTGATTATTTTATTCGGTAAAAATAATTTTACCGTGTCATCAAAAAAATACTTTTATACAGTAAGTTTTTTTTTACTGATTGTCTAAAAAAAACCGATCAACGGTCTTTTTCTTTTTCCACATCCAAAAGCCTTCCTGCAAATTTAGATTCTTCCACCTCGAAACCAATCCCGGTCATATAATAGACATTTTGTTCAACGTCTTTTTCTTCTCTTGCTCTTTTTTGAAATTCACCGACAAGTTCGAAGTATGCTTTAACAAACCATTTAAAGTTATCCTCTGAACTTGTGGTTTCCCAGGATGATGCAAGTATATTCCAATCAGATGGATCTTTATCTCCAGCCTCTTCAAATGCTGAACTTGGTGCTTCAAGTATCCGGCTCATCGTCCTCTCGAGCATACCGTACATCATCAGTCTTTTCGTTTCACTTATTTCTTCTCTATGAGGCAGCAGGCTTGCATCAGGATAAAAACCGCTAGATACCGACTGAAAGAATTTTTGTATTATTCCGTTCTTTTCTTCGGTCTTAACGATTTCGATCAATCCCAGTTTCTCTAATTCCTTCAAGTGATAATGAATTCTTGCGCGGGACATTTCAAACAACTCAGAAAGCTGCTGTCCTGTATATGGCTTTTCTACAAGGCGCATCATAAGCTTGATACGAAACGGATCACTTAACGCTTTTAACTGATCATATTCCTTGATGATGAACATTGATTTCATTTAGACATCCCCATGTAATAAAATTAACTCGGTAAATTTTATTTTACCGTGTAGCTGAATTTTATCATGTTGGATCACTTCAATACAATAGGCTTCTACTCTTTTTCTCTCGACAAACTTTGCGCGCGGGAGGATTTCAATTGACAATTCGCCGCTGAGCTCGTACTATAGAGTCATAATTTCATATTCTCCTAAAGGGGAGTAGCTTTTACAATAAAGTCGTCAATACGGAGCCCTGGCTCTCGGCTTTATTGACAACACCGTTGTTAGCGAGACCTTTACCGTCCGGTGAAGGTTGATACATGCATCAAGTGGACCTTTACCTTTTCGGTAAAGGTCCTTTTTATATACTCAACCTCGAATGCGAAAGGGTGGAAAACCTTGATTAAGAAAAGTTTACAACAATTGATTCAGGATAATAAAGAAAACATCATGCGCGATAAAAAACAGCTGGGAGTAATTGAAAAGAATTTGGAACAAAAGCACACAGACTCACAAAAGGGGATGCCTGAATGTTACTGAGAAAATATGCTTCCATGCTTGGTGTTGGTTCAGCCAAGATTGATTTAATCTTACCGAAAACAGAATTCTATCCCGGCGAGCTGCTTCACGGGTATTTCGTTTTAAAGGGCGGGATTGTAAAACAAAAAGTACGGAGGATCGACTGTGATCTTATCATGGTAGATAAACAGTCGACAGAAAAGGTCATCGACTCAACAACGATTTACAGATCAGAAGATTTAGCACCAGACGAAACAAACAGGCTTAACTTTGTCTATAGAATTCCTAAGACGCTGCAAACAGGAAAGAACGGAATTCGTTATCTTTTCAAAACAAAGCTGACGTTTGATAAAGGGGTTGAAAGCCTTGACGAGGATTGGATCGTAGTTGTCACCTAGCTAAAAAGAAGAGGACAACCTTGAAGTCAAGGTTGTCCTCTTCTTATTTTTGAAAACTTGTTGTGTTCAATTTTTTCATTATGCTGCTGATTACTTCATTGATTTCAACATCCTCCGTCTGAATATACTCACCAAAATCATATTCTTCATATGCATGCAGGCATTTTTCGGTTTGCTGGAAGCACCAGTTCCCTTCTTCTTCCCCCCTGTCCCTGAGCCTTTTAAATATTGTCTTCCTGCTTGCTTGCAGACAAAAGTGCTGTGTTTCATCATCGATTTCTTTCAAGCCATTAAAGATATATGTAAAGTACGCTGGGACTCTCAGTGTCATAGGGACAATGAGATGCTTACCATATTTATCTTTCAACCTCTTGGCTGTATCCACAGTTAATACTCTCCAAAGTTCATAGTTTTGGAAGTCACCGCTTTTAGACTCATTACGTTTGATATCTTCCGGCAGCATGGACCTTAACATATATCCGACTATTTCCGGATCGAATAACATACTATCATCAATTTTTTCTAATAAACCCTCGGCAACGGTTGTCTTTCCTGCACCAAACGCACCATTCAGCATGATGATCAACTTCATACCCCCTATTAAGAAAAGACTGTCATTTATAAATAGAACCTTAACTTTCCCTTTATACGATGGTACTATCGTGAAATATATTCAGTCTGAGTTTTTCTGACAGCATCCTCAGTACTTGTCCGCCTGCTACACTGTTTCCTTTTTTGTTTATGGAAGGGCCGATGATCCCAATCCCCATTCTCCCTGGAACTGCTCCAACGATACTTCCTGACACTCCGCTCTTTAATGGGAATCCAACATCCACTGCATAGGTTCCCGACTCATTATACATCCCCGAAGTAAGCATGATCGCTTTCACGGTTCGGACATGTCTGGATTGTATCAGCTGAGAACCTGTTGCACTGATTTTACCGTGATTAGCAAGGAAAAAACCAAGCTTTGCCAACGCAAGCGAGTTTACGTCGATTGAGTTCACTCTGTAATAAAGATCCAGCGCTTCTTCGGCTTCTCTATTTGAAAGAACTCCTGTACTTTCCATGAAATAAGCAAGTGACCGATTCCTTGCACCGTTTTTTATTTCTGAGCGGTACACTTCTTCGTTGAGTTTTACTTTTTCATCATCCCCAGTAATCGTTTGCAGAAACGATAGTATCCTCTGAAAGCGCTCCTCAACCGTTGAGCCGTTGACAAGGCTCGCTGTGGCTATGGCTCCTGAATTAATGAATGGATTATACGGCCGGTGACCCTCATAATTTTCAAGATTGGATATTGAATTGAAGAAATCATCGGTCGGTTCCATGTCAACCTTTTGAAAGACGACTTCCTTCCCGAAGTCTTCCAGTGCCATCAATAAGATGATGACCTTGGAAATGCTTTGAAGTGAAAAGTTGCAATCATCCTCTCCGGCTGAATAAACGTCTCCTTCTTTCGTAATGATGGTAACCCCGAGATCGGTTGCATGTGACTGATCCAGCCCTGGGATATGATCGATAACTTCTCCTTGAGCAGTATATGGTCTGCAAGCCTTCACAACTTCTTCCATAAACCCATTCGATAACTTATCCAATGTCACTCCTCCTTCCTTTGCTGTTCTCATTTCATCTATAATGGAGTTCCTGTGAATAGCCCAGGAAGTATCCGGAATTAAAAGATTTCAAGCAATTCTCCGAATGTATCGATCACATAATCATAATGGTCTACATTGCCGAAACCGTACCTGGCGTATACAAAAGGTATGCCTGCATGCATTGCAGCATTCCTGTCTCCTTCCGTATCCCCCACATAAACGGGATGTTTCAAGTGATTGCGCTCAATGATCAGTTTAATATTCTCACCTTTTGAAAGACCTGTCCTTCCCGGATTTTCATAATCGATAAAGTGCTTTCCTAATTTGTGATAGTCATAAAATGCTTCAATATAACCATCCTGGCAATTACTAACGATATAAAGCTTGTATGTCTTAGCAAGCTCTTCCAGGACTTCTTCCACCTCGTCATAGAGGTTGCCCCCTTTGTCACGCAGATGGCCGATTTCTACACCAGAGCAGGTCTTCATGAATCGGTCTCTTTCTTCTTCTTCCAGCTCGGGAAACAACTTCTTCCCTATTTCATGCATCTGCATTCCCATTGTTTCCTTCAAATGCTGTGAAGTCAGTTCATTGTCTACTTTATCATGTTCTTTAATGACTCTATTCCAAGACTCAACCACCGTCTCGCGGGGGTCCCATAACGTTCCGTCCAAATCGAATATGATACTGTCCATTTTTCATCCTCCAATTCACTTCAGCATCTTTTTGAAAGTAGTAATTCGCAGCCCTTCTGTTATTTCCTTTTCAGCGACCTCTTTAAACCCGGCATTTTTATATAAATGAATGGCTGGTCTGTTTTTTGTGCCTGTTGATACAACCATGGCGTCCAATCCCTTGCATTCCTCTTCCAGATGATTCAGCAAGGCTTTTGAAATTCCTTTCCTGAAATGGCTGGGATGGACCATCATTCTGTGAATATCAACAATATTTTCCTCGCATTTGAAAGATGCGGCTCCGCATAACTGATTTTTTTCATAGAAACCAAAGAAGACTTCTCCGCACTTCTTGAGCGAGTTCACGTTATCTTTAAGCGGAGGCAGTTCACCATAACCGATTATGTCTGCTTCTATTTGATAAGATTTATATTGAAGATCCAGTACCTCTTTAGCAAGTGAAGGTATAGTGATATCTATTTTGACGATCACAAGTCTTTCTCTTTCCGCTTTTTTACATATATAATTTCGGGGTCACCTTCGTCAAGGTTATCGATAAACCCGCTTTTTTCATAGCCGAGTGATAGGAATAGATGATGCATGATGCTGTGTGACTTATTTGTGGAAGAAAAGATTTTATTTCCATCAGCCATTTCTTCAAATGCGGTGAAAAGTTCACGGGCGATACCTCTCTTCCGACAATCTGGATGGACAATGACCAATGAGATAAACCAATGTTCAAAAAATTGGTTATTGGATAAAAGAAACCCTGCAGACTTTCCTTCTATTTTGCAAACAAGGCAACAGCGGTCATGAATGGATTTATCTATCAAAGCCGCTCGATGATCGTTTCCAATCACTGCTTGATCAATATGTATTAAATCAAGTAAATCACTTTTTTTAGCCAACTCTATATTCAAAGGAGTCCTCCTTGGTCATTTTGGTATGTAACAGTTCATTTCATAGACCAGTAGACTTTTCATACACTTTAATAAAGTTGCCGCCGAGTCCATAGGCTTCTGATGAATGAAGCCAGTTATATCTTTCATAATAACCATCATGATCTGTGGCCAGATAGAGTTTTTTGTAGCCTTTTCTGCCCGCTTCCTTCAAAGCATATTGAAGGAACTGTGCCCCGAGTCCCCTGCCCCGCCATTCCGGATCGACATATAAACAGGCAATCCAAGGAGATAAGTCCTGCCGGCTATTGATATCGTTTCGAAGGATAGCGAACGTACCTATTATTGTTTCATCTTCCAGCGCAATATAAAACCTTGGAACCTCTTCATCTGTTTCACATGATCGATGCATACAGTCTTTATAAAAAAGGTAGCTCTCTTCACTTCCCCACTGCTTCCAGAAAGCGTCTACAGCTTCTTCAAATAAATCTTTCCGTTTACTCAATTCAAAAATATGCACGCTTGACCCCTCTTTTACCAAATCTTCTATTTTTATAATTATCCGAGAATTTTTTCAATTCATATAGTAAAATTATACAATATTAATTAATAGGGGTGAAGAAAATGTTCTTACATAAAATTGACGAAGAATTGGCATTGAAATTGGTGGACATGAATGATGCAGAAGAAATGTTTCAATTGGTGGACACAGCAAGAGAACACTTGAAGGAGTGGCTTGGCTGGCTGGATTACACCAAAAAAGCAGAGGATACAAAGGAGTTCATTCAAGGCTGCATGAGAAGCTATGCAGAAAATAAGAGCATGAACACTGTGATTTTATATAATGGGAAAATGGTCGGGACCGCTGGCTACAATTCAATTGATTGGTCCAATAGAACAGCCTATATTGGATACTGGCTCCCCCAGGACTATCAAGGAAAAGGAATCATGACCAGAGTTGCAAAAGCATTAACGGATTATGCTTTTGACTATCACAAATTAAATAAAGTCGATATCAGGGCTGCTGCAGAAAATAAGAAAAGCAGAAGCATCCCTGAGAGATTGGGTTTTGCAGAAGAAGGAACCATCAGACAGGCGGAATGGCTGTATGATCACTACGTGGATCACGTCGTGTACGGAATGCTTAAAGATGAATGGAAAGGCTGCAGCTAACTAAAGTAAACAGATGCTGCATATTCCCACTGTAAAAAAGGGCGCTCGTCCATACCAATTGGACAAAGATACATAGAATGTATTAAGTCGGGGTATTACCTTGGGCAAATACATGGAGTTAGGGGGAAATAATATGTGGTTTCCGTATTCTCAGGGCTGTGAAAGAGGCAGAAGAAAGCATAAATTCTGCAATTTCTGGGACAATTTGATGTTCATTCATTGCACTTGCTATGAGGACGATTATGACCATGATGACTGCAGAGACTCCAGAAGAAAAGAAGCCGTGGAACAAAAATGTTTTAAAATCAAAGATGCACATTCCTGCAGCTGTCATAAAAATAGCGATCAACATGAATGGAAGAAATGCGGATGTAAAAAAGATCACCATAAATGTGAATGCAAAAAAGATCACCATCACGACAGCTGTGGATGTATGAAGTCTCGCAAATGTAATTGTCATAAACAACATGAACATCACGGTAAGAAATGCAGCTGCGGCAGATGATCAAAAAACCCATCCGGAAAGGATGGGTTTTTTGATGCTTATTTTTTCGTTAAAGGTATTAATATATCAAAGTGTGGATCCTTTAAGTCCCTTTTATACGGATATCGTTCATGTTTGATCGGCAAATCATCATAGTACTTCGTCCCGGCTTCAGTAAAAGGAGTATATTCGCCGTTCTCTTTCATCCAATGATAGATTGCAGTGTATGTATGACCGATGTCTTTGCCTTTCGGATGATGGACGCAAAAATAAGTCATGGGACTGACGTTGATCTCTTCCATCCCTGCTGGAATCTCTTGCTCAGGACTAACTTCATACACAGAATAATGTAAGAATCCATCGGGGCGCAAGTGATATGACAAACCCAATTGTTCCTGTGGATTTACCGCATGCTCCAACTCAGAAACCCTATTGCTCATTTTTTGGATCATTTCCTTCAAACCAGCCACTTCTGAATAAGCGCCTTCCCATTTTAGTCCGATGGCCCGATACCCAGGCAGATCTGTGACTTTATAATCTAACTTCTCCATATATCCCCCTCCTTATAAAGTGTCAGTATAATAAATTCTACAGCATGAAGCTAATTCCTTTAATCTATGGTTTAATTCTTCTTCATGCATCCAAGCGCGATTGAAAAAGAAAGCCCATAGCAGAGGGCTTTCTTTTTCAATGTTTTTGAGAAAACTCATTTTCATTCAATTTTTCCAATTCCTTTTTTGATTTATGTTTGAAGAAGAAAACAACGAATAATGCAGGTACGGATAATATGACGTATCCCAATAGCAGATTTAAAATCCCCCTCGACCTCCCCTTTTTTATAACCATTGTAACCCTTTCCGCCTTCATTTCAAATAGGAAGTTCTGTGTTCGCAGATACAACCGTGTTTAAGCAGTTTCATCGTAATGATAAACAAGTCGATATTAAAAAAGTACAAGCAGTCTTCCAAATATCCATTGACAAAACCTTTCTAGAGACATACGATAAAGAAAAAGTTGCACAAAGGAAACAATCATAACCTTATAAAAAATATGTGAGGGAGCGGAAAAATAATGTCTGCACACAAATACAAATTATGCCAGCTCCAAGAAGGCATGTCCGTACAGATCATATCTATGGATTTGACCGGGGTCATGAGAAGGCGCCTGCTGGATTTAGGCTTTGTCCCCGGTAATGTTGTGACGGTTGTAAACAAGAGCCCTTTAGGTGATCCGATTGCATTCAGGGTCAGTGGCACAGTAATAGCTTTGCGAAAAGAAGAGAGCTCGAATATATATGGGGAGATGGTATAAATGAACGGGAAAAAATACCGGATTGCATTAGCAGGAAATCCAAACACCGGGAAGTCCACATTATTCAATCAACTCACAGGACTTAGACAACATACAGGAAATTGGCCTGGGAAAACCGTGGCTCAATCAAAGGGATACTTTGAACATAAAAATGAAGAGTTCGAAATCATTGATTTGCCTGGTACGTATTCACTCATTGCCAACTCTATGGATGAAGAAATAGCCAGAAACTATATAGCCTTTGAGCAGCCTGATGTGACAGTCGTCGTTCTGGATGCCACTTCTTTAGAGAGAAACTTGAATATTGCCCTTCAGGTGCTGGAAATAACAGATAAAGCAGTAATATGTCTGAACCTCATTGATGAAGCTGCCAAAAAAGGGATTGAAATCAGCGAAGCGAAGCTGCAAAAAAAGCTGGGCGTGCCTGTTGTGAAAATCTCTGCACGGAACAAAGTCGGAATAAGCAGCTTATTAGATGCTGTTCTTAGTGTTGTTAAAGGCTTATTGCCTCTATCACCATTCAAAATGAAGTATGGGGATGAAATTGAAGAAAGAATAGAAGAACTTCTTCCGGACATTCAATCAATATATGGTTCTCATCTGCCGGCCAGGTGGATTGCATTGCGCTTACTGGAAGGTGATGAGCGGATCATCGATGAATTGAATGCCAAACTGTTAAATGAAAAAAAAGGGGGTCACAGTTATGAGTTCGCTTCCGGGGAATACTGATCGAAGTCAATTCTTAAGAAAAAAAGCAATTGAACTTTCCACTGCTTCACTGCGGGATGACATTGTCACCAGTGCATTCTCTCATTCAAAAACACTCTGTAATGAAACTGTTTCTATAAAAGATCAGAACAAGTTATTACAAACTGAAAAACTTGATAAAATATTCACATCTAAAATATGGGGATTCCCGATCATGCTTTCCATGCTTGCTGTCGTCATTTACTTAACGATAGCGGGTGCAAACATCCCTTCTTCCATGCTGGCGTCTTTTTTTGGCTGGCTTGAAGGGTATCTGACACTTGGGTTTAACGCCATCCATGCACCGGATTGGCTGCATGGTATCTTGGTGCTCGGCCTTTACAGGGGAACTTCCTGGGTAATCAGCGTCATGCTTCCGCCAATGGCAATCTTCTTCCCTATGTTTGCTATCTTAGAGAATTACGGCTACTTGCCGAGGGTAGCGTTCAACATGGATCGGTTATTTAAGAGATCCGGGGCTCATGGTAAACAATCCCTGACAATGGCGATGGGATTCGGATGTAATGCTGCCGCGATCATGTCAACTAGAATCATAGAATCTCCCCGTGAAAGGATGCTTGCGATTCTGACCAATAATTTTGTCCCATGCAACGGCAGGTGGCCGACGCTTATACTGCTCGCATCGATCTTCATGGCTGCAGGATTTACGGGGGCAGCCGGTACGCTGGTAACGGCTGCAGTCGTTGTAGGCATGGTTGTTTTCGGCATCATAGTCACCCTGGCTGTTTCCTGGACCCTGTCGAAGACGGCCTTGAAAGGAGTTCCTACTCATTATACGCTTGAACTCCCTCCTTACCGGAGACCGGACTTCATTAATACAATCGTCAGGGCAACATTGGATAAATCAGTTTTCGTTCTAAAAAGGGCGATTGTGATCGCTGCCCCTGCAGGTGTCTTGACGTGGGTACTTGCAAATATCATAATTGGTGATACAAGTATATTGATGCACATTGTCAACTTTTTAGATCCGTTTGCACAACAGCTGGGGCTGGATGGTTTCATTTTGATGGCTTTCATACTTGGATTACCTGCAAATGAAATCGTCCTTCCCATTTTATTGATGGGTTACCTATCAACGGGGGCCATGATCGAAGTAGAAGACCTGGATTCATTAAAGCAAATCTTTATCGATCAAGGATGGACTTGGATCACTGCATTAAATATGATGCTATTTTCACTTCTTCATTTTCCTTGCGGTACGACACTTATCAACATATTCAAGGAAACAAAAAGTAAGAAATGGACTTTCCTTGCTTTTGCCATCCCTACTGGTTTGGCGATTGCCATTACCTTTACCATTGCCCAGCTGGCAAAAGTGTTCGGGTGGGGCTGACTTAAACGGGGACATTTCACTGCCTTTCCCCTTCTGCTTTGAAAGGAAGTGAAAAAATGATATCCGCGATTGTATTATTCATCATTGCAGGTCTCGCAGAAATTGGCGGAGGTTACCTGGTCTGGCTGTGGCTTAGAGAGAGTGCATCACCATGGTATGGTGTATTTGGCAGTTTGATTCTGGTGCTATACGGTGTCATACCCACCCTCCAGAACTTCCCTACTTTCGGAAGAGTATATGCAGCCTACGGCGGGGTGTTCATCGTCCTTGCAATTCTATGGGGATGGTGGGTTGATAAAAACACACCTGATATGTATGATTTCATAGGTGCAGCGATTTGCCTGATCGGAGTATCCATCATTTTATGGGCTCCACGATAAAGAAAAGCTGAAGTTTAGTAAACTTCAGCTTTTCTTTATTTTTTGTTATTCGTCCAGCATAACGTTACGATCGTAATCAAAGTGAACGCGGTCATTGCCAGGAATGGTATTGTGATAAATCCCAGCCAATTGATATATTCCGAATTGCATGGAACTCCGCTTGCACATGGCTTGATTCCGCCAAATCCGGGTATTTTCTGCTCCATATAATGAAATACTGAAATGATTCCTCCAGTGATGGACATCGGGAGTACTATCTGTTTTAATGCTGCGTCATTTTTAAAAGTCGCTACCCCGAGTATCAACGTCAACGGATACATAAAAATCCGCTGATACCAGCATAGTTCACACGGTATGAAACCCTTCACTTCACTGAAATAAAGACTCCCCAACGTTGCAATGATGGACACAAGCCAGGCAGCATACATGAACAGCTGGGTTTTATCAGTTTTATTCCTGTCCATTTACTCCTGACCTTCTTCGATAAGTGATTTAATTCGTTCATAGTCATATGGATCCTCCAGTTTTGTACCATTGATTATGATCGTCGGGGTTTGTTCAATGTTAAATTCCTGTACCAGATTGGTATCAATATTTAGCTCTTCTTCATTTGCTTCATTTTCAATATCCTTTTTCAATTGTCCAATATCCATATTTGTTGTTTTTTCTGCAACCTCGGTCAGCTTGTCCACCGTTACCCATGCTGCGTCGTGATTATCGCCCTCAGGCTGTTCTTTATACAATTCCTTCTGGAAATCCCAATAAGATTCAGGATCGTTTTTGTATACTGATTCTGCAGCCAGTGCTGCAAGTATCGATTCTTCACCATGGAATAGTACATTCACATAAGTTAAATTTGCCTTACCGGTATCAATGAAATCGCTTTTCACCTTTGGATAAATTTGATCGCCCCATGCTTTGCAGGCAGGGCATTTGAAATCCCCGAACTCCACAATCGATACCGGGGCATCTCCTTCACCAAGTGTCGGCTGCCCTTCAGTCGGCGGATGAGATTCAAGAGCTTCATCCTTTGGCTGCGCTTTATTGTTCAACATAACTATAGCTGCCAACAGAACGGCAACCAATAAAGTTATGATGACCAAGTATTTCATTGGCGATGCTTTTTTGTTACTCATTATGTTTTCCCCCATTTGAATTTCAATTTAATTTACACTATCATAACATGTTTTAGTGATGGATCAGGCTGAAAAATGCACAGAAATTCGACAAAACGGCCCCTTTTCATCATGTATTTAGGGAAAACTCACAACAAGGCCCGTCCCCACATTTTCTGGGAGACGGGCCTTGATCTTGCTATTCAATATTCAATTTCATCGTAATCTTTCGGCTGGGGCTGCGCGGCCTGTTGGATATCCTCGTTATTGGAGATATTTTCAATTGTCTGCATATCGCCTTTTTCTTTTAAGGGCAGGTCTTTATTTTGCTTTTCTTCTTTCATGAGGGTGCATCTCCTTTCCACTATGCTAGGAATAATATGTGCAGGGAATCATTAAAACATCCACTTTTATTTGTTTTATATGGTGATTCTTAAATTACTCCGGTCATAATCACACTCTATCGTCCATTCAAGTATGAAACCGCATGAATTGGTAACCCTTTAAATAGGATAAAATTCCCTGGAGGTGAGCCCATGATAAATAAAAGCTGCACATGTGAACGATGCAAATGTCAGACAAAAAAAGAATGTGACTGCCCATGCTGTTGTGAGAAATAAAAAATTCCCGGTCTACACGGGAATTTTTTATTTCATACTTTCACTTTCATACCTATTATTTCTTCAAAGTATTTAAGTGATTTCATTTCTGAGTCAAGCCACTCATTGGTTTTCCACGTATGATCAATGAATACCTCCGCAATCATTCTCCTTCGGCCATCACCATATAGAGCTGCATCCCCAAGGGCCACAACGCTTTCAAAAATCTTGACCATCAATTCAGCTATCCGCTTACTATGATAGGTTTGGGTTTCATCATCGGAACCAGCTACTTTGGCCGCCAACGACTCCAATATAGTCAACCCGTTGAGGACCTTTTCGATTGACGCACTGTACTTCTTGGGAAGTCGATCAAGCTCCTGTTTCATTTGGTTTATAAATAGTTCATGTACACGGTTTTTCTTCATCAAGCGAAGGACTTCAAGGCCGAGTATATTTGCCGTCCCTTCCCAGACGGTAAGTACTTGGGCATCCCTCAACAAACGCGGAAGAACGAAATCTTCAATATATCCATTTCCTCCATGCATTTCAATCGCTTCATGTGAAAAGTGAATTGCCTGCTCGGCAGTTTCTTTTTTCAAAATAGCAATGTACAGCCTTGTAAGGGCAGCCTCATCCTCTGTAGTTGGTATTTCTTCACTTGAGACCCGGTCATACATTTCAATCAGTCTGAAAACTGCACTTGTTTCAACTTCCTGTTTAGCGGCAAGGTTTACAAGTGTCTCCCTGATCATTGGATATTGGGAAAGCTTCTCTCCGAACGCTTCGCGGTGAAATGCATAATTTCTCGCTTCCATATATGCTCTTCTCATGATCCCGATTGATGCAACCGCGTTGCAGACTCTTGATAGATTTAAAGCTTCCATCATATAATAAATTCCTTTGTTTGGTTCTCCCACAAGGAATGCCTTTGCCCCGTCGAATTCAATTTCTGCAGAAGGAACTGCACGAACCCCTAATTTATCTTTCAGTCGGCGGACATGGATACCATTTAAAGTCCCGTCTGTATTTCTCCATGGAACGGCGAACAAACTGAGTCCTTTGGTGCCTTTTCCGGCACCATCTACCCTTGCAAGAACCATCGCGACTCCGCACATGCCTGAATTGGAGGCAAAATACTTTTCTCCAAACAGTTCAAAATCAGATCCATTTTTAACAGCACGAACGACATTAGCTCCTACATCAGATCCCCCCTGCCTCTCTGTCAGGAAGGTCGCACCTTCATAAAGCTCCACTTCCCCGGTTGAAAGTACATGCTTCATGAATATCCCTTTCACATCTTCAGAGGCGTATTTATCAAGAAGAAGTGCCGTGGCCATCGTTAATGTGACGGGACAATAAAACCCCGGTTCTGATTGAGATAGAAGATATCCCTGTGCAAATGAATAGAGAAAATTCCCTTTTCTCCCGAGAGCAGGGATCTCTTTGTGGATATACGCCACAATCCCTTTATTGTACGTATCCCGGACCGTTTTTCTATACCCTTCATTTACCCAGACCTCAGATACTTCTTCACCAAAGCGATTATATTTAATCAGCTTTGGCTGTCCTTCCCGGTCCGTATGAACGGCACGTTCATCAATTTCATTTGCACACATTTCCCCGAAATCAGACAGCTCTTTTTCTGCCCATTGAAGGAAGTCTCCTTTAAGGGAGCGGCGGATCAATTGCTGAAAATGGGGATCTTCAAGATAAAAATTTTCAATTTTCTTCATGGTTTCACCTCACTTAATTCTTCACACAGTATCATGGGGAATCCTTCTTTCAGGAAGACTTTGCAGACAGGAATGCGGATTGATCTTCATGCTATATTTTACCCTACTATTTTTTAGAATTTTTAGATAGTTATATTTTAACACTCATGATGATTGAAAGTTGAATTTCTTTGAAAAACTTTTATTTTCATTTTCATATCTTAAACACTTGATACCTGAACGCACGGGACAACATTCGGCTTCCATATAATGTGAAAAACTGTGGGGTGCGTCTTTATGAAAAAGAAAATCCTGCTTTTTGCAGATGTTGGGGTCGATGACATAGTTGCGCTTATTTATGGATACTTAAGTGATGATATCGAACTTGTCGGAGTGGTCGCAGATTATGGCAACGTGCCCAGAACACGCGCCATCCAGACAGCGAATTACTTGATGACGTATGTACCGGAAGATAAAAAATTCCCGATAATAGGAGGAGCGGAAATACCGATGACTGCGCAGGAACCGACTTATTATCCTGAAATCCATGGGGAGTACGGACTCGGTCCGATCATTCCTGACAAATTGGTGGACACGACTGAGAATTTTTTTGAAATCGTGAACATCATCCAGCAATATGATGGAGAGCTCACGATAGTAAACGTCGGCAGATTGACCTCACTTGCTACAATGTATATTCTGTATCCGGGCCTTATGGATACAGTGAAAGATGTCTATGTAATGGGCGGGGCTTTCTGGGTGCCAGGGAATGTAACAGCTGTCTCTGAAGCAAACTTTTATTCGGACCCGGTAGCTGCAAGACTTGTCATGAACTATGGCAATAATTTAACGATCATCCCCCTTAACGTGACCGACTATTCAATTGTGACACCGGAAATGGTGGATTATATCGACTCCAAAGGCCGGACAGAACTTTTAAAACCTTTGCTCGACTACTACTACGCTTTCTACAAGAAACGGAATCCGGACATTCAGGGTAGTCCCGTACACGATGCCATCACCTTGATGGCCCCTTTATTCGAAGACATGTTCACCTTCAAAGAACTTCCTGTATTCATCGTGACGACTGAGGGGCGTGTAAATCAAGGACAAAGTATCACAGACATAAGACCTTATATAAAATTCGGGGAAGATGCCAAAAAGCATCGAATCGCATTTGGATTTGATTATAAAAAATTTTACAGCAGGTTTATGTCCGTAATGACTGGTGAAGTGTTTGAATGATTCATGCACCCAACACACCTTCTCCATATGGGTTTCTACTCTCCGATTTCCGGGAATGTTATATATTAACTGATTGGAAGGAGGACGTTTCGATGAACATTAAAATACCGAAGGATCGGGGAATGGACAGGACGCTTTCCATTTTTAAGGATGGTTATGAGTTTATTCAAAAACGAGTACAGAATCATCATCTGGATGTATTTGAAACCCGCGTACTAGGAAAAAAAACGGCCCTTTTAAGCGGGGAGGAAGGTGCAAGGCTCTTTTATGACCGGGAACGAATGAAACGGAGCGGGGCCATGCCTTCCCATATCCTTAAAAGTCTGTTCGGAGAAGGGGGTGTTCAAGGTTTGGACGGTGCAGTTCATGAGCACCGAAAACTGCTGTTCATGAACTTAATGACTCCTTCAAGGCTGCACGATTTACATACCATTACCACCAAGCTGTGGAAACACACAGCCGATAATTGGGTAAGCAAACGAAAGATTGTTCTCTTTGATGAAACACTCTTACTCCTTACAAGAGCAGGGTGTGAATGGGCGGGAATCCCTCTTTCAGACAAGGAGGCACCTAAACGTGCAAAAGAACTGAATTTATTAATCGAGGGTGCTTCAAAAGTGGGACCAAAGTATTTATCAAGTGTTTCTGCACGTAAACGCCTTGAAGAATGGATGATGAAGATGATTGAAAACGTGCGTGCAGGGAATCAGATGGCAGCTGAAGGAAGGGCTCTACACGAAATTGCCACTCATCAGGACATCAACGGGCATCCACTTCAGGCAAAAACGGCTGCAGTAGAACTTTTGAACATCATTCGCCCTTTAGTCGCCGTTGCCAGGTACATTGTTTTTGGAGCGTGTGCAATGCAGGAACACCCTGAGTCCAAGATAAAGATCTGCGAAAATGAAGGATATCTTGAAAATTTCATTCAAGAAGTCCGCCGTTTCTACCCTTTCTTTCCATTTTTGGCTGCAAGAGCGAAAAATGACTTTACCTGGCAGGGATATTCATTCAAGGAAGGGCAGCTGGTCATGCTTGATCTTTACGGAACGAATCATGACCCCAGGCTTTGGGAAAGTCCGGATAGATTTATGCCTGACCGTTTCATTAACTATGTAGGCAGTCAATATGACCTCATTCCACAAGGAGGCGGGGACCATTATAAAAACCATCGCTGTCCGGGAGAATGGCCCACGATAGAAGTAATGAATGCAAGCTTTAAATTCCTGGCAAGTGGTATTTCGTATTCATTTCCTAAACAAGATATATCATACAGCCTACGGGAAATACCCTCCCTCCCTAAAAGTGGATTTGTGATGAAAAACATCCGAATTAACAAATCTCCTGTAAAGTAAACAGAGCAGTCTCTGATGGCCCGGTCGAAACAGACCTTTCAGAGACTGCCCAATACTATTTTATCTATTGCGAGAGCAGTCTTCCCTCAAAATCCCAAATAGATTTATATCCTCATATTTTCCGGATATGAGCCGGTCTTGTTTTAAGATACCCTCTTTAAATAACCCTGCTTTCTTCAATACAGCAATGGAACCTTTATTCCTTAAAAGGACTGACGCCCAGACCTTATTTAATTCAAGGTCCTCAAATCCAAACGAGATCATCCTCTTCACGGCTTCAGTCGCAAATCCCCTACCCCAATAGGGCCTGCCTATCCAATAACCAAGCTCTCCCTTGAAATGTTCTTTATTCACCCGGAGAGTAATCGTTCCGATTAAGTCGTTTGACTTTTTCTCTACGATTGCAAGTGGATATTCGGTCCCAAGCAGAATCAACTCCGGCTGAATTTCAATCCAGTCAATAGCATGTTCTTGCAAATATGGTTGAGGAAGCCCGATGATGCCTGCAACCTCTTTATTGTTGGCAAGATTTTGTATTGCTGCTGCGTCCGCTTTAGAAAAGGGCCGCAGTACGAGTCTTTGTGAATGAAGGGTCTGTATCATCGCTATCCCCCTTTAAACATGTATTTTATAATGAAATCATAGGTTTTCAAAAAATAATCGAATGACGTCCGCTCCTCCGATAAAGGTCCCCAATGAACTGCCGAGGTTAGCTAGTACTACAATCAATAATACACGGGTCACTTTATTTGACCAGAATCCCTTTATACTCAAGACATCTTCCGACAACCGGTCAAAATCCGCCACATTCGGGCGTTTGAAGTAAGCCTGTACCGCCCCTGCAAACCAGCCTGCTGCAAGCAAAGGGTTCAGCGAGGTGATCGGAGCCGCGACAAAAGCGGTCAATATCGCCAGTGGATGACCGAAAGCTATTGCCACCCCAAGTGCAGAAAAACCTCCATTCCATAAAATCCAGCTTATCGATTGCTGTAAACCTGCATCGGGATTGGAGATGAAGGTGTAAGCAATCAGTGCAAGTATAAAAATTGGAATCCCCCAGCCTATGATTTTGGGAAGCTTGGATTTTGGCGGCCGTTCATTAAGTTGTTCAAGATCATGCTCTTTCTTGATTTCCTCTTTAATTCCCGGGACATGTGCTGCCCCTAAAACCGCCACTATTTTCTCGCCCGGCGCATCTTTTATCTTTTGAGACAGGTATTGATCTCGTTCATCAATTAAAGGTTCCTTTAATCGGGGAAATGTTTCTGTAAATTCGTTCAGCATCCCTTCCAGCATATCTTTCGATTTAAGCTTTTCAAGCTCTTCCTCTGAAATACTGTCATTGCTGAATATGCTGTAAATGATCTGCATTAGTAATTTTGATTTTCCGGTAAACCCGACATTGCTCCATATCCGGGAAAACGTCACTTGGATATTCCTATCTGCAAGAACAAGCTCCGCACCGGTCTCCTTGGCTGATTGGATTCCCTGGATCATTTCCTGCCCGGCTTGAATTCCCAGCTGCTTAGCCATCCTTTTTTGAAAAGAAGATATCGCAAGGTTCATTAATAAAAATGTCGCTTTCCGGTCCTTAATCACTTTGAAAATATCTGTTTCTTTCCACTTATCGCCTTCCATGATCGATTGATATCTTTGTTCATCCAATTCAACACACACAGAATCGGGCTGTTCCCGTTCAATGACTTCCTTTACTTGTTCAGCACTTTTTTTTGAAACGTGCGCTGTACCGATCAATATGTATTCTTTACCGTCTATGTTCAATCTTGTAATATTCTTTTCTTCAACTTCCATAGCCATCGGGTCCCTTCCTTTACAGGATAATAATCATTATTTTACCATTTTACTATGTATTTGCCTGTAAACGTTAGAAATATTTTATGTGCAGCTGTTGATCTCCATGAAAGGCTTTGCCCATCACGAACCTGTCCCCCTTTTCAACAGCTGCGATCCTTATTAAATCATCAATATCTCTCTGATATCACGTTCACTCAGCAGATTTCCTTTTTTCTCTGCAGGATCAATGACTTCTTCTATAAGATCCCGCTTCATGTCCTGCAATTCATTCATCTTCTCTTCAATTGTCCCCCTTGCAACCAGTTTGATTACTTGGACCACATTCTCCTGCCCCATACGGTGAGCACGGTCTGCGGCCTGCTCTTCTACTGCGGGGTTCCACCAAGTATCGTAAAGGATTACAGTGTCGGCACTATGAAGGTTAAGTCCGGTACCTCCTGCTTTTAAGGAGACAAGGAATATATCCCTTTCCCCGATATTGTAACGATTACATAAGTTCAGGCGTTCTTCAGAAGGAGTTTCACCATCAAGATAAAAAAATGGTGTGCTTCTTTCCGCGAGTTTCCTGCCAATCAATTGAAGCATTTTGGTGAATTGAGAAAAAATCAGCACCCTTCTGCCTGATTCCATGGACTCATCCAATAATTCCATAAGCATCTCCATTTTAGCAGAACTTCCTTCATATCCATCGACAAATAATGCAGGATGGCAGCATATCTGTCTCAATCGTGTGATTCCAGCAAGAATTTTAATCTTATTTTTTCTAAAAGTATCTTTATCCAGATGTTTGAGTGTGTCATGACGGAGTTTTGCCAAGTATGCAGCATATAGTTTCTTCTGCTCGGGAAGTAATTCGACTGTTTCTCTTGTTTCTAGTTTATCTGGAAGCTCCTCCAGAACTTCTTCTTTCATTCTACGAAGCATGAAAGGCTGGACCCTGCGTGCAATCGTTTTATTAGTGAGCTGGCTGTAATCCTTCAAACCCAGGAACAGTTGCGGAAACACTACATGGAAGATCGACCATAGATCTTCAATTGAATTCTCGACCGGAGTCCCGGTAAGGGCGAATCGATGAACGGCCTGGACTTTCTTGACAGCCCGGGCTGTTTGAGTCAGAGGGTTTTTAAAAGCTTGTGCTTCATCATAAAACACAACTGAAAATTTCTGTTCTTCAAACCATCGGATATCCCTCCGCAGAATTGAATAGGAGGTAATGACGACATCCACCTCTTGAATGGTTGACTGTAATTTCTTTCTGTTGTTTTTGCTTCCGTCTAAAACCAATGTATTTGTTTCGGGAGAAAATTTCATCATCTCACTCAGCCAATTATATGTGAGCGATGAAGGACAAACAATCAGTGCGGGTACTTCATCCTTTCTGGATTCTTCTAAAATTGATTGAATGAATGCAATGCTCTGGATCGTCTTCCCGAGCCCCATATCGTCAGCAAGGATGCCCCCAAACCCAAAATGAGCAAGGGTTTTCATCCATGTGTATCCTTTCTTCTGGTAATCTCTGAGTACATCATTCAGGGTTTCAGGTACATCAAACTCCAAGCTTCCAGGTTTATGCAGAGTATCAAGGAACTCACGGAATGATTTCTCCATCTTGAACCCTTCACTTCCATCTACAGTATCAATCAACTCAATGCACTGAGCCATTGGAATTTCCAGTCCATCTGACAAAGAAGCAGGATGTATTTCTGCTCTTTCCAGGAAACGACGGATTTCCTGAGTTTCTTTTGTGTCCAAGGACATTAATCTGCCGTCACGCAGACGAAAATATTTCCTTTTTTCTTCCAGGGAGGATAGCAAGTCACGTATATCAGTTTCGGGTATACCATCCATTTGGAAATTGAATTCAAGCCAGTTAGTCCGCTCTTTACTTACCCTAATCCTGATTTGCGGCTTCATGTTCCCCCGGAAAATCCTATTCCTGACAGCCGTGGTGGCATACACACTCGTGAGTCTTTGTAGCTTTGGCAGTTGATAGTACAGAAAATCAAATTCCAGTTCTTCATTTTGAATAAGATAGCCGCCATCCGTCTGTGCAAATGAACTTTCCTCCATGATAGCCAAAATCCTCTTTTCCTTCTCGGTGTCCCGGATGACCAGTGAACCGGTTGCAAGGTCTTTTTCTTCTAAAGGATTAATAATGATATGATCATATTGAAATTCAAGACCGGCAAGCAGTTTATTATGCACCCTGTCCAGATAGAGTTTTGCTGTCAGGGGAGTTTTAAAGTACTGTTCAGTCAGAGATTTGGATATCCTTACTTGACCAAGGTTTTTCAGATGCGGTGCCACTTTTTCCAAGAAAAAACCGATTTTGTCTTTCGGGATGTTTATTTCCTTTTGGCCTGACGCATTCAACATTGTTTGCAATTCAGTAAGCCTTCTAAAGTCAGTATCATTCAGGGGGTAGAGTATCCCATCATACAGTACCGAATTGTACGGGGATAATAAGATCATACCTTTAAGCCCGGTGATACTTAATGTGTACCGATCTTCCTGCCATACATCAAAGACAAAAATCAAAGGCAGCGGTGAGGTGGATTTTTGAAACCTGAAAAACTCCTTTTCCCGATGTTCGATGGTCACTGTCACTTTTTCCAAAACTGTAAGAATTTCTTCGAATGAAGAGGGAGGAAGGATCAATATCTCTTTGACAATCTCAACCTCACCCTTGAGTTTGTCTCTATATATTCGCTCATCATCCAGAGTTTTAATTAATTCGCTTACAACTGCATCTGCTTCTCTTGGCAAACAGTGATTATGAGGTGAATAAGTGAAGTTGTTGTTTATTTTAAACGAGATGCCTTCTTTCAAAGCTTTTAAGAATCCCCTGATGTCATCGACAGGATGTTGGTTCATTACAATTTTCGCACCCAACAAACTCTGCCCTTCCACCATTGAAACAGGCAGAAGAATGAAATCCATATTTGTTGCCTCTCTTGTTTCAAAGTGAAGCATTTCAGCTCTTGAACGACTTTCTTTCTGACCGTTAAAAAGAGACAAAAAGTCATCAGTTAATTCCTTCCCGGATGAAGCCTGGGAGTCGTGAATTGCTATCAATACAGCTGCGGTATGCTGACATGAAAGATTATAGGATGCAAGTTTCGGGCAGCTGCAATCAGTTGCCAATTCACCCACAGCGTCTTTGAATATGGTTACTTCGAACGTTTCGGCACCTTTTACTATAGCTTTGCAAAGATTTGATTCATGTTTTAAGATGGTAACCTTATTGGTACGGACGTAAGCTTCTCCACTTTTATAAGACACAGTCCCGCACATATCCTGAATGATTTTGGGATTAAGCTTGAAATTCATAGTAATCTCCTTCTAAATGCTGAATTACGGGTATTGGATAGGTTGATTGTAACATATTTGAGGAATTAAGCAGTTTGGGGAACAGAGAATAGTAAACGATAGAGCCAGCCTCCATGGTGAACAGAGAATGGCCCTTTCAGGATTATGTATGGTTCTAAGGAGGATCCTTGTAAGGGTGATGATTAAAGATTATTTTTCTTCACCAGTATAAATTTGGAAGGAAACTCCGAATTTGTCAATCACGGACCCATATAGCGGGCTGAAAAATGTCATCTGGAGCGGCATTGTTACTTCGCCTTCATGCTTTAACCCCTCAAATATTTTTTGTGAAATTTCAGCATTACTCGTAGTAATACACAAAGTCACTTGGCTTCCCATTGAATGAGGCTGCCCCGGGAACGTATCGCTCAACATGATCTCCGATTCCCCGATCTTGATTGTCGCGTGCATGATACGGGCTTTTGCCTCTGCTGGAAGTGGATGTTCAGGATCTTCAGGGCTCTCACCGAAGGTCTGGGAGTAAAGAATTTCAGCATCCAAAGCTTCTTTATAAAAATTGATTGCTTCGCCGGCGTCTCCGTCCATCACCAAGTATGGAAAAACTTGTACATTCATTTTAACATCTCCTAATTTAAAATATTTTCATTCCTGTACTCCATTAAAGTACTGTGCTCATTCGTGACATCACCCATTACATGATAATCATAGCAGACAGAACAAATGTTCGCAATAAGATTATGCAATTATTTTACAATATTCTATATTGTTACAATGTTCTATCAATAGTCCCTTCTTAATAGGTATAACTAAGTCAATCTATACCTGGGGGTCTGGTTCATGTTTGGATCTGTGGAAGTGATTCCATTAAATATTAAAGTCAGCAATGAAGATGTACTTAGTGCTTCTCATACTTCCAGCCGTCTGAAGGCAGGAAAAGTAATTAAAATCAGCTTTTTGTTAAATAAGCATTCCTCTGCCATCACATATGATATTGATGGAGGATCCAAGACATATGTAAATGTAGAGGACTGTGCGTCCCTTACATCCATTGAAAGGCAGTGCCTGTTTTATGATACGATGTTTGATTTAGAAGATGATGTCCAGATAGAAATCGCAGGTTTGAAGCGGAATGCAGAAGTTGTTTCCATCGAAATCAATTGGAATGGGGGTCAGTATATTGTCAGTTACGGAGCAAGGGACCGGACAGAAACAGTTTATTACGGTATCCCTGAAAAAAAATTGAAGAAGTGGAATACAGTTAATTCATAAGCTGTCAGCTGTAATATTAACCTATCTGCCTGGTAAAGAAGTGCTGACTAAAGACGAAATGATCATTTTGTGTTACCATATTTTAAAAAGCCGGCAGGAGGAATGCTTTTGTGTCAGTAAATATGGAGAATACAAAAATGAATGATATCGCCCAATCCATCCTTAAACTTAAAGATGAAATGGTAGGTCAGAGAGCGATTGATAATAAGGATAACTACTCAAATGCAATCAGCAGGGAAATGACAGAATGGCGTCATAACCTTATCAATATATATGCAAAATCAATCACTGAGTCTCTTGATGAATCCTATGAGCATTTAAATAAATGGGGAGAACAGGCAGTGAATCTTTTAATAGATTTAGATCTTCCTTTGGATATTGCAATAGAAGAAATCAGGAATTACAGAGATAGAATCGGGAAAATCATCAGTGAAGAAGCTGAAAAGCAGCAACTTTCGTATATTGAGTTCTATAATGTGCTTTCCCGGTTTAATTCTGTTGTTGACCGTGCAGTTCACTGGCTCAGTATTTCTTATAGTAAGAAATACTATTCAAGAATCTATGCAGCCGAATCGGTTGCGTTGGAACTGTCGGTACCTGTAATCAAGGTCACCGATACAATCGGGATTCTGCCTTTGGTCGGTGACATTGATACAAAACGGGCTCACGAATTAATGGACAAGGCTCTCATAAAAGGGTCCGAACTTGGACTTGATCATATCATCATGGATTTATCAGGAGTTCCGATCATTGATACAATGGTTGCAGACCGGATTTTCAAAGTAATCGATGCCCTGGGTCTTTCCGGCATCAATGCCATTTTGACAGGCATTCGCCCCGAAATTGCCCAAACCATGATCAATCTCGGAATCAACATTTCAACTATACCAATTTATTCAAGCCTTCACATCGCAATGAAGGAACTGCAGGAATAGGGACTTAATAAAAGAGGGAGAACCAGCAGATTGGTTCTCCCTCTTTTATTAATCATAATACTTTACGATCTCAAACATGACTGCAAGCATTGTGAGTGGCAGCCCTCCCTCTTTTGCGTCGATAAATACTTTTCTGGGCGGAAACTTTCGTTGGAAAGTGATTAAAGCACACTCTCTGTTATCATCATGAAACCTTATCACCCCGTCTTTGAGGTCACTTGAAACTGTGACTAACTTACCTTTAAATGGGAAAGACAAGTCAATGCGCCTTCTTCTTTTTGAATAATTATTTATTTTAAATCTTTCCTTGACCCCATCTTTTCTGACTTCAGCTTCCCAGCTGCTCTGTAGGAATTCCTCACCGCTTTTTATGTTTTTGACGGTTATTACAAGCCTTTCATCATGATTCTTGCCAATCAGTTTAATATGATGCCGAGGTGAAAAAAAGGCAAATATCTGCTGTAGCCTGGTGCTGAAGATCCGTTGTACGGATCCTGCATAATTCGTTTTGACATCAATGATTTCAGCAGGTTTTATCGAATTCCTGAAACGATTTTCATAGAAAATGGCCTTATCCGCAATCTTCCCGTCTCCCCCTGTTTTTAAGTCTTTCTCTGCCCTTGTCACCCAATATCCTATTGCTACAAATAAAATAAATACAATAATGACCATGAGGTAAAACCATGATGGTACAAATCCTGATGAGTACATTGATGATTCCTCCCTCTCTTTATATCAAGGCCGCCCTCTCTACAGCGTTAAAAATTGAAAATAATTGGATGATTTTAAAAGCCAGAGTGAACTATTAAAGTGGTACTTTTAAAATCATACCAATTAAAATAAATCTCGTATAAAATAATCATATACTATTCCACCATGTCTATGTATGTAAGGAGTGAGAAACGTGAACTTAATCTATGAAGTTTTGCATGAGGATAAGGTCGATTGCCTGCGGGAGAGCTGCAATGAACTGATGAAATTCCAGCAATCAGCAGCTTCAATAAGACCTGAGCTATTCGATGATATGAGTTTTGAGACGCGACTGATTCCATCTATTGAAAAAGCCATACATAATTTCATCGTAGTCGTTAAAGATGCAGACCGGATTGTAGGATATGTTTATTCCAATATCTCACCGAAGGAAACCTACTCCAACGAATTTGCCACTTTCTTTGATATGGCAACTGTCAGAAAACCTAATGTAGGATGCCTATCGCAGTTTTATATTAAAGAAGAATATAGAAAATATGGCATCGGCTCGAAGCTATTTGGTATGTCAATGGATTGGCTGAATCAATTCAATGAAGTTGATGACGTTTTCATCTTTGTTTCTAACGGAAATGTGGATGCACTTGAGTTTTATAAAAGAAAAGGATTTACAGTCAGCCACGAAATCCTCGGAGGATTCATTACAGTGCTGAGAAATTAATCTATCTTAAACAACATTTACTTTCCCAATCTGGACTTGATAAATGAAAGTGGAGCCTTATTTACAAGACTCCACTTCTCAAGTTAAAAATGTGGAAGATTATTTAGATTATTTTCTTCAATTCCATCCGGTTCACTACGGATGATATCCCTTCCGTACCGGTGAAAGACATCTAAATGGGCAAGCTTCCCTGTCTTTGCTTCCTCCAGAGCAGTCAGGTAATCAAGTTCCCGTCCGCTTTCTGTTTTAAAAGCGATAATATCATCGTCCCCATTTTTACGTATGGCTACGATCTTTTCAGCACCTGGCTGACCAGGTTGTGCTGATTCTTGTTGAAGATGATTTGCGCCTTCCTGCTTGTACTGTTCATAAATTTGTTCAAAATTTTCTTTTTCCAACAATAGCACCTCCCGAACATACGTTTAGTATGGGCGGGAGGTGCTGCTTTTATGAATGAATAAAAAAATGCACAATAGCTTTATAGGGTTTACATAATAAAGTTATGATAATTTAGGATTTCGGAGACTACTTACATGGTTCAAGCACCAGATACTCCCTTAATGTCTGCTGTAATGTTCCTTTGGTCAGTGCATCCTTCTCAAAACTGACTCCTGAATGAATCATCTTTCTTACTAGATCAACCCGCAAACCGGTCATGACGGCTTCGCAGCCCATCATATTGATGCCTCCTAATAACCTTTGAAGATGGACAATAATGTCAATTTCCATCTCTGCTACCCCCGACATGTCTATGATTAAGGTTTGAATTTTCAATGAAGCGATATTCATTAATATTTTCTCTTCGATAGTCTGAATTCTGTAGGAATCGATTGTTCCAATCAGGGGAAGTACAGCAATCATAGAACTGATCGGAATGATCGGAACCGATAAATGCTCAACAAGCTTTCTTTGTGATAAGAGCTGCTGATCCTTAAAATCAGAATAACTGATAAAAAAGTTGTTCAAGAAACGATCAACATTATCATTGATCCTTTTTTCCAATTCGTAAAATTCTTCCCGGTCTGTTTGGGTTTCATGCATTTTGTCATATTCATAAAGAAAGTGCCATAATGTACGTCTTATTGCCTGCACCCATTCAAGCTTAAATGCAAGGGTAAGTGAATGTTCCGCCCAGGCTACGCCTTCGATTTTGGCGAATTCCTCCAATTCCTTCTCATGACTCTCTGCGATATATACGACCAATTTTTCTGCATTTTTAAGAAGGTCGATATTTCCTTTCTTTAATATATCATCGATCTTGCTCCCTACATTCACTGCTTCGGAAAGCAGTTTATCCTGAAAATTTTTCCGATTTGCCACTATAAATGCTGAAATTTCCTTCTTGTTATCGAAAGTGGTACCCATAGAAAAACTCCCCTTTGAATTATAGTTATATATTTTTCATTCGACAAAATAAACTGAAAACCCTTCCAACGATTCACAAATAATACTAAGCCATAAAATTTGCTCATTTGTTTGATGAATGATGAAAAGTCTCGCCAATATCTTACGGGTGTGTTAATTCACACAAAAAAAGGAAGAGCAAGCAAAATCGCTTTTCTTCCTGATTTTTCGGCATAAAAATAATGCCTCTTCAACAATTTTCTTATCATGAATGATTTCCCCTACCTTGATAGAGGATTCAATCTCCTTTTACTTGATATATTTTAGCTTTTTCTTTATTTCACTGTTTATCAAATGAGGATACTGCATTTCCACCAGAGTTATTGTTTCCTCAACTAACGTATTAAGGTCCTCTAAACTTTTCTCAATTCTCCCTGATAGGATATCAGACAATCTCTCGTACAAATTACTTGGTCTATCATCCATAAGCTCAATACTTTTCTCCAACCATTTAAATGCCGGATGGTGAATATACATTTTATTAAGGCCAAATAATAGACCTAAAAGTTTTTTCTCAACATCGCAAATAACACTATACAGCATAAGCCAGTCTTGACGATCCAGAAGCGCTTCCCGATTATGCCATCGATTTCCAAAGTCCAGGTTTTCCAGGATCATTTCTTTCGTTAACTCTTCCGGATATGTATGGACGGTATTTTTCAATTGAGTGATTTTCTCTTTCCCAAACAATGACTGGCCATAATAAACCGAAGCCGCAATGCATTGTTTATCATAATCTGTCTCAGTCCTGATTACTACATCCTCAATCATCTTATCTATGGATGAGGTAAGAAAACTGCTGATTTCGAGTTTTACACCATCATTTGTCAGATACGCTTCTGACCATTCCTCATCTTCGTATGGATGAAAGGAAAGAATTTCACCTTCTGCTTTCTCTATTGGGGCAAGCCGATCTTCGTCGCTCGGAGGCTCATTCCATAAAATATGCAATTCAATATCCGAATGCTCGTCTTGCCAGCCCCTCGACACAGACCCTGCAAGCAGGATTGCTTCTACCTTTGGATTTTGTTTATAGAAAGCTGCCATTTCAAGAGATTTTTGTTTTAATTTGTCCATTATGACTTTACCTCGCTTCATAGTTGTTCGTTTACTAATTTGTCACTTGATATTAGCGGAATAAAAGTTTAGACATATAGTACTCATCATAGAAATCACCATTTATTAAAAGAGAATTCCTCTTGGTGCCTTCCACCTCGAATCCGCGCTTTCTGTAGAGTGCTATGCCAGGTGTATTACGGGTAACGGCGGTCAGCTCCAACCTTGAGATGCCGTGTATTACCGCCCATTCCTCAACAGCCTGAAAAAGCAGTGTTCCCGCACCCTGACCTCTATACTCCTTTAAAATACCGGCTACCAGATATGCCGAATGTTTCTTCCTTTGAGCAGAACCTCCAAGCGCAAAAAGGTATCCAATCATGACGCCTTCTTTCTCTGCAATTAATATCACAGCATTCTCCTGCTTTTCAACTTTTTCTATCATCGTTGTTTGCTTCTCCAAAGTCATTTGACGTTCCCCGGGCGCCATCAGCATGAATTCGGACTGATTCTCAACATTCATGATTAAATGTAATAACTCTTCTGCTTCTTCCTTTTTGACTGGTCTAATATTCATGTGAACACTCCATCTATCTTTCTATAAAAATTCTTAGACTTTTTATCTAACATCCCTATGAAGGTTTAAACACTTCCAGCGATTCCTAATCCTTGTGACAGTTATTTCTTAATCATCATTTCTTTAAAAAACGGGCTCAACTCGCTCCACACGTCAAATCTGTTTCCATCAGGATCGGTAAAGACGAAATTTCTGCCTGCATGTCCTCTGTTCTCTATGTCCCCCACCATGATCCCTTTCCGATTCAATTCACTATGAAGCGAATTCAATGCATCCATACCCTCTACCTCAAACGTCATTGAAAATCTTATTCTTCCATTATGATCTTGAAAGTTCGCCGTTTCTCCTTCCTTTGCTTTTACAAGGAACAGACTATGATTTGCCAACTCAAGAATGGCTTTTTCTCCATCTTTATAGTTCAAGACCGCCTCCAGGTTAGCTGAGTACCACGATGCAGCTTTTTCCACGTCACTAACGGGTATATAGGTGGTTCCCACCCTCATTAACTTATTTTTCATCCCGTTACCCCCTCATTCATAATATAATGTTTCTATCATTACAAATTACAAATTACGAATTAAACATATAAAAGGCAAATTGAAAACTATTGTTGATAATTAACGAACTTATATGTTTTGAAACTGCCATTATCAGATGAATACCTCAAAATATTTTGATCTTCAGGCACGCCCTCGAAATAAGCCCCTATGCCTCCAGTGGTACACCTGTGACCAGATAAGAGGATATTTACCCTTTCATCAGCGTGCTTTTCCTGAAGCTCCCCCATAAAACTGAAGATTCTCCTTATGAAGTCATGAATATCCTCCATTCCTCTATATATAGTTCTGTCTGGCAGTATCCCATTCAGCTTGACTTCGTGCTTTCTGAGTCCATCTGCTTCACCTAAATCGAATACATTCAGACGCTCCTCGATAATTGGCTGAACACTTGTAGAAATCTCCGCGGTCTGTATGGCTCTTTCCTGAGGTGAAGAAAAAACATAGTCGAATTCAACTTCCTTGAAATGTTCTCTTAATGCATTTGCCTGCTTCAATCCATCTGTGTTTAGTGACAATCCGTTCCTCCCCTGCAGCCGGCCTTCTTTGTTTAGGTCTGTTTGTCCGTGCCTTACAACATATAGCAATCTCATCCGCCACCTTTAATAGAGAATTTGTTTTAAAAAAGCCAGTTTTTATATGTTAACGTTTATTCTCGGTTTCCAATACACTATAAACAGCAGAATCCCGCCATCCGCTTTTAATCAAAAGGTTTTCGCGCAGAATCCCCTCTTTTCTCATGCCGATTTTCTCTAAGACTTTGGAAGAGGCAATATTATTGGGATCGCAGGTTGCTTGTATCCGATGTAAACGGAAGTGTTCAAACCCTATGTTGACCACTTGTTTAGCTGCCTCCGTGGCAATGCCTCTCCCCCAATAATCCGGATGAATGATGTATCCAATTTCACCGTTTTGGAAATCACCGATTTTCAGTTCTACTGCTCCAATTAACCGGTCATCTTCCTTACTCACAACTGCAAACATAAACCTTGTTCGAGGATTTTTTTTATGATCAGTAAGGACTTCACTCACAAACGTTTTCGTTTCCTCGACGGTGTTCGGTCCCCAGGGCTGATACCTGCAAACGACTTCTTGTGACGCGTAATCGTGAATCATTCTCCAATCACTTTCCACCAACTCACGGAATATCAATCGCCCGGTTGAGAACTTATGATTTGGAATCATCATCATTCCCCCATTCGCTTCATTAAAATGGAATTTACTATATTCCCGAAATTTTTAATGTCCCTTAGGTAATTATATCCGGGAGGGTTTCCACGCTTGTTATACATTCTTACAGCCACGGCGTCATACTTCGGGATGACCAGGCACGTACAGCCTGACGCCCCAAGAATCTGGTAAGAGCCTTGCGGTACTTCCTCACCAAGCTCACTTTTTTCATATTGATTCTCATTACGGAACCAAAAGAATCCATTCTCCGGGGTGTTCTTCAGCTTGACAGGTGTTTGAATCGAAGTTGTCATTTCGAAAAGGGCTGCGGGAAGAACTTGTTTTTGGCCGATTCGACCATTATGTAAATGGAAATACCCCCAATGTGCGAGCTCTCTTGTACTGACAAATAAATTTTTTTCAAATCCGGTGGGATCTTCGAGCCGGATACTTGGTTGATTTTGTTCATTCACATCAGCCGTGAGATGCAGGGAAGGTTCCGATTCCCATCCTGTTTCTCTTAATTGAAGAGGGTTAAACACATATGCCTTGAGAATTTCGCTTACTGTGGTACCCGATACCTTCATTAATATTTTATACAACAGCGAAAGACCTGCCCCGTTGTATTCCCAGACTGTACCAGGACCGGCTGATTTAATCACATCCGGGAAATCATCATTCAGACCATGTGTGTGTGTGACAAGATGCCGGATCGTTATTCCTTCCCAGAGGTCATTGTCCCCTAGATAAGCAGATACAGCATCATCTATATCTTTAATTTCCCCTTCATGCAACATGATGGCTGTTGCAAGTCCTATATAGCTTTTACGCACGGAAAAAACGTTAAACCGTGTATTTTCATTAATTTTTCTATGTGAAGATGGATCCTTCCCTTCATACCATTCCCCGATTACTTCATTCCCCTGAATTATGTAAACTGAGCTTGCGGTGGCAAAGATTTGATCCTTCACCTTCTTAACGTATCTGTAGAGGCTTTGCATTTCATTACATTCTTTGCTGATCAGCTGTTCTTGGACCTTATTCATTTTCCCATCTCACCCGAAGATTTATTTTTTTGCCTGAATTGCCTGAAGCAATATCGGCAATGATTTGATTGCATATAATGATCCAAGACCAATAATTCATGTTAACCTCTCCTCTTGATCCTTTTATTGAACATACAGTGTCATGGATTTCTAAACTAAATTTTACCATATTTCTGTATGTAATTGCCCGATTAATACAAATATTCACGTAAGTCTTGTCATATTATTTTTACTGTTACAACTGATGCAGCTTAAATTGTCAAAAATATTAAAATTTTATAACATCAAAGTGTAATAACTTGAAAAAACATGCTTATAATGATTATAATAATCTTAATCAATATTCAAGGAGTGGATGGATTGAATGGACACCCACAGGAGTAAAAAAATTTCTAAACTTTACAGAAAGATGATTACTTCTGAAAAGACGAAGGCCTTCCTGATTTATAAAGGGCTCGATGAGAAAACAAAAGAGGAATTGCATACGTTCATGAAAGACATGAATTCCCCTCATTATGAAATGCTCATAGATAAAACAATCTGATCAAATACATCTACAAACATATAAATTATTCAGAAAATGCAAAGAAGGCTTGAGTCACTGCTCAAGCCTTTTTTGCTGTCATGCTATTTTTTTACATCTAGATAATGAATGTGATGACCGTCGCCTTCGTGTACCGAAAACAAATAGCCGTTATCTGTTTTGACTTCTTTATTCTGCTGATTCATGCATTCCTCAAGATACCATCCTCCGATGGTGTCGATGCTGTCATGATGAATATTCGTATCAAGCAGATCATTCACTTCGTGTAGCAGCAATTTTGCATCAATGATGTAGTGGTTTTCATCTATTTTCTGAATTTCAGGGATTTCATCCTCGTCAAATTCATCTCTTATCTCACCGACGATTTCTTCAATAATGTCCTCGACGGTCACTAATCCTGAAGTACCGCCATATTCATCCAGCAGAAGTGCAATATGAATCCGTTCTTTTTGCATTTTGACCAGGAGGTCGTGAATGGGTATGGTTTCAATAACCCTTATAAGGGGATTTATGAATGGTACAAGACTGTCCTCTTCAAAATTTTTCATCATGTTTGCCGTTAAAAATTCTTTAACATTGATAAATCCGTATACATGATCTTTGTCCCCATCCTCTACAACGGGATAACGGGTATAATGTTCGGAAGAAATAATGCCTTTTACATCTTCAAATGTAGCATCTTTTGAGATGGTCACCATCTCTGTGCGCGGAACCATGATTTCGCGTGCAATGCGTTCATCAAACTCAAAAATATTATTTACATACTTTAGTTCTGATTTGTTGATTTCTCCACTCTCGTAACTTTCTGACAGCAGTATCCGGAGTTCCTCCTCGGAGTGAGCCAATTCATGTTCAGATGCCTGTTCTATGCCAAATACACGTACCACCGTTCTTGCTGAACCATTCAACAGCCAGATAAACGGAAACATGATCTTATAAAAGAGGATGATCGGACCCGCAAAAAGCAGAGTAATCGTTTCCGCTTTTTGAATGGCTACAGTCTTCGGAGCAAGTTCACCGATCACCACATGAAGAAATGTAACCAGTGAAAATGCTATCCCGAACGATAATATTTCAGTTAATGACTCATTTAATGAAAAATAGTTAAATATAGGATGCATCATAGCCTCAATAGTGGGTTCCCCAAGCCAGCCAAGACCCAATGCAGTTACAGTTATCCCGAGCTGACATGCAGATAGATATTCATCAAGATGCGAGACTACCTTCTTAGCGGAAACTGCCCCTTTCTTTCCTTCGGTTATAAGCTGATCAATTTTCGACGTCCTTACTTTGACTATTGCAAATTCTGTCGCAACAAAGAAAGCAGTCAGTGCTATCAATAAAAAAAGCAGAAACAGATTCAGTGCCATTATGTAAAGTCCACCTCCTGTATATTAAATATGAACTGCTTGCCACCCGCACTTATTCATTCCACTAAATGTTTGTTTTAATACCTTTCCCTGTCCTCAAGGAACATCCTCAAATGGAATTAATTAGCCAAGCAGCAAGTGTATGAATTATTGTCTTTGACCAAATACTTTAGTTGTAAATTTAATCATTCAGAGGTGGCCCCATGGACGTTAAAACCAAGGAAACAAACAAAGTCAGTAATTGGTGTGTCGTCAGTATGGCTTCAATCCCATTAGTCATGACACTGGGCAATTCTATGCTGATTCCTGTACTGCCCATATTCGAAAAGAAAGTGGGTATTTCATCTTTTCAAACAAGTATGATCATTACTTCTTATTCAATAGCTTCCATCTTCCTCATCCCCATCGCCGGATATTTATCTGACCGCTACGGAAGAAAAATAGTGATTTTGCCGAGTTTGATTTTTGCTCTTATTGGGGGACTTATAGCCGGATATGCTTCATGGAAAATAAATGAGCCATTTACCTGGATTATCATTGGCCGTGTACTTCAGGGAATCGGAGCTGCAGGTGCTGCGCCAATCATCCTGCCTTTGGTCGGGGACCTTTATAAAGATGATGATGAAAAGACAAGTTCATGCCTTGGGATCATAGAAACGTCAAATACCTTCGGAAAAGTACTCAGCCCAATACTCGGGGCGGCGTTTGCCGCTTTTTTATGGTATCTTCCATTTTTTTCGATTTCATTTTTCAGCCTGATTTCTATCTTACTGGTCATTTTTTTCATTAAAATACCAAAGAAAAAAGAAGAACCGCCTGCTTTAAAAGAGTTTATGAAAAACACCAAAAAAATCTTTAAACATGAAGGAAAATGGATATTCACCATTTTTGTCATAGGGATTTTTGTTATGTATGTACTTTTTGCTGTTTTATTCTTCCTGTCCGACATTCTAGAAAAAACGCATAATTTATATGGGGTAAAAAAGGGTTTCGTCCTTTCGATACCACTACTCGCCTTATGTTTTTCATCTTTCATAACAGGGAGGAAAATAAAGGGTGATCTTAAAATGATGAGAAAAATCATGTTGGTTAGCCTGACTGCCATAGCATTGAGTGTTTCCTTTGTTGGCTTTGTAAATGACCGTCTGATCATTCTCCTTGCAGTCACGAGTTTTCTTGGCCTTGCTATAGGATCACTTCTTCCTACACTTGATGCAATCATAACGGAGAATATTGAGAAAGAAGAACGCGGTACGATTTCTTCCTTTTATAGTTCATCTCGTTTTATTGGTGTAGCTGCAGGCCCTCCACTGATGTCGATTTTCATGAGGGATTTTCTTAATGGAAGTTTCATTGTGGCAGGGATCATTTCACTTGCGGTTGCTGCCTTGGTTTACTTTTTCATCAAGACAGAGGAAAAGCCCCGCTTAAAAGAAGCAACCGTTTAGCATTTTGAAAGGAGAGTCTTGATGGCAGAACAAACTGGAGGATGTAAAGATGTAACTAATTCTGAATCCACAGGTACAGGCACCATGAGCTGGTGGCACCTTTCACTGATCGGAGTAGGCTGTACAATCGGGACTGGATATTTTTTAGGTTCTGCAATCGGGATAAAGTATGCCGGTCCCTCTTTTGTCATCTCATTCATTGCAGCTGGAGCAGGGACGTATATTGTTTATTATCATCTCGCAAAAATGACGGCAGAAGATCCTCAAGAAGGTTCTTTTTGCTATTATGCTGCGAAAGCATTTGGTAAATGGGCAGGATTTTGCTGCGGTTGGGTGTATTGGTGGTCGAATATATTAATTATGGGCAGTCAGCTTACAGCGCTGGCCCTTCTTTCTCAATTTTGGTTCCCCTGGATCCCTCTATGGCTGCTTGCAGGTGGATACGGCATACTATCCTTATTGATAATGCTGTTGGGAACCAAGAGTTTTGATAAAGCAGAAAATTTATTTGCTGTAATCAAAACCTCGGCAATCATCATGTTTATTGTTATTGCAGCCCTTGCTGTCTTTGGTGTAATGGAAGGCGATGGGAAAATACCGAATTTTACATATCGAAGTTCAACTTTGCTGCCAGAGGGGTTCAAGGGATTATGGTCCTCCTTGATTTATGCTTTTTATGCATATGGGGGAGTTGAAGTCATAGGATTGATGGCTCTCCAGTTGAAGAAAAAGAAGGATATCCTAAAAGCGGGAAATGTCATGTTGATTATTTTGACAATCATTTATGTTACTTCGTTGACATTTGCAGTTTTACTCATAGCAACTGATGCTTTCAACGACAAAGAAAGTCCTTTTGTTACAGCATTGAGTCTGTATGATCTTCCTTTTTTTCCGCATATTTTTAACGGAGCAGTCATCATTGCCGGCTTCTCAGCTCTTACTGCTGCTCTTTTCGCTGTGACGAATCTGTTGGTATCGCTTGCCAAGGATGGGGAAGCTCCTATCATCTTTAAAAAGAAACTTAAGACACCCAGGGATCTACCCCTTCCCTCTTTGTTGCTGGCAACTGCCGGAATGATTGCTTCTGTAGTTGCAGCTATGCTCTTACCGGGAAAGGTATATGAATATTTAACAACGGCAGCCGGAATACTGCTTATATATAATTGGGCATTCATTATCCTATCAGCCTTTAAGATTTTAAATCAAAAGGTATTCGGGAAAGCAATGGGGATACTTGGTTTATGCTTTCTATTTCTGGCTGTATCCGGGACAATTTTAGAAAAGAGCATCAGATTCGGTTTTTACGTATCTTTGGCAGTCGTCCTTTTGACTGCACTAGCTGCCTTCTTGATGAATAAGAGATGGAAAATGGAAGAGCTAGCGTGAAAGTCCAATGATGTATGGTAAGACTGGATATGAGTATGATAATGAACAAGAAGGATGTTTAATGATTCCTTAAAGGAGGGTTTTCTATGAAACAAACACAACTGAGTTGTCCTAATGAATTTTCTCCTCTTAAAGAAGTAATTTTGTGTGAACCGACTTATATGAAAATACAAGATATCATCAATGAAACTCAACGACGTTACCACAAGGAGAACATTGATGTAGATAGAGCCGTCGAACAGCACAATAAGTTTCATGAAATTTTAAGAGAAAACAACATAACGACCCATCTGCTCTCTCCAAAGAACACATTTCCCGAACAAGTCTTCACAAGGGATATCGGGTTCACGGTTGGCAGGACTTTATTCATTTCTGATATGAAAATGCCCGTCAGGCAGGGTGAAGAAATTGAACTGAGAAATTGGCTATCAGCCAGGGGAATGTCGTACATAGACTTGGTTGAAGATGAAACGGAGGGCGGTGACGTTCTGGTACACGGGAATACGGTATATATTGGTCTGAGTGACAGGACAACTTTTGAAGCTGTGGAAAGAATTCAATCTTATCTACCCGACTATAATGTCATACCGCTGCCGATACATGAAGATATTTTACATCTTGATTGTATTTTCAATATTATTTCAGACAATGAGGCACTCATTTACCGTGAAGGACTTCGGGGAGATGATATCACCCGCCTGTCGTCGCAATTCGACTTGATTGATGTTTGCAGGGAAGAACAATTTACCATGGGGGTGAATGTACTTTCGATAGGTAATAAGAAAGTCATCAGTCTCCCGATTAATAAAGGGGTCAATAAAGAACTGCGCGACCGCGGATTTGAAGTAATCGAAGTGGAGTTCGATGAAATCATCAAATCAGGCGGCTCGTTCAGATGCTGTACGCTGCCACTACTGCGTGGATGATCCTGCAAATCAGCTGAGGGCTCGTTCTGTCCTGAATAAAATAAAACGCACTGGAGTATCTGTTGATGTCCAGTGCATTTTATTTATTCCTTGTCCCTGTTTTTAAGATGAAATTCATCCGTAAGTTTGGTTGGGAATTCGGGATGGATCTGTTCTGAAGCTTCGGTCTGGTATCGGAGATTTTTGGGGGCCCTCCTTGCTTTTCGCCGGTTCGGCAAAACGTTCTGAACGACATACTGATGATAAAACAATTCAAACACCATAACAGCAAGTGCGGCAAGAACCGATCTAGTCAGGTATGGACCTCCATCAGTCATGCCCCCACTCATAAAGTATATGAGTATGAATGCCAGACCCAGATCAGCTAGTGAGGCTACTGTATTACTGGTTCTCGGAAGCAGAAAAAGATCTCCGAGTAAATAAGCGGCCCCGCCCAATACTAAAGATATCGAGAAAATATCTCCGAATGTGATGCCTTGAACACCTCCAAGGACTAAAAATAAAAGGACAAACGTTGCCACAAATTTTATGGCAAATGCTTTTACATGCTTCATGCGTAATCCCTCCTGCCCTTAGGTTTCTCTTTTCATGTAAGATTATGCTTAATGATTGCTCGGATTTTCGGCAGGTAGAAAATAAACAAAAAGACTTGAACCCATTAAAGGATCCAAGCCCTTTTCCTTTTATTGAGTCACTTCTTTAAGGATCGATTCAGCAGTCTGTTTACCATTTTTTATGCAGGCACCGATCCCTACACCGAAATAAGATGCTCCCGCCAGCAGCACATTAGGATACCTCATCTGTATAGAATGCTGCAGAGCTTCCACCACCTGGCTGTGCTGCAAATGATAGTTCGGCATAAGTCCGCTCCAATTTGTAACTTCTACAGACACGGGAGTCCTATCGATCCCCAGGCTCTTCGAAATATCTTTGAGGGCAGTCGCAGTAAGAGCTTCTTCAGTTAAGTTCTTTAATTCTTTATAATGCGGGTTTGAACTTTTATAAAATAACCTTACCAGCAGCTCGTGATCCTTCGAGGTGTGATCCCATTTTCGGCTGGTCCAGGTACATGCGTCACACAGCACATCGCTGCCATGTGATGTGATAAATCCGGTCCCATCTGCAGGAAGAAGATCATCTTTTGCATTGAAACCAACATAGATGCTGGTAAGGGATGAATTCTTCAACTGATTGAAATGAACATCCAATTGAGGATCCCTTATTATTTTTTGAGTAACATCATGTGTAGTTGAAAAAACGACGTAATCTGCCTTTATCTTTGTTCCTTCTGCTATAGTCAGTTCATATTCTTCACCACTTTTTTTCAGTTCAATAAGTTCAGCACCGTTCAGGATGTCAGCTTCCTTAATGATATCTTCCATCCGCTCTATCATGGTAGATAAACCGTTTTTAAAAGAGATGAATTTTCCTTTACTTGAACTTTTGAATTTATGTTTATTTTCGCCGAGACCTTTTATAATACTTCCATACCGATTCTTATATTCCAGGAGATAAGGAAGTGTGGTGGCCATCGTCAGTTCATGCAGCTTTCCTGAATAAACACCCGACAATACAGGAGCGATTTGATTCTCGACAAGCTCCCTGCCAAAAAAAGCTTCAAGAAATTGACCTATAGAGCTGTCTTTAGTGAACTGTGTATTGGGAGTCTCCAGCTCCTTCATCGCCCTACGCTTTCCTTCTTCAGATATGAGGGTACTCTCCATCAATGATTCTACACTCATGGGTATGCCGAAAATCGTATCTTCCGGAATTTTGTGCAGTTTTCCATATGTATAGATATAGGAAGTCCCTGTTTTGTTATAGACAAGTTCATCTTGAAGTTCCAATTCCTCTATAAAAGGCAGAACGCCTTCATTCCGTGCAACAATTGAATCAGCACCGGCCTCCATGATGAAGGGGTGATCTTTCACCGTCTTTATTTTTCCGCCAAGCTCCTTATCTCGCTCAACCAGTGTCAACTCGATATCCACCTTTTGTTCTCTCTTCAATTTATCTAAATGGTATAGTGTTGTCAGCCCGGTAACTCCCCCGCCAACTATAACAACCTTTTTCATATTCCTTCACTCCAAATGCAGGTTTATACCAATAGCCTATCATTTTTCATTGTGAAATCATAAACAAATAGGTAAATTATTGTGTCATTTTATTGAAGGTCTATGTATTGTTAAATGGATTCGGCTTAAAAATAAATGCCCATCCTGCCAAAAGGGAAGATGCTGGAGGATGGGCATATACATTTTACAACAGCAATTATGCGATTTTCCTGCACTCGTCTGCACACTTGAGGCAGGCATCCGCGCATTTTTGACAGTGGTCATGGTCGTGCTTTTTACATTCGTTTCCGCAAGCTTCACAAATACTTGCGCATACTGAAGCAAGTTCGGATGCAAAAGGGGTTCCTCTTACAAGAGCTTGTTCCAAAAATCCGCACATGTCTGAACATTCCCGGTCCAATCGGATGCAATCAGCCATCATTTTAACATCATCTTCTCCGAGGCAAGCGTCGTAACAATGGTTACAAGCTTCCATACATTCATGTAATGTTTGTACTAACGATTGATACTTTTCATGTGACATTTTACAATTCCTCCTTTAATATTTTGCGTTCATTCTTCTTTATCCGTGTTTTACCTCAACTAAACAAATTTACCAGAATTCAATTGAATTACTTGCTTGTTGATCCGGATAGAATATAGTTTCCCTGATTTATTGCAGAAATTATGCAAGTTGCATTATATTATTTAAAATTAACTAAATATAAACGAGTCACTATTGCTTCACCTTCAGAAAAAATCTTCTAGGTCGTATAGTTTTTCACCTAACTATCACTTCCCCAGAAATTCATGAAAGAGTATTTCCACAAACTTCTTCTGAAGATTCCAATGACGAACCCGCCGCTAAGCCAGAAATACCGTCAAAACAAAAAAAGAAGTGACAATCCATTTAAATTGTCACTTCTTTTAAAATATGATTTTATTTTATTTTGATACCGAAAACAGGACCCGTTATCCAGGTACGGAAGCTTTTGTCCATATCATCCGTTTACTTCAACAACATCCTGTTTATAATATTTCGCAAAGATTTCAGCAAATGCTTCCGTGGAATTGTAAAGTTCTACTAAGTTGTTTTCCACTCCGCCGAATTCGAGGAGCATGGCTCTTTCTGTCAGATCTTGATTGTAAACTCCATTCCCTTCAGCTTTTGTTTTAACAAATACGCCCCTGCTGATCCCGGGATACTTCTCTTCTAGGGCACTATTCAGTTCTTTCGCGATAGCCAGGTTTTTTTCGAAATTTTTGTTTTCTTTTCCGACTATAAAAAACAATCGCGCATACTGTTTTCCATTGATTGTCTTGGTCGTAATGTCACGGGGCTGGGAATCCCTGTGTATATCAATCAGGTAATTGAGGTCATCGTTTCCGGCCAGTGCTTCCTGGACCTGCTCCCTGGATAATTTATACGATTCATAATACGTCCAATTTTTATCTTTTAATGCCTGTGTAGCATCTGTTTTATCCTGTACAGCCCCTATCCCTCTTTTTGCGAGTTCTTGCTGAAGCTTGGAGCCGATGGCTAATACATTTACTTTTTCATTCGTACTTGCGGGATCCTTTGATTGGTTGTTTTTAATCAGGGGACTGAAGGCTTCCCAGCTGTGTGAATGATAGATAAAGACAGACTTTTTATCGACCTCTTTGAACTCGTCGCCGCTTTCGCCGTTCGCCCGGTCAATCTGGTGCTGATCGATTTCCTGATTCTTTAATTGTTCATCGGTCGGTGCAGGCGACTCTACAGGGAGATTTGTAATATCAGTCCCTTTCCCCGCCACCGCAATTTGTGTGTGATAATTTTCAATCCCGGGTATCTCCCTTCCAAATAGACTCCGGGGGTCAAACAACGAGACATTTGTTACGCTTTCCAGCCAATCAAAATCAGACTCCAATTCTTCTTCGTTCAATACTCTTAACGGGGTAATTTCTTCAGAAATAAGTTTTAATAGCGTTTCTTTTGGAACCATATCAGATACTGTGGTGTAAAACAGCGTGTCCACTTTCAATTTAATCGCCGTGGCAGAAATAAGCCAGACAGAAACATAAAGGAGGATGATCCCGAGAACGATCATTCTTGCCAGTGATTTAACAGTCACGAATACTAGTAAGGGTAAGGTGCCATCTTTTCTGGATTTGTACGCCATGAATGAACTCCTATACTTATAAGATTTACTAGTTCACTATATGCGCACTGAGGTGAATATAGAATGTTTACAATGGAATCAATGTTGAATACAGCCGATTAATCTGGTGAATATAGTGGTTATTGCTTAATGGGTATATAAATGTTCTATTTTATGATATAATGAATACTTAATCAAGAATAAATTATTTTGGGTCTACGAGACTGTATTTAGTCAACCCCTCTATAATGTAGAAGGGAGACGTTTTATGTCATTCGATACAATTGTACGAATGCTGCAAACACAAGTGGACTTCAAAGAGAGTGAGATCGTTCATACGTTCCACTCCACAACCAAGACACCGATATTGTCTGTTATTTACCACTTTGACACCGAAACGTTCTTGCTGACTTATAATGATACACAGCAAACAGAGAAATTTACAAATATAAATGAGTTGGCAGGCATCATAGAACGATATCTTAATAAACAGCCATTGGAAGTAAAATCATAAATAAAACCGCCGCATTGCAAACAGCAATGCGGCGGTTTTCAGTTAGGATAACTTTGAAATAAACATACTTGCTATGCCAAAATACACAAGAAGGGAAAAGATATCATTTATCGTTGTAATGAGGGGGCCCGAAGCAACCGCGGGATCTATATTGAACTTGTACAGGACAAGCGGGATGATTGTTCCTGCAAGTGTACCGATAATCAGGGTGATTAATAATGAACTGCCCACGACTATCCCAAGGATCAAGCTGCCCTGCCATATAAACGCAATGATAGAGATCAAAATGGCACAAGTAAGCCCTATGATGATGCCTACCCATAATTCACGGAATATCAGCTTCACCACTTGTTTGACATCCAAATCTTGAGCCACCAACCCCCTTACCACCACCGCAAGCGACTGTGTTCCTGTATTCCCTGTCATCCCGGCAATCATCGGCATAAAAAATGCAAGAGCAACGGCTGATTGCAATGTTTCTGAAAAGCCATCGATTATGCTCCCTGAGACAAGCCCGATCAAAAGCAGCAGAATGAGCCACGGCAATCTTCTGTACGCAGCAACGAGAGGTTTTGTCTTGAAATCAATCGCTTTACCGGAAGCCGAGAGTTTTTCAATATCCTCGTTTGCCTCCTGGATCACGACGTCGAGGATATCATCGACGGTAATGACGCCCATCAATTTGTCATTGTCTTCAATCACTGGAATCGATACAAAATCATAGCGGCTGATCAATTTGGCCACATCCTCCTGATCCGTAAGGACATCAACCTTGACCACCCTTGTAAACATGATATCTTCTATTTTGTCCTGCATTTCTCCAAGAAGCAGATCTTTGTATGATACAACTCCTACCAGCTTCTTACCTTCATCGATAACGTAAAGGTAGTTCAAATACTCTGCGAGTTCTGCAAAGTCTTTTAATTTATCAACCGCTTCTCGGACCGTATAATGCTTAGAAATCCATACGAAACGGTTATTCATCAGGCGCCCCGCTGATTCAGCCGGATATTTCATCATGTGCTGAACCATATCCGATTCTTCTTTTTTCATTTCGGACATCAGTTCTTCGATTTGTTCCGGTTCAAGGTCGGCTAAGAGTGTGGTCAAGTCATCATTTTCCATCAGATCAAGGACTTTTGTCGACTTCTCAATCCCCAATTTCTGAAGGACTTCGAGCTGATCTTCTTTCGACAATTCCTCCATCAGCTCTTTAAGTTGTGCCAGCGTTAAGTATAAAAGGAATTTATTTCGATGCTTTGCTGGTAAATGCTGATACTGCTGAGCCACATCATATGGCTGCAGCTCGTCTATGATATCCAGAAAAACCCTTCTCTTTCCGTCTTTCAAGCTCTGAATGATTTCATGCATCAATTCGTTTTCAGAAGACCGCATCTGCATCCATCTCACCTCTCTATGCCTGCATTGTATTGTTATAATACCCATAATGGTCAATGTTGAACAAATATGGTCAAAACAAAAATGGCAAAAGAGCTCCTGACGGCGCAGAAGCTCTTTTGCCTAACGAACAAATAAGGAGGTACTCTTGTCTATACGGCGGAAGTATATAGACGAGAAAACTTTTTATGGGTAAAACGAATGAGGCTTTTCTTTTACGGTGACTAAAGGATTTTAAAAAAGCCGCTTTTCGAAGAGCCGCATTCTTTTTTACCGATTTGTTTGTTTCTCTACTTCACTATATGTACAACCCTTAAGGGGTGTGCAGACAAGCATATTCTTTTTCTGAAAATGGTCATTTCCCCATCAAGATGCAATTTTTTCACCTGGGGGCGATTTTTTGCACCTTGAGGCAATTTTCTGCATCTTGATGCAAAATCTTCTTCATCTTTTTAGGATGAACCCGCTTTTTTGGTAAAGAATAGAATTGACAATAAACTAGGAGTGGATAAAAGTGAAAAAATACCTCATTGTATCAATGGCTATTCTTATGACTTTAACGCTGTCACCCAATCTTTCAAAAACCCAGGCAGTCAATAATGAGTGTCTTAATCCCGCTGCCCAAAAGTTAAAGGAGGACATGCGCCTCCTCTGGAACGATCATGTCATTTGGACACATAACTATATTGTCAGTGCCGTTGACGGTTTGGAAGATCAAGATATGGTGCTTGAAAGACTTCTTCAAAATCAAAAAGACATTGGAAATGCATTTAAACCTTTCTATGGGGAGAAATCTGGAAACAGGCTTGCTGATTTGTTGACAGAACACATTGTCCTTGCAGGGAAGATTGTTGAAGCTGCAAAAGCAGGAAAACAAAAAGAAGTGGAACAACTAAATAAAGAATGGTATCGGAACGCTGACGATATCACCTTGTTTTTGACATCTGTTAACCCGGCATGGAGTGAAAAAGAGTTGAAGGAACTTCTATATATGCATCTTGATTTTGTCACGAAAGAAGCAGTAGCCCGTATTCAGAAAGATTGGGTGAAGAATATCCAAACCTTCGATAAAGGCCGGGCTCATATTTTCCACTTGTCTGATGCTTTGTCTGCAGGGATCACTAAACAGTTTCCAAAGACTTTTTGATTAAGTCTCTTTTCGCATACTTTGTTGCTATACAGACAAGAAAATACCGGAACTTGGGTATTTTCGGGTTGTCCGTCCGTCTCTAGTTTAAACTTGAATTCGGAAAGAGCACGTACACGAGTTCCTTTCAGGTTACAACTCTATTTACGAAAAGCAACAATCTTTTAGAAATCAGCCTTGAATAAATTAAAACGCTGAATGACTTGTTCAGCGTTTTTTTATGCATTCATCGTAACTGGGTATCACATTGGGTTGGTTAAGTCGATTTCTTTTATGATTCTTGCAGGGTTTCCGCCAACCACTACATTTGAAGGTATATCCCTCGTTACTACTGCACCGGAAGCAACCACCACATTATCTCCGATTGTCACCCCTGGATTGATGATGGCCCCGCCGCCAATCCATGCGTTATTACCGATAACGACCGGTTCGCCGTATTCCATCCCCTTGATCCGCTCATATGGATGGACAGGATGGGTGGCGGTATAGATATGTACTCCAGGTGCAAGCATGCAATGTTCACCGAATCGGACTTCACATACATCAAGGATCACACAATCAAAATTCGCAAAGAAGTTGTCCCCCGTGTGGATATTATAGCCGTAGTCACATCTGAAGTTAGGCTCCATATAAACCTTTTCACCGGTTGAGCCAAACAACTGCTTGATCAGGTCCACGCGCTCTTCATATTCGGTTTCCTTTGTTGCATTGAAATATCTGACAAGTCTCCTGGCGTGTTCCCTTTCTTTCACCAGTAATTCATCCCAGGGCTTGTATAACTCCCCATCCATCATTTTTTGTTTTTCTGTTTTCATATTTTCACTCCTTTTTTACACTGATTTCTATTCAATAAGAGACCGGTATTAATAAAGGGAGTTTACTGTACTTCTCTATACAATCTTTCCGCCCTTCTGACACTGAGTGCTAATATAACCAAGGAGAACACAATGGCGACCACCCATAATTGACTGTCACTCACTGCTAATATGATGGCTGCAATACTTAATGATAAAGCCGTTATAAATCCCATTACAGACTTTAAGTCTGTTAACACCTTCTTGTTCATCTCATTACCTCCCATAACCCATTACGTATAACACCCCTATATTAACATAAAATTCCATCAGACACTTAAAAAGATCGAACATTGTTGTTCGATCTTTCGCTAAATGTCTTCTTAAGGAACCATTACCTCAATGTGATTTGAGATTACCCCCAGTTCTATAGGCAGCTTCTGTCCCTCCTCTCCATCCACATTCGTAATAAGCTCATCCGGAGAAGACAGTTTGATAGATTTCGCCTTGAAATAAGTCACATCTTTATTCTTCTTTAACTTTCCGGTCATGATGGAAGACATGACGGCAGGCAGCTTCAGAACATTAATGTCATCTATTATATAGCAATGCAGCATACCGTCATCGACCTCTGCATCAGGAGCGATCTTCTCAAATCCGCCAATCGAATTGGTCAAGGCTGCGAGGAATAATAATGAATTCCCCTCCCATTTCTTTCCGTCATAATCTATTGTAAGAGGGTAGGTAGGGTTTGATGCCAATGTTTTCACGCCTTCAAGGACGTACGCAAGGGGTCCCATCTTCGTCTTTTCCTCTGGGGAAACCTCATACACCGCTTCTGCAATCGCCCCTGCAGCAACAATGTTGACAAAATAGTCTTCATTGATTTTCCCAATATCAACTTTTCGGATCTTGTGATGCCGAATTAGCTCAATTGCTTCCTTGGGGTCCAAGGGAATATTCAGTGCTCTTGCAAAATCGTTCACGGTACCCATCGGGATGATTCCGAGCTTCGGCCTATGATGTTCATCTATAAGGCCATTGATCGTCTCATGTAAAGTGCCGTCTCCCCCTATTGAAATAATAAGATCATATTCATCTTTACATGCATTTTGACAAAATTTTGTTGCATCGAGCTCTTTCTCTGTTTGACTGATTTTCACCTCATAACCTTGCTGACTTAATATCTGCTCTATTTCTTCAACATAATCGACTGCTTCTTCCTTTCCCGAAGAAGGATTCACGATCATCATTGCTTTTTTCATCTTCTTTCCTCCCAGTTGTCCCAGATATACGTATATATACCTCAAACTGGATCACAAAAAACCAGCAGGGGATTTTATCGTTAAGATGGAATATATGTTTATCTCCTCTATTTTAAGGATAAACCCTATACAATTCCTTTTTTATGACTAGGAGGTTCAACCTTATGAAACCATGTGATCAACATCAGATAAATGAACAAAGCAAACCAGAGCGGAAGAGCACAAAATCCCGTGACCAGGACTACCATAACCTGATCTTATCCACCCTCCAGACGTGTGAGTCACTTTCAATCAAGCCAACCATTTCAATGCTGGTTGATTTTTCCGGTCTGTCAGAGGAAAAGATATTGGAAATCATGGAGGACTACTATAAAAAAAGCTCCTCTTTGGACAGACTGAAATCCATGGATGATAATTCTTCTTCCTGAATTCAAAAAAGAGTGTGTACCTTTAATGGCACACACTCTCTCCCTAATCATTTGTCCACTGATTAATCTTCCAATAATCCATTTTCCACGAGCCAATCGTGGGCAACTACGGAAACACTGTTTCCTTCGATATCTACTTTATAATTCAGTTCACGCATGATATCACTGTTCAGTTTATCAGCCAAACGGGCAGTGATTTCTTTTATTTCCGGATATTTTTCATATGCTTCTTCATTGATGCTAACTGCAGCACGATATGGTGGAAAGAAATGCTTATCGTCTTCTAAAGTGACAAGTCCGTAATCCCTGATTGTGGCATCCGTTTCAAAAGCAACAGATACATCAACCTGATTGTTATCCAGGGCACGCTGTGTCAGTCCTATGTCCATTTGTTTGATATTTTCTGCACCGAAGCCGAAGCCATATTTTTTTTCGACTCCGGGAAGTCCATCCGGACGGTTTGCAAATTCCGCATAGGAAGCCATCGTCAGTTTTCCTGGGTTATCATTAACATATGATGCAAGATCACTGATCGACTTAATACCCAGCTCCTCCGACTTTTCCTTAGTCATCGCAAGTGCATATGTATTATTGACCTCCGACATATTCATCCAAAGAATTCCGTTCTTGGCATCAATCGCTTTTACTTTTTGGAAAGTTTCCTCCGGATCTGATATCGGCTCTTTCCCCATGTATGTAATGAGAGCAGTACCGGTATATTCCCACATAAGATCCACCTGTTCATTTTCCAGAGCCTTTCTTACGACCGTACTGCCCAGGTTGTTCATCTCCTTGACTTTGAAACCTTCCTCTTTGAGCAAAAATCCCGTCATCTCAGAAAGCAGGTACTGTTCCGTAAAATTCTTTCCCCCGACTGAAACTTGCTTCCCTCCTCCTACACTTGAACAGGAAGAAAGGAAAAGTGTAAGAGCCACTGCAAGTACGAGAGTCAGTTGTTTATTCAGCATACAATCACCTCCGTTTCTTGTTACATTCCACCGGTTCGCTTAATCCCTTCAGAAACGACTGCCCGTTCCAGCAGTCTGAGTAAGTAATCCACTGATATCGCCAGCAGTGTGACCGGGATTGCCCCTGAAATTAAATAACCGTTATCAAATAATTGAATACCTGTAAAAATCCAGACACCTAATCCTCCGCCTCCGACTACATAGGCAAGTGCGGCAGTCCCGATATTCAATACGACAGCTGTCCTGATCCCCGCTAAAATGGAATAAGCCGCATTTGGGAGTTCGATTTTAAAAAGGATTTGAGATGGAGTCATCCCCATCCCCCTTGCTGCATCTATTAAATTTTCATCAAGGGAATCGATACCGGCTACTGTATTTCTGTATATCGGAAGCAGGGAATAAATAAACAGTGCAAACACAGCCGTATTAAAGCCAATTCCAAGTATACTGATCATAAGGGCGAGAACAGCAAGACTCGGAATGGTCTGACCAAAGTTTACAGTATTCGAAACAGCCCACTCAGCCCTCCTGAACGACTTGCGTGTAATCAGGATCCCTGCTGGCACTGCAACTGCTATCGCTAAGAGGGATGATACCAGGACCAGCTGAAAGTGTTGTTTTAATAATAATAGAAACGTGTTGGTTTCACTGAAGATATAACTGAAATATTGATTCTTTACCGCCCAAACCATAAAGATAATGACCAGTGCATACACCAAATAACGAACAAGCAGGCTGATCAGTTTTTTCTTATTCATGAAATCATCCTTTCACAGCCTGAGAGGTTTTGCCCTTGATTTCATAATGAAGATATTTCTGGACACGGTCAATCGTAATCGCACCAAGTCTATCCCCGGCATGATCCAAAACAATGACCTGCTCTGCTTCCTGGTTTAATAGCATGGAAAGTGTATTCCTCAAATCATGATGCACGCTTATCGTTTTTGTATCCTCTATGGTTTCATCAATATCAACAAGTCCGATAATTTCTTTTAAATCAGAAATGGTATGCAGACTTAAACTCTTTATCGCCCTGTCTTTCCCGAAAAATTCATACACAAAGTCATTTTTTGGCCGCACGAGCATTTCGGAGGGTGAATCATATTGCATGATTTCCCCGCCTCGCAGTAAAACGATTTTATCTGCCATCTTGATTGCTTCATCGATATCGTGACTGACAAACAGAATGGTTTTCTTCACTTCTTTTTGAATCTGCAAAAATTCATCCTGTATTTTTTCCCGGATGATCGGATCGAGAGCACCGAACGGTTCGTCCATTAACATGACGGGTGGATCTGCTGCAAGTGCCCGGATTACGCCGATCCGCTGTTGTTGACCGCCTGATAATTCATGCGGATAGCGTTTTCTATATTTGTCGGGACTCAAGCCGATCATACCCATCAATGAATCAAATCGTTCTCTTTTCTGTTTTTTATCCCATCCCAGCATATCAGGAACAATCATTACATTTTGTTCGATTGTCATATTGGGAAATAATCCGTTGCTTTGAATGACATATCCGACTTTTCTTCTTAACTCTATTTCATTCAGTTGCATGGAATCCTGACCATCGATGATGATCTTGCCTTCGGAAATGGATTCAAGCCTGTTCACCATGCGAAGCAATGTTGTCTTTCCACAGCCTGAGGGGCCAAGAAGGACCACTATGTTACCCTTTTCCACTGTGAAATCAACTTTGTTGACGGCTGTCACTCCGCCTTCATACGTTTTTGTTGTTTGATCGAACGTTATCATCTTTTCACCTCTTTAGTTAGATATACTTTTGGGTGTGAAGCGTTTTTGTATCCACATAAGAATGCCATCCGCAATGATCGCAAGGATTGCAACGGCAACAGATCCACTGATAATTAAATAATTATCCCCCCTGGAGATTCCCTGGGTGATAAGGACGCCCAGTCCTCCAGCTCCTATATAAGCTGCAATGACCCCAATTCCAATGTTAAGCACCACCGCTGTTCGGATACCGGCCATGATCAGCGGAAAAGCATTCTGAATTTCTACACGGAACAATCGTTGGTGTGTTTTCATTCCGAGCCCCTTTGCTGCATCTCTCATTTCAGGACTGACATTCTTAATTGCTGTATATGTATTCCGGATGATGGGCAATTGGGAATAAAGTACCAGTGCTACAAATGCGGGGACAAAACCGATTCCCTGATTGATGATCGAGAAAATGGGGATCATGACTCCGAATAATGCTATGCTTGGAATTGTGAGCATTACCGATGCAATCTGCAAAACAGTCTCCGCCAGATAATCATTCGTAGTCAAATAAATCCCAAGCGGGATACCGATCAAAAGTGCAACGAAAATCGCCAACCCGACAAGTACTGCGTGTTCAATCGTCATATCCAAGATTCTCGGAGCATTGACTTCGAGGAACTTCATCCATTTATCCAATCGAAACCCTCCTTTTAATAAGTTTTGGGCCAAAAAAAAATCGATCAGGCCAATAGCCCAGTCGATTGTTAGTATACCCTTACAGAAGCTTAACATTCTTTTGACAAACTGTCTAAAACTACGCGTTTCCCCGTGATGAATTTTCATTAATTAACAATTTCGAGGATGTTCCCATCAGGGTCACATAAATGCATTCGCCTGGTACCTGAGTCTCGTCCAATCTTAAAATGTCTTGACTCCAGCAGCCGGCAAAGGGTAAAAAGCGAGGCGGGGCGGCTGTGCTTGATCGCCTTTGTCAGTTCGGAAATCAACTCATGATCTTGAGGCGAACGTTGGACCTGAGGTGTGTAGTCCCTCATTTTCTTTAATCTCGATCTTGAGCGTGATAATGCCGTCTTTACTGATTCATCCGAAATTCTGAGCATCTCTGCGATTTCTTGAGAACGGTAATTGAAAACATCTTTCAAAGTAATGAGAACTGCCTGACGGATTGGCAATTTCATCATCAGCTCTTCAACCAAACCTTCGCTGGTAACAAAGTCCTCTTCAAACTGGTAAAGCTCTTCCCTGAAACCGGTGACGACTTTTTTCTTTCTTAATTCGTCGATAAAAAGGTTTTTTGCCACTTTGCACAGAAAACTAATAGTGAACTCTCTTTCAGGATCACTCTTTTTTAGCGAGTATACCTTAGTCAACGTCTCTTGAACCAAATCTTCAGCTGCCCAAGGTGAACCTGTCTGCTTTAAACAAAAACGGTAGAGGCGGGACATGGTTTTGTCTATATTATCGAATATCACGGCAATCCTCCATTTTTTTAAAAAAGTGTGTAACTTTTCGTTCCTTTCATTCGTTAGCAGGATGATTTTAAATATGTTAGGAGTGGGCTTATGTTCAAAGTAGGAAGCGTATTCATACCAGTGACCGATTTAAAGAAATCCAAGAAGTGGTATCAAGATCTATTAGGTGTCAAATTAATTGATGAATGGGACGGCGGCGCCGGGTTTTATTTCCCTGACTGCCCGACTCAGATGGGCTTGGTGCAAGTAGAGAAACCACAGCCGTCAGAGTTTTCAATAGATAAAAACAAGAAAAATTCATATTATAACTTTCTCGTTGCGGATATTGATGAGGCTTATTCCCATTTTAACAGAAATGGTGTCAGAACTTCAGAAATAGATGAGTGGGATGGGATGAAATTTTTTGATTTTATTGATCCTGACGGTAATCCTTTCAGTGTCGTCAACGAAGTGGAAGGTTCTCCTTTTCACAGGGAAGAAGTAAAGAGAATGCAGGAAAATGAATAAAACTTGATTAACATAATAACGAAACAAGGAGCGGGAATATGACAGTCATTAAGGAATTGAAGAGCGAGACAGACTGGCTTGAGGCATACCCCTTGATGAAGCAGCTAAGGACTCATCTGGACCGGGACCAATATCTTGAATTAGTAAAAGATTCGGCTGCTTCAGACGGATATCAACTGGCGGCTTTGTACTATAACGAAAAGATTGTGGCTGTCACCGGGTTTATGCCCATGATCACACTTTATAATGGAAGATTCATTTGGGTATGCGATTTAGTCACTGATCCTAATGAGCGCTCGCAAGGTCACGGGCATGAATTACTTTTGTATGTCGAGAAGTGGGCAAAGAATCATGGTTATGAGCGCATCTCTCTTTCATCGGGACTTCAGCGGATTGATGCACATCGATTTTATGAAGAAAAAATGGAGTATCAGAAAAAAAGCTTTGTTTTCTTGAAGGACTTGTAAAGGGCATACGATGAAAGGTTTAAAGATGGTTTGACCTTTTAAAAGAGCCTGCGCATGCCGGTCATGCAGCAGGCCCGTTTCTTTTAAGTTCGCGGAAAGTGATGGTTGAGAATGCTGCGTACATGAAGATTGATAAAACACCGGCCGCAGTTGAGAATATGAATAGTTTATATAAACTGAATAATCCCCATAACATGATCGCTGCAAGAAACAACTTACCTTTAACTGGATTATTCCGGTATATAGATAAAAATACAGCCAAAGCCAATGTCAGGCTTATCGCATGCACGATGATAAGTATTACTCCCCACATGGTCAGGACCTCCTTCATTTCTATGTGTTGATTATATAATCGGCACTTTCTTCAGGATTTACATTCATTAAGTAGTAGTCCTCAGCTTTCCAATACCGTTTCTTGAACTTTTCCAAGCGGGACTGCGTCAGTTCACTTTCCCTTCTGAATCGTGTCTCCCTGTCACAGTTTAAATAGATGACATAATCAAAATAGTCCTTCCATTCTTTCCGTTGAAGAAATACCCCTTCAATCAGGATACATCCGGTTGATGGGATATTTACATCTTTCGGAATTTGAACATCCTTTTCCCCATCATAAAATTGAAGTTTCAAGAAGGTTGAGTTCCTAAGCTGTTCAAACATGTCTTTTCTCAACTTTTCCGCATTCCACTGAAGAAAATAATACTCCTCCCATTCTTCAAATCCGGTATTATATCTTTTAGAACGTGTCTCGATAAAGTCATCCAAATGTAGACAAACATGATCGATATGATTATCCACCAAGAATTTTTCGACCATATTCACATACGTTGTTTTACCCGATCGGCTCAATCCATCAACACCAATTACGATGAGCTTACTTTCATTGTTATACATAATCTTTTCAAACACACTAAAGTCCATCATTGGTATCCCCTTAAATTATTTTCTATGCACCTAAAATGTCTGCGAGGTGTTTTCCTAAGTATATCCCGCTTGCTGCAGCCTGGGAAAGAGAATGAGTGACTCCTGAGCAGTCACCGATCAAATATATCCCTTTCACTTCACTTTGAAGGAATTCGTCAGTAAATAACTTGGGTTCATAGAATTTGGCATCCAGTCCGTAAACAAGTGTATCTCCATGAATCTCTTCACCAAGCAGATTTTCCAGTGCAAAAAGAAAGTCGAGCAGGGCTTGACTATACAGTTGAGGTATTTCTTTCCTGACATTCCCGATATCCGCATTCAGGGAGGGTACCACTCCATTGCCGGCAAGGGCTTCAGTTGGCATTCCATTCTTAAAGTCTGAAAGTTTCTGGACAACAACCCTGTCCTTTCCCCTGTTGATACTGCCAATGATCTCTTCTGCCCGGTTCATTGCATCATCATAGGAAGAATAATACCGCGGCACGAATAGCGTGAAATTCAAGTTGGTGCTTGGAGTTTCTTTTTCATAAACGTTTTGTCCATCAGGCATAACTAACCCGTGTTGATGTTTCCTAATGATTCGTCCCCTGGGATTCATGCAGTATGTCGTTGCTTCATAATCCAGGCCCTGTATTTTTAATTTTGTCTCAAAAGTGTCTTTAAGGATCGACTTTAGCTGATCTTCTTTCATTTCCACCCGGCATCCCATATCAAGCCGCGTTTCTCCCGGATAGACACCGAAAGACTCCATCATCTTCTTCAACCAGATGCTTCCGCTCATTCCCGTCCCAACCACTATGGTATCTGAGTGGACTTTTCCCTGATTGGTATGGAGTTCAAATCCCTTATCATTCTTGTGAATAGCTTCAACTTTAGTTTCAAACGAAAAAGTCATTCTGTCCTGCATGAACACATACATATCTTGAAAGATCTCCTGCGACAGACCGGTTCCCAGGTGACGTACTTCAGTTGAAAGTGCATGAAGGCCATGCCGCTTTGCTTTTTCGGAAAGAGCTTCGTTCTTAGTGCTGTATTTCTCCCTGACACTGCCCCCGAATTTACAGAGAATCGCATCCACTTCCTCCATAAGTCGCAGCGCACGTTCATTTCCTATCTTCCTATGAAGTTCTCCTCCAAAATCATTTGTATAATTGAATTTTCCTTCAGATTTCCCAAGTCCTGAAAAACCCGTATACTTGCTGCAAGAATCTCCGCACGTACATTCTTTTCCTTCATCAATCCCGCAGTGCCTGTTTTCCAGTTCTTTGCCAACATCTATCATATGGATACTGATATCCGGATTCTCATTAATCAGCGTATACGCGAAGAAAATACTGCTTACCCCTGCACCGATGATGGTGATATCATGATGATTCAATTCCAAAATAACACCTCTTTACCTGCAATGAATTTGTATCTATAGATTTACAATCCAATCATTCTATTCTTATCTTAACATACTATTCTCCATGCCAAAGGCCCGTCCCTGCCAGCGAGAGACGGGCCTTGAAATCAATGTTTTTGTATGATTGTTCCAATCAGCTTCTTATCAACGAAACTGAACTCCATATTAATGTTGTGCATTTTATCAAAGTATCCAATGACAGCTGTCCCTGTGTCCGTTCTTTCATAGTAATGCGGACCATATGCATCTATTACTTTTTCGACTTCATCCCCTGCACGAATCCCTTTGGCAGTATTGTAATCGCCCCTGAAAAAGTAACGGAAAACTTTCTTATCTTTTATACCGAATTCAACATCTTCATAGACAAGGTATTTAGTTTGTGTTTCAGGTATTTCATTCACTTCATAAGGGGCTTTCAAGTACGATAAAACAGTTTCTTCCTCAGTATCCAAAGAAACTCCCTTTACGTTCTCAAGAGAAAGATCTGTATGCTCAATGGTTTTATAAAAACTCTCTCGATCATTCAGATCCTGCCCATACCCTGTCAGCAGTATCAACGAAACTATAACTACCATACCTATTATCAACTGGCTCTTCTTCACCCGGCTTGCCCCCATTATGTTAAGGCTTGATTTCATTTAGTCCATTAACGGTCAGAATAATTTGATTTAATTCGTTTAAATCCTCGATAATTGTATCAGCCAGCTTCAACTCATGCTCTAGAGAAAATTCAAAGCGGCACCCTACTGCCAGCAGTCCATTATCTTTTGCAGCGGTGATATCCGATAGCCGGTCTCCGACCACCGCACCACTCTTAATACCATGTTTCCTGCAAATCATATGCACCAAGTCTGATTTAAACAGTGAATCCACATGCTCAATACTATATGTTGCATCCAGCCAGCGGTCCAGCTTATAGTACTTCACGATTGATTCCAAATAAGCAGGAAGCCCGTTACTGGCGATGAATAATTTCAATCCATGCCCCTTTAATCCAGCCAGAGTTTCTTTTACATGAGGATACAGCTCACCCTTCCCGCCTTGAATGTTATCAACCAGCACTTCAAGGAAGTGTTCATCCACCCTCTCCCTTACTTCTTCTGAATGAAGGGGTAATAACGTTTCCCATACTTTCGGCAGGGGAACACCCATGATGTCCCGGTATTTCTCAATCGGGGGTGCCCCTTCCCATAATCCTTCACTCTCTAAGCGGGCGAAAGTGTCTTTAAGGGATAATTCTAAAATTCGATCTGTTTGAAATAGTGTTCCGTCCATATCAAAAATGACAGCATCGATCTTCATTTCCTCACCTCATATGGTTAATTCATTATCCGAATTCATTTCGAGTGCATGACTCAGCATTTCATGCAATAATGCAGAAAATATAGAAATGGTCATAGATGCCAATATAATCACCAATCCTGCTGCTGCAATACCGGGGTGCAGTGCACCTTGCAGGAGTAAAAATAAAGCACCTGCGGAATAAATCCCAGTAATGACCCATGCACATATCTTAATCATTCTTAACGTATTTGCCGCCTCTAGTGTAAACGCTTTGCCAGACTCAATGGACTGAATCAATCGATAAGCCTGATAAAGTGCAAGAAAAAATGGAATCTCAGTCGCATACAGGCCAAGGAGCACCGGCAGCTTCAAATACGCAAATTCAGGATTTTCCACAGCTGAAAATGCTGCCAGCCCGGGCAGTCCAAAAATACTCAGTCCTGTAACAGTCAATCCGATTAAGATAATGGCTGATTTCAAGAAAAAAGTTGAAGTTTGTTTCATTACGCCCTCCCCTTCCATATTTTTCATTATAAGAGGTCATTTATTGTTTTTCAATAAATAATTATTATATTTCATGATTTATTCAATACAAATTGGTAAAGTCAACGTAACCAATGCAAAAAAACACGAATTCCAAATAGGAATTCGTGTTTTCATTCATCATAATCAGGATTTAGCTTTTTCTTTATCTTTTTTAATTTGCTTACTTCTCAATTGACCGCACGCTGCATCGATATCCGTCCCTTGTTCGACTCGCACACCGCAATTGATGCCGTGATCGAGAAGAGTGCCGTAGAATCCTACAATCGCATCTTTTGTACTTCGCTGATATTGATTATGTTCATCAACAGGGTTGTAAGGAATCAGGTTGACGTAAGATAAATGACGCTTGTCTTTTAATAACTTTGCAAGCTGCAGGGCCTCTTCTTTATGGTCATTCACATCGTGAAGAAGGATATATTCGAACGTGATCCTTCTATTCGTTTTCTCCAGATAATAATCGATAGCAGGCATCAATTTTTCGAGCGGATACGCACGATTGATTTTCATGATCTTCGTACGAAGTTCATTATTCGGTGCATGCAATGAGACAGCCAGGTTGATCTGAATGTTCTCGTCAGCAAATTTATAGATCTTATCCGCCAAGCCGCTTGTCGACACCGTGATGTGGCGGGCCCCAATGGAAAGACCTTTCTGATCGTTCACCACCCTGAAGAAGTCCATCATATTATCATAGTTATCAAAAGGTTCACCTATCCCCATCACGACAATATGACTTACACGCTCGTCCTTGCCTTGTTCATCCAGATGGTGCTGAACATTCATGATCTGTTCAACAATTTCACCACTGGAAAGATCGCGGTTCTTCTTCAACAATCCGCTTGCACAGAACGTACAGCCGATATTACAGCCTACCTGGGTCGTTACACAGACACTCAAGCCATAATTAAAACGCATCAAGACAGTCTCGATCAGGTTGCCATCCTGAAGTTTGAACAAAAACTTGATCGTTCCGTCCTTTGATTCCTGTTTGATTTCCTGATCCAGCGTCTGTATATGAAAATGTTCATCCAATAACTTTATACAATCACCATTTACATTTTTCATCTCGGAAAAATCAGTCACTCTTTTTTTATATAACCAATCCCACACCTGGGCAGCACGGAATTTCTTCTGACCATGCTCTACCAGCCATGAGGTAAGTTGATCTAGTGTTAATCCATATATGGATGTTTTCTCCATTTAAAACCCTCATTTCAAACTAAACAAATTTTCTACTTATCTATACTACTTAAAGTGCAGCCATGTTTCAAGGGAATTATCCAGTTTACACAATATTGGAATTCCGTAATCCGATGAACGATACCGAAACGGATGCTTGTTAAACGTAAAAAAAGACCGGCCTCATTCCCGGTCGGTTTAGTGGTTCACTCTCTCAATAAAATCATCAAGCTTATCTAAATCCTTAAGCTTACCATTGCATTCCATACTATCCTGGCAGATATAATTCCCTCTTTTAACAAATGTTCCTTGAGAAGTTTTCTTGGATTGGGATACGAACAGGCCAACTTCTGAAAAGGTATGGCAAATGGTACAAAGTCCTTTTTTACTGCTGTTTTTAAATGTCCCCTTGATCCCTTTGAGCTTTCCATCTACATTAGCTACGATGTATTTACTTTCCTGCCCGAAGTCATTCCATCCAAGGTAAGATAAGGCTTTGTAATCCATTTCTTTCAAGTCGGGAACCCTAAGCTTCTTCACCTTGGGGAACATCTTTTTCAAAGCCTTTTCATTTACACTGTAAAAAGGTATTACATACTCTTTCAGCTGTTCCAGGTATTCTTCTGCGTGATTGGAATCTTTGATATTTGTTATTTTCTCAATCAGATTCGTCTCTTGAGATCCCGGCTCTTCGAACAAATCCATGACTTTATCTCTTACCAGTGCTCTTAAAGCTTGCAGCACCCCGAGATCATTCACGGCAGCATGGCCATTGATTAGCACCTGGGTCTGATAGCTGATGAAATTAAATTGGTCATTTCGAATAAATGCATCCATCTTGATCGCTCCTATATTGACTGTTATAAACATTTACTTCCATTCCACAATAATACATCACGGGTTAAAAATAAATGTAATAAATGATTCAGAAATAAACCATACATACAGTCTGCATGATGAATGAAAAAACCGGGAGCATGAAGCTTCCCGGTGAATGCTGGTTATTTTCGATAAACGATTTTCTTGATCGTTTCACAAGATAAATGATACTCCAATCCCAGTTGATCAATCGTCTTTCCGTTCTTGAATGCCTGCTTAATACCCGCATTCCGCTTATCAATAAACGCCCTAGATCCTGATTGACTTCCCCATTTCTTATAGGCATTTCTGGGTTTAGGGATATAAATTGTCTCCCCCTGGACATAATGTTGAATTTCCTTTAATAGTTTTTCCGGCAGTAAATCGACTGCGTTCACATATTTCAACGAGCTCATCCCCTTATTTTTAATGAAAGTAAATAAGGAACAAAGCCCATCATTGGAAATATACGAAAAATGTACGGGCGATTAAATTCTCTTCCATCCCATGCAAAGTATCGCCATTCCAGTAACAGGCTTTGCATGAGACGCTCCGGACTCTGGTAATATCATTACCATGTTACCACCTCCTGCATCATTTCTGATTCTTATTATAAATGAATTTCAAAAAAACTGTTACCCGGTGTTTTGTCCTGTGTGGTATAATTTTCTAAATTTCACAAAGGGGTGGAAAGATTGTTTTCATTTAAAATAAATGAGGATATTTCATTGGAGTTATTTCAGCAGCATCATAAAGAGGAATTGTATGAATTGATTGACAGCAACAGGGCACATTTGCGCGCGAGGCTTCAGTGGGTGGACAAGCGTCAATCTCCTGATGATTTGATACCGATCATTCCAATCTGGATCCGCAATTATGCCGATAATAACGGATTTGATGCGGGCATTCGTTTTCAGGGAAATTTAGTGGGGATGATCGGTCTTCATTATATTGATTGGAAGACGAAATCTACGAGCATCGGTTACTTTTTATCAGAACAAGCTCAAGGAAAGGGAATCGTCACGAGCACCATAATAGCATTATTAAACTACGTTTTTACTGAATTAGAGCTGAACCGTGTTGAAATTCAGTGTGCTGTTACAAATTCCAAAAGCATTAGAATCCCTGAGCGCCTTGGATTTCAAAAAGAAGGAGTTAAGCGGGACGGACAATGGCTGCATGATCATTATGAGGACATTGTTACATACAGCATGCTTGCTGCAGATTGGACTCAGATAGGAACTGATTCTTAACCAAATCTTACTTAGTCAGATTGCTGCATACAGTATTCTTCAATAACCTTGTTATAGCAGCGTATACCATAACGTTATCAATCTGCTATCAATTGATAGCAGATTGATATACTTTATCTAACTAGTCCATATATACAAGTGTCCGTAACACGCTTCCCATCGACAGACAAATCTTCATTCTTCAAAATGCCTTCTAACTCATACCCCAGGTGTTCTGGAATCTTTCTGCTTCTGATATTCCCACTTTCACAGCGGATCTCGACCCTTCTTCCACCAAGGTCATTTAATGCAAGCTCTGTCAGTCTTCCTACTGCTTCCCGCATATATCCTTTACCGCTCATTCTTGCATCGATCCAATAACCTATTTCAAACTTAGGCACATCCCAATCGATATTATGAAATCCTGTCGATCCGATGAAACGGTGGGTTTCTTTGCAATATATCAGGTACCTGAGAGCTTTACGTGTTATGAATTTCGCATGGGCTTCCCTGGTGTTAGCTTCTGTCTCATCAACTTCAGGCAGGACCTGCGCGAATCCAAGCCACGGCTTTAGTTCTGCATACGAGGCTTTGATCGCTGCATTTACCTCCTTCCCGTCACCCGGCATCGGCATCCGTATTATCAGTCTCTCCGTCTCGATGCTGCCTGGTACTTCCTTTAATATGTAATCCACATTCATCATCTCTCTTCTCCGCTATTTATTTATTCCCTTTTTCATGTTTGTAAAGTATGTATGCAAAATAACTCCCGCCTACAATCATCAGAACCGCAGATGAATTCATAAATGTAAAATCCATCACGTAATCTTCAGTTGAATAACTCCCTGCCATTGCCGCCTGGTAAGCTGCCTTTCCGACCATGGGCATCATGATATTGAGAATGCCTGTAATAAACAAAACTGAAACACCCAAAAAGGCACAAAGACAAGCAAAGAAAAATAGAATATTTTTCATCTGTCGCTCACCCTTTCTTTCTCTTCAAATTTCACCTGCAAAAATCAATTTCTTCTTTGCCCTGAACAATGCCGTTGTTTCGGTTAATGACGACTTCATAGCCCTCACACTCGGAATTATCTCTTTCGTCGAGTAACTCAACGCTGACTTCCTCTCGCGTTATTTGAATGTCTTTTATTTTATAAGGTGTAGATTCAAGCTTTGAAGGGGCCTTCCACCACCCTGCCAAGTACCTTTGCGATATCTCGGCAGCAAGCGTCCTGTTTACCGGTAAATCAGATTGTTCGACAGGTAGAGTCCGTGCATCATTCCAGAGGAAAATACCAATCATGATGATAATACCTGCCCCCGGGAATATTAATAATTTCAAATTCACTCTCTTTCCTTTCCTCCCTTAACAGCATGAATGTTGAATCAGCTCATTCTTTCCATTCAATTACCTTGCCGACACCAATCTCAAAAGTATTCTTCCCGTCAAAAACATGAGCTGGCTGTTTCCCAATTACCTTAATTTGATTACCTTGTACAGCAATCCCCGTCTCCTCAGATAAAGCAATAACAGGCTTATTCCACTTGGACGTTAAAGAATGGATGAAACCTTCTTGACCTCTTTCATAATGACAATGAATCGCATAACTACCAATGCAGCCCAGCCCCGAATAATCCATCATACCTGTAGTGTTATCATCATTGAGTGCGCAGGTTTCAATATGGCTGCCAAGGATGATTCCTCCTGCACTTCCCCCATATACGATGCCGCCCTCCGAAATATATTGACTCAGCAGCTCAGAAAATTTCGTATCCTTCAACTTTTTCAATAGGTGAAAGGTGTTGCCCCCTCCGATATATACAGCCGAGAAACACCGTAAATCCTCTAATCTCTTATCATCTAAATCAGTCCACATCTCAAAACATGTTACACCCAGCGGACGAAATACCCCAGTGAGCCACTCATAGCACTCATTATAAGCTTCCACATTCGCCTCCATGGCGACCGGGATATATAAAAGACGCTGATCGATATTCAGCATCGAAGCAAAATACTCATCTATTATTCTTGTCTGTATTTCGTCCCCACCGCCTGATAGTATCAATTTCTGCAATTTCACCCCCCCTTCCTACATCTTCATTCTACCATTCACCTGTAAAGAATCTCCATGTAATCCTTCGAAAGATACTTTAATTTGTAACTTTTCCATATATAAGGTTGAGAAAAAACGGGACCGAATTCCTACGAATAATGGGCTGATGATAAGGTGTTTCAGGAAACTTTTCTTAAAAACCAGCATGAAATTACATTTTAAAATATTATTTTCTATTTATTTCCATTCACTTCCACCCAGATGGTATTCTGTATTTTCAGATAGTTTGCTAGAATCCTATTTAGCGGGATGCAATACATACAAGACTGTCTTAACAAGCATCTCCAGATTGATTGAAAGGGGGAAACGGTAAGGAATTACGATTAAATCAATTTGTCGTTATGGAACTGTCTTACTCTAAAAAAAAGAAAATGGAGGAATACGTGCATGAAATTCAAAAAGATTGCTGCATTATCATTAGCTGCATCCCTCGCCATCTTCCCTAGTTTCGGAGGAAGTGCATTTGCGAAGGATTCTACCTCTTTGGATCTCGCTTCAAAAAATACCATCGTAAATAAAAGTCTTGATAAAAGTGAATATGTCAAGGGTGAAGTAATTGTTAAATTTAAAGATTCTGCATCGAAATCGACCAAAGTCAATGTACTTAAAAGTATGAAAGCCTCTGAGGTGGAGGACAAAGATGCAGTTGAATCACCTTTTAAAGTCCTTAAAGTCGGCAATGTAGAAGCAGTTGTCAAAGCTCTGAATAATAATCCAAACGTCGAATATGCCGAGCCTAACTATAAATTAGCTGCAACATGGACACCAAATGACACCTATTACCAAGGCTATCAATACGGACCTCAAAATACTTACACCAATTATGCATGGGATTATACCCGCGGCAGCAGCGGTCAGGAAATTGCAGTACTTGATACTGGTGTTGATTACAATCACCCTGACCTCGATGGGAAAACAATACGCGGATATGATTTTGTTGATAACGATTATTACCCGATGGACTTAAATGGACATGGTACTCACGTAGCAGGCACGGCTGCTGCAGAAACAAATAACGGAACTGGTGTCGCAGGAATGTCGCCAAATACTAAAATCCTGGCAGTCCGAGTACTCGATGCAAATGGAAGTGGTTCTTTAGCGGACATCGCCGATGGTATCCGTTACGCTGCAGACCAGGGCGCAGAAGTAATCAACATGTCATTAGGCTGCGATTGTTCAACTCCGACTTTGGAAAGCGCCGTCAATTATGCATGGAATAAAGGAAGTGTCATAGTAGCGGCTGCAGGGAACGATGGAGTTTCGACTACATTTGAGCCTGCATCCTATGCTAATGTCATCGCCGTTGGTGCAGTTGACAGCTATGACCGAAAAGCATCTTTCTCTAATTATGGGACTTGGGTGGACGTCACTGCACCGGGTGTAGACATTGCTTCAACCGTACCTAATAATGGTTACGCATATATGTCCGGTACATCAATGGCTTCCCCGCACGTGGCAGGACTTGCCGGATTGCTTGCTTCACAAGGACGCAGCAACGTACAGATCCGTCAGGCAATCGAGCAGACTGCCGATCCGATCAGCGGCACAGGATCTTATTTTGAACATGGGCGCATCAACTCATATGATGCTGTAAGATATTAATCTATCAACAAGCTCCCCCGTGCCTCTCCGGCCCGGAGGGAGCTTGTTTTAAAAACAGGAGGAGAACAAATGAGGAAATTAGCAGGTGTTGGTTTATCAGTAGGTTTATTGACGGGGTTATTCGCTGCAGGGAGTGCTTCTGCCGCTCCGCAGGCATCGGTGCAATGGAATGCTAAGTCAGGGACACCCGAGTTTGTATCAGGTTCACTGAACGCTCCGTCCAAGGGAAAGGCGGAAGACATCGTACTTTCTTACCTGAATAATAACAAACAAACGTTCAAGTTGACTGATAAAGGTGCGAAAGAACAATTCAAAGTATTATCTGTTAAAAAGGACGGGCTCGGCAATACTGTCGTCCGCTTTCAACAGATGTTCAAAGGTGTACCCGTTTGGGGCTCAACCCAATCGGCTCTTGTAGATGAAAGAGGAGTCATCAAAGCATTCTCCGGGGCTGTGGCAGCCAACCTGGATAAGAAGAACTTGAAGGCAGCAAAAAAAATAAACTCCACTAAAGCCCTGAAAATCGCTAAAAAGGATTTGAACATCGAACCCAAACTTGAAAAAGAAGCAACTCCTGAACTGGTTGTTTATACAGAAGAAGATTCTGCCAAGTTCGCATACTTCATTAACTTGAATTTCCTCCAGCCAGAGCCGGGGAACTGGAACTATTTCATTGATGCCAATACAGGGGAAATCCTCAACAAATATAATGATATGCACGAAGTGAGCGGTACGAATGCAACAGGGACCGGTACAGGCGTACTTGGAAACACAAGGAATCTTAATACTACGCTGGCCGGAAGCACTTATTATCTTCAGGACAACACCCGCGGCGGCGGAATATACACATACGATATGGATAATATGACTTTCTTCCCTCAATTCTTCCTCCCTGGTTCATTATGGAGTGACAGTGATAATGTATACAACGACTCTTATGATGCAGCAGCGGTTGATGCACATTTTTTCGCCGGGCAAACTTACGATTATTATAAAGAAAATTACAATCGTGATTCCTACGATGATAATGGAGCTCAACTGGTATCTTCCGTGCATTACAGCAGTGGCTACAATAATGCATTCTGGAATGGTTCTCAAATGGTATACGGGGACGGGGACGGCAGCACTTTCGCACCGCTTTCAGGCGGGATCGACGTCGTCGCCCATGAGTTGACTCATGCCGTTACAGATTATTCTTCCGACTTGGTCTATCAAAACGAGTCTGGTGCTTTAAACGAAGCGATTTCGGATATCTTTGGAACCCTTGTGGAATTTGAAAAAGGTGAAGATCCTGATTACGAAATCGGTGAAGATATTTACACTCCAGATACAAGCGGGGATGCCCTCAGATCCATGAGCGATCCGAGCAAATACGGTGACCCTGACCATTACTCCGTCCGTTACACCGGAACTCAGGATAACGGCGGCGTTCACATCAACTCTGGGATCATCAACAAGCAAGCTTATCTATTAAGCGAAGGCGGTACGTTCTACGGTGTAACCGTACCGGGCATCGGACGAGAGAAGCTTGGTGACATCTATTATCGCATGAATACTGTATACCTCACTTCTTCCTCTACTTTCACTCAGGCAAGGGCGGCAGCTGTACAGGCGGCATCGGACCTCTATGGAAGCGGTTCGGCAGAGGTGAATGCAGTGAACCTTTCCTTTGATGCAGTCGGAATCTATTAAATATAAAAAATACCAGCAGAGATTCTTCTCTGCTGGTTTTCTGTTATTAATGATTTACAACCTTTTCAAGACCACCTGGCTTATTATGAACTGCCAGTTTATCCATCAATTTATTACTTTCTGAATTAAGCCCTGCCAAGTTGACCTTAACACCATTCTGGTGGTATTTTAACACGATTTTATCAACTGCACCCACAGCTGAATCATCCCAAAGATGTGCATTTGTCAGATCTAAAGTCACTTCCTTCACATCTTCAGTAAAATCGAAGCTTTCAACAAAATCTGTCACGGATGCAAAGAATAGTTGTCCTGACACCCGGTATACTTTCTTATGGGTTTGTTCAGATGCCATAGATGTAATCTCCACTTTTGAAATCTTAGAAGCAAAGAATATAGCACTTAAAATGATTCCTACCAGTACTCCTTTTGATAAATCATGCGTGAATAATACTGTAATGACAGTAGCAAGCATGACAATTGTATCTGTGATTGGCGTTTTGTGAAGATTCATGACAGATCCCCAATCAAATGTTCCAATCGATACCATGATCATGACCCCTACCAGCGCTGCCATCGGAATCTGCACGAGGAAATCATTCAGAAGGAGAATCAGGATCATCAAGAATGTCCCTGCCACAAAAGCAGATAGTCTGCCCCGGCCGCCGGATTTAACATTGATTACTGATTGTCCGATCATGGCACAGCCTGCCATACCGCCGAAGAAACCTGATACGATATTGGCCATACCCTGTCCCTTCGCTTCTTTATTCTTATCACTAGAAGTGTCCGTCATATCATCTACAATTGAAGCAGTCAGTAAAGACTCAACCAGACCTACAATTGCAATCGATAATGAATAAGGGAAGATAATTTGAAGCGTCTCGAAGGTAAATGGAATATCCGGAATCAAGAATACAGGCAGTGTTTGTGTCAATTCACCCATATCCCCCACTGTCCTTACTCCCGTGCCTGCCAAAACAGAAAAAATCGTCACCGCAATGATTGCAACAAGCGGGGAAGGAACTGCTTTCGTAAAACGCGGCAGTATATAAATAATGGCAAGAGCAGCACCCACCATGGCGTACATAATCCATTCTTCTCCTGCAAAATGCGGCAACTGTGCTGTGAAAATCAGGATTGCCAACGCGTTAACGAATCCAATCATGACAGAACGTGGAACAAATTTCATTAAGCGGCCTAGTTTAAGGACCCCCATGAGAATTTGAATCACCCCTGTCAGGATTGTAGCAGCAAGCAGATATTTCAATCCATGCTCAGCCACCAAGGTTGTCATCAATAATGCTGTCGCTCCCGTCGCTGCAGAAATCATTCCTGGACGTCCGCCTACAAACGCAATGACAACTGCAATACAGAATGAGGCGTACAATCCAACCATCGGATCGACACCGGCGATGATCGAAAATGCAATCGCTTCAGGGATCAATGCCATCGCTACGACCATCCCTGCAAGGATGTCTCCGCGGATGTTTCCAAACCATTCATATTTAATTTTTGAAGATAAATTCATAATACACCTCTTTTGATTTTTTGTCGTGACTTTCAACTCTCATGAAAGTCGGGGCCGTTTTACACAAGGCACATTATATAATGGATATATCCATTTGTGAACCGACGATGTAAGCGAAACCACAAATGATTATCTCGTAATTTTTACGTTTTTCTCTTGTTTTCTTCATTTTTTAAAAATGTAAAAAAAGATACATTTTTTTATATAAAAAAAGGTGTAAAATAGAATATATTCAGAAAGTTTGGTTCATCAAGGGGAGGTTCTATGTTCAAAAAAATATTGCTTGCCACCGACGGTTCTGAGCATTCAATCAGGGCCGCTGATAAAGCAATTGCACTTGCTTCATTACTACCCGGTGCAGAAATTGATATTGTATATGTGATTGATGCCAAGCAATCAAAAGATGATGTTCTTAAGCACTGGGGGAGAGATGCCTCAGACAAAAGAAAATATAAACTTCAATTAATTGAACAAAAAGCGAAACATGCTGAAGTAAAATACGAAACGATCATTTTACACGGAGAACCCGGTCCTACAATAGTTGAATTTGCAAACAAGGATACTTATGATGCGCTCGTTATCGGAAGCCGCGGCCTCAATACTTTTCAGGAAATGGTCTTGGGAAGCGTCAGCCATAAAGTAGCTAAACAGGCAAAATGTCCCGTCATGATTGTAAAATAGAAAACAGCTTGAGGGGGGGCCCTCAAGCTGTTTTCATCCTTTGTATAAATAATCAAAAATCACCGGAACCCGTTCTCTCCATGCCACCTCGTTATGGGCAGCACCTTCTACAATATCAAATCTACAATCCTGCACTTTATCAAGAAGTAATTGATAAATATCACTGCTTGAATTTATGTATGTTAGATCATCAATGCTCTCAGTATTTTCTTTTGTTCCGATATCCATATAAAACCGTTCAATATTTGATAAGTCACTCTCTTTTATCAGTGCTTCAATCTCCTTCTGATTGAACCAATATGCAGATGAGATGGAAGCCACCCTTTTAAAAATATTGGGATGCACGCAAGCTGCATATGTAGAAATAAGTCCGCCCATCGAACTGCCTGCCATACTTGTTTCTCCCGGAAAGGTACGATACATTTCATCGATCATAGGCTTTAATTCATGAACGATAAATTCGACATACTCTTTTCCTTTCCCCCCGATTGACTGCCGATCAGCAGAGAAGACATCGCTCATTTCATTACTTTTCCATGGTCCATACTCATCTAACCTCTTTAATCCTTCATTACAGTCGATTCCAACTACAATCAGCTCCAAATCACTTTGGTCAAGATAATCCCCTATTCTCCAGGACATTCCATACCCCGCATCTGCATCCTTATATAGGTTCTGTCCGTCATGCATATATAACACCGGATAGCGTCTTGTCACGTCTTCCCCGTATGTATTGGGCAGGTATATGCGTATCTGTCTTTTTCTCTTAAGAGGTGTGATTTGCACTTCAAAATTCTCGTACATTCTTTAACCTCCTTCTACTGAACATACGAATAGTTTACCATGTACGATCTAAACATTTTTGATAATATGTAACTGATAAAAGAAAAGAGAGCGGCCCCACGGTGCCGCTCTTTTTTCTTTTATTCATGTTCACTGTGATTATAGGAACTTTCAGGCAAAGTATCCCAGAAAGAAGTATCTGCTTCATTAATGGAACCATCTGCAATGGCTTTAGCTGTGGCCTCCATTCCGATGACTGCTTGTTTGATCAAATATCCATTACTCTTCTGACCAAGTACATAATCATCCCTGTAATGATCTGCCATTCCCCTCATTTCAAAAAGCAGGGTTGCAATTCCGTACTCGACTGCCAGACCATTTCTTGAAATGGTCTGGGCAGAACCGCCAATATATTTAGATAGCGTGCCAAAACCTCTGCTTTCGACAGTATCATATAATACTGCCCCGAGCTGCTTGGATTTTCTAACGACTTCAGGGTCTACTTCTTCATTTGTTGGGTATAAAATAGATCCGGATACCAGTTCATCAGTATCCCCTAAAGTGGTCTCTGCTCCTTGGTGATGGAGGTCAATCATATAATCTGGTGAATATTTTTGCAGGACATTTTCATGCAGCGCGCGTGTCTCAGGCTGTTGGCGAGCTACGTGATCACGGTTCAGGTCCACTTCATTTGCATTATATCGAGTATGCGTACCTGAGACATAATCGTCTAAAGAAAAGTTAACGTCACCCTCGGCCCCATCCACATTTAAACGGGGAGCAACCAGGATGTTTACATTCTCCAACATTTCTTTTACTTCCTTGGAATTGGAAGTGAGGTGTTGAATGAATTTAAGGGCACCTTCGGTTGTTAAAGTTTCATTGCCATGCTGCTGGGTCAAGTATAATACCGTGGGGTTACTCTCGTTATTTCCGAACTTCGCCAGATATAAGTCCCTGCCTTTTACGGATTGACCGTAAACTTCCAGTGAAAGGGCTTCTGACTTAGCATCAAGACGTTCAAGCAGCTTTACCATTTCTTCATAACTGTGCAGACGTTCATTCTTGATGGTTTCATTACCATTATAGAAGGGTCCATCTGCCGAAACAGGAGAAGTAGGTACTGTCATTGAGATTCCGGAAGCGATTAATAAACCAGATACTGTACATTTAATCCATTTCTTATTCATTGTTTTCCCCCTTTTTATTTTATCGATCTTTTAACATATTTGATTCATAGAGTATGAAACCCTTTACTATCCGGAAAGATGAAACAAATGAACCTGGTTACGTAAGTCCGAATGGTGAATATTGACTAAAAATGATGTAGAAAATTACCTCAAACTGATTCGTTGTGCCAGGGACCAATGGACTTGATAAGCGGGCCGTTTTTTAACGTGGGGATCTTGTTGAACTGGGGGAGAACTGTTTCAGGTTAAAAGTAAAACCCGAATCAATTTGAATCTCGTGATTCAAATTGATTCGGGTTAATTAGTATTGGTATTGAGAATACATTTGCCCTTTTTCATCGACATATATGGATGTTAGAATTGTCCTCTTAAATTTCTCATTATTTTTGTGGCCATTTACATCTACTGTTAGATTGTATACCCCTTCTCCAAGCTCAGGTAGTTTGAATGTTTGATCTTTCATTTTTAGTTTGCTTTTTTTCAGTTTCCCATTTTTATAGTATTCAATTGAAATTTCGATTTTGAACTTGACTTTACTGTTTTTTCCTTTCAATTTTATTGAATTTGAGCTTATTTGGACATCCACTGAGTCATTAAATTCACTATCGTATATGACGTTCATTAAATAAGCCTCTTTTTTGGGGGATCGGGCATGTACTTTCCACTCGCCTGCTTTAGGAAATGGAATCGTTAGACTGTGGTGATAACCGCCTTCAAAAACACCATCTGCTTCTGATGTTGATGTTGATTTTGAAAAATATGTGTCATCCCCATCAGGGTCTTCCAGAGTCAGGATCGAATCTTTGTGATTGCTGATCCAGTCGATCGTTATTGAATTTGTACCGTCTTCTACTGTTATGGGTTCTTGTTTAGATCCAGTATATTCTCCTCCCCTGATGTATGAAGAAGCCGTCTCCTTTTCAGTAACTTTCAATTTTTGTACTGCGTCTAAATCAGCACCTGAAGGTATGCTTTCATTTAAGTAGCCATTAAATAAATTGAATGTAGCGGAACCTTCTTTTATTTGTGAATGGTTCCATGAACCGGTTCCCAGATGGGATGCATAAGGCAGACGTGAACTGTTCACGGTCACCGCACCATCATTACTTCCATATGAGCTGAGGTACAGTCCTCCCCAGTAAAGTGAACTGCCAAAACTCCCCCACTTAGTGCCTGCGACAGTATAAAAAGGTACTCTGCCAACATTAATATGGGTATCCGTTAGTTCCCGGAAGTAGTTCATATACCCTGTTTGGAGAGAGTATGTTGCATCATTTTTACTTCCGAGAATCCCTGCAAGCCACCCAGCCCAGCTGCTGTATGCGAGGTCGGCGAGCTCTGAGCCATTATGCGGTGAAGATAGTGTGATTACACGTGCAACATATGGATAAGCACCGTAATGAACAAGGGCAGATTGCGTATCTACACCGCCTTTACTATGGGCCACAATGACAACTTTTTCTCCGAAATATTGATAGATATCGCGTATTTTCCCCGCCAGAAGTGCTCCATTGTCCCACATTGTTTTCGTTGGATAAAGATCGATAAAGGCTGTTTCATAACCATTCTGATAGGCAGTATTATACATATCATTTTCATCCCACCATGTATTGGAGGAAGAATTCAACCCGTGAACGAATAATACCGGATACTTAGACGGTGAAGAGTATGAAGGAGTCGTACCCACATACCACTGACCGGGAACACCTGAGGGATCATCTTTTCCGAAATCCCCGGCCATACTTAAAGTTGGAAACATAAATACAAGAGCAACAATAAGAAATCCCAGTTTCTTTACCATAATATCTCCTCATTTCCATAATTATGAAACCTGTAAATTATATCGACGGACAGCTTTTCATATTACGGGGCATCTAAACTTGATAGAAATGAACTATGTCCCATTCGTTCATCTGTTTTTCACTATACGTATTTGTGTAACATTTTTCATGTATACTCTTCACTTCAAACGCAAGAATAAATAGTATCAAATGGAATAGGAGTTTTTTTATGACAATGAGGATCATTCTTTTTATCGGGTTTCTTTTACCCTGGTTGACCCTTTTCTTTGCCAAACCTGATACGATCAGGAGATTTATGCCTGTCACCATTTTTACTTGTTTACTAATGACCATTGTCTTTCAAATCGCCTATACCTATGATTGGTGGGTGATTCATGAATACATCGTTCCATGGGGGTATATGATTGATGTGAGCTTTGCCTATGGCGTATTTGCAGTAGGGACGTTTTGGATCTTCCGATTCACATATCACAGTTTCCCAAAATTTATAGCGACCAATTTCATCATGGATGCATTCATGTGTTACGCAGCTCTTCCCCTGCTGGACGTCATGGGGATAGCAAACTATAAAAACATAACACCATGGCAGTATCTCCTGGTGATTTTCGGTATTTCATTCATCATTTATTTCTACCATAAATGGCAGGAAAAAATATTTGTTGATGAAGGGCAATAAAAAAAACGTTGGAATGTCCAACGTTTTTCACTCGTTTTTCCCCCTTTTAATGAAACGCCACGCCAAGTAAGCGAAATAAAGTGGAGCAGCAATATAAATCAAGTAAGGGAATTGTTCATATGTACCTTTATATATGACATACAATAGTGCGCCAATGAATACTGTAACGATTGTCCCGTATTTCGGAAGCGGTATTTCTTTGAAACTTGGGATTCGGATCCTGCTTACCATCAGAAAACACATCGCCGTAAAAATGACAGATGTCACTATATTAGGGATACGGTCTCCGAATAAGGTCAGAATGGCCAAAATTCCGCCAGCTGCTGTAATCGGCACCCCGATAAAATAATGCAGGGATGACTTGGGCGGACTGGTATTGAAGCGCGCCAAACGATAAGCTCCGAACAAGGGCAGCAGACCTGCAACAAAAAATCCCAGCAGGCCGAATTGGTAAAACGAAGTATAGTAAACAAGGAAAGACGGCGCTACACCGAAAGTAACGATATCCGCGAGTGAGTCCAGTTCCTTTCCAAGGGTGCTGTCAGCATCGAGCATCCTGGCTAATCTGCCATCCATACTGTCCAGCATCATTCCAATAATGATCAGTACTGCAGCATTCTTGAATTGCCCATTTGCAGCAAAGCCGATTGATAAGAATCCGCAGTATAAGTTTCCAAGTGTCAAGGCATTAGGTATTTTCTTTGTCAATTTCATTTGTCTTCTCCAGTCTGTGCTAAACATACTTATAGAATACCATTTTTTTGACGATGATGAAGGAATATATATAAAATTCGTTCCCAAATGTACGTGCTTTTTCATATGATAAAGTACATCCAATAAAAAAACGTTTACATTTACACTCATTCATAATAAGATTCTCAGTAGATTATGTATATAGTTGGTGAAACATGTTTAAAAAATATGCCAGAACTTTAAAGTGTCTGACTCTGAAGCTATTAAGAATAAAAGATAACTCACATAAAATATCCCTTGGCTTCACCTTGGGATTAATGGTCAATTTTGTGCCTTCGTTTGGAATCGGTCCCGTATTATCAACATTAATCGCTAAAATATTCAAAGGAAACGCGTACGCAGGATTAGTCGGGGGTGTTTTTCTGATCTGGGCATTCCCCTTGTGCTTTTATATTAATTATCTTGTCGGGAACCTGTTAATCCCTGTGGAAGTCACCCATGCAAATACAGTTACTAATGCCGTATACTCAGTCCATCATTCTGCAGTTGAAATTGGTAAGGCATTTATTATTGGCATGGTGGTCAATGTCATTTTTTTTGGAGTGATCGTTTATAAAGTTGTACATGCACTTATCTCCAGACACCGGCACAGTCTATTGACATTCGTCCATAAAAAATGGAATGTTTGATCCATACTTTAATTTTGCTGCAGTCTGTACTAGTCCCTCTGTTTTTGTTATAATTTTACTATTAAGTATGATTTATGAACGAGATTCCAATGTAACAAGGAGGCAAAAAAATGACTGGGACGATAGCAGTTATCATGATTTTCTCCATACCTATCATTGCAATTTTCACAGACCATATTCAAAAACAGTCAAGGACTAAACAAAAGATGATTGAAGATCAATTAAAACTGGAGCAATTGAAGCATGAAAATTTTGTAATTGAAACCGAAAAAATGAAACTGGAACTCAAGCAAATGACACTTAACGAACCTGAGAAGGATAGTAAAGTATTATAAGCTAGTATTAATAAACCTGCTGAAATCAGCGGGTTTATTTTTTTGTATTTAAATCAATTTCACCTATAGATACAACGCAAAAACAGGAGAAAAAATGAAATAATACTTGAACAAACGTGAACAAACACGTACAATAAAGAAAAGGAGGAATATTATGGTATATCGAGTACGAACATATTGCATCAAACCTGATGTTTTAGAAACATTCAATTCATTTTTCCACGAATTTTTGCTTCCCAATCAACTTCGTTTCGGCGCAAAACTCATTGGAAGATGGATCAATGAAGACAAAACGCAAATTACGGCAATATGGGAATATAAAGATAAGCTTCAATACATCAATATCGAAAAAAAGATCAAAAAAACAAAATTGCATAAACAAGCACAAAACAGAAAATCGGAACTTGGCTCATTATATCTATCCACTTCCCAGGAATTCTGGTATATGACCGGAAACTATCATTTTTTAGGAGGAAGACAATGAAACCGATCATTCAGAAAGAAATTGATATGCCTCAGCTCAGTCCAGAACAAATTGATTACATAACAGAACTTACTTTCGGAAAGATTGAAAAGATTAAATCCTGTGATGCAATTTTTGTATTTGCGGGAACACATCCAGGCCATTGGGAGAAAGCAATCGAGGCGTACAACCTGAACCTTGCACCAAAGGTCATAGTGACGGGCGGCAGAAGTCTCACGGGAGAGTCTCACCCTGACTGGTCTGGCCGATCGGCTTCAGCAGAAACAGAGGCTTCCATCATTATCTCTTATTTGGTAAAAGCGGGGATTCCTGAAGAGAATATTACCTTTGAAGACCAATCTTCGAATTCATTAGAAAATGTATTATATGCGAAAGACCTTATTGATTTTAAAAAAATCACTTCCCTGCTGGTAATATGCAAAAGCCACGCGGCCGGGCGGCAGATCAGGACGCTGCAGAAGCACTTTCCGGAGACGATGGAATACATCCCCTTTTCATTCGATACAATCTATAAAAATACTACAGTGAGCCGCCACAATTGGATGAACTCAGATCTGGGAAAGAAAAGAGTCTGGGGCGAATATCAAAGGATCGTCCACTACGGTCAACTTGGCCACCTCATCCCTCCAACTGAAAAATTGTAAATGAAAGATCACAGTCCGGCAGACAAACCGGACTATTTTTATTCCCTTATTTAGCCAATGAGAATTTATCATCATTTTCAGAAAATAGTATACTATTTTATTGTTAAAGTTTAATATATTAGACAATAACTGTATGAAATAGGTGATCAGGTTGAAAGAAATGATGTTGGGAATAATGGCTTCTATGTTCTTCGCTGTAACGTTTATATTAAACAGGTCTATGGAACTTTCAGGCGGAAGCTGGCTTTGGAGCTCATCGCTGAGATTTTTGTTCATGGTACCCTTTCTTGTCCTGATCGTAATGGTAAGAAGAAACATGAAGCAAGTGCTTTCGGAAATGTGGAAGAATCCCCTCCCTTGGTTACTATGGAGCTTTGTCGGATTCGTGTTATTCTATGCACCGATTACTTATGCGGCAGCTTATGGCCCTGGATGGCTTGTAGCAGGAACGTGGCAGCTTACCATTGTCGCCGGGACTCTGCTTGGCCCGTTATTCATGAAAGAGGTCATAACTAATTCGGGAGCAGTAAAAGTGCGTCAAAAAATACCATTCCGTTCACTTTTCATTTCCCTATTCATCTTGTGCGGGGTGATTCTCATCCAAATTCCGAATGCAGAAGGAATGTCTGTAAATATGATAATGAGCGGCATCATTCCAGTTGTTATAGCGGCATTCTGTTATCCTCTTGGTAACAGAAAAATGATGGAAGTAGTGGATGGGAGATTGGATACTTTTCAACGTGTATTCGGCATGACGATTGCCACTGTACCCATCTGGCTGCTTATAGCGTCTGCAGGATTTATCGATGCAGGACTCCCATCTTCCAGCCAAGTCCTCCAATCCCTTATCGTAGCAATCAGTTCAGGTATCGTTGCCACCATTTTATTCTTCATTGCAACCGACATGGTCCGGAATCATCATGGTAAGCTTGCTTCCGTCGAAGCCACTCAATCGACGCAGGTTTTATTCGTCATGGCCGGGGAGATTTTGATTTTCTCAGCCCCCCTCCCTGCAGCCTCTGCACTCTTCGGAATTGGAGTCATAGTCATCGGGATGGTCCTTCACAGCTTGAACCAGGCAGGTATGGGTAAACTCAGGAGCATGAATGAAGCTGCAGGAAGTGATGATACGCGTCAGAGTCTGCCTTTCCAAAAGTGATTTCGTGTCCTTAGTACCTTGCCTATTGATTTCCAGACTGCGATAAAGGTACTTTTTTACTTGTAATATTGAACAAGATTTGGTATCTTATGTAGGTTTACGATAACATTATGGTTACTACCTTACGGAGGCTTACATTTGATCACACTTATTAAGACATTATTAGTCAATATCACAATTCTGTTATCATTGACATACAACGCTAATATATTTTTTCCTTTCAAGGTAAAGCAGATGCTGTTTTTAAAGCATAAAATAACATACGGTCTCATCGGTGCATTCGGAGCGTTTCTATGTATGCTCTATCCCATCGAGACACTGGGTAAAACCCATTTTGACTTAAGAATGATTGCTATTTTGGTAGTCACTCTATACGCTGGATGGATTTCTGGTTCTTTGGTTCTTTTGCTCGTGCTGATCTTCAGATCTATAATAGGCGGTCCTTTTGTGTCTACTGGTTTGGTTGTTTCCATTCTGGCATATTTGGTCGCGCTCGCTTTCCGGAAACTGTTTCTATCATCAGGTTCAACATTCTTTACGAGTACAGTCATTTTTTTCATCTATATGATTGTTTATTTTATTAATATTTTCATTTTCGTTCCTTTTTTACATACCGGATTTTATTTCAATTACTTTGGTGTTTTTTATCTTACATTTATTTCAATCGTCTTTATTATTGAATATTTAATTCGTACGAATAAACAAATTGAAGAAATGATGTACCTCGATAAGTTAAATATGGCAGGTCAGATGGCTGCATCCATTGCTCACGAAATTAGAAATCCGCTGGCGACCGTAAGAGGTTTCATTCAACACCTGGCCGAGGATACGAATGACAAACAGTTCAAGAAATATTCACCTTTGATTCTTGATGAACTGGATCGTACCAATAAGATCATCACAGATTATCTAAACGTATCAAGACCTGGAAAATTCGAACTTTCCTTACTGAATGCAGATAAAGTCCTTCATGATTGTGTCGAACTATTAAGACCTTTTGCCTCTTATTCGAATGTTTCGATTTTCTACAGTACATCAGGACAACATTTCATCAAAGGAGATGAACAGTATTTAAAACAGGCAATCATGAACGTCATAAAGAATGGGATTGAAGCGATAGATGGTCAAGGAGAAGTAATTATTGAAACAAAGGAAATCCCTGCATCCAATAAAATCGTAGTAACGATAACGGATGACGGAAAAGGAATGAGTCACGAGGAACTAAATAAAATTGGGCTCCCCTTTTATACAACCAAGACCAAAGGTACCGGACTCGGCAGCATGGTCACAAATAAAATCATCCGTGAGATGCACGGTATGATTGAATACGAAAGTGAACCCGGCAGAGGGACAAAAGTAAATATCTCCCTGCCATTGGCAAATCAAAAAAGTAAATAGAAGAAGAGGATGGGACAAATCTTAAGATCCCACCTCTAAAGTCGAACATTTCAGAGTAGGCTCTTCTAATGATTTCCGCTGAATAAGCTAACCCATAGATGTACAATGAACGAATTAAACCCGAACAAATTTGCCTCATTTCCTGCAAATTTGTTCGGGTTTTACTTAGACTAAATATTACATTTTCCGGGTGTACTATTTGCTAAGTGACATTACTCGAGAAACCTGAGCAGATCTCCGTAAATGATATCGTCAGACATCCCCAATTCTTTTCTGGCGATCTCTTTATAAGAATCACACTGATTATCCATAACTGCTTCCCCGTTCTTTCTTCTGTAACACATATTGTCCTTGAATATATACTTTTCTGTAACGAATCCCCCGTCCCTGAAAATGACGGGATGGTTCTTGACCCTTGTAAACAAGTTGTGACCGAATGAAAGATTTTCCCTGGATTCAATTCCCAGTAAGTGAAGGATGGTAGGACGGATATCAACTTCCCCGCCTATGGATGTGATGGTCTTTCCTTCAGTACCGGGTATATGAATAATAAGCGGAACCTGCTGAAGCTGCACGTGATTAAGAGTAGTATCTTCCATACCAAGCAGCTCCATGACACCAGGCTCATATTTTTCGGAAATGCCATAATGGTCACCATAAAGTACGAAGATTGAATCCTGATAAATGCCCTCTTCCTTCAATTTCCCAAAAAATTCTTTGATCGCTTCATCTTCATACCGCACAGTCGTCACATATCGATTGACTACATCCACTTTCGTTGATGCTTCGGATATAAATTGATCCTTCTCTTCCAATAAAAACGGGAAGTGATTTGTCAGAGTTATAAAACGTGAATAGAACGGTGTGGGAAGATCCTGAAGGTAAGAAACGGACTGATCGAAAAACGGAATATCTTTTATCCCATAATTCACTGAGTTTTCTTCCGTCACCTCATAGTCTTTCTTTGAGAAGAAACGGTCGTATCCAAGAGAATCATACATTCTGTTCCGATTCCAAAAGGTGGCATCATTCCCGTGGAAAACGGCTGAATAATATCCCCCGCTTTCCTTCAGGATGTGAGGCATCCCCTTAAATACATTATCCGGATTACGCACAAACACAGATCCGCTTGCGAGCGGGTAAAGACCTGTATCAATCATGAACTCCGAATCTGAGGTCTTCCCTTGGGCGGTCTGATCATATATCTGATTGAAATAGAAGCTCTCATCCACTAGTGAATTAAGAAAGGGAGTGATTTCTTCTCCTTCGATTTTCTTATTAATGACAAAATTCTGGGTCGACTCCATACTGATCAAAATGACATTTTTCCCTTTTGCAATACCAAATAAATCAGTCTGTTCATTTTCCTTGGACTTTGTATATTTCAGGGGAGAGCTCGTGTCGTTCCTGGAGGCGGTTAACGGATTGAGATTCACACCCAAAGCGTACCCTGTGTCGTATAGATGATAATTAAAAGGACCGATAGCCGTGACCATTTGTTCCCGGTCATATACCTCCTCGAACAGGTATGGACTCTTAATCAAACCAAGTAATATAGTCAACATGACAACAGCTGTGCCGGCCAACAAATAAGTCGCCTTTTCTCTTGGTTTGATGGAAGGCATACGCCTCTTTTTCTTCAGATACCATCCAGCCCAAAGAATATCAATAAAAAGCAATACATCCCATGGACTCATCAATTCAAATGTGCTGGGGCCGATTCCACCGACATTTTTAAATTGAAACAATATCGGCAGGGTTACATAATCAGAATAAAATCGGAAATATAGTAAATCTGCATATAAAATCCCTGTTATAATCACCATCATCAGAAACAATGTAAAAGCGTGGATTTTTTTTCTAAAATAAAAGCTGACGCCGAGCACGATCATTAAAGAACCTATTGAATTGATGAGAAGCAAGCATATATCCATTAAAGAATGCGGGGTAATATTAAAGCCTGCGAGCATGACAATCAATGTTTTTATCCATAGAAGGATTAATACGATTCCGATCAGTTTGAATTTTTTTAGGTTAAGATACATTTGTTTCATTTTTGACATTTATATATACCCTATTTCCTTTACAGGAGCAATTATTTCCTTTATTGAATTGATTGCTTTCATTACTTCTTCCTCATTCTGATATCCCATCAATGCGAGCTGTACCCAATTCATATTTAGGAGATAGCCACTTTCATAGCTGAGCAGTACTCCTCTTTCCTTACATTTGTCTCCGACCACCCTGCTTGATACCCCATACGGCAATTCAATGGTGATGACCCCCGGTGAATAGTCCTGATTCCCCATTATGCGTACATCCCATTTTTCCATTGCTTCTCTGACAGCACGGGCTAAACGGAGATTAGCAACGTAATCGATATTTCTTATTGCTTCTTTTAACGAAGATATAAGATTGGAGGAATGAGTGAACGGGATGCTCCCATTTTCTGCATACAAGCCGATATCCAAGTATCGCGGTATAGAAGGATGGGACGTTAACGCATCCCTGTGAAATATAATACCAAGTCCCGGTAAAGAACCCAAACCCTTTCCGCTTACTGAAGTCGCAAGATAGCATTCTTTAAAATCTACCGGTACAACTCCTACAGAGCTGCAAGCGTCCACACACAATTCTGCATGAAATTTTTTTGATAATGCCAATATCCCCTTCAAATCATATAAATAACCGGTGGACGTTTCGCAATGTACCGTCCATATCCAGTCAGGCGAGAAGGCTTTCATAGCGGATTCGATTTCTTTAAGTGATACATCCTCTCCCCATTGCTTTTCCAAAGTTCTGAAAGACAATCCGCTTCTTTTGGCGTGATCAATCAGCCTGAAGCCAAACTCCCCGTTGGCGAGTATCAAACCATCTCCTTTAAACCGCTTCAGCTGCTGAGCTGCCATGTCATTGGTGAGGGTACCGGTGCCTACCACTACTTCAGCATGATTGGCTTGGGTCAGCCGGCATAAATTAAATTTAATTTCTTCTATTTCTTTCAAAAAAGCTTCACTTCGGTGGGAAATGGGAGTCTTCCCCAATGCCCTTTTCACCGCAGGGTGAAGAGGGACCGGGCCTGGAAGGAAAGAGTGGGCTCCACTCCTTTCATTATTGAGGGTAACGTTTTCCATCAGTTTTTGAAATGCCTTTGTAGATTTCTCAAAACTCGCCTTTGTTATGTACATTGGCTGAAAACGCGCATCTTCCTCCCCAACCAGGGAAGCAAAAGGAATAAAGCCGATTCTCTTATACAATTTAAGCTGACGGACTGTACCAGAGATAAAAGCAAGATCATACCCTTCTTCAAGGCACAGTTGAACAAGCCTTTTACATAATCCGTAAAATACTCTTGTGCTCCTATACTCATCCTTTACCGAAAGAAGACGAACTTCACAAGGTTCACTGCCGGAAGGAATGAATTGATTCAGGTTAGGGATCTTATTATCCAGAGAAAACGGACGCTTGGCACGAACCGCAATCATACCAACGATTTCTTCATGGTTTTTCGCGATAATGTATGTATTTTCATCATGAAATTTATCCACAAGCAGCTTTTCTTCATTCTCCTCATGCTGCGGTATTTCATTCACAAAGGTTTGATAATTCAATTGATTGATTTGTTGAAGTTCTTTTGGATCGTCTGCAATTTTATATAGCAAGGATTGATGACCCATATATGTACCTCCTCTTAGGTGATGTAAAAAATCTTGTTCTTTCAACATTCAGGGGATAATCATCTATTTATTGTGGGACAGAATCACTGTGATGAACAAGAAGAGAAGACCACTGGGCAGGATGAATGAATCTTCAATCAAAAAAGCCGCTACGGGGATTGATGTCATCGTAAGAAACCCCGCCGTTTTATAACGATGAAGCAGCAAGTAAGCTGCCCCCATGACTGCCGCGGCAGCTCCGATTGTCAAAGGCACTAAAAATAATGCAGAAGCAAGGTAAACGACCACACCTTTGCCGCCGTGAAACCTGAGCTGTATCGGAAATAAATGACCGATACAAAGGAATACCGCACTGAGTATTAGTGCAAAATCACTCCCTGCAAGTCCTTCCTTCACCAGGAACAAAGTAATAAACACCTTGGCAGCATCAATGAGCAAGGTTAGGAGAAACCCTTTTTTGCCAAGTATGCGTCCTGCATTTGTTGCACCTACGTTTTTGCTCCCTATTTTTCTAATATCCTGGCCTGTCTGCCATTTAATGATATAGAATGCCCCTGTTATGGATCCGGCCAGATAGGAGACCACCGAGATCACTAGAAATCCAATTATTGAATTCTCCAACGCATTGCACCTGACTTTTCTAATAAATAGTACAAAACCGATCGACCATTCTGCCTTTAAACAGAAAGAGCCTAATTAATAGACGATTATAATTTGAAAAAGTTTCATTTTTTTACATTTTTATTAAGATGGATAGGTAGATACATCAGATAGAACAGGATCAGGGAGATTGCTTCCAATGACAACAAGTACCATGGGTAATCGCCTAAATAGTCAATTGGACTGGGATTGTATGGCTTATGAGCAAGGAACATATAATTCCCTCCAAAGGCCATATTCAGAACATATGCTGCAGCTGCGAACAGGTTCAACCCAAGAAATGACTTTATCGGGGATAGAACCGTCAACGAGAAACCTTCAACCCACCTCATATAAAAACAAGAAAGGATGATGGCTGCATGCACGATAAAAAACTGAAAAAATCTGATGTGCGGATATCCAAAAAATAGTTCTGGCGTGATCATGGCAATGAATGCACCTGTGAGACTAGCAAAAAAAGCAACTTCAAAAATCAATTTATTTCTCGTTATCAGCATGATGATACACAAATATATTGATAAGGAGCATAATTGAAACGGCAGATTCACGGCAGGAGACCATAACCCATTCAACGCATACCAAAATTGAAAAAATAATTCTCCTGCTGCAAGTGTTGCTATGAGTATCAATCTTATCGCTTTCTTGCCGTTCATGCTTAAATTGTTTCTATATTTGTATAATAGGACAATGAAAATGATCATCAGAAGGACGGCAATAATATGTGAAGCAGAATAAATTTGAAATGGAAATTCTTTATAGCGGAAATTAAACAGATCCTTCATTCTAATCCTCCTCTCTTCTATATTCTTTCTACAAACCTCATTTTCCTTTTTTAGTCATCAACTCTATCAATTGAACAAATAGAAAAACCACCTTACGTTAGTAAAATGGTTTTTTGGTTTATTGGACTCTTTTCAGCTGACATACTGACTGGCGCGAAAGAAATTCCAATGCATGTTTATTAAAATCAGCAGGCTTTTCAACATTGCAGACGTGTCCACAGTCATCCAAAAAGACTGTCTCTGCTGAAGGATCCCCCTGAATATCTTCTTCAAGGGCTTTTACAAATAAGTGATCCTCCCTCCCCGAAATATACAGCTTCGGAATATGCGGGGCCTTTGTCTGGACAAGTTGATAAGTAGATTTAACAAAAGGGGTCAATCTGTACCAACTTAAGAAACATTCCCTGTTCATTTTTTTTGCTTCCCGTATGAAAAGCTTACGTGAAACAGCATGATTATTCTTCGGCATCATAATATAGGCAAATATTCTATACAGCCATAAAAATGGCATAAGCGATTTTATTCCGTCTCCCAACTTTAAAAGTATGGATGCAAAAGGTGTAAACCGTGTGATGCATCCGGCTAAAACAGCGCTTTTCACCCGGTGGGGATATCGCTGCATCAGGGCATGAATAAAGATGGATCCCAGTGATACACCAACAAAATGAGCACGGTCTATATTCAAGTGATCCATGACTTTTAAAACTTCCCGGAGATTCAATTCAATTGAGAATCTTTCATCATAGCTTTTTACACTCGGGGACTTGCCATGACCAGGCAGGTGTACGGTTATGACATTATACTGTTTTTTAAATTCATTGAGCTGCTTTCCAAAAACAGTCGAATTGCCTCCGATGCCATGAAGGAATATAACATATTCCTCAAATTCTTCTTGATGTACTTTATATTCCAGCATGAATTCGCTCCTTAAAACCTGTAAATTTCTTGTTTACAAAAACAGTTAACGACTGAAAGAATACATCTTTCATTCAACATGAGTACTATTGTATCTTAATCCCCATTGCATTGATACACTATAAATGCAGTAAATTCGACTATTCTGTGAGTGTCATAAAATTGCAGTATTTTTTAAATATCCATTAGAAAAGCCGCCGAATAGGCAGCCTTATAGATGATTTATCTGATTGAATGGAGGTTTCGTCTTGCACTCCAATCAACCGCTAAAAACAACTAAAATCTAAATGTACTTTGATCAAATTAAAAACCCGAACTTATTTGCATCGTCTTGTGCAAATAAGTTCGGGTTTTACTTAACTAAAACACTTTTTCCCCAGTCCCTCTTACATATTTTAAAATTAAGATTTCACTTCATATTTCACGAAGAAAGGAAGTATAAGTGAAATGAAGAAAGCCATCATTACGATCATCCCGAATGTTACGGGTTTGGACAGTCCCATATCCGGAGCTATGAGCAGGCCAAAAAAGACTGCGGGTACAATGATTAAAAAAGAAACTAAAAACTTTGAAGCAAAACTGATCGTATGCTTCTTTCCACACTCCCCGCAATCAATAGGCTTATATGAACTCCAAATAGAAATCAGCAGCTCTTTCCAGCCGAACTTCCTTTTACAAACTTTACATTTTTGCAAAACAGTTCCCCCTATGAATCACATCTCTCTGATTACTATCATATCACAAAAATTCGAGAGCCATCTTCTAAACTAATGAGACCTGTTCATTTACCATAAATCGTAAAAACAGCAGACGGAGGTATATGATAAAATTGTATTATATTCTAAATTGATATGTTGGTGGTCATTGTGTCGGAAATTTATTTTATCCTCCTGTTAACAGGAGGCCTTACTTTTTATTTTTATAAAAAAAGAATTTATATCCAGACTTCTTCACTGGCCATTGTTATGGCTTTGGGGATTTTTACGCAAGGTGTCTTCTATTATTACCTGGGAATGGATTACTTTACAGGGTTCACTGGAAAGCTGCTAAGTGGAATTGTACTTTCTCTATGGATGTCCTTTATTATATCTATCCTGGCTTCAATCCGTAATAGGAAGTTCAGAGAGCTGCATTTACTGAATCCTCTTAATCGATTTGGCATTGGCACTTGGATTGCGAGCAGCTCGTTATGCGGGATCATCATTCACGAACAATTCAGCCAGATAACCGTTCCTGTAGTGATCTTGGCTATTGATAGTATTGTGTGGATGTTCTATATTGGAATCATAATCCCATACTTTATAAAAAATAAAGATCAAGAAGTCAACGGTATCATCCTGTTATCCACCGTAAGTACACAGTCTCTCGTTCTTCTTGTTCATTCAGTTTATCAAGGAGCAGACACCATCTTTTACTTTTGGTTCATTACGGCAGGCATCCTTTTTTACTTCATATGCCTGCTGTTTATCTTAAAACGGTATATATTTAATAAATGGTCAATTGTACACGACTGGAAGAATTCAAACTGCATTTTACACGGGGCTCTTTCCATTACCGGGGTTGCGTCCGTTTCAACTGGAATTATGCCTTCTATACTGGTACAAGCTTTGTGGACGGCTGCAACGCTGATATTCATTCTTGTAGAATCGATTGAAATTGCCCGTTTAGTAAAACGAGTGAGTTTGTTTGGATTTCGTGAAGGTATGTGGACATACCACGTCACCCAATGGAGCAGAATTTTCACCTTTGCCATGTACTTCACTTTTACACTGCTGATGGAACCGCAGGGCCCATTTATAGAATCTGCACGAAACTTTGCGGCGGCTGCAGGCATTTGGGTGGTCATTTCCGTAACGTTCATTCAGACTGCAATTTGGTTCACATCATTCCGTTATATCTCAAGGGCGCATGAACAAAAAAGAAAGTCCAGAATTGCTTAAAAACCACATGAACATTCTTCTCTTTGCAGGCTCTGTTGAGGAAAAAAGCACACAGAGCCTTGCCTTTAAGACAACTGAAAGAGGGAATCAAACCTTTTCCATGCAGTCAGTAATAGAAAGGATATGACGTATTGATAAATACATTCAAGTTGGTTAGGAAAATCCCAGGACAGAAAATGCACGTTTATATCACTATCGTCGATGATACACTGGTGGATACGGGTCCATATAGTTTACATAAACAAGTAAGGGAAATCGTGAAGGAACACCCGATCCGGAATGTCATCCATACCCATCATCATGAGGATCATACAGGAAACAGCGCTTGGATTGAAAAGCATATAAAGGTTCCGCAATGGATTCATCGTGCAGGTGTGATAAAATGCATGAATAATACCAAACTTCCTCTTTATCGTTCTGCTTTTTGGTATAATCGAAAATCCTTTAAACCAAGGGAATTTGAAAGCAGCGAGTTTCATACAAAGGAGCATACGTTTAAGATTGTTCATACTCCAGGTCATTCCGTTGATCATGTCATTTTCATTGATGAGGAGAAAGGCATCTGCCTCTCGGGGGACTTATACTTATACCACTCACCCACCTCTCATTTTGCATTTGAATCCGTCCCTGAATTGATACACTCCCTGAATAAAGCATTGAATTATAACTTTCAGGAAATTTACTGTTCACACGGCGGGTATCTCCTAAATGGGCGGAGGTTAATCGAAAGAAAACGGGATTATCTGCTGGACCTTCAAGGGAAAGTCCTGACCCACTATCAAAAAGGGTTGACACCATTAGAAATCAGGAAAATGCTGCTGCCCAAAAATAGAGCTTTTCAGTATCTCTCGGCATTTGAAAATTCCCCCATGCACACGATTCATTCAATCATTGAAAACTCTTAAAGGCCCGTCCCTCAATGTTTACAGCATTGAAGACGGACCTTCATTTTGCGAATCCAGCATAGGAACCCTATGCCTGAATTCAAGTTTATAGATGATATCAAGTATTTTCGTACCTATGAATTGACAAATGAGGGCATATACTATGACTTTCAGATCCACGACGATTCCTGTCAATAATAACAAGCTTCCATTTATGAAGAAGAGCGTGCGGCCGGGTGAACTATCCCTCAGTTTTGAAATGATGAGGGCAAGTATATCCATTCCGCCCGATGATGCGCCCATTCTGAAGAGGATCCCGATTCCAATCCCGAATAGAACTGCTCCGATGCCCATATCCGGTATCACATTCGATAAGGGGGCTTTCATATGAGGGCTGATTAAATTAACAGTAATGGATGTAACGGTTACACAGTATAGAGTCCATAATGCATTAGACTTCCCGAGCCATTTGACGGCAGCAATCAACAGACCGGCATTCAATACCCAGAGAGTAATTGAAAAAGGTACGTGAAGCAGATAATTCAGTAGAACACTGACGCTCGCTGCGCCCCCTGAAGGGATGAAATGAGGAAACAGGAAGACTGCCATTGCAGTACCTTGAATTCCTGATGCAATGAAAAGTATGACTGACTTCAGCAAATGATTCATTCTTAAAACTCCTGCTCATTAACAATCTATATCCTAGTTTAGTAGTCTTTTCGGAACGGTGCAATGTGAAAATATGCTTATGGCTTATGACTGCGGACCAAATCCTCCATCCTTCCAAGGGCAATGTTCATATTAAGCAGGAGATTTGAATTGAAAAAGCTAATTAGTAGAGAGCACATAAAAAAATGGGGGTAATGTAAGATGAAGCTCACCCAGGACAATTGGGACGCTGCGAAGTCTTTTATATTCTCGCAAGCCCGTCCCCTGGAACAAAAGCTTTTCAATTATCATTTTGAAAATGGGAGCAAAGAAGATGCAGTAAACGAGCTGATCTCGTTTCAAAATAATGACGGCGGCTTTGGTAACTGTCTGGAACCGGATTTCCGTCTGGAGATTTCGTCCCCTATGGCTACGACTGTGGGACTACAGATTGCCGCGGACCTTCAATTGGGAAAGAATCATCCGGTCATTACGAAAGCATTGAGTTACCTCGAATCTGTTTATGATGACCAAAAAATAATTTGGCATGCTGTACCTCCTGAAATCAATGAGGTTCCACATGCCCCGTGGTGGCACTTTGATCATGAAAAAGGGTTTTGCGGAGTACAGGCGACATGGGCGAATCCAAATGCGGAGATAATAGGTTATTTTCATTTATTCAAGCAGGAAGAACCCTTATTGGGAAAATGGACAAAGATGGCCGGCGAAGAACTTTCGAAGCTGCCCCGGCCCTTAGGAAAACATGATTTCCTTTGCTACTCCAGGCTTCTTCACAATCTTTCAACATATTCAGAGACAAAACAGTATATCTATTCAGCATTGTCACAGGCAGTGCATGAGACGGTCTGCAAAGACCCCTCAAGATGGAATGAATATGTTGCCAAACCTCTGGATGCAGCTCCTGATCCCTCTTCCCCTTTTTTCGAACATCTTAAGAAAGACATCACTCTTCAATTAGATTATGAAATAAAGAGCCAGCATGAAAAAGGATATTGGCAGCCTGCCTGGTCTTGGTTTGGGCATTACGAAGAGACCTGGAAAAAAGCTGAAATTGAATGGCGGGGCATTAATACCCTCTCTATGCTCCGTTCACTTGCTGCTTACGAAAAAATTGAATAAAAAAATAAACCCGGGGTTCTACCCGGGTCCGTTTGATTATTTTTCAACGAAATTACTCTTGAACCATTCCGCTGCTGCGTCGACCTCTTCTCTTCTCAATTCATGACCGCCATCCGTCCAGTACTCGGTTACAGTGGACTTAGCATCTTTGAGGTTCCTGATCAATTCTTCGGTTTCGTCCGCTGGAATCAACGGATCTTTCTTTCCTGCGCCGATGAAAACGGGCGAATCATGTAAATCCGGAATTGATACTCCCCGGCGTGGCACCATTGCATGAAAAAGGATCCCGCCTTTAAGTGCATGTTCATGATGATACATAAGACTTGCAGCAATATTAGCACCGTTAGAATAGCCCAGTGCTACTATATTTGATCGATCAAAACCATATTCCTTAGCGCTATCATCAAGAAAAGTATTTAATTCTTTGGTACGGAAGATTAAGTCTTCCTCGTCAAAGACTCCTTCACTAAGGCGTGCAAAGAATCTCGCCATCCCGTTCTCATTCACACTTCCTTTAACACTTAATACAGATGCTTCAGGCGCAATCATTTCAGCAAGCGGCAGCAAGTCCCGTTCATCACCACCGGTCCCATGCAGCAGTAATAAGACAGGCAATCGCTCATTCGTCCCTTTGTTGAAGATATGCTTCAATTTCATTCCTCCCTGTTCATTCTTTCGTATCCAAAGGTTTTAACCTGGATTCAATGGATTCTCTCTGAGCTTCAAAATATGGCGGTAAGGACAGATTTTCACCTAAGCTGTCGAAGTCTTCATCTGATTCAAAACCGGGACCGTCCGTAGCCAACTCAAAAAGAATGCCGTTGGGTTCCCGGAAATAAAGTGAACGGAAATAATAACGTTCTACAAATCCGGAATTGGGCAGACGAGTCTGGGTAATCCAATCCACCCACTTGCGCAGCTCCTCTTCATCTTCAACCCTGAAAGCCACATGGTGAACACTTCCCCGTCCAGGTCTTTCTTGCGGCAGATCGTTCCGTTCTTCAAGATGAAGCTCAGCCCCTGTACCTCCCTCTCCTGTTTCAAACACACGGATATCAGGCTGTCCTTTTTCATATGCAGGAAACGTACCCTTTTCGCGGTAGCCCAACACTTCAGTCAATACTTTTGCGGTCAGCTCTCCCCTTGCTACTGTAAGGTTAACCGGACCGAGTCCTACGACCCCATACTCGACTGGAACAGGACTCTTGTCCCAAGGTTTTCCACCCGCTACTCCTGTATTGTTTTCATCCGATACGAGCATCAACCGCTGCCCTTCAAAATCCCGGAAACCCAGTGCAGCCCTTCCTGTACGATGAGATATCTCATCGTGCTCAACACCTGATTCTTCAAAGCGCTTCTTCCAATACGTCAGGGCTTCATCACTTTTCACTCTCAGGGAAGTCAATGAGATACTGTTTGTTCCCTTATACGTATTTCCTGCATGAGGAATCTCAAAAAAAGTGAGATCTGTTCCCGGGTTTCCCCTTTCATCGGCATAAAAAAGATGATAAACAGAAGTATCGTCCTGGTTGATGGACTTCTTCACAAGACGAAGACCAAGTGTTTTCGTGTAAAACTCATAGTTCTTCTTAGCGTTGGCTGTTATGGAAGACACGTGGTGCTGCCCTTTTAATGGTTTTAAATTCATTCCTTACTCACTCCCTGTTGATAATGGTATTTAATTATCTTCTGCTAATAGCTTACAATATATTTATCTTTAATTCAAGATATTTTAATTCAAAATTTATGTGCAGAAAAAAACCGCCTACAGCCAGGCGGGATCGTTTGTTTAAATATGTTCATTACTTTTAACTGTGATAGCCTGGGCTAGGGTAGACGTAATCGTCAGTCTGTCAAATTTCAATCCGAGTTGAACAGCAGTCTGTGCAATTTCAGGGCGCAGACCCGAAAGGATTGGCTTCACACCGATAAGCTCAAGAGCATCTACCAGCTGGAATAACTGATGTGCAACCATCGTATCAATCATCACAACTCCGGAAAGATCGATGAACAGATAGGATATTTCTTTTTGGACACATTGCTCTAATGTATTTTCCAGGATCAACTTAGCTCGTTCAGGGTCAATATTCCCAATGAGAGGCACAAGCGCAGTATCTTCATTCAAGGAGATGAGTGGTGTACTGAGTTCATGGATAATCTGTTCCTGAGACTTCAGCTGTCTTTCTACAACCTCGTTCTGCAGTTCCATGAACCTGAGAATCACCCTGTCAAATGATTCAATGACGGTATCCTCCCAAATCCTAAGCAGATCCGAGCTCTTGGGATCCTCACTTTTCTGTGCGAATTCATTAACAAAGTCAAGATATTGATTTCGGACCCGCATGAACTCCTGAATGATATGATGGGTAGGTGTTTCCAGGTGGTGTTTATCTTCTGCAATGGAAAGTACCCAATCATCCAGACGCTTATAAAAGGTTTCTTTTTCTATTGTGAAAACTTCACAAAATAATTGATGGAACTCAAAATTTTGTTTTTTTAAATTATCTACTGTTTCAGGGTCATTAGAGGAGTATACTCCACTAACTTTGCTCTTATCGATAGATTCATACCAGGAGTCCGTTAATTGACGTGCTTTGCTTAGAAGATATGTATGTAAATGTTTGCTGCGATGCATATTGGATGTGTTCCCCCCATTGTTTATTTAAATTGTATACCAATGCCTGTGACTTTATCTGTTATTACTGTAAAGTGATGTCTTCCTTTCTATTATAATATAGTAATCAGCCTGACACCAATATTAATGAGCCAAATCACGCAGAAGCAACAATCCGGCATTCCAATTATTTTGTATTTATGTAAAAACATTCAATAAAATGAATATTAATAAAAAAATCCTTGTGAATGTCACTTTTGTCTCGCATCCACACATGTTAGGGTATATAATAAGAGAAAGATATCTGAATATTATGTCGATTATGATTGAAATATGCAGAATGAACTACACTTCCGGGACTCACAAATTGATCCAAAAGGTTTTTGATAACTTTTTCCTGCCACCGGCCAATTAATTGGGGAGTTGATGAAGGTGAAACGAAAACTTTCTAGATTATCAGTTGAAGTCCTTTCGATAAGAAGTGCTTGTGAATTCTGCCGAAACATGGGATTGACACCCAGTATTACGAATATATCAATGATTACAGGCTTTTCTGAAGAAAAGATCTTGGAAAGAATCGACATTGACTTCCAAGTTTGCAGAGATGAATTGATGGCATATACGGCTTCCACCCGGGAGTGATTTATTGATGATTCACTAAAATAAATATGAGGCTGGGACACAAGTGATATAGTATAAGTAAAACCCGAACTATTTTGCATGAGGTGAGACAAAATAGCTCGGGTTTTTTATTGTTCATTGTACATTTAGGATTTAGCACATTCAGCGTTTGATTGGAGTGCAAGACGAAGACTCCTGCGGGAAGAGTAGCTTATGTGAGACCCCGCAGGCTTGCCGAGGAGGCTCACGGGCTACCCGCGGAAAGCGTAGTCTTGCACGGAAATCATTAGCGTTGTTTAGAGTCCACTCTGAAATGTTCGTTTTTAAACATGAAAATTTATGTTTTGTCCTACCCCCATTTTTTTATTATTTCTAAAGTACGTTGAAATATCTGGCTTCAGGATGTGCAAACACCATCGCTGTTACAGATGCTTCCGGTTCCATCATACAACCATCTGTCAATTCAATGCCTATTCTCTCGGGTTTGAGGAGATTGAAAAGTTTTTTCTGATCCTCAAGGTCAGGACATGCAGGATATCCAAAGGAATATCGCTGACCCTGATACTTCGTCCGGAAACGCTCCTGCATCGTGAAGTCGACCGGATCAGGAAATCCCCATCTGCTTCGCATCATTTCATGCACCCTTTCAGCAAGTCCTTCAGCCGTCTCCAGTGCCAACGCCTGAATAGCATGACTTTCAAGGAATTTCCCCTCACCCTTTAATGATGCAGCCCATTCTCTGATTTGCCGGCCGGCCGTGACTGCAAAGAAACCGACATAATCCATCTCGCCGCTTCCTGCCGGCCGAAGATAATCGGCTAAACAAAGATGGTCGTTTTGATTCTGACGCGGAAAATGAAACCGCTCAATTTCTTTTGATGAATCATTCGGATCGTAAATGATGACATCGTCCCCTTCTGACTGAGCCGGGAAAAATTGATAGAGTGCGGATGCATGAATAATATCTTCTTTTGCTGCCCTTTTGAATAATCCATCCGTCAATTGTTTTATTCTGATTGTCCTTTCATCTTTTTCTACCAATAGCCGGGATACTTTCCCCTTGATTCCCAGATGGTGTCCAAGGAGCATCTGCTGATTGATATATGGCTGGATCTGATTAAGGGAAAAATCCTTGATGATATGCGGTTCCAGATCCGGCGGAGTATAAACCTGGACATCCCTGGCTACTTCTGAACGCACCTTTACAGCAACAGGTGAATCACTACGTGGTTCAGGTGCAGGTCTGCTTTCTAATTCCATTAACTTCTGCCGGCTTTCTTCTTCCCACTTCTTTCTCGTCCCTCTATCCTGCATTCCATTGATGATACTTAATCCATCCATTGCGTCTTTTGCATATACTACCAGCCCGCCATATTCCTTCGCTATTTTGGTTGAGGTAAATTTCCTGGTAAGAGCTGCCCCGCCGACGATAATGGGAACCGAAATGTCGGACTGCCTCAGATCTTGAGCCGTCACGACCATTTGCTGTGCTGATTTCACCAGAAGGCCTGAAAGACCGACTATATCCGGTTTTTCTTTTCGAATCACTTCAATTAACTCCTGCGGGGTCACTTTGATACCCAAGTCTTTCACTTCATAACCATTATTACTGAGAATGATGTCCACCAGATTTTTTCCGATATCATGAACGTCTCCCTTTACGGTAGCAAGAATCACTTTTCCTTTAGAAGAAGAAGTTTCTCCCTGTTCCATATAAGGCTCCAAAAAGGCGACCGATGCTTTCATTACTTCGGCACTCTGGAGAACTTCTGCCACAATAAGCTGATTATCATTAAATAAACGGCCCACTTCACTCATTCCATCCATCAAAGGACCATTGATGATGTCCAGCGGAGTATGATACTGTTTAAGTGCCTCTTCTAGATCTGGAATAAGCCCTTCTTTTGTACCTTCCACTATATAATGAGCAAGCCTTTCTTCCAGAGTCATTGTATTTACTGGTATTTTGGTTTCTTTTTTCTTTCCCCGATAAAATTCAGTAAAAGCTGCCAGAGCTGCATCCGTCGTATCGAACAGGAGCTTTTCTGCCTGCTCAACCTCTTCAGCCGGGATCGATGCGAACCGCTCGAGTTTCTCCGTATTCACAATTGCATAATCAAGCCCTGCTTTTGTACAGTGATATAAAAATACTGCATTCAATACTTCCCGGCCGACTGGAGGGAGTCCAAAGGAAACATTGCTGATCCCGAGAATATGAGGACACTCTGGAAGAAGTTCTTTGATTCTCTTGATCCCCTCCACAGTTGCGTTCGCTGAACCTATATATTGTGCATCTCCTGTACCTACAGGGAAGACAAGCGGATCAAAAATAATGTCCTGTGATGGAAGCCCGTATTTCTCTGTCAATAGTTTTTGCGACCTCAAAGCAATTTCTACCTTACGGGCTGAAGTCACTCCCATTCCTTTTTCATCAATTGTACCGACGACAACAGCCGCCCCAAACTTCTTGATGAGCGGAATGATTTTCTCAAATCGTTCTTCCCCGTCTTCAAGGTTGATGGAATTGATGATCACTTTCCCCTGAGAATATTTCAACGCAGTCTCAAGCACCTCTTCATCAGTGGAGTCAATGACGAGCGGCACCTTCACCTTTTTTACGACTTCTTGGATGAAAGTATTCATGTCTTCCACTTCATCCCTGTCAGGATCTGCCACACAGATATCGATGACCTGCGCTCCATTTTTCACCTGGGCCCTTGCAATTTCGGAGGCTTCCTCTATTTTGTTCTCGGCAATCAGCCTTTTGAATTTCCTGGAACCGATCACGTTCGTACGCTCACCGACGAGAATCGGACGGTTGGCCTTATCTTCATATAAAAACGGTTCTATGCCTGAAACGGCATGGGGATGTGTATCATTTGGGATTCTTGGTTCGAATTCTTTTGCCATCCGGGATAACGCTTCTATATGCCGGGGGGTTGTCCCGCAGCACCCTCCTAAAAGATTCAGCCATCCTTTCTCAAGAAACCCTTTCATTTTCAAGCTTAGTGATTCAGGGGTTTCATGATAATTGCCTTCTTCATCAGGCAGCCCGGCATTCGGATAGCAGCTTACGTAAGTGGTTGCTAAATTAGAAAGAGACCTGAGGTGGTCCCTCATGAATTCAGGACCTGTCGCACAGTTCACCCCGACAGCCAGGGGATTCAAATGTTCAAGCGACAAATAAAAAGCTTCAATATTCTGACCTGCCAATGTCGTACCCATCGGTTCGATGGTTCCAGATAAGAGAATAGGCACCTGCCTGCCGCTTTCTTTGCAGGCAGCCTGTATACCGAGATTGGCTGCTTTCACATTAAGCGCATCCTGGCTTGTCTCCAGTAATAGGACGTCAACTCCACCATCCAGAAGACCCTTCGCCTGTATACGGTAGTTCTCAGCCAGTTCATCAAAACCGATTCCCCCTGTTACCGATAACGTTTTTGTCGTTGGCCCCATAGAGCCCGCTACAAATCGTGGCCAGTCTGCATTTGTATACGAATCTGCTGCCTTTCTTGCAATTTCAGCTGCTGTTTTATTTATTTCATATGCTTTTTTTCCCAATCCATATTCATCAAGTACAACCGGAGTGCCTCCGAATGTGTTCGTTTCAATTACATCGGCTCCTGCATCCAGGTATTCCCGGTGAATATTGTATATGACTTCAGGAGCTGTGAGAACAAGATTTTCATTGCACCCATCAAGCTCCTCCCCGCCAAAGTCTTCCGGTGTTAATTCAGCCATTTGCAGCATCGTCCCCATAGCCCCGTCAAGGACAAGTATTTTCTTTCTAAGCTGTTCTTCAAATAATGTGACGGCCATAAGGAACCTCCTTCTCAATCCCTGCTTTTTCTTTCATATGACGAAGTAATTCTATGCTCATATCATATCTGACAAACGGTGTAATCAGATAGATTCCGTTAAATAGAGTAAGTGCTGTATCCAATAGTTCCTTTGCGATCTCCATACCCGCTGCCCGGGAATGAATGGGGTCTTTACCCGCTTCTCTCATTCTCAGCCTGGTTGCCTCAGGCACTTTAATTCCGGGTACCTCATGGTGAAGGAACTCTGCATTCCTCGAACTGAGCAGAGGCATGATGCCAATAAAGACCGGCGTATTCAAATGCCTGGTTGCTTCATATATCTGGAACATTTCTTCCACCCCAAATACTGGCTGTGAAATAAAGTAGTCAGCACCAGCTTTTATTTTTTTCTCAAGGCGTTTTACAGAAGCATCCATGTGCCTGAAATTGGGATTAAACGCTGCACCGACTGAAAACTGTGTTTTTTGTCTGAGAGACTTGCCGGAAAATGATATGCCTTCATTATTCTGTTTGATTAGTTCAATCAGCTCGAGACTGGATAAATCATACACGGAAGCAGCGCCGGGAAAATCCCCGATTTTTGCAGGGTCACCGGTAATCGCCAGGATATTATGAATCCCAAGTGTATGCAGGCCCATCAGATGCGATTGAAGGCCGATCAAATTCCTGTCACGGCATGTGATGTGAACCAAAGGTGAAATATCGTACTTCTCTTTAACCATTGTCCCGATTGCTTCATTACTCACACGCGGAGATGCGAGGGGATTATCAGCAAGCGTCAATGCATCGATTCCTTCCTCCTTTAGTGCCTGAGCTCCCTGAAAGAATAAGTCTGTATCAAGATGCTTAGGCGGATCCAATTCGACGATGACCGTCATCTTTTCATTCACTTTATGGTGAAGGAGCTTTTCACTTATAGGGCGTGAAACAATTTCTACAGATTTAGTCAGCTTCACCTTCTTTTCCGTAATAGGGACCCGGCTTTTCAACTTCGCTGCTACAGCCCGGATATGATCAGGTGTCGTTCCGCAGCACCCCCCTATGATTCTTGCACCTTGACTGCGGAGTTCATTGCTGATATCCCCGAAATACCCTGGTTCTGCTGAATAATAAAATCTGCCTTCTTCATAGTTCGGCAGACTTGCATTTGGATAGACTGAAAGAAACGAACTCTTAGGGAGCGGCACTTCTTCCAGGGAAGCGACCATATGATACGGTCCCATCCTGCAATTGATCCCAACAACATCAGCACCTGAAAATTCAAGCTGATGCAATGCCTCTTTTACCTTCATTCCATTTTGCAGTACCCCCGTTTCATGCAGGGAAACCTGGGCAATTATCGGAAGATCTGTCTCCCTTTTCGCGATTTTAAGGACTGTCATCAATTCTTCAAAATCATAATAGGTTTCGAGAAGGATCCCATCAACACCTTCAAGCAGAAGGCAATACAGCTGTTCCCTGAAGCTTCTTTTGATTTCTTCCAGTGAGACATTTTGTTTTATCGCCCTGATTCCCCCGATGGTTCCGACCACATATGCAGAACCGCCTGAAGCTTTTTTAGCAAGTCTTACAGCCGCAGTGTTGATTTCCTTTACTGAATCCTCAAGGCCATACCTTGAGAGTTTTTCATAATTGGCCCCATACGTATTGGTCTGGATGATATCAGACCCTGCCTCTATATAATCCCTGTGGACTTTATATACTTCCTCCGGGTGTGAGAGATTCAGTTCCTCGAAACATCGATCAACTCCATATGAATATAAGAGTGTCCCCATTGCTCCATCAGCAATCAAGATTCTTTCTTTTAAAGATTCTTTGAGCGGCTTCACACAATTCCTCCTTCATTAATACAAACTATAAATGGATGACTTTTTTCGGTGATGACAAATTGATTGAATTCAGCCCATGGGACAAATCACTGATTAACTCGTCTGCATTCTCCAGGCCGACTGACAGCCTCAGCAGCCCGTCTGTGATGCCCCGCCTTTCCCTTTCCTCTTTCGGCATCGATGCATGGGACATTTTTGCAGGATATGAGAGGATGGATTCCACAGCACCCAGGCTTACGGCGAATACGGGTATATTCACATGCCTCTTCAATTCCCTTACCTCCCTTTCACTTTTGAGGCGGAATGATAATACAGCGCCTGGTCCTTCTGACTGCCTGACATGAGTTTTATAACCCTTGTGATAGCTAAGCCCCGGATAATACACTTCTTCCACCTCATTTCTTGCTTCGAGGAAACTGGCAATTTTAGATGCACTTTCAGATGACTGCTTGAGCCTGACATGAAGAGTCTTTAATCCTCTTAATAACAGCCAGCTGTCCTGTGGTCCCAAAACCGCACCGAACGAATTCTGCAAGAATGCCAGTTTCTCAGCAACTTGATTGCATCCAGTCACAGCGAGGCCGGCAAGTACATCACTGTGTCCCGCCAGAAACTTAGTAGCACTGTGAAGGACTACATCCACCCCGAGCGACAACGGCCTTTGAAGAAGAGGCGTCATAAATGTATTATCCAGGAATGTCAGGCAGTCGTTGGCTTTCGCCAATTTCACAATCCCTTCAATATCGGTAATATTGAGCAGTGGATTGGAAGGCGTTTCAATATAAATCACTTTAGTATTCACCCTGATTGCTCGTGCCACCTCATGAAGATCACCCATATCGACAAAAGAGTATTGAATACCGAAACGGTTCAAAACCTCAGTGATCAAGCGATAGGTTCCACCGTACACTTCCTCCGAAATCAATACATGATCTCCCTGAGAAAGCATCATAAAAGTGGTTGAAATAGCTGCCATGCCTGATGAAAAGGCAAACCCCCGGACACCGCCTTCAAGTTCAGCAATCGTATCCTCCAATGCCTCCCTGGTTGGATTACCAGATCTGCTGTAATCATAGGTTCCAAACTGATCAAAATCTTGTTGATGGAAAGTGGTCGCGTGGTAAAGAGGAATTGAAACAGCTCCAGTATGCCGGTCATATCCATGAGAGTGAATAAGGGATGTTTGTTGAGAGTAAGTTTTTCTACTCATAAGTAAGCACCTCTCCTTTTAGTTGATTAAAAACATTGTCCAAATCAGCAATGATATCCCCGACATTTTCAATTCCAACCGAAAAACGTAAAAGACGATTGCAAATACCGATTTTATTCCTTTCTTTTACGGGAATATCAGCATGTGTCTGGGTGGCTGGATAAGTTATGAAGCTTTCAACGCCTCCGAGGCTTTCCGCGAATGTAATGACTTTCAATTTTTCAAGGAAGGGACCGACCCACTCTTCTCTTGAAATCCTAAAGGACAACATCCCTCCTCTGCCCGGGTACAGGACATCTGTCACACACTCATTATTCGTCAGATATTCTGCGATGACGCGGGCATTTTTTTCATGCTGCGCAATCCTCAAACTCAACGTTTTCATACCGCGGAGCAGAAGCCAGCTGTCAAACGGTGAAAGGACTGCTCCAATGGAATTCTGGACTGTGTATATCTTTTCTCCGAGATCCTCGTCTCGTGCAATGACCGCACCCGCCAGCACATCGTTGTGGCCGCCTAAATATTTTGTGGCACTGTGGACGACAATATCTGCCCCCTCTGTTATTGGCTTTTGCAGGATTGGGGTGTAAAAGGTGTTATCCACAATCAGCAGTAAGCCGTTATCCTTTGCAACGGAAGAAACGGTCGAAATACTCGTTTCATTCATAAGCGGATTGGTTGGTGTTTCAAGGAAGATGCCTTTCGTGCTTCCATTTATCTTCTCAATTATTCTGCTTTCATCTGCTGTATCGACGAAATGGAATCTGATATTGTACTGATTCTCATACTGAAGGAAAAGCCGATAGCTGCCGCCGTACAGATCTTCGGAAACAATCAGTTCGTCCCCCGAGGAAAACAAATTCAATATTGCCTGGATGGCTGCCATACCGGAACTGAACGCAAAGGCCCTCCTGCCTTCCTCCAACTGGGCTAATGTGTCTTCTAAAATGAACCTGGTTGGATTTCCTGTGCGGGAATAATCAAATCCAGTAGATTTTCCGATTCCCTGATGCTCATATGCAGTAGATAAGTATATTGCCGGACTGACTGCACCTGTCCTGCTGTCTGTACGATTACCGGATTGTACGAGGATTGTATCAATGTGTTTACTCACTTTTCGCCTCTCCTTTTCTCAGTAAAATGAAAAGGGGTATAAAATAAAAAGCCCCCTTATGCAATATAAGAAGGCTTCATCATTCATTCTCCCTCTTATCGGCCAAGTTGAATCAACTTGCTGGAATTAGCACCATGCGCCATGCTGGTTGCTGAGGTGTCACCGGGCCAGTCCCTCTACCTCTCTTGATAAGAATCTATTTAGTTTTTCTACAAGGATGTTTTCTAAAAGATTGTTGCTTTTCGTAAATTGGCTTGTAGCCTGAATGTTGCTTGTATACGTGCTCTTTTCAAATTCAAGTTAATCTACAGGTGGACGAACATCAGAAAATACCAAAGTTCCTGTATTTTCTTGTGTAATGAGCAACTAAGTATGCGAAAAGAGCTTTCTCCAAAAACTTTATTAAAATAACTTCTTCATAACTTACAACATACTTTATTAAATGTCAATGAAAATTATGAATACTTCGTCATTTCACGTTAGAAATGTTTTAGGTTACAAATGAGATTCAATAAGAAATGTTTAAAGTATCTACTTAAAGTCTAAATGTATAGAAATACTTAGATAGGATGTGATTTGCTTGAAAGGTGTAACTTTCCAAGGGAAAGAACAAATGGTGGTAAAAGAAGTTGAAACTCCTGATATTCAAGAGAATACCGATATGATTGTGAGGATTACTGCAAGCGGCATCTGCGGTTCTGACCTTCATCTTTATCACGGCGGAATCGAGCCTGAACAAGATTACGTAGTGGGGCACGAGCCGATGGGGATTGTAGAGGAAGTAGGTTCGAATGTTAAAAGTTTAAAGAAAGGCGATCGTGTAGTCATCCCTTTCAATATCGGATGCGGAGAGTGTTTCTTCTGTAAGAATCAGATGGAAAGTCAATGTGACGACTCAAATCCTCATGGAGAGGTCGGCGGGTTATTTGGGTTTACAGAAATGAACGGCGGCTATCCGGGAGGTCAGGCAGAATACCTTCGGGTCCCTTATGCAGACTTTACTTCGTTCAAAGTGCCCGAGTCCAGCAGTCTTGATGATGAGAGTGTCCTCTTCCTTTCGGATGTCATTCCTACAGCTTATTGGAGCGTAGAAAACAGCGGAGTGAAAGAAGGCGATACGGTCATTGTCCTTGGCAGCGGACCAATTGGGTTGATGGCCCAGAAATTCGCTAAACTGAAAGGAGCCGAGCGGGTAATCGCAGTCGATCAGGTCGATCACAGGCTCCAGCACGCTAAACGCACAAATAATGCTGAAACGTATAACTTCAAGGAGACCCCTGACATCGGTTCTGTCCTCCATGAATATACAAAGGGAGGCGCTGATGTTGTGATTGACTGTGTCGGAATGGACGGGACCGTTCCACCTGATGAAACATTCGGATCTGATTTCGATAATCAATTCGGGACCATCAGCCCGATAACAACGGCCTCTCAATCAGTAAGAAAATTCGGGACCGTGCAATTGACAGGTGTTTATGCCACAGAAGCAAATCGTTTTCCAATAGGAGACTTCTTCAGCAGAAATGTCTCCATCAAAATGGGACAGGCCCCAGTCATACACCTTATGCCAAAACTGTACGATATGATCGAAAACAAAGAATTTGACCCGACTGATATTATTACCCATCGTATTCCCATTGAAGATGCAGCGCGTGGATACGAGATTTTCGATAAGAAAGAGGACGGCAATATCAAGGTGATATTAAAACCATAAACCTATATTATACAAGCTGCCATTCAACTAGATCGGCAGCTTGTATTTTTAATGTCATGAATGAAGAATCCCTATTTTCCTTTTCACCTCCTGCAAGAATGGTCTCGTTTTCTTTCTTGCTTTCTCAGCACCATCCATTAAAATTTCATTAAGCTTTTCAGGAGAGTCCATCAATTCACGATACTTTTCACGAGGCTCTTCCAAAAACTCATTCATGACTTCAAAAAGCTCTTTCTTGGCCTCTCCCCATCCGATACCGGATTGAAACCGGTTCTTCATCTCATCTGCTTTAGCTTCTGACGCAAATTCTTTATATAACGAAAATATAATCGAATCATCTGGATTTTTCGGAGCCGCAGGCGGACTTGAATCCGTCTTGATCTTATTGATCAATTTTTGCAGTTTTTTTGGCTCTTCGAACAATGGGATGGTATTATTATAACTTTTGCTCATTTTACGTCCATCCAGACCTGGCAATACGGCCGTTTCCTTTTCCACGATATAGTGAGGCAGGGTGAACGTTACTCCATAGGTATGATTAAAGCTTTCAGCAATATCCCTTGCAATTTCCACATGTTGTATTTGATCTTTCCCCACCGGTACAACTTCTGTCTGGAATAGGAGAATATCCGATGCCATCAATATCGGATATGTAAACAATCCCATATTCACCCCTGTATCGGCTTCTTTTCCTGCTTGGGCATTTCCCTCTGCAAGCGCCTTATAAGCATGTGCGCGGTTCATTAATCCCTTTGGGGAAAAACAGGCTAAAATCCAGCTCAGTTCAAAAATCTCCGGAACGTCCGACTGTCTGTAGAAAATCGCTTTAGAAGGATCAAGCCCCAAAGCCAGCCAAGTGGCGGCAATCCCGCGGCTGAGCTCGTTCATTTCCTCTTTGTTGTGTATCTTTGTCAAACCGTGATAATCCGCTACAAAATATGCGGGCTGATACGATTCTTGCCGCGCCAGCTCCAATGCCGGTTTTATGGCACCGATATAGTTCCCCAGATGCACCTTGCCCGTGGGCTTGATCCCTGTCAGTACTTGCTTTTTCACTTTTACAAACCTCCTTTTCACCTAAACACAAAAAGGGCTCCCCATCCAAAAAGGACGGGAAACCCGTGGTGCCACCTTCATTCGTTTACATAAAGCAAACGCACTTTCCTGTACAGAGGGACATACCTCGATACATTGCCTCTTTTATCGGTGAGACTCTCCGCCATAGCCTACTTTCCACTTCAGCCTGGATGCTCAGAAGCCCATTCGTCTGCCTTCCCACACTGATTCTCACCGGCCATCAGCTCTCTGAATTGTTTCGACAGCTTACTTTTCTTCATCATTGCATGTGTTATGCCATTTCCAATATTTTATAGTAACAGAAATAATTGGTCAATATATTTTTACATTTCCTTTGAAGAAAAAGGCAGAAACAATTTTACCCCTCTCCTGTTAAAGGGAAGGACTTTCATGTCTCCCGCCAAGTGACTTGCATAGCCCAGCATGCACGCTTCAAAGACACCTTGGATCATAAGGGAGGATTCAAGGTAACGGGCAATAAAGCCAAAATAAATGATGCCTATAACAGAATGTGTATAACTTCTGTGTGAAACCAGTGAAGCAATCACTATGTAGATTCCCAGTAAGCACAGCCAGGTTTCATTGATATGCCAGCCACCGACTGTGACGGCGATTCCTGTAAAGGTCAGCATCCTTCTTTGGGTAATGAAGGTTGAAAGCAAGAGGATTCCTGCGCCGTACCCCAGCCCTATCCATTGATCACTCCCTCCTTCTTCCAGGAAGCTGTACACCATCATTAATAGTCCAATGACCAAAGCTGCCGCACGAATCATTTTAGAAGAAAACGTAACCTTATTACTGAGCTTTCCATCGATATCTAAATCCGGAATAAGCCCCGAAATGCCGCCAAAAGTGACGAGTGTGGCTGTCGACGCAAAGTCTGCCCCAATTGAGTTGGCTGTGATGAATCCCGCTGCTGCCCCTGCTGCCATATGTGCTGTTCCGTTCACAACATCCCTCCTCAAGTAAATGAAATATTGAAACTATCATGATAGAGGATAAATTACGAAATGAACATGGGAATCTTGAATTATTTTTCCAGAAGTTCATCTTTAATTCTATTTATCACTTTTTGAAAATACGAAATAGGATGGGCAACAAAGTCCTGAATGGTTGCCTTCCACTTCTTATCAATTAATCCCTGATTATCATCTACAACAAACCCTTCTAAACTTATTTCATCTGCTGCATGATGAAAAAGTTGATCAGCCTCATCAAGTGTCGTCCGGAAGATTCCGGATAATTCCTCAGTTTGCAAGCGAAAGTTGTCAAAAGAAATTGGTTTTGTATATAAGTAAACATTCGCTAACTCGCGATCTACTATTCCTGCGCCGTTCAGCTCTTCTTTCATGATCCCTGCAAAAATAAGTTGATCATAAGGAATATCCACTCCCAATTCTTCATGGATCTCCCTCACTCCATCTTCCATCGATTCTTGAGATAAAATATGACCTGCAGCAGTAATGTCGAGAAGCCCCGGATAATCCTTCTTACTTTCGCTTCTCAGCTGGAAATATATATAAATTCGACTTCTGCTCTCATTATAATGTGCCATCCAGCAGTGAAAGGTTTCATGCCAATACCCAAGGGCATGCACTTCCGTACGGGTACGTTCACCTAATCTATTATAATCTTCATCAAAGATTGCAAGTTTTTCTTCAGTCATTGTTCCAACACCTTCAATTTATTATCATTCTTCCAGGAACATTATGTATTGTGAATCCGCTTATAAGCATCCAGCAGATCTTTCACTGGAATATCATTAATCTTCATTCCTGACAGATCACTGTCACTTATCTCAATTCCCTTTAAATCGCAGTTTATGAACTTGCTTCCTTGAAGGTTGCATCCCTTAAAGCTCACGGGTTCTCCTTCTTCTCCCAAGTCCGTGTTTGTAAAAGTTGTACCGCTAAGTGATAGATGTGCAAATTCACTTTTTGAAAGATTCAAATCAGCAATAAGAGAATGAGTAAGATTAATATTTTGAAATTTTACTTCACTCATATTACAGTTACTTACGTGAATACCTTTTAAATTACTGTTGATGATCGAGCTTTCTTCCATATTCACCCCATAATACTCTGAATGGTTTAAACTGCAATGTTCATAAATTCTGTGAGATAAATCTTCATTCTTTAGAAGTTTTTGGTCGTCGGGTTTCGTCTGGATCAGTTTCTCATAGGAATACTCCTCCGGGGATTCAAACGTTTTACTATATCCCATTTTCTCATAAAAATAATGATTACTTATTTGCTTTGCAGATGTCTCGAGATGCCATATCCTTACGTTTGGATATCTTTCTTCGATCATTTTTATCGCCTTGGACCCGATTCCTTCCCCCTGATGTTCCGGCTGAATGAAGATGCGGTCGATTCTCCCATATGATTTGCCTGAAATGGTCACATAGATTCCACCTGCTGGTTTTCCACCGGCTGAAATGATGAAAGCATCCAATTCGCTGATCATGTACTTATTCTTTCTAACAGAGTCATACCCGGGCGGCTGAATATTATAATCCAGGGTCTTCTCATTTCCGAGCCATCTCGCAGCTTCACGATCAAACGTTTTTTTCATGATGCCGGTCAATAATTCAGCATCTTCCAAAGATGCCTTTTCTATCGAAATATCCACAAATACTCTCTCCTTTATTTGAAGTCATTTCCATATTAACATGGTTTTTTCAAAATCTTTACACAAAAGAAAGAGATTGGGACAAACAATTACAGAATAGCTAATGGTTTACGTGCAAGACTTCGCTTTCCGCGGGTAGCCCGTGAGCCCCTCTCCTTCTCGCGGCAGATCCTGTGCAGCTCCGGAGGCTAGCCCCTCGAGGTCATAAGCCTCTGAGCAAAGCCCTTCCGCATTTCAATTAGGAGTCTTTATTTTTCAATCCAATCAACCTCTGGGAAGGTCTAAAATGTATATTTGAATTAAACAAATTAAAAACCCGGACTGATTTGCCTCTTCAACTGCAAATCAGCTCGGGTTTTATATAGACTAAAGTACTTTTATCCCAGTATCTTTTTCAGTAATGCTTTATCTATTTATCCAGCCATTTAACCTTAACAATCTGAATATGAAACTTCCCGTGATAAATATAATCCCGCCGAGAAAAGAACCAAGCGTGTTCATAAGCCAATCATCGATATCTGTCGCCCTTCCCAAAGGAAGATAGTATTGAGTCAATTCAATAAGGAATGATAAGATGGCCCCGAGGAATGTCACCTTTAAAAGGATTGCCCGCTGGTGCCGCATCCACCAGCCTGAAAAGAAAGCAAAGGGTACGAACAAAAACACGTTGGCTAATAAGTTTCGAATCGGCACATCTAAATGATTCCGATAAATTAGATTCAGTCTCAAATTTGAAAAAGGATCCATATTGGTATGACCTTTTACCCCGCCGTTCATGCCTCCGTCACCCAGCATGGGTGTAAGGGTGATCAAACATATACCGCCAATGGAAATTGAAAGCAATAAAACAGGAAGGAGGTTCATCCACCTTCCTTTGCCTTTTTTCTTTTTCCATACGGAGACGGCCAGGAGGGAAGTCATGGTAAACAGTGCAAGAATGGGGATCACCCATCCAAATGCGCTCCATAATTCCTGCATCTTACGTCTCCTACTTTCCTGCCTTGTCTATTTACTAAGTTATACAATTCTATAAGTACATTTATACCACTTTCCTTAAAAAGAAAAACATAATCATATTATTCTCGATAAGAAATCCATTTCCTCTCATCGTTGATTCTAACTGTATGTCCATCTTTATCCAGTCTTTCTAAAAACGGGATCATGTACTTCCGGGATAAACCCAACAGTTCTTTTGCCTCAGTGATATTGAATCTACGGTCTGTTTTTCCTTTCAGCTCATTGACTGCCTTCTTGTAGGTTTCATAAGCATACGCATGCTTTTCATCGAGTGGAATAATCCACTCCTGTCCAATAAAAAAGTAATAATATTCCTGTCTTAACGATTCAGGGATACCGGCTTCCTTAAAATATTCTTCTATTGGTTTTACTTTCAAATTATCCTCCTTTAAGGAGTGTAAAAGCTGCACGCACCTTTTTTCCCACTGTGAAGGGAGGCTCGGTATAAAATCATGTATACGGAGAACTCCATTTTCAACAGATACTTGCTTCTGCTGAATCAGTCTTTCGATACTGAACTGGATGACCGTATCAGTGAAAGACTCCAGCATCGAGTGTAGCTCCCCCTTGTTGATTCCCTTTTCAAGGGGATGCCTGTCATGATAGGTACTGATGACATCTACAATCTTCTTTTCACAGCTTTCTACAATACTTATATGCGTCACAAAAATATCGCGCAGCATAATCCAGCCTGGCTTATTCAGCAATTCCTCAAGGTCTTCTTGTGTAAGGGAGACTTCAAGTATCAAAGATTGTACAGGTACACTCTTTTTCTGTTGAAGAAGTCTTAAAATCCTTTCTTCAGCAGAACCCTCCATTACCGCACGCAATTTCGAAATAGTTTCCTGGCCAAAGCGGTACCTTTTTCCACTTGGATTAATAATCCAACCTCCGCCCAGTGTTTCTGAAGGCGATGGCCTCCTGATTATAAATCGATCGCCGCGTTTAACTACAATCTTATCGTTTAGCCGGATTTGACATAGAATAGAGTCTTCTGCTTGTTCTGTTTTATTACGGTCGAAGAATACAAGCTTCCCCATTACCTCTGAAGTTCCTGTATGGAACTTGATTTCCATACGCTGTTTAAGTCCATTCTTTATTCCGCCAAGCGTATTCAATGAAACATCGATTGTATCTGTGACAGAAAAGAGTGAAGAGGATACAACTGCGTTTCCGCGCTCAATCTGTTGATAATTGACACCTGCCAAGTTGATGGCTGCACGCTGTCCTGCACAACCTTTGCTGCTCTTTTCTCCATGGACTTGTATCTGCCTTGCTTTCGCCTTGATTCCTTGAGGGAGTATCGTGACTTCTGCCCCCGTTTCTATCTCTCCTTCATATATGGTCCCCCTGACAATGGTACCTTGTCCTTTCAGTGAAAATATCTGATCGATCGGCAAACGGAAATCACCTTCAGAACTCCTGACAGGTATATCTTCTATCGATTTTAAAATTAAATCCTTCAATTCCTGGATACCTTCACCTGAGATACTGTCGACCAACACCAACGGGGCATTTTCAAAAGGAGAGCCTTCAAGTTCTTCCTTCACTTCATCTTTAGCAAGTTCCCTCAGTTCCGCATCCACTTTTGACATTTTCGTAAGTGCCACAATCCCATTTGAAATCCCAAGAAGGGAAAGGATATCCAAATGCTCACGTGTTTGAGGCATGATTCCTTCATCGGCTGCTATAACGAGCACCACAAGGTCAATTCCACCTGTCCCTGCAATCATTTTCCTCACAAAACGTTCATGGCCGGGCACATCGATAATGGAAATCTGCATATCCTCTTCTTGATGAAACGGGGCAAAACCGAGCTCTATCGAAATACGCCTTTCCTTTTCCTCTTTTAGGCGATCGGTGTCGATGTTGGTAAGGGCCTTAGTCAGTGCAGTTTTACCATGGTCAATATGTCCGGCCATTCCGACCGTATAGTACCGTTTCCTCAACATTCCCACCTGCTTCTTCTAAGACTTCTTCTTTCTTTTATAATGAGTGAATAATACGCCTGTCATCAATGCAAAGCATGCAATAAACAGGAAACCTTTCATACTTTCCCCTTCTGAGAAAGATTTGATCGTCCAAAACAGAATCACTACTGTGATGATACAATCAAAAATAAATATGCCTTTTGAATTTCGAATATTCCTCACCTGCTTTTTATATAGAATGACTATACTTACTTTACCATAAGCGCTGATCTCAATAAAAAAATAGCCGGCCGGACAAGCCCGCCTTCTAAAGAGGCTTGATCCAACTCGACTATTTCCGATCAGTTTTTAATTTGAACCTTCTTTTATAAGTGTCTTCATGTCGGAGGTGATTTCATCGTAAGGTACATCGCTGTTCCCGCTGTAATTCTTAACCACAACACCTTCTTGATTGACGAGGAAGAAGCTTGTCTGATGAATGACTTGGTCAGAATTGGGGTCTTTTGCAACGATTGTTTTGAATGAATGTTCAGCAAAGTCCTTGATTTCCTCAAACTTATAACCGGTCAATAATTCCCACTTGCCTGAATCCGCTTCGTATCCTGAAATATATTCCTTCAGGGCCTGCGGTGTATCGTTTTCGGGGTCGACGCTGAAGGAGACGATCTTATAATCTTCTACCCCTGCTTTCTTCAGTTCTTTTTGCAATTTCGTAAGATTGAACGTCATTGGCGGACAGACCGTTTCACAGTTAGTGAAAATGAAATCTGCAATCCAAACTTTTCCTTCCAAGTCTTTGAGACTTACTTTTTCATTTTGTTGATTGGTATAATTGAAATCCGCTATTTCATAATTCGTTTCTGCTTGAAAGTCACTATTGCTGCAACCTGCAAGGAGAATTCCTACTGCAGCCATCACGACCGCTATTAATTTAATTTTAGGCACTAAAATCTCCTCCGCTTTCCACTACTCTTTCTCATTCTATGTTAGTAGAAAGAACAGGAAAAGACAATGCGCTTCCTATGAGTATCAATGACTATTTTGTGAAATTCCCAGGCTTTTCAATCCAAGCCTCAGTGCACCGATACTTCCGGAGAATGATCCATTTTCAATAAAAACACACTGACACCCCAAAAGGGTTTCAAATTGTTTGAGATCTTCTTTTAAGGGAGAATTCGCAATGAGAGTGCTTCCTATGAAAACAAGCTTTTGGCAGCGATGTGAGACCGCAAGCTGCTGGGAAAGCAATATAACCGTCTCCGCAATCAAGTTGGTCAAAGAGCGAGTCACATCTTTAGTTGATGCTGCTCCAGATCCGAGTTTAGCAAAGTTTGCTGCCGTCAGATAGTCAGGCACAGGAGCATCCTCCCCTTCATATACATCCTTCACCATCAAATCGACTGCTTCACGATTTCCGTTTTCGGACATCTCCACGAGTTCATGGAAATCATCTGTGCCAGTGAGCAGCGCTCCCAGCCCTATGAACATACCTCCGCCCATTCCGCTTCCCGTTACACGGGAGAATTCATTGGGAGCGACTTTAAAGAAAGAGGTTCCGGTGCCTATATTCACCAAGATGTATCGATCCAGCTCTTCATTTTGAGTATGAACAAGTTTTCGAATACCTTCTTCTATTGATTTGAATTCAGGAAATACTGCACTCTCCGGAACCAGCATCTTAATCTTTTCAGCCTTCCCGCCGGTAAGGAACAATTTTGAATCCGGTGAGGTGAGCCGAATCCAATTCATTATCTGAGGCAGTTCTTTACTGTCAAAGACTTTATAATGGTATCTGCCGTGTTCTTCATATACAAGCTTAGTAAGGGTTCCGCCTGCGTCGATTCCTAAATATCTCATTCTGATACTTCTTTTTTCTTTTTGGAGAATAGATAGTGAAGGACATATCCGTGAATCACCATGATGACGAGAAATGCGACGAGATAATAAAAAACACCCATGATTCCGTTAGAAGTGTCCTCTGTCACCAGCCACCAAATGGAAGCGATCAAAAGGAATAAAAACTGCAGGGCAACCCCCTCAAAAAATGGTTTCTTATATGTGTTAAAGTCCAGGAGCCTCTTCCAGCTCCATCCAATTGCGACGGCTGCTGAAATGATTAAGATTAAAATATAAACACTTATTTTCATAGATATCACCCGCTTTGTGTATGTCTTATATCTTCATCATAGTTAATCCTACTGGAAATATAAAGATATAATTGAAAGTTCAGGTAATATTTTTTAAAGGGAGCCCCTAACGTTCTTCTTTATTAAACCGGTATGCGTTGTAGTGAGAAATGCTCACGCTTACATTAATCTTCTTCAAAGAATCCCGGGTCAGATAGAACTGATCGCTATTCATAAGTTTCCTGTATTCATCCCCATTGAACCTGTAATACTTTTCCCCGATATTCAACAAATCCACTTTTTTCTCAATACCGATATCATACACTTTTTGAACTTCTTTTTTGATTGATTCCTCCAGTGAAGCCTTCACTTTTTCATACGGCACTTCTTTTACCTTTTCCAGCAGTTCTGCTTCCACTTTGAGCTCCAGTATAAATTCGGGCCGTAATCCATCCTTTTTCATTTTCACTTTCATCTTTTGGGACGTCAATTCAAATGTAGCAGCCAATTCGTCATCAATATGAATACCGTAATTGATCTGATTTCTTTTATCGAGAAGCCAATCCACTATTATCGCTTCTTTTGAAGGAAGTATACCTTTATAGTCTGAATGCTGGAACAGGGAATACCCGTCAAGGAGAAGCACAGGGTTTGGGGCATTTGTTTGCCATGCGTTTTGATTGACAGACAATCTTGGAATGAATGCAGACCCCACCGGCTCATAATACATTCTCAAGAATGACATGAGGCTGATTGGACCAATATCATTTAAATTTGCTTCAATATTTTCCTCAGTCAACATTACAGTGTAGACGGGGGGATAACCAAATAAGCCTTTTGTGTGAAAGATCTCTTCAATATTTTGATCAGTGGTGAATAGCAATAAATTGGGCCTTAACGATCGATTCCTTCCTACATCTTCGAGTACTTCTTTAAATTTATACTCAATCACTTTATCCGATAATACCAATGCCTTTAGATGGCCAAAGAACAACGGGGGCCGTGATAGCTTATATAACTTGCTTACTGCAAGGTTGAGTGTTTTCCCTCGCGCCGACCCAACCAGTGTCGGTATCGGTTCAATGGGTCTCGTTTCCTGTTTGGCCACATTCAAGAAGTTCAAGCCTTGAAGATATACAATGTATTCATCGTGGTCAGGGTCATAATCCATCCCAATTGTGACGATATAAGTCAAGTCCTGTATATTTTTAATACCTGAACAACCCGATAACAAGAAAAGTGAAGCGAGTATGCATATGCTGAATTTTCGAAGGACCACGTTTACTCATTCCCTTTCCTGGTTGTATCTTTCGGACTGGTTGACTTCGTACGTTCTTTATAGAATTGAAGCGGCAGCTTTATAAAAGCCCTGACTGTTTCCGTAAAACTGAGAGGGGCGACAGAGCCTAAGTAAGGGACCCCAAAAGAAGATTTTGTGGCTAAATAAAGGATGGTGATGATAAAGGTAAGGATCACCCCAAACAATCCAAATAAGGTGCTGAAGAGTAAAACGATAAATCTTAATGTGGTAAGCCCGTTTTTTAATGATTGATTGACGAGCGTGAAAGAAGAAATATAGGTTATCGCACCAATAACAAGCATAGTGGGTGAAGTTAATCCAGCCCGGATGGCTGCGTCCCCTACAATCAGTCCCCCAAGCACGGAAACCGTCTGACCAATGGCCCTTGGAAGCCGTATGCCCGCTTCATTAAAAAATTCAAATAAAAACAATACGATGAACATTTCAATAGGAGCAGAAAGGGGCAGGCCGAATCTTGACATAGAAATTGTAGCGACTAGCAAGTATGGAATTTGCTCAATATTATAAGCTGAAAAAGCTACCCAAGTTCCTGGGAGAAAGCCAGATATAATCAATCCAATGATTCTAATCAATCGTTCAATTGAAACAAAGAAATAATTAATATTTGAATCTTCGGGGGACTTCGTCTGGAGCAAAAGATTAACTGGGGCAATAGATACGGTTGGACTTCCATCCATTATGATGGCAAATCTGCCTTGATTTAGATTTTCCACTATAAAATCCGGTCTCCCGGTATAATCGAAATTCGGAAATATTGAATAAGGGGAATCATCCAACAAAGATTCCAGTTCTTGATTGGAGACCAAAACATCAATATCAATATTTTCCAGTCTATTATGCAAATCTTTAATGATTGTATCGTCGATGATGTCTTCTATATAAAGAACGGCTATTTTTGTATTGCTCCTGCTACCTAAATGATATGTCTCGACACATAAAGACGGTGTAAAAAGACGTCTCCTTACCAGTGAAATGTTTGTATTCAGGTCCTCTACAAATCCATCCTTCGGCCCCCTGATTGAAGTTTCGAGTGAAGATTCTTCGGGATTGCGCTTTGGAAGATTCCCAGCTTGTATACCGAGGATAGTCCCTTCCAGGAAAAAGAGGACATGTCCTGAAAATAATGCAGTTGTCAGTTCTTCCATTTCTCTGTTTATAAATTCCTCTGCCTGGAAGAATTGCTTCATCTTTTGTAAAACGGTTTTATCTGTGATCAGGTCCAGTTTCGGCAGGATCGATTTATCCATGTATTTGATATCAACGATACTTTCAAAAAACACCATCGTAATCCTTACTTGTTCAAAGTGATGTTCTTTAAAGATCAAATCTTCACTTTTTGAAAATAAAGAATGTAACTCTTCCATTTTTTCTTTTGCTGTATATGTATTCATTGAACCTTTTATCATCATTACAAACATCCTTTTGTCTGCAGCAGTTTTGATGTTTCAATAAGGAGTGTTGTGATCTGCATTCAAAATATCTTAGACTTTCGCTTTAATGGAAAAAATTTTTACAATTAAAGCACTCAGTAAAATTTGAATAAAGAAGAACACCACCGTGAAAGGAAAGAAATAGTTGTATAAAGCTCTATAAAAAAAGTATGGGTCAACATCAATAATCAGTAATATCATGAACCCAATATAGACAGATGAAACAACCTTGAATTTCATTCTGTAGTTATCCTTCGAATTTGTTAAAAGAAAGCTTAGTAAAAACATAAATAAACCAATCCTGATCAGTGCACCGCACAGCCATTGATATAGTGCAAAAAAATCAAGGTGGGTTATGAATTCCCCGATGCCTAAAATCCTCCACTGTTCATATGCGGGGTATCTCATGTTCGATGCTTCCACGTCACCAAATTCCATGATGGAAGCTGTTAAAGGACCCATTATCAAGCCTGCCAAAATCAAACCCAAAAAAATGAGATGATGCAGTTTTATTTTCCCGGCGCTGAATGGCTGAAGTAAGATGATGATGAATATCTCCAACAGACCGCTCAAAACATAAATCATTCCCTTATATACAGGCGGATACCCACTGCTTAGTATCGGAAAAAGGAGACTGGGATCTTTCAGGTGCGTATTGGTGAATGCAATGAAAAAGCCAAAAATCATCACCAGCGGGAGCAATATACCGCTTGCAATGGCCATATATTTGATACCTGACCACGTAATCAACAAACAGGTGCATAGCACAATGACAACAATTAGCAGCTTCGGTACATCAGCAAGAAAATATGCCCTCAACCATATTATTAAGTCAACAAAGGTGATATATGCACTGGTTATCAGAAATAAACAAATCGGAAGAGAATAGATCCAAACCCATACTTTGTTCCACTTGGTCCTTAAGAGATGAAAGAAACCTTCGGGTGGTGAATTCTTTAATACGTAATAAATCAAGAATGTCGCCAGTATCAATACCGGGTACGAAACAATTACACTTACCCAGCCATCCCGGCCGGATGATTGCAGGATACTGGGTATGATCATGACGTGGTTTAGAAGACCTGTTGAAAGGATTAATAATAAGGTGAGCTGCCTTGGGATGAGAACTGGTTGTAAACTCTTCATTTAAAAACTCCTAAAGTATGATGTAACTCTATTTATTTCCTCTACCTTCACAAACTAACCAGTAGAAACAAAAAAAGTCAGGGATCCCCTGACTTTTTTTGTTTCATATTTACTACACCATAAATTGAAACTCCGTCCTGCTTCCGTTTTGGGAAGAGATGACTTCAAGCCTTGCATCGATCCGTTCCTTCAATTCAGGCACATGGGATATTAATCCGACAAGGCGTCCGCTGCTCTGGATATCCATCAACGCTTCGATTGCATGGTCAAGGGACTCTGGGTCGAGAGTACCGAAACCTTCATCAATGAACATCGTCTCAAGGGAAACCCCTCCTGCATATTGCTGGACCACATCAGCGAGTCCAAGGGCCAATGCAAGAGATGCCTTAAAGCTTTCACCTCCCGATAAGGTTTTGACATGCCGTTCCTGACCGGTATATTGATCAAATACAAGCAGTTCCAGTCCGCTCTGTATATTCCCCTTACTGCGGTCCGTCTTACGAATCAGATTATACCTGCCTGCTGTCATCTTAGATAAACGGTCATTTGCAACACTCAGGATATCTTCAAGGAATGAAGCCAATACGTATCTCTCAAATGTAAGCCGGTTTGCATTTTGGCCCCGGGCGATGTCGGCAAGATGTCCGACTGTTTGATAAGCCTCTTCATGCTCTTTAATGTTGGCATTGATGTCCGTGACTCTTGCAAGAATCTCTTTATTTTCCTGCGTGTGTGAAATGAGTCTGTTTAACACTTCGTTGATTTCCTTCATTTCCTGCGTTACAGCAGTCAGCGATTGTTGTATGACTTGTATATCCGGTTTATCCTTATTTTCCAGCTGGTTAGAAACATCCGATAAACGATCCTTTACAGAACGCAGGTCTTCCCCATACTTTTTAACTCTCTCCTCGAGTATGGCAATCTCCTCATCGGTTCTTTTCGCTTCATGAAAAGCTCTGTAATGCGGGAATCCTTCTCTGTTCAATAAGGAAAGAAATTCTTCCCTCTCATGCTTCATATCTGATTCTGCCTTTTCAACTTGAGCTTCTTTATCTTTCAATTGAGCTTCTTTTACTTTGTAATCATTTTCACTTTGATAAAAATTTGACTGCGCTTTCTCAAAAGCAGCTTTCATTTTACCCAGTGTTTCCTTTGTCTTTTGAAACTCAACATCAAACTCTTGTCTTGTATAAAGATTTGATGGAATGGATTCCTTTATTTTCTCAAGCGACGTTTTCTTGGTTAAAAAATCCATTTTCAGTTCCTGCTGAATTTCCAGATTTTCCCTTCCGGATCCCTCAAGTTTTTCCAGTTTCCCTTTTTCCTTCTTAACTTGCTCACTCAGCTGCTTCAAATGTTCAATCTCATTTTTCTTTTCAAGGATTTCCCTTTTTAAGGATTGAACGTTTGATTGGAATTCTAAGGTCACTTCCTGATGATTCTCCAAAGATAGGTTCTCTGCCTGATTTCCTGCCCTTTTGATGAGTAGACGTATTTGCTCATCTGTATTCTGGATTTTTGTTTCTTCCTGGGCCATTGAGAGACTCAACTGCTTTTCTTCGGATTGAAGGACTTGCAGCATTTCCCTTGCACTCTTCATGTCTTCCTCTGAAGGCAATGTATGTTTGTCTGTTGCAAGATTAGGATGGTGCTCTGACCCGCATACAGGACAGGGTCCTCCTTCGGTGAGTTCGCGCGCCAGAGCGGCGGATTGAGCTGCCCGCCATTCACCCTCCAGATAAGTGATTGAATCTGAAGCATCTTTCATTCGTGCAGCAGTGTTTTCGTATTGGCCACTCAATCGTTTCATTGTGACCTTATAACGATCCTGTCTTTCTGACAGAGTATGAATTTCTTTAAGAATTTCCAGGACAGACTCTTTTTCCCGGAGTGACTTTTCATAGTGGAACAACAGGCTTTGGCTCTCTCCAAACTTCTCAAGTCGTTCCTCTCTATTCTTTATCCATTTTGATAAGTTAGCCTTCTCTTCAGTGTCTCTATTAATAAGTTCCTGCTGTTTTGTACTTTTTTCCTGTAACATTTGCAATTCCGATTGTAAGGAATCGAGGGAATGAACATCGCCTTGAATGCTTTCCAGATGATTGATTTTTTTTACAAGTTCTTCTTTCGCGGGTTCTTTTGCCGCTTCTTCTTCATAACGTTTCCTGGCAAGCTCCAGCCTGTTCTTGGCTGTTTCTTTCTCACTCATTAATCGATCCATATCCTGTTTAAGTCCCTTGAGGATACTATTCAGTTTATGGCAATATTCATCCTGTTTAATTAACCTTGCAGCCTTATGTGCAAGTGTGATTTCTTGAGAAACTTGCCCGATTTCACTTTCTTGGTGCAAAAGGACGGTCAGCTCCGCTCCTAATTTTTCTTTCAGTTCAAATTGTTTCAGGAGATTATGAGCATCAGCAAGCTCCTTGTTTACGTTGTCTCGTTTATTTTGAATGGTTTGAAACGTTTGTTCCACATCTTCCAGCCGCTTTTCCATCCCCTCGATCTGTCCCGGGAGAAGCGAAAGTATCTTACTGTCATTAACAGGTTCTTCAAGCAGTAATTGTTGTAATTCTTCATTGTCAGTACTATGGATTTTCAACAGTTCCCTTGTGCGCAATTCAATGGAAGCCTCCACTTGTTTCCGCAAATCATCTGCTTCTGCCTTTAATCCTTCCTGGATCATTTTGTACAGCTGTGTATGGAACAATCTCTGCAAAATGACTTCTTTATCTTTACTGTCAGAGGTCAGCAATTTACGAAATTCACCTTGAGGGATCATCAGGATCTGTCTGAATTGATTCGCGTCCAGCTGGATGAGTGATTTCACCTTTTCGTCTACTTCCCTGACATTGGCAGCAAGTATAATTTCCCCGCCTTCTTCATCAAAGGTAAATAACTCTGCACGTGCGTTGATGGTCGTATACCCATCTCCCCGGGCTTTCTTTTTATCCTGCTGAGGCGATCTCCAGATCCGGTACGTTTTCCCCCGCAAATTGAATAAAAGCTCAACTTCCGTAATGTCCTCTTCCTTCGCGAATTGACTCCTCATATCTGCAGGGCTCCGATCCTCCCCGCTTGCCTTCCCATAGATCGCATAGGAAATACCGTCAAATATCGTCGTCTTTCCCGATCCGGTCTTTCCTGATATCACGAACATCGTGCGGCTGTCCAACTCACGAAAATCAATTTCTTCCCTAGTGGCATATGGTCCGAATGCCTGCATCGTCAGTTTAAGAGGCTTCATGCTTCAAACGCCTCCTTCCTGGCTTTTTCAATGACTTTTTCCAAGACTTCCTGCTTAGAAGTTGAAAATTCCCCTGTCGTCATATCTGAATAAAATTCTTTGAATAATTCAAGCTCTGTCTTCTTTTTATCTTCTATGACGTTGAAACTATTTTTCTTTTTGGCATCCGTCAACTCCAGTTTCCGCTCAAGATGAAGCACGTTCGGATACACTTGTCTTAGTTTGTTTATCGGATCGATAAGGGTTCCCTCGTCATGCAGGGTCACCTTTAAGAAGTCATCCGTTTTCTGGGATTGATAGAAGGCTGGATCAAGCAGTTCCTCTAGATGCCCCTGCAGCTCTCTCATATCCTGCCTCGGTTTTAATATCCGTTCGCTTAATTCAAACGATCCATTTTCTTTCATTTCCACCACTGTCACCGATTTCCTTTGAGATGCTTCCGAGAACGAATATTTCATCAATGATCCTGAATAACGGATCGTATCATGCTTCAATGCGTCCGGGCTGTGCAGATGTCCCATAGCCGTATAATGAAAAGGCTCGAATAATTCACTGCCTACACATCCTGACCCGCCTACGGAAAGAGTCCTTTCAGAATCCGTGGTTTTCCCTCCAAGGACGAAAGCATGTCCGACGAATACATGTGGTCCGTCCCCATGCATGTTTTCCCGGATCCGTTCTATGATTGCCCTCATCGCATCATGATGGGAATGGATCGAATCATCCCCTAGCAGCTGGCGCACGGTCCCCGGTTCTGCGAAAGGAATGCAGTGGAAGTTCACCCCGGCTACGTTAACGGGTGTAAATTCATTGGAAAGTTTCCCCTTCAGGTAAAAATGACTGTGCTTGTACCACGAGGAACCAAAAGATAAACGTTCGGCACTGTCATGATTGCCTGAAACGGCAATGACCGGCGTATTCAATTCGACATTGATTCTGAATAGAACCTCATCCAGTAATTCCACCGCCTCGGTTGGCGGGACGGAACGGTCGTATAAATCCCCTGCAATCACGACTGCATCCGGTTTTTCATCCTCCACCAATGCAATGAATTGCTCCAGTATGTATCTCTGCTCTTCTGTCATATAAATACCGTGCACTAATTTCCCTAAATGCCAATCAGCCGTATGTATGAATTTCAACGTCCAATCTCCTCTCCTGCCTCTAGTTAGATTAAATTATATCAAACTCTAAAACTCTGGGTAAAAGGAAATGATGCCAGAGGGGAACATTTGTTCATATTTTTTTAGCTCTACTCTATGTGCACACCAATAAAAGAGAGACCACCGGCCTCCCTTTCCTATTCTTTCATTCTTTGAGGAAGAGTCTGCAGGGAAGTTACGACTGCATCAAGCTTCGTTTCTATGCGATATAGCAGATACATCGTGACCACGATCGGAAACCCGACCTCAGAGATAAAAGGAATGATGGATTCCATTGACTATGCCTCCTTTCAACTTATATATAGAAGTAAGAAGTGAAAAAAGACACCAATAGGAACAAAAAACGAACCCCGATGCCGGGATTCGTTTCCGTTTGTTTTTTAAAATTGAATATTAACCGTTTAAGTCGTTCACCAGGCTTGAGCTTACCAACCCGGCTTTATCAAGGATTGCTTTGATTTGGTTTTCAGCTTGGATCATTTTTTCATCTGCTTCTGTAAGGTCTCCCTCACCATCTGTTTTAAGGGCTTCAGCTTTCATCTTGTAAGACTCAGCCAATGTAGACTTGAACTCTTCAATGTCTTTTTTATAATCATCAAGCCCTGATGGAATCTCCGTATTCTCTACGGCTTTAGCAGATTCTTCTGCAGATGCCGCCGCTGCATCTTCTAATTTTGCAAACTCGTCACCTGTTGGAGGTTCTTCTCCGCCAACTGCTGCTTCATAACCGTTCAAATCAATATCAGTACCATTTATGGTGGTTGTTAAATTAAGATAAAAATCCATTAACTCCCCAGCTGCGTCAGTATTCTCGCTGCTTGTATCTGCAGATTCCTCTTTCTTGCCTTCTTCGGAACCAGCATCTGAGCACCCAACTAATAATAAAGATAAACCTAATCCTAAGAACCATAATTTTTTCATAGTCCAAATCCCCTTTCTGTCTCTCTTGCATGAATTGTACGGGAGATCAAGCGTAGAAATCGCTTACTTCTTCCATTTTTTAGCCGGCAAAATGTATCTTATCATGTGGATAATCAATTGGTAAAGAAATAGTTTCTACTTTCGCTAAAGTTCTAATTTTAAAAATAGTTGGAATAAACAGCCGATTTATACCTTGATTTTTGTTCTGTTCTACTTATCCAGGTACGTGGGTATATTGATTGAACCGAAGGCGGGAACATGATATAACTAATTAAGTAAACTACGGGGCTGATTGTAGAGCTGGTGCTTGCCTAGGTCTTCAAAACCTCTTGGGAGGCGCGTGCCGTCTCCGCTGGGTTCGATTCCCAGGCAGTCCCGCCATTCTCCATTTCTTCTGCTCCATTAAAAAAGAAGCTTCAGGATCCCCCTAAAACTTCTTCATCTCTTATGTATGTATTTGCTCCCTCTTTTTCCTTCCTTGCTGCTGTACCGCTTCAAAGATAATCGAAAACGTCGTGCCCTCTCCCTGTTCACTCTGTACATTTATATCAGCTGAATGATCTCTCAAGATTCGCAGACAGATGGTCAGCCCAAGACCGGTTCCTTTTGTTTTAGTGGTAAAGAACGGTTCTCCAAGCTTATCCAGTACTTGTTTTTTCATTCCGACTCCTTCGTCTTTAAAGCTGATTTCGACTTTATTATAATCATTCATGCCTGCATGGATTCTTATACTTCCTCCGTGGGGCATAGCCTCAATTGCATTTTTTACGAGATTGATAAAAACCTGTTTAAGCTGGTTTTCGTCTCCCCTGATGAATAATTCTTCCTGCTTAAAAGCAGTTTGAATTTCAATATTGTAAAGAATCGCATTCGTATTCAGAAGTTTTGCCACGTGATCCAGTGTTTCTACGATATTGATACGTTTATATGTCACGGATTGTGGTTTTGCCAAGATTAACAATTCACTGAGTACAAGCTCGATTCTCTTAATTTCAGAGAATACGATCTCCAGGTATTCCTTGGTCTTGATGTCAGCATCATCTCTTAACAATTGTAGAAATCCATTAATGGAGGTCAACGGATTTCTCACTTCATGTGCAATACCCGCTGCCAGCTGACCTGCTACCGAGAGTTTCTGTGATTCAATCGCTAGTGTTTCGTTCATTTCGAGTAATTCTTCTTCATTATGTACTCGTTCGGTAATATCTGATATCGTTCCGACTGTACCCGCGAGCTTTCCATCATCATCGTAATTCAGCTTAATATTCACTTCACCCCACCGATATCGTCCATCCCTCATCTGAAAAGAAAAATCGATTTTCGTCTTCTCCTTTTTCTCACTTATACTCCTTCTGAGCACACGCAGAAATTCATGCCGTTCATTAAGTGAAATGAAGTGCATTGCATTCTTATGCAGGCTTTCTTTCAGGCTGTAACCCGTGAAGTCTTCCCAGGATTGATTCAAAAATTGAAATTCCCCCTTGGAGTTGGTGTGGAATACAACCTCTGAAATATTCTGCAGCACCAGTTGGAGCTCTTCATTCAGCCTTTTTATTTTTTCTTCACTTTTGCTGAGTGCCGAAACTGTTTCATTGCTATCATCGTAGTTTTTTCCAGTATAGTAGCCAATGAACAAGATGAGAGTGGTGAAAAGCAGATCAATTTGCATGTTGAAGGAGTAGTGAAGAACAAAATAGTAAATGAAATCCCAGATAATGATCAATAGAGCACCTGCGGCAATAAACAAGATTCTGCCCTTATATTTCGTCATGTGACTTCCCCGTCCTTCCAAGACAGCTAGAAATAGATGATTATCGAAAAAGAATGAATTTTCACGATATTTGTTATTTATTAGTATATCATTTCTTATTAAGAACAGTATAGATATCTTTTATATTTATTATGATATTCTTGTCACATCGATTGACGTTGTCTATAATGAAAGACGATACATATTCGTTTATCGAAATACTTAGAGGTGATAGCATGCAGCTAGACGGATGGTTTTTATATTTTATCCTTTTTTGGGTTGTTTTCTTAATGGCTTCCTTTGCCATCGGCGGCTTCTTTATGTTTCGGAAATTCCTGAAAAGGTTTCCGAAAGAAGATGGGAAATCAGATATGGACTGGGAAGAGTATTATGTAAATGAAACGCTTCATCTTTGGCATGATCCTGAGAAGAAAATGCTGAATGAATTGGTCACTCCCGTTCCAGAGTTATTCAGGGATGTGGCAAAGCAAAAAATTGCCGGGAAAATCGGTGAGTTGGCCTTAAAAGAGAAAGCCCCTTCCATTTCTGAGGAATTGGTGATAAGAGGGTATATTATGGCTACCCCTAAGCGCGACCATAAATTTCTCCGTAAAAAGCTGGATGATATGAAGATCGATGCGGCTCCATATGAGCATTTATTCTAAAAGAGAAATGGGTTAAAAAAATGGGATCGATCCTGGTAATTCCAATTATTCTATACATTATCTTTACAGCAGCTGCTGTGTTCCTGTTCATGAAATGGAAAAAGACCAAAAAAAGGTAGACGATTCACATCGTTTACCTTTTTTGATTACGATTGGATCAATCTATGGGATCTTCTGCCTTTCCGTATTTGATTACATCATAAATGGCTTGTCCATCACTTGGCTTCCCTTCACCGTTACGATATGGAAAAAGGGAAAAAAAGATAAAATAGACCGAAAAATAAACAAATTGATAGAAAAAGATATGAACCGGAAATACTCCTTGATAGATAAGAAAATTCATTAGTAAAATCACAATCAGATTAAACAGGCTGCCGGATAAATAAATCAGAACATGTGACCATACTGTATTATATTTTAGTTCGGTGTATTGACACCATCCCTCCATGAAATACATCCTGTTGACTTCAAGGGGTCCTATATTGAATAATGTCTTTCCAGTTCCAATCGCAAATTTTATCTTTGCTCCAAAAATTCTGGCCACCAGTACATGCCCTGCTTCGTGAACAATTGTCACAAGTGGCAGCGTTAAGAAAAATGCCAGAAAAAACGTCCAGATATCATGGAGAGTGAACAACGCGAAAACCCCTTTATAGTATATTTGTTTCTCTCCGTGTTTCCCCTGACAAGTAATCGTTACTCATTTTTTTATGATTTGTAAGAAAAACGTAACAAGCATCTTATCTTTTGAACCTTTTAAGGTTACTTCTTTAAATAAAAACAAAAAAAGCGGAATAATTGTTTATCAATTGTCCCGCTTTTTTGCTCATTCTGTTTATATGGAATTTGTGGTAAGGTCGCTGTTTTCTTGATGAAGTCTGCGATACTGAATATACATGGCGATTCTCCAGGGTACGATCATACCAAATGCAAGGATCCAGAACATCCCGCTAAGGGCACCATAATCGATCGTGGCACTCAGTATGGATTTAGCAACTATCCTGACTATCAAAAGCCCAATAAGGATAAATGCAAATGCTTTAGATCGTTTTAAATAAATGTCATGATCCCTTACTTCGAATTTAGACGTTTTTATGAGTAATATGGAAAACAACATTCCCACAGTAAGTGCTTCCAACAGCTCGCCGAGCGTCACCCGAAAGAAAGGGAATAAAAACATCAGCGCACCGGTACTCATAAAGATTGGCGGTAAAATGATTTTCTTACCGCTTACCGGCTTTTTCTGTGCCTTCATTCGGATAAACAAAACAAAAAATCCCATACATATTGCTACGATGGATGAAGCAATCATCATAAACGATCATCCTTTAACTCTCTACTTATTTTCATTACTATTATAGCCTATTTCACATGAAAACGAAAACAGGCAAAAAAAAATGAGGCTGCAGGCAGCCCCTTCATTTAAGAACCCAGTACTCTCTTAATTGCATCGACAACCCGAACCTCATCAAATGGTTTCACGATAAAATCCTTTGCACCGCTTTCAATCGCCTCTACTACGATTCTCTGCTGTCCCATGGCCGAGCACATTATCACTTTAGCTGTCGGATAATCAGATAGAATGGTCTTCACAGCTTCTATGCCATCCATCACAGGCATCGTAATATCCATCGTAACGAGATTAGGCTGAAGCTCACCATATTTCCTTACGGCTTCTTCCCCATTTTCCGCTTCACCTACTACAGTGTGTCCGCTGGATGTCAGCATGTTGCCAAGTGTCAATCTCATAAATTTTGCATCATCCACTACAAGTATTGTTGCCACAGGTGTTCCTCCTTGTAAAAGCTATTGCTGCATCCACTTCATCATACTTTAGTCCTATTTATATTCTTACTATAACATTAATTGTAAGATTTTTTCAATTTATATTATTCTCTCAAGCATTCCTAGAACCCTTGGAATCCCCCGAAGATAGAAGTGAAATAGGAAAGGATGACGGTCATCCAATCAAAGAACAGCATGATTCCGACAACAATCATAATGTATCCGCCGATTTTGACGATTTTTGCACTGTTTTTCCTGATCCACTGCATTTTCCCGATAAAGAACGACAGTATAAAGAAAGGAATGGCAAACCCAAGGACATAGGCGGTCATATACAATACACCCGAACCCGGATTCGTGGCTGCAAGTGCAAGTACTGAAGCGAGGATCGGTCCGGTACAGGGTGTCCATCCTGCAGCAAATGCCATCCCGATCAAGACTGAACCTATGAATCCAGATGGTTTGTTCTTAAATTCAATACGGCGCTCCTTCATCAGCATTTCCGGAGTGAAAATCCCTATTACCACTAATCCGAATATAACGATAAAGATCGCTCCAAGCTGACGGATTAAATCCTTATAGTCAAGAAAGAACTCTCCGATAAACGAAGTACCGAACCCAATGGCAATGAAAATGGCTGAGAAGCCCAAGAGAAAGAATAAAGTATGTAAAAGGCTCCTTCTTTGCAGCATAGCGTTATCCGATTTTAACTCACTTACACTCATCCCCGTTATATAGGACAAGAATGCCGGATATAAAGGAAGGCAGCATGGAGAAATAAAACTTAAAAAACCCGCTCCAAAAGCAAGAAATAGATTAATATCTGCCATAATTTCAACTCCTGTATAGTGTTTATTATTATCTATTCTATCAAACATTTGAACAAACTATGAGAACCTATTCTGTGAACGATTTGTGACCATTCATTTACAATACGATTTGATTCATTCCAATCTTGTGTCAAAGCTTTTAAAAAAGTATTTTTGTTTTGAAAAACGCCCACATTTTCGTTATACTAATAAAAAGTTACAGTTATTACTAGTTTTGTATTCCTTCTGTAAGGAACTACAAAAGAAAGGAAACAGCCGTGTCTAAACAAGAGCTTCTGGACCGCATTGAAAAAAAACGCGCTCAACTGATTGATATCGTTGCGAAAAATGGATTAACCTCTCCACAAGCCATTCAATACAGTCAAGAATTGGACTTATTATTAAACAGTTATAATTCGGACTACATAAAAAATTTCACGTCCCAAGTAAGCTGATACTCGAATGAACTACATAATGAAAGCAGACCTTTGTCCGGTCTGCTTTCTGTTGATACTCCCTCTTTTCACCCAGTATCATACACCTTTTGATACTACATCCTCCATGCCTTCGACAAGTCCATTCTGCAATAAGAACATCTTATGATAAATACCTTTTTTTGCAAGTAATTCCTGATGTGTCCCCTTTTCCGCAATCTCACCCTTGTGCAATACCAGAATAAGCTCTGCATCCTGAATGGTTGATAACCTGTGAGCGATTGCAATGGTGGTCCTGCCTTTTCTCATCTTAGCTAAAGCAGTCTGGATCGCTTCTTCTGTCTCAGTATCGATATTCCCTGTTGCTTCATCCAAGATGAGGATTTTTGGTTTAGCTGCAATCGTCCGGGCGAAAGCGATCAGCTGACGCTGCCCCGACGACAAAGTTGCTCCCCTTTCAACCACTTTGCTGGAATAACCATCTTCCAGCTTTTCTATAAACACGTCCGCTTGAACAAACCTTGCCGCCTCCATGATTTCTTCATCACTCATTGTATCGTTATGAAGTTTAATATTATCTTTAATCGTTCCGTAAAATAGAAATGGATCCTGAAGTACAAGCCCCATCTTGGACCTTAGCTCATTCAAGGGGAAGGATTTAAGGGATTTCCCATCAATTAAAATCTCCCCTGCCGAGTAATCATAGAAGCGCATCAAAAGGTTGATAATCGAACTCTTACCGCTTCCGGTATGCCCTACCAGCGCTACAGTCCCCCCCGGCCTGGCCGTAAATGAGATATTTCTCAGAACATCCTTTTGACCATCGTAGGAAAAAGTAACATCCTTAAATGTAATTTCCCCTTTTTGAATCTGTTGATTTTCTTCTTTACAGTCCGTTTGACCCGGCGATACTTCCTTTTCATCCAATAATGTAAATACCCTTGATGAAGCAACGATTGCCTGCTGAAACATCGAGAGGCGCATCATGATCTGATTGACAGGTTCAAAAAAACGGTCCAGATAATTAACAAAAGCATACAGTACACCTATCTCTACCGGTTCACTGAAAGATGTAATGCCAAAGAAACTCAGAACGACAATCAATGCGGCTGCATAAACAAGGTCAATTGCCGGCCTCAACAGCAGTCCGTCCACTTTAATATTTTTCATTCCGGCCATGTAATGCTTCTCATTGATTTCTCCAAATTCTTTTTGCAGTCTTTGCTCCTGCCTGAACACTTGAATGATTGACATTCCCTGCAGTGATTCACTCAATTTTGCATTCAATTGACTAAGTCGTTCCCTCATATCCTGATAAAATACCGAGCTGTACTTACGATAAAGAACCATGATATAAAGAATGAGAGGGACGATGAACAAACAAAAAAGCGCCAGCTTCGGATCAAGGAGAAACATCGCGATAAATATACCCGACAGCAAAAAGGCTCCCTGTATAAAGGATACCATTACGCTTACAAACATATCCTTGATTGCTTCAGTGTCATTTGTCACCCGTGAGACGATGCTGCCCGCAGGGGTCTGATCAAAATATTTCATTCCAAGGCTCTGCACCTTTGAAAAGACATCCACCCTGAGCTGCTGAATGATATTTAATGCAATCTCCTGGAACTTCAATAATTGAAAATAAGAAATCAACACATTTCCGATTTGAATAAGTAGATAGGCTGACCCCAACGCAGCAAGCGGCCCATAAGGAAAATCCCTGGGCGTCAAGTAATCATCAATGAAGACTTTTATGATGATCGGTCCGAGTACATCTCCGATCGTCGTTAATAATAACAGTAAAAAAGCAACGATGATTTTCTTTTTATGGGGTTTTGCATATCCCATTAATCGCAAAAATACTTTTCGCTGTCCGGCTTTCGTCATGGTTGGATCTTTTTCCATTCCCTTCACCCCCCGTGCTCCACTAGTTCTTCTAACTGCTGTCTGATATACATTTCCCTATACTTTCCTTTATTGGCCATCAGCTCTGCATGTGTGCCCCGTTCAACGATCTTTCCTTCATCAAGGACAACAATGAGATCAGCATGCTGGATTGCACTCAGCCTGTGAGCTGTAATAATGGTCGTCTTTCCATTTCTATTTTTTCTGAGTGAAGATAAAATGGCTTCTTCCGTTTTCGCATCCACTGCAGACAGCGAATCGTCAAGAAGCAGTACTTCCGGATCCATCAAGAGTGCCCTGGCGATTGAAATCCTCTGTTTCTGACCTCCCGACAAGGATACACCCCTTTCCCCCACTATTGTCTCATACCCAAATGTGAAGTCTTTGATATCATCATGGATATGGGCAAGCCTTGCAGCCTCTTCCACCCGGCAGCGGTCAATCTGTGGGTTCGCAAAGGCGATATTGTCAAAAATGGTTGTTGAAAACAAGAAATGATCTTGAGGTACGTATCCGAATGCTTCACGCAAAGCCGAGAGTTTATATTCCTTAATTGAATGGCCTGCCATCAAAATTTCTCCTTCATACCCTTCAAATTCCCTTAAGAGCAGACGGAGCAGAGTAGTTTTACCCGAACCGGTTTTTCCGACTATCCCAACCGTACTGCCTTTTTCAATCATTATGTGGATGTTTTTCAACGAACTTTTTTCTTCAGCAGGGTAGTTGAACATATTCACTCTGTACTCAATATCCCCTGCAGGAATGGCAGGAATGGCGTCTTCTTCCTCTTTGATTTCTACCTCTTCACTTAATAAGCTGGCTACACGATCATAGGAAGCCCTGCCCCGCTCAACGATATTAAAGAGCCAGCCGAATGCAAGCATCGGCCATATCAATAACCCAAGATAGGTAGTGAAGGAGATCAATTGCCCTATTGTTAATTCTCCATTCACAACCAGACGGGAACCAAAAACGATGGATAATAAGAAGGATAGGCCCACAATGATGGAAATGGTTGGATCGAACAGTGAGTCCACTCTTGCCACCGCCATATTTTTTTCCACAACATCACTTGATTCTTTTTTGAATGATTCAATATCCTCTTTTTCCTGGCCAAAAGTCTTCACAACCTTTATTCCTGAAACACTCTCCTGGGTTTTGTCATTAAGGCTGGAAAAGGCCTCTTGCGCTTTATTGAAACGTTTATGAAGAAGCGTACCGTAATAATTTGTCAACAGCGCCATAAAAGGCATAGGAATAAGTGCAATCAATGTGAGCTTCCAGCTAATCGTAAAAGCCATGGCGATTATGACAAATCCCCCCGTTGCAAGGGAGTCAACCAGAGTCAGAACACCGGAACCTGCCGTCTGCTGAATGGCCTGTAAATCATTGCTCGCATGAGCTATTAGATCACCGACTCTCTTTTTTTGATAAAATGACGGTGACATTTTAGTAAAATGACGATACAGCCGATTTCTGAGCAGTCTGGATAACTTGGTAGCAGAACCAAAAATCATGATGCGCCATACGTATCGCAGTCCATACATGGAGACTGCCGAACCCATGAGGATAACCATCCATTTCATCAATTGGTCCGCAGTCAGATTATTGTTTTTCACATTATCCACGACAATTCCCACGATTTTTGGGGGAATCAGCTGAAGCAAGGCAACAAATAAGAGGATAACAATCCCCGTTAAGTAAGACTTCCTTTCTTGAATAAAGAACCATTTTAAATCCAAAAAGACCCTCATACGAAATCCTCCGAAGTAAAAGTAAATGACTCTTTATTTTACCAAATTTTCTAATATTGAGAAATCATTTTTTCATTTCCAACATAAAAACCATGGGGGAGACAAAACTTTATAGCCAAGGTCTAAATCTTTACATTTTAGTGGAGACTTTATACCACGCTAATGATTTCCGCGCAAGACTTCGCTTTCCGCGGGTAGCCCGTGAGCCTCCTTGGCAAGCCTGCGGGAAGAAAAGCGGAAGGGCTTTGAAGAGAGGCGTGTGGCATAAGACGAATCGACCACGAAGGCGTTCTTTGCCTTCTTGGGCGGTTTGACTTATGACATGTGCCTCTAAGCCCTGGAGCTAGACAAGTCTCACATAAACTACTCTTCCCGCAGGAGTCTTCCTCTTGCAATCCAATCAAACGCTGTTAATAGCTAAACTCCTAAAAGTACAATAAAAAACTCGAACAAATTTGTTCGAGTTTTACTTAGAATAAATCAATATTGTCTCAACTTCGTTCTCTATTGATCAAAATATCATTCATGAATTTCTACAAAAGGTTCTTGGTCTACTTCTTTTACAATGGTTGCTTTCAGCCCTTTCGGCGTTTTCACGTATAAATACACGGGCATATGAGGGAAGTAGTCGACAATCTCCGGTCCGATTGCCTGGGCAAACCCAATAAGTTCGGTATCTTTGACCATACCGGTATGAACATCGATGACCAGTTGGTTCACATTTTCTTTTTTGTATAACGCTTTACCTACAAATTCAATATCCTGATGGGAGAAGTATTGTGCAACATAATCCTCAAGATCCCTGATCCGGTTATAGAGGTCGCGGTCCTTTTCTTCCCCTTCCTTGCTTGGAAAGTAATAATACTTTTCTTTTATGTCTTCCCACTTTTTTATCCCGTTTTCATTATCATCAACGAATGTACTGGTGAAATAATTACCCGGCACCACACTGTTCAAGGGCTGCAGTTTATAAAGTGAAATGAAGATCGGTACATTTTTCAATTCTTTCGTGGAGCGTATTCTGCTCACTACCTTTTTGGCAGCTTCTTTACCGTATTTCTCCAAGGTTTTGTCATCAATGACACTTTCATCAAAATGCATCAGCCCCTTGGAATCTTTTACCCGTATGTAGTCTATCTTATTCATTGCGAATCCGAGAGAGATTCCCTGGATTTTCCCTTTTGAATCAACATAGTTCTGCTCATGTATATAAGCAAGGTACATTGGGTCTTTCTTCTCTCTTTCGATTCTTTCTTCCCAGCCCATTCCTTCTGTAATTTTTATGGACGGATTCAAACCTTCTTTGTTATCTTTCGATTCTCTTCCTAACCAAGAGTTGATTTTTGTCAGATACTGTCCCTCTTGGTATACATAGTCATCGGGTGAAAAGTGGTCGGTTGATAATGACATTAGGCCCGTCTCAATTTCATCCATATCACTCCGGTTATTAATCATCATCGTTATCAAACCACGGTTGACTGATTTTTTCTGCTTATCGACCTTATAGGTTAAATATTCCCGTGCATCACTTGCAGCACTGTCTTGTATTTCGAGCGTATCTTCATCAATCACTTCTTGTGGATCTTTATTACATCCGGCTAAAAAGACGAAAAGTGAAAGAGAAGCAATCATCCATTTTTTCATTTGACTCCCTCCGCACCCTATTCTATCATAATTTTATTTTTATACTGAATAAAATGTTGAAGTTTTTCTCTTAAATAGAAAAAGCACTCAGCTCGGTGAGTGCTCTGTTCTATTACTTCATATTTTTGTTCATTGCATTCATCATTTGATTGATTTTCTTTTGTGATGGTTTCTGTCCCATCTGCATCATCATCATGCGAAGCATTTGTTCATTAATAGGCGGGTTTTTCTTTAGGTAGCTCATCATGTATTTGCGAGCAATGAAAAATCCTAGTGCAATTCCTGCAAGTAATGCTATAACTGCCACTAGAACAACTAGCCAAGTTGACATGTTCTTACTTCCTCCTTCATGTTGTCCTTATAAAAGTGTACTAAACCAAAGAACATTATACAATATTTCTGTCATAATTTCTTATTAATATATAAATTTTCTTTGTTTTATAGGCTTCAGCCAGCCGTATCTCTCGTTATCCAGGTCGATGGCAAGCAGCTGCCCCATATTCCTTCTTAGGATTTCGAAAAATAAATACTCGCAGTCATTGGGGCCCCATGCCTCTATCGAAATGCTTCTTTCATTCATCAACAGATTTGCGCCTGAATCTTCTCCCTCGATGATTGCAGTAGTATCAATCCACTTCGCTCCCTCAACCTTAACCAGTTCATGCTGCAGGATTCTGTGTGTAGGAAGGTAAGGAATGGGTTTAGTGATGAATTCCACTTGCTTGGATATGATTTTATTCAGATCACCTGAGCTTCTTTCCCAATCAGAGAAAAGCCCAAAAAACATTCTTTCACGTCCATAGTAGTGGTTGGCAAACGATTCTTCAATCCAATAGATTTGATAATTTCTCACCTTATGATCCCCCCTACATTTCCTTCTATTAAGTATAAAGGAAGATAGAAGAGCACCATGTCATAAATTGTTGAGAAATTGCTCTAGTTTTGTCGAAGTGGAGTTCCATGAAGAAAAGTAAAAAGGCTGACTCCCGTAAAAGGAGTCAGCCAGTGTGAGCCTCAAACCTTATTGAAGTAAAGCTTTGATTCTTGAAACCACATTATCAGTAGTAAAACCATATTCCTCAAGAACTTTTTCACCAGGAGCTGAAGCACCGTATCCATTGATGGCCAGGATATCTCCGTCCGGACCAGTATAACGGTCCCATCCAAGAGGTGAACCCATTTCAATGGCAAGACGTTTCGTTACTCCCTTAGGCAGGATTGAATCCTTATATTCTTTAGACTGCTTTTCGAAACGGTCCCATGATGGCATACTTACAACAGAAACACTGATACCATCTTTCTCTAGGGCATTTTGTGCTTCTACTGCCAGGCTCACTTCAGAACCTGTAGCAAGCAGCAATGCATCCGGCTGCTCTTTACCAGCAGGTGAAACTACGTATGCACCTTTAGCCACTCCATTATAAGCCTTGTCTGCAGTTCCCTTTAAAGTAGGGAGATTTTGACGTGATAATACAAGCATCGTCGGCTGCTCAGTATTTTCCATGGAAAGCTTCCATGCAGCCGCTACTTCGTTACCGTCAGCAGGTCGGATTACACATAAGTTAGGCATTGCACGCAGGGACGCAAGTTGTTCAACAGGCTCATGAGTCGGGCCGTCTTCCCCTACTGCAATACTGTCATGAGTGAATACATAAGTCACAGGAAGACCCATAAGCGCTGCAAGGCGGATAGCAGGTCTTAAATAATCGCTGAATACGAAGAATGTTCCACCGAATACTTTAAGGCCGCCATGTAAAGCCATCCCGTTCATTGCTGCACCCATACCGAATTCACGGACACCGAACCAGATGTTCTTCCCTTCGTAGGACTCAGGAGTGAAATCTGAAGCTCCCTTGATCATCGTTTTATTCGAACCGGCTAAATCAGCAGATCCACCGATGAAGGAAGGAAGATTTTTCGCAATGGCATTCAATACTTCACCAGAAGAGGCACGGCTGGCAAGTGACTTGCCTTCTTCATATACAGGAATTTCACTGTCCCAGCCCTCAGGAAGCTCACCTTTGATAGCAGCTTCCAATTGAACTGCTAATTCAGGATATTCTTCTTTATATTTTATAAATTGACTTGCCCATTCTTCTTCCTTCTGAGAGCCAGTTTGCTGAATCTTCTCTTCAAAACGGCTGTACACTTCATCCGGAACATGGAAATCCTGGTCAAATGTCCACTTGTAAGCTTCTTTCGTAAGCTTCATTTCCTCTTCACCAAGAGGTGCACCGTGAACATCCGACTTTCCTGATTTATTTGGAGCACCGTAACCGATGACTGTTTTCACTTCAATCATTGTAGGACGTGAAGTATCGGCTTTAGCCTCTTCGATCGCCTTGGAGATTTCGTCGAGATCATTTCCATCTTCAACCCTGATATACTGCCAGCCATATGATTCAAAACGGCCTTTCACACTTTCAGAGAATGATTTATCCAACTCACCATCAAGTGAGATATCGTTGGAATCGTATAAAACGACCAGGCGGCCAAGTTTAAGGTGAGCGGCCAATGAAGCTGCCTCGGAAGATACACCCTCCATCAAGTCACCATCACCACAGATCGAGTATGTATAATGGTCCACTAAGTTATAGTTGTCTTTGTTGTATGTTGCAGCTAAATGTCGTTCTGCCAGTGCCATACCTACTGACATTGCAATCCCTTGACCAAGTGGTCCGGTTGTTGCTTCTACCCCTGGAGTGTGGCCGTACTCAGGGTGTCCCGGAGTTTTGCTTCCCCATTGACGGAATCCTTTAAGATCATCCATGGAAACATCATATCCAGATAAGTGAAGCATGCTGTATAAAAGCATTGAACCGTGTCCAGCAGAAAGAACAAAGCGGTCCCTGTTAAACCATTCAGGGTTTTTAGGGTTATGGTTCATAAAGCGTGTCCATAGTGCATACGCCATTGGAGCTGCACCCATAGGCATACCCGGGTGACCCGAATTTGCTTTTTCGATTGCATCGATTGATAAAGTTCGAATTGTATTAATTGCTAATTGATCTGTATTATCAAACATTGGTCAGACATCCTTCCTTTTCATACTTGCTTATTATTAATATTAATCTTCTTGGGTAGTTTATACAACTAACTTGAATGATAACATGACTTTGTTTTGTTGGAAAATAAAAACCTTTGATGTTCGGGATTTTCGTTATGTTTTTAGTGTTTTCTTACAAATCCAGGGATTAAAGGGATTAAAAGGATTAAAATGCACATATCAATCCTAACAACGCTTTTGATTTCCGTGGGAAGACTTCGCTTTCCGCGGGTGACCCTTGAGCCTCCTCGGCTTCGCCTCCGGGGTCTCACATTGGCCACTTCTCCCGCAGGAGTCTTCGTCTTCCACTCCAATCAAAAGCTGAAACATGCAGAAAAAAATTTGAATTTAATATTTCAAAATAACAAAATCCGAACTAATAAGAAGTACAATTAAAGAAACTTCAACATTTGTTCGGATCTTTTAACATATTTTTTATCTTTCCATTGCACTAATGCATTTTGCGTTTGTTTTGGATGTCTTTAATTTTTTTGGGAGTGACTTCATTGCCGTCGGTGTCGAAAATGCGTGTGTTCTCGATGGTGCCTTTCATTGACTGACGGAATGTTTCAAGATATTCTTTTCTTAATTTTGTTTGTTCTTTCGCTTCACTGTCAGTCAGTCCGCTCTCTTTTGACTTCTTGGCAAGTTCATTTATCCTGTTCATCTTTTTCTTAGATAGCATCTATGAAAACTCCTTTACAGCTTTTATCCAGTACATTGCTTCAATAAATATACCGATATGTTACTAGATAAGAGCTTCATTGACAAGGGTTATGTTTCCTTGACGGAGTCCATATACTCTTTATATCTCCTATGTACCGTGGCCTTTGATATATTATATCCGAACCCTCTCAGGGTAGCTGCAATTTCTGCAAATGTCAGCTCATTACTTCTTAATCGCACAATTTCCTCCACGGGAACTTCTATCCTTTCCCTTCCCTCCAGATTTCCTCTGTTTTTCAAATTCTTTTGGGGGCGGAAACCATTTTCAACCGCTCTTCTCATCCCTCTTTTTATTTTCAGATTATGAAGCTTCCTTTGATATTCTTCCACCATGCTTACTATGTTGATGACCATCGAGTCTGACTCTGATAAATGCAGTTCGCCGCTGTGAGTCTGACTGATAATCTTGATATCTTCTTTCAGTATGCAATGTATCAAGGCTATTTTAGCATTCCCCCTGCCAATTCTCGTTTCATCCTGGATCAGAACTGCATCAATCGAACCATCCTTTATCAAGTCCAGAAGGGTAAGTACACCCGGTCGATCCAGTTCAAACCCACTGGCCTGATCCTTTATCACTGCCTCCACATCAAAGTGATGTTCTTCTGCAAGCTTTAACAATTCTGCTTCCTGTCTTTCCAGTGAAGTCTCCTGCGTATCTTTTTTTGTGCTCACTCTGCAGTAAATCGCTGCTTTCATATAGACATTCACCCTCTACTTATTATTTATCGCAAGCTGTATATCGGATTGGGTGGAATATGAAGATGCTTCGACCGGCAAAATCAATGACATCCCAGGCTCTATCGCGAAGGAGATTAAATCATTTTCATGTCCCACCCATTCGATGAACTCTTCCCTCGTCATATTGTATTCCCCTTCAAACTTCTCAGCAATCGTCCAGAGAGTATCCCCCTTATTGACGGTGACCGTCTCATATGAAGGATCGCTCCCCCCCGATACCACTAAGTAACCCGCTGATAAAAAAGATAATACAAAAAGAATGATTATATAAGAAAAACGATTCCAAATTTGTGTTAACATATAAATGACCTCCATACGAATGTTTGTTCTGTTTGTTTGTAACTAGATTGTAATACGAACATCCGTTTGGTGTCAACCGAAAAATTCGAACTTATGTTTGTATCAGTTGGAAAGACATGCTATAATGGGAACATAAGATCGATAATAGAGGTGCGTGTACATGACTAAATTGTCTAAACGACAGCAAGACATACTTCAATACATTAAAGTATCTGTTAAAGAAAAAGGTTATCCGCCATCAGTCCGGGAAATAGGTGAAGCTGTCGGTTTGGCTTCAAGTTCAACGGTCCACGGTCATCTTGCAAGGCTCGAGAGCAAAGGGCTTATCCGGCGTGATCCCACCAAGCCAAGGGCAATAGAGATACTTGATCTGGAAGAAGATACAATTCCACGCCAGAAAGTTGTAAACGTGCCCTTGATCGGTAAGGTAACTGCCGGACAGCCGATTACGGCTGTCGAAAACGTTGAGGAATTCTTTCCTCTTCCCGAACGTCTGGCTCCTTCAGATGAGCAGGTTTTCATGCTCGAAATCATGGGGGACAGTATGATAGAAGCCGGAATTCTCGACGGGGACTTCGTCATTGTAAGACAACAGCAGACGGCCAACAACGGAGATATCGTCGTCGCCATGACGGAAGAAGACGAAGCGACAGTAAAACGCTTCTTCAAAGAAAAGGATTATGTCAGACTCCAGCCGGAAAACTCGACAATGGGTCCAATCATATTACGAAATGTTTCTATCCTAGGTAAAGTTATTGGTGTTTATCGCCAGGTTCATTAATTATCAAAAAAAAACGCTGGAATCAGCGTTTTTTTTGTTTTGTCCGCCATACGCAAAAAAAAGCCAGCGCTGAAGAATGCGCTGGCTTTAATGCTATAAAAGTCCATCTTAGTACATTTGGATATACTGTTCTCTTTCCCAAGGGTGAACTTGAGTACGGAACATATCCCATTCGATCTCCTTCGCTTCCACAAAGTGTTCGAAGATGTGCCCCCCAAGGGATTTGATGATTACTTCGTCTTTTTTCAGTTCTTCCAATGCTGCATATAAAGTAGCAGGTAGATCAATGATACCCGCTTCTTCACGTTCCTTTTTATCCATTACATAGATATTGCGGTCAATCGGAGCCGGTGCATCAAGATTATTTTTGATTCCATCCAGACCAGCCGCAAGAAGGACAGACATAGCCAGATATGGGTTAGCTGCCGGATCGACACTTCTGACTTCAACACGTGTACTGATTCCGCGGGAAGCCGGGATACGGATTAAAGGACTTCTATTTTGAGCAGACCACGCTACGTAACATGGAGCTTCGTATCCAGGAACCAATCGTTTATAGGAGTTTACCGTCGGATTCGTGATCGCCGTAAATGCAGTGGCATGCTTGATTGTACCTGCAAGGAATTGACGAGCTGTCTCACTTAATTGAAGGTCTCCTTTTTCATCAAAGAATGCATTTTTGCCATCCTTAAATAACGACATATTACAGTGCATCCCGGAACCATTCACACCGAATAAAGGTTTCGGCATAAACGTTGCATGAAGTCCGTGTTTACGTGCAATTGTTTTTACAACCAATTTAAATGTCTGGATATCATCACAAGCTTTAAGGGCACTTGCATATTTAAAGTCGATTTCATGCTGCCCAGGCGCTACCTCATGGTGGGAAGCTTCGATTTCAAAGCCCATTTCTTCTAACTCAAGGGCGATATCACGGCGGCAGTTTTCACCCAGGTCTGTAGGTGCAAGGTCGAAATAACCCCCATTATCATTCAGCTCAAGTGTAGGTTCACCATTTACATCCAGCTTGAAAAGGAAGAATTCCGGTTCAGGCCCAAGATTGAAATCAGAGAATCCAAGCTCTTCCATTTCTTTCAATACTCGCTTCAGGTTGTTACGCGGATCACCTTCGAAAGGTGTCCCATCCGGATTGTAAATATCACAGATCAAGCGTGCAACTTTCCCTTTTTCTGCAGTCCATGGGAATACAAGCCATGTGTCCAGGTCAGGGAATAGATACATATCTGATTCTTCGATTCGTACGAAGCCTTCAATTGAAGATCCGTCAAACATCATTTTATTATCCAATGCTTTCTCAAGCTGACTGAAAGGGATCTCAACATTTTTGATTGTCCCTAAAATGTCTGTGAATTGCAGACGGATGAATTTAACACCCTCCTCATTCGCTAATCTGATCACATCGTCACGAGTATACTTTGCCATTTGTTGTAATTCCTCCTCAGATTCATTTAAGGTTATTTATTAATGAAAAAAGCGGGACATATCTCCCTGACGCAAGGAAGCCCGGTTAAATTTCCCTGAATGCATCAATTCATTCCGGAGTAATTTACGAAGCTGTTCGTCAGATAGATCCTGCCTTGCTTTTCCTTCCTCCTGCTTGCTTGTTTCAGATACTACTTTCTTTTCGTCCACGGCATTAACCGAGAAAATTTTCTTGATTCCCGCCATGTTCACCCCTTGATCTAACAAATCCTTAACTTCCAACAGTTTATCAATGTCATTCAAGGAAAAGAGTCTGCGATTCCCCTCTGTGCGCGCAGGGGTTATCAACCCGTGCTCTTCGTAGTATCGGATTTGACGAGCCGTTAAGTCCGTGAGCTGCATGACAATACTGATAGGAAACAATGCCATCGTTCGACGAATTTCACTTCCACTCATCTGCGATACCCTCCTTTTCTTTTCCTTCATGGTATCATTATATGTAATGTTAAGTATTCTGTCAATGAAATGTTAGAAAAACTTACATGAAGTTTCAAAAGGAAAGGATAGTCGATTTTAGACTATCCAATTACCTTTCTATTATCCCTTTTTAACGTTTAGTAAACCTTTTTCAATTAAATGATTCAGTGCCGTGCATACTGCAATTTTGACATGAGAATATGTCAGGCCACCCTGTACAAAAGCTGTATAAGGAGGTCTGATCGGGCCATCTGCAGATAATTCAATACTTGAACCCTGGATAAAAGTACCTGCCGCCATGATGACATCATCCTCATAGCCGGGCATATAATTTGGGTACGGCGTAAAATGAGAATTAATTGGAGAAGCAAATTGAATGGCCTGACAAAAAGCGATCATCTTTTCCTTATCATTAAATTGCACTGATTGAATTAGATCTGTTCGCTTTTCAAGAGGACCAGGGTTTGTATTCATTCCCATCTCGGTCAGCATGGCAGAAGTGAATACAGCTCCTTTCAAAGATTGCGCCACTACGTGGGGAGCAAGGAAGAAGCCTTGGTACATCTCCTGTAAGCTATAAAGTGAGGCACCCGCTTCTGCCCCTATCCCCGGAGAGGTCATTCTATAGGAACAGCTATCAACCAGTTCCTTTTTCCCTACTATGTAACCGCCTGTCTTGGCAAGGCCTCCGCCCGGATTCTTGATAAGTGAACCAGCCATCAGATCAGCTCCAGCATGGCAAGGTTCTATATCCTCAACGAATTCACCGTAGCAATTGTCTACAAATACAACAATATGAGGATTGATTTCCTTAACAAAAGCAATCATATCCCGGATTTCTTCTATAGTAAAAGAAGGCCGGTTTGCATATCCTTTCGAACGCTGGATACCGATCATTTTTGTTTTAGGGGAGATGGCCTTTTGGACGTTTGTAAAATCCACCTTGCCGGTTTCATCCAGATCAACACATTTATATGAAATGTTGAAATCTTTGAGCGATCCGTTCCCTTCGCCTCTTATCCCTACGATTTCTTCCAGGGTATCATATGGTCTACCAGTGATATACACAAGTTCATCACCGGGTCTTAATATACCGAATAAAGCGATTGAGATCGCATGGGTGCCTGAGATGATCTGCGGCCTGACCAACCCTGCTTCACCGCCAAATACATCTGCATATATTTTTTCGAGTGTGTCCCTGCCTGCATCGTCATAACCGTATCCTGTGGACGGGATGAAGTGGGAGTCACTGACTTTGTGTTTTTGAAAAGATTGAAGAACTTTAAACTGGTTCTTCTCTGATCTTTCATCGATTTCCCTATGAGTTGATTGAATTAAGTTTTCTACTTTATTAACGACAGGTTTTAGAATCTGCCCATGATTGAGTTGTTCTAACATTACTTGCTTCCCTTCTGCTTTTGAAATTTCTTGATGCTTCCGCTTATCTGATGGTCTTTCAAATGATATCCTTCCGCTTCATACAATTGGGTATCCTCATCGAAGTACAGATTCAATAAAATGGTATCATTCTTGAGCTGGGAAAGAACCTTCCCTTCATTTGAAGGTACCTGTACTTGATATTTATCCATTTGTTTTTTTACCATATCCTCTATCCTCAATAAAAGCTGCCTTCGGTCTTCGCTGTCAATCGCACTGATCAAAATCTGATTTGCCCCGCTAACAGGCACAAACTCCGGATGGATGATATCACGCTTGTTGTACACGGTCAGCATCGGCATCCCATCCATCCCCAGCTCTTCAAGCAGTGACTGAACGGTTTCTTCATGCTGATGATAATCTGGATTAGAACTATCCACAACATGTAATAGAAGATCCGCTTCTTTTACTTCTTCAAGGGTAGAGCGAAAGGCTGCTATCAGAGAGGTGGGAAGATCTTGTATAAAGCCGACAGTATCAGTCAGTAAAGTGAAGTAACCACTCGGCAGAGCCATTTTCCGTGTCATCGGATCCAATGTGGCAAACAGTTGATTCTCTTCGTATGATTCTGCGGTGGAAAGCCGGTTGAATAATGTAGATTTCCCTGCGTTCGTGTAACCCACCAGGGCTGCCTGGAAGGTATTATTTTTCTTCCGTCTTTCACGATACCTTTCTCGATGCTCCACGATAGTCTGAAGCTGCTTCTTAATATCATCGATTCTGCGATGAATATGCCTTCTGTCACTTTCAAGCTTTGTTTCTCCCGGTCCCCTGGTCCCGATTCCGCCGCCAAGCCTTGAAAGTGAAGTGCCTTTTCCGATCAAACGGGGAAGCAGATACTGAAGCTGGGCAAGTTCCACCTGAAGTTTTCCTTCCCGGGATCTTGCACGCTGAGCAAAAATATCCAAGATTAACTGTGTTCTGTCGATTACCCTGGCGTCAAGTATTTTTGAAAGATTCCTTACCTGACTTGGCGAAAGCTCATCGTTAAAGATAATGATGTCTGGGTCGAATTGTTCTTCCAACGCCTTTAACTCGTCGACCTTCCCTTTCCCTATGTATGTACCGGGATCGATCCGGTCCCGTTTTTGAGACAGCACCGCCATTACTTCACCCTGTGCTGTCTTTGCCAATTCTTCAAGTTCTTTCATACTATATTGAAAACGGAGATCATCTTCATCCAGCTGACAACCGGTCAATAGGATTTTTTCTTTCACATCTCGTTGCAATAAGCGCCCTTCTTTCTTCTGAATTAGTTGTATAAATTCCATCTTATCAAAAGTGATATACAAACTCTATTTTTAAAGTAACCAAAAATGATTGCAAATGTATTTTTTCGTGTTAAAATCAGTATGTTTGAATAAACGAACTCTTATTAATTACATAGGATGACAGACCTGGCAAGGAGGGGATAACATGACCTGGGAAGTACTAAGCATCATCGGCACGGTTGCATTTGCAGTATCCGGGGCGATCATTGCAATGGAAGAAGAATATGATATATTGGGAGTTTACATTTTAGGCATCGTCACTGCCTTTGGCGGAGGGGCCATCAGGAACCTGCTTATCGGGGTGCCTGTTTCGGCCTTATGGGAACAGGGAATGTTGTTTCAAATTGCTCTCTTGGCCATTACTGCCGTTTTTATTTTCCCTAATAATCTATTAAAACATTGGCGCCGATGGGGGAACTTCTTTGACGCAGTAGGTCTTTCTGCCTTTGCGATACAGGGAGCCCTGTACGCATATGAGATGAATCATCCTCTTTCAGCCGTCATCGTGGCAGCCGTATTGACCGGAAGCGGCGGGGGGATCATCCGTGATCTGTTAGCCGGAAGAAAGCCCCTAGTACTGCGCTCTGAAATTTATGCTGTCTGGGCAGTCATGTGCGGAGTGGCAGTTGGTCTGGGTATTACAAGTTCACCGTTTGAACTTTATACTTTATTTATACTGACCACCTCCCTGCGTGTCCTGTCATACTTGTACAAGTGGCGGCTGCCCAATAGAAGCCTCAGGGCACATGGTTGAAACCACAAAAAACCAGCATTCTCATAGAATGCTGGTTTTACTGTTCATCCGTCATAATGATTCGATATTCCCTTTTGAAAAGATTAGGTCATTACTTCTGATGGTAATTAAATCATTCTTGCTGTAACAATTCTCAAGCAGCAGTCTCATCGCTTGCGTCCTGATTGATTTTTCCAGTATATTCCTCACGTATCTTCCATTGGAAAATGCCATGGGCGATAAAGAATTTTTAGCAGAGTGTAAGTGATCCCTGATTTTTCTCTCAGCATCTGAACTCAATACATATTGTTTTTCGTCCAGCATTCTTTTTCCTATTTCCATCAGTTGATCCACCGAATAATCCGGAAAATGAAAGACCAGAGGAAATCTAGATTGAAGACCGGGATTCAACGTTAGAAAATGATCCATTTCCTTTGAATAACCCGCAAGTATCAATATAAACTCATGCTGTTTATCTTCCATATGTTTGACCAGGGTATCGATTGCTTCTTTACCAAAGTCTTTTTCCCCGCCCCTGCCGAGCGAATACGCTTCATCGATGAATAATATTCCTCCAAGGGATTTTTTGATTAAATCCCTCGTCTTTTGGGCGGTATGTCCAATGTACTCACCGACCAGATCCGCTCTTTCCGCTTCGATCAGATGGCCCTTCGACAAAACATTCATCTTTAAAAATAATTTCCCGATAATTCTTGCAACAGTGGTCTTCCCGGTTCCGGGATTACCTTTGAACATCATATGAAGAGCTTGTTTTCCAGCTTTTAACCCCATGGCTTCCCGTTTTTTATTTACATAAATCCATGCATAAATTTCTTTGACCATCTTTTTCATTTCTTCCATCCCGACAAGAGCCCCTAACTCTTCTTCAATCTCCTTTAGAGCCACATGCTCTTGAGGGAGTGGTTGTGATTGAGGCAGGCTATCGGGCTTCAGGGTATCCCTCACCGAATTGCGTTTTTGGGAATTCAGGACAATACTGATTTGCCCGTTATTTTTCATTCTCATTGGTTGCTGTTCCACTTATTTCACCTCACCATTCTGCAGACAGTTAATACATAGAGGCCTTTTTGGGAGACAAATGCCTATAAAGAATAAATGAAAAAAACGCAGAATCCTGTCATATCATGCGCTTTCCCGAGAAATATACAGAATCATTGACGTTCAGACTGTTGAAATGCATCCCGGCTTCATCCTTATTAGATTTCAAGTTAAGGATTCAAATTGATTCTCATATCATTCTATTCAACCTTTTCATTTTTCATTATCAAAAGTATCAAGAATATGGGTGAGCATATAAAAAAGCTGCCTGAAAATAGATCTGGCAGCTTTGTCAATTTCAATTCATTAGTACTGGAACTAAACGATTAATTGCTCTCTTCAAAATTTATTTGCACATTCCGCTGAGGAGCGAATGTAGAAATTGCATGCTTATAAACCAACTGCTGTTTCCCTTCACATTCAAACAGGACGGTGAAATTATCAAATCCCTTTACATGGCCGCGGATTTGGAAGCCATTCAATAGGAATACCGTACATAGTGAATTATCTTTACGCAACTGGTTGAGAAATTGATCTTGAATATTAATGGATTGTTTCATGTTTAGTCCTCCTCCTCTATCTCTACTTAACTAATTCGACTTTAGTTCAAGCTTTCCTGCAATAAATTCAGAAATCCCGCTGATTATTTTATCGTGGTCCTCTTCTGGTGTCATATCAAACCAGGTTACATCCATTTTATTACGGAACCAGGTCAGCTGTCTCTTTGCATATCTGCGGGAATTCTGTTTCAGGGTCTCAATCGCCCGGTCAAAGCTTATTCTCCCCTCCAGGTACTCATAGATTTCTTTATAACCGATGGCCTGTACAGATTGGACATTATGAACGCCTTGATTATACAGCGTTTTAACTTCTTCGATGAGACCTTCTTCCACCATGATATCCACCCTCTTATTTATGCGGTCATAGAGCTTATCCCTATCCATGGTAAGACCAAGCAGAGCTGTTTCATACAGGGGATCATCTATCTGACTTGATTGATAATCGGTCATCGTTTCACCTGTACAGTGAAAAATCTCCAGCGCCCGGATCACCCTCCTTGTGTTATTTGGGTGAATATTTTTTGCTGCTGAGGGATCAATACGCTGCAGTTCGTCATAAAGGGGACCGATTCCTTCATCCTTCACCCTCTCTTCGAGTGTACACCTATATTCAGCATCTCCAGGTGAATCGGTAAATTGATAATCATAAATGACGGATTGAATATACAATCCCGTCCCGCCAACAATCATCGGTATTTTCCCGCGCGAGTGAATTTCTGAAATTTTTTCCCTTACCAGCTGTTGAAACTCGGCAGCAGAAAACGATTCCTTCGGGTCTTTAATATCAATTAAATGATGAGGCACCCCTTCCATTTCTTCAATGGTGATTTTCGCTGTGCCTATGTCCATTCCTTTATAAATCTGCATGGAATCCCCGCTGATGATCTCTGCGTTAAATGACTTGGCCAGATGGATACTGGTTTTGGTTTTTCCGACAGCTGTCGGACCGATCAGCACAATCAGCTTTTCTTTTGTAGTATGAGCCATACTTTCACTGCTTTCTATGTAATTCTCCTTTACATATTATCGTACCATAATAGTTTATAAAATCACATCTTGATAGTATACCCCATTTCAGTTTTTTTACACAGTTTTTGAAGGCAGATTTTAAAAACGCCTTATATCCTCACTGCATACAAGGAAGATATAAGACGCTGGTTATCATTCAGCTTTCAATACTAATTTATTCATGCCTTCCATCTCATCATTTAAATGAGTCGAGTGGTACTCTCCTTTTACCCATGCTTCGATTTGATTGTCATACCATTCACTCTTGAAGTGACCTGCCTGGCCTGGACCGACAATATGGTATCCTTCATTCATATCGGCAGTATCAATTACAAACCTCCATGAACCGCCATGGTTGACAATTCCTTCATTATTATAGCTGGCTGCCTGAACAGTCACCCTGCTCCCCCCTACAGGAATGGGATCTTTTCTGTTGAAAAACCATTTTAACAACGGCGACGCACTTGAAACGGGATGCTCAAAGTACACTTTGTGGTATTCGCCCCACTTCCAATCATTCATGGAAGTCCCATAAGATTCCTCTAATTCTTTTAAGGCTTTTTTCAAAGTACCATTTAAATATGCTTTATATCCCCCAAAAGGTTCAAACCAATTCGATTCTTCCCCTTTATGCGCATTACGGAGCATTTCATCCACAATACCCTGCCGCCCTTCAAAAAGGTCCATCATGGTGTCCGGAATCTCTTTCTTGAACATATCTTTCGATAAGGTATCCATCCAGGAGTGAAACAATAAAGGTGCCGCACGTGATTTATCATCTTCGTAGTCCCACTCCTCAAGCAGTTTGACAGCTTCCTTTTGTTCTGCTGTCAACTCCAGTACTTTTAGATCTTCTAAAAGAAAGGGCAGAAATTCGGCAGCATGTAGATTGACCTTGTCCATCTGAAGAGTTTTCATATCATCAATTGTCAAGTTATCCTGTTGCTCAAGATATTGAGCGATTCTCATATACCTGTACGGCTGGGCCCAGTGGTTGCTGATATGATAAGGATAACTATCATCGATCACTTTATTATTTGCTGTGGCGATGAATCCGCTGGCAGGGTTTACAGTCACAGGCAGTTCGTCAAAAGGAATGAACCCCTGCCATTCGTATTCCGGCTCCCATCCCGGAACAGGAAGAAGTCCGTCTCCTTTATTCCGTACAGGTATCTTTCCATTTGCTTTATATGCGATTGTTCCGTCATTAGATGCAAATACGAAATTTTGGGTTGGCGTATGAAAATCCTCCAGGGCAGTCTCGAATTCTTCCCAATTACCTGCTTTATTCATATTCAGGATTGCCTGCAGCTCAAGGCTCGGATCTAAGGCGGTCCACCTGAGTGAAAGCACCTGACCATCATCATCTGATTGAGAGGCGCGTTCGGAAATGACAGGTCCATGTCTTGTAATGGTGACTCTATAAGGAATATCTTCCCCGCCCTTGACAGCAATCGGTTCCTTAATGATAGTCGCTTCTTCCCAATTATTATCGTAAAGAAATAATGATGGGTCCTTACGGTTCCTTTTCTCCACATACAAATCCTGGACATCCGGGCCGGTGTTTGTCACACCCCAGGCGATTTCTTCGTTATGACCGAGAATAATACCCGGAATACCCGCAAATATAACTCCGCTCACATTCAAATCCGGTGCATTTAAATGCATTTGATACCAAATCGAAGGTGTGCCCAGCGACAAATGGGGATCATCCGCAAGAAGCGGTTTTCCGTTTGCCGTTTTCTCCCCGCTCACGACCCAGTTATTGCTGCCGTTATATTCAGGGGGTATTACCGAAGATGCAAAAGAGGCTTCAATGTCTAAACCAGAATCACCTACTGATGCAAGAATCTCAGGGGCATCTTCAGGATATGAGGGGAACAGATCGTATGCCTTTTCCTCGGGAAGATTCTTCATTGCCCAGTATCTGAAGGCCTGGCCCTGCCAGTGCCCCCCCAGATCAAATGCCATATACTTTCCAATGGTCAATGAATCAACCGGTGTCCACTCTTCCGGTTTGTATCCCAAAAGGGTGAATTCTACAGGCAGTCTTCCTTTCTCCTTTGCTTGATCCATGTATGCATTGACCCCTTCTGCATACCATTCAAGTATCTGCTTGGTTTCATCAGGATAAGCTGTATACGAGACTTCTGCAGCCCTTCTCAGGCCGAGCGTCCGGAAAAACTTATCCCTTTCTACGGTTTTTTCCCCGATGACTTCACTTAACCGGCCGGATGCCTGTCTTCTGCTTAAGTCCATCTGGAATAGACGATCCTGGGCCTGAACATATCCTTGGGCAATGAATAAGTCCTTTTCCGATTTCGCCGATAGATGCGGAACGCCCTGATCATCTTTCGTCACTTCCACATCATGAGACAACCCATTCAAAGAGATCGTTCCGGAAATCACGGGTAATGACCTTTCCACATAAAAATCCGCCGCGATTAGCCCCCCGACGAGCAGGAACCCAAGCACTCCAAGCGACCACAGTAAAACGATTGTCCGTTTCTTTCTCTTTATCTTCAACGGTTGTAGATCGGTTCCTCCATTCATCTGAATCCCCCTGTAATTTATTATTGAAAATTCCGAAAAATACTTCTTTATTAGTATTAGATGATTTGGTTAAATAATCCTTCTTCATTTCAATAAATGGAAGAATAAGAGAGAGAAAGCGCTCAAGTCCTGCTCATAATCAATACGATGCCGCTTACAAGAAAGAATATGGAGCAGCCATAGAAAATATAGCTTATGGCAAAATAATTCAACAACAGTCCCGTTCCCATGACGGCGAGACTGGAACATAAAGAAGTCCAGAAATGATAATTTCCTATCATCTTCCCTCTTCTTCCCCTATAAGGCATTTCGCTGAGTACGAGCTTTTCGCTAGTCTTTTGTATTGCACCCAGGATGCCGAGGACCACTTGAATGAAATAGACTTTCTCTATAGTGTTGACAGATGGTATGAGAAGGAAGATAAAACTCATTCCGACAGCATAAAAGATCAGGAGCTTCACTCCCCCTGATCGATCAGCCCACTTCCCTATCAGGCGCTGGCTGAGCGCCGCACTCAGTGTGAATAACCCATAAGCAAAGCCAAATGAAGAAAACGAACGGCCGATATTCTGAATGAAGAGCAAATAAAAAGGAAACGAAACACTGGCGGCAGTCAAAGCAAAACTTTGCGAAAAAATGAACCACTTCATAAGCCGTACTCCTCATAAAATTGATTGATGAATCTTTCGTCGGGATCAAGTCTTCTTTTCTCTTTAAAAAACATTTCACTTGCAGGATACGCCTCTTTTAACTGTTCTTTTGTCGGATACTCGAAATAAGGCAGATAATAACTGCCTCTGTGATCCAGCGTAATGTCGATCATCCCCCTGACCGTTTCACCAGTTGCTGATATATCTTCTTCATCCATCCCCTGATTGATGAGAAGTACCAGTGCAAACATATCTTCTTTCGCAAAAGACATCAGTGCATCATTGTTTCGACCCACGTACCTGACTGTAATGTTGATCAAGTTCAAATCCCGGTCCTCAAGATACACCCTCAAATCATCTATATACGCTTCATACTCATCTACAGGCACAAAATATTCCTGTAAGATATCGGTGTCGTTTTTCGCCTCATATTCCAGAAACTCAGATTCTGAGCGCATGACATTGTTCCTCGTCACGGTATTACCGCTCCTGTGCAGGAAAAATGACTTCTGCATTTTCCAGAACGCATTTTTTCCCCAATCGAAATCACGAGATAATCCGAGAAGGAACTTTGTTAAAAATGTGAACCTTTCTTCATTAAGTTTACTGTGAGAACTGTAATCTTCACGGGTCTCACTAAGCATATAATCTGTAACATACATTTCCTTCAAAAATGAATCCGGGGCGGTCGATATTCTGGCAAGATGCATCTTTACCCCCTCATCTGCCAATACATGATTATTGAAGTATCCTGTATACTCTTTGAAAGACATTTCTTTTGTTCTTGTTTTGTACAATTCATCTTCTGCCAGTTGAAGTTCCACATCCAGTATGACACCGAACAAGCCGTATCCTCCGATCACCAGGGGGAAATATTCGCTGTTTTCTGTTCTTGACACCTTTACCACTGTACCGTCAGGCTTCAATAACCTGAACCAGTTCACGGTTTCAATCAACGACCCGTGGCGTATATCCCTGCCGTGGACATTAACGGACAGAGAACCTCCTATAGTGAATATATTTTGTGACTGCATGACTTTTACCGCCAGTCCATAGGGGTTAACAGCCCGCTGAACATCATCCCATGTTGCTCCGCTTTGAACATGAATGGTCATTCTTTCAGGGTCGACATGAAGAATTTTATTATAATCAGTCATATCCAATACAACTCCATCAGGGTAGTAAGTATGTCCACCCTGGCTGTGGCGCTTGCCGGCGATCGACAGCTTCAAATCCTGTTCATTCGCATCCATGACGGTATCAATCAAACTATTTTCTTCCTGCCCTTTCACTACTTGTTTGATTTTAGTCGGCATCAACCGTCCTACGTCTGTCATGATATTGTCTTCATCTTTCTCAGTTGTGAGATAGATAAATAATGAAGAGTATGCGAGTAAGAGAACAAGAACGATTAGTATGCTCTTTTTCGTTACTGTTTTAACAATCATTTACATATCCCCCAATTCAATCCTTTTAGTGTAATTTTACACTAAAGATGAAATATTTCAATTAATATTTTTAAATTCGTTTAAATCGGACATTTGGTTTACATAATAATATTCTTGTATTCTTATATAGAAAAAAAACGAAGCCTGGGTATACCAGACTTCGTTTTTATTGGTTACATTATCCGTTTAAACATTTTTTCCATCTCATAGGTAGAGTAATGGATGATGATCGGACGGCCGTGCGGACAAGTGAAAGGGTCGTTGGTCCTTCTCAATTCATCCAGCAGTGCAAGGATCTCGTCATTCCTTAAATGGTGGTTTGCCTTGATGGATCCCTTGCAGCTCATCATGATTGCTGCTTCCTCGCGTAGCTTTCGGATGTCCACACGGTTCATTTTAAGAACTTGTTGGATCATATCTTCTATCGTTTCCTTTTCTTCACCTGGGGGAAACCATTGAGGATGTGAACGGACAATAAAACTGTTCTGTCCGAACTCTTCCAGAAAAACCCCGACTTCTTCAAGTGCAGACCGGTTTTCATTAATTTTGATATATTCATCCATCGAATATTCCAGTGTCAGCGGCACCAGCAGTTCTTGCAGCTCTTTCGCAACCTGTCCCACTTTTTCTTTGAAGAATTCATATTTGATGCGTTCCTGTGCAGCGTGCTGATCAATGATGTACAGCCCTTGGTCATTTTGAGCAAAAAGGTATGTTCCGTGCATTTGCCCCACCGGATAAAGCGGAGGCACCCTGAGTGCTTCTGTTTCTTTGTCCGGGTCTTCAGCCATTACTCTATGATCAATCGCAGCATCTTCAGCTTGCTCAACGGACATTTCTTCTTCATGATAACTATCGTCTGATGGAGTTTCAGCCTGAAAAGGCCTTCTCTCTTCCGCTGCCATTTGCGGAAACTCTCTGGCCGCATTCTCCCCTGCCTTCTCTTTGGGAAGTGCTTCTCCGGGCATTGTCGTCCATGAGCCTGGACTTATATTTGTTGGAGCAGGGCTGTGATCCAGGCTCATGTACGTTTGCTCAGACTTAGGTTTGACAGGTCTTGCTGCAGATGTTCCTGAAGGAATAAGCTCTTTTTGTTTAAAGACTGCCTTGATACCCTCGGTCACAAGTGAATTCAATTCATTTTCTTTACTTATACGAACTTCCATTTTGGAAGGGTGAACATTCACATCAATGAGGACAGGATCCATATCAATGTTCAATAATACAATTGGATGCCTTCCTATCGGCAGGAGGGTATGGTATCCCTCCCCTATCGCTTTAGCAAGCGCATAATTTTTTATGAATCTTCCATTGATCATCGTCGATATATAATTCCTCGATGCCCGGGTGATCTCAGGAAGGGAAACATATCCGCTGACCCGGAAATCCAGCGTACTCACTTCAATGGGAACCATTTTCTTTGCAATACCGATACCATAGATAGCAGCGAGGACTTGACGCACATCACCGCTTCCATTTGTATGAAGGAGCGGCTTCCCATTATGCAGGAGCCTGATTGATACTTCCGGATGAGCAAGTGCGATTCGATTCACCACATCACTGATGTTTCCGAGCTCTGTATGGATGGTCTTCAAGTACTTTAAACGGGCAGGAGTGTTATAGAAAATTTGTGAAACCGTTATATCCGTTCCTTTTCTTGAAGAAGTCTTTTCGAGCTTTTTGATCACACCGCCATGAAGTTCGATAAATGTACCTGGTCCCTCGCCTGTACTTGTGCTCATGGTAAAGTACGAAACAGACGCGATACTCGGCAGTGCCTCCCCCCTGAATCCCAGGGTACGGATCCTGAAAAGATCATTCTCATCTTTAATCTTACTTGTTGCATGCCTCCTGAAAGCCGTCTTAACATCTTCCTCTTCGATACCGTCCCCATTATCGATGATGCGGATCGAATTAAGGCCCGCTTCTTCTATGTGAATTTCGATCACATCACCGTTGGCATCGATACTATTTTCCAAGAGCTCTTTTACGACTGAAGCTGGCCTTTCAACAACCTCGCCCGCTGCTATTTTGTTGGAAAGCGAGTCATCAAGCTGAAAGATCTTTGCCACGATTACACCGCCTTTATTTTTTTAGCTTTTTTTGTATTCCGTATAAAGTATTCATCGCATCAAGTGGTGTCATTTCAAGGATATCGAGTTTCTTCAATTCATCCAGCAGTTTCTTTTCCTTTGATGTGGGTGTTGACTCTTTGGCTGCAGTTTCCTCTGTCTGGAAAAAGGAAAGCTGTGCGAGTTCCTCATTGAGCTCATCATTTGTCTTCTCTTTCGTCTTCTCTTTCGTACTTGCAGCTTCTGCCTTCGACCGGGATACTGAAGACTCAGTTTCCTCTCTTTCAAGATGCGTTAATATTTCGTTCGCCCGCCGGATCAGCTCCTGAGGTAGATCTGCCAGTTCAGCCACATGAATACCGTAACTCTTATCTGCAGCCCCTTCTTTGATCTTGTGAAGAAAGACAAGCTTTCCATTTTGCTCCATTGCGCTGACATGTACATTTTTGACCTTGATTAATTCTTCTTCAAGAGTTGTCAGTTCATGATAATGGGTGGAGAACAGGGTTTTTGCCCCGATATTTTCATGGATGTATTCAATGATCGCCTGGGCGAGGGCCATTCCGTCATATGTGGATGTACCCCGTCCGATTTCATCGAAAAGGATCAAGCTCTGCTGTGTCGCATTGACGATTGCATTCTTCGCCTCGAGCATTTCGACCATGAATGTACTCTGTCCGGAAATCAAGTCATCAGCCGCTCCTATACGTGTAAATACCTGATCGAACACAGGGAGGTCCGCCCTGCTTGCAGGTACATAACAACCGATCTGGGCCAGGATGGACGTAAGTGCTATCTGCCTCATATAGGTACTCTTACCGGACATATTTGGCCCTGTAATAAGGAGCATTTCCCGTTCTGCATCCATGAAACAGTCATTTGGCACATACTCCTGGGCACCCATTACCTTCTCAACCACTGGATGGCGTCCATCATGCAGGATGATCCGGCGTTCCTCATTGAATGCTGGCTTCGTATAATGCCTTTTTTCGCTTACAGTAGCAAAACATTGAAGTACGTCCAGCTCACTCACGAGCCTTGCCAACTTTTGGAGACGCGGAATGAACTCTTTTACAGTTTCCCTGATTCCGATGAAAAGTTCATACTCCAATTCAACAGATTTCTCATTAGCCTGAAGAATGATGGATTCTTTCTCCTTTAATTCAGGGGTGATGAAACGCTCAGCATTCGTCAACGTTTGTTTTCTTTCGTATCTGCCTTCTTCCAGATGATGAAGGTTCGCTTTGGTGACTTCGATATAATAACCGAATACCCGGTTGAATCCGACCTTCAATGAGCGTATTCCGGTACGCTCCCGTTCTTTCCGTTCAAGCTCTGCAATCCAGCTCTTCCCGTTCTTGCTTGCATCACGGTACTGATCCAGTTCTTCATGGTAGCCGTCCCTTAAGAGGCTGCCTTCTTTAATGGAAAGAGGCGGATTTTCGACCAATGCCTGCTCCAGTAAATCTGTCAGATCCTCACAAGGATCCAGGTCCGACACGAGTGCATCAGTAGCTTCATTGCCCATTGTCTCCACCAGATGTTTTAAAACAGGGACTTGCTGCAGCGATTTTTTCAGTTGAATCAGATCACGTGCATTCACATTACCGAAGGCTACCCTTCCCGCCAATCGTTCCAAATCGTACACTTCTTTAAGTCGTTCCCTTAAATCCTGCCTTTCGAAAAATCTCTCCAAGAGGACTTCCACCACGGTCTGACGTTTCTGTATTTCTTTCACTTGAATAAGCGGACGGTCGATCCATTGTTTAAGGAGGCGTGCCCCCATTGCCGTCATGGTTTCATCCAGCAGCCATAGGAGTGACCCTTTTTTCCCTTTGGAGCGGATCGTCTCTGTCAATTCGAGATTCCTTTTAGAATAATAATCCATTTTCATATATTGGTAGATATGATACGTCTCTGCTTCTTGCAAGTGATCGAGACTTCTTTTCTGGGTTCGGAATAAATATTGAAACAGCCTCGCTGTACTTACCTTCAATTTTTCCTGGTCGAGAGCTTCTACAAGATGTGAGAATGAAGGATCCAGACTTGTCTCATTTTCATATGAAAGTGTAAGGTCACTTCTCTCGTTGATTCTTCTTTGGGTTTCTTTATCTACATCCGGGGGAAGCACCACTTCTTTTGCCTCGATTGTCGCCAGTTCATTCAGTAAGTTTTGAAGGCCGCCTGTTACAAGGGTGACTTTGGATTCACCAGTGGTAAGGTCACTGTATGCGAGCCCGAACGTTTCATCGTCAAACGGAGTCACGGATGCAATATAATTGTTTTCTTTATCATTCAAACCCTTCCCGTCCATTACAGTTCCAGGAGTGATCAGCTGAACAACTTCCCTCTTAACGACCCCCTTTGCCTGCTTCGGGTCTTCAGTCTGTTCACAAATGGCCACTTTGAATCCTTTGTTGATCAGCTGTTCTATGTAATTGGAAGCGGAGTGATAAGGGACCCCGCACATAGGGATTCTTTCCTCTCCCCCTCCATCACGGCTTGTTAATGTTATTTCAAGTTCCTGTGAGGCCGTAATTGCATCATCAAAGAACATTTCATAAAAATCACCTAAACGAAAAAATAAAAAGGCATCCTGATAATCTGCCTTTACTTGTAAATATTGCCTGATCATCGGCGTATATTGAGTCATGGTTCGAATCAAACCTTTCATGCTAATTCTACTAATTTCGACTCCTCATTATATCATATCGACTCAAAAAGAAGCACATAGAAGAAAATAGTAAAACGCAGGCAAAAAAACGCCGCTCATGAAAGGAGCAGCGTTTTGCGATTATGAATCACCTTGTTTAGCCACTTTAGGTGATTCATTGTTAGAAGAATCCTTGTTCTTTTTCTTTCCGGCGGTATAGAAAAATTTATACGCAATATAAATGATGAGCACGGCGGCCCCTCCAATAAAGATATAGTTCTGAACATTGCTCATCAATGCCTGTACCGACTTCAAATTTCCATTTTTCCCTACAATGAGCATGATGAAGGTGACTGGGAAAATCCCGATGAATGTAAGCATACCAAACTTTATCTTATTTACTTTACTGATCCCGGATGCATATGAGATATAGTTCCCGATTCCAAGAGGGCGCGAGAGGGCGATGCTCCATATCCCGTATTTCCTGAACCACTTTTGAGCTTTTTCAACTTTTCTTGTATTTTTGCTGTTTGTCTTTTCCTTGATCGTATGTTTAATCTTAAACCCGATTCCATATGGGATATAGCTGAACACCGTATAAATCACGCTGCTAATAACAGCCAGGCCGATCAGCTTCCCCCAGGACGGGTCAAGAAGGTATCCATATGTGAGTGTGACAAGCACTCCAGGAAAAGGTAAAGATGATGCTTCTATTGCATTTCCTGCAAATAGCCCCCACATTCCTATTTCTTTAATAACATTTATTATGAACTCCAGCATGAGTTTTTACCCTCCACAATTTGTTTAAAGCACCTTTTCCCTCTTTATGAATGAAAAAAACTCAGCTGCATCATTTTTTACATACATTTTCCGCAGTATTTTCCAAGGGTTAATGATCACTCCAGCAGTGCAGCCAGTACCTTGGCATCAAGTGCCCACTGATCTTCAGGACTGTTTCTGCGAATGATCATTTCACCCTTTTTCACATTTTGTTCCTGTTCTCCCGTGATCCATTTCAACCTTGCATGTACAACCAGGCCAAAGATCGGGTGTATGTCTTCTGATGGCAGCAATGATAAATCCGAAATGTCTATGTGTTTAACGTGATGGATCATTTTTTTTGCAATACCCCTCTCTCCGCCTGAAAGAATCAATGCAAGTAAATCTTCGTCATGTTGATTGATTGCCACCTCCAGGATGTGGAGGCTTTCATATGGATCCATATGGTATACATACCTTTTCAGTTCTCCCCCGGCCCTTAAAATCATCAATTTATGTGCGAAATCAGGTGTAGGGGTTTTATGGGTGGTACTGCCATAAAAATGTACACAAAAGTGTCCGGGAAATCCATTCTTAAGTGCTCCTGCACCATGAGGCATTCCATTCATAGAGCCTGGTATTAAACGATCATCATACTGAACCAGTATCGCTCTTCTGTCCCAGCTCCATGCCCCTCCATAAATTTTTTTCATTACTTTTGTATCTTTATTTGTAAGCGGCTGTACATCCGCATGTTTGCTTCCTGCACGCCTCTGCACGTGAAAACTCAGACCGGTTTGGACGTCAATGATCGTAAAATAAGATTTATTCGGGATCAATTCTTTTACTGTTTCCCACGGAAGAATTTCGACTGAAAAAGAAGGACGCGGGGCATCTATCGTTTGTTCATCTCCCCCAACCGTCTCGGCTTCAACTCTGCCGCTAAGTAACAAAAGCAAAAGAATAATGATGAAGATTTTCATTTGAATATGCATCAAAAACCATACCTTTTTTTAAATAGTTTCTGATTGAACGGAAAATGAATAAGCTGAAATTATTGGTAACTGTAAACTCGTTCATGAGTTACATGAAAGTTCATTTCATACCTATACTATTTTAAGAAGGGAATGATGAACGATGCAGTTATTATCAAAACTAACTCTTATCAGTCTTCTTGCATTACCCGGCCTGAAAGCTGGACATGCGGATCAAATAGAAATCTTCTTCCAGGATAGCCATCTTTCCTCTTATTCAAAAACAGATCTTACCTATAATGTGATTGATGAGCCACTATTAAACCCGGCCATAACTGAAAACCTCATGGAAGACATTCAAAAGAAAGTGTCGGTCCCTCCTCAAGATGCGTACCTTGATGAGCACAACCATATAGTCGAACATGAAAATGGCTATACGTTGCACCGGAGGAAATTCCAGAAACAGCTTATAGAAGCTTTATTCTCTAAAGGTACAGCTTCCATCGATGTTCCATTACAAGTCATCTATCCCCGTGTGGACAGCGAGTTACTATCTTCAATCCGAGACAAGAAAATAGGACAATATGTCACTTATTTCAATCAACGCAATGTTGAACGCTCCCATAATATCAGCCTTGCTGTCAAAGAGGTCGACAATACGGTTGTTTTTCCTGGTGAAACATTCTCATTTAATAAAGTGGTCGGTAAAAGAACCAGGGAGAAAGGATATAAAAAGGCTCCAGTCATTGTGAGAGGGGAACTTTCCGAAGATATCGGCGGGGGGATTTGTCAGGTCTCTTCGACTCTGTTCAATGCAGTGGACCTTGCGGGGGTAGAAATTATGGAACGGTATCATCACAGTAAAAGAGTCCCATATGTACCCAAGGGAAGGGATGCAACTGTAAGTTGGTACGGCCCGGATTTCATTTTTCGGAACATCTATAACCAGCCCCTTTTGATTCGAGCAAAAATATATGGCGGCCAGTTGATTGTCTCGATATATTCTTCCGAATCCATCCTTGTCAAAAAAAGAGATGTGCCCCCTGCATCCAATGATTTACCACAAGAAATACGGCAACGCTAATAGAGGCATCTCACCGGAGCGGGATGCCTTCTATTTCAGTAATCAATTGTATTCAAGAAACTCAATCCGATTTCCAAAGGGATCGGATACAAAGAATCGGCACCTGCCGTTTATAGGTGTATCTTCTTTGATTTCAATTCCTTTTTCAATCAAAGAACTGCGGAATTCTTCTAATCCTTCGACAAGCAATCCGGGATGAGCTTTAGTCGCCGGTACAAAAGCCTGCTGTACGCCAATATGAACTTCCTGGGAACCAAATTGAAACCAGCAGCCCCCTCTCCCCTGGAGGTTTTCCGGCTTGGGGATTTCCTTTAATCCTATCATTTCGCCATAGAACCTTCTTGCTTCTTTTTCACAGTCTTCAGGTGCGGCCAATTGAATGTGATCAATTCCTTTAAATGTTACAGTCATTCGTCCCTCTCCTATCCTTTGTGCGATAAATTAATTTTACCATTATTTTTTAATAAAGGTGAATAATGAAATAAATCAACGGGTTACTTGAGAGGAGCAAACTTTCAAAAGATAGATTTAAATGTATAAGTGGACTCTCAACACCGCTAATGATTTCCGTGCAAGACTACGCTTTCCGCGGGTAGCCCGTGAGCCTCCTCGGCAAGCCTGCGGGAAGAAAAGCGGAGGGGCATTGAAAAGAGGCGGTTGGCATAAGGCGAATCGGCCACGAAGGCGTACTTTGCCTTCTTGGCCGATTTGACTTATGACATGTGCCTCTAAGCCCCGCAGCTAGACAAGTCTCACATAAGCTACTCTTCCCGCAGGAGTCTTCGTCTTGCACTCCAATCAACCGCTGAAGAGAGCTAAATCTAAATGAACATTTAAACAAATTAAAGCCCGAAATAATTTTCCTCTTAATACGAAAATTATCGGACTTTGCATAGACTAAAACCTTTTAATCCCAGCCTCAGTTATTAAACGCTTTGGTTACCGCGTCAATAAAAAATCAAGAGAAAGGCCAAGAAGTTATTAGCTAAAACTTAACACTTAACTGTTTCTTCGTCAGTCAGGTTTTTAAGCATATTAACTACCACTAATTCCAAAAGTTATTTATATAGTAGTGGAATGTGCACCCCCATAAGATTCATCAACCAAAACGTTTATAACACCTTAATAACAATAAAAAACACACAGTGATTCCATTGTGAGATACAGTGCGTTTTTGATTTGATATTCACTTGTTTGTTCTTCCGAAGTTAACCAGTTATGAATCAACGAGCAGCTTCTATGATTGAAGCTGCTCATCTTTCATTACACTTGTTTTATTCCTTCAATGACAGTTGAGAGTAAAAGTTCAAGATCCTCGACATCGATCGTAAGCGGAGGGGAAAGTGTCAAGACATTGTTGTATCCGGCGACAGTGGCTCCGTTTTTTCCGATGATGACGCCGTTTTGCTTGCAATAGGAAATGACTTTGTTCACTACATCCACTTCCAATGGTTCTTTCGATTGTCTATCCTTTACCATTTCTATTCCTATTAGTAGTCCTTTCCCTCTTACGTCACCGACCAATGGATGATCCTGCAGTTGGTTTTTCAATGTATTGATCGCTGTTTCACCGAGTTCAGCCGACCTTGCGAAGAGATCTTCATTCTCCATGATTTCAATGTTCTTGACAGCCAGTGCACAAGCTGCCGGATTCCCTCCGAACGTATTGATATGCCGGAAGTAATCATATTCTTCAGAGCCTTTGAAAGCCTCATAGATCTCACGTTTCACTGCTGTTGCTGATAACGGCAGGTACGCAGATGTAATTCCTTTTGCCATTGTGATGATGTCCGGTTTCACATCATAATTCATGAAACCGAATGGCTTGCCTGTTCGCCCGAAACCACATATCACCTCATCGACGATCAACAGGGCACCATGATTTTCGCACACTTCCTTGACTGCTTTCATATATCCCTCTTGCGGTACCAAAATTCCTCCGCCGGTGATGATTGGTTCCATAATGACAGCGGCAACCGTTTCACTGAGCTCCCAGGTCATTGCTTGATCGATGGCCTTGACCCCGGGCAGTTCATGCGGGGATTTCCCATTCGCGTCATCCCGGTAGGAGTCCGGAGGGGCAACATGGATGAAGCCGGGAGCAAGTGGTTCGTACTTGTATTTCCTTTGCGCCTGCCCCGTTGCAGCCAGTGCTCCCATTGAGTTTCCATGATAAGCGCGATATCTGGAAACAATCTTATAACGTTCCCCTTCACCTTTTTGCTGATGATATTGACGGGCGATTTTAAATGCCGTCTCATTTGCTTCAGAACCGCTGTTTGAGAAAAAGATGACATAATCATCCCCCAGAAGCCCGTTCAGTTTTTCAGCAAGCTGAATCGCCGGCTGATGACTCTGTGTCAACGGGAAGTAAGCCATTTTTTTAAGTTGTTCATATGCAGCTTCAGCAAGCTCCTGTCTCCCATAACCGACGTTCACGCACCATAAACCGGCCATACCGTCCAAATATTTCTTCCCCTCATGATCGGTCACCCATGATCCGTTGGATTCCGTTACTACCATCGTCCCAGCGGGATTATACGGCTTCATCGAATGCCAGACAAATTGTTCATCCTGTTTTAGCCACGTATCCTGACCAGTTTTCACCATGTGCAATCCCTCCTTACTCTTTTTTAGAAATCGAACCTTGAGGTGATCATTTTCTTCCTAGTATAGAAATTTACTCCGTCTTTCCCGTTAACATGCATGTCTCCGTAGAAAGAATCCTTCCATCCCGAAAATGGGAAGAAAGCCATTGTGGCAGGTACTCCGACATTGATCCCCAACATCCCTGCATCCGCTTCTTCTCTGAACTGCCTGACTGCTTTCGCATCCTTTGTATATAGAGTAGCCCCATTTCCAAAACGGGATTTACGTATATATTCTAGTCCCTCATCTAAGTCTTTTGCACGCAGCAGGCTCAAAACAGGTGCAAACATCTCTTCTCTTGCGATCGTCATATCAGGTGTGACATGATCAAATATCGTCGCTCCCAAAAAGTTCCCTTCGTTGAATTCATCCATTTCCTTTCTTCCGTCCCGGATCAAGGAAGCACCTTCCTCGAGGCCTTTTTCAATATATTTGAGGGTACGGTCACGGTGTTCGTTTCTGATTACCGGGGTCAGCAGCACTTCATCTTCCATTCCGCTGCCGATAAAAAGTTCATCCGCTTTCTTTTTTAATGCATTGACAAACGGCTCATTATCCCCGACTACGACTACTGCACTGCACGCCATGCACCGCTGGCCGGCACTTCCGAATGCCGAACTGATGATGTGGTCAGCTGCCTTGTCCATATCCGCATCCGGCATGACCACATGATGATTCTTGGCACCTGAAAGGGCCTGGACACGCTTCCCGTTTGAAGCTGATTTTTCATACACATACTTTGCAACTGGCTGGGATCCCACAAAAGAGATGGCTGCAATATCTTTGTGTTCAATCAGTCCGTTAACCACGTCATGTGCCCCGTGCACCACGTTAAGGACTCCCTGGGGTATGCCGGCTTCTGTGAATAGTTCAGCTAGCCGGTTGGCAAGAAGCGGTGTTCTCTCGGATGGCTTAAGAACAAATGTATTCCCGCAGGCAACGGCGAGAGGGAACATCCAGAGCGGAACCATCATCGGAAAATTGAAAGGTGTAATCCCTCCAACCACCCCTAGAGGGTAGCGGAACATTTCGGAATCAATCTCTTCTGCAATTCCGCTGAGGGTCTCCCCCATCATCAGTGTCGGTGCCCCGCAGGCAAATTCTACACACTCAAGTCCCCTCTGAACCTCTCCATAAGCTTCCTTAAAAGCTTTCCCATTCTCTTGTACGACAAGTTTTGCAAGCTCTTCATGATTGTCAGATAAGAGAGTATGATATTTATAAAGGATCCTTGCCCTCTTTGGAACAGGAGTTTTCTTCCAGGTTTTCAATGCTTCCTTGGCTGATTGGACTGCCCGGTCTACATCTTCTTTGGTAGAGATAGGGACTCTGGCCAGCTCTTCATTAGTAGCAGGGTTTAATACTTGCATGGTTTGTGAACTGAGTGAATCCACCCAGCTCCCGCCAATGTAATTTTTTAATACAGCTGCTTCATTTTTTATAACCGACAATTTTAACTCCTCCTTGTACCCAATAGAGTTGGGCTGATTTTCTCCTGGAAGTAAGTAAGCGTCATGAAGTATTTACATTCATTATGAGAGATGTGGTAAGGGCTTTCATTAGACATAATGTAAAGCAACTGTGCAGGTGCATTTGACATTTCGTTTTTTTATAATCAGCAGAGTTATTTATTTGACAGCCGATTGCTTCATTCCGTTCTTCACCGGGTTCAGATAATCATGGGCTGCAAGCAAAAACTCTATAGCCAGCCTTTTCTCGGGGTTCATGTAGTCTTCACCTAACAATTCCTCAATTTTCTTGAGGCGATGATAAAGTGTTTGCCTGACAATATACAATTTTTTTGCTGTTTCCTGCTTGGAACCTTGGCAGCCTAGAAATACTTTCAGTGTCAGCATAAGACTGCCATCATGTTTTTCATCATACGTAATCAGTGGTTTCAGATATTCTTCTATCATCCCGTTGAGATTCACATTATTGTTCACGATGGAAATCAACCGGTATAGATGTAAATCATCGAAGAAATAGTATCGTTGATCATCCATGACCTTCGCTCGCAGCAACATGCTTTCCACAGCAGATTTATAACTCAAATGGATATTCATCATCTCATTTTGGTAATTACCTATAGAAACGGCCGAATCTATATCTCTCCTATTAAAATTGGATTCATGTATCTTATCCAGGGCCCTTTTTATCCGATATTTCCAGTCTGTTTGTTTCCTTGTATCAAGCAGGATGAATAGAAGGTCATTTCCATCTTTTTCAGGTAATGCATGGAATCCCTGCTGTTCAAAGATACTTCTTGCCACCAGATTAAAGTATGTAACATCTTGCGTTTCCTGCTGAGTCATATCTCCAAACACACATACGACCCCTCCGTGAAAATTCATTCTTAAGCTCCTTAAATAAGCCGACAATCTTTCACTCGTCTGCTCCCCTTTGAGCCAGGACATGATCCACTTGGATTCTTCAATACGCTTTTTTTCATTAAAGTAAAGTTCCCTCATTAAAAACTGTGCAAGCGCTGTAGCCGTCCTGTCCAGGAGCAGCATTTCATATTCACTGAATGGATGGTCACCCCTGAATAGGAACAGCTCTGCATACTCCTGATCAAAGAGAAGGACCTTTGCTGATACGAAATCATTACTTGTATCCTTTAAATGTTCAATGTATCTGTTCTTTATATTCACTTCTTCAGAACGCCGCATAGAAGGATAGAAATGCGGCTCTTGTTCTTTTATCTGAAAAATGACTGGTACGTCCAATTCTTTTTGCAGAACATTCAAAATTTCTCCGGAATGATTCACTGTAAGTAACTTTCTGTTAAGCACTTGGGCAAAATCATCTAATTTCTTCATTATTTCATATTGCTGATTGATAAGGATTGAATGAATATCTTGTGTAATTCTGACAAATGGGACCTCTTTTTCAAAGACAATTATCGGAAAGTCACATTCATCAGCTATTCGGGTGATCGAGTGGGGTATGGTTGAAATGTTTGTATCCAGTTCGATACAAAGGGCAGCAGTTTCGCTTTGGATGAGCTGATTGAGTAAGCTGATGAACGCAGCTTCTTCCTTCAAAGCCAGTCCTGTAGTAAGAATCATTTCATTGCCGTTCAGCAGATTCTTAATGGCGGTGACTTCCACTACATGGACCCACTTCACTTGCCGATGCAAACCTTTGTGTCCTGCAATTACACGTGAATGTGCGAAGGAAGGTCTTGTTAGGATCGATTCAACTGAAAGGTAGTAAAGACTTTTCATCTGTTTCTCCTTCTCTTCAAGTATTGTGGATTCAAGATCAAAAGATAAAAAGGATTGGCTGAACCAACCCTTTACTCATTTCCTGGGATCAAAATGTGAACCTCTGAGTGGCAGATCCGCTCCCATTCATCAACCGGCTTATCGGTTGAAGTCAAAAAAGATAACATCCATTCCACCAGGTCTTCCGGCGTGTGCATGATTGCAGGAAGTTTCATCAGACCATCATTGTCTGCTTCATGTTCAGGCAGGTTCTCCATTCAAATCCCCCTTTCGAAATTATGATTGAATTAATAGATTGGAAAAGTACTTCCTGGCATTCGCTGTCTTGATATGAAGTGTCGCACTTCTCTTATTCTCTTTATGTTTAAATACGACAAATGCCCCGCTCAGATTTTCGGTCACTTTTTCTATCCTGAACCCTTTTTGTAATAGAAAGTCTATTTTATCCCGTTCATTTAAGAATTCCTGGTATTCCGACATAGGCGAACCCCCCAGCTATATTATTATTCGTCATCCTGCTTCTTCAACGGACTTGTCACTCTCACTATCAATCTCCCAATCTCTCCCTGCAGAGATGCCTAAATACTTATCATCATCCGGGTCAAGCAGTTCAGCCTGTTCGTACTTTTTGAACCACCAATACTTTGCCAGGACATAGTAGAAGATTGCCCCTGCACCAAAACCAACCAGAAATGAAAAGCTTGGAACAAAATAAGAGGCGACTGCTCCGATAATCCAGGCAATAAAGCCAGCCAGGTTTACCCCGTTCATATATTTATATTGACCATGATCTTCATATAAAGCAGGGACATTCACCCGTCGCTTCCTGATTAAATAATAGTCAGCTACAAGTATCCCCACAATCGCGGATAAAATCCCCCCTATGAAAAGCAGGACCGGAATGATGACTCCAAATAGATTCCAAGGCTGTACTAGCGTACCGACAACTCCCGCAGTAAACACACCTGCCCAGAATGGAAACTTAGGTCCTCCTACGTTTGAAAAAATGGTCGCAGCAGGAACAACATTTGCAGCAATATTAGTTGACCATTGTGCCAGCACAATCATAAGCAGCAGGATGCCCAGAACCAATCCGCCGGCTGCTTCCTGAAGGGCTATGACAGGGTCATAATTCAGGACTGCGATATATGATACAGCTCCAATTAATACCATGAATGTCTGCGTAATCGGCAAAGTGATCAGATTTCCAATCAATGGATTCTTATTTCGCTTAAACCAGTTTTTCTCATTTCGAGGTGCTTTCATAAACCTTGAAATCGAGGGAATATCCGCTGCCAAAGTCGCCCAGAAACCCATATTGCTGAAAATGACTACAAGAAATGCAGTAACAGCTGCTCCTCCTGTTACAGGACTCTCCACCCATCCCCAGATATCCCTCCCTTGCACTGCTGCTGTATCTGATAAAGAAGAATACATCCATACAGAAATCAGAATGATGACCGGAGCTGCAAGATCTGCAAACCTTTCGACCGCTTTGATTCCAAGTGCGGTATTGACGAGCTGCAATAATGCAAAAATAAGGAAACATACAAACCAGTTATCGAATCCGTATAGGAGATTTAAAATGCCATTCATCGCGGTTGCACCGAAATAGGTATTGATCCCAAACCACATGGATGCAGCAACACCTCTGACTAATGAAGGAATATGAGTGCCAATCGTTCCAAAAGGAGCCCGCATGTATACAGGAAATGACAATCCATGTTCAACACCTATGTCCCCTGTAAGGGTGATGAACAGCCCAATGGCCAGAGAGCCGATCAAAGTAGCCAGCAGGACAAGGGGGAGGGGTAAAGACATGACTCCTGCGCCCCCGATGGCAAAGGTTGCGAGCACTACGACCATGCCGACCCACATGAATGAATAGCCCAGTCCCGTGATTTTTCTTTCATTTTCTTTTACCGGCAGTAGATCAGGTGACTTTAAATAGCTTGTTTTCAAATTGAACACTCCTTTTTGTTTGCTTCAAATGGCAAAACCAAACGCATTAAGAGAGGCATGGGACACGGGAGGAATTTCTCCTCCCCTTCTCATGCAGGAGCTGTTCTGCGATTAAGCAAAATTCAATAGTAGAGTGCTGCTAGGATTTAGAAGGCTGCAAGTTTTCTCTCTCTTCCCTTGAAAGCTGAGTACCGTATCTGGCTCTCTTGATATACTTTCCTTTCCCCAATTTGCCCACAAACTCTTTATCTTTGATGACGAATTCACCTCTGGATAGAACAGAGACAGCTTCACCTTTGACCTTCATCCCTTCAAACGGGTTATAGTCTGCTGCCATATGGTGGTTCTCAGCAGAAATGACACGCTCCGCATCCGGATCGAAAATCACCACATCAGCATCTGATCCTGCAGCAATGGTTCCTTTCTGCGGATAAAGTCCAAATAGCTTCGCACTCCTCGTGGACATGATATCTACGAACTGATTTAATGTGATTCTCCCTTTTTCCACTCCTTCCGAAAATAAGATGGATACACGGTCCTCGATGATCGGCCCGCCATTTGGTATTTTCGTAAAATCCCCGAGTCCCAATTCTTTTTGGCCTTTGAAGTCGAAAGAACATTGATCTGACCCCAGAGTCTGGAGCTCACCGCTTTTAAGGGCGTTCCATAATACTTCCTGGTTCCACTTTTCGCGGAGCGGAGGGGACCATACATACTTCGCACCTTCGAAATTAGGACGTTCCAAGTAAGATTGATCGAGCACCAGATATTGAGGGCAGGTTTCTCCCCATACGTTCAACCCCTTGCTTCTGGCTTCGGCGATTTGCTTTACCGCTTCCGAACAGGATACATGTACTACATACAGTTGTGAATCAGCAAGCCCTGTCAGCTTGGCTGCTCTCCCCGTAGCTTCCCCTTCCAGCTCAGGCGGCCTTGTCAAAGCATGATAAATTGGGTCTGTTTTTCCTTCTGCAAGTGCTTTTTCAGTTAAATACTCGATGACGTCCCCGTTTTCCGCATGCACCATTACAAGGGCACCAAGTTCTTTTGCCGCCACGAGCGTACGGAACAATGTCTCATCATCAGCCTGGAACACATTTTTATATGCCATGAACACTTTAAAGGAAGTAATTCCCTCATTTTCAATCACCTGCGGAAGCTGTCTTAATACTTCATCATTGATCTCTCCGATCATCAAGTGAAAGCTGTAATCAATCACTGCCTTATCTTTAGACTTTGCGTGCCAGGTGTCGATCGCATTTTGAAGCGGCTTTCCTTTATCAGTCAGACAGAAATCAATGAGGGTCGTCGTCCCGCCGAAGGCAGCAGCAATCGTTCCTGTTTCAAAATCATCTTTAGAGACGGTTCCGCCGAACGGCATTTCCAAATGGGTATGCGGGTCAATTCCACCGGGAAAGATATACTTCCCTTCTGCATCAATGATTTCTGCATCATTCTCATCGAAATCTTTTCCTATACTAATGATTTTTTCTCCTTTTATAAGGACATCTGCCTTATACATATCTGCTGCTGTGACAATTGTTCCGTTTTTAATGATTTTTTTCATCATTCACCCTCCCGATTATTTCACTGCATTCGTTTCACACTGCGTTAACTTCCCGACGGCAGCCTGGCGTTCATTCCATGTCATCGGCATATGTCCGCTTGGTACTTCGACCATATCGATCGCTCCATCAACCGGACAGACGATCGAGCATAAATTACATCCGACACAATCTTCTTCGCGTACTTTTAAATAACTGTTTCCATGAGGATCTTTAAGCATGTCGATGCATTGATGCGAGGTATCTTCGCAGGCGATATGGCATTTATTGCAATTGATGCATACATCATTGTTGATTTTTGCCACGATGCTGTAGTTAAGGTCTAAATTCCCCCAATCAGAATATTTCGGAACTGATTTCCCTACCAGCTCCTGAACGGATGCTATACCTTTTTCGTCAAGATAATTATTCAATCCATCAAGCATGTCTTCAACTATTCTGAAACCATGATGCATGGCTGCAGTACAAACCTGTACTCCTGTCGCTCCCATCAGCATATATTCAACGGCGTCCTGCCAATTTGAAACGCCTCCCATTCCTGAAATGGGTACATTAATGCGGGGATTCCGAGCGCATTCTGCCACCATATTCAGGGCAATCGGCTTGACAGCAGGACCGCAGTAGCCACCGTGAGCGCCTTTTCCGGCAACATGAGGAATGGTATTCCAGCTGTCAAGGTCGACCCCGGCCAGGCTGTTGATCGTATTGATCATGCTCACAGCATCAGCGCCGCCTTTCACCGCTGATTCTGCCGTAACGGTTATATCTGTGATATTCGGAGTCAATTTAACAATGACAGGCGTTTTGGCAACCTCTTTTACCCAATACGTCTGTTTTTCGACCAGCTCTGGCACCTGTCCTGACGCAGCGCCCATTCCTCTCTCAGCCATTCCGTGCGGACAGCCGAAGTTAAGCTCTAATCCGTCTACCCCGATGTCCTCCACTTTTTTTACGATTTCATGCCATTTCTCCTGCTTTGGCTCGACCATGAGGGAAGCGATGATGGCATGATTCGGAAAACGCTTTTTTGTTTCGTATATTTCCTTTAGATTCACTTCCAACGGCCGGTCCGTAATGAGCTCGATGTTGTTGAAGCCCGCAACACGCTGACCGTTAAAACCTACTGCGGCAAACCTTGACGAGACGTTGATGATCGGTTCCCCGAGCGTTTTCCATACTGCCCCTCCCCATCCGGCTTCAAACGCCCGCTGCACCTGATAGCCCGAGTTTGTCGGTGGTGCCGAGGCCAGCCAAAAAGGATTGGGTGATTTAATCCCTGCTAAGTCAATACTTAAATTTGCCATGTGTTTCCCCCCTGTAACAAATCTTAATTCACCTGAAGAGACGTCAGTTTACTGTGCAGATGATAAGCAGCCCGCTTTCCTTGTTCCGCGGCTGTAACGACCATCGCTTCCCCTATACCTTTACCGAATATCACATCTCCACAGGCAAGCACCTTCGGATTGGACGTTTGAAGTGTCTCTTTATCGACTTTCACAACGCCGTCCTTATGCTCTAATTTAAATTGTTGGATTAAGGAATTATGCCTTGTCTGCCCGATCGCCTTAATGACAGCATCTACCGGCAATGTGAACTCCGACCCTTCTACCTGGACAGGACGCCGTCGTCCATCTTCTCCCGGCTCACCAAGTTTCATTTTCAAGCATTCGATTCCGATGACCCTGCCTTCTTCGTTTCCGATTATTCTCTTAGGGGCCGTCAGCCAGCGGAATTCAACCCCGTCCTGTTTGGCAAACTCATACTCGAAATCATAAGCAGTCATCTCTTCAAGCGTACGGCGGTACAGAATTTTTACATTTTCCGCTCCGAGCCGGACTGAGCATGTCGCGCCGTCTATGGCTGTATTTCCTGCCCCTATGACAACAACTTTCTTCCCTACATACTCTTTTGAAATCTCACCGCTTTTTGTTGATTTCACAAATTCGATCGCATCGTACACCCCATCAAGGTGTTCCCCTTCAATACCAAGCGGCGGAACATGGGACATGCCTGCCGCGAGGATGACATAGTCATGACTGTCGAGTATTTCTTCTGCAGAAATATCTTTCCCGACCTTTGTATTTGTCCGTATTTCCACATTTAACTTTCGGACTTGATCTACTTCCCAGAACGAGATGCTTTGAGGCAGCCGGAAAGAAACAATGCCATAAGTATTCAATCCCCCGGCTTCTTCCGCAGCTTCGTAGATCGTCACTCCATAACCAAAGCGCGCCAATTCCCTTGCTGCCGAAAGACCTGCCGGGCCCCCGCCGACAATTCCGACCTTCTTGCCGTTCGGCTCCCCAGCTTCAAATAAGACAGCTTCATTATGCCGGGCCCAGTCGGTGGCGTACCGCTGCAGATCACCGATCATGATCGGTTTTGTGGAGTGATTGAGAACACATGCGCCTTCGCATAATTCTTCAGTCGGGCACACCCTTGAACAACTTGCTCCGACTGGATTCGAACTCATGATCGTTCTTGCAGAACCTTTTAGGTTCCCTGATGCTATCTTCTTTATGAAAGAAGGAATATCAATTCCGGTTGGACATGCTTGTATACAAGGTGCATCATAGCAGTACAAACATCGATTCGCTTCTTCCAAGGCATCCCTTTTGGATAAACCTTCATGGGCCTCCTGGAAATTCTCTTCAAGATTCAACAGTGATAATGCTTTGGACAAAATAGTTTCCCCCTATTCACCCTGTAATGAATTCACTGAACAAATAAATGCAGGCCGACAAAGAATACATGCTAAGAGCGTGTCGATGTCAGCCTTATTTTCAAAAGAAGCAGCAGTACTTAAGGCAGCAATGCTGTCATTTCGTTATATGTCTCAGGTCTTCTGTCCCGGTAAAACTGCCAGGTATCCCTTACCTCCCGGATCATTTTCTTGTCCATTTCCCCGATTATCACTTCATCCTTATCCCTGCTCCCGATTGAGACAAATCCTCCGCGGGGATCTACCAGATAGGACTGTCCATAAAATTCACCCATCTTCCATGGCCCCTCATAACCTACCCGGTTGATTGCCCCAAGATAATAACCGTTCGCAACCGCATGTGCGGGCTGCTCCAGCTTCCATAAATATTCAGAAAGCCCCGCCACTGTCGCAGACGGATTAAAAACGACTTCGGCTCCCTTTAACCCTAATAATCTGGCACCTTCAGGGAAGTGGCGGTCATAACAGATGTAAACACCCACTTTGGCATAAGCCGTATCAAATACCGGATAGCCAAGATTTCCCGGCTTAAAATAGTATTTCTCCCAGAAGCCATACCCTTCACTGCCGACTGCAACGTGCGGGATATGCTGTTTCCGGTATTTGCCCAGATATGATCCGTCTGCATCAATCACGGCAGCTGTATTGTAATAGGTAGCTATCCCTTCTCTTTCATAGATTGGCAGGACGATAACGACATTCAGTTCCTTTGCAAGATCCTGAAAGCGTTTCGTAGTAGGGCCATTTGGAATTTCCTCTGCAGAATCATACCATTTGGGATTTTGTTCCGAGCAAAAATACGGTCCGTAGAAAATCTCCTGCAGACAAATGATTTGAGCACCTTTTTTTGCTGCGTCCCTTACCAACTGAATGTGTTTTTTAGTTGATTCTTCTTTATGGACCTCTACCGGTTCGCTTCCGTCCACATCATGAGAAGCTTGAATAAGACCAATTTTCACTTTGTCTGACATCCCTATTCCTCCTAGACTGATAGATTAAATAAAATAGTAAGCGCTTACAGCTTTGTTGATTATAGAAGCACGCTTACTGATTTTCACGGATTTAGTAATGTCTGAATATTTTGTCTTTTCAACTCATTTTAACTTGTACAAAAAGTAATTGCACTATACACTATGTAAAATCAGCTCCTTTGACTATTGGTCATTATGTATATTCTAAAAATAGAATAAACTATTTATAGGAGTTGATATAACGTTAGCATAAGCGTTCTGCGAATTTTGTAAAATAATCAGGGTTTCTCTTTGGAAAACTTCGTTAATTATCGACAAAATATTCAGAAATTATTAGAAACAAAAATAAGACTGGGACAGAATTAAAATGCTACCCTATAAAGACTGACAATATTAGTATAGGTTCTTTATTCCGCTATTGATTTCCGCGCAAAACTTCGCTTTCCGCGGGCGGTTGGTGAGCCTCCTCTTAATTTCCAGTGGGGAACTGTCCAGCTGCAGGGCTTAGAGGCACTTGACATAAGTCAAACCGCCCAAGAAGGCAAAGAACGCCTTCGTGGCCGATTCGCCTTATGCACACGCCTCTAAGCAAAGCCCTTCCGCATTTCTGTTAGGAGTCTACGTTTTGCACTCCAATCAATCGCTGGAACCGGTTTTGAATATGAATAAGTCTACACATTTCCATCCTGAATAAATGGATTGAAACTTATTATAGTTCTTCTTGATCCTCCTTTTTCTTTGATGGAACAGAAGATAAGAACACGGCACGAAGGCAAAAGTCTCTACTGCGGTTAACACTCTGATATTCGTGGGTTTTCACATTTTATCTTTCCGTATAAAGGTCTGATCCACTAACTCGGAACGTGATTTAATCTATTTAGATATATCACACAGGAGGCAAGTGGATTTTCCTTTCCGGTTTGCCTTCAAGTCATATTCTTAGGCTTCTATTTTTTTTCGTATCTTATATCTTAAACCATTCCAATCAACCTCTGGAAAGAGCTGAGACTAGTAAATATCATATGTGAACATCAAAAAAAACCGAACGAGTTTGCATCCCAGGCAAATTCGTTCGGTTTTTAATTAAAATACTTTTGTTCCAGCCTCAATAAGTTATGAGTTTACTGATTTTACGTTTAACGACTTCTGTCCGATTGGACGATATTTCAGGAGCTGGCGGATGAACCAGATGAGGACGGCTGTCCAGATGACGGCTCCTATGATCATGGATTCTTTGTAAGGAAGGTGGAAACCTTCCGGTGCGTAAAAGATATATGAGCTTACCACAGCTGTCATGAACAGAGCCGGGAGACTGCAGATCCAATGAAACTTCTGATTTTGAAGCAGATAAACAGCTGCCGTCCATAACATGACAGTCGCCACTACTTGGTTCGACCAGCCGACATATCTCCAAAGGAATGTATAATCAATCTGAGTCAGCAGGAAAGTGGGAAGTGCTACAGGGATAACGAGCAGCCCCGGCAGCCATTTCCCTTTCAATTCTTCCTTTCTCCAATCAAATAATAGATCTGCAAGCATCATTCTCGAGGAACGCAGTGCAGTATCTCCGGTTGTGATCGGGAGGATGATGACACCCAGTACCGCAAGAATGCCGCCCAATGTTCCAAGAGTCGTTTTGCTGATTTCATTTACAACTCCTGCAGGGCCCCCTGCAGCAAGTGCTTCCTGAAGTCCTCCCGTCCCATTGAAGAAAGCCATCCCGGCAGCAGCCCAGATTAATGCGATGATCCCCTCTGCAACCATTGCTCCATAGAATACTTTTCGCCCTTCGCTTTCCTTCTTAAGCGTCCTTGCCAGGATCGGACTTTGTGTGGAGTGAAAACCTGAAATCGCACCGCACGAAACAGTTACCATCAACAATGGCCATAATGGAAGCTCCTGAGGATGCAAGTTGGCAAATGTAAGGTTGGGAACGGGGTGTTCAAAGAAGAACAATCCTATCCCGATTGCCAAGGCCATGAATACCAGGACTGCACCGAAAATCGGGTAAATCTTTCCGATAATTTTGTTGATTGGCAGCACTGTGGCAAGAATGAAATATGTAAAAATGATTATTAATGATGCCATGAATGATAAAGGTGTCACTTCGGCCATCAATTGAGCAGGTCCTGAAGTAAATGCTGCTGCAACCAATATCATCAAGATGATTGAAAGAATATTCATTACTGACCGAACATGTCTCCCCAAGTATCTGCCTACCAATGAAGGAAATTGAGCTCCATTATGACGCAGTGACAACATGCCGGAGAAATAATCATGGACAGCTCCTGCAAAAAGTGTACCGATAACGATCCAAATGAATGCAACCGGTCCATACAAAGCACCGAGTATGGCACCAAAAATCGGACCAAGCCCTGCGATATTCAGTAATTGGACCAGGCTTGCCTTCCACCAGCTCATCGGCATGTAATCAAATCCGTCTTTACTTGCATAGGCAGGTGTGACATTCCCGTCATCAATACCGAAAATCTTTTCTACCACCTTTGAATAAATAAAATAACCAGCTACTAAAATACAGACTGATGCAAGAAATGTCAGCATCTAGATGTCCTCCCCTCGATGAAATTAAGATTCATTGTAATACGTCAGACGACAAATAACAACAGAATTTTCTAAAAAGATTATTTTTTCAGATAATATATACTAATTAAGTGTTCTTAAATTTCCCTATGCACCAATGATGTAAGGGATTACATTGATCGGAAAAAATTTTTCGATTTTACCCCTATAAAAACTTGGATCCTGGGTGCTTTTTCACAATAAAAAAAGAAGCCGGCTGGCTTCATGGGTAAACGGGCTAAATTAAATTTGATTTGAGTAGCTCTCACATGCGTTTATGAAACCGCTGTTCCCTCTATCATGTGCGATTTCATAAGGTGATTTCTGACTGACTGCATTCCTGCTCTCTGGGTCACCCTTGAATTTCAGAAGCAGCAAGACTAAGTCTTCATCCCCGTCAAAAGCTGCGATATGCATAGGAGAATAACCAGCTGAGTCAATGCTGTTGATATCTGCGCCTTCGAGCAGCAGGAACTCTATCATTTCATTAGGTGCTTTCCCAGCTATTGCTGCGTGCAGGGCACTATTGGAAGGAATATATGAAACTTTTGAATTTGAAGCAGAATTAATATCTGCCCCGTAATTCATTAATAGCCGGACAATCTCCAGCTGTCCATAGTGTGCTGCAACCCCGAGTGCAATCAACCCGTTTTCGTCCTCTGCATTACATAGATTAGTATCTGCTTGTAATGACTTTTCTACAACTTCAGCGTTACCTTCTTGTATGGCTGTGAAGAAACCTTTTACAGTAACAGGCGTCATCATGCTCACCTCAATCTTTATATTATTATGAATATTCTATCAATATAATCATAAAAAAGATAGGGACTTTATCAGTGGTCCCTATCTTTTCCATTTACTATTGATCAAGTTTTAATTTTGCGAGAGCATCGGCGAGGGCCGTGTTCACCGGTTCATCTTTTTGCTGCGTCTTTAAGTATTGATTTACATCCCGCTTACTTGCCTTATTGTGCTTCTCTTTCTTTCTCCGCTCATTGAAGGTTGAAAGTTTTTCTTTATGGCCGCATACGCACACGAACAGCTGGCCGTCTCCTTCTCCGCGAAGTTCTAAACGTTTATGACAATTCGGGCAACGTGCATTTGTTTTCTTGCTGATATTTTTACGATGACCGCATTCCCGGTCCTGGCAAACCAATTTCTTTCCGTTTTTATTTTTAATCTCAAGCATGAGGTTTCCGCAATCAGGACATTTTGTTCCGGTCAGGTTATCATGTGAGAATTTTTTATTGGAATTTTTAATTTCATGAACGGACTTTTTCGTATATGTTTTTATTTCTTCAATAAATTCTCGTTTTTTCATGGACCCTTTCGCGATTTTATCCAGTTTCAGCTCCCACTCGGCTGTGAGGGAAGGTGAACGCAGCTCTTCAGGCGCCAGGTCCAGTAATTGCTTTCCTTTGGAAGTAAGGTGGATTTCTTTCCCTCTTTGTTCCATCGAGCCTGAGTTAAAGAGCTTATCAATGATGTCGGCGCGGGTTGCAACCGTTCCAAGGCCGCCTGTCTCCCCTATCGTTTCCAAAAGCTCCTTGTTGCTTTCTTTCATGAATCCTGCTGGATTTTCCATCGCGGCAAGCAGCGTCCCCTCATTAAAACGGCCAGGAGGAGTGGTCTGCCCTTCCGTTTCGCTTATAGAAAGCAGTCTGAGTTCAGTCCCTTTTTCCATTTTCCCCAGTAACTGATCTTCATCCGTTTCAAATCCATATACATCTTTCCAGCCTTTTTCTTTTACCCTTTTGCCTTTTGTATGGAAATGCACCTTGCCGACAGTCATTTCAACTCTCGTCTGTTCATATTGATATGGAGGCAGGAATATCGCGAGAAAACGTTTCACGATCAAGTCATAAATTTTTGCTTCCCTGTCAGAAAGCTTTCCAAAGAAAGCGGTCTCCTCAGTGGGGATAATCGCATGGTGATCACTTACTTTCCGGTCATCTACATATGCGTTAGACAGCTTCATGGAGCTTTGCAGAGCTTTATTTACAGCAGGGCGGTAAGGCTGGACGTTGACTGCCTTCAGACGGTCCTTTAGTGTATCTGTAATATCAGATGACAGATGCTTACTGTCGGTACGCGGATAGGTTACGAGTTTATGCTGTTCATAAAGCTTTTGCATGATCGACAGTGTTTCTTTGGCACCGAACCCATAGATCTTATAGGCATCTTTTTGTAATTCCGTCAAGTCATAGAGTGACGGTGCATATTGTTTTTTCAACGTCGTTTTCACTGAATGGACAGTGCCGCTTTTCACATTTTTCAGTGACGTCAGGATACTATTGATTTCATCTTGGGAGAACGTTTTTGTATCCCCTTTTGAGTTAGTCCATAGAAAGGTGCCTTTATCCGTAACCGCTTTAATGCCGTAATACGTCTTAGGATTGAACTTCTTGATTTCCTCTTCCCTCTGTTCGATTATACTCAATGTGGGGGTCTGCACCCGCCCGCAGGAAAGCTGAGCATTATACTTGGTCGTCAATGCCCTTGTTGCGTTCATGCCTACATACCAGTCTGCTTCTGACCTTGCCTGGGCAGCCTGATATAAATTTTCATAACCTTTTGCGTCCTTGAGCTTATTGAATCCTTCTTTAATCGCTTTATCCGTCACGGAAGAGATCCAAAGCCGTTTAAGAGGTTTTTGCACTCTCGCTTTTTCGATGATCCAGCGTGCAACGAGTTCCCCTTCCCGTCCCGCATCCGTGGCAATGACAATTTCACCGACATCCTGACGGTTCATCTGCGATTTTACTGCATTGAACTGCTTTCCGGTTTTCTTGATCACCACAAGTTTCAATGCTGCAGGCATCATAGGCAGATCTTCCAGATTCCATGATTTGTATTTGTCATCATAAGTCTCTGGATCTGCGAGTGTGACAAGATGCCCCAGTGCCCAGGTCACGATATATTTATTTCCTTCAATAAATCCATTACCCTTTTTCGTGCAATTCAGCACCCTTGCAATATCTCTGCCCACAGAAGGTTTTTCTGCAAGCACTAATGTCTTTTTCATAATAAAATCCTTTCAACGAAAAACTTTGAGTATCTTTCTATAGTAACATAAAAAGTCTACGGTTTTGGTTCCCCTTTACTCTCATAATATATTATACTTAGAAAATGGATTTTTAAAGAAGGAGCTGCAACAGTGCATAAACAATTAAAGAAATTCCTCCCTAAGGAAACGATCGGGATTGTTTTCATTTTAATAATCAGTATGATTTCAAAAGTATTAGGCTCGTGGTTTCCACTGGCCGGAAGCCTTTTATTCGCCATTATCATCGGAATGATTCTGCGGAATGCAATCAATCTTCCAAGCTCGTGGGACCCCGGCATACAATTCACGTTAAAGAAGCTGTTAAAAGTGGCCATTGTATTCCTTGGAGTGGGGTTGAGCCTCTTGGAAATTATGAAAATCGGACAATCGGCATTATGGATCATTTTTATTTCGGTCACCGTTGGCATCAGTGTCACCTATGCAGTGGGCAGGTTACTGGGCATCAACACCAGGCTGAGTCTATTGATCGGGATAGGAACGAGCATCTGCGGAGCCACTGCTATTTCTGCTGTAAAGGGAATCATCGGGGCAAAAGAGAATGAAACAGCATACGCATTGTCCACTATCGTTTTCTTCAATATCATTGCATTCATTTTTTATCCGATTATCGGACATCTGCTGGGATTATCCCAGCAAGCATTCGGGATATGGGCTGGGACTGCCGTTCATGACACATCCTCCGCCGTAGCTGTCGGTTACAGTTATGGTGATATTTCGGGTGAGGTTGCCACTACTGTGAAACTGGCCCGTACCCTCTTTTTAATCCCTGTCATGTTTCTTCTCCCATTTATGTTAAGGGACGAGGCTTCTGCTGGTGCAGTATCATTAAAGAAAGCTTTTCCGTGGTTCATCTTCCTTTTTCTCGGAGTATCGATACTTCATACCATTGGAGTCATACCAGTATTTGTAGAAGAAACCCTTAATTCACTTTCGAAGTTCATGATCATCATGGTGATGGCTGCGGTCGGACTTGGGGTCAGGCTGAAAGATTTATCTCAGCTTGGTTTTAAACCATTGCTGACTGGATTGATTGCCTCTGTTACCTGTGCTGTGATCAGTCTTTTTTTCATTTTATAAATCACCAGATTGGCAGCTTGCAAACAGCTGCCTTTTAGTTTTATAAAGCTCTTTTCGCATACTTTGTTGCTTTACACGCAAGAAAATACCGGAACTTGGGTATTTTCGAGTGGTACGCCTGTTTTTTGTTTAAGCTTGAGTTCGAAAAGAGCACGTTCACAAGCTGCATCCCAACTACTGACCAATGTACGAAAAGCAACAAACTTTTAGAAAACAGCCTTTTATAAAAATAAAAAAGAGCATCCATGAGACGCTCTTGTAAGATATTCATCATTATTCCATCATGTATGGTTAGAAGTTTGGAAATGAGTCATCTCTTTTTTGAGTATTGCAGAAGAAAAACTAGGAAGAGGCCGTCTTCCTAGCACATGCTATTCTTCTACTCCCTCTAAGAAGTCTGGGTCTAGCTCTTCGAATTCTTCATCATCTAGATCGCAATCCCAGTCATCATCATCGCAGCCTTCAGGATTAACAAGCACACAGACCTTGGTTTCCCCGATAACTTCTACCAGGATCTCCCGTTCAACATGAACAATGATTTTATTACCGTTTGGTGAAATCACCGCTTCGCAGCAATTCGGCTGTTGAAGTACGCGCGCACAAACTTCGATATCATCGAGGACATCCGGATCACGGTATTTGAGTTTGATTTCATCACAGTAATCGACTCTTTCAGTTACTACGGATGTTTTCGTATTGTCACTGTGAGAGTACCATACGTTTACTTCAAATGAACCGTGTATTTCCACCTTCTTGCCTACTTTGTGTGCTTCATACTTGTGGTTGATGATCCAGCAGCCTAAAATGCTCGATGGATTATGCGGCGGGCTAATCGTATGATGGGATTGTGTGAATTTACGTCCCTTCGCTACGACCGCTTTTGTAATAATCTCTCTATATTCTGCCATTCGAGCGAACCTCCTCATTCATTTTCAATTCATCTTATGCGACTGTCTAGGTGTTTGTGCGAGAAAATTTTATTGCATAATGGGATTGTTGCGAGATAATGTATTGTATGCGAATACCTATTGAATGTTCCCTAAAAGGTATAGGGACATTAATAATGGCGCCTATGTTACTTAAACCAACTTTTTAACACCGCTACTGATTTCAGTGCAAGACTTAGCTTTCCACGGGTAGCCCGTTAGCCTCCTCGTCGCATTCTCGCGACAGATCCTGTCCAGCTCCGGCGGCTAGCCCCTCGAGGTCATAAGCTAAATGGACCAAAAAGGCAAAAAACGCCTTTCCGGCCCATTCATCTTATGCTTGTCGGGGCTGAGCAAGCCGCCTCCGCTTTTCTTTTGTCTAGCTGCAGGGGTTAGAGGCACATGTCATAAGACAAACCGACCAAGAAGGCAATGAGGGCTTTCCAGGTCCATTTGCCTTAAGCCACACGCCTCTAAGCCCTTCTGCTAATGTCGGGAGGTTTCGTCCTGCACTCCAATTTACCGCTAGAAAGGGTTTTCATTAAGAAAGACCAATGCCATGAAGAGAATTCTCTTCATGGCATTGGTCTTGTTTAACATACAATTATATTTCCTTAATGCTTATGAGCAGCTTCCGGGGGTTGAATTTTTAACCTGGGAGCCGGTTTCTCCGCGGAGAATGTCTCCGCCTGTTGATTCGATAATGTGATCCGTTACGTTGTTGGAAATAACGGAAGCCACGATTTGAAGCAGATCATTGACGTCTGTCTGCGATTCCTTGAATTGCTGCACGACTGGAATCTCATCGATTTCTTTTTCAAGGTTTTCGATTTTTGCTTCCACCATTTTCAATGCTTCTATTTTACCGTAGTGTTGGAAGTTTACAGCTTGCTTTTGCAGACTTTTGATGCTTGCGATCATTTCACGAACTTTTTGATTTTCATGGATCTGTGATTCAGCACGCTTGAAGAAATCCACTTCTTCTGTTTCAGCGATCATTTCCGCCAGCTCTTCTGCTCTTTTCATGATATCGTCTTTTGTGTATTTTGCCATCTTACTTCACCTCTGCCGCTTCTTGAAATTCTGAACCTATCTGGCCAACCTCTACCATTTCACCATCTAATGACCAGGACTTTGTATCTGTGATTTTAACTTTTACAATCTTACCGATTGCTGTTTTCGGTGCTTTAAAGTTCACCAGCTTGTTTCTTCTTGTATATCCTGCTAGTATATCGGGGTTTTTCTTGCTTTCCCCATCAACCAGGACTTCAACCGTTGTACCTTCATATTTCTTCAGTGCTTTTGCCGAACATTCCTGGACGACTGCATTCAGTCTTCTTAACCTGTCTTTCTTGACATCCATCGGTACATTGTCTTTCATCTTGGCTGCCGGCGTACCTTCACGAGGAGAGTAAATATATGTGTAAGCCGCTTCGAATTCCACTTCCCTGTAAAGTGAAAGTGTTTCTTCGAATTGCTCTTCCGTTTCATTCGGGTAACCGACAATGATGTCTGTTGTCAATGCAACATCAGGCATGGCCAATTTAATTTTCCTGACCAGTTCAAGGAACTGCTCACGATTGTACTTACGTGCCATAATTTTCAGGACAGGTGTCGAGCCTGATTGAACCGGTAAGTGTATATGTTCCACCAGGTTCCCTTTCTTAGCAAGGATTTCAATCAAATGATCATCAAAATCCCTCGGGTGGCTGGTTGTGAAACGGATACGCGGGATATCGATCTTACGCAGTTCATCCATCAAGTCACCCAGTCCATAATGATCAAGGTCTTCGATATCTTTACCGTACGCATTTACATTCTGACCAAGAAGTGTGATCTCCTGGTAACCCTGTGCTGCCAGGTGCCGAACTTCGGCAATGATTTCTTCTGGACGTCTGCTCCGTTCTTTTCCGCGCGTATAAGGAACGATACAGTATGTACAGAATTTATCGCACCCGTACATAATGTTCACCCACGCTTTGATGTTGCCGCGGCGGACCTTGGGAAGGTTTTCGATAACATCCCCTTCTTTGGACCAGACCTCGACGACCATGGCTTTAGACATGTAAGCATCTGATAAGATCTGTGGAAGACGGTGGATATTGTGGGTCCCGAAAATCATATCCACTTGTTGATATGTCTTCAAAATTTTATTTACTACCGCTTCTTCTTGGGACATACAGCCGCAAACCCCGATCAAAAGGTCAGGCTTTTCCCGCTTTAAGTGCTTTAAATGTCCGAGTTCCCCGAACACCTTGTTCTCAGCATTCTCCCGGATTGCACATGTATTCAAAAGGATGACATCTGCATCTTCTGTCGTGTATGTCGCTTCATAGCCGAGGGCCATGAAAATCCCTGCCATGACTTCTGTGTCATGTTCATTCATCTGGCAGCCATAAGTACGGATGTAGAACTTCTTGCCTTCGCCCAATCCTCTATACTGATCATCAATGGCAAAATCATTATGATATTTCACTTCTTCTTTTCCGCGTTTTTTCGCATCTTTCAATGACGGCGGAATGTAGACACTTTGGAAGTACTTACTGTAATCCTTTTCGGATTTTTGGTCCGTTGGAATATCTGACTTCGCCTGCTGCCCGTGTTTGCGTTGCTCTTCGTTCATGAAAAACTCCCCTTTCTAACTCTATAACAAACGAAAATAGACCGGTTTCTTCTATTATAAAATCCGTATTAGTAAAGCATACAAATATACTTTCACATTATAACAGTATAAAGGTTTTTAGGGGCTTTCACAATAGAGAGCACCAACTGTCGAAATTTGTTCTCAACTAATTTTCCGAATCAAAATTGCAGGAGAAGCAAGCCGGGCCTCTGGTGAGACCCAATTTTAAAAATGGGCTCCAGTTTAGGAACTGCAAGCAAATTAAACGCATAACGTAAAGTAAGACAAATACCCAAGGAGGAGATTGAAATAGAAGAAAGAGTAACGCCTCCCATGTACAACATCGAGAAACAGGAAACCCTATACCTTCAATCTGAAATTCAACAATTAAAAAAGACCCTTCAAAGGGTAAAGGAAAGCTATTCATATGCGGAGGCCAAACATTATAAAGATATTCTCAACGACAAGGAAGAAGAAATTAAGGAACTTTACTCTCAAATAAATACACATAAAACGACAGAACATGAACTGATCCGTGATCGAAGCAGATTTCAAGAAGCCAAAGAAAGATTGGAAGAAGAGATCCTGGAGCTGCACATGCTTCTGCGCAAAAAAGAAGCCACAATCGATGAGCAGGGAGAAGCACTGAATAAATTGGGTAAAGAGCTCCTTCAATATGAATTGAGTCAAAAAAACCTTTCAGCATCCTTGACCAGGGTTGAAGATCTCAATCATAAGCTGTCTTCACATAACAAACAGCTTTTGAATGATAATAAAAACCTAGTAAGCAAATCCGATGCGATGAAAGCACAAATTAAGAGCCAAAAAGATCATATAAAGGATCTGAATAAAGCATTAAGCCATTCGGAGGAAACAAAAAAAGAAATCCTGTTTAATTTGATCTCGCAAACTGAGGAACTGGAGAAGCTCACAGCCGAACGCAGTCATACACTTGCTGCATTAGAATCATCCAAAGAACAGCTTATATCCGCAGAGAAACAAAATATGCAATTTGTCAAGGAAATCTTCCAGCAATATGAGAAGACGATTGAAGAAAATGAATGGTGGCTCTCATCCCAATTTGCCGACATCGATAAACGGGCAAATGAGCAGGAAGAAAAAATGGAACAACTCGAAACCGTTCATGCTTCTCTTATTTCAAAACATAGCAAAATGATAAACTCGAAATTCAAGGATGTGGAAGAAACCTTCAGTCACTTTATAGGAGAAATCGAATCGCTTAGAGAATCACATAAAAAGCTGACCGGCCATATATTCGATATGAAGCGTATGGTGGATAAACAAAAGAGAACTCAGCCTAATATAATCCATAATATTCCACAAGAAGCAGCTTATGAAAAAGAAAATGTACAATCAAAAAACAATTAAAAAAATAAGGCCGGTCTTCCCATACGGAAAACCAGCCTTTTACTTTTCAATTACATAAATTCCTTCAACAACCCATTAAACGTCTCATCATCAAGCTTTAATTCATGAGAGTTCAACGGCTCCTCCGAATAACCGGCCACCAGTTCCTGATAAGAAGGCTGTTCAGAATTCTGATAAATCAATCCTGTCACAAGCCCTTCTTTTTCCATCAGGACATTCATCGCCTGTTCGCGGTTGGATGGGTCATAGCCTTCCACATCGGCAAGCTTCGTCAGGTTCTCTTTGAACCAGTCGTATGTGTTTATCTTGTTATAGGTGACGCAGGGACTGAATACGTTGATCAAAGAAAAACCTTTATGGTTCAGACCGGCTTCAATCAGTGCAGTCAGTTCTTTCAAATCAGATGAAAAGCTTTGGGCGACGAATGTAGCGCCAGCTGTCAAAGCCATTTCCATCGGTGCAAGAGCCGGTTCGATTGATCCTTGCGGGGTTGACTTCGTTTTGAATCCTGAAGAGGACCGCGGTGAAGTCTGTCCCTTTGTCAGTCCATAGATTTGGTTATCCATTACAATGTATGTGATATCTACATTTCGGCGGATGGCATGGATTGTATGGCCGAGTCCGATGGCGAATCCATCCCCGTCCCCTCCGGATGCGATGACGGTAAGGTCTCTGTTTGCCATTTTCAAACCTTGTGCAATAGGGAGGGATCGACCGTGAATTCCATGGAAACCATAGGAATTGATGTAACCCGAAATACGTCCTGAGCAGCCTATCCCTGAAACGACCGCTAAATTCTCTGGATCAAGACCCACATTTGCTGCTGCGCGCTGGATTGATGCCTGTACGGAGAAGTCACCGCATCCCGGACACCAGTTGGGTTTAACATTATTTCTGAAATCTTTGAAAGTAGCCATGGATTAGTTCATCTCCTTACATCTTGAATATACTTCGTGCGGCAAGAATGGAGTTCCATCGTACTTCGTCATATTCTTGATTTTACTGCCGTAGCCAACATTCATCTTTATGATGCTTGCCAGCTGTCCTGTAGCATTATGTTCGATGACAGCCACTTTTTTGGTTTTTTGCATCAATGGTTCGAGTTCTTCTGCAGGGAAAGGATGAATCAGCCTGATATGCGCGTGATTCACTTTCAACCCGTCCGCTTCCAGACGGTTCATCGCTTCCTCGATCACACCCCTTGTGGAGTTGAAACCAATCAATAATAAATCGGCTTCTTCGTGAGGCGCATGAATATGAACCGGGTTATTGAAGTTGATTTTTTCGATTTTACGCATGCGCTTGTCCATCTGCGCCTGACGGTTCACAGGTGATTCGGAAGGCTTTCCTGTTTCGTCATGCTCTACTCCGGTCACATGGTGGATACCGTTTTTCATCCCTGGCGTTACACGCGGCGAAACGCCATCAGGCGTCACTTCATAGCGCTTGAAATATTTCTTCGGTTCCAGTTCTTCCAATTGATCCTGTTCTTTGACCAGTTTTCCTCTGCGAATCTCCACTTTACTGTAATCTAGCGGTTCAACCGTTTGTTTTCCGAGGGAAAGCTGAAGGTCAGAAAGAATGATGACCGGACATTGATACTCTTCGGCAAGATTGAAAGCCTCGACTGTGTCGTAGAAAGCTTCCTGAACGGTACTTGGTGCCAGCACGATTTTAGGTATTTCACCGTGTGTACCATAAATCATGGCCATCAGATCAGATTGTTCCTGTTTAGTAGGAAGTCCTGTAGAAGGTCCTCCCCGCTGTGTATCGACTACTACGAGGGGCTGTTCGGTCATGCCTGAGAGACCGATTGCTTCCATCATGAGAGAGAGACCCGGTCCTGCAGACGCAGTAAATGAACGTATTCCTCCATAATTCGCACCAATCGCCATCGTGGCAGCTGCAATTTCATCCTCTGTCTGGATGACAGTGCCTCCGACCATCGGTAACTTCTTAATCAGGTATTCCATGATCTCCGATGCAGGTGTGATCGGATAAGCTGCCATCAATCTGACGCCGCCTGCCAATGCACCGAGTGCGATGGCATCATTTCCAATCATGAACATCCGTTTTTGTCCATCAGCTTCTTTCAGCTGCAGGGCTCCTGTTTTATCCCCCAGCTCTGTTTTCATGACTTGATATCCCTGTCTGATCGCTTCCATGTTCTTCTCTACTACGGTTTCACCTTTGCGTCCAAAAATTTCTTCAACGACTTCCTTGAATACTTCAGGGTCCAAGTTAAGGACAGCGCATGTGGCGCCGACAGCGACCATATTTTTCATAAGGGACGTACCAAGCTCCGAAGCCAATTCCGTGAAAGGCACTATGTACAATGAAGCTTCTGTGTCTTCTGGCTTTTCAGGCTTGAATTTAGCATCTGCAATGATGACACCGTCATTATGCAGTTCCTTATAGTTCACATCGATTGTCTCTTGATCAAATGCCACCAGAATATCCAGGTCATCAGCAATTGCCCGGACCTGGGTCGTGCTTACCCGTATCTTGTTATTTGTATGTCCTCCCTTTATGCGTGAGGAGAAATGTCTATATCCATATAGATAATAGCCCAGGCGGTTCAGTGCAATGGAGAAAATTTCACCGGTGCTTTCGATCCCTTCACCCTGCTGACCGCCAACTTTCCATGAAAGTTGTTCCTTCATATATTACACCCCTTCTTACAGGTCTATGATTTCTTGATTTTATTAAAATTCAAGATTTCTAATATATACGTACTAAATAAGTTTATCACTTTTCGCTTTAAATCACTACTCCCTGAACCGTGATAAATAAAAACCGGCCGTGCGAGGGCCGGTTTTTACTCTAGCATTTAATCCTTCTATTGAAATTCCCATATAGGAATTTCTTAATTTGCTTATCGGTATAATATCTCTGCAGGGTTCCTATCAGATTATCATATTGCCTGTAAAAGGATAACCCTTTCACTGTCGTATCGATCCCGTCAAAATCAGATCCAAATCCAACATGCTCCTCGCCTCCGAGGCTGCATATATGCTCAATATGCCTAATGATATCAGTAAGTTCCGCACTGCCTGTTTTATTTAGGAACTGGGGGACAAAAGTAACCCCTATTACACTGTCTTTGTTTATTAGAGCTTCTATTTGTCCGTTTTTCAAGTTTCTTGGACTTGGACATATGGAATATGCATTTGAATGTGATGCAATCGGAAATCGGGCTGCTTCAAGCGTATCCCAAAATGATTTTTCGCATAAGTGGGATACATCAGTCCAAATTCTCTTTTCATTCAGGAAATCAATCATTTCGTATCCAAAATTGGTCAGCCCCCCGCCGCGCGGCTCAAGTGCACCATCAGCGGCTGCATTGGCCCAATTCCACGTCAGCCCCACAGAACGCACACCAAGGCGGTACAGCGTTTCCAATTTCCCTATGTCTTCTTCTACCGCTTCAGCTCCTTCAAGCGTCAGCATTGCCCCAGTTTCATGCTTTTGAAGATTATCGATATCCTCTTTGGATGTGACGAACTTAACATCCGGGTGAGGTTCAATGATCCTTTTGTGAAACAGATTCACCATATTTAAAGCTGCCTGAAATCTTTGACCCGGTTTTAAATAGGATGGTATATAAATCGCAAATAATTGCACTTTGGATCCTCTTTCTTTCAATTGAGGATATGTTATATGCATATCTTCCTTTGACTGAAACGATAATTTATCGGGATCAAGATACAGTTTCATCAATACATCACAATGAGCGTCAAAGATCATAAAGTATTCAATTCCTCCTTCAATCATATATGTACTATAATAAAACATAAAAAGGCTGTCCACTAAAGAAAATCTTTAACGAACAGCCTTGTTTTTTGGACTTCCGAATAAAAAGTTAGAACGTATAATCCACATTGACTGCAACCTGACTAATTATCTGGGCTCCACAATCAATTTGATCGCTGTACGTTCTTCCCCATCAATCTGTATGTCTGTGAAAGCAGGAATACATATCAAATCTAAACCACTGGGAGCCACAAATCCTCTTGCAATCGCAACTGCTTTTACTGCCTGGTTCAAAGCACCTGCCCCGATTGCCTGAATCTCAGCTCCCCCTCTCTCACGAAGAACACCGGCGAGTGCACCAGCTACAGAATTAGGATTAGATTTTGCTGAAACTTTTAATATTTCCATTCCTTTTCCTCCTTGTCATTTCCCCCATACCGCATGTCCGTGGTAAAGAACAAACTTGGTATAAATGATTCCACTGCTACTATATTCAGGAAATGGACAATTCATTCCGGTATGGGTGAAAAAGGAACGAAAAACATTAATATTCCGCCATGAAAGGATGATCCTGATTGATAAGGATCCGCTCTATCTTTTTGGCTTTACCGGTCTTATTATCAATATCTATCAGACATGCACTTAGGATTTTACGCCCGTCTTTCGGTACTTCAAACCTGACAGGCAGGCTTGTTTGAAATCTCTTTAATACAGAGTCTTTACTCATCCCCAGGACTTCATCATATGGCCCTGTCATGCCCACATCGCACATAAAAGCTGTACCGCCAGGCAGAACTCGATTATCAGCTGTCTGCACATGCGTATGCGTGCCGATCACTGCTGATACCCTCCCATCAAGAAACCAGCCCATTGCCTGCTTCTCACTTGTTGCTTCAGCATGAAAGTCGACAAAGATGACAGAGGTCTTCTTTTTGGCTTCATCCACCAATTCATCGACAATCTTGAATGGGTCATCGAGAGGAGGCATGAAGGTCCTGCCTTGTGCATTGATCACCGCGATCGTCTTACCGTGGACTTCACCAAACACTAAGCCGCTGCCTGGAGTGCCCTCCGGAAAATTGGCCGGCCTGACCATTTTCTTGGATGAATCTATGAATTCAAAAATATCTTTATTATCCCAAGTATGATTCCCCAATGTCACCATATCTGCACCGTCTTGAAGGAACCTCTTGTAAATTTTTTCGGTGATCCCCCTGCCTGATGCAGCATTTTCCCCATTCACGATTGTAAAATCAGGTAAATGCTTCTTTTTCAGCTTAGGCAAGTATTCTGAAATCATTTCACGGCCCATTGAACCGACTACGTCTCCAACAAATAAAATTTTCATATAAATCCCTTTCTCAATATGTATTTACAAAGGTAAGTATTCGTTATGTAGCTTATTGTAACACATTTAACCCGCCCGCTATGCATGAAGCCGAAATGACTCTCTTACAATCGAAAAGCGGAGGCGGCTCGTTCAGGAGCGACAAGCATAAGATGAACTTATCGAAAAGGCGTTCTTTGCCTTTTTGGTAAGTTTAGCTTATGACCTCGAGCTCCTAGCCGCCGGAGCTGGACAAATAAAAAAGCTGACCCCGAAAGAAATCACTCTTTCGGGTGTCAACCTGATTATTTCGCATATTCAACGGCCCGAGTTTCACGGATGACCGTTACTTTGATGTGCCCAGGATAATCCAGTTCGTCTTCGATCCGTTTGCGGATATCCCTTGCTAAACGGTGGGATTCCAGATCGTCGATGGCTTCAGGCCTTACCATGATGCGCACTTCACGTCCTGCTTGGATCGCAAAGGATTTCTCGACTCCATCATAGGATTCGGAAATCTCTTCAAGCTTTTCAAGACGACGGATATAATTCTCAAGCGTTTCACTTCTTGCACCCGGACGGGCTGCAGATAGGGCATCTGCTGCTGCGACGAGAACCGCGATGATTGACGTCGGTTCTGTGTCTCCGTGGTGGGAAGCGATACTGTTGATGACAACAGGATGTTCCTTGTACTTAGTTGCAAGTTCCACACCAATTTCGACGTGGCTTCCTTCCACTTCATGGTCGATTGCTTTACCGATGTCATGCAGTAAACCTGCACGCTTGGCAAGTCTTTCGTCTTCTCCAAGCTCGGCTGCAAGCAATCCGGAAAGGTAGGCCACTTCCATTGAGTGCTTCAAAACGTTCTGACCGTAACTTGTACGGTACTTCAAACGTCCGAGAATCTTGATCAAATCCGGGTGAAGGCCGTGAACCCCAACTTCAAATGTTGTCTGTTCACCGATTTCACGGATATATTCATCCACTTCACGGCGGGATTTATCCACCATTTCTTCAATTCGTGCAGGGTGGATACGTCCATCCTGTACTAATTTCTCTAATGCAATTCGAGCCGTTTCCCTTCGGATCGGATCGAAACCAGAAAGAATAACCGCTTCAGGAGTATCATCAATTATGAGGTCAATTCCTGTCAATGTTTCCAGCGTACGAATGTTACGTCCTTCTCGCCCAATAATTCGACCTTTCATCTCATCATTTGGCAGGTTCACAACGCTAACTGTTGTTTCTGCCACGTGTTCAGCAGCACAACGTTGAATAGCAAGTGAAAGGACTTCTTTCGCTTTCTTGTCAGCATCTTCCTTCGCACGTGTTTCATGTTCCCGGACCATGATCGCAATGTCATGGGAGAGCTCATTTTCCACGCGGTCGAGAATGATTCCTTTCGCTTCATCACGAGTCAGGCTCGAGATGCGTTCAAGTTCAGTCTGCTGTGATCGTACCATCTCGTCCACTTTGCTTTCCGTCTCTTCAATATGTTGTTGTCTTTCGTTAAGGGCTGCCTCTTTTCTTTCCAGTAAAGCTTCGCGCTTATCAAGCGTATCATCTTTACGGTCGAGGTTTTCCTCTTTTTGCATCAAACGATTTTCTTGTTTTTGCAATTCATTTCTTCGTTCACGAAGTTCATTTTCCATTTCAGTGCGAAGTCTATGATTTTCGTCCTTTGCTTCCAGTAGTGCTTCTTTCTTCAGAGCATCTGCCTCGCGCTTAGCATCTTCTAAAATCTGCTCTGCTGAACCTCTGGCACCGGCAATCTTTGCTTCAGCAATGGACTTACGAATTAGGTATCCAACAACTACACCGACGATTAGGCCAAGCAAAATGGAGATGATTGTAATAGGTTGCATTATTTCACCTCCTCTTGCTATGAACTTTCATCATGTCTTTTACATGTCGGCTTGTACATTGCTCATTTGAACTCAATATACAGCGCTAGGCTTTCAAATATTCATTCGAAAAATTTGTAAAATATACATGTTAATTTTAAATCTCAGAAAATTTATTGTCAAGGGGTTGTCCGGTCTAACACTGGATTTCTCTAGTATTTCTTTCGATTCGACAAAAATCGATAATAAATTTATTAAAGTTTACATAACATTATTACGTTAAATACTGTTGTTCTTTTTAAACGTAGTCTCAAAAGACAGGGACAAAACTAAACTGCGTCTAAAGTCGAACTCATTGGTTTAGGCTCTAAACAACGCCATTGATTTCCGTGCAAGACTCGCTTTCCGTGGGAGTCTTGCACGGAAAATCAACCGCTGCAAAGAGCCCGCACCTAACTTGTAAATTCAAACTAAAAACCCGAACTGATTTGCCTGCTAGTTCGCAAATCAGTTCGGGTTTTTCTGAAACTAAATCACTCTTGTTCCAGCCTCTTCACTCACTCTTAATCTTCCAATAGACTGAGTTCGCCTTGATCTTCAGTGTCCGCAGCTCCTGTATCCAATCCGTAATGGTCACGGATTTTCAACATGATTTCATTGCGGATTTCGGGGTTCTCTTTCAAGAAGATTTTTGCGTTTTCACGGCCCTGTCCAAGGCGTTCTTCGTTATATGAGTACCAGGCACCGCTCTTCTGAACGATATCCAGCTCTGATCCAAGGTCGACGATTTCCCCTTCTTTAGAGATACCTTGTCCGTACATGATATCCACTTCCGCAACACGGAAAGGAGGAGCGACTTTATTTTTCACGACTTTGATTTTAGTTTTGTTACCAACCATTTCATTGCCTTGCTTCAGGGTTTCTGCACGACGTACTTCCAATCTTACGGAAGAATAGAACTTCAACGCGCGTCCACCAGGAGTAGTCTCGGGATTTCCAAACATGACTCCGACCTTTTCACGAATCTGGTTGATGAAGATCGCGATGGTCTTCGATTTGTTGATTGCACCAGATAGCTTACGAAGTGCTTGAGACATTAAGCGGGCTTGAAGACCGACGTGTGAATCTCCCATTTCCCCTTCGATTTCCGCTTTAGGTACAAGTGCTGCTACAGAGTCAATCACGATGGCATCTACTGCACCGCTTCGCACCAGTGCTTCAGCGATTTCCAATGCCTGCTCACCAGTATCAGGCTGGGAGAGCAGCAGTTCGTCTATGTTTACCCCAAGCTTCTGTGCGTATACAGGATCAAGTGCGTGCTCGGCATCAATGAATGCTGCCTGTCCGCCCTGTGCCTGTACTTCTGCAATTGCATGGAGTGCCACGGTTGTTTTACCTGAGGATTCCGGTCCATACACCTCAATAATTCTTCCGCGTGGATACCCGCCCACTCCAAGAGCCGCGTCAAGGGCAAGTGATCCGCTTGGAACGGTTACGATATTTCTGTCAGTTTTTTCCCCAAGCTTCATGACAGAGCCTTTTCCAAACTGTTTCTCTATTTGTTTCAAAGCCATATCTAAGGCTGCTTTACGATCGCTCACTATATTTCCTCCTTTGAAAATAGATTATAAAGACAACTTATAAGCTTGTCTCAAATCCAACCTATCTATACTATAAACCATGTAATAGTAGAAAACAAGAAAAAAGTCGAACATCCATTCGGTTTTTTTCACCTGACAGTCACAATTAAAAAACTGTCCGACGGTTAATCCGCGAACAGTTTTTAATCGGTTCATGTCAATTCTTTCAATAAATAATGCCACCCGTACTTCGCCGTCCGCTTCCGATTGCCATTCCTGCCTCCAGCAAGATTTAGAAGGAACGCTTTGGCCGGCCTGTCTTTAACCGCAAGACCGATCCACACAGTGCCAGCCTTTTTACCATCGAGATCGTCCGGGCCCGCCACTCCCGTAAAACTGATCCCGATATCAGATGCAAAGAGAGTGCGCACATTTTCAGCCAGTTCGAGCGCACACTGCTCACTTACCGCAGAATGCTGTTTCAGTGTGTCTTCCCTGACAGAAAGTACTTTCTTTTTGATTTCATCCTGGTAACAGACGACCCCTCCCTTTAAAACAGCCGAAGCTCCAGGGAGCGTGGTGATTTCAGATTGAAAGAGTCCGCCTGTAAGGCTTTCCGCACATGAAAGTGTCAAGCCTTTGCCTTTTAATACCTTCATCCCCACTTCTACAAGTGAGTCTTGGTCGTATCCGTAGAAATAGTCCCCGACCACATTTAATATCTTCTCTTCCACCCCATCCAGGAGTTCAGCTGCCACACTTTTCGACTCGTGTTTGGCTGTGAGCCTAAGGGTGACTTCTCCATCTCCTGCGAGCGGTGCGATGGTTGGATTCGTCTGCGTATCTATCAGCTCTTCCAAATCCGTCTCCAGCTGAGCTTCACCGATTCCAAAGAAACGGAGGACCCGTGAATATATGATTTCTTTCCTTTTTAACGTACCTAAAATGGCAGGGATTCCATACTTGCTGAACATGGGACGCATTTCTGACGGCGGTCCCGGGAGCAGCATATATGATATGCCGTCTTTTTTCAGGAACATACCCGGTGCCATTCCGTTCTCGTTTTTCAGTGACGCAGAGCCTTCAAGGATGAGAGCCTGCTTTTCATTGTTAGGCGTCATTTGACGCTTTGTTTTCTGAAAGTAGGCTTTAATCGACTCCAAAGCTTCTCCATCCATGGAAAGTCCTGTACCAAGTGCTTTGGCGATCGTTTCTTTAGTCAGATCATCTTTAGTAGGTCCCAGCCCGCCTGTGAAAATAAGCAGATCTGCCCTTCCCTGTGCAACCTTAACCGCCTGCGACAAACGGACAGGATTGTCTCCGACGCTTGTATGATAATAAACGTCCACACCTGCTTCAGCAAGCTGTTCGGATATGTATTGAGCATTTGTATTGGCAATCTGTCCTAATAATAATTCTGAACCCACTGCTATGATTTCAGCATTCACTAAGATTCCCCCCTTAAGTAGAGTCTTTCATATAAAAGAAAGAGATGATTCATGAATGAATCATCTCTTATAGATTATAGCGGGAATGGACATTCGTCCAGCTTCCGGCTTAAGAAATCATTTAGAATTGATAAATGCCTTCTTATTATGTTTGAAGTAATCCCAGCCGGACCAGATCGTAAAGAACATGGCAATCCATAATGCGATGGTCGCAAATGGCAGGTTGATCAATTCAAAGATGGCATTATGAAGCAATAATGCGGAAATCGCGATGATCTGCGCCCACGTCTTAATTTTCCCCAACTGTCCTGCTGCCACAACTTCACCTTCACCTGCAAGAACGAGTCGAAGACCGGTCACTGCGAATTCACGGCTGATGATGATGATGACGATCCAGGAAGGAGCAAGTCCAAGTTCAACAAGCACAATCAGTGCTGCAGATACAAGCAGCTTGTCCGCCAAAGGATCTAAAAACTTACCGAGGTTGGTTACCATGTTATACTTTCTCGCATAATATCCGTCTATCCAGTCAGTGGTCGATGCGATAATAAAAATCAGCGCACCGACAAAATGTTTCACCGGCATTTCAGCACCGAGGAAAACCATGTCTCCCCAGTTAAGGGGTGCAAGCATGATGATTAAGAATAATGGGATCAAAAAGATCCTTGAAATTGTAATCTTATTAGGTAAATTCACCTTTCTACCTCCAATACTTAGAAACAAAGATAATGACTATGGTGGAACTTACATTTCACTGCTCCTCCATCATTATTACTGGGATTCCACAGGTTTATACTGGATGACTATATCTTGTCGAACCGTTTCGGTTGGTATCTTATACTCCAGCGCTTTCCCATTTACATTGATATCCGTGTTGGCTGCATTACCCAGAACAAGGTATGCCTGCTGGTCTTCTGTAAAGTCGAAATCCTTTTTATCATCTTTATACAGCATACCTTGGAACAACACTTCATCTTTTGAGTTATACACGGCGACCCATGCGTCACCTTTAGCTGCCAGCTCAAGATTGAACTGATCAGTATCCTTTAATTCATAGGTCGTTACTGTTCCTTCGGTTTTGACAGCCTCCAGGGATTGTTCCTTTTTCTCTTCATCATTATTATCTTTTTCTTCCCCGGCCTTACTATCATCCTTTTCTCCTGAATCCTTTTGTTCAGTATCTTTACCATCCGCAGATTCTTCATCAGGAAGATCCTTCTGATCCACGGCTACGGGCTCTTTGTTCGAGGTATCTGCATTGCTAGCATTGTCAGCTACCTTGGTTTGCACAAATACCCACACGGCAACCAATACAGCAATGACAAATACAGCAATCAAAATTTTCGGGATGACATCCAAGGCTTTGGACGAACTTGCTGAGACTCCTTTTCTCGTCTGAACACGAGAAAGAGAGACAGGGATTTCATCATCATACGCTGCGGGAATTTCTTCTTTATATTCTTCAAAGATGACTTCGGGCTGGAGCCCTACTGCTTCACAGTATTGCTTGATAAAAGCCCGGACATAGAATTTACCCGGCATCATGTCGTAGGAGCCTTCTTCAATTCCGATTAGATAACGCTTCTGTATCTTCGTTACTCTCTGTAAGTCGTCAAGGCTGAAGTCTTTTGCTTCACGAGCTTCTTTAAGACGTTTTCCTAATTCCGTCACTAGTTAACACCTTCCAATTTTAAAAATCAAAACCTCCAAAATCCGAATTTTGGAAAAGGTTATTTTGTTGGGCTAATTCATATGTAATCTCTTCTTCAGGGGTGTTTCTGAGTTCAATGATATAATCAAAATCATCCAGTGAGTATTCTGAATTTTGAACAAATACATCAGGGTGCTCGATGACTTTAACAGCCGGAAGACGCATGATTTCCCTTACCAGCTGCCAGTGCTTTTCGCTGGCACGCCTGGTTGAAACGATGCCATCTATAATGAATAGATTGTCAGAGGAATATTCATCTTCAATCAGCTTGCTTCTGATTGTCTGCTTCAATAAAGTGGACGAAACAAACAGCCATTTTTTATTGGCACATACACTCGAAGCCACTACGGACTCAGTTTTACCGACTCGCGGCATGCCCCTGATCCCTACAAGCTTATGCCCTTCCTGTTTGAAAAGTTCTGCCATGAAATCCACAAGCAGGCCCAGTTCATCACGAACAAATCTGAATGTCTTTTTATCATCTGCATCACGCTGTATGTAGCGTCCATGCCTGACAGCGAGTCTGTCCCTAAGTTTAGGTTCCCTTAATTTCGTCACATTAATCGTATCCATTGTCTGCAAAATCGATTCCAGGCGGGTTATCTGCTCTTCATTGTTGGCAAGAAGAAGCATTCCCCTCCTGCCTTCGTCGACACCATTGATCGTTACAATATTTATGGAAAGCATCCCTAACAATGAGGAGATATCACCTAAGAGGCCGGGACGATTTTTTTGTATTTCATACTCTAAATACCACTCTTTTCGCTCCATTGGTTCCCTCCTGAAATTATATGAGACAACATTATCCGACAAGATCGGGGATATTTCGATACTATCACTTGAAACATCTAGCTTTTATAATAAAGGATTTTCACCTAATAGAAAAGGAAAACCTATAGAATTCATACAATTTCTGCATAATACAGAGATAAACAGTTCTTTAGGATGATTCTGCCTGAAAAAACTTTGCAGACAATATCTGCAAAACGAAATGGGTGCATAAGAAAAGGAGAGGAAAATTCCCTCTCCTTAACGAGTACCGTTGTTGTTAACCAGCTTGACCATCATGTTTGCAATCGCATGCTGCTCTTCAGGAGAAGCGACCGACCATAAATCGGCCAATACTTTTTCCTGATCATTTTTAGGTTCAACCTGTTTAGCCAGGTAGTCCCCGATTTGATAAGCCAAATCACCTACCGTCTCATTTTCCATTCCGGTATGCTGAGCTTGATTCAGGCGGTCACCTAAAAAGTTTTTCCAATCTGACCAGTTATCTAATACAGACATGGCAATGAACCTCCTCATATTTGAAATACAATGTTAGTTTGTATCATGATGAGAAAAATATGCGCGTCCTGAAAAAATATTAAGTATGCCACCCGCCATTTACGGCGAGTGTCTGGCCGGTTATGTAAGAAGAATCATCTGATAAAAGAAACGTGATGGAAGAAGCAATTTCGGTGCTGGATGCAAGTCTGCCCATCGGAATTTCTTCACTGACCTGCTGGATTTCCCCGCTTGAAAATGAACCCATCATATTTGTCTCTACAGCTCCGGGAGCAACCGCATTGACCCTGACCCCATTTAAAGCCGTTTCCTTGGCCAGTGCTTTTACAAAGGACAGCTGAGCGCCTTTGACCGCAGAATAGACGACTTCGCAAGACCCGCCGATTTGCCCCCAGATAGAGCTGACAATCACAATATTGCCCCTGCTCTTCATTAGTTTCGTAAGCAGCCCCTGCACAAGCAGCATCGGACTTTTTATATGGATATTGATCATGCGGTCCATTTCTGATTCCTTCTGATCTTGAAAAAGCCCCCAGCCTGCAACACCGCTTGAGTAGACAATCGCATCAAGCTGGAAGATGGAGTCAATGACCTTCTTCACCTCGCTTGGCTCAGTCAAATCTGCTTGAATTGGTATTGCCTCGACACCAAGCTCCTTAATTTCATTCATCAAATCAATGATTTTATTTCGGCCGGTATGATAATGAAGATATAAGTTCCATCCTTTTTCTGCAAGAGATATGGCGGTGCTTCTGCCTATACCGCCTGATGCCCCGGTTATCAAAGCATATTTCATTCATTCTCCCCCAAACATAATGAAGAACCGCCCCTGCTTAAAGGGCAGTTCCATTTTCTTTATGATTTAGGAACAACTTGACACACAGTGAATCGCTCTTCACTGATGATTTTGTCAGCGACATTCTGAATATCATCATAGGTCAAGGATTCCAAGGTTGGCACTACATCGAATAAATCCATTTCATTGAATGCGTACCTTGTAAATTGGTTGGCAATAAATTCAGGTGAATTCACCGCACGCAGGAATGAACCGATTTTTTTCTTTTTCGTCCTCTCAAGTCCTTCTTCTGTAAATAAGGAGGCTTCTTTCGCTTTTAACAAAAGTTCCTGCAGTTTCTCAGCAAGTAAGTCAGGTTTTTCGGTATCGCCGCCGACAGTCGCAAATCCGAAACCATTCTCCTGTGTATAATCATAATGGAATGTCTCATCTATAAGTCCCTCATTGTATAGATCAAAATAATGAGTAGAACTCTTTCCGAACAATAGATCTAATAAGACATTCATTGACAATTCCTGTTTCAGCATCTCTTTTCCTTGCTGAGTAGGTTCAGGGGCCTTCAACCCTACCAGGCATTTAGGGGACTGAACATTCATTTCGAGAACCTGTTTCTTTTCTGCAACTTCTCCAGGTTCATCCTCGAATCGACGCTTGATCTCAGGCATTTTCTCATATGGCTTCTTATCCTGATTAGCGCGGACTTGGTTCATGATCTGTTCTGGATCGACAGGACCCACGACAAAGAGAAGCATATTGCTCGGGTGATAAAATGTATTGTAACACTGATACAGCATATCCTTGGTAATCGGAGTAATCGACTCGATGGTGCCGGCGATATCGATCTTGACAGGATGATTCTTGTACATGTTCTGAATGACACCAAAGTACAGGCGCCAATCAGGATTATCGTCATACATCGTAATTTCCTGTCCGATGATGCCCTTTTCCTTTTCAACTGTCTTTTCGGTAAAGTACGGATCCTGGACAAAATCAACCAGAGTTTCAAGATTTCTTTCTACATTATCCGTGCTGGAAAATAGATACGCCGTCCTTGTAAAAGAAGTGAATGCGTTGGCAGAAGCCCCTTGGCGGCTGAACTGTTGGAATACATCCCCATCTTCTTTTTCAAACAGCTTGTGTTCGAGGAAGTGAGCGATACCATCCGGCACTTTCACGAATTCATCTTCATTCAATGGAACAAAGTTGTTATCGATGCTTCCGTATTTTGTTGTAAAAGTAGCATATGTTTTATTGAAACCTTTCTTAGGAAGAATATACACGTCCAACCCGTTGGACATCTTCTCATAATAAAGATTTTCTTGAATCTGATCGAAGGAAATTTTCTTCATTATTACTCCTCCTTTCCTGTTAAGAAGTAAATTGTGTCCAGCTCTACTTTATTAGCTGCGGCAATGATTTCTTCTTTGCTCGTTTTTTCGACTTCTTCAAGCCAGGTCCTGAGATCGATTTGCTTCCCGGATACAGCATTATGATAGAGGACTTCGATCAACCCCCTTGAAGTATCCACCGTTTCAAGCATTTGATTTTTTATGACGGCTTTGGTCTGTTCAATCTCACTGTCTGTAAAGTCACCATTTTTCATGGCCTCAAGCTGCTCATTTATGATGCCTACTGCTTGATCATAGTTTTTAAATTCTATTCCTGACATGACCATCATAAGACCTTTATGGCTTTCAAGACGGCTTGCTGCATAGTAGGCAAGACTTGCCTTTTCCCTCACATTTATAAATAGTTTTGAATGGGAGAATCCGCCGAAAATGCCGTTGAATACCTGAAGTGCATAATAGTCCTTATCTCCGTACTGGGTGTTCGTACGGTATCCCATATTCAATTTACCTTGTTTGACATCCTGCTTTTCTTTTACTACATTTTCCTTTGATTTACGCTTCACTTCGGAAGTATCGACATTGACTGCTTCTCTCGCTGACAAGGAAAACAGACCGTCACATAAACGTTCAACCTGGTCCACATCGACATCACCTATGACGTAGAGATCGATTTGATCTTCACTGATCACTTTTTTGTAATAGTCATATAATTCGCTTGGAGTGATTGGATCGACGTGATCAAGCGTTCCATTTACGTGCAGAGCGAAACGCTCTTCCTTACACATTTCTTCTACGAGCCTTGAATTGGCATATCGCATTTTATCGTCGTATACTGCCTGTATCCTTACTTTCTGATTCCTCTTCTCTTTCTTGACCGTATCCTCGTCGAATTGCCCGTTCTCTACATTAGGATTCATCAATACATCTGACATGAATTCCAGACCTTTTTCAAGAAGCGGTTCTGAATCCTTTAGAAATTTCTCGTTTGCAATTTCCACCGAGAAACTGATGACATGATATTCCCCTTTTTTACCGAGGTCCGTAAAAAAGCTGGCACCGTATAATTCATCTAAATAAGTACGGAGCTTTGTTGTATTCGGGTATGTCTTTGTGCTGCTTTGCATGACATGCGGAAGAAGTCCGCGAAGCGTGACAGTTTCCTGATCTAATGGAGCTTTCATTTTCATCACAAGGTTGTTAGTTTTATACTTATCGGTTTTGACGATATGTAGTGTATAGCCCTGTTTTTTCTTAACGACTTCATTAATGTCCGTCATGGTACCGTCCTCCTTGTCCATACTTGCATTTTATACGTTGAACTAAAAAAGTAATAAACACCATTATTGTGCGGTATTTTAGTTTAACTATACATGTTGTGATAGAAATAATTCAAGCATCTTCCTCTGCTGGAAAAATCGACACATGCAACTTCTATCATTATATGTTGGAAAGTATTTGTTCAGAATAGATCTTCATATATGCCGATTAGGAATTAACTAGCGATTTCTGTTAGTAACATTATGTGTAGAGGGATATGCAAACCTAATATAGAAGAGTTTTTCCACTCTCATCTTCATTTGATTCCATGCTTCACCGCTATTGATTCCCGTGTAAAACTCCGCTTCCGCGGGTGGTTGTGAGCCTCCTTTTCTTATTCATGGGGGGGGCACGCTGTCCAGCTGCAGGGCTTAGATGCACATGTCATAAGGCAAACCGGCCAAGAAGGCAAAGAACGCCTTCTAAGCCGATTCATCTTATGCCACACGCCTCTGAGCTAAGCCCTTCCGCTTTTCCAATAGGAGTCTTCGTCTTGCACTTCAATCAACCGGTGGAAAGAGCTAATATCTGATTGTACATTTAAACGAAACTAAAAACCCGAACTAAATTGCTTCCTAGAAGGCAAATTAGTTCGGGTCTTTCTTAGACTAAAACACTTATGTTCCAGCCTCTTTTCAATTATTAACGACTTCCCTTTACATACGGTGTACCTAACGCTTTAGGTGCATCGGCGCGGCCGATGAATCCTGTAAGTGCAAGGATCGTCAGTACGTATGGAGCGATCAGTAGATATACGCTTGGAATATTCTCGAATAACGGTATACTGCTTCCGATGATGCTCAAGCTTTGGGCGAAACCGAAGAATAAAGCTGCACCCATTGCGCCAAGCGGATGCCATTTACCGAAGATCAAAGCGGCGAGGGCCATGAAACCCTGCCCGCTGATGGTCGCATGACTGAAATCAGATGATATGGACTGGGCATATACCCCTCCGCCGACACCTGCAAATGCACCGGATATGATAACGCCGATATAGCGCATCTTCGTAACATTGATCCCCATTGTATCAGCAGCCATAGGATGTTCACCGACAGAACGAAGGCGAAGCCCGAATGGCGTTTTGAACATTACATACCATACAATCACTGATACTAATATGGCGACAAACGGCGGCCAATACGTATTCGAGAAGAAGATGTCGCCGATGACCGGGATTTTGTTGAGCAGCGGGATATCCACTTTACCGAAACCTTCAGAAATAATATCTGTTTGGCCTTTACCATAAATACGTTTAACCAGGAACAGCGTCAAACCGATTGCAAGCAAGTTGATTGCCACACCGGATACAACTTGATCGGCCCTGAATGTGATGGAAGCTACTGCGTGCAGGACAGCGAGTAATCCCCCCATGACCATTGCCACCAGAAGAGCCACCCATGGTGTCGCGGCCCCGAAAGTATCCGCAAAAGCCAGATTAAAGACGATGCTTGAAAAAGCGCCGATTACCATCAATCCTTCAAGTCCGATGTTGACAATACCGGATCGTTCGGAAAACGCTCCGCCTAAAGCAGTGAAAATAAGTGGCGAAGCCCATAATAATGTAGATGGGACTAGTATTAATAAGACATCCATGAAGCCCACTTATTTCACCCCCTTTTTACTGAATCGTTGAATTAAGTATCTGATCATGTAGCCTGAAGCAACAAAGAAAATGATAAGGGCGATAATAATGTCTACAAGTTCATTTGGAATACCTGCTTCCAGAGGCATATTCAAAGCCCCTACTTTGAGTCCACCGAACAAGAGGGCTGCAAACACAACTCCGATCGCAACATTTCCTCCAAGTAAGGCAACTGCGATTCCGTCAAACCCTACACCTGTGAAGCCGCCTTTGATAGACGCGTATCCAAATGTTCCGAGTCCTTCCATCGCGCCGGCAAGACCCGCGAAGGCACCGGAAATGACCATTGATAAAATGATGTTCCCGTTGACATTCATACCTGCATATTGAGATGCATGCTGGTTGAACCCGACAGATCGAAGTTCATAACCGCGTGTAGTCTTCTCAAGCAAGAACCACATGATGAATACGCAGGCGAGTGCAATGAAAATTCCCCAGTGTAATCTGGAGTAATCTGTAAGACTCTCGAAAAATGGTGATGATAAGGAGGCAGAGTCGGCAATATAATCCGTACGATCCTTACGTTCAGTCAAAACATCACGGATAATAGAGTTTGTTACATGAAGAGCGATATAGTTCATCATGATTGTGACGATGACTTCGTGCACCCGGTACTTTGCTTTCAGCAACCCCGGGATAAAGCCCCAGATAGCCCCTGCCAGTGCCGCAGCAATGACGGCCATAGGCAAATGAATGTATTTAGGCAGGTCGTCAAACGCAACCCCCACCCAGACAGCTGCGAGCCAGCCGACGATAAGCTGACCCTCTACCCCAATGTTGAAAAGCCCTGTCCTGAATGCAAATGCTACTGCCAGTCCGGCTAAAATATATGGAGTCACCTGTCTGATTGTTTCACCTACATAGTAGACCTCGCCAAATATCCCCTGCCATAAAGCAGAATACCCGGCAACAGGATCGTACCCGCTCACTAGCATGATAATGGTTCCAACAATGATACCTAAAAGGACAGAAATGACCGGGATTAATATATTTGTTAATCGATTAGACATTTGTGTTTTCCCCCGTTCCCTTTCCTTTAGAACCCGCCATTAACAGACCGAGTTCTTGTTCAGTCGTTTCTTTTGGATTGACAATCGCAACGATTTGTCCTTCATAAATGACCGCTATCCGATCACTTACGTTCATGATTTCATCCAGTTCAAATGAAAGCAGCAATACAGCTTTCCCGTTGTCTCTTTGTTCGATCAGCCGTTTGTGGATAAATTCGATTGCACCGACATCCAGTCCCCTAGTCGGCTGAGCTGCAATCAGCAAGTCCGGATCCCGGTCGATTTCACGGCCGATGATGGCTTTTTGCTGATTACCGCCGGAAAGTGCCCGCGCAAGTGTAAATTCAGTCGGAGTCCTTACATCAAATTCCGTGATGAGCTTTCTGGCTTGATCATAAATCTTTTTATAATTTAAGATTCCTTTATTGGAGTATGGCTTTTTATAATAAGTCTGAAGGACCATATTTTCCCCTATCGGGAAATCCAATACCAAACCGTGTTTGTGGCGGTCCTGAGGAATATGGCCCACTCCGGTTTCATAAATCTTACGTGGTTTCATGTTCAAAATTTCTTTTCCATTCAGTTTGATGGAGCCGCTCTCTGCTTTATGAAGTCCGGTGATCGCTTCAATAAGCTCTGTTTGTCCGTTTCCATCAACACCCGCAATACCGAGGATTTCTCCTGCTTTCACCTCAAGATTCAGCCCCTTCACCACAGGTACATTGCGGTTGTCTTTTACGTTAAGATTAGAAATTTCCAAGACTTTACCTTCAGGGACTGCTTCTGTTTTATCTGTCTTGAACGTAACTTCTCGACCGACCATCAGACTCGCCAAATCATTCGGATTTGTTTCCGACACTTTTACTGTTCCGATTCCCTTCCCTTTTCTGATAACGGTTACATTATCACACACCTCCATAATCTCTTTGAGCTTATGTGTGATGAGAATGATTGATTTGCCTTCTTTGATAAGGGTTTTCATGATTTGGATAAGTTCTTTAATTTCCTGCGGGGTCAGGACGGCGGTAGGTTCATCAAAGATCAGGATATCCGCACCACGGTAAAGAGTCTTAAGAATTTCCACACGCTGCTGCATACCTACTGAAATTTCAGATATTTTAGCATTAGGATCGACCTTAAGCCCATACCTCTCGGAAATATCCAAGATATCTTTTTCAGCTTTTTTAATGTCTACGGATGCCCCTGATTTCGGTTCCCTGCCGAGGATGATATTCTCAGTGACGGTAAATGTATCAACAAGCATAAAATGCTGATGGACCATTCCTATACCGAGGTCATTTGCTATGTTAGGGTTTGTGATGTTTACTTTGTTACCCTTCACGCGGATCTCACCTTGCTCCGGCTGATAAAGTCCAAATAAGACGTTCATTAACGTTGACTTACCTGCACCATTTTCACCAAGAAGCGCATGAATTTCACCTTGTTTTAACTGAAGGGTGATATTGTCATTTGCCACGATGCCCGGGAATTCCTTTCGGATGTTTAACATCTCGATTACATAATCCATTGCTTTCACTCCTTGCGTAGGCTGGGGATAGATAGTTTAGTAGTTAGAGGTCAGACCTTGGTCCGCCAGAAAAAAGGGTTTCCCCTGTTAAAACTCTAAATGAAAGATAGAAGATATGAGTTCTATACTTCAATTAAAGTTTTAAAATCACAAACCTTCTTTTAGTAAAATAATACCAATCCACAATCGGCGGTTAGTACTATATATCCAGTTTTCTTTAAAGAAAAAGGGATAAGAGACCGGCATACCATGGCCCGCTTATCCCTGTTGTCAGATGACGATTATTCTGCGGAGAAAGCTTCAGCGTCTTTCAGAGATTCAGGTACTTTGATATCTCCGTTAGCGATTTTCTCTTTCCACTCGTCTACTTTTGCCATAACTTCATCTTTGTTTGAAAGTTCATCATTAAGTTCTGCAAGACCTACACCATCTTCGTTAAGGCCATAAGAAATCACTTCTCCACCAGGGAAGTTTCCTTCTTTAGCTTTGTTGGAAAGGTCTTGTACAGCGTTATCAACACGCTTCAGTGAAGAAGTCAATACGATATTGTGATCTCCTACTTTACCTTCAGCAGTTTGGTCGGAGTCAACACCGATTGCCCAGATTTCACGTGAAGGATCTTTCTCTTTCAAGTCACGTGCTTCTTTGAAAAGACCATTACCTGTTCCGCCCGCTGCATGGAATACAACGTCAGCGTTTTGTGAGTACATTTTTGAAGCGATCGTTTGACCAAGTTCTGCTTTGTCGAATGCACCAGCATAATCAGATACTACTTCTGCATCAGGATTAACCGCTTTGACACCTGCAAGGAAACCAGAATGGAAACGTTCGATAACAGGGATTTCCATACCGCCGATGAATCCGATTTTATTTGTTTTAGTCGCTAAACCTGCAACAACACCTGCAAGGAAAGAACCTTCCTGCTCTTTGAAGGTGATGCTTGCAACGTTAGGCTGATCGACTACAGCATCAACGATAGCAAAGTGTGCATCTTTTTGCTGTTGTGCGATATCATTGATTGCACCTTCCATAAGGAAGCCGATTCCGTATACTAAGTCAAAATCTTGACGAGCTAATGTGTTTAAGTTTGTAGCATAGTCTGCATCAGATTGAGATTGAAGGTAATCGTAACCGCTCTTCCCTTTTTCCATTCCGTGTTCTTCACCGAATGCCTTTAAGCCTTCCCAAGCTGATTGGTTGAAAGATTTATCATCTACTCCACCAACATCTGTAACCATTGCTACTGTAAACTGATCTTCTTTACTCTTGCCATCACCACTAGATGCACCTTCTTCTTTGTCACTTGAACCACATGCACCCAAAATCGTACCTGCTGCAAGAACAAAAGACAGCGCTAAACCGAATTTACGCTTTTTCACCTAGAGTACCCCCCAAAATTTGTTGTAATGAATTAGTAGAAAGACAGTTTACTAAACTCGCTTTCTCAATACATGGAAACTGAATTTGTCTGATCTGAAATAGTTTACTGAGTACAGAATCGGCTCGTCGTTTTCATCAAAATGCATTTGTTTGAGAACGAGTAATGCCGTTTCGGGCTCGCAATTCAGAATCGGTGAAATCTTATCGTGGTATCCCATCGGTTCGATCTGGGCGACTGCATGAGTGATTCTTCTATTCTCCCTATTCTCAAGAACGGAAAAGATAGAATTATCTTCATGGGTGAAATTCCTTGTGAGTATCCTCTCCGGAATTTTGTCCACGCAGTAAACCACGGGTTCACCGTTAGCTGTTCGAACTCGTTCAACCAGAATCATATCCTCCGCTTCGTCACTTTGAAACCTTTTCGCATCATCCTCAGTAGCTTCTTGAGTCGTTGAGCTTAAGAAAATGGTTCCCGGCTCCATTCCTGCCTGTATGATCATATTGGAAACGCTGTTCAATTGCTCGATTCCTGAAGTGAACAAAGGTTTAGCGTTTACAAAGGTGCCCACACCATGCCGGCGGATAATGACACTTTCTTCTTCAAGGATTCTCAAAGCTTCCCTGAGGGTAGCTCTTGAAACTCCCAGCTGTTTGGAAAGATCAAATTCTGAAGGGAGTTTTTCTTTTTCTTTATAAACTCCTGCATCAATATCCTTTTTCAAACGGTCAATAACTTGTAAGTATAAATGTCTATTATCTGTTTTTATTGTCACTGGAACCACCACCAAATTTTCTCAAGACATCAGACCTCTGATGTATATCTTTCCTACTAATCGAAAATACTATAACACTTTTCTTTTAATAAATAAATAGCATTATGTGATTTTGTCGAAAAAAAAGACCAATAAGGCAATTCTGAAAATTTTTTTGGTAAAAAATAGGTTAAAAAACGTGGTTATGTCTTAAAAACATTAAATATATTGCATATTATTACACAAACAATCTTGATTCTTACTTTTATTAATATTACTGAAATATTCAACTTGATTTTGAAAACGCTTTTAATAGTATATCACATTAGTGGATAACCTAGAAGATGAGAGTGAATACCTGATATTTTTAAGGATTTTATCAGAAATTCCTGGTTCTTTCTTAACCGAAGGACTATTATATGCGATTGCAGCACATCCTCATAAAAAAAGTGAAGCCTCCTTAAATCAAGGTAAGCTTCACTTTTCTTAAACTCTTATGCATTTTGTTCTTCAGATGGTTTGCCCACAAGCACGGTCCGAGGTTTGCTTCCTTCGTAAGGGCCGACTACCCCTCTTACTTCCATTTCGTCTATTAGGCGTGCAGCACGCGTATATCCGATCCTGAACCTGCGCTGCAGCAACGACACGGAGGCTGTTTGCATTTCCGCAATCAATTGTACGGCATCACTATACAACTCATCTTCCGCTTCACCGCTTCCAGAATCCTCAGGTATATCATCAGGAATCATTTCTTCCTGATATTGAGCTCTTTGCTGGGAAATCACGAAATCGACAATATCTTCCACTTCCTCATCCGACAGGAAGGCACCCTGTACCCTTGTCGGCTTGGAAGCACCTACAGGCATGAACAGCATATCTCCCCTGCCGAGTAACTTTTCTGCTCCCCCTGAGTCGAGTATGGTCCTGGAATCTGTCTGGGAAGATACCGCAAAAGCAATCCGTGAAGGGATATTCGCTTTGATAACACCCGTAATGACATCAACGGATGGTCTTTGTGTTGCGATGATTAAATGGATTCCCGCAGCACGCGCCATTTGGGCGAGACGGGTGATGGCATCCTCTACATCATTCGAAGCGACCATCATCAAATCTGCCAATTCATCCACAATTACAACAATATACGGCAGCAGCGGCTGTTTCTCTTCATTCTCCAGATTCTGCCTTTTTACATAGTCATTATAGCCTTCTATATTCCTAGTTCCTGTATGAGAAAACAATTCATAACGCCGTTCCATTTCACTGACCACTTTTTTCAGTGCCTGTGAAGCTTTCTTGGCGTCCGTTACCACTGGTGCCAGAAGATGCGGAACCCCGTTGTAAACATTCAATTCCACCATTTTCGGATCTATCATCATCAACTTCACTTCATGAGGCTTAGCCCGCATTAAAATGCTGGTTATGATTCCGTTGATGCAGACACTTTTACCACTGCCCGTTGCTCCCGCTACAAGCAAGTGAGGCATTTTATTGAGCTCTGCCAGCACAGCTTCCCCTGTAATGTCCCTGCCAAGACCTATCTGCAGTTTTGATTCCGGTTTATGATGCTGTTTAGACTCTAGCACTTCCCGAAGTGAAACCATGGCAACTTCAGAATTAGGAACTTCTATCCCGATCGCTGACTTACCTGGTATCGGTGCTTCTATCCGGATATCTTTAGCTGCCAGTGCCAGCGCAAGGTCATCACTCAGATTCACGATTCTGCTCACTTTAACACCTACATCCGGATGGACTTCATATTTAGTGACGGCCGGGCCCAGATGAACCTGGGTCACCTTCGCTTTTACACCGAAGCTTTGAAACGTTCTCTCAAGCTTTGCAGCATTTGCATGGATCAACTGATACTCATTGCTTTGATCCGTTTGCTTTGGACTTTTTAAAAGCGTCAAAGAAGGAAGTTTGTAATCTTTATTTTCCACTTCGGTGAACGTGATCGGCGGTGCAGAATCTGTTTCTTCTTCATTGCTGTTCTGCGGCTGGGCTTCCTTGGCCTTTTCGGATTGGTCTTCTTTCTCCTTCTCTGAAGGCATTCCGCCATATGCCCTTTCTGCAAAATTGGAAATGATCGGTTCGATTTTCTCCTCTTCTTCAAGATTAGCCGGGGGAACCGGTGCTTCTTGCTTTTTCGAATCGTTGTCTTCTTTTTGTTTGTTTTGTTTCTTCTCCGCCTTTTTATGATCTTTGGACTCTTTCCATTCGCTCATATCAGTCTTGAAAGCTGCCCATTGACCGCTTAAGAATTCACGAAAGCTCGACCCTGCCTTCCCTAATACTTCTCCCAGTGACTTGCCCGTCACGAGGATGATACCAATCAAGATGAATGTGGCACTGACGATCCTTGCCCCCTGAGAATCGAATAGGAAATACGAGACAGCAAATAAGATACTCCCGATCATTCCACCGCCAAGATCTGTTGTGCTGGTTTCTCCGTTTACATCCATCCAGTACAAATCCCATGTATTCATAATGACGCTCGGATTCTCAAACATCCCGTCATTGGAAAGGAGATCAAATAATTTCACATGACTTAATAGTAAAAAGCTGGCGACAATGATATAAAGTCCGAGTAATCGCCGGCTGAACAGTAGCGGAATCTCTCTTTTTATCATTAGAAAGCCTGCAATGTAGAGTACTAATAATAATGCGGCCATATACCATTCACCCAGGAAAAATCGAAAGAAATAGACGAATGCCTTCCCAACGGCCCCAAGCTCAATAATGGAGATCAAACTTAAGGCTATCAATGCCAGCCCGGTAATCTCGTATTTGATCGTTTTTTTCAGAGAATCAGTTTTTGAAGTGCGTTTCTTCCGTTTTTTTCGTTTTGCCAATATGTTTCACCTAAATTCTTTAAATTCTCTGTTGTTATGTAATTGAAGAAAGGGCCGATCACTTGGGGCAAATCATGTGCCTAAGGTGTCAGACCCTTCTCAATAAATGGATATAAGTTTACATCACAGATTCAACTTTATTATAGCATATCCAATATTTACAGAAAATCCTCTTTCTTAATTCGTGATAAATTCCCCCGGACATATTGAGCTGTTCATATAATGAGCGGGGTCACTGCTCATCACCCTGATGACCCGGTATTTATCTTCTACTTTTTGAACAAGCACAGGGACTCCCTGGTGTTCAACCATCATCTGTCCGCTGAAATCCGCTGCATCTGTTGGATATACCTGCTCATAAGGGACGGTTGTATATAGAATCATTGGATCAATCCTTCTTTTTCATCACTTTGTTTTTTGATTTCTATTAATTCATTGATTTTCCGGATGGCTGAACCAATGCCCCCGATTCCGTCAATCAACCCATATTCTACGGCATCATCCCCTACGACGTTTGTCCCGATATCCCGTGTGAGGTTCCCTTTTGCAAACATGAGATCCTTGAATGCTTCGTCTGAAATATTACTGTGTTTGGTCACAAAGCTGACGACACGCTCCTGCATTTTATCAAGATACTCAAACGTCTGGGGAACCCCGATGACAAGACCGGTCAGCCTCACTGGGTGGATGGTCATGGTTGCGGTACTCGCAATGTATGAAAAATCACAGGATACAGCAATCGGAACCCCTATGCTGTGCCCGCCGCCCAGTACAACGGATACTGTAGGTTTAGATAAAGACGCAATCATTTCAGATATGGCCAGGCCAGCTTCTACATCTCCTCCTACAGTATTAAGAATGACCACCAGACCTTCTATTTTCGGGTTTTGCTCAATCGCCACTAACTGAGGAATCACATGTTCATATTTCGTCGTTTTATTTTGCGGAGGCAGCTGCATATGACCTTCTATCTGTCCTACAATCGTTAAACAGTGAATATTGGAATCCTGAGAAAGCTGGGGTACATTCGTTTGGCCCAGCTGCTGGATTTTTTCCATCAAACCTGATGGCTTGCCTTTTCCATCATCGTCAGTTTTATTCGGCTGTGCCGGCTGCTCTTCGTTCATGTTCAACTGATTTTCGTTCATAATGACATCTCCTTTTTCAATTCCTTCTGTTGTTATTATTTTTATAAGAGCGCCATTTCATACTAGCTAACGTGGTACTCCCGATATTGAATACAGTCATAAATAAAAAAGCTGTCCGTTTGATACTAAGCGGACAGCTTTTTCGCATTTTATATAAATCATACTTCCATGATGATAGGAAGGATCATTGGGCGCCTTCTTGTTTTGTTGAATAGGAAGTAATTGAGCTGGTCCCGGATGTCCTGCTTGATAGCGGACCATTCGAAAGAGCCTTTTTGAAGATATGTCTGGACGACGTCGGTGACGATGCCCGAGGCACCTTCAATCAGTTCCTCCGATTCCCTTACGTATACAAATCCCCGAGAAATAATCTCAGGTCCAGCTACAATTGCTTTCGTCTTGCGGTTGATGGTCACCACCACAGTGAAAACACCGTCTTCGGAAAGAAGTTTTCGATCGCGGAGGACGATATTTCCAACATCCCCGACTCCGCTTCCATCAATGAGTACATTGCCTGCCTGCACCCTGCCGCTCATTTTCATTTTGCCATCTTTATACTCAAGAACATCACCTTTATCCAGGATGAAAATCTTTTTATATGGCAGCCCAATATCATGAGCAAGCTGAGAGTGTGCGACAAGCATTTTATATTCCCCTTGAATCGGTACAAAATGCTTCGGTTTCATGATATTAAGCATGAATTTTAAATCCTCTTGGCTGCCATGTCCGGAAACATGGACTTTCTTGTTTGCTGTAAGCACATCTGCACCGGCTTTGTATAACATGTTGATTGTCCGTCCGACAATCACTTCCATCCCTGGAGATGGTGTCGCTGTGATAAGTACAGTATCGCCGGATGTGATATTGACAAGCCGGTGGGATTTCTTTGCCATCCGCTGCAATGCTTCAAATGGCTCACCCTGGTTACCAGTGGCAACTATGACGATTTCATCATTAGGGTATTCTTCGATTTCATCGAGCGAAATCATAATTCCCTCACGGATGTGAAGGTATCCCAGCTTCAATGCAACATCATATACCCGCTTCAAGCTTTTGCCTACCACAGCCACTTTACGGTTGTTTTGCTCTGCTGCATCAAAGACCTGCTGGAGGCGGATCAAGTTTGATGCAAAGCATGCGACGATGATCCTGCCCTTTGCTGTACGGAATGTCTCAGTCAGCTGATTGGCGATGACCCCCTCAGATGTGGTATAACCAGGCCTTTCCGCCTCCGTACTATCCGATAGCAGACATAATACACCACTGTCCCCGATTGCCGCCATTTTCCCCAGGTCCGGTCTGTATAGGTGTTTCGCGGACTGATCGAACTTAAATTCTCCTGTATGTACAATGGCACCTTCAGATGTATGTATACACACTCCAACCGAGTCAGGGATGCTGTGGGTGGTTCTAAAGAAAGAAACCTGTACGCCATCAAAGTTCAACAGACTGTCAGTATGGACCGTGAAGAATTTCACATCTTCTGGCATCTTGGCGTCCTTTAATCTTGATTTGACCAATGCATTCGTCAATTTCGTCCCATATACCGGTGCTTTTATTTTACTTAATACATATGATATTGCACCGATGCTGTCTTCATGGCCATGTGTCAGGAAAATTCCTTTCACGCGATCCTTATTTTCAATCAAATACTGGATATCGGGAATGACGATATCGATTCCCAGCATTTCATTCTCAGGGAACATCAGTCCCGCATCGATGATGAAGATTTCATGGTCCACTTCCACTACGTACATATTCTTGCCGATTTCACCTACTCCGCCTAATGGGATTATGCGGATAGCCTCATTTTTTGTCTTACTCACAATTTGTGTCCTCCTATGCTGTGCTTCCCCGATCTATAATCAGTCAAATTCATTATACTTGATACCTTTTTTTAAGTACAACCAATTTTATCCTGTAAAGGAACGTAAAGGGTCTGCTACGTTCTGCTGAATGATATCGAAGCTTGCATCATTTTTCTACGTAACTATTTCGATACCGGAAGATCAAATCCTTTTTTTAATTATATATTTTTCCTTTTAATCAGTGCTTTTGATCAAATAAAAAAATGTGCAGGTTATCCCTGCACATTTTTGACTATATACTTTTGATCAATTGGCTGAGTTTTGTTCTTTCAGCTTCGGATAATGGAATGAGCGGAAGACGTACAGAACCGACATCCAGACCTTTCATTTGCAGTGCGGTTTTTACTGGTGTCGGGCTCGGGCTTGTGAACAAGCCTTTCATAATCGGCAGCAACTTTTGATGGGTTTTGGCTGCAGAGGCAATATTGCCTTCTACAAATTGATGGACCATTTCCTGCATCTGATTCCCGATGATGTGGGATGCAACTGAAACGATCCCGCTCCCGCCGATTGACAAGATTGGCAGAGTAAGGCCGTCATCACCGCTGTACAGTGCAAAGTCCTCCGGTGTATTAGAGATGATTTCCGTCATGGCATCTAAATCACCGCTTGCTTCTTTGACAGCTGTGATATTATCGATTTCTGACAATTTGATGATGGTTTCCGGCGCAATATTAACTGACGACCTGCCTGGTATATTATAGAGCATGACAGGCAGCGAGGTTGATCCTGCAATTAACTTGAAGTGCTGATATAACCCTTCCTGACTTGGCTTATTATAATAAGGGGCCACCAGCATGATGGCATCGACGCCTGCTTCTTCTGCTTTTTTTGTCAACTCAATCGATGCATGCGTATTATTGCTTCCCGTTCCAGCTACCACAGGGATCCTGCCATCGACGACTTTTACAACATGGCGGAATAAGGCAACCTTCTCTTCTTTTGTCAATGTTGGCGATTCCCCTGTTGTGCCAGCTACCACAAGGGAATCAGAGCCATTATCAATTAAATAATTTATCAGCTGGGTCGTTTTGATGAAATCTATATTTCCTTTATGATCAAACGGAGTGACCATTGCGGTAGAAACACGGCCAAAATTCAAGACTTACACTCCCCTTTACTAAATCTATCCTGCTTTAAATGTGCAATGTGCCTTCTCTAACTGAAACGTGTCATGGAGGGCATTCACCGCGCGGATTAATTCATTTTCCTTTACCAGTACCCAGATCGTCGTATGGCTGTCTGCGGATTGAAGTATACGGATTCCATTGTCGGACAGAGATGTCACGATAGCCGAAGTGACCCCCGGCACACCTGTCATCCCGGCGCCGACTACCGAAATCTTGGCACAGTTTTCTTCTATTGCGGGGTCATAACCTTTTTTCTTTAGGATCGCCACTGCTTTTCCGGCAAGAGTCGAAGCAACAGTATAAACGACTCCTCGGGGGGAAATGTTTATAAAATCAACGCTTATCCCCTCATTTGCCATTGCCTTGAATACTTCAGCCTGAAGGTTATACTGATCCTTTTTGGCGAATACTTTAATCTGGGTAAGTTGACTTACATGTGCAATACCCGTGACTGGGTGATTTCTGAATTCTTTGTGTGCCTTTGTATTTTCTGCAGTCGTCACCAGTGTGCCTTCACCCATCGAGTAGGTGGACCTTATCCGGATCGGAATATTTGAATTCATTGCAATCTCGACTGCCCTCGGGTGGATCACTTTCGCCCCCTGATAAGCCATATTACAAACTTCATTGTAGGAAACAACCGAAATCGGCCTGGCTTTTGCCGATATCCTCGGATCTGCAGTCATGACGCCTTCGACATCGGTAAAAATATCAATATACTCCGCTTTCAATGCAGCTCCAAGTGCAGAAGCAGAGGTATCGCTTCCTCCCCTGCCTATCGTGGTGATGTCCCCATCTTTTGTTGCCCCCTGAAAACCTGCAACGACCACAGCATCATGGTTTTCAAGTTCCTGGTATAAACGGCTGCATCTCATTTCAATGATTTTTGCTTTTGTAAAATCATTGTTTGTTACAAAGCCCGCCTGAGCCCCGGTTAATGCTGTGGACCGGATGCCCTCATCTAGCAGCATCGTGGAGAAAACCAGACTGGAGATAATTTCACCGCAGGATAACAGCAGGTCCTGTTCCCTTTTACTTACAAGGGCATGTGTGCCTCCGATCAAGGATAATAGGGAGTCTGTGGCATATGGTTCTCCCTTCCTTCCCATTGCAGAGACCACTACAACGACCTTATAACCCTTATCGATTGCTCCTTTAATATGAGCAAGAGCCTTTATCCGGCTTGCTTCATCCCGTACAGACGTCCCACCAAATTTTTGAACGATCACTTTCATGACTACACCTCATTGTCAATGTTCAAGAGGCATGAAGGCTGTGAATTGGCTGATAATAGGATACGAATAGTAGAAGGACGATCCTCTTATTTATTTCACTAATCCAAGTTTAACAAGGCTTTCAGCAATCTGTACAGAGTTCCATGCTGCGCCTTTCAATAAATTGTCTGAAACAATCCACATATGGAATCCATTGTCTTCGTCTAAATCCTTGCGAATCCTTCCTACAAAAACATCCGGCTTTCCTACCGCATAGGCAGGCATCGGGTAAACCTGTTCTTCAGGGATATCCTGAAGTGTCACGCCTGGTGCTTCTTGCAGCAGGGATTGCAATTCTTTCACTGAGACGGAATCCTTTTCTACTTCAATATATACACTTTCAGAGTGACCTGTTACAACAGGAAGTCTTACGCAAGTTGCAGATACTTTAAGTGAAGGCATATGCATGATCTTTTTAGTTTCATTGATCATTTTCATTTCTTCAAATGTAAATCCATTGTCTTGGAACATATCAATTTGAGGCACGGCATTGAACGCGATCTGGTAATGCTTCTTATCTCCTTTTACAGGCAATACAGATGGCTCAAATGAGTCTCCATTTAAGATTGCCTGGGATTGTTCATGCATTTCATCAATTGCGGCAGCCCCTGCTCCTGATACTGCCTGGTAAGTAGATACAATCACTTTTGTTAATCCATATTCTTTTCTGACGGGCTCAAGAGCAGCTACCATTTGGATTGTGGAGCAATTTGGATTCGCAATGATTCCTTTATGGAGTTTGATATCTTCTTCATTGACTTCAGGTACAACCAGCGGAACATCCGGGTCCATACGGTAAGCACTTGTATTGTCCACCACGATGGCACCGCGTTTTACAGCTTCAGGAGCAAGCAGCTTGGATACACTTCCCCCCGCACTGAATAAGGCAATATCAACTCCTTCGAAGCTTTCCGGTTTAGCTTCTTCCACCTTCCATTCTTTCCCTCTGAAAGTGACACTTGAGCCTGCCGAACGTGCCGAAGATAATAACGTCAGCTGTTTAATTGGAAAATCCCTTTTATCTAACGTATGAAGCATTTGTTGGCCGACAGCACCCGTCGCACCGACCACTGCTACATGAAAACCACTTGTATTCAAAACTCTTCTCTCCTTCCAGCCATTTATGTTCTCTCATAGTAGTACAAACAATTTAGTCGTTTACTATAATAAAGGTTATTTTAACATAAACAATTATTTGACAATAGTGGTTTTTTTGATGATTTATAAATCTGCATGAAAAGAAGGCCATCCAACCGGCAGATGATAGCCTTCGAATCAATTCAGTCTAAAAATTTTTCAATAATGACCGGCTGAAGTTGTTTTCCTTCTATAGCAGCCTCAATCGTTTCTTGGATGAGCGTCATTCTTGCAACCATTGACTTGGGTTTGTTTTCCGGTGCATCCTGGCCGAATGGTATAAAATAAATATCTTTAGTCGAGATCAACCTCATGAGATTTATACCATTCAATCCCAATGCATCATTTGTTGATATCCCCAATACGACAGGACGATGATTCCGCAGGGTGGCTTTTGCAGCCATAAGTACTGGCGAATCTGTCATGGCGTTCGCAAATTTACTCATTGAATTTCCAGTAAGCGGGGCGATCACCATGCAGTCCAAAGGTATCTTGGGTCCTAACGGTTCTGCTTTAACAATTGAATCGATCACCCTGTGCCCTGTGACATCTTCAATTCTCTTGATCCAGTCTTCCCCTTTTCCAAATCTCGTTTCAGTGTTCATTACCGTGGAGGTGACGATCGGCATCACTTCTGCCCCGTTATTAACCAGTCTTTCAATTTCCGGGAATACAGCATCATACGTACAATGTGAGCCTGTTAATCCAAATCCGATCCGCTTTCCTTTAATACTCAAGTTAAGCTCTCCTTTCCAGAATCAAAATCTTCTTCAAGAAGCTGTGCCAAAACATTAGCTAATATCTGACCGGCCGTTTTCGGGGCGACAATTCCAGGAAGTCCCGGAGCCAACAGCGCTTTTATCCCCCTTTTTTCCGCATAACGGAAGTCGGTCCCGCCCGGTTTGGATGCCAAATCAATGATAAGGGTGTGAGGAGGCATCTTTGCAATTACATTCGCTTTTATAATGGAGGTAGGAATGGTATTAATGCAGATATCACAGCTTTCCACTTCCTTAGTCAATTGGTCAAGATGGAATGCATCAAGCCCCATTTCCGTGATCCTGGCAAGATGTTCGCTTTTTCTTGCACCCACCTTTACTTTTGCTCCCAGATTACTGAATGTCCTGGCCACACTCATGCCCACTCTCCCAAGACCCAGAACCACAATGGAAGACCCATGTATTGTAAAATCGGTATGTTGAATAGCCATCATAATTGTTCCTTCCACAGTAGGAATTGAATTATAGATGGCAACATCGTCTCTCTCAAATAACTGAACCAGTTTACGGTTTGTTGATTTCATTACGTTATCCAAGTATTCATTGCTAATTCCTGAATAGATCGTGCAGTGCTCTGGCGTCTGGGATACGAGATCTTCACTGAGACAAATTTTCTCATTTGAAAAGATCGTATCGATTTCTCCTTGTAGATTCGTGCCGGGAACAGGTAAGATGATGGCATCCATTATGGAGAAATCTACCTCACCTAATTTTTCCTTCACTGCCCCTGTAAAGGCATGATCCAACTGTTCAAAACCAACCAGAGAAATCTTCGCATCCAGCTCTGTCAGCTTGCGAATGATCTCCAGCTGGCGAGCATCTCCGCCTAGAACTGCGATCTGCATTCCGGTCAACATCACTGCTTTCACCTTCTTTTAACATAATCGCTATTCTAAATCCCTTTTCACTTCAACAGTGTATGTTATGAACAACTAATGGGTGAAAAGAAAAGCGAAGGGGCTTTGCTCAGAGGCGGGTGGCATAAGGTGGACCGGCCACGAAGGCGTCCTTTGCCTTCTTGGACGGTTTGACTTATGACATGTGCCTCTAAGCCCAGTAGCTGGACAAAGAAAAGCGGAGGCGGCTTGCTTAGAGGCGAAAAGCATAAGTCAGGGCAGCCACAAAGGCGCTCTTTGCCTTTTTGGATGGCATGGCTTATGTCTCGAGCCTCTAGCCGCCGTAGCTGGACAATAAGAAAAGCGGAGGCGGCTTGCTCAGACCCGACAAGCATAAGATGAACGGTCCAGGAAGGCGCTCTTTGCCTTCCTGGACCGTTTAGCTTATGACCTCGAGGGACTAGCCGCCGCAGCTGGACAATACAAAAGCGGAGGCGGTTCCTCAGTGGCAATTTGCATAAAAAAAGAACGGGAATTATCCCCGTTCAGCGTTTCTTTCTATTTTCAATTAATCACTTGAAACTTCCAATATGATCATATCAGTACCAATTGTCCTGATCTGATGCCAGGGAACCCGGATTTCGCCTGATTGTTTCCTTGACCATTTACCCGTTGGTATGACAAGGGCATGGATCTGGCCCGATTTATCATCAAACTCTAAATCCGTGTGACCGAGCACGCCCAGTCTCTCGGCTTTCCGGTAATCCACGATTTCTTTTCCACTTAGCTCACTCAACCTCACTGAAATCAGTCCTTCCATTTTGCTCTGTAGTACAATGTATACATTGTCCAGTATATTTAGAAGGGGTTTCTGTCAATGGATATAAAAAAGCAGGCTTTCACCTGCTTTTTTTGATTATTTTATTTAATGTTCTTTGGGAGGCTTCCATCCGGACTGATCAGCGAAACGGCATAATCATCTGTAAAAATGTCTTTTGCAATCCGGTTGACCTTTTCCATTGTGACTCCATCGATTTCTTCCACAATTTCATCCAGGGTACGATGGCGTTTTAATAGTAATTCATTCTTCCCATTCCTGCTCATACGGCTGTTAGTGCTTTCAAGGCTCAGCATCAAGTTTCCTTTTAGCTGTTCCTTGCTGTTGGTGAGCTCTTTGGAAGTGATGCCTTCTGCCTTTAGATCTTCCAGGGTATGGTGGACCGTATCAAATAATTGGTCCAATTGATTTGCCCCGGTTCCTCCATAAATCGTTACCATTCCACTATCCTGGTAAGCGGAGTGATAGGAAAATACGGAATATGCCAATCCCCGCTGCTCCCTTACTTCCTGGAATAGACGGGATGACATGCTTCCTCCGACAATATTATTCAATACAATCAGATTATAAATATCACTGTGGCCGATTTGAAGGCCATCGAAGCCCAGGCATAGATGGGCTTGTTCAGTATCTTTCTTTCGTGCAAGCTTATTGTAGTGGAAAGATGGCTGGACCCTTTCGGCTGGACCCTTTCCGCCTTTATAGGAACCGAAAAGTTTTTCCACTTCTTTGATGAAGCTTTCATCCACATTACCTGCTACGGATACGACGACTTGCTCCGGTGTATACATATCATGCATATATTGCTTTAATTTTTCCTTATTAAACGTGCTCAGTGTGTCTTCCGTACCCAGAATCGGATAACCTAGCGGATGTTGTTCATAGATGGCTTTACTGAGAAGATCATGGACGATATCATCCGGAGTGTCTTCATACATCTTAATTTCCTCATAAACAACATTTTTCTCTTTGCCCATTTCCTCTTCATCGAAAGAAGAATTGAAAAACATGTCTGACAGCGTATGTAGGGCATATTCTGCATGGTTGTCAAGAACCTTGGCATAATAGCAGGTATATTCCTTAGAGGTAAATGCGTTTACTTGTCCGCCGATGCTGTCGAATGATTCTGCGATTTCTCTGGCAGACTTGTTTTTTGTTCCTTTGAAGAACATATGCTCAAGAAAATGGGAGATCCCATTATTATCGGGTACTTCATTACGTGAACCTGCACCGATCCAAACACCGATTGCAACGGATCGGACAGTAGGGATTTCCTCTAATACGATTCTTAGTCCATTTTGGCAAGTATGTTTCTTTATCAAAAAGTGTTCCTCCTATTCATGATGCAGAGAATGATGAGCTCGATGAATGATCGATATTTTCAATGATTCTTTCTTCTTTGAATAAACTTGAGATCGTACCAAGCCGCAGCTCCCTGTCTTTAATCTGTACAATCAAGCTGTTAAGAGAGTTTGCGGTTGAAGCGGTCGGGTGCATAAGGATGATGGCCCCCTTATGCAGCTTGGACATAACACGATTGATAAGGACATCCGGCTGAGGTTTTTGCCAGTCGATTGTATCAACACTCCACATAATCGTGCGCATATCCATATTGTGAGCGATTTTCACCACTTCATCCCTATAACTTCCGCTCGGCGGTGCAAACCATTTCACCTTTTTCCCGGTAGTCACTTCAATGATCTCATTTGTTTTCTTCAATTCTGACATTACTTTCGATGTCTCAAGAGTCTCCATATTGGGATGGGAATAAGAATGATTTCCTATCTCATGTCCTGCATCTACGATCATTTTTGCTAATTCCGGGTTATTCTTAACCCATCTGCCTTCTAGAAAAAAGGTAGCATAAACGTGATGTTTTTTCAAAGTTGCGAGCATATCTGGAATAAATTCATTGCCCCATGCCACATTTATGATAAAAGATACCATCGGTTTATCAGGATTTCCCCTGTAGACTGGAGACGGAGGTAAATCAGATAAATGGGTTTCCGGAGATATTTGCTCATATACAAGCTTTTCAGTTGAAAAGCCCCGTTCCTTTTTCATATTTTGCAATGATTTCTCCACATCTACCTTTACCCCGTTATAACCAGGAGTGGCCTTCCAGACAGTGTCAATCTTTGCGTCTTGTGCAGGAAAGCTCTTTGTTTTCGCTGCTTCTTTTATTTTCTTGGATAATTCTTCTGTACTGCTGCCGCTTACCGCTGCAGATTCATGTTTCAAGCTGAGTACATACTGATCTGATAATGGATTATCTACTGCCAATAATGTCAGAATAGCAATTACACAAATCCCAATCAAGTATTTTTTTCCCACCGTCATCCACCTTCCTTCATTTTAACATATGAAAAATAAGGACAAGGTAGAACGTGGTTTGAACTGCATAGAAAAAGGCTGCCTGTCGAGAGATTGTTCTCCAACAGGACAGCCTGTCTATCATCGGGATCAGTTATGCTTGATTTTGCTCTTCTTTTTCGCGTTGTTCCTTCAGAACTGCTTTTCTCGATAAGTTGACTCTTCCCTGGTTGTCCACATCAAGGACTTTAACTAGGATTTCATCTCCGATCGATAGAACATCTTCAACTTTTCTGATACGCTCTTCAGCGATTTCAGAAATATGGACCAGCCCGTCTTTTCCTGCAAAGATCTCTACGAAAGCTCCGAATTTTTCAATTCGTTTCACTTTACCAAGATACATTTGGCCAGCTTCCACTTCTCTTACGATATCTTCAATCGTTTTCTTCGCAACCTTGTTCATTTCTTCATCAGTAGAAGAGATGAAGATGGTACCATCTTGTTCGATATCGATCTTGACACCAGTATCATCAATGATTTTATTGATTTGCTTACCGCTTGGACCAATAACATCACGGATTTTATCCGGGTTGATGTGCATTGTAAGGATCTTTGGAGCATATTGAGAAAGCGACGATCTTGATTCGCTTAATGTTGCAAGCATGCTGTCAAGGATCTGCATTCTGCCCGCTTTTGCCTGTTGAAGTGCTTCTTCAAGGATTTCCCTTGAAAGTCCCTCAATCTTAATATCCATCTGGAGTGCTGTAACCCCTTTTGATGTACCTGCTACCTTGAAGTCCATATCCCCAAGGAAATCTTCCATACCTTGAATGTCAGTCAGAATGGAATAATGTTCCCCTGACTTTACAAGTCCCATTGCGATACCTGCTACAGGTGCTTTGATCGGCACCCCAGCATCCATCATGGCAAGCGTACTTGCACAGATACTCGCTTGTGAAGTGGACCCGTTGGATTCCAGTACTTCAGAAACGAGTCTGACAGTGTAAGGGAAATCCTTTTCATTTGGGATAACAGGCTCAAGAGCACGCTCACCGAGAGCACCGTGACCGATTTCGCGGCGGCCTGGTCCTCTGATCGGACCGGTTTCCCCTACACTGAACTGAGGGAAATTATAATGGTGCATGAATCGCTTGGATTCTTCAATCCCCAAACCATCCAGTATTTGGACATCCCCAAGGGCACCTAATGTACAAATGCTGAGTGCCTGTGTTTGTCCGCGTGTGAACAGGCCGGATCCGTGCGTTCTTGGCAGAAGGCCGACTTCTGAAGATAGCGGACGGATTTCATCTACTTTACGGCCATCAGGGCGTACTTTCTCTTCAGTGATCAGGCGGCGCACTTCATTTTTAACAAGCTTGTCCAGAATCTTTTTTACTTGTTTCAATGTGTCGTCGTCAGCATCCTTTTCTTCGAAAGAAGCCATGACATTTTTTTTGACAGAGGAAATCGCTTCTTCACGTGCATGTTTCTCCTGAACCTGGATGGCTGGGATCAATTCCTCTTCACATAGTGAACGAACTTCTTTTTCAATTTCTTGATCAAGTTCGAAAAGCTCGATTTTCAGTTTTTCCTTACCGACTTTAGCAACAATCTCTTCCTGGAATGAGACTAATCGTTTAATTTCTTCATGACCGAACATGATTGCTTCAAGCATTGTTTCCTCAGGGACTTCATCTGCCCCTGCTTCAACCATATTGATCGCATCTTTAGTACCCGCAACCGAAAGATGGATTTCACTCTTTTCGAGCTGCTCTACAGATGGATTAATGATGAATTCGCCATCGATCAGTCCGACGATCACACCCGCAATTGGTCCTTCGAATGGGATATCGGATACTGAGAGTGCCAGTGAAGACCCGAACATAGCCGCCATTTCAGACGAACAATTTTGATCCACACTCATGACCATACTGATGACTTGTACTTCGTTTCGGAATCCGTCTGCAAAAAGTGGACGGATAGGACGGTCGATTAAACGGCTGGCCAGGATGGCTTTTTCACTTGGTCGTCCTTCACGTTTGATAAAACCACCCGGAATTTTACCGACCGCATATAATCTTTCTTCATAGTTGACTGTCAACGGGAAGAAATCAAGCGGCTTCGGCTCCTTGGATGCAGTTGCACTGCTCAGTACTGCAGTATCTCCATAGCGTACCAATACTGCTCCATTGGCTTGTTTAGCCAATTGGCCCACTTCCACCGTCAATTCTCTTCCAGCCCAGTCGATGGAAAAAGTTTGTTTAGTTTGTTCCATAAAGTGTACCCCTCTCTTTATACATCACTTAAAGGGTGTCGGTTTAACCTTACCCATAATAAATAAATACAGTAATCTATATCATGCACTAAAGTGCTGTTATATTCAATTCTCATTATTATGTATTGTAGACAAATTGACGTTATATGAACACTTTTGAAATAAAATCTTTGATTGCCTTACTTAAAAAGTAATGGAGAATCATACAAAGATTTCCACTTATTAAAACTAAAGAAAAAGCGGGAAATATTCCCGCTTCCTTGTGTCTGATTATCGACGTAAACCTAGTTTGTTAATTAACTCACGGTAGCGTTGTACATCTTTCTTACGCAGGTAAGATAAAAGATTACGACGGTGACCTACCATTTTAAGAAGACCGCGACGAGAGTGGTGGTCTTTCTTGTGAACGCGCAAGTGATCGTTCAGATTGTTAATTTCTTCTGTTAGGACAGCAATTTGAACTTCTGGAGATCCAGTATCGTTCTCATGTGTTTTGTATTCACTGATAAGTTCGTTTTTACGCTCTTTAGTGATAGCCATCCTTTTCACCTCCTAATGATTTCTTTCAAATCCCCTGTTACCGAGCATACGTTGGTGATTCGTGATGCCAAGCAAAGGTTCATTTCATACGCTATTTAGAATACTACTTTTTTCTACAAAAATCAAGGGATAACATCAAATTCCCGAAAAGTACGTAATAGCCGTATCTTTGTCCCTCTGAATTTGTGAGATCAACTCGTCAATTCCCGAGAATTTCTGTTCGTCACGTATTCTTTCAAACCACTCGATATATACCTCTTCGCCGTAAATGGAAGAATTGAACTCAAACAAATGCACTTCAATTGATAAAGAATAGTCATCAGGATTTTTGAACGTCGGCTTGAAACCAATGTTGCACACGCCATCATACCATTGGTTATGGATTTTCATACGGACAGCATACACCCCGTTTTTCGGTAATAAATAAGGGTGTGTCAATTCAATATTCGCTGTAGGGAAGCCTATTTTACGCCCGCGTTTGTCTCCATGAATGACGGTGCCCTTCATTCTGTAAGGTCTGTCCAAAAGCGTGGTTACCTTCGAGACATTGCCTTCTTTCAAATGATTCCTGATTAAAGTTGAACTGATCTTATCCTCTTCTTCCGTAAGCTTTGGAACGGTGATGGAAGTAAATCTTTCCCGGGAATGAAAAGGCAGTGTTTCCATCGTGCCCTTTCCCATCCGTCCATAAGAATAATCAAAACCAGCCACTACTTGGCGGACATTTAAATTGATGATGTATTGATCGACAAATTCCTGAGGAAGCAGGGACGCAAACTCAGAAGTGAAACGTACAACAAACAGATAGTCCACCCCTAAGTTGCTTATGATTTCCTTTTTGTCTTCAAGCGGAGTAATGAAATGGATATGTTTATGCTTATGCCCGAGCACCACAGAAGGATGGGGATCAAATGTCATCACAGCACTATGTAAATGTTGATCTCCAGCCGATTGAACGGCCGTTTTGATAACCCTCTGATGGCCTTTATGAATCCCGTCAAAATATCCGAGTGCAAGGACCATCGGTGGAAAATCTTCTTTTTTAAACGAATGAGGATGATGTACGGTTATTATCTTCACAGTATTTCACCTTTTTCACTAATCGTTGAATAATACTTTCACCGGCTTAATTACCCCGGGTTTCTCAGGGTGGCGCCGATAGATGGCAATGGCACGGTCAAGATGAACCATCACCACTTCGGTAATACCGGGCCAGTTCCCGGGTTCTTCTAAGCGGGCACCGTTCTTAACTTTCTCTGCTAATGTATCACTAATTTCCATTTTCGGCAAATGGGAAAGTCCCGATTCCAAGGGACTCAGAAGCTCTTCAGCCCGATTTCCCTCAGCATATTCCTCCACCTGTTCTAAAGTAAAACAGTCGTCTTGTGAGAGACCTGCTGAACTTGTACGTGTGAGCGCTGACATATGAGCGGGATAGCCGAGCTGCTTTCCTATTTCTACAGCAAGGGTCCTTACATAAGTCCCTTTACTGCATGACACTTTAAATGAGAAACATGGATTCTCCCCTTCCAATTCTGTCCAGTCACCAATAAGCAGCAATTCGTGAATATGTACCTTCCTTGATGGACGTTCCACTTCAATCCCCTGTCGGGCATATTCATAGAGTCTTTTGCCATTCACTTTAACTGCTGAATACATCGGGGGTGTTTGAGTGATCTCACCTGTCAAGCCGTTTAATATCTCTTGCACCCTTTCTCTGTCTATCGGTTGTTCTACAGTCTTGGTTTCAACGACTTCTCCCCAGGCGTCTTCGGTCGTTGTGGAGGAGCCCAGTGTCACTTCTCCTTCGTACGTCTTCCCTGCTGCTGTAATATATTCAGCTATTTTTGTGGCCCTGCCGATGCAAATCGGCAGTACACCTGAAACTTCAGGATCCAATGTCCCGGTATGGCCAACTTTCTTAGTCCTCAGTATTTTCCTCAATTTAAACACACAATCATGCGAAGTCATGCCCCTTGGTTTCCATAATGGCAAGATCCCGTTCATCTTCTTATCCTCCATTCTTACTGAAATTCAAAAAAGACTGACCCACACGAAATTCATTCCCGCGTGAATCAGCCCTCTTTGCTTACTCGTCTTTATTCTGTGAATCTTCATCCGGTTCATCTTGCACTTTGCGAAGAAGCGTTTCAATATGATTACCGTATTCAATCGATTCATCAAACTCAAAGATTATCTCAGGTGTTTTGCGGAGGCGGACCCTCTGTCCAACTTCAGAACGGATGAATCCTTTTGCCTTCGCGAGACCCTTTAAGGTATTTTCTCTTTGGTCTTCTCCACCAAGGACAGTAATATATACTTTTGCCTGTTGAAGATCACCTGATACCTGTACATCGGTAACAGTCACAAATCCTATACGCGGGTCTTTAATCTTTCTTCCGATAATATCGCTGAGCTCTTTCTTCATTTGCTCGCCAACTCGATTCGCACGATGGCTCATCAATATCACCCCATATTTCTGTCATTAATGTGTGTTGAATCGCGGGCATGACTCTTACAGCAATTCCCAAGTCGTATCGGTTCTTTCCCATTCGGGAAAAGAATCAATGAACTTCAATGCATTTTCTATTTCTTTTTCACTCGATGCTTTCGAGGAAGCGACAGTGACAATGGCTATCCTTGTCCTTTGCCACACTTCCTGATGATCGATTTCTGAAACAGATACATTATATTTCTGTTTTAAGCGAGTGAGGACTCTTTGTAAAACAGCTCTCTTCTCTTTAAGGGAGTGAGAATCATGAATCATGCACTCACATTCAACATAAGTGATCATTTACGAGTGATTTCCTCCATGACATAAGCTTCGATTACATCGCCTTCTTTAACGTCGTTGAAGTTTTTAATCGTAATACCACATTCATAGCCTCTCGCAACTTCTTTCGCATCATCCTTGAATCGTTTTAGAGCATCAAGTTCACCTTCAAAGATCACGACGCCGTCACGGATCAGACGGACACCGGAGTCACGGGAGATTTTACCCTCTGTTACATAGCTTCCCGCAATAGTTCCGACTTTAGACACTTTGAACGTTTGACGGACCTCTGCCTGACCGATGATTTTTTCTTCATATTCCGGATCAAGCATACCCTTCATTGCTGATTCAATTTCTTCCATCACTTTATAAATGATGCGGTGTAAGCGGATTTCCACACCTTCAGCTTCAGCAGCACGTTTCGCGTTGACATCCGGACGCACATTGAATCCGATGACAATTGCATTGGAAGCGGAAGCAAGAGTGATGTCAGATTCATTAATCGCCCCGACACCAGTGTGGATGATGTTGATCTTGACACCTTCAACTTCAATTTTTAATAATGAAGCAGCCAAAGCTTCCACTGAACCTTGAACATCAGCTTTAAGGACCAGGTTGAGATCCTTCATTTCGCCTTGTTTCATTTGTTCGAAAAGGTTTTCGAGACTTACTTTGGATTTTTCTCCGCGCTGTGCCTGCAGGGCCTGTGAAGCACGTGATTCACCTACGGAACGGGCTGTTTTCTCATCCTCAAATACTACAAATCGGTCCCCTGCTTGAGGTACATCATTAAGACCTGTAATTTCAACAGGAGTCGATGGGCCGACTTTCTTCACACGGCGTCCAAGATCATTGACCATTGCACGCACGCGTCCGAAGGTGTTCCCTACTACAATCGGATCACCAATTTTAAGTGTACCGTTTTGAACTAATAAGGTAGCTACAGAGCCGCGACCCTTATCAAGCTGCGCTTCGATGACTGTACCGTTTGCAAGGCGGTCAGGGTTCGCTTTCAACTCTTCTACTTCACTTACGAGGACGATCATCTCAAGAAGGTTATCAATCCCTTCCCCGGAAAGAGCAGACAGTGGAACGAATATGGTGTCGCCTCCCCATGCTTCCGGTACAAGCTCATACTCTGTGAGTTCCTGCATCACTCTATCAGGGTTTGCTGCTTCCTTGTCCATCTTATTCACGGCAATGATAATCGGTACTTCAGCAGCCTTGGCATGGTTGATTGCTTCAACCGTCTGCGGCATGACACCATCATCAGCTGCAACGACGATGATCGCGATATCCGTTACTTGAGCACCGCGTGCACGCATTGTAGTGAAGGCAGCATGTCCTGGAGTGTCAAGGAATGTGATTTTCTTGCCTTCGACTTCTACCTGATAGGCACCGATATGCTGAGTGATTCCGCCGGCTTCGCCTGCTGTCACTTTAGTATTACGGATGGAATCAAGCAGAGTCGTTTTACCATGATCGACGTGACCCATGATGGTTACGACTGAAGGGCGTTCCTGTAATTCTGCTTCCTCATCTTCAGTGAAATATACACCGAGGTCGGTTGTGTCGATTTTGATTTCTTCTTCAACCTCTACTCCATATTCACCTGCAATCAACTCGATTGAATCCTTATCCAATTCTTGGTTGATTGTCGCCATGACACCAAGCATGAAAAGTTTCTTGATGATTTCTGACGGCTCTTTGTGAAGTTTTTTAGCAAGTTCGGCAACCGTCAAGGATTCAGAGAATGTAATCTTGGAAGGAAGCTCTTTCTTTTTGGCAGGCTGCTGTTGCTGAGGTGCCTGCTTGAAGTTTTTATTCGGTTTGTTATTTCTGTTATTTTTATTATTTCTCTTATTGTTGTTATTGTTATTATTATTGAAAGCTTTTTTCTCCTTCGATTGAGACTGCTGACCATTCTTCTTTCCATCGCGGTTATTCGGTGCAGAATTCACCTTACCTTTGGAAGAGGAATTATTTTCTTTGGCAGTGTTCTGTTTTTGGTTTGAATTATTCTGAGCCGGTTTATTACCCTGCTCTTTAGAATTACTTGAAAACATTGAATCTAACTTTTTCACGGTGTCGTCTTCTATTGTTGCCATATGGTTTGATACCTCAATATTTAATTGCTTTAATTTTGAAATAACATCTTTGCTTGAAACATTATATTTTTTTGCATATTCGTAAACTCGCGTCTTGCTCATATGTTCACCCCCATTGAGATTCAATCGAGCATATCAGATAATTTACCGGCAAAACCTGCATCGGATAATGCCACAACTACCCTGGCTTCTTTGCCGATGGAATGACCGAGGATATACCTGTCCTCTACAAACTTAACAGGCACATGGTAAGACTTGCATTTATCCATGACCTTCTTCTGAGTGTTTGCGGAAGCATCTTTTGAGAGCAGTACAAGCTTCGCCCGGCCGCTCCTTACTTCCTTGATCACCAATTCTTCACCGGAAATAATCTTCCGTGCCCGATTTGCCAACCCTAAAAGTGACATCCAACGATCTTGTTTCATACGCTAAACGTTACTCCTTCTCTACAAGACTTATCAATTCATCATAAACGGAATCGTCTATCTTTGCTTGTAATTGATTGGCTAAAGTGTTTTTCTTCTTTGCCTGTAAAATAACTTCTTTGTCCTTGGAGAGGTAAGCACCGCGTCCCGATTTCTTACCTGTGGGATCGACCGATATCTCTCCTTCTTTCGATCGGACAATTCTTATCATATCTTTTTTAGGTTTCATTTCCCCTGTTGCAACACATTTGCGCAATGGTATCTTTTTGCTGCCCATGCTTTTCACCTCTTACTCTTGATCATCAAAATCAATATTCAAAGGTTCGTTATCATACTCTTCTTCTTCATCCTGTGGAAGAAAAGCTTCCTCACGAGGATAGAGTCCGAGTTCGCGTGCATCGGTTTCACTTTTGATATCAATCTTCCAGTTTGTCAATTTTGCAGCCAGCCGAGCATTCTGTCCGCGTTTTCCGATTGCTAGAGACAGCTGATAATCGGGTACGACCACTCTTGTTGCTTTTTCTTCTTCATTCACTTGGACGTCCAGCACTTTGGATGGACTCAGTGCATTTGCAACAAAAGTCACCGGATCTTCAGACCAGTGTACAATATCAATTTTTTCACCTTTTAATTCATTTACGATAGCCTGCACGCGGGCGCCCTTCGTTCCCACACACGCTCCTACCGGATCAATCTCCGAATTTTCAGCATGAACGGAAATTTTCGATCTGTCACCTGCTTCGCGGGCCACCGATTTAATTTCTACGGTACCGTCAAAGATTTCAGGAACTTCAATCTCAAACAGGCGTTTCAATAATCCTGGGTGTGTTCGGGAAACAAAGATTTGAGGACCTTTTGTCGTTTTCTCGACTTTGGTGATATATACTTTGATCCTGTCATGCGGTTTATAAGTTTCATTGGGCATCTGTTCACTTACAGGGAGCAGGGCTTCAATCTTGCCAAGCGCCACATAAATGAATCTGTTGTCCTGACGCTGGACGATACCGGTCATGATATCTTCTTCGCGATCAACGAATTCTGAGTAAATGATCCCGCGTTCTGCTTCCCTTACACGTTGTGTGACAACCTGCTTTGCTGTCTGGGCCGCGATGCGCCCGAAATCTTTAGGTGTAACCTCAAGTTCGACTACATCACCGACTTCATAGCTCGGATTGATCTCAGCCGCGTCTTCTACAGAAATTTCAAGACGAGAATCAAAAACCTCATCAACTACTTCCTTGCGGGCGAATACCCGCATTGTGCCCGTATCCAGGTTCAAATCTACGCGGACATTCTGTGCCTGATTGAAGTTTCGTTTGTAAGCTGACACCAAAGCGGCTTCGATTGCTTCAATGATCACATCTCTTGCGATGCCTTTTTCTTTCTCTAAAACAGTTAGAGCATCTAATAACTGAGTGCTCATGTTTGTGTAATCCCCCTTTATAATACGGTTGTATCCTAATTAGAATGTAACAGCCAATCTTGCAATCGCAATCTTGTCTGATGGGATTTCAACCTTCTTTTTACGAGTTTTGATGGTGACTTCCAATGATAATTGCTCAGAAGAATAGGAAAGTAATGTCCCTTCAAACGCTTTTTCTCCATTGATCGGTTCATATGTTTTGACGTAAACATTCTTACCGACAGCTTTTTGAAAGTCCTTTTCATTCTTTAAAGGACGCTCCGCTCCTGGAGAAGATACTTCCAAGAAGTAATTATGTGGAATTGGATCGATTTCATCCAGTTTCTCACTTAGTCGTTCGCTGACCAAACCGCATTCTTCAATGTCCACACCGGAATCCTTGTCGATAAAAACACGAAGGAACCAATTGGAACCTTCTTTGACGTATTCCATGTCAATGAGTTCAAGTGACATGTCATCAAGGATGGGTGTAACAAGTTCTTCTACTAGTGTAATAATTTTGCTCATACTTACCTCCTGGTCTATATGAAAATCTTGCACCAAGACTAGAAATAATCCTTAAAAAACCCATGTAATAACGAAAGAGTGGGGTGCGACCCCACTCTTCTGCTTAGAGCTATCTTTAGTATTTCCACTAAAAATATACCATAATCCACATTTTTATGCAAACAATTCCCATGGGACGGGGCTAGAAGAGGGACAATTGGTTTTTATCGGGCAGACTTTCAAGACACCCGTGATTGTCCAGGTACTCGATGATGGTCTTCGATATCCGTCCTCTTTGTTGAAGATCTTCTTTAGAAAGGAATTCACCGTCTTTACGCGCCTTCACAATATTGATCGCCGCGTTCGTACCGAGTCCCGGTATGGAATTGAACGGAGGAATCAAGGAATCGCCATCGATGATGAACTCTGAAGCATGCGATCGGTAAAGATCCACCTTTTGAAATTTGTAGCCCCTCTCACACATTTCAAGGGCAAGTTCCAGAACTGTCAATGTATTCTTTTCTTTCGGTGAAGCATCCAGACCCTTGCTGTTGATCTCCTCGATCTTCGCACGCACAGCCTGGGAGCCTCTCACCATTGCTTCAATATCAAAATCCTCTGCCCTTACCGTAAAGTAAGCTGCGTAGTAAAGTAAAGCATGATGAACCTTGAAATAAGCGATCCTCACAGCCATAAGCACGTACGCTGCCGCATGGGCTTTCGGGAACATGTATTTAATTTTGAGGCATGAATCGATATACCAGTCAGGGACACCATTATTCTTCATTTCCTCTACCCATTCATCCTGCAGGCCTTTTCCTTTACGCACGAATTCCATGATCTTAAACGCAAGGGACGGCTCAAGCCCCTGATAGATTAGGTACACCATGATATCGTCACGGCAGCCGATTACTTCACTCAGGTTGCATATATTGTTGTGAATCAATTCCTGGGCATTCCCAAGCCATACATCGGTTCCGTGTGAAAGTCCTGAAATCTGGACAAGTTCCGAGAACGTAGTAGGTTTTGTATCTTCAAGCATCTGACGTACAAACCGGGTACCGAATTCAGGGATCCCGAGTGTTCCGGTTTTACACATGATTTGATCTTCTGTAACACCCAATGACTCTGTTCCACTGAAAATTTTCATTACTTCCGGGTCATCGGTTGGAATCGTTTTAGGGTCGATCCCGGATAAATCCTGCAGCATTCTGATGACAGTCGGGTCATCGTGACCCAGTATGTCCAGTTTCAGCAAGTTATCATGGATGGAATGGAAGTCAAAGTGAGTCGTTCTCCATTCTGAATTCTTGTCATCTGCCGGGAATTGGATTGGGGAGAAATCAAAGATATCCATATAATCCGGGACTACGATGATCCCGCCGGGATGCTGGCCTGTCGTCCGTTTGACCCCTGTACATCCGCTTACCAGCCTGTCTATTTCCGCTCCCCTGACTTGCAATGCATTGTCATTCGCGTAGCCTTTGACATATCCATAGGCAGTTTTTTCTGCAACGGTTCCGATTGTCCCTGCACGGTAGACATTATCTTCCCCGAACAGCACCTTCGTGTAATTGTGAGCCTGAGGCTGATACTCACCCGAGAAGTTCAGGTCGATATCCGGGACTTTGTCCCCCTTGAAACCAAGGAAGGTTTCAAACGGAATGTCATGTCCATCTTTTTTATATGCGTGTCCACACTCAGGACAGTCTTTATTCGGCAGGTCAAAGCCTGAACCGACAGAACCATCATCAAAGAACTCCGATTTCTTGCATGCAGGGCACACATAATGCGGAGGAAGCGGGTTTACTTCGGTGATTTCTGTCATTGTCGCTACGAAGGAAGAACCGACAGATCCCCGGGAGCCGACAAGATATCCATCATCCAGCGATTTTTTAACCAGTTTATGTGAGATCAAATAAATGACCGCGAATCCATGGCCGATGATACTCTTGAGTTCTTTTTCAAGCCTGGCTTCCACAATTTCCGGCAGTTCTTCTCCATATATGCTCCTCGCCATCGCATAACTCATCCGGCGCATTTCTTCATCTGCACCTTCGATTTTTGGTGTATATAAATCATCTTTGATAGGTTTGATCACATCGACCATATCCGCAATCTTATTGGAATTTTCAACGACAATCTCCTTCGCTTTCTCCTTGCCAAGGAAAGAGAAGCAATCAAGCATCTCATTGGTTGTCCTGAAGTGCACATCCGGCAGCGAATGTCGATTTAACGGATTTGCCCCGCCCTGAGACCCTACAAGGATCTGGCGGTATATTTTATCTGTTTCATTCAAATAATGAACATTCCCCGTCGCTACAACCGGCTTATCGAGCTTTTCTCCAAGCTCAACGATATTCTTGATGATGTCTTCCAGGTTCTTCTGACTTTGCACCAGATCGAGTTCTATCAAGTGTTGATAGACCTCTTTCGGATGTACCTCCAAGTAGTCATAAAACTCAGCTGTGTCTTCGACTTCCGCTTTTCCTTTCTGCATCATGCCTTCAAACACTTCGCCCTTATCGCAGCCTGATCCCACCAGAATACCTGCACGGTACTTTTGCAGCTGGGAACGGGGGATTCTCGGAACTCTGTAGAAGTAATGCATATGAGAAATGGACACCAATTTGTATAAATTTTTAAGTCCTTCTTCATTTTGGGCAATCAATGTGCAGTGATAAGGTCTTGAGCGTTTATAAGCGTCGCCTTTACCCATATAATCGTTTAATTGATTATGATTGACAATGCCTTTTTCAAAGGCATCTTTAAGCATCTTCAATAATAGATATCCGGTAGCTTCCGCATCGTAGATCGCCCGGTGATGCTGGGTCAATTCCACATCAAATTTCTTGGCTAATGTATTCAATCGATGGTTTTTGAACTGCGGGTATAACAATCTGGCAAGTTCCAAAGTATCGATTACCGGGTTAGCCGCCTTGGAGAGACCTGCCTTTTGATATCCTGCATTCAAGAACCCCATATCAAACGAAGCGTTGTGGGCGACCAATATGTCATCGCCGACCCATTCATGATAATCATGAAGGACATCGTTGATTTCCGGTGCATTCTGGACCATATCATCTGTGATGCCTGTTAAATCAATCGTGGTTGCAGACAGCGGATGGTGCGGATTCGCAAAGGACTCGAAACGATCGATGATCTCGCCGTCCTTGATCTTAACGGCTGCAAGCTCGATGATTGTATCGTATACCGCTGAAAGCCCAGTAGTCTCAACGTCGAAAACAACATAAACGGCATCTTCAAGCGGACGGTCGGTTTCGTTGTATCCGATCGGCACACCGTCATCCACGAGGTTAGCTTCAAGTCCGTATAAAACCTTGATATCATTCTTCCTGCTTGCACTATAAGCCTCAGGGAATGATTGTGCAACAGCATGATCCGTTATCGCGATTGCTTTATGTCCCCATTTCTTTGCCTGTGCAACAAGACTTGAAACAGAGCTGACGGCATCCATTTGGCTCATCGGGGAATGCATGTGCAGCTCTACCCTTTTCTCTTCTGATGGGGCAGTATCAAGGCGAAGTACAGGTTTGATCTCATTAACGTCGTTGGCAATCATGACAAGATCCCTGACGAATGTATCGTTTTGGATACTTCCCCGGCATCGCACCCACATACCTTTTTTCATGTTATTCATGACAGCTGCGTCTTCTTTATCCCTGGAGAACATTTTGACAAGGATTGAACTCGTATAGTCTGTTACTTTGAAGGTAAGGAGCGTCCTGCCGCTCCTGAGTTCCCTTGTTTCACAATCAAAGACATACCCTTCAATCGCAATGCGTCTTTCTTCATCGTAAATATCTTCAATCTTCCTGAAGTCAGCATCATCTTTAATTGAAAGACCAAGCATGAATGGGCCGCTTGGAGCATCTGAAGCTTCTTCTTTCTCAGCTTTTTCCATTTCAATGAGAGCCTGCTTTGCTCTCTCCTGATCTTCTTTCATTTTTTCTTGAAGGAATTTTTCATAGTCATTATTTTGTTCATCCATTTTAGCAACTTCAGCATCAAGCACAAGTCTCGGAAAGCCGAAATTTTCGAATGCTGAACAAATGATTTCCCCGTACTTTCTTTTTAATTGCGCTGCTTCGGTATCGTTTGATGCCTTAACAACAATTTTGTTCCCGATTATTTCAGGTTTTTGAGTATTGAGCAGTTTCAATAGGGGAGGGGAAATCCCCTGGATTTCTTTTACGCACTCGCTCCAATAATCAAGTATGGCTTGTTCGGTTAATTCCATATTGAGCACTTTTAAACTGAAGCTCACATTGGCAATATGCTTGAAAGATGTCTGAAGGGCCATAGAAAAACGGCTCCAGACTTTACATGGAATCATTTCTTCAAGCGTAAAACTGAAATGCCACTTCCGTTCGCTTCGGTAAACTGAAAGTTTTTCTATCTCTGCATTGTTAAAGTATTTAACGAATGCATCTTCCGTCAGACCCAGCTGCTGCAACAGCAGTTGAAATCTTTCTTTTTTGCCGAGGGACTTTTCATCCATTTCCCTTTCCCCCACTTCTATAAATTATTTGTAACGTTGATAACTGAAGAAAAGGGCTGACGATAAGGATCATTGCTTCCCTAATGGTTCAGCCCTTTTATATTAAGAAAGTGTTTTGAATATATCTATCAGAGTCGATAAAAGATCATCTTTGTGAACCTCATGCATGTCGCCTGTTTTTCTAACTTTTAATTCAACAATGCCTTCTGATGCCTTTTTACCGACAGTGATACGGATTGGCAGCCCGATCAGATCTGAATCGGCGAATTTGACTCCGGGACGTTCGGCACGATCGTCCATCAAAACATCATAACGGTTCTTTCTAAGCTCTTCATAAAGTTCGTTTGCCAGATTGGCTTGATGCTCATCCTTCATGTTGATTGGAATCAAATGAAGATCATATGGTGATAAATCGGATGGCCACACCAGACCTCTATCGTCATTATATTGTTCTGCCACCGCTGCAAGAGTACGTGAAACCCCGATGCCGTAGCAGCCCATGATGATGGATTGAGCACGGCCGTTTTCATCAAGATACGTACTGTTCATGGCATCTGAATATCTTGTGCCAAGCTTAAAGACGTGGCCTACTTCGATTCCCTTTGCAAATGAAATGGTACCTTTTCCATCCGGTGAAGGGTCACCCTCCTGGATGAAACGTAAGTCACCGAATACTGCAGCCTGGAAGTCACGCTCAGGATTCACATTGACCAGGTGATACCCTTCCTCATTCGCACCCGCAATACCGTTGCGGACATATTTGACAGCCTGGTCTGCGACAATCTTTATCTTGTCCCCTGCAGTACAAGGGCCGATCGAACCGACAGTGCACCCCATGATTTCTTTCGTTTCTTCAGCAGAAGCAAGTTCCACTGATTCGGCATTCATGAAATTCTTCACTTTAATGTCATTTATTTCGTGATCACCGCGTGAAAGAATCAATACAAATTCTTCGTCCACTTTAAAGAGCAGTGACTTGATGCAATTCTCTCTAGATACTTCAAGGAAAGAAGCCACTTCTTCTATCGTCTTGACACCCGGGGTCGAGACTTTTTCTGTGTCCCTCATGTCCTCATTTGAAGATGAATACGAATCAATTACTTCAGCCATTTCGATGTTTGCCGCGTATGTGGATTGATCAGAATAGGCAATCGTATCCTCTCCGACTTCAGACAGAACCATGAATTCATGAGTGTCCTTACCGCCCATTGCACCGGAATCGGCGATTACCGCCCTGAAATTCAGCCCGCAGCGCGTAAAAATATTTGTATAGGCCTGGAATATTTGCTCGTACGTATCATCGAGGCTTTCTGCTGATGAATGGAATGAATAGGCATCCTTCATCACAAATTCCCGTCCGCGCAGCAATCCAAAACGCGGACGCTTTTCATCCCTGTATTTCGTCTGGATTTGATAAAGCGTAAGAGGAAGCCGCTTATAGGACTTTATTTCATCTCTTACGATACTAGTAATCATTTCTTCATGGGTTGCCCCAAGTGCGAACTCACGATCATGGCGGTCATTCATGCGCATCAGTTCAGGTCCGTATGTGCCCCATCTTCCTGACTCTTTCCATAACTCGGATGGCTGGAGTGCGGGCATCAATAGTTCTGCTGCCCCGACGGCATCTAATTCTTCACGGACAATTTCCTCAACTTTTTTCAATACTCTTTTACCTAGAGGAAGAAAACTGTATATTCCGCTTGCATTTTGCCGGATGTATCCTGCACGCAGCAAAAGCTGGTGACTTTTTATATCAGCATCTGCCGGAATTTCTTTCAAGGTAGGGATCAAAGTATTACGTTGCTTCATTTATTAGCACCTCAGTTACCAGATAATATATTTGAAAATGAAAATATGTAATTCATAAGAAAAGAACGGAGAAACACTCTCCATTCCCTTCTCCATTTTATCTTAAATGAACAGGCAGTACTACCCTCATTTTTAGTAGAAAGAGGTAGAAACTGCCTGTGAGTCTTCCGATATCCTTAAAGAATGGTATTTCTTACAAAAAGAATCGTTGTATATCATTCCACGTGACAACCAGCATGAGCACCATCAAGAGAGCGAACCCTACAAAATGGACCATCCCTTCCATTTGACGGTCGACCGGTTTTCCACGTACCGCTTCAATTGCAAAGAAAAGAAGTCGTCCGCCGTCAAGAGCAGGTATCGGGAGTAAGTTCATGATACCTAAATTGATGCTCAAAATAGCTGCCCATCTCATCAAATAGAAAATTCCGGATTTGGCTACAACATCTGTAGACTGATAAATTCCAACCGGTCCTGACAGCGCATCGATCGAGAATTCACCCGACACAAGCTTTCCAAGCAGGACGAATATCATCTTTGTCCATTCATACGTCTGCTCTGCACTATTGGTTACCACTTTCAAAGGAGATTTCTCAACTGGACTGTGCACCCCTATAATACCAATTTCTTTACCTTCTACTTCCTGGGGTTTAGGTGTGACGGAAAGCTCTTCTGTAGTTCCGCCTCGCTCAACGATGAAGTTTAGTTCATCGCCGGGGTGCTTTTGGATCACAGTCACGATGTCTTCCCAGGTAGAAATTTCTTTACCATCGATGCTTTGGACAACATCATTCTTCTGAAGTCCCGCTTCCCTGGCTGCTCCGTCGTCAGTCAGATTCCCCAGTACCGGATCATTTGTAGGCACGCCCTGCAGGAGTCCGACAAGCAGGAAGATAAAGAATGCCAGAATAAAGTTGAATAGTGGACCTGCAAAAATGGCCATTGCCCGTTTCGGCAGGGATTTAGAAGCAAACTGCCGGTCCCATGGTGCAATTTGTGTTTCAACACCGTCTTCAACGAAGACAGCCTCCCGGGAAATGTCAAATTTCTTCAGGATTTCAGCTTCATCTTCCTCATATCCCCGGATAAACAATCCATGCTCCAAATCAGCATCTTCCACTTCGATTACCCGTATATTCGGGTATCGGTCTTTATTATTCAGGACGATTTTTTTTATCTTTTCATCTCCGTCCATCACAAGACCGATTCGATGTCCAGCCTTCAATTCAACCATTTCCGGGTCTTCACCGGCCATACGGACGAAACCTCCGAGTGGCAGGAGTCTGATTGTGTATGTCGTTTCATCTTTTTTGAAAGAAAACACTTTAGGGCCAAAACCTATCGCAAATTCACGGCATAATATGCCTGCACGCTTAGCGAAAATCAAGTGGCCAAGTTCATGAAAGAAAACTAAAGCGCCAAAAATAACGATAAAGGCAATTACTGTTTGCAAATAAAAAACCACCTTTTAATAACCTGGTCTCTTCAGGCCTGATAAGTACAAATGTTCAACGAAAAAATGTCTCTTATAATACTACGTCAATGTACAAGCAATCATGCACAAGCCTGTTATTTAAATCCACCGTGAAACGGCTGATCTTGTTTGTCCATCAATTTCGCGAATGGTCTCGAGATCTGGATTCTGAATCACTTCATGCTCATCTAAAGCTCTTTCAATCAAATCTTCAATACCGAGGAACGATATTTTCTCTTCCAGGAATAAGGAAACCGCCGCTTCGTTGGCTGCATTCAAAACCGTTGTCATGCTCCCGCCGGTACGTCCTGCTTCATAAGCAAATTTAAGGCATCGAAAACGTTCGAAATCCATTTTCTCAAAATGCAGTTTCCCGATCTCAGCCAAATCCAGCCTCTTTGCTTCGTTGCGTTCCAAGCGGTCAGGGTATGTCAAAGCGTATTGGATCGGGACGCGCATATCCGGTGTGCCCAGCTGGGCCATGACGGAAGTATCGTGGAATTGTATCATTGAGTGAATGATACTTTCCCTATGCTGCAATACGTCTATTTTATCGTAAGGCATGTCGAACAGCCAATGTGCCTCTATCACTTCAAGCCCCTTATTCATCATCGATGCAGAATCAATGGTGATTTTAGCACCCATCGACCAGTTCGGATGATTGAGTGCCTCTTTAACCGTGACCCCCACAAGGTCTTCCCGTGAACGGTCCCTGAAGCTTCCCCCTGAAGCGGTGATGATCAATTTATCGATATTCTTTTCTTTTTCCCCTTGAAGTGCTTGGAAGATCGCAGAGTGTTCGCTGTCGACAGGTAATAATGCCACACCCTTTTCTTTTGCTGCTTCCATCACAATATGGCCGGCTGTTACCAGCGTCTCTTTATTGGCGATTGCAATTGTTTTGCCTGCTTCAATTGCCTGAAGCGTCGGATAGAGCCCGACACTGCCAAGCACCGCGTTAACAAGGATATCTGAATCCTGATGGCATGCCACCTGAACCAGTCCTTCTTCCCCCGATAAAATTTTAACGCCTGCAGAAACCTCATTCCTAAGTTTGTCAGCATCTTCTTTAAGCTGAACAGATACCAGAAGGGGGTTGAATTCTGCAATCATCTTTCTTGCTTCATCGATATTCTTCCCTGCTGAAAAAGCAGTCAGCTTGAATTCTTCAGGGTGTTCTCTTATTACCTCAAGGGTCTGAGTCCCGATTGAACCCGTTGCGCCCATCAAACTAATTTTTTTCAATACTTACTCTCCTCCCGCTCGTGCCCTTCATATCTTTTTATAAAAGGAAATAAAGAAGGGGTAAAACAAATAATAGACTGTCAAACCGGTCCAGCATTCCTCCGTGTCCCGGTAATAAGTGACCCGAATCCTTCACTTTATAATGACGTTTCAACGCTGACTCTACCAAATCCCCCATCTGACCAAAAATTGATAGTATGGCCGTGACCACGATCAATTTTGGTATCGACATATCCAAGTCACTGAAGAAAGTCATGATGACCCCGACGATGATGGCACATACCACTCCGCCGAGGAATCCCTCGATCGTTTTATTGGGACTGATATGGGGCCAAAGCTTTTTCTTTCCGATCGCCTTACCGATGAAGTAAGCCCCTGAGTCAGTAGCCCAGATAATGAACAGGGCATAAAACACAAACTGAACGCCCTCTTCAAGTCGGATCTCCATGAAATAATAGTATCCGATCCCGACATACAAAACACTCAGTAACGCAAAAGCCACATCATCAAAAGTAAATCGATTCTTTGTAATGACTGTAAAAGTCAGAAATATCAAGACTGCGAAAAAAGAAAGCTCAATCTTCGAATAGCCGATATTGCTGATGACCCCTATGTATAGATCGGGTATTAAGAATACCCATAATATTCCCAGAGATATCAATCCCGGTATGGAATAGATTTTAAACCCTCTCATCTTCAGTGCTTCATAGAGACTTATTGACGCAATCAGGTACATCAATATGATAAATGGAGATTTACCATAAAGGATGATGGGTAAAAATACCGCTGCTGCAATGATTGCAGTGATGATTCTTTGTTTCATTATGATTCCTCACTTTTTATACCGCCGAACCTTCTTGAACGACCTTGATACGCTTCAATTGCTTCAGTAAACTGTTCTTTACCAAAATCCGGCCATAAACACTCAGTAAACCAAAATTCCGTGTATGCCAGCTGCCAAAGCATAAAATTACTCAATCGAATCTCACCGCTTGTACGGATCAGCAGATCAGGATCTTTCAACTCTTTGGTCATCAAATAAGTTGAAAAAATTTCCTCATTCAATTGTTTTTCATCTAGTATGCCATTTTGAATGTCATTTAAGACATGTCTAATCGAATCAAGTATTTCTGCACGGCTTCCATAATTCAAGGCGAAGTTCAAAATAAGGCCATCATTGTCCTTCGTCGCTTCAATTGCCTTGCTTACTGCTTTTAATGTATGCGGAGGGATATCTTCTTTATTTCCCATCATCTTCACCTGCACATTTTCTTCAACCAGTTCAGGCAGGAACGTGCCCAGGAATTCTTCCGGAAGTTTCATAAGAAACTCTACTTCCATCTTGGGACGTTTCCAGTTTTCGGTCGAAAATGCATATAAAGTCAAAGCTTCTATCCCTAACTCATTTGCCAGTTTCGTAATTCTGCGTACGCATTTCATCCCTTCGTGGTGACCCGCAACTCTTGGTAGAGCTCTTTTCTGAGCCCAGCGGCCGTTGCCGTCCATGATGATGGCAACATGTCCCGGGATGGGATGCTTCACCAGTTCCTGGAAGCGTTCATCAACATCTTCACTATTTTGTTGTCGTTTCCATTGTTTAAGCTTGTTTAGCATAAGATTTCCTCCACCAACAATCCAAAAAATATTTACCTATACTATCATATCAAAAAACAAAGAAGATATCTTCAAGAAAATCCTTTATGCATCATTATCTACTTGTTGAGTATATTTAGAATTTCCCTTGAACTCCGCTGTTGATTTCCGTGCAGGACATCGCTTTCCTCGGGTGACCCGTGAGCCTCCTGGCATTCTCGCAACAGTTTCCTGTCCAGCTCCGGCGGCTAGCCCCTCGAGGTCATAAGATGAATGGACCAAAAAGGCAAAAAACGCCTTTCCGGCCCATTCATCTTATGCTTGTCAGGGCTGAGCAAGCCGCCTCCGCTTTTCTTTTTGTCCAGCTGCAGGGCTTAGAGGCACATGTCATAAGTCAAACCGCCAAGAAGGTAAAGAACGCCTTCTAAGCCAATTCGTCTTATGCCACACGCTTCTCTTCAAAGCCCTTCCTCTTTTCTTATAGGAGTCTTCGTCTTGCACTCCAATCAAAAGCTGGAATGTACAGGAATCAGAGATAATTAGTTTGGAAATTTATTCATTTAAATGTTATGTATTAAAAAGGGCTGTCCGATAAGGAATTTGAGTTCGCTTATTGGACAGCCCCTTCATTTTATAAACGGATCAGACTTCTAAGATTTCTTTTTCTTTCTCTTTTGCAATGTTATCGATTTTTGCAATGCTTTCGTCTGTAGCTTTTTGCACATCGTCAGAGTATCCGCGAAGATCATCTTCCGTGATATCCCCATTTTTCTCTTTCTTTTTCAAATCGTCATTTGCATCGCGACGGATGTTACGGATTGCTACTTTTGCATCTTCTGCTTCTTTTTTAACCAGTTTGACAAGTTCTTTACGGCGCTCTTCCGTCAATGCAGGAACCACGATGCGAAGGATATTACCATCACTAGTCGGTGTGATTCCCAAGTCTGACTTCAGTATTGCCTTCTCGATATCGCCCAACGCTGATTTATCATACGGTTGAATAACAAGCATTCTTGCTTCTGGAATAGAGATACCAGCCAATTGATTTACGGGCGTCGGAGCACCGTAATAATCAACTGTGATTTTATCAAGCAACGAAGCATTGGCTCTTCCCGCACGGATGCTCGCCAATTCCCGGGAAAATGTTTGAATGGCTTTTGTCATTCTTTCCTTTGCATTTGCAATGATTGTATTCGGCATTATGCTTTCCCCCTAACGATTGTTCCAATATTTTCACCTGTAATGGCTCTTTTGATATTTCCGTCTTCCATAATAGAAAATACAATAAGTGGTATGTCATTGTCCATACATAAGGATGATGCAGTGGAATCCATAACAGCAAGTCCTTCCTTCAGTACATCCAAGTAAGAAAGTTCCTCATACTTGACTGCTGATTCATCCTTTTTAGGATCTGCGGAATAGACACCGTCAACATTATTTTTCGCCATAAGGATTACTTCGGCTTCGATTTCAGCTGCACGCAGAGCTGCTGTTGTATCAGTTGAGAAGTAAGGGTTCCCCGTACCTGCTGCAAAGATGACAACCCGTTTTTTCTCTAAATGACGTATGGCTCTCCTTCTGATATAAGGTTCTGCAACTTGACGCATATCAATCGAAGTCTGGACTCTGGTTTCGATTCCGATCTGCTCCAGGCTGTCCTGAAGGGCAAGGGAATTCATGACGGTCGCAAGCATCCCCATATAGTCTGCCGATGCACGATCCATTCCCATTTCACTACCTATTTTACCACGCCAGATGTTTCCCCCGCCAACCACAACGGCAACTTCCACACCCAGCTCGGCAATTTCTTTCACTTCTTCTGCTACGTTTTTAATCACTGATGGATTGATGCCAAAGCCGTCATTACCGGCAAGAGCCTCTCCACTCAGTTTAAGAACGACACGTTTGTATTTAGGAACGCTCATGGGAACCTCCATATGTAATAGAATTTTTCTTGAAAAATAGGGAACACGCCAGGTGTTCCCTACTTAGAGATGTATAACTTCCTTAATCCGATTACTTCTTAACTTGGCTCATTACTTCTTCAGCAAAGTTGTCTTGACGCTTTTCAAGACCTTCACCAACTTCGTAACGGATGAAGTCTGTTAAAGTAGCTTTGTTGGACTCAAGATATTGGCGTACTTTTTGGTCAGGATTCTTAACGAAAGCCTGGTCAAGGATACAAATATCTTCAAAATACTTCCCAAGGCGGCCTTCCACCATTTTCTCAACGATATTTTCAGGCTTGCCTTCGTTAAGTGCCTGCTGCTTAAGAACTTCACGCTCACGCTCTACTTCTTCAGCAGATACTTGATCACGAGAAACATATTTAGGATTTAAAGCAGCTGCGTGCATAGCTACGTCTTTCGCTACATCTGCATCAGTTGTACCTTCAACTACAGAAAGAACGCCGATGCGGCCTCCCATGTGCAGGTACTCACCAAAAGCTGCATTATCGCCTTTTGTGCGGATTTCAAAACGGCGCAAAGTGATTTTTTCACCGATTTTTGCAATTGCTGTGTTGATGAATTCAGTAACTGTAGAACCATTTTTCATCTTTTGATCCATAGCTTCTTCTACAGATGCAGGTTTTTCAGATAGTAAATGCTCCGCAAGTTCACTTACTAATTTTTGGAAGTTTTCGTTCTTTGCAACGAAGTCGGTTTCAGCATTCACTTCAAGGATGATTGCAGTGTTGCCTTCACTTGTAATGAAAGTAGTACCTTCTGCAGCGATGCGGTCAGCTTTTTTAGCTGCTTTCGCGATTCCTTTTTCACGAAGGAAATCAATTGCTTTGTCCATATCTCCGTCAGTTTCAGTTAACGCTTTTTTACAATCCATCATACCAGCGCCGGTTTTTTCACGAAGTTCTTTAACCATTTGTGCAGTAATTGCCATAGTGGGTTTCCTCCTTAGTTTAACTATGTAGACAGTAAACATCTTGTTCGTCAGTAGTCAGTATTAGCGATAGGACGCATGTTCATTCCACTGCCTTCAAGACTTCTGTCGTGAACCGATATCCCGTTGATTAACGAATATCGAAGGGGCATACTCTTTAAAAAAAGGTGATAAGGGTAAGTCCCTCTTATCACCTTCTAATGATTACTCAGCTGCTACAGCTGCTTCTTCACCTTGCTTAGCTTCTAAAATAGCATCTGCCATTTTACCCGTAAGAAGCTTAACTGCACGGATCGCATCGTCATTCGCAGGGATGACAACATCGATTTCATCCGGGTCACAGTTAGTATCAACAATACCCACGATTGGGATGTTCAATTTACGAGCTTCTGCTACAGCAATACGCTCTTTACGAGGGTCGATGATGAATAGTGCATCAGGCAGTGTATTCATATCTTTGATTCCGCCTAGGAATTTAACCAAGCGTTCGTGTTCTTTCTTAAGTTGAACTACTTCTTTCTTTGGAAGCACTTCAAATGTTCCGTCTTCTTCCATCTTTTCGATTTCTTTAAGACGTGCAATACGCTTTTGAATTGTTTCAAAGTTAGTAAGTGTTCCACCCAACCAGCGTTGGTTGATGTAGTACATGCCTGCACGTTCTGCTTCGTCTTTAACAGATTCCTGTGCTTGCTTCTTAGTTCCAACGAAAAGAACTTTACCGCCGTTACCAGCTAATTCTTTTACGAAGTTATAAGCTTCTTCTACCTTCTTAACTGTCTTTTGAAGGTCGATGATGTAGATGCCGTTACGCTCTGTGAAGATGTATCTCTTCATTTTCGGGTTCCAACGGCGAGTCTGATGTCCGAAATGTACACCAGCTTCTAGTAATTGTTTCATAGAAATTACTGACATGTGTGTTTCCTCCTAATGGTTTTAATTTTTCTCCTCCGTTTCCGTCATCTTGGAGCAGAAACTATCCTGCTGAATAGCACCATCCACTCAATCGAGAAACGTGTGTAGTCACACCATGAATACTATAGCATACCTCTTTTGCCCAATCAAGGATTTATTACGACTTTTGATTAAATTTAATAAGAAGTTCAATCTCGGTTTTTCCTTTTCCGAGTTTTTTTGCTATATCTTCAACCGACTGTCCCTTTTCGTAAAACTTTAATACCTGCGCTGTAAGGGTTCCTTCTTCGTCTGTTCCAAATGAGTCAGGAAGCGGCGGGGACCAGCCTTCCCCGGGATCCGACACTTCGCCTGAAGAATTATTCTTATACGCTTTTGCAGCATTAAGGCGTTTATTGGCGGGTGAAAAGGGTTTTTCATCAGCAGAATGAGCTCCGGTATGTCCCTCAGGGTCTGTACCTCTTGCAGCACTGCTGCCTTCCCGTTTATGGAAACTTTCAATAAAAGCATCATTCTCTTCTTTCATTTCTATGAGGTATGCTGATATCGTTTCTTCCATCTCTTCAATCATTTTCCCCTGGCGCCTTTCCAAATCAACATACCTGTTCTGCCTTGTATAGAGAATGACGATGGCAAGGAGACAAATGATATTGAGGAGAAACGATACAAACAACAAAAAAGTGGACATGATATCACCTTTTCTTAATTTTGGCATAAAAAAGACTGTCCTTTTTCATAAGAAGACAGGAACAGCCTTTCAGTCTCACAAATCTACTCTGTTATTACTCCTTTCAGACAGTCAGGAGTCAAGAAGGTTTCGCAATTTAAAAATGGCTTTTGAATGTATTTGTGAAATCCTGGACGTCGAAAGTTTCATGATTTCACCGATCTCTGTCAGCGTCAATTCCTCTTTATAAAATAAACTTAACACAAGTTGTTCTTTTTCTGATAGTTTTCCAATGGTCAGTTCCAGCTCTGTCAAACTCTCCCCTTTTAAGATTTCCTCTTCGGGGGAGAGTGTTTTATGATCCTTCAATGAATAACTCTGGGTCTCATGCTCTTCATCTTTCAGCTGGTCATCCATGGATAATACATTGGCAAAAAAATGTTCATTGGTTGTCTGATAGACATCCTCTGCTGACATTTCCAATTCCCTTGCTACTTCTTCTGCACTTACATGTCTGAGATGCCTTTGTTCAAGTTCAAGGATTTTCGATTCGATTCTTTTGGCTTTATCCCGTGTCGATCGGGGGAGCCAATCTTCTTTCCGTAAACCATCGAGGATTGCTCCCCTTACCCGGAATGAAGCATATGTATCAAATTTCAAATCCCTGGAAGGATCGAATTTTTGAAGGGCGTCGAGTAATCCCATCAACCCGAGACTTTTAATATCTTCTCTCGAGACGTTTTTAGGCAGACCGACTGAAATCCGCGCGACATGGTAGGACACAAGTGGCATATATTTCTTCACCAACAAATCACCCGCCTCTGTATCACGGTTTGATATCCATTTATCCCAATAGTGTTGTTCCTCGGTTCGAGCGGGCTGCTGAGACATAAGACTCCTCCTCCATAAATTTTTGACCTACAATAGTTTAATTCCCTCATTCACGGTCCTTACCTGCAGGGTGAAATCCGAAACAAAGAATTCAATTGTCCTCCCTTTGCTTCCTCCTACATCCTCCCCGATGACGGGTATGTTGTTTTTCTCAAGTATTTCTCTCACAGCTTCTACATTCCGGGGACCAATTCTCATCAAGTCGCTCTTTGATGAGAGCTGAAACATCTGGGCTCCTCCGGCCATTTTACACTTCAGCCGGTGGATGGCAGCCCCCATCCCCTTCAGTCTGCGAATCAATTCCTCCACGCCTGAATCTGCATATTTAGCTGAGTTCAGCGGCTTCTCTTTGGCAATCGTGGAACTTGGGAGCATGACATGCACCATGCCGGCAATCCGTACGGTATCGTCATATAAAACGACCCCTACACAAGAACCCAATCCCGTAGTTCGTATCGAACCGATGCGCCTTACAGTATTCAAATCAGCGATGCCTACTTTTACGACAGTTTCTATCAGTGTCATCCTTTTACTCCAAGCGATTGAAATATGACATGAAGTGAATCGGGATCGGGAAGCAGGAAGAAATGACCGTTCACACTTTCAGATCCCGCTCCCACCTCTTTTATGGCAGTATCGATTACAATTGCATAATCACTCACCTGAGAGATTTCGATCAAGCCGAAACTAATGACTGCCCCTGCCATATCCATTGTCAAAGATGGTACAGAAGGCTGCAGGTTCAGCTGTGTAAAGTCCGCCAGTGAAGAAAGATAAGATCCGGAAAGTATATTTCCCAATTCCTGCATGGCCGACAGGCCCAGTTCGGAAGGGTTTCTGTCTTCAAAAGAAAATTGATCATCGCGGAGCATGGATTGTATAAAAGCTTCTGCCTGATCGAGGGAGAGAATAAAAAACATGCTGCCCGGAGCGTCGCCTTCTATCCTCAGAAAGATGCTTACCACCACATTGTCGGCACCGCCGGCCATTTCCATCATTTCATCAAAAGAAACGATTTTAACACTGGGGACTTTCATATCAATCTGTTTATCCAGTAATACCGATAATGCTGTGGCTGCATGTCCGGCTCCGATATTGCCTATCTCTTTTAGTAAATCGAGATGAAATGAGTTTACAGTACGTTCATATCCCATGGAATCCTCCTACAATGCTTCAAGGATTTTATCGAGGTGAAGTAAAATAAGCAGCCTTCTGTCTTTTTTTACTACTCCGCCGATGTATTCTGCTTCCACCACCCCTACTACTTCAGGGGGCGGTTCTACCGCTTCCTTTGAAACATCCAGTACATCATTGGCTGCATCTACAATCAAACCTACTTCTTTGTCCTCAGACCCAGCGATGATGACCCTGGTGCTCTCGGTCGTTATCGATGCGCTCAGCCCGAACTTGGATCGCAAGTCGATGATAGGGGTGACGACTCCGCGTAAATTTATGACTCCCTTTACATATGCGGGAGTCTTGGGAACCCTCGTTATATGTTCGAGCTTTTCGATTGACCGCACTTGATTGACAGGAATGGCATATTCCTTATCGACCAATTGAAATACGATAAGTTTAAGATCTTCTGTTATTGTAGTCGTCTCATTCATTTTTGACTGCCCCCTGTTCCCTATTTAATTAATGCATTGCAATCAACAATCAATGCCACTTGTCCGTCTCCGAGAATGGTCGCGCCGGAAATGGCAAATACATCGGTTAAATAATTGCCCAGTGATTTCAGCACAATCTCCTGCTGTCCGACAAAGGAATCTACTACAAGTCCCGCCATCTTTTCCCCTTTGCGAACGATCACAGTCGAATAATAGTCTTCCTCTTCCATTTTTTCTTTTGGCACTTCAAAAATATCCTCAAGGAAGATAAGCGGTACTACTTTACCGCGGAAGTCGATCACTTTTTGATTATGGGCATTCATGATTTCCTCTTTTTTCACGATGGCTGTTTCAATAATGGATGATAAAGGAATCGCGTATTTCTCCTTCTCGATCTCAACCAGCATAACCGAAATGATAGAGAGGGTAAGCGGCAGTTGTATGGAAAACAATGACCCATTTCCTTCAGTAGAATCTATGGTAATTGATCCGCCCAGGGATTCTATCGTCGCTTTGACTACATCCAGGCCGACTCCCCTTCCGGATATATCGGAAATTTGTTCTGCAGTGGAAAACCCGGAAGCTAAAATCAATTCATAAATTTGACGATCAGTGAGTGTATCTGCGGTTTCTTCACTGACGATTCCCTTTTGAACCGCTTTCTCAAGGACCCGATGTTTATTGATGCCGGCACCGTCATCTTCCAATTCAATGAATACATGATTTCCACTGTGATAAGCTTTGAGCTTTACTGTACCTTCTTCCGGTTTTCCATTCTTCAAGCGGATATCCGGCTTCTCGATTCCATGATCGATTGCATTACGGATCAGGTGGACCAGCGGATCTCCTATTTCATCAATAACAGTACGGTCAAGTTCGGTTTCAGCTCCGATAATGTCAATATTGATTTTTTTATTTAAATCCCTTGCCAGCTGGCGTACCATTCTAGGGAACCGATTGAATACTGTTTCAACAGGAACCATCCTCATATTCAAGATGATATTTTGTAAATCCCCGGAAATACGAGTCATCCTTTCAACCGTTTCATTCAATTCAGGATTTCCGAGGTCTTGGGAAATCTGTTCCAGTCTTCCCCGGTCAATGACGAGTTCTTCAAATAAATTCATCAAGATATCCAAACGCTCGATATTCACTCTTATTGTTTTATTTGCCGGACCGGATTTTGGAGAAGCAGCGGAAGGCTGCAATTCTTTTGGGGACTTCTCTTTCTCGAGTGCATCCCCTTCTTCTTTTCTCGTAGTCTTTGCTTCATCTGTATGTAATGAATTACTTCCCTTAAGAGCAGCAGGCGTTACTTCCGAAAGGGCAACTTTTTCCACTTCTGAAACTTTCATTACCTTTTTCTCCAGGCTTGCCGCATCTTCATTCGTAATAAGCGTAACGGTAAAAGATTGATCAAATTGCTCTTCTTCAAGCTTATCCACTGACGGTTCTGATTTAATGATTTCCCCGCTTTTCTCCAACACTTCAAAGACCATATAAACTCTTGCTGCTTTAAGGAGGCAGTCTTCCCTCAATGATACGGAAAGTTCAAAACATTGCATTCCCTGTTCATATGACTGTTCGATTACGGTCTGTTCGTAGGCTTCATATTCAATCGGAGCTTTTTCTTGTGCAACGGCTGAAGCTGTCTCTGATTGAGCAGCCGCTTGGATGGCAGGAATTCCTTCACCTTTTTCAATGGCATTCAGTAAAGCAACCACTTCCGTTACATCTCGTTTCCCATCTCCTCCGTTTGAGATGGAAAGGACCATCGCTTCAAGATCATCCACCGATTTAAAGACCACATCCAGCACCTCAGGAGAAACATATATTTTCTCGTTTCTGATCCCGTCGAGGACATTCTCCATTTTATGAGTGAGGTTTGCGAGATCTTCATATCCCATCGTTGCAGACATACCTTTCAAGGTGTGGGCTGCACGAAAAATTTCATTTACGATTGATAGATTTTCAGGATTCTTTTCCAATTTAAGCAATTGTTCATTGCATGACTGCAGATTTTCTTTACTTTCTTCAATAAAGACTTCTAAATATTGGCTCATTTCCATATGTTCTACACCTCTCTACCTCATGTACTTCATTATCGAGTGACCAATTCCTTCTACATTGACGACTTCGTCTGCAAGCTTTGCAGCTATTACAGATTTAGGCATTCCGTAAACGATGCAAGTTTCATGTGATTCTGCAATCGCTGTAACGTTTCCGTTCTCTTTCAACTTCCTCAGGCCTTCTGTACCGTCAGATCCCATTCCCGTCATCACTACCGCAACTGTATTACAGCCGCCGAGATTTCCTGCTGATTCAAATAAGACATCAACCGATGGACGGTGCCCGTTTCTCAAAGGTTCTTCCTTGGTTAAATGGACCATCAGGTTTGATTCATCGTTCATTATCCTCATATGAAATCCACCCGGGGCAATATAGGCCGTACCCTTCTCGAGATACTCCCCATGTTCTGCTTCTTTTACCGTTATACGGGCCAGCGAGTTCAAGCGGTCAGCCAGGGATTTCGTAAATCCGGGAGGCATGTGCTGTACGATCGCGACAGGTGCATCCAGGGTGGATGGCAGGTTTGTCAGCACATGCTGCAGAGCCCTTGGTCCCCCCGTTGAGGTGCCGATCAGGATAAGCGCAGGGTTTTGTTTGTCATTCATTTGTGGAGCAGCTTCACATTTTAAAGCGGGATTTGCCATTTCTTTATGACGATTCCTTTTTTCCGGATAATTGCTGCTTGAAAAAGGATTCCCAAGCAGCTTGGAAATCGGCACTAGACTTGCTGAATACACCTTGCGTACGATTTCCTCCTGAATCTTATGCAGGTCCAGTGAAATCGTACCTGAAGGTTTTGCAATAAAATCCACCGCACCATACTGGACCGCTTTAATGGTTTCCTCTGCCCCTTCTTTGGTAGTGGAAGAAAGCATGACAACCGGAACGGGACATTCGGACATTATTTTCTTTAATGCCTCTATGCCGTTCATTTTCGGCATTTCAACGTCCAGGGTGATGACATCGGGTGAAAGTTTTTTTATCTTCACCAGCGCGTCCTCTCCGTTGCGGGCAATCCCCACTACTTCCATTTCTTCTGAAGCAGATATGAAATCACTGATCAACTTTCTCATAAATGCAGAATCATCGACCACCAGCACTTTTTTCTTCATCTCTTTACCTCCTGAAAAATAAACTCTTTATATTTTTCAAGAACGAAGGTTTTTCGTTTTGAAATTCAAATTTGTCAGATTCATTGAGAAAACGATTTGCAAGAGAATCCAAGCCCATTGAAATTTGCGAACGCGGAAAGCTTTTAATCAAGGGAACCTGAACGCTGACCGCTTTTCTTACTGCGGGATCTTCTGGCAAAACCCCCAATGGGATTATTTCCTTTTTCAAAAACTTCCTGGCTGTTTCCTGGAGCCTTGAAAGGGTGAGCAATCCTTCCTGCTTACTCTCTGCCCTGTTACACACAAGGTAGAATTCTTTTCTTTCATCCCTCAAGTGGATATATTTCATCATGGAATATGCATCGGTTATCGAAGTCGGCTCAGGGGTGGTGACGACCATAATCTGCTCCATCGTCATTAGGAAATCCAGTGTTCCTTTGGTTGCTCCCGCTCCCATATCAAAAACGATACAATCATACTTTAGAACCAATTGATCCATCGCTTCAAAAAAGCGTTCTTGCTGCTCTTCCTTCCACTCTACTACACTATCAAGGCCATTCCCTCCGCTAATATAGGAAATTCCATGAACATTTTCACATATGACATCATTGATATCCAGGTCTTTATTCCTGATAAAATCCATGATTGATGAACGGTTATGACTGCCCAGGAGGATATGGATGTTCCCCATCCCGATATCCATATCGAACAATAAGGTCTTCTTATGTGCCTTCCCTAGTAATATCGACAGGTTGGTTGATATGTTTGATTTCCCTACTCCCCCTTTACCGCTGACAATCCCAATCGTCTTCGCATGGGGATGTGAATTCAGAAGCATCTTTTGCCTAAGATGATATGCTTGATCTTTCATAACTGAATCCTTTCAGAAGCAGTCTTCCGATTTCCTCGGCATTTACTTCACTGATATCTTCAGGCACATCCTGGCCTGTTGTTATATAAGCAATTCCCCTCTGTGTCTCCTTTATGACATTCATCATCGAACCATAACTTGATGTTTCGTCCAATTTCGTAAAAATATAACGGCATATATCTATGGAAGAAAATTGGGCGATGATTTCTTTCATGTCCGTTTCCTTGCTTGTGAGGGATAACACCAGGAATGTTTCCATGTCCCGCTCGAAGTCTATGATTTTTCGCATATCTTCTACATATTTCTTTTCCCTGAAATTTCTTCCTGCGGTATCTATGAATACATGGTCGAAATCAGTGAATTTATCGATGGCTTTTTTATAGTCTTCAATTTTATAAACTACTTCCACCGGCACATTCAGGAGTCCCGCATATGTCTTTAATTGCTCAATGGCCGCGATCCTGTATGTATCCGTCGTAATGAATCCTATCTTCATTCTTTTGTCAATCACTGCCTCTGCAGCCATTTTCGCGAGAGTGGTCGTCTTCCCCACACCGGTCGGCCCGATAACATTGATATATTTTTTCTTATAGCTTATTCCCGACATTTGAATATCAATGATTTCGTTTTTTATAAACTGTTTTGCCCATACAAGCAAATCATTTTCGACATTGTTTGTTGTGTCTTTAGCAAGCTTTAATTTGTCATCAAGATAGCTTCCTGCTTTAACGAGCAGTGCCTCTTTAAGGCCCTGCTCTTGTAAATGAGTCAGTATTCTCCGGATTCTTTCATCATACTGCTCGAATTGTTTTGCAGTCGTAAAAGCAGCAATCATATTTTTTAATTCCTTCAACTCTTGCTGAACATAGTCTTCAGGAATTGACGTTTTTTCTTTAACTGATTTGTCGGGAGCTGATTTCGATATTTTGTGCTGATGACGAAGTTTTTTCATTTCTGCTTTTTCAGCTTCGACCATAGGATCGACTGCAGCAACGACCTCGACCATCTTTTTCTTGAACAGCCCCAGTATGCCTCCAGTATGTGTCACCTTTGAGTTTAAGATGACTGCATCTTCCCCCAGCTCGCTCCTGACCTTTTTCATAGCTTCACTCATACTGGGTGCTACATATTTCACTACTTTCAATCTACATTCACCACCCCAACACTTTGTACTTCTACATTCGCTTCCAATTCGTTATATGAGAGAATAGGCACTTGCGGGAAATAACGTTCTGTCAATTGCCGTACGTACATTCTGACAGCAGGTGAACACAGGATGATCGGTGATTCTTCCATTAAAGATAATTGTTCGATCTGGCTTGCGATGGTTTCGAGCAGACGCTGTGAATCAGTTGGATCCATCGATAAATAATTCCCGTGTTCTGTCTGCTGAATGGAATCTGCAATCAGCTTTTCTGCCTTGCCGGACATTGTGACCACTTTAAGATTCCCATTCTCCTGAACAAAATGATTCGTGATTTGACGGGCAAGTGCCTGTCTTACGTATTCAGCAAGCAGGTCCGTGTCCGAGCTCATTTTAGAAAAATCAGCAAGGGTTTCAAAAATGACTGGAAGATTTCGGACTGACACATTTTCTTTTAACAGTTTGGCCAGCACTTTTTGCACTTCTCCCACTGATAACGGGTTCGGGGTGACCTCTTCAACCAGAATCGGATAAGATTCCTGAAGATGATCGATTAATTGTTTCGTCTCTTGTCTGCCAAGGAGTTCATGGGCATTCGTCTTAATCACTTCTGTAATATGAGTTGAAACCACGGATGGTGGATCCACCACTGTGTAACCGAATATTTCCGCCTGCTCCTTCATATCCTCTGAAATCCATTTGGCTGGAAGGCCAAATGAAGGTTCAACGGTGTCGATCCCTTCAATTGAATCATCCTCGACACCGGGACTCATGGCTAAGTAATGATCAAGCAGTAGTTCTCCCCGTGCCATTTCATTGCCTTTGATTTTCAACCGGTATTCATTGGGCTGAAGCTGGATATTATCCCTGATCCTTACGACCGGAATCACTAACCCAAGCTCAATTGCAAGCTGTCTCCTGATCATGACGATCCGATCAAGCAGATCGCCTCCCTGGTTGGTATCGGCAAGCGGGATCAACCCGTAGCCGAACTCAAACTCTATCGGATCTACATTAAGGAGATTGACTACGCTTTCTGGGCTCTTCATCTCTTCCGTCTCTATTTCTTCGTCCATTGCAGCCGTTTCGGCTTCACTTTCGACAGGGGTACGTGAAAGCATAAATCCTCCGATTGCCATCGCTGCCGCAATGGGGATGGTCAATAGATCGTTTATCGGAGTTGCCACACCAAGCATGAAAATGGTGAACGCTGCTACATACAGCATAAACGGATAAGCCAAAAGCTGGTTCATGATATCCTGGCCGAGATTCCCTTCTGATGCGGCCCTTGTCACCACAATCCCTGTAGCAGTTGAAATCAATAATGCCGGAATCTGGCTGACGATCCCATCCCCGACCGTAAGGAGTGAATAGCGGGTGGCCGCCTCCCCGATCGGCAGTCCCTGCTGTGTCATCCCGATGATGATCCCGAAAATTAAGTTGATCATGACAATCACGATTCCTGCAATAGCATCACCCTTTACGAACTTTGAAGCACCATCCATCGCCCCATAAAAATCTGCTTCCCTGCTGATCTTATCCCTCCGGTGCCTGGCATCTTGTTCGGAAATCATTCCAGCATTCAGGTCGGCATCGATGCTCATTTGTTTACCTGGCATGGCATCAAGCGTAAACCTTGCAGCTACTTCGGATACACGCTCCGATCCTTTGGTAATGACAATGAATTGAATGACAATCAAGATCACGAAAACGACGAGACCGACTAATACATTTCCTCCAACTACAAATGTTCCAAATGTTTCCACAACGCCCCCTGCTTCTCCCTTACTGAGAATCGACCTCGTTGTGGAAACATTTAGACCTAAGCGAAATAGCGTAAGCAATAGCAGTAACGATGGAAAAATGGAAAATTGGAGCGGTTCATTCATATTCATCGAGGTTAGGAGTACTAAAAGAGCAAGTGAAATATTTACAATAATAAGCACACTCAACATCCAGGAAGGGAATGGGATGATAAGCATGGCTACAATCAATATGACACTGGCTAATACGGATAAATCTCTTGCTGACATACTATAACTCTCCTAACTTTCCTACAGTTTGTTTTGAATTCGATACACATACGCGAGAATTTCAGCCACAGCTTTAAAGAACTCTTCCGGTACGGTATCCCCGACCTCTGCTGCATCATACAATGATCTCGCCAGCGGACGGTTCTCCACCATCACTACATCATTTTCTTTGGCGATATATTTTATTTTCTGTGCCAGGTAATCCACTCCCTTAGCAACAACATAGGGAGCATCTCTTTTCGTTTCATCATACTTCAGGGCAATGGCAAAGTGGGTCGGATTCGTTATCACCACATCTGCCTCCGGGACTTCCTGCATCATCCGGCGCATGGCCATTTCCCGCTGCCTTTGCTTTATTTTGGATTTAATCAAAGGGTCACCCTCGATGTTTTTATGTTCATCCTTCAGATCTTGTTTTGACATCCGGATATTTTTTTCAAAATCGAATTTTTGATAAAGATAATCAAATACAGACAGAAACAGTAGAGCAAGTGAAGCAGCTATTCCCATCTGCACGGCCAATTTTGACATGACAATCAAGGAATCCCCGACAGATTTGAATGATAAACTCAGTACTTCTTCTATATTCGTCCAGAGAACTACAAAGGTAATGGCTCCAATGAATGAAATTTTCAGAATCGACTTCAGCAGTTCCACGATGGCCCTGAGTGAAAAAATGCGCTTGAAACCTTTTATCGGGTCTATCTTTTCCAATTTCGGTTCCAGTGGCTTGGTGGTGAACATGACACCCACCTGTATATAGTTGGCCGCAATGCCTGCCACCATCGCAACGAGCATAATCGGTCCCAGTAGAAGCGCAAGTTCCTTCATAAGGTCCATCGTGATGACCTGGACAGTATTTTCTGTCACCTCCATCAGCATATATTCCTGAAAGGATTGACGGAATAAATCAAACACAATGTTGCCGATATATGAGGATCCGAAGGTGAAGAATAAAAATACCGCCAACAGGATGATCGCTGTGTTGACATCCTGACTTTTAGCAGTCTGGCCTTTTTTTTTGGCGTCCTCCCTTTTTTTAGGAGTGGCTTTTTCTGTTTTTTCACCACTGAAGAATTGTAAATCTAATGATAACCGCCGCACCTTACGCGCCCCCAATTAACTTCATTAAATCCCGCATTGTTATGAACATCATTTCAAATAGCTGCTGCATGACGGCAAACATGACGCCCATTACGATAAATAGAACAATAAATGAGACTGCTATTTTAATGGGGAATCCTACAACGAATACATTCAGCTGAGGAACGGTCCTTGCAACAATCCCCAAAGCTACATCCACAAGGAAGAGAGTCGCTACAACCGGAATCGACATTTGAAAAGCGATGATGAACATCGAATTAAAGGTCTTTATAATATAGTCAATCAAATTTTCATCTCCAAAAGGGATCCAGGGGCTGTCGACCGGTATTAGCTGATAGCTGTAAAAGATGCCGTCAAGAATTAAATGATGGCCATTCAGTGCTAAGAGTAAAAGTAATGAAAAAGTGTACAGATACTGCCCCATTAACGGACTTTGTGCACCCGTCTGGGGATCGATGACATTCGCAATGGCAAACCCCATCTGAAAATCAATGAACCCCCCGGCTATCTGGATGGCGGAAACAATCATATAAGCAACAAACCCTATTAACAGACCCACCATTGCTTCTTTCATCACCAGAAGGATGTATTGCCCGTTGATCTCAAATGCTTTTGATTCGACCGTATAATACATCACCCACGAAAGCACAAGCGAAAAGGCAAGGCGATGCTGGGCAGGGATATTGCGGTATGAAAATAAAGGCATTGTGACAAAAAAAGCTGAAACCCTAACAAAAACGAGTAAGAATACCGATAATACAGGTACAAGCTCTGACATTCTATTACCCTACAAACCTTGTTAAGTCAGAAAAGATCTGGGATGAATAGGTGACTATTTTCGTCAGCATCCACGGCCCGAAAAACACGATCCCGATCAGCACCGCGACGATTTTCGGAATAAACGCAAGCGTCTGCTCCTGAATTTGAGTGGTTGCCTGAAAGATACTTACAATCAATCCAACTACAAGTGCAAGCAGCAGCAATGGACCGGATACGATCAGAGTTATATAAACCCCGCGTTCGGCTAACGCAATAACAGATTCGGCATTCATAAAATCACCTACTTAAAAACTTTCTAAAAGAGATTTAACGACCAAGTACCAGCCATCTACCAGTACAAATAGTAAAATTTTGAACGGAAGCGAGATCATTACCGGTGGAAGCATCATCATCCCCATTGACATTAAGACGCTGGCCACCACCATATCTATGACAAGAAACGGAATAAAAATCATAAAGCCGATTTGAAAGGCTGTCTTGATTTCGCTCAACGCAAATGCCGGTACTAGAGAGGTCATCGGTATATCTGCGATTGATTCGGGTCTTTCAGCACCGGAGTAGCTTAAGAAGAGCTCCAGATCCTTCTGTCTTGTATGTTTACTCATGAATTCTTTAAAAGGGACAGCAGCATTCTCATACGCTTCCTCCAGATTGATTTCTTCATTAAAAAGAGGTGTCAAAGCATTATCATTAACCTCTTGGAACGTCGGAGCCATGATAAAGAAGGTCAGGAATAAGGAGAGCCCTACCAACACCTGATTCGGCGGCATTTGCTGGGTTGCCAGTGAAGTCCTTACAAAGGAGAGGACGATCATGATACGGGTAAAAGACGTCATTAGAATAAGGATGCTAGGAGCCAGTGACAGGACTGTAAATAACAGCAGAAGCTTTACACTGGTGGAAACGGAGTCCGCTGGGCTTCCATTGAAAAATTCCATAAATTCATTCATCTGAGCGGTTCTCCTTGTCCTTCAAATCTTTAAGCATCCTTTTTCTCCCTTTACTCATTTCGTCCAGCTGCTTTTTGAAATGTGACTGAAAGGAGCCTTGTACAGAATTTCCCGTACCGCCTTTAACCTTCGTCAGCAGATTCGAAACGACTGTCTTTGCATCTCGCATCTGCTCGGTCCCATTGTGATAATAAGCCAGAATCTCTTCTTTTTCCTTTTCATCATGTACCTCTTTTAACAGCTGGATATCTTCTCCAACCCCTAATACCAGCACTTGGTTCCCTACTTTGACAATCTGTACGGAGCGGTTTCCCCCAAGGGGGGCCCCCCCTAAATGGTTGATCATCTTTGTCTGTTGAAACGATCTTCCTTTTTGATTAATGAATTTTAACAGGAAATAGATAAGTGCTACTACAAATATCAATGCAAAGATCATTTTCACATAATCAAAGAAAGTGACGCCCGCTGTTTGAGTTTCCGAAATCTCTCCCTTATCGGAAGGTTTCACATCTTTGTTTCCGTTTTCGCCGCTTTCAGGGTTTTCATACCAATCATCCACTGACTTCATGTTGGCATGTGCCGGTGACACACCGGTACATGCCAGGAAGAGAATACATAAAACACTCATTACTAGTTGAAGCTTCTTCAATACATACACCTTCTTAAAAACAGTTAACTTAAAGCTTTCTGTATCGCCTCGATTACACGGTCGGCCTGAAACGGTTTGACAATGAAATCCTTTGCGCCTGCCTGGATTGCATCGATGACCATCGCCTGCTGGCCCATTGCTGAACACATAATGATCTTGGCCCCGGGATCCATCGCTTTGATATCCTTCAATGCTGCGATGCCATCTTTTTCAGGCATGGTGATATCCATTGTGACCAAGTCAGGCTGTACTTCTTTGTACTTCTCTACTGCCTGGGCTCCATCGGCAGCTTCACCCACTACCTCGAATCCATTTTTCGTTAGAATATCTTTAATCATCATCCGCATAAAAGCTGCATCATCTACTATCAAAATCTTATTTGCCATCGACGTCATCCTCCAATTATCAAATATTTATTTTAACTGCTTATATGATCTATGGTACTTGCTCTAATTTATAATTACCTGAGTTTGTTCAAACGGTCACTAGGGCTTACGATATCCGAGATGCGGACACCAAAATTCTCATCGATTACAACCACTTCACCTTTTGCTATCAGTCTGCTGTTCACCAGGATATCAACTGGTTCGCCTGCTAATTTATCGAGTTCAATGATCGAACCCGAAGACATTTCCAATATGTCCTTTACGGAACGATTCGTCCTGCCTAGTTCCACTGTCACTTGTAACGGGATGTCAAGGAGCATATCAAGATTTTTCGATTCCTGCTGGCCCAACCCGCCAGGCTGAAACTCAGAGAAAGTGGCAGGCTGTACATTCACCTGCTGCTGTCCGGAATATCCATAGCCTCGGTAATGCTGTGGCGGTGATTGCTGCTCCCCGGTCTGGGCATGTATGTCAGCAGTTGCACTAGGTGCCTCTTTTGCAGGTGCTTGCTTACCCATATGCTTTTCAGGCAGAGCTTGCTGAATATCTTCTGCAGGGATATCTGTTTCCACAACCGGTTCTTCCCCGCTTCCATTCATCAGCTCATCGACAAGGCTTCTCGCAAAGCTTAACGGAAGAAGCTGCATGATGCTTGAATCGATGAGATTTCCGATCTTCAGTGAAAAAGAAACCTTTACCAGCAGATCCTGGTCCGGGATATTTTCCTGTCCTTCCCCCTGCGGTATATACATTAAATCAATGGAAGGAGGTGAGATATCGACCTTCTTACTGAAAACCGTCGACATGGACGTAGCTGCGGAACCCATCATTTGATTCATCGCTTCCTGAACCGCACTGAGCTGAATTTCGCCAAGTTCCCCTGAAGGATTCTGCCCGTCACCGCCAAGCATCAAATCAGCGATGATTGAAGCATCGGACTGTTTAATCACCAGCAGATTTGCCCCGGAAAACCCTTCTGTATACTGAACTTCTATTGCAACGTATGGATGAGGGAATTCTTCCTCCAATGAATTTTTATTCACAATGGACACTTGGGGAGTTGTGATTTCAACCTTTTGATTAAGCAATGTGGATAATGCTGTTGCAGAACTGCCAAAAGAAATATTCCCAACTTCCCCTAGAGCATCTTGTTCCATGGTACTGATATAATCATTTATGTTGATTTCGACCGGATCCTGTTCTTCAGGTTCTGCAGAACCCCTAAGGAGCGCATCGATTTCATCTTGTGACAACATATCATCACTCATCATCGTCGTCTCCCCCTTTCAATGTTTCTAAAATTTGGATTGCAAGTTTATTATTCGATTTACCAGGCTGACCTGTGAATTTCGGGATCTCCCCGATCTTAATGGTGAGCGGATCATCGATTTTGGCATTTAGTTGAATGACATCCCCGCTGTCAAGCATCAGAAAATCCTCTATGGAAATTTCTGAAATTCCCAGCTCTGCTACAACCGGGACGTTTGCGGTTTTAATTCTTTTTTCAAGGTTTGCCGTTTCTTCCGGCTTGATGTCCTTCTTCTTGGTTTCCATCCAGTAACTCCCCGACAGTTTCGGAAGGATGGGTTCAAGTACTACATGAGGGATACAAATATTTATCATCCCGCTTGTTTCTCCAATCGTAGTATTCAAAGAAATGACCACGACGGTTTCATTCGGGGAAACCATCTGGAGAAATTGGGGATTGACCTCAAACTCCGCAAATACCGGATCAACGTCTGCCACTGTACTCCATGCTTCACTTAAATTTTCGAAAGCCCGCTCAAAAAGCTGTGACATGATCGTTGTCTCTATTTCCGTCAAGTTCTCCACTTTATTGACACTGACCCCTTTACCGCCCATCACCCGGTCCATCATCGAATAAGCGATATTCGGATTGATTTCCATCAGGATCCTTCCGTCCAAGGGGGGAAGTTCATATACATTCAAGATGGTCATTTTCGGTACCGAACGAATGAATTCTTCATAAGGAATCTGATCTGCAGATGCAACGTTGATTTGTACGTATGTACGAAGCTGTGCGGAAAAATAAGTGGTCAAAATCCGCGCAAAGTTCTCATGAATACGGGTCAAACTTCTTATCTGATCTTTTGAGAAGCGTAAAGCCCTTTTAAAATCATAAACTTTTACTTTTCTTTCTTCTTCTTCTTTCTTAAAATCGTCTGCACTCATTTCGCCAGTGTTCAATGCAGATAACAAGGCATCTATTTCACTTTGTGACAAAACATCTGCCATTTCTTCACCCCCAGCCCATGCATTTTTCCATTATCATTGAATCATCATAGAGGTGATGTACACTTTTTCGACCATTCCTTCTTGCATCAGGGCATTCACCTTTTCCTTGACCTTGGCCTCAATTATTTCTTTGCCCTTCTTCCCTTGAAGTTCATCTGCTTTCATTTCAGAAAGTTCTTCTATAATGATGTTATTCACTTGAAAATCTCTTTTCTCCAACTCTTCCTTTGCTTTTTTGCTGTCGGTTTGAACTTTGAAAGAAATACGTATAAAATCATTGCTTAATAGATTTGTTGTTATTTCAGGGATATCGACTGATGCTTCGATAACCTCTTCAATCGATGGTTCCTTTGTTTCTTCATCACCTGAAAATTTCAAAATGACAACCAGGGCAATCACACCCGCCAACGTGATTGTCACCAGAAGGATCAACATGATGGTCAAGAATTTATTTTTCATCTGTGCCGCCTCCTTTGAACGCCGGATCAAGAAGGTTGACAGTGCGGAAAAAAGCAAGAGTATATCCGGCAACCTCATCTACCGACTCTTTCACCACATATTTCCGGCCGTTGGTCAATTGGATCGTTGTATCCGGGAATGCCTCAACAGTCTCAATATAAAAGGCGTTGAGAGTAAAGGGTTTACCATTCAATCTAGTTAACGTAATCATATTATGTGGAACTGACTCCCGCTGGATATAAAGGTATCTTATAGCAAGAGCCAGCCCCCTTCCTCCCTTACTGACGAATTATCGCTTCAAGTTAACCAGTTCCTGCAAGATTTCATCCGAGGTGGTGATGATTCTGGTATTCGCCTGGAACCCTCTTTGGGCCGTGATCATTTCAGTGAATTCTTCCGATAGGTCGACATTTGACATTTCGAGGGAACCGGATTGAAGAGATCCCCTTCCATCTCCTGCCGTTCCCATATTTGGAAGTCCTGAGTTGTTTGATTCCTGGAATAAATTATTCCCTGCCTTTGTCAAACCGCCTGGATTTGAAAATGTCGCCAATGCCAGCTGACTGAGCACTCTTACTTCGCCATTTGAAAAGACGCCGTTCACTTCCCCTGAAGATCCGATATTAAAACTCTCGAGGTACCCTTCCGAGTTACCGTTCACGGTATCCGTATTTGCGGATGAGGAACTGTCGAATTGAGTGATGTTGGAAAAATCCATCTTGATATCCAAGTCATTCGCCCCGTTAGAATTAGTGAGAGAAAGATTATGCGGCATGGCAGTCGTCAGTTTCCCATCTGCATCGAAACTGAATGATAGATTCCCCCCTCCAGCAACAGTCACTCCATTGGTCAGGCTCGAAATATCTGCGGTCCATGAGTTATTACCAGCCTCTTTTGTCAAAGTAATGTTCAAACTGATGTCGTTCCCCTGGGAATCCTTCACCTTAGTTTCGATTTCCACTTCGGTCCCGGCTGCAGCAGTCGCTTTTAAATTCCCATTGTATGCAGCTTTAGTTGTAGCCTGCGGTGCCATCGTTGTGTCAGTATCAATTTTAATATCCGCTACACCTGAACGGTTGACCACTCCATCGGCATCAACCGGATATCCCTGTACCAGGGCTCCCCCGCCTGTCACAAGACTTCCGTTCGAATCCAAGTAGAAGTTTCCGGCTCTTGTATAAAGTGCGTTATTCCCTTGTCTGACCATGAAGAAGCCGTCCCCGGAAACTGCTACATCAAGTGACCTTCCTGTTGTTTGCAGGCTTCCTTGAGTCTGGATACTGTCAATCGAACCCAACGTGGAACCTAAACCGACTTGCATCGCATTTTGGCCGCCGCGGTTGTCAGTTGCCCTGCTGGCTCCGGATACCGTCTGGTTCATAAGGTCTTGAAACGTTACGCGTCCCTTCTTGTAACCATAAGTGTTCACATTCGCGATATTGTTCCCAATGACATCTAGTTTTGTTTGAAAGTTCTTCATCCCGCTTATACCTGAATACATTGAACGTAGCATTCTTTTTACCCCTTTCTTAGTGAGCTGCTTCAATCATTCCACAGCTGTCAGGCTTCCTTTTAAAGGTCCAGCCTATGAATCCATTAATATAGTTCCATTAATATTAGTGAAAATCTGCGAGTTTGCTTCCTGCCTGTCCAATGCTGTTATGACTGTTTCATTTTTCGCACTGACGATCAAGGCAGCATCTTTTAAAAGCACCAGCGAATCATGGACTCCCTTGGATTTAGCTTCATTCACTTTTTCCGCAATCTTTTCCCATTGTGGCGGTGTGATGGAAATACCTCTTTGTTCCATTCTGCTCTTGGCATGTTTACTGATCTGAAGACCCGGGGAACGGGTGAGCACTTTATCCAGTTCGGCTGAAAAAGCAGTATTCCCTCTGAGATCGGATTGGGCAGTTCTCGGCATTATGGTTGTTGGTAATGGCTTAGGTGGAATGCGATGCAAGAAAGCTTTATCCATACGCCCCCTCCTTGTTAAGATTCGATTTTAGTCAGGCTTCCGCTCTTGATTCTTTCGCCGCCATCCGTATGGACCCAAATATGAGAGTCTTTGGAGGAAACAGATTGAACGGTGCCGGTCTTCTCTCCTTCTTCATCTTCCCAAGTCACTTTTTTCCCAATCAACATTGACGCATTTACCAAAGATACATCGGAGGCAGTCACATCATTCACTTGTGAGATGTTACCCGGCGTGAGGATCGTACCGTCTTCCATGACGAATTCAACATTATTCTCTTTAAAACGTATGCCTTTCACGATTCCCTGACCTTCTGTGATTTCAGGTGCTTCATCTGTATCCGCATTGCTGATCTTATGCCAGGTAACCTGTTTTCCAACAAATTGATTATAAGAAATCAATTGGGATTGATTTTTGTTCTCTACGAATTTTTCCATCGTATTAGTGAGATTCGTCATTTGCTCCAAGGACGAAAAAGTTGCCATTTGAGCAATGAAATCCTTATCCTGCATCGGGTTCATTGGATCCTGATTTTGAAGCTGTGTCATCAAGATTTTCAGGAAATCATCTTTCCCTAAAATATCATTCCCGCCTTCACGTTTCTTCGTCTGCAAGGATGAATAAAGTAAATTCGGATCTATTTTTGTCATTTTCATCACCTATACTTCGCTGCTCACGAGATATTCTTTAAAGCCTGCTGCTTCCTGTTCCTCATTATCCTTATGAGTATCTTCGGGTGCTTGCTTTGACTGCCCGTTCTGCTGATGTGACTGGCCTTTTGACTGACGTTCGGGATCGGCGAGTGCCTGTGAAACTTCAATCTTATCAACCTGCAGATTCTGGGATGTAAATGCATGCTTCAAACCTTGAAGCTGCGAATCAAGCATTTCCTTTGCGGCCGATGTTGTAGCAAGAATCCTGGCTGTCATGATTCCATTGGTTTGTAGAATTTCGATTCTCAGGGAGCCAAGTTGTTCAGGATATAATTTAATTAACAGCTTATTCATATTAGGCTGTGTCTGGAAATTGGATCTGCTCAATATTGTTTGAAGTTCCTTGACGAATTGTTCATATTGCAGTGCACCCTTTGTCTGGCCCATGTTCATAGTGAATGATTCAGACTTGTGAACAAGGGTATGAAGGTTATTCCCCTGCACGGAAAGCATAAGTTTGTTCTGCTCGGGTTTAACAGCTTCCGTCATTTCCATAGATGAATGCCGAATGTATGCAGCCCTTATGATTTCTTCCTTGTTCCCTTGCTTCAAGGCAGCGCTGACCTGAAGTACCGTTTCTGTTTTTTGCTGAAGCTGTTTCAATAATTCGTTCATCTCAGACACTCTTTGAGCTTCCCCCATCGGAAGGTCTTTTTGAGCTGCAATGAACACAAGTGCTTTAGCCATCTTCACGAGCTGATTTGCTGCTTGAGGATTTACCAAATCCCCTTTGTTTTTATTGATGGAGAGTTGTACAAAATGTAATAAGTCCACTATTGATTCCAGGGACATTTCTATTTCGCTCTCTTCTTTCTTTAAGCTGGCGGGTAAGCCTGCCTGCAGACTGTCTTGCAGCTTTATGATTTCTTCTAAGTCAATATTCATTACACCGGCGATGTCTTCAATGTCCAGTTCGACCAAATTCCCGAAGGCTTCAATTTGTTCATCAGTGAGTCCCAAATCCACCAAACCTTGCGCACTGAGCAAACGATTTAATAGTTCAAGCGCCGGAGATATGTCATTAACATTTATGGTCTTTTGCTGAATTGAACTATTTAAACTTCCAAGCAGATGCTGGGAGAATGAAGCGCTGCCCCGCTTGAATGAACTCATTCCGTTGACAGATACCCCTTTTACCTGAATGGCTTGTGTTGGTGCGATTTCCATTCCTTCACCCCCTTCCCAATGCATTTATCTTCTAACTCTCATCTGCTGCCAATAAACCTGTGTATCTTGCGGCATCCTCAGGAGGCATTTTCTCAAGTATGTCTGCTAAATCATCCGGTTTTATGCTGGAAAGTATTTTAAGTGCTTCTTGCTCCTCCATCTTCATCAAGACCGGGGCGGCACTTTTGGCGGACATGGACTCGAATGTGCTTACTACTTCTTTAAAAGCCCGTTTATTTTCTTCCCCTATCTGTCTCAGCTCTTCAAGCTCAAGCTTCTGCTGCTCGATTGTTGCCTGGAGTTTTTCATTGTCCTTTTCCCTGCCGTCAATTTCACTTCGCAGCTGGGAGATTTGCGCTTCTTTATCCTCAATGGAAGTCTGTAACGAAACAATCCGGCTCTCCAGCTGCTCCTTCCCCTCCTCACTCGCTGATGGAAGCACTTTTGAAATGAAAGGAACGGACTGTGCTTTTTCAAACACATTGATCCCTGCAACTGTCATGACGATCAAGGCGATGGTAATCGCAAATAATAGAGGAATGAAGATTACAAATACAATCCATTGAAAACGGCTGGTTTCTTTGGTCTCTTTCTCTTCTGCAATCGTTTTTGGCATTCTATCACCTGATTCCTCGATTCATGTATTGAACAACGGACACTTCATCCAATTGTTTGTTTTCATCTTCTTTCAATTTTTGAAGGAAAACGCTTGAGTCCTTTTCTTTTATTTTTTCGTATTTCTTCACTTCCATGTTCATATCAACAAGTTTTTCTTCATACCAGTTCATACGATTACGTGCTTGGATCACAAGTTCCTGATAATAGGAAATCGTTTTTTCCAGGTTAGTAATGAATTGTTGATGGTGGCGTATATCCTGAACCGAGAGGCCGTTTTGAAGTCGGCCGGCTTGGTGGAATTCCAAATCTTCCTTTTTCTTTAAAAATCCATAAAGCATTTCGGCCACCTTTTCAAACTTTGAGATAGCTCCTTTATATTGCTCATTCAATTCATCTTTCTCTTTTTCCTTGAGGGTCAAGATCCGTTCAAATCGATATTGATAACTCATGACCGCACGTCACCTTTTTCTGCCAGCTGTATAAGTCGGTCGATACTTTCAGCCTGCGATATTTTTTCATAAACGCCTTGTTTAAGAAAAGAAATGATCTTGGGATAGTAGTTAATGGCTTCGTCTATTTCTTTAGAAGAACCCTTCTTATAGGCACCGATTTGAATGAGATCTTCAGATTCGATAAAGGTGCTGTAGAGCTCCCTTAACCTTACTGAAGCCTCCAGGTGCTGATCCGAGGCCAGATGATTCATGAGGCGGCTGACGCTTTTCAAGATATTGATAGCCGGAAATTGCCCCCTGTTGGCTATTTTTCGATCCAATACAATATGTCCATCCAAAATTCCCCGGACTGTATCGGAAATTGGTTCATTTAGGTCATCGCCATCCACGAGCACAGTATAGAACGCCGTAATGCTTCCCTTTAGGTTGGTTCCCGTCCTTTCAAGCAGCTTCGGGAGTATCGCAAATACTGAAGGAGTATACCCCTTTGTTGTAGGAGGTTCACCGACAGCCAGGCCGATTTCCCGCTGCGCCATTGCCACGCGTGTAGCAGAATCCATCATCAACATTACATTCAAGCCTTTGTCGCGAAAATATTCAGCGATTGCCGTGGCTGTAAAGGCACCCTTGATCCGCATCAGAGCAGGCTGATCCGAAGTGGCAGCAACAACAATCGTTCTTTTCAAACCTTCTTCGCCCAGGTCCCTCTCTATGAATTCCCTGACTTCCCTGCCGCGTTCCCCAATTAATGCAATGACATTCAAATCAGCTTTCGTATTCCTTGCAATCATTCCGAGCAAGGTGCTCTTTCCTACGCCGCTCCCGGCAAAGATCCCGACACGCTGACCTTTACCTACCGTCAGCATACTATCGATTGCTTTCACTCCTACTTCCATCGGCTCATCGATCGGTGGCCTTGAAAGGGGATTTGGCGGTTCCTGGTCTGTGTGGGTAGCCGCCAGGCCGCCAGGCAGCATACTTCCGTCCAGCGGCTTGCCCAGCGAGTCCACGACCTTACCGATCAATGCCGGCCCTATTTTTACCTCTAAAGGCTTTGAGGTAGCTTCCACCAGACTTCCCGGTGCTATATCCTGCATGTTGGAATAGGGCATGAGGATGACAAGCTGTCCATTGAACCCCACCACTTCTGCCAGAATGATTTTCGGAACTCCGCGGCTGGTGATATGGATATAACAGACCTCCCCGACAGAACTCTCGGGACCCTGCGACTCAATCATAAGTCCGACAGCCCGCTTTACTTTCCCGTATTTCTTGAACGTATTTACCTGCGGGATAAGCGGAAGTAAATCTATTGCTTTCATGTCCCATCCCCCTGCAGCATCGCAAACAGTTTCAATTTTAATTCAGACAGCTGTGAGTCAATACTTACGATGATCCTTCCTTGATTCGTCTCTATGTAACATTGCTCGTCTTCCAAGTCATCATTAGCATAAATAAAACATTGTACATTTGCGGGAAATACGGTTTCGATTTCCTTTTTATTTTCCGCCAGATTCTTATATTTAGAAGGATGGCAATGAATTTGAACCTCAGGTAATTCCCTGACTTCCTTCAAACTCCTTTTGACAATTGAAGTAAATGTATCCGGATTATCTTCAATCTTTTTTCCGATGATTTTTTCAGCACTTGCAATGGCAAGTGAAACAATCACTTCCTGTGCATTTTCCAGATATGAATAATATTCTTGTTTGTTTAACTCTGTAATTCGATCTGCTTCATCCAACCGTCTGGTATACTCCTGATATCCTTTTTTCATACCCTCTTCTTCGCCTTTTAGGAATCCTGCATCATAGGCTTCTTGAAATTGCAGCTCACGTTCAGTCAGCCAGTTATCTTTTTCCTGTTGAATCTGGTTTTTAATACGGTCCCTTTCTTCAAAAGCCCCGGATAAAATCTTCTCAGCTTCACGCTTGGCTTCCGTGATTAAATCTTCTATCTCTGTATACCTCAGCTGCTGTTGGTTGGAAAGATCCTCTTCTGAAAGTTCCGTCATTGAAGAACGAATGTTCTTAAGGGCTATGATCTTATTATTATCACCGCGAGTTTGAGCTGCGGAAGACTTAATGATCCTAGACAATGATATCGTCTCCTCCACCCCGGGCGATGATGATTTCCCCGGCTTCTTCCAATCGTCTGATGATTGCTACGATTCTTGATTGAGCTTCTTCTACATCACGCAGTCTGACCGGCCCCATGAATTCCATTTCTTCTTTGAGGGTCTCCACCATACGATTTGACATGTTCTTAAATACAATTTCCTTGACCTCGTCGCTCGATACCTTGAGAGACAGAAGGAGGTCTTCATTATCACAATCTCTGATTACTCGTTGGATGGAACGGCCATCCAGTGTAACGATATCTTCAAATACAAACATCCTCTTCTTGATTTCTTCCGCAAGTTCCGGATCCTGTATTTCAAGAGCATCCAGAATCGTTTTTTCCGTGGAACGGTCTACACCATTCAGAACTTCAACGACAGCTTCCACTCCGCCGGTTTGTGTGTAATCCTGCGTAACTGTAGCGGACAGCTTTCTTTCAAGAATGGCTTCGACCTCACTGATCACTTCCGGTGAGGTACCGTCCATTATCGCAATTCTTCTCGCTATATCAGCCTGGACGTCTTGAGGAAGCTCAGATAGAATTTGTCCAGATTGCTGAGGATCCAAGTATGATAGAATCAGGGCAATCGTCTGCGGATGTTCATTTTGTATAAAGTTCAATATCTGAGCCGGATCAGCTTTCCGGGCAAAGTCAAAGGGCTTCACCTGTAATGATGAAGTCAGGCGGTTGATGATCGCTGCAGCCTGATCCGCACCAAGTGCCTTCTCAAGGACTGTTTTCGCGTAACCGATCCCGCCCTGGGAAATATAGTCCTGTGCAATTGCAATACTGTGAAATTCTTCTAAGATATCTTCTTTTGCTTCAGTCTCGACCTTCCTCACCCCGGATATCTCCAACGTAAGCTTCTCTATCTCTTCTTCAGATAAATGTTTATAGACTGATGCCGACACATCGGGTCCAAGTGAAATCAAGAGGATAGCCGCTTTTTGTTTACCTGTTAAATCTTTTTCTCTTCTAGCCATTTCCTCACCCTTCTACTCATCAGCTAACCAAGTTCGAAGTAATTTGGCGAACTCTTCCGGTTTTTCTTTTGCCATTCTCTCAAGCTGCTTACGTCTGATCGAACCATCCGTTTCTTCTTTTGGTTCGATTTCAGGGATTTCAGCAGGGATGCGTTCCTCTTCAAAGTACAATTCCTCTTCCTTCTTCTTGCGTGATTTCAGCAGGAAGAATATCAGCAATAGAATGACGACCAGCAGGATGCCGCCAATGGCATATACCCACCAAGGAATTCCTTGCTTCGTATCATCTTCAAATTCCATCTTTCCATTAAACTCCTGTACTGAAACGACAACCTTATCTTCTATATCTTCGTCTGTCAGTTCCGGGGAAGCTTCCTTATCGATGGAAGTCCTCACGATGGTTGATAGAACCTTTTGTATATCATCAATCCGGTCCTGGGGAAGTGAATTCTCGTCCTCGGGGTTCGGGGGCTCCACCATCACCTGTATCCCCAGGTCCCGTATTTTGTATGGACTCTCTACGATTTCGGACCTGATCCGATTGACCTCATTATTGATCGTTTCTTCCATTCTTTCATAATCACCGTTTGATCCAGTTCCTTCTTGATAGGAATCGAGGGTATCATCTGTGTCTTCTCCTGAAGGCACACCTCCTGGACCTGCACCTTCTCCCGAAAAGGTTTCCGTGATTCTCTGTGCGCTTACGGCGATTCCTTCCATATTTTCTTCATCAACAGGCGTTACCATGTTTTTTTCATGGTTCGCCTGGGTAAAGTCAATATCAGTCGATACTGAAACCACTACTTTATTAAAACCAATCAGTGTACCGAGCATATTCTGAACCTGACGCTGGATATCCCGTTCGATTTCCTTTTTCACATCCATTTGCTGGGCGATGTTTCCGCTCATGGAATTATTTTGAGATTCTAAATCGAAATACTCAAAAAACTGGTTCATGATGACGATATTCTCAGTAGGCAGGTTTGGAACACTCTTCGATACTAGATGATACAGAGATTTTATCTGACGCTGGTCCATATTAAATCCAGGATTCGTATTCAGAACAATAGATGCAGATGCATTCTGGTCATCATCATTGAGGAACACCTGCTCTTCCGGCAGATTAATCATGACCTTTGCATCTTTTACGCCTTCTATCCCTTTAATCAGATCTACAAGCTCTGTCTGCATTGCATCAAGCTTCATTACGTTAAATTCATTATCTGTCATTCCAAAACCGGCATTCTTACTAAAAAAAGAGTAGTCTATGCTGCCGGAATTTGGAATTCCTTCAGCTGCAAGCTCCACTTTTAAAGTGTCTACCTGTTCAGAAGGAACGAGAATGGCAGTCCCTCCCTCTGTAATCTGGGATGGAACTCCCCTGCCATCAAGATTTTCCTTAATGGAGCCTGTCTCTGATGGGGACAGATTCTTATACAAGGGCGCCATCGGTGTTTTTGTCATAAAAAAAACGGCAGCGCTTATGATAATGATGCTGCAAAGCAATACAGCTCCCATGCCGGCTTTTTGCTTTCTCGTTCTGCTTGTCCAATATGTCTTTATTTGATTTGTATAGTTCTTAAACGATTCATTCATTACAATCCTCCGGTACTCGACTACACGTTTCTATTACATTGGCATTCTCATTATTTCCTGATACGCCTCAACCACTTTATTACGTACTTCCATTGTTGTCTGAAGAGTGATACTTGCTTTCTGCGAAGCGATCATTACTTGATGAAGATCGACATTTTCACCACGCACCAGCTTTTCTGTCATTCTATCTGATTGAATCTGTGTTTGATTGACCTCTTCAATTGATTTTTTCAGCAATTGCCCGAAATTAGTTGTGGCATCTGAAGGTGAAATTTGTTTTTTGCTTAACGACGGACTTAAAAAATTCGGATTGACCGAACTTATACTATGTATGGCCATGAGTGCTTCCTCCCTACTTACCTATTTCAAGTGATTTCATCAGAATCGATTTATTTGCATTGAACACAGTGACATTTGCTTCATAAGAGCGTGTAGCTGAGATCAGGTCGACCATTTCCCTGAGAGGGTCGACATTGGGAAGCTCTACATACCCTTCTTCATCAGCATCCGGGTGTTCCGGGTCATAGACCATTTTAAAGGGAGTCGTATCATCCTCTTGTATCCTGGATACTTTGACACCCTGTCCAACCGAATGAGCCCCTTTATTAACGGCTGCATTAAGAAAGGATGAAAAACCCGCTTCCTTAGGTTCCATTACAACCGATTTTCTTCTATACGGCTCCCACTCACCATCTGCATTTACCTTTGCCCTCGTGGAATCTGCATTTGCCATATTGGATGATATGACATCCATTCTTAATCTCTGAGCAGTCAGTGCGGAAGATGTAGTGTTTAAACTAGTGAAAATGGACAATGCTACTTACCTCCCCTGATAACTGTTTTCAAAGAGTTGAACTTTCCATTGATCCGATCTGAAAGCGCATTGAAGTAAATTTGGTTTTCTGCCATGTTTGACATTTCCTTGTCCAGGTCAACCCCGTTTCCATTATGGTTGAATTGATAGGCGTTCCTCGACTTCACAGCAGGATGTGTATCAGCAGACTTAAATGTGAAATGCCTTGAATCTGTTCTTTTTGCATCCAATTGCATAGTTTGATTCAGAACGGTCTTAAAATCTACTTCTTTTGCTTTGTAGTTTGGAGTATCGACATTTGCTATGTTTTGAGAGATTACTTTCTGATTTAAAGAGGCATAGTCCAGGCCCCTTTCTAGACTTGTAATCGTATTGGAAAATAATTTCACCTGAAGCACCTCTATCCATATAATTAGTAAGATCCGGATATTTTTACAAATATAACTTCTTTCCGTCCTTATTGTAATGTTTAGGTCGAATAGTGTCTATGAATATTCAGTATTTTTTAACGAAAATCGTCGAAAAATGAAGAATTAATGACTTTGAACCTATAAAATGACCTTTTTTTGGAAACTATTTTTATTCATCATTACCTTAGTGTTTCATTTCAATTACATAACATTACAAAGTTTTACATGGTTAATTTTATCAGCGTCTCCATATTTCCTCTAGCTGAATATTTTTCCAATTAATCGACATTTCAAGACACAATTTCTATGATTTTTATTACTTTTGAATGTTTTCATTGTACTTATTCGATGCCGTTGTAATGGTGTCGAAAAAAGTCGCAATAGAAATGTAACATCTTAATTTTACTACCCATATTATAGAAGACAAGACCCATCACTTGTCCTTTTATAGTCCTTTCGGCTTATTTACTACCTAATAATTGTCTATGTATACAACCTTTTCATCAGACAGCTTAATTCCTGCACAATCAGCTGATTATTTCCTGAATTGATACTCCAATCAGGAGCAAGACGGTCTGCTGTTCAAATAAAAGATAATTTTAGCACCATTGAGGAATTTTTTTATATTATGCTAAACATCTGAACACCCAGGCTTATTCTTTTCCATAAATAAAAAAATCCGTCATTCCATGAAAGGAATAACGGATTTAGATTTTTTATCACTAATCATTAATTTGTACGAAGTTTTTCTAGTTCGAGCAGGAATTTATTGTTAAGGACTTTGATGTATGTCCCTTTCATGCCCAATGAACGGGATTCGATTACTCCGGCACTTTCAAGTTTACGAAGGGCATTTACGATGACCGAGCGGGTGATACCCACTCTGTCAGCAATTTTAGAAGCTACCAATAAGCCTTCGTTTCCATTCAGTTCTTCAAAGATATGTTCAATCGCTTCCAGCTCACTATACGACAGGGAACTGATAGCCATTTGAACGACCGCTTTGCTTCTAGCTTCCACTTCAATTTCTTCTGCTTTCTCACGGAGAATTTCCATACCTACAACTGTTGCTCCGTATTCGCCAAGAATCAAATCATCATCTTCAAAGCTTGCCTGCAGTCTTGCAAGGATCAGGGTCCCGAGACGCTCTCCTCCGCCGATAATCGGTACGATTGTAGTTAAACCGTTTTTGAATAGCTCTCTGTTTTCAACCGGGAAGGCAGTATATTCACTTTCAACATCAAGGTTTGGAGATGTTTCCTGTATATTGAAAAGATTTTGAGTATATTCTTCAGGGAATTGACGGTCTTCAAGCATCTGCTTCATTCTTTCGTTTTCTATCTGCTGATTGATTGCAAATCCAAGAAGTTTTCCGCGGCGGCTTACCACAAATACATTTGCTTCGATTACACCGCTGAGGGTCTCTGACATTTCTTTAAAGTTAACCGGTTTGCCGGCAGCCTTTTGAAGCATGGCATTGATTGTTCTTGTTTTTCCTAATAAGTTCATTTTCATTTCCTCCTAGTACAACTGAATTGTATCTATTGTTTTATTTATAAGTTTTACTTCATTCGCTAATCTTTTTTTCTATACCCATATCATCGATAATAAAAACTTAAAGGATGAACTGGCTTAAATCCTTATCTTTTGAAATGGCGCCCAATTTATCATCCACATACTGAGGAGTGATTTTAATTGTCTCCAACGTAATTTCAGGTGCTTCAAAGGATAAATCTTCAAGCAGTTTTTCCATAATGGTATGAAGTCGGCGAGCACCGATATTATCTGTATTCTGGTTCACTTCGAAGGCTATTTCTGCCAGCCTACGAATAGCATCGTCAGAAAATTCAATTTGTATACCTTCTGTTTCCATTAAAGCAATATATTGCTTGATGATGGCATTATCAGGTTCAATTAGAATCCGTACAAAATCTTCTGTCGACAGTTTCTTAAGTTCCACCCGGATCGGAAAACGCCCTTGCAATTCCGGAATCAGGTCTGAAGGTTTAGACATGTGGAAGGCCCCCGCACCGATGAAAAGCATGTAATCGGTTTTGACCGAACCGTATTTAGTCACGACCGTCGACCCCTCTACGATCGGCAGGATATCACGCTGAACACCTTCCCTCGATACATCAGCCGATGACTGGCCAGACCCTTTGCTTGCAATTTTATCAATCTCATCAATGAAGATGATACCGGACTGCTCAGCCCTGATGAGGGCATCCTGAGTAACTTCATCCATATCGATCAGCTTCTGAGCTTCTTCATTAATAAGGACTGTCCTCGCTTCCTTAACCTTAAGCTTCTTCTTTTTCTTTTTCTTGGGCATGAAGCTGCTCAAGGCATCCTGCATGTTCATGCCCATTTGTTCCATGCCCGAACCTTGAAGCATGTCAAACATGGAAGCTTGCTGTTCTTCCACTTCAACGGAGATGAACTCCTCCTCCAGCTCGCCGTTTTTCAGCTTTTGTTCTGCCCTTCTTCTTTGCTCCCTCAAAGACAACTCTTCCTGCTTTTCCTGATCTTCATCGGAAGGCTGGCCGTTTCCGTTGCCTCCAAAAATCATTTCAAAAGGGTTTTTGTAGGAAGACGACTTCCTCTTTGAAGGGACAAGCAGTTCAACAAGGCGGATTTCAGCGTTTTCAGCAGCACGCTCGCGTACTCCTGCCATCTTCTCCTCTTTAACAAGCCTTACAGCCGTTTCTACAAGGTCCCTTACCATCGATTCCACGTCACGGCCTACATAGCCGACTTCAGTGAATTTTGTTGCTTCAACCTTCACAAAAGGGGCACGTACCAATTTAGCAATCCTTCTTGCTATCTCCGTTTTACCTACCCCTGTGGGGCCAAGCATGAGGATGTTTTTCGGAATTACTTCATCTTTAATGTTTTCTGTCAGAAGACTTCTTCTGTAACGGTTCCTTAGCGCGACCGCCACAGCTCTCTTCGCATCTTTTTGCCCTACAATATATTGATCTAATTTTTCAACGATCTGTCTTGGGGTCAATTGCTCAGCATTATTTTTCAAATGACACACTCCTAACTTTTCTATCGTGTGAAAAAATTTTTTTGAGCTATTCCAACACTTCTACAATGATTTGTTCATTGGTATAAACACATATATCAGCTGCGATCTGCAGGGATGCTTTCGCAATTTCTCTTGCAGACAGGTGCTCTCCAGAATACTGCTTCAATGCACGTCCCGCTGATAATGCATAATTCCCGCCTGAACCAATCGCTAAGATCCCATCATCCGGCTCAATGACTTCTCCTGTTCCGGATACAAGAAGCAAGTGTTTTTCATCCATGACAATCAGCATTGCTTCAAGCTTTCTCAATACTTTGTCACTGCGCCACTCCTTTGCAAGCTCTACAGCAGCACGCTGCAAGTTGCCGTTGAATTCATGGAGTTTCCCTTCAAACTTCTCAGACAATGTAAAAGCATCCGCAACCGAGCCGGCAAAGCCGGCCAGCACTTTCCCATTGAACAGTTTGCGCACTTTTTTTGCAGTGTGTTTCATCACGACTGCATTTCCGAATGTCACCTGGCCGTCTCCGGACATGGCACACTCGCCTTTATGCTGTACAGCAAAGATAGTGGTTGCGTGGAATTGTTCCATTGTATGACCTCCAATATTAAGCACGCGGATGATGTGCCAGATATGTTTTTCTTAACTGATCTTTCGTCACATGCGTGTAGACCTGGGTTGCAGATAGATCAGCATGCCCCAAAAGTTCCTGCACAGACCTGAGGTCCGCGCCATTATTCAATAAATGAGTAGCAAAAGTGTGTCTTAATTTATGCGGAGTGATTTTGCCTTTTAAGGATGCATTTTCAATGATCTTATTCAGGATAAGCCGGATTCCCCTTGAAGTAAGGGCCCCGCCCCGATGATTGACAAATACGGCTGAATGAATTTGATCTTTCATAAGCGATGGCCGTGATTGGTTTATGTATGCAGTCAATGCATCTTGAGCAAAGCTACCGAAAGGGACATACCTTTCTTTATTCCCTTTCCCTTTTACAAGGATCGTGGATAATGCCAGATCTACATCCTTCATCTGAAGATTCGCACATTCACTCACACGGATCCCGGTTCCGTATAAAAGTTCAAAGAGTGCTTTGTTGCGGAGATCCAATAACGATTCTCCGTTACAAGCCTCCAGCAGGACCTGTATTTCTTCCTCGTAAAAGAATCTTGGGAGCCGCTTTTCCTTTTTGGGAAGATTGACAAAAGAAAAAGGGTTTGTTTCAAGCATTTCTTCACGATTAAGAAATCGGTAAAAACTTCTGAGGCTCGATATTTTTTTTGAAATGGAGGCTCTCATCAGCTTTCGTTCATGAAGGACGGTTAAGAAGAGCCTCGCATCTGAATATTCCACATCTTTCAGGGAATGAAGACCCTGTTCTTTCATAAATACGTAGAACTCCTCTATATCATGACGATATTGTTCAAAAGTATAGGTGGAATATTGCTTTTCTATTTGTAAATATTCAATAAAAGACTGTAATTGTTCAGATAAAGTATTTGACATATAGTGAACACCTCACAAGGGCTACTAAATAGTAACACAACCTTGCTGCCCATGCAATTAATTTTACATTTTTTTCACAAAGTTCTGAATTGTTTCCGACACCCTCGGGTAAACCGCTCTTCTGCGCATTCCCATAATTTCATCATATCCAATTTGAATTGTATAACAACATAAATGGTTTAAAAACTTAAAAGCATTCTGTCATTTTACTTGCTGTAACTCCCTCACTGAAATAGGGAATAAAGATCAAGGAATGCCTTTTGTATAATTTCTACAAAAATGATAATTCATTTACAACATAATCAAAACAGAAAAGAACTGACCCGGCAGGCAATTGAATGATTGCCTTTTGGGACAGTCCCTCGTTACATTGTATAAGTACCGCAGGAAAGAAGCAAACTTTTTTGCTGACTTCCTTCTTATTTTTGCGGTTCTTCCTTGTAATCGCAGTTTGTACACTGTATCTGATTACCTTTTTTAAGCTTCTTCTCAACAAGCAGTTCAGAGCATTTCGGACATTTTCTTTCGATTGGTTTATCCCATGAAAGGAAATCACATTCCGGATATTGATCACATCCGTAAAAAATCCGTTTCTTTTTGCTTTTTCTTTCTATTATATTTCCTTTCTCACACTTAGGGCATTTAACGCCTATTTCTTTCACGATCGGCTTTGTGTTCCGGCAGTCTGGGAAATTGCTGCATGCCATGAACTTTCCATACCGGCCCATCTTGAAGACCATGGGATGTCCGCACTGCTCGCAGTCTTCGCCTGCAGGCTCATCACGGATCTCGATTTTTTCCATTTCATTTTCAGCAATGACCAAGTGTTTCTCGAAATCCCTATAGAATTCATCAATGATTCTTTCCCATTTCACTTTTCCATCTTCAATATCATCCAAGCTTCTTTCCATGTTGGCAGTGAATTCCACATCAATGATTTCCGGGAAGAACTCTCTTACAAGTTCTAAAACAATTTCTCCAAGTTCGGTTGGAACAAACCTTTTATTATCAAGGGAGACATATCCCCTTCTTTGGATTGTATCAAGTGTAGGCGCGTAAGTGGACGGGCGGCCTATTCCCAGTTCTTCAAGCGTCTTGACAAGCCTTGCCTCCGTATACCTTGGAGGTGGTTGAGTGAAGTGCTGTTTAGGATCGATTAATTCACTCTTCACTTTATCGTTTTCTTTCAGCTCTGGCAGTAGATTATCTTTTTCTTCCTTTTGGTCGTCAGAGCCTTCTACATATACCTTCATGAATCCCGGGAATTTCACTTTTGAGCCGTTTGCCCTGAAATAGACTGGTCCATTCACCAGGTCTACACTCATGGTGTCCATGATGGCGGGTGCCATCTGGCTGGCAACAAAACGTTCCCATATCAGTTTATACAAGCGGTATTGGTCTCTTGAAAGGAACTCTTTTACCGAACCGGGGTCCCTCAATGTGCTTGTAGGACGGATTGCTTCATGTGCGTCCTGCGCTTTTTGCTGTTTCTTTTCTTTTCTTTCCGATTGTCTTACAAAATCTGCACCATATTTCGAGGTGATGAATTCGTTTGCTTCTTTTTGAGCCACTTCTGAAGTTCGCGTAGAATCGGTTCGCATATAAGTGATCAAACCGGCTGTACCTTCTTTGCCCAGCGCAATACCTTCATATAACTGCTGCGCAAGCATCATCGTTTTCTTGGCACGGAAGTTCAATTTCCTTGCCGCTTCCTGCTGGAGTGAGGAAGTTGTAAAAGGAGGCGCTGGATTACGCTTTCTTTCTTTTTTCGTCACCTTGTTCACTTCAAAGGATTTCCCTTTTACTTGTGCAAGTACTGACTTCACTTCTTCTTCCGTCTTCAAGTCCACTTTTTTTCCATCAATCCCATAGAAGGATGCCTGGAATGTTTCTTTGTCTTTTTTAAATTCTGCTTCGATGGACCAATATTCTTCCGGCTCGAAATTTTTGATTTCGTTTTCGCGGTCTATGATCAGCCTCACTGCAACAGATTGAACCCTGCCGGCACTCAGTCCCTTCTTTACCTTCTTCCAAAGCAAGGGACTGATGTTATATCCGACCAGCCTGTCTAGTATTCTTCGAGCCTGCTGAGCATCGACAAGATCCATATTGATCGGGCGGGGATGCTTAAATGACTCTTTTATCGCATCTTTTGTGATTTCATTGAAAACTACCCGGCACTGTGAGTCCGTATCCATATCCAGACTGTGGGCGAGATGCCAGGCAATCGCTTCCCCTTCTCTATCGGGGTCGGCCGCCAGAAAAATCTTTTTTGCTTTTTTAGCGGCCGTTTTCAGTTCTTTCAACACAGGGCCTTTCCCGCGTATCGTTATATACTTAGGTTCGAATTCTTTTTCGACATCTACACCCATTTGACTCTTGGGTAAATCTCTTACGTGTCCCATGGAGGCACGTACTTTATATTTTTTTCCTAAATAACGTTCAATCGTTTTCGCCTTTGCCGGCGATTCCACTATTACTAAATAATCTGCCATCCAATATGCCTCCTTGAAGAGGAAAATAATTCACTGTCTATTTTTAAACCTGTATAAAAACACCGGCGTAAACGGTTTCACATTCTTCTATACAGTACCCATTCAGTGCGGAGCCGCTGCTCCAGTATACTTCTTAAGTTCTCTTCTATTGTTTTCGATACCTGTTGCAAAATGTATAACAGTTTACAAAGAATTGCAACCTTTTTGTATAAATTAATGCGTTAATTTCTCTATTTGATGGAAAAACAGCAACTTTATTACATGATTGTATATAAATTTCTGTAACTTTATACATCGAGCTCGAAAAAAATATCTTCTATTGATAATACCATCTTTGCTCCTTCTTTTATCAAGGCATTTGTCCCTTCTGAGAGCTTTTGGTTAACTGAACCCGGAATGCACAGGATTTCCCTGCCCTCATTCAAAGCATAATCAGCTGTAATAAACGTACCGCTCTTTTTTTGTGCTTCAGTCACCAAAATTGCACGGGAAAGGCCGCTTATGATTCTGTTTCTAAATGGGAAATGCCATTTTTGCGGTTTCGTTTCAGGAGGGTATTCAGAAATGAGGAGTTGCTGCTTCATCATGTACTCGGCAAGCTTGTTGTTTTCACTGGGGTATATGTGGTGGAATCCACCTGCAATGACCCCTATGGTATGAGCGCCTGCGCGGATTGCTGTTTTATGTGCAATCGTGTCAGCACCCCTGGCAAGGCCGCTGACAATCACTATATTTTTTCTTGCCAGCCCCGGCATCATAGTCCTGAGATTATCTTCAGTATAGGAGGTGGCCTGCCTTGACCCTACCACAGCAAGCTTATTGGGGAATTTCAGGAGTTCCCTTCTGCCTTTAATAAAAAGAACAAAAGGAGGGTCATAAACATTTTTTAATAATTCGGGGTAATCTTCGTCATAAATTGATAACCAATGGATATCGTTATTCTGGTAGTATTCTTCATAATGATCAATCTGGAAATTGTGAAAATCGCTATGGAATAATTCAGTATTAGGGGCTGTGGAGCCTGATAAGCGCTTGATGGTGGAAGAGGATAAACTGTAGATCATCAACGGGTCGGATATTTGCGAAAGCAGTCGTTTTGTTCCTTTGATTCCAAGACCCCTGCAGTGCTGCATATGAAATAGTAAACGTGTGATTTCCTTCATTAAAAACCTCCTGCTGATTAGTTGATTCAAAATAGGAATAAGAGGCTGAAAGCTAAGGGCCCAGCCTCTTATATGAAAATTAATGTGTTTTACACTTTTCGAAAATTCCTTCTTCTTTAAGGACCTTGATTAATGTTTCTCCCATGTCTGAAGGGGTAGGAGCAACTTGAATACCGCATTCATTCATTACGCGGATCTTTTCATCAGCTGTTCCTTTTCCGCCTGAAATGATGGCACCTGCATGTCCCATACGCTTTCCAGGAGGCGCAGTGCGTCCACCGATGAATCCTACAACAGGCTTAGTCATATTGGCTTTGATCCATTCAGCTGCTTCTTCCTCGGCTGTTCCTCCGATTTCACCGATCATGATGACAGCATAGGTATCTTCGTCCTCATTGAATGCTTTTAAAACATCAATGAAGTCAGTGCCGTTAACCGGGTCTCCTCCGATACCGACAGCAGTTGACTGACCGATGCCAGCCTGTGAAAGCTGATGAACTGCTTCATACGTCAAAGTGCCGGAACGTGAAACAACTCCCACATGTCCTTTTGTATGAATGTATCCTGGCATAATACCAATCTTACATTCTTCAGGAGTAATGACTCCAGGACAGTTCGGTCCTACAAGACGAGTTTTCTTTCCTTCCATATAACGCTTTACCTTGACCATATCCAGTACCGGGATATGTTCTGTTATACAAATTGCCAAATCAAGTTCAGCATCAACAGCTTCCATGATTGCATCTGCTGCAAATGGAGCTGGAACATAGATGACCGAAGCATTGACGCCGGTAGCTTTCTTAGCTTCTTCCACAGTATTGAAGACAGGTACGCCCTCAACCTCGGTTCCGCCTTTACCAGGTGTAACACCCGCTACGATTTGTGTACCGTATTCAAGCATTTGCTTTGTATGGAATAGAGCTGTTGAACCAGTGATTCCCTGTACAACAACCTTTGTATCCTTGTTAATAAATACGCTCATTTTTCCCCCGCCTTTCTTAGCCTACTTGCTCAACGATTTTTTGTGCGCCGTCTGCCATTGATTCAGCTGCAATAATATTCAATCCGGACTTATTAAGGATTTCTTTACCAAGGTCCACATTTGTACCTTCAAGTCTTACAACCAATGGTACTTCAAGTCCGATTTGCTTAGCTGCTTCAACAACACCAGTGGCAATGACGTCACATTTCATGATTCCGCCAAAGATATTGACAAAGATCCCTTTCACATTTTCATCTGAAAGGATGATTTTGAATGCTTCGGTTACTTTCTCAGCAGTTGCACCGCCCCCAACATCAAGGAAGTTAGCCGGATCTCCCCCATAATGCTTGACGATATCCATCGTTGCCATTGCAAGACCTGCTCCATTTACCATGCAGCCGATGTTTCCATCGAGAGAAATATAACTTAAGTCGTATTTAGAAGCTTCGATTTCTTTTGCATCCTCTTCTTCAAGGTCACGTAATTCCATGACATCCTTTTGACGGTATAATGCGTTTGAATCGAAGTTGAATTTCGCATCAAGAGCCATTACATTTCCATCGCCTGTAACGACCAATGGGTTGATTTCAACAATTGAAGCATCCTTTTGGATATAAACGTTGTAAAGTCCAAGCATGAACTTAGCCGCTTTGTTGACAAGTTCTTTTGGGATATTGATGTTGAATGCGATACGGCGTGCCTGGAAACCAGTCAGCCCGACCACCGGGTCAATATACTCCTTGAAGATTTTTTCTGGAGTAGCTGCCGCCACCTCTTCGATTTCCGTTCCGCCTTCCTCGGATGCCATCAAGACAACCTGTGAAGTCGCTCGGTCCAAAACCAGGCCGACATAGTATTCTTTCTTGATGTCACAGCCCTCTTCGATAAGTAAGCGCTTTACTTCCTTACCTTCCGGGCCTGTCTGATGAGTGACCAAAGTCTTTCCAATTAACTCTTCTGCATATGTACGCACTTCGTCAAGGCTCTTAGCGATTTTGACACCGCCAGCTTTCCCGCGACCTCCTGCGTGGATTTGTGCTTTTACTACATAAACGCTGGAATTAAGCGTTTTAGCCGCTTCTACTGCTTCTTCAGCAGTGAAAGCCACTTTACCATTTGGTACGGACACCCCGTAATTTCTGAGGATTTCTTTACCTTGATATTCATGGATATTCATTTTCCATCCTCCTATCAAACTCTTCAAAAAATAGACTGCGCTTTCATTGTATAAAATGACAGATTATCTGTCTACCATTATGCTAAAAATATTATATTAATTTAAAAATTCTGAACAGAGATTGCACTTTTTCACAATATTTACCGGGTTAATTAGTTAATTTTTGCAGCATTTTATTATACTTGTAAAGTTATTTTTCGCCTTTTTTTCACTATTTCCAATTATCAGGTTTTTCTTTTCCCGATTTCTTTATCCAATTTATATACAAAAGCAAATACCTCGGCTACAGCCCCATAAAGCTCTTCAGGTATCGATTCGCCGACATCGATCTTGCCCAACAATGCTAACAGGCTTTCATCTTCCTGAATAGCAACACCGTTTTCAGCTGCCTTCAAAATGATATTCTCGGCAATGATCCCTTTCCCTTTGGCCAACACTCTCGGCGCTGACTCCGAGGATTGATCATAGCCGAGTGCGACTGCTTCTTTTCTTGGAAATGATGTCATATTTTCATATCAACTCCCGAATAAGTGATTGCCTGCATCTCGTGTATTCTTTTTTGGGATATGGAGTCCTGGTCATTCACTTTCTTGAATTTCACTGAAGTAAGTTGATAATCCATCGGTTGAAGGGATTCCTTAAGGACTGGAATATATGATTGGGCTAAATCGTTCATTCCTTCATTTTCATTCCAGATTGTCAGGGAAATGATTCTATTTTGAACGTTCATATCAACAAGCGTTTCATTTAAATTTCCCAAATGAAGATAAAACAGAATTCGGCAGTGGTCACTGTCTATCCTGCCTTTTTCCTTCTCCCTGCCCGTCCACTGTACAGTAATATCTGTCTGCCGACCGAATAAATAGAGCGGGAACTGCTGGATGATATTCAATACGGATGACTGCTCCCATGACACCAATGCAGGATGATTCAATTTATGGACAAGCTTTTCTGCAAGCTCCCGTACTTCCGGGACAGGGTTCTGAATGATCAGCCTGATCAGTTTCTCTTTAAGAGGTTGAAAATCAGCATCCGGCTGACTATGGAGCTGTGATTCAAAATTCAAACCGAGAGTCTGAATCATCCTTTTTAAGACCTGCCCCAGCTCTTTACCTTTCAGGGTGGACATCATTCCTTCTTCAATACCTGCATTCAGCATGTTGAATATCTTTCCTTCATTCGAAAGAGAGGGACTCATCTCCCATTTTAAAAGCATAGCAGAATAATTCTTTTCCAGAAGCTGCTTATCTGAACCTTTCATCAAATCCACTAAATTTCCGATAATCCTTTCCATTGCACCTTCTTTTGAGAGTGCGGGTGAATGCCTGTGGATGGTGTTCAACGCTAGATCTACCATGGCCTTATTTGCCTTGCCTCCCCTGCCGGATTCCTTGGTTAATGCAGAAATCACCCCATCAATATCATGCTGCCGGGCACCATTCAGCGGGTGAGAAAGCAGATCCCTCATGCTGCCGATTAAATCTAGAATCTGTTTGGGAGTTGCTCCGTTTTTCTGAATGGAGGATGAAAGAGCATGGTTCAACGCTGTTTCCATATTCTGAAAGCTTGTACCCTTGGGCAGGATACCAAGGGATTGTAATAATTCATAACTCGCATGCCTTACGGAAAAGGGTTCAGACTGATTCAAAGCATTCACCATTGCTTTAACCGTCATTTGCTTGGAAAAGTATGATCCCAGTGGGTTCTGGATCCTTTTAATCAGCTCCAGAGTATCATGAGCGCCTCCCAAGGCTGACAGACGTTCTTTCAGTCTGTTCAGGAGCCCGCTGATTGTTTCCTGACCCTTTCCTGCCTCAAGGGATAACAACACCTTATCTGACAATGGCAGACGGGCTTTCAGCATATGCATCAATACGGGAAGCCTTATATTCGCGTTTTCCCCATTTACTTTTTCAGATATAAACTTCATCAATTCACCTGTGATCGGAATGTCGTTGTCAATCAATTTACTGACTGAATCCAGTAGTGTTTTGTCAGATGTCTGATATTGAAATTGACGGATCAATGCTTGCGCCGCTTCCATACTATCTTTCATTCCTGAAATTCGTTGAATCACATTCAGGCTCAATACATCCTCGGTCTGTTGTACTCTCATCCAGTACTCCCTGCCTGCCTCTAGAGGTGCATCGAGCTTCGCGATGAATTTCCGTCCTGCTGCCGACACCTCCGCCATCCCTTCACCAAGGAGCTTCCCTACAGTAACATGAAGGATTCTTCCGTTTTGAAGAGCAAACGGTCCGCTGGTCATTTTGGATGAAGCTTGAGAATTGTATGCGCCTTGAATATCATTCATTTTCATTACTCCCTCACCCTTTTAGTTCATAATCTTTAACAGGAGCAAAACTCCTTCTGTGTATCGGTGTGATTCCTTTTAAACGAAGTCCTTCTAAATGCCCTCTCGTCCCATAACCTGCATTTTGTTCAAACCCATAGCCTGGGTATTGCGCGGCGTATTCTTTCATCAGATTGTCACGTGTGACTTTGGCAATGACCGAAGCTGCGGCGATTGAAATGCTTTTAGAATCACCTTTGATGATCGATTCCTGCGGGTATGGCGTCTGAAGTTTCATCGCATCGATTAAAAGATAATCAGGATTGCAATCAAGATTTGAAATGGCAAGAAGCATTGCTTTCTTAGTCGCCTCATAAATATTGATTGTATCGATTTCCCCTGGCTCAATCATTCCGATTCCAATGGAATGAGCTTTTTCCTGTATGATTTGGAAATACTCGTCCCGTTTTGATTCAGACAGCTTTTTACTGTCATTCAGACCTGGCAGATAAAACTCGCCGGGCAATATAACCGCAGCGGCAACCACAGGCCCTGCCAACGGGCCCCTGCCGACTTCATCTATACCGGCAATCAACGAAAAACCTTCATTAAAAAGCTTTTTTTCAAATAAAGTCAGCTTTACAAACTCTTCCTTTTCTTTTTTCAGCTTTTGGAGTTTGCGATTACGGCTTTCTAAAATTTTTTGTACACCTTTTCTATTATCACTATGTAATTGCTCAAATAGTGGATCATTTGAAGATATATTTTCCACTAGCGACTTGATTTCATTTATTGTCATACTGTTGATATCCAATTAGGTCGTTCTCCTTTTCTTATTATCGGAAATGATTCAATAAAATAAAGAGGCTTCCAAAAAGAGCGTTCATCTCTTTAAAGAGCCTCTGTTTATTATATATCGTCACTTTCCAATTCTTCAATCTTGTCAAACGTCATCGGACCAAGCTGAACATTCCTTATATCCCGGATGATGACTTCGGAAGTCTTGTCATAATCAACTTCTCCTCCAGCCATCAGGCATCCGCGCTTCTTACCGACTGCATCGAATTTCGCCAGGATCTCTTCGGGTATCTCATCCAGGCTGTAGCGATCTTTCAAGCGCTCAGGATAGTTGGCCTCAAGGAAATTCAATCCGAATAAAGCGATATCCTGTAAATTCAAAATCGTATCTTTTATTGCCCCTGTGAGAGCAAGTTTATAGCCTACTCTTTCATCTTCAAATTTCGGCCACAATATTCCAGGGGTATCAAGAAGTTCGAGTTCCTTGCCCACTTTAATCCATTGCTGGGCTTTCGTCACCCCCGGGGTATTCCCTGTCTTGGCAATATTCTTTTTCGCCAGACGATTGATTAAAGTTGATTTACCGACATTGGGTATACCGACAATCATCGCTCTTATGGCACGCGGTCTCATACCGCGGGATTTCATGCGGTCAAACTTTTCTTTGAGTATATCTTTCGCTGACTGGACGATGGAATGAAGCCCTTTACCGCCCTGCGCGTTGACAGCAAGTGCTTTGATGCCCTGTTCCTCAAAATATGTAATCCACTGTTCTGTTTTCACGGGATCGGCCATATCTGCTTTATTAAGCAGGACCAGACGCGGTTTCTGGCCTATGATTTCTTCAATCATGGGGTTCCTCGATGATAAAGGGATGCGTGCATCCACCAGTTCGATGACGATATCGACCAGCTTTAATTTCTCTGTTACCTGCCTGCGGGCTTTAGCCATATGTCCAGGAAACCATTGAATCGTCATATGACCACCTCCAAACTTACATTTTTACTATTATTCCACTATTCCTATATCTTTAACAGGCCAATAGATGAACTTGGTGTCGCCGATTACCTCTTCAAAAGGAACAGTCCCGATATGACGGCTGTCCTTGCTGAATCTCCGGTTATCACCCATTACGAAAATTTCGCCTTCCGGTACGGTTTCCCTGTCAATAATGTCCTTCAGGGAGAAATCTTCCGTTAAAGGCCCTTCGCTGACCTGATCTTTATATTCTTGCAAATAAGGTTCTTTAATAGCCTTGCCATTCACATATAATGTATCGTTTTTATACTCTATTTTATCTCCAGGAAGCCCTATCACACGTTTGATATAATCCTTGTGCTCCGGGGCATGAAAAACGACGATATCGAAACGGTCCGGATCACCAAGCTTGTTGACAATCATACGGTCCCCATTTTCCAAAGTAGGTGTCATAGATAAGCCGTCTACCACGATCGGTGCAAATAAAAAATATCTGATAATAGCTGCCAGACCCACCGCAATCAAGAGGGCTTTCATCCACTCCCACCATTCGTTTTTCTCTTTAACCAACACATCCACCACCCAATGTAATTTCCTATCTTTTTCTATTCTACTAGAAAATCCTTTTTTTCTCATTATAAAAGGTGGAATTACTCCATTAGCCCCAATCTTACAGTTCATCGATTGCAGACCGGATCTGTCCAGCAGGGTGCGCACCTGGCCCCCGTCGGACTCATCCCTTTAGATATGAGCGGTTAAACAAGAAGAAAAGGAGCTTGTCTCCAAGCTCCTTTTCAAACAATCTTGATTATCGAATTTCTTTAATACGAGCCGCTTTACCGCGAAGGTTACGCAAGTAGTAAAGTTTCGCACGACGGACTTTACCGCGACGAATAACTTCCAACTTAGCAATCTTAGGTGTGTGTACCGGGAAAGTACGTTCAACACCTACACCGTAAGAAATTTTACGAACAGTGAATGTTTCGCTGATACCGCCTCCGCGGCGTTTGATTACTACACCTTCGTATACCTGAATACGTTCACGAGTACCCTCAACGATGTTAACGTGTACACGTACTGTATCACCAGGACGGAAAGATGGTAGATCAGAGCGAAGCTGTTCTTTAGTAATATCTTCGATTAATTTGTGCATCTTATTCAACTCCTTCCAACAGATGCTCTTACAAAAGCGATGGATTGCAGCGGAACATCGGGATCAGTGATTTGAGAAATAGCCCTCAAGCCACAAAGAATATATTAACATACTGAATATCAGGATGCAATAGATTATCTAGACTTTTCCCATTCCTCTATCCATCGTTTTTGTTTTTCGGATAAAGTTTGGTTTTCCAATAGGTCAGGTCTTCTTTCAAATGTCCTCCTGAAGCTTTCTTTCTCTCTCCACTCTTCTATCAGGCGATGGTTGCCGGAGATCAGCTCAGGAGGGACTTTCATTCCCCTGAAATCAGCAGGACGCGTATAATGGGGATGCTCCAGAAGTCCGGATGAGAAGGAATCCTTCACAGGCGAATCTTCGTTACCCAGGACCCCCGGGAGAAGCCTGACGACACTGTCGATGACAACCATCGCGCCCAGCTCCCCGCCTGTCAGCACATAGTCTCCAATCGAAATCTCATCGGTGACGACATGTTCCCTGATTCTTTCATCATATCCCTCATAATGCCCGCAGATAAAAATGAGATGCTCTTCCTTCGCCAATTCCTCTGCTTTTGACTGAGTGTAACGCTCCCCCTGGGGACACATAAGTATGACACGCGGTTTTGATTCATTTTCATTCTTCAAGCTTTCCACCGCATCAAAGATCGGCTGAGGCTTGAGGACCATGCCTGCTCCGCCTCCGTATGGATAATCATCAACCTGGCCATGTTTATTGTCAGCAAACCCGCGAAAATTGACCACATTATACGTAACAGCCTGCTTTTCATTGGCTTTTTTCAGAATAGACTCTCCAAAAATACCCTCAAACATTGCAGGAAATAGTGACAATACATCAATTTTCATCATGAAAGAAGCCCTTCCATCGGTTCAATCAGGATCAATCCTTTTTCGAGATCGACTTCCTTGACCACATCCTCAATAAAAGGAATCAAGTGCTCTTTCCCTCTTTCCCCCTTCACGACCCATACATCGTTCGCTCCAGGACTCAGAATCTCCTTGACCGTCCCCAATTCTGTACCATCGCCGGTCACAACTTTGCAGCCGATGATTTCATGATAATAATACTCGCCTTCTTCAAGTGACTGCAGTTGATTTTCCTGTACCTTAAGTATACCTTCTTTGAAGGCTTCAACCTGATTGATATCGTTATATCCCTCAAATGTCAGAAGGTCAAAATTTTTATGCGTCCTGTGTGAGGCAATAATTACCTCAATGCGCTCTTTTTTTTCGGGAAGGAAAAGATGAAGTGTGTTGCCTTTTTGATACCGCTCTTCAGGAAAGTCTGTACTGGATACCACTTTCACTTCTCCTTTGACACCGTGTGTATTCACAATTTTACCTACATTAAACCATTTTTCCATAATTTCACCTCTAGTTGTTACCGAATTTCTTTTATAACTCCATCTTCTACGATGATTGTTTTAGACAATGCCGCTTCATCCCAATTGTCACCAACTTGAATATCTATCATACCTTGTACTTCTTTCTCTTTCAATTCACTGCCGATGGGCAGGATGGCCAGCTGCTCCAATTGAAAGTCCAGCAGCTTGATTTTTTCAAGCTTTTCTTCCATTTCCTTTTGAAAATGCTGGCTGAGTTTTTGAGAAGGATATTTCTTCGCGCGTTCAATTTTTTTCCATTCAAATTGAAGCTGTTCATGTTCCCGCTTCAATTGGAACTTTTGATCTTCATACCGACTCTGCAGGGCTTCTTTCGTACTTACGGTCAGCACTTGCTTCACGGTGATCGTATGTAAAATATTCAACTATCGTCCCTCCTTATTTCACCCCCAGAGATGTCTTGGTGAAAAGGGCTTATTCTTAGGGAGTCTCGTTTTGGATATGAAAAAAGGGACTGACTTGATAAGGCTTTATGAACCTTTTGGGTCAGTCCCCTGTTCTCCAAGTTAAAGTTGAAACGCATTGATCAGCGGTTATTCAACTATTTCCAAGAAGATTTTCTTCTGTTGTGAAGATCCTGCTGCAGCATATACCACAGTTCGAATCGATTTAGCTACTCTCCCCTGCTTCCCGATTATCTTTCCCATGTCCTCAGGATGCACGGACAACTTATAGGTTATTCCGTTTGAACCTTCTTCCATTTCGATACGGACATCTTCCGGACGGTCGACCAAGGGCTGCACAATCGTTAGAATAAGATCTTTCATCGATTTGATCGATTACTTGCTGTTCTTAGCATTGTGGAATTTTTCCATAATGCCTTGTTTTGAGAATAAGTTACGAACTGTGTCAGATGGTTTAGCACCATTTGAAAGCCATTTAAGAGCAAGCTCTTCATCGATTTTCACTTCAGCTGGCTTAGCAACCGGGTTGTAAGTTCCAACTGTTTCGATTTGACGTCCATCACGTGGTGAACGAGAATCTGCTACTACGATACGATAGAAAGGAGATTTTTTTGCTCCCATACGTTTTAATCTGATTTTTACTGCCATTATTAAAGCACCTCCGAATAGTTTCACACAAGTTAGTATGATATCAAATGTGTATTTTGTTTGTAAAGTGTTTTTTCTTAACAGTTCAATTTTTTTTGCAAAAATCGAACGGAATAGCCTACATAAATGGGAACTTCATCCCTTTTTTCTTCCCTTTTCCCTGCATGCCGCTCATTTGTTTCATCATTTTTTTCATGTCTTCAAACTGCTTCAGAAGACGGTTCACTTCCTGAATGGATGTACCGCTTCCTTTTGCAATCCGTTTACGGCGGCTTGCATTGATGGTTTCAGGATGAATCTTTTCATTCTTAGTCATCGATTGAATGATCGCTTCAACATGACTGATCTGCTTTTCATCGACCTGCAGCTTGTCCAGGCCTTTCATCTTGTTCGCTCCCGGCATCATTTTCAATAATTCATCGAGAGGCCCCATCTGTCTTACCTGTCCCAGCTGGTCAAGGAAATCATCAAATGTGAAAGACATGGTACGCATCTTTTGTTCCAGTTCTTTGGCTTTTTCTTCATCGACATTAGCCTGTGCTTTTTCGATTAATGACAGGACATCACCCATGCCGAGGATCCGGGAAGCCATTCGTTCCGGATGGAAAGGTTCGAGTGCATCCATCTTCTCACCCATACCGACGAACTTGATCGGTTTTTGCGTGACTGAGCGGATCGATAAAGCCGCCCCGCCCCGGGTGTCACCATCAAGTTTGGTCAATACGACGCCGCTGATGCCAAGGGCATCGTCGAAACTTTGTGCCACATTGACAGCATCCTGACCTGTCATCGCATCGACAACGAGGAAAATTTCATCTGGAGTTGAAAGTTCCTTGATCTCCTTCAATTCTCCCATCAGGTTTTCGTCAATATGCAGACGGCCCGCGGTATCGATGAGTACATAATCATGATGCTCTTCTTTTGCTTTCTCGATCGCCTGCTTCGCAATTTCAACCGGACTAACTTGATCCCCCAAAGAGAAGACAGGCAGGCTTAACTGCTTTCCGACTGTCTCCAGCTGTTTGATGGCAGCCGGTCTGTAGATATCTGCCGCTACAAGAAGCGGTTTGCGATTATGTTTCTTCCGGAGCAGGTTTGCAAGTTTACCAGTGGTGGTCGTTTTACCGGCACCCTGCAGACCAACCATCATGATGACGGTAGGAGGTCTCTTAGCCACGGCAATCTGACTCTGTTCCCCGCCCATTAATTCAGTAAGCTCTTCCTGCACCACTTTGATGACCTGCTGGCCGGGCGTAAGACTTTTCATGACTTCCTGCCCTACAGCACGTTCGCTTACTTTCTTAACAAATTGCTTAACCACTTTAAAATTAACGTCCGCTTCGAGAAGCGCAAGACGAACTTCACGCATCATTTCTTTAACGTCCGCTTCAGAAATCTTTCCTTTTCCGCGGATTTTTTGAATTGTACCTTGCAGTCGGTCGGCTAAACCTTCAAATGCCATTCATGCCGCCTCCTAATCCAATATTTCAAGTTCATCAATGAGTTTCAGACAGACAGAAGAATCAATTGATGAGTCTTCTATTCTTTTTCTTAATTGAGCAAGAATCTCGTTGCGTTCTTGAAACTTCTTAAATAATAAAAGCTTTTCTTCATATTCCTCCAGCATCGCTTCCGTACGTTTGATGTTATCATAGACAGCTTGTCTTGAAACCCCGTATTCTTCAGCGATTTCACCCAGTGAGAAGTCGTCCAGGTAATAGAGGGACATGTAGCTTCTTTGCTTTGGGGTTAACAAAGATTGATAAAAGTCGTAGAGATAGTTCATTCTCGTTGTTTTCTCTAACACGATATCCCTCCTTGTTAAGTGAAAAACCTTTACATATGAAGAATACAGATTCTGCGCGTTTTTGTCAAGGTTTCGGACTATATTTTTGAATTGTTTTATTTTAATTAGTCTTCTAAACACCGCTAATGATTCCCGTGCAAAACTTCGCTTTCCGCGGGCGGTTGGTGAGCCTCCTCGGCTTTGCCTGCTGGCTAGAAAAGTGGAAGGGCGTTGGTCAGAGGCGGGTGGCATAAGGCGAGCTAGCCGGAAAGGCGCTCTTTGCCTTTTTGGCTTGCTTGACTTATGACCTCGAGCCTCTAGCCGCCGTAGCTAGACAAGTCTCACCTAACACGCTTTTCCCGCAGGAGTCTACATTTTGCACTCCAATCAATCGCTGGAAGGGGTTTTGAATATGATAAATTTTCACAGTTTCATCCTGAATAATGGATTGCAACTTATATTAGTTTTAGCTTGTGACCTCGAGGGACCAGCCGCAGGGGACTGAGCAAATAAAAAATCCGACGGGCTTCCTAAAAGTCGTATGGCCGAGTTGACTTATGACATGCGCCTCTATGCATAGCAAGAAAGTTTTCTAAAAACTATACTTACGGAGTCTTCGTCTCGAAATTCAATCAACAGCTAAGAGAAATATAGATGCATGGAATCTACCAACAAAATACTGACACAAAGAAAAGCAGCTTTAGTATCAGCTGCTTTTCTCTGAATTTTATTCTTCTTCGTTATCAACAAGGTTTGAAAATAGGCCGTATACATACTTTTCTGCGTCGAATGGCTGTAGGTCGTCCATTTTTTCTCCGAGGCCGACGTATTTAACCGGCACGTTGAGTTCGTTGCGGATGGCCAGGACGATTCCGCCTTTTGCCGTTCCGTCTAGCTTTGTAAGGACTATCCCTGAAACATCTGTAGCTTCCTTGAATGTCTTGGCCTGGATCATGGCATTCTGGCCCGTGGTCGCATCAAGGACAAGCAGGACTTCATGGGGTGCACCCGGCACTTCCCTTTCAATGACCCGCTTCACTTTTTCCAGCTCTTTCATCAAGTTAACTTTGTTTTGCAGTCGTCCGGCCGTATCACAGATCAGAACATCCGCTTTTTTGGCCTTGGCCGATTGAACGGCATCGAACATGACCGCTGCAGGGTCACTTCCGGCAGCCTGTTTAATGACAGGCACCCCGACTCTTTCGCCCCAGACTTCCAATTGTTCGATCGCTCCGGCTCGGAAGGTATCGCCAGCTGCAAGGACCACATTCTTTCCTTCTTCCTTGAGCATATGTGCCATTTTTCCGATCGTTGTGGTTTTACCCACACCGTTCACTCCGACAAACAGAATGACAGTAAGCTCATTCTCCTGGATATTCAATGAACTATCATCATCATTATCTCCGTGATAGATTTCAACCAGCTTCTCCGAAATTACCGGTTGGATCTGTTCGGTATCCTGGATGTTCCTCCGCTTCACTTCCATTTTCAACTCATCTACCAGTTCCATTACAGTATCGAAGCCGACATCCGCCCCGATTAAAATTTCTTCCAGCTCTTCGAAGAAGTCTTCGTCCACTTTACGGTAACGGGCCACAAGATCGTTCACCTTGGAAGTAAAGTTATTACGGGTTTTGCTCAGACCGTCTTTAAATTTTTCTGTTACATTATCACTTGATTGAGAGAATTTATCTTTAAGTTTTTTAAAAAAGCTCATCTGTAACACCTCGCCTATTAAGTTTCAAGTAATTCATGTGTCTCCTGCAGCCTTACGGATACAAGCTTGGATACACCGGACTCCTGCATCGTCACCCCATATAGGACATGCGCTTCTTCCATGGTCCCTTTACGGTGGGTGATGACAATAAATTGAGTATCGTCACTGAACTTCTTCAGGTACTGGCTGAATCGCTGAACATTCGCTTCATCGAGCGCTGCTTCAACTTCATCCAAAATACAGAAAGGCACAGGACGGATTTTCAGAATCGAGAACAAGAGAGCAATCGCAGTCAATGCTCTTTCCCCTCCGGACATAAGGCCGAGGTTCTGAAGTTTCTTGCCCGGGGGTTGTGCGACAATATCAACACCCGTATGAAGGAGATCTGACGGATCCGTCAGTTTCAGCTCCGCACGCCCCCCTCCAAAGAGTTCTCTGAAGACTCCCTCGAATTCTACCTGGATTGCAGAAAAAGTGTGGTCGAAACGCCTGATCATCTCTGTATCCATCTCATTGATGACCTGATACAGGGTGTCTTTCGCTTCGGTCAAATCTTCCTTCTGCTCCAAAAGGAAATCATACCTCTCCTTTACACGGTCATATTCATCGATCGCACCGATATTCACCGTACCAAGCTCTTCAAGAGCCAATTTGACAAGCTTTACTTTCTTGCGCGCTTCTTCCACCTCGATTGTAAGCGGATAATCATTCTTTGCAGCTTCAAATGAAAGCATATACTCATCTCTTAAATGATCCAGACGGTTTTCCAGCTCTACATCAAGACGGTTAATTTTAACTTCTTCATCTTTAAGCGCAGTCACAAGTCCTTTGTGCTGACGCTTCAATTCTTTCAAATCGAGCTCTTCACTTTCGACAGCTTGCTGGAGTTTTAACCGTTCATCACGGCGCATGGATATAAGTTCCGTCGTCTCGGCTTTATGCACGGCACATCTTTCTGCCTCTTCCACCAGCTGATTTTCGCCGGAAAAATTGTCCTTCATTTCTGTCTGGAGCCACTGAAGATCATCTTTTAATGCATTAATCCTTTTTTCAGTATCAGCTGAATTTCCTTTTACACGCTCCAGTTGATTCCTTGTATTGACGAGCTGTTCATTTCGGGCAGCCAACACTGCTTTTAAATCGCTTATTTCAGACGAGATCGCATCTTTGGACGTACGATCTGAATTCTTTTGAAGCGTCAAGTCTTCAATTCTTTCATCCAGTTCTTTTATTTCAATTTGGATTTCATTTAGGAAATCCTTTAATTCCTTTGTTCTGGAGTCATGCTTTTCTTTGACAGATGTATAGTCTTTTTTCTCGAGATCGTAAAGAGACAATCGTTCATCCATATTTTGCCTGGACAGTTCATTTTCCCTTAATTGAGAGAGAAGTTCCTGCTCTTTTAAACGCTGACGCTCACCTGATATTCTCATTTCCTCAAGCTTCTTTTCTCTGAAAGAACTCTCTTCCTTCAAGGATTTCACTTGTGTTTGAAGCTCTTCCGTCTGCGTTTCCATTACCGATAGCTTCTCTTTCATTTCTTCCAATTCGCCTTTTCTCGAAAGAAGGGAGTTCTTTTTTTGCTTTACGGTCCCCCCGCTCATCGATCCTCCAGGGTTGACAACATCCCCGTCCAGCGTGACAAGCCGGTAGCGGTACTGAACCAGTTTGGCAATCTCATTTGCTCCTTTTAGATCTTTTGTGACCAGGACATTACCAAGCAAATTAGACATAATTGTCCCAAACCTTGAATCATAACCAATGAGTTCCGAGCCGACCCCAATAAACGAGGGATGCCCTTTTAACATAGCGAGCTGACTTTCAGGAACTGATTTTCCTTTAATGACATTCATCGGGAGGAAAGTCGCGCGTCCGTATTGGTTTTTCTTCAAGTAACCGATGGCTCTGCGGCCGTCTTCTTCAGTTGCAGTTACGATATGCTGCATGGACGCCGCCAGCGCGGTTTCCATCGCGGTTTCATATTGCTTCGGCACCTGGATCAATTCCGCTACCGCACCTTCTATTCCAGTCAGGACGCCATCACGGGCTTTCAATACTTCTTTTACTCCCTGGAAGAAACCGGAGTAATCATCCTCCATCTCTTCAAGCATTTCTTTCCGTGATTTGGCCTGCTGTAGGTACTGATATGCCTGATAGAGTGTTTTTTCCTGTTTTTCATACTTCGCTTTAACGGATTCCAGCTTCTTTTTCTCTTCTCTGAATAAAAGGATATGTTCATCTAACTTTTCTTTTTGAATCTGCAATTCCTTCGCTAATTCTTTATGAATTTTCTCAAGTTCGTCTCTCTGTTGAACATACTTTTCATTTTCGGCTTCTAATCGCCCGCTTCTGCTTGACTGCTGCTCAAGCTGCTGCTGAAGATACTGAATTTCATTTTTGGCAGAGGCCTGCTGATTCAACTTTTCAATATAATCGCTTTTCAAGGACTCAATGATTTCTTCGATGTTTTCACTGTAGTGTTTGAGCTGGCTCTGCTTCAAAGTCAGCTGCTGTTTAAGGCCGGAGACTTCACTTTCAACTTCTTTGAAACTCTCCACCAATTCTTTTTTCTCCAGGGTTAGTCGTTCCAATTGGTCTTGTGTCTCAACAATCGATTGTTTTAGTTGAGTTTCATTGGAAGAAGAATTTTTCTTGCGTTCGATCAGGACCTGTTTCCTTCCCTCCAGCTTTTCCAGTTCTTCACTTGTTGAAAGCAAAATCTCCTGAAGACCAGTGATCGATTCATCCAGCGCTGCAATTTTATCGCGGGTTTGGGCAAGGCTTGCTTCCTTTTTCTGTACACGTGAAGAAAGCGCAAGCTCCTCATTTCCGTGTCTCTCGAAATCCACACTAAGACTTTCCCACTGTTTATGTAAATCCTCGATATCATGGACGGTAAGTGCCACTTCGAATTTCTCAAGTTCCTCTTTCTTTTCCAGATAATCCTTTGCCATCGAAGCCTGGATTTTCAACGGCTCCACTTGGCCCTCCAGTTCATGAAGGATATCATTTACACGATTCAGGTTTTCCTGTGTTTCAAACAGCTTCGATTCAGCTTTCTTCTTTCTTGATTTATATTTCAATACACCGGCAGCTTCTTCAAAGATGGTTCTTCTTTCTTCCGGCTTACTATTTAATATTTCTTCCACTTTCCCCTGACTGATGATGGAAAATGCTTCTTTTCCAAGCCCGGAGTCCATAAATAACTCGATGATATCCTTAAGCCTGCATGGCTGCTTGTTCAAGAGATATTCGCTGTCACCTGAACGGAAAACCCTTCTAGTCACGCTTACTTCGCTGTAATCGATCGGGAGTGCCCCGTCCTCATTATCAAGCACCAGTGTGACTTCAGCTATATTCAGTGCTTTTCTTGAGTCACTCCCTGCAAAGATGACGTCTTCCATCTTTGATCCGCGGAGGCTTTTGGCAGACTGTTCTCCCAAAACCCAGCGGATCGCGTCGATGATATTACTCTTTCCGCTTCCGTTCGGTCCGACCACTGCCGTGACACCCGGTACGAATTCTACCGATATTCTTTCTGCAAAAGACTTAAACCCCATTACTTCCAGTTGTTTGAGGAACATCTTCTTTCCCCCTATTTTACGTCTAGCTTTTGTTTTAGCATTTCAAGCGCTTTTTGAGCAGCCTGCTGCTCCGCTTCTTTTTTTGAGCGGCCTTTCCCTATCCCCAGTTCCTGGTCATTAAGACAGACACGGGATATGAATTGCCGATTATGTGCGGGGCCGCTTTCTTCGAGGATCCCGTATTCAATCATGCCTGCATTCCCTCTTTGTACGAATTCCTGCAGTTGGCTTTTATAATCCATCACATGAGAAAAAGCACCGATATTTATTTTAGGATAGACAACTTTTTCAAGAACGCCGATTACAGTATCAAGGCCCTGGTCAAGGTAAACCGCCCCGATGAATGCCTCAAAAACATCAGCAAGCAGTGCCGGTCTTTCCCTTCCGCCGGTCATCTCTTCTCCCTTGCCTAAGAGGATCAACTCACCGAAGTTCATTTCTGTTGAAAATTTCACCAATGAGGGTTCGCAAACAATGGCGGCCCTCAGCTTGGTTAATTCACCTTCTGACATCATCGGGTATTTTTTGAAGAGGAATTGGGATACGGTCAACTCCAGCACCGCATCGCCAAGAAACTCAAGGCGTTCGTTGTCTTCATAAGGTTTTCTGCGATGCTCATTCACATAGGATGAATGAGTGAAAGCTTGTTTAAGAAGTTTTTCATCCTGAAATTTAATTCCGATTTCCTCTTGGAATTTCTTGAATTTCAGCTCGTTTTTTTGTTTTGACATTCCTTTGTTTCTACTATGCTTTCGCATAAAGCACTCCACCTTGCTCTATAGGTTCTCAAATATACACTTATCAAGTTTATGATAAATAAAACAAATAATCAAAAGTTAATTTAATTCTGATCCATGAATTCCAAGCCTGTATGCCGCTGTTGATTTCCGTGCAAGACTTAGCTTTCTGGCGGTTGGCGAGCCTCCTCAGCATTCCTCCACGGCAGATCCTGTCCAGCTCCGGCGGCTAGTCCCTCGAGGTCATAAGCTAAATGGCCCAAAGAAGCAGCGAACGCTTTCCGTCCCATTCATCTTATGCTTGTCGGGGCTAAGCAAGCCGCCTCCGCTTTTTCTGATAGGAGTCTTCGTCTTGCACTCCAATCAACAGCTGGAACCAATTCACTATTTCAATTAATCTCATATATGCATCTTAGTAGCCCTAAATAAAAAGACAAAAAACTTGGCAGAGGAATTCTGCCAAGTTTAAAATGGTTGAATGGCCTGCATTCAACTGAACGATTATGCGTTTGCTTTTATGTAGTTCACAGCGTCACCCACTGTGCCAATTTTCTCAGCATCATCGTCAGAAATTTCCATGTCGAATTCATCTTCAAGTTCCATAACAAGCTCAACTACATCTAGGGAGTCAGCTCCTAAATCCTCTTTGAAAGAAGCTTCAAGAGTTACTTGAGATTCATCTACACCAAGACGATCAACAATGATTTTTGTTACACGATCTAATACTTCTGCCATTTTTGTCACCTCCCCTCAAGGTATTATAGAGTATTTCCACCCGGAATGAAAAGCATATCCGCGGAATTTAATCATTTTCCTGATTTCGCATTGGCACAAATCGGGTTACATCACCATTCCGCCGTCAACATGAAGGGTCTGTCCGGTCATGTAAGAAGAGGCATCCGAGGCAATGAAGCTTACTACTCCGGCTATATCCTTGGGATCTCCCATGCGATTCAATGGTATCTGTTTCAACATTTCACTGCGTACATCTTCAGGCAGCTCATCGGTCATGTCTGTTGAAATAAAGCCGGGTGCAACTGCATTCACCGTGATTCCACGCGGCGCCAGTTCCTTGGCAGCGGTTTTCGTCAAACCGATGACACCTGACTTGGCAGCCACATAGTTCGCTTGTCCGGGATTACCGCTCACCCCTACAATGGATGAGATGTTAATGATGCGTCCGCTTCTTTGTTTCATCATCTGGCGGGTTGCCGCCTTGGTACAAAGGAACACACCTTTCAGGTTTATATTGATAACGTCATCCCATTCACTTTCTTTCATGCGCATCAATAAATTATCTTTCGTAATTCCTGCATTGTTCACCAGGATGTCCAGTGACCCGAACTGGCTGATGGTTTCTTTCACCATGGTTTGGACAGACTCACCGTCAGCTACATTGCACTGAACGGCAAAAGCTTCTCCGCCCATGCTTTTTATTTCATCGACCACTTCATTTGCCTTCGCTTCACTTCCTGAATAATTGACGGCAACCTTGGCACCTTCACGGGCAAGCTCCAGCGCGATTTCTCTTCCGATCCCCCTGGATGCACCTGTAACAAGTGCCGCTTTTCCTTCCAACTTCATTTACGCTTCCTCCTTTAACTTTGCAATCGTTTCAGTCAAGGAAGCCTCATCCTGGACCGCGTAAGTTTTAACCCTGCGATTCACTTTTTTGATGAGACCTGATAATACTTTACCCGAACCAATTTCAATAAAAGTATCCACACCAAGTTCCAATAACTTTTCAACTGTATCTTCCCATAGCACCGGGGAGTACAGCTGTTCAATCAGCAAACGCTTGATCTCTTCTGCTTCTGACACAGGCGATGCCGTAACGTTCGCGATAACCGGCTTATCCGCATGATGGATTTCAATCGAATCTAAGATTGAAATGAATTTTTCAGCGGCCGGCTTCATTAATTCTGAGTGAAAAGGTCCGCTCACTTGAAGAGGGATGACCCTTTTGACACCTTCTTCTTTTGCCCGTGCCGTAGCGGCTTCCACTCCTTTTACAGTCCCTGAAATCACAATCTGTCCCGGACAATTGAGATTGGCGAGTCCAACAGAATGACCTTCTTCAGTTACGGAGTTCGTGATTGATTTTAACACATCTCTGTCCATGCCAAGAACTGCAGCCATCGTACCTTGACCGCTCGGAACGGCTTCTTCCATGAATTCCCCTCTTTTTCTCACGGCGTAAACTGCGTCTTCGAAAGAAAGGGCACCGGCTGCAACCAGTGCAGAATATTCACCAAGACTGTGGCCTGCTGTATAATCGGCTGTGATTCCTTCTGATTTCAGCCTGTCCAGTATCGCCACGCTCGTTGTCAGTAATGCCGGCTGAGCATTCGTCGTTTGAGTCAATTCTTCCTGAGGTCCCTCAAAGATAATAGAGGAAAGGTCATCCCCAAGCTTTTCATCCGCTCTTTTGAAGTAACCTCCAACCTCTGGATACTTTTCGGCCAGTTCCTTCCCCATTCCGACTGTCTGAGAGCCCTGACCCGGGAAAACAAATGCGATTTTACTCATGTACTTCTCCTCCTTTTACAGCTTCCTTGATTGTATTTGAAACGTCGTTCTTTACCATATCCCTTGCTTGTCTCATCGCATTGAACAGAGCAACTTCATTTGAAGAACCGTGGGCTTTGATGACAGGGGCTTTTAAACCGAATAAACCGGCTCCGCCATATTCTGTATAATCAAGCATGCCTTTCAGTTCCTTCAAATCATTTTTCACAAGTCCGGCAGCGATTTTATTCTTAATGGAAGAAGTAAGCGTCTTTTTAAGCAGGGAAAAAATCGAAAGGGCGGTGCCTTCAATTGTTTTCAGTACCATATTCCCCGTGAAACCGTCGGTGACCACCACATCTGCGGCACCTTCCAATAGATCCCTTGATTCGACATTTCCAATAAAATTAACAGGCGCATCCTTCATCAAACTGAACGCTTTCTTCGTCAGCTCGTTCCCCTTCTTATCTTCAGTCCCGATATTTAACAGGCCGACCCGCGGCTGTTCAATGCCTCTTACTTTTTCAGCGTAGATACTTCCCATTATGGCGTATTGAGCCAAGTGTTCAGGCTTTGCGTCCACATTCGCCCCCAAATCAAGCATCAGGAAGCCTTTCCCGTCAAGCGTCGGAAGGGTCGGGGCAAGGGCAGGACGGTCAATTCCATCTATCCTTCCCACAATGAATAATCCCGCTGTCATCAGCGCGCCTGTATTCCCTGCGGAAATGCACGCATCAGCCTCGCCGTTTTTTACAGCCTGTGCCATCAAGACCATCGATGAATTCTTCTTTCTTTTTACTGCTCGCACAGGTTCATCCGTGCCTTCGATCACTTCATCTGTATGTACGATCGTCAATCGCTTATGTGAAGGCAGCCACTCTTTGATTTTATTTTCATCACCGTAAAGGAGAACTTCAATATCCTGAAATTCTTCCAGGGCCTTCTTTACACCGAGGACGATTTCCTTAGGAGCATGATCTCCGCCCATTGCATCAACGGCTAACTTCATCTATGCTTCATCCTTTTCTGATTTTTTGGAACGGTACATCTCGAAGTCACCCCTGAAAACGAGCTCTCCTCCGACATAACTTTGTACCTCTACCATTGTACGATCTTTTTCATCTTTAATATGTAAGACCTTTGCTTTCGCCACGACTCTTTCGCCTTCTTTAACAGGGCGGGTAAACCGGATAGTGGACTTGGCCGTCAAAGCAAGTTCATCATTTATGACTGCAACTGCAAGGGAATTTGCCTGTGCGAACAGGTGATGTCCCCTTGCAATTCTATTCCGTACAAAGACATGTTCAGTCTTCACATCGAAAATAGATATTGCACTTTCATCCAATTCTATATCAATTATTTCCCCAATGACCTCTTCAATAGGAAGGGACTTCACTTCATCTTCAAAAGATTTCTCTGCAACGTTCTTAATGCGTTCACGAAGTTCGGGTATAGAGAGTTCCATCCTGTCAAGACGGATGGTCTGAACACTGACACCGAATCTATCCGCCAATTCTTCATCAGTTATAAACGGATTATCTTTAATCGTTTCTAATAGGTTCGCTTGTCTTTCTTTTTTCGAAAGTCTCATTTTTCAACACCGTCCACTATTAGTACTAGGTACTAATAGTAGTATATAATCTAAAAAAACAGATTGCAAGAATTAATCTCACAATCTGCCTTACTAGTCCAGCTTTTCACCTTTCATTACACCTGATTCCGACAAGAACAAACGAAGCTGCTCCCACCGGGGATCTTCCCAGAAATCCTTAGAGTTGATCAATGCTTGGGCATCGTCCCTTGCAACCTCCAACGCACGATAATCATGCACCATATCCGCTACCTTGAATTCAGGCAGCCCGCTTTGCTTCTTACCGAAGAAATCACCCGGCCCCCTAAGTTCCAGGTCCTTTTCACTAAGGACAAAGCCGTCATTGGTCTCTGTCATGATCTTCATCCGCTCTTTACCGACCTCTGTCTTCGGTTCAGCCAATAGGATGCAATAGGATTGGCTTTCACCGCGGCCAACCCGGCCGCGCAGCTGATGAAGCTGTGATAAACCGAATCTTTCAGCATCATAAATAAGCATGAACGTGGCATTCGGAACATTCACCCCTACCTCTACAACTGTAGTGGATACCAAGACTTGAATGTCGTTTGAACTGTATTGTCTCATTACATCCTCTTTTTCCTCAGGGTGCAGCCTGCCGTGCATGAGTCCGACTTTATAGCGCCCCTCAAAATAAACAAGGAGCTGATTATAGACATCGATCGCGTTTTGGACATCGAGTTTGTCCGATTCCTCTATCAGCGGGCAGATCACATACGCCTGCCTGCCCTGATCAAGTTCTTTATCCATGAAGGCAAGGACACGGGGAAGAGTATCTGCCTTTGTCCAATAGGTCTCGATTTCTTTCCTTCCCGCCGGCATTTCATCTATGATGCTGACATCCATCTCACCGAAGACCGTGATGGCAAGGGTTCTCGGGATAGGGGTGGCCGTCATGAATAAGACATCCGGGCTTTCCCCTTTTTCTCTCAACACCCTCCTCTGATTGACACCAAAGCGGTGCTGTTCGTCGGTGACGACCAAACCCAATGACTTAAACTCAATGTCGTCCTGGATCAGCGCATGGGTACCGATGAGGATATCAATTTCTCCCTCTTTCAATTTCTCCAAAAGAAGTCTTCTTCTTTTACCCTTGACGGAACTGGTCAGCAGCGCAACAGATAATCCTGCAGGGGTCAAAAGTTCACTCATCGAATCTGCATGCTGTTCGGCCAGTATTTCGGTGGGAACCATGAGAGCCCCTTGATAGCCCGCTGTCACGGAGGAAAACAAAGCGATAGCAGCCACAACAGTCTTACCTGATCCGACATCCCCTTGAAGAAGCCTGTTCATCCGGAAAGGTGACTTCATATCAGCGGAAATTTCATTCACCACTCTTTTTTGCGCCCCGGTTAAAGGAAACGGGAGTGAATCCGTGAATGCTTTGATCTTCTCTACATCGTAATGCTGGGCCATTCCGTTGGAATGTTCCCTCTCGAATTTTCTCAGTGCCTGCATTTTAAGCTGGAACAGTAAAAATTCCTCATAAACAAATCTTCTCCTCGCCTGTTTCATGTCAGCGGGAGAAGCCGGAAAATGCATTTGATAAAGGGCATCCGACCTGCTCATCAACTTATATTTTTCAAGGAGGGCGTCAGGCAGATTTTCAGAAATAATCTCATGATAATCATCGAAAGCTTTCTTTATGAATTTTCTAAGGGTTTGATTTTTAATATTTCCTTTCAATGAATAAACAGGCTCGAAGTCCCCGTCTTTGTTGTGGGGACCTCCCGTGAAATGCTGTACGGTTATGACCTGTCTGTTTTTATCCCATTTCCCCGTCACAGTGACGGTATCATGAAGATTTATTTTCTTTTTCAGATACGGCTGATTGAAGAATACCGCCTGAATCAAGTATCTCCCCACCAGCAGCCTTACTGTCAGCCTGGATTTCTTCCTTCCAAAATACATGAGCGAAGGTTCGGAATGAACTTTCCCCTCGACCGTGACTCTCTCGTCATGTGCAACTTCCTCTAAATCTCTCAGTCTGTAATCCTCAAATCGATAAGGCAGGTATTCCAACAAATCCAGAACCGTGTATATCCCCATCTGGTTCATCTGCAAAGCAGTTTCCTCACCAATCCCCTTGACGTTCTGGATTGTCAGTCCTTCTTTAGGAATCTTCACGTTTATTCAGAGAAACCCCGAAAATTTTCGCTTCAAGTTCCCTGCCGGTAGGTGTTGCGGCTAATCCCCCTTGTGCCGTTTCCCTCAAGGCGACAGGCATTGTTTGACCGATTTTATACATAGCATCAATCACTTCATCACAAGGGATGCGGCTGGTGATGCCTGCAAGTGCCATATCCGCTGCAACCATTGCGTTGGCGGCCCCCATGGCGTTTCGTTTTACACATGGGACTTCCACTAATCCTGCTACCGGGTCACACACCAGCCCAAGCATATTCTTCAACGTAATGGCCATCGCTTCTGCAGATTGACTCGGCGTACCGCCTGCCATTTCAACGATCGCCGCCGCAGCCATTCCGCTTGCCGAGCCCACTTCAGCCTGACACCCACCGGCAGCCCCTGATATTGATGCATTATTTGCAACCACAAAACCAAAAGCACCGGAAGTGAATAAGAATCTCACCATTTCATCTTTAGACGGATTCAATTTGTTTTTCACAGCAAACAAAGTACCCGGAACAACCCCGGCTGAACCTGCTGTGGGAGTGGCACATATTGTTCCCATTGCTGCATTTACTTCGTTTGTAGCAACGGCTTTGCTTACAGCATCCAATATTGTGTCTCCTGTTAAAGATTTCCCTTTTTCAATATATTTCTGAAGGAGGACAGCATCTCCGCCTGTCAGTCCGGAATGTGATTTTACACCTTCCAGTCCGCGTGCCACAGCCTGCTCCATGACCTCCAGGTTCTTTTCCATTTGGGCATAAATCTCATCAAATGATTTCCCCGTGAATTCTTTCTCTTGTTCAATCATGATGTCCGATATTTTTTTATCTTGACTTTCCGCCAGTTCGATTAACTCGGCAACATTTCTAAACATATAGAAACCCCCTTACAATGATGATGTAAACGTTCTCATAAAAATAATGATTTAATCTGAGATCCTTGTTACCTGTGTGATATTGGAGAGTGATGTAATCTCTTCGATTACAGCTTCATCTATCGGTTGATCCACTTCGATGGTCATCAGTGCCATTTTGCCTTTCTCTTTTCTGGAAACATCCATGTGACCGATGTTCAACTTATGTTTGGCAAGAATATTGGACACGGATGCAATCGCACCGAAGCGGTCATCATGGACTACCAGTATGGCTGGGTGATGACCTGACAGTTTCAGTTCAAAACCATTTAATTCGATGATTTCCACCTTTCCGCCTCCTATCGAGATGCCGACAAGATCCAATTCACCCTGATCATCGCCCATTTGTATACGCGCAGTATTCGGATGATCCGTAACGGCATCCTCTTCCTGAAATTTGACTCTGATCCCTTTTTTCCGTGCCTGATCGATTGAATGGATGATGCGCTCGTCAAACGTATCATAATCCAGGATTCCCCCGATGATCGCTACGTCGGTACCATGTCCTTTGTACGTTTTCGCAAAAGAACCGTAAAATGAAATCTTGACCCACTTTGGTTCCCGGCGGAAAAGGTTGCGTGCAATCCTTCCGATCCGAGCAGCCCCTGCAGTATGGGAGCTTGATGGTCCGATCATAACAGGACCGATAATATCAAATACACTTTTGTACTTCATCGTAGATTTCCCCCTGTCTAAACAAGCAAACTACTTCTATTTTAACATAATATAAGGGGACAGGCGCATGTTTGGCACTGTCCCCTTCATCCTTTTATTCAACTGAAAAAATATAGGAGTAAAGTGGCTGTTTTCCGTTATGAATTTCCACTTCCACATCTTCATAGTGTTCTTCTACATATTCCTGTAATAAAGTTACATCTTCTTCAGACACATCTTCACCGTAGAGGATGGTAAGAATTTCAGAATCTTCATCGAGCATCTCGTCCAATAGACTTTTTGCTGTCTGCTGACGATCCTTCTCGGCGATCACGATTTTGCCTTCAGAGATTCCCATGAAGTCATCCTTCGAGATTGCCATACCGTCAATATTCGTATCTCTTACCGCATAAGTGATCTGACCTGTCTTCACTTGCTGTGAAGCTTCACTCATTGCCTTTTTATTATCATCTACAGAAGCGGTTGGATTGAAAGCGAGCAAAGCAGCCATTCCTTGCGGAACAGTCTTCGTCGGTACGACAGCAACTTCTGCACCAAGCACTTCCGCCGCCTGTTCCGCTGCCATGATAATATTCTTATTATTAGGCATGATAATGACTTTCTTGGCATTCACTTCTTCCACGGCCTTTACGATATCTTCCGTGCTCGGATTCATCGTCTGTCCGCCTTCGATTACCGCAGTGGCACCGATACTCTTGAAGAGTTCAGAAATCCCTTCACCCATCGCAACTGTCACAATGGCAAAGTCCACTTCCTTTTTAACAGGCGGGGCCTCAGGTTTTGCCGTGTGGGATTCTCCAACGATACTGCTGTGCTGTTGTCTCATATTTTCAATCTTAATATTGATGAGACTGCCGTATTTATGTCCATAGCTCAATACATTCCCGGGCTGTTCTGAGTGGATATGTACTTTTGCCAGCTCATCATCGCTGATTACAAGCAGTGAATCTCCGTATTCGCTCAGGTCATTACGGAAGTCTTCTTCATTGAATGCCTTCTTATCTTCCTCGAACTTGACCATGAACTCTGTACAATAACCGAATTCAATATCCTCGGTGCTCATGAAATCCTGGGCAGCCTTATGGTGTTCTGCACTCACAAGATCGTTCATGGATGGCAATGATACCTGATCGGATACTTTTTCACCCTTCAATTCAGCCAGGAACCCTTCATAGACGAACAATAATCCTTGGCCGCCGCTGTCGACAACCCCTACTTCCTTCAACACTGGCAGAAGGTCGGGAGTACGATCGAGGGAAGCCTTTGCCTCATCTACGATATCCTGCATCAACTTTATAAAGTCGCTTTCTTTTTGTGCTGAACTCACACCTTTTTTGGCTGCATCTTTTGCCACAGTCAAAATCGTTCCTTCAACCGGTTTCATGACAGCCTTATAAGCTGTTTCCACACCAGACTGCAGTGCATCCGCAAATTCCTTGCTTGTTAAAGAGCTTTTGCCTTCAATGGCCTTTCCAAATCCTCTAAATAACTGGGAAAGGATAACACCGGAGTTACCCCTGGCCCCCATCAATAACCCTTTAGAGAGTGCAGAAGCAACGTTACCTATATGTTCTTGGGTGTTTTGTTTAACTTCTTTTGCACCTGAAGTCATTGATAAATTCATGTTTGTTCCAGTATCACCATCAGGAACAGGAAATACGTTCAGCGCATCAACCAGCTGCGCATTGGCAGAAAGCTTTGCAGCCCCCTGGATGACCATTTCGGCAAAACGCTTTCCTTCCAAAGATGTAATCGACACAAATCTTCCTCCTCACTACGGGTTCGTAACTCGAACCCCCTGCACAAAAATATTTACTGAATCTACCGCCAAGCCGACGGTCTTATCAAGGGTATATTTAACCTTGGATTGTACGTTATGAGCAATCTCAGAAATTTTTGTACCATAGCTCACAATAATATACATGTCAATATGTACTTCCTCTTGATCTTGACGAACAATCACTCCGCGAGTGAAATTTTCTTTACGTAGGATATCTGTAAAACCGTCTTTTATCTGATTCTTTGAAGCCATTCCAACAATTCCGTAGCAATCCACCGCTGCACCTCCAGCAATCATTGCAATGACATCATTCGTAATATCAATTTGTCCGTACTGCGTTTTCAATTCGATGGACATGGAATGTTCTCCCCCTTTAAATACATGCTTGGCTAAAAACATTTTACTATAACTATGCACTTTTTGAAAGCTAAAGTATACTCCAGGCACTATTTATGAACTCAGTATCTATCATTTTTTCCATTTTCCGGCGCATTACTCTTATAAATAGAAAAAAGACGCCCTTCAAGAAAGACGTCTCCTCATTTGTTTAAGTATTATACACGCTCAACTTTACCTGATTTCAACGCTCTTGCAGAAACCCAAACCTTTTTAGGCTTACCGTCTACAAGAATACGAACTTTTTGCAGGTTAGCACCCCAAGTACGCTTGTTCGCATTCATCGCGTGAGAGCGAGCGTTACCAGCGCTAGCTTTACGGCCTGTTACTACGCATTTCTTTGCCATAATCTATTCCCTCCTCACTAACAAGAAGCTGAAGTTACATTTCAGTTCTACATTTCGCTTTTATCATAAAGATACTTTAATAATTTATCACACACGCTCCCATAATGCAACAGTTCAATTAAAAGCTTTCAAGAAAAAATACTTTACAGCTTGAAAAGCGGAAGGGCTTTGCTCAGAGGCGGGTGGCATAAGACGAATCGGACGGGAAGGCGTTCTTTGCCTTCTTGGCCGATTCGTCTTATGACATGTGCCTCTAAGCCTTGGAGCTGGACAGCCAGAAAAGCGGAAGTGGGCGTTTTGCTCCCTTTGAAAAATGTTCTTTGGCTTTAGAGGCGTTTTTTGCCTCAAAAGCCAAAGGTTAATTTTCAAACGGGAGCAGACCACTGGAGCTGGACAGGTAGAAAAGCGGAAGGGCTTTGCTCAGAGGCGGGTGGCATAAGACGAACCGGACGGGAAGGCGTTCTTTGTCTTCTTGGCCGGTTTGACTTATGACATGTGCCTCTAAGACCTGGAGCTGGACAGCCAGAAAAGCGGAGGCGGCTCGCTCAGAGACGACAAGCATAAGACAGGGCAGCCGGAAAGGCGGGGTTTGCCTTTTTGGATGGCATGGCTTATGTCTCGAGTCTCTAGCCTTGGAGCTGGACAATTCGAAAAGCGGAAGGGCTTTGAGAAATAGGGACTGACAAATGGATCTGTGATGATTTTGCCTGCCGGGTGGTTCTCTGCAGGTTTTTTTATTGTTGGTAAGAGGTAATCATATTCCATATTTTTCCTAGTGACGGAATAATCAGTGAAATTGAAAGATTATCGTGGGAATTTCGAAGATTAATGTTATAAATTAAAAGATTAACGGCACTAATTCAAAGATTACAGGGCAAAATTAAAAGATTCCGCTCATGCCCCCACGGAAAAGGCGTATCAGTCAATGAAATAGCCATCGAAATCACTTAACCATTTAACCGAGTCATGAAGGCCGCTGAATCCTTGAAGCTTAAAGATTTTTCGACAAGTTGCTCGTATTTCGGTGAAAGTGGATCGTATTTTCGAGATCTGGCCTGTAAATCTGAAAAGTGGCTTGTATTTTTCAAAAGTGGACCGTAAATCTTGAAAACCGGATCACAAACACCTGCACGGGTATAACACCAACTGCCAATTCATCCTGAAAACCCATGTTTACGTTTGGAATCCGTTTACTTTTTTCATTTATAATAAAAAAACCATTGATCTCATCCAAAAAAACTCTTTTCAAAACAAATCAATCACTCAAATACAGAATTGCAATCTAAATCAAAAAAAGAAGACAGCCCCCTGCTGCCTTCAAACCCAACATTATTCCTTTTTGAATGTTCCTAACATCGCTCGAACAAGCCCGCCCAAGAACTTTGGTAATTTGATTGTATAAAATCGCATTTTAGTCCCTCCCCGCAATCTAAAGAACATAATGTTTCGCTTGACATCATTTCAGTCTATTCAAGCAGTTGCATGTAAGTACGTCTTCTTTTTGAATTGGGTCAAGAAGTGCTGTCGCTGCTTCTTACCACCATTAATATGCCATTTGTAAAAGAAAAAGTACCAGATGATTGTATAAGTTCATTACTAATACATAGTGTTGATCCGCGGAAAATATTCCGGTTTTTTAGCGGGTATTTGAAGCCGGTAAGTGTAAGATCCTCGACGGATCCGGTCATTGGGACAAATGAAATATACTGATGGGAAGGGAGTTCAATCACTTCATGCTCTCCTGCCTTTACGACCCATAAACGGTTTTGAACATCGATCAATTCGCTCTTTATTCCTGAATCTATAAGGGTCGGCTGCATCAATAATTGGACATTCCCCATGAAATGATCGAGACGCCCTCCTGTAGCTCCAAATATTTTGATGGAATCTGGGTTTTGGCCGAGGACCCAGTTTAAGGCAAGCTCTAAGTCCGTTTCATCTTTTTCGGGTTTGTATGTGTTTACTTTTTCAACTCGATCAGTGATCAATGACCATTCAGCTGAACTCACTGAATCAAAATCACCGAACGCACCCTCTGCTTCCAGGCCGTTTTCCAGAAGGGTGAATACTCCCCGGTCCACACCAACCCATTTTACATTTGTATTATTGAACTTTTTCAAATCCGGCAAATACCTCTCCGGTCCCCCGGCTACGATACAAAATTCCATTTTCTGCACCTCACATATTAAATAGACTGATCCATATTACTACTGGATCAGTCATTAAAATTATTTGGACAGCGATTTTCTTAAATCTTGGATCGCAGCCTCTCTGTCATTTTTATTATAAATGGCGGAACCGGCAACAAATACATCCGCTCCCGCTTCAGCACAGACCGCTGCTGTGTCCGTGTTGATGCCGCCGTCCACTTCAATTTCAAGTTTCGGGTTGATTTCATCTGCCCAGCTGCGTATTTGCTTTATTTTCGGTACGACCGACGGGATGAATGACTGGCCTCCAAAGCCTGGGTTAACCGTCATTAACAGGACCATATCGATATCTTGAAGAATCGGTTTCACCCATTCAGCAGGAGTGGCCGGGTTTAGAACGACTCCGGCTTTTACACCTTTGCTTTTGATCAGCTGGATGGTTCTGTGCAAGTGGGCTGCTGCCTCGACATGTACAGTGATATAGTCCGCTCCGGCATCGGCAAATGCCTCTATATACTGGTCCGGATCCTCGATCATAAGGTGAACATCCAGCGGCAGGTCCGTGAGCGGCCGTACCGCTTTGACAACCATCGGGCCCATTGTGATGTTCGGGACGAAGTGACCGTCCATCACATCGATATGGATGTAATCGGCTCCCCCATTTTCGACGTCCTTGATTTCTTTCCCCAGTTCTGCAAAATTTGCAGAAAGTATTGATGGTGCTATCTTCATTTCTTAATACCTCGGCTTTCTGTCTTTTATTTCCTGATGGAATGTTAGGTAGTGATCATACCGGTAGCCTGGTATGTCCCCTGTTTCAACTGCTTTCTTTACCGCGCATTTCGGCTCGTTGATGTGAAGGCATCCCCTGAATTTACACTGCTCGGAAGCTTCCACCATTTCAGGAAAATAGTGCGGCAGGTCTTCAACTTCAATGTCTGTGAATTCTAGGGAACTGAAACCAGGGGTGTCAGCCACCAAGCCATCCCCGATATGAATCAGTTCAACGTGGCGGGTCGTATGCTTCCCCCTCCCCAAATGAGATGAGATCATGGCTGTTTTCAATTCGAGTTCAGGTTTGATCACGTTCAATAAGCTTGATTTACCCACCCCCGACTGCCCTGCAAATACAGAAGTCTTATCTCTCATGTAAGGAGCCAATTCTTCAATTCCCTCTTCAGTCTTCGATGACGTGGCCACCACTTCATACCCAAAAGAACGGTATTGTTCTGCATACTTTTCCACTTCTTGTATTTCATCTTGTTTAAGCAAGTCCATTTTGGTGATACAGATAAGCGGGTCGATTTCCTTGCTTTCGACTAAAACAAGGAAACGGTCCAGTAATCCTGTGCTGAAATCCGGTTCCCGGGCGGAAAAAACCAAAATGGCCTGATCCACGTTCGCAATCGGAGGGCGCACCAGTTCATTCTTGCGTTCAAATACTTTCAAGATATATCCTTCGGTTTCGTTCTCTGCCTGGAATTCCACATAATCCCCTACAAGCGGGGTCACCTTATTCTTTCGAAACACCCCTCTGCCGCGGCATTGAGTAATTTGCCCTTCAGAGAGAACATAGTAAAACCCGCTTAATGCTTTGATAATCTTCCCTTCTGCCATTCGGGACCTCCTTTTATTTCTTTAAACATTCTCGTATGTATATCTTCATTTTATATCATAATTCCATTATAAAGGAAAATAAGAGGACTGTCCCCTAAGGTCAACATTAACCCGGGGTACAGTCCCGCTCGCTTATTATTCGTCTTTAGGATACTCAACGGTTCCAGATTTATACTCTTTATCGTCTACAAGTATCTTATATTTCCCCTGCTTGCCATCTTCCAGTAAGAAGTTCAGTGTGAACGTGGTATCTTCCGTAATTCCTGTTTTTTCTTCACTGTCTTCATACGTACTGTCCTTGTCTTCGATGAAGATTTCAACAAACTGCGGCTTTGTTCCGTCTCCCTCATACTTGACTTCGATTTCAAGAGATTCTTCTTTCTCTTTAGGCGGCTCTGGCCCCTTGGACATCACAACGTACACTGTATCACCTGGATAGGTAGGAGTGCCAGCTTTAGTTTGTTGGCTCATCACATGTCCTTCAGGGATTTCATCGGAATATTCCTCACCGTTTTTTTCTATTGATATGCCCCTCAAGTCAGCATATTCATCAAGTAATTTTTGATCGTAGCCTGATAAATCTCTTAATTCGAAGGAATCAGGACCAGTACTGACTGTCAGTTTAATCGTAGTCTCACCGGCAACCACACTTTCGCCAGGTAAAGGGTCTTGGCTAAGGATTGTCCCATCTCCGACTTCATTGGAGGATTCTTCAAGTTTTTCAACTTTGAATCCTTGATCTTCAAGGTCAGAAACAACATCATCATAGTTCTTGCCTACATAATCTTCCACTTCGGTTTTTTCTTTCCCCGTACTTACATACATGTCTATAGAGGACCCCTCATTGGCCATGCGGCCTGCTTTAGGGTTTGTATTGATGACTTGTCCCTCGGGCACTTTATCATCCGGACGCTCTTTTGTTTCCCCGACCACAAATCCGGCAGAAATGAGAATCGAAACAGCTTCTGAATCTTTTTTCCCGGTGACATCCGGAACTTCAATTTCTTTAGGCCCCAGTAAGTCAGGAACTAGAGTCACAGCAGCAACCCCCAGCAAAATAAGCAAAAAGAACAAGCTGATGATCAGCACCGGCCACTTCCTCTTCTTTTTCTCTTTGGGCTTTTTCTTCTTTTTCCCTTTAGCTGATTTGGCGTCCTTGTCAGCATTGAGAGGTACTGCAGGCTTGGTGTCTATGCTTGACTGGGTATGGATGATGGTATCGTCCAGATTTGAAGATCCTTGGTCATCCGTAATGACCGGGATTGCCTTAGTGGCTTCATCATCCATCGGGACAGAGAACTTAGGTTCATTCACACGGCTCGGATCAAGGGCCGTTGTAAGATCTTCATCCATTTCCTCCAGGCTGTCATATCTTCTGAAAGGATCTTTTGCCGTGGCTTTAAGAACAATATTTTCTACACTTTGCGGGATGTCGGGATTCCATCTTCTCAACGATGGGGTTTCCGACTGCAAATGCTTCAATGCGATTGAGACGGCTGATTCCCCGGAAAATGGGAGACGGCCGGTGAGTAATTCGAACATGACGATCCCCAGTGAATAAATGTCCGATTTTTTCGTTGCCATTCCGCCTCTCGCCTGCTCAGGAGACAGATAATGCACGGAGCCGAGAACTGAATTGGTCTGTGTGATGGACGTGGCGCTGAGGGCCATCGCAATACCGAAATCAGTGATCTTGACCGTGCCCTCCTCATCGATCAATATGTTATGTGGCTTAATATCCCTGTGTACGATATGGTTCTGATGGGCATGTGAAATAGCCAGGGTCAGCTGTTTCATAATATCCAAAGCCGTATCGATATCGACAGGTGAATGCTGCTGTATGTACTGTTTCAAGGTCATTCCTTGAACATATTCCATTACGATATAATAAAGATCATCTTCTTCACCGATATCATAGATGCTTACGATATTCGGATGGACAAGGCTTGTTGCAGATTGCGCCTCGCGCTGGAACCGTTTGATAAATTCTTCTTCATTGGCAAAATCCATTCGAAGCATCTTAATGGCCACTTCACGATCAAGGATCATGTCATGCGCAAGATATACGTTGGCCATTCCCCCGCCGCCGATCAGTTTAATGATCCTGTATCGGCCGCTGATGCGCTTTCCATTCATCATTTACTATCACCCGCTTTCCGTTTCAGCGGCATACTCAACAATCAGGACGGTGATATTATCTTCCCCGCCGTAATCGTTAGCCAAATGAACGAGCTTCTCGCCTTTGTTCCCGAGAGAGTCATCATTTGATAAGATCTCTTTCATTTCTTGTTCTGAAACTTTATTCGATAAACCATCGGAGCATAAGAGCAATACATCATCGTCTTCAAACATGATCGTCTTGATATCCATCGTGATTGTTGTCTCTGTCCCGATTGCTCTCAAGATCACGTTTTTCCGTGGATGATGCTCTGCATCTTCCTTGGAGATTTCACCGCTTCTGACCAGTTCATTCACTAAAGTGTGGTCCTCGGTCAGCTGATGAAATCCGTTTTCATTTAAGATATAGCCCCTGCTGTCACCAATATTCACAATCGTAGCAAACAGGGAAGTACAGATTGCGCCTACAAGCGTCGTTCCCATCCCTTCACATTCACTATGGGATTGAGAATAACTATAAACTTCTTTATTTACTTCGTTAATAGTCGTTTTTAACCAATTTTCAGCCTGGTCTGCAGTCTCGAATTTCTCCGTATTTTTCCACATGTCCTTCAAGCTGGAAATAACCAATTGACTTGCCACATCGCCTGCACGATGTCCGCCCATACCATCGGCTACGACTGCGAGATAGTCTCCATGTGAATTTTTGAATACATCGACACTGTCTTCATTATGTTGACGCACTTTCCCTTTATCCGTATAAAAAACAGTTTTCACTAGGTCACCTCTTCTCTTCTTTCCGCTCCCCTATGCAGAAGCTCCATCAACCTTCCCCCGTCATCTTGTCTATTTTAAGGACCAAAGAACCCTTCGTCGGGGGCAAAAGATGAATGGAACATAACATTATTACATTTTGCCCATAAAGTTATGCCGTACTTCTAGTAAATGTACGACTTATATCTGGCGTTTTCCTGCTTGCAAAATACAAATTCTTTCAAAATACGATGGTTTTCGTTTAAGAACCCGTTTTAATGAAGCTGGAAATGTAAAAACCGTCGCCTCCAAAATCCTGTGGGAATATTTGAAGTTGATTGCCTTCTGTAAAAGCCTGTACTGTCTCAGGAAGATTTTTAAGATGAAATTCTTTGAATTCAGTATGGTCACTTAAGAATGAGCGGACTGTTCCCTCATTTTCATTCTTGTCAACTGTACATGTACTGTATACCAATATTCCGCCTTCTTTAAGCAGAGGAGCAACCGCTGATAATATGTCGAGCTGAATTTTTTGAAGGGAATGCAAATCTTGTTCTTTCTTTGCATATTTGATATCAGGTTTTCTTCGAAGCACCCCGAGACCGGAACAAGGGGCATCAACCAAGATCCTGTCAAAGCTTCCCTCTTTGAATTTCTCACCGGCTTTTCTGCTGTCGAGTGTGTCTGTATAAACATTTGCAAGTCCCAGCCGTGAAGCGTTCTCATCAATCAGCTTGACTTTATGCTTGTGTAAATCAAGTGCCTGCACTTCTCCGGTCCCTCCAAGAAGTTCAGCGATGTGAGTGGTTTTACCTCCAGGGGCAGCGCATGCATCCAAGACCTTCATGTCCTTCTTTAAATCCAAGGCATGTGCAACCAGCATGGAGCTCTCATCCTGGATGGTCAGCTCTCCGTTCCGGTAAGCTTCCGTCTTCACCAGATTTCCGCGCAGTGTTTGAACAGCTTCTCCAGCGACTGGACTCGGCTTTACTTCTACGCCTTCTCCGCTTAAGTTATGTATTAGTTCATCCCTGGACAACTTTGTCACATTGACACGCGCTGTCTGTTTTGGAGCAACCAAATTCATTTCGCACATTTCCTTTGTCTTTTCCAATCCGAACTGATCCGCCCAGCGTTTCACCAGCCAGAAAGGATGACTTGTTTCTATGGAAACCCTTTCGATCGGATCTTTAATCTCTTCCAGGGAAGGAACCCCTTTTCTTTGAATCGAACGCAGGACACCGTTCACCAAACCTGAAATTCCTTTATGTCCCCTCTTCTTTGCGATTTCGACTGCTTCATGGAGTACCGCCCTGTCAGGGATGCGGTCAAGATAGACAATCTGGTAAAGGGATAACCTTAATAATTGCCGAACCCAGTGATCCAGCTTTCCCTTTAGGAAGGGGGCAAGAAAATAATCCAATGTCATTTTTCTCTGTATCGTTCCATATGTCAGTTCCGTCAAGAGGCCGATATCTTTTTGGGGAAGCTCATTTTTTTCAATCACGGAGTTCAATAACAGATTGCTGTATGATTGATTCTTCTCTACTGCTTCAATGACATCCAGTGCAGCTTCCCTGACACTTTTCTTTTTTTTACTCATCTTATTCTCCCAACCTCATTCCTTCTTCTAAATGACCACCTGCTCCACGGAGGTAGTCAACAGCACTCATCCTTTTCTTTCCCGAAGGCTGCAGGTCTGTTATTTTTATCGCTGTTTCGTTCCCGGTCGACACGATGAAGCCATCCTTTTCAATTCCGGTGATTTCTCCAGGACTTGAAGAATGACTGCTGACTTTTTCACCCCACCATATCTTCATGACCGTGCCGTCCAGTGTGGTATAGGCAACCGGCCAGGGATGCATCCCCCGGATATGGTTATAGATTTCTTCTCCTGATTTAGACCAGTCGATCTTTTCTTGTTCTCTTTTGATATTGCGCGCAAAGGTCGCTTTTGAATCATCCTGTTTCTCCGGGGTTAGCTTTCCGTCCAATAGATCAGGAAGGGTCTCGATCAGAAGGTTGGAACCGGCAGCACTCAGTTTATCATGAAGAGTGCCGACATGATCCTTTTCTTCGATTTCTACTTCAACCTGACTGATCATATCACCTGCATCCAGCTTTTCAACCATATACATAATCGTGACACCTGTCTTTTCCTTGCCCTGAATAATGGAGTAATGGATAGGTGCTCCGCCTCTCAGTTCTGGGAGCAGGGAAGCATGGACATTAATACATCCGTATTTCGGGGCTTCCAGCAGTTCCTTTGGAAGGATCTGGCCGAATGCAGCGGTTACGATCAGGTCTGGATTCAATGCAAGAATTTCATCCAAATCCTCCTGATTCCTGATTTTCTCAGGTTGATAAACCGGGATCCCGTGCTTCATTGCCTCTGCTTTAACAGGCGGGGGTGTCAACACTCTCTTCCTTCCGACCGGCCTGTCAGGCTGTGTTACCACCGCTGCCACTTCATAATTTTCCTCCAGCAATGCCTGTAAGACAGGCACTGAAAAATCCGGTGTTCCCATAAAAACAATTTTTGTCATTCCGCTTCATATCCTTCCAGTTCTTCTTCAGTAATATATTTTTCTATTTTCGTTGTAAAAAGGACCCCATGCAGATGATCGATTTCGTGCTGTATGGCGCGTGCAAGGAAATCTTTTGCTTTGAATTCCACCAGCTTGCCTTTTCTGTTATACGTACGCACTTTGATCGATGAGGGGCGCGTAACCTCTCCATACAGACCAGGAAAACTGAGGCAGCCTTCGAGATCTGTCTGTGTCCCATCACTCTCTACAATCTCTGGATTGATCAACTCGATCGTGCCGCTGTCATCACCTATATCGACTATTGCAACCTGCAGATCAACACCTACCTGAGGGGCTGCGAGTCCGACACCGTCTGCTTCGATCATTGTATCGTACATATTATTGAGTAATTTTTTAAGTTTCTTATCAAATGCAGTTGCCTTCTCACATTCTTTTTCCAAGATCGGATCAGGATGCATTACAATCGGTAGTATGGCCATGTGAATCCTCGACTTTCTATAGTACTTTACATCATCATATAGGGGTTTACATCAATTGAAATCGTCAACCCTCCGGATGCATATTGCTGCTGAAATTGATCCAGCACTGTTTTTAATGTGGGAGTGAGATTCGGTTCCCGCTTGTATTTTATCAAACATTGGTAACGATATCTATTTTTTATCCGGGGAATCGGAGACGCTGCAGGACCAAGGATGATCGTGGACTCGGACAGCCTCGACCGGACAAAAGCGGATAATTTCTCTGCGATTGCAACGACTTTCATCAAATCCTCATGACTCATTGTAATCATGGTAATGTAATAGAAAGGCGGGTAGGCTCCCATTTTCCTCATCGCCATCTCCTGCAAATAAAAACGGTCATAATCATGCTCTGCCGCCAACTCGATCGAGTAATGCTCGGGGGTATAGGTTTGAACCACCACTTCCCCCGGCAGTGTGTGCCTGCCGGCTCGTCCGCTAACCTGGGTCAGGAGTTGAAAGGTCTTTTCTGCTGCACGGAAATCAGGTAAATGAAGCATCGTATCGGCACTGAGGACACCGACCAAAGTGATATTCGGAAAATCAAGACCTTTGGCGATCATTTGAGTGCCAAGAAGGATATCTGCCTTCCCTTCCCCGAATGCGGTAAGAAGTTTCTCGTGCGATCCCTTCCTGCTGGTCGTGTCGACATCCATCCGGATGATCCTTGCCCCCGGAAGAAGTTTAGTAAGCTCCTCTTCCACTTTTTGTGTCCCGGTTCCAAAATAGCGGATATGTTCACTGGTGCATTCCGGACAAGTATTTGGCACAGCTTCTTCGTAACCGCAATAGTGGCACTTCATCCCATTTGAAAAGCGATGGTACGTCAGTGAAATATCACAATTCGGGCATTGGACGACAAAACCGCAGTCCCTGCACATAATAAATGATGAATGGCCTCTCCTGTTTAAGAAAAGTACAGTCTGTTCCCCTTTCTCGAGGCGCGTCTGAAGCTTATCAAACAATTCCTGCGAGAACATTGAACGATTTCCATTTCTCAATTCTTCCCTCATGTCAACGACCGATACATGGGGCAGATCCCCATCATTCATCCGCTTACTTAATGTCAACAACTGATAGACCCCTTTTGAAGCACGTGCAAACGTCTCCAGAGAAGGAGTGGCGCTGCCCAGGATTACCGGGCATTTATGGGTCTCAGCCCTCTGCACCGCCACATCCCTGGCATGATAGCGGGGGTTTTCTTCCTGCTTGTAGCTTGTCTCGTGTTCTTCATCAATGATGATGATCCCGATATTTTCAAAAGGGGCAAAGATAGCCGATCGTGCCCCCACCACGACTTTCACTTCTTTTCTCTGGATCTTTCTCCATTCATCATATTTCTCCCCTACCGATAAGCCGCTGTGAAGGACGGCAACATCGTCACCGAATCTTCCTTTGAAACGATGGACCATTTGAGGGGTAAGGGAAATCTCGGGCACAAGAACAATCGCTTCTTTTCCTTCTTCCAATACCCTCTGGATGGATTGAAGATAAATTTCTGTCTTTCCGCTTCCTGTCACTCCATAAAGAAGAAACGTCCGATGAAGGTTTTGATCGATCACGTCCACAATCGGTTTAATTGCTTGGGACTGCTGCTCCGTCAGAGGCAGTGGCGAGGTCTGTTCAAATAACCTGTCTTCAAATGGATCACGATATACTTCTTCCTCTTTTTCCACCAGCAAACCTTTATTTACAAGCGTTTTAATAGTGGAGGCTGTCGTCCCGGCATTTTCAATGACTTGTTTAACAAGCAAAGGCGCACCTTCATTTGACGCATCGGAAACGTAACGCAGGACTTCTTTTTGTTTGCTGGCTTGGGGAGGCAGGCTTTCAAGAATCCCTTCAAGCTGATCCCTGTTGAAAGCCGGCAGTATTTTTCTTACCGTTTTTTTCTTTGCCCGGGCTTTGACTTTATAAATGACATCAACTTTTCCTTGTTTCACCTGTTTTTGGATGAGGGGAAGAATCCCCGCCTCCTGGGCCGCCTTCCATGAGATTTCACTGTTTTTCCTAAATAAATCCGGCAAGGGGTCAGGCAGTTCATCCAATCTGGTCATCTCTTCCAACCTGAAAAACTTTTCATATTTTGCTTTCATGGCTGCAGGCAGCATTGCTTGAAACGCAGATATTTTAAAGCATAAGGTTTTATCAGTGAGCCAGTTTCCCAACGATAAAAGCTCTTCGTTCAGTACCGGGACGAGATCCATTGGTTCAGAGATTGCTTTAAGCTTGGAAACCTCACCTTTTTCTTTCAGTTCCATCACAAAGCCCTGAATCTTCCTCGGTCCGAATGGGACGACGACTCTCATACCAGGTAAAATGCTTCCCAGCCATTCTTCAGGTACAAGATAGTCGTAAGCACGGTCCGTCTGCATGGCCGGAACATCGACTATGACACTAGCTACGTTCTTCATGCTGACCCCTCATTTGGTGAATGGCTGCCTTAAAGATTTCCTTTGCAGCCTCCTGTTTTGAAAGCAGCGGCAAATGACGGACAGAATCCGCCGTGACGATGGATACTTTATTCGTATCCGTTCCAAAGCCTGACCCTGCTTCTTTCACGTTATTAGCGACAATCATATCCGCATTCTTTTTATGCAGTTTCGCTTTGGCATATTCTTCTACATTTGTTGTTTCCGCTGCGAACCCGATCAAGAATTGACCGTCTTTACGTTCGCCAAGACTTTTAAGAATATCCTTGGTCCGTTCAAATTCAAGAACCAGACTGCCTTCTTGCTTCTTTAATTTTTCATCGAGGATCTCTTTTGGCCGATAATCAGCAACTGCGGCACTCTTGACCACGATATCCGCTTGATTGAATCCGGAATGGACCGCCTCATACATTTCCTCTGCAGAATTCACTTGAATAAAATGTGCTCCTCTTGGCGGGGATAAATCAGTGGGACCGGAAATCAGTGTCACATCCCCTCCGAGCTGCAAAGCGGCTTCAGCCAATGCATAGCCCATCTTTCCCGTTGAGCGGTTGGTGAAGAAGCGGACGGGGTCCACCATTTCCCTTGTCGGGCCGGCAGTAATCACAATGCGTTTCCCTTCAAGCAGCCTTTGCTCCGTCATCTTTTCCATAAAGTGGTCTTGGATGAGTTCAACGATCCTTTCGGGTTCCTCTAGTCTTCCTTTCCCGACATACCCGCAGGCTAAATAACCTTCGCCGGGTTCTATGAAACGGCACCCGTCATCATACAGCCTCTGGATATTCCTCTGGACCGCGGGATGGTCATACATATGTACGTTCATTGCCGGTGCCATCCAGACAGGTGAAGTCGTGGCGAGCAGGGTTGTCGAAATCATATCATCGGCAATGCCATTAGCCAGCTTTCCTATGATATTCGCAGTCGCCGGGGCAACAAGAATCAAATCAGGCCAATCTGCCAAATCGATATGTGCTATTTTAGAAGAATCCTTTTCGTCAAATGTGTCCCAGTAGACATCCTGTCTGGAAAGTGCCTGAAACGTAAGAGGAGTGACAAATTTCTGTGCGGATTCTGTCATGAGGACTCTAACTTCCGCACCGCTTTGCACAAGCTTACTTGTCAGAGCAGCGGCTTTATATACGGCGATTCCACCGGTTACACATAATAATATTTTTTTCCCCTGATTCATCGAACTTCCCCCAGTTCCTTTATACTTCCTTTTATTATGAAGGATTTTGAGTAAAAAAGAAAATAGGGCTGTCCCGAAAAGATTCATAAAATCTTCCGGGTCAACCCTCTGATTTTTCATAAAGTCGAATTGTCTTTTTTACTCATCAGAGTAAACAGCTTTTTCGTCTCTTTCTTTCATGGATAATTGACCAGCATGTATCTCTTCAAGTGCTTTTCCAACAAATTTTTGAGAAGAATACTTTTCAAGGCGGAAATCACCGGTATCCTGAAGATTTCTTGCCCGCTTAGCAGCGACACTTACTAAAGAATATTTGGAATCGATTTTTTTCATCAATGAGTCAATGGATGGATATAACATCTATTCAACCTCCAGCATTTTAATATATCTTTGTTGAACTCTTTCCCGTTTGCAGTGCTCAGCCTGCACGATCGAGTTAATTTTTTCAACAGCGTTTTCGATTTTGTCATTTTCGACGATATAATCATATAAATTCATCATTTCAATTTCTTTCCTGGCGGTATTCAATCTGCCCTGGATGACTTCATTTGTTTCAGTGCCTCTTGTCACAAGGCGGTTCTGAAGTTCGGAAAGGCTTGGAGGGGCAAGGAAAATGAACAAACCTTCCGGAAATTTATCCCGTACCTGCTGTGCTCCCTGCACTTCGATTTCAAGGAATACATCCCTGCCATTGTTGATCGTTTCACGTACATAGTCGACAGGCGTGCCATAATAATTCCCTACAAATTCTGCGTATTCAAGAAGCTTTCCCTGTTCGATCAGCGCCTCAAACTCTTCCCTGGATTTAAAGAAATAATCAATCCCGTCCACTTCCCCTTCCCGCGGCTTACGGGTCGTCATTGAAATGGAATATTCAAATTTCGTATCTTCCTGGGAAAAAATCGCTTTACGCACTGTCCCTTTGCCGACTCCGGATGGACCGGAAAGTACGATCAGCAATCCTTTTTCATTCATTTATTTACCCTGCCCTTCTTCTTGCAAATCATCTTTATCCGTTAAGCGGTGAGCAACGGTCTCCGGTTGAACAGCCGATAAAATCACATGGTCGCTGTCTGTGATGATGACTGCCCTCGTTCTCCTTCCGTATGTAGCATCCACTAAAGTACCCCGGTCCCTTGCATCTTGAATCAGACGCTTGATCGGCGCAGATTCTGGACTAACAATCGAGATGATCCGGTTAGCTGATACAATATTTCCAAATCCTATATTGATGAGCTTAATAGACATGACGCTCCTCCTAATCAATAGCTTAGTTTCTCCGTATGGACGGTAAACTAAACTTCTTATTCAACATTTTGTACTTGTTCCCGAAGCTTTTCAAGCGTGGACTTCAACTCTACCACCAATGCTGTGATACTGGAATCATTCGACTTGGAACCAATGGTGTTCACTTCCCTGTTCATTTCCTGAATCAAGAAATCCAATTTTCGGCCAATGGGTTCATTCAGACCCATAGTAGAACGGAAATAAAGGATATGGCTTTTCAAGCGGGTCAATTCTTCCGTGATATCGGATTTGTCCGCCATGATGGCCACCTCATTCATCAAACGGCTTTCATCGATGGCACCTTCACTGTATTCCATCATTTTCTTTTCAAGTCTGTCCCTGTATTCCGTGATGACACGCGGTGATATAATGCTGAGTTCGGAAACTTTTTGTTCAAATTGATTCAAGTGAAGGTGGAAATCCACTTCAAGGGTTTCTCCTTCCTTCAATCTCATTTCCCTTAATTCCTTTGCAGCCAATTGCACTGCATTCAATACCATTTGTTCAAGTTCTTCGTTTTCTTCTTCCATTTCTTCAATCGTAATGAACTCTTCCCGTGATAATATCTGATCCAGTTCCACTGCACCCTTCAAGGAGAAGCGGTCTTTGACTTCATGTACTAACTGATAATAATCTTGAATGAGTTTCCAGTCAATACGCAGATTCCTATGTACAAGACCTTCACCGGAAATGGTGATGAAAATATCCACCTTCCCTCTTTTGATGAATCCTGAAATCTGTTTCTTGATTTTTTCTTCAAGCTTCATCAGCTGCCTCGGCAGCCTGATCGTACATTCATGAAACCGGTGGTTCACCGATTTCATTTCGACTGTTACAGTATGTCGTCCAGAATTCAGATTGCTTCTTCCAAAGCCTGTCATGCTGACAACCATTACGCTCACTTCCAATCTTTATGTGTATTAGTGTATGTAATGTTGTTCGATATGTATAAAAACTCCCGGCTTTCTTTCTTGGCGGGAATCAAAATGAACAGTCGGAATATATGAAAAAAGGTAATAGAGGACAAAACTCTATTACCTTTTGGATTATACCACATTCCACTATTTTTTTCTTGCAAAAAATGACCCTGCCAGCAAAAACGTCGGTACTGAGCTCAAACCGATGATCAGCATCCAGTCCTTCAGCTGGATCGGGACTGTATGGAAAATTGGCTGCAGGGACGGGATATATATGACCAGCAGCATCAAAACAAGTGATGAAAGGACCGCCCAGACCAGATACATATTGCCGAATGGATTCCTTGAGAATACAGAAACTTCACTGCGGCAGTCGAATACATGAATCAATTGAGCCATTACCAGTGTCGCAAAAGCGACCGTTTGGGCATATGCAAGATGATCAGGATGCGCCTTATAAGCAAGCATGAACGCGAAGAGCGTGACCAGGCCGATGAGGAACCCCCTTGAAACGACTTTCCATCCCAGGCCTCTGGCAAAAACGCCTTCATTCATATTCCTTGGCTTTCTCTTCATGACATCATCTTCCGGCTTATCAAGTCCGAGTGCCATTGCCGGGAGTCCGTCAGTGACAAGATTGACCCATAAAATTTGAATCGGTACGAGCGGAAGCGGCAAAGCAAGCAGCATGGCAAACAGCATGACGAGGATTTCGCCTACATTGGATGCCAGTAGGTACCTGATGAATTTCCGGATATTTTCATAGATATTCCGCCCTTCCTGAATGGCGGATTTTATCGTGGCAAAATTATCGTCGAGAAGGACGAGTGAAGAGGATTCCTTTGCCACATCGGTCCCTGTAATCCCCATGGCCACTCCTATATCAGCAGATTTAATGGCAGGGGCATCATTTACACCATCCCCGGTCATCGCCACCACATGCCCCCTGTTTTGCAAGGCTTTCACAATCTTCAATTTATGTTCCGGTGATACTCGGGCAAATACAGAGACATCTTCAACCACTTCCTGAAGTTCTTCCACATCCATTTCATTCAGGGCTTTACCATCGAGGACTTTATCATTCTTTTTTAAAATCCCTAACTGCGCGGCTATGGCTTTTGCCGTTAAGACATGATCTCCAGTAATCATCACGGTCTTGATCCCGGCAGCCTTACATTCCCTGACTGCTTGTTTCACTTCAGGCCTTGGCGGATCGATCATGCCTTGAAGCCCGATGAAAGTAAATCCTTCTTCCACGTCTTTTTCATATAACGTTTCAGCCTTTATACCATTTAATGGTTTATAGGCAATCGCGATGTTTCTAAGAGCATTCGATGACATTTCGCCGATAGCCGACTCTACCTCTTTAAACAATTCACCTGTTTTCATTTGAAGCCTGTTATCCCAGAGAATGGACTCGCTCTTGGCAGCAAGCACATCGGGGGCTCCTTTTGTTACCGAAAATTGTTTTCCGTTTTGATCGATTACAATGACACTCATCATCTTCCTCGTAGAATCGAACGGAAACTCTTTTATAATTTTAAATTTTTGCAGCAGGAGGTCCCTGTTTAATCCCGCCTTTAATCCGGCGACCAGAAGGGCTCCTTCAGTGGGATCACCATCCACCATGAAACTGTCATCCCTGGTGACCAGTTCGGCGTGATTACAGAGCATCCCGAATGTCAGCAATTGATTGAGAGCTTTCTGGTTGTTAGGCGAGACCCTTTCCTCGCCGCTGTAAAACTGCCCGTCCGGTTCGTACCCTGTCCCGGTTACAGACCAGGTCTTTCCTCCGCTCCACAGATGGGTCACGGTCATCTTATTCTGAGTAAGGGTCCCTGTCTTGTCTGAACAGATGACAGAAGCACATCCGAGAGTTTCTACAGCCGGAAGTTTTCTGACGATTGCCTTCTTTTTGATCATTCTCTGTACACCTAGAGACAGCGCGACTGTCACGATTGCAGGAAGGCCTTCAGGTATGGCCGCAACTGCAAGAGACACACCTGCAAGGAACATCGTATAAATATCATGCCCCTGGATCACCCCTACCCCTACAACCAGAGCGGTAAGAATCAAAGCGACTGTAATGAGGATTTTCCCTAATTCCTCTAGTCTCCGCTGCAAAGGCGTGACCATAGATTCCGCTTTTTGAAGCATATCCGCAATCTGTCCCATTGCCGTTTTCATTCCGATTGCCGTGACAACACCTGTACCGTTCCCCCTTGTAACCATCGTCCCCATGAAAGCCATATTTTCCAAATCCCCAAGGCTGACATGATCCCCTGTAACAGGATTTATCGATTTCGCAACAGGCACAGATTCACCAGTCAATGCAGATTCCTCAATTTCAAGGTTATTGGCATTGATCAGGCGTACATCCGCTCCTATTCTATCTCCGCTCGCGAAGCGGATGATATCTCCCACGGTCACTTCTCTGGAAAGGATTTTCACCCAGCTTCCATCACGGAGTACGTTCACTTGAGGAGCCGACAGCTCTCTGAGTGCCTGAAGCGACTTTTCAGCTTTTCGTTCCTGGAAGAAACCGAGGAAACCGTTGATAAGCACAATGGCAATGATGGCGACCGCATCAATATATTCTCCCAATAATCCAGAAATGAGAGTGGCTGCGAGTAATACAAGCACCATGAAATCTTTAAATTGGCTGAAGAACAATAATAAATTTGATTGTTTTTCTGCTTCTTCAAGCTGATTGTAGCCGAATTGTTTCCTTCTTAGAGATACGTCTTCTTCTGACAAGCCATTGGTATAGTTGGTGTTTAGTGACTTTTCTATATCTTCCTGTCTCATCTCATGATATTTCATTCAACCAATTCACTCTCCTCCTACGATAACGAAAAGTTGTTCTTCTCTTAGCATTCTTATTCAGACTCGTCCTAAAAAATGATATGATTTAATTATGAATTTTAGGCTTGGCTGATTAATTACATTCCTCCTGTATAATAGGGGATCAGCTTTGAACACCGCTTTTGGTTTCCGTGCAAGACTACGCTTTCCGCGGGTAGCCCGTGAGCCTCCTCGGCTTTCGCCTGCGGGGTCTCACATAAGCTACTCTTCCCGCAGGAGTCTCCGTCTTGCACTCCAACCAAAAGCTGGAGACGCCCTAAATCATCTATAAGGTTTACAAGGAATTATTAAGCAATCAAATTTTAGAACCATAAGTAGAAACATGCTTTATCGAATCAGGTAATTAAAGAAATCCACATCGTGAATTTGTTATTATTTACTCATTGAAAAATACAGAGTGGATTGGAGCGGAAGGCACTTGACTCCGGAGGGAATTAGAGGAAAGGTCGGGACTTGTCCAGCTCAGGCGGCTAGTGGAGCGGGAAGAAATGGGCAATGATGATTTTCCATTTCCATTAAAAAAGATAAATCTATAAGAAAATTATTAAGAGAATATATAAAATACGTTAATTTGAAGAGGATGTTGGTTATGTCATTTGATGGATTGTTTACTAGAGCTATGACGAAGGAATTGAAGGATGAGGTGATGAATGGGAGGATCAATAAGGTTCATCAGCCTTATAAGAATGAGATCATCATGATCGTGCGGGCGAACGGTAAGAATCATAAGCTTCTCCTATCCGCCCACCCTAGTTATTCTAGGGTTCAGATTACGAAAGAAGATTACGAGAATCCGTCGGTCCCTCCTATGTTCTGTATGCTTCTTCGCAAGCATTTGGAAGGGTACATCATTGAAGATATTAAACAATCGGCGCTAGACCGAATGATCGTTTTTGAGGTAAAAGGAAGAAATGAAATAGGAGATGTCTCTTATAAACAGCTGATCATTGAAATAATGGGCAGGCACAGTAATATCATATTAGTCGATAAAGGAAGAAATATGATCCTGGACAGCATCAAGCATATTTCTCCCAGCATGAATACGCACCGGACCGTTTTACCGGGCCATGAGTATGTCATGCCGCCGCAGCAGGACAAAAGAAACCCGCTGGAAGCGACAAGTGAAGATGTACTGAAGGCCCTCGACTTCAACGCCGGGAAGCTGGATAAACAAATCGTTCAATCATTCGCCGGTATCTCTCCGTTGTTTGCCAAAGAAGTGACCCACCATGCCGGCCTTGGTAAACAGTCTGAAATCGCCCGGTCCTTCCTTGATTTAGTAAAGAAGGCCAAAGAAAATCAAGTGTCCCCCACTCTCATCATGGGGGAGAAAGAAATATTTTACTGGACAGCCCTTGAACATGTGGAAGGAGAAAAGCTTGCTTTTACTTCATTAAGTGAATTACTGGATCGATTCTTCTATCAAAAAGCGGCAAGGGACCGCGTGAAACAGCAAGGAAACGACCTGGAGCGGTTTATCAGGAATGAACGGGATAAAAACGTAAATAAAATCGAAAAGCTGAAGCAAACGTTGAAAGATGCCGAACAGGCTGACCGCTTTCAATTATTAGGCGAACTTCTTACTTCAAATCTGTATGCAGTGGAAAGAGGTATGACTGAAGTCAGTGTCGTCAATTACTATGACGAGGACGGGGGAAGCATCACCATCCCTCTTAATCCCCAGAAATCTCCTTCTGAAAATGCTCAGCTTTATTTTTCCCGTTATCAAAAGGCCAAAAATGCGGTTGAAATTGTGAATGAGCAGATTGAAAAAGCAAAAGAAGAAATCATTTATTTGGAGAGGCTGCTTCAGCAGCTTGAATCAGCATCCACAAAGGACGTGGAGGAAATACGGGAAGAGTTAGAGGAAGAAGGCTACCTGAGAGCCCGTAAACAGACGAAAAAGAAGAAAACAAATGGGAAGCCTGTACTTGAAAGCTATACTTCAAGTGAAGGAACTCAAATCTTGGTAGGAAAAAACAACAAGCAAAATGATTATTTAACAAATAAAGCGGCAGGCAGGGATGACATCTGGCTGCACACCAAAGATATACCGGGGTCTCATGTGGTGATCAAAAGTAACGACCCATCCGAACAAACCATTAAAGAAGCAGCAAATATCGCTGCATATTTCAGCAAAGCACGTGAATCGAGTTCAGTTCCAGTCGATTTCACCGCCGTCAGACAAGTTAAGAAGCCAAAAGGAGCAAAGCCCGGGTTTGTCATTTATGAAGGGCAGCAGACGGTTTATGTTACTCCTGACTTGGACCTTGTACGTTCTTTAAAGGATTGATAAAAAAAGCACTTTTACCGTTTTCCTGGTAAAAGTGCTTTTTTGGGTTAATTCCCCCATGCTTCGGGATTATCTTTCCAAGCATTCAATTTTTCCAGCTCTTCTTCCCTGATGATTGAACGCTCTAGTGCCACTTGGAGTAAACTGGAGTAACCCGATAATGCATGAACATTGATGTTATGTTCTTCGAGCATTGCTTTGCCTTTTTCAAGTTCATAAGTGAAGATGGCAGCAACCCCCAATACTTCACACCCTGCTTCCCTTAATGCTTCAACTGCTGTGATGCAGCTTCCGCCTGTTGATATCAGATCCTCTACCACCACTACTTTTTGGCCGGCAGCGACTTTACCCTCAATTTGATTTCCTTTTCCATGTGCCTTTGCTTTGGATCGGACATAACACATCGGAAGGTTCAGTTTTTCACTTACCCAGGCTGCATGCGGAATCCCTGCTGTAGCTGTACCGGCTATCACTTCTGCTTCGGGAAAGCGTTTTTTTATCACCTCTGAAAGTCCGCTCGAAATTTCATTTCTCACCGATGGATAGGACATGGTTAAACGGTTATCACAATAAATCGGCGACTTAATCCCCGATGACCATGTAAAAGGCTCTGCAGGATTTAAAAAGACAGCTTCGATGTCTAATAGTTTATTGGCAATTTCTATTTTCATTTCAAGCCCTCCCATTCTTTTACAACTTGTTCATAAGCGAGTTGTGGATTTTCTGCTTTGGTGATGCTTCTTCCTACTACGATTAATGAAGACCCCATTTCCCTCGCTTTTTCAGGGGTTGTAATTCTTTGCTGATCCCCCTTATCATCGTCAGATAGTCTGATCCCCGGGGTGACCCTCAAAAAATCCTCCCCGCAATGTTCCCTGATCAGCATTGCTTCATGAGGTGAACATACCACTCCATCGAGCCCTGACTGTTTTGCGAGACTCGCATAATGCAAGACTGAATCATTGATTGATCGAGCAATCAGTTGTTCATCCCTCATCTGCTTTTCGGAGGTGGATGTTAATTGGGTCACTGCAATCAGTTTTGTAGGATTTTGATTGGCCGGTCTCCCAGTATGAAGGCCTTCCAAAGCCTTTTCCATCATAGCTGTGCCCCCCGCGGCATGCACATTGAGCAGTTCCAGGTCATATTGGGCTAGACCCTTCATTGCCCCATAAACAGTGTTGGGGATATCGTGGAGTTTCAAATCAAGGAATATACGGTGATTATCCTTCAATAGCTTTTCGATGATGCTTGGCCCGTTTTGAAGATATAATTCCATACCAACTTTCACATTCAAACTCTCATCGATTAATTCCAGAAATGAAGACGTATCTTCCCACGTCGGAAAATCAAGAGCTATAAATGGTTTTTGATTCATGCTTACCCCAGCTCCTCCCAATTAGTTCGGAAATTTGATCCACCCCAAGTTCATCAAGTAAGGCAGGCAGTTCGTTAATGATCCGCTGACATACAAAAGGATCGACGAAGTTAGCTGTCCCGACTGCCACTGCACTTGCACCTGCATAAAAATATTCAATGACGTCTTCGGCTGTCTGAATGCCGCCCATCCCTATAATCGGAAGGTCGACTGCCTGGCTTACTTCATAGATCATCCTGATGGCAACAGGCTTGATCACAGGTCCGGATAAACCGCCTGTTTTATTGGCCAGTACGGGCTTGGCCGTTTTGATATCCAGTCTCATTCCAAGGAGAGTATTGATCATCGTCAAACCGTCCGCACCGCCTGCCTCAACCGCCTTGGCCATTTCAACAATATTGGAGACATTCGGTGAAAGCTTTACATATAGCGGGACCTCCGACACCTCTTTGACTCTTTTCGTCAGTTCCTTTGCCACTTCCGGAATGGTCCCGAATGCGATTCCGCCCGTTTTAACATTCGGGCATGATATGTTCAGTTCCAGTGCTTTTACATTGGATGCTGTTGAGATTTCCTTTGCGACTTCAACATAATCTTCCATTTTTGAACCGGCCACATTGGCAATGATGGGGACATCAAACTGGGAGAGCCATGGAAGTTCATTGTCCATAACCCCCTTAAGCCCCGGGTTTTGAAGCCCGATGGCATTTAACATCCCCCCGTTTGTTTCCGCTACACGAGGAGTGGGGTTCCCGAAGCGCGGTTCTTCGGTGGTCGCCTTTATCATGATTGCGCCAAGTTCACTTAAATCATAGAATTGACTGTATTCGCGTCCAAACCCAAAACAGCCTGAAGCCGGCATGACCGGATTTTTCAGCGATAATCCTGGTAATTCAATTTTCAACCTTCTCATAATTGCACCACCCCTGCCGAAAATACTGGGCCGTCACTGCATACTTTCACATAACTGTAACCATCCGGATCGTCCTGTTTATGACATACGCATGCAAAACATGCTCCGATTCCACAGCCCATTCTCTCCTCTAAAGAAATGAAACCGCTTTTCATCTCTAATCTGGATTGTAAGGCTTTTAGCATCGGTGTCGGACCGCAAGAAAAATACTCATCAAAACCGGGTGCTTCCTTCTGAATGACATCGGTGACAAACCCTTTTGTCCCGAGTGATCCATCCACTGTGGCAATAAACGTTTCTCCCAGTTCCTCAAATCGTTCTTTATAAAAGCTGACAGACCGGTCTTGAAAGCCCAGGATATGTTTTACTTCCCAGCCTTTAGCGATTAAACTTTTGGAAAGACCGTATAGGGGAGGAACACCGATTCCCCCGCCTATCAATAATGCAGTCTTGCTTTCCCCCTCTTCCACAGTGAATCCATTTCCAAGAGGCCCCAGAATATCAACTGTTTCCCCTATATCGACGAGGGAAAGAAGCTTCGTCCCCTTGCCTTCAGCACGGTAAATCAACGTCATGCTTTGCTCTTCTTGATTACGAGCTGCAATGGAGATAGGCCTCCTTAACAATGGGTCGATCCCGGTCCCGACTTTCACATGGACAAACTGTCCAGGGGCCTTTATTTGATTCACCAATTCCCCATGGAGGACTAATTCAAAGATATTTTTTGCAATCTTTTCATGGGAAACCACCTTCATCTGGTCGTTTACGATCATTGATGAACCGCCTTTCTTTTTTCTGGCGAGGCTTCCAGTGCCTCTGCCGAGAAGGTCATGGATTCGATCACCCGCAAGATCGCTTCTGCCGTATCTAAAGAAGTAAGACATGGCACTCCATTTTCCACTGATTCTCTTCTGATCCTGAAACCGTCCCTGGCCGGCTGCTTTCCTTTAGTAAGGGTGTTGATGACAAGCTGCGTCTCTCCGCTTTGAATGAGGTCAAGCAATGTCGGCCCCTCAGAACCGATCTTATCGACTTCTTTGACACCGATACCTGCTTTCATCAAATGCTGAGCCGTTCCCTTCGTGGCAAGGATTTGATAGCCTATATTCACGAAGCGTTTAGCCAATAACACCGCTTCTTCCTTGTCTTTATCCGCCACTGTCATCAGGACGGATCCGTGCTCCTTCATTTCCATCCCGGCAGCGACCATTCCTTTGTACAGTGCTTTCTCTAAAGTAGAATCTTTCCCCATGACTTCCCCGGTGGATTTCATTTCAGGGCCCAGCGTGATATCCACTCTTCTCAGCTTTGCAAAAGAGAATACCGGGACTTTTACATATACTCCCTGTTTTTCAGGTATAAGCCCTGATTCATACCCCTGCTCTTTCAAAGATATTCCGAGGATTGATTTCGTCGCCATATTGGCCATCGGCACATTTGTGATCTTACTGATGAATGGCACCGTTCTGCTTGAGCGAGGATTCACTTCCAGAACAAAGATCTCACCTTTTGATATGACATATTGAATGTTAAGCAGGCCGACAATATTCAACCCCTTTGCGAGGCGGGTAGTGTAGTCCACTAATGTTTCTTTTTGTTCATGCGTCAACTGCTGCGGAGGGTACACTGCGATGGAATCCCCTGAATGGACGCCTGCCCGTTCGATGTGCTCCATGATTCCAGGGACAACGACATCGACGCCGTCTGAAATTGCATCGACTTCAATCTCTTTTCCGATCAGGTATCTGTCGATCAGTACAGGGTGCTGCGGATTTACCTTTACTGCGTTTTTCATATAGTGAAGGAGTTCTTCTCTCCTATATACAATCTCCATGGCCCTTCCGCCGAGTACATATGAAGGTCTGACCAGTACCGGGTATCCGATGGATTCTGCAATTTCAAGTGCTCCTTCTACAGAAACCGCGGTTTTCCCTTCTGGCTGGGGAATCCCTAATTGGTTAAGTGTATGTTCGAATTTGTCGCGATTTTCGGCACGGTCGAGATCCTCAAGTGAAGTCCCAAGAATAGTGACTCCCCTTCTCACCAACTCCTCTGCCAGGTTAATCGCCGTCTGTCCTCCAAATTGGACCACAACTCCTTTAGGTTTCTCTAGATCAATGATGTGCATCACATCCTCAACCGTAAGCGGCTCAAAGTATAACTTATCTGAAATACTGAAATCTGTTGAGACCGTTTCAGGGTTGTTGTTTACGATGATCGCTTCATATCCTGCTTCTTTGATCGCCCAGACAGAATGGACTGTTGCGTAATCAAATTCCACACCCTGACCGATTCGGATCGGTCCGGAGCCCAGAACAATGACACTTTCTCTTTCAGTGACTTTCGATTCGTTTTCATCCTCGTACGTCCCATAGAAGTATGGTGTTTCAGATTCAAACTCGGCTGCACAGGTATCGACCATCTTGTATACCGGGAGAAGGCTGTTTTCTTTTCTCCACTGATAGACTTCATTTTCCTTACAGTCCCAAAGTTTTGCGACAGTAATGTCAGAGAAGCCCATACGTTTTGCTTTTTCAGCAAGTTCCACGTTAAACGGATGGTCCCTTAATTCTCTTTCAAACTCTACAATTCTATTCATCTTATATAAGAAGAAAAGGTCAATCTTACTCCACTCGTGAATTGTTTCTATATTCACTCCTCTTCTGAGTGCTTCCCCTACATAGAAGAGACGTTCATCACCAGCTTTGCGGATCCTTTTCTCAATCCATTGATCGGTCATTTGCTCCGCATCGCTTAACTCCATGTGATACGTATTGCTTTCTAATGAGCGGATGGCCTTTAACAGTGATTCCTCAAATGTTCTACCGATTGCCATCACCTCACCGGTTGCTTTCATCTGGGTGCCGAGATTCCGTTTGGCTGCTTCAAACTTGTCAAATGGCCAGCGCGGAATCTTTGTCACCACATAATCAAGTGCCGGTTCAAAGGCGGCGTATGTTTTTCCAGTGACCGGATTCATCATTTCATCCAACGTAAGACCTACTGCGATCTTCGCTGCCAGCTTGGCAATCGGATAGCCGGTTGCTTTTGAAGCAAGTGCCGAAGAACGGCTCACCCTCGGATTCACTTCGATGATGTAATACTGGAAACTGTCGGGATCCAGTGCGAGCTGAACGTTGCAGCCTCCTTCTATCCCCAGTTCTCGGATAATCTTCAGGCTTGTGTTCCTGAGCATTTGATATTCCCTGTCACTTAAGGTCTGACTTGGGGCAACTACTATCGAATCGCCTGTATGGATTCCAACAGGATCGATGTTTTCCATATTACACACAACGATCGCATTATCGGCTCCGTCCCTCATAACCTCGTACTCTATTTCTTTAAATCCTGCGATACTTTTCTCAAGCAGACATTGTGTCACAGGGCTGTATTTCAACCCGGAGCTTACGATTTCAATCAGTTCTTCTTCATTATGGCAAATCCCGCCTCCTGTACCTCCAAGTGTGTATGCAGGCCTTACGATGACCGGGAATCCCACCCCATCGACAAAGTGAAACGCTTCTTCCACACTGCGGATGATTTCGCTCTCAGGTACCGGCTCATTGAGCTCATTCATCAGATTCCTGAATAGATCACGATCTTCCGCTTTTTCAATGGCAGATAATTTCGTTCCGAGAATTTCGACTCCGCATTCGTCTAATACTCCTGATTTTGAAAGCTCAACAGCCAGATTCAAGCCGGTCTGCCCACCGAGCGTCGGAAGGACCGCATCCGGACGTTCTTTGCGTATGATCCTGCTCACGAAATCGAGTGTCAGAGGCTCAATATAGACTTTGTCAGCCATTTCAGCGTCTGTCATGATTGTTGCCGGGTTGGAGTTGACCAATATGACCCGGTAACCTTCTTCCCTAAGGGCGATACAGGCCTGTGTCCCCGCATAGTCGAATTCTGCCGCCTGTCCTATGATGATTGGTCCGCTTCCGATTACTAAAATACTTTTAATGTCTGTACGTTTAGGCATGTTGAAGCTCCTTTCTTTTTTCATCTTCCATTAATTTCATGAAATCATCGAATAGATAGTTGGAATCCTCCGGCCCCGGTGAGGCTTCTGGATGATATTGCACCGTGAACGCAGGGTAATCCAAATGTTTCAAGCCTTCCACCGTACCATCATTGATGGCAATATGAGTGACTTCGATCCTCGTACCAGCGAGTGATTTCTCATCCACAGAATAACCGTGGTTTTGCGAAGTCAATGCCACTTTCCCGGTTTTCAAGTCTTTGACAGGGTGGTTGCCCCCGCGGTGTCCGAACTTCATCTTGAAAGAATCCCCGCCGCAAGCCAGTGCGAATAACTGGTGTCCCAGGCAGATTCCAAAGAGCGGGATCTCCCCTAGCAGCGATTTGATTGTTTCAATTGCCTGGGGGACATCTTTCGGATCTCCCGGTCCGTTCGACAGCATGATGCCGTCCGGCTGCAGCCTGCGGATTTCTTCTGCTGAAGTATCGTAAGGGACCACAATGACGTCACAATCACGTTTATTGAGTTCCCTCAGTATTCCGTGCTTCATGCCGAAATCCATCAGGACGACCCTGAACCCTCTTCCCGGGCTTGCATAAGCCGTTTGAGTCGAAACCTGCTCTACTTGGTCTCTTCTTAATGGAGTCCGATGCAGTTTTTCAAGCATTTCCTCTGTATCCATTTCTGCTGAACATAGGATCCCCTTCATTGCCCCATGCTTTCTGATGATACGTGTCAGTTTCCTCGTATCTATTTCTGCAAGCCCCGGGATCCCTTTCACTTTCAACAGCTCATCAAGTGTTGATTCGTTTCTCCAGTTCGAAGCGAAGTCAGCCTCTTCCCTTACGATGAATGCTTTGATGGCAGGGGTGATCGATTCAAAGTCGTCCCTGTTGATGCCGTAGTTTCCAACCAGGGGATATGTTAACGTTACAAGCTGCCCGCAATAGGAGGGGTCTGAGAGAATTTCCTGATAGCCGGTCATACTTGTATTAAATACAACCTCTCCGATTGTTTCTTCATTCGCTCCAAAGCCTTCTCCAATGAATACTGTTCCATCGTCTAATATGAGTTTTCTTTTCATTCTTCATTTCCTCCTTTTTCCCATACAAGTGATCCTTGATAAAATGTAGCTGCAGGCCAACCTTTGCATTCCCAGCCTTTGAAAGGTGTATTTTTTCCCTTTGATAAAAATTGATCGGGATCCACTGTTTTCTTTTCTGATAAGTTAACGAGGGTGAAATCCGCTTCCCCTCCGACTTCCAGGCGTCCGAATGGAAGATTGAATGCCTTGCTTGGTTTGACAGTCATCCAATCGATTAACTGCTTCAGAGTGAAAATTCCCTTATCGACAAAGTTTGTATATAGAAGCGGAAAGGCAGTTTCAAGTCCTGTAATCCCAAATGGCGCCAGCTGCATTCCCTCTGATTTTTCAGCTTTCGTATGCGGTGCATGGTCAGTCGCGATGAAATCAATCGTTCCATCCAATAAACCTTCAATCAACGCTTCTTGATCTTCTTTGCTTCGAAGCGGTGGATTCATCTTAAAATTCGGATCCAGACCCGGTATATCATCTTCACAAAGAATAAGATGGTGGGGTGTTACTTCAGCAGTGACATTGATGCCGGCCCTTTTGGCATCCCTCACTACCCTTACCGATTCTTTTGTTGAGATATGACATACATGATAATGAACGCCTGCCGCTTCAGCCAGCAGCACATCCCGTGCAATATGTACGGCTTCGCATACAGAGGGGATTCCAGCGATTTCATGTTTCCGTGAAAATTTGCCTTCGTGCACCGCTCCCTTGTTGATGAGGGTGTTCTCTTCACAGTGTGCGACAATTGAGGCCCCGATGCCTGCTGCCTGTTTCATCGCTTCAAGCATCATTCCTGCAGACTGGACGCCAACACCGTCATCCGTGAAGGCAAATCCCCCTTCCTCTTTCAGTGTTTTAAAGTCATTCAGCTTCTTACCCGCCTGCCTTTCAGTGATTGCAGCGTATGGGAGGACACGTATGCTGGCAGTTTCAGTAATCTTTTCATTCAGGGCTGCAAGTGTTTCTTCCGAGTCAGGTACAGGTCTCGTATTAGGCATGGCCGCAATCGTTGTGAATCCCCCTTTTGCAGCTGCTGCAGTCCCGGTTTTGATTGTTTCTTTATGTTCTCCTCCAGGCTCTCTCAAGTGAACATGAAGGTCGACAAATCCAGGGGAAATCAATAATCCTTCAGCTTCGAATTCCTCGTGATTACCGCTTGCAAGCTCCGGACCCATTGCGGTAATTTTATTTCCTTGTACCTTTAAATCAATTTGTACCATTTCTTCATTTTCATTGATGATATTAGCATTCCGTATGATCCAGTTCATCTGCCATTCCCCCTATTAGTTGTTTAGCGCTCTTTTTAAAACAGCCATCCTTACGAATACTCCATTTTCCATTTGCTTGAATATCCTTGAATTCTCGCATTCCACCAAAGAATCATCTATTTCGACCCCCCTGTTGACTGGGGCGGGATGAAGAATGATTCCCCTATCTTTCATCCTTTGTTTTCTACTGACAGTCAGTCCGAAGCTTTCATGATATTCTTCCTTTGTCAGGGCAGATGTGCTGCCGTGGCGTTCATGCTGAATCCTTAGAAGCATCACTGCATCTGAAGTCGCAATACTTTCATCCACTGTCATATACCGGTTCTGATATTCGGGCGGAAACCATTCACGGGGACCCGAGAATACGACTTCCGCTCCCAATTTTGACAGTGCCTCTGCATTTGAGCGCGCCACCCTGCTGTGTGCTATATCACCAATGATCGCCACTTGCAGATTTTCAAATCCCCCGAATTCCTGGCGTATCGTCAGAAGATCCAATAAGCATTGTGTAGGATGATTTCCGCAGCCGTCGCCGCCGTTGATCACGCTGATCTTTAAGCCTGCGAGTTCATCAAAATAGCGATCCAGCGAATGCCGGATGACAACCGTTTCCACCCCGATCGATTCAAGGGTCCGGACGGTGTCGTATAGTGATTCTCCTTTTTGGACACTCGAGGTGTGTGCCTCGAAAGGGATGACCCCCAGCCCCAGTTTCCTTTCCGCCATCTCAAAACTGCATTTAGTCCGCGTACTTGCTTCAAAAAAAAGGTTGGCCACATATTTATCCGCTCCTTTGTTCCAAGCCTCTCCGTTTTTAAATCGTTCAGCCTGATCAAGGATTTCAATGATTTCGTCTTTTGTTAATTCATTCATTGTCAATAAACTCTTCACGATGGACCCTCCTAAAAAAACCACCCTGTCAGGGTTCGACAGGGTGGTTTTGAACATACGTACATGGCGACAAGGGGGTACACTGCTCCCCTGTCCCGTTCAATTTCACCCTTGTAGACTCTCTGGACTAACTTAAAAGGTGTTTCTATGCGACTTCACTTTTTGAAGATTGTTCTTCTTCGAATAAATTTTGGTTTCCTTCACTTTCTTCTCTTCCCGGTAAGACCAGGTTCAATACTACTCCGACAATCGCGGCCAGTGCCATTCCCGATAGTGAAACTTCATCGCTCACTTTTACGAACGCTCCGCCGACACCGATGACTAGAATGACTGAAGAAATCACCAAGTTGCGTTTGTTCCCAAGGTCCACTTTGTTGTCGATCAGCATCCGGAGCCCGCTGGAGGCGATGATTCCGAAAAGAAGGATGGAGACACCGCCCATTACTGCTGATGGAATCGAGCCGATCAGTGCCGTGATTTTTCCGATGAACCCGAATGTGACTGCAAGCACCGCGGCCCCGGCGATGACGAATACGCTGTAAACCCGTGTTATTGCCAGGACTCCGATGTTTTCCCCATAAGTAGTATTAGGAGGTCCTCCGAGCATGGATGCAATCACAGTTGCAACCCCGTCTCCGAGAATCGAGCGGTGCAGTCCCGGCTTTTCGATAAAGTTCCTGCCTACCACTTTGCTCAATACCATCTGGTCACCCGTATGCTCCGCGAGCGTTACTAAGGCGACAGGTACCATGATGGAGACGATTTCCCAAGAAAAGCTTGGCGTGTAGTCAACAAACGGGATGAAGAAATCCGGCATCTGAAAGAATGGAGCGTCGATGACTTTTTGGAAGTCAACCAGCCCGGCGAATACCGCTATGATGTAGCCTCCGACAATCCCTGCAAGAATCGGGACCATCCCGAGGAAACCTTTGAAATATATCGAGCAGATGATGGTGATCGCGAGCGTTGCCAGCGCGACCATGAAGTGCGTATTGCTGTATACCAGATTCTCTGCACCCGGGTTCTTATACATCGCCATGTCTACTGCAGTACCTGCAAGACCAAGACCGATGACCATGATTACAGGGCCTACCACAATCGGCGGCAGAATCCTGGTCAGCCATTTTAATCCCAGTTTTGAAATAAGAAGTGCCACGATTCCGTAGACAATCCCTGCCAGGAAGCTTCCCATCATGGCAGCCTGGGGCCCGCCAAGACTTTTCGCTGCAAGGATCGGTGCGATGAAGGCGAAGGATGATCCAAGGTAAGCCGGGATTCTCCCTTTTGTGATGAGCAGGTATGCCAATGTTCCCAACCCGCTTGATATCAGGGCAACACCCGGGCTCAATCCTACGAGGAAAGGAACCAGGACCGTTGCTCCGAACATGGCAAAAAGATGCTGTATGCTTAGTGTCAGCCATTTCCCAGGATTCGGTCTTTCTTCTACATCAAGTACTATTTTTTGATTTTCGTTCATTACTTGTTCCTCCCTTGAATCTGTTTGCTTTTTTTCATAAAAAAACCCTCTTTGTCCTGTAAGAGGGTACAAAGAGGGTATAAGAAGGCATTCAGCCCATCATTCCCATCCTTTGTCAGCCTCTCTGGACCAATCTTAAAAGGATTATGCTTTATTCTTTTTCATGAATGGTTACCTGTTCTTCCCCGTCTACTTCGGAGAGTGATACCATGATCTTTTCAGAACTTGAAGTTGGTATGTTTTTACCTACAAAATCTGCCCTGATCGGAAGTTCCCTGTGTCCTCTGTCCACTAGGACGGCCAATTGAATCTGGCTTGGGCGCCCTCTGTCCATCAGAGCATCGAGTCCTGCCCGAACGGTTCTTCCGGTAAATAATACATCATCTATCAGAATAACTTTTTTATTGGTGATATCTACCGGCAGGTCTGATCCCTTCACTTCCGGTTCATTGTCTTCTGTCTTCTTGCTGAGATCGTCCCTGTACAGCGTGATGTCGATTTCTCCTACAGGAATTTCTTCTCCTTCTATGTCATGAATGCGTTCCGCAAGGCGTTTGGCAATATAGATCCCCCTGGTCTTGATTCCGACGAGGACACAATTCTCGATGCCTTTATTTCGTTCGATGATTTCATGGGCGATCCGCGTCAATGCCCTCCTGATCGCGGGTTGATCTAATACCGTTGCTTTTTTTGCCATTCCTGCACCTCTTTTCGCCTTTTTGTTTATAAAAAAACCCTCTCACCGTTTGGATGAGAGGGCACACTTATCGTTAATAATCACTGCACGCCTGTCGCAGGTCGTACATTGCTCCTTCTCAGCCTCACGGGACCGTATTAAAGGTGTTATTCAATTAACTAAATGGTACAGGTTGTCTCCACGTTTGTCAATGGTTATTTTTCAACTGTGCTAACAACTGCTCGAATTCCTTTGGAAGCTCAGCCTGGAATTCCATATATTCCTCAGTCCTTGGGTGGTTGAAGCCGAGAACTCCGGCATGGAGCGCCTGTCCATTTATATTTAACGTTTTGCGTGGACCATATTTAGGGTCTCCGGCGAGCGGATAACCTATATACTTCATATGGACACGAATTTGATGGGTGCGGCCGGTTTCGAGTTCACACTGAACCAATGTAAAGTCCTTGAAACGCTCCAATACTTTAAAGTGAGTGACGGCATTCTTTCCATTGTCCACCACCGTCATACTCTGGCGGTCTTTGGGGTCCCTGCCGATCGGAGCATCAATTGTCCCGTATTCATGAGGGATGGTCCCGTGGACGATTGCTGTGTATTTTCTCGTTACCGTCTTTGCCACCAGCTGATTGACCAGATGTTCATGTGCCAGGTCATTTTTTGCAACCATCAATAAACCGGATGTATCCTTATCGATCCGATGCACGATTCCGGGTCTTAATACACCATTGATACCGGAAAGATCTTTACAATGATACATAAGTCCATTCACCATCGTACCGGAATAATGGCCTGGTGCGGGATGGACAACCATCCCCTTTGGCTTATTCACTACAATGACATCCGAATCCTCATAAGCAATATCCAGATGAAGATTCTCAGGTTCGACATCAAGTCCCTCGGGTTCTGGAATCGTGACTGTGATTGTTGATTCAGCAGGACATTTAAAGTTTGGCTTGACCTTTTCTTCATCAACTTTGATGTGTCCGTCCTTGATCCACTGCTGGACCTGTGATCGGGACCATTCTTTATTCAGTCCGCTTACTATCTTATCGATCCGTTCACCCTGCTCATTCTGTTGTATGATATGTTGAATTACTTCCATTTTGTTTCTCCTTCTTTGCTTTTCGTTCGTCCAGATACATGTATATGATTAATAGTGCCACTCCGATTGTCAATGCTGCATCGGCAATATTGAATATCGGAAAATCATAGGAAAAAATATATGTATTTAAAAAATCGACAACTTCTTTTCGGAAGATACGGTCAATAAAGTTTCCAATTGCCCCCCCAAGCATAAATGCGAGGCTTATACTGAATAAAGCCTTACCTTTCGCATGGACCTGCATATAATACACAATTCCCACAATTACTACTAACGTAATAATGTAAAAAAACCACATTTGCCCCTGGAGTATTCCCCATGCTGCACCTTGATTCCGATGAGAAGTCAAGTAGAAAACGTTTTGAATGATTTCTATACTTTCCCCTTCTTGCATCTTTTTCACAACCAACCACTTCGTCAGCTGATCCAATCCAATTACAACCAAAGCCACTAAATAATAAAACACAAAGGCAACCTCCACATCGTAAGAAATGATTACCTTTGCATTTTAGCATAAACAATAGAATAAAGACACTTAATCCGCGAGAAAAGATGGTTTTATGATTGCCTTCCCACATGGATTTTCCCGTATTGCCTCCATTCATTAGCCTCTCGCAATGAAGTAACAGTCGGGTTCATCTTAATCAGGTCAAAGGGAATTTCTTCACCGCTCATCTCACATAGTCCGAAACGATCCTGAGAAGCAAGATGAAGCGCGTGTTTCACATCTGAAATTTCCTCTTTAATAAAATGTTGTATTAACGGGTGTTGAGATCGACTTGCCTCCAGCTCTTTTAAAGATGCTGTCAATTCCTGAATGATGGATGTGTATCGGTCATATGTCATCTTGATCCCTCCATTTATAGTATGGAGGAAAGAAAAATAAAGTTGTCTTGCAAGATATAGTAATTATGGAATTGTGCCTGCCGATGACATAACTGCGCCATTTAAAGAAATATGTCAATGATTTCATGCTTAATAAAGCCAAAACATAAATGGTTCTGTTGCAATTCCGCTAATGCGTGCAAGACTTCGCTTTCCGCGGGTAGCCCGTGAGCCTCCTCAGAGCTTGCGCTCCTGCGGGTTCTCACCTGTCCAGCTGCAGGGCTTAGAGGCACAGGTCATAAGCCAAACCGGCCAAGAAGGCAAAGAGCGCCTTCCAGGCCGCCTCGTCTTATGCCCCCCGCCTCTGAACAAAGCCCTTTCGCTTTTCTTATAAGCTACTCTACCCGCAGGAGTCTTCGTCTTACACTCCAATCAACCGCTGGAAAGAGCTAACATTTAACTGTACATTTAAACAAAAAAACCCTAACTATTTTGCATACCTGAGGCAAATTAGTTAGGGTTTTGCTAAGACCAAGACACTTTATTTTCCAATCACTAACATATATTTTATGCTAGATGAGAATAATTTTCTTTCACAACGGAAGCACAACGCGTGCATAGTTCGGGGTGATCTTTGTCTTCCCCTACTGTCGGAGTGACTACCCAGCAGCGGGCACATGTTTCGCCTTCAGCTTTTTCGACGACAATCTTGTTTTGTCCGACTGTCAATGCATGTTCAGGTGCATCAGCTGCTTCACCGCCGACTTCTATGGCTGAAACGATGAATAATTGTTTCAGATCCTCTGAAATGGAGTTAAGTAAAGATTGAGTTTCATCATTTACGTAAAGAGTCACTTTTGCCGTTAATGATTTTCCGATCACCTTTTGATTACGCGCTTCTTCCAGAGCTTTTAATACATCATCACGAATTTCAAGGAATGCGTTCCATTTTGTTTTAAGCTCTTCGGCATTAGGGATTTCCTTCCATTCAGGCATATCCGTTAATTGTACACTTTCTCCTTCTACTCCAGGGACATGAGCCCACACTTCGTCTGCTGTATGAGAAAGAATCGGTGACATCAATTTCGCAAGAACAACCAACGCTTCATATAACACAGTCTGCATCGCTCTTCTCTCATAGTTATCTTCAGCTTCGATGTACAGGACATCTTTTGCAAAATCTAGATAGAATGAGCTTAAATCCAAAGTACAGAAGTTGTTGACCGCATGGTAGATGCTTGCAAATTCATAATTGTCATATGATTTCTTCACATTTTTGACCAGGTCATTCAGTTTGACCATCATGAACTGATCAACTTCACGAAGATCCTCATATGATACTTTATTGGCTTTTGGATCGAAGTCAGCCAGGTTACCGAGGAGGAATCGATACGTATTGCGGATCTTCCTGTATACTTCAGCCACTTGTTTTAAAATCGAATCAGATACGCGTACATCTGATTGATAATCAACTGAAGCCACCCATAGGCGGAGGATATCCGCACCGAGCTGTTTCATGACTTTTTCCGGTACTACTACGTTTCCAAGTGATTTACTCATCTTTCTTCCTTCTCCGTCAAGTGCGAATCCGTGGCTCAGTACCCCTTTATAAGGTGCTTTTCCTGTGACCGCCACACCTGTCGTAAGTGATGAGTTGAACCAGCCGCGATATTGATCGGACCCCTCAAGGTAAAGGTCTGCAGGACGCTGCAGGTCATCACGGGCTTCAAGTACTGCCTGGTGCGAAGAACCTGAGTCAAACCACACATCCATGATGTCCTGTTCTTTCGTGAACCGGCCATTCGGACTTCCTTCATGAGTGAAGCCTTCTGGCAGAAGATCCTTTGCTTCATTCTCAAACCAGATATTAGAACCGTGCTTGCTGAATAATGCAGACACATGATCAATCGTTTCATCCGTGATGATTTCCTCGCCGTTTTCAGCGTAGAATACCGGGATTGGGACGCCCCATGCACGCTGTCTTGAAATACACCAGTCACCGCGGTCCCTTACCATATTGAAGAGGCGTGTTTCACCCCAGTTTGGCACCCACTTCGTATCCTTGACAGCCTGCAGCAGCTCATCACGGAACTTATCAATTGATGCGAACCATTGTGCTGTCGCTCTGAAGATAACCGGCTTTTTCGTACGCCAGTCATGAGGGTAAGAGTGTGTGATAAAGTTCAGCTTCAATAATGCCCCGGCTTCCTCAAGCTTTTCAGTAATAGGTTTATTAGCTTTGTCATAGAATAAACCTTCAAATCCTGGTGCTTCAGAAGTCATTACACCCTTATCGTCGACAGGGCACAAGACGTCCAATCCGTACTTTTTACCGACAAGGAAGTCGTCTTCCCCATGACCCGGAGCAGTGTGTACACAGCCTGTACCTGAGTCTGTTGTAACATGATCACCAAGGATTACAAGTGATTCACGGTCATAAAGCGGATGTTTCGCTTTCAAACGCTCAAGTTCGGCGCCTTTGACTTTTTTCGTTACATTGTAATCTGCCCATTCGAGGGTTTCTGCAACATCCTCAAGCAGATCTTCGGCTACTACATAGGAGTTGTCATTGATTGATACTACTACGTATGTGAGATCCTGATGAACCGCGATCCCAAGATTCGCCGGAATCGTCCACGGGGTTGTCGTCCAGATAATGAACTGAGTTCCTTCTTCTAGGATTCCATTTCCATCAGTCACATTGAATCCAACATAAATGGACGGGGACCGCTTATCCTGGTATTCAATTTCAGCTTCTGCCAGAGCGGATTCACTGGAAGGAGACCAGTATACAGGTTTTTTCCCCTTATAAATATATCCTTTTTTCGCCATATCACCGAACACCTTGATTTGCTGTGCCTCGTATTCAGGTTTTAACGTAATATAAGGATTTTCCCAGTCTCCGCGGACGCCAAGCTGTTTGAATTGAGTTCGTTGGATATCAACTTGCTCATATGCGTATTCTTCACATAACTTACGGAATTCCGCAACAGTCATTTCTTTTCTTTTTACCCCTTTATTCGTAAGTGCCTGCTCGATTGGAAGACCGTGCGTATCCCATCCCGGCACATATGGTGCGTGGAAACCGTTCATCGATTTGTACCGTACGATAAAGTCCTTCAAGATCTTATTCAGGGCATGCCCCATGTGGAGGTTCCCATTTGCATAGGGAGGACCGTCGTGAAGGACAAACAGAGGACGTCCCTGTGTGCGTTCTTGTACCTTCTTATAAATATCCATCTCTTCCCACTTCTGTTGTGTTTCAGGTTCTCTTTTAGGCAGGTTCCCTCTCATCGGGAACTCTGTTTTCGGCATTAATAATGTTTCTTTATATTCCATAGCTATATCCTCCTTCAGCATGATCGTTATTGCCATTTTTTCTACTTTGGTACGTGTTTAATCATATCAGAACAACAAAAAAGCTTTCTCATCCCTGAAAAGGGACGAGAAAGCTTTCCCGCGGTACCACCCTCATAAAAATATCCAACGGGATATTTTCACTCGTTTCATTCGTAACGTGAATAAACGCCAAACACTAGTTATCCCGGTTCGATGGATAATTTCATGCATGGAGCTCAAGGGTGATCTTCCGCATCTATCTCCTTACCGGGCTTCCACCATCCCCGGCTCGCTATATAGGATAAAAAGTAGAAACGTACTGTCCCTATCCCAGCTTTTATTATGGCAAATTAGATTATTTTTCAATTATATGAAAAGAACGCAGCTTTCGTCAAGACAGTGTCTCTTCTTCTTTCAAAGTTTTTAATTCAGTGGCATCCAAATCGAATTCCATCAGCTTATCCCAATCGTCCGTTCCCAGAAGATCGAGCTGAGCTTCGATCAGCATTTTGAAGCGTGTACGGAAAACTTTTGACTGTTTCTTAAGTTCTTCGATTTCAATCGCAATCTTTCTGGCTTTTGACAATGATTCATTGACAATCCTGTCAGCATTTTTTTCTGCTTCTTTGATGATCAATTTCGCTTCCTTAGTAGCGTTCCGTTTTACTTCTTCCCCTGCTTCTTGAGCGATGACAATGGATTTATTGAGGGTTTCCTCAATCGTTGTAAAATGACCTAAACGTTCATTTAACGCATTCAACCGTTCCTCGGTTTCTTTCTTTTCACGGATAAGGATCTCATAATCTTTAATGATCTGGTCTAAAAATTCATTGACCTCATCCTCATCGTAGCCGCGAAAACCGCGACTGAATTCCTTGTTATGTATATCTAACGGCGTTAAAGGCATGGGAGCCACCTCCAGTACTTGGTGAATTACATTTTCATTATAACTAAAATTTCGACAGCATGTGGGGAAATCCCTTTATTTTTCTTTAAATTATTTCAAAATCCCCAAAGAAATGCGCCATTTTTCGCGTTTTGTTCTTCCTTCGATCGAGATCAGCTTACTTCTGCCGAACCCCCTTACCGATATAACATCCCCCGCTTCTACTTCAATGGATGCATTTTCGGTGACTTTCCAATTCAGTTTCACAAGATTGCTTTTGATAAAAGTCTGGGCTTTCTGACGTGAAATGTTATAAATTGCAGCCATAACCGCATCGAGCCTCAGTGAACTTACGGTCGTCACCTTCTCCTGCCATTCTTCCATCGTCTCAATCAGATCAGTCATCGGGACTTCCTGCAAGGTCACCGTTGCTTTCCCGATCTGTGTTAATTCCAGCCTGACATACTCTGATATTTCTTCAGCCAGTAACAGCTGGAGCTTCTGGCCGGCTGCAAGGATATCTCCGAATTTCTCACGTTTCAGCCCGAGTGACATGATGCTTCCCAAAACGTGCTTGTGTTCTATTGTAACAAACTTGCCCGGGTACTCAATCTCAAATAAACGTATACCATAATCTTCTTCCTGAGGTTGGAAATAGGAGGGATACAAAAGCGCCCTTTTTCTCTCCGTACCCACTGGATAAAAGGAGAGTTTCACCTCTTCATTCTGCCCGACGATTGACTGAATGATATGCTGCTGCCTGGGGTCAAGAAAATCAGTCCGCTTTGGTGCGTATTGGTTTTCCACCTGTTCTCTCCATTCAAGTACCCCATCGACAAATTCTTTTTCTTCCTGCCTGAAATGTTGATAAATGGACATCATTTCACTTCCCTCTATTGTTTAAGATGCATCAGCGGCAAAATAAAAGAGCTGAAACCGGTCTGTATGTTTCAGCTCTTTACCATTTTACAAAAATCTAGATGAACCAAAAGAATAATTGGCGAAGGCCCATCTGAGCCAAATTCAAGACAATGAATGCGACGATTGGCGAAATATCGATCATTCCAAGCGGAGGCACGAAACGTCTGAACGGTTCTAGGTATGGTTCACAGATCCTCGCAAGAAATTGGCCGATGGATGATTCCCTGGCGTTAGGGAACCATGACATTAATATATAGATGATTAATGCCCATGAATAAAGCTGAATGAGTGTAGATAAAACGTCAAAAACGAATGCCATAATTTACATTACCACCTTGAATCAGATATGTCTTCTTCTTTTAAGAACTCCGAAATGTTCCCGCTCACTTCCACATTATCCGGTGTACAGAGGAAAATATCCATGCCTACACGCTGAATGTCCCCGCCTATCGCATAAACTGTACCACTCAGGAAATCAACGATACGCTTAGCCTGATCGTGCTGGATTCTTTGAAGATTCACAAGGACGGACCTTCTATTTTTCAGATGGTCGGCAATTTCCTGTGCTTCTGCATAAACCCTTGGTTCCACAAGGATCACCTTTGAGGATTTCTGCACGCTTTGAAGGCTGACTACATTTTGTTTTGTTTGCGCAGCGGGTTGAGTTTTCATTTTCTTCTTCTCCTCGAATTCCTCTTCGTATCTTTCATCTTCTTCATAATCATATTCTTCCTCATCCAATAAAAAGAACGTTTTCAATTTTGATTTTATGCCCATTTGCGTACATCCCCTCTCAGTCATTTCCAACTAACGCTGATCCAATACGGATAAAAGTGGCTCCTTCTTCAATAGCAATTGTATAATCATTACTCATCCCCATTGATAGCTCTGTACATGGTGCATATGGTAATTCCATGGAATGTATGTGCTCCTGAAGTTCCCTTAACGAGCGGAAGCATTTTCTCAGGAAATTCTCATCATCTGTATGAGGCGCCATTGTCATCAATCCGACCACCTTGATATTAGGGTAATCTTCCAGATTCCTGATGAACCCCGCTACTTCCTGCGGATCCATGCCATGTTTCGAATCCTCTCCGGATACATTCACCTGAACGAAACAAGACACGGGCCTATCCGCTCTTTTGTGGATTTCCTTGGCTAGGGAAAGCCTGTCCAAAGAATGTATGTATGAAACTTTATCAATAATATTTTTGACCTTCCTCGATTGCAGTGTACCGATGAAATGCCATTGTGGTTCCCCTTTTAATACTTCCCATTTCTCCATGAGTCCCGAGTCCCTGTTTTCACCCAAGTGAATCAAACCTGCCTGAACGGCTTCTTCAGCTCTTTTGATCGAAACATATTTGGTTACAGCAACAATATTGATTTCATCGGGATCTCTTGCAACTTTAGAGCAAGCTTTGATTATTTGATTATTTATCATTTCCAGTTTTTCTGCTACTTTCATTTCATAACTCCTTCCAGCCGATAAAACTCATCATTCTTCCTGTTTTCCCCTCATCTCTCCGAAAGGAATAAAAATCATCGCTGCAGGAAGAACAATAACCAGAAGTATGGATCTGTTTTTCATCCAGACCGCTTTGAAGCAGCAAAAGTCTGTTGACTTCTTTCAAATCCAGATGATACTGTCCCTCTTCCTTTAAATTATAGGGTAAGTCGTTCCCATCTTCTAGTACTTTTTTTATTGCATCCAACACCCTGTCATCAACAACATAGCAATTCCGGCATACCGAGGGGCCAATGACGGCTTCAATATCGCTGACCCGTGAACCTCTTGCAATGAATCCGTGTATCATTGCCGGCCCGATTTCTCCTGCTGTCCCCTTCCAGCCTGCGTGGGCCACACCGATCAGACCGGTATGTTTGTCAAGGAAATAGATAGGCACACAATCTGCATAACACATCGTCAGTAAAATATTTTTATGGCTTGTAATAAAACCATCCGTGTCCTTTATACACGTGGAATATGAGGTGCTTCCCATTCCGCGCTCCAAAGGAATGACTTCATGAACCCTGCTTCCATGGGTCTGTTCTGCAGCTGCCCAGGTGTCTAATGGGAATTGAAGGGATTGGGCTATCTTTTCCCTATTCTTCAGCACATCGGAGCTTTCATCACCAACATGCAGTCCCATATTCAAAGACGTATAGCTCCCTTTGCTTTCCCCGCCATGTCTGGAAGTGATTCCTGCTTTCAGCCCCGGGATAACATCAGTCCAGGTCTTGATGGTATAGATGGATTCCGTTTCTTTATAAAAAGGATCAATAGACACGAGTGAATCTCCTTCTTTTTTTTATAAGTGTACCACAGATACTGAATATTCGTCATTTTTCAAGGAGATTCTTTAGGTTCCTCAAGTTGTCCCTGTACATAGTGACTCTCTTTATGTCGAACAAGGATGACGTCTTCCCCGATTTTCACGATACTTTTCCAAGGAATGACAACATCTTCTTCCTTGCCAAAGAACCCTAATAACTTGCCGCCGGTTCCTATTACGATGGCTTCAATCCTGCCTGTATCCAGATTGATTTCAATATCTCCTATGTTCCCCAGTTTTTTCCCATCCGATATATTGACAACATCTTTGACTTGGAATTCAGAAATTCGTACCAAGCGATTCCCCTCCCGCATGCTTTTGAATGGCATAGAGTGCAAAATGTTTGCACCAAGGTGTAATATTTTGCACCAAGGTGTAATCATTTTGCACCTAGGTGTAAACATTTTGCACCGTATTATATTGTATGCAGGAAAAAGAAAGGCAGACCCGGGAATTAAGGATCTGCCTTTCTCGATTGTCCATGAGAGGTTCCATTTTTCTCATGTTTTTCTCTTATTGGATATTCTTATTCATTTGTTTTATGGCTGCTTTTTCTAATCGGGATACTTGAGCTTGTGAAATCCCGATTTCGTCAGCCACTTCCATCTGTGTTTTTCCTTGGAAAAAGCGTTTACTGATAATCAGCTTTTCCCTGTCATTCAGTCTACGCATACCTTCCTGCAATGCGATTTCTTCGATCCAATGAAAGTCACGGTTCCGTTCATCACTAAGCTGGTCCATTACAAAGATAGGATCTCCCCCATCATTATATATTGGCTCAAATAATGAAACCGGATCCTGGATGGCATCGAGCGCAAAGACAATCTCTTCATGCGGTACATCCAGAACCTTGGCAATTTCCTCAGCTGTCGGTTCTTTGGACGTTTCACCCATCAGCTTTTCCCTTACTTGCAGGGCCTTATAAGCTATATCGCGCAGAGATCTCGATACACGTATAGGGTTATTGTCGCGCAGGTAGCGGCGAATCTCCCCGATGATCATCGGTACTGCATAGGTGGAGAATCGTACATTTTGACCTAAATCAAAGTTATCGATTGACTTCATCAAACCGATACATCCGACTTGAAACAAGTCATCAACATACTCACCACGGTTGTTAAAGCGTTGAATTACACTTAAGACGAGACGTAAATTACCATTCACAAGCTTCTCTCTTGCTGATATATCACCAGCTTGCATTTGTTTGAACAGCACTCTCATTTCTTCATTCTTCAATACTGGTAATTTTGAAGTATCTACACCGCAAATCTCAACTTTATTTCGTGTCATTCTTTCCCCTCCTTGCAGGAGCTGTTGTACAAAATTCAGTATTTCCTTGAAGAGGAAAAATATGCATTTCATCCGGACGGTCTGCTCATGAATTCCTTAAAACCCCTTACAAATACTAGAAAAAAACACACGAAATTTTTTATTTTAACAATCAAAAAAGCTGACTTTTCATTAAAAGTCAGCCCTGTCTTTTACACCATTTTATTAAACTCTTTCTTCAATCTTTTGATGATCCTTTTCTCCAGCCTGGAAATATACGATTGGGAAATTCCCAGCATATCAGCTACATCTTTCTGGGTTTTTTCTTCTTCCCCCATAAGGCCGAACCTCAGTTCCATGATTTGTTTTTCCCGTTCTGACAGCTGGTGGAGCGCATTAAACAACAACTTTTTATCCACAGTCGCTTCCAGGTCTTTTGTAATAATATCTTCATCTGTCCCGAGAACATCTGATAGCAGTAATTCATTGCCGTCCCAATCAATATTAAGGGGCTCATCAAAAGAAACTTCCGACCGGATTTTATTGTTTCTTCTTAAATACATAAGTATTTCATTTTCAATGCATCTTGAGGCATAAGTAGCTAGTTTGATCTTTTTTTCAGGATTGAAGGTATTGACTGCTTTGATCAGGCCAATCGTTCCTATACTGATCAAGTCCTCAATATTAATCCCGGTATTCTCGAATTTCCTTGCAATGTATACGACTAATCTCAGGTTCCGTTCTATAAGAAGTGATCGTGCTGCTTTATCACCATTAGGTAATTTATTCAGAAGTACTTGTTCTTCTTCTTTACTAAGGGGGGGAGGCAGGGCCTCACTGCCTCCTATGTAGTAAATTTCATCTGTTTTTATACCAAGCTTGATTAATAATTTGTACCAGACATATAAAAATTTGATTTTTAATTTTTTCATCGTTGTTCCCCCTTCTATTTCTTTAGAATGTGAGTATAGTAGTAGTATTCGAATTACGAAACATTCTGTACCGGCTTACCGGCAGCCATCCTCGGATGTACGATCGCTCCAAAACTTTCATCCGCAGAAAGCGGTTCTTTCCTGAAAACGATTAGTCCGTGTGCCGGCCACGAAGATTCATGATCTTTTAGAGTTATGGAGTCGGGTTTTATCGCTGCGAGCAGCTGACTTTTCCTTCCGACTGACTGAGCCGGGATGATTCTAAGCCGGTCTGACCACTCTTCGTTCAGATTACGTTGACCTGAGAAAATATCTTCAGCTTCTTCACATAACAAAATGACCTCTTCCGGAACAGTTTCCTTTAAGGAGGAAACCGACACGATCATGACAGGAGCCTTGGAAATGGGGTCCTGCAGCTGGTTGCCGCTGTCCATTAACCCTTTGACGGTCCATTCAAATGCACCGATATTCAAAGAGACATCCACCAGCTGATCATATTGGATCTTTACGTACTCCACACTGTCCATCCTGCTTTTAGAAAAATACCACGCGACAGGAAGGGAGAGCATGACGAATACCCAGCTGATCGGATCACCAAAACCCTTGATGCTTGCGAGCAGAACAGTCGTTTTAGAACCCGGGTCAAACGTCAGGAAGTAATGTGCACCGATAAGGATCCCACCTGTTAAGAACGTAACGAAATAAAACATGAGAAGATTTGTCAAGAAGTAACGAAGTCTCTTAAACCCGAATGAAGAATATACCATGACCAAAGAAAATAACAGTTTAACCAGAGGATTTCCTACCAGAAATGCATAGGGAGAAAACGAAAGAATGATGATGGCGGAACCTATTGAACTCCCTATCGCAATTCTCCACAGAGCATATTGTCTCTTGAGGATCAAGCCTGTTAGCCATAGCAATATAAAATCCACACATACATTCAGCAGCCAGATGACATCTAAATATAAGGTCAATTCCTGCCCTCCTTAAACTTCATCTAGTCCTATGCCTCAATTAAAACTGATTGACTTATAGGAAGTATATCGTACATCCCCTCTAAAAGTTTGTCATTTTATGTATGGGAGGACGGAAAACTTTTAAGAGAAAGAAACGAAATATGTCACTTCATCTTTGAACGATTCAAAAAGACAGAGTAAATGGAGGAAAATCGAGTAGAGGGAAAATAAATGTATTTTATTTTCGCCCCTCTCACAACACCGTACGTACGGGTCTCGTATACGGCGCTTCAACTTATATTACAGTGTGTACTTTTAGATAATGGGTTAAAACAGAGGGGAGTCCCCTCTGTTTTAGTCTTTTATTTGAAATTGCTCTATGGACCACTTTAGAAAGTCCTATAAACCGATAACCTTTTCTGCAGTAGGTTAGTCCTTTCGCTTCTTCCTTCGGAATCCCTAGTTGAATAAGCGATTTGATTTGTTTACTCGGAACTTTCCATTGTTTCCAGATGATGACCCTTATTCTAGATCGGAGCTTCTGGTCTATTTGTTTGGTCACTTTTTTCATATTGGCAATCCTGAAGTAGTTTACCCATCCAAAAATGACTTGTTTCAATTTCAAAATTCGAAAATCTAGTGGAACACTCCAATTTCGTTTTGTGAGCTGGCGAAGTTTTCTTTGAAATCTCCGTATTGAACTTAGATGAGGTTTCACTTGATATTTCTTGTTCTTATAGTCGTAATAGTACCCGTATCCTAGAAACTTCAGTTCTTTGGGGCGGGCAATTCTGCTTTTCTCTGCGTTGACTATAAGTCCTAATTTCTTCTCAATGAATCTCACAATTGATTTCATTACTCGGTCCGCTGCTTTTTCGCTTTTCACAAAAATAAGTGAGTCATCAGCGTACCTTACGAATCTTAATCCTCTATTTTCAAGTTCTGTATCTAGTTCGTTCAACATGATATTACTCAGTAGTGGACTGAGGTTTCCTCCTTGCGGAGTACCGACAGGTGTCTCTTCATACTTTCCATTTACCATGACTCCACTAACTAAGTACTTTCTAATTAATGAAATGACATCTCCATCATCAACTGTCTGAGATATGATGCGCATCAGTTTATCATGGTGGACTGTGTCGAAGAATCTTTCAAGATCGATATCAATAACCCAGTCATGTCCTTCATTCAGAAATTCCAAGCTTTTAATAATTGCCATCTCACAACTTCTTTTTGGTCTGAATCCGAAACTAAATTCGCTGAACTGCTCTTCAAATATCGGACTGAGAACTTGATGAATTGCTTGTTGAACAACTCTATCCACTACTGTTGGTATTCCCAATTTGCGCATCTTCCCGTTTTCTTTTGGGATCTCCACTCTTAAGGCAGCTTGTGGATGATATTTTCTTGTTCTGATGCGCCTCCGTAATTCGTCCTTGTTCTCTTTCAGATATTGCTTCAGTTCATCGACTGTTACCCCATCTATCCCACTAGCGCCTTTATTTTTGTAAACACGCAAGTAGGCTTCATTCATATTTTGATTACTAAGGATTTGTTCTAGAAGTTCCACACTCGTTTCTCCTTCCCTCTCACGTAGTAAGTGATATCTCCCATTTTGGTTATCCTCTGAGATACGCTCATACTTTCACCATTAACACATTCGGAGTAGGTCACTTACGCATTCCTGGTACTCGAAACACTATAAATTGTTCCGCCCTTCATGAATTTACTTCACTACTATGGCTTCTGCTGACTTCTTGCGGCTAACCTTTTCCGACTGTACTGCTGTACATCCACAAGATCTCCCAGGGTAAGACAATTATCTTTCCTCTTTTACTCGCCTGATTTACCTTACAAAGTTACGCACATCTTTTGGACTTTGACTTGTTTGGGAGTCTTATCCCTATGCAAGGCCTTTGTATCAGATTTCTGTTCGTCGAGCCAAGATTTTATTCCACGCTTCCTCCAGCCCTTACCTCACGATAAGTACCTTGCGCTTCCTTAGTGGTTGGTCGATGTGTACCCCCACAGTGGACTTTCACCACCTAGATAATTGCCATGCCTGGCACACCAAAAAAAAAGACCCCTGAACCGGGGTCTTTTTTGTGAAAGTTATTTAACTGAACTCAGTCGATTCAAACAGTGATTATCGTCTTCTGTTTCGGTTGCGAAGGAATGTAGGAATATCAAGTGTTTCCTCGGCACCCTGATTATTGGATGAAGAGCGTACAGGTTCCTGTTGTTGAGTTTCCTCACGTTTTGGCTGTTCACGCTTAACCTGCTGTCCTGTTGGAGCAGGATTTGGCTTTACACCGCCAAATGTAGGACGTGTCTGTTTCGGTGCCTGTAATACTTCTTCATTAAATCCCGTTGCGATGACAGTTACTATGATATCATCTTTTAAGTCTTCGTTGATGACTGAACCGAAAATCATGTTAACATCCTGGTCGGATGCAGAAGCAACGATATCTGCAGCTTCCTGAACTTCATACAGGCTCAGGCTTGTACCGCCGGTGATATTCATCAATACACCCTGGGCACCATCGATTGATGTTTCAAGCAATGGGCTGGAGACAGCTTTTTTAGCCGCTTCGGCAGCACGATTCTCCCCTGATGCCGCTCCGATCCCCATTAAAGCGGAACCTTTGTTGGACATGATTGTTTTAACATCTGCAAAATCAAGATTGATCAATCCAGGTGTTGCGATAAGATCGGAAATACCCTGTACACCTTGTCGGAGGACGTTATCCGCTTCCCTGAATGCTTCAAGCATCGGGGTGCTCTTGTCAACGATTTCAAGAAGTCTGTCATTAGGAATGACGATTAACGTATCCACGCCTTCCTTCATGGCAGCGATCCCGCCGCTTGCCTGATTTGAACGCTTGCGGCCCTCGAATGTGAATGGACGGGTCACAACACCGACCGTCAGCGCACCGATTTCACGTGCGATCTGAGCAATGACAGGTGCCGCACCTGTACCGGTACCGCCTCCCATACCTGCGGTTACGAAAACCATGTCCGCCCCTCTTAATGCTTCTTCGATTTGCTCTTTACTTTCTTCTGCAGCTTTCTTACCTACTTCAGGGTTGGCTCCTGCGCCAAGTCCCCTCGTCAGTTTCCCGCCGATTTGCATCTTAATCTCGGCTTTTGATAGATTAAGAGCCTGTGCGTCTGTATTTACGGCAATAAATTCAACACCCTGGACGCCATGCTCAATCATACGGTTGACTGCGTTGTTTCCGCCGCCACCGACACCGATAACTTTTATGGTTGCTAATGAATCTAAATTTGTATCAAACTCCAACATGACAAATCCTCCTAACTCGTCGAATCAATGGATTCCTTATTATTCAAAGAAGTATCCAAAGAACTTTTTCACTTTTGACATCGCCTTATCATCTTCATGTGTTTCTTCTGTTACTTTAGCTGGCTTCGGCTTCTTATTTGTTTGTTTCGGCTGCTGCCTTTTCTCGGATGCTTCAACAGGCACAGGTTCTGCACTTACGGTCTTTCCTTGTAATCTGGCATTCTTCTGTGCATATTTTATCAATCCGACAGCTGTCGTATACTGCGGCTCCCTCACCCCGATATAATCCGGGATGGCTACGCGTACCCTGTTCTGGAATACAATTTGTGCTAATTCTAACACACCTGGGAGATTTACTACACCGCCAGTCAATACATATCCGCCAGGCAGGTCCCTGATACCCATTCTCTTCAGTTCATGGCTGATAAGGTCAAGGATCTCTTCAAGCCTTGCTTCTATGATATCAGAAATTTCTAATTGATTAAATTGTTGATGCTGGTCACTTCCGATAATCGGGACACTGAATACTTCATCTTCTGATGCATGATCATAAAAAGCATGTCCATATTTAGTCTTTATCTTCTCAGCATCTTCGGTTGATGTCCTTAGACCGATGGATAAATCCTTTGTAATATGTTCACCGCCAACAGGCAGTACCGTAGTAGCCTTCAAATGACCGTGCTCGAAAACGGCTATCGTTGTGGAACCACCGCCAATATCAATCAGCGCCGCCCCCAGATTCTTTTCATCTTTGGAAAGAGCGACTGATCCGGCTGCCAATGGCTGCAGCACAATATCCACAATTTCAAGTCCTGCTTTTTCAACACAACGCAGCGTATTATGTAATATTGTTTTGGATCCCGTAATGATTGTGCCTTCCATTTCAAGGCGCACACCAATCATGCCTCTCGGGTCTGTAATTTCATCCAATCCATCAACGATGAATTGTCTAGGAATGACATTGATGATTTCCCTTTCAGGCGGAATCGATACAACTTGCGCAGCATCCATCACCCTGAGGACATCCTCATCCCCTATTTCACGGTTCTCACTGGAAACGGCCACCACTCCGTGACAATTCTGGAGGGAAACATGATTTCCGGTAATGCCGACGATGACCTGGTTAATGGATAACCCGATCATTCTTTCTGCTTGTTCTACTGCCTTCTTTATTGTTTGAACAGTTTCGTCTATGTCTACGATGGAACCCTTTCTGATTCCTTCCGATTCTACATTTCCTACACCGATAATGTTCAAGGAATCATTTGACATTTCTCCAATGATCACTTTCACTGTGGATGTACCGATGTCTAGGCTAACGTAAATTTCATTGCTGTTCACTCTATGGCACCTCCTTAAAAAATGTTTATGGGAACAACAACCCCTAGATAGTCTCAATTCTAAGTATATCTTAAATAAGATATTCGTCGTAACAAAAACGATTCCCTTTTAAAATTCTGAATTTTTTTCTCTTTTTTCTTGATTATTCGTCCAATTGCTAATAAGTATCCTTCTTATGACTGCTATGTTCTGGAACAACCTGACTCCAAAAGCAAAAACAGCCGCCAGATATAAGTCTACACCAAGATGAACCCCTAGAAAAGCTAAACTTGCTGCCAGTAAAATATTAAAAAAGAACCCCGAAACAAAAACTTTATCATCGTAGATATTTTGGAGGTGTGCACGTATTCCGCCAAAGAGCGTATCCAGTGCAGCCAGGACTGCTATCGATAAATAATTCGAGTATTCATCTGGAATTCTAATATCCGTAAGAAGGCCGAGTATGACCCCTACCAGCAGTCCCAATATGGGAAGCCACATATCATCCGTTACCTCCTCTTTCACTGACCGGTTCCATATATCGGATCCGGATTGTATCCTCATATGATGGTAATACCACTTCTTCCAAAGGTTTGGATATGGATACCCGGAGATTATCGATAAAGAAATCCTCCGCAGATTGCGATACCTGCATCCGGTTATACAATTTCTGTGCAGTCTCAAGATCCTTTGTCAATACTCTGACTTCAAACGGGATTTTAGTAATGGAAAAACCGTCGATATTTGTTTCCCCGTTAATATCACGGATAACTGAGGTGTTGATCAGCCGGTGTCCATCTATCGAAATATCCATCGCATCATACTGATTTAACTCATTGACCAGCCTCTCGAGGAGCTGAGGGGATACAGTCTGTACTTTTTCACCCAGTAATATTTCTTCCATGGCGGGCTCAATGGTAAGGATCAGACCGGTTCCTTTTTTCTCGGTCAAACCCGCTTCCGTTTTCAGTTCATCTAAAGTCTGTTTCAATGCCTGCTCAGGGCTTGCCTCTCTGTCTGTTTCATAAGTTTCTAGCTTCTCTTCGACAGTTCGCATTTCCTCAAGAAGGCTGGAATTCAGTTCTTTCTCTTTAAGGAGAGCATCCCTTAATTCCCATATGTCTCTCGTATCACGGACAACAGGTTCCTTGACTGTCTGAAATTGAATGGCAATCATGAAACCGATGATAATGGTGATAACCGTAAAACTTGCTTTAAGCTTGTTGTCCAATCCCCTTCACCTTGCTTCCAGATCACTTTCTTTAAAATTGGAGTGCAGACTACTGCAATTCGCCGATCAATGGTTCCAGAACAATTTCTGTTTTCTTTTCTAAAGAAAATTCAATATTTTCATTGACCAGTTGATCCTTGACTCCACCCGTAATATTCATTGCGGAAGAGAGAACCTCCGAATCCCCAATTGCTGCAATTTCGAACGGAGCGGGATATTCAATTCCGTCGATTTGTATGACCGGTCCATTACATAGCACATAGGAATCATGCTTCAGCCTCTGTCCGTTTATGGCGACCGCCGAAGCACCGGCTATATACAATTCGTTTATCACCTTGAATATATGGTGTTCATGGACAATATAATTGTTTGCGTTATCTTCTTTTGGTTTATAGTCAGCGTCAGAAAGAGTCACTTTCACTCCCGGACCTTTGACCTTGGTCTTCCCTAAGAACATGCGGTATTTTTCCGCCTCTTCTGCAAGGTTGAAATAGATTTGCTTTTCTTTAGAGAATTCCTTTTCCATATTGACTACTTTTTCCTGTTTTTCGTAAAGCTGTTCCTGAAGATTATTATTCTTCTGCTGCTGGGAAAGAATTTGATCCCGCAGCTCTTCTTCCTGCTTCCATTGGCCGTTGCTCCGTTTACCTTGACCGTTTTCTTCCGAGTTGGCAATACTGTAAGAAAAAGCCAGGATGAAACCCAGTACCAAGCTTACGAGGGAGAGGATAACATGTTTACCCTTAACTTTCATCCCCGGCATCCCCCTCACCTTCATCTTCTTCTACAGCATCACCCGCTGGTTCCGCTTCACTTTCTGATTCCTCAGATTCGTATGATCGGAAATAAGAACCCACCTCTAAATCAATGACCCCTTTTTGCGAAGGGTCCAATTGACTGACAATCGAAGGGTAATGTTCCATCTTTTCTGAAAATGTCCTGATCGTAGCACTTACTTCATACCCATCATTCATAAATAGAGTCAAGTGGTATTGGTCCGTCTTCTTCGGCGTCAGGTTGATTTCTGAAATGAGGTGCTGGACCTCTTTCGGGAGCTCCCCCAATTCAGAAATCATTTTTTTCAATGCTTTATCCTCTTTGAATCCCCTCAGCAGAGGAGCATCAACCGGAATGGATTCTGTTCCCTTATTCAGAACCTTGCCGTTTTCCAAAATGATTTGAAACTTATTGTCCTTAAGAAGATAGGCTTTCTTCCCCAGCTCATCCACTTCAATTACAAAAGAATTGGGAAATGACATCTTCACCTTGGCATTCTTGATTTCAGGAAGCTTATTCAGCCGTTCGGAGGTTTCTTTCTTATTGACGCTCCATACATTCATTCCCTGCTTTATCTTGCTTTTGGAAATAATGGTTTCGCTTGGGACAAGCTCATTCCCTTTCACTTCAATGTTCTTGACATGACTGAGAGGAGATTGAAAGTATATTACAGACAGAATCATGATCAGGAAAAGCGAGAGCAGGAATATCAGCCTTCTGTTTGCTTTCTTCTTTCTGTGCTGTTTCAGTTTTGGAATTCTTTCTTCAATGGAAACAACATTTTCTTTTCTCATTACGTTTTTCCTCAATTTCATTTCGTATTTATGGGGCATGTTTCACCACACCTGAAAAATGAAAGTACTCTTTCCAATACGGGCTTCCTTCCCAATGAATGTGAAGGACATGTGAAAGAGATTAGGACGGTTATCATTTTAAAGTCAATTTACTTTCCTTACCTGCATCAAACATAATGAAAATTTCAAATGATCGTTATGTATATTCCATGGAATCATAAAGAGAATAACCTTTAGTTAATTACACTCTTTCCCTCTATTCTAAACACCAATTCCATGTTATGAAAGGATGTCATTGAATTGTAAAAGTTTTGGTTAAAAAAAGTAATATAATCTCCTATAATATTGAAAACCTTAGGTACTTTCACACGTTTCGTTTATGTAATTAATTGTAACATCTAACCTCCGAATATCCTATTACTATTTCAATAAAATTTACTGAATAGTTCTTTTTTCACTAAAATAGAATTCTACTTATTGACTTCTTTCATTTCCCGTGAAGAAATTCCTTTTCACATACTCATCCCGCTCTGATTTTTGTTTGTTTTTTTGCAACCCTGATTATTGAATCAATTTTGACTTCTTAACTTACCTGATTCCATTATCACCGCTATTGATTTCCGTGCAAAACTTCGCAATCAACCTAGGAATTGAAAAAGAACAAAAAAGATTGGCTTCCGAATCATTCTGTCAGTTGTTTCTGACAGTGAATGACTGGAAGCCAATCTCTTTAGTTTCTTGAATAGCGGCTGATGTTGAGGAGGACGCCGACTGCCATGAGCATGAGGGTCAGGGAGGATCCCCCGTAGCTGAGGAATGGCAGTGTGATGCCTGTTACCGGCATTAAGCCTGTTACGACCCCGACATTGATCATGACTTGGATGGCGATCATGGATACAATCCCTACAGCAAGGAAACTCCCGAAGAGGTCGGGTGCCCCCAGCGCGATACGTATTCCGCGCCAGAGAATCAGGGCGAAAAGGAGAAGGACAAATGTACCTCCTATGAACCCCAGTTCCTCTGCCAATATCGCAAATATGAAATCATTCTGCGGTTCAGGCAGATAGAAGAACTTCTGTCTGCTTTCACCCAGCCCTAAACCAAAAAGTCCTCCGGGACCGATTGCATAAAGCGATTGAATGATCTGAAATCCGCTGTTAAGAGGGTCTTCCCAGGGATCCAGAAAGGAAGTGATCCGTTTGATCCTGTATGGAGCAGATACGACCAGGGCAGCGAATCCGGCCAAGCCGGCCAGCCCCATCCAGGCAAAATGCATCACTCTTGCTCCTGAGATGAAAATCATCACCACACAGGTGCCGACCATGACGGTACCTGTCCCTAAATCAGGCTGGAGCATAATCATGCCGAACGCTGTAAATACCAATAACAGCGAAGGCAGGACCCCTTTTCTGAAGGAAGTGATATATTTTTGGTTTTCAGATAAATATTTTGCCAGGAAAGCGATCATTGCCAGCTTCATGAATTCTGAAGGCTGAATGGAAAAGGCTCCTACTCCTATCCAGCTCCGGGATCCATTCCTCAATACTCCTACTCCCGGTATCAATACAAGTACAAGCAGTACAAAGCAGATGATGACAAGGACTTTCGCCCAGTTTCTCCATGTCCAATACTCCACATTCATGATAAAAAACATGGCAAATACCCCGACGGCCGCAAACAGCAGCTGTCTTTTGGCAAAAAAGAATGAATCATCGAATTTATAATCCGCCCATACCGCGCTGGCACTGTACACCATGATCAATCCTACAGCTAAAAGTGTAAGCGTCACGATGATAAGGATGAAATCCGGAGTAGATTTTTTTAAAGGCATCTTAACACCTCGAATAAACGTATTTGAGCCGCTTCAAGCAATACATACCGTTCAGTTTCTAAGAATGCCTTTCTGGTTGTTTAAGTAATCTTGCTTTATAATGACAAGCCCTTATTAAAGGGTATGCACCGCTTTAATAAAAATGTCACCTCGTTCTTCAAAAGTTCGATATTGATCCCAGCTTGCGCATGCGGGGGACAACAGGATCACATCCCCTTCTTCCGAGTTTTCAAAAGCGGCCGGCACTGCCTTTTCCACATTATCGACACGGAGGATCGTTTTTATCCCTGCCTTTTGTCCCGTTTGCTGCAATTTATCAGCCGTCTCGCCGAACGTAATGAGTGTCTTAACATTTTTAAGATGTGGAATAAGGTCATCGAATCCGTTCCCTCTGTCCAACCCGCCTGCCAGTAATATAGTCGGTGTGTTAAAGGCATTGAGTGCACTTTTCGTTGCCAGCGTGTTTGTTGCTTTGGAATCATTGTAGAACTTCCGTCCATTCACTTCTTTTACAAATTGAGTACGATGCTTTACTCCCGCAAATTTTCCAAGCACACTCATAATGCTTTCGTTCGATACTCCATATAATTTAGCAGCAGCCACGGCACAAAGTATATTTTCAAGATTATGTGCACCCGGCAGTACCACAGAAGACAAATCCCCGATGCGTTCTTTTTTGAAATAGATTCCGCCTGCCTTTATATAGGCGCCCCCTTCCACTTCCTGAGTAGTGGAGAAAGGGATAATGGACGCTTTAGTAAAACCGACAGTCTTCACGAGATGGTCCTGGTCATGATTGATGATCAAGTAATCATCTTCAGTCTGATTCTTTGTAATATTTGCTTTCGCGTGCCAATATTCCCCGAGATCTCCGTGATAATCAAGGTGTGCTTCATAGAGATTGGTTATAATGGCTATATGAGGGGAAAACTCCTGGGTGCCCATTAGTTGGAACGAAGAAAGCTCAACAACCATTTTTTCATCCTTAGCCGCTGTCTGCGCCACTTCTGATGCAACCGTCCCGATATTCCCTGCAATCAGCGGGCGCTGTCCGCCTTCATTAAGGATTTCATAGAGCAGTGTCGTTGTGGTCGTTTTTCCATTTGTACCGGTAATGCCGATCATTTCAGCCTCAGATACTAAATAGGCGAGCTCCACTTCGGTAAGAACCGGAATCCCCTTTTCAACCGCCCTTTTTATAAGCGGATTATGATAAGGGATGCCGGGATTCTTCACGACATATTCAAAGCCTTCATCCAATAATTCGATGGGATGGCTCCCGCATATCACTTTGATCCCTTCTTGAAGGAGACCCTGAGCCTCGGGATTTTCTGCCAAAGGCTTCTGATCATTGACTGTTACAAAAGCTTCCAGCTTATGTAGTAATGAAGCGGCGCTCACTCCGCTCTTTGCCAGACCCAATACTAGAACTTTTTTATGTTTGAACTTCGTAATTTTCTTCAATTATAACCACACCTCAATATAGATTCCTAATACAGCAAAAAGCAAACCAACCGTCCAAAATGTCACGACCACTCTCCATTCAGACCAGCCGACGAGCTCGTAATGATGGTGCAGGGGACTCATTTTGAAGATTCGTTTTCCCGTTGTTTTAAAAGAGGCAACCTGTAGAATGACTGACAGTGTTTCTATTACAAAGACTCCACCGATCAAGATCAGGATGATCTCCAGTTTCGTAAGGATGGCAATCGTAGCAATTGCCCCTCCGAGTGCGAGTGAGCCGGTATCGCCCATGAATACCTTGGCCGGATGTGCATTGAACACTAGGAAACCAAGGACGGCTCCTACCACTGCTACCCCGAATATCGCTATATCATATTGACCTTGATTCCAGGCAAGAACTGCCAAAGCACCAAAAGCAATAGCCGATGTACCTGATACCAATCCATCCAGTCCGTCTGTAATATTCACAGCATTTGAAAAACCGACCAGCCAGAATATAATGAACACTACATAAAACCAGCCAAGATCAAATGATATATCTGTCAATGGAATGGATACAGTGGTCGGAAAGTCATTCTGCTTAAAGATGAAATAAAATATTGCAGAGATTACAATCTGGCCCAGGAGCTTCTGCTTGGAAGTCAAGCCCAGGTTACGCTTCATGACTACTTTGATAAAATCATCCAGAAAACCAAGGAGGCCAAATCCAACTGTCACGAGAAGCAAAAGATAGGTTTCAGCGCCCGGCTCTGAGTATTTCCCTGTCATGACAAAGGTCGTGATGACAATCGATAGAAGAAATACAATCCCCCCCATTGTAGGGGTGCCCGTTTTCTTTTGATGCGACTGAGGACCTTCATCCCTGATGCTCTGACCAAATTTCAACCTCCGCAAGAAGGGAATAAAAACGGGAGAGAGCAGCACGGTGATGAGAAATGCCATAATAATTGTGAAAAATATAACTTGCTCTAGCACACTATTCCCCTCCTTTCTTACCTTGGTCCATATCTTCCAAGTTTTCTTCGTTCATTGCTGTTTTTAAATCAGATTCACTATTACAAATAAACATCGTCATAATTTCCCACTTTTCTTCTTTGTTTTTTTGATTATAAAAATGTATAAGCTCTTGATAAGCTGTATGAACATCATCAACCAGAAATAAAGGAAAGTGATTCGGAACAAATAGAGGAACCGTTTCACTTCTTTTCCATAGAGAAGCGACTGCACCATTCGAGATGCTGTCAAAAAGCTTCATCTGAGAATCCAATGGAATAAATAACCCCTTCTCCAGTTTGACGTGCGGGAGCGGGGAAACAGCTTTAAATACCATCCCCGTCAGCTCTACTCCTCGTGTATGTGGAAAGAGTTGCTTGACATCTTCATAAAAGAGCATGGTTACAGCTCCCTTATAATTTGTCTTGCAACTTCCCGATCATCGAAATCATATACATCATTCCCGATAATCTGGTAAGTTTCATGGCCCTTGCCGGCAATGAGGACAACGTCCCCTTCTTTTGCCTGAAGGATGGCTTCTTTTATCGCATTTTTCCGATCAGTAATCAACTTATATTCTTTTCCGACGGCTCCGGCTTCCATATCTTTTAAAATATCGATAGGATTTTCCGTCCTTGGATTATCTGATGTGAAAACAGCGAAATCCCCGTACTCACAAGCGATTTCTGCCATGATCGGCCGTTTGATTTTGTCCCTGTCGCCTCCGCACCCCACAACGACGATGATCTCGCCGGCCGCTATCGACTGAATGGTTTCCAGTACATTTTTCAACCCATCAGGTGTGTGGGCATAATCAATGATCACAGAGAAAGGCTGACCCTCAGAAATCGATTCAAATCTCCCTCTTACACCTTGGGCGTTTTCGAGCAGCCTAACACTTTGTTCGACGGATATGCCGGCAGCAGAAGCTGCAGCAATCGCGGCAAGTGCATTATACACATTGAATTTCCCGGCAAGCGGGAGGACTATGTCCTTCTCCCCGAACGGACTGACCAGGGTAAAGGAAGATTCAGAAGGTTTCAATTGCAGGTCCCGTGCGCAGAAGTCTGCTTCCGCTGATAAACCATATGTGAATACATGAGCTGCTGTGGACCTGATGAAATATTCCGCGGCATGATCATCTTTGTTTATGATGGCATATTTAGGAGTTTTTTTATAATAAGTATTTCCTAATTGTGAAAACAATAAGCCTTTCGCATTCCGATACTCATCCATTGATCGGTGGTAGTCCAGATGATCCTGAGATAAATTGGTGAAAACGGCAATATCATAGTCACATCCATGCACCCTCCCTTGATCGAGGGCATGTGAGGAAACTTCCATGATGGCAGACTTGACGCCTTTCTTGCAGAACCGATGAAACGTCTGCTGCAGAGTCAAGCTGTCCGGCGTCGTATTATGACTCACCTCAAGCTCGTCGCCTGCTTTTATATGCATCGTCCCTATAAGTCCCGTCTTCATTCCATTACCCGTAAATATCTGATCAATCAGATTAGTGGTAGTGGTTTTGCCATTTGTGCCCGTCACACCAACAAGCAACAAACGATGTGAGGGCTGTTCATAAAAATGATCCGACAGGACAGCCATAGCTTTTTTCGTGTCCGGCACAATGATTACGGGTATGTCAACGTCCACTTCCCTTTCTGCAAGAATAGCAGCTGCACCGTTTTTCTCAGCAACATGGGCGAGGGAATGGCTGTCAACCTCCAGACCTTTGATACAGATAAATAAATCCCCATTCCTTACTTTCTTATGGTGGTTTGCGATGTTTGAAATAGCCGGATTTCCTTCACCCTGTACTTTGTAAAACGGCAGTACTTCCAGCAAAGCGTGCAATCTCATCATTTCAACTCCTCACAGGTAGAAAGCAACCTTTTTATATTTTACATAAAAATAGTCTTGAAAGCTATCAACCTTTTAACTTAGTTCGTAATTTTCCACTGACGTCTTTTATTCAGACAGGTAAATCCTGATTGTGGATCCCTGTTTGATTTTCACACCAGGGTCAGGCGACTGATTTACGACTTTATCACCGCTTCCGCTGATATCAAGATTTAAGTTGACCAGTTGTTCCTGAAGCTCTTTTTTGTTTAAACCGATTAAGTCAGGAGTTTCGATCAACGGGATATCATCCCATTTCATTTTCTTCTCAATCTGATCTTTCCTTTTCGGTACACCCATAGCAACAAGACTATCCCCGATGATGCTTCCCGCAATTGGAGCAGCTACGACTCCCCCAAACTGAATGGTACCTTTTGGATTATCGACGGCAACATACACGACGATCTCAGGGTCATCGGCTGGTGCCACACCCATGAATGAAACAATATGATTATTCTCCAAGTATTTTCCATCCTTGGCTTTTTGGGCAGTCCCGGTTTTTCCTCCTACCCTGTATCCATCAACGAAAGCATTGCCGCCAGTACCCTGTGCCACTACGCTTTCGAGCGCTTCACGGATTTGTTTGGATGTTTCTTCCGAGATTACTTTCCTCTTTACCTGCGGCGTCTTTCTCATCACAACTTCATTTGTTTCGGGATCAATCAGTTCTTTTGCAATGTATGGCTGATATAGGGTCCCCCCGTTCACAGCTGCGGAAACGGCAGCCACCTGCTGGATCGGTGTTACGGCGACCCCCTGACCGAAAGCAGTGGTTGCCTGTTCAACAGGTCCAACACGGTCTAAATTAAACAGAATCCCTTTCCCTTCACCTTGAAGATCGATTCCTGTCTTCTGTCCGAATCCAAAGTCTTTTATATATTTAAATAATGTTTCTTTCCCAAGGCGTTCCCCCAATTCTACAAACCCCGGGTTGCAAGAATTCTGGACTACTTCAAGGAAGGTTTGACTGCCGTGCCCTCCTCTTTTCCAACAGTGAAGTGTAGAACCTGCCACCTCGACATGACCTGAATCATAAAACGTCTCTTTATTTAAATCTACCTTCTTTTCTTCCAAGGCAGCAGCCAGAGTGATAATTTTAAAGGTTGATCCAGGCTCATACGTACTCCATATCGGAAGATTCCGGTTGTAAATTTCCTGAGGCACATTCCGGAAATTCGCAGGGTCAAATGTGGGGCGGCTGGCCATCGCTAAAATTTCACCATTTTTTGGATTCATTGCGATGGCGATCATTCCGTCCGGGTTGTAGGTTGCCTGTGCAATGTCAAGCTCCCTCTCTACAATCGTTTGAACCTTCGTATCAATTGTCAGCTTCAGATCAAGTCCATTCTCGGGATCTTCGAAATCATCCGCCATATCCCCCATCCTTTTCCCTTTCGCATCAGAGAAAAACTTCACATACCCTTTATCTCCCGTCAGTTCTTCATCATAGGATAATTCAAGCCCCATCAGCCCCTGATTGTCGATGCCCGCAAAACCAAGCACATGGGACAAATAACTTCCATAAGGATAATATCTCTTGGAGTCCTCCCCAAGGTAAACCCCTTTCAAATTTAGTTCAGTGACCTCTTTTGCTTTATCATAAGATATCTTCCTTGCTTCTTTAATCAAAACCATACTGGCCTTCTGTGTTACATATTTATATGCAGTTTCTACTGAAATATTAAGAACTGGCGCCAGCTTCTCAGCGGTTTCCTGCGGATCGGTTATTTGTCTTGGAACGACAAATATCGTCGGGGCACTTTGATTGCTTGCTAACTCAACCCCGTTCCGGTCCACTATTTTCCCCCGTTCAGGCTGAAAAGGGATATTCCGGCTCCAAGAATCTTTGGCACGGCTTGTCAGCATATCCCCCATAAAAAACTGCACATAACCAAGCCTCAAGTCAATGATGGAAAATATCAACACTCCCACAATCAGAGCAATCGCCAATCTCTTCCTTACTGTCACGTTCGATACTCTTTTCACAAATGGACCTCCCCTTCTATGGCTCGTTCCATTATATGCTTGGACATAGAGGGGTATGTATTTCTTTATCGGACATACCATTCACTGCCTGCCGATATAAAGGGGGGATATTCACCCTGCTGCCCGGGGCAAAAAGAAAAGGACGATTCGTTCACAGTGCCCCCTGCCCCTCGGAAAATCGTCCGGTTGAGCAAAGAGTGAACACATCGAATCGTCCATCTTTCTTCTAACGAATACTATGGCCTTCCTTCTTCCATGTCATCCGCTTCATCCTTCTTTTGCAGCTGTTCTTCAGGAGTTTCAAAATTCACTACGAGCGGTTCATCCTCTTTCACAGGAGAATCAGGCTGTATATTTTGGCTTACGGCAAATCCTTTGCCAACCATATTTATTTTAAGACCGGATATATTCGCTACCTTGAAGACATCCCTTATTGACCATCCTCTCATATCCGGTATGGTCACTTCTCCGTCCGTTCTAAGAATGACCTTTCCTCCTTCGAGGATCTCATTCCCTGCTTGAGGAAGCTGCCTGATTATTTCTGATCCGTCCCCCACAATGAAAGGTTCCGCACCTGCTTTTTCGATTTCAGCTTTTGCTTTTTCTACACTCATGCCTGACAGATCTGGAAGTTGTTCCTGTTTCAAATTCACCTTTTCCTGCGGCTTGATATTTAAGTACTTCAGGCTGTTTTGCATTACAGGTTTGAAAACTTGTGAGACTGGGTCGGACCCGATTTCAGTAGGTTTTAATTCCGGCTGCTGAATCCCTACGTAAACAATCAACTGAGGGTCATCCGCCGGGGCCATCCCCATAAAGGAAAACAGATAGTTTTCCTTTCCATATTGATAACCGCCTGTTTCAGGGTCTGGGATTTGGGCAGTCCCTGATTTGCCGGCCACGCTGTACCCTTCTATCGCAAATCTAGTACCTGTTCCGTGTTCTGATGTGACAGTCGTTTCTAAGTATTTTCTCGTTTTCTCGGCAGTTTCCTTAGTAATGGGATTACCCGCCACTTGAGGTTTTGTTTCTTTCACTGTTTCTTTTGTATTCGGATCGACCACTTTTGAAATGATATATGGTTTCATCATCTTTCCATCATTCGCAATCGCTGATTCCGCCTGGATCATCTGCAGAGGGGTAACGGTAGTCCCCTGACCGAAGATGGTGGTATATTTTTCGATTGGATAATGGTAAAGAATAGATCCTGAAGCCTCATGGGGCAGGCCGACATTCGTAGGTTCCCCGAATCCGAAATCGTGAAGGTATCCTTCAAATTCTTTAAATCCTATTTTATCCAACAGATAGGCAAATGCAACATTGGATGATCTCTGGACGCCTTCAAGGAAAGAAATCGACCCCCATCCTTCTCCGCCATTGTGATCACGGATGGGATTCGGTACATTATCCACCTTATAAGTCCCAGATTGGTATGCTTCATTGGGATTGAATTTCCCTTCATTCACTGCAGCTGCAAGCGAAAAGGACTTCATCGTGGAACCTGGTTCAATGGTTTCTTCCACAATGGTATTCGTCCAGTTATCCGTCAGTCCCGCCCTCGTATCGGGGTGGAAGGTCGGACGCTGTGACATCGCAAGGATTTTTCCCGTTTTAGGGTCCGATACAATCGCAAACATATTCTTGGGCTTGTACTGTTTTTGCACTTGATTCATGGCTTCTTCCAGGAACGTCTGGATTTTCTTGTCGATCGTCAAATAAATATCATTTCCATCCTTCGGGGGGGAAACATGCTCTTCAGAATTGGGAAGGAGATAGCCCCATACGTCGCTTTTATATTCGACTGAACCATTTTCACCGCCGAGGACGTCATTAAAGCTTTTTTCAATTCCCATCTTGCCTGTTGTCACGGGCTTGCCGTCCTCATCAGTTGACTTTTGAGCAAACCCGATAAGGTGGGAGGCAAAGGTCCCATTGGGATAAAACCTCTTCGCTTCTTTCCTGAATGTAACTCCAGGGAGCTCTTCATCTCTTATATCAAGCATCATCTGATGGGTAAGTGCCCTTCCCGCTGCACCGAATTCAACCTGGTAAGCACCTTCGGTTGTCAGTTTTTCATAGATTTCACTTTCGTCCATCTCGATATAGTCAGAAAGTACACTTGCCGTCTTTTTTGGATCGGTTACATGTTTTGGGTTTTCTGGGTCACTTGTCACTGTCGGACTCAGTATGGCAACCAGAGTGTAGGCTGAAGTATCCTCTGCAATGACTTCCCCTCTTTGATCATAAATGGTTCCTCTGTGGGCTTCCAGTATCCGGCTTTTAATATATTTTTCAGCTGCCTGAGAAGCGAGCACTTTCCCCTCTGCCTCGCCCGTTACCTGAATCGTAATAAATCGAACCATTAATACAAAAAAGAGCAAGCCGAAAATCCCAAAAAGGATGGCTGCCCCTATGTTCATGCTTGGTCTCTTTTTCATTATTGTTCAACAACCTTCACGTTCTTTTCTTTTAAGTTAAGTCCAAGTTCCTTTGCTTTTTCCAAAATACGTTCATATGTACTTAACTCGCTGATTTGAAGCTTAAGGTCATTGTTTGCCTTTTCCTGCTTTTCAACAGCCGTCTCCATTACCTGCACTTCTTTATTAACATCATATATGGCTGCTTGAGTCTGTACGATTTGAACAGCCAAGAAGCAAAACACCACCGCAAAAATCGCAACAAGAATCTTTTCCCCTGGTGTTATGACAGATCGCTGTTCTCTTCTAAGCGGCTGGGGATTCACACCCGCAGTCTGGGCAGACATTTGCTCCCTTTCAACCTTTCTGGCTAAGTTACTCATTGTTACTCCCTCCCATTTCCTTTTTTTATCTATTTTTTTCTGCAATTCTTAACTTTGCTGATCTTGCCCTATTATTTTCTGTGAGTTCCTCTTCACTTGGTAATATCGGTTTTCTCGTGACTAGTTTTAACACCGGCTCGTATTCCTTTGGGATGATGGGAAGCCCTGGCGGCAGATCAGGCCCCGATGCTTTCTCTTTAAACATCGTTTTACACATTCGGTCCTCTAACGAGTGAAACGTGATGACACTCACCCTTCCGCCTTTTCCAAGCACATCAATCGCCTGTTCAAGGGAATCTTCAAAAGCCCCGAGTTCATCATTGACTGCAATCCTGATCGCCTGGAACACCCTTTTGGCAGGATGGCCTCCTTTTCTCCTAGCGGGTGCTGGAATTCCTTCCTTAATCAATTCAACAAGCTCTCCAGTGGTTTCGATCGGTTTTAATTCACGAGCGGCCTCGATCTTCCTGGCAATCTGCTTTGAGAACTTTTCTTCCCCATACCGGTAAAAGATACGGACAAGATCTTCGAAAGCCCAGTGATTCACAACATCGAATGCACTCACATCCCCTTCAAGGTCCATCCTCATATCCAGCGGGGCGTCATGATGATAGCTGAAACCCCTTTCCGGTGTATCAAGCTGCGGTGATGACACACCCAAATCATACAGGATGCCATCTACACTATGTACTCCGAGCTGTCCAAGCTCATGTTTCAAGTTGCGGAAATTCGATTGAACAAAGGTCACCTGTCCCTTATAGGGTGAAAGTTTTTCCCTTGCATGGCGGATTGCCGTTTCATCCTGATCGAAGCAGTATAGATGCCCCTTATCTGATAATTGGCTCAGCAGGTATTCACTATGTCCCGCACCGCCCAGTGTACAATCGACATAAACTCCATCTTCTTTGATATTCAATCCATCTACTGTTTCTTTTAATAATACCGTTGTATGTTTAAACATGTTGACGTCACCTTTCCAATCGAACGTTTTTGAGCTGTCAAATATCAAATCCTATCATATTCTCTGCTAGCTCTGCAAAAGAATCTTCGGACTCTGTGAAGTAGTCTTCCCATAAAGCCTTACTCCAAATCTCAATCCGATTGGAAACTCCAAGGATGATGCATTCTTTATCCAGCTTTGCGTAATTGACAAGAGTTGAAGGGATGTTGATCCTGCCAGTCTTGTCCAATTCACTTTCTGTTGCTCCAGAAAAGAAGAAGCGTGTAAAAGCACGTGCGTCTTTCTTTGTCAGAGGCAATGCTTTCAACTTTTCTTCAAGTGCGCGCCATTCATCCATGGGGTAGCCGAATAAGCATTGGTCCAAACCACGGGTGATGACGAAAGAATCGCCGAGTAGATCGCGGAACTTGGCAGGCACTATTAAACGGCCTTTATTATCAATGTTATGTTGATATTCGCCCATGAACATATGCACTGCCCCCACTTTCTATCACAAATGTACCACATCCCCCCACTTTTCTCCACTGTTTTCTAAATTCTCTTTTTATAAAATTTTTCCTTTAATTTTCTGTTTCCTTTTTCCTCCTTTTCCTGACAGGGAAAGGAAGAAAAACTTGTCTTATAAACACACAAAAAGGACTTCTTTCGCCTTTTATTACGAAAGAAGTCCTTTTTTATTTTTCGTACTTGAATTCAAACATAAACGACTTTATGACTTCCGTCGAAGTCCATCGGAAGGGATGTCAGGTTCCGGATAAAGTCCTCTCCATACTTATTGAGGAAATAAAGGACATTCCAGGTCCTTTCCTGGGGACCGCCGCTTGGGCGCAGACAGTTATCTACTTTTGCAAAATCTGAAAACGTTTTATCATGCTTATCCCTCAGCGCCTTATCTGTCCTTTTCCTTAAGAAATCTAATTGCTGCAGATGGATTGAAAGATTCTTATCCGCAATTTGATCCAACCCGTGTCCGATCCGTGCGGTCTTATCACGGATATCCTCATATTTTTTCTGCATCATTTGTTCAAGCTCGGATATTTCGATTTCCAGACTCGGCAACTTTATGGATTCCCAATATCTTTCGCGCACTTCAGTGACACCATTCATTAACACTTGGGATAATGAAAGACCGAGGAGATCCATTTTCTTCTCCACTTCCCTTTCAAGCAGGGTGATACTTAATCTGGGGATGACAGGCGGGATTTTTAATCCCACATATTCGAAAGCTTTCTTCAATTCTCCCCAATAAGCAATTTCTCCCGGCCCTCCGATGAAGGCAAGCGTAGGAAACAGCCATTCCTGCATCATTGGCCTTGTCACCACGTTATTGCTGAAGTTTTCCGGTGTTTTTTCAAGCATCGACAGCAATTCAGCGGCCGAGATCACACTCCCGGTATTCTTTTCAGTAAAGCTGTAATCTTCTCTTTCAAGCAATGCGCGTTCATTGTTTAAGTTGATAAAAATATTTGCTGCATCGGGAGAGATATCCAGCTGGGTGTTGAAACCATTTCTTTTTATTTCACCCTGCTGCTCGAGAACTGCATTCGTAATCTGCTGACTTCCCTCAATCAGATGATGAAAGTGGTGTTTTTCAAGGGACCGTAATTGCGGGTAGGCGGAATCGATCACAAGCAGTCCAAAGTCTTTGAACAGGTGCATGACGAAATGGGCGAAGAATCTTACAATATCGTTCTGATCTTCTATCATTTCTGTCAATTCGCCTGCCAGTTTTTTTGTATGCGGGGTTTCACCAAGGGTCTTGAGAATTTCTGTCACCCAGTTCTTCATCACGTTTCTATCATATGAAATGTCCGAAGTCATTTTCTTTCCAGACACTCTTTCGGGATAGCCTTTTTTCTCGATTATGTTCCCTTTCTCGAGATAAATGTGATTCACTTCCTGATAATCATGATCTTCCCCGGCAATCCAAAATACAGGCACTACAGGATGATTCAACTCTTTTTCCTGCTGCTTTGCCAGTTTGATGATAGAGATGATTTTATGTATCGTATATAACGGCCCTGTTAATAAACCAGCCTGCTGGCCTGCCACGACGGCTACTGCATCGTTCTTCAGTTTCGCCAGGGACTCATTTACTTCCCGGGAGCCAGGCAGACCTTTCATATACCCGGCGATACAATCCGTCAGTTCGGCACGAGGGAACTCACGGGCCGCCAAGTCTTCCATCCGCTGCGAATAGACATCGGACTGATTTATATTATAGTGAAAAAAAGAAGTCACTGGTTCTTTCTGCTCTATATATAATGAAGCAAACTGGTTGATCGCCGGAATGTTCAGATTCTCCAAATCCATATGAACTACTACTCCTTTTCTGGCTCTTTATTTCCTAACGATGAGTATACCATTTCACTGACCGAAAAGAAAAAAAACTGCCTGTAAAAAGGACTAATTCAGTTCGATAATTCTTATGATCAAGCCCGTGATCATTAAAGCGATATAAGCCGCAAAAAACAAAAGGAAATTTATCCTCCACACACCCCTGATGACCTGAGGATAATGGATTTCTCCTTTTGCCCTCCAATATAATACGGCAAATATCAAGCCTATGCAGCAAACACTAAGAAATATAATCCACAAGTAAGAAGTGTTCCATATGGCAAGCACAATAAAATGGACAGAGACCATCAACAAAAATGTAGTCACGTCAATCGCAAGATGTACCGCTTTGCGGTGATTCTTCATTACTTCCTTGGCAATAATAAAGCTGATGAAATACCCCAAAAATGGAATAATGACAAAAATGGCAATGATCGTTGAAAAAATAGAAGCCATTTTACCCCCCCTGACCTTCTCTTTCAATTCCTTTAACTAATTCGTAAAGTGTTTTCATGATGGGTAAAAAATGGTTTTCTTTTTCGGCCTTTAACAACAAAGCTCCCAGAATGGTCTCAACCTCTGTATTTCTTCTCTCTTCAATATCCTTGAGCATGGATGAACGATTAGATGAAGTGCTCTTGACTACGTCCATGACTTCTTCGAAGCGGATGTGGTCCTTCATATGAGGAAAAAGGATGTGCAATTCATTGAATAACGCATGCTGTATATGAAGGAAATGTGGATTTTCCGCCAGCCTGCCATTCTTTATTCGGGCAATCGAGGTCAGAGGATTAATCAATACATTAATAAATAATTTTTTTAAAATCATTTTTTCATAGTCGTCTTTGAGTGAAAAAGGAAAATATTTTATTTCCTGTATTAATAGTTCTTCTATCCGGGTCGATTCTCCTCTTATAAAAGCAAGATTTGTCCTGCCTTTACCTGTATGGACGACTGAGTGATCATTTTCTTTTAATGCCCCATGTTCGACAGAGCCTGCAAGAAGGGTTTCGTGGGGCAGGCTTTTCACCCGATCTATATGACCTATACCATTCTGCAGAAACAATAATGGAACACTGACATCGGTATTTACCAAGGCATTCAATACCGGTCCAAGGTCATATTCCTTAACAGCTATTATGATGAGATTGAATCCCATGCCACTTCCCCTGAGCCTCTCTGCTTGGAAAAAAGAATGATAGTCATGACCATCCCTCTTAAGAGTGAGAGCATGACGGTTTATCTCTTGAACTTGTTCAGATCTCCTTACTAACAGGGTGACATCAAACTTTTCACTTAAATAATGAGAGAAAAGAAGTCCGAGTGCCCCTCCGCCTATAATCCCTATCTTCATGCTATCTCCTTTTTTAAACAGATTATGTATGATTCATATTTTAGCAAATATTTCCCTTTCAGAAAACTACAGGTAAAAAGAAGCACAAAAAAACTTGTTCCTGATATTCCAGGAACAAGTCTGCTTCAAAACCTTAAACCGGATACACCGGATGCTTTCTTTCACTGAACTGCACATCTTTTGTTTCGTACAGTTTATAACGCTCAATCAATACAGAACGTAGCTCATTCGGAGCTGTGATTTCATCGATGATCAATTCTGAAGCCAATTTATAGATATCGATATGTTCTTTATATTCCTGTTGTTTCTCTTGAACATATTTTATTCTTTCTTTCGGGTCTTCAATCGCCTGGATCTTATTTGAATACACTGCATTCACTGCTGCTTCTGGCCCCATCACGGCTATTTGTGCAGTAGGAAGTGCAATGCAGACATCTGGATCAAATGCCGGTCCAGCCATAGCGTACAATCCTGCACCGTATGCCTTTCTTACGATAACAGAAATCTTCGGTACAGTCGCACTGCTCATGGCTGCAATAAGCTTGGCACCGTGCCTGATTATCCCAGCCCTTTCAACTTTTGTCCCGATCATAAAGCCTGGAACATCAGCAAGGAAAAGCAAAGGAATATGGAATGCATCACACAGCTGGATGAATTTAGCACCTTTATCCGCAGAGTCATGAAACAAGACACCGCCCTTAACCTTTGGCTGGTTGGCAATGATTCCGACCACTTTTCCATCCATACGGGCAAATCCTGTGATTAGCTCAGGAGCAAATAATTTCTTCATTTCGAAGAAGCTGCCTTCATCAATCAGAGTATTTATGCCTTCGTACATATCAAACGGTGCATTTTGATGCTGAGGGATGATGTCTTCGAGAAGTCTATCCGTTTTTGGTGCCACCCCTTCTTTCACGGAAGGTTTCTCTTTATAGTTTGCCGGGAAATAACCCAAATATCTTTTCGCCTCTTCGATCGCTTCTTCTTCAGATGCAGCAAGTAAGTCACCGCAGCCGCTGACAGAACAGTGCATTCTAGCCCCGCCCATTTCTTCCAGCGTTACCTTTTCTCCTATTACCTTTTCCGCCATACGGGGTGACCCGAGGTACATCGATGCATTCCCATCAACCATGATGACGATATCACAGAAAGCCGGGATATATGCTCCGCCTGCCGCGGATGGGCCAAAAAGGATACAGACCTGAGGAACCATCCCGGACATTTTCACTTGATTATGAAAGATCTTACCAGCCCCTCTGCGATTCGGGAACATTTCTAGCTGGTCGGTGATACGGGCTCCGGCTGAATCGACTAAATAAAAGATAGGGACTTGAAGGTTCAGTGCCGTTTCCTGGATGCGGATGATTTTTTCTACAGTCCTTGCACCCCACGAACCAGCTTTGACCGTAGAATCATTGGCCATTACACAGACTGTCTGTCCGCCTACTTTACCGATGGCTGTTACAACACCGTCTGCAGGAAGATCTTCCGCTTTGTTGTTTGCGAACATGCCGTCTTCCTGGTAATCCCCATTGTCGAATAATAGCTGAAGACGATCACGGACGAACATTTTGTTTTGTTCTTTTAATTTTTCGTGGTATTTCGGCTGGCCGCCGGCGTTTATTCTTTCTTTTGTTTCATTGAGTGTATCTATGAATGTTTTAGATGCAGTCATATGAATCCCCCTTTGTTCGTTATGTAGTGTTTGTACCCCTCTGAAAACGCTATCTTCATCTACTTTAAGTCATTTAATACGGTGATGGCTATTTAACTCCGCTGTTGGTTTCCATGCAAGACTACGCTTTTCGCTGGTGTCCCGTGAACTCGGCTTATTCACGGGTGAAGGAACTGTCCAGCTCCAGGGCTTAGAGGCACATGTCATAAGCCTCTGAGCAAAGCCCTTCCGCTTTTCTAGTAGGAGTCTTCGTCTTCCACTCCAGCAAACAGCTGGAACAGTCTCTTACCATGAAATCACTTTTTATCATTTTCATTGGAATGTATCTTCATCAATATTCGTCCGAAAATTAATACATACCAATATCCAAAGCTGTCTTATCCTTCAAGGACTATTAGTACGTCGCCTTCGTTGACGAAGTCGCCGACGTTTACTTTTATTTCTGAGACTTTCCCTTCGGCTTCGGCTTCGACCGGGATTTCCATTTTCATTGATTCAAGCATGAGGACTGTGTCACCGGCAGAGACGCTGCCTCCTTGTTCTACCAAAACATTTAATACTGTTCCTGCCATAGCTGCTGTAATTTCTTTCATTTTCATTTCCTCCAATTATGTGTTTTATCATCTTATGTTCTGTTTGCAGTCAAATAATCCTGTAGCCATTTCGTTGTGTACGTACCATCAAGGAACTCTTTTTCCCCTATTATTTCTTTGAAGAGACCCACATTTGTCTTGAGACCTTCAATTTGCACTTCAGAGAAAAATGTCTTTGCTTTTTCTATTGCTTCTGTTCGATCTTGACCGGTGATGATGCATTTAGAAATCATCGGATCATAGAAAGGGGTGACTTTATTCCCTTCGTCATATCCCGAGTCTATCCGGACATTTTCACTTCCTCCCCAATTAAGCACCTTGATCTGGCCAGGGGAAGGATAGAATGTTTTAGGATCTTCGGCGTATATTCTAAATTCCAATGCATGGCCTTCAGAAGTGATTTCTTCCTGCTTCAATAAAGGAAGAGGCTTTCCATCAGCTACTAAAAGCTGCCATTTAACAAGGTCAAGACCGGTGACGGATTCTGTTACCGGATGCTCGACTTGAAGCCTTGTATTCATTTCGAGGAAATAGAAATTTTCTTCACCATCCACAATGAACTCCACTGTCCCGGCATTGATATAATCAACTGCCTTCCCCGCTTGGACTGCTGCATCATACATCGCTTGTCTTGTCTTTTCAGACAGCACCGGTGAAGGGGATTCCTCTATTACTTTCTGGTTTCGTCTCTGAACTGAACAGTTTCGTTCAAACAAGTGGACGATGTTCCCATGGCTGTCACCGAAAATCTGCACTTCAATGTGACGCGCGTTCTCAACACATTTTTCAAGGAAGACTTCATCTTTACCGAAATATGCTTTTGCACGATTTTTTGTAGAGTCAAAGCTTTGAACGAGCGCTTGCTCATTTTCACAGCGAATCATTCCGATTCCGCCCCCGCCCCCGCTCGCCTTAAGCATGACCGGATACCCGATTCCTTCGGCAAGTTCCTTGGCAGTTTCGATATTGTCTACCCCGCCTTCGCTTCCCGGGACAACCGGGACCCCGGCCTGCTGCATGACCTTCCTGGCTTCTACTTTATCTCCCATTTTCTGGATTGTACTGTGCAATGGTCCGATGAAGGTAAAACCTTCTTCCGTAACCCTTTTCGCAAATTCCCCATTCTCCGATAACAGGCCGTATCCAGGGTGGATTCCGTCAACTTTTTCTTTCCTTGCCACTTCAAGAATATGATCTATAACTAAATAAGATTTGTTTACGGGCGGTTCACCGATTCGATGAGCAATATCGGCCTCCTTGACAAAAGGCAGTTCCTCATCTGCATCAGAGTAGACAGCAACCGTCTGAATGTTCAATTGTTTACACGTTTTAATGATTCTTGAAGCAATTTCTCCCCTGTTTGCAATTAAAACTTTTTGCACACTATCTCCCCTTTCTATAAAAAACAGCAATACATATAAAGATTTCTACAAAAACCGTCGAAATCCTCCTCTTTATTGTAAACGTTTTCTTATTTGAGTGCAGAATTTTTTGTTTATTTGTTATATAATAATAGTAAATAATCAATTTATTATTTAAATAGCTGCAGACGGATTCAAAAATATCCGTTTATGCAAGCTATCTGGAAGTAATAGTAGGAGGTAATATGATGGCAGTAAAAGTTGAGAAATTAAAAGTGAATTATAAAACTCTCGAAGAGTTCAAGAAGTTTAAAGAGTATGGAGTGCAAGAATTATCCATGCTTGAGGATCTCCAGGCCAATATTATCGAAAACGACAGCGAGTCTCCTTTTTACGGCATTTATTTCGGAGATACATTGATTGCACGAATGAGTCTGTATCAAAGGGAGGCCCGGTTCGATCAATATTTCGATCCACCGCAAAGATATTTGGAATTGTGGAAACTTGAGGTTCTGCCTAAATATCAAGGCAAAGGATACGGAAAGCTCCTTGTTGAATTCGCAAAAGGTTACGGCCTGCCGATCAAAACGAATTCCAGAATCAAATCCCAAGGATTCTGGGAAAAGATGGGCTTTGAGGCAGTCACCTACGATGTGGAAAGAGATCTCGGTGAAAATCCGATGGTCTGGTATCCTGAAGGTGTAAAAGAACAAAAAATCGGCTAATCAACAAAAAGGCTGGCTAATCATTAGCCAGCCTTTTTAGATGTCTCTTATTTGTTAACTCTTTGAAGATTCCCGTTTTTGTCCATTTGGAATTTCACTTTTTCTTCATTCCCCTGTAAAAGGGCCATTTTTCGAGCTTTTTCAAAAATCGTCAACAGGGATTTATGATCTTCTTCAAGTAAAGAGAATTTACTTTTGTATTCTTTTAATTCTGATTCAACCTGTTCACACTTATGTGCCAATTGAGAGATTTCATCCTTCAGCTTTTTATTTTCAAGCATTGCCTTCGCTTCATTACTGACCGCTTCTTCTGCTTTTTGCAGATACTGGATCATACTGCTCATCGAGAAATGCTCATTTGCGTTTTCACCGATCTCAGGTTGGAAAGATGTTTCCTGGTGAGGCTTATTCACCAGAGGAGTATGTTTTTTTGCTTGTTTCCTTTGTTTCTTCGCTAACTCTATACCTGATTTATATTGTTTGCGTACAAACGAATTCCACCGGAAACCACATGCGGCGGATGTCCTCGATAGCTTTCTTCCAACTTCTTCAAATGCCTTTAGCTGAGTGCCGCCTTCCCGTATATGGCGCAATACAACTTCAGCAAGTATTACATCTTCATCCTGACTCCAAGCATCCTGTCTATTTGAAGACATTTCCATCCCTCCTGTAAGATCCATTTATTCATGCATATGCACTTACTAGAGTAGATAGAATCAACAGATTACTTGAATTCAAAATAATTAATCCGGCTCCTTTATCTGGCTAAGAAACGGTCAACCGCCTTGTGATGTTCTTCCAACGCCCACAGCCTTGAACATTCACGGATTTCACTTTCAATGTTCTTCTCCATAACTGTTCTGTCCCAATCGTTCAACTGCTGTTTTTTGTATGCTTTGAGTACACCAGCGGTCTTAGTTGAAACAGCTTTTAATAAGGGCAAGTCCCTCATATCTCCCTTCTCCCCTACAAGTTCATTTATGAAGCCGATTTCGTATAAAAATTCAGCTTCGTTCAAGCTCGCTTCCATCAGAAGGGATATAGCTCTGGACGAATTAATCCTTTTATGGAGCAAAGTTCCTCCTCCCCAGCCGGTGGTTATGGCAAGGTTCCCTTGGACAAATCCCATCTTGATCCCTTTTCTGGCAACTCTAATATCGCATGAAGCCGCAATCTCGCATCCCCCGCCAATTGCCGTCCCATTGATAAAAGCGAACGTCGGCTTGGGCAGAAACGCAATTCTTGTTAAGATGTCCCCCATATGCCTGAGCATTTCATAACTTTCCTCTTCGGTTTTCAAGCGGTGGAACTCGGATAAATCCCCTCCTGAGCAAAAGGCTTCTTCTCCACTGCCAGTGATGACAAATGCTTTTACGGATGAATTCACATGACATTCTTTTAAAGCTTTGTCGAGTCCGTCCATGATTTCATAGTTGATAGCATTTCTTTTTTCAGGACGGTTGATTATGAAATGAAGTATCCCCTTCTCATCTTTATGTATGATATATTCTCCCATCTTGCTGCCCCTCCTTTTTTCTATAGTGTAAATGGATTCAACTGACTTGAACAGTGCCGCAATAAAAAAAGCGTGAAGAGCCATGGCCTCTTCACGCTTTTTTATTTGTTGCAAATGATTATTTGCAACCAGTTGTAAATAAAATTATTTGTTTACAACTTCTTTTCCTTTATACGTTCCGCACTCTTTGCAAACACGGTGTGCTAGTTTCATTTCACCACAGTTTGGGCATTCTACCATACCAGGTACACGTAGTTTGAAGTGTGTACGACGTTGTCTTTTTGCTGTTTTAGATGTTCTTCTAAAAGGTACTGCCATTCTTCCCACCTCCTTAAAGAGATAAAAATATTATGAAGCCAGAACGAACTGGTACTTCGCTTTTAAGAGTTCTTGTTTTGATCAAGAAGCTTTGCTAAGTCAGCGAGTCGAGGATCAACTTTCTTCTCTTTTTCCTCTTCGACTTCATAAGCTTGTTCTTCCGTCATCACTTCCCAGTTCTTACCGGAAGGAAGCTTATCCTGTTCTCTCGCTTCATCGCTGATTACCTGTAAAGGTATCTCAAGTAACAGCAACTCTCTGATTACTGGTTTTAAATCAATTACATCCCCTTCTATGCGGTGGATTTCTTCTTCTTCATAATGATCATATTCAGTCTCTGAAAGAAGAAAGGTTTCAATCGTTTTAAGATTGATTGGCAAATCCACATCCACAAGGGTTCTGGAACAGGGTAAAACCATATGCCCCGTTATGTTAAGATGGAAAGTGACGCGATTCGTTCCAATGTCAGCCTTACCTGTAACATGGATCGGAGAAACGTTCCTGACTTGCGGATCAATTTCTTCGGGATTGTCGAAAGTCACTGTTTCATCAAGGGTAAGTCCTTTATCCCTGTACTTTTGTAATTGTATTATCGACCATTTCAATGTCATCACCTCAAGGCAACAAAGGTAATTATAGACTTGATATTACCGTTTGTCAATATTTTTTCTTTACACTTATTACGGTGTCAGTGTTGCAATTATAACGCTTTATGATAATCCGTTTCAAATATTTTTGAATATCCGATATGATACTTATAGATATTTATCATTTATTCATCTATTTTTTGCAGAAGGAGTGACATTTACTATGAAAGCAACAGGGGTAGTAGTTGAGTATAATCCGTTTCATAATGGACACCTGCATCATCTGACTGAGACAAAAAAAACGTCGGGGGCTGATCTTGTAATCGCCTGTATGAGCGGGCATTTCCTTCAGCGCGGTGAACCCGCCATCGTGTCAAAGTGGGCACGCACAAAAATGGCTTTGGCAGCAGGGGTTGATATCGTCATTGAACTTCCTTATGCATTCGCGACACAGCATGCAGAAACGTTCGCGAAAGGATCCATCTCCCTGCTCCATGAAATAGGTTGCGAAAGCTTTTGCTTTGGGAGTGAAGACGGAGGAATCTCCGCATTTGAAGAAACCGTCAATTTAATTCAAAGCAACCGGGACACATATGATGCATCGATAAAAAACTATATGAATGAAGGCCTAAGCTATCCTTCTGCCTTGTCGAAAGCGTTCAAGGACCTAAAAAGCAGCGGAAACCTGATTGATTTAAGCAAACCGAATAATATCCTGGGCTACCATTATATTGAAGCAAGAAATACAGTTGCTCCGTCTTTACAGGCATTTACGATAACACGTGAATCAGCAGGCTATCATGATGAGCACTTTGCGTCCCCTTCCATCGCAAGTGCCACCAGTATCCGAAAAAATCTCTTCGACCCGGATAAAGAAGAAAATGTGATCAACCGCTACATACCGTCCGCCACATACGAAATATTGGAACATTACAGAAAGGAATTTGGAGGGTATCATAGATGGGAAAAATATTGGCCATTGCTTCAATACAAGATTATGTCCTCTTCTCCTTCCCAGCTGCGGGAGATCTATGAAATAGAAGAAGGTATTGAAAACAGAATGATCGAAAGCTCAAAGTCAGCGCTTTCGTTTGAAGATTTCATGAACAGGGTGAAATCCAAAAGGTATACGTGGACACGTCTGCAGAGGATGGCGCTGCATATATTGACCAATACAACAAAAAGTGAAATGAATGAAAGGCATGCTGCCCCTTCCTACATCAGATTGCTGGGGATGAATAAGACCGGGCAGGAATATTTGAATAAAATGAAAAAATCATTGGAACTTCCTCTGATCAGCAAACTTTCCAGCGCAGATAAAAAAGATATATTTTTAGACATGAAAGCTGCCGACATCTATTCACTTGGTCTTTCCTCTAATGAAGCTAAGAAAAAGTTACTTCATCAGGAGTGGTCTCAGCCTCCAGTCATGATGAGATAAGATCAAAGCAAAAAAGAGACTGCCTGCGCAGTCTCTTTCATTGTTTATTTCTCAGGAAGTGATTGAAGGAATTTTATCGCTTCATCAAATGTCTTGATCGGAATGACTTTCATGTCTGTCCCGATGTCTTCTGCCGTCTTTTTGGCTGTTGAATAATTGGATTCAAGTTCCGGATTGTTTTTCTTTATTTCCTCTGATATCGTATCGTCAGGGGCAAGGAAATACTCTGCACCTGCTTTGTCAGCTGCGATGATTTTCTGTTCAATCCCACCGATTCTGCCTACTTCCCCGTCTTCTGAAATTGTTCCGGTCCCTGCGATCGGATACCCTTTGGTCAAATCCGGTTTCGTCAATTGATTATAAATTTCGAGGCTGAACATCAACCCGGCCGACGGGCCGCCAATTTCCTCTGTATCCAGGGATACTTCAGGGTCGGTGACGATATCCTTGTCGTCACTTAATGAAATGCCAAGTCCCACTTTATCCGGCATTTCCGGAAATTCCTTCAATGGGACTGTTTCAATTTTCTCTTTGTCATTTCTTATAAACTTTACCTCTACTTTATCGTCTTTTTCTTTCTTCCCCACATATTGGATGAATTCTTCAGATGATTCGAATTCCTGCCCGTCAATGGCTGTGATCCTGTCGCCTGGTTTCAGGATGTCAGCAGCCGGCATTTCAGGATAAACATTTAAGACATATATCCCTTTGTAGTTATAATGATAGGGTTTATTCGCTGCTTTGAAGGCGACTTCAATCGCGTGATTTTGGGAATTTTCCATGAGCTGAAGTTGTCTCAGATTATATTCTTCATCACTTTCATGAGGATTCCGGATTTCTTCAACAGGATAAATATACTCATATTTTTTAAAGCTGGCGATAAGATAGGCATATATATTTGCTTTCCCCATCCTTACAGTAGTCAGCATAAATTCACCCTTATCATCAAAGCCGTCTTCCACCTTTACGATGGGATCCAGCTCATGGGCGCTCCCCGGCTTCGTTACATAATAGGGAAGATAATAAAAGGACGTTGCTACGATAAATACCGTCATCACAACCATAATTCTGATCAGCGTTCTGTTCTTCATAGATTTTACCCCTTCCATTCCTCCAGCGCTTTTTTAATAGAAGGAATAACCTTCCTTGCCTCCTCTTCCCCCATATCAATTATTTCTTCGATATTCTTGAAAGCCCGTGTACTGTACATTTCCACATGCGGCCGGATCATGAAATCGGAAGCGATTTCCCGATGAGCCACGATTTCAAGCTGAAGGATATCAATGCTCTGCATTATGACATCATATATAGTAGTAATTTCAGCATTCCGTTTGACGTGGGATACATCAACGCCGATAACAAGATCTGCCCCCATTTCTTTCACGACCGAAACAGGGACCCTGTCGATGACGCCCCCGTCTACAAGAAGGCGTCCGTCTATCTTCTCCGGTACGAATATGCCAGGAATCGCTATGCTTGCCCTGACTGCACTTGCGACCGGACCTGATGTAAAGACCACTTTTTCTCCATTTGTTATATCAGTGGCCACAACGCTTACAGGGATGTTCAGATCTTCAATGTTCTTATTATGTGAAAACAATTGAATGAATTCTTTTATACGCTTCCCGGCGATGAATCCCATCTTCGGAACTGTAAAATCCAAATAATATTTCCTTCTGAAGGTCGTGGATAATTTATAGAGGTCCTCCATCCTGTGACCGACCCCATACAAGCAGCCCACCAGTGCACCCATACTGCTCCCGGCAATCATGTCGACGGGGATGCCTTCATCTTTAAGAGCCTTCAAGACCCCTAAATGTGCAAATCCTCGAGCTCCACCTGAACCAAGGGCCAAGCCAATCTTTGGTCTTTTCATATGAGTACCCCCTTCACCCTTAGTTAGCGGTTCAATTCATCATATGGTCTATTTCTAATATGTATGAGTATATTGATAAATATGAGGACAAGTTGAGGTTACTCTCATTTTATCATTCTTTCTGTGTTTCACAAGAATTTGACATAGCTCTCGGAGGAGGGACGTCCGGTTGTTGAAGTCGAAATTGAAAACGTTGGTCTTATCGGCAAGTGTGACAGTTTTTGCTGCAGCATTGATTCTTATGCCAGATGAATCATTGGAGGCTTCGATAAGGGGACTGGATATGTGGTGGGAAATTGTATTTCCTTCACTGCTGCCTTTTTTTATCGTTTCCGAAATGCTGATTGGTTTTGGGGTAGTAAGATTTATAGGGGTGGTCCTCGAACCAATGATGCGCCCCTTATTCCGGGTACCGGGAACAGGCGGGTTTGTTTGGGCTATGGGGATGGCATCCGGTTTTCCGGCAGGTGCCAAATTAACAGCACGCCTTCGTCAGGAAAAACAGCTTACAAAAATCGAAGCAGAGAGATTGGTTTCTTTCACAAACTCTTCTAACCCGTTATTTATTTTCGGAGCTGTATCAGTGGGGTTTTTTCAAAACGCTACACTCGGTGTGGTGCTTGCGGCCGCTCACTATATAGGCAATTTCTGTGTAGGTCTCGCGATGAGATTTTATGGGGGAAAAGACCATGAAGCCCTCGACAACAGAACCGCGGAGAAGAGAGGATTCATTCTTAGGGAAGCGTTCTCTGCCCTTCATGAAACCAGATTGAAAGATAATCGTCCGATTGGTAAACTGCTGGGGGACGCCGTCACATCCTCAATCCAGACTTTATTGATGATAGGCGGGTTTATCATTCTTTTTTCGGTCATAAACAAAATGCTGTACCACCTTCATATCACCACGTTTGTGGCTGCAGGTTTTTCTGCTTTGTTCCAGCTGGCCCATTTGGCCGAGCAATTGAGCATCCCCTTCATTTCCGGCTTGTTTGAAATAACCCTGGGATCAAAATTGACAAGCAGTACGTCTGAAGCAACACTGCTGCACCAGGCGATCATCACAAGTTTTATCCTTGGCTTTTCAGGATTCAGTGTTCAAGCCCAGGTGGCCAGCATCCTTGCCCAGACAGATATCCGGTTTAAGCCTTTCTTCTACGCACGATTTCTTCACGGTGCCGCAGCTTCCATCGTGACGCTCATCATCTGGAAACCGGTCTATGAAAGGTTATCCGATGAACAGCTTTCGAATGCCGTACCTGTATTTTCCTATGGGAATGAGTATATGTGGAATGAAATTCTTTACTGGCTGAAATCCGCTGGACCTCCAATTACAATCTTCTGCTTACTGCTATATATCTTAATCTACAGCAGTAGAATATTTAATAAAGGACATTGATCAAAAAAGCGGTTCATGTGATAAAACTCCCATGAACCGCTTTTTTTATTCGATTGTATTATATTTTTCTTTCAATGCATTCTTGACAGGCGCAGGGACCAATTCGGATATATTCCCTCCGTACTTCGCCACTTCCTTCACAATGCTCGAGCTCAAGAAAGAATACTGATTGTTTGTCATAATGAAGAATGTTTCTATATCCTCTTCCAGCACCCTGTTCATGGACGTGATCTGCATTTCATATTCAAAATCGGATACCGCTCTCAATCCCCTGATGATCGCACTGGCCTTTACGCTTTTTGCATAGTCTACAAGAAGACCCTGAAAGGAATCGACCACGACATTCGGAATGTCTTTAGTAGATTCACGGATCAACTCGATTCTTTCTTCCACTGAAAATAAAGGTTTTTTCGAGGAATTATTCAGGACTACAACGTAAATTTGATCAAAAACCTTTGCCCCTCTTGTTATGATATCAAGGTGTCCATATGTAATCGGATCAAAACTCCCCGGACATACTGCAATACTCGTCATATTCATTTACCCCCAAATGTCTGCTAGTTGCCATTCTTAATATGTATAAATTGATATACCGATGATCCCGTAGGTTTCTTCTTTCACTTTTTGCAACTTCCCGATCTGATCTGACGGCCTGCTGTCTGAACTGTATTCACACATAACGTAACCGTTTTCATTTAAAAGATTATGTTCATCAATGTATGCGACCAGTTCTTCCAATCTTTTCTGTTTATACGGAGGGTCCAGGAAGATATAATCAAATGTTACCTCTCTTTTAACTAACGCTTTAAGTGCTCTTGCGGCATCATTCCGATATACTTCAGTCTGGTCCATCAATTTGCAATCATTAAGATTATTCTTTATCGTTTGCAGTGCCTTCGAATCCTTATCCACGAAAATCACTTTATCCAGCCCCCGGCTGAGAGCTTCTATTCCGAGCCCCCCGCTTCCTGCAAATAAATCCAGGCCGGTACCGCCTTCAAAGAAAGGACCAAGCATATTAAAAATCGACTCTTTCACTTTATCTGTAGTCGGGCGTGTGCCGCTTCCCGGGACCGCTTTTAATTGCCGTCCTTTTAGTGTTCCTGAAATCACTCTCATAATCATCCACCATATATGTATTTTTTCCTCACTATCCTAACACAAATCAACATGATTCGCCACATACGAAAATTACCTCCTTAATGTATAAAATCAATTGGTTAGGTGATAATGGAAGTAACAACATCCTAATTGATGTTGTTGCCAACCGCGGAGAAGACTTACGTTTCCCCATAAGTTCTTCCTCCGGTTTCTCCTCTCCCTTTGCCTTCTTTCCAGAAATGGATATAGAAGGACCCTGCAGAAATATCTGCAGGGCTTTTTATGTTCAAAATCTTTTAACAGCCTTCTCCGTCAATTACAATGGATTTCTCCTTCCCTCCCTCGACTTATATATTCTTTACTTCTCGTTGTTTGTTTGAAATAATAAGAAACTGATTAACTATGAATAAAAAGGAGTCAAAACATGATTCAGAGGTTTATCGAATTAGGTGAAGGATTGGCCGATATTTATGAACTGTTGGAAATGACAAGATATAACAAGGAAAGGGTACAGCATTTAATGGCCTTTCACACCATCGTGAAAGACAGACCGGTAACATCGCTTGGCGTCGTAATGAAGCCGGCAGCTGAAGGGAAGTTTCAGGCAATCTATATTTGCCGGGAAGGAATACCCAATCCGAATATGATGGAAAATAAAAGGTTTTCGCTTTTCGAACAGACCGCAAAAGAACTTGAAAAAATGATTATTCAACTCGACGTCAAGCCATCATCTTTCTTCCCGGAAAAAGATCTTTATTATCAGCATCTTATTGCCATATTAAGATTGAATCACTATATCTCCCCCCTGCAGTAATAAAAAAAAGCTGCCAAACTCTGATGTTGGCAGCTGATTTTTTAGAACCCCATTTTATAATCATATTCCTTCGCCTTATCAGGCCTTGAGTTTTCAAATACCGATTTAATGAAAGGCTTGAAGGAAGGGTCCACTCTTTTCACATAAGAATAGGAATTGATTTTTTCCATGACAGAATCAATGTCCTCCTGATTACAGTACAATACAACATATTTCATTTTTTTTGAAACATAGTGAACATTCCCGAATCGTCTCAAAGACTTTGCATGCTTCAAACTATGTAACCAAACAACTAAACCTTGTCTTTGCGTCAACATAACGTTTCCCCTCTAGGAATCACTTTTTTTTCAGTCTAGCACAAATACAGAAAAAGAGGAAGGGCTTTGGGCTTGAGGAAATTCTCTTATACGCGGGAACATATTTATAGTATTTAGGGTATAGTACATTAATAAAGCAGAAATTAATACTTGGGAGGGATATGATGGACCTAAAGTACATATGGGATGATTTTATCGATTCTCTTCGCAATGAACCCGGCATTGCCGCTTGTTACGCCAAATGGACCGCAGGCATCCCCTTTCTGTATGTAGAAACCGAATTGGACAGGGATGAGGTTGAATATCTAATCCGCAAACGATCAGCGCGTGCAATGAGAGGGAAGAGACTGCACTCCGATACAATATTCTTCAGATCCCAGCCTTCGTTATACGTCTACCGCCATCGCTTTTATGTCCCTCAGGAAAAGATGTTCTGCTGTGGTAACTTATGCGTCGATTGTGTACGGCTAAAGCAATAAAAAAGAGCTGACGAAGCGCCAGCTCTTTTTTTATCTGTCAGGCTGAACAGCCGCAGCTGCCTCCAGATCCGCAGCCCCCTCCACAAGAACTCCCACTGAAGAAAGGATTTCCGGAAGGAACCTTCACATTTTTTGAAACGGAATGTCCTATGATCAAACTCACTTTATCCAAGAGGTCCTGAAGTTCATTTTCAGCCCTTCTGAACTCGGCTACGTTGTCGTCCATATCCATTTCCCTTTTACGTTCACGTATCTCCTTCATGACCGTTTTGTAATCCGGATGATAACGTCCAAATCTTTGTACCTCTTCGTAACGTTCCTTCATACGCGTAAACAATTGTATTTTTTTTTGCGTAACGTCATTATTACGAAGTTTATATAGAGACTTCCGATAATTTTCTGCCACATCGGAATTTAATATCCATTGGGATAGTTCATCTGCACTATCCAGAATTTCCATTCTTTCTATAGTAGCAAGCATAGTGCCCACCTCCATAACGTTATTTTAACACGTTTAGGAACTGGAAGCGAATATGCTTTGTAAAAAAATCCCGCTTATTTTTGAACCTCTAAGGAATCGTTACATATAGTTGTTTTTTTATTCCCAATGATTTATTCTTGGGGCTTACCACTTCAATCGTCAATATATGGTTGCCCTTGGGCAGGTTTTTCACGACGAATGCCGCTGTGTGATATTCCTTGTAAAGACCGTTTGTATTTGAAGTCACAACGATTTTCCCCTTTTTTGCTCCTTTTTTTAAGGAGGAAAACGTTACATCAGGAACGATGCATTCTATAAATACCTGATTTCCCTGAACAATGTGCTTAACAGAAAGTGTTTCTTGGGCCTGCGCCTTTTTCACAAAGCTGAAACTTTCAGGTTCAGGGGGGGCATTGTCTCTACATCCGCTTAAAACCACGAGCAGTGCAGCAGCTAGAACGATATACTTTTTCATAGTTGAAACCACTCCTTTATCTTAGCCATCCCCAACTTTACCGTTGTTTACTCACGTTTATTCAACTAGAAACGCGTTATTTGATAAACAGAAAATAAAAAAGGAAAAGCGGCCGCTTTTCCTTTTTACACCCTATTGAGATGATTCATTCATGCTTTGGAACATACTGATCATCATAGATGCCATCTGGACTCCATTGGAGAATTTTTGTACCCGGTGTGGAATCGTTTTTTGGAAGTGATTGATCGATGCGATTTCAAACTTTTCAAGTTCATTTGGATTTCTTGAAAGTCGCCTGTACCATTCAGGTTTTTCCCTCAAAAACAACTTTAATTCTTCATTGGAATGAATGTATTCGATGATATCCGTTCTCATGCTTTCCCCCCTAGTCTTTCCTGAATGAAAAGGGATGAGAAGGCTTGGTACGTGTCTCATTTGTCACTGAGGTCCCTTTTGGATTAGATTGAAACTGACTGATGACACCCTGAACGGTTCCCAACACTTCATTGATATTATTGATATGGCTTTGCAATTGATTGGCATCCATTTTCTTCACTAAATCACCTACTTGGTCAAACCAGCCATTTTTACTTTTATCTTCTTTGTCTGTACCAGTGTCACTATTGTTTTCAGCATCCTTGTATACGCTCCACCGGGTATCCTCTTCCCCAAGCAAATACCAGTCTTCAAACAAATCCTGCCAATTTGCATTTCCGTTTCGCACATCTTTTACAATTTTGGGATGCTTTCTGACAAATTCCTTGAATTCCTTTACTTTAGGGTGTAATGATTTTCCCATTCCCAGCACCTCCTGCTCAGGACATTAACCTATATTATTTTATGATGGGAATGAAAAAATGGTGATACATTCCTTTTTGTAGTAAAATTCTTTTGTAGAAACCAACCAGAAAAACTAAACTAAGCAGTCGTGTTCATAATTATTATTTTACGCTGTGTAAAAGAAAAGGATGTTTGATTATGCAAGAAGAATTACACAAATTGCTGGATGAAGTGCTAAAAACAGCAGATGAAGAAGAAGTAATAAGTATCCGTCAACTGCTGAATGGAGTTAAACGGAAGCAGAATAATCTGAATGAATCCATAATCGGCGGGATATTTGCCATGGATAAATCCACAGTGGACGGAAACTTCACAATAAGTATCCCAATTACTGAAGTCACACATAATTCATTGAAAATAGTGCATGGCGGTGTAACTGCCACCCTGGTGGATACAGCAATGGGGACACTCGCCAATATGATGCTCCCTGAAGGATACGGAGCGGTGACAACAAATTTAACTGTTCATTATGTCTCACCCGGAGTCGGTGAAGAATTGTTTGCGAGTGCCTCAATTGTTCATAAGGGAACAAAGACAATGGTGGTTGAAGGCAAGGTTACGAATTCCTCAGGCAAATTGGTAGCTCATTCTACCGGATCATTCTTTATTTTTGAAAAGAAATAAAAGAAGGCTGGCCGTTTCAAGGACTGTTTGTCTGTGTCCTGGAATAGCCAACCTTTTTTATTCCTCTATCATAAATTTCTCGATGAAGTTCTGAGTATAATATCTTTTATAGACTCCCACTCCCAGATCGGTAAAATCTTTTTCAAGAAGGATTTTTCTGTGGCCTTCAGAATTCAGCCAGCCGTGTACTGCTTCGGGAGCATCAGTATATTGCGAGGCAATGTTTTCCCCTGCAGACTTGAACGTGATCTCTTGGGATTCCAATCGATCAGTAAGACTTCCAAATACAGGTGAATCATGGGAAAAATAGTCTTTCTCATACATTTCCTTACTATGTCCCCTTGCTACTTCTGCCGTTTCTTCATTCCACTCTACCTCATCTGCCTCAAATTGAGCACGCATTACATTGGTTATATCAAATATCTGCTGTTCACTTGCGGTATCTATTTTACTCCATTCATTATCAGTGGGTTGTGGTTCTTCAGCAAGCTCGCCCCGGTACATCATTTCATATGGATGCATTTTAATAAGGGTGGCGCTGTCCAAAAATCGGATACTCATTAATTCTCCCGTGAATTTATCAAGGTAAAGCTGTGCATAGATATCCCCTAATGAAACCAGCAGGCGGGTATTAAGATCTTCTTCATTCAGTTCAAATTGATAGGATCCCGATTCATCATTGACAACGATTTCAGATTCGATAATGGTAAAACGATAGATATCTTCAAGCTTCTGCCCAAGCTTATAAGGACTGACATCGACTTCATTGCCGATTGCATAAAGAGTGACTACTTTATTATCTTCCACCCCCATCTGGAGGTATTGCTTCCGAGAAATCGGATAAATCCACCAATCATATCCGTACAGGCCGGGCTCGATTCGTTCCGGTTCGCCAAAGGCATCGATTACTTTATCCGAACCTTTCCCTATCCAGGTAGAGAGACCTGACACAGGCCGTTCCCCGGCATTTTCCAATGGCTTTTTCATCTGATTATCGTGATCTTTCTTAAGAGTCTGTGTATCAGGTCCTTTTAAAGGTTCGTTCTCGTCCTCTAGACTTTGATAAATACTTATTAATAGAATAAATACAAGAATAATAGCGATGCGAAAAACCGTCTTCAGAGATTTCCCTCCTCTCTGCCTTCTCTAGCAGGATATGCATAAAATACTAGCATTATTATACCATTTAAAATGTTTCTGATTATTATGTATTGTATAAAGCATAGCATATTTTATTTTTCACTAAAACTGATGGGTATGTAAAGATCTTATAAATTTAGTTACAACTAAAAAAGGCGATGGTGGGATCGCCTTTTTTGGTTAACATGGCTTGTTACTGAAGTGGGATTCTGAAATCTCTTCGAGCGCTATAGACGCTTGTGCCTCCAAAGATTCCCTTATGGCGAAATCCCCAATGGAAACGACGCCGACGAGCCGGCCGCCTTCTACTACCGGAAGCCTTCTGATCTGTTTATATGCCATCAACTGTGCTGCCTGGGCAGCATCGGAGTCCGGCGCGATCGTGATAAGCTCCTTACTCATGATATCCTCGACTTTTGATGAAGCAGGGTGTTTTTCTGCTATACATCTAGTGACAATATCCCTGTCTGTTATGACCCCAACAATTTTGTCGCCGTCTACGATTGGGATCGAGCCCACATTATATTCCTTCATTTTCACTGCCACTTCATACACATTATCGAGAAGCGTGCATGTTTCAACATCTTTTGTCATGATTTCTTTCAACGTCGGCATCCTAGCCCTCCTCCAATCTAGAGATTCTCCTTATTCTTCTCTTACATCCATAACTTATGCACCTTAAAGAATCATAAATCGCTTTCATCCAAACATTGCAAGAAAAAGAATTTTACACTATTATAAAGAATGAGAAATACCGCATTTAGTATCATTTTACATACTGCCGATATAAATGCTGTTAACAAGAACATCAAAAAGGCAATGGGAACATGACTTTATACCCTGATCCTTTCGCCAGACATTATAGGAGGGAAATATTATGCGTTTTGAAGAAACAGGAATTGAGAGTGTTAAAGTAGATTTGAACCGTCTTGACGACATCATGGAGTCACACGGCCTTGTCCGTGCAGGTCAGTGGGATTACGAAAGGGTAACATACGACCGTAAGTTTGAAATCAGAGAAGGCATTTTCTATCTTCGTATTCAGGGACTGGCAGTGGAAGGCGATATCGGCAAGCACGACGCCGTCATCCAACTGATGACACCACTATTGGGCAAACACTACTACCCACACGGCGTAGAGTACGGTGAAGGCGAAGATTTCCCTAAACACCTGCTGACCTCTTGTGAAAAACTAATCGCAGACGTAAAAAAAGAAGTAACAGAATTCGCTTGGTAATACCTAAAGCGAAGGCGGCTCGCCCAGAGGCGACAAGCATAAGATGAGCCGGACAAAAAGGCGTTCTTTGCCTTATTGTCCGGCTTAGCTTATGTCTCGAGCCTCTAGCCGCCGTAGCTGGATGATAGAAATGCGGAAGGGCTTTGGTCAGAGGCGGGTGGCATAAGACGAACCGGACTGGAAGGCGCTCTTTGCCTTCTTGTGCGGTTTGGCTTATGACATGTGCCTCTTAGCCCTGCAGCTGGACAATACCAAAAGCGGAGGCGGCTTGATCAGCCCCGACAAGCATAACTGGGAAATCCCTGAAGGCGCTCTTTGCCTTTAGGGATTTTTCAGTTATGACCTCGAGGGGCTAGTCGCCGGAGCTGGATGAACCAAAAGTGGAGACGGCTTACTACCCGGAAAATGCCCGAAGGCAGCAGCTGCCTTCGGGCATTTTTTAGCAGTCTATCTGCCTCAAAAATATCAAAATTAAATTCCTTCCCTACTGTTCATTCTTTCTTTACTCTAATATAATAAATAGTAAGAGGAAACGTTAGAAAGGGGTTCTCAATTGTCAAAGTTTTTCACCAGAAAAGTTTTTATCATCCTAATAAGCATCATCATCCTGGCAATCCTTTCGTTTTTTATATTGCCTATATCCGTCCCCTTGATTACTGCTCTCATCACTGCCTTATTCCTTGAGCCAGCAGTTAAATTCACTCAAAAACGTTTTTCCACCAACAGAAAAATAGCGGTTTTATCCGTGTTTATCCTTTTCTTGTTGTTAATAGGTTTATCAGCTGTGTTCGTCACAACAAAAGTTGTCGGTGAAGGAATTCAGCTGATAGAAGATACACCTAAATACATTAATCAATTAAGTGAAATATGGCTGGATTACGAGGAAAAGCTCCTGGATGCTGCAGAAGACTTCCCCGATGAGGTGGTAACGGGCTTTAGTGAAGAAGTGCAGAACTTCCTGACCTCGGTTAAGACAAAAATACTTAACTCGTTAAATATAGAAAAAATCAGCGCATTTTTATCCTATATCCCAAGCTACCTGGTTAGTTTTCTAGTATATTTAATCGCACTGTTTCTATTTATGCTGGATCTGCCAGGAATAAAATTGAGTATTTTCAGACACTTGACTGAACGGACGGCCGAAAAAGTGAATTTCATGACGTCCCGGCTGTCTTACGTGATTTTCGGCTTTTTCAAAGCACAGTTTCTGGTTAGTATCATCATTTTTCTCGTCTCACTCATTGGGCTGCTTTTCATCTCCCCTGAAGTGGCGATTGTGATGTCTCTTGTCATTTGGATCATTGATTTCATCCCTCTGATAGGTTCAATTGTCATTCTGGGACCATGGGCAATGTTCCATTTGATTACAGGTAACATTGCGCTTGGGACTCAGCTTGCCGTACTGGCCGCCATATTATTAATCATCAGGAGAACCGTGGAACCTAAAGTCATGGGGACTCATATTGGATTGTCACCTTTAGCTACGTTGATTGCCATGTACCTTGGCTTGAAGCTATTCGGAGTACTCGGTTTCATCATCGGCCCGATGATATTGATTGTATTCAATTCAGCAAAAGAAGCCGGCATAATCAAGACCAATTTCAAAGTTTGAGCAAAAAGGACCTGCCATCCCGGCCGGTCCTTTTTTTAATATAGCTCTTTTCTCATCCTTTGTTGCTTTATACAAAAGAAAATACCGGAACTTGGGTGTTTACAGATGTCCGTCCACCTGTGGTTTAAACTTGAATTCGAAAAGAGCACGTCCACAAGCAACATTCAGGCTACTAGCCAATTTACGGAAAGCAACAATCTTTTAGAAAACAGCCTTTAATATTTAAAAGAAATCATAGAAAAACGGACTTACATCCTTCGTCAATTTTTCCAATTTAGCAACTTCCGGCAAGTCTCCTTCGATCTGTCCCATATCCATCAGTGCTTTTGGTGAATAAACTCCAAAAATGACAGCTGTTAGAGTGTTGATATCCATGACTACAGTATTGTCTGCCGGTTCACTTTTCTTCACACCGTGTGCCGACACTGTAAAGGTACCATTATTCCATTCAGCTTGATCATCTTTAATTGTTAGCGTTAAGCGGTCATCAAACTCAATATGCTTCAAATGGGCATTCAAGAAGCTTTCCACATTCACAATTCTATTCATAAAATAAGGAAAACGCTCCATTTTCACGCGGGGATTCCTGAGCAGAAATGACAATGGCTCATTTGGATTCAGCACCAGTTCTGATTCGTTGATCATCGAATCATGCTGACAGATAAAGTTCCATAATCCGTGTCTCGCCTCAGCGTTCAATGGAACGAATTCCTCTACCTTCATTTTTTGATTCTTGACTTCATAACTAAGATAGCCTTGCGGGACATGATTTTCATCATAGTATATCGCAATCCATAAATCCCCGATACTTCTTTCCTTCCACCATTCCTTTGTGCGTTCAAGCATTCCACTATGATTAGAGGCATAACGGTCATACAATTGATGAAGTTCTACAGGGTAAGTTTCCTTTGTAAATCTTTTGATGCTACCATTTGTTTTTTTTATTGGGATTAAATCTTTTTTTGTTAAATATAACTTGTTAAAATAAGCGAAAACCTCCCACCCGAATTTCCTGTAGAAATCAATATCAAATGGGTGCAGCATCGAGATCGTCTGCCCCTTATTATTCATTTCCTCTAGCGCATGAGACAGTAAACTCCTTACTAATCCTTTTCGCCTGTACTCCGGGTAAGTTGCAACACCTGCTATTCCCCCCATCGAATACTTCTCATTACCAATCCATACTTCCAGGGAAAGCAAATGAAGCTTGGCCGCCAGGGAACCCTCAGAAAAGATACCATAGACATCCTGCACCTTTAACTGTTGAAGTCTTTTATCTCTCTTCTCAGAAGGTACTTTGTATTGAAATGCATATTCGGATAACTGTAAAGATTCTTCATAAAGGTTTTGTTCAAGTTTTTTTATACTGTGTGTCATAGTATGATTACCCCCTTTCTCACTTGTTTAATTCGACAGAAGAACCGCTTATCCTTTTCTGCAATAAAAAAGCCCGTATAAGAACGTTCTTATACGGACCGGGAACTCAGCTCCCTATTATTGCCTTTATGACAGATGTCGTCTCCCCGCCTTCATAAAAGACATAGAGCAGCATGTATACAGCAACCCCGGTGATCGCGGTGAAGAACCAAATGATGCTGGTGACAGGTCCCAGCTTTCTATGTCTTGCCAATTTTTCTTTATATCCTGTCCATAAACTCATTAAACCGAACACAGCCCCTACAGTCGCGAGGGTGATATGGAAAATCAAGAAGATTGTATAATAAATCTTGATATTATCCGGTCCCCCAAATGAAGTATTCCCGATGAAGATGGTTCTGCTTGCGTAAATAATAAAGAAAATCAGTGCAAAAATCCCTGCAAGGGTCATCGTCCCTTGATGCTTCTCGATTTTCCTTTGTTTGATTTGCCACCAGCCAATGGCTACAGTGATAGCACTTAGAACGATGAAACTGGTGCTGATCGTAGGTAAAATTGGTACACCCATTTTTACAAGTCCTCACTTTTCTGTATTTATTCTATGTACGGCAGGAATGGCGGCAAGCTATCCCTGAAAGTATGATCATTATTCAGTCCTTGTTTGGTCTACAACCGGATCATACGAAAGTCTTTCCTGTTTTTCCATATCTTTTCGATACCATTGAAAGAAAAGATTAAAAAGCATTACTCCGAAAACAATCTCCTGAATGATTTTCATAATGACTCCACCCAACTGCTGGTCATTCAAGGTGGACATAGAGGTGAATAACTCGGGACCGGTCAGCGTCATGCCCTGTAACGTGTCAACCGGCACACAGAGGGCCAAAGATTGCATAAACGCTTCAGGGTCATAATAAGGTGCATACAAGGGATTCTCTGCGAAGATAATCAATCCGCAAGCCGGTGTCAATAAAACCGCACTTCCCAATATATATCCAATTCTCTTTAAACCTTCTAAGTCGATATCCTCATCCGCAGGGTTCAAGAGCGGCCACCACATTACAATGGATAATAAGAACAAGATGACTGTAGCCAATCCGTGCGCTGTAACATCTGTTCTGACATGATCAAATACCAGCGGAATATGATAAACCGAAAACACAACATTAAATGAAAGCAGAGCAATCAAAGGCTTTGTCATGAACTTAAATATTGGTTTGACAACTGGGAGGTTTATTATTTCCTTCCAGACCCAATTAGGAATTCCCATGATAATCAGAGGTGTTACTACTAAGTACAGAAGGGCCATCTGAGTCATGTGAGCAGAAAATAATATCGTGCTCATTACTTCAACAGGCGAACCTTTGATGGCATATAAAAGGAGGATCGCCACTATAAAATAAGCTGCTTCCTTTCCAGTCAGCGGAGTACTTTCCCTAAAGCTTGTTCTCCACTTCGTGGTGACCAAAAAATAAACAACTGTGATAAACACCAATGCCAAAATAAAAAATGGGCTCCATAAAGCCATAAAACCAAATATACCCAACGGCATATCCTCACCTCATTTCACTAATAACCGCTACCCCCATTATACTGTCAACTCCCCCCCACTTCAATCCAAGCTAATGACAAGTTCATGAACAATTAAGAAAAGCGGAGGCGGCTCGCTCAGAGGCGACAAGCATAAGATGAATGGGCCGGGAAGGCGTTCTTTGCCTTCTTGGTCCATTTAGCTTATGACCTCGAGCCTCTAGCCGCCGGAGCTGGACAATAGAAATGCGGAAGGGCTTTGCTCAGAGGCGGGTGGCATAAGACGGGCGGGACTGGAAGGCGCTCTTTGCCTTCTTGGCCGGGTTGGCTTATGACATGTGCCTCTAAGCCCTGCAGCTGGACAATAGAAAAGCGGAGGCGGCTCGCCCAGCCAATATGAATGGGACTTGCAGGAAAGTTGTTCTTTGCCTTCGTATATCATGCAGTGGACAGTTTGGATATTTTTGGTAAGTGGTGGAATAAATCCTAAAATTAAAAGATTATCTCCCAGAATTCGAAGATTATGGCCCGGAATCGAAAGAAAAAGTCCAGTTTTCGAAAGATTACCGGCCAAAATTAAAAGATTACCCCGATTCCACCCGTTCCGCAGGCTCCAATTAAGCGCTTATAGAGCCAAAACGCTGATTTCCCCAATTAGAACGGGGGCAGCCATATAGAAAACAGCGTCAAAAAAGCCTAAAACCAAGTATACATCCTTAAATAAACCATGTATGACATGAGCCTCCAGCAGCTGAAGCAGAACAATAAAATAGCCAGCCAATTAAATTGGCTGGCTTTTCTTAATTAGATCCATACGATCGTCAAGAATGTTAACACTGTGATAAACGCTACAAGTGCCCCGGAATACAAGAACAATGAAGGAGCTTCATGTCCTTTGTGACTCATGTGCATGAAATAGTATAATTGGAAAATCAATTGTACTACTGCAAGCAGCAGGATGAATGGTACTACGAAGTACTTATCAAAATCACCTGCAACAGCGATGAAAGCAACAAGTGTTAAGAAAATCATAAACATGAATGAAGTTACCTGCATCCTCATGTCTTCCGCGTTTTTCTTACGTTTATATTCGTAATCTACACTTGGGTTACCTGAATTTGATTGTTGATTCGCCATCAGTTTATCCCACCATTCCCATTAAGTATACTACTGTAAAGATAAATACCCATACAACGTCGATGAAGTGCCAGTATAGTGAAGCTAAATAAAACTTCGGAGCGTTGTAAAGGTTAAGTCCGCGTTTCGCATTACGAAGCATTAGACTAATGATCCAAAGGAGCCCGAATGCTACGTGCCCTCCGTGGAAGCCAACAAGCGCATAAAATGCCGAGCCAAACGCGCTGCTAGTAAAAGTATGCCCGTATTCATGAACATAATGATTGAACTCATAAATTTCCAACCCTAGGAACCCTGCACCCAATAATACAGTGATCAGTAACCAGGCCTGCATTCTCTGGAAATTGTAATTTTTCATATGGTACATTGCATAAACACTTGTTAACGAGCTTGTTAAAAGAAGCATAGTAGCCACGAATGAAAGAGGCAGATCAAATAAATCAGTCGTCAATGCATGGCTTTCACTAGGCACTTTGTTCTTAAGAGCAAGATAAGTAGCGAACAACGAGCCGAACAGAACTGTTTCTCCGCCAAGGAAGAACCAGAATCCCATGAACTTATTTTTCCCCTCAAGGGTTGCCTTTTCAGGGGAGGCCGGCCAGGTCTTCGGCGTGAATTTTTCTTCAGCGTGCATTATGCCTTACCCCCTTTATCATCATCCATTAAATCTTCTTTGTGAACATGATAACCATGATCGTCGATTACAGATCTCAGGAACATTGAACTTAATGTGATCAGCATACCGATAATCAAAACAGGCAGTGCCCATGCTTCTCCATCCGGACGGTACATGGCACCGAATGCTGCCACAAACAAACCGAATGAGATGAATACAGGAAGAATTGAATTATTCGGCATATGGATATCACCGATCGGTTCTGCTGGTGTAAGCTCTTTCTTGCCTTCCATTTTCTCAAGCCAGAAAGCATCCAATCCACGGATAAGAGGTGTCTGCTTGAAGTTATAGAATGGCGGCGGTGATGGAATTGACCATTCGATGGTACGTCCATCTCCCCAAGGGTCATTACCGACTTTAACACCTTTAACTTGCGTCATGATGATGTTAAATAACAGGATGATTACAGCAACTCCCATAAATCCTGCTCCGATGGAACTAACCAGGTTTCCTGTTTCAAACCCTTGACCAGGCAAGAACTTCCAAATACGACGCGGCATCCCCATAAGACCGAGGAAATGCTGGATAAAGAACGTTAAGTGGAATCCAATAAAGAATAACCAGAAAGAGATTTTTCCAAGGAAATCATTTAACATCGTACCGAACATCTTCGGCCAGTAATAATGCGTTCCAGCCAATAGTGCGAATACAACACCACCAACGATTACATAGTGGAAGTGTGCCACTACGAAATACGTATCATGGAATTGGTAGTCAGCTGCTGCTGATGCAAGCATGATACCTGTGACTCCCCCAGCAACGAATGAAGGAATGAAAGCAACCGCATACAACATAGGTGTAGTGAATCGCAAGCTTCCTCCCCACATTGTGAGAAGCCAGTTAAAGATCTTAATACCTGTCGGTACGGCAATCGCCATGGTAGCAACTGCGAAGATTGCATTTGCAATCGGTCCAAGACCAACTGTGAACATATGGTGAGCCCATACCATGAATCCAAGGAAACCGATCAATACGGTCGCAAATACCATGGATGAGTAACCGAATAAACGTTTTCTTGAGAAGTGCGGAATGATCTCTGAGAAAATTCCGAATGCCGGTAATACAAGGATGTATACTTCCGGGTGTCCGAAGATCCAGAAGAAATGCTCCCAGATAATCGTGTTACCGCCATTGGCAACATCAAAGAAATTAGAGCCGAACATACGGTCGAACATCATTAAGAAAAGACCGACTGTCAGGGCTGGAAATGCAAATAAGATTAGTGCTGATGTAACAAACGCTGTCCAGGTGAACAGTGGCATACGCATATATGTCATCCCAGGGGCACGCATATTAATGATGGTAACAAGGAAGTTGATACCGCCAATCAATGTACCTGCACCGGCAATCTGTAAACCTAAGACGTAAAAATCAATTCCATGACCTTCAGAGGCCATTGACAGTGATGCATAAGATGTCCATCCTGCATCAGGTGCTCCACCCATGAACCATGAAAGATTCAGGAATACTCCACCGAAGAAGAATAACCAGAATCCAAGTGAATTCACAAATGGAAATGCAACATCACGAGCACCGATCTGTAAAGGTACAACTGCATTCATAAATGCAAATATCAGCGGCATGGCTGCCAAGAATATCATCGTTGTACCGTGCATCGTTAATACTTCGTTGTATAAGCCTGCACTAATGAAATCACTATTAGGCACTGCAAGCTGTATACGGATAATAAGAGCTTCTAATCCACCGAGTAGGAAGAAGAATCCTCCTGCCATAAGGTAAAGGATGGCGATCTTTTTATGGTCTACTGTAGTTAAGTAATCCCAAACAGTCGCACCGAAGCCTTTTTTCTGTGCTAAGCTACTCACGATTTAACCTCCCTTTTAACTTATCCCCTATTAATCTTGAACTTTCAGACCCATCAGGTATTCTGCAAGAGCATCCTTTTCTTCTTCAGTTAACTCTCCATATGTACCTGTCATTTTGTTTCCTGGCTTATACTGTTCCGGATCTGTCAACCAGTTTTTGAGTTCTTCTTCATTATGTTCGAGAATCCCAGCAATACGGTTACGCTCGCCGAAAGTTGCTAAGTTCGGAGCAAGGCGTGCAGATTCGGGACGGCCATCTTCCGGGGAAACCGCATGACAGCTCAAGCATTTTTGATTGAAGATATCTTGTCCTTGTTGCGCTAAGTCAGAAGCAGGTTTTGGATCTCCTGCGTTTTGCATATCGTCCACCCATGCAGTGAATTCATCTTTTGGTAACGCTTTAACTTTGAAGTCCATTAATGCGTGGGAAGGACCGCAAAGTTCGGCACATTTACCATAGAATACCCCGCCGGCTTCTTCAGCCTTTTTACCATCAAACTCAAGGAAGAATGTGTTCACACCATCCACGTTAGTATCAATCTTTCCTCCTGCTGCTGGAATCCAGAATGAATGTTTTACATCAGAAGCTGTTACATTGAAGTAGACCTTCTGATCGGTTGGAACAACCAAATCTTGAGAAGTGATGATTTTTTGGTCTGGATATTCGAATTCCCACCAATAAAGGTTGGCACGAACATTTACAACCAGCGCTTCACGATTACCGTCAGCGTCTTTTTTGTCCATTGCTTTTGTATCAGCAAGCTGGAATGTTGCAGTGACTGTAGGAACTGCAAGGATAAGCAGAAGGATGATTGGAATGACTGTCCATAGGATTTCCAACGTATGGCTTCCTTCAACTTGTTTTGGGATCGCAGTGTCTCCTTTTTTTCTGCGGAAACGGATGATCGCCACTGCATAGATGATTACTACTACAATAATAACCAATACCATTATTGATGTAGCAAGAATCATTAGATCATATTGTGTCTGTGCTACTTCCCCTGCCGGCTGCAGTGTAGATAGAAACGGCTCACCGCAACCGGAAAGAATAAGTGCCATCATGGCTACAATGGAGAATAAGCGCCACTTAGTTAGCCTTGCTTTCATAGCTTAATCAAACCCCTCTTTCGTGTAATGTACTTCCTGAAATAAAACAAGGACTCAAAAAATATCTATTTGGATTTCTTATCAGAAAGAATTCCCACTAATCTTATATAACGGTAACAATAACCATTGCTACAAACAAGATAGTCAAATAATTAAGTGAATATACAAACATCAATTTAGACCACTTAATATCATCCTTCATTTTATAGCCTGCAAGGCCAAGTGCTAACCAGCCGATATTGAAGGCTGTGGCAAGAATGAAGAAAAACAATCCAAGATCCATTAAGAAGAAAGGAATCGGCAGTAAGGCAGCGACCCAGGCAACGATATGATGCTTAGTCACGGCAAAGCCTTTTACAACAGGGAGCATAGGGATATCCGCTGCACGATATTCTTCCACGCGTTTCATCGCAAGCGCATAGAAATGCGGCGGCTGCCAGATGAACATCATCAAAAACAGCATCCATGCTACGATATCAAGGTTAGCATCTACGGCGGCCCACCCAATCAGTGGAGGGACTGCACCAGATATGCTTCCAACAATCGTGTTGCTTACATATTTCCTTTTGGACCACATTGTATATAATACAACATAACTGAATACACCTATAAGTCCTATTACACCTGCAGTCACAGTTGTCATGAACAGCATGATGATTCCGAATGCAATCATCAGCAGCCCCAATAATGAAGCTTTCGTTCCATTGATCTTCCCGGTAACTGTCGGGCGTTCCTTTGTACGTTCCATCAGATGATCGATGTCGCGGTCATAGACATTATTGATCACACATGATCCGGCAATGATCAGAGATGAACCCACTAGAGTTAGGAACATGATATCCAGAGAATTCAGAAAGTGTGTATTAGTAAAATAAAATGCTAACCACATCCCGGTAAAAGTAGTGATTAGATTTGAATTAACAATTCCGACCTTAATAAGTGCCAAGAAATCTTTCCATACAGTGGATGTAGAGATCTCAGCTTTTTCAACATTTGTCATTATTCGACTGTTTGACATTTTACCCCTCCTCACGTTAAAACCAAACAGAGGCAGATGACACCTCTTACTACTATAAAGTAAATGATCTGCCATTTCTATATCAAATTCAAATTTTTAGCAAAGATAAGAAATAGTAATCATGCTATCAATATTATATTAAACCATATATTTTTTCCTTTTTGGGGTGAAAAAAAATAATATTGTGAAGAAATTGTGAAGAAGGCAGTCGGCAATGCTTTCGACATTGTATAAGGCATCGTCTTTATCATATCATACTTTCTGGATAAGCGCTTACACAATTACAGTAAAGTAAAATTCAGGAATTTCGGCTGTCTGCAAGTAGTCTTCCCGACTTGATGGTGAGTAATGCTCAATATTCTGTAACATTTTATACATTGAGTTTTAGCTTTCATTTCGTTATTATCGAAAGGCGACAAACTATTTTTCTACTATATTTTTATTTTCTACAACTCTAAAGACTTAAACTAAGAAGGTGAATTGATTGCATAAAGGATTAAAGTGGCTTGCCGTCATCACGACACTCGGTATGCTATTTGTACTATTAGGCGGTGCCCTGGTGACCAAAACAGAGTCAGGCATGGGCTGCGGCCGGTCCTGGCCATTGTGCAACGGCCAGCTGATCCCTACGGACATTACTGTGGAACTTGTCATTGAGCTTGCTCACAGAGTGGTTTCCGGAGGAGTGGGTCTGCTGGTCCTTGCCCTTTCGGTATGGTCCTGGAAAGCCATCGGATATAAGCGCGAAACCAAGTTTCTATCCGTTCTATCATTCTTTTTCCTCCTGCTGCAAGGATTGATAGGAGCCGCTGCAGTTATCTGGGGTCAATCAGACTTCGTACTTGCACTGCATTTCGGAATTTCACTCATTTCATTTGCAGCCATATTGCTGCTGACTTTACTCATTTTCGAAGTTGATCAAAAATTCGAGGCAAGCTCACTGGTTATCGATAAACGTATGAGATTTCATATGATAGGTGTGACCATTTACAGTTACATGGTCGTTTATACCGGGGCTCTAGTCCGCCATACAAATTCAAGTCTGGTCTGTAAAGACTGGCCGCTTTGTGTGAATTCAAGTCCGGGACTGCCTTCAAATATGTATGAATGGATCCAAATGGGACATCGGTTTGCAGCCGGGATGATATTTATCTGGATAGGTTACATCACATATATCGCGATTAAAGAGCACAAGCATCAGAAAGTCATTTATTGGGGATGGATCATAGCATTCACCCTTGTATCCTTACAGGTTATATCAGGAGCTTTGGTTGTCTTCACAAGGTTGAACCTAGGAATTGCATTGCTTCATGCTTTGATCATCTCCTGCTTATTTGGGTTGTTATGTTACTTCATACTCCTTGCTTCCAGGAGTAAAGTGACAAATGAATAAAAGGGATGCCGGTAATGTACCGGCATCCCTTTTTTATGATGTTATTTTTGCATTTCTATCAATAAATCCCCCGGACTGATTGCATCTCCGCTTCCTACATAAATGTCTTTTACGGTTCCAGAGAATGGTGCCTGGACGGTGGTTTCCATTTTCATGGCCTCTGTGATCATCAGGTGATCACCTTTTTCCACCTTTTCGCCCTTTTCTACAATCACCCTGATGACTGTTCCCGGCATAGAAGCCCCGATATGAGTTTCATCCTTAGGATCAACTTTTCTTTTCGCGGCTACCGTGGATTTGATATTTTCATCTTTGATTACAACCTCACGCGGCTGTCCATTTAACTCAAAATAAACGACTCTTGTACCATCAGCCTGAGCCTGACCAATTGATACCAGTTTTACGATCAAGGTTTTTCCAGTCTCGATTTCAACTTCGATTTCCTCGCCCAGTCTCATTCCGAACAGGAATGTAGGTGTATCAAGAACGGAAATGTCACCGAATTGTTCAAGTGTTTGTGCATAGTCGGAAAATACTTTTGGATATAGTGCATATCCAAGTGCATCAAAGCTGGTGACCGGACGGTTGAGTTGTTCATAGAGCTTTTCTTTCAATTTCGTAAAGTCTACGTCATCCAGCAGTTCCCCAGGACGTACGGTTAATGGGTTTCTCCCTTTAAGAATGACTTTCTGCAGTTCCTCAGGGAATCCTCCATGCGGCTGCCCGAGATATCCTTCAAACAGTTCAACAACTGAATCCGGGAAGTCTATCTTTTCACCCTTTTCAATGACATCCTGTTCTGAGAGATCATTTTGCACCATGAATAGAGCCATGTCCCCTACCACTTTGGAGGAAGGTGTAACCTTGACGATATCACCAAATAGATGATTGACCCTTGCATACATCTCTTTCACTTCTTCCCAGCGTTCGCCAAGCCCTACGGCTTTTGCCTGCTGCTGAAGATTACTGTATTGGCCGCCTGGCATCTCATGCTTATAAACTTCAGGATGAGGCGACATCATACCGCTTTCGAAGTCGGTATAGTATTTACGCACATCTTCCCAGTAGTGGGAAAGTGATTCAAGGGATTCAACATTTACTTCCGGCTCTCTTTCAGTACCTTTTAAAGCATAATAGAGTGAGTTCGCACTAGGCTGCGAAGTCAGTCCAGACATCGTGCTGAGAGCAGTATCTACGATATCTACACCTGCATCGATCGCTCTTGCATAAGTATAAATACCATTTCCGCTTGTATCATGTGTATGCAGGTGAATAGGGAGGCTTACAGATTCTTTCAGTTCGGAAATAAGCCTGTATGCAGCCTGTGGTTTCAATAACCCTGCCATATCCTTGATTGCAAGGATATGCGCTCCGCTCGCTTCAAGTTCCTTTGCAAGATTCTTGTAATAGTCAATATCATATTTGGTACGTGTCGGGTCATCGATATCCCCGGTGTAACAAATGGCTGCTTCAGCAATTTTCCCGCTCTGTCTTACGGAATCAATTGCGACTTCCATTCCTTTCACCCAGTTCAGACTGTCAAAGATCCTGAATACATCGATACCTGCAAATGCAGATTTCTCCACGAACTCCCTGATGACATTATCCGGATAATTCTTGTAACCAACTGCGTTGGAAGCCCTTAACAACATTTGGAATAACACATTTGGAATGCGTTCCCTCAACGTCAATAGGCGGTTCCATGGGTCTTCTTTCAAGAAGCGGTAGGCAACATCAAATGTAGCCCCTCCCCACATTTCAAAGGAGAACATATCAGGAAGAAGATGGGATGTCGGCTCTGCAATCTGCTTCAGATCATTCGTTCTGACACGGGTAGCCAGGAGTGACTGGTGCGCATCACGGAATGTAGTATCTGTCAAAAGTACCTGCTTCTGGTCCTTCACCCAGTTTACCAGCCCTTCAGCGCCATGCTGATCCAGTATTTGTTTGGTTCCGGGTTTTGCTGTCCCTGTAGGATCGAATTCAGGCATCCTTGGTCTGGAGAATACCGGCTTTTTCTTCTTTTCCACTCCCGGGAAGCCATTGACGGTCACATTTCCTATATAAGAGAGCATTTTCGTTCCGCGGTCTTTTCGTTTAGGAAAAATGAATAGTTCAGGAGTCGTATCGATGAATGATGTATCATATTCTCCAGTGATGAACTTTTCATGTTTCACGACGTTCTCCAGGAAAGGAATATTGGTCTTGATTCCGCGAATTCTAAATTCTTGAAGATTTCTGACCATTTTCGATGCAGCTTGTTCAAATGTCAAGGCCCATGTCGAAAGCTTTACAAGCAGGGAATCATAATATGGTGTGACGATTGCACCCTGATATCCATTCCCGGCGTCAAGACGGACACCGAATCCTCCACCTGATCTGTATGCCATGATCTTTCCTGTGTCCGGCATGAAGTTATTTAGCGGATCCTCAGTTGTTACCCTTGACTGAATGGCATATCCATGCAACTTGACATCTTCCTGCAGGGGTATGCCCACTTCACGGCTGTGCAGGGCATGTCCTTCGGCAATGAGCAGCTGGGATTGAACGATATCCACCCCTGTCACCATTTCTGTGATGGTGTGCTCGACCTGTACCCTCGGGTTCACTTCTATGAAATAAAATTGGTTGTTTGCAACTAGAAATTCAACCGTACCGGCATTCACATATTTCACGTTATCCATCAAGCGTACTGCCGCTTCACAAATATCCTCTCTTAATTTGTCATCAAGGGATACGGAAGGGGCGATTTCCACGACCTTCTGGTGCCGCCTTTGAATCGAGCAGTCCCGTTCAAAAAGATGAACAATGTTTCCATCGGCATCCCCCAGGATCTGAACCTCGATATGCTTTGGATTTTCCACAAATTTTTCTACATAGATTTCATCATTTCCAAATGCCGCTTTTGCTTCAGACTTGGCACGTTCATATGCCTCTTTCAGGGTCTCAAGGTTTCGGACGATCCTCATGCCGCGGCCACCCCCGCCAAGGGATGCTTTGATGATGATCGGGAATCCTGCTTCCTTTCCAAAGCTGATCACTTCTTCAAGGCTTGTAACCGGTCCGTCACTTCCAGGAATGACAGGGATATCTGCCAGCTGGGCTTGTTTTCTTGCCTTGACCTTATCCCCGAACATGTCCAAGTGAGTTGAATGAGGCCCAACGAAAATGATGCCCTCTTCTTCACATCTTCTGGCAAAATGAATATTTTCAGAAAGGAATCCGTAACCTGGATGGATGGCATCCACATCTGATTTTTTTGCTATTTTAATAATGCCTTCTATATCGAGATAGGCATCAATCGGTTTCTTATCTTCACCGACTAAGTAAGCTTCATCTGCTTTATACCGGTGATAGGAGCCTGAATCTTCTTTACTGTAGACTGCAACAGTCCTGATGTTCAATTCCGTACAGGCACGGAATACGCGGATGGCAATTTCCCCGCGGTTTGCGACTAATACCTTTTGAATTTTCTTCAATACAATCTCTCCTTTAAGTTAGTTCATGATTGAAAATCTTTCATTACTAGTCTATTAAAAAAGGACTGACCCGAAAGATGGATACTAGCGTATCTTAGGGGGCAGACCCTAGACATAGAGATTTTAAATTCCCTATTAGAGACCTACATTTTTACACCATATATTCTCTTGTTACTAGACATATTCTCCAAAGGTTCGTCATTTTCCTTCTTTGTTTTATATTTTTCTTCATATTTCACAAACATCGAAACATTCACAAGGACACCGAGCGATAATGAAAGGACCAGCAGTGAAGATCCCCCGTAACTGATGAAAGGCAGGGGCACACCGGTGATCGGGATGAGTCCGGAAACCCCTCCTAAATTGATGAAAGCCTGTATACCAATCATACTTGAGATCCCGATCGCAAGCATCGTCCCAAATGGATCCTGGCATTTCACACCGATATAGATGCCTCTTAACACGATATAAGTAAGGCCCAGAATAACAAAACTGACTCCGAAGACACCCAGTTCTTCCGCAATGATCGCCATGATGAAATCAGTCTGAGGTTCCGGTATGTAGCCGAGCTTCTGGATACTCTGTCCAAGGCCAAGCCCCTGCACCCCGCCGGAACCAATCGCAAGATAGGAGTTTACAAGCTGATAACCTTCCCCTTGAGCGTCCTTAAATGGCGAAAGATAAGCCTCGATCCTGCTCATCCTTTCAGTTGTAAAGATGAATCCCCTTGCCAGATAGATGAAGGGAGAAACGATGACCAGCAGACCGGCTCCTATACCTGCAAGCTTTGAGATCGTCCGGAAATTGATTCCCGAACACAGGATGACGATTGCCCCGATCACAAAAATGATCGCTGCCGTCCCAAAATCCGGTTCAAGAAAAACAATGAAGCATATGAACCCGAGAAAAATCAATGGCGGAGCAAGCCCCCGATTCAAATCATTTATATAAGCCTGTTTCTTTGAATACACGGAACCCAAGTATATGACAACCGCCAGCTTGGCAAATTCAGAAGGCTGAATCCTCATGAAACCCAGATTGATCCAGCTTCTGGCATTATTGACTTCACTTCCGAATATATGTACTGAAACGAGCATGATGATGATGACGGTCATAAGCCCTTTTATGATTTTCCCTACTTGAAAGGCTTTATAAGGGAACCAGGCAGCAACTGTAAATGCAGCAAATCCTATGAGTACGTTGATCAGCTGCTTCTTATAGAAATAATCGCTTGTAAGATCAAATCGTTCCACAGCCATCACCATGCTGGCACTGTAAACCATCACCAATCCAAAAAAGCACAGGAATATGTACACAGCTATCAAAGAATAGTCATAGGACTTCAATATTTTTTTAATCATGACAATTCAACCCTTTATCTATTTCATTTTCTTTTTCGGCAATTTATGCACCTCTATAAAAAAACTCAAACAACAGTGTTCAATATTGTTTGAGTTGTCATGACTATTTTACTTTTTTGTGGACGCTTCATGAAGGGCAGAAAGTTCCCTTTCCAAAGAATCAATCAGTTCCTTCCCATCTCCGTCATCCACCAGTCCCAACCGGACAGCAAATTCTATTTCACGGGATAATCCGAACATTTGGGTATCCAATACTTCCTCGTAAAGAGGACATTGGGGCATCGTTAAATTATCCATTTGCACTTTAATTAGCTGTAAAATCTTTTCCGCATCAGCCTTTAATAACTCATAGGCTTTTTCTCGATGATTAACTGTCATTTCTGACGCCACAGTGATCCCCCCATTCCGTACAAATAGCATTCCTGTCTTAAAATTTTATCGTTAAACTGCACAAATTGCAAGAATAATTAACGTTTTTGTAAGGAACGAATTTGGATTGAAGGGGCGGTTCACAATTAGCCGATGCTAGAAAATACTCCAGGAATATTTAGCACTGAGCCCTTCCAGAAGCTTGGTGCCGGCAATACTATTCCCTACTTCATCCAGAGCAGGGCCGAAGATGCCGATCCCGCATTTTCCCGGTACACTCCCCATGATTCCGCCGGATACCCCGCTCTTTGCAGGGATCCCTACCTTAATGGCAAACTCACCCGAACTATTGTACATTCCGCATGTGACCATAAAGGTTTTACATATCCTTGCGACATCTTTGGATATAAGCTGCCTTCCGCTTTCGGGATCCAGTCCGTCATTGGCAAAGACAGCCCCCATTTTGGCCAAATCCACACAATTCATTTCCACTGCACATTGCTTCGTGTATAACACCAATAAATCCTCTACATTCCCCGTTATCACTCCATGCTGCTTCATAAAATAGCAAAGCGAACGATTCAGGTTGGCGGTCTGGAGTTCTGAATAAGCAACATCTTCATTGTATGTAACTTGCTGCCCTGTCAAATGAGAGATGAATTCAATCAACCTGTCCCATTTTTCTATGACTGTATCTCCTTTGATCATATGCGTCACTGCCAAGGCGCCTGCATTGATCATTGGGTTGAGGGGCTTCGAAGGTATGTTCGTTTCTAATTTGGCAATTGAATTGAATGGATCGCCCGTGGGCTCCATTCCTACTTTGGAAAACACCTCATCTTCACCATTATCCATTAATACAAGTGCCAGGGTGATGACTTTTGAAATACTCTGCAGGGTGAATTTTTTAAGATGATCTCCTGCATAATAAGATTCATTTTCAATGGAGTATATACAGATAGCTAAATCATCCGGATTTTGATTGCTTAACGCAGGGATATAATCTGCGACCTTTCCATATGGGGCAAAAGCCCTCGCGATATCGACCAGTTCTCCCAGTAGTTTTTGATCTGACATTTTTCCTCACTCTCCTTCATTCTCTAGTAAGTTTCCCTAAATCGGTAAATTGAAAACAGTGAAAATGCTTACACAAAATCAAGTGACAAAAAGATTTATAACCGATATACTAGAACTATTGAAAGGGAGGAATCTGTTGTGGAAAGCATCGTACCGATCAAAGGTAAAGTTAAGTTTGTCATCACGTTAGATTCCGGAGTATGGATTTTTGATGACAGAAAAATTGATTTAAACACTTTCTTTGAAGAAGGAAGTATAATGAAAGATGAACTGGAAGAATATACAAAAGCGGTGTCGAAGCATTGGTCCCGCGAAATCCAGGAGGGTGCCACATATCCTCCTACATTGAAGACGGAAAAGAAGTATGAAAAGGAAAAGGTTCTTACCGGTACTTTCGCCATACCATTTGCACCATTTTTAAAAAACGCGGAACCGCATGAAGATGCCTCAACTATTATTATCGAGACAGAGTCCGGTGAATTCAACTTCCCTGTTGAAAAAGCCGAAGAACTGCTGATGGCCTTTTCAAAGGACGGGAAACCTTTGAAAGAAGACGGACCTGTTCATATCCTTCTTAAAGATGGGTCCAATAAAGAAAATCCAATTAAAAATGTAAAAGCCTTTCGACTGGAATAAGGATCAAATGGTTTCTACATAACTAAACCCGGCGCAGGAACCTCTGCACCGGGTTTTTCATAAGGTATAAATGTAATTAATTTCCACCAAAACAGATTCGCTTTATAAGAGATCTGCCGCAAGCTGGGCAAGCCCGGAACGTTCACCTTTCATCAATTTCACATGGCCCGCTATCGGTTGCTCTTTAAATTTTTCTACTACGTAGGTCAGACCGTTGTTATATTCATCAAGATAAGGATGGTCGATTTGTGCGGGGTCACCCATCAGGACGATTTTACTTCTTTCCCCTACCCTTGTTAATATCGTTTTCACTTCATGCTTTGTGAGGTTTTGCGCTTCATCAATGATAATGAATTGATCAGGTATGCTTCTGCCTCTTATATAAGTCAGTGCTTCAACTTCAATCGAGGCCATACCGGCTAATATATCATCAAGTTCCCCAGGTTTTTTTACATTGAACAGATACTCGAGGTTATCATAGATCGGCTGCATCCATGGTCTGAGTTTTTCTTGTTTTTCCCCCGGCAGATACCCTATATCTTTACCCACTGGTACAATCGGACGGGCTACCAATAGCTTATTGAATTTATGAAAGTCCTCTGTTTGAAGCAGTCCCGCTGCCAGAGCAAGGAGGGTCTTTCCCGTACCCGCTTTACCAATCATCGTGACCAGTGAAATATCATCCCTAAGTAAAAGTTCGGTTGCCATCGTCTGCTGAACGTTCCTCGCTTTAATCCCCCACATATGGTCATGATCATACACTAATTTCTTCAGCTTCGTCCCAGAGCCATCCACCATCCCGACAGCAGAAGCAGAACTGCCCAGTGCATCTTTCAATATGATAAATTCATGTGTATAAAATCGCTGCTTCGTTATATCTTTAAGGGTCAATTCCCCATTTTCATAAAATTTGTCCACTGCACCTTTTTCAACAAATAACTCATTGAATCCGGTATATATATCGTTGACCTCCACTACCCGGTCGCTCAGAAAGTCCTCAGCCTGCAACCCCAGTGCATCAGCCTTGACTCTCACCAGCGTGTCTTTACTTACCAATATAACCGATTTTCCGTTTTCTTTGGCTTCTTCCTCCAAAGAGAGGTTTTTTGCGACGGCCAATATCCGGTTATCATTTGTTTTTTCCACAAATATCTCTTGCAGTTCCTGGAAGGAACGATGGTTTAACTCTATTCTCAGTGACCCGCCTGTGTACAACGGAATCTTTTCATGGAGCTTTCCTTCTTGCCTTAAATTATCGATCAGTTTCGATACATGTCTTGCGTTTCGTCCGATTTCATCCATATAACGCTTCTTCGAATCCACTTCTTCTAATACGACCGCTGGTATAACCACCTCATTGTCCTGAAACGAAAAGATGGCTTGTGGATCTTGTAATAAGACATTGGTATCTAATACATAAATTTTTTTCAAATCGATGCCTCCTGCTCCTCATTTCTTATTACTATTGTATGTAGCCAAAGTTGATCCGGTTATTCCCAGCTACTCAAATAGGACGGCCCGTTTCTTAAAATATATGAATAAACGTATAAAGATAGAAGAAAATTACACAATAAGAAAAGATAATGAAATTAACCCGGGAGGTACTGACATGAATAAATTCATCTCTCTGCTTGGAATTGTCCTCTTTCTGACGGCTTGCGCCAACAATAAAGAGGTCGGTTACAATAAAAATCCACAATCTGACCCAAACAAACCGATCACGGTCCAAGACAGCAACATCCAGCATGTTGAAAGAAAATCCGGACAGCAAATTTCAAAACATCTGGTTAACCTGACTACAAGAGTTCCGGATGTAAGAGATGCAACCGCCGTCGTCATAGGAAAATACGCTTTTGTAGGAATCGATATCGATTCCAATGTCGAACGTTCTGAAGTCGGCTCGATTAAATACTCTGTTGCAGAAGCCTTGAAAGATGATCCTTATGGGGCACAGGCAATCGTTGTCGCAGACCCTGACGTAAATGCACGCTTGAAAGAAATAAGCAAGGATATCCAGCGCGGAGAACCTGTCCAGGGAATCATGAACGAACTCTCAGACATTTCCGGCAGGCTCATGCCTGAAATTCCACGCTCCCTTAAGCAGACAGACCCTGAAAATGCTCCAAAACAACCAAAGAAAAAAATGAACCAGACAAAAGAAAATCAGCTAAACAAAGAACAGGAAGACCAGAGCGAGAATCATATCGAATAGGCTCTGAAATATAAAAAGCCATGAAAAAGCTGATTCAGGCTTTTTTCATGGCTTCTATTACTTGGCGGTCCAAGCGTTCCGCAGCGGCTTTATCATACGTCTTCTCATAAGCAGGCTCTGCTGAGATCCTGGAGCCGTAAAACATGACATCCCTCACCTCTTCGATCTTCATCTTAATCAAAGTGAGTTTCAACGGTACACCTTCAAGCTGTACCTGACTGATTTCCGTCTTCCCGGCAATCGAATAAGTTGATTCATTTGCAATTAAGTTAATAACAGCAAGCGGATTCTTCTTGATATTCTCAACGATTTTGGATTTCTGATTCACAGTGAAAAGTACTGTTTCTTCATCCTTCGCCAAAATCCATGAAACTGCATTGACATTCGGTCCTCCCGTTTCATGATCTACGGTGGACAAGGTAACAAAGCGTTCAGATTGAAGTTCCTCGAATAGTACCGGGATCAAGCCCGGTTCCACTTGGTTAGCCAAAACAATCACTCCTCCCTGGTCCTTCATTAAGAAAAATTCGTCATGGAATTTAATTGTCCTTCTTTTTATTTTGATATCATTATACATCATATAATGAAGATTAAAAATGTGCTGTAAGTAAATTGAAGCGTTCTCTCATACTACATGATATACTAAAATGAGAAATCTTATGAGAGAAAAAGCAATGAGGTGTTAATATGCGTGTTAAATGTGCTCTATGCGAAGTAATAGAAAATATTGAAGATTATTCGCTGCAGGCGAAAAGATTAAGGAACAGACCCATTCACACTTATATGTGTGACCCATGCCACAAGCGTATCACTAAAAAAACAGAAGAACGTGCCGCAACAGGTAACTTCAAACTTTACCGCTCTCCAAAAGTAGAAGATGAATTCTAAAAAGACCCTCAAGGGAATCTTTATCGGCATCGTATCGGGAATCCTGCTGGGCCTCACCCTGAAACTGCTGCAGGGACTGACTGGAATAAAAGTATACATACTCCTGCTCAATGTGGATTTCATACCTTATTTAGGGGCTGTCCAATGGCAGGAGTTGATGGAATTCATTTTCCATTTGATTGTTTCCTGTCTGATCGGAATGGTTTTTGTGATAATAGTCCATCGATTCAAACTAGCCGGCATATCCGTATGGATAACATCATTTGCGTTGAGCCTGCCCGCATTCTTGTTATACTTTCCACTTTCTTCACTTGCCATAAAGGATGTCCCCGCTCCTCATGATCCCACAGCCATCCTGCTTTGGCTGACCGGCCATTTGGTATACGGTGCATCCATCCCCCTTTTATTTCTGGCTATAGAGAACCATAAGGGGAAAACCAATTAATAGAAAAAAGCTGCAGTTTATAAGCCTGCAGCTTTTTTTCTATACATTTCCTTTTTTCTTTTCATTGTTCAAGCGGACCTTATAAATAATCAGGATAAGAGCCGCTACGACAAGACCCTCTGCAACCGGTAAAAAGATACCCAAAAACGTCAGAACCGTACATCCGACAATCAAGAATAAATAAATCACGATCGATTTACCAAGCGGCAGCTTTTGGGCAAAACCAAGCTTGTACACTAATATAGAGAGTCCCACAATGGTTAAGTAAAGAAGCCACATCCCCAATTCCGCATTTTGATCAACACGGTAAAGGGATGCGAAAAAGGACAAACGCTCAGTTACATCCATTTCCTGCTCCCCCTTCACTCAGTTTATTGAGATACCTTGCTCTTTTTCTCCGCTCTTTCACGTTCATTCTTATCAAGAATTTTTTTACGGAGGCGGATTGATTCCGGCGTTACTTCACAGTACTCGTCATCATTCAGATATTCAAGGGATTCCTCAAGAGTCATGATGCGAGCTTTCTTAATCGTAACCGTTTGGTCCTTATTTGCTGAACGGACGTTTGTCGCCTGTTTAACCTTCGTGATATTAACGGTAATATCATTTTCTCTTGTATGCTCTCCAACGATCATACCGCCATATATTTCTGTACCTGCTTCAACGAAGATAATTCCGCGATCTTCTACTTGCATGATCCCGTATTGTGATGCCTTACCTGTTTCCATTGAAACCAATACACCTTGACGACGTCCGCCGACACGGCCTTTTTGCAGCGGCTGGTAGCTGTCGAACGTGTGGTTGATGATACCATATCCACGTGTAAGGGTCATAAACTCTGTAGAATAACCGATTAAACCACGAGCAGGAACCATAAACATCAAACGTACTTGACCATTACCGTTGTTAACCATATCAAGCATTTCACCTTTACGCTGTCCAAGGGATTCAATGACTCCGCCCATATATTCTTCCGGTATATCAATTTGAACACGCTCTACAGGCTCGCTCTTCACACCGTCAACTTCTTTGATGATGACTTGTGGTTTAGATACTTGCAATTCGTACCCTTCACGACGCATGTTTTCAATCAAGATGGAAAGGTGAAGCTCACCACGTCCGGAAACCGTCCATGCATCAGGTGAATCTGTTGGTTCAACACGTAAACTTACATCTGTTTGGAGCTGAGCCAGCAATCTCTCTTCAATCTTTCTTGAAGTAACATATTTACCTTCTCTGCCGGCAAACGGACTGTTGTTCACAAGGAATGTCATTTGCAGAGTAGGTTCGTCAATACGAAGGACCGGCAGCTGGTCCTGATGTTCAACCGGGCAAACCGTTTCACCCACGTTGATATCTTCCATTCCTGAAACAGCGATTAAATCGCCTGCTTTTGCTTCCTGGATTTCTTCACGCTTCAGACCAAAGAAACCGAAAATCTTTGTAACACGGAACTGTTTAACAGAGCCGTCAAGCTTCATAAGTGCAACCTGCTGACCAACTTTCATCGTTCCTCTGAACACACGTCCGATTCCGATACGGCCGACATAATCATTGTAATCGAGCAATGCCACCTGGAATTGAAGAGGTTCCTCAGAATTATCGACTGGTGCAGGGATATGCTCAATGATTGAGTCATATAAACACTGCATGTTCTCATCTTGTTTGGCAGGATCTGGATCGGTGCTTGCAGTACCGTTGATGGCAGACGCATAAACAACAGGGAATTCAAGCTGTTCATCATTCGCATCCAGTTCAATGAATAATTCCAATACCTCGTCAATAACTTCTTCAGGACGCGCTGAAGGCTTGTCAATCTTATTAACGACAACGATCGGTGTAAGATTTTGTTCAAGTGCTTTCTTCAGGACGAAACGAGTCTGAGGCATACAGCCTTCGTACGCATCGACAACAAGCAGAACACCATCTACCATTTTCATGATACGTTCCACTTCGCCGCCAAAGTCAGCATGTCCCGGTGTATCAAGAATATTGATTCGTGAATCTTTATATTGAATCGCCGTATTTTTCGCCAAAATTGTAATACCGCGTTCTCTTTCCAAGTCATTCGAATCCATCGCGCGCTCTGAAACTTGTTCATTTTCGCGGAAGATTCCAGATTGCTTTAACAGCTCATCAACCAATGTCGTTTTACCATGGTCAACGTGAGCGATGATAGCAATATTTCTAAGATCATTTCTTAAGTTCATATTTCCACTCCTGAATATATTGGATTTCTTTCCTGGAAGGCTAAAGATAATGGGTAATTCTGTTCAACTAGACCATTATAGCACAGCACAGCTGAAATCCCTAATAAATATTGAATGAATCGGTCCCGGGGTTATTGAAAGCTCTGATAACACTCTTTTATATTTGCCGTTGCACATTCTTGTGGCTCTATGTAGAATTTAAGTAAGCAGTTTCATTTGCTATTTGTTTTTTTATTCGCATAACTATCATTGAAATACATATTAGCGGAGGTGTTTATATGGGTAATATCAAATGGATCTTCGTACTTTATTCTGTTTTGGCCGCCGTATCCCTGATGGGCGTCGCCATATCAATAAGTCTGGCAAGCCCTCTTTTAGCAGCGGGCAGCATCATTGCTCTTACGATTATCATGGGGTTCGGTTTCACTACAAAAAAGAGATACCGGGAAGAAGGCAGGCTGTAATAAATATTTTTAAAATGCTGCTATGAAGATAAAACACTGTCTAATGACGATAGGCTCTAATCATCGCTATTGATTTCCGTGCAATACTTCGCTTTCCGCGGGTAGCCCGTGAGCCTCCTCGGCAAGCCTGCGGTTAGAAAAGCGGAAGGGCTTTGGTTAGAGGCGGGTGGCATAAGGCGAATCGTCCACGAAGGCGTTCTTTGCCTTCTTGGGCGAGTTGACTTATGACATGTGCCTCTAAGCCCTGGAGCTGGACAGGTCTCACCTAACCCGCTGTTCCCGCAGGAGTCTTCGTCTTGCACTCCAACCGCTTATAGAGAGCTAACAACTAAAAATGTACTTTCAAACTAAAAATCCGATAATAATTGACTGATCAGTCAATTATTATCGGATTTTAAATAGACTAAAACACTTTTGCCCCATCCTCTTTTTAATCTATAGAATCAGTTCTTAAGATAGTTGTTCAAAATCTTCCCGTGCAGCCCTGGTTTACCTACAAATAAAGAACTTTTATTCAGAGGGTTCAGTTCATTTCCTTCTAAATCAGTAACAACCCCTCCGACTTCTTCAATCAGGATCTTTCCGGCAGCGAAATCCCATGGCGCCAGGCGCATGCTGATATATGCATCGAGCCTTCCAGAGGCAATGTACGCCATCTCAATCGCAGCAGAACCATATGAACGCGTCCCCCTCACTTTTTGAACCAATGGTGCCAATACTTCAGGATCAATGCGCTTATTAGTGGTCATCCATTGAGCATTTAAAGCAATGACGGAATCTTCCACGGCAACCTCATTGAGGACAGGCAGCTTTTGATCATTCATATAAGCTCCCCTGCCCTTTTCAGCATGATACAGCTCGTCGTGAACGACATCATAAATATATCCCAGGACACCTTGCTTACCATCATACACCCCTATGGATATAGCAAAATTCCTTTGTTGATGGACAAAATTCATAGTACCGTCTATCGGGTCGATAATCCAGGTCACGCCGGACAATTCGCTCAATTCGTCACCGAATCCTTCTTCTCCCATGATATGATGATCTTTATATGTACTTCTGATTTTCTCAATAAAATAACGCTCTGTTGCTTCATCCATATTCGTGACCAAATCATTGCGGTTGGACTTTGTTTTTATATTCAGTTCATCTTGAAAAGAGTCGCGGATCTTCTTCCCCGCCTCCATGATCCAATCTCTGGCATTTTGGTCCAATTCTTTCCAATTTGTCAATTTAATGACCTCCAATACTAGTCTTCATACCAACTTGAAGTGTTCCTTTAGCTCTTTAGCTTAATGGAAAAAAAGGGGAGATTCAAGTTTTTAACCTTTTCGCTCCATATTAAGCGGACAAAAAAAAGAACTCTACGTATGTAAACGGAAGAGTTCGCCATAATCGTTCATTTCGAATCCTTTCATCGTATACCCTTTCTGTGTTCAAATCATTATAAAGCCTTCATTTTAATTAATTCTTCACGGATATTCATAAGCTTTTCTTTTGACTTTGATTGATTTTCTTTGTTTTTGGTCTGGATCGCCTCGAACAATACAGCTAATTCATAATCCATTTCAAGTCTCAATACGTTTAGACGCTGCTGCTGGACATCCCGTTTTTTTGACGTGTTCATCACTTGTTTCAATGTCGTGCACCCCTTCCGTGTTTTTCAATTTATCTGATTGTTCTGATAATATTTAATACATAATATGAAATTTCATCTCATCATGTAACTAAAATGTGCAGACACCCATTGGTGAAACGGATCATTACATTTTATCCCTTTCCTTGTGTTAAAATATGAACATCAGGTAAGGAGGCTGCACGATGAAATTCAACGGATTTACTGATAATGACTTTGATGTGTTTAAAATTGATGGATTAGAAAATAGAATGGAAGCCATTCAACAGCATATACGCCCTAAACTTGAATATCTTGGACAATATTTCACACCTGCGCTCAGCACGTTGACCGGCGACGAAATGTTCTACCATGTAGCCAAGCACGCACGCCGTTCTGTAAACCCTCCAGATGATACATGGGTGGCATTCGCCAATAATAAGCGTGGGTACAAAAAACATCCTCATTTTCAAATCGGTCTTTGGAATACCCATTTATTCATCTGGTTCGCAATGATTTATGAAGCTCCCCATAAGGCGGAATTCGGTAAAAAAGCTGAAGAAAATGTGGATGAAATAAGGGATATGATTCCCTCGGACTACGTATGGTCAGGTGATCATACTAAGCCTGATGCCATAACATTTTCTTCTATGTCCCGGGACGAATTCCTGTCTCTTTGTCAAAGAGTACAAAATGTAAAGAAAGCGGAACTTCTTTGCGGTCTGCACTTGGATCGGGAAACCGTGACTGAACTTAACGGTGATGAGCTGATCCAAAAAATTGATAATGCCTTTGAAACACTTTTACCCCTTTATAAAATGAACTAAACCCTTTGTAAAGAAAAACGACAGCCTCGAGGGGCTGTCGTTTTCACTTCATGGCGACCAGTTCTGAATCACCTGTCTCTTTCATCTTTTTTACAACATGATAGGAGGAGTAACCGCTTGACTCTTCAAATTCACTGCAGATCTTTTTCTCTTCCGATTTACTCGGTACGATCTCTTTGAATTTTCGGTAACGGCCCATTAAGTCCTCTTTTTTAATACCTCTTTCATACGCTTTTTCAACTGCTTCAAAGAAAGAAATAACATCGATTACTTCTTCAGTTGTCCAGTCTATCGAGAATGGATATTGATATTCCATGTTAAGTAACACTCCTTGATTAGTTCCATTTTAAACGGATACGTTCTGCCTCACTGACCATTCTCTTTATAAGCTGATCAACGGTCGGGATATCGTTTATGAGCCCGATGACCTGCCCTGCCCATCCGAACCCCTCTTCTTTTGTACCATTATAGATATACCTTTTGTTAGCTTCTCCGCTGATGTATCCTTTTAATCCTTCATATCCCGCACCAGCTTGTTCCGCCTTAAGGATTTTATCGGTCCAGGTATTGGAAATGGCTCTGGCAGGCGCACCCAGAGAACGTTTAATCACAACTGTATCATTCTCGCTCCCTTCCAACAAGTCTCTTTTATATTCTTCTGAAGCGTGGATGCATTCTTCAGTGGCTATAAATCTGGTACCCATTTCAATGCCTTCTGCCCCGAAACTTAAAGCTGCCATAAGTCCTCTTCCGTCACCGATGCCGCCTGATGCTATCACTGGTATCGAGACGGCATCCACGACTCCCGGTATTAACACGAAGGTACCGATATCGTCTTTCCCTAAATGACCGCCTCCTTCATGGCCAACCGCCATGACGGCATCCGCTCCCAATTGCTCGGCTTTTACCGCCTGTCTTTTGGATGCAACCAGCACCATTTTAATGATATTCGTCCCTTCCAATTGCCTGAATAATGGGGCAGGATTCCCCCCTGTGATTGTCACAACAGATACTTCTTCATCAATGGCAGCCTCTACAAACTCTTCATATGGCCGCCCGTGCTGACCGATTGCAAAATTGACACCAAATGGCTTATCGGTGAGTCTCTTTACTTTTCTGATCTCTTCCTTCAGATCATCAGGGTGATCCAGGGACATTGCAGTGATTTGCCCAAGTCCGCCGGCATTCGACACTGCAGCGGCAAGTTCGGCATAAGCAAGATGAGCAAGTCCTCCTTGAATGATGGGATATTTAATGTTTAATAATTCTGTCACTCTGGTCGTCCAGTTCAATTTAACCCCTCCTGTCATACACGTATTCTTTATTGGATAAATAATTTCCTTCAAGATGATTAAAATGATTAAAGTATGGGCAAATACCACTATGCAAAGGAATACCTAGATGCTATAATTCTTTTGTTTGAAAAAAGACCATGACTCTAAAATGTACGTTATAAATATGTACTAACATATCAAAGAGGTGTTGAATGCATTGTCTCAATATGAAACCCCGTTATTTACCGGCTTAGTTGAACATAGTAAAAAGAATCCTGTCCAGTTTCACATACCCGGACATAAAAAAGGCGCCGGCATGGATCCCGATTTCAAAGAATTCATCGGTGAAAATGCCCTAAGTATCGATTTAATCAACATCGGCCCCCTAGATGACCTTCATCAGCCGAAAGGAATGATCAAGGAAGCCCAGGACCTTGCTGCAGAAGCCTTTGGAGCAGATCATACCTTCTTTTCAGTACAGGGAACGAGCGGTGCGATCATGACCATGGTAATGAGCGTATGCGGACCAGGGGATAAAATCATCGTTCCGAGAAACGTTCACAAGTCAGTCATGTCCGCGATCGTTTTCTCAGGCGCAACGCCTATCTTCATACACCCGGATATAGATGAAGATTTGGGTATATCCCATGGAATCACTACAGATGCAGTTGCAAAGGCATTGGAGCAGCATCCAGATGCCAAAGGGGTGCTAGTCATCAATCCAACATATTTTGGAATCTCTGCTGATCTAAAGAAAATCGTTGAAATTGCTCATTCTCATAATGTACCAGTCCTCGTGGATGAAGCACATGGGGTTCATATTCATTTTCACGATGACCTTCCCCTCTCAGCCATGCAGGCAGGTGCCGATCTTGCAGCGACCAGTGTACACAAACTAGGCGGTTCCATGACACAAAGTTCGGTTTTGAACATGAAGGAAGGATTGGTTTCCGCCAAACGAGTGCAGACGATCCTGAGCATGCTGACGACCACATCCACCTCTTACCTTCTTCTTGCATCTTTGGATGTAGCAAGAAAACGCCTAGCTACAGAAGGGCACGATTTAATTAGTGACACCATACTCTTGGCGGAGAACATCAGAAATGATATCAATAAAATCGATGGTCTGTATTGCGTGGGCAAGGAGATCCTTGGCACAAAGGCTACTCACGATTATGATCCGACAAAATTAATCATATCGGTAAAGGAACTGGGAATCAGCGGTTTCGATGCTGAAAAATGGCTGAGGGAAGCTTATAATATCGAGGTCGAAATGTCCGACCTTTACAATATTCTCTGCATCATAACCCCCGGAGATACTGAGACGGAAGGCAGCCAGCTGGTCACCGGATTAAGAGAACTTGCAGCCCAGCTGAAAAAACATGGAGACATCACTCCAGTAACCGTGATGCTTCCTGATATCCCTGTCCTCTCGATGACACCCCGTGATGCATTCTATGCGGAAACAGAAGTCATTCCGATCGATCAAACCGTCGGACGCACCATTGCTGAATTCATCATGGTATATCCGCCGGGCATCCCCATTTTCATACCGGGAGAGATCATTACACAGGAAAATATTGATTATATCAAAACCAATATCGATGCCGGACTCCCTGTACAAGGGCCGGAAGATTATGATTTAAGACACCTTCGTGTCATAAAAGAACACCATGCTATCAGATAAATCAAATGAGGCCCCTATTACGAAAGGGGTCTTTTTTGTTCATAACAAAAAGGTGAAGAAGGTCATCCCGATCCCTCTTCACCCCTACTTTATATTTACCCCTTTTTGTCTGACCGTTTCGAAGTTTCCCCTGTAACTTAATCGTCTATTTCTACATCATCATTACATTCGCAGCAGTTAGAGAATAAAACAGAAACCTTCTCATCTTCGTAATGTTCAATAGTGTTAAGGCATGATTGACAAACAATTGTTCCCATCTTTTTTCATCTCCCTTAATGATGTTTTGTAAGCGTTTTATCTTAACTGATTCTATAATAATATAACACATTTAAAAAATCAACCTTAAATTGTATAACATATTTAAGTTTTTATTCTTTTAATAAATCATATTAATTATCTTTATGCGGTATAAGAGTATATAAGACCTTATAGACTTCTGAACACCGCAGGTGACCCGTGACAAAAATACTTAGCCCCACTGGTTTTAGTTTTTAGATAACCTTAAATAGAGAAGCCCCTTTGACTTCTCAACTTATTTGATTCCATTTATCAACGCTATTGATTTCCGTGCAAAACTTCGCTTTCCGCGGGCGGTTGGTGAGCCTCCTCGGCTTCGCCTGCGGGTTAGAAAAGTGGAAGGGCTTTGGTCAGAGGCGGGTGGCATAAGGCGAATCGACCACGAAGGCGTTCTTTGCCTTCTTGGGCGAGTTGACTTATGACATGTGCCTCTAAGCCCTGGAGCTGGACAAGTCTCACCTAACACGCTTCTCCCGCAGGAGTCTGCGTTTTGCACTCCAATCAATCGCTGGAACCGGTTTTGAATCGGAGAAATTTTCACATCATGAATATTTTAATTTTATGGAACAGAACAGTAAGAACACTGAACGAAGTCAAAAACCTCGATTAACTCTTATCCACTAACTCAAAGCTTGAGTAATTAATTTCACACAGAAGGCTCATAGGTTTTACTCTTTGCTTTCGATCCCTATTCTCAGACTTCTTTATAATTTTTATATACTTATCAAGACATTCCAACCAAAAGAAACATATAAAACGTCTGGTGAATTTTCGACTTTCATAATCAATAAAATCTTTAATTAATGAAAGGTAAAAAAAACCTGAATGGCCGCATTCAGGTTTTTGATGTGATTATGGGGTTTTGATTTTTGTTGGGTCGAGGGTTTCGTATCCTTTTTCTCTTAGTCCTTTTACGATGTCTGTTAGTGCTTCGCTGGTCCAGGTCCTGTCGTGCATGAGGAGGTTTGCTCCGTTATTAAGGTATGGACTGTTAACCATGATGTCTGTAATTGCTTCTTTTGTTTGATATTCCTTGTTCCAGTCATATCCGAAGGTCCAATTCATAAGGGCCATTTTCTCTTCGGCTGCGACCTGTCTACTGTAATCCGTATTCTGTCCAAAAGGCGCCCTGAAGAATTTTGGGCGTTCACCGGTAATTGATTCAACGAGCTCATTTACCGAAACAATTTCTTCTTTTTGTTCCTCCGGTGAAAGGTCAGGAAGTGAACTGTGGCTGTATGTGTGATTGCCGATCATGAAGCCCATGTCATAGATCTTCTTTAATACCTCTTTTTCCTCCGGGGTATCAAGAAAATGTCCATTCACAAAGAAGATGGCGGGAGCGTTCACGGCCTTCAAATCTTCAGCCATGTTCAATGCATGCTTATCAGGGGCATCATCAATCGTCAAAAGGACGACCTTAGCATTTTGACCTGCTATTGGTTCAATACTCCAATTGTTTTCATTAATCTTGTATTCAGGCTCCTGAACCACATCTTCTGTTTTTTCAGGTTCAGATTTATCTTCGTGATTTTCCATTTCTTTCTTACCGGATGATTCTTTACTATCAGTATTTTCTTTAGGATGATCAACCGTGCCGGCTTCTTTCGTGACAGTGGCAGGTTCATCGTTACATGCAGTCAATAACATCAATGTTAATCCTGTTGCAATAATCTTTTTCATTTAACTCACCTTTCATGATTCGCTTTGAATATTTTAACATATTCTGCGCAAAACTGGATAAGTTTTAAAAGAATTCCATCAGATATTCAAATAAAAATTTGAATGCAAAGAAACAAGATAAACTGAAGGACGTTATAAACAATGTAAGCCTCCTTGACTGAATAATCTTCCTTGCAGCAATAAATGCTAAATAAAAGAACAGAACAAACATGATCCATTTATATTCAATATGATCTTTAACAGACAACCATTCAGCAACATAAAAAACACTCCACAGTATCATCTGAATGGTGAAAGCCACATAAAATTTCATAAAAACACCCTCTATTTAGGAGTATTTTCAAGTAGTACATCTAATAATTAAGTATATTCCTAGAATGTTACTTTCATTATTGATGTCTTTTCATTTCTGTAACATTTCAGTGACTTGCCTCATTTCGGCGAATCCATATGATAAAATGTGACCAACGAATAGGTCTTTATGCGTATTAATTACTTTCGTTCATGGTGCATCACTAAGAAAAGAGGATGATGTATGAAACATTTACTTACCTTGCTTATGCTGGCATCGACAGCCTTGCTTCTCACTTCATGCAATGATCTGGCTGCAGATAAAGTAGTGTTGGCGGAGGATCGATTTATTGAAAAACAAATCATATTTTTCACTGATGAACGCAATATTTCAAAGGAAGTCGCATATTATGATGCCATCATTGAACTTAAGAATGAATACCCCGAAGACTTAAAACATCTGGAAGTCGTAAACTTCAGCACAGACAAATCGAACCCAAAAATCCAATCCACTTCTTATCCTGCCATTGTCGTTGTAGATAATAACCAGGTTGTTACTAAGATTACCGGAAAGGCACATAAGAATCAGATCATTAAATCTGTTACCCATGCAATCAGTAATTGGTGAGTGTCTTTGTACCATTTGTATGCAGCCAGTGAACTTATTTTCGATATAAAAAAATGACCCTCCATTTTTGGAAGGGTCATTTTTATTGGTCATTATTTTACAATGTGGATTGGGCTTCCCATCGCAACTTCTGCTGCTTCCATTGAAATCTCACCAAGGGTAGGGTGAGCATGGATCGTCATCGCAACGTCTTCAGCCGTCATACCGGATTCAATCGCAAGACCAAGTTCAGCGATCATGTCAGATGCGCCGGCACCTACGATTTGAGCTCCAATGATTAGACCGTCTACTTTGCGAGTCACAAGCTTCATGAAGCCTTCAGAAGAATTAAGAGCCAAAGCACGACCATTTGCAGCAAATGGGAATTTAGCGGCAACCACTTCAATTCCTTCTTCTTTTGCTTCAGATTCGGAATAGCCTACTGTTGCAAGTTCCGGGTCTGTGAAGCAAACTGCAGGAATTCCAAGGTAATCAATTTCAGCCGGCTCACCAGCAATTACCTCAGCAGCGATTTTACCTTCATAAGAAGCTTTATGAGCAAGTGGTGGTCCATCAACGATATCACCAATTGCAAAGATGTTAGGAATGTTTGTACGGCATTGTTTATCAATTTTGATAACACCGCGGTCTGACATTTCAATTCCTACTTCTTCAAGACCGATTTCATCAGTATTTGGACGGCGTCCAACTGTGACAAGCACATAATCTGCTTCCACTGATTTCTCTTCACCATTCACTTCGTATTTAACGACTACGCCGCTGTCGCTTTCGTCAACGCCTTTAGCCATTGCTTTTGTAACAACTTCCACGCCTTTTTTCTTAAGTCCTTTTTTAACAACTGATGTCAGTTGCTTTTCGAATCCGCCAAGGATATCGTCAGCACCCTCAAGGATTGTCACTTCAGAACCGAGGTTGGCATATGCAGTTCCAAGCTCTGTTCCGATGTAACCTCCACCGATGACAACGAGCTTGCCTGGTACTTCCTCAAGTGCCAAAGCACCAGTTGAATCAAGAACGCGTTTAGAGAACTTGAAGCTCGGAATTTCAATCGGGCGTGATCCGGTCGCAAGGATCAAGTTGTTGAATTTATATGTTTGCGCAGAGTTATCATCCATCACACGAAGAGTGTTTTGGTCTACAAGATAAGCTTCTCCGCGAACGATTTCCGCTTTGTTCCCTTTTAGAAGTCCTTCAACACCGCCGGTAAGCTTTTTGACTACGCCAGCTTTCCATTCTTGGACCTTGTCAAAGTTAACTTTTACATTCTCTGCAACGATCCCCATATCATCTGAATGCTGGGCTTGATGAAAACGGTGTCCTGCAGTGATAAGTGCTTTTGATGGGATACAGCCCACGTTCAAGCAAACGCCGCCCATGTTTTCTTTTTCAATGATCGTTACCTTTTGTCCAAGCTGTGCTGCACGGATCGCCGCAACGTATCCTCCAGGACCTGAACCGACTACAATAGTATCTGTTTCAATTGGGAAATCTCCTACTACCATCTCATTACGCCTCCATTAATAATAATTCTGGATCGTTCAACAAACGCTTAATGTGGTTAAGTGCATGTTGAGCAGTAGCTCCATCAATCATACGGTGATCGAAGCTCAATGATAATGCTAACACAGGTGCTGCTACAATTTCACCATTTTTAACTACAGGTTTCTCAGCGATACGGCCTACTCCAAGGATTGCAACCTCTGGGTGGTTAATAACCGGAGTGAACCATTGACCGCCGGCAGAACCGATGTTGGTGATCGTGCATGAGGCACCTTTCATTTCGTCACCTGAAAGTTTACCGTCACGTGCTTTACCGGCAAGCTCATTGATTTCATTTGAAATCGAGAACATTGATTTACGGTCCGCATTTTTAACGACAGGTACTAAAAGACCTTTGTCGGTGTCAGCCGCGATACCGATATTGTAATAATGTTTTTGTACGATTTCACTAGTAGAATCATCAATGGATGTATTCAATGCCGGGAACTCACGCAATGAACTTGTCAAGGCTTTTACGATATATGGCAAGAAAGTCAGTTTCACACCTTTTTCCGCTGCAACTTCCTTGAATTTCTTACGGTGAGCCCACAGCTTCGTTACATCAACCTCGTCCATAAGGGTAACGTGAGGAGCAGTGTGTTTGGAATTAACCATCGCTTTAGCGATTGCTTTACGCATTCCGCTCATTTTCTCGCGAGTTTCAGGGAACTCTCCTTCAGGTGCTTTAGGTGCAGCTGCTTTTCCTTCTTCTTTGGCAGGTGCTTGTTCTGTTTTCTCTTCTGTCGCAGGGGCTTCAGCTTTAGCTCCGCCGCTTAAGAATGAATCGATATCTTCTTTAAGGACACGGCCGTTTTTACCTGAACCGGAAACCTGGCGGATTTCAACACCATTCTCTCTTGCGTATTTACGGACAGATGGCATTGCGATGACACGCTTGTTAGGATCAACGTCAGCTTCTGCCGCTTTTTCCTGTTCAGCTTCAGGTGAAGCATCTTTGTCAACATTTTGACCTTGTTCCGCCGTACCTTGGACTTGGCCTTCTGTTTTTTCTTCCGCTTTGGCTTCTTCTTTCTTGCCTCCGCTTTCGCTGTCGCTTCCTTTGAATTGAAGATCCTCATAGCCAGGAGCATCGAATTTGATCAATGTGTCACCGACTACTGCTACAGTACCTTCATCAACCAGCAGCTCTTCTACCGTTCCGGCAACTGGAGATGGAATTTCAACTACTGCTTTATCATTCTGGACTTCACATAGTACATCGTCTTCTTCTACTTTATCGCCGGGTTTAACAAACCACTTTACGATTTCACCTTCATGGATACCTTCACCAATGTCCGGTAATTTGAATTCGAAAGACATGGATTCTACCTCCTGTATTGAATAATGATATAGATGAATGTTTTTGTTTTCTGTCTAGTATCTCTATTTAAAAGGGAAAAGAGAAGGGAAGAACCCTTCTAATTCCTTTGATCAATCAATTAAAATTCAAGTACTTTCTTTGCAGTCTCGAGAACATCCTTATGGTTTGGTAGCCATACAGGTTCTGCTTGAGAGAAAGAATATACAGTATCCGGTGCCGTTACGCGAAGTACAGGCGCTTCAAGGCTAAGGATCGCACGGTCGTTGATTTCAGCGACTACATTCGCAGCAATACCTGCCTGTTTTTGAGCTTCTTGTACGACAATAGCACGGTTTGTCTTTTCTACAGACGCCATGATTGTGTCAATGTCCAGCGGGCTGACAGTACGAAGATCGACAACTTCTACTGAATATCCTTCTTTTTCAAGTTCTTCTGCAGCTTTGATGGACTCATGCACCATTGCTCCGTAAGTAATGATTGATAGATCTTTACCTTCACGCTTTACTTCCGCTTTACCAAGTTCAATAGTATATTCCTCTTCTGGAACTTCCTGACGGAAAGAACGGTATAACTTCATGTGCTCAAGGAAAATAACCGGATCATTATCACGGATAGATGAGATCAGTAATCCTTTTGCATCATAAGGTGTGGATGGAATAACCACTTTAAGACCCGGCTGTTGAGCCATTAAACCTTCCAAGCTGTCTGCATGCAGTTCAGGTGTATGTACCCCTCCGCCGAATGGTGAACGAACAGTGATCGGGGCAGTGTAAGTACCGCCTGAACGGTAGCGCATACGTGCCATTTGGCCAGAGATGGAATCCATCACTTCGTAAACGAAACCAAAGAATTGAATTTCTGGAACTGGACGGAAACCTTCCAAGGCAAGTCCGATTGACAAACCGCCGATTCCGGATTCTGCCAGTGGCGTATCGAATACCCGGTCTTCACCGAATTCTTTTTGAAGTCCTTCCGTTGCACGGAAAACACCGCCGTTAAGACCTACGTCTTCACCAAAAACTAATACGTCTTCGTTATTACGCAGTTCTGTGCGCAGTGCATCAGTGATTGCTTGAATCATTGTCATTTGCGCCATGGCTTATTTCGACTCCTTCTCTGTGTAAATTTCTAATTGCTCTTTTAAGTTATATGGAAGCTCTTCAAACATGTTATTGATGAAATCAGTAACTTTTTGTTTTGGCTCTCCATCAGCTTTCTTGATTGCCTGCTTGATATCTTCTTTCGCTTCTTCGATTACTTCATTTTCTTTCTCTTCGCTCCATAAGCCTTTTGCTTCAAGGAACTTGCGGAAACGAACCAATGGATCTTTCTTTTCCCAGTCAGTATCCATTTCTGAAGTACGATAACGTGTAGGGTCGTCCCCTGCCATTGTATGCGGACCATAACGGTAACACATTGTTTCAATAAGTGAAGGCCCTTCACCATTCACCGCACGTTCTCTTGCTTCACGGGTAGCAGTGTAAACAGCCAATGGATCCATTCCATCAACTAGGATACCAGGGATTCCTGCAGCCACTGCTTTTTGAGCGATTGTTTTACCTGCAGTCTGCTTGTCACGCGGTGTGGAAATCGCGAACTGGTTATTTTGGACAACGAAAATTGCCGGAGCGGCATAAGAACCTGCAAAGTTGATTCCTTCATAGAAATCACCTTGTGAAGATCCACCGTCCCCTGTGTAAGTGATGGCAACTGCTTTCTTGCCGCGCTTCTTAAGGCCAAGTGCCACACCTGCAGTCTGGATATATTGCGCACCGATGATGATTTGTGGAGACAATACATTTACACCTTCAGGAGGCTGGTTGCCTTTGAAGTGCCCGCGTGAGAATAAGAAGGCCTGGTATAACGGAAGTCCATGCCATACGATTTGAGGTACATCACGGTAACCCGGAAGGATCCAATCCTCTTTTTCAAGTGCAAAATGAGAAGCAATCTGTGATGCTTCCTGTCCTGCTGTTGGTGCATAGAAACCTAAACGTCCTTGACGATTCAGGGAAATTGATCTTTGATCGAGAATACGAGTGTAAACCATGCGGCGCATTAATTCCTGAAGATCCTCATCGGAAATTTCAGGCATTGCGTCTTCGTTCACTACTTCGCCTTCTTCGTTTAAAATTTGAAACATTTCAAACTTGTCTTCAATCTGCTCGAGCGTTTTAACCGCATCGAATTGTGCCTTCTTTGATTTAGAAGCCATCGAAGTCACCTATCCTTTCTGTTTACATTTATTTTGGTTTTTTACATACAAAGTTTAGATTACCCAAATTCAGTATGACCTACCACAATACTTGCGAATCACATTATAGATAGTTTTCCACAAATAATAAGAAAGAAAACCCAAATTTATATATTAGGTTATCTGTATTAGTCTGTTTTACACTTTCACTAATACAACTTTGACTACCTTTCATATTTTACAATATAAAAATTCATCTCGTCAACGAGAAAGTGTTATAAATTCAATATCCTCACTATAACATAAATAGTTGAGAATTCTATTTTGAAAAAACTGTATTAGTTAGCCTTTCTAAACTGTTATATATAAACTCCCTCACCTGGTCTTCTGTTATAGAGTAAGCATTAAGGCTTCCTGTAAATAAAAAAAGAAAGGCTGGCGGATCGCAGTCCGCTGCCTTTCTTCCCTGTTCATTCTATCGATTTATTATTCCACTTCTATACCGGCGGTTGAATAAAAACCTTGTTTCAATTCATTGTATTGTTCAGTGGCAGTATTATATTCTTCATTTAAATCAATTGTTTGTTCATATGCTTTGTTGATGGAACTGATTTGTTTTTCTAGTTCTTCCATCGTTAAATCTTTTTTCTTGAACAATTCGTATAGTTTTTTATCTTCTGACAATGCATCCAAGTATGAATCCGTAAACTTTTCATGAAGCTTATATCGGTCTTTCATTGTGTCTTCCAATTTCCCCGCTTCATCTTTTAGCTTTTTATCATCCAATTCTGCAATAAATCCATCAAGGCCTGAAAAGGTTTCTTTTGATTCCTTCATGGCTTTACGTTCTTTCTCAATATAATCTGTCCGTTCAGAAATATTTTTAAGAGCGTCATCAGATAGTTTAACTATTTTATCAAACTCTTTCATTCCAAGGTTCATGATTTCGCTATAAATTTCTTTTTCTTTCTTTTCCAGTCCCTGAAGCGGTTTTTGGACTTCAACGTATTGTTTTTCCTTGGATACGGTTTCTTCCAGAACATCATAGATTTCCTCTTCGGGAGAAGCTCCCCCAATACATCCCATAAGAATAAAAATGGCTGCCCCCAAAACGAAAGCAAAACGAAATTTCGACACAACAAGATCCCCCTTAACTATATAACATCTTCTACTATATATCCGTCTACAACATTTGACAATAGGGATTTACAACTGTGGAAAATTTTGTCGATTAGACTATTCTCCTATTCACATAATTATGTACTGGCCCTAAAAAGTATTCCGCCATTTATCCATACTGCTCTGTTAACTTTTTGAAGGAAAAATGCTAGACTTATTTTATGCTTATTGGTATATCTTATTAGATGTAAATACATATATTCTTACTGAGTACAAAATAATCACTTTTATTACAGCGCCGCTGTTTGTCGTAAGGAGGAAGATTTATGATAACGATGAAGGACATCATCCGCGAAGGGCATCCCACTCTCCGCAAAGTGGCTGAAGAAGTAACACTGCCCCCTACGGAAGAGGACAAGGAGGTATTGAGGAGTCTTCTTGAATATGTAGTCAACAGTCAGGATCCGGAAGTCGCAAGTAAATACGGTTTAAGACCAGGAATCGGCCTTGCCGCCCCTCAGATAAATGTATCCAAGAAAATGCTTGCTGTAAATGTTATCGATGAAAAAGGGACGCTTTACAGCCATGCTTTATTCAACCCTAAAATTATCAGCCATTCCGTTGAAAAAGCATATCTGACTTCCGGGGAAGGCTGTTTGTCAGTCGATCGTCAGGTTCCTGGTCTGGTTCCGCGTTACGCCCGCGTAACCGTAAAGGGATGGAACATCAACGGGGAAGAAGTGAAACTGAGACTGAGAGGACTTCCTGCCATCGTATTTCAACATGAAATCGACCACTTGAACGGAATCATGTTCTACGATCATATCAATGAAGAGAATCCATTCGAACCGATCCCGGGTGCTTTGCCTATAGAAAGGTAACTCACAAAGCCGCGGGAAAGCAAAGGACGCACCCACCCCGGATGCGTCCTTTCCATTTTATATAAGTTCAAGTTCTTTAAGGCCGAAAAAGATGCCATCTTCATCTACAGGCTTTGTTATCAAATCAGCATGCTTCTGTACTTCGGTGACAGCATTGCCCATCGCAATCCCGGTTCCTACTGATTGCAGCATTTCAATATCATTTAGGCCGTCTCCAAATGCATATACATCTTCCATCTCGAAGCCGAGACGATCGATCATTTTCTTAATTCCCTCCGCTTTCGAACCTCCTGCCGGAAGAATATCCATTGAATATTGATGCCAGCGGATGAAAGTGAATTCCTTATACTTTTTCCTGTAGAAACTCTCCTCTTCCTCCGTACAGAATAGCAGTGACTGGTATATATCACGGCCTTTGTAGAAGTCGGGTGAATAGCCGGGGTGAGGAAATTTCAGGCTCCCCATGCTTTCTTCAATAAACCTGTGGTGTTCATGATTCGCTTTCATCGTTTCATGGTTCAAATGAACGACAGGATGTTCACTTCTTTTGCTGTCTTCAAGCAGTTCCTCCAGTTTTCCGACATCAAGAGGATTTGTATAGATTACCTGGTTTTCAAAAACGACATATTGCCCGTTGAACGAAACAAAGGACTCAATTCCGAGCTCTTCCCTTAAGCCCTCATACATGAAAGGAGCCCTGCCTGTCGCGATGGCTACATATATTCCATTATCCTGAAGGGTCTTGATTGCCTCTTTTGTCGCATCGGGAAGTTTTTTATCATGGTCAAGCAAAGTCCCATCTATATCAAAGAAAACGATTTTTTTCATGACTGATCTCCTTTTACCTCTTTTAAAATATTCGTTAAATAACGTAAACCTTTCAAAATCAATTGTCAAACTACTAGATCACACCGCCATTACCATACTTATCCATGTAAGAGAATCTAAAAATTCCGTACACTATAAGTAAGACAATAGAGACGTTAGCTTGATTGCACCTTTACTTCATTGCACATTCTCGGTAAACTAATAATAAGGAGTGAGCCATATGTTAAAGAAGCTGAGGAAAAAGCTCTTAAAACAATGGAAAGATATTCTCAAAAGAAAAACAATCGCTTAGACTGACTCCCTTTTACACTAGTTTCTTGCAGATATAAAAGAATGTGATACGTTTAGGGACTGAGGCCAATTACGAGCACTTTTGTCGTCTCCTTTGGTTTCGGTCCCTCTCTTATTTACATGGATATATCACCAGTGGTTCTTCGAAAAACTTTATTTACTTGCAAGAATCCTTTATAATCAAAACATACATAATCAATACTATCATTGTAGATTACATTTTATTATTGTTTATTTATAGAAGACTTAAGGGAAGAATTACCCCTTGAATGAGAGGCAGGCTTGTGTCTGCCCTGCGGATATAGTTGATAACTTTTTTATCATAGATGAAAGTTAGATTTTTTGAAAACGGATAAGGAGAGAGAAAAAACATGATTTTCAAAGTATTTTATCAAGACAGTAAAGCTGAAGTGCCTGTTCGCGAATGCACAAATTCACTTTACATGGAAGCAGAATCAGAAAGAGAAGTACGCCTAAAACTTAAAGACAAACCTTACAACATCGAATTCGTACAGAAGCTAGAGGGCGCTTTTTTAGAGTACGAACAAGAACATCAATCTTTCGAGCTGGAGAAATAATCGGATGAAATTTGTGAAGAATGACCAAACCGCAGTATTTGCCCTTGGCGGTTTAGGTGAAATCGGTAAAAACACATATGGCGTACAGTTTCAAGATGAAATCATTTTAATCGACGCAGGGATCAAGTTCCCTGAAGATGAGCTGCTCGGTATTGATTATGTAATTCCTGATTACACATACCTTGTAAAGAACGCGGATAAGATCAAAGGACTCTTCGTCACTCATGGCCACGAAGACCATATCGGAGGGATCCCATATCTTCTGAGGGAATTGAATATCCCGATCTACGGCGGCAAACTTGCTCTTGGCCTTATTAAGAATAAACTTGAAGAACACGGTTTATTAAGAAATGCCAAGCTTAATGTCATCCAGGAAGATGATGTGATCAAGTTCCGTAAAACATCCGTCACTTTCTTCAGAACAACTCACAGTATCCCGGATTCTTATGGAATCGTCGTTAAGACACCACCTGGGAATGTCGTTCACACTGGAGACTTTAAATTCGACTTCACACCTGTCGGCGAGCCCGCGAACCTCGCTAAAATGGCTGAAATCGGAAAAGAAGGCGTGCTTTGCCTGTTGTCCGACAGTACGAATGCTGAAGTTCCAAACTTCACAATGTCGGAACGCAAAGTCGGAGAAAGCATCAATGATATCTTCCGTAAGGTTGACGGACGTGTCATCTTTGCTACATTCGCTTCAAACATTCACCGCCTTCAACAGGTGGTTGAAGCAGCTGTTTACCATAACCGTAAAGTAGCCGTATTTGGCCGCAGTATGGAAGCAGCCATCACCATCGGACAGGAATTAGGATATATCAGAGCACCTAAAGATACATTCATAGAACACAATCAGATCAATCGTTTGCCTGCCAATGAAGTAGCGATACTTTGCACAGGTTCTCAAGGTGAGCCGATGGCTGCCTTATCAAGGATTGCGAATGGTACTCACCGCCAGATACAAATTCAGCCTGGCGATACCGTCGTATTCTCATCTTCCCCGATCCCAGGGAACACGATCAGTGTAAACCGCACGATCAATATGCTGTTCCGTGCCGGAGCCGAGGTCATTCATGGACCTCTAAGTGACATTCATACATCAGGTCACGGCGGACAGGAAGAAATGAAATTGATGCTGCGCCTCATGAATCCAACATTCTTCATGCCGATCCACGGTGAGTTCAGAATGCAGAAAATGCATGCCCAGCTCGGTGTCGATTGCGGAGTGCGTGAAGAAAACTGCTTCATCATGGATAATGGAGAAGTGCTTGCATTAAGCAATGACTCTGCACAAGTGGCAGGTAAGATCCCTTCTGGGAATGTCTACATTGATGGAAGCGGAATCGGGGACATCGGTAACATCGTATTGCGCGACCGCCGCATCCTTTCTGAGGAAGGCCTAGTCATCGTAGTCGTAAGCATCGATATGAAAGAATTCAAAATTGCGTCAGGCCCGGACCTGATTTCCAGAGGATTCGTTTATATGCGTGAATCCGGCGATCTCATCAACGAAGCACAGAATCTGATTGCCAAGCATTTAAACAAAGTACTGGAAAGAAGAACATCACAATGGTCTGAAATCAAGAATGAAATCACTGATACCCTGGCTCCATTCTTATATGAAAAAACAAAACGCCGTCCAATGATCCTCCCGATCATCATGGAAGTATAATATTAAAAAGGCACAGAGTGACTTCACTCTGTGCCTTTTTCTTTCATAGATAACCTCAAAATATTAAACTGAAAATACCTTCTTTTCAAACCGATTGATATCAGAATCCGCACCAATTACAATCAAGATATCCCCCACTCTGATTTCCTCGTCCGCCTGTGGAGAAACAATGATGTCACGGTCACGTTTAACTGCAACAATATTAATACCGTATCTGGCCCGTATGTCAAGGCTGCTCAGCGTATTCCCCGCCAGATGATCATTTGCGACAATTTCGACAATCGAGTGTTCATCTGAGAGTTCAAGATAATCCAATACGTTATTGGAGACAATATTGTGAGCAATCCTCCTGCCCATATCCCTTTCAGGATGGACAACCTGATTCGCCCCGATTTTCCTGAGGACTTTTTCATGATAGTCATTTTGTGCCTTTACGGTTATCTTTTCCACACCTATTTCTTTCAGCATAAGCGTTGTCAGGATACTGGACTGAATGTCATCCCCGATCGCAACGATCACATGGTCGAAATTTTTGATCCCCAGACTTTTTAATACCGATTCATCCGTTGAATCAGCCATAACGGCGTGGGAAGCAATGGACGAAAATTCATTGACCTTGTCTTCGTCCTGATCGATGGCCATTACTTCCATCCCCTGTTCGGTCAGCGACCGCACGATGCTTCCGCCGAACCGGCCCAACCCGATTACCACAAATTCTTTTTTCATCTTCATTCCCCCAGATTTTCCAGTACCATACTACCTATATATTACCATGAAGTATATCGGAAATTCGATTATTGTCTTGAAAAAAGCGGAGAATCTTACAGACGTAAGGAATTCCCCGCTTTTTCTTTCAAATTATATAGAACACGTCATTTTTTACCTTTTACGTAGTCTGCATCAAATAAAAACAATCTCATCAATAAAATCAGTGAAGGAATCAGCAGCAAAAGCCCTGCCACGAATGCAATCACGAGCGCCATCCCCATCGTTGGATTTGTCACACTGGATTCAATCGTAATATAAGGCTTCAAGATATAAGGCAAGTGGGATGCTCCGTAGCCGAAGAATGCAAAGAAGAATTGAAACATCACAAGCACAAAAGCAGTTCCGAATTTCTTTCGTTTGTAAATCAAGAACGATGCCGCCAGGAAGCTGAGAAGTGACAGCCCGAACATCCACCAGATATCAAGCGCATTTGTGAAGTGTTCCTGATTATGTTCCCTCAGTCCGACAAATACTAAGAAACTTGCAAGGATAGTAGGAGGACTCCAGAATAACGAAAACTTCCTCAATACCTCCCTTGAATCCATATCCCCCGCCCGATCTGCGTAGTAAGTCAAAAAAGCCGCACTAATAAACAACACTGAAACAATAGACAATACGACTACGCTCCAGGAATAAGGACTTGTAAACAGTTCTCCAGCCAGGAACTCCACCTTCCCGTCCGTGACCTTGAGGAAACCTCCTTCTGAAATCGTCAAAGCTGTAGAAAGCGACGCGGGAATCAATAATCCTGTTGCACCATAAAGAAAAAGATAAATGATATTTTCCTTGGAACCGTAATTATTGAACGCATAAAAGCTCCCCCGTATGGCAAGCAAAATAATTGCGATGCTCCCCGGGATCAAAAGTGCTGTCCCGTAATAATAGGCTGTATCCGGAAAGAAACCGACAAGTCCCACAAAAAAGAATACAAAGAAAACATTCGTCACTTCCCATACAGGTGACAAGTACCGGCTGATCAACTCATTCAATGTATGCTCCTTATTCTTCAACCTTCCATAAAAAGCAAAGAATCCGGCGCCAAAATCGATGGAAGCCACTATTAGATAACCATAAAGGAAAATCCACAAAACTGTGATCCCCACTATTTCCAAACTCATAGCCATTCCTCCCTCTCAACATCCTTACCAGCCCCTTTCATTTCGTTTCGTTGAAAAGGCTTGTCAGGGTTATTTTGTACGTTTAGGAAATCGTTGTTCCAACTCCGCTTCCGCCGGTTTATTCTTGAACATCTTGATTAACACTACAACACATAGAATACCGAGCAGAATGTATAATCCTACAAATAGTGCGAACGTCAAGCCAACACCGTCTGCCTTTGTCGCTGCGTCCGCAACCTTCATGTATCCTCGTAAGATCCAAGGCTGGCGGCCGACCTCCGCATAAATCCATCCGAATTCAATGGCCAGCATGGCGAGCGGACCACTGGCAACGATCCCCCATAAAAGCGGCTTATTCCATTCATTCCGCTTTTTCCATTTCCAAAAGAGAATGAACAAACCTGAAATGAAAATACTGAAAAATCCTATAGAGACCATGCCATCAAATAAATAATGAATCCACAACGGCGGTCTTTCATCTTCAGGCGTTTCATTCAATCCGATTACCTCATGTTCAAACGAACTCCCTGCCAGAAAGCTGAGGAATCCAGGCAGCCTGATCTCGTTATGAACCTCATTGTTTTCATCCAGCGTACCGAATACAATCAAGTCGGCATTTTTTTCAGTTTCGAAATGCCATTCTGCTGCAGCAAGTTTTTCAGGCTGATACTCTGCAAGGAACTTTGCAGATAAATCCCCTGCCAAAGCGGTCGCAAAGGCAAAGATAAGGGCAGATACCATCGTTAAACGCAAAGCCTTTTTGTGATACTCGCTACCCTTCTTCTTTAAAATCGTAAAGGCCGTGATACCTGCCAAAATCAACGCTGAAGTCAAGTATGCTGTAGTCAGAACATGAAAGACTTTTGTAGGAGTCGCCGGGTTCAGCATGGCAGCTATCGGGTCGATATTGATCGCTTTCCCATTACTGAGTTCAAATCCCTGCGGTGTATTCATGAACGCATTGACCGTCGTAATGAACAAAGCAGAAGCAGAAGATCCGATCATGACCGGAATCGTCAACAGCCAGTGAATCCACTTATTCTTAAAACGGTCCCACGTATATAAATAGATTCCTAGAAAAATTGCCTCAAAGAAAAACGCAAATGTTTCCATAAACAAAGGCAGCGCAATAACCTGTCCGGCAACCTGCATGAAAGCCGGCCAAAGCATCGACAGCTGAAGACCTATCGCCGTGCCCGTGACTACCCCAACAGCAACCGTGATCGTAAACCCGCGCGCCCATCTTCTTGCCAATAAAGTATAATGAGGATCATTCCGCTTGATCCCCATGAACTCGGCAATCGAAATCATTATCGGTACACCTACCCCGATCGTTGCAAAAATTATATGAAACGCAAGGGTGGTGGATGTCAGCATCCTGCTCAAAATCACACTATCTAATTCCATAATTATATCCCCCTGACAGTTAATAGCGAATACTTACTATTTATCACTTAATGGTTATTATAAAACCTATCCATGAGTTTGTGAAGTGTTGAACATGTATATTTTGTGACATATTTCACAAACTTTTGTTTGATTTTAGTATAGGTTGGTTTTTGGGGTTGGGCAAGGGATTGGTTTGGGGGATGCTCCCTTGCCGTTTTAATTATTTATTTAAAGGAAAGTCAATTTGGTTGAGAATACTTAGTCCCTCTCCCTGATCCGCTTGAAATAAAAGCCATGGACTTTAATAGATATTGAGCGAGGCGGGGCGATGAGATTTGGAGGAAGTCCCTGGCGTCATGATTTGTAATTTCAGGACCCATGAGAAGAAAATAATCATTAAATGCCTGCATATGGGCTCTTTTATCATACGATCCGCATGGAGCACAAAGTCAGGAAGCCTTATTTCTAACCATCGAAAATTCTTTACATCTCGTGCACTGAATACCTTTAATGTAATCGACTTGGAATTTATTAATTGGATATGGCCGGTGCTCTTTTAAGAGCATTTTTGAAGTGCGTCTCAATTCCTTTTCTTCGATAAAGTGAGAATTGGAGGTATTCATTAGTTCCTGAATTTTAGGAAGGAGGTTTTCTATCCTCAACACTTTATGAACTACTTCTGTATCGTGGGGAGATGCTGAAAGTATTGACGAGGGGTTTGTAAAAACAACCAAAAACTCTATGGGAAGGCTGGGCAGCTTCATTTTCTTTAACCAGTTCTTCAAGTGAATCTTGTATTTTTTACACTGAGCGATTGGGCTGGGGAAAGCCGTTATCTCTCCATTAATTATTCTTTCTATTTGACCGAATTCAGGGGAGATTTTAATCCTGCCTGAAATATTTTTAATCTCAAGGATGAGAGCCAAATATTTCGTCAGTATCAATGTATCAATCTGAATATAGGTACTGCCTGTTTGCAGGCATAAATCATGAATAATATAAGTATCCTTTGAATCTATAATACTTAACAATCGGTCTACTCTACATTCACCAGAGTAGCCTGCACGTGCTTTCAATAGGGATTCTTCTATTTGGGGGCGAAGATCTGATAGCGGCGGGAGTCTTTTTAATGCAGCTTCGTTATATAGGATCGTTTCGGGGACGGGTCTTTCTCTGAGTATCACTTTTCCACTCCTTTGTTTATAATTTTTCACTTACTTGTTTGTTTTCTTTTCTCCATACAGGTACCAATACCCTTTATTATTGGTGAATTTAGTTTGTTTTTAATTGAAATCCGCCTGAATAAGGCGGCCAAATTAACGTACTTCAACAATATTGTAGGAATCAGTGAGTTTGTCGGATGCAATAAACAGGGAACTTTGCGTTATCAACAAAATTTGGGATTTACCAACGTTTTTTCGGAATTGCCAACAAAAATGAAGCTGGTATCAACGTTTTTCAGGGTTTACCAACAAACAACAGGCACTTACCGACAATTCGACACAATCCATCAAATCCCGCGACACCACTGCTCCATTCAAAAACCCCACACCAAAAGTGCAGGGTCCCCCAATTAATATATCGAATGAAACTACATAGCATCCAACATCCTAAACTGCGACTTCACCAATTCGTAATAATCGCCTTCTTGTTCCATGAGTTCATCATGATTGCCGGATTCTTTGATCTTGCCGTGTTCCAGTACAAAGATTTTGTCGGATTCACGAATTGTCGATAGACGGTGTGCAATGATGATTGCCGTTCGTCCTGCCAGCAATTTTTTCAATGCGTTTTGAATCTTGACTTCAGTTTCTGTGTCGATGGAAGCTGTGGCTTCATCCAGGATGATGATTCGCGGATTTGCCAGCAGGGCGCGGGCGAACGACAGCAGCTGTCTTTCTCCGACGGATAAAACGTTTCCTCGTTCTTCAACTTCCGTTTCGTAGCTGTCTGAGAGTTTCTCGATGAATTCATTCGCTCCTATAGCTTCTGCAGCTGCGCGGACTTCTTCATCCGTGGCGTCCGGTCTCCCGAAGCGGATGTTATCCTTGATCGTTCCCGAAAAGATAAATGTATCCTGAAGTACAATGCTGATTTGGCTGCGCAGGCTTGCGACGGTCACTTCACGCAGATTGACACCGTCAACCTTTACTTCTCCTTTAGTAGGATCGTAGAAGCGGCTGATCAGATTCGCAATGGTTGTTTTACCCGAACCGGTGTGCCCTACCAGTGCGACGGTCTGTCCTGCCTTCATTTCAAGATTGATGCTCTTCAGGGCTTTTCTCTTATCGTCGTAAGAGAATTCCACATCTTCAAATTGTATTCTTCCCTTGATATCATTCAACTCGATAGCGTTTTGTTTTTCATTGACAATAGGCTGCTCATCGAGAAATTCAAAGATACGTTCGGAGGACGCCATACCGATAAGAAGCTGATTGTAAACCTGCCCCAGCCTTGAAATCGGTTCCCAGAACATCCCCAGGTAGAATGCAAATGAAACAAACTCCCCAAGTTGCAGTGAGCCTCCCTGGATAAGATGTACCCCATACCAGATCAGCACTGCTGTACCTACGGCATTTGTCAATTCCACCATAGGCCTGAACATCGCATTTTTCTTTGTGGCTGTTTTCCAGCTGTCGTACGTTTCTGTATTCACTCCATCGAAGAAAGCCATGTTTTCTTTTTCCTGGGTGAATGATTGAGTGACACGTATCCCCTGTATGCTCTCATTCAAATGAGAATTCAGTTTAGCCTGCTTGATCCTCACGTCTTGCCAGGACCTGCGGATTTTTTTCCGCAGGCTGGTTGAAATGAAGAACATGATCGGAAGAATGACCATAACGGCCAATGTAAGTTCCGGACTGAGCGTAAACAGGATAACAATGATCCCGGCAAGCAGGATGATGTCCATCAGCAGGTTGATGACCCCGTTCGTGAACAGTTCCTGAAGGGAGTTGATGTCATTCATGATCCGGACAAGGATCGAACCTGCCGATCGCTGGTCGAAGAAGCGGTGTGAGAGCCACTGTACGTGACTGAACAAATGCTTCCTCAAGTCATATATGACACCCTGCCCGAGCTGATTCATCCAGCGTATCCGTAGGACATTGGCGATATAATTGATGACATAGAGTCCGGCAATGATGCCGACCAGTGTAAAGAGAAGTGTTCCATCCTTCTGCCTGATCGCTTTGTCAAGCGTGTATACACCAATCAGGATCGGGATGATCAGCCGGATCGCGGTTGTAATCAAGACGGTGACGATCGACAGGGGAAGCAGTCTCTTTGAGTATGGCTTTAAATAGGTCAGCAAACGCCAGAGTTGTTCCCAGTTGAAGGGTTTGTCGATTGCCTGGTCGGTCGAATAATGAAACCGGCTTAAGACATTCTTATTCACTTTCGTTTTCTTACTCATTCCCCTCACCTACCTTCCTTGTGCCTGGAGTATTTTTTTTTGGTCTTTGTATTGAATATCGTAAATGCGCTGATAAGGTCCATTGTTTTTGAGCAGGAAGTCATGCACGCCACGCTCGACGATTTTTCCATTTTCCAGCACGAGTATCTCATCGGCATGTTTCAATGAAGAAATACGGTGTGCAATGATGAAGGTCGTTCGGTCGGACATGACATTTTTGAGTGCCTTTTGGATTCTGAATTCTGTTTCCATATCCACTGCACTGGTTGCATCGTCAAGGATCAGGATCGATGGGTCGGTGCAGAGCGCGCGTGCGATGGCAATTCGCTGTTTCTGCCCGCCGGACAGGCCGAGTCCCCTCTCCCCGAGTCTTGTATCATAACCATCAGGAAGCTCGGTGATGAAGTCATGCGCCTGTGCCATCTTGGCTGCTTCAATGATGTCTTCCATCGACGCTTCGGGACGGCCATATGAAATGTTCGCCTTGATCGTTGATGAAAACAGGAATGACTCTTGAAGTACAACCCCGATATTGTTGCGAAGGGATTTTAAAGAGTAATCATCCAGCGCCTTTCCATCAATTAGTATTTCGCCATTAGTAGGTTCATAGAATCGGGTCATTAACTGGGTGATACTCGTTTTACCTGATCCGGTTCCCCCGATCAGCCCGATGACTTTCCCGCTTGCGGCTTTAAAGGAGATATCCTCCAGGGCTGCTTCATCATGTTCTGTATAATTTAAGGTTACGTGATTGAATTCCACTTCACCTTTCATCCTGTCTACATTGATCACATCGTCATGGTCTTTGATTTTTTCATCGACTTCAAGGATCTCCAGCAAGCGTTCTCCCGAAGCTTTTGATTGTGAGAATAGATTGATGGTGAATCCGAGGTTCATGATCGGCCAGATGATATACCAGACAAGGCTGTAGAACGCCACAAGTTCACCGGGCTGGAGGCCGCCGTTCATGACGAGGTATCCGCCATAAGCAAGGAGCGTGACAACACTGACATTCCCCAGGAACTCCATTAACGGGAAATATTTTGCCCAAATATCTGACGTAAACAGATATCTATCTTTGTAGTCTCCATTCGACGTGTTGAACTTACTGATTTGGTACTCTTCACGTGAAAGAGACTTGACTGTATTGATACCGCTGATATTCTCCTGTACATTCGTATTCAGCTTCCCGAATGATTTACGGATTCCCCTGAAAGCAGGGTGGACAGCTTTATCAAATTTATAGACGGCAATTGCCAGGAATGGCAGTGAAACCAGTGTCACAAATGTTAGTGACGGAGAATAATAGAACATGACTCCAAAGCTGACACTGATTAATAGGAAGAAACGTAAAAGTTCCGTGAAACCGAATGACAGGAAAAAGCGGAATGATTCAACGTCTGCCGTCAAGCGTGACATCAGATCCCCTGTCTTTGCATTATCATAATAACTGAATGGCAGGAATTGCAGTTTTTCATATAATTCATTCCTCAGTCTGTAAACGGAAGTGATTCCGAACAGGTCACCGCAATACTGCTGAACGAATGTGGTGATTCCCTTCAATATCATGATGCCGACGAATCCAAATGCAAGATATGGGATCCATTTATAGTTCCCTTTTAAAATGACATCATCAATGGTTTTTTGAAGAATGATTGGATATACAACGGTAATCCCCGTTACAAATAATAAGAAGAACATTGAAATGAAAAAGTACTTCTTATACGGCCAATAATAGGCTTTTAATTTTTTGAATGTTTCCATAATTCCTCTCCCTTCCCCTGGGTGCGTAAAAACGACGTATTATTAAATATATCGGCTTTCGAAATATTTATCTACCCTTTTTTTAGAATTTTTTACTTTTTTGTGAATTGTTTTTATTTATTATTGTTTCACATACTTATAGATAATCTTCTCTATACCGCAGTTGATTTCCGGGCAAGACTACGCTTTCCGCGGGTAGCCCGTAAGCCTCCTCGTCACTGCGTTCCTGCGGGAAGGAAAAGCGGAGGGGCTTTGCTCAGAGGCGGGTGGCATAAGGCGAATCGTCCAAGAAGGCGTTCTTTGCCTTCTTGGACGAGTTGACTTATGAACATGTGCCTCTAAGCCCCGTTGCTAGACAGGTCTCACATAAGCTACTCTTCCCGCAGGAATCTTCGTCTTGCACTACAATCAACTGCTGGAACAATATAAAATAATATTTTGTTTTATAAGCCTATTCTATAAATAAACTTTTCTTGAAAAATCGGTCGTTTGACCGATACATTCTAATCATTCTGTTGGATATTCTGTTCTGCGAAAGTTGTTTATCTCCATACAGGAGGGGAATAAATCTATAGGCTGTTGACAGGTTTCTTCTTTGACATAACCCATCTGTCAATGTGTATACTATAAAGGTTCATAATTTTATTGGAAAGGATGTTTGGATTGGATTACATACTTGGATTAAATGTTTTAGGCGACAGGATTGCCAATTTCAATTGGGGCGGGCTTCTTGTCACTATAGGAATAGGCGCCTTGCAGATACTTGCTATCTGGATTGCCTTCATAATGGTAAAGGCAGCTGCAAACAAAGTGATTGAAAGAATATTTGATAAGTATAGTAAAAGAAATGACGTTTCCGCAGGCAGAGCACAGACGCTCCAAAGCCTCAGTAAAAACATTGTAGGATATGTCCTGATTTTTATCTTTTTTGTTACAATTTTACAGATATTCGGCATTCAGGTAACGGCGATCCTTGCAGGTGCCGGAATCGTCGGTCTTGCAGTTGGATTCGGCGCCCAGGGACTAGTCAGTGATGTGGTGACAGGCTTCTTCATTCTTTTAGAAAAACAAGTCGACGTCGGCGACTATGTCAGCACTGGGAATTTCTCAGGTATCGTAGAAGAGGTTGGTCTCCGCACTACTCATATCCGGGGATTCGATGGCACGCTTCATTACGTTCCTAACAGGGAAATCACCAGTGTCAGCAATCATTCCAGAGGGAATATGCGTGCACTTGTGGATATAGGGATTTCGTATGATGATGACATCGATAAGGCAATGGTAGTCATGCAGGAAGTGTGCGACAGGATTGCCCGGGAAGACGACAACATTGTGGAAGGTCCGAATGTCGTCGGGGTTCAGACTCTGGGAGCCTCCGATGTGGTGCTCCGCATTATCGGGAAGACGAGGAATATGGAACAGTGGGGTGTAGAAAGAAAGCTTCGTAAAGCATTAAAAGAAGCTCTCGATCAAAACGGTATTGAAATTCCATTCCCTCATCAAGTCTATATTGAAAAGAAAGAGCAATAACAAAAAGGTCCGGCGCCGATACTAACGGCTCCGGACCTTTTCCTTTAATTCTTTCCATTCAGTGATTCGAAATAGTCCGTCAATAACGAGATGGCAAAATCAATCGCGCCTTCATCCGGAACGAGTTTAGAATGATGCAGGCCGTATGGAGAATTCACACCCAGCCAAAACATAAACCCAGGTATTTTCTCCAGCATATAGCCAAAATCTTCTCCGGTCATGGCTTCTTTGCAGATAACAAGATTCCTGTTTTCTGTTTTCTCAATAAACGTAACGAAGTCCTTCGTCCATTTGGGATCGTTGTACACTTGCTGATACATGCTGCCGTAATCAACTTCAATATCACAGTCATAACTGATTTTCATGCCTTCGACCAAAGCTTCCAGCCTCGTTTTCACACTTTTCATCGATTTGGGGGAAAGTGTACGGATAGTACCTTCGAGGGTGGCTGTTTCGGCAATGATATTTTGGACGGTGCCGCTTTCCATCTTTCCAATCGTAATGACCGCACTGTCAAGCGGATCCACATTCCTTGATACGATTGACTGAAGCTGTGTTACAAAATAAGAAGCAGCTACAATCATATCTTTGGTTTGATGGGGATAAGCAGCATGCCCTCCTTTCCCCTTGAATGTGATGAACAATTCAGATGTGTTGGCAAACAGCAGCCCTTCTTTTATCGCCACCGTGCCGACTTCATATTCGGGTGCAATGTGCAACGCGAAAATGGCATCGGGCATCCATTCGTTCAACTCGGAACTATCCAGCATGGGCTGTGCTCCTCCGGGTCCTTCTTCTGCCGGCTGAAAAATGAACAGCAAATCATCTTCTATAGGGGACTGAACAAAATGTGTCAGTACGCCAAGTGCAATGGACATATGAAGGTCGTGGCCGCATGCGTGCATCCTTCCTTCATGAGTGGAATGGAACTCCAGACCTGTTTCTTCCTTGATCGGCAGTCCGTCTATATCGGAACGGTAACCGATGACTCTTGAAGGGTTTGTACCCGGCACTTTTACAAGCAGGCCTGTCTTCCATTTCTTCAACTCATATCGATGTGCAGGCAAATCTGTAATGTAATCAATCAAATACTTCTGTGTCTTGAATTCTTGAAATCCCAGTTCCGGGATTTTGTGAAGGTCTCTTCTGATGGTCTTGAAATCTTTAGCAATCATCCTGCCGCACCCTGCCTTTCTGTCACCACTCTAGACAAAAAGAACAGACGAAAGATTTTTCTTTCCGCCCGTTCTTTCATGAGAGTGTTTCTAAAATATGAATTCCAGCTTTTTCGACAGTCGTTTACAGCTGACGAAGCTCCTGTTTGATTTCAGTTTTTGATTTGGTCTTGTCATCGATGTCTTTAAGCTTTTTGGCAGGCGTGCCTGCTACAACCGTATATGGTGCCACATCATCAACGACTACTGCACCCGCTGCGACCACTGATCCTTTGCCGACTGTTACGCCTTCCAATACCACGGCATTCGCCCCGATCACTACATCATCTTCAATGATGACCGGTTTTGCTGAAGGCGGCTCGATGACACCTGCAAGCACGGCTCCTGCACCAATATGGCAGTTCTTACCTACTGTGGCCCTTCCGCCTAGGACCACATTCATATCGATCATCGTCCCTGCACCTACGACTGACCCGATATTAATGACTGAGCCCATCATGATGACGCAGTTTTCTCCGATTTCGACCTGATCACGGATGATGGCACCAGGTTCGATACGCGCTTTGACACTTTTTAAATCCAACAGTGGGATCGCTGAGTTCCTGCGGTCATTTTCAAGTACATAATCCTCAATTTTATCACTGTTATCTTTAAGTACCTTGGAAAGTTCATTCCACTCTCCGAATACAACCCCTGTCTTTCCATCAATGAATGTTTGAGAGGAAGCGCCAAAATCGATTCCGTCCAATTCCCCTTTCACATAAACCTTTACAGGTGTTGATTTTGTACTATTTTGAATAAACGAAATAATTTCGTTTGCATCCATCATTTTCATGCATTTCCCCTCCAAAGTTATGTATAAATTCAGATTCTTTCTTGAATTACTTTAACAAATTAAAGGGTAGAAGACAACCCAAAATCCTGTTTATTGTGAATTTCCATCAAGGAATTCCTTTACGACCTCAACAAATGCACTGACCTGCCTGAGTTCAAAAGCATACTCGTAGCCGAGCAGCCAGGTATCCCTGTGAATGAGGGCATCATGATCATCGACCAGTGGAATTTTATATATATTTTCTTCCATCCCATCATCAAGAGTGATTGCAGGCAGTATGGCATATCCGATTCCATTCAGGGTCATCTGTTTGCAAGTCTCGATCTGATCCACTACGATAGTGCGTTTCGGGGTCGTCTGGAACTGTCGGTGCCACCATTCCTGTATTTCCTGATAGTAATTCGAATCACTCTTGAATTGTATGAACGGTCTGTCTGTTTTCATCACTTCTTCAATTGACTGGATTTCACGATCCACCAAGTACAAAGTGTCCTGGAATAAATGATGTTTCGGGCCTTTCCAATCTGGCGTTCCCCTTATGATACCGATATGGACCTCATCCTCATAGATTGCCTTCAGGATTTCGCTGCTCCACCCTGTCATAAGAGATATTTTTGCGTGGGGATAGGTCTCGACAAAGCGCTTCAGGACTTTCGGCAGCCAGTTCTGACCGACAATCGACGCACAGGCAATCTTTAATGTACCGTGAACCTCATTTTCAAGTGCCTGGATCTGTTCTTTCACAAGTTCCTGCTTCCCTAGCATTTCTTCTGCCAACCTGACGACAAGCTCACCGGCCGGGGTCAGCGACAATCCTTTTTGTGAGCGGAGGAAAAGTTTGGTCCCCCATTCTTTTTCGATATTTTGCAGCCGCTGAGATAGCGCAGGCTGAGAGACAAACAGTCTTTCGGCTGCTTTTCTCATATTCATTTCCTGGGCTAATACTTGCAGTAATTGATATTCCGTAAATGCCATGCTCATTACCTCATAAGTTTTTCTTATATTATATCTTAAAATAATTAAAATTTCATTATCGTTTATATTGGAATACACTATAAGTACAAAGAACGGCGAGGTGGGAAAAATGGAACTGCTATTGTTTGCAACAGGTATGACTGTCGCTTTTATCGGGACACTTGCAGGAAGCGGGGGGTTGATCGGCATGCCGATGATGCTGCTTCTCGGCATCCCTGTCCACACCAGTATAGCGACTGCAAAATTTTCAAATATCATCAGTTCATCATCAAGCTTTGTTTACTTGCTTAAAGATCGTAAAATAACCCTGAAAGAATGCCTCCCCATCGTCCCGATTGCCATTACAGGCGGACTTGCAGGAGCTCTCCTTTCAGACAAGATAGACCCGGAAGTGCTCGAATGGATGGCTTTTTTCTTCTTATTGGGTGCATTGCTCTTAAGCATATTAAAAAGAAACAAGACTGAAAAAGCAGCAGAAGAACATAAGCTTCCTTTTGGTAAACTTTTTTTGATCAGCAGCTATGACGGATTATTCGGCCCCGGCCAGGCCACTATCCTCATGTACACATATTTAAGGCACGGTTTCTCTTATTTAAAGACCGTTGCATTGACGAGGTTCCAGACCTTTGTCAGCTGCCTTGGGGCATTCATCATGTATTTGGTCAATGGCCATGTCGACTGGATGACTGCGGTCCCTTTTGCTTTTGGTGCTTTGATCGGCGCTCAGCTCTCTGTCAGATTGGCATCTAAAATCTCCATTAAACAAGCTGGGATCTTATTGAATATCATTACGTTGATCCTTATCTTACAAGTTGGACTCCGCCTATTTCTTTAAGCCCTTGTCTTTTGGGATGAAAATGATTCCGATAAGACTGAATACTGCAAAGAGAAGGACGACAAGGTAGACGGTGTGTAGTGATGATGTCAAACCGTCCTGAAGAGTTTGTATCAGCTCGGGGCTCATTGCTGCCCTCTCTGATTCGCTTAATAAAGCATTCACCCCATCTATTGATAGATCACTGTCTGAATTCGTCTTTTGGAGATAGTCCTGCAATCTGCTGTTCAGGATCCCTCCAAGGAGTGCTGCACCTATCGTGGTCCCAAGGTTTCTCATAAACATATTCGTTGCTGTCGCGATGCCCCTTACCTTCCATTCGACAGTGGACTGGATGGAAACGATAAAAGCCGTGGATGAAAGCCCCATCCCGACCCCGATTAAAAAGGAGCCTGATGCTGCCCATAACGGCCCGTATGAAGGCTGCATAAACACAAAGACAGCAGCACCCGCCACGAGTGCAATCCCCCCAATCAAAGAGGTGATGAAATAACCGGCCTTTATCAGCAGCCGCCCTGCAATCGTCGCTGAAATCGGCCAGCCTATCGACATGGCTGTGAGGGTGAATCCAGCAACAGTAGCGCTTCTTTCCATGACTCCCTGTACAAAGGCGGGAAGAAAACTCGAAATCCCAATAAGCATGATACCAGTAGTAAGTGACACCACATTCGCTACGAGAATGGACCTTACTTTCCACAAATCAAATGGCATCATAGGCTGGGGTGTCCTCATTTCATGATAAACAAACACAGCCAGACCCGTGACAGACAAACCGATCAGAAAGATCGTCTGCCAGGAATCCCACGGCAGGCGCACACCCCCTTCTACCAGTACAAACATTAATGTGGATACGGTCAGCACAAGCAATGCGGCACCGCCGTAATCAATTACAGGTTTCTTCTTCTCTATATCCTCATGCAGGAATAACCATAGGCCTGCAATGGCGAGGATTCCCAACGGGATATTGATCCAAAAGACAAACCGCCAGCTCACATATTCTACAAGAATTCCTCCGATGAGCGGTCCGCTGATTGCCGAAATCCCCCAGACACTCGACAGATAGCCTTGTATTTTTGCACGTTCCTCTTTTGAATAAATGTCACCGACGATCGTCGTTGCCATAGGGAGCACCGCGCCGGCACCGAAACCTTGAATAAACCTGAACACGATGAGCTGTGTCATTGATTGGGAAAACCCGCAAAGGATCGAACCAATCAGGAAAATGATGATGCCCACTGTAATGATCGGTTTCCTCCCAAAAAGATCCGATAGCTTCCCATAGATCAATACCGTAACAGCATTCATTAATAAATATGCAGAAAATACCCAACTGTAAAGTGAGAAACCACCCAGATCCCCTACGATCGCTGGCATGGCGGTAGAAACGATCGTAGCTTCAATCGCTCCCATAAACATTGCAAGCATTACTGCTCCCAGTACATATGGTTTTTTTGTCTGTTTAATAGCTTTCTTCCCCAAACTACTCATATCGTTCTCCTTACATCATTCTTCATTGAAAGAGGATGACACGTAATGCCATCCTCCCCGCTCTGCAAGCAGGTTCACCCTGCCCTCCATATAATCTCCCCCAAAAAATATCAGGAGGTATAGATATTGCGTTTTAACTGCTTCAACATCACTCTTCTTGTCAAAATCCCTTCAAATGAATCATTTTCTGATATCACACACAGAAAAGGATGATTGATCAGCAGCTCTAGTGCTTTCTTAAAATCAGAACCCAGCGAAATGGAAGGGAATTCCCCCGTCATCACTTCTTCAACTTTCATTGATTCAAGCCTTTCAAATTCAAAGCGCTCGAGCCCCAGCACTGCATCTGTTATTAACGAGGAACTGATAAGTCCTTGCAAACGAAATGCGGGATCCAATATGGGTATAGAAGAATATCCGCTCTTAGTGAGAAGCAGCAAGGCATGTTCCAGGGAGTTCCCGATCTGGACATGAGCGACTTTCTCTGATGGAATGATAAAATCTTTAATGTTCGTTTCTAAAAATTCCTTACTATTCAATGAAATCATGCAAAACCCCTCATTTTTAATGTTTCATTTACCTTGTTACTTTTTTTAAAATCATGTTGTTTTAAATATCAATTTTTCAGCAAGTGCCAAATTAATTTTAACACATGAACAGAAAAATGTTGTAATAATCAATCCTAAATTACAATAAATGGGTAGAATCCAAAAAAAATAACCAAATAAGATTAAGATCTCATCTGGTTATCTTTGTATTATTCTTGATTTGCTTCCTGCAGCAATTCATAAATTTCGATTGCCGTGATGTCGATGTTGTCAAAAGGAAAACTGCTCCCTTTTTCATTCATGACTTCAATTTCAAAGGTATCCTGTTTCGGCAGATACTTTACCTCACAGATCTTCTTTCCGTTGTATTCAAAAAAACGCTGTTGAGTTTCCCCTTGTTCACCTTGTTCTTGCAATGTCTTTAATCTTTGTATGATTCCAAGAAGCTGAGACATAAGCAGTCTCTCCTTTCCTGTTCTATTTCTTTTTTCATAGCTTTTGCATTGTACCAAATTCTATCCTGTTAAATCTAATGTTTTGCCCTAATCACCTGAAAAATCCTATATAATGAAAAGAAAGATAACTGTTAAGAAAGGATTTGTTACGATGTGTATCGAGCATTTGGATTCAAGGATATCATTAGTCGACCTGATGGATTTGTCATTAAAAGGACGTACCGGAAGCTATATCATTCACGAAGAATCGCTTACGATCATTGAAACATCTGCCAGTCCCTCAATTCCTTATCTAAAAAAAGGTCTCTCTAAGTTAAACATTAAATTAGAAGATATTCAATACATAATTCTGACCCACATCCATTTAGATCATGCCGGAGGAGCAGGTCTGTTCCTGGAAGAGTGCCCTTCAGCGACAATAGTCGTCCACCCAAAAGGGTACAGGCACCTGAATGATCCATCCAGGCTGGCTGCAGGTGCTAAAGCGGTTTACGGAGATGATTTCGAACGATTATTTTCTCCAATCAAACCCATACCAAAAGAACGGATGGTGGTTAAGGGGCACGGGGACACTTTAAGACTCAGTGAGACATGTACGCTTACCTTTTATGACACACCTGGTCATGCCAAACATCATTTAAGCATTTACGATCCAGTGTCAGAAGGTATGTTCACAGGTGATACCTGTGGAATACAGTACCGGACTGAAGGAAAATCCTTTTATCTCCCTTCCACTTCCCCAAACCAATTCAGCCCTGGTGACATGAAGGATTCCATTCAGTTTTTCAAGGGCAAAGACTTGAAACGAATCTACTTTGGGCATTACGGCATGTCAGAAGAACCGGCCCATGCTTTAAGCGAAGTTGAAGTGTGGCTGGATCAGTTCATGGCCATGGCCGAAACAGTGTTTTCTTCCAATGCCTCTTTCAATGAGAATGTTGAGAAGCTTTCCATTGAGCTTTTTAACATGGTGAAAACTTCATTCTTCCGCAGCGGTGCTGATCCGGATCACCCCATGTTTAACTTATTGAAACTCGACATGAAGGTTTCAGCGATGGGGATCGTCGATTTTTTAACCAAGAAAGGAGAAATGAAACGTTGAAACATGTTACGTTGTACACACAGCCTGATTGTCCTCCATGTGAGGTGGTCAAGCTTTTCATGAAAGAATATAAAATCGAGTACATTGAAAAAAATATTAAGGAAGACAACGAAGCAAGAGATTACTTAATAAAACAGTTAAAGGCCTATTCGACTCCTACAATCACCGTAGACGATACAGTCATAACCGGGTTCGATTTGGATGGACTCAAAGCAGCATTGGAAATATGAATGATTTCCAGAAAAAAAAGATACCTCGCGTGGGTATCTTTTTTCTGTCTATTTAAGATGATCCGGTATTTCATTTGTTATGGAAGCTACCTTCCAGTTTCCTTTTTCCTTTGTTAAAACCACTGCTTCCACTCCTGAAGCTGTGCTTACAGGACCTTCATCTTCCCCTGTACGCTCTTCCCATATGTACCACTTTCCGTTTTTGTAATCAACATTGGTGGACTTGTCGTAAGAAAAGAAAGGAATATAATGCGGTGCAAAGTCTGAACCGAACGTCATATAGCCTCCTTCTGCCATTACAACATTATCTTCTATGAATGAGCTTGTCAGTTCCTCCGTAAATGATTCGTTAAGCTGCTTTTCGATGTCCTCCATCGGTTGAGGCTTTTCACTTAAAGAAACCTGGGTTTGGAATGCTTCCTTCACCATAGCCATTGCCTGCTTGTCTGTGAACGTGGACGCCTGTGTCTGTTTGACTTGTCCGCAAGCTGCTGAAACGAGGCCGATGATCAAAACAAGGATAAATAATTTGCTTTTAGCCATTTTATTCCCCTCCTTAAAAAAATAGGTGAATCTATTGTAGCAATTGAACTTTGTCGATTGGCTAAGTTTTGTTCGAAAAATAACAACACTGATTGACATCTTTTTCACTTATTTGCCATTTTCCCGGATATCTATATGTTAAACACGAAGAATACTGGAATATTAAACCAACTTAAAAAAGTGATATAGGAGTATAGGCTTTTTTTCCGCTATTGATTTCCATGCAAGATTTCGATTCGGCGGACGGGCGCTGCGTCTCCTGGCATTCTTGAAGCAGGTGATGTCAAGCTTGGATGAGAGCGCCTCGAGGTGATGATCTGTTTTATATGGAGGTTTACGGAGGTTAAAGGCGTTCTTAGTGCAGTATATGGAATAGTTGTATTCGCCTCATCAGGTTTAATCAGCATCTTGGGGCTCTACAAGCGGTAATGCGGGCTTTGGAACGGGGTGAATCGGGAGGGATTTTTGGGGAATCTTTTAATTTTGGCCCTTAATCTTTCGAAAACTGGACTTTTTCTTTCAATTCGGAGCAATAATCTTCGAATTCAACGGGAAAATCTTTGAATTTTAAGATTTATTCCGTCACTTACCAAAAAAATCCAAATAACTGGATTCCTCCCCCCCTTCTGGTCTAGGCTTGTCGCCTCTAAGCAAGCCGCCTCCGATTCCCGATTTAAAGGTTCACTGAACAAATTAAAAACCAGAACTAATTTGCCTGACCGCATGCAAATTAGTTCTGGTTAACTTAGACTAATATCAATAGGCAAATTTAAATGATAGATAAAGGATCATGACTACCACGAAAACAGTAAAAACTAATATCGCCAGGAAGACCGGATTCCGCATAAAAGGATGCGCCTTAACAGATTCCGGTATGTCTGTGTCATATTCACCCTTTAACCTTTTTTCCTGCCCAGCGATTCTAAATGTATAATAAACTGAATAACCTGCCACTCCTACAGCAACCAAAGTGAGCAGTATAATATAAATACTCATCCATGCCCCTCCTTCAATATTCCTTTAATGATAATTTCCCCTAATGGAAACACACTATTCAAAGAAATATGGAAAGGCAGGCAGCTGAATAAAGATGTCAAAATGCTGCTTAATAAAGAAGGCTTTCCTCTTCAAATAAAAATTCGTAAGACAGATCGATGAACAGGTACATGCCGTCACCGTACGGATATGAATAAGTCCGGATCGGCTCACCCGAATCGATATCACTGTAGATATCAGACAATAACCCCTTTTTGTTTATTCTCATCCTGATGATATTTTCCAAGAAATAAGGGCGCCAGCTCCAGTTTTTTCCTTTGAAGCGTTCGTGAATTTCCCATTTGCCATGTACTTTCAAAATATTGCTGGTGACCTGGAACCCATTTTCATCGCACATATACAAGCGGAAGCACTTATCCGTAAATGCGTCAGCAAGTCCGGTGAGCAGTTGATCATAGTCTTGTGTCTGTTTCTTCAGAAGTGTCAGTATACGGTTGATTTCCTTATGTAAATCTTCAGCAAATTGATATCCTGCCTCTAAATGCTTTTTTTCGTAGCGGATGAAATTCTGGCATCTCTCTTTTAATTTGTCTTTAAGGATGTTGGATTGCACGAATTCATTTGAAGGATGCCTGAGGTAATAACCCTGGTAGTACCTGCCGCCATTCAACCATGCGAACTGCAGCTGATAATTAATTTCGATATGCTCGAACAGGAGGGATGCACCGATTTTTCTTGCAAGCACCGATAAACTGAATAAGATATCTTTATACATTTTATTCCCTGCATCGTTACGGAGCTGTGAAAGATCGACCTTAATGATATCTGGAGAAAAAAGGGACAGTCTGTCAAGTTCACCGATATTCCCCTTCACATTGTCAATGGCTACTTTTATTCCATACGTTTTATAATAGAGCAATACATGTACAAGCTGTTCAAAATCACCCTGAAATGTCTTCTCAGACAATTCCAGCACAATGCGGTTCAATTGAAGTCCTTGCGTTTTAAAGGAAAGCATCTGCTCAAGGAAGGATTCACCATGGTCAAGCATGAGGAGCCTTGCATCCTTGTTTATAAAAATCAGTCCCTGCTGATCGGATATAATGAATTGGCGGATGGCCTCTGCCGTCACTTTCTGGTCCACTTCGATTTTATATTCGTCAGGAATATCATTCCCCTTAAAAAAAGGACCAAGGCTCACTGCCTCGCCATTGTCCTTGAGAATTCTTCCCAGCACTTCATATCCGATTATCTTATGTTCATCCGCACTGAAAATCGGTTGATAATAAGGAATGACCTTGTCAATATTGCTAATTACATCCAATGGATCCATGTGCACTCCTCCAACCTGATACATTTTTTGCATAATTATAACACATGATGGAGTAGAATTGTCATTCGTTTATGATTGAAAAAAGAGATAAAAAAAAGAATGCCCCGCATCGTGAGCATTCCGTGTAAGATATCAAAACGGAAATGGGTTCAACCATTGCCCGCCATCCAATGTGATGCATTCCCCATTCATGTAAGCAGCTTGTTCTGAAGAAATGAAGTAAGCAAGTCCTGCAATTTCTTCGGGTGTCCCCAGTCGTTTTAAAGGGACGCTTTCAATCGTACGTTTGGCAGCTTCTTCTGAGGTCCATAATTTTTCTGCCCCTCCAGTACGTTCAATCGGTCCAGGCGCGATGGCATTGGTACGAATTCCATACTTGTGACCCCATTCGACTGCAAGGGTCCTTGTCAAGGACAAGACGCCCGCTTTTGCTGCAGCAGAGTGAGCTACCCCGGCTCCGGCATTCCAAGCATATGTAGCCACCATATTGATGATCGAGCCTTTATGATTTTCTTTAATCCAATAATTGCCCACTGCATTAGAACAATAAAAGGTCCCATTCAAGACGATATCAATGACTGACTTCCAACCATTTGGAGACAATTTCTCCACAGGACAGATAAAATTCCCTGCTGCATTGTTGATCAGAACATCAATTTTCCCAAACTTTTCTGTTGTAAACTTGACCATAGCCTCTGCATGCTCCGGCTCTCTAACATCCATCTGGAACACGTCAATTTCTCCCTGAAGCGAAGCAAACTCTTCTTTTACAGATTGAAGTCTCTCCTCATTACGACCAGTAATGACGACGTTAGAACCTTTTTCGAGAAAATACTTTGCCATGTATTTCCCCATTCCGTTGGATCCCCCGGTGATAATGACCGTTTGTTTTTCTCCCATTTTTTCTCCCCCTTAAAATGAATGAATATTCACTCATTATCTTACCACATCTTTTTCCTAATCAGCCAGCTTTCTTACAAAAAAAGTCCGGTACATGATTTTAAATGTACCGGACCTTTATTTAACTATCCTGATTATTGACAATCGCTTCATGAAGCTGAGCCAATGCTTTAATAATCGTCTTATTCCTTCTGTATCCTTTTGCTTCAACAGAAACATTATGAAATGTAACGCAGACCTGACCAAGAGTTCGGGGCGTATGAAAGCCATAAACATATACTTTTACCGTCCCTCTATCGGTGGGGAGAAAAAGGATTTCCATTTGCTTTTTCTTCATCTAATCCCTCTCCTTTATTAACTTGACTCTTTTACCTAACTGTGGTGACCTCACTTAAACATACGTGATATCACCCGAAACTGTCAAATTAATGGATCGAATCATACTAAGCATAAACATAATGCTCCAATTCTTCGGGTACTTTTGGTTTACTGAAATAAAACCCCTGTGCTTTTTGGCAGTTTGCTTCTTTTAAGAAATGGACCTGGCCCTCTTCTTCAACACCTTCAGCAATCACTTCCATACCAAGACTGTGAGCAAGATGGATGATCGTAGTCGTGATGGCGGAATCTTTTTGACTGGATCCGATTTCCCTTACGAATGATTGGTCTATTTTCAGAATATCAATCGGAAACCTTTTCAGGTAATTCAGCGAGGAATAGCCCGTGCCGAAGTCATCCACAGAAATGAACACACCCAATTCTTTAAGTTTCTTAAGTACTGACAAGGTTTGCTGGGTATCCTGCATGGCTCCTTCCGTAATTTCGATCTCCAGGCATTCAGCCGGAATTCCATACTTTTCAAGGTACTCCCGGATCGTATCCACCAGCTGTTCCTGCTGAAACTGTTTAGGGGAGATATTGATCGCGATCCGAACATCCTTATTCCCTCTTTCCCTCCAGTTTCTGAGCTGAAGGCATACATGCTCGAGCACCCACTCACCAATACCGTGGATAAGGCCCGTTTCTTCCGCCAGCGGGATGAACTGACCCGGCGACACAAACCCGAACTTCCGGTTATTCCAGCGTATCAACGCTTCGAAACTGTCTACAGTGCCGGATGAAAGGTTGATCTGAGGTTGATAATGAATGGACAGTTCCTCTTTCTCAATCGCTTTTCTTAAATGTGATTCCATGATCATATAATTCGGAAAACTTGATTCCATGTATGTTTGATAAAATCTGTAATGGGCCCTGCCTTTTTCTTTCACCTGGAATAGTGCCTGCGCCGCTTTTTGGATGAGAGTGTTCCCGTCAAAGCCATCTGCAGGATACCTGCTTATCCCTATGGAAGGACTGATGTAAAATTCCTGCCCCTCCATCAAGAATGACTGTTGAAATAAAGTCAGTACTTCCGTCGCTTTTTCTTTTGTTTCCTCAAGGCTGCTGTTTTTCAAAAGGTAAATAAATTCATCACCGCCCTGCCTGTAAAGAAGGCAATTATCATTCGTCAACGTCGTTAACCGCTTTGTGATCTTATTAAGCACCCGGTCACCACCTGTCAATCCCAGTGTGTCGTTCACAAATTTAAATCGATCAAGGTCCAGATACAATACCGAGAGCTCACGGCCCGAATCTTCCATGGATTGAACGAACAAGGGTAGATGCTCATCTAAAGCTTTACGGTTCCAAAGACCGGTTAATTGATCATGCAGTGCCATGTAATGGATCATTTCATTTTGTTCAAAAGAAACAGTATTATCTTTGATAATGATATAACACCCGTCGAATTTCTCCTCCACTACAATCGGTACAGCTTTGATGCTTGTGATCTTGTCTTTTCCTGTCACCGTATTCAGCATACAATGTTCCAGTGTAGACGGTATACCGTTGGAAGCCTTTTTTAAGGCCTCTTCTAATTCCTTCTTGACCGATGAATGAAAGAGATCATAAATTGCGGAATTCACCATTTGGCTCTTTTGATACCCTGTCAATTGACAGCCTGCAATATTGGATTCCTTTATTACCCCGTTTGAATCCAATATGAAAATGGCGTCCAAATTATGTTCGATGATTGACTTATACCTATTCCTTGCATTTGAAAGCCTTTTCTTTTCTCTCATGATTGGAGTAACGTCTCTCGTAATACAAACAACATATTCAATTTTTCCCAATTCATTCTTTATAGGGGTCAAGATCGACTCGTTTATCATCTGTTCCCCGCCCGGCAGCTCGACAGTGTCCCTGAAAATGATTGTCTCCTCATTCTCCACCAGTTGAACATACTTCTCTTTTATATGCGAACCAAGCCCTCCTGTAAGCACTTCATCCAGCAACCGTCCCATATCCTCATTTTTTATATCTGTGCTTTTCCTGGCTGATTCATTTATATATACATAACGAAAAGAAGGTCCCTCTTCGACTTTCATTATAAAAATCATGTCATTTATATATTCCAATACAACGTCTTTTAAAACAACGTCTAATCTATCATTATCTTGTTTCCTATTTAGTGCCTGCATGAATTTCATCCTCATCCGCTTATACTTGTTGATTCTTTTATCCTACATACATTGTACTAGTAAATGAATTCGTTTCCTATAAATATGTAAGAAAATTCAATATTTATTGCGTTTTATTTATCGGAACCGGCAAATTCCCCTATTTTGCTTTTTCATTTAATACAGGCTCACAGTGATTAGCAAGACCATATAATAATAAGAATAGAGAGGAGGTTATTCATGTATCGTCAGTCGTTTATTCCTTATAATACCTATAACTACCCTGCCATGAGAGGATACGATCAACGTTTCTTTCCTTTTTTCGGCCTTCCGTTTTTAGCAGGTGGTTTAGCAGGTTTAGCCATCGGCCCGCTGTTATTTAACAGACCATGCTGCCCGCCATATTATCCGCCTTATGGTGGTGTCCCATATGGGGGAGTACCTTATGGTGGAGTCCCTTATGGAGGAGCGCCTTACGGGAACACTTTTGCTCCTTCCCCGAGTTATATGACGGAAAATATCAACATCTACCCGCAAAGGTAAGCTGTTAAAAACTTGAATTAACTTATAAGAACTGGTCAGTTAATGATCCAGTTCTTTTTTTAAATAAATCGCGGCAAAGAATATAAAGAAAAATACCAGTTTTCTAACAATAGATCCCTACTCCTACTTTCCATTGATAGAAAAAGAAGGTATAATAGTAAGGAATATAGTAGAAAGGAGCCAAAAACTTGAGAAATACCAGTAATGATACCCCTTCCTCCACATCAGTAAATACCCTCTCTCAAGCTATTTTCACTGTTAATCGTCATGCAAAGACTGCCGGTAACCCAAAATACTTGTATGCACTGAAGAAGCGTGCATTGATGAAGATGATCCGTGAAGGTAAAGCAAAAAAAGTAGGACTCCATTTTTCTAACAATCCTAAATTCAGCCAGCAGCAGTCGGATGTCTTAGTTGATTGCGGTGAATACACCTTTCACATACCGCCTTCCAAAGAAGATTTCAAGCAGCTCCCGCACTTGGGGACACTCAATCAGGCAATAAGGAACCCGAGAAGTAAAATGGGGCTGCACCAGGCAAAGGGCATCTTGGAAGACTATACAGGAATGTCCGATTCCGAAGATAAACACAAAAGACCAAGGAAAAACAATTATCAAAAACCTGTATTCAAAAAGCTGGGTGACAGCTTCTTTTAATACGTTCGAATTTTAGCGCTTTAAAGCGAATTCCTTTTTTGGCAGATGGCTGCATGTTTCAAAAGCATGCAGCCATTTCTTATATTTCACAGTACGTACTGATCAATTTTTGATATCAGTTCTGCTATTTCAGGTTTACTGACTTGATCTTCTGCCCCCACCAACTCACCCTTATGCCTCAAATCATTTGTAATCAGCGAGGAAAATATAATGACCGGCAGTTTCTTTAATACAGGATGACTTTTGATTCGCTTTGTCAGATGGTGACCGTCCATTTGAGGCATTTCAACATCTGTTAGAACCAAACCGACAGAATCTTCAATAGGTCCAGAACCTTCTGACAGTGATTCTAGATAAGCAAATGCATCAGCTCCGTTCTCAAAAAATTCAATTGAATCGTAGCCCGCTTCCGTCAGGGTTTCATTGAGCAGTTTTCGGAGGAGCGGTGAATCTTCAGCTGCCACGATTTTCTTATTCCTTCTTTCCCTTTTACCCAGTTTTTTCACCTGATCAATATGTATCCCTGATTCCGGGTTGATTTCCACCATAATACTTTCGAAGTCAAGCATTAAAACCATTGAATCCTCACGTTTTACTACTCCAATGATCCCCGACTTGATTCCGGAATACATTTCAGAAGGTTTTTCAATCTGATTCCAGGAAATACGGTGAATCTGAGTCACATTATGTACATGGAAAACCACTTTTTGTTTATTGAACTCGCATACGATGAATTTTGACTGGGGAGAGTCTTTTTCTTGAAGTCCAAGTACTCTGGCCATATCCACCACTGGAAGTACTTCCCCCCTTAGTTGAATCAATCCCTTTACGTGGGTATGAGAGTGAGGGACGGGTATGACCGCGGCCGGTTGAATGATTTCCTTCACTTTAATTACATTTATTCCGAATTTATTTCCTTGAACTTCAAATTCAACCATTTCAAGTTCATTTGTGCCGCTTTCGAGCAAGATACCTTTAGAATCATTCATTTTGATACGTCCTTCCATTCTTGTTAACAACGATAAATACCTTACCTATTTTATATCGAACAATATCTGCATTTTTTTACACATCAACGCATTTTAAAGGTGATAAAAATTTTTACATACTTGTTTTTCTTAATCAGCAAACTAAAGCCAGGAGGTGTATATATGCCTGAGAGAAGAGATGTGGAGAATAGAAGGATCCTTGATTTTGATGAGATAACAGGTCACATTTTGCCTGCACAGTATTCAAATCCTCTGGTTGCGATAAGCAAGAACAAAGAAGGTCATGACGACTTTGACGAAGTTTTTTATGTTGAAGGAAAAAGCAGCATTGACCAGAGTCAAGACGAAAATGCAAGAAAGTGAAAGACGTTCCAACACAAAAAGCGATTGAAGAACTCAATCGCTTTTTGTGTTTCTCTCTATACCCCCCGCTTATTTCCCCATACAAGCGTATGCAGCTGCGGGAGCACCCTTACATTATTCAATTCGTCATCCATAGATACTTTATCGATCAATATTTCAAAGTCATTCAGCAAGTCTGAAACCAATTTTTCAGTGTTTTCTTCAGCAGTTTCCGGATTTCCCGTTTGAAGGTAAAAAGGCACTGATGGATAACGTTTATGCACTTTCTTTGCATATTGCATATCCCCATCGTTGAAAACCACCACTTTTAAGCTGAATGCAGAATCATTGTCATTTAATTTTTGAATGATTTCATCCAATTTATTGAAATCTGTTATCATGTTTGAACTTGGCGGTTTTGGTGATATCGTTAAATCATCAATGTCATAAAACCAGTCCTGCCATCTGCTTCCTTGTGTTTCCAAGGCGGACTCAATTCCGTTTTCCTTAAAAATGTCGAGCAATTCACCTAAGTTGGATAAAAGTGCAGGATTCCCCCCGGAAATCGTCACATGGGAGAACCTTTTCCCTCCAATCTCACTCAGCTCATTCCATATCTCCTCTGCATTCAAAAGCCTTATATCATCTTTTGCTGATCCGTCCCAGGTAAAAGCCGAATCACACCATGAACAACTGTAATCACATCCTGCAGTCCTTACAAACATCGTCTTCCGGCCGATTACCATCCCTTCACCTTGAATAGTCGGACCGAAGATTTCTAATACGGGGAATTTTTTCATGATACTTTCCCCCTTTTTGGCCTGTATATGACATAGGATGTGGGCGTTTCCCTTAAGAACACTTGAAGGCACACAGGACGGTGTTCCAATGTATCTAAATGCCCCTGGATGATTTCACATACAGTTTTCGCCACGACTTCAGTAGTGGGGAATTTCAAAGGATCTTCATCTGAAAAAAGGCTGTCCTCGTTTAACAAGGTGTGGTCAAAACGTTTATGGATCAGTTTCTTGATATGTTTGAAATTTATGAGGAAACCTGAGTCATCCAGTTGATTTCCACCGATTGTGATATTTGCGTAATAGGTATGACCATGCACCTTTTGACAGTCACCTGCATCTTCATGCGGGATATAGTGAGATGCAGCAAAATGCATATCCTTATTCAGTTCAAATTCATACTCATGAGTAGGAGACGGATAAATTTGCTGAAGCATCATTCCTCTCCCCCTTGTTTCTTTAGTAAATATTGATTCAGACCTCTTTGCCTCAATTCACATGCGGGACATTCACCGCACCCGTCACCTTTCACTCCGTTATAGCAGGTTAAGGTGTTTTCACGTATATAATCCAGTACTCCGAGACGATCGGCCATCTCCCAAGTCTGGGCTTTATCGATCCACATCAGCGGTGTGTGAATCACAAATTGTGCATCCATCGAGAGATTGAGTGAAACATTCAATGATTTCACAAAGATATCCCTGCAATCCGGATAGCCGCTGAAGTCCGTTTCACAGACCCCCGTTATGATATGTTTAGCACCGATCTGCTTCGCCAGCACCCCGGCAAATGAAAGAAACAGTAGGTTCCTCCCCGGAACAAATGTAGAAGGCAATTCCCCTTCCTCATGTGTAATGGCTTCATCCTTCCTTGTCAATGCACTTGGAGCCAGCTGATTCAATAAACTCATATCAAGCGTATGATGTGATACATTTAAATCCTCAGCTATTTCTTTTGCACAATCCAGTTCAGCTGCATGCCGCTGCCCGTAATTGAACGTGACCGCTTCAACTTCTCTGAATTCCTTTTTTGCCCAGAACAGGCATGTGGTGCTGTCCTGTCCCCCGCTGAATACAACCAAAGCTTTTTCTTGTTTCATTATGATTCTCCTCTCTTTTTGCAGGCATCAACTTCACCTTGAAAAGAAGAAAAAAAGATTCCTTTATTTCTCTATAATCATGCTTTCCCTCTGAATATCTGATGCACCAGAGCGAAACTGTAAATGACAGCTATGAAAATCCGCTTAAACAAAAACAAACGACACCAAAGGATGCCGTTTCCCTTAGTTTTTTATAGAGGGTTGTGCTAGAACCTCTCGGGAATGTTCCTATCCCAATTCTTCTTTTGTCCTCAATCAATATAACGCGTTTTGAAATAAAAATCCACCGTTTTCCCGTATTTTTTTGCTAACAAGCCATTTAGCGAGATCCAAAAAGCCGATTCGGTTTATTTAAGCTTGAGCAGCCTTTTTCTTCTCCTTCTTTTTCTCCCACCAAATTTCAACCAGCCGATTTTTACAAAGAAACCGAACATGACCGCTGCAATAAGAGCCATTACTGTCAGGACAACGAAGTATCCGTTATGTTCATTCAGCTCCGGCATGTATACAAAGTTCATGCCATAAAGGCCGGCTATGAATGTAAGAGGCATGAAGATAGTAGTGATGACAGTCAGCGTCATCATGATATTATTCATTTTGTCTGAATTGATGGATAGATAATTATCCCGGATATCTGCGGAAAATTCACGATAGGATTCCAGCATTTCAACTTGCTTGATCAAATGGTCATATACATCATTAAAATACAGTTGTTCTTCCTTCAATGAATTCAATCTGCTTGAATTACTGATCCTATATAATAAATCCCTCATTGGAATGAGCGTCCTTCTCAACTTGGACATTTCATGGCGGATATCGAATAATTCATCCATTAGATTTGAATCGGATTCTTCATTCGTATTCTCTTCTATTGTATTCAGCCGGTCTTCAATGCTGTAGATCAGCGGAAAGTACTCATCGACCAGCCTGTCGATAATTCCATGCATGATGGTGAACGGAGTCAGCTGTGCACCTTCTTCACTTACCATCTTCCACATATGATCGATTTGATTTACCGGTTTCTTATGAAAAGTAACGATGAATCTGCCATTAACAAAAAGATTCACTTCGTATGAATCAAGTGTATGACGATTTATCGCATGCATCAGCACAAAAATATATCCACCATAAAAATCCAATTTAGGTCTTTCACTAAAGTCATCCAGACAGTCTTCTATAGCCAGCGGATGAAACTGAAAGAAACGTTTCATCATGCGGATATCCTTATCTGCAGGTTCGCTAAAATCGACCCAGTACCATTTAACATTGTCTTCCTTCACCCTTGATAAAGGTATATCCTGAAGGATGTCCCCATTATTCAAAATCGCCGTAGTCCTGATCATTGCTGCTCACCTTCAATGCCATGTTATTTTCTTTTCTAACCATTCCCTGATTCTAATCGATTCAAACAAATGCATTCCTTTACTGCAGTAAAAGATGATAAAATATGTAGCAAATGAAAAAAGCAGGTGTGCATATTGGAACAATACTTGAATCCTAACGTGAGAAATATCAAAATATCAGGCATACGAAAATTTTTTAACTTGGTCGCTGATATAGAAGGAATGATTTCACTGACGATTGGCCAGCCGGACTTCCCGACACCTCTCCATATAAAGGAAGCAGCCAAAAATGCAATAGATGATAACTTCACTTCATACACCCATAATGCAGGATTTCTTCAGCTGAGAAAAGCGGCTGCATCTTTTATGAGCAGAAAATATAATGTGCATTATCAACCTGAATCCGAGGTGATCGTCACGACAGGGGCTTCACAGGGAATAGACGTCGTGCTAAGGACAATATTAGAACCTGGGGACGAGTGTCTTCTTCCTGGTCCTGTATATCCCGGATATGAACCAATCATTCATTTATGTGGTGGAAAAGCTGTACATATAGATACCACAAGTAACAATTTCAAGGTTACGGCCGAATCAATCGAGAAGCACATTACAGAGTCTACAAAATGCATCATCCTTCCTTACCCATCAAACCCGACTGGAGTCAGTCTTGATGCAGAAGAATTGAAAGAAATCGCAGCAGTGCTGAAAGACAGGAATATCTTTGTATTGGCAGATGAAATTTACAGTGAACTGACATTTGAAGGCGCTCACCGATCCATAGCTGAATACCTTAAAGAACAAACCATTTTGATTAATGGCCTATCCAAATCACACAGTATGACAGGCTGGAGAATAGGGTTTATTTTTGCTCCTGAATCCATCAGCAAACATCTTTTGAAGATTCATCAATATAATGTGTCCTGTGCCTCTTCGGTCTCACAAAAAGCAGCGTATGAAGCTTTGACAAATGGAATCAATGATGCAGTGGAAATGAAGGAGGAGTATAGGGTCAGAAGAGATTATGTCTTTGATCGTCTGAAAGAAATAGGATTTGAAGATGTGGTGAAACCGGACGGCGCATTTTATTTCTTTGTGAAAATCCCGGAGCAGGTTAAGATGTCTTCATTTGAATTCGCACTTGCCCTTGCAAAAGAGCAAAAGGTGGCTGTCGTTCCAGGTGATGCATTCTCAAGCTATGGTGAAGGCTACGTAAGGATTTCATATGCATGCTCAATGGAGCAATTAAAATCAGGTCTATCAAGGATTCAGTCCTTCATTGACACTTACATTTAAAAGAACAGACCTTGGTTTCGAAACCAAGGTCTGTCTTTTTCATTACTTCGTATATTCACCGTTGTTTTTAGGTGCTTTTTCTTTTTTTGCTTTATCTTTGTGAATCTTGTTTGCTGCTGCACTGCCCATTTCATGCGCGAATTCTTCATTTAAACGGGAAGAATCAAATCCCTTTTTATTTTTCTGCTGAGGATCATTCTTTTTTGTTCGCTTAGCCATTTTCTCAGGTCCCCTTTTCTCTTCTTATGCTTCTTTACAGAAACACTACAATTAGTATTAATCGCGGACTACATAAGTATTCAATCAAATCCTCCCATAAAAAAGAATAAAAAAAGACTGCCGGCTATAAAACCGGTCAGTCAAAAAAAGGAAAAGGGGGTGTTAGTGAGAAATTAATCTCCAATTTCATGCTTAATTATAGGTTACCCCCCTTTTAAAATAACTAAACCAAAAAATAAAACTTTTATAAAAAATTTTTTTGGTTGTTAATATATACTGATTATTGCTCTACTCCAGAAGTTGATCGGAGTGCAATACGAAGACTCCAATGGATTATAACTTGTGCTCTCTGAGCCCTGCTGCCGCACAAATGCAAATGGCTTTGATTAGAGGCGGAAGCATAAGACGCCCCGGTGTTGAAGGCGTCCTTTGCTTTTCCAGCACGTCCAACCTATTGTTTGGGTATATTCGGTAAGTGACGGAATAAATTCTAAAATTAAAAGATCATCATACCCCAGAATTCGAAGATTATTGCCCGGAATTGAAAGAAAAAGTCCAGTTTTCGAAAGATTACGGGTCAAAATTAAAAGATTTCCCCGATCGCACCCCTTTCCGCAGGCCTCATTATCGCATTCCCCGAGCCAAAACGCTGCTTTTACCTAATCAGGCGAGTGCAGCCATTTCGTCTCCTGTGTCAAGAACGTCTATAACCTCCATATAACCTACATAAAAATCCCGATCATTGCCCTCGAGGGTCTCTGGACCCTGGACCTGAACAGAATCTCCTGCGAGAATGCCTGTAGGCTCAACGTACGCCCGCAAAAAGCGAACTCTTGCACGTAAATCAACAGGGGTACAAAACCGGAACACTTTCAACTTTTAATAATTAGAGTATCTAGGTAAATTATTTTTGTGAAATACCTTTAAAAAAGCGCTTTCATAAAGTATAATGAACAAGTAAATTTCTGATAAATGGGGTTCGATCATGTATCGAAAACAACAATTTGTCTTCAGAAAAGATCAAATTCACAAGGCCACTATTCGAAACTATACCACTTCGGATTTCAACGGACTCATTGAAATCCAGAAGCGTGCCTTCCCTCCGCCATTCCCTCCGGAATTATGGTGGAATAAGGAACAACTGGCGAGTCATATTGACAACTTCCCATTAGGAGCACTATGTGTTGAAATCGATGGCAGGATTGCTGGCAGCATGACTGGTCTTATCGTCGCCTTTGATCCTGCGTATCCTCATCATACGTGGGACGAAATAACGGATGAAGGTTACATCCGCAATCACAGCGGGCTCGGGAATACATTGTATGTTGTCGATTTGTGCATCGATCCTGATTTTCGGGGATTCAAACTCGGGAAAGAATTGATGAATGCCATGTATGAAATTGTGGTGCATTTGCAGCTTGACCGCCTTCTGGGAGGGGGCCGCATACCAACCTACCACAAATTTTCTGAACATTTAACCATTGATGAATATGTATATAAATTAACTTCGGGAGAGTATAAAGACCCCGTAATCACCTTCCTGCTTCAATGTGGAAGAACTCCATTGAAAGCAGTGAATGGATACCTTGATGATAAAGAATCTTGTAACTATGGCTTATTAATGGAATGGAAGAATCCATTCATTTAACCATAAAAAAAAAGGATTGAAAGCTGTACACTTTCAATCCTTTAGAAAAGGGGGAAATGAGAATGAAAAGGCCGTTTGGGTGCCTCAACTTCTTATTCTTAATTACATTACCCCCGCTTCAGACAAATAAACATTTTTTAGTCATTTGAAACAGCTTTTTCGACCGCCTTGATGACTTCATCATTTGTGTCGAGCTGAAGTACCTCTTCAGCAAGCTTTTTCATATCACTCTTGTTCAGACGATGGATTTGAGAACGTGCTCTCAAAATGGAAGTAGCACTCATCGAGAATTCGTCCAGTCCCAAACCTAGTAAGATTGGAACAGCAATTTCATCTCCAGCCATCTCACCGCACATACCTGCCCATTTGCCTTCTTTGTGAGCGGCATCAATGACCATTTTCACAAGGCGCAGGATAGCAGGATTGTATGGCTGATACAGGTAAGACACGCGTTCATTCATACGATCGGCTGCCATTGTATATTGGATCAAGTCATTTGTTCCAATTGAGAAGAAATCGACTTCCTTCGCGAATACATCAGCCATGACAGCAGTCGATGGAATTTCAACCATGATTCCCACTTCAATGCGGTCAGCAACCTTTGTACCATTCTCTTGAAGTGCTTTTTTCTCTTCTTCAAGAATCGCTTTTGCTTCGCGGAACTCCTGGAGATTTGAAATCATAGGGAACATGATTTTCAGATTTCCGTAAGGACTTGCTTTCAGCAAGGCTCTCAACTGCGTACGGAAGATGTCCTGTTCATCGAGACAAAGACGGATTGCACGATAACCAAGGAATGGGTTCATTTCCTTTGGAAGATTTAAGTATGGAAGCTCTTTGTCTCCCCCGATATCAAGCGTACGCACGACAACAGGTTTTCCTTCCATGCCTTCCAATACTGCTTTGTATGCTTCGTATTGCTCTTCTTCGGTCGGAAGCTCATCTCGTCCCATGTACAGGAATTCGGTACGATAAAGGCCGACTCCCTCACCGCCGTTGTTTCTTACACCTTCTAAATCTTTAGGTGTTCCGATGTTTGCTGCAAGTTCAACATGCTGGCCGTCTTTGGAAACTGTCGGCTCATTGACAAGCTTTGCCCATTCCGCTTTTTGTTCCTCATAGCGGGCATGTTCCTTCTTGTACTCTTCAATGACCTCAGGTGTAGGGTTGATATGTACTTCCCCATTTAAGCCGTCTACGATGACCACGTCTCCATTTTCAACGGAGGAAGTAATCGACTTTGTACCCACCACTGCAGGGATTTCCATTGAACGTGCCATAATAGCGGAGTGAGAAGTCCTGCCTCCGATATCAGTTGTGAATCCTTTAACGAACTGACGGTTTAATTGTGCAGTGTCAGATGGAGTCAGGTCCTCTGCAATGACAATCACTTCCTCAGTCACCATACTTGGGTTGGCAATCTGCACGCCAAGTAAATGTGACAGAACCCGTTTTGTTACGTCTCTTATATCTGCTGCACGTTCTTTCATATATTCGTTATCCATGGACTCAAACATATTAACAAACATATCAGCAGTTTCTTTCAGTGCATATTCAGCATTTACACTTTCAGTTTTCACTTTATCTTCAATAGGTGTCAATAATTCTGGATCGCTTAGTACCAAAAGATGTGCTTCAAAGATCTGGGCCTTGTCTTCCCCCAGGTCTTCCCTTGCCTTATCACGGATCGCTTCCAGCTCTGATTTAGAAGTTGAAATTGCTTTCTGAAAACGAGCAACTTCTTCGTCTGCATTTTCAACAGACTTCTTATCGAAGCTTAAATCAGGTTCTACCAGACGGTAGGCTTTCGCGATGGCAATCCCGTTAGATGCCGCAATGCCTTTTAAAATGCTTGACATTACTCAGCTAAACCTTCTTTATTTAATGTTTCTTCAAGGCTTTTAAGTGCTTCTTCTTCGTCGCTGCCTTCTGTAATGATTGTGATTTGAGCATCTTTACCGACACCTAGAGACATAACACCCATGATTGATTTCAAGTTTACTTTCTTTTCTTTGTATTCAAGATGTACATCGCTGTCGAATTTGCTAGCCGTTTGAACTAATAAAGTTGCCGGGCGGGCATGGATTCCTGTTTCAGCTGTAACTGTAAATGTTTTTTGTGCCATTATGAATCGACTCCTTATTCTACAATGTTTTTGGTTGCTTCATAAAAGTAATGGATTATGAAGAAAACGTCAACTATTTCTAGTGATTAATCCATTCTTCCTATAAGCCTGCTCAATAAAAAAGAATAGCATGCAATGGCGATATACACAATTGTAAAGCTTTATTTTTTTAGTATTTCATATATTTGCCACTATTATGTTTGCCATTTTAAGTTTCCCCCAAAAATGAGTTGCTGCGGTTGATTTCCGTGCAGGACTTCGTTTTCCGCAAGTGACCTGTGAGCCACCTCGGATTCATCTCTGGGAAATTAGCTTTTAACAGAGGGAGCAATCCGTCATTTAAACAAAAAATGAGATATTTCAAAAAGATCGAAGTTAGAATCAATCTCTTTTTTCAATATGCTTATTATTCCTAACATTAATAGATGTGTTTTTAAGCAGTGTATTATACCCGATCCTGGCTTTGATCACTGTTCCGCTGAGTGTTGTTTGATGGTCTTCCGAGATATTGGTATATACGTTCACGAGGTCACAAATGCACCGTGCGAACAGTTCAGAGACTTGTTTCAGGTCTCTCGCTTCATAGCACGGTTCATCTTTCATCAATTCTTCTATAACATCCATCGCCAGACTCTTCACCCGAAGTGCTTGCTCTGTTTCATACTTCATAAAGATTTCTCCTCCCTATTCTTCTTTCTCTATCATATGCAGACATATAAGGTAAAAAGAACGGGAGGATCCTTCTTTCTATCATTTTTACCAAAACGGGAGATTAACCTAAATATTCAGCTGGGAATGTTTAGTGAAGAGGAACTTATAGCCTAAGTAAATGAATAGGATGACTGTCAGCGCAACACTTCCTACGATTCCAAGAAGAATGGCGATTTGATACTCGATTGCCACCAGCGGGCTGACACCTGAAAGTATCTGGCCGGTCATCATTCCCGGCAGGAAAATGATCCCCATGCCGATCATATTATTCAGAGTAGGCAGAATGGCAGAGTCGAAAGCATCATCGACATATTTCTTGGATGCCGCTTTTGGTGTAGCCCCCAGCATCAATGCACCCTCCACTAATTCTCTCTGGTCTTTCAGCCCTCCGAGGAGCGTATTGAGCCCCAACGTGATTCCTGTCATTGAATTCCCGACGATCATTCCCGCTATCGGAATGAAATACCTCGGTTCATACCAGGGAGTGAAGTGAATGACTACGATATTGAAATAAAACAGGCAGCCAAGGGTACCGACCGTCATCGCAATACTAACCGTGGCTTTAAGCTGTTTACTTAACTCGTGTTTCACCTGTTTAAAGACATTCCGGATTGCGAATACCTCCATGACTAAGATGATCAACAATGTCAGCCACGGACTTGGGTTGTCAAAAATAATAGTCAGGATGTATCCGGCGATGATCAATTGGAATGTCATTCTCAAAGATGCAATGATGATTTGCTTTTCCCGCGAAATCCCCCTTAGTTTTACGATGATTAACAAAAGCAGGATGAACGCATACGCTGCAATAAATCTCCAAAGCTCAATATTAATGATTCCTTTTTCCACCTGTCAATCGCTCCCTACCTTTTTGAAATCCTGATTATTTCGTCACCATATTGTTCAGCAACATTCGTTGAATGAGTCACCATAACCACTGTCCCCCCATGTTCCCGTGCAGCTACAATAAAGCTCTTCATCACTTCTAATTCTGTTTCCTCATCCAAAGCGGAGGTCGGCTCATCCAGCAGATATGCTTCAGGTTTCATCAGAAGCACCCTCCCAAGCGACAACCGCTGCCTTTCACCGCCGGATAGCTCTTTTGCATCCGTATCCAAATCCTTGTCCAGCTTCACAATTTTCAACGCCTGAGTCATTTCTTCACGGCTTGCGGTTTGCTTTTCAGAGAAAATCAATCCTTTCTGAAGATTTTCTTCTATGGTGTCACCAAAGAGTAAAGGTGTCTGAGATATCATTACCACTTCCCTTCGCAGATTCACAGGGTCCATATCCTTGATTGGATTGCCTTTATAATGAATCGTTCCTTTATCAGGTATGTACATTTTGTTGAACATTTTGAGAAGGGTGGATTTACCCCCACCGCTTTCTCCGATGATGCACGTATTTTTGTTTTCAGGTATGTCCATCTCTCCTATTTCCAGTATATCTTTGTAGACCAGGTCTTTGATGGCAAATAACAATAGCCAAACCTCCCTTTCCTTTATACACTGTTATCTTACCCTATGAACAAGCGAATTAAAAAAGCTGATGCAGACTAAGCCCGCATCAGTTTATTTATCTATCTCTGTCATTCAAAGCAGTCATATGCTCTTTTGTGCGTTTTACAAAAGAGGATACTTCTTTTTCATCCGGGATCTTGGTTCCATATCTGACTGTTTCATATAGTTTAAAGAAAGCCTCATCTTCATTTAACCCCATTCTGAAAAACCAGGCCCGGATGTTTTCATTAGGTTTCCTGCCAATTTTTTTGGCAGCCGCCTCTTTTTCCAGCTCCTTCACCGCTTGTCGGATGGCATTCCCCGCTGCTGAATAATGAATAGCCCCTGAAATCTCTTTTTGTTTGAGCTCCCTCTTTTTAAACTTTGACATTAGAGGGGACATTTGACCACCGGTTTCTACTTCATATGCTATTTTCTTCTTTTTAATGAAATAGATGATGACGCCCAGGATAAAGACAGCAATCAATATTTCGTTCAGCCAAGGATAAGACATTCCATCATAGAAAGCCGCTTGCTGTGCCTCATCAAGCTTTTCTTCAGGAAGCTTCAACCCAAAACCGGACAGCGTATCCCTCGAAATCTTACTCATGATCCAATCCCTTACCTTCACTAACAATGCAAATAAAGGATTGACAAGGAAGGAAAAGAGCCAGAATACTTTATTCAAAATCCAGTAAAACCCCATCCTTGCATATGAACTGAAAACCGATAAAACACCTCCTGCAGCCAACACAACGAGCAATACAGCAAAGGGCTTCATAAGATTTCTTTTATTAGAGCTCCCTTCACCGGTACCGCCTATGAGCATCCGCTGGAAGCTGGTCACGGTTGAAACAAGGGAAAACATTAGCAGGATCAGGGTCAGTATAATCATGCCATTACCCAAATCCCTTGCATTCCCTATGATAAGCGAAAAGGCAGATAGACATAAAAACCCTAGAATAATCGGGCTGGAGACATCAATTTGATCATCTTCACTTTGAAAATATGAGCCTACTCTCCAATGAAGAAATAATAGGATAACCGCCGTCATCCACAGGGTAATGTTAAACAGATAGAAACCTGCTGCCCCTGAAAACAGAAGGACTGAGTACAGTATCAAGGAATGAATGCCTTTCTTCTTGACCCAAATGATCATGGCCGGGTAAAGGAAGAGAAACACAACTGACATAAACGGGACGTATCGGGTCAGGATGCCCTCCTGTTCAATCAGCAGGGTTGCAGAGAGCATCACGAACAGAAGGTCCACCCCAAATAATAAAGCTATTTTAAGCAGAAGCTGCTGCTCCCTGACGGTTAAGAAGGAATTTTCGATCTTTGTTTCCATATCGTGACGACTCCTTGTTTATCTTCAATATACATTGAGTAAATTTCCCTGTGACCCGCTCTGATCTTACTTAATCTTTTCTCGCTTTCCACCGAAAGTATGCCTGCAGTGATCAATACTGAAGGGACAAGCTGACGGATGGAAAGATGCTGCAATACAATATGAAACGGAATCGTCGAATCGTCAGTCGATAATGCCGAAAGCATTTCAAGAGCTCTTTGCTGATGTTTCCTGCCTGTGCCTGACGGTAAGTAATAGAACGGGGTGATCCCCTGACTCCTGATATTCACTACCAGTGAAAAAGAAATCTGCTGCCCGGCAGCAAGATGCATTAAAAATGCAGTATGTTTAATGATCTTTTCGAGGTCCCTCGTGATTGAGTACTTTTCTGAAAGGTTTACGGCAATCATCCACTCTTTCTTCACTGCGGGTGCAAAGACCTTTGTCTGTAACACTTGCGTCCTTGCGCTTGCTTTCCAGTGTATGTCCTGAAACCTGTCACCAGGTACATATTCCCTTGTGCCTATCGGCTGAAATACATCGTAAAATAACGAATGCAGAGCAGGGACCTCGCCAATGTCATGGGAGTCATGATTATTCTCAAGCAAGACAGGAGCCGGGGTTGGGAATACCATGACAGTAGATTTTACTGGCTCCATCAAATCCATTAGCACTTTACCGCTTCCAAATAAATGAGGAATGAGGATTTGTACTTTAGTCAAACGGCAGAGGCCCCTTCTTTTACCTACAATCGGCAGGGAAACCTTTCCACTCTCCCCTCTCCCCATCGAGAAGGGAATCGACACTTCGATGTTTCCCCCGTGATATGTTTCAAAAGGAGTATCGGCCGGTTCTACGATATCTTTGAAAGTGAGTCTCAAAACAGCCCCCCATAACGGCATTCCTTCATTATCAAAATGGATTTCCCAGTTTCCTTTTTCTTCAGGGTGAAGACGTATGCGCTTCGGCAGCTGCCTTATTTTCAACTCTTTCCCGATATTTTCAAGGTACCATTTATGAATCCGAAAATAAGCGATACAGAGCAAAAATATCCCCGCTCCAGGGTAGAACTGAAAGAATAAGCTCGCTGCTGTCAGAATGATTAAAAGAATTTCACTTAATCCGTTATATGGTCCCTCCTCGATCACTTCACGCTTCCAAGTCACTTTCGCTACCTCGTTTCAACTGGAAGAATGATGGTTTCAATCAAGTTTGCTATAACTTCTTCCTCGGACTTGGTCAGTGAAGCTTCTGCGGTCAGTTGGATTCTATGCTGCAGGACATAAGGAGCTGCAAGTAAAACATCTTCAGGTCTGACAAAATCTCTGCCCTCAATAAAGGCCTGACCCTGTGCGGCTTTCAGAAGTGCCAGACTTGCTCTTGGACTTGCCCCTACTTCAATCAATTCGTGTTCTCTCGTTCCCCTTGTCATTTGCAGGATATATGACTCTATATCAGCTGAGACATGTACCTTCTTTACCTCTCTGGACAAAGCTTCTACTTCAGATAAACTCATGACGGCCCTCACCGCATTCAAAGGCTGTTCCGATTTAAAACGGCTCAAAATCATTCTTTCTTCCTCAAATTCAGGATATGTAAAAGGGATCTTCAGTAAAAATCGATCCAGCTGGGCTGCTGGAAGCGGAAACGTCCCCTGCTGTGATTCGATTGGATTTTGAGTGGCAACTACGATGAAAGGCGGGTTTAATGGAACCGTTTCGCCATCAATAGTAATTTGTTTCTCTTCCATGACCTCAAGTAAACTTGCCTGTGTTCTCGGAGTGGCACGGTTGATTTCGTCAGCCAGCAGGACGTTTGAAATCACCGGTCCGGTCCGGAGTTCAAATTCCTGGGTCTTGGGATTGAAGAACTGTATGCCGGTCACATCGCTTGGCAGGACGTCCGGGGTGAATTGGATCCTCCTGAACATTCCTTCTATGCATTGAGAGAATGTTTTCGCCAGTAATGTCTTGCCTGTCCCCGGAACGCTCTCCAGTAAAACATGACCACCTTGCAGCAAGGCAATCAAAAGCAGGTCTATTTCTTTGTCCTTTCCGACCAGTACCTTGTTCATTTCTTTTTTTATCTCTGTTAATTGAGTCATTCTGATCCCCCTTTTTCTGACCTAATTATAATGAAATAGTAAAAATATAGCAAATATTCATTATATTCATCAGTTCAAGAATCAGGAATCTCAAGTGGTTAATGTTCATAGATCATTTTTCTCGTCATGCCTCCGTCTATAACGAGATTTTCACCGGTAATGAAGTCGTTTTCAGGGTCAGCCAGAAAACGGCATGCCCTTGCAATATCTTCCGGTTTTCCTACACGCCCTGACGGATGCTGACTGTGATCTATTTCACGCAGGGCGGAATAGTCACCTGTTTCAATCCATCCGGGGCTGATGGAATTTACGCGGATGCCGTATTCCCCCAAGGTGATAGCAAGGGAGTGGGTCAAGCTTGAGATGCCCCCCTTGGTTGCAGAATAAGCTTCTGTATGGGGTTCAGACATCTGGGCTCTGGTGGAAGCAATATTGATGATTGCACCCCCTTTATCTTTCATTAGCCCGGCAGCCTCCCGTGAGCAGTGGAAGACACTGCTGAGGTTCGCGGATATAATGCTATTCCAATCCTCTGGCGTCATCTCCCAGAATGATTTGAATTTTGATACCCCCGCATTATTGACAAGTACATCGAGAAACTCGTGATTCCTTCGAATAGCTTGAAATCCGTTTTTGATTTCTTCAGGTGAGGAGACATCAATGTGATGGAACACGACTGAGCTGCCCCTTTTCACTTGTTCCCCCTCAAGCCTAACACCGGCTTCACGGTCTTTATCAAAGAAATGGACTACATCACCTAACTTGGCAAAATGCTCCACAAGCGATTTACCGATTCCATTGGCTCCTCCTGTAATACAGACTACACGCTTTGTCATACATCATCTCTCCTTCCTATTTTATACATAGATTAGATTACCCTTTTTGGGCAGGCAAAAAAACAGCTCCCAAAAAAAGATTAACCTGCCATATTAGTAGGATGGCAGGTTAATCGCTTTTCAACATATGTTGTTAATTTTATTATTTTGCAAAAACGTGGTTCCCGATCGTCAATACCGTATCGGTTGAAGTAATCCAGCTGCTGCTTGAAGTATCCGGGTTATAGAAAAACAGGGAACCCTGGCCCTGACCTCTAAAGGCAAGTGCTTCTTCTACGGCTTTTTTGGATTCATCCGAAGGACTATTATTGATTTCTCCATTTTGGACGGGTGAAAAGGCATAATGTCCATTGGAAACCTCGTATACTACTTCTTTAACTGAATCGGGAAACTCATCCGAGTCGACCCTGTTCAGGACAACAGTAGCAACTGCCACCTTGCCTGCATATGGCTCACCTTTTGCTTCAGCTTGAACCAGTTTTGCAAGCAGTGCTTTATCTTCTTCGCTTACATCTCTTTCCGGAAGGCTTATCGTTTGTCCCGGGTGGATCTCATGTGATTTCAAACCATTCTCTTTCATCAAATCTAGTACAGAAACAGAATTTGCTTTACCGATATCACAAAGCGATTCACCATTCTTCACGGTGTGAACGCCTTCTGCCGCTGCCGCGGAACTAGTAAAAGCAAGCATGCTGATTGCTGCAAGACCTGAGATAATATGTTTTTTCATGTGATATTCCCCCTTAACGAGATTCACCCTATACAATAACAAGGTTGGTTAAGGATTTCATCCGGAAATGGTTACCTGCTCTAATCAAACCTGCCTTTATATCATAATGCTTACAACACATTCATCACATCTCAGCTTCTCGGGTTCTCCAGATACTGATAACGTACATGGCCGCCGTGAGCGGCAATTCCCCTGAAATGTTTGAAATCCGGTTGTTTTACCAGGACAGCCCTGAAGGAAAGAAAATCTTCTTTTTCTACAGAGATTTCTTCTACTTCCTTATTCCTCAGTGCTTCCAGCATCTTTATGATTTCGCTTTCCATAATGGTATGAGCCTCCTCCCAAATTGTCTAATCTTATTGTAATCCACTCTAAGAATACTGCAAACATTAGTTTTTTTATTAAATTATTAGAAAACTCTTTACCTTTCAGTTCGTTTCAGTCAAAATATTAGTAATTGATTGTAGAATTTTGGCAAAAAGGAGATGCCTCTAATGAAAAAAGCAGAAATTGGAAATGTCATTGAATTTAAAGAAGGGTTAAAAGGAGTTGTGGAAAAAGTAAACGAGAATTCTGTCATTGTCGATCTGACTTATATGAAAAATTACAGGGATCTGGAACTTGAAGAAAAGACAGTTGTAAATCATAAAAACTATAAAATCATTGAGCAATAATCATTCCTTTTATTAGAGGGGGCCGGCTGCTCTATCATTACTTTTCTCTAAACACTAGCCATAATGGCCGGTGGAAGTGGGTACCGGCTGCCTGTACTAATCTAAATTTTTTACCGCGGGCGAAGGGAATGAATAGTTTCTTTTCTTTCGTTCAGGATATTCTTATAGCATATAAAACAAAAGGTGGCCCAACGAAGATGCATCTGAATGTCCATATCCTGAAAAAAGCCCAAAAAAGCTTTTGGTTCATACCGCTCGTTTTCTCATTGATTTCACTCGTGCTTGCACTTGTCACCTTTTCATTTGATTGGTGGCTGAGCCAGCACGACTATCCGCTGCTCCCTAAAGTATTGTTTGCCAACTTCGACTTAAGCATGACCATCATCAGTACCATTGCCTCTTCAATCATGACCATGACCACCATTACCTTTTCCACTATAATGGTTGTACTCACAACCTTTCTGTCCCAATATTCACCCAGGACACTTCAAAATTTCATCAATGACCGGCCAACCCAGCGCGTTCTTGCCATTTTTGTTTCTGGGGTCGTTTACTGCATCACCCTTCTTATTCTCCTGAAAGACGAATCCGGACAGGAGCTTTTCATATCTGCTGCATTTGCTGCAATAGTGGCAATCATCTGCCTCTTTGTATTTGTTTATTTCGTTCATCATGTTTCGAACTGGGTTAAAGTCAGTAACCTTATTCATAATATTACGATTAAAACGAACCATAAAATTGAGAATAGCCCGCTTTACAGAAAAAAAGATAAATTGGAATCGACACACACTGGAATCGATCCCTTATCTTTTGAGGATACAGAGGCGTGTTATGTATATAGTAATGAATCCGGTTATCTGCAGCATATTGAAATTGAAGGGCTGCTTCATAGAGCGGTATCAAATGACTGCATTGTACGCATGATCAAGACGCCAGGCGAATATCTCCTGGAGGGAACCGCAGCAATGACAATCTGGTCGGAGGAAGATGATATAAAACCTGAAGAATATTTGAATTTTATTATTCTGGGCCCGGATAAGGAACCGATCGAAGATATTGATCTCGGGATAAGAAAATTGGTCGAAATCGCCCTCAGAGCCATTTCTCCTGCCATAAATGATCCGAACACTGCTAAAAATTGCATCGAGGAGATAGGGATCATCTTATCAAAATTAGCAAGACACAAGCTTCCAGGATCTCATATTGCAGATGAAGAAGGCAATATACGCATCATCCTTGAGCAGCCGGATTTTGAAGATTATCTGTACCAGAGTTTTTATCAGCTGCGGCATTATGGTAAGCATGATATATCAGTGATCGCCGAAATGCTGAGATCACTCAGGATGATAGCAGAAAATAATAAGAAAGACGTTAAGAAGATAATTTGGACATTCAAGGATTATATTTTGGAAGGAATCGATTATGACAGCCTGCAAAACCTGGACATGAAGTTCTTGATGAAGCACCTCGAAGAACTGGCTTCCAGCTGCGGCCTGCCTGATTGGGACCGGGATGCAGTAAGAAATTCTTTTTTTCCAAATAAATATAAAACCGAAGACGCAAATCAAACGGATGAAAACAGCTAGATCCGCAATATATACAATAAAAGGGGGTGGCCTGGAGCCACCCCCTTTTATTATTTTCCTTTATCCGGCTGCGATAACTCTTTGAATGAAGGTACCTTGCCATGCGGTTTTTGGTCCTCTTTCCTTACATTCCATTGTCTTTCTTTTTCGTGCTTCGATTTCGTCATTATGTTTCCTCCTTTATTAGCTACATGTTTATGTTAAGCAAAAAAAGAAGAAATAACCCCTAGGAGCGATCATTTTTCACTGTCATGTTTCATCCAGAGAAGTACTAAAAACAATAGACTCAAATAACCGAACAACGGATATAAATATGATAATAATTCACTGTATTCAAAAAAGCTCAGTAAATAGATCATTGAAAAGATCGCCGTAAATGTAACGAGGGAAGGCCCTTTCCAATAACCTGCCAGCTGTTTCTCCAAACCGAACACACCGCCGATGACAGAAGTAAAGATTTCACCATAAATGATAAGGATATAGATAAAATACAACCCTGCAGCAAATGATTTCATCACTGCTGCCATTGGTATTTCATACAAAGTGACCTCCGGGATCAAGACCAGGGTCATATGGCTCGAGATCAAAATAAGCGTCAGAAACAAACCGCCTAAATAACCTCCATATTTAATCACTTTCCTGTCCTCTACTTCACTCGCAACAGGCACAAGGACAGCCTGGGCCATAGCCAAATTGAAAGCAACATACGAAAAAGGGGCGACCACTGATTTCCAGCCGTCATCCACCGGCGGGATAGTCAGGAAAGCCTCTAAAAATCTTGCATCTGTAACCGAGTGTCCCATCAGGAATAAATTGAACATGATCATGAGCGGCACAACGAATGTATTAACGGCAAAGAGTCCTTTCATACCGATCATCATCGTCAGGAATCCAAGCACGATTGTCAAGAGGACTCCAAACTGTTTCGGCATCAGAAGTTGTTCCTTGAATACTGCGCCTGCACCTGACAGCATGACCGCCGATACACCGATCAGCATCACCATCATCATGATATTCATGAATTTTGAGAACCATTTCCCAAAAAGGTATTCGTTAAATTGTTCAAAGGACTTTGCCTGCATATCATGTGACTTGAGCATGATCCGTGTACCCATGGTAATGAATAAGTATCCACTGAATAAGATGGCGATGAAACCGATGAATCCAAAACGGGTGAAAAACTCCACTATTTCCCTTCCCGTTGCGAACCCTGCACCGATTACCGTTCCGACATACACAGCAGCGATTTGAAATGCCCCTGATATTCTTTTCATTCACTCACCTCATACCTCTTCTACTTCACTCTATGTACAAGCTGAAGAAATCAGAAGCAAAAGGACAATAAATTACCTATTTACTTGAATGAGGTACTTGTTTTAACGAAAGTTTAAGAAGTGACTTAAAACACCGCTATTGATTTTCGTGCAATACTTCGCTTTACGCGAGTAGCCTGTGAGGCTCCTGTCATTTCAGATGCTTATTCTGCCCAAATCCGGCTGCCAGCCTTTTGGGTTCATGATGTCGTTGTTTATAGAGGTAACAGGCATTCTAACGGGGGAATATGAGATTGCTGTAACCGAATAGTAGGTGTTAATCTGAGTTTTGGCTATATGAACGCTTTAATTCACCCTGCGGAATGAGGGTAAATCAGGGGAATCTTTTAATTTTTGTCCGTAATCTTTCGAAAACAGGACTTTTTCTTTCAATTTCATACATTAATCTTCGAATTCTGCTCAATAATCTTTGAATGTTTAAATTTATTCCGCCACTTACCAAAAGTATCCAAATTTAACACCGATTGGACTAAAAAGGACACCCCTCCTCCCGGCAAACCCATTTTATGCTTGTCGGGGCTGAGCAAGCCGCCTCCCCTTTTCTATTGTCCAGCTGCAGGGCTCAGAAAGCCAAATCGTTCGCTCAGGCAAACAACCCCTTCATGACTGGTACGTCTTATGCCACCATCCTTTGACCAAAGCCCTCCCGCCTTTCGGTCAAGAGTCTTCGTCTTACACTACAAGCAATCGATGGGAATTAATTACATATATATTTGTATAATCAAAAAAGCCGAACTAATTTTCCAAAAGGCAAATTAGTTCGGCTTTCATATAGACTGAAACTTCCTGCTTGAACGAAAACGCATGCTCTGCCATTAAAGGTTTCTCTGTGATAGGTACCTTTGTTCTTTACTTAGCATGGAGCAGATTACCCCGGCATTCATACCTTCAAATCACAAAAAGGAGTGGCAAAATCTATTTGAGAAGGCACTCCTTTTTTGGTGCATTTTCGTTTAAACACGGAGCAGTTACCCGCTACGAAAATAGACTGTTATTTTTTAAAGATTCTTATCATCTATTTGATCCAGCCACTTTGCGATCGGCTCGACCACTTCTTCTACTGCCCCTTCTTTAAAAGGTGAATCAAGGTTGGCTGAAGCTGCAAGCTCAGTGAACGAAAGACTTCCGCCAAGTTTACAAAGATCTACATAATCATTCCATGCTTCTTCACGATTCTCGTTCATTTTTACCCAGAATTGGAATGCACAGATCTGCGCAAGTGTGTAATCGATATAATAAAAAGGCGAGTTATAAATATGCGATTGACGCTGCCAGAAGCCGCCAGCTTCAAGATAATCGATACCGTCATAATCCCTGCCAGGCAGATATTCTTTTTCAATCTCCCTCCAGGCTGCATTCCTCTCTGCGGGACCCGCTTCGGGATTTTCGTAAACGAAATGCTGGAATTCGTCTACCGCGACTCCATATGGCAGGAATTGAAGGGCATCGCTTAAATGGGAGAATTTATATTTGTCCGTATCTTCCTTGAAGAACAGTTCCATCCATGGCCATGTAAAAAACTCCATACTCATCGAATGGATTTCACAGGCTTCGTATGTCGGCCACTGATACTCCGGAATATCGAAACCCCTGCTGCTGTATACTTGGAATGCATGGCCGGCCTCGTGAGTCAGGACATCAATATCACCGGAAGTCCCATTGAAATTCGAAAAGATGAAGGGGGACGCATAATTCGGCATGTATGTGCAATAGCCCCCTCCGGCCTTACCTTTCTTCGCTTCCAGGTCCATCAGGCTGCGCTCTATCATAAAGTGAAAGAATTCTTTTGTTTCCTGCGATAATTCTTCATACATCTTTTTACCATTTTCAATGATGAACTGGGGGTCTCCTTTAGGGACAGCATTCCCGGAAGTGAATTTAAACCCTTCATCATAAAATTTCATGGAACTGATTCCAATTCTGTCAGCTTGTCTCTCTTTTAATTTACTCACCAACGGCACCACATGATTTTTTACACCCTCACGGAACACTTTCACCATTTCCGGTGTGTAATCTGTTCTCGTCATTCGGTAATAGCCGAGTTCAACAAAGTTTTCATAACCAAGAGTGACAGCTATTTTGTGGCGGACCTTGACGAGATCATCAAAGATGCCGTCCAGTTCTTCCTGATTCTCTTCAAAGAAACGGACGGAAGCAAGCGTGGCCTCTTTGCGGGTCTCCCGGTTCACAGCTTGAGTGAAAGGCCCCATCTGAGCGAGTGTCCTTTCTTCCCCTTGGAATGGGATTTTTGCAGAAGCCATTAATTTCGTATACTTGGAAGATAGTTTATTCTCTTCCTGGAGCAGCTTTACCACTTCAGGTGAGTAGGTTTTGATTTCACTTTCCGCCAGTGAAAATAACTGTCTTCCAAAGCGCTCCTCCAGATCCGCCCTGAAAGAAGAATTCAGGAGCTCCTTATAATAATCAGTAACGAGACCCTGGAAATCAGGCATGGCTTCATCGAAATAATCCTGTTCTGCTTTAAAGAAATCATCATTTGTGTTAATTGAATGTCGGATATAGCAAATGTTTAGCATCGTATCGAAATGAAGTCGCAGTTCATTGATTTCCTTCATTGCTTTTACTTGTTCGTCCGCTGTATCGGCTTGTTTAAACGTTTTCAGGGCCTGGTTGATTCCATCTTTGATTTCAAGCAGATTCGGCCGTTCGTATGTATATTGTTCAAACTTCATATAAAATCCCCCTTTTTAAAGTCCATCTATTGTATTCGACCTGTACTTCTGTTTTTCCTACATAAAAAAAGAGTCTTTCCTTGGAAAGACTCTTTATATCTTTCAATATGATAGATTCTTGATGGAAAGCCCCAGCTTCTTGACCAAATCGATTACATCACTCTTTTCTTCTTGAGTAAGTGCCGACATCAATTCATGAATCCTCATTTCATGATTCGGAAAGATCTTGTCGATCAGACTCCTGCCTTCATCAGTAATTTGTGCATACGTCACACGCCGGTCATTGGGACAGGCAACCCGTTTAAGCAGCCCTTTTTTCTCTAATTTATCCACAACATACGTGATGCTGCCGGAGGCTAACAGGATTTTTCCGCCTATTTGCTGCAGCGGCTGATCCCCTTTGTGATAAAGCAATTCCAGAACAGCAAACTCTGTGGGATTCAAACCATTTTCTTGTATGTTCTTATTAATCTCTTCATTTAATGCTTTATAAGCACGTGAGAGTACGATAAAAAGTTTTAATGATTGTTTTGTATCTTGGTTTTCTGTCATGTTCTTCATTCCTTTGAACTAATATCTCAGTTTCAAAATATTATACTAGAAATTAGTGGATTAGTCAATCTCTTAAAGACAGCAGAAAAACCCCTGTACCAGTCCGTTGCCGATACAGGGGTTTTCACATGGAAGGTAATTTATTTTCATTTTTAATAAATGAAGTTGTTGATTTCATAGTTAGTGGTCATTCTGTGAGGTTTCTTATCCTAAAAGGTGTTATTGTGGGGATATTATGATGCTGTTTTTTTGAGTAAGGTTTTAATCGCCTGGCTGAATTCATAAGGAACAACTTCTTGAAAGTTATAAGTTCGTTTAGTACATTTTTGATATTGGTTCAAGAGATCATCCAATTGCTGGCTGCACTCGATCGTTTCCTGTGCTCCCAGCCCCATGTTTTCCCCGAGCGAAATCATTTCAGCACGCTTTTGATTAATTTTTACTAGTAACCACTTCTTTTTAAGATATTGACCCATTTCGTACTAACTCCTTTTTGTTTTGTGACTGTCCGTCTGAAAATCCAACTGAAATACTTATTGTATACAGTGATAACGCGGCAGTTGATTGTTCGAATCACCTTTTCCGTAAAGCTGACTCTATTAATAAAAACGTTACTTAGTTAGTATCGCAACTATTCTCAGAAAAGTAAATAGATTCGCAAAACAAGACAAAATCCCTAGTAATGTCTGTTTTTTTGACAAAAATCGCCACGTCAGTTGACACGCCCTTTCTGAAATTTCTTTCCCATAATTATGTATTCATAGGGTGTATTCGGAAAGAATCCATCCTTTATAACTTGCCAATTCAACTTTTTATAAAAAAGGATGGCACCGGCATTATCTTTTCTTACAGTCAGCAACGCTGTGGATTCTTTTCTGTTTTCAAGCAATTGTGCGGTTAATGTCTTAGCTATTCCTTCCCTTCTGTAATGGGGATGGACTCCTAATTCGGCGAGTTCCAGGCAGTCTTTTAACCACATCTCCTCCCTCTTGAGATGTTTAGCCAGTAAATCATGATAATACTGTCCATCGCGGGAGGTGTAACCGTATATGAACCCCGCCAGTTTATTGCCGGAGACTGCGAAATATCCTTCGAATCCGGGGTACCCTAAATGTCTTTTAAATTGTTTTTGCATGTCTAATGGATCGCTGCCATGCAGAAGCCGGTATAAGTTAAGCATGTCATTGAAATAGCTGCTGTTTATCGAAATCGGAATCAGTTTCACCCCAACACTCCTCCATAACTAAGAATTACATTAACTTATGCTCTGGGTTCTTTTATCATACTTTTTATGTTAAAACCTCCTTTCAACAAAGAGGTTTGGACAAAACTTAAAATTCCATGTCTAAAGACGAACACTTCAGAATGGACTCTAAACAACGCTATTGATTTCCGTGCAAGACTTCGCTTTCCGCGGACAGCCCGTGAGCCTCCCCGCATTCTCGCGGCAGATCCTGTCCAGCTCCGGCGGCTAGCCACTTTAGGTCATCTGCTGAATGAGTTAAAACCTAAATGTGCAATGAACAAATTAAACACCCGAGCTAATTTGCCTCACCTCATGCAAATTAGTTCGGGTTTTACTTATACTAAATCCTTTTTACCGATATATTCCTTGCTGGCGTGCACTTTTCCAGACTGTACAAGATAGCTTGACTGGCAATTGCTGACTTTTCACCAGGGAATACCAACAATCTTTGTGAAAAGAGCTTACTTAATAGATCGGTACCCAGCCTTCTTGTGTGACAAATATACGGATGGCCACCACTTGTTTATCATCGCTCAGTGTAAAATAATGTCGAATATTTTCCGGTACCGAAATCAAGTCACCCGGATACAAATGAACCTCGAAGAATCTTCCGTCTTTGCCTTGAATGATGAAGACACCATGCCCGCTCACGATGAAACGGACTTCATCGTCAGTATGATGATGCTCCTGCTGGAAGTTTTTAAGGAGTTCCTCAAGATTTGGTGTAGTGGGAGACAATGAAATGACGTCCCATGCCTTATATCCCCTTCTCGCGGATATATCTTCTATTTCTTCCCTGAACGCTTCGATGATGCTCTCCTTTTCGGAATCGGATAAATCGAACTTTTCATGCAGACTGTCATCCAGCTTTGAAAGTGTCCAGCTTTCATAAATGACCCCTTGGTCTTGTAAGAAAGAGACAACTTCTTCTTGGTTATCTATTATCTCCCGGGATTCCTGTATCTTGATTGTAGTCATATTGATTCCTCCTAAATGGGCTGTTTGATGTTTTTTAAAGTTAATAGTGATAGTTGGTACTGAAATAAAAATTCGCATGCTTCAAGAAGTTTCTTAGCCTCAAAAGCATTGCGTCCCCACACGGTGATTCCATGATTGCGGATCAGCACGGCCCCTTTATCCCCTGTTACATGAGGGGAAAACTCTTCTGCCAGACGGGGAATATGTGCGTGATTATGAATGATCGGAATAGTCAGCGTGTCATCCTCTTGCCATTTATCAAAAGCCTTAATCAATTCCTGGTCCTTGAAAGTAATTTCCCCTCTGTCACCGTACAGCTCACTCACTACGTTATTCGGGACTGTATGGACATGAAGGCTGCAACCAGCCTGACTGCTCTGAAAAATCTTGCTGTGAAGAAGTGTCTCCGCAGATGGGCGCAGGGTGGTGTCTTTAAGTGGTTCTCCTCTTTCGTCTACCAGCAAGAAGTCTTCATCCGTTTGCTTCCTTTTGTCTTTCCCGCTTGCTGTAACGAGAAAAGCGGTCGGAGAAGCACTGACCCTGATGGCCAGGTTCCCGCTCGTCCCCATGAACCAATCCCGGTCTGCAAGCTCTTTTTTCACTTGTGCGAGCTCATCCCATTGAGTACTATAATCATTTCTTGACACTGACAGCAGCCCCCTCTCCCCATAACTTGAGGGCTTCATCCAATTCTTTATTTGCAAATGCCGCCTCAACAAGAGTCGTTCCATCCAATACAGCTTCTATTGCCTGCCGGAAGGCCTTCCCTCCTCCTGCAGCACCATCCGGATGGCCATGCACTCCTCCCCCTGCATTTATGACACACTCATGCCCAAAGTCAGCAATCAACTGTGGTACCAGCCCTGGATGAATCCCTGCGGAAGGAACCGGGAATGTCTCATTGAATTCATCAGGTTTAACTAATTCATCCCTGATGGCCAACACTTGTTTTTTGTCTAATGCCACACTTCCATAAGGAGAAGGGAATAAAGATAAATCTGCGCCGGTCATCCTTAAAAATTTACCAAGCCACAAAGAATAACTCACCCCGTATTGAGGGGATGCAGCTGAAGCACCGGAAAAAGAAGGATGGGCCATAATAGGAAGGCTGATTTCTTCATCTTCCCTTAACTCCTGCAGTACATCCAGTCCATATGTAAACACATTGAACAATAAGGCATCAGCCCCAAGTTCTCTCGCCCTTCTTGCTTTTTCCCTTAATGTGGCTGTCCGTCCGGATAAATTGACTGCGTAGAGAGTGCGGGCCCCTGTTTCTTCAAAAACCTCTCGAAGAATGTTGGTGCCGGCCTTTATCCTTTCTTCAAATGGCGTCAATTCATTATCGAACAGGATTTCATCATCCTTTACCAGATCCACACCACCCAGTGCCTGAGCTCTCAGCTGTGACTGAAGGTAATCAAGATCTCTTCCGATCACCCCTTTAAAAATACTCATTAGAAGCGGTCTGTCGAAAACATTCACTTTTTCCCTGATTCCTCCAATCCCGAACCTTGGCCCGGGATATGCTTTCTTTAAATCATCGGAAAACTCAATATCCGTCAGTTTCACTCGGCCATCTAGAGAAAGTTTGCCAAAGACGGTCGTCAGGATGGCAGGTATATCGTTTGAGTAGTTACCGGATGGATACGCAATTCGAATTTCTGCCGTATCGCTTTCCAGTTCGTTTATTTCCACTACCCTTCCTTTGTACTTTCTTAATTGTTCTTGTTCCAACTGGGGAAGATCTGTCCATGAACCTACCGTCAGTCCAAGTGCGATTCCTTCCGCTTTCTTCTCGAATGTACCGCTCTTTCCGGACAAAACATATGTTGCAATCACTTCACTCATTCACGCTTCCTCCGATCATGTATGTTCTTTTAACGCAACTTTTCAACAAAAAAACCCCTTCGATAAGAAGAGGTTTTTATACAATACTCTGTCTTATCTCTCAGCAAAAATAATGCTGCAAGAATTAGCACCGTGCTTTTTTAAAAGTCGGTTGCCGGGCTTCATAGGGCTGGTCCCTCCGCCTGCTCTTGATAAGAAAAATCATTTGCTATTAATTTAATTTCAGTTGGATTATGGCATCATTTTTCATTTCTGTCAATCTATTTATCGAATAATTTTAAATTTTCAATTCTCTTCACGGCTTCAGAGAGGCGTTCTTCACTGGTCAATAATCCTGCTCGCACATACCCTTCTCCATATTCACCAAATCCCACTCCGGGTGCTACTGCCACATTGACTTCCTCAAGAAGAAAATCTGAGAATTCCACAGATGAGAAACCTTCAGGGACCTTCAGCCACGCAAAGAATGAACCAGCCGGTGCCTTTACATCCCATCCGATTTCCCTCAGTCCGTTGATAAATGTCTTCCTTCTGGATTCATAAGAAGCCACCAGTTCTTCCACACAATTCTGGGAACCGAGCAAAGCCTCCACTGCCGCTTCCTGGACAGCACCGAAAAGACTCACATACATGTGATCCTGCAAGATATTGATAGCGTCGATCACACTTTTATTCCCGACTGCGAAGCCCACTCTCCATCCTGCCATATTATAGGTTTTAGAGAGTGTGTAAATTTCAATGCCCGTGTCTTTTGCCCCGTCGGCTTCCAGGAAACTGACAGGCTTTTTCCCATCGAAACCGATGGCACCATATGCAAAATCATGCACAACGCAAATCCCGTGATTCTTTGCAAAAGCTGCCGTCTCTTCAAAAAATATTCGGGAGGCAACCGCTCCTGTGGGGTTATTTGGATAGTTCAAAAACATGAGCTTGGCCTTTTCCCTTTCCTCCAATGTTATATCTCCATAATCAGGCAGGAACTGATTTTCTTCTTTGAGCGGCATCGTCACCATTCTGGCCTCTGCCAGGGATACCCCTGAAAGATAATCCGGATACCCCGGGTCCGGTACCAACACCGTTTCCCCAGGATTCAGAAGACATTGAGGCAGTTCAACCAGCCCTGCTTTTCCCCCAAACAACACGGCAACCTCTTCCTGTGGATCGATATCCACACCATACTCCCGCTTATAAAAAACCGAGATGGCTTCCTTGTATGAATCCAACCCCCGAAATGGGGAATATTTGTGGTTGTCCGGCGAGTTTACCGCCTTTATCATCGCATCGACGATATGCGGAGGTGTCGGTTGATCCGGATTTCCCTGACCCAAATTGATTACATCGTGCCCTTGTTTCATCACTTCCTGGACTTTCCCAGTAAGCGATGCGAAAAACTGCTGCGGCAGTGAGTTGATTCGTTCTGCTTTTTTAAAGGTTGTCATCTTTTCACCTTCTGCACTTTTTAGAAAATTATTTACTTTCAAATTCTAGTCACAAATGATATAACGTAAAGTAATGATTGTAAAGTGAAAATTTCAAAAATGAGGTGTTACTTTGAGTATGAAGATTGGACTGGCACAAATGGATATCACATTTGGCCGCCCTGATGAAAATAAAAAACGGGTTCAGATGTGGGTTAAGAAAGCCGTCGAAGCAGACTGCGATATCGTGGTATTTCCTGAATTGTGGACGACCGGTTATGACTTAACAAGAATCGGTGAAATCGCTGATGAAGATGCAAGAGACATTTCTGCATTTCTTTCAGATCTTTCTTCCCGATATTCCATTCATATTGTCGGCGGCTCGATTGCAAAGAAAACAGCAGATGGTGTGTCAAACACACTCCTTGTTGCCGACAGCAGCGGTAACATCATTAAGCAGTATAACAAACTTCACCTATTCAAGCTGATGGATGAACACCATTATCTTCTTCCAGGTAAGGAAGACGGCCTGTTCAAAATACTGGATACAGTGATGGCCGGCATGATCTGCTATGATATCCGATTCCCCGAATGGTTCAGGAGACATGTAGTCGAAGGGGCAAAGGCCGTCTTCGTGGTGGCCCAGTGGCCTGCCGAAAGAATTTCGCACTGGAAGACCCTTTTAACGGCACGTGCCATTGAAAATCAATGCTTCGTCATCGCATGCAACCGTGCCGGAAGCGATCCAAAGAACGAATTCGGTGGCCATTCGCTGATCATCAGTCCGTGGGGGGACATCATAGCGGAAGGAAGCCTTGAAGAGGAATTGATCATTTCGGAAATCGATCTGAATGAAGCAGATGAAGTGAGGAAGAAGATCCCGATCTTCCAAGACCGGCGGCCGGAATTTTATTAAAATAAAATTTTACCAAAAAGCTATTGACTCAGTATTTCAAATAATGATACTATTCAAACCACAAGCTTTTCAATCTGAGAAGCAACCGCTAGTGCAACTGAATAACTCTTATCAAGAGCTGGCTGAGGGATTTGGCCCTGTGAAGCCCAGCAACCGACCGTAATACCGTTGTGAGACGGGGCGCTGTATGCGCCGGAAGATTCCATAAGGCACGGTGCTAATTCCAACAGAAAGGATACCTTTCTGAGAGATAAGAGGCGAATGAGATTCGTTCTTTAAGCCTCTTTCCCCAATGAAAGAGGCTTTTTTCATTTTAGAAAATAAGCCTCCTGACTTTTCAAGAAGATTAAGGAGGAACCATAATGTCAATCAAAGCGATATCCAGCTATCAATCACTAAACGAGCAAACCGCTAAAGAATTAGCGGTCAACCTGAACTTTTTTGAAGAAGATGCCGATTTGACCTGCTGTGAAATAGGTGATGGGAACTTGAACCTTGTTTTCCGGATTACGGAAAATGGCAAAAAAGGGATCATTATAAAACAGGCCCTCCCCTATGCAAAAGTGGTTGGTGAAAGCTGGCCGTTAACAGTGGACCGTGCAAGAATCGAGGCGGATGCATTAAAGCTTCAGGAAATTCATGCCCCTGGGCTGGTACCTCAGGTTTACCATAGTGATGACTTGCTAGCAGTCACGGTGATGGAGGATTTGAGTTTCTTGAATATCTTGCGGGCAGGACTGATCAATGGTGATCCATTCCCGCATTTAGCTGAACATATAGGCACGTTCCTTGCCAACACCCTGTACTTTACGTCCGACTATGCCCTGCATCCCTTTAAAAAAAAAGAATACGTAAAGAACTTTTCAAATCCTGAACTTTGCAAGATCACAGAAGATCTGGTTTTCACAGACCCTTTTTTCAACAGTGAAACAAACGATTTTGAAGAAGAACTCCTGCCCCTTTTAAAGGAATTTTGGAATGATTTCAGCTTGAAACTTGAAGTGGCAAAGCTGAAGAAAAGTTTCATCACTGAGAGCGAAGCACTCCTGCACGGCGATCTTCACACCGGCAGTATTTTCGCAGATGAAAAACACACTAAGGTCATCGACCCGGAGTTTGCCTTTTACGGCCCCATCGGCTTCGACATTGGGCAGTTCATAGCGAATCTGACTTTTCAGGCCATCACCAGGGAAGATATAACACGTAAAGAAGAGATCCTATTGATCATCACAGACACTTGGAAGGTATTCTCTGAAACGTTTTCAAAGCATTGGCAGGAAAGCGGAGATGCGTATACAAAAGTTCGTGGATACCTGGAATATGTCTTGAACAAAGCCTTTCAAGACAGCGCAGGATTCAGCGGATGTGAGCTTATTAGGAGAACGGCAGGCCTAGCCCATGTGGAAGATCTTGATGGAATTGAAGGTAAAGAAAAAAGGTTAGACGCTAAAAGAAAATCACTCTCCCTTGGCAGAGAACTCATCCTGAACAGGCACAAACTCTCTTCAATCGAAGAACTGACAGAATTGATCCGAAACCATTCATCTTAAGGAGCCTATCATGACAAACACAACGACCATTCCGACATCACTGAATTTTCGTGATGACTGTTTAGAGATATTAAATCAGCAAAAGCTTCCCCATGAGATTGAATACCTGAAGCTTTCTTCATTAAATGAATTTTATGACGCCATCGTCACCTTGAAAGTAAGAGGTGCACCTGCAATCGGTATTACTGCAGCTTACGGACTGGCAATGACCATGAATCAACATCAAACCGTAAACCTGTCTGAGTTCATTTTAGAATTCAGACAGGTTAAGGAATATTTGTATTCATCCCGTCCCACTGCGGTGAATCTCGGCTGGGCATTAGATTCATTGGAAAAAGCAATCGAGAAAGCCAAGTCTGTCAATGAAGCAAAAACCACCCTTCTTCACACCGCGATTCAACTTCATACGGAGGACGAAGTTATCTGCAGACAAATCGGCGAGTACGGCCTTGAGCTTCTTAAAGATAAGTCCACGATCATGACCATCTGCAATGCAGGTTCAATCGCAACCAGCAAGTACGGAACAGCCTTGGCGCCTTTTCATTTGGGGAGCGAAAAAGGAAAAAACTTTGATGTATATGCATGCGAGACCCGGCCTGTCCTTCAAGGTTCAAGGCTGACAACGTGGGAATTACTGCAGTCCGGTGTGAATGTCACACTGATTGCAGATAGCATGGCCGCCCATACGATTAAGGAAAAGAAAGTCGAAGCTGTGATCGTGGGAGCTGACAGGATCGCAGCAAATGGTGATACAGCAAACAAGATCGGCACATCGATGCTCGCCATCTTATGCCAGTTTCATACTATTCCATTTTACGTGGCGGCCCCCTCTTCCACCTTTGATCTCACACTGCCGTCAGGTACCTCCATCCCCATTGAGGAACGGGCACCGGAAGAGCTGACTGAAATCAATGGGGTAAGGATTGCTCCTCAGGGAACCCAAGTTTACAACCCTGCATTCGACGTGACGGCGAATGAACTGATATCGGGCATCATTACCGAAAAGGGTGTCATTTATCCTTCTTATGAAGAGAATATCGGAAGGATGATATCCGGAGGATGACGTAAGGAATTGCAGATTGGAGCACCAGTGTCTTTCCGGCGGTCTGCCGGGGAGCGGACTGGTGCTTTTTTATGGACTGTTCCTGAGTTGACTTTGGAAGGTGGATTTGCGCAACGTCTGTTCGTTGCTGCCGACGTTTTTTGGGATTCACCAACGCTTTTGGGAATTTTCTGACGTTTTTCGGAATTTACCAACAAAAATTATTCACTTAGCGACAAGACCCGCAAAAGCGCACCTGAGCCACGATCAACCATACGCAGATACCGCCTTCCCCATTTCTCATTCCCCCTTATACAAAGCTGTCGATCCCCACATTTCCCGTGGATTGACTTCATAAATCCCATTTCCCCTGAACATAAACTGGTGGATGATGAATTCCCTTCTCAGGGTGGCAAAGTCATCATGAAAGTTTTTAATGTACTCATTGATTTCCTTTTCAGTATATTTGGTTCCGGTCTTCAACCCTTCCACCATATGTTCAAGTAGAAAGAGCTTTTTCTTTTGCTGAGCAGGTATGGATTTCATTCTCCCGCTCTTTTCCATGAAATTATTCAAGACTTTTTGCTTCTCTTTCAGTATTTTTTCATTCATTTGTGTCGTCACTCCCTTTTGATTGGTGAATCGCTCAAGTACTGCTGCGTGGTGTTCCAGCACTTTTTTATTCAGAAAATAATACATCGTATTCTTGTCCCTTCTCGAGTAGACAAGATTACATTCCTTCAGTTTGTTGAGATGATGGGAAATGGTAGGCGCCGTCAACCCCAATTTTCCGGCAATCGCATTTACATGCATTGAACCGACCCCCAATAGATGCACAATTTTAATTCGTGTGGGATCTCCCATTGTTTTATGGAAAGCGACTTGTTTTTCCAGCTGCAAAGAACTCACCCCTCTAATTAGATGTATATCTAATTAGATGATAATCTAAATGGATTAATATTACAACAAAAAAAAGCATTCTTCCGAAGAAAAATGCTTTAAATCCTAAAGGCCCTGCTCGAGTGACAGCAGGATTTCTTTTTTATCCACCTGCTTACCTGCGTAGCCGGTCATTGTTTTATCCTTCCCGATCACCCGGTGACAAGGTATGATGACGGGGAATTTATTGGCTTTATTGGCCTGGCCGATGGCTCTGACGGCTTTCGGTCTATTAATGCGTGCAGCTATCTCTCCGTAGGAACAGGTTGTTCCATAGGGTATTTCGCATAATGCTTTCCATACTTCCTGCTGAAACTGAGTTCCTTCTATTTTAATGGGAAGGTCAAATGCTTTCCTTTCACCATTGAAATACTCTTGCAATTGATGCTTTGCTTCGAGGAGGACCCGGTGATCAGTAACTGCAGGATCCTGCCCTTCTCCCCCGAACCCCACAGATACTAAAGATTCATCATCAGCCAGAAGCTCCAATTGCCCAATCGGACTATCCATCACCAGTTTTGATACGGTCATAAACGTTCAACTCCTTACACCTTTGGCAGGTAGATATGAAAGACAGTGCCTTCCCCTATTTTACTATCGACTTCCACTCTGCCATTATGCTCTTTAATTATATTAAAGCTTACCATAAGACCAAGTCCGGTTCCGCGTTCTTTCGTCGTATAGAAAGGTTCTCCGAGTTTTTTAATTTTATCTCTTGAAATGCCGCTTCCCTGGTCCCTTATCTCGATATGGACACAATCATCATCTGTTTCATGGATGCCAATCGTGATGACTCCGCCATGGGTCATAACTTCAATAGCGTTTTTAATGATATTGATAAAAACCTGTTTTAACTGATTGGGTTCTGCAAAAATATGCGGAAGCCCTTCCTGATACTGTTCATCATATTGGACGTTATGCATGGTCGCCTGTGCACTTAGCAACTCGACGGTATCTTTCATGATTTTAATAAGGTTTGTTTCCTGATACTGAACGGCCTGAGGTTTGGCCAGCACCAAAAATTCTGTTATGATCGATTCAATTCTTTGAAGCTCGGACGTTATGACATTAAAATACATTTCGTGATCTTCACCCACACTGTTTTCAAGGAGCTGGATGAAGCCTTTCATTGCAGTCATCGGATTGCGGATTTCATGCGCAATCCCGGCTGCCAGCTCTCCTACAACACTCAGTGTGTCCGACTTTCTCAATTGTTCCTGCAATTCAATTTGTTCGGTGATGTCACGGATGATCGTCAAGTTGAGATTGGAAAGAAGGTTATATTTTGATGATAATTCGATATAATGAAGCCGTTCATCCTGGGAGCGGAATGTCTTTAAAAAACTGGACTGGCCTTCCTCTTTTAATTGTACCAGATAATCGTGATACGCCTCATCTTCTGCTTTAATGCTTAATATTTCCCGTACATCTTTCCCGATCAACTGGTCCTTGTCCAGATGCAAGATCTTGCTTGCCTCCGGATTTGCATCAACCACCACATAATTATGATTGGTGAGGAATAGGCCGTCCAAAGATCCTTCGAATATCTTCCTGAATCTCTCCTCACTTTCTCTCAGTTCCTTTTCCATCTGATACCGCTCGCTTACATTCCTGAAGATCGTCATATTATAACCATCCACTGAATGAAGCTTTGAAGTGAACTCCAGGTGCTTCAATTGATTATTAGGCATTAAGAAGAGAACTTCGTCTCTGACAGCTCCGCTTTTATACAATTGTTCCATTACAAGGTCGAACTTCTGGGTTTCCAGCGGATAAACGAAGTCTTTTATTTTTTTTGATAATAGTTCGGATAAGGAACATTCAAAGATCTTCAGCGCAGAAGCATTCGCCTTCAACACCCTTCCATCCTGATCCCAAAGGACAATGGCATCAATCGCTTCTTCAAATAACCCCTTGAATAACTCTTCATTTCGCTTCACCTGGATTTCCATCTGCCTTCTTTCGGTAACATCCCTGAGGATGGCCATATGGAGTTTATGATGGATAAAGGGGCTTGTGGTGAATTCTACAATCGAAATCCCATTCGCCTTCTTTATCGGGATTTCCCCCCTCGCTTTTCTGTTCTTAGAAAGCAGTTCCTTGATTTTATCTATTTTATAATGCGAGTTTTCTGGAATGAATGAACGGATATTCCGTTTGATGATTTCTTTTTTATACATGCCGACTTGTTTGGTGAACGCCATATTCACGTCGTTTATGTTTCCCTCAAGGTCGAAAAGGACAATTCCTTCCGAGGCATTCTGGAATATATTCGACAGCAGGTGAACGTTGAGATGGTCTTTTCGTTCACTCTCCTTGGATTTCGTGACATCTTTAAAGTATAAATAGGCATTAGTAGAAACGGAGGATTTTTTTAGGATCAATTCAACATGGATGATTTTATCGCCTTTGATATTCATTAATGTTTCATCCTCGAGTGATTTTCCAGACTTCATCACTTCCTGGTAGTGTGCAACAATCGGGGAAGGCACCGATGAGAAAAAGCTGTTGAAAAGCCTGCCCGTCAGTGTGGAGAGGTCCATTTTCAAAACATTACAAGCTTGATCATTGGCATAACAGATTTTCAATTCGTCATTTATGATAACCATTGGCATCGGAGAGGCTAAGCAAATTTCCCTATCGACAGGATGACATTCTTCCTTAACTAATTGATTTTCCAACTTGCTGCTTTTAGTCATTTCTACATCCCCCTATATTCTCAAAAGAAGACTTTCGGCTTAACTTACCATAGAGATTGAATAGTACCGTTTCCAGATGGTGATAATTAACAGTGAAATTCAGGTTTTACACGTTGTATCCTAGGGTAGAAAATTTATTAGCGCATATTAGACAAAAAGACGGTGATGATTTTATGAAACAACGTGATTCATATTTTGACAATGCTAAATTCATTTTGATCTTTTTAGTGGTGTTCGGACATCTTATCCGTTCATACATCGAGAGCGATCCTTTTGTACTCTCGCTTTACAAAACCATCTACACGTTTCACATGCCTGCCTTCATTTTAGTTGCAGGTCTGTTCGCAAAAGGTTTCTACAAGAAAGGATATATCGGAAAGCTTGCTAAGAAGCTGATACTTCCTTATATCCTGTTTCAGCTCATCTATACCATCTATTATTATTTCCTGTATGACAAATCGACATTTGAACTCGACCCTTTGAATCCTCATTGGTCGTTGTGGTTCCTGATCAGCCTGTTCTGCTGGAACGTCCTTCTCTACGTGTTCATTAAATGGTTCAAGTTCAAACCCGCAATGGGATTGACTGCAGCCATTGTACTCGGACTGCTGGTCGGCTTTGTTGATGAAGTCTCTAACTATCTGAGTCTGTCCAGGACATTTGTATTCTTTCCGTTCTTCCTGCTGGGGTACTATATGAAAAAAGAGCACTTCGAATATTTCAAAACAAGCAAAGCCCGCATCTCTGCAGGAATCATCATTCTACTTGTATTCTTGGGAATGTATTTCGTACCGGAGTTTTCTGATAAATGGCTGCTTGGATCAAAGCCTTATGGAGATTTCGAATGGAACGACATCATCAGCTTAGGAGTAAGGGCCATTGTGTACGCCCTCAATTTTGTAATGATATTCAGCTTCTATGCTTTTGTACCAAGCAAAGAGCAATTCTTTACGAATTGGGGAAGAAATACACTTTACGTGTATCTGCTTCACGGTTTTATCATCCGATTGTTCAGGGTAAGTGATATAAAGGACTCAATCAATCCAACGGCAAGCCTGTTATTGTTCCTGGCCGTTTCTCTAATATTGACGAGCATTTTTTCCACAAAGCTTTTGACTTCGATAACACAGCCAATCATTGAGTTGAAATCTACCAAGCTTCAAAAGTTACTCTCGAAAAGAGAGATGAAAACAAGATAATATCTCTACACCGATAAAAGGCTGACCTCATGGGTCAGTCCTTTTTTATAAATGGATTGCAGTTTTTGTCTTGTTTATTAATTCTACTCTATATAATTCGGAACTATTCTCTGAAATCCTTCTTATTCATACAATAAATCCGAATTACTTTTAGACAAATATTGAGCTTTTTCGCTCCCTCGGATAAAATGGGTAGAGCGGTTCTTCGGATCATTTCTGACAGAGTTGGCATACATCAGACATGAAACGTTGATCTAAGAAGTAATAAAGGAGTTATTCTCAATGAAGAAAGTCGTATTAAGTACGTTAAACGCGAAATATATCCATACCAATCTCGCCATTCGCTGCCTGAAAGCATATATAGAACCCGATTATGATGCAGAATTGGCTGAATATACGATTAAGGACCCGATTTTGAATATAGCGACCGATCTTTTTTCAAAACAACCGGATGTCATCGGATTCAGCTGTTATATCTGGAACATCGAAGAGACGATTAAAGTCATCCAGGTGATTAGAAAGATTCTTCCTGATGTGAAGATTGTTCTTGGAGGGCCGGAAGTCACTTATGATGTGCCTTACTGGCTTGACCGATTGGACGGGGAAGTGGACTTCATTGCCCTTGGTGAAGGCGAAGAAACCTTCAAACAGTTCCTTGATGAACTGCACGGAGGTGAAGACTGGTCCAAGGTTCATGGCATCGCCTACTTAGACAATGGCAAGCCTGTTATTAAACCACAGCAGAATAAAATCGACCTTAGGGACGTCCCTTCACCTTTCAGGTTTGAAGAAGATCTATCTCAGCTCTCAAAAAGAGTCACATATATCGAAACGAGCAGGGGGTGTCCATTCCGCTGCCAGTTCTGCCTTTCATCAATAGAGGTCGGAGTCAGATATTTTGATCGTGAAAAGGTAAAGGAAGATATCCGCTTCTTAATGAAAAATGGTGCAAAAACAATTAAATTTGTGGATAGGACATTTAATATAAGCAGAAGTTATGCAATGGAAATGTTCCAATTCCTGATTGATGAACATTTACCCGGAACAGTCTTTCAATTTGAAATCACGGCGGATATCATGCGGCCGGAAGTCATTGAATTCCTCAATAAGGAAGCACCTCCTGGATTATTCAGGTTTGAAATCGGGGTTCAGTCTACAAACGATGAAACCAACGATCTGGTCATGAGGAAACAAAATTATAAAAAGCTCACGCGAACTGTAACCATGGTAAAGGACGGGGGAAAAATTGATCAGCATCTGGATTTGATTGCCGGTCTTCCTGAAGAAGATTATCATTCTTTCCGTAAAACCTTCAATGATGTATTCGAACTTCGCCCTGAAGAATTGCAGTTAGGTTTCTTAAAAATGCTGAGGGGTACCGGCCTGCGTATTCGGGCAAACGATCACAAATACATTTACATGTATCACTCCCCTTACGAGATACTCGGAAACAATGTTTTATCTTTTGATGATATCCTAAAGATCAAACAAGTGGAAGATGTATTGGAAAAGTATTGGAATGACCATAGGATGGATCAGACAATCGAGCACCTGGTTACAAATTGTTTCGAAACTCCGTTTGATTTCTTCCAGCAATTCGGTTCTTATTGGGAAAGCCGCGGCTGGTCCAGGATCGGTCACCAGCTTGAGGATCTGTACAAGAGATTATACGAATTCCTTTCTTCTCAAGAAAAGCATGATATGAGCGTGATCGAAGGACTTATGAAACTTGATTATTTACGAAATCAAAAGTATAAACCTCGCAAGGCCTGGTGGGATCATGAAATGACAAAAGAAGATCGTTCATCTGTTTACCAGGAACTCTTGCGATCGCCTCAAATTGCCGGGGAAGAATTTATAGGATTGAACCTTTCGGAAAAAGAAATCTACAAACATACACTGCTCGAGAGGATTGTTTCTCCAGATGGCAGCAATCAGTACGTACTTGCTTACTATGAGCCTGCTGACGGCCGCTCTTCATTGTTTTTATTTGATAGGGAATATTCAATATAATAAAAAAGTGCTAAGCGACGACGCTTAGCACTTTTTCTTATCTTCTTTATGCTGCTTGTTTTCTTTTAATGAAGCTTCAATCAGCTTCGCTGCATTGACATCTCCAAACTCCTGACCGAATTCTTCTCGAACGGTGTCTTTTTTATTCTTCATCAGCTTCTGCCTTCTTTACCTTTTGCTGAGTTTCTATTCTTACCTTTTATGGCATCCTCGCCATGTGTATAATCGGCAGCAAATTCAGTTTCCTGTTTATTCTTCAATGGTGTCTTATTATTTTTCTCAGCTGCATCATGCTGTGCTTTTCGTTTAGCCATGGTTGATCATCTCCTTTAATCATTACTTTTCCCACTTATATATATGCTCATCCAGGAAACTGTTTTAGAAACAATAACCAAGGAACATGAATAAATGAACACGATTACCAAAGACTAAAAAAAAATAGAATGAGGAAATAAAATGATCTTACTATTTTTACTCGTATATGCACTGGCAGGATGGAAATTCGGCAATTGGAAGGAGTTTCATTCTTTTTACCCGACATTGCTATTTTTTATCATTGGGGATTTACTTTCACAATTTCTTCTTTTCGATTATTCAATGTGGGAATTCCAGCCTGCCGATCCTCTTGCTCACTATTTAAAACTAAACCATACCTTTATCGCTCTGCTGAAGATGATCATCCAATATACAGCCACGGTGGCCATCTTTATCGGAAGACTTCCAGACACATTTACCAAAACGGTCCTTTGGGTGCTGTTTTGGACATTCATCTTCGGGATAACCGAGGGATTATCTCATTATGCCGGCATTATGACTTACCACAATGGCTGGCATTTTGGTTGGGACATCGCATTCAACCTTATGATGTTTACGATGCTCATCATACATCATAAGCGTCCATTGCTAGCATGGGCCGCCTCCCTTCCAGTGATAATTGGATTGTGGATCATTTTTGACGTGCCCTATTCTGTTTTAAAATAGCCGTTCGAGATTTATATCAGAAATAAAAAACGGTGCCAAAATTCAGGCACCGTTTTCTTTATCCGATGATTACCCTCTCTTTAGGGTAATGGAAGTTTGCCTTTTTCTCTTTTCCGCCTATCATGAATAGGAAGGAGAGGATTCCGACACGGCCGATGAACATCAGGATCATGATGACGCATTTTCCTATCGTGCTCAATTCTGAAGTAATCCCCAGTGATAAACCACAAGTACCAAACGCAGATGCAACTTCAAAGATGATCTCGACTAGTGAGTGCCTTTCCGTCATGGTTAGGATGACGATGGATAGAAAACACATAAAGGTCGCTAGAATCGTCACAACAAGGGATTTTATGATATCTTGCTCATGAATTTCCCTTCTGAAAATCTTAATGGTTTGATTTCCCCTTGAAAAATGAAACAGGAATAAAAGGTTGAGCGCAAATGTAGTAGTCCTTATCCCGCCACCCACTGAACTTGGGGAAGCACCTATGAACATCAACCCGCTTAAAACCAGTAATGTAGCTGTAGAGAATTCTGAAACATTCATCGTCGCAAGCCCACCGCTTCGGGTAGAAGCCGATTGAAAAAATGCATAAAAGAACGATTCATGCCAGACCATTCCGCTGAAGAAATGATTGTACTCAAGAATGAGGATCATGAATGTTCCAAACACTAACAAACATCCAAACGTCAACGTCGTTACCTTTGTAAAAAGTGAAAAATGATGCTTGCTTTTCTTATTATTCATTAAGTAGTCCTTTGTCTCAATCAACACTGGAAAACCGATGGCACCCATCGTAATGAGGATGATCGTGATGAACTGAACGAAATAATCATGCCTAAATGGAATCAGCGACTGGCCGGTGATATCGAAGCCTGCATTCGTGGTGGCACTCACCGATGCAAATAATCCTTGCATAAAGGCTTCCTGCCACGTGGGATAATAGCTCATAAAATACACACCGAGAGTAAGACCTCCGATAATTTCAATGATGATAATCAAAAGCAGTATCTGCTTCAAAAGATTGACCAGGCCGGATAAATTTGTTTGGTTTTGATCTGTCATGATCAATTGGCGTTCTTTTAAGCCGATTTTCTTTCCAACAAGCAGCCAAAAAAACGTCCCGACTGCCATGACACCGATTCCCCCGAACTGAAGGACGAATATCAGCAGGAAGATTCCCGTTGTACTGAACGTGTCGGCTGTACTTACGACACTCAGTCCTGTGACACTGACTGCACTAACAGAAGTGAATAAAGCATCTATGAACTTCCACTCCACCCCTGGCTTGTGGGCGACGGGCATACTAAGCAATAATGTCGCAACCGTAACTGCAAGCAGATAATAGCTGACAATCACTTGAGCCGGCGTCAACTTATTCAGTTTCGAACGTAATGATAACCACATAATGGACTTCCCTTTCAAAGCAATAATAATATGTACTTTATCTATCTTAAATAAAATGGACATGGAAAGAAAGAAAAAAAGCAGATTTCTTCTATTTTATTCTTACATATATCAAGGAAGCTTAAAACCAACTGTCCGCACCACTATCCAATCCGAATAAAAATTACCACTCATCACTTACTAATCCTTTACGAATACTACTTGTACGGAAGCAAATAAGCTTCACGTTTTTCAAAAAAGGAGGTCATTCATTATGGCTAGAAGCAGCAACAAGTTATTAGTTCCTGGTGTCGAGCAGTATCTTGATCAAGTGAAATATGAAATTGCTCAGGAATTTGGCGTGACACTTGGTTCTGACACTGTCTCCCGTTCTAACGGTTCAGTTGGAGGGGAAATTACAAAGCGTCTTGTAAAGCAGGCTCAATCCCAGCTTTCAGGCGGTCAAACTAAATAATATGGCTAAACCCGGCCGGTAATGCCGGCCGGATTTACATATATAAAAGCTAAAAGAAAGGAAGGCTCATTTTTATAAGCAAATGAGCCTTCCTCCATTATTGCTATTTATCGGTTATTTTTATCTTTATTCTGGTTGCCCCTGCTGTCAGGAGACTGTTCATCCTGCCTATTTCCATGCCCTTTTCTTTTTTCCCGATTGGATTGACCATTATTATCGCTTTTATTTGTTGAATGATTCCCTGGTTTTTCCCCGCTTGCCTTTTGACCATTGTTAGAACCGTTCCCAGAGTCAGAATGATTCTTCTGAGAAGGATGACTTGGTTCATAATGTTTGTTTCTCTCATTGCTTTTATTCTCATGACTTTTTTCTTTCCCTTTACTGCTGCTGGTATCTGTCTCTCCATCATTTTTTTGTTCTGAATCACCAAGGGCATCCTTTTTTCCTTCAGACGACTGAGGCTCTTTTTCAACTGGTGTAGTGTCGGAATCTGCACTTTTCTCCATTTCCCTCTCACTTTCCTTAGGGGCGGCCCCGGCAGGCTTAACAGGTTTTGGTTTTTCGGATTTAACTTCTTCTTTCAGAAAGGCACCAGCCGTTATCCCTTTCTCTATTGCTTTATCTCGAATGTCCTTGGACGTTTCATTTATGATGATTTCATTGCTGTGCAAGTTGTTATATTGTTTAACGAAAGAATTCAAGTCATCAAACAATGCTGAATGTTTACTGCTTTTTGAGGAATCTGTCATGGTGGACGTGATCCACACTCTTTGGTCATTTTTTAAATAACCAAGCTTTTCACTCAGACGGAGTATTTCCTCAGTAACGTCACTGACATTTTCTTTCTTCCAATTATCTAATTTCTCCATCAATATCTTTGCATCTTCATTGTACGGGGTTATGTCAATCACCTGGTTTTCCTTATTTAAAGAAAGCTCAAGGCTTGGGTTAATATCTACTGATACATAGGCATATGCTTTATTGCTTTGAATGAATGATGCAGAAAAGAGCGTAATCATAAGTATGGCCGCTGTCAGGATCGATGCAGCTGTCTTCCAATTAGATCCCGAACCGAATCTTCTGCCTTCCTTTACAGGAAAAAAAGTTATCTCTTCACCTATTGAATAGCTGCCGTCCGGTGCTTTCCTTCCGTTCATAAATTGCCCATCAGGCGTCATCATAATGAGTACATCACGTCTAATTTCCATAATGATCCCTTTTTTCATTTATCTAACCGCCCTTTTAAGTAATCCTTTAAATACATATAATCACCGCTCATAATGAGAGAGATAGCAATTATGTATTTCCTGTTTCTTTCTATCGTCTTTCTGCTGACATTCACCTGTTTCTCTAATTTTTTTATAGGTAAACGTTTCTTTTCTTTAAGGTAAGACATTAATTCATTCGACGTGACGACTCTTTTGGCAATTTCAATCGCATTAAGTCTGGCATCTTCATGTTTAGGCGACTGTTCAACCAAGTCGTTAAAGGAAAGACTGTATTCTGAGAGGTGCTCTTGGAAATCAACTATTTCTTCTCTTCTTTTCTCAATTTCCTGCTGCTTCTCAAATTCTTCAACGGAAACCACCTGCTCAACGCTCAAGCTTGATGAATCTGTATCATCTTCAATTAGGTTCCGATCCATACTGATATCTTGATATTTTCCATTCTTCCTTATAAAATCGATTACTTTCCGCTTAATGATCACTTCTGCAAAACTAAGAATAGATGAACCACGATCTTGGTTGTATTTCAAAATAGCATCATTAAACGCAATCAGACCGATGCTAAATTCATCATCGCTTTCATAAATATACCGTTTACATACGGAAGAAACGGTTTTCTTAACAAATGGTTTATAATCATTGATGACTGTATTAAGAAGCTGCTCGTTACCGCCTTGTATGTCTGCTGCCAATTCTTCCAACGACGGCTTCTTCATTTTTTTCGTTAATAAAAACAGTAATAAATTTAGCATCAGTCTCACCCCATCATGCACACTATTATACTAATAAGCTGCCATTTTTCAATAAAAAATGAGAGGAAGGGGTACTGCAGGCCCTTTTTCATCAAAACGTGCTTTGATTGGCACTTCCCAATTAATGGAATACGATGAATAGTACTGCAGTTCCCCCTTCAGACTGATGGATTAAAACGTTTTACCCTTCAAGGTGTTTCATCCTTTTCTTTACAGCCGCAAAATTAGTTATGTCCGTTCCCTTTTTGACCCTGCCCTTTATCATGATCGTTCTTTTGATGTCCTTCACCTTTATTTTTATGGCTTTCACTCTGGCCTCTATCTTCTTTACGGCCATCCTTCACTTGCTTTCTTTCTTCTTTCAGCGTTTCGCGGTGCTCTTTTGCCTGCTGCTTTCTTTCTTCACGCTGTACTTTCGCTTCCTGCTTGACTGCTTTACGCTCTTCTTTCACTGCATTTTTATCTGTCTTCACTGGTGCTGGTGCTGGAGCAACTTCTTCTTCAACTGATTGTTCTTCTTCAACTGGTTGTTCTTCTTCAGTAGTTTCACCAGTTGGTTCTTCTGAAGTATCAGCTTTAGGTGTTTCTGTTGTTTCTTCTGAAGTTACATCCGTTTCTTCGTCGGCTGTTTCCTCTGCCTCTTCTTCTTTTGCCCATTTATCTTCGAACTTGGCAAGCTTCTCAGCTAATTTTTCATAGCTCTTTTCAATATTCTTCTGTAACGCGGCTTTTGCTTTAGGGTTTTTCACTTTTTCCATTGCTGCACTTAAAGCTGCGATATTTTGGGACATGAGTTCTTTCATTTCTTCTGTATCTTTGTCTTCTGTTGTGTTTTCTTCTGTTTTACTGCTTTCGTCTGTTGTATCTTCTTCTGACTCAACCGTTCCTTCTGTGTCTTCAGTGTTATCTTCCTCTTCGGAAGGCTGGTCAGTGTCTTCTGAAGGGGGTTCTTCTTCAGTTGAAACCTCATCTTCCGCAGCGTCATCTTTGTCTTCTGAAACCGTATCTTCTCCTGAAGCATCTTCTTCTGACCATTTGTCGTCAAATGAATTCATCATGTCGATTGCTTTGTTGATTGCCTCGACTGCTTCTTCTTCCTGTCCATTCTGGAACAATGCTTCTGCTTCAGCCAAACGCTCGGCTGCGTATTCTGCAAGTAGTTTCGCTTCTTTGCTATCGTCCATTGTGAAAGCAAGCTTTACTTTTTCCAAAGCGAGCTTTGCGAAATAGAAGAAATCACCAGGTAATAAAGATGGAGCTTCAGTGGATTCTTCTAATTTCTCAACTTCTTCTTTTACTGAATCGATTGTCGCCTCATCGTTCACTTGTACATTTGTCTTCGAATCCGTTTCTTTCTGGTCGATAGACACAGTATCAACTTCACTATCTGAATTTGCAAATGCTGAAGTCCCTGAGAAAGTAACTGATCCTGCAAGCAATACAGCCAGTGTAGATTTCATGATTTTTAATTGTTTTTGTTTTGTCATATGTAGCACCTCTGAAATTTTTTGTAAGCGATCGCTCTATTACAAGAATTACGTGATGAAAAAATTTTTTAAGGGGGTTGCACGGGGAAAAATTCATTCTTCTTTACGATACCTTAAATAAAACCCTGTAAAAATGTGCAAAACAAAAAGCCGGTGCAGCAGTAAAATCACGGCACCGGCTTTATATTATTACTCAGTTTCCTTTAATTCTGTTTTCTTCGCTTTGCTTTTTGAAAGTAAATATCCCCCGGCAGCAAGCAGAATGAGGACACTCCAGAAAACTGCTTTCCAGCCTTTCGATTCCGGAAAGTGACGGTCCAGTACTGCAACTTCCGGGTGAGCGAGAGTGAACACTGCGAGCTTCACTCCGACCCATCCGACAATCAAGAAGGCAGTGGATTCCAATGTCGGATATTTTTCCAGCAATTTAACAAACCAGGTTGCAGCAAATCTCATGATGACCAGACCGATTATACCGCCAAGAAACATGACAGCGAACTGTCCGCCGTCGATTCCCCCGATTTTAAACCAGCCTGCCGGCTGAAGGGTCACGGCAAGAGCGACTGCGGCCAGCATAGAGTCGACAGCAAATGCAATATCGGCAAGTTCCACCTTTAAAACCGTTGTCCAGAATCCTGAACCCTTTGCATTAAAGGATTCGCCTTCGACTTCACCCGTCTCTTTTTTCTTTTTAATAAAATGATGAATGGCCACATAGAAAAGGTATATTGCCCCGATCGCCTGTACCTGCCAGACATCTACCAGGAATGAAATCATGAAAAGGGCAAGGAACCTAAATAAGAATGCTCCAAATAATCCATAAAACAAGGCTTTTTTCCGTTGATCTGCAGGTAAATGCTTAACCATTACAGCCATTACAACAGCGTTATCGGCAGCCAGGATGCCTTCAAGACCTACCAGGATAAGCAGTACCCATCCATATTCCAAAAGCATAGACGCGTCCATGTTCGTAAGATCCCCCCTGTTAGTAAATTGTTTTCAAGTTAGGCAAGGAATTTCATAAAATAAAAAAGACCCTTGCCCAATAAAGGCAAAGGTCTTGCTTAGCATTGTTCAAAATGCCAACAAAGCCGATGGAGATATCCATGAAATGACGACTTTGTTTAGGCCGAAGCCTATAGCTACTCCCCTTTGACAGGTAGAAAACGTATGTTTTAATATATACATTTTATTTCATTTTAAGAACAGCGTAAAGAAATATGCCTCACCTGAACCTGAGTAAGACGGAGCGCAGTGCAAGACCGATGAATACACCAGGTATGACACACATCATCGGAAAGAAAATTGGACCTATGAACCGCCCCAACAAATATACTTTAGGCGAAAGCATCAGACCCACGGTGACAAAGTAAGCAGATAGTACAAATGGCAGGTACGCATACTCTTCTTCTTTTACCACGGAGATTTTATACGCATCCCACATGGCAAACATATAAAGACAAGGATAAAACATCAACCACTGATAATCAATCACATTTGCAGCCTTTTGTGTTTCTCCCAGAAAACTGAACATGATTGCCTGATTGAAGTTGCTTTGTACATTGATAATGATCTCAAGAAGGACAAACAGAGTTCCCTTAAACCACAGGCCGACCAATAATTGAGGAAACCCCGGAAGTGCAATACTCCAGAGGATCCCTTCTGTTTTCGTGATGGTCTTCTTCATGAATATCCACTGTTATTGAGTGAAATCTTTGATTCAATGAGCAACATGTATCGCTTAAATATATTAATTAATCGGTTGTTATGTAGATAAAGGGAATGTAACATCTTGAGAATCCTCCTATAGATGTATCTCCATTTATTTTTACCATTCTCCTCCCAATTATTACGCTGATTCATTCTTGTGGTTAGTTTCCTTCTTATACGAGTGCTACGAAAAAAATAAGTTCACCCTTTCCACCGAACATTCTAAGCCCGGGATCAGGGTGAACTTCACTTAATATTTAAAGGTTGTCTTTTTTCTTTTCATCCGTCTGGTTTCTTTGTCAAAGAAACTGTAAACGACAGGAATGACGTAGATAGTCAACAAAGTACTGCTGACCAGACCCCCTATCACTGCAATACCCATCGGCTGATTGATCTCTGTCCCCTCTCCTATTCCGAGAGCCAAAGGAAGCAGGCCAAGGATGGTCGTCAGGGCAGTCATCAATATCGGCCTTGTACGATCCTGTACAGCTTCGACGATCGCCTCAAAGCTGTTAGCGGCGGTTTCTTTCCGCTGGTTGATGTAATCTACAATGACAATGGCATTATTTACTACGATACCAGCCAAGACGATCACACCGATGATAGCTGATATGCTGATCGGCGTTTTGGTCATGGTAAGGGCAAGGGAAACACCAATCACCATTAACGGTACAGTGAACATGATCACAAATGGATATTTAAATGACTCAAATTGCGCGGCCATCACCAAGTATACAAGAACAATGGCCAGTCCAAGTGCAAGAGCCATATCGTCAATCGAGTCTTCAAGAAGCTCTCTATCCCCGCTGAATGAAACTTGTGTGCCGTCAGGAAGATCAAGCTTTTCTATCTTTTCATCCACTTCTTTGGAAATGGTTCCAAGATTGGTCGCTGATGAATATTTCAGATCGAATTGGACAGCATGCTGCTGATCGATTCGCTGGATGCTGACCGGTCCATCTTCTATGCTGAAATCCACAACCGAATCGAGTGCAATATACTCCCCTCTTCCATTAGGGATCAGCAGTTTTTTTAATGAATCCAGATTCTCGGTTATATTGCGGTCATACTGTACAAATACACTAAGTACATCCGAATCCTTCGTCACGATTTGGGTGGCCATCACCCCTCTTGTGATATCCTGGACTGCCGCTCCGATTTGAGCTGGTGTAAGACCTTGTTTTAATGCCTTGTCTTCATCGACGCTCATTTGAATTTCTTTCACCGTCTCCATCTTATCCGTACTGAGAGCTGTTACGTTTTTCATATCCTTCAGTGAATCGAACAGGCGGTCTGCAGATTTATCAAGCCTGTTTGGATCAGTGTCACGGACATTAAAGGTCAAAGTTTGCGGACTGGTACCCGAAGTGGATTGCAGATTGAAAGAAATCTCAGCTGATTCATTCACGCTCCGGGCAGCTTTTTCTATCTCAGGTTTAATGTCATCTGCAAATGCAAAGATGGATCGTTCTCTTTCTTCAAGAGGTTTCATCTTTACGTATATTTCTGCTATATTTCCTTTTTCGGAACCCCTGAATGATTCTTCCTGAGTTGTGCCGACAAGGCTGACAAATACATCAACATCTTTTTGCTTTTCCAGATTCGCTTCAATTGCCTTAACTGTTTTATTCGTCTCATTTATGGAGGAGCCGTTTTCAAGCTCGACTTTCATATTGAAAAATCCTTCGTCGGTCGGAGGCAGAAATTGAGTACCGACAGTAGTCAGTCCATAGCCTCCGGCTGCAAGGGTGGCAATAGTGATAAATAAAATAACGAACCTGTGGCGCAGAGACCATTTGATGCTTTGAATGAAACGTTTGCGGGTCTTTGAACGCCTGCGCCTTGCTTCAAGATTTCCTTTTGGTTTCTTCAACAGCCTGCTCGCGAGCATCGGGATTACTGTCAGGGCAACCACCAAAGAAGCAATCAAGCTGAATGATATGGTCAGGGCAAATTCAGTGAATAATTCCCCCAGCAATCCTGAAATGAATACGACCGGAAGAAAAACCGCAACCGTCGTTAAGGTTGATGCTGTAATGGCTGCCCCGACTTCCTTTGCACCTTCACTTGCTGCAGTCCGGGAATCTTTCCCTAGAGATAAATGTCTGTATATATTTTCAATCACCACAATTGCATTATCCACAAGCATTCCGATACCGAGTGCAAGTGCGCCAAGTGTCATAATGTTCAGTGTGAAATCCGCAAAGAACATGAGGACAAACGTGACAATGACTGAGTAAGGAATTGCCACCCCTATGATTAATGGGCTTTTTATATTTCTGAGGAATAAAAATAGCACGAGCATGGCAAAAGCTCCGCCAATCAATAGTGAACTGGTAATGTTGCCAATTGCTTCAGAGATATAGTCACCTTGATCAAATAAAATGTTGGATTTTATGGATTTATATTGATCCTGTTTCAGCAGCCTGTCTAATTCTTCTTGAAACGCTTTGGAAACAGAAGCTGTATTGGCATCTGACTGCTGAAGAACGCTGAATAGAACGGCAGGCTCCTGATTTGCCCGGGTGGAGGTATTGGTACTCTGTTCCTTGCGTTCCACAGTTGCTACTTCTTTTAATGTAATATTCTTGCCTGTTTGAGGGTTCACTCCTAAAACAAGCTTTTTTATGTCATCGATATTCTGCAATTGACTGATGACCCTTGTCGTCAATGTCTGGCCATCTGTTTCGATGGTATCGCCCGGTGAAGTGATATTGTTCGCCCTTACTGCATTGACGATATCAGACTGCTTCAATTGATACTTCTTTAATGACTCTTGATCTAGTTCAATGACCACTTCATCGTTAAAGGAACCTGAAACATTTACATTGGCAACGCCTTCGACCCTGGTCAGTTCCAACTTTAGTTTTTCTGCCAGTGCTTTTAAATTATTCCCTTCCCCTTCTTCTCTCAGTGATACCTGGATGATGGGAAACTGGGCCGGGTCGAATTTCAAGAATCTGGGCTGCTGTGCTCCGTCCGGCAGAGGAGATTGATCGATTCGCTGGAGTACGTCATTTTCAATTTCGTCGATGGAGGTCGTCCATGAAAATTCTAGGAGAATGAAGTTGGAACCTTCCCTGGAAGTGGACTGGATATTTTTCATTCCAGGAAGTGTGGATAGGTTTTCTTCCAATGGTTTTGTAACTTTCTCCACGACCTCTTCGGGGCTTGCTCCCGGATAATTGGTCACTACGACCCCTACTGGGGGATTCAGATCTGGAATGAGCTTTAAAGGAATTCTGAATAGGGAGACTCCCCCTAATATCAAAATTAATAACATCGTAACAACCGTAAATACTGGACGGCGTATGGAAAAATCACTGATCTTCAATGATGCTTCTCCCCTTTCTAGGTTTACTTCTATTTAGTTCATCATTTTTATCTATGTACTTTTATACCAAATCTCTGGCATTCCTATCACACAGGGAATAAATTGCAGCTAGCTTTACTATAAGTCCTTCCTGATGAACCTTCAATATTAAACCGTCCCGCCGTTCAAATGTTCACACATTGGTCACCAAATAAATAATTTCAGGCGTTTTTGCGAACGATAAACTTATCCTTTAATGAGGGAGTATAATAATGCCAAACTGGATTCCGTTTGCAGCCATCACCGTTTTTAGTATCTTCCTTATGGCCTATACCGTTTTAAAAAACCGTGATAAATCCCATATGATTGTAATCTTTTGGCTCTTTATCTGTGGGCTTGCTTTTTTATTTGAGTTCATCATTTTTGTTCTGTTCAAAAGCTATGAGTATGATCCCGGAATTCTTGCCAATGAATATAACGACAGTGTGCTGGGTTCTCTCGTTTCACAAGCCTTCGCCGTACCAGTGGCCATTACATTTGTCGTTGTAACACATTTAAGAATCAGGTGGATCATCCTTATTATTGGTCTTTTTTTCTTGATTGAAACGCTGTTCATATATCTGGATGTGTATGTCCATATTTGGTGGAGGACTATTTTCACTACATTTTTTCTGATACTGACTGTGATACTTTCAAAGATATGGTGGAAACACATGGATAACAACAGGTCACGCTACATCAACTTTACCACCCTGTTCTTTGCCATGCTGACCCTGGCTCAATCGGGAGGCTGGTTTTTTTCCTCTTTATTGAGTTTGTATGAATTGCCGATCTATGCGTTCCCAGAGGAAGCGAGAAATAATATTACCGGGAATTTTGTCTATCTATTTTTCACCACTTATCTTTATACACTTGTCATTTATTTTCGGAACACCGAACTTTCATTCACCATAATGACTGTCGCCTTTTTATCATTCATTGAGATAGCAATGGTGAATCAGGGAATTCTGTTCCTAAAGGCACCCGTTTATATATTCCTGCTTCCTGCATTTCACTTACTTCTGATTCAGACAGGCAGGCATGTATACAGCCGATACTTTAAGGTCTATCCAAAATCAGCACAAAAAAAGACTGCCCCATCATGATTAACCAAGAAACCTGGCCAATCGGATGGAAAACAGTCTTTTTTCTTTCGTTATTGGTTAGTTGCAGGTTTTATTTTTGTATTTTCCCGTTTTATTGTCCACCCCGTAAACCCATACAGAATGGTAATCAGAGGGGAGACGATGCAGAATACGGCAAACGGAAGGTATTCAATGGTAGATACACCAAGGACATCTGTCAGAAAAATTCCACACACACTCCATGGAACTAAAGGGTTAACGACGGTCCCGGCATCTTCCAGGGTCCTGGATAAATTCTTCGGATGAAGGCCGAGTTTCTTGAATTGATTCTGAAAGGCTTCTCCGGTCAACAAAATGGACAGATACTGTTCACCAACGACCACATTCACTCCGATTGCAGAAAGAGCCGCAGCAAAAATGGTACGTCTTGCTGATCCGATTACCCCTGACAATTTAGAAAGAATGACAGGAATGATCCCCAGCTTGAATAGCAGACCTCCCAGACTCAACGAAAGAATGACTAAAGAAATGGTGAACATCATGCTTTCCACCCCTCCCCGGGTCAACAGCGAATCGACGGCTTCCACTCCGGTTTTTGATGTGAAGCCAGAGAACAGCACTGAAAAAATGTCTTTGAGTCCCATTGAAGAATGAATGAATGAAATGGATACTGACACTGCGACGTTTATCGCAAGTGCAAGCAGGGCAGGGACCTTAAATGCAATAAGCAGCAATAACAGTATGACAGGGATGAAACTGTACCAATGAATGAGACCCGACTGACTCAATCCATTTTGGATTGCCTGCAATTCCGCAAAGTCAACCTGCTGCTTCCCCGGTGATAAAAATAGAAACACGGCAAGGGTAATGATGAATGCTGGAATGGTCGTCCACGCCATATTTCGGATGTGGGTAAACAGATCCACTTTTACAATGGAAGATGCAAGGTTTGTCGTATCAGACAGCGGAGACATCTTGTCCCCGAAAAATGCACCTGATACGATTGCCCCTGCAGTAACTGCCATGGACAACCCCATCGCTTCACCAATTCCGATGAGAGCTACCCCGATGGTCGCAGCTGTTGTCAGAGAGCTGCCGATCATCACTCCGCTTAAAGAAGTCAGCAGGAAAGCGACCGCGTAAAAAAACTGCGGTGAAACCAGGTCAAATCCATGGAACATCAAGGTTGGAATGGTTCCGCTGATCAGCCAGCTGCTGATCAGAAGGCCAATGAAAATGAATAACAATACGGCTCCCAGTCCACCTTGCGCACCGAGAATCATCCCTTCTTCAATATCCTTAAACTTCAAACCGCGAATGAACCCGTACACCATGAGAATGAATAAAGAAATGATGATCGGGATGTGCGGTACTGCTTCCAAACGGATGATGCTGAAACTGATAATAGCTAGTATGATCATTAAAATAGCAATTGCCTCGATTAATCTGGGATTTTGTACAGGTTTGATGTTTAACACTTGTTGTCACTTCCTTTTATATTTGTGTCGTCATGGTTAGCTTTAGCATGTGCAGAAAATAGAAAAAACCCTTCTATCCCTCATATAGGGACGAAGAGTTTCTCCGCGGTACCACCCTAGTTGGAGTTCAATCTCAAAGTAAGATCATGAACTCCCGCTTCGTAAAGACTGCCTCTTTATAAAAGTCAAAGTGATACGACTTTTATGAACACTGTAATTCAGATCATCTTTGACCTAAGCTTCCACCTTCCGCTTAGTCTCTGGCTGCTGTCAAAAGAGCTCCTACTGATTTGTCCAAGACATTGACTATTTATTTTTACACTTAAACGCTTTTAAGCTTTTATGCACTAAAGTAATTGGTTATAGTTATTATTTTATCATGATGTGAAGGGAAGTCAATATGATAATATAAAAAAACTCCATGCTCGATTGACATGGAGTGAAGTTTCCACAAAAATTGCTTACAATGCGGAAATCAACGGCTTTTCAGGGACCAAAGCAGGCTTGCCGATCAGATAGCCCTGACCATAGTTGACCCCGACCTCTTTACAGAATGCCAGCTCTTCTTTTCGTTCAATTCCTTCAGCCAGTACGGAGATGCCCAACTCCCGCGCAGTTTGGATGACTGTTTTTAAAAATTGCTGTTTATCAGTATCCCTGTCGCATCCTGAAATATAGGAACGATCGATTTTGACAATATCGGGCTGCAGGAGTGAGAGCATTTCAATTGTGGCAAACCCGCTCCCCACATCGTCCAGAGCCACTTTCATTCCTTCACGTTTATAGACTTCCAATACGGACTTCAGATGGGATACATCCTCGATCTTCTCTGTTTCTACCACTTCAAAAACTAAATCCTCCGGGTTCACTCCGTATTTATCAACGATTTGGAAAGTATGTTTCAGGCAATACTCAGGATTGTATATGGTCGATGGCAGAAAATTAATAAAGCTCTTAACGCCTTTTTCAATATTGCCCACCCTGCTTTCGATCGCCGTCTTCCTTGCACGCTGATCCAGCATGGAATGAAATCCGGTTAATTCAGCAGCTTTGAACAATTGCCCTGGATTTATCTTTCGTGAAGGATCAGCACTCCGGAGAAGACTTTCATACGCATACAATTCATATTTCTCAAGCTCCATGATCGGCTGCAAGTAACTCACGAATTCACCTTTCTGGATCAGTTCTATCATGTCCCTGTATTTCATTTTATTTAGGAAAACCTCTGCAAAATAATATTCACCAGGTTTATCAGAATTCGAGATACTGCATGTCCATCCTTGTTCTACCAGTATATGAGCATATGGCTCAAGAATCTTATAAAGTGATTCTATATTATGATATGGGAGAACATAGGTGTGATCATCTTTTTGTAATGCTTCTCTCAAAGGTTTGATATTGCATTCCTCATGAAATAAATAAAGATAACCAGTTTCATAGAAATTCATAGTGGTACGGCAATTAGCGCATCCAGTATTCAATAGATAACCCCATTTCAAAAAAATAGTCCTGGTTCCATCATAGACCTTTTTACCTATTCATTACTAATGATTAAGCTTAGAAAGCAAAAAAAACCCTTCAAAGACTTCTCTTTGAAGGATTTTTTATTACATCAGGCTGTATAGCTTTATGTCAGGATGCTTATCTGAGAACCATCTCATGGCAAAGTCGTTTTCAAACAAGAAGACGAGATTTTCGTGCCTGTCTTTTACCAGCATACTTCTTGAGCTGGACATTGTTTCTTTAACGTCTTCCTCATTTTCGATCCATCTGGCGATTTTTGAACCGATCGGCTCCATTCGGACGTCAACATTGTATTCATTTTTCATCCGGTGTTCGAAAACTTCGAACTGGAGCTGGCCGACTGCTCCGAGAATGACATCCTCGGTTCTAGTTTTATAGTATTGGATAGCACCTTCCTGTACGAGCTGCAGGATCCCTTTTTGGAAGTGCTTCTGCTTCATAACGTTTTTTGCGGTGACCCGGACAAATAGCTCAGGTGTAAACTGCGGCAGTTTTTCATACTGGAATGGTTTCTTCCCTGCGGTAAGGGTATCGCCGATTTGATACGTGCCTGTATCGTAAATTCCGATAATGTCCCCGCTGACTGCTTCATTCACCGTACTGCGGTCGTCGGCAAGAAACTGCGTTGATTGAGCCAGTTTAATATTTTTCCCGGTCCTTGGGAGATTTACTGACATCCCTCTTTCAAACTGTCCGGAACAAATGCGCAGGAAGGCAATTCGATCCCGGTGGGCCGGATTCATATTAGCCTGGATCTTAAAGATGAACCCTGAGAACTCTTCATTCACGGGATCCACTTCCCCAATGTCCGAATTTCTGGGCTGAGGCGACGGTGCAAATTGTAGATACGTCTCAAGGAAAGTCTGAACCCCAAAGTTCGTCAGTGCGCTTCCAAAGAACACAGGCGAAAGCTCACCGCTCGCAATCTGCTCCCGGGAAAAGTCGTTTCCTGCCTCATTGAGGAGAAGTACATCTTCCAATGTTTGATTATAAAGGTTATTATCCTTTAGGGAGTGTTCACCGGCGATTTCCCCTTCATCATTAAGAGGAATGAAGCGGTCCTCGTCTTCAACACGGAATTGTTCAATCCGGTTGTGGAAACGGTCGTAAATCCCAAGAAACTCTTTCCCCATACCGATCGGCCAGTTCATAGGATACGATTGGATTCCAAGTACTTCTTCGAGCTCTTCCAATAATTCAAGCGGTTCACGTCCCTGACGATCGAGCTTGTTAATGAAGGTGAAGATCGGAATCCCTCTCATACGGCAGACTTTGAACAGCTTAAGGGTCTGGGCTTCTATCCCTTTGGCGGAGTCGATGATCATCACTGCACTGTCGACCGCCATCAATGTCCGATACGTATCTTCGGAGAAATCCTGGTGCCCGGGTGTATCCAGGATGTTCACCCGGTAGTCATCATAATCAAATGCCATTACAGAGGAGGTAACCGAGATTCCCCTCTGCTTTTCGATTTCCATCCAGTCCGATGTTGCAAACTTGCCTGATTTCTTCCCTTTGACGGTCCCGGCGGCACGGATCGCTCCCCCGAACAGCAAAAGCTGTTCCGTCAACGTTGTTTTCCCTGCATCAGGGTGAGATATGATAGCAAAGGTCCGTCTTGACTGGACCTCATCTTTAAAGTCTTTTTTCATTCATAAAATCCTTTCTCGACATTCTTCCCTTCCCATCATATTCTTTGTTCATACAGAAATCAATACTTTAAGAGGAGTACGCATGTGCAGTGGCATGGGGCTTAAGACGAATTAGACGGGAAGGCGGTCTTTGCCTTCTTGGCCGATTTGGCTTAAGTAATGTGTCCTCTAGCTGCCGGAGCTGAATCATACTAAAGTGGAGACGGCCGGGGCAGAGACGTGAGTCTATTAGATGATCATGTAAGGGATCGTGCAGACTGTAAATGGCAGTTTCACCTAATGCATAGAGATTTATTTGACGAGTGGCGCAATTAAGATGATTTGTGGCGCAATTAATCTGCTAAGGGCGCAATTACCTTTGTAAGGGGCGCAATTATTTTATTTAAGGGTACAATTAAGGAGACTGCGGCCCCGTTATCACTGAAATCCTCCCTGGACTGGCTTGGAATAATCCCATAAATGATGATTAGAACCATATTCTCAAAGGTTTTTTTAAAAAACCACAAAAAAAGGTCATATTTAACCCAATATGACCTTCAACACAAAAACGTATTAAAGATAATGTCGAAATCCCCGAATTCCGGACAGCACATCCCCATAACGAATTAACAGCTGCCTTCGTTTCTGGGTGATTCCCAAGTCACATCTCCCTCGTCCACTGCAATATCCGACTGGCGATCACCCCTGCTTTTTCCTCAGAAACTCTCCTTTTCAATGATTGAAATATGTTCTCCTGAATATCATCATCTTCATATGTAAATAAATAAGACCATTCGATGCTGGGAATCGCAATCAAAAACAGTTCTTCTTTCTTATTTTCATGTATAAATACTTTTTGTTCCAGACCTTCCATAAAATTTTTTCTTATTTTCATTTTTGTATCCCCTTTCATGAAAACGCTGTAATAGCGCATACTAATTTGGAACTTGTCCGTACATCTTAGAAAAAAACGTGTAATTGTAGGTTGTCAGACTTCTGAAAGAATTGTAAAATAAAAAACCGAAAGCATCAAGTTTGTTACTTAATTATTATGAGGTGAAAAGAATGCAGTATTTATGGGGTATTGTTGGAATTTTGGTCGTACTTGGAATCGCTTTCCTGTTTTCTTCCAATAAAAAGAAAATCAATTTCAGGACGGTCCTTGGGGGACTTGCGATTCAATTATTATTCGCTTTCCTCGTCCTTAAAACATCTTGGGGGCAAAATAGCTTAGAATGGCTGACAATGGGAGTCAATCAAATCATTAACTATTCGAACGAAGGGATAGAGTTCCTGTTCGGAGGATTGTATTCAGAGAAGTCAAATATCGCATTCGTCTTTGCGTTTAATGTTCTTCCTGTAGTTATTTTCTTCTCAGCATTAATTTCTGTACTTTACTATTTAAAAGTGATGCAGTTCTTCATTAAAATTTTGGGAGGCGGACTATCAAAGCTTCTCGGCACGAGAAAAGCCGAGTCCATGTCCGCTGCAGCAAACATTTTTGTTGGTCAAACTGAAGCACCATTGGTCGTTCGTCCGTATCTTTCCAGGATGACTGAATCAGAATTATTCGCGGTCATGACCGGAGGATTGGCATCTGTTGCCGGTTCCGTTTTAATTGGTTATTCACTTCTCGGTGTACCGCTTGAGTTCCTGCTTGCAGCAAGTTTCATGGCGGCGCCTGCCGGATTGGTCATGGCAAAATTATTTGTGCCAGAAACGGATGATACGCCTGAACCCGCAGAATTCGATATGGAAGCGGATTCCGAGTCTACAAACGTCATTGATGCGGCAGCAAACGGTGCCAGTGTCGGACTTACTCTTGCACTGAACATCGGTGCAATGTTACTTGCGTTCATCGCATTGGTCGCACTGATTAATGGAATCCTTGGCGGTATCGGCGGCTGGTTCGGTGCTGATAACTTATCAATCGAATTGATCCTTGGTTACGTGTTCTCACCGCTTGCCTTTGCAATCGGTGTCCCTTGGAGTGAAGCAGTTACTGCCGGTAACTTTATCGGTCAAAAGCTTGTCATCAACGAATTTGTTGCATACTCTGCTTTTGCTCCTCAAATTGACGATCTTTCTGACAAGACAGTTGCGATCATCTCATTCGCTCTTTGCGGATTCGCTAACATTTCTTCATTGGGAATCTTGCTTGGGGGGCTTGGTAAACTTGCTCCAAACCGCAGAGGCGACATTGCACGTCTTGGAATTAAAGCGGTAATCGCCGGTGCCCTTGCATCATTATTGAGTGCTGCGATTGCAGGTATGTTCATTTAATAAGAAAATAGGTATTAAAATAAAAGAGAAGGCAATCTGCCTTCTCTTTTATTTTGCCTCTTTTATGACATGGTCCAAATCACCGGAATACATTTCTCCGCCTTCCAGGCACACCCTTTTCTTCCCGGACTGCTTTGCTTTATACAGCCGCTTGTCTGCAAGCGAAAGAAGTTTACCGGGTTCGTTTTCCTCAAAAGAACCCGCCTGGCCGAAACTCATTGAAATCGGAAGCGAGCGTGCATTTCTCAATTCCTCGTATAATTTATCAAGGAAGCTGGTCAGATGTTCTTCTTCAAAACGTGGTAACAGCAATGCAAATTCTTCACCGCCGTACCGGAATGCCTGCCCTTTATGATCGGATGAGAAAGCACGCAATATATCACCGACTTCTTTGATCACTTCGTCCCCTTTTTGATGTCCATACTCATCATTCACTTTCTTAAAATCATCAATATCTCCGAGAAGTAAACTGAATGACTTTCCGGATGCTGCATTTTCCCTCAGCTTTTCCTGAAAGGAACGGTGATTGAATAACCCCGACAAATAGTCCTGATGCATCAGAAAATGATAAGTTTCTTTCTGCACAAAATGGGAGCGTTCCCTCAGCATGATCAATGCACCGAACACGCCGATGATGCAGAGGAAAAAAACATTCATCATCACCGTGAAATAATGCTCAAAAAGGCTTAAGTCAACTGTCATATAGCCCATGGCAATGTATGCAGCATTGAATGATAAAAGTGAGATGAAAGCCCCTTTTGTCCTCCAGTAAATGGTGGCATGAAGGACAAATAAAATTGAAATCGGATATAACGGACTATGTACTCCCCCTGACAATGCCATCAGCCAAATAAGGGCAATGTAATCAAACAGGATGCCGGCTTTTAAAACATAGTGAAGATTCTTTTTATTATCCCTCATCCGATAAAGAGCGATCTGCGTTACAAGCATATAAATACAGCCTGCTGTCAGCAGGTAAGGAAACAGCTCTGTTTTTGAGGGAATGTTTATTGAAAACGGCGGGACATAGAAAATCATGACTGAAACCAGGAGGAACAGCCATCTCAGGTACGAAAATAATTTTTCCGTTTCATAATCATTCAAATACAATGATAGTTTCATTTTTTTCATTCTCTTTTCCAGATTTAGTAATACTTTAAATGTAGCAAAAACTGGCTGGTCCGTCTATGAAAAACAAATAAAAGGAACCAAAAGCTGGTTCCTTTTATCATGCAGACTTATTGTGCCGATGCGTATTTTATTTTGCTTTGCCCGATTGCGATATTTTTATCGCTATGAGGATATTTTGTGTTCTCAACAATTTGATAATCCTCATGCCCTTTCCCTGCGAAGATGATGATATCCCCCGGTTCACTTACTTCTATTGCATGCTTGACGGCTTCCGCCCGATCACCAATCAAGGCATATTGGTCATGCTGCATTCCTTTTTCCAGATCTCCCAGAATACTATCGTATTCTTCGTAGCGTGGATCATCCGTGGTCAGGATGACATAGTCTGCCATCGAAGCTTTCTCTGCCATCGTAGGCCGTTTGGACTTATCGCGGTTCCCTCCCGTACCCACGAGGAAAATGATTTTATTCTGCTTGAATGGGAGCACTGATTCAATCGCTTTCTCAATTGCATCAGGGGTGTGTGCATAATCGATATATACCGATAACGGTGCTTCCACCTCCACTTTTTCCATTCTTCCGCTTACAGGCGGCAATTCCCTGATGATGCCGATCAATTTTTCCACTTCCATTCCATGGGCATACAGACAAGCCATTGCCGTAAGGATATTATAGACATTGAATTTACCAAGAAGCTTCATTTCCACATCAAAAGAACCATCAGGGGAGTGCAGGGTAAAGGTTGTCTTGTCGTTATCATACGTGATGCCCTCTGCCCTGAAATCTGCGTTTGCTTCCAGGCCGTAACTGATCACTTCATGAGGCGTCATATAGCTGTAGCGCTCAAACCATTCATCGTCGGCATTTAATACCACATGTTTAGGGTTCTCAATGTCGTTGCCCAGCTGTGAAAATAATAAACCTTTCGCATAACCGTAATGCTCCATTGTTTCATGGTAATCGAGATGGTCATGGCTCAGGTTCGTAAATGCTACAATATCAAAGTCTATCCCCCATAATCTCCCAAGACTCAACCCGTGCGAGGAAACTTCAAGAATGAAGTTCTGGATATCCTTTCGGGCTGCCGTGTCCAACATTTGTTGATTCGTGAGATTGTCGCATGTCGTATTCTCGCTGGGCAATAATTCACCGTCCAAATTAAACCCGATCGTGCCGGAGAGTGCGGCCTTTTGATGATCCCTCTTCAAGATTGAGTAAATCAGATTCGTAACAGTCGTTTTCCCGTTTGTACCGGTTACCCCAAAGACATTTAATTTTTTCGAAGGATAATCATAGTATTTATTCGCTATGTGCGCCAAAGCCTTGAAGGAATCTTTCACCACGACAAGTGCAGCTTTTTCCAGATCGATATCAAGCTGCTTTTCGGCGATGATCAGTTTTGCTCCGCTTTCCACTGCTTTCCCGGCAAAATCATGACCGTCTACGGTGTAGCCCCTTGTGCAGACAAATACGCTTCCTGCCGTCACTTTTCTGGAGTCGACATAAATGTCTTTGACTTCTGATGGCAATTCTCCATATACAGTTTTTAATTTGATGCTCTCTAAAAGGTTGTATGTATTCATTGTTTGTTCCCTCACAATTGTTCAAAATATAATATTGTATTTATTTTACCTTATCATTCTGACTTTGATAAGAGAAATACCTCCTAAATTGACTGCTGTTCATTTTCACACCCATTTCAGTTCTTCCCTTTGTAGTCAGGGTTAAAACAAAATCCGCTTTAATACCGCTGTTTGATTTCCGTGCAAGACTTCGCTTTCCGCGGGTAGCCTGTGAGCCTCCTCGGCTTCGCCTCCGGGGTCTCACATGTCTAGCTGCAGGGCTTAGAGGCACAGGTCATAAGCCAAACCGGCCAAGAAGGCAAAGAACGCCTTCGTGGCCAATTCGTCTCATGCCCCCCGCCTCTGAGCGAAGCCCTTCCGCTTTTCTAATAAGCTACTCTTCCCGCAGGAGTCTACGTCTTGCACTCCAATCAAACAGCTGGAAAGAGTTCTATTGCTTAGTGAGTTCTTTAAGTATCACAATCAAAAAGCCTTCCTGTGCAAATGAATGCTTTAGGAAGGCTTGGCCTGTAACGAATTATTCAAAGACCATTTTAGACTGTACGTAGTGCCACAGAAGGTTTTCGGTGTGAAGGATGGATGATTCGTGAGTGCGCTCATAGGCATGGGAGGCATCGATTCCGGCTCCGATGAGGCCGTGCACGATATCAAAGCCTGCCCTGATTGCAGCAGATGCATCCGAACCATAGTAAGGATAGATATCCAGTTTATAATCAATGCCATTTTCCTCTGCCAGCTGCACGAGATGCTTTCTTAATCCATAATGATATGGGCCGCTTGAATCCTTTGCACAGATCGACACTGTATATTCATCGGTGGATTGTCCATCCCCGATTGCCCCCATATCGACTGCTAGATATTCAATCGTTTCCGGAGGAATGTTTGAATTCCCCCCATATCCGATTTCTTCATTATTTGAAATAAGGAAATGGGTTGTATACGGCAGCGTTATTCCCTGACTCATGATTTGCCTGATCAGCTGCAGCAGCATGCCGACACTTGCTTTATCATCGAGATGACGTGATTTAATAAAGCCGCTGTCTGTTATTTCAGCCCTTGGATCAAATGAAACAAAGTCTCCCACTTCTATGCCCAGCTCCCTTACTTCATTGGCATTTCGGACTTTTTCATCGATGCGGACCTCGATATTCGTTTCATCGCGTTTTGCTTCTCCTGCATTTTTGTACACATGGACGGATGTTTGATGCATAAGGATCGTCCCGCTGTATGTCTTACCGCTCGATGTTTCAATCTGGCAGTATTCTCCTTCGACCGCATTCCACCTGAATCCGCCGATCATTGAAAGACGGAGCCGGCCGTCATTTTTGATTTCCTTTACCATCGCACCGAGTGCATCAACGTGGGCAGTCAGCATGCGGTGGCTTTCTGTATTTTCTCCCGGGATTCTAATGATGAGTGCACCTTTACGGTTCCTTTTCATTTCGATGTCCAAGCCGGAAAGATGTTCTTCCACGAAATTCATGATTTTATCCGTATTGCCTGACGGGCTCGGGATTTCAACCAATTTTTTGATTAACTCGATCGTTTTCTTCGTATCCGGATATGTATTCATTCTGATTCCCCCTTAATGATTACAGGTTTTACCTTATACCATTATATCGTCTTTTCTGACTTTTCTACAAATAATGCTCATTGATGTAGGCTGGTTTCTAAAAGATTGTTGCCTTCCGTAAATAGGCTTCCAGCCTGTATATAGATTGTGGACGTGCTCTTTTCGATATCAAGCTTCAATAAGAGACGGGCAGAAAACCCGAAAATACCCAAGTTCCGGTATTTTCTTATGTGTAAAGCAACAATGCGAAAAGAGCCTGGATATAAAAAAACGTTCCGTCCCGAACATATTTTGACTGAGAAAGACAAACGATATAATTTAGGATTTTGTATTTTAAGGATTGGAGTGAATTGTGATGAATTCTTCAGCGCTTGATTCTTTGCCGCAAGGCAGGAAACATCCCAAGGGATTATATCTGCTGTTCTTTACGGAACTTTGGGAAAGATACAGCTATTATGGTATGAGGGCATTGCTGGTCCTCTATCTGACAACGGCATTTGTAAGCGGCGGACTTGGCGTCGAGCCCGCTCAGGCTCTGTCCATATACGGGATTTACACTGGATCGGTTTATTTCACCCCGATTTTGGGCGGTTGGCTGACAGATAGATATATCGGATTAAGGAGAGCCATCACAATTGGCGGGATTACAATGGCTTGCGGGGACTTTACCATATTCCTCACCCACTCGCAGACTGGGCTATATGTTGGGCTCGCACTGCTGGTACTCGGGAACGGCTTCTTCAAACCCAATATCTCGACCCTTGTAGGAGAATTATATCCGAGGCATGACAAGCGGAAAGATGCTGCATTTACCATATTTTATATGGGAATAAACCTGGGCGCTTTCTTTGCCCCGTTGATTGCCGGTTACCTTGCTGAAGACCTGTTTTTGAGGCCTCTTAATGACGGGACGATGCATTACGGTTTTAAATGGGCATTCCTGGCTTCATCACTGGGGATGATTACAGGGCAATTGATCTTCAGCCTGCTAAGTAAAAGATATCTTGGATCAATCGGATTGAAACCGAATAAACAGTTGGCAGAAGAGTCGAACGAAATTCACGATGCCCCCTTGTCTGTTAAAGAAAAGCAGCGAACCAGGGCCATTTTGATACTCGCATGTTTCGTCGTCTTCTTCTGGGCTGGATTTGAGCAGGCAGGAAGTTCATTCACGCTATATACAAAAAACTTCATCGACCGGGAGATTTTCGGCTATACAATTCCGGTGGCATGGTTTCAGTCAGTCAACCCGTTGTTCATCATCATTCTTGCGCCCATCCTTTCCGGGGTATGGTTAAGGCTTTCCCAATCAAAACGCGGGGACCTGAACATGACCACGAAGATGGGCTTTGGGATGATTCTTCTTGGACTTGGGTTCATGATTCTGATACCTGCAGTCATGCAGACAGGGTCCGACGAACAAAACATCGTCAGCCGTGCTAATATCATGTTCATTATTTTTACCTATTTATTTCATACACTGGGGGAGCTGTTCCTGTCACCGGTGGGACTTTCACTGGTAAGCAAGGTCGCCCCGGTAAAAATCGCTTCCCTCTTGATGGGAGTATGGATGGCCGCAATCGGGGTGGCAAGCCTGCTGGCCGGACAACTTGCATCCTTAACAGCGACTCTCGGCTATCTGGAAATCTTCGCTACTATCGGTGCAGTTGCAATCATATTGGGACTGATCCTTCTGGCTATTTCAAAAAAACTAGTTTCCATGATGAGAGAAGAAAACACTGTGCGCTAAAAGGAATGACCTGGAGATCGGAATCTCCAGGTCATTTATTTATGCCGCTTCTTTCAGCGATACTGCCATTCAATAGTCCGCCAATCAATAAGATTGCGGACGAAATGTAAAACCAAACCACTAACGTGATCACACTCCCAAGCTGACCGTAAAATTGAGTATAATCGTTCAGTTTTACGTATGTCCCATATAACCATGATACCCCCTGCCATCCAAAAGTGGCCAAAAGGGCTCCCGGAAGTACATGTAAAAACGAAATTCTCCTGCTGGGTACCACCAGATAAAGAAAAATGAAAAGGACAAGCATAAAAATCGAGCTCAAACCCCATTTTCCGATCACCCATGCTTCGCTCCATTCCCCTTCAAGCTTTCCGCTTACAAACCTGGCATGCCGTATGTATTCTTCAACGACCGGGACGACCAGGGAAAAAGCAATTAGAACCATGAATCCCATCGTCAAAAATAAATCGTAAAGTAAAGCGACGAGGAAAGGTTTCGTTCTCTCTATCTTATACGCCTGATTTAATGACCGGACCATGGACTGGACGGCCATGGAAGCCAGCCAGAAAGTGAAAAGGATCGAAATCGATAACACGTCACCCCTCTGATTATAGAGGATCCGTTCAATATTGTCCTGAATGATAGCATACGATTTCTCCGGTGCGAACGGCTTGATTAAAAGCAGTACGTTCGTCTCAGATATAGGCAGATAACTGATTAACGAAAACACAAAAATTAAAAATGGAAAAATAGATAATAGCAAATAGTAAGCCAGCTGGGCTGATTGATCAAAGAAACGCTCTCTAAAGAAGCGTACCAGCACCTCTTTTGGGTAATGCAATAGCTTCATCATTCTATTCTCCTTCACAAAGGATACTACTATTTTCCCCAAGTTCAGGATTTCAATCATGTAAGTGTTTTGAATATCGGTGAGGCAAGCTTCCCAAGCTGCTTCAATTACATCTGAAAAAAGGATTTCTCTTGATTATCTAGAAGTTTTAATAGTAAGCGTTTCCACATACTAACTAAGGCTATTTCGAAAGGAAGATGACCGTGTCAAAGAAGGAAGAACAAACGAATTCTGTAGGAAATGAAGGTGTTAATACCGATTTCATCAATAACATGACCTATGGAGATTACCTGCACCTGGACACATTGCTATCCAGCCAGAAGCGATTATCCGGCCACCATGATGAAATGCTGTTCATTATCATTCATCAGGTCAGTGAATTATGGATGAAGTTGATCCTGCATGAACTGAAAACAAGCATAGCATCCATTGAAGCAGGTGAACTTTCTCCAGCATTCAAAATGCTGTCCCGCGTATCGAAAATACAGTCGCAGATCATCCATGCGTGGGATGTATTGTCGACCCTCACCCCTTCTGAATACATTCAATTCAGAGATGACTTGGGACAGGCTTCAGGATTTCAATCCTATCAGTATCGGATGATTGAATTTGCCTTGGGGTATAAAACTCCTCATGTGCTAAAGATTTATGAAAAAGATCCTAAATTATTAACACATCTGCAAGAAGCATACAAATCCCCTTCGTTGTACGATGTATCCATACACGCTCTTTCAAAAGCAGGCTTCCCCATTGATGAAGATGTTTTACATAGGGACTTTACTAAACCATATAAAGAGAATGATTCTGTATTGGCAGCCTGGACGGAAGTATACCGCAGCACTGATAAATATTGGGATTTATATGAACTGGCGGAAAAATTGATCGACTTGGAAGATTGGCTGCAGCAGTGGCGATTCCGTCATATGAAAACAGTGGAACGAATAATAGGCCATAAAAAAGGGACCGGCGGCTCAAGCGGGGTAAGTTATCTGAAGAAGGTCCTTGATCATCAATTCTTCCCTGAGCTCTGGAACGTCAGGACCAGCTTATAACGTACTCCTCATGAAAATGGAGTCCGTTTTTCTTGTTGAATCTCCATGCAGTAGAGTATCCTTGTCTTATAATAGATTAAAAAGGAGTAAGGTCAAATGAATACTCATTCTTTCTACATCAAGACAGATTGGCCGGGCCTGAGAAATGACGTCGGGACACTGACCTCCACCACCCTTAACACTGAAATCTCCATCCCTCCTGAAATGGATGGTCCCGGAACAGGCACAAATCCTGATGAGATGCTTCTTGGTGCGGCAGCAACCTGTTATATCATCACGTTGGCAGCGATGCTTGAAAGAAGCAGGATACCCAAAGCCTCTTTAACGATGGAATCTGAAGGAATCGTGGAGGTTGAGAAAGGTGTCATCACCTATAAGAAAATCATTCATCGACCGATACTTGTCCTATCCAAAGGGTGTACGGAAAAAGAACTGGCTGCCGGAAAAAAATTAGCGGTTAAAGCAGAGCAGTCTTGTATGATCTCACGGGCGGTCAAAGGGAATGTAGACATTGAACTCGAAGAAACGGTCATGATTCAGGATTGAATCACTGGAACCATCCTGCCCGAGTTCTCGAGCACACTATATTTCACCCATAAAAAAGGCGCTTCATCTGAGAAGCGCCTTTTTTATGATTAAGATTCTGAATGTACAAGTTTTACCAGCATATGGGAAAGCATATGCTGCTCGTCTTCATTACCTGCTTTCCACAGTTCATACAGCAGTTTTTCTTCCCTGTTTTTAGGTTCTTCATGCGCAGCAAGATAATCCCCTACTTTCTGGGCAGCTTTAGCCTGCTGTTCCTCATTCATACCCAGCTTATCTGCCAGTGACACTTTGTTTCCTAAGTATTCTTTGAAGTGATCGAAGTTTGAGAGAATATCCTCTTTTTTATCTTCTGACATACGTGATAGTGTGTTGTCCACTTTGTTTTCCACTTTGTCTGTAGATTGATTCGCCATTTGTTAAATCTCTCCTCTCTTTACTGTAGTTTCTATATTCCCGTTAAAGAGATGCTTAAACTTAATAGAGAGAGCTGAATGGAAAAAGTTTACTAACGTGCTTTACAAGTCATCAAATCCATTCACATCGGTGGTTTTTGTATACTGCCTGGATTTCTGCTCAAAGAAATCCGTTTTACCGAGGTCCACTTCCTGGTATGCTATGATCCACTTTAACGGATTCGTCTGATATCCTTCAAAAGGCGGTTCAAATCCGAGCTGCTTCGCCCTCTTGTTGGCCATGAATTTTATATAGCTCTCAAGTTCGGTCATCAGCAGCCCGTCAATTTCATCCCCGATGATTTCCCGGGCCCATTCGATTTCCAAATTCGCAGCTTTCAAGAATGTCTTCCGGCCAAATTCCATCAATTCACCCGTTTGATAAGATGGATATTCCGCCAGTATTTCTTTGAAGATCTTTTCGAACAAGCCGACATGAAGCTGTTCATCACGATTGATATAATTGATCATCGTACTCGTGGCAACCATTTTTTGATTTCTGGCAAGGTTATAAAAGAACGCAAACCCGCTGTAAAAAAACAACCCTTCCAAGATGACATCATAAATGATCGATTTTAACAGATTCTCAATAGTTGGTGCTTTAGCAAAATCCTTATATCCATTCACAACGAACGCGTTCCTCTCCTTTAGGACTGGCTCCGTTTTCCAGTAATTGAATACTTCGTCCTGTTTCTGCTTTGGCACTATACTCGAGAGCACATAACTGTATGAATGATTATGAATGACTTCCTGCTGTGCAAGGATGATCATCAGCGCATTCAAACTGGAATCCGTCAAGAAGTCGGCTACTTTTCCGGCATAGTCAGTCTGCACACTATCAAGGAGCGCCAATAAACCGATGACTTTAAGAAAAGTATCCTGTTCTTTCAGTGAGAGTGTTTCGAATTGATTGATATCCTTGCTCATATTAATTTCAAAGGGAGTCCAGAAGTTCCCCAGCATTCTTTTATATTTTGGATATGCCCATGAAAATCGCACATCATCCCAGTTTAAGACATTTGAGCTCCGCCCATTAATGATGGAGGTAGATTTATTTGGCGACTCCGAATCAAGCAGTTCTCTTTTTTTCAGTATGGTCATTTTCAAATCCTCCTTTTTTAACTGTGGCAGCTTTCACATTCTTCAAGAACAGAGCCTGATGTGGATCTTACATAATAAGTAGTCTTCAATCCCGATTTCCAGGCATCAAGATGAAGGAGCAAAAGGTCTTTCGCTTTGATGTCGTTTCTTACATAGAGATTGAATGAGATACTCTGGTCGATATGCCTCTGTCTTTTGCTGTTTTGTTTTATACTCCAATGCTGATCAATATAATAAGCCGTTTTGTAATACCATTTCGTTTCGGCTGAAAGGTCCGGTGCGGTCACCGGGATTTTATAATCCTTTTTCTCTTCAGAATAGAGCTGTCTGAATAAAGGATCTATACTCGCGGTGGATCCGGCGATCAGTGAAGTGGACGAGTTAGGCGCCACTGCCATAAGGTACCCGTTGCGCACTCCGGTTGCAGCTGCTTTCTTCCTTAATGAGTCCCAATGAGTATCACAATAGCCCCTTTTATCAAAATAAAGGCCAGTCTCCCACTCTGAACCCGGGAAGTAAGGATATGCGCCTTTTTCCTTGGCAAGGTCGATGCTTGCCTCAATCGTGTGATAAGCAATCTCTTCATAGAGGGAATCACAGTAAGACGCTGCTTCATCGCTTTCCCAGCGAATTCCCTTTATGGCTAATAAATGATGCCAGCCAAACGTCCCAAGGCCTATCCCTCTGTAACGCTTGTTAGTCAATTGTGCTTGCAGCACCGGGATTTCATTAAGGTCGATGACATTATCAAGGAGCCTTACGGCTGTCTTGATGGTTCTTGCCAGCACATTGTCCCTGACAACTTTAGCCAGTGAAAGGGATGCAAGATTACATACAACATAATCACCGGGATGTTTATATGTAATGATCCTTCCGTCTTCTACCCTTTCTTCCTCTATATAAGAAGGGCTCATATTCTGGGTGATCTCGGTACAGAGATTGCTGCAGTAAATCATCCCTTTATGGTTATTGGCATTCTGGCGGTTAACGGAATCACGGTAGAACATGAAAGGTGTGCCTGTTTCCAGCTGGGAAATCATGATCCGCTTAAAAATGTCAATTGCAGGAACTGTTCTTTTAGACAGTCCCGAATGCTCCACACATTCCATGTACTTCTCCCTGAAAGACCCTTCCCCTTTTCTTTCATCATAGTAGTCTTCCAGACTGAACCCCATGACACTCCTTACCTCATGGGGGTCGAAGAGATGCCATTCGTCACGGTTTTCCACAGCTTCCATAAATAGATCCGGAAGGCAGACTCCGGTAAACAAATCATGTGTACGCTGCCGCTCATCTCCATTGTTCAACCGTACGTCGAGGAAAGAATGAATGTCCTTGTGCCACACATCGAGATAGACGGCAATCGCTCCCTGGCGCTGACCGAGCTGATCGACTGAAACGGCAGTATTGTTAAGCTGCTTCATCCAGGGAATGACTCCCGAGCTCACACCTTTAAATCCTTTGATATCACTGCCCCTGCTGCGGACTTTCCCTAAGTAGATGCCAAGACCGCCTCCATTTTTACTGAGAGTCGACACATCCGTGTTACTGTCAAAGATACTTCTCAAATCATCCTCTACCGTATCAATGAAACAGCTGGAAAGCTGACCGTAACTTTTACCCGCATTTGCCAAAGTAGGTGTGGCGACGGTCATATACAGATTGGAAAGTGCCCAATACGCCTCTTTTATCAGTGAAAACCGCTTTCCTTTAGCCTCATCCATCAAAAGGGTCATGGCAATAATCATAAATCTCTCTTGGGGAAGTTCGTAAACCCTTCCGTCATGAGATTTCGTCAAGTAACGCTCTGTAAGGGTAACAATGCCGATATAGGTAAACAGCTTGTCTTTCGAGGGATCCAATAATGACTCCAGCTGCTTGATCTCATCCCGGCTGTACGCCTCCAGCAGGCGGGGGTCGTATAGTTTTTGATCGATAAGCTCTTGTATCAAGTCAAAAAACGAACGATAAGGTTTTGCGGGATCCAGCCCTCTTGACCGGCTGCTGGCAAGATAGAGTTTTTCTAAATAAAGATAAGCAGCCGCATACGTCCAGTCCGGTGCTTCATCAGATATCCTTTCAACAGCCGACAAGATTGATTGATGATAGAGTTGATCATACGAGAGTCCCATTTTCACCTGGAGAAGTCCATTTATTTTCTCGTGAAAATCTGTCAAATCCAGCTGCGGGAACTCTTCCTGCAGCTTGCGGCAGAGTTTCTCGGCTGTTGTTGTTTTTGCTGTTTGGATCATAGTCATGTTAATCTTTCCTCCCGTATCTGATTAATCCATCCGTACAATACGCCTTCGTAAGAGAAAATAAAAAGGCCCGTCCTCTATTGGACCGGCCCTGAATATAACGATGATATGAAATAACAGACATATGTATAAACTCTATTATTCTATCCTCGCATATCCTCCCAATTCCCGAAGAAGATTGTACGTGATAAATACGGCAGGTCTCCTGACTCGTGCTTCATCCTACTATAAGGCCTTCCCATCTTATATAGATAGTGGACATTCCTTAGTTCGTCATCACTTACAGTTGCGGGGACAGTTCTGGATTTACACCAGATTCCCTATTAAGTCTTCATAGACACCGTATTTACAGATTTCATTGAATTAATCAATATATAGTTATCTTAATTAATCAAAACACAAAGTATTGTGTTCTTATTCATCATAATTTAATTGAATAGATTTTTCAAGAAGGAATCGGCACTCTTTTTCAATTTAGATGAGGTATAAATCAAATATGCTTATAATTATCTTTTTCTTTAAAAATGCACGAACACCCCAGAATTGAGAGCTAATATGTATGGTAAAGCCAGATTACATCAGTATTTGTCGTTTGAGCAACTTGCTTATAAATCCTATAATCCTATTAGAAGGTTGTTTGACAGTATTCTTTGGTCCCCAATATTTGACGGGCTGCTTACACGGGATCTCCCATCGTAAGCAGCCTCTTTTTTTCATGACCGGCTGAATAAAGCTTTAAGCGCCAGTTAAAACTAACAAAATCTTGTATTTCATGGTTGTTACAAAGTGATTAAATCAGACAAAAAGGTTTATTTTTACTTAGTAATCATATAAAATGCGCATTAAGTGATTTTTTTAAATCCCCTCTTTTGAAAGGAGAAAAATAATATGAAGAAGTTAATGAGTGCTTTATTGATAACAATTATGGCGATTGCTTTGGCTGCCTGTGGGAATGGAGATAAAGCGAAGCAGTCTGAGGATAAACCAAAAACCGAAGAAAAAAGCAAGGATCAACAAGAGCAAGCCAAACAAATGGAAGAAATGCAAAAGAAAATGGATAAACAAAAAGTGGACAAAGACAAGGTCGTTGCCGTCGTGAATGACGAGGAACTCAAGGGTGAGGATTACAATAACATTCTTACTTCCTCTCAAATGCAATTACAGCAAATGGGACAAGACCCAACCACTAAAGAAGCTTCCAAACAAATCAAGAAACAAACAATCGACAGTCTTGTAGGTCAAACCCTTCTCATGCAGCAAGCTGACAAGAAAGGGTACAAAGCAAGTGAAGAAGAAATAGACAAACAGCTTGATCAGGTTAAAAAGCAGTACAAGGACGAAAAAGAATTTGAAAAGGCAATGAAAGAAGCTGGCTTCTCAATGAAAGAATTAAGAACCCAGGTTGCTGAAAACATCAAATACACCAACTACGTGGAAAAAGAAATAAAAGTCGATGAAGTGACTGAAGATGAAATGAAGAAATTCTATGATCAGTTCGCTAGCCAGCAAGGCAAAGATCAAAAAGCACCAAAATTTGAGGAAGTCAAGCCGCAAATCAAACAGCAGCTCGAACAGCAAAAGAAACAGGAAAAACTCGTTCAACACGTAGAAGACCTGAAGAAAAACGCCAAAGTTGACGTTAAAATATAATATCCTATCAGAACAAACCCAAAGCGGGTTTGTTCTTTTTTATTTATCACGTTTTTTCTTCATTCAGTTGGGTAAAGTTTATCATACCATTATACGACACCGTTCAAGCTTATTATTAAAGTATTTCCAGCTGTTGATTGGAGTGCAGGACGAAGAATCCTATCCGTAAAGCGGAAGGGCTTTGAATAGAGGTTTGTGGCATAAGGCGAATCGGCCTGGAAGGCGTTCTTTGCCTTCTTGGCCGGTTTGACTTATGACAAGTGCCTCTAAGCCCTGCAGCTAGACAGTTACCCCAATTGTCAAGGGATGCTCACCGGCCGCCCGCGGAAAGCGAAGTCTTGCAAGGAAATCAACAGCGGATTTTAAAAACAAAGGAGATGAAACCATGAACAAGAGATCAAATGATCATCCCGAACAAGTGAACAAAGACGAAGAAGGCATTCTCGACCAGCATGAAAGTGAACAAAATGTAGACCCGATCCCGCTCGAAGACTTAAAGAAAGAACAGCGGGAAGAAAAAAAGAAACACCATACAAAAGATGATTCTTCAAGCGAAGAGTAAACGGACGGAAATATCCAATTTCACAATTCCAGGGATTTTTCTATAAACATAAAGAAGCCGCGGTACAACCATGATTGTACCGCGGCTTTTATGGTCATGGGACTATTTTTTTAACCAATCCGTATGGAATGTTCCTTCCTTATCAACCCTCTGATAGGTATGAGCCCCGAAGTAATCTCGCTGAGCCTGCAGCAGATTAGCTGGAAGCGATGCCGCACGATAGCTGTCAAAATAAGCAATCGCACTGGCGAGTCCCGGGACGGGAATGCCCAATTTAATGGCAGTTGCTGCTACTTCACGCGCATCTTCCTGGTAATTTTCCACAATCTCCTTGAAATAAGGATCCAGCAGCAGGTTTGTTAATTCGGGCTCACGGTCATAAGCCTTCTTTATTTCCTGCAGGAAACCTGCACGGATGATACATCCCCCTCTGAAGATCATGGCAATCTCCCCCGGCTTAAGGTTCCAATTATACTCCTTGGATGCTGACTGTAATTGTGCAAAGCCTTGGGCATACGAACAAATCTTACTTAGGTAAAGGGCTTTTCGGATTTTCTCGATGAATTCTTCCTTGATACCGTTGAATTTGCTGTTTTCCGGCCCTTTAAGTATCTTGCTTGCCTTCACCCGTTCTTCTTTCATGGCTGAAATAAAGCGGGCGAATACGGATTCCGTAATGATTGAAAGAGGCACGCCAAGGTCCAGTGCAGAAATACTGGTCCATTTACCTGTTCCCTTTTGGCCAGCGGTGTCAAGGATGACCTCAACCAGCGGTTTACCCGTTTCTTCATCGATTTTGGTGAAGATATCAGCCGTTATCTCAATCAAGTAGCTGTCCAGTTCTCCTTCATTCCACTCTTTAAAGATCTCATGCAGTTCTTGTGCATCCAGGCCAAGAACATTTTTCATTAAGTAATACGCTTCACAAATAAGCTGCATATCGCTGTATTCTATGCCGTTATGAACCATTTTTACATAATGTCCGGATCCATCCGGCCCGATATATGTACTGCAGGCTTCACCATTTACCTTTGCTGAAATGGCGGTAAGGAAAGGTTCAAAGAGGTCATATGCCTCTTTCTGTCCGCTTGGCATAATAGCAGGGCCATAAAGCGCTCCTTCCTCTCCGCCTGAAACTCCCGCTCCGATGAAATTGATCCCTTTTTCATCAAGGGCTTTATTGCGGCGGATCGTATCTTCAAAGTACGTATTCCCGCCATCCATCAGAATATCTCCTTTATCCAGATGGGGCAGCAGGGAATCGATTGCTTTATCCGTTATCTCACCTGCCGGAACCATCATTACGATCTTTCTCGGCTTTTCCAGGGACTCTGTAAAAGCTTCTACACTGCTTGTACCTGTCAATTGTTTATCGCTATGTTCTTCGAGGATTTCATTTACTTTTTCCTCGGTAACATCATAAATGGCGACTGAGTATCCTCTGCTTTCAAAATTCAGAGCAAGGCTTTTCCCCATAACTCCGACACCAACAACACCAATTTGTTGTTTAGCCATATTATCCTTCCTTTCCTTGCTAAAAAAACTTTTTTCACCGTAACTATTATAATACGAAATAAATTTTCATGCTAAAATTTCATAAAAAAACTTTTCATTACGTTGATTTTTTTATTCATAGTCTCATTCTTTCCATGTGTATAATTTCCCATTCAGAGAAGAATGGACCGTTCAGCTAAATAAAAAAGCGAACCTCAATTCGGTCCACTTTTCTTAAAATTGGGATTTTATACTTATCTATTAGTCAAGTCGTTCAATAATCGTGGCATTGGCCATTCCATGCCCTTCGCACATTGTCTGCAGGCCGAAGCGCCCACCTGTCCTTTCGAGCTCATGCATCAGCGTAATCATGATGCGTGCACCACTTGCACCAAGTGGATGACCCAGGGCGATCGCACCGCCATTCGGGTTCAGCTTCGATGGGTCGGCGTTCAACTCTTTCAACCATGCAAGGGCAACAGGTGCGAATGCTTCATTCACTTCAAATACATCAATATCGCTTAACGTTAATCCTGATTTATCCAAAGCTTTCTTAGTAGCCCGTATGGGGCCGGTCAACATTAAAGTGGGATCAGAACCCGTAACGACACGGGTGTGGACTTTGAATCTGGCTTTCACGCCAAGTTCATCTGCTTTTTCTTTGCTCATAAGCAGGAGTGCTGCCGCTCCGTCGCTTATTTGGCTCGAGTTGCCAGCATGGATGATCCCGTCTTCCTTGAAGGCGGGCTTCAATGTTGAAAGGATATCAATTGTAGTCTCCTGCCTCGGCCCTTCATCTTTATGGAAAAAGAACGTAACTCCTTCCTCGGATTGCACCTCAATCGGCATGATTTCATCTTTAAAACGATTTTCACTTTGGGCGTTAATTGCTTTTTGATGACTTTCGTATGCAAACCGGTCGAGTTCTTTTCGACTGAACGCGTATTTTTCTGCTATTCGTTCTGCAGATAGACCCTGGTGAATGATTTCATGCTGTTGTTTTAATTTTTCACTGAAACCCGCTTTTCCATAGTTGGATGCGATGGGCACCCTCGACATATTTTCCACACCGCCTGCAATGACGATATCCATATCCCCGGAGAGGATCGCTTGTGCAGCAAAATGTACAGACTGCTGTCCTGACCCGCATTGACGGTCGATGGTTGTGCCGGGCACCTCGATAGGAAACCCGGCTATCAAGGCTGCAACTCTTGCAATGTCACCAGCCTGCTCTCCTGATTGGGTGACACAACCGAGAATGACATCATCCACATATTTAGGATCAATGCCGGATTTTTTCATTAACCCTTTAAGGATTTCACCTGCCAGATCATCCGGTCTCATGTTCTTTAATGCACCGTTTCTCCTTCCGACAGCCGACCTGATTCCCTCAACAATAACTGCTTCCCTCATAAACATCCTCCTTTAAAGGCCTAAATTCTTCGCAATGATCACCTTCATAATTTCATTTGTTCCTGCATAAATACTGGCAACCGGAACATCCCTGTATCTTCTTGCAATTTCATACTCTTCCATATATCCACCGTGGAGCTGCATGCATTCTGCTGCAATCCTTCTGGACATTTCAGTAAGTTTCAATTTTGCCATGGAAACTTTAGCGTTCACGTCAATCCCTCTCATATGTTCTGCAATCAGCCCGTCCAGAAAAGCTCTTCCCATCTCGATATCGGCAGCCATATCCGCCATATTGAATTGGATATGCTGAAATTGACTGATTGATTTACCAAATGCCTGCCGGCTTTTTATATAATCCAAGGTAAGGGCAAACATATGCTCAGACGAAACCTGGGCAGCAATAGCTACCACAAGTCGTTCCTGCTGCAGCTTCTTCATAAGATAGTGGAACCCTTTCCCCTCTTCACCGATAAGATTTTGTTTTGGCACTATGCAGTCTTCAAAAATAAGTTCAGCAGTATCCTGACAGTGAAGTCCGACTTTCTCAAGCTTCCGCCCCCTGGAAAAACCCTCTGCATCCCTTTCCACAGCCAGGAGACTGATTCCTTTATAAGGGGGGACAGCTCCGGTATCCGTTTTACATGCAATGATAACAAGGTCGGATTGGATACCGTTTGTAATAAAAGTTTTTTGACCGTTTACAATGTAATGATCACCTGTCAGCCGGGCTGTCGTTTTGATCCCTGCCAAATCGGAGCCCGCACCAGGTTCAGTCATCGCGATTGCCGTTATCATATCACCACTTGTACAAGAGGGAAGCCATCGTTTCTTTTGTGCTGCAGTACCATATTCACTGATATAGGGGACGACAATATCATTGTGCAGTCCTATCCCGATCAAACCGGAGCCAACCCGCTCCAATTCTTCATTGATGATGACAGAGAAGCCCCAATCCACACCGCTGCCGCCGTATTCTTCATCCACATCCGGACATAGAAACCCCTGGTCCCCCATCTGCTTCCAAAAAGACCTCGGGACCAGCCTGTTCTCCTCCCACTGTTGGTAATGAGGATAAGCTTCTTTCTGCAAGAATTTACGAAGAGATGATCTGAATATCTCATGGTCTTCTGTCATATATGGGTGATTCATGTTTTCCTCCCCCTTCAATCGCATATGTAAACTGAATGACTATCCATTCAGTACCTGCTGATAAAATGGTTATTTGGGCTGCATGCGAATGGCCCCATCCAATCTGATCGTCTCCCCATTAAGCATCGGATTCTCCACGATCGCTTCCACAAGCTGTGCGTATTCTGAAGGGTTTCCGAGCCTTTTGGGAAAAGGGACTGATTCACCCAATGTGTTTCGTGCCTCTTCAGGCAAGGAGTCGAACATAGGGGTATGGAAGAGGCCCGGAGCAATCGTCATCACCCTGATCCCATCCCTTGCAAGCTCTCTTGCAATGGGAAGCGTCATCCCTGCTACACCGGCCTTTGATGCACTGTAAGCCGCCTGGCCGATTTGTCCATCAAAAGCTGCAACAGAAGCAGTATTTATTATGACTCCCTTTTCACCCAGCTCATTTTCTTCATTCTCCTGCATCCTTTGAGCCGCCAGACGCAAGACATTGAATGTGCCGATTAAATTGATCTCAATCACTTTAGAAAACTGTGCAAGCGAATGGACGCCCTTTCTCCCGGCCACCTTTGAAGGCGGGGCGATCCCCGCACAGTTTACAACCATATTGATGCTTTGGTAAGTATCGACTGCACGTTGAATCGCTGAGGCAACCTCTTCTTCACTGGTCACATCTGCTTTCTGAAACACCACGCTCCCGGCCATTTTCTCCTGAAGTTTCATTCCCTTCCCTTCATCGAGGTCAAGAATAAAAGCTTTCCCCCCTTTTTCAACAATCCTCCTAACAGTCGCTTCCCCCAATCCGGAAGCACCTCCTGATATCAAGGCTGTGCAATCGTTTATCTTCATACTTCAATTCCCCCTTTTGTTTTGGTTTCTATCTTTATTTTATCCTTCAATGACACAAAAAGAAATAATTTTGGGAAGATTCAGTTTTTTATCCATAACAAAAAAACAGACCCATCAGAGATGAGCCTGTTTTGGAAGTTTAAAATCAATTATTTCTTAACAACGTTAGCTGCTTGTGGTCCACGAGCACCTTGTTCGATGTCGAAAGAAACTTCTTGACCTTCGTCAAGTGATTTGAAACCTTCACCTTGGATCGCTGAGAAGTGTACGAATACATCGTCTCCACCTTCTACTTCGATGAATCCAAAACCTTTTTCTGCGTTAAACCATTTTACTTTACCATTTTCCATGAAAAATGCCTCCTAATGTGCTTAGCACACAATGTATTACTATTCTTGCGATATCAGGTGAAAAATCAAATCTTGTTCTTCCCTCGTATACCGGACAAAAATAATTCTTCTATAGAATAACAGGATTCTAAAAAATAAGCAAGTAAACATGAGCCCAGTTTTTAAAGTCAGACGACTTACTATTCAAGACACCCCTGACTGCTTTATCTTTCGATGTTTAAATATCATTATTGCTTTCGGCAATAGTTGAATTATTATATGGTATAATAAAAGTAGTTGAAAGGAAGTGTCATATGAAATCCACTAAAAGTTTGTTTCCTAATGGATCTTCGGCTACGATTAAAGAAACTGGGGAAACAGTCACGATTTTGAAATCCCAATACGTTAAAAATATGAAACGCTATTCGTATATCGTCAAAGAACATCCTGGTACCTTTTACTTTGAAGAAGAATTGACCAGTGGCGAATAAGAGCCTGAAGCTGCAGATCCACCAATCCTGCAGCTTTTTTTATACGCAAAATTTGTACTGAGCAGCAAAAAAAGCCGCCGTCCCATTAAATGGGACGGCGGCTTTTTTTATGATGACCTGTGAGGGACTTGAACCCCCGACCCCCACCCTGTCAAGGTGATGCTCTCCCAGCTGAGCTAACAGATCGATTTAAACTACATTTATTATTATAGCGCGAATTGAAGTAATGTCAATATATTCTTATGGATATTTTGTCGAAAAATTTATAGACTATATGTATACAAGAACAAGTGTTCGTATATACTGTTGGTATCACGTTAGAAAGGACGATCAGCATGAACAAGCTTCTTACACGTTCACTCACTGAACAGTCACCGATTGAAATTATCTATATGACCGACCATTGTAACACCACGAAACGGAAAGTCATCATTAAAAAAGTGAATATGGATTCTGTGACTGCCTATTGCTTCCTTCGAAAACAGCTTCGTACTTTCCGGCTCGATTGCATCCTTGCTGCTTATCCGCCGATGAAATATAAAGAGCGCCTTTCCCCTATTAAAAGAGGGTGACCGCTATCGGTCACCCTCTTATTACATTTATGCAGTTGCTTGCTTAGGACGTTTGTCTTCCCTTTTAATGAGGAATTGAATTGCCAACAGAACTCCGAATGATACTAAACCGAAGATATCAGTCATCCCTTCAGGATAAATGAGCATCAGTCCTGCTGCCACACAAAGGAAGCGTTCAATCACAAAGAGTCTACGGAACCAATAACCGATCATTCCTGCACCAATGGCAATCATGCCTGTCACTGCAGTAAATACAACCCACAATAATTGAGTGACAGTTGTATCGATCATCAACAGTTCGGGTGACAGCACGAACATATACGGTATGATGAACGCCGCTATGGCAAGTTTTGCGGAGTTGACTCCCGTCCTTATCGGTTCACCCCCGGATACCCCGGCAGCGGCAAATGCTGCAAGCGCAACCGGCGGTGTGATGTCCGCAATGATCCCAAAGTAGAACACAAATAAATGTGCGGATAGTTCCGGTGCTCCCAGCAGGATGATGGCAGGTGCAGCAATGGTGGATGTAATGACATAATTCGCAGTAGTCGGTGAACCCATCCCCAGAACAATTGATGCAATCATCGTAAAGAACAGAGTCAGAAGCAGTTTCCCTTGTGCTGAGCTCGTTAAGTCGGCTGCCAAATCAACAAGACCGTTGGCAAGCGTCAAACCTAATCCTGTCTTTGTTACCACCCCGACGATGATCCCCGCGGCGGCTGTTGCCACGGCAACAGAAAGAGCAGTTCGCGCACCGTCGACGAGTGCATCCACAGCGTCCCTGAATCCGATCCTCGTATCTTTTCGTATGGCACTGATTGCAATAGTGGCAACGATTGACCACAGCGCCGCCCTCATGACACTCATTCCACTAACGAGTAAAATGATGACAGTCAGTATCGGAAGCAGAAGATAAATTTTCTTCAATACCTCTTTTTTGTTCGGCATTTCTTCATCTGATAAACCTCGCAAACCGAGTCGCTTGGCTTCAAAGTGAGTCATTATCCAAATTCCTGTAAAGTATAATACGGCTGGAATAGCTGCGGCTTTCGCAATATCCCAGTAAGAAATCCCGCCTATGAATTCAACCATCAGGAAAGCAGCCGCACCCATTATAGGAGGCATGAGCTGACCTCCTGTAGATGCTGCAGCTTCTACACCACCGGCGAATTCTTTACGATATCCCATTTTTTTCATCATAGGAATGGTAAAGGAACCCGAAGTCACGACGTTCGCCACAGAGCTTCCGCTTATAGTTCCTTGAAGGGCACTCGAGAAGATGGCGACTTTTGCCGGTCCACCAGTACGTTTACCCGCGATGGCTACAGCCAGATCATTAAAGTATTGACCTACTCCTGTCTTGACAAGGAATGCTCCGAATAACAGGAAGAGGAAAATGAAGGTGGCAGATACGTATAAAGGCGTACCGAGGATCCCTTCAGACGTAAAGAACATCGTTTTAACAATGTCATCCCAGTCATAGCCGCGATGTGCAAGGAAACCAGGCATCTGCCTTCCATAATACATGTATAAAAGGAAGGCTGAGGCTATTATCATAATCGGCAGCCCCACGGCACGTCTCGTGGCTTCCAGAACCAATATGATGGCTGCAAGTCCGACGTAAAAATCCAGGCTGGTCATAAGCCCAACCCGGCTCACGATATCATCCTGCATGATCGGCCAATATGCACCGATACAGACGGAAATGGCCGCCAATACGACGTCATACCACGCAAGCTTATTTAGTTTCAAGTTCTTTTTCCTTGCAGGGAAAAGAAGGAATACTAGAGATAATGCGAAACCTAGATGAATCGACAGTAATAATTGCCTTGGTATGAATTGAAATATGGATGCCGTCAATTGAAATAATGAGAATGCTAATAGACCAAAAAATATGATCCATTTAAACAGTCCGCTCTCCAATTTTCTCGTAGAAGATTCAGGATCATATTTTTCTAATAATTCTTGTTGTTGTTCTGCAGTGAGAGACTCAAATTTTTTATCTTTTTCCAACAACAATCACTCCTTTCCATTGGCTGAACAGCGATACTTTTTTAAAATGCATTCTAACGATGGACCCCTCTTTGAAATACTCTTTCAAGGGATATACTTCACCGTCGTAGACAAGCCGGTGATTAGCCACTACTTGTCCGATCTGTATGTCGATGAACGGGAATTCCCTGTCCATATTCGAAATGGCATACCTGCCATCTTTTGTTCTGCTGAATACTTCCCGGCCTTCTGCGTCGGAAGGCATTCCGATCGCTGTGTCTTCGTATAACAGTTTTGTTTGACGTATGTTATTTGCAGGTGTTTGGCGATAGATTTCCTCTACCTCTGACAGGTGGATGGAATGGGTATAGAGGATTGAAAATGACTGATCTTTACTAATCGAGAAATAAGCGGGTTTGTCTTCGTACTCCCTTGGTTCTATCACCAGGAATGTTTGTAAGGGAAGAAAAATGAATGACGTGAGAATAAGAAAAAGGAGAGCGCTCCATAACATGTATTTCCTTTTCATCGCTCCTCCCCCTTTCCATTTCTTCAAAACAAAAGAATAGACCGTGATAAGCGGCCTATCCTTTGTTCATCTCGGGGTGAATCAATTATTCTGCTGAAATACCTTTTTCATCAAAATATTTCTTTGCTCCCGGATGCAATTCGATACCCATACCTTTTAATCCATTTTCAGCTTTGATCAGCTTTCCTTTAGCATGGGTGATCTGATCTGTATTTTCAAAAATTGCTTTTGTTACATCATAAATGACATCTTCAGAGATATCTGCATTTGTTACAAGCATTGCGCGTACAGCGACGGTCGTAATGGCTTCATCCACTTTACTGTACGTACCGGCAGGGATTTCATCCTCTGCATAGTATGGATATTTCTCGATAAGTTCTGCAATCTTAGCTGAATCAACAGGTACGATTGAGATATCTTCAGTCGCAGCAAGTCCTTCTACCGCTCCTGTAGGGGTACCAGATGTGATGAATGCCGCATCGATTGTTCCATCCTGGATACCAGTTGTAGAATCATCGAAAGATAGGTTGCGGGCTTCAAGGTCTTCAAGTTTCATACCGTGGATTTCAAGGATCTGTTCTGCGTTCAAAAGTGTACCTGAACCAGCTTCACCTACTGAAACGACTTTCCCTTTTAGATCTTCAACCGATTTGATGCCGGATTTCTTAGTTGTTACGATTTGGATCGTTTCAGGATATAAAGTGGCGATACCGCGTGCATTCTCTACTTTGTTATCAGAGAACATTTGCGTACCTTCTGAAGCATATGAAGCTATATCTGTTTGTGTAAAAGCGATTTCAGTTTTACCATCTTTGATTGAAGCCATGTTCTCGGCAGATGCACCGGAAGTGGATGCCGAAGCTTTGATCCCGGTTTCATCTTCAATGATTTTTGCGAAGGTACCTCCAAGCGGATAGTATGTACCGCCGGTTCCTCCTGTAGCGATTCCGATGAAGTCTACTTTTTCATCACCATCGGAACTTCCACCGCCAGCTCCGCCTCCGCATGCCGCAAGTACGGCAGAAAGAATAAGAAGCAAGGCAGTGCTTAAGAATAAACTGCGTTTTTTCATAATCTGTTCCCCCCTATTAAATTTTCTACTTTCCCGTAATCAATTGTATCACAAACTGTAACATTCTTGTCAAACAGGATACATAAACTTATAATTTTTTTCATAAAAAAACCCTCCATCCCACATCCATCCCGTGCAACATCAGATTCAGCGCTATATTTCACCCTTACTCTCAGTTGTAAAATGCATGGAAAATGTATAAAGCGTTTCCATTATATACTCTGGATATTCACTGGAAACAGATGAATGTCCACATAAAAAAGACTGAATGGCCTGAATGGCCATTCAGTCAAACTGTTATACATCAGGGTATCTTATCCGATTAATTCTTCATCCTCAAATTGTTTTTTGTCTTCGCTTGAAATGTTTTCTTCCTTGTCCCGAAGGCTGTGTGCGATCCGTGAAGAAGCGTTCGCGGCGATACTTGCGATAATATCATCCAGGAAGGTGTGAATCCCCTTGCCATTTTTAGTATCAAGATCACGTATGATGCCTATCTTATTTTTATCTAAATGGCCGAAGGTCGTTACCGCAATACTTCCATAGCCAAGGGCTGCCCCAAGCGCAATCGTTTCATCCACTCCGAAAAGCCCTTCGTCGGTTTCGACGATTGATTGGAGGGGTTCTGAAAGCATCTTCTTCTCAGCCAGCTGGTCCAATTCCACCCCGACTAAAATGGCATGCTGGATTTCCCTTTTCAAAAGTACTTTTTTCACGCTGTCTATACAATCTTCCATTTCCAACTCAGAATGGTACGGGAACTGCATTTCATATACGATTTCAGCGATATCTTCTATCATGACTCCCCTGTCCTGAAGTTTCTGGAGTGCTGCCTGTGTGACTTCTTTTGAATGAATCGGCTTGTGCATTGTATGTACCCCTTTCTGACTTGTCTTCCATAGTAGAATTATAACATTTTTTAGAATTTTCTCATCCTAATCTGCTTGAAAGATTTAAATGAAAGATTGTGATACAATCTTTTTGTAAACGTTATCGAAGAGAATCAGGAGGGTTATGTATGACTGTTAACAGAGGTGCTGTGAATGAATTGAACCTCTTTAGTAAAGAGCTGAATGAGGAGATAAGGATGCTTGTGTATCTCCCTGCGACTTTTTCTCCTCTTTATAAATATTCTATATTGATTGCGCAGGACGGCAAGGACTATTTCCAGCTCGGAAGGATCCCGCGTCTTGCAGATGAATTTTTGAATAACAAAGAAATAGAAAACATGATCATTGTAGGCGTACCATATAAAGATGTAGAAGATAGAAGAAGAAAGTATCACCCTCACGGAGAAGAAAACGACGCTTATATCCGTTTCCTGGCCCATGAACTTGTCCCTTATCTTGATGAGCATTATCCGACTTATCATATGGGAATGGGACGTGCGCTTATCGGGGATTCATTAGGGGCGACTGTTTCTCTGATGACCGCCTTGAAATATCCCAATACCTTTGGAAAGGTCATTCTTCAATCACCGCTTGTAAATGAAAAAGTACTGGATGAAGTTGAAAACTTTGCTCATCCCCATCTTTTGAATATTTATCATGTAATTGGAACCAAAGAAACCGAAGTGAAAACAACCAATGGGAAAGTAAAAGACTTCCTTACACCAAACCGCCAGCTCCATGAACTGTTCAACGAAAAGAAATTCACCACTTTCTATGAAGAATTCGAAGGTGACCACACATGGAAACACTGGCAGCCGGACCTGAAACGGGCACTTCCCATGATGTTTGGGTGAAATGCTCATAAAGACGCCATGAAAGTGAATTCTCCCACACTTTAGAAAAGCTGAATTATCAGTGGGAGAAGTTCCCTTTCGTTCGTCCTATATTAAATTTTTGAAAAATTTGCTATACTATATTTATATTAATTGCTTTTACAAGTAACAGTATCTGGAGGAGGTTTGAAGACAATGAACTATGGTGTTGTCGTTTTCCCATCAAAAAAGCTTCAGGATTTAGCAAATTCGTACCGTAAACGCTACGATCCTCATTACGCTTTGATTCCGCCGCATTTGACCCTTAAAAATGTGTTCTCTGCTGATGATGATCAAATAAAAGATATCGCCGATAAATTAAGGAACGTAGCAAAAAAATATGACCCTTTTAACTTGAAGGTTTATAAGGTCAGCTCATTCCAGCCGGTGAACAATGTCATTTATTTCAAAGTGGACCCTACCCCTGAACTGGAAGGGCTGCATCATGACATGCATAAACAGGACGTATTGGACGATGAACCTGAATTCGCTTTCGTCCCTCACATCACGATTGCACAAAAACTTTCAAACGATGAACATTCCGATATTTTTGGTTCGCTGAGCATGCTGGGTGTGGATCACGAAGAAACGGTCGACCGCTTCCATCTCCTCTATCAGCTGGAGAATGGTTCATGGACAGTATATGAAACATTCCGCCTCGGAAAGGACTAATGCAGTTGAACGTAGAAATCGCTCAATCGGAATCACAGTTTGAAGAAGTTTTCAGTGTAAGGAAAACCGTGTTTGTGCAGGAACAGAATGTGCCTTTGGAAGAAGAAATCGATGAACATGAAAATCAATCGACCCACTTCATTTTGTATGACGGGGACCGGCCTGCCGGCGCAGGAAGATTCCGTCTGCTGGACGGGATCGGAAAAGTGGAACGTATCTGTGTGTTGAAGAGCCTTCGCGGTAAAGGGGCAGGCAGGGAGATCATGCAGGCCATTGAGCAATACGCTGCAGGGCGCTCCATTTCAAAACTTAAACTCAATGCGCAGACCTATGCGATTCCTTTTTATGAAAGATTAGGTTATGAGGTTGTCTCTGAGGAATTCATGGATGCAGGGATCCCACACAGAACAATGATTAAAACAATCTCTTAATCAAGCATGCAAGACAAAAAAGATCAATCACCCTTTATATGGGAGGATTGATCTTTTTTTATCTAAATACAAATGACTCAAGTATAAAGGTACTTGCACTGGACGATAATGAAGAAATATATGGGGAGGGATATTATGGAGTACATGTCAATAGCCGTTGAGCTTGTTGTCGGCTATTTCGCCCTTTTGTTTTTAACGAAAATTTTAGGGAAGACCCAAATCACCCAGATTTCTGCCTTTGATTTTATTTCTGCATTGATATTGGGCGAATTGGTAGGAAATTCCCTTTATGATAACGAAGTAAGTGTCTGGCAGATCCTTGCGGCGATTTCCATCTGGGGTTTTTTAATATTTGCTACAGAGTTCATTACACAGAAATCCAGAAGGCTCCGCCATGTTTTGGAAGGGACTCCGGCAATAGTGATCAATAAAGGAAAAATAGATTTCCAGCAGTTAAAGAAAAATAATCTAGATTTAAATCAACTTCAGCATTTACTAAGGGCAAAGGATATTTTTTCCATAAGGGAATGTGAGTATGCATTATTAGAAACAAATGGGACATTAAGCGTCCTTAAGAAACCTTTGTTCGAAAATGTACAGCGGTCAGATTTGAATATCCAGCCAACTCAAGTAAGCCTTCCGCTCTCGTTGATTGTGGACGGTGAAATTGTTTATGATAATTTAAAAATCGTGCACCAGCCAGAAGAATGGCTGATACAAGAAATAAATAAACATGGATTTCAATCACATAAAGAAGTCATGTTTGCAGAATGGAAAGAAGGAGAAAGTCTATTGGTTCAAGGGTACTAAACAACAGTCAGGCTATCGCCACCCTGGGTTCATTATCCTTTACGTAAAACCTTATCCGCCCCTGACGTTCCAGGCTTGTTAAATAAGCAGTCACGGAAGTGCGGAACAGCAGCCACTGACCCATGTTTTTAACATCAAGTTTATGTAATGCCAGGAATTGTGTGGTCAGACTCTCCAGGGTTTCACCTTCTCCTTTGCTTTCAATCAGTTGATATAGAGTATGGATCCGTTCTTCATGGACTCTTTGATTCATACGTACGGTATCGCTGAAGTTTTCCTCATATGGACCATGTCCAGGTATTGCTCCTTTGCATTTAATGTGAAGGAGTTTTTCCAATGTTGCCAAGGTCTGGTCCGCATCGATAATAAATGGGATCACATGTTTTTCCAGAGATTCTGTTCCGAAGTAACTGTCTGAGGCGTATAGGATATCTTCTATCAACAAGCCTGCCTGGGCATAGGAGTGGCCGGGAAGATTCAAAGCCTGGAACATAAATGGACCGATCCTATTCTCTCCGGATTCAATATGGAAATCTACTTTGACTGAAGGGCCTTCAAGAAATTTATTTCTTAATTCCTTAATCGGATTGGCGCCATTGAATAGATAAATTGGTTCGAGAAGCGGATTTTCGATGATGGCTGATTCCATGGGAGGGCAGTAAAGCGGTATCCCGGTTACTTTCTTCAAGTATGCGGCGCCGCCAAAATGGTCTGCGTGGGCATGAGTGATGATGCAGTAATCCAGAGGAAGTTCTTGTTGTTTGACCATTTTCAGGATTTTCTTGATTGCCGACTCATCCAGTCCGGTGTCTATAAGGAGTCCTTTACCTTCCTTTTGGCAATAACCGATATTCACGGCGCCGGTGAAAGCATAGCAATTCTCATTAAACTGTTGAAGCTTCAATTCATTCATCCTTTCAGTACAATGCTGCAAGGCTCGTACTGTTTGTGAACACAGACAGCGGTCCTTTACTTTATACGTATTCGTTAAAGTAGGTCCCTTTTCCTGTCACTTCCGCTAATAATTCCTGTGGAATCATGTTCTTTTGGGGTCTTCTTTTCGTGGCTGACAGATTTTTCTTGTGTTCATTGTCCTCGTATATGTGCATTTCTTCACTGAAGGTTTCTTCGCGGTTATTTTTCAGTGCCCTGGCCGGCTGAACGGGAAAGAACCGGAATGGGTGTTTATTCACCTTCATTTCCCTTTCTTGATATTGTTTATATTGAAAGTGTGGAATTGGAGCGATATAGCCCATATTCATGACCTCCTTATTATGGGTTTACCCGCGATGCCATTTTTTAACCCCGGGTAAAAATAAAAAGAGAATTAACATAAAGTACGTGTCTCAACGTTCTTTTATGTCCATTCTCTTTCAAAAAATTATTTCTTCCCTTTGTTGAGCATATTGGATATAGTCCCAAAATCCAGCTGCTTTCCATCGTTTACGATTGACTTGACGATCTTATCTTCCATTTCTTTATTTACTGGTTTGTTGGCAATTTTCGAAACCCGTTTGATGACTTTCCTGACTGTCGCTTCATCCTTGAAATTTGCATTTTGCAGTGAGTTTGCAAGCTCCAGCACTTCGTTCATATTCACGCCTGTCTTCTGCTCGAGATTTTTAAAGAAATTATTGTTCATGAGTAAACCGCCTCCCTTTTAACTATAAGTATCATATGTATAAAAATGGAGAGCGTGAGTATTCCAAGAAAAAAAGACAGGATCCCTCTTAAAGAGGATTCTGCCTTTATTCTGCTTCATGATTAGCAGAAGCTAGCTCCGACGATGATCAACAAGATAAATAAGACTACGATCAATACAAAAGTAGAACCATAGCCGCCGCCATAGCCGCCATATCCGCAGCCACCATAACCACCATATCCAAATCCGTAAGGCATTCAGCTTCACCTCACTTTACCTTTAGTCACTTATAACATATGTAAGTGAGGGATATTCCGTATGGGCTTTTTTCAATTTTGTTGTGTGTTTGTCCAATTGTACAAATCAAGGGTCAAATTCCCTTCACTGTCCGCCTGTGCCAGGAATACTGCCTCGAAGTCAAGCTTTCTTTTCAACAGTTCCTTTAACAGCCAAGGCTTATCAAACCCAACCGCCTTCAGGGCTGCTTCATCAATTTCCCCATCAATGATCACAGCCTGCGGGGGTGTGGCCCTCTTAAAAAGGGACAATATATCTTCTTTTACCAGTGGCTGTTTTTCTTTTTTCAGCATCACGCTGAGGTCTCCATTCGTATCCAGCGTGGCAAATTCAACATCCGCGGCTCTGAAGACATCTTTCTTCCTCAATTGTTCAAGCAATTCATCTACGGAATACTTTTCTTTACGCAGTGCTTTTTCATCGATTTGTCCATCTTTAATGAAAACAGAAGGCTTCCCTTCAGCAAATCTCCTGAATTTGCTGCTTTTAAGAGAGATGAAAGAAAACACAAGCGGGAATGAAAACCAAAGCAGGATACTCATAAGGCCTTCACTGAGCGGCAGGCCAAGATCCATCGAGAGGGTTCCTGCAATACTCCCGACGGTTATACCTGTTATATACTCGAAAAATGATAATTTGGACAGCTGTTTTTTCCCAAGAAGCTTTGTAATAAAGAACAGTGAAAGAAGGATAAATGAACTTCTGGCTGCAACTTCTAAATATTCCGGCATCTCATACACCCCCTGCTATCCCTTCGGTTTAAAAAGGAGCGCCCCAATGAAACCAAAGACGATCGCTGCGGAAATGCCTGAACTTGTTACTTCAAACATCCCGGTCAATACACCTACAAGTCCATGCTCCTGTGATTCCTGCATGGCACCGTTCACAAGGGAATTTCCGAAGCTGGTAATCGGGATTGTTGCCCCTGCCCCTGCAAAATCGATCAGCGGCTCGTATAGCCCAAAACCCGAAAGAATGGCACCTGCAACCACGAGCAGGCTCAATGTATGAGCCGGTGTCATTTTTGCAACATCAAACAATAGCTGTCCGATGACACAGATGATTCCTCCTATAACAAACGACCAAAAGAACATCGCTAACATGTTTACTACCTCCCTATCCTATACAAATTCAATGGAAACGGCATGTGCAATACAAGGAATGGTTTCTCCCTGCTGGAAGGTAAGGGGCGACAGCAGGGCGCCGGTCGCGACTACCAGGATCCTCTTATACGTACCTTTTTTCATTTCATTCAGCAGATGCCCATAAAGGACAGCGGCTGAACAGCCGGGTCCGCTTGCCCCCGATTGAACCGGCTGGTCTTCTCCATAAATGAGGAGTCCGCAATCCTTATACTGCTGTTCTGTCAAGGTGTATCCGTTTTCCTTCATCAGCTCCATCGCCGTCTGTCTGCCAATGCCTGCAAGATCACCGGTTACGATTAAATCGTAATAAGAAGGGTCTCTTCCCAGATCCTGAAAATGGCCCGTCATTGTATCCGCTGCTGCAGGTGCCATTGCCCCCCCCATATTAAAGGGATCTGATAAACCAAGGTCGATGACTTTCCCAATTGTAGCGGATGTCACCCTCGGTGCTGGAGAGGTGAAATCCGTGCCATTGCCGACTACTGCATATCCTGCTCCTGTTACGGTCCATTGTGCAGTCGGGGGCTTTTGCCCTCCGTACTCAGTCGGATAGCGAAATTGCTTTTCAGTTGCAGAATTATGACTTGAGGCCCCGGTCACTACTTTTTCCGCCCCTTGATGATTGACCAGAAAAGCGGCAAGTGCAAGCCCTTCCATTGAAGTTGAACAAGCTCCGAACAATCCAAAGTAAGGAAAAGAAAAGGTGCGTGCAGCAAAACTTGAGGGAGTGATCTGGTTGATCAGGTCGCCCGTCAGGAAAAATTGGACATCTTCTTTTTGCAGTTTTTGTTTGTCCAGCGCAATCTGCACTGCATCCTCAATTAGGGTGCGGTTTGCTTTTTCATATGAGTCTTGTCCCATCCATAAATCATCAAAAAAGCGGTCAAAGTCATCAGATAGTTTACCCTGTTTTTCGAATGGTCCTCCCACGACGCCTGTTGATAAGATCGCAGGCTGCTTCTCGAAAATCCATGATCTTCCTCCTTTAAGCATCAAATCAACCCCCACTGGATTAATAATGTCTTTATCAGCGCAACAACAAATGCAGAGAAAACACCGAAAACAATGACAGAACCAGCCAGTTTAAAGATATTCCCGCCTACACCAAGGACATAGCCTTCTGTTTTATGTTCAATTGCCGCTGATATGACTGCATTGCCAAATCCTGTTACCGGCACTGCGCTCCCTGCACCTCCGAATTGTCCGAGGTGATCGTAGATGCCGAATCCAGTCAGAATCATGGCGAAAAAGACCATAGTAGCGACTGTCGGATTCCCGGCAGTCTGCTCAGTGAAATTAAAAAAATAAATATAGAAATAACTTACTGCCTGCCCGATCAGGCAAATGGCTCCGCCTACCAAAAATGCCTTTATAACATTTTTCAACAACGGCCTTTTCGTTTCATATTGTTTTTCAATTTTTTCATACTTCTGCTGTTCGGGGGTTTTGGGTGTCTTTCCCACAGAGAATCCCTCCTACGTCTTTTCCTTCTGAAGCTCGATGATATCCTTGAATTCTTTTTCAGCTTCTTTCTTGGAAATCGTTTTCTGCTGGATTTGTTCTTTTAAGCGGACAGTTTCCAGAAAGATTTTGTAATCACTTGATAAAATGAAGTCTTCACCTGGATGCTTATCTTCAAGTAATTTCTCCATATCCTTTTCAATCTTTTTCATTTTAAAGCGCTGCAAATGCTTCACTTTGTATACCACAAGTGTTTGTTCCTTACTTTGAATCACTGCTACATCATAAAGTTCCTTCTTCTTGGCCAATTCTTTTTTAATCGCATGGCCGAAGCTTTCCGTTTCAGGATGATCCACCAGTTCAACAGGCTCTGGATCGGTTGTCTTCAAGAGAGCGATTTTACTCTCCTCTCCATCCTCTTTGTTCGAGCAGCCTGCAATCATTAAGAGACTGATGATCCCTGCCAGTAAATAATTTTTCATACATGATCCCTCTTTTTTGTTTATCATCATTCTTTATTTTTTTCTTAAAGTCTGATTTTATGTCAAAAAAAAAGACTGCTCTTAATGAGCAATCTATTTTTTCTTTGATTTCGAACCGCAGCCGCAGCCGCCTTTTTTCTTTTTATTTGTTGCAGTATTTGTTGATTTAATCACATTATCCATAGAGGTTTTTTTCAATTGCATTGCCTCCTTTTGCATAAGAATGATTCATTATATGTAAAAGAAAGCGTGCTTGTTTCCACTAATTACCTACACCGATTCTCTATTCCAGTACTGTACGGCAGCTTCAATGATTGCTGCCACACCGGCCACAGCCAACAAAGTGGTGAGTGGACCGAATATGACTGGGAACAGCAGATAACCGCCGTATAAGAATAAGCTTACCCAGATTCCTGTGCACCAATAACAGGATAGCAGTTGACCGATAAAGCCTTTCAATCCGGTCGTTTTGGGTATGAGGTATATTTCTTCCACCCCATCCTCCACTTCTTTCACTTCATCAAAAAAGGGAGCCCGCATCCATTCTGTTATTTTATCGAAGACAATCAGATGCGTCATCCGGAAGATGGCAAAACCAAGGGCCAGGAGCTGTACCAATGATAAATCCATTTATCATCGCCCTTTCTATATTAGTAAATATATACAAGCCCAAATTTTTAAAAGAGGGCAGATGTCCGTTACCTAATTGCCTACCTGACAATATGTTAGTAATGTAAATGAAATTTATTTTAAGGAGGAACTTTATATGGGTTGCGGAAGAGATAGAGATTTTGGTAAAAAAGATCTCGGCTGTGTATGTCAAGCTGTGCGCGCTATCAAAGACATTCAAGATGCTGGTGACGAATGCAACGAATGCCGTAATGACTGTTTCCTTGAGCCACTGGGAACAATGGTCAGCCCTGCTAACCGTGTAAATACACGTATCTTCAAGCTTTATCTGAAGAACGGTGATACATTCAAAGCACACATCAAAGGAAAGCCTTGGAAATCACCATTTTTCCGGGTGAAGGACATCTTCGATAATTGCTGTGCTACATTGCAAGTAGTGAAGCCAGAGCACCATCACCACGGTGGATCAGGCGGAGGCGGCAGAGGCGACGATCTTGAAGATGCAGATACAATGATGAGCGAATGGGAATTAACAGGGGACTGTATCACTGTTGACCTTGATTGCTTCTGTGCGATTCAATGCATCAAAGATGTGTTTGTCGACTTATGTGAAGACTGATAAGTCAGAGTAACGAAGATTAAAGCCAGCCGGGAATTTCCCGTCTGGCTTCTTTTATTGCAAGCCGATCATTTTGATGGATTTTAATGAGTCCCTTGCAACCTCTACTTCATCACCGCGGAAGGTTTTTATTTTAATTGCTGATTCCCACATTGAGATAAGCACCCCTTTATAGGTGTCAGTATCAGTACTGAATTCACATGGGAATGGCACTTTTCCGTTGATGCTTGCAGTAATGTAGTCAAGTTTTTCATCCAGGGTCAATTCCTTGAAGGGGGGCAGCCTTCTGAACGCCTGCATGGAAGACTGGGATTCCTCCCTGGCAGCCTGAGGGACCGGTCTGTCTTCTTTATCAATTTTTGATACAGGGACTGGATTTGCTGTTTCAGAATCTACTTTGTGATGGACGGCTTTGTTTTCAATCGGGCTTGGCGAATCAGCCTCTTTTTTCTCTTTCCGTTTCGAGGAACGATAGACCACTTGCATATTCCCTTTGACTTCCTGAAGCTTTGGCTGTTGAATGTATAACAACGGTTCTTTATTTGATGACTTATCTTTTTTCATAAAGCACACCTCCAATTCTTCTCCACTTTTATATGTATGCAATTGGTGCACGTCAGTTTCGTTTTTGGGATAAAAAACCGCCGGAAATCACTCAGAAGACCGAGTAAAATGGATGGTGATGGGGGTTTGATGGAGGCTTGAAGGACATATACAGGATTATCGTTCATTGATCTATTCTTTTCAGCTGGCTAACCGGTGTTATCAAACAAGTTTGAAGGATCTTTCGTTTTGGCTCATTAATCTTCGAATTTATTCCGATTATCTTCGAATTTTTACCATTAATCTTTCAATTTCACCCTTTAATCTTTCAAATCTGCCGATAATTCCGTCACGAGGTAAAGCATGGAAATACTCCATACTCTTATAATCACTAACGAGTATGACACTTATCTACATGAAAAAAACCCCGCCGGCACTAATACCGGCGGGGTTTAACTTTCATTACCCAAGGATATGATACCCGGAATCGACGTGGAGGTTTTCCCCTGTGATTCCCCTTGAAAGGTCGCTGAATAGGAATACGGCTGTATCTCCTACTTCTTCCTGTGTTGTATTGCGTCTCAGCGGTGCACGCTCTTCGATTTCTTTAAGGATGGAGTTGAAATCCCCCACTCCCTTAGCGGAAAGGGTGCGGATCGGGCCGGCAGAAATCGCATTGACACGGATGCCGTGTTTGCCAAGGTCACTGGCAAGATATTTAACACTTGCTTCAAGAGAGGCCTTTGCTACTCCCATGACGTTATAGTTCTGCATGACACGTTCGCCGCCCAGATACGTCATCGATACGATGCTTCCGCCTTCCGTCATTAAATCCTTCGCTGCCTTTGCCACGGCAGTGAGGGAATATGAACTGATATTATGCGCGAGAAGGAAACCGTCCCTTGTTGTGTTCATATAGTCCCCGGCAAGCTCTTCTTTATTCGCAAACGCGATGCAGTGCGCAAGGCCATGGATCACTCCCACTTCTTCCTTTATTGAAGAGAAGCATTTGTCGATGTCTTCGTCACTTGTTACATCACACGGGAAGAATAGAGACTCTTCTCCGCCTTCCAATGTCCCTGCAAGATCTTTGACACCTTTTTCAAAACGTTCTCCAGCATATGTAAATACCACCCGCGCACCTGATTGATGAAGTGAACGCGCAATTCCCCAGGCGATACTGCGTTTATTGGCAACTCCCATGACAACATATGTTTTGCCTTTTAATGAAAGAGTCATATTTATCCTCCTATTATTACAAGTTATTAGTACCTGATACTAATTCTACATGAAACTTCAAAAAAAGAAAAGGTTCATTTCATTGATATCTTGTTTTTAGTCTCTTGTATTTGATGGATATGACGCTCTTCGTGCCTTCCGAGAAGCTCGAGTACCTGCCATACCGGCATGATGCCGAATTGATGATGATCCATAGTCTTCCCGGAAAGCGAATCTTCCGTATGCCCCTCAAGGAATTGATCAGTCAGCCTTCTTGATGTATGAAGGGCGGTCAATAATTGCTCCCTTGTTTGAGGATCTTCCGGCGGATCGATTGGTGCCTTGAGTTTTTTATTTTTATCTTCAAATACACTTAAATCAACCTCTTCCCCTTCCATTACCTGCTGACTTTCTGCAGCTTCCAAAGCGAGTTTCATAAAGCGTGTCTCAGCACCCGCCAAATGAAGGACGATTTGGGCAATGCTCCACTCACCTGGTGCCGGCTTTTCATTCAGCTCTTCGAATGTCAAAGCCTCGAAACTTTCTTCCAGCTTCTTTCTTATGTCTTTTACGTTCATTTCCCACATTCTCATCATCTCCTTATTATTCTGCATATGTAACTAATTAGGTATTCACCACGTAAAATCCTTTATTCACAAAAAAGTAAAGGCCCTCCGGTGTCACCGGAGAGCCTTGTTTATAGACTAGCAATACTCACAGAACTCTAGTTCACGTTTCAGTTCATCTACATATTCCTTAGAGCCGGTAACGATCAACCGGTCATTCATATGAAGTTCTGTATCACCGTGAGGGACAATGGAATCTTTGCCCCTGAAAATACGGACGAAAATGACATCCCCTGTAAATGGGAATTTTCTTAATGTCATCCCTTCAAACTGGCTATTGAGCATCTTGATTTCATATAGCGACATTTCCTGGTTCGTGAGGATATTCATCACCGATGGAGATTCAATCATCGCTCTCAATAACGCTTTTGTTGAAAGGAATACAGAGTAAACCTCAATCTCCTGTTCCTTGAGTGATTCATGCAGATCAGGGCTTTCGACACGAACGATGACCCGCTCGACACCTCTTTCTTTTGCTGCGACGGATAGTGTGGCATTCGCTTCTTCATCCCCTGTGGAAATCACAAGGATATCAGCTTCGAATATACCAAGTCCATCCAGGGTATCAAGTTCGTAATTCTCAATTTCATTGATATTGAACAATGAGTCTGCAATATTTTTATCCGATTTATCCTGAATCGTATGATAAAGGGTTGAATCATACAGGGACGATTGCAGCTCCCTCGAAGCAGGCAATGTCATTTGATTTGCCCCAAGAAATACGACGTTCAGTTTCTTTTCAGTTGCACTTTCCCGAGGGAACAGCTTCTTAAAGACAATCGGTGTGATGATACAGGCAATGACAGCCACAAGTATCAGCGTACCACTCATTTGCGGTGTTATGATCTCCATTCTCTCAGCGATTTTAGCTGCGGCAATTACCAGGGAGAGTGTCGATGTCAACAGGAACGCGGAAGCGATTGTCGTCTTTGTATCGTACCATTTTTTCAACAAATACACCGGCAGAAGCTTTGAAATCAGGAATGCAAGCAGGAGCAGCGGAATCAAAAGAAGCATCTTCTTATCACTCAGCAAGGTCATCAGATCCAGTTCAACCCCGACCATTACGAAAAAGATCGGTATCAGAAAACCATAACCGAAAGAATCCAGTTTCTGCACCATTTCCTGATTTGGAGCGAGTAATGACACCAATACACCTGCAAGGAAGGCCCCCAGGATATTCTCCGCCCCGACTGTTTCAGATACCGCGACAAGCAGAATAATCAGCGTGAATACGGCACGTGTCCCTATTTGGACCGTTCCCGTGGACAAGCTTTTGATGAAATTGTTGTTTTTCATACGTTTGCCCAACAGATACAGAAGCACTCCTACACCGAACAGCACCAGCAGAAGCCACATGCTGCCATGTCCTTCACCGTACAGTGAAACAAATACAGCAAGAAGGATCATGGTGACCAGATCTGCTATGACGGCGATCAATAAGATGATTTGACCAATGGCGGTTTTTGAGATCTGTGCTTCCTTCAGGGTCGGAACGACTACTCCCAATGAAATTGTCGATATAATCAAGGTCATAAGGAAAGCATTCTCTATGAGACCAAACAGGACGAATAAATAGGACAGCCCAAGAGAAACGAAGAATATGCCGATGAAAATGATGCTTGCCACCAGCAGTCGGTTAGGCTCTTCCTTTCCGCTCGGGAGGATTTCTTTTTTGGTCTTACTATTTGAGAATGCCTTGAAATCAATTTCCAATCCACTTAAAAACATCAAAAAGATGAAACCGAAAGTGGATAAAGTTTCGAGCCACATATCTTGATGGACAAGGTCAAATCCACTTTTCCCTATCACAAGGCCCATGATGATTTCGGCAATGACCACAGGGATGAAATTCAATTTAAAACGATGCAGCAATATCGGCGTCAAAAAGGCAACAATGATCACAATCACCAGTGACGTTACAGAAGCATGCTGTTCCATCATACTCTCCCCCTTTTCTTTCTATATAAGGTAGTTTAAAAATAGCGTAGCAAGCCCTAAATAGATCAGGGTGCTGATGATATCGTTGATCGTCGTGATGAATGGACCGGAGGCGACTGCGGGATCGACTTTCAACTTATGCATGAACAGAGGTACAAGCGTTCCTGCCAACGTAGCAACAAATAAAGAAATGAAGACGGAAACCCCGACCAGCATACCGAGGAAAAATGTACCTTTCCACACATAGACAATTAGACTGACAACGATCCCGCATGTCGTTCCTGTTATGAGCCCAGTACCTGCTTCACGCAGGACAAGGGAGAGCTTGTTTTCTTTCTCCAAATCTCCTGTAGCGATTCCCCGGACAGCAACCGCCAGGGCCTGAGTACCTGTGTTTCCTGCCATCCCTGCTATAAGCGGGATAAAAACTGCCAAAATGGCGACTTTATCGAGCGTCGCTTCAAAACGCCCGATGAGATTCGCTGTAATCATACCGAGAAATAATAACGCAATCAGCCATGGCAGACGCTTCTTTGCGGCATTAAAAGGGTTTCTGTCAATGGAATCCAAGTCGGCGATACCGGCAAGCTTGGAGTAGTCATCTGAAGCTTCTTCTTCCATGACATCCATGATATCATCGACTGTGATGATCCCGAGGAGATGATGCTGAAAGTCCACCACGGGCAAGGCAAGGAAGTCATAGTCTTTCATTTGTCTTGCAACAGCCTCCTGATCCTCGCTCACCCCGACTGACATGACCCTTTCACTCATGATTTCAGATATCATGACGTCATCATGGCTGATGATAAGGTCCCTTAACGAGATAACCCCCACGAGCTTCTTATCATCGTCTACTACATAAATATAATAAATGGTTTCTGCATTCGGGGCTTCATTCTTAAGGATATACATGGCAGATCTGACCGTCTGATTTTGGGAAATGGCGACAAATTCGGTCGTCATGATACTTCCTGCAGTGTACTCTTCATAATGAAGGAGCTCTTTAATTTCTTTGGCCGATTCATCATCCATGATGGTAAGATAGCTTACCACCTGTTCCTTATCAAGTTCATTCAATACGTCGACTGCGTCATCCGCATACATGTTTGATAACATTTCGGCAGCATATGACGGGTTCATCTCCGCAAGTATTTCCTGATAATCTTCTTCATCTATATCCAGGCTTTCGAATAGTTCAGCCATTTCTTCCGGAGAGAGATAATGGTACAGCCTGGTCCTCAGTTCATCTTCGACTTTCGAGAAGAATTTTGCCTGATCATAGGAGTGTAACTGAGTGAATTCAGACCTGAATAAATCTAGATCTTCCTGCCTGAGGGCTCTAATGAGAAGCTCTTCATCATACATTTCTTTATCCTGCTTTTCTTTTTCATTGTTTTGATCTTTGACTGCTTCTTCCATTAAGGCTCACCCTCCTTTATATGTTAATCTCATATAGTCGTAATAATACTAGCAAATCTTCTTTCAATTGTCTTGCATTAACCGGGGCATTCGATCTGGTAATATTGGTAATGATCTCAAAATGAATAAATACTCACGTTTTTTCAAACACTGAATCATTAATATGTCACAAAACGAATGAAATGAAAAGAAAAAAGTTTCCCGTTTCAGAGAAAGAAGGTACCCTATGAAAACTGATGTAATCGGTGATGTCCACGGATGCTTTGACGAATTTTACAGGCTGACTGAAAAACTCGGTTATAATTGGGAATCAGGTCTCCCTCGGCATCCCGAAGGAAGAAAACTTGCTTTTGTCGGGGATTTGACCGACCGAGGCCCTCACTCATTAAAAATGATCACAGTCGCCGCTTCCCTGCACCGTGAAAAAGAAGCTTACTATGTCCCAGGGAATCATTGCAATAAGCTTTACAGGTATTTTCTTGGGAACAACGTGAAGATCCTCCACGGTCTAGAGACCACAATAGCAGAATTAAGTGCACTGACAGAAGAAGAAAGAATCGGGTACAGAGACTCATTCATTGAGTTATACGAAACTTCCCCGCTGTATCAGGTCCTGGATGAAGGAAGATTGATCATTGCACACGCCGGGATAAAGGAAAATCATATAGGCAAGAACAATAATCGTGTAAAAACATTCGTCCTCTACGGCGATATAACAGGCGAAGTGAACGAAGATGGAACTCCGGTAAGAAGGGATTGGGCAATGGAATACAAAGGCAGGCCATGGATCATCTATGGGCATACCCCTGTCATGAAACCAAGGAAGATGAATAATACGGTGAACATTGATACGGGGGCTGTATTCGGAGGGGAATTGTCGGCGTTCAGGTATCCGGAAATGAAAATCATAAGCGTCCCGTCAACCATGCCGCTGGTAAAAGAAAAGTTCAGGACCTTCCCCTGATTATTTACAAAAAATCCCCTGTGCTGCTTAGCACAGGGGATCCATATTTTCATGAGAAGCCAATTCTGTCAAAGCTTCCCTCATATCATTTGCCAGCGGACACTCGAATTCCATCCGTTCCTTTTTCATAGGATGAAAAAAAGAAAGGGTTTTACAATGAAGTGCCTGGCGCTTTATACATTTTACATTGCCGCCGTACAAATCGTCCCCTATGAGAGGATGGCCGATTGATGCCAAGTGTACGCGTATCTGGTGTGTTCTCCCTGTAAAGGGACGTACGGACAGATGGGCGGCTTCTGGATACTGTCTTAGAACCTGATACCCGGTCTTGGCATATTGTCCGTCTTGCCGGACTTCTCTTTCAATTATACTCGTTTCTTTGCGTCCGATGGGCTTCTCGATCATTCCATATGTATCGGCCATCACCCCTTCAACAAGTGCTTCATATGTCCTCTTCACTCCTCTTTCCTGATGCTGCAGGGAGAAGAGGTGATGCACATGCCTATGCTTGGCTACAAGTACCAATCCGGATGTGTCACGGTCCAGCCTCGTTACAATATGAACAGCAGATGCCAGGTTAAGCTCTTTGTAGTAACCCGCAATCCCGTTTGCCAGGCTGCCTGTTGGATATTCTTTTGTAGGGATTGAATACATTCCCCATGGTTTCTCCACAACGAGGAGATCGCCGTCCTCATAAATGATTTGCAGAGAAATATCCTCGGGAAGTAACTTTTGACTTCCTGTTTCAGGAGCAAAAACCAGTTTGACCTTGTCGTCTTCTTTTAAGGGATGACGGACATTTACTTCCCTGTCATTCACTGAGATCGACCCGCCTTCGAATTTGACAGATGTCAGGGTCCGTTTAGAAACCTTCTGGTCTACAAGAAATTCCCTCAGAAGCTTCCCTTCATATATAGAAGGTACACTCCACTCGATGGAATACCCTTTACTCATCTGCCACAAATGAGTCATGCACCCTCTTCCAGAAAGGGAATGGACGGAACCGGGCAAAACGGATTTTCTCGTCTGCCACACGGTATTGGATCGATTTCACATCTTTATGAAGAAGGGAAAGATGGTCGATCGTTACCAGGAAGTCGGGACCATTGACAGGCTTCAACATACACGTATGGTGGGCAGGAAGGATAAGCGGCGAACCGATCGTTCTGAATACCCGGTTGTTGATTGATGCCATTTCGGCAAACTGAATAGCTGGCAGTGAAGGGTGTATAATCGCGCCCCCCAGCGCTTTATTATAAGCGGTGCTTCCTGACGGCGTGGATAAACACAATCCGTCCCCCCTGAATCGCTCGAAATGCTGTCCCCTGATTTCTACATCCATGACGAGAGTGCCTTCCACACTTTTCACCGTGGATTCATTCAAAGCCAAATAACGCGTCTCCTTACCGCCATGCTGATAGCGGATGATTGTTTCCAGGAGAGGATATTCAATCACTTGATAAGGAGTCTTTGCAATGGCTATGACCAGTTTTTCAATTTCTTCAGGCACCCAGTCTGCATAAAACCCGAGATGACCCGTATGTACCCCTACGAAGGCGGTTTTATCAAGTCTCGAACGATAGCGGTGAAAGGCATAAAGCAGAGTCCCGTCCCCTCCTACGGAAATCACGATATCAGGCTGATCTTCATCATATGTCAAATTGAAATCCTGTAAATAAGTCCTCATTTTATGCATCAAAGTATTGGACTTTGAATCACCCTTTGATGTAATGGCAAACTTCATTCGGGTTGACCCCCTTCGTCTCATTGTTTATGAATTCTTTTATCAGTCGAGCCGCTTCCCCTTTTATCTTTTTCCATCTTATTGGTGAATATCGCCTGCGCTTCCTGGATTTCTTCCCTTATCAGGCTCATTTCCTCGTCCAGCCGAAAAGCCGCTTCTGCAGCACGCTGGAGCCGCATCTGTATTCTTTCAGGAAATTGTCCGCTGTACTTATAATTCAAAGAATGCTCAATAGTCGCCCAAAAATTCATCGAAAGGGTACGAATTTGAATTTCGACAAGGATGTTTTTTTCTCCCTTGATCGTCTGTACAGGGTAATCTACAACGACATGATAGGACCTGTATCCGCTCGGCTTTTTATGCGTCACATAATCCCTTTCTTCTATCACTTTGAAATCCCTGCGTGCTCGGAGGCGTTCCACCACAGTGTGTATATCTTCAACGAATTGACACATCATCCTGAGACCGGCGATATCCTGCATCTCTCTTTCTATATCGGATAGAGCTATTCCCTTTTGATTTGCTTTATCCAAAATACTGGCGATCGGCTTCACCCTGCCAGTGACAAATTCAATTGGAGAATGAGTCTGCTGAAATTCATATTCTCCCCGCATCCCTTTTAATTTTACTTTTAGCTCATCCACTGCTTGCTTATATGGCGCTAAAAATTCTTCCCAATGATTCATTGCCTCACCCCACCTGAAACATTCCTTATATTTTCATGACGGAATCAATCGATGAAAGCAGTTTCAACCTTCTTAACCATTTCGTCACCGTAATTCCCGTTTCCTTCTATATTACTGACCAAATAGTCAAGCTCTTCGTGAAAGCCGTCCAATTCGAACGATTCTTCCTCGCTTTTTGCGATAACAGGGCACTTCTCATCCAGTGCTTTTTTCAATTGACCCCATATTGGTTCATCCAGGTATAAATATACATATTCTTCTTCATTTTCCGCCAGATAAACGAACGCAAATTTGTCAGAATCTGCAATGATCTGCCCGGCAGGTTTGATCCCTTTAATCAGCTCATTTTGTTCAGTATGTAAGTGCAAAACACCGTTTTCAAATTTCGCTTCCTTAAATTCAATCATTTTTCTCATGGCTATTTCATCCTTCCTTAAAACAATCAGTCTTATTTTATCATAAGAGAGGATATTCATCTAAACATTGAAGTTCCTTTCCTGAAAAGAGATAATAAAAAGACTAAGTAATGAAAGGATGCTTCACATTGGCACAAGAGATTGAAATCGAATTCAAGAACCTTTTAACAAAGGAAGAATTCTTGCAACTGATAAAGCAATTTTCAATAAAAAACAAAGATTTCAGGGTGCAGGAAAATCATTACTTTGATACTCCCGACTTTCAACTGAAGGAGAAGCAGTCGGCATTGAGGGTCCGGGTAAAGGATGGAAACTCCACTCTTACGCTTAAGACTCCTGTCACAAATGGTTTGCTGGAAACAAACCAGTGCCTTTCTCCCATGCAAGCAGAAGAACTTTTAAAACAGGGACTTTTTCCTGAAGGGGAAGTGAAAGATGTCCTATTAAATATAGGAACTGAAATCCCGTCGCTCCTTCACTTCGGTTCTTTGAAGACAAAGAGAGCTGAACTTGAATTTCAGGAAGGTCTGCTCGTCTTTGATGAGAGTACTTATTTTGATAAAGTAGACTACGAACTCGAATATGAAGTTAAGGATTTTGACACGGGCAAAAAAATATTTTTTGATTTGTTAAAGGAACAAGATATACCGAAAAGGGAAACGGAAAATAAAATCAAACGTTTTTATCGGGAAAAAGTAAGGAGAGAATCGTAAAATAACTCGAATCTTTTCCGATATTATAGAAAACACCTCTAAATGAGACAGGAGCCGTTAGTTATGAATGTTCAACAAATCAAAACGATGATGGAACTGCAGGCAATGAATAAATTGGGTTCGGTTTCCTCTTTAGGCACTGCGGGGCAGAGTAATCAATTGTTTCAACAGCTATTCACCCAGGCCCTAACAAACAGCCAGGGAAATTTGCAGACGCCTGAGAATACACTTGGTGCCGTAAAGAGCCTGTTTGAAACACATCCTGCCTTTACAGTTTCACAACCACCCGTTTCGCTTACCGGGCTTAATAAAAACGATTATAAGACGCCCCCGTCAATAGATGATATTATTACGAAAGCCGCCGATAAATACCAGCTCCCGAAAAAGCTGATTCAGGCTGTTATTCACCAAGAGTCAAACTTCAACCCGGATGCTGTGAGTCCTGCAGGGGCTTCAGGGTTGATGCAGCTGATGCCTTCTACCGCCAGCGGACTTGGAGTGACAAATATTTTCGATCCCGAAGAAAATGTTTTTGCAGGCACAAAATACTTAAGACAGATGCTGGATAAATATGACGGCGACATCGATTTGGCGCTTGCAGCTTATAACGCAGGCCCGGGGAATGTCGATAAGTACAATGGTATCCCCCCTTTCAAAGAAACGAAGGCTTATGTTAAGAAAGTAACCAATGCTTTTTATGCGTGAACGCATAAAATAGTGAGGTTGGTACTAAACTAAAAAGCTACCATACAAAGACGAACAATATCAGTATAGGTTCTTTATACCGCTAATGATTTCCGTGCAAGACTACGCTTTCCGCGGGTAGCCCGTGAGCCTCCGGGATCTCACCTGTCCAGCTGCAGGGCTTAGAGGCACATGTCATAAGTCAAACCGACCAAGAAGGCAAAGAACGCCTTCTTGGTCGATTCGTCTTATGCCACACGCCTCTGATCAAAGCCCCTCCGCTTTTCTTATAAGCTACTCTTCCCGCAGGAGTCTTCGTCTTGCACTCCAATCAATCGCTAGAAAGGGCTAAACTCTAAATGCACTTTGAACAACTTAAAAACCCGAACTAATTTGCCCTATCTTTTGCAAATTAGTTCGGGTTTTACTTAGACTAAAACACTGTTGGTTAAGCCTCTTATTGTTTGCTTTCTTTCGGTTCTCACTTGTTTTCTCATTGGGATAGGGTACATCATTCTGGCAACACTAACTTTACAGATTCTTGCGCCATCAAGGCGATTTGTTTGAGATATACATGAATGCTTGCTAGAATAAACTTACATTCTAAGTAAAAAGGAGTCCTTCTTATGGTCGAGAAACCTAAAATGCCTTATAACTTAATCGGCGAAAAGAAACTCTCCATGCTCGTTGATGCATTTTATAATAGAGTGTCCAAGCACGAGTTGCTTGCACCTATTTTCCCGGAAGATCTAACTGAGACGGCCCGTAAACAGAAGCAATTTCTGACTCAATATTTAGGCGGACCACCTCTTTATACTGAAGAACATGGACATCCTATGCTGCGTGCAAGGCATCTCCCTTTTCCGATCACGGAAGAGAGAGCGAAAGCATGGCTGGGCTGTATGCATGATGCAATGGACGAAGTGGAACTTGAGGGTCCGGTACGGGAAGACTTCTTTCACAGACTGGTCTTGACCGCCCATCATATGGTCAATACGGAAACACCGGAGAGAACCAGCGTTGACTAGTTTACATCATTCAAGTCCGCTCAATTCTTGTGGAGGAGCTGAAAAGAAACCACTTGAAATATATATGTTTGTTGATCCCTTGTGTCCGGAATGCTGGGCATTAGAACCTATTTTAAAAAAGCTCAGGATTGAATACGGCCAGTACTTTCGCATCCGTTATATTTTAAGCGGTCAGCTTTCATCATTAAATATTGCGACAAAGCGTAAACAGGAAGACCTCGCCCAGCAATGGGAGAAAACCGCAAGCCGGTCAGGTATGTCATGTGATGGAAGCTTATGGTTCGATAACCCGATTGATTCACCCTATATTGCTTCGTTTGCAATAAAGGCGGCAGAATTGCAGGGAAAACATTCGGGTATTCGTTTTTTACGATACCTGCAGGAGCGGTTATTCCTTCAAAAACAGGATATTTCGAATTTCGATGTGCTTAAGGATTGTGCTGAGGAAGCAAAGCTCGACCTCAATGAATTTATGAATGATATCCACTCCTACTCAGCATCAAAAGCATTTCAATGCGACGTAAAAATCACGACAGAAATGGATGTCGATGAAATCCCTACCCTTGTCTTTTTTAATGAAAATATCGAAGATGAAGGGTTGAAGGTTACCGGATTGTATTCTTATGAGGTATACGTTCACATCATTGAAGAGATGCTGACAATTAAACCGGAGAAAAACCCTCTGCCGACACTGGATGAATTCATGAAACATTACCGTTTTGTAGCATCCAAGGAAATTGCCGTTGTATATGATTTGTCCATTGAAGAAGTAGAAAAACAAATGAAGAAGTGGATTTTGCAGCAGAAAGTAAAAAGGATCCCTGCAAAGCACGGGACATTTTGGAGATATATCGCTGATTAGTTATTTTAGAATAATGAATATCGTGAGTAACGGGAAAACCCGATGTTGTTTCCAACATCGGGTTTTCTATACGAACAAAGGGGATGGGAGAAATTTTTCACGGTCAAACAAAGGGGTATATGTTTGCTTGTGATCAACTTCACACTGATAATATATCATGTATGAACTTGTATTGGCAAGTTGTTTGTATGGTATTTCACAATATTGTCAAAATCCATGAATGAACTTCATCAGCTTGTCATATAGTGATATAAACCTTCTGAGGAGGTACCACGATGAGATTAAGTCTGAAATTTGTGCTGCTGATCGTATTGATCCTGTTCAGCTTTATCATTCATATTCTTGGGTTGATGAATCTCATCCCGCTTCTCATCACAGCTCCCATACTATTCCTATCACTGTTGATTTTTTTCTATACTGTTGGAAACAGGAAGAGATTCAAGGGATTTAAGTCATAAAGATGGGAGGAGCCAAAACAGGCTCCTCCCTTTTCATCATTATTGTAACTTCTCCAATAATTCTTCCATTTCATTCAGTTTTTCTTCAAATACTTTACAAGCTTCCTCCACCGGTTTGGAGGTCGTCATATCGACTCCTGCCTTTTTCAATACTTCAATAGGATAATCAGAGCTTCCCGCTTTAAGGAATTCAATATACCTTTCAACGGCTGTGTCCCCCTCTTCAAGGATCTGCTTGCTTAATGCAGTGGCTGCCGAGAACCCGGTAGCATATTGATATACATAATAGTTGTAATAGAAATGAGGGATGCGAGCCCACTCAAGACCGATTTCCTCATCGATGGAGATCTCGTCCCCAAAGTATTTCTTATTGAGTGCGTAATATTCTTTTGTAAGGAAATCAGAAGTCAAAGCTTCCCCTTCCTGTGCTTTCTTATGGATCAAGTGCTCGAATTCTGCAAACATTGTTTGTCGGAACACAGTGCCCCTGAACCCTTCCAAATAATGATTTAATAAATATAAGCGTTTCTTTTCATCATCTATCGTGTTCAATAGATAGTCATTCAGTAATGCTTCATTGCATGTTGATGCGACTTCCGCCACGAAGATTGAATAGTGACCATAAGTATATGGCTGTGAGGATCTTGTATAATAACTATGCACACTGTGCCCGAATTCATGTGCCAATGTAAACAGATTGTTGACATTGTCCTGCCAATTCATGAGGATATAAGGGTTGGTGCCGTACGCTCCCGAGGAGTATGCACCGCTTCGTTTTCCTTTGTTTTCCACAACATCCACCCAGCGGTTATCAAATCCGTCTTTCAGGACCGAAGCATAGTCTTCACCCAGCGGTTCCAGTCCTTTTAGGATCATTTCTTTCGCTTCTTCATAGCCGATTTCCATTTTCACTTCTTTTACAAGCGGCGTATAAAGATCATACATGTGGACCTCATCAAGTCCGAGTACTTTCTTACGGAGCTTCACGTAACGCTGCAGCAGGTGAAGATTCTTATTCACCGTTTCTACAAGGTTATCGTACACCTGCTCAGGAATATTGTTATTAGATAACGCCGCGTGCCGCGCAGAATCATAATTTCTGACACTTGCTGTAAAGTTATCTTTCTTTACAGCACCGCTGAGTGTCGAGGCAAATGTATTTTCAAATTTCCCATACGTTTCATATACCTTTTTAAATGCTTCTTCACGCACCCGTCTGTCACTGCTTTCAAGGAAACGAATAAAGCGGCCGTGTGTAATATCCACTTCTTCCCCATCCTCATCCTTAATGCTTGGGAATTCCAAATCTGCATTATTCAGCATCCCGAACGTATTGCTTGCTGCACTGAACACTTCAGAAGCTTGGGCCAAAAGGGCTTCCTCTTCAGCAGATAACACGTGGGGGCGCTGCAAATTGATCTCTTCCAGTGCATGCTTATATTTCTTGAGTTTTTCCTTTTCCTTGAGGAAGCCTTTCAGTGTGTCTTCATCGATCGAAAGGATTTCAGGCACAAGATATGCGAACTTGCTGCCTAATTGGGTATAGAGACTTTTTGCACGGTCATCCAGCCCCTGATAATGTGAATTCGTGGTATCCTGGTCATAGCGCATGTGAGAATATGTATAGACCCTGCCCATTCTTTCCATAATTTCATCTTGAAAGCTCAAGGCTTTATACAGTTGATCAGAACTGCTGCTTAACGTTCCTTTGAATTCTTCGGCTTTATTGATCATTCCTTTGATTTCTTTATATTCTTTCTCCCAGGCTTCATCACTTTCAAAAATATCTTCCAGCCTCCAAGTCAAGTTTTCTTCCACTTGATCTCTGGTTGGCAGACTTTTTGTTACTGTGTCATTTGACATATACATCCTCCATTCTGAATCTACAGACTATTCCTTATAGTTACATTCTCTCTCAAGCAGGATATTCCTGCAAGAAAACAATCTTGATTAGTCCTTTTTTAATATATGCTTCAATTTAGGAAATAAATCATGTTCGTGCTGTTGATAGTCGATGAAGGTTTTTGGACAGATCCATTTAGCGGTTAACTTATAGCCTTTTCCCCTTTTTTTCTGTATGATCTCTAATTTTTCTAATAAGCATAGATAATCATTGATTAATGTTTTAATGCTGCTGCCCGTCGAATGCAGCGGGAAATTCCTTGTTTCAATACTCCCATTTTCCAGCCTGCGCATGAAGGCACTATAAATCATCTCTCTAGTGAAATAGGGGGATTTTTTGAGTACATCTTTCCAAATGTAGTATTGCCACTGAAGTGGATGGGTTTTGATCAAGGTCATGTGAGGAATGACCGGTAAGCCGATAAACAACGGTAAATAAAGGAATGTATCACCTTCTCTATATACTTCAGAGAGAAACGGATCACGGCGGGCGGAACTGAACTGTATTTTGTTATTTATCCATTTTTCCCTGTAACGTTTCCAGTTCTTTAGAAAAAGGGAATTTGCTTGATCCGGAGGAAGAATGGATACCGGGATAGTGAATGTATCAAGTGGGATTTCGATTTCTTTTGAGAAGAAAAATGAATTTGTGCTTACTGGTGTGAGATGCGGAAAGATCGTGAAAGATTCATTCGAGGGATCAAAGTGAAGCAGGTAAAAGTGAAGTTCCTCTGAAAAACGGATGAATCCCTGCTGGAAACTTGTTAATTTAAGGGGGGTGCCGATAGTCAGGGGCTGGGTTAAGATCCATATGGGATGTATGTTCCCTTTTCTAAAACCTTCTGTCCTCTCTTTTATTTCGGAAAGTGGAATCGTGCTGCATTGAATCTCGATTGCAATCCGATATCCTCTCTCCGTGATGAGGAGATCGGGAATCTGCTGAACCTCTTTTACAAAATGCTCCAGCTTTACATCCTGAAATAGCTGCGACAGTCTTTTATATAACAAGGCTTTGCTCCATATATGGTCAGGGGTTTCCTTTTTTGTTTCAAGTATGCATGGGAGCTTTGAAGTGTGAGCAAAATGCGGGATTTTTATATTACCGATCTTGAGGATCAAGGGGGATGAACAGTGAGGACAGGTAAACGTTTTTAAACTTTTCCTTAAATTCAACAGTTCTTCTTTAGAATGGTGAATGGCCGTAAAATGCTGATGATCCATTATAGCTGTTAACATAGAACACCTCCTTCAAATCTTATTCGACACGAATTGGAAAAATCCTGCAAAAAAGAGGTTGGGACAAAACTAAAATATTGTCATATAAAGACGAAAATATCAGTATAGGTTCTTTATATCGCTAATGATTTCCGTGCAAGACTACGCTTTCCGCGGGTAGCCCGTGAGTCTCCTCGGCAAGCCTGCGGGAAGAAAAGCGGAAGGGCTTTGTTTAGAGGCTGGTGGCATAATGCGAATCGGTCACGAAGGCGTTCTTTGCCTTCTTGGCCGGTTTGACTTATGACATGTGCCTCTAAGCCCTGGAGCTGGACAGGTCTCACATAAGCTACTCTTCCCGCAGGAGTCTTCGTCTTGCACTCCAATCAACCGCTAGAAAAGACTAAAACCTAAGTGTTTTTTTAACAAATTAAAAACCCGAACTAATTTGCCGCATTTTGTGCAAATTAGTTCGGGTTTTACTCAGACAAAACATTTTTGTCCCAGTCCTCTTTCTATTATAACAATGGCGACATCAAACGGGAGGTGGATTCAAGTATTCGATATCCCATATGCCTTTTCTGAAATTCGTCGTGTGAAAGTTCGAAGGAATGCTCCAGGTCATTCAGGTATTCGTCCACGAGGGATTGGGTGCTCGTCGTTTTATACAGGAAGGCATTTACTTCGAAATTCAAATGAAAGCTCCTCATATCCATATTGGAAGTGCCAATTGAAGCTAACTCTTTGTCGACAATGACTATTTTACTGTGCATGAATCCCTTTTGATATTCATATATCCTCACGCCTGCTTCCAATAGTTCAGGAAAATATGACCTGGAGGCATGAAACACAATTCGCTTATCAGGTTTATGCGGGACAAGCAGCCTGACATCCACTCCGCTCAACGCGGCAATTTTTAAAGCTGAGAAGATATCTTCATCCGGTATGAAGTAAGGGGATGCAACCCAAACGCTTTCCTGTGCGGAAGTGATCATTGAAAAGAAAATGTTTTTCAGTACACTAAGTTCATTGTCCGGACCTCCTGCTATCATCTGTACCCCTCCGTCATGTATTTCACTGACGGGATCGGGGCTGAGATAACCCGGAGTAAGGAAGTCATCATTTGTCATATAATACCAATCCTGAAGGAAAATAAGCTGGAGCGTGCGGACAGCCTCTCCTCTGACAAATAGGTGGGTATCCCTCCAGAATCCAAAACTCGGGTTTTTCCCCAGGTATTCATCTCCTATGTTAAGACCCCCGACAAATCCGATGCTTCCATCAATGACAATGATTTTACGATGATTTCGGAAATTGAATTTATTATTAAGGAATGGGATCTTCACCGGGCCGAACGGTACAACTTCAATCCCCGCATTTTTTAATTCCCTGAGATACTCATTTGATAATTGCCATGCCCCTACAGCATCGTAAAGAAACCGGACTTTTACCCCGTCCCGGGCACGTTCGATCAACACATCTTTTATCTGGTTCCCTATATCATCATGGCGGACGATATAATATTCCATATGGATATGATGCTTGGCTGTTTTTAGCCATCGCAATATTTCACCGAATGTTTCCTGCCCATTAGTCAATACTTTCGTTTCACTTGAAAAGGAAATGGCACTGTTCCCGATTCGCTGGGCGAGCTGTACATGTTTTTCCTGATAGAACCCGAACATCTCCGGATTCATGTCCTTCGGGCCTGGTTCATACTTATTGTAGGTCTCCTTATCAAGGATATGCTTTTTCTTGTACATTTTCTCCTTCCGGTAATTCCTTCCGAATAAAAGGTAGAAGATAAAACCAAGAAAAGGGAAAGCACCAAGGACGACGAGCCAAGTAAGTGTTTGAGTCGGATGACGATTCTCAATGAATATTAAAAAACCTATGATTATGACTGAAAACGTGAACAGTAAACTTACGTATTTTATCATACCTTCAAAATATTGATCCAAAAAGTAAAAGTAGCTGAGGCTTATGGCTGCGATAAATATGAGCACTTTCACCGTATTCTTCATTTGTTACACCTTCCTGTGAACTCAAAATAAACAATTATGTAGTTTATCATTGATATTTGTTAAAAAAATTTAATTTATCCATTCAATCACACTTAATAAAAAAATACCGATTTCAAGATGAAACCGGTATTCGCGCTTATGAAAAGTATGCACTTAGTGTTTCGAATACATTTTGGTCGATGACAACTTTACCATACTCCTCAAGACGATGAACGGTCATTCTTGACTCGTCTGCGTACTCAAGCAAGATGCTCAACATGTCATCGATTTCTTCTTCTGAGAAGTGCTCCTCTGAAAACTTGATATAAAGGTAATAATTATTTTCAAAAGCAAGTAACTTCGTATCCAAGTTTTCAGCGGATATATCCTTCAATCTCTGCGATAAAGAAATGGAATCTTCGAAATCACTGAACTTAAGTGTGAAATCCAGTGCAACTTCCGTATCTTCGTCCTGGTCCTGTTTGATTTGGAAGTGTTGATCAAGCAGCTCCTCGATCCGTTCGTCGACAGGAAGCTCTTTTAATTTATCTTCAGGGATTGGCAATTCAAAACGTTGACCATCCTTGGAAACCTGCGCCCTTGTGACAAGTACTTCAAGTCCTTTGTCCAAAGCCTGTACTTGGATCCATAAGGGACCCTCGATACCGAAATCTTCTTCTTGATGAACTTCATCCATCATTTCCCAGAAAAGTTCTTCGCTTCTTTCTCGGTTATACCAGATTTCCTCACGATCAAAGCCTCTATCCTCTATATCCCCATATGAAATATAGAATTTAACTGTATTTTCATTTATGCGTTCGATTTCCATTTAACACCTCTCCCTTCTTGCGTAAAATTAGTGAAGGGACTACACCCCATGAGCTGTAAAGCCCGACTGTCTGACTGAAATGCCAGACTGTTGGTGAAGACAGAAGATACATTTAAGTTAGTTTGTACCTTGTACTTCTATTTTATGTTATCTGTACGTAAAATGGAATTAAATTAACACCCATTTTTCATCTGGACAGATTGAACTAAATCAATTGTTTTTGACATTTTAGCTAATATTTGCAGAAAATTCAAGTGATAATACTTATTACTAAGTTATGTCACAGCTAACCGTTTCCGTGCAAAAATTAGTGGAAAAATAAAAAGGCTAACCCGCAAGGAAACAAAACGTCCTTTAAGGGTCAGCCCCTTTTAATTGTATATTCCCGCAGACTTAAAAAGATGCGGGAATGTGAATGATTGATTAATTAACCATTCTTTGAGCTTCAAGAAGTTGAAAAGTGCGTACCTTCCTTGGAAGGAAGCGTCTAATTTCATCTTCATTATATCCAACTTGCAAACGCTTTTCATCCAGGATGATCGGACGTCTAAGTAATCCAGGATTCTTTTGGATAAGCTCAAACAATTCTTGAAGTGGTAATGTTTCTAAATCCACATTAAGCTTCTGAAAAGTCTTGGAACGTGTAGAAATGATTTCATCAGTACCATCCTCAGTCATGCGGAGGATTTCCTTGATTTCGTCAATGCTTAAAGGCTCAGAGAAAACGTTACGCTCTGTATATGGAATCTCGTGCTCTTCTAACCAAGCTTTTGCCTTGCGACAAGATGTACAACTAGGTGAAGTGAATAATGTAACCACGTCATTCACACTCCCTTAAATAGTTTTTAGTAGTGTATGATATAGAGTATTTTATTTAAACAGCTGCGTTATTTAAAATTAGTTTAAATAAGAAATCTCTATTATGTATTATACATGAATTGCGAGTCGATGAACATACTTTTAATGAATTTGTCAAACTTCTTACACATTCGTTTAACATAAGCTATATATTTATGTTTCTAAATAATATTTACCCGCTTTTCTAGAGGGATAAACATTCTTTTTACAACTTACTATTTTCATTTAGAAAACCTTATTGCGAATCGCAATAAGGTTTTCTGAATAGTATTTTGTTTACGTAATCAACAGTTAGCAAAAGTTTATTTCCATGTTTTTTATAAATCTTTCAACAAGTCTTCTTCTCGATCTTCGTCGCGCTTTAGGACTTCATCCACCGGCTGATAGGATGCACCGTAGAATTTCTCGTCCTTGTAGGTATGGATCAGTTCGTACGTTTTTTTCATGGAATCAAAAATTAATTCCTCTGTCTCTTCATTGGGTGCCCAATATAAAATTTCCATTGCGTTTACTTCATTTGTAGCAAGGGATTTCCTGGCATATCCGATACTTACTGCATGCTCGAATCCTTCCCTCTTGTAAAACTTCAAACGCTTTTCAGTATCCGTGTCTTCGTAATCGACAGGTTCTACCTCAAGGATGATCGGTTTATTCTTTGTCTTCAGCTTTTCAAGAAGTTTATGACCAAGTCCCTGGCCACGTGCATCCTTAGAAACGAATAGATAATCAATAAAGATGAATTCATCAAGTTCAGCATACATCAATACGTGATGCTGCCCCTCATCTTTATGATATATTTCGCTTCGTTCCTTAAGAAGCGTTTCGAGATGTTCTTTTGATTTCATTTCCTCGACCGGGAAATATTGATTAAGCTTTTCATACCAATGCATGTACCTGCTCCTTTAATTGAATTTTTCCGACTAACGGGATAAAACTATTTTTCTCATAATTGAATGGATTATGTCAGTTGTTAGTCTTTTCTGTGGAATTAATTTTAATAACGGTTTTGCAGGATATGAGTCCTGCTAAGGGGGAGATGTGGTTGTAAAGCGGTTAATGTTACCATTTTAATCATAACAATCTCAGCGCGATTGTCAAATGATATCCTACCATCAATCTTGACCCTCCTTTGAATACATGCATTGTGAGTATTGAGTTTAAATACCGCTATTGATTTCCGTACACATGTCATAAGTCAAACCGACCAAGAAGGCAAAAAGCGCCTTCTTGGCCGATTCGTCTTATAACACACGCCTCTCTTCAAAGCCCTTCCGCTTTTCTTATAAGCTACTCTTCCCGCAGGAGTCTACGTCTTTCACTCCAATCAACCGCTGAATAGAGTAAATTCTGATGTACATGCAAAAAAACCGAACCGATTTGACATCTGAAATGCTAATCGGTTCGGTTTTTTATTGAGAATAAAACACTTACGCCCCTCATCCTTCGATTAAATCAGGGGGTGTAGTCTACACCTTCTGTATAGGAGTTTCCTGCATCCCATAGCAGGAATTCGTTGATACCCTGGTCGTTCAGGGCTTTGATTTGAGCTTCGATTTCAGCTTTTCCATATGTTTTGTAGTTTCCGCTTCCTAACCATGAAGCAGTGAAATCTTGAAGCCACGGTCTTGAAATCGGGGGATCCTCAAGTTCAGCCAGTTTCTTATTTTCTAGTTTTGCATACTCTGTCACAAGTTCATACGGCTGGAGATCCGGCTTTGCAATCCCGAAGTATGGCGTCCAGTGACTTGGATAGATCATGGAGGATATGACATCCACATGTTCAGAGATTTTCGAGAAGTTCTGGCCGATTCCAGGTGCCTCCGGGAGAGTGGCTGTGTATCCGAAGATATCGACGGATACTTTTACTCCATACGGCTTTAATTTCTCCTCGGCATAGGCAACAAAATCAGTCACGGCCTGCACACGTTTTTGGACATTGTCCTTTTCTTTATCTGTATACTCACCGGTACTATATTCCAGTTCCTTGTCTCTTTTTTCAAACCCTTCCGGGAATCGTACATAATCAAACTGGATTTCCTGGAATCCCATTTTCGCTGCTTCGATTGCGATGCCTACGTTATAATCCCATACTTCTTTAAGAAATGGATTCACGAACGATTCGCCGCGTCCGTTTTTCCAGACCTGTCCGCCGTCTTTATAGGATAACTCAGGCTTTTTATTTGCCAGGACAGTATCTTTAAATACAACGACCCGGGCAATCGGATAAATTTGTTTTTCTTCCAATTTATCAAGCAGTGATTTAGGATCCTTAATATACGGCTGGCCAATATCAGCATATGAGGAAGATGCTTCCGGTTCATATGTAAGATTCCCATTGTCATCCTTAATATCGATTACCATCGCATTTAGATCCGTCGAATCGACCAGGTTTGTCAATTTATTGATACGCTCCCCTCCGGCGGAATGTCCCGTGACATATACTCCCCTGATGGCGTCAGGATATTTAAAAGTATAACCTGAATCATATACAAATCTTGGTGGTGCAGCAGGAATTTCCTTTTTGCTCAGCGTCAGAGTCCTTTTTTCATGGCTGCTTTCAGCTTGACTATCTTTAGATTCGGCACTTACTGATTGAATGGGCAATACACACATTGTGATCAAACAGAAAGATGTCGCCAGCTTACTCCATTTCAACATTAACCTCTCCTCTTTAAAAATAACTATCTACTAAAAATTGTAACACTTGTTACTATTTTAACAAGGAAATAACTTCAAGGAACAGGGAATATACACCTAAAGTGGGTGAATTTCCGAGGAAATCAGTTTGACTGATTTCTGTAACGATATATCTCCCTCAAAAAGGATTTTCAGAATAACATTTCTTATAAACAGAATATGTATTTTCCATTTGAAAAAGAAGAAGTTTATCGTTTTCTGAATGTGGAATAAAGAAAAAAAGCCCCCTTTTCAAGGGAGCTTTAATATATCAGGCTTTATACTGTGCCTGATATTGCGCAAACTCTTTTTCAGAGCAGTATACAAAGTGCCCCGGCGCAACCTCGCGCATTTCAAGCTGATCTTCTTCCGTATAATTGTGAACCGCAGGATCGTATTCTTTTCTTCTGCGTGTACGTTCATACTCTGGATCTGGTAGTGGAATCGCAGAAAGCAGAGACTGGGTATAAGGGTGAAGCGGGTTCTTATACAAAGCATCACTTGGTGCCAATTCTACTAATTTACCAAAATACATTACCCCGATACGGTCACTGATGTATTTTACCATTGACAGGTCATGGGCAATGAACAGATAAGTCAACCCTTTTTCTTTCTGAAGCTGCTGCATCAAATTGACTACCTGTGCCTGGATCGATACGTCAAGTGCAGAGATCGGCTCATCGGCAATGATGAAATCAGGATCTACTGCAAGGGCACGTGCAATACCGATACGCTGTCTTTGTCCGCCTGAGAACTCATGCGGATAACGTCCTGCGTGCTCCTTGTTTAAACCAACCGTCTCAAGGAGTTCATGGACCTTTCTAAGACGTTCTTCTTTAGAGGAAGCAAGTCCGTGAATATCGATGCCCTCTGCGATGATATCTTGTACTTTCAGGCGTGGGTTAAGAGATGCATAAGGGTCTTGGAAAATCATCTGCATTTTCCGGTTGAACTTCTTCAACTGGGATCTGCTCTTCTTACCGTGTACATCGTCGCCTTCAAAAAGAACCTGACCGTCAGTGGCATCATACAGGCGGATGATCGTACGCCCGGTTGTTGATTTTCCGCAACCGGATTCTCCAACAAGTCCTAGCGTTTCACCTTTGTAAATATCGAAAGAAATATCATCAACCGCCTTGACCATATTCGGTTTTCCAGGGTTGAAGTATTGTTTTAGGTTTTTAATTTCAAGTAACTTTTCAGCCATTATGAACGGACCTCCTCAACTAGTACCGGCTCAGCATAGTTAGACGGCATTTTTCGATGTCTCAGTTTAACTGCTTCAGGAGGCTCAACGTTTGGTGCACTTGGATGCATCAGCCACGATTTAACTAAATGTGTGTCCGATACTTTGTAGTATGGCGGTTCCTGCTCGAAATCGATTTTCATTGCATACTCGCTTCTTAGCGCAAATGCATCCCCAGGAGGAGGATTCAACAGATCAGGAGGTGTTCCAGGAATTGCCACCAACTCCTGTTCCCCTTCTGTATCGGTCGTAGGCATGGAGCCAATCAATCCCCACGTATAAGGATGACGCGGATCATAGAAGATTTCATCTACCGTTCCGGATTCCACGATCTGTCCTCCGTACATGACAGCAACACGATCGGCGACATTTGCGACGACACCAAGGTCATGGGTGATAAAGATGATCGAAGTTTCGATTTTTGTTTGCAGATCCTTCATCAATTCAAGGATCTGTGCTTGAATTGTAACGTCGAGTGCAGTTGTCGGTTCATCTGCAATGAGAATTTTAGGGTTGCAAGCTAACGCAATTGCAATTACCACACGCTGACGCTGCCCACCCGAGAATTGATGCGGGTATTGTTTAATTCTTGCTTCCGGACTTGGCAGTCCTACTAATTTCAATAACTCTATTGCTCTCTTTCTAGCATCACTTTTGCTCATGTTCTGGTGTTTAACAAGAGGTTCCATGATTTGTTTTCCGATTGTCATAGTAGGATTCAAGGACGTCATAGGATCCTGAAATATCATCGAGATATCCTTACCCCTTACCTTTTCCATCGCTTTTTCAGAAAGTGTGGCAAGGTCCCGGCCTTCAAATTTAATTTCGCCATCTTTTATGAATCCAGGTGGATTAGGAATTAATCTCATAACAGCTTTCGTCGTAACCGACTTACCGGAACCCGATTCACCAACGATGGCAAGTGTTTCCCCTTTGTCCAGGTGGAAATCCACACCGCGTACCGCTTTTACTTCTCCTCCATGCGTATTGAAGGAGACATGAAGATTGTTAACTTCTAGTATTCTCTTTGACATATTTTCTTATCTCCCTTCCATTACTTACGCATTTTCGGATCGAGTGCATCTCTCAGACCATCTGCCATCAGGTTAAAGCTTAAGATGACCAACGAGATAACAACAGATGGAACAAGCATCATATGCGGGAATGATTGGATCGACTTATAACCGTCGTTTACCAATGATCCCAATGAAGCTTTAGGCGGTGCGATACCCAACCCGATAAAGCTTAAGAATGCTTCAGTATAAATTGCACCAGGAACTGTGAACATCGTGGTGATGATGACAGGTCCCATTACGTTTGGAAGTAAATGTTTGAAAATCAGTCGATTACTGCTTGCTCCCAAAGTACGGGATGCAAGGACGAATTCCTGATTCTTCAGTTGTAATACCTGGCCGCGGACAATCCTCGCCATAGTTGTCCAACCGGTTATGACCATCGCCATTGTAATCGAGAAGATCCCTGGTTCAAAGACCAAGATAAATAGAATGACAACAATCAAGTTTGGAATCCCGACAAGGATTTCAATGATACGCTGCATGATGTCATCCACTTTTCCTCCATAGTAACCGGAGATGCCCCCATAGGAAATACCGATTAAGAAATCAATGAAAGCTGCAAGAATACCAATATATAAAGATATCCTTGTACCGCTCCATGTTCTGGTCCAAAGGTCTCGTCCCAAATCATCTGTACCGAACCAGTAATTTTCTTCTACTTGTCTTGATTCGTAAACATCAAACCCATCAGCATCCTTACCGTCAAACGGAAGCCAGCTGATTCCTGAAAGCGCTTCAATTTTAGGCGGGAGTTTTGCATGACGGATTTCTTGATCACTGAATTTATGGTCATTCATTCCAGGTCCAAATATGGCAAAAAATGCAATTATCAGCATGATGACGATCCCAATCATTGCACCCTTGCTTTTTCGGAGTCTAATCCATGCGTCCTGCCAAAAGTTCAGAGTGGGACGCGAGATTTTTTCTGCTTCTTCCTCATTAGCTTTTTGCTGCTGGAAGAGTTCTGGACTGAGCTGTTCTAATTTTCGTTTATTTGTTTCCATTATTTCTTCCCTCCAGCCAAACGAATACGCGGGTCGATAATTCCATACATAATATCCACTAAGAAGATGACCGCAATCAATAATGCACTATAGAATAATGTCACACCCATTATGACTGTATAGTCATTCATTTCAATCGAACGAACGAATTGATCCCCCAAACCTGGGACAGCGAAAATACGCTCGATAACAAGTGTTCCAGTCATAATGCTTACAGTCATTGGCCCTAAAATCGTGATGATAGGTATCATCGCATTCCGGACCGCGTGCTTTACGACAGTTCCAGTCTTCGATATCCCCTTTGCTTTGGCAAGCAGGATATAATCTGAACCCAGGATTTCAAGCATTTCAGTTCGCATAAAACGTGCAATCGTTGCCACAACACCTACCGTTAATGCCAATGTAGGTAAAACGGTGTGCTTATACTCTCCCCACAGTGCTACAGGGAACCATTCAAGCTTAACCCCAACATAGTATTGGAGAAGTCCTGCAAATACGAATGAAGGGATGGAAATCCCCAGTACTGCCAGGAAGGTTGAACCGTAATCCCACACAGTATTATGTTTGATTGCTGCAATGATACCAACTAGTAACCCGACAATTGTTCCTAATACGATTGATTGGAAACCGAGAAGTGCGGAAGGACCAATACGTTCCCCGATCATTTGTGTAACCGGACGGTTGTCGTACTGGAATGATAATCCCAAATCACCTTGTGCAAGTCCAGCCATGTAGTTTACGTACTGCACAGGAAGCGGGTCATTCAGACCGTATTTATCCAAGATGATTTGCTGTTGTTCCGGAGACAGCCTTTCTTGATTTTGTAGTGGAGATCCAGGAAGGAGCTTCATCAGAAAGAAAGTAGCGGTAGCAATGATAACCAAAGTGATGATCATATAAACGAGTCGTTGAATAGTATATCTGACCATTCTTTAGCCCCCCTTTTTGTCTATTTTTTCAATACATAATATATTATATAGTTATTCGACAAATTTTCAATCTATTTTTACTTTTTAGATTTTTTTCGACATTCAGTGGAAAAGGAGAGCGTATGCCCATGCATACACTCTCCCTTTTAAGGTTTGTCATTGAGCTGTTACTTACTCAACTGAAGCCCACTTGTAAGAGTTATCAGCACCAAATGAATGGCGAAGGATACCTTTAACATATGGACGCTCTAGATAAGAAGTACCGTTTTGGTACATCGGGCTGATTGCTTGATCTTCGAAAAGGATTTTCTCTGCGTCGATCATAGCCTGCCAGCGAGCTTCAAGGTCACTTGCAAGTTCACCTTTAGCTTTTTCAACTAGCTCATCATATTTTTTGTTAGAGTAAGCCATTTGGTTATGAGCTCCATCTGTAACGAACATGTCGATGAATGTCATCGGATCTGGATAGTCAGGACCCCATCCAGCGAATGAGAAGTCATATTGACCTTTTGATTCTAAATCAAGCTTCTGCTTGAACGGCTGTGCTTTGATGGAAACAGTCAAACCTTCAAGGTTCGTTTCAAGCTGTTCTTTAATGAACTCACCGATTTTCTTAGAGCTTTCAGAATCATAGTTTAATAGTTCCAGCTCAACAGAATCTTTACCAAGCTCTTCTTTCGCTTTAGCCCAGTATTCTTTAGCTTTTTCTGTATCGTAACCGCCGAAATCACCGACAGTTTCACGGTACTCAGCACCATCAGGACCAGAAACGAAATCTTTTGGTACCAGGTAGTAAGCAGGGATTGAACCGTTGTTCATAAGAACATCAACCATACCTTGCTTGTCATATGCAGCATCGATTGCTTTACGTGCATTTACGTTAGCCATTACTTCGTTCTTCTGGTTCAGACGAAGGAAGTATACAGCAGTATCCGCACGTGTTTTGAAGTTAGGATCATCTTTGTACTTGTCAACGAATTCAGCTGAAAGACCAGTTACGTCAGCTTTTTCAGTTTCATAAAGGTTAACTGCAGTTGCAGTATCTTTAACGATGTTGAAGTTAACTTCTTTCAACTTCACAGTATCTTTATCCCAGTAGTTATCATTCTTGGATAATTTGAAGCTTTGTTCGTGCTTCCACTCAGAAAGTGTGAAAGGACCATTGTATAATGCGTTACCCGCTTCAAGACCATATTGATCGCCTTGTTCTTCAACGAATTTTTGGTTTTGAGGATAGAAAGTTGCGAATGAAAGTAATGCTTCGAAGTAAGGTACAGGACCTTCAAGCTGTACTTCCAACGTTTTGTCATCAACGGCTTTAACACCTAATTCTTCAACCGGAACTTCACCAGCGTTCACTTTTGCAGCGTTTTTGATATCGTACATGATGTACGCATACTCTGCACCAGTGTCAGGGTTTAAAGCTTTTTGCCAAGCGTAAACGAAGTCGTTAGCCGTAACAGGCTCTCCGTTTGACCAGTTAGCATCACGGAGCTTGAATGTGTAAGTTAATCCATCTTCACTCTTCTCCATGTTTTCAGCCATACCAGGCTTCGCTTCGTCGTTCTCACCTAAACGGTAAAGACCTTCGAATACGTTGTTCATTACGTTGAATGAAACAGAGTCAGTTGCCAGTGTAGAGTCCATTGATGGGATCTCAGAACTCTCAAGCAGGTTAAGAACTTGTTCCTTACCTTCAGCAGGCTTGTCGCCGCCTTTTTCACCTGAATCTCCTCCTTTAGCATCGTCATTGCCGCCGCAAGCAGCAAGGAACGTGCTAAGAGCCAGAAGAAGAACCAGCAAGAATGAAAACTTTTTCTTCATCTTGAAATTGACCTCCTCGTAAATCTCATATTTATTTATCTTCTAATTTTCAGAAGATTTGTTACTTATTATACATGATAGAGATATTTTTGCAATATTAATTTAACAGTTTTTTTGCAAAATTATCAGATTAGTAGGTCATATGTTAGTAAAACCTTGATGTATTAAGGTTTTAAGCATCATTTTTAGGGTGTTTGTCCTATTACAATTGTTACAATAAACCGTTTTTTGTCTATCTGCAATCTTTACATATCTTAAATAGATTAAAAGTTTCATCTATTATATTTATAAAGGGTTCTGTTTCTTTATTAAATTTGTGCAATCTGAGAGTCCAATAGCAGATGTTGTCAAGATTCTAATAATTGGCTGATTGTGCTCTATTCAGAGATGAATGTATATCAAGGGAATACACAATCCGCCAGAATGTATATATATGAATCCAATTGAAATCACCGATGGGCTTCGTGTATACTTTCTATAAAAAAGGAATAAAGGAGTATTATGAAACGTATAGTTAATATTTATTTGATTGCAGTTATCATCTTAATCGCTTCCCTCACTGTCTCACTAGCTAAAGGTGATACATACATGCTCTCCTTAATAAACAGCCTATTTATTGCAGGAATGATTTATTTTATATTCGGTGCCTTCTTATATATCTTTCAGAAAGGTTTTTTCAACGGAATTATTTATTCACTGAAAAGATTCCGGAGAAGCACAACCCAGGGCAAGTACGTCTCTCAATTCGATGATCTTGATGACACAAAGGAAGCCCACGTGGAACTTTCAGTGATCAGGTCATACCGGGTAACCCGATCCCTTCTTGGTATAGGTGGTATTCTCCTTATCATTTCGTTGGCGTTGTCCTATCTCCTGTATACTTGAATTGAAGGAATGGATTCACTATAATAGTGGTATCAATATATTCTGGCGTTGATAAAGAATAGTACCTATAAAATGATTTCCAAGAGAGCTTGTGGCCGGTGTGAACAAGTAATCATTTTTTAGGGAATGGACTTTTGAGCCTTATTTGTGAAATGCGCTTGCAGATTAGCGAATAACGGGCTTGTCCCACGTTACAGGGGCTTCATGCAAACTGCATGGACTAAGCTGACTCATCATAATGAGTACTTAGGGTGGCACCGCGGATATCATCCCATTCGTCCCTATATTAAAAGGACGAGTGGGTTTTTATTTTGTTTAAATATAGGAGGAAAATGAAATGCAGACAATTTTCAGCGGAATACAGCCGAGCGGAACGATTACGCTTGGTAACTATATCGGGGCGATGAAGCAGTTCACCGAATTACAGAATGAATATAACTGCTACTTCTGCGTCGTCGATCAGCACGCCATTACAGTTCAGCAGGACAAAGCGGAGCTTCGCAAAAATATCAAAAGCCTTGCTGCCCTTTACATCGCATGCGGAATCGATCCGGAGAAATCCACATTATTCATTCAATCGGAAGTACCTGCCCACGCGCAGGCGGGATGGATCCTTCAGTGTGTGACGTATATAGGTGAACTTGAGCGAATGACACAGTTCAAGGATAAATCTCATGGAAAGGAAGCCGTTTCTGCCGGCCTCTTGACCTACCCGCCTTTGATGGCTGCGGATATCCTGCTGTACGGAACGAACCTGGTGCCGGTCGGGGAAGATCAAAAACAACATCTTGAATTGACACGTAACCTTGCAGAGCGCTTCAATAATAAATACAATGACATCTTTACCATCCCTGAAGTGCGCATCCCGAAAGTCGGCGCCCGCGTCATGTCGCTTCAGGACCCGGTAAAGAAAATGAGTAAATCAGATGCCAATCAAAAATCCTTCATCACGCTCCTCGATGATCCAAAACAGATCGAGAAAAAAATCAAAAGCGCGGTGACTGATTCAGACGGTATCGTGAAGTATGACAAAGAGAATAAACCAGGTGTTTCTAACCTGCTGTCCATTTATTCTATCCTTGAAGGCACTACTATAGAAGAACTGGAGCACAAATATGACGGTAAAGGATACGGTGAATTCAAAAGCGACTTGGCTCAAGTTGTCGTTAACACCATTAAGCCCATTCAGGACCGGTATAATGAATTGATCGATTCTGAAGAATTAGATGACATTCTCGACCGCGGCGCTGAAAAAGCAAACCGTGCAGCGGGCAAGATGCTGAAGAAAATGGAACGAGCCATGGGACTTGGCCGTAAAGAACGAAAGAGAAAATGATGGATGATGTGCCGGGGCTTGATATCAAGCTCCGGTTTTTTTGCATAAAAAAACCTTAAGCCTGCTGCAGACTTAAGGTCCCTACATTCAATTCACTTTTGGCCTGTTTTCAACTTCCCATAACTTCTCGAAAAACGGCTGCCCTTTTATCATATTTTCACATAGGGTCAGGTGCTTGTCCGACCATCCGTATTTTGTTTCTTCATATAACATGTTCCATACGTCTTCAAACTCCATGTGCTGAATGACCCGGTATTGTTCAGGTGCCCATTCCGTATACCAATATCGGATTTCGGCAGTATTATTCGAACTATGGAGTTGATCAAGCGCCATGAATAGGAGCTGTTTCAACTGTCTTTCCTTCCTTGTCAGTCCGTTCATCACTAATGGACTCGGGGAAAGGATATGATAGTTGTGCTCGGGTTTCGGTTCCTGATCCACTGAGTATGAAAGGGATTCATGACCTTCCACCATTTCATAAACCAGCTGCTCCTGCCTCGGTATTAGTCTGCTCTTTCGGATCGGCACGGTATATCCAATCGTATCAATCGCCATTATGCCTGTCCCATCCGTGACTATAAAGCAATAATCAAGCTGAATCCGCTCATGGTTCTTTCTTAAATATGCTTTTTGATACACATCATTCAGCAGTTGTTGAGGTAATTCTGATAAATCATTCTCGATGTAGTGAAAAAGTGCAGTATCCACCTTCATTAAAGGGACTTGATCTAACAACTCAATGACATCTTCTTTTCTCCATTCGTGAAAATGACACACATTGTAGCCATTTTCTTCGCCTTCGAACCAATTTACCCATACATCATGAAGATATAACATGATTGACCCCTCGCTTTGCTACAATCTTATTTGTCAATCAGTATAGGCAGAACGGAGTAAAAATATTCCTGATTCGGCACCTTTTATAGATAGTCGTTATTTTTCCTGCGAGGCAGGTAGATCGTTACGGTAATGATGAGAATCCCGACCAGGAAAAGATAACATTCTACCCGTGTGCTTATAAATAATAAATATTCGATTATTGTCATACCTGTTGTAAGCAGGTTCAGATAGATAATCAGGCTCACCCCGCCGGAAACGGCCAGTCCAAAACCAATAAACAATATGAACATACGAAACACCATACCTTCCGCCTCTACCCTCGTTTTTTGCTTGTCCTTTTATACTATAGTTTATGTCCTACAGGGTGATATATGACGAAAACGGGTGTCTGTCTGAATCCGAGTCTCAACCCTTCTTATCCGGCAGGAAGTAGGAAGACGGCTTCCCCAGGAAGAGCTTTGTCACAAACTTATTATTTTTGCGTGCTTTTTCCACCAGATAATAGCCTGCGGCATATCCAAGCATTTTCGGATATCCTTTCTGGCCGAGGAGCAATTGATCGTGCAGCGGGTTCGCCCTCGTGATATCAACATTCGGCTCTATCCACTTTTCATAATAATAAGTAAGTTCTTTGTCATTGTAAGCCTTCGTCCATGACGCAACATATTCATATCCGCAATACTCCCGCACGGCATGCTCCGCCAGTCCTTCAAATATGATCGAATCCAAAAGGGTATAATCTTCATCTTTTTTGTTCATTTTGTCCATCCTTACACAATGATGATACTCATGAACAAATAACGATTCATATTCTTTCAGGTCTTCCTGTTCAGTCACAAATAAATATATTTCGTCCTTGAAACACACTCCGGACTTCTTCATGGATGATTGAAAAAGGCCTCTTTTTTCCTGAACAGGCAAGAGATAAACAGGCACATCGGGGCCATTCCATCTATTTCTGTATACCTTTTCAATTTTCATAAACAAATCCCACAGTTTATTTTTCTTCATCGCTTCATAAATCATTTTGGCTCCGGATGACGGCCGGTACATTCCATGCTTCATAAGATATTGGTACAAAGATTCATTATCGTCAGATTTCCCCTGCTTCGTCTTTTTTAAATAATTTATCGGATGATCCAGTGAATCCTCTAGCCATTCATCAGTCGGGGCGATTGTCACATTCATCCCTCTTTCTCTTTTTTTAAGATGTATATGTAGAAAAAGAGATTTTAGAAACAACGCAAAGCTGAACAATTGCCATTAAAAAAAGCGCACGGGGATCTCCGTACGCTTTTTGTATCGTCATGTTAATTTTTATATTTCTTGAAGACAAGTGTTGCATTGTGTCCGCCGAATCCCAGCGAGTTGCTCATCGCCACATTCACTTCACGTTTTCTCGCTTCATTTGCCACATAGTCCAGATCGCAGTCTGGATCAGGCGTGTCCAGGTTAATTGTCGGTGGAAGCATGCTGTCTTTCATTGCCAATACGGTAAAGATCGCTTCGACTCCACCGGCAGCACCCAGCAAGTGCCCGGTCATTGATTTGGTGGAACTCATCGCAAGCTTATAGGCATGTTCACCAAAAACTTCTTTGACTGCCATTGTTTCATATTTATCATTATAAGGAGTACTTGTTCCGTGAGCATTGATATAATCAAGCTCTTCCGGACGAACCCCTCCATCTTCAAGGGCCATTTTCATCGCTCTCGCCCCGCCTTCCCCTGCTGGTGCAGGTGCTGTGATATGATAGGCATCACCTGTGCTTCCATAGCCCGTCACTTCAGCATAAATTGTGGCGCCGCGTTTCAAGGCATGTTCCAGTTCCTCCAATACGACAACCCCAGCCCCTTCTCCCATTACGAATCCGTCACGGTTCGCATCGAATGGACGTGAAGCCTTTTCGGGATCTGTGTTGGTTGACAGTGCTGTATTGGCACAGAATCCTGCAACAGACATTTTGGTGATCGGTGCTTCCGCTCCGCCGGAAATCATGACGTCTGCATCTCCGCGCTGAATGACCTTGAAAGCATCACCGATGGAGTTTGTACCCGTTGCACAAGCGGTAACCGTACAAGAGTTGACTCCTTTAGCACCGAGCATGATAGAAACTTGGCCGGTTGCCATATCGGGGATGATCATTGGAACGAAGAACGGACTTACTCTCCGGTATCCGCGCTTTTGAAATGTTTCGTACTGGTTTTCAAATGTTTCCATTCCGCCGATTCCCGATCCGATCCATACCCCTACCCGATGAGCATTTTCATCGTTGATTTCCAGATTTGCATCTTTGACTGCCATCATGGAAGCTGCAACCGCATAGTGGGTGAATCGGTCCATCTTACGGGCTTCTTTACGTTCTACATATTGTTCGATATCAAAATCCTTCAATTCCGCTGCTACTTTCGCAGGATAATCATCGGCATTCAGCCTGGTTAACGGTCCGATACCCGTCTTTCCTTCCAGAATACCGCTCCAGGTCGATTGTACATCATTCCCTAATGGTGTAACCGCACCTAAACCAGTAATGACAACACGTTTTTCACTCATTCGATCCATCTCCTTTAGAAACAATTTATAGAAGAATTACATTTTATTTACCCCAGCGCATGACGATCGCGCCCCAGGTGAGGCCGCCGCCGAATCCTACCATGACTACTACATCGCCTTCCTTGACTCTTCCATCCTGTAGATCTTCAACTAAAGAAACCGGAATGGAGGCAGCTGATGTATTGCCGTATTTATTAACCGTTTTGGACATTTTTTCAACCGGAAGTTCCAGACGCTGCCTTGCAGCTTCCATGATCCTGATGTTTGCCTGATGAGGAATCAGGAAGTCTACATCTTCTTTTTTCAAGCCAGCTTTTTCAATGACATTCACACTGGATTCACCCATTTGGCGAACAGCGAATTTGAACACTTCCCTGCCGTTCATCACAATGTTTTCTTCCTGATACAAGTGTTTCGCTCCTGAACCATCCGCCCCTAGTTCGAAGGCAAGAATCCCTTTTCCATCAGGAACTTGACCGAGTACCGCAGCTCCTGCTGCATCACCGAACAGCACAGCTGTATTTCGATCGTCCCAATCAGTAATCTTTGAGAGCTTTTCCACTCCTACTACCAGAACGTTCTTGTAAGCACCATTATCGATGAATTGTTTTGCCGTGATCATCCCATACATGAAACCTGCACAGGCTGCACTGATATCCATCGCTGCAGCTTTCTTCGCTCCCAATCTTTCCTGAAGAAGGCAGGCAACCGAAGGGAAAGGCTGATCCGGAGTTACGGTGGCAACGAGGATTAAGTCCAGCTCTTCAGGTGAGATCTCAGCATCCTCAATCGCCTTCATTGCTGCCCCGTAAGCCATGTCTGAAGTATCTGTGTCTTCACCCGCTACGCGCCTTTCTTCAATTCCTGTCCGGGTCCGGATCCATTCATCCGAAGTATCAACCATTTTTTCCAAGTCAGCGTTTGTTAAAACTTTTTCTGGAAGGTAACGCCCAATTCCGATTATTCCTGTATTCATACTGGCATCCCCTGCTTTCTTATATTTTCTTACTCCCTATACTATAAGTTTATTATCAATTATTATGACTTGGTACTAATTTTAACGAATATTGATTCTTTGTGCAATATATTTTGTTTTCTACTTACTTTCGAATTCAGTACTGATTCTAAACCACGCTAATGATTTCCGTGCAAGACTTCGCTTTCCGCGGGTAGCCCGTGAGCCTCCTCGTCGCCTTCGCTCCTGCGGGTGGGAAAAGCGGAGGGGCTTTGCTCAGAGACGGGTGGCATAAGGCGAATCGGCCATGAAGGCGTTTTTTGCCTTCTTGGACGAGTTGACTTATGACATGTGCCTCTAAGCCCTGGAGCTGGACAAATAGAAAAGCGGAAGCGGCTTGCCCAGAGGCGACAAGCATAAGGTGAGCAAGCCGGAAAGGCGTTTTTTGCCTTTTTGGCTTGCTCACCTTATGACCTCGAGCCTCTAGCCGCTGGAGCTAGACACGTCTCACATTAGCCACTCTTCCCGCAGGAGTCTTCGTCTTGCACTCCAATCAACCGCTGGTACTAGCAAAAATATTTACGAATAATAAGACAAAACTAAAAGACCCGAACTAATCTGAAGGTAGAAATTCAAATTAATTCGGGTTTTTGTAAGATTAAAATTTTCTTAACATTTTTTTACCTTAATCTCTATGTAATGCATCTCTTTTCCCTAATTCGTATGCTTCTCCCATTACCTGGGTGAACAGGGTCATGAAGGGCTGGATCATTTCCGGGGATAATTCGATGCCTGCCTCATCAAGTGTCTGTTTTGCTTGGGGTAAGTACTTCATTGCGATCTGCTGCATAAATTCCATTGATTTGTCCTGGTTCATTGGTTTGCTTCCTTTCCGTTTGGTAATTTTCCTGTTTCGATATAGTTTTTGACTTGCTGATTGATGGACTTTTGAAAATCCTTTGATATCAGGGGACTGAATTTACCTAATGAAACGGCTCCATCTTTAAAGTCAAATTCGAGGACCCCTGAAGATAGGTCACCCTCGGCAACCTTATCGGCTACCAGTTCATACAGCTTATCCGCATGCTGCACCGTACTTGTTAGTACAGTTGATTCACCAAGGTCAGATTGATCGGATACATATCCGATTGCAAATAATCCTTCCTCTTTCAGTTCTTCGATAACAGCTACATTATAGCCGTCCCCGGCAGGATATACAACATCGGCATCCTTTTTCACGAGCGAATCCAACCGCTCAAGCGCCCTTTCTTTGTCATCCCAGTGATTTGTGTATTCAACAATCACTTCAATGTCTTTATTCTGGTGTTTAGCGCCGTCAACAAACCCTTGTACTTCAGGCTGCCAGTCAAAGGCGGCGATCACACCGATTTTATTCGTCTTGGAATGGTGGGCCGCTGTCATTCCCCCGAAAAATCCCATCGAATACCCTTTGAACGCTAAACTGGTTGTATTTTTTTCAGTTGCCTCTCCATTAAAACTGACAAAATGGATATCGGGATACTCTTTGGCTGTACGGTTAAAAACATCAGCATATTCACTTCCATGTCCAAAAACAAGGTTGACGCCGTCTTGATCGTATTGCTTGATCGCCTGTTCGATTGATGTATCATTGTTCATGCTCTCTTTATAAAATACGTCTACATCGTGTTTTGATTGTATTTTCAATAATCCTTTGTAGCCTTTTGTTCCCCAAACACCATCATTCACGGTTTCCGGGACTAAGAGACCTACATTATCCAATTCATCGGATACATTCTCTTTCATGCATCCGCTCAAGCAAAGTACTAAAATAGCGAGAATAAAAAAGGTTCGTTTCTTTCTCATGTGCAGCAACTCCTTTAAAGTCAATGCAGCGCTGATAAAAAGTATCATTAGAAAAATATTACACCAATATGTCCATTTTACCTCCATCCGTATCCATATAAAAGAAAAACTTTTCTCATTCATTCTTTCAGAAAGAGTTCATCACTAATTTCTGCTCTTTCAATATGGATTCATGACATTTGGAGGGATGGACAATGATGGGTTTCCCTATCATGGACCGTTTTTTCTCAATAGGAGCAAAGGGATCTTCAGTTATATAGGAAAGAGCTTCTTCCCAGCTGTTTTCAGAAAGGGATCTTAAAGAAAAAGTCCCCTGCCTTCCTGAATGTTTCAGGATGGAAATCGCTGCATCTTTCACATATATTGCACCGCTTGGATCATCCTCGTACTTGCTTTCGTTTTCTCTTTTCCCCTCCAGGAGCTGTGCAAATAAGAATTGCGATGGCTGATGGCCCCCATACAGTGTAGGCAGATAAAAAGTGGCGGAAGCTGCATCACTGGAATTGCTGCCGATATTCCTTTCTGTTTGATTCGGGAAAATCCGCACGATTTCCGGAAGTCCGTCTTCACCACTCTTGATATTACCGATTACAGATGGGGAAAGGCATTGCAGACTCCTGCCTCCGACTTGGTCATAATAAGGGAGAAACAGCCTGCATTCAATCGGCAGTTCCCGATCCCACTTTTCTACAGGAACATATTGAATGTTAGCGTTTCTCCCGATTTCCATCCATTTATCCCCTGTGTCCACCTCATCATCCACAGCTGTTACAGTCCACCCTTTTTCCAGAAGTGCCCGGCAGAGTTCAAATCCCAAATACTGCTGTGCAGCAAATACAACTGCATGATTCAAATCACTCACTCCTAATCAAGACTATAGTACTTTCTCATGTAAAGAGAAGTAAGAGGCGAATTTCATTCCAAGTGAATCTCTCTTTTCTGGTACAACGTAAAAGAGATCAGTTGACAACCCTTTCTCTAAACGATGTTTATATATATCTTTTATGAGTGAGAATTGATTTTTATAACGATTAACATTATAGGATTGAATGATATAAAGGGGAATGGGGCTGTCCTTAAATGCTGCATTATCATGGTTGGATGGTATGAGCAGCTGTTCATAGTCCTCTTCTTTTATCCCACGAGAAGCCGTTAATTCTTTGAGAAGCTTTTTATAGAAAAATTTTTGTTCTTTTTCATGCTTGATCAGTTCGTAAATAGAAAGACAGGGTGTAAGCATGACCACTCCTCTTATTTCCTTTTCCATTCTGGGATAGAGTTCCTTGAAGACGAGGGCGCCCATCCCTTCTGCAAGAATATGAATCTTGCTGTTGATGATTTCACGCCTTTTTACATATTCGTACAGCCTGCCCGCTAATTCTACTGCCTGTTCGCTCCCCCAATTAGCTCCATAAAGGTTGCTGTAAAAAACAATATACCCTTTTGCCGTTAAATCTCTTATCCATTTTTTCCTGGCTTCGTGCTGATCCCAAAAGCTCGTTTTATGATCGACGTAATGATGGTGGTCACCGAGAATCATTATGGCAAATCCGTTTGGCCTTTCAGGATAATGAATCATGCACCACTCTTGATCTAGCTTAAACAATCGCTGATTCATCGGAATTCTCCTTTTACATAGTGAGTCTTTACATGGTATGTAAAGATAAAGATTATGAAAGGAAGTTCGCCTATTTCAAAGGAAAAATACAAACAAGTTATTTGCTGACTGGAAGCGGATGACAGGGGTTACATTTTCACATATTCGTCATTTATTATTCTAAATAGGTGTGGTATGATAAAAAAGATTGAAAATGGTGGCAACCCATATACATATGGATGAATATAGAGGAATGAGGTGACTGGCGTGAAATTTTTCTGGACATTTTTCTGGGCGTTTTTGTTGACTCAGATGTTAAATTACGTTGTAAGTTCAATGAATGGATTATCATTTCATTTTATGACAGGTTTGGTACTATCAGTTGTAATCACAGTTTTACTATTTGTGATGACTTTGATCATCCCGAACGATCCTGTAGAAGATCATCATTAAAAAGCAGCCTTTTTGGGGCTGCTTTTTATATTTCATCTTTATTCTGCTGGATTTGCAATTACAGTAAGCTCATTCTTAACCGGATACCGATAGTGTCAGCCCCTGGTCATCTGCATCAATGATGACTTCTTTGTTTGCCCCGATGCTGCCTGCGATCATTTCCCTTGCGAGTTTGGTTTCAACTTCCCTTTGGAGATAGCGTTTTAACGGGCGCGCTCCGTAGACGGGGTCGTAAGCGGATTCTGCAATGAATCCCTTCGCTTTATCTGTCAGATTAATGGTTATTTGCTGTTCCTCCACGCGGGACTGTAATTCTGTGAGAAGCTTTTCGATGATGCCTTTTACATTTTCGATGCTGAGCGGCTTGAATAGTATGATATCATCCACACGGTTCAGGAATTCCGGCCTGAAAGAGCTTCGGAGCTGCTTCATGACTAAATCCTTTGTATCTTCATCTATTTCTTCCTGCCCTTTATTTCTTTCCAGCAAGTGTGAGGAGCCTATATTTGAAGTCATGATGATGACAGTGTTCTTACAGTCGACGGTTCTGCCTTGTGAATCGGTTATGCGGCCGTCATCAAGCATTTGCAGTAAAATATTGAACACTTCCGGATGGGCCTTTTCGATTTCATCCAGCAGGATGACCGAGTAAGGCTTCCTTCTGATGGCTTCAGTCAACTGGCCGCCTTCTTCATAACCGACATAACCGGGAGGGGCACCGACCAGTCTTGATACTGCGTGCTTCTCCATATATTCAGACATATCAATGCGGATCATCTGCTCTTCACTGTCAAACAGGGTATGGGCAAGGGTCTTTGCAAGCTCTGTCTTCCCGACTCCGGTCGGTCCTAGGAAGATGAAAGAGCCGATCGGCCGGTTTGGATCCTTGATTCCGGCTCTAGCACGGATAACCGCATCACTGACAAGCTCGACTGCTTCATCCTGGCCGATGACGCGTTCATGCAGTATTTTTTCCAGTTTAAGGAGTTTTTCCCTTTCCCCTTCCACCAGTTTGGTTATAGGGATCCCCGTCCATCTGGCTACGATGTTTGCGACTTCTTCTTCCGTCACTTCTTCTCTCAGGAGCCTGCCTTCCTGTTCTTCCATCATTTCCTGCTCAACAGTTTGCAGTTCCTTTTCCATGGCTGGTATCTTTCCATGACGCAGTTCTGCTGCCCTGTTTAAGTCATAATCGCTTTCCGCCTCTTCCAACTGCCGTCTAAGCTTCTCCAGCTCTTCCCTCTTCTCCTGGACAATCCCAATGCTTTCTTTTTCTTTTAACCACTTAAGCTTCATCCCATCGGCTTTTTCTTTCAGATTGCTTAACTCTTCCCTGATACGTGCAAGGCGTTCCTTGCTTTGTTCATCTTTTTCCTTTGTCAACGCTGCTTCCTCGATTTCCAGCTGCATGACTTTCCTTGTCACTTCATCAAGCTCGGTTGGCATCGAATCTATTTCAGTCCTGATCATGGCACATGCTTCATCAACGAGGTCTATTGCTTTATCTGGAAGGAAGCGATCGGAAATGTACCTGTCCGACAATTTTGCCGCTGCAACGATTGCCCGGTCGTGGATATTGACTCCATGGTGAATTTCGAATCTTTCCTTTAACCCCCTCAGGATAGACACGGTGTCTTCCACATCCGGCTCCTGTACCATCACTTGTTGAAAACGCCGTTCAAGCGCCGGATCTTTTTCGATGTATTTTCGGTATTCGTTCAATGTTGTGGCCCCGATACAGTGGAGTTCCCCCCTTGCAAGCATAGGCTTCAAAATGTTGCCGGCATCCATGGCACCTTCTGTTTTTCCAGCCCCTACAATCGTGTGCAGTTCATCGATGAATAAAAGGATCCTTCCTTCGCTCTTCCTCACTTCCGTCAGGACCGCTTTTAGTCTTTCTTCGAATTCTCCGCGGAATTTTGCACCGGCGACGAGTGAACTCATATCAAGTTCAAAAATAGTTTTATCCTTCAGCCCCTCAGGAACGTCCTTTCTGACAATCCTCTGGGCAAGTCCTTCGACGATGGCTGTTTTTCCTACACCCGGTTCTCCGATCAAAACAGGATTGTTTTTTGTTTTTCTCGAAAGGATGCGGATCACATGGCGGATCTCACTGTCCCGGCCGATGACGGGATCTAGCTTACCGGATTTGACTTCCGCTACAAGATCCCTTCCATATTTTTTCAGAGCTTCATATGTAACTTCAGGATTTTGTGTACTCACCTTTTTTCCCCCTCTTACGGAAGTGATGATTTCTGAAAGCTTATCTTTGTTTATACCTCTTTCTTTCATATATACAGTGATGGCATGATCCCTTTGTTGGGACAGTGCGAGGATCAAGTGCTCAATGGATAAGAAATCATCCTCCCACTTTTTTTGAACTATTTCACTGTCTTGTAAAAGGCGGTTCAATTCACTTGATATATAGATGCCATATTGGACCCCGCTTCCCTCAACCTCAGGAATGCCCTTAAGCTGCTTATCCAGGAAATCATTTAAATCCGCCGACCTTACCCCTGCCTTTTCATATATGGAGGGAAGCAGGCCATCCCCCGTTTGGTTCAGCGCTTTCCATAAGTGTAAAATCCGTATCTCAGTGTGCTTATTCTCTTTTGCGAGCTGCCCTGCAGAAGCAAGGCCTTCTTGAATGCTGTGTGTCATGGATTCATAATTCATCTTTAAACACCTCTATTGACCTTCATTGACCTTTGTACCTATTATATATCCTATCCACAAAAAAGAAAAAGAACAAGGATGACCGGTTGAAAGGAAAATGTAGTATGTTCATTCCCTTTATATCAAAACGGTAATCCTTGCTCCTGGCCTGTCGTTATGGTTTTCTCATATATGTCCAATGGCGGTTGTGGTTGGAGTTCTCAGGAAACCGGTCTCCCGCTTTCATTTTTAGCTTTTGAGGATTGTTTACATTGCTGCCGGTTTCACCAATTTCGATATAGATCCCATTGTTCGGAGCTTTTTCTCCGCCCCTGAAATGTCTTGGTTGTCCCATTCATGATACCTCCTCGTTTTGAAGCATCGCTTCTTTCTTATTTTCTTCATAGGGAGATGGTTCATGCATGCCATTTGGAGGTAACCATTAGATTACGGTTTGGTTAACATTCGGAAAAAGTCTTTACAGTTTGTACCTGTTTGGTGTTAAATAAAAAAATGTGGAGAAATAAGGCTTGGAGGATATACAATGGATTTTTATACGATAGTGAAATATTTATTCTTAGGGATTTTCCAGGGTTTTACTGAACCTATCCCGATTTCATCAAGCGGGCATCTCGTACTCGCCCAGCACTTCCTGGGCATTGAAGAACCAGGACTGACTTTTGAAATATTGGTGAATACTGCATCTCTCTTCGCAGTTCTTTTAGTATATCGCGAAGATATTTGGCGTTTGATTGTAAATGGTTTAGGCTACTTTAAAGAAAAAACACCGGAGAACAAACGCGATTTTCATTTTATCGTGTACTTGATCATCGGTACGATTCCAGCAGGTGTGATCGGAATCGTTTTCGGCGATGTGATTGAGGAGCATCTATCTTCTGTTGTGACGATAGGAATCACTCTCATTATTACCGGGACTGCGCTGTGGCTCATCCGTAACCTTCGCGGGAGTAAAAATGACGGAGACTTGAACGTGAAGGATGCCTTGATCATCGGTCTTGCGCAGGCAGTCGCACTGATTCCGGGAATCAGCCGCTCCGGTGCAACAATTGTTGCCGCAATGGCCCGCGGAATGAAAGCAGAGACAGCTTTACGCTATTCGTTCCTTTTATACATCCCTGTCAGCTTTGGAGTGATGCTGCTTGGCATCAAGGATCTGATTGAAGTTCCACCTGCAGCATCAATGACCGTTCCTTACGTGCTGGCATTCCTGGGATCATTGATTGCTTCGTATTTTTCATTGAAATGGTTCATGAATATTATGGTCAGAGGAAACCTGAAATATTTTGCTTTTTATTGCTTGATCGTCGGGTTACTCGTTGTGATTTTTATTTAAAATTGAAAAAAGCCCCTTTTCAATCGATATTGAAAAGGGGCTTTTTTATGATCATGTGATACCCAGAGCGATTTTCGCATAGCGTGACATTTTGTCTTTGCTCCATGGCGGATTCCAGACGATATCTACTTCTGTTTCTTTCACTTCAGGGATATCGCTTAAAGCGGTCTTGACTTGGTCTACGATCGTTCCGGCCAGCGGGCAGCCCATTGACGTTAGTGTCATGGTAACGGTCGCTTTACCTTCTTCATCTAGATCGACATCATATACCAATCCTAAATTGACGATATCTATTCCCAGTTCAGGGTCGACAACTTGTTCAAGTGCACCCATTAAATTATCTTTAAGATCCTGATCCATCGTAACACTCTCCTTCACTCATCTTTATCTACCATTCATCTTAACAAAGAAACGGCCTGAAAACAAAAGGTTAAGCCGAAAGATGTTTTTCGAACCATTCCACCAGCTTCATGACACCTTCTCTGGATACCTTATGATCTGCTTTATCATCAGCAATGAAGAGAATATTATCTTCATTTCCCTCGTAGGCAGGAAGAATAGCCTTGTAAAACTCCTCTGTCAAATGGAAAGGGACAACCTTGTCTTTTCTTCCATGCCAGAACATGAGCGGACGTCCATTCAACTTTTCCGGCTGGAGGCTCAAATCATATTTTGACAGTTCATCAAGGATCGCCTTCACTTCTTCCTCACTGAACGGCAGCTGATATCCAGCTGACTTCAAGTGAGCAAGCTGAGCCTTTGCAAATTTAACATAAGATGGGTTCCCCATGAGAGAAACGGCTGAAGAAATCCAATCATACTGAGTCAGCGCTCCCAGTGTCACGATGCCGCCCATCGATGTTCCCGCAACGCCAATTCCGTTATCAATCAGCAAGCCTTTTTCCTCAAAATGACTCTTTAGTATGGAAAGTTCATGGATGCTGTTCAAGACTATTTTCCAGAATACCCCGCCTAATTCTTCTTCTGTTTTACCTGTCGCCCTTTCTCCATGCTCCAGGCAATCCGGCAGTACGACTCTGAATCCTTTTTCAGCAAGGTAATAAGCATAATGAAGATTATGCTCCTTGGCACTTGTGAATCCATGTATAAAAAAGCATAATGGCAGAGGTTGATTTCTTTCCTCTTCCTTTACTAAATGCAGATATGGGATATTTTCGATATACGACTTCTCAATTACGATCATGATCAGCTGCTCCCTCCTGTACGCTTATAACACTATTATGATATCCTAGATTTTACAGGTTGTATATTAATCAGCTCCTGTATTTTCAATAGAATTGATTCACGACATTTCAAAGAATTGGGGATAATACGTTATGACTTTACATGAAAAACACTTAATCGTATTGGATTTGGACGGTACACTTCTGACCGATGAGAAAAAAATTTCATCTAAAACTCTTCATACATTGACAGAGGCAAGGAAACAGGGTCATGAAGTGATGATCGCGACCGGCCGTCCTTACCGTGCAAGTGAAATTTATTATAAGCAGTTGAATTTAGGTACTCCCATTGTCAATTTCAATGGGGCTTTCACTCATCACCCTATAGATGAGAATTGGGGTACTTATCATACCCCGATGGATTTACATGTATCCAAGCAGATTATTGAAGCTTGCCATGACTTTCCGTTCCGCAATATCATCGCTGAAGTGAAGGATGATGTGTACCTCCACTACCATGATGAAAAGCTCATAGATGTTTTCATGATGGGCAACCCGTCCATTTCCACGGGGGATATACGTGAATTTCTCACTGAGAATCCCACTTCCATGCTGATCCATGCTGAGGAAGAAGATGTGAAGGATATCCGCGCACATCTTGATAAAGTCCATGCAGAAGTGATCGATCACCGCAGGTGGGCTGCTCCCTGGCATGTCATTGAAATTGTTAAATCCGGTTTAAATAAAGCTGTCGGGATTGAGAAAGTTGCTTCCTCTTTGAATATCCCGCAGGAGCGCATCATTGCATTCGGAGATGAAGACAACGATTTTGAAATGCTTGAATATGCAGGAACCGGCATTGCAATGGGGAATGCCATCGACAAAGTTAAAGAAATCGCCAATGATGTCACATTGACGAACGAAGAAGATGGAATCGGAGTATACCTGCAAAAGCGCTTTAATCTTTGATGGCAGGAGTGGGAATTTTTTTTACTGTAAACACGGCCGACTTAAGCCATACTACAAAAGAACACAATTTGTGTTCAAGCTTGTAAAAGGGGTGGTTGCAGTGGGTAGAAATAAATCCAAACGATTTGTACAACAAGGTAAAGTTGCTGTTGAAAAGCATGATGAACGGATTCCATACCACTTGACATATGCTGAAGCAGAGGCGAACAAGCTGTCATCCAAAGCGGAAGACTCCTCTTTGGGAGGAATATAGATGAGCAATCCATTATTCCGACAGGCACGCCAGGCCGTCAATTCTGCGAAGCAGACAGCATCTCAAGGCGGTAATGCAGAAGAATCGATCAACAAAGCAAAAAACGCCTTATCTTCTGCCTATGCGAATAGCAATGCAGCAGAACAACACCAATTACGCGCCCTTCAGGATGAGCTGAATACTCTTCAATAAAGCAAAAAAGGTTGACCTTCCAAGACGGGAAGGTCAACCTTTTCTTCTTTTGCTGAACTAATCTCTCCTGAAGAATCCAAAGATGCCTGTCGTCTGCACGATATTTGTGAAGGCGTTCGGGTCGACTTCTTTTATCGTATGCTCCAGCTCATACAACTCATAACGCGAAATGACAATGATCATCATTTCTTTCTGCTCTCCGGAAAAGGCACCTTTTGCAGGAAGAGTAGTAATTCCCCTCATCAATTTCGAGTGGATGGCTTCACGGAGCTCCTGGGATTTCTTTGTGATGATCATTGCCGTCAATTTCTCATGACGGGTATGGATGGCATCGATGACACGTGTGGAAGCATACAGCGTCACGAGTGTATACAACGCTTTTTCCCAGCCGTATAAAAAGCCGGCAGAGATAATGATGAAAGCATTCATGACAAAGAAATAAGAGCCGACCGGCCTATCTTTCATACGGGAGAGGATCATGGCGATGATATCCATACCGCCTGTTGATGCCCCCCACTTCAATGTAAGACCGACCCCGACAGCTGCAATCACACCGCCGAAAACGGCATTCAGCAAAATATCCGGTGATAAATGAATGACCGGGATGACTTCGAGGAAAAATGAAGTCAGAAATACAGAGATAAAGCTGTAAACAGTAAATGATTTACCCACCTTGAACCATCCGATAATGGTTACAGGAATATTCAATAAGAATAATAAAATACCGGTTGATACGTTAAACCGTGTAAATTCTTTGATGATGCTTGATAATAATTGTGCCATACCGGTAAAACCGCTCGCATAAACGTTTGCCGGTATCAAGAAGAAGTTCATGGCGATCGCTCCCAAAACCGCACCGATCAGCACCACCACAAACTTTTTCACTTCCAAATGCACACTATCCCTATTCATGCACAGACCTCCCCTGTTGTGTAGTATCTACTACTAAATATGTTCCACAAAATATCATAACTAAACTCTCCCTCAAATTCACCTGCTCAACGGTTTTTCTGCAAAAATAATCTGTAAGTAACATATTCCGGATAAAGTTTCACTTCTGTCTTGCAGGGAAGACTATCCAGCGTTGATTGGATTGCAAGACGAAGACTCCTGCTGGAAGAGTTGCTCATTTGAAAAGCGGAAGAGCTTAGATCAGAATCGATAAGCATAACATGAATATCATGAAAGGTGTTCTTTGTTTGTTTCGGTCCATTCTTCTTATAATTTGGATATTTTTTCTAAGTGATGGAATTAATCCGGAAATTCAAAGATTATTCCACAGAATTCGAAGATTATTGTCTGGAATTGAAAGAAAAAGGCTGGTTTTCGAAAGATAATAGCCAAAATTAAAAGATTCCTTCGATTCAATCTTTTCCTCTGGCTGCACCATAACACTCATCGAGCCAATTCGCTGATTTACAGATAATATTTTTCGTATATTGAGTCATGAACGCTTCTAACCTCCATAAAACCTTCAAAAAAAACAAATCAGGCACCCGAGAGATAGACCCCGGATCCGGGGATGGAATCTGCCGCCAGAATGCCATGAGGCTCACGGGCTACCGACGAAAAGCGAAGTCATGCACGAAAATCATAAATGGAATCAATGTTATTATGGGAAATTAGACAGGATTAGATTGTCATTTCACCAAAAAATAGCTAGACTAAAGCTATAAGTTAAAGATAAAAGGATGAGAAATGATGACAGTAAAATTATTTGCCGACAGTGCAAGCGACCTGCCAAAAGAATTTTTCAAACAGGACAACATAGAATTTTTCCCACTTAAAGTACATATTGAAGGACAGGATTACGAAGACCTCATCAGCATCGAACCCAAAAAGGTATTTGACAAAATCCGTGAAGGCCATATGCCTAAAACCTCTCAAGTATCACCGGAATCCTTCCTGAAGAAGTTCACGGAAATCGCTGAGAAAGGGGAAAAAGGAATCTATGTCGCCTTCTCTTCCCAACTATCTGGAACGTATCAAACTGCCGTGATGATCCGTGATCAAGTAAAAGAAGAACATCCCGGGCTTGACCTTACCATCATCGACTCCAAGTGCGCTTCCCTCGGCTACGGCCTTGTGGTCAAGAGTGCCCTGACAGCCCTGAATGCAGGCGCTGACCATCAAGAAATCATTGATACAATCAACTATCAGGCAGAGCATATGGAACATCTTTTTACCGTTGAGGATCTTGATTATCTAGCCAAAGGCGGCCGTGTTTCAAAAGCCTCTGCTTTTTTGGGCGGACTGCTTAATATTAAACCCCTTCTTCACGTCGAAGACGGTAAGCTTGTACCGATCGAAAAACTCAGAGGCAAGAAGAAACTCCTCAAGCGAATCCTTGAACTGATGGAAGAACGCGGTTCCGACCTCTCAAAACAGACAATCGCCATCAGTCACGGAGATGATGAAGAGCTTGCCTTCGAAATGAAAAAGATGATTGAAGAAAAGTTCTCTCCGAAAGATGTTTATATCAATATTATTGGATGTGCAATCGGATCTCATACAGGAACAGGGACATTGGCAGTATTTTTCCTCCGATGACACTCATAAACCTTCCTTCAAATTGTCATACTAAATGAGAAACTGTTTATAGTGAAGGGAGTGCATACTATGCCGCACACATCTGATAATGACAAAAAAGCGAAAGACAACCAGGCCCTGCATGAAGAGAAAAACAAAATGAAGGAACAAAACCGCCAAGGCGGAAAGAATCAATACTCCAAAAAGACCGACCACCTCTAAGGACTGTATTTGAATCAACCGACCACCTGACAACAGGTGGTCTTTTCATTTCATTCATCCTCCATCATAGTTGTGCATTACTAAGGGACTCCGATATAATGTTAGAAGAATATAGTAATGGAGGGAACTACATATGGCAAAAGAAAGCTCTTTCGATATTGTATCAAAAGTCGACATGTCCGAAGTAAGCAACAGCATCCAAATTGCATTGAAAGAAATCCAGACCAGATATGATTTCAAAGGAAGCAAAAGTGATATCAAACTGGACGGGGAAGAAATTGTTTTGATATCTGATGACGAATTCAAAATGAATCAGCTGAAAGATGTCTTATTAAGCAAATTGATCAAACGCAGCGTACCCGTTAAAAATCTTGATTACAGCAAGCTGGAAGGTGCATCCGGTGGCACAGTGCGCCAGCGCGCAAAGCTCGTACAGGGAATCGATAAAGAAAACGCGAAGAAAATCAATACAATCATCAAGAACTCCGGTGTCAAGGTGAAGAGCCAGGTCCAGGATGACCAGGTCCGTGTCACCGGAAAGAGCAGAGATGACCTGCAGAAGATCATTTCAGCTGTAAGGGAAGCGGACTTATCCATTGATGTCCAATTTGTAAATTTCCGCTGATTTGTTATCTTGCATAGTCTGATGGGTAAACTATACTCATTAGACTTTTTTTATATTCTGCACTAATTATGAATCATACTAGAGACGTATACGGAGGAGAAATATGAATAAGAAAATTATCGTTATAGGAGCTGTCGGCGGTGGTGCCACAACTGCTTCACAACTAAGGAAGCTGGACGACAAATCAGACATCATTTTACTCGAAAAGACTTCTTATCTTTCATACGGAGCCTGCGGGATGCCTTACTATCTCGGGGAAGTAATCGAGGAACGAGAAGATTTATTTGCTTATACCCCCGAAAAGCTGCAGTCCAAGAAAAAGATCGATGTGAGGATGCAGCATGAAGCCGTAAAGATTGACCGGGAAAAGCAAACCCTTCACATCATAGACATTCTTAAGAATCAAGAATATCAAGAAACCTATGATGCACTGATCATAGCAACAGGTGCATCCCCATTCGTCCCTGAAATAGATGGCCTTGATACCATCCCTTCCTTTACTCTGAGGACGGTTGAAGACATGGATAAGCTAAAAAACTACCTGGTAACGGAAAAGCCGGCAGCCGGTGCCATCATCGGCGGCGGGTTCATCGGCGTGGAAATGTCCGAAAACCTCACCCGCCTCGGTATCAACACTTGTATTGTTGAGCGTTCAAACCATGTCCTCAACATCATTGATGAAGAGACGGCTTTGAAGATCCAGGATCACGTAAAAGGAAAAGGTGTTACGTTATATGTTGAAAACGGACTGCATAAAGTCACTTCTGCATGGGAAATCCTGCTTGATAATGGAGAAAGAATTAAAACTGATTTTATTCTTTTATCAGTGGGGATAAGGCCTAACAATTCACTCGCAAAGGATGCCGGGCTAACGATCGGGGATTCTGGCGGCATCAAAGTGAACGAGTATATGCAGACGGATGATCCATCCATTTATGCTGTCGGTGATGTAGTCGAATCATTCGACCGGATCGACGGCAGCCCTAAACAGGTCCCGCTTGCCTGGCCGGCACACCGCCAGTCCTATATCATCGCCAAACACCTGACAGGCAGTCCGGTCTCTTTTGGAGGGATGCTCGGAAGTGCGATAGCGAAAGTATTTGATTTAAGCATCGGCTCGACCGGATTGGGTGAAAAGGAGCTCACTGAACGGAAAATGAAATATAAGACTGCTGTACATGAAGGGAAATCACACGCAGGATATTACCCGGACAGCAAGGATGTTTATGTCAGGGTCCATTTCTGTCCCTCCACCGGTAAAATCTTTGGAGGAAATGTCGTCGGAGGCGAAGGAGTGGATAAACAGATTGATGTCCTCTCCACAGCCATTACAGGCGGACTGACAATCTTACAGCTGCAGGAAATCGAAACCTGCTATGCCCCTCCATTCTCTTCCCCTAAGGGCCTGCTGAATATGATCGGCTACAAGGCAGAGAAGATGATGGATTCGTGATTCACGGAACAGACCCAGAGCGGGTCTGTTTTTTTGAAGGGCCAGATTCCAAAAATGCCGGCAAAAGATGTTAATAATTGCACTCATCGGGTAAACACTAACCTAAGAATAATTAATTTACTTAACATTAAAAGGAGTGTTTCAGTTTGTCACAACAGCAAAACGAAAAACAAACCTTCCCGCCTCAGCATCAGAATCATCAGCCGGGTACGATCGATGAAATGAATCCCCAGCCGATCCATACCGACCAAAATTATAAAGGAAGCGGTAAACTGGATGGGAAAGTCGCTCTCATCACAGGAGGAGACAGCGGGATCGGGCGTTCTGTCGCTTGGTACTTCGCACGTGAAGGGGCACATGTCGCCATTTCATACTTAGATGAACATGAGGATGCTAACAAGACGAAAGAACTGGTGGAAGCAGAAGGCGTCCAGTGCATGCTCCTGGCAGGCGATATCGGCAGTGAGACATTCTGCAAAGACCTGATCAACAAAGTGATTTCACAGTTTGGCAAATTGGACGTGCTCGTCAACAACGCTGCAGAACAGCACCCCCAGGACGGCCTGGAAAACATCAGCAGTGAACAGCTTGAAAGAACCTTCAGGACCAACGTATTTTCAATGTTCCATATAACAAAATCTGCCCTGCCGCATCTTAAAAAGGGCGCATCCATTATCAACACTGCTTCAATCACTGCCTATAAAGGCAATAAAGATCTCATCGATTACTCCTCCACGAAAGGGGCAATCGTAAGTTTCACCCGGTCTCTTGCCGAGAATATCGCATCAAAAGGTATCAGGGTCAACGGAGTGGCACCTGGTCCGATCTGGACGCCGCTCATCCCTTCCACTTTCAACGCAGACAAAGTATCTCAATTTGGTGCCAATACACCGATGGGAAGGGCCGGTCAGCCATTTGAACTGGCACCTGCTTATGTCTATCTGGCAAGCGATGATTCCTCTTATGTGTCCGGCCAGATGATCCATATTAACGGCGGGACGGTCGTGAACGGATAATCTGCTTTAGAAGAGATGTCACGGGGGACAGAGATAGTTCAAGTTTTAGAAGCCGGGTTTTATATACCCGGCTTTTTTGTGCGTGGTAAATGTCTGCGGATATCTTTTCTGTTCCAGATTAGAATGATTGTTAAGAGATCATATATTTGGAATTAGGAACGTATTTTTGAATTCAGGACCGTAAATTTCAGATTAGGAATGTATTTTTCATTTCAGGATCGTAAATCTGGAATTAGGAACGTATTTTTCAAATTAGGAGCATAAATCCGAAATACGCCTTACAAAACACACATCCAGGTATCACCCTTATATTCATACTCCACCCTAAAACCTCTTCCACACCCCATTTCCAGCATATTTTTACTAAAAGAAGGACTATAACCAGCTACACTCAAAAAAAAGACCGTGGCCACTACGCCTCGGTCTCTTCTCTATGATCAACTTCCCTCTTACTGCATGATGCCCGCTTCACAATTTCATGCGGGATGATGATCCGTTTTATTGGGTCGTTCGGATTTTCAAGCTTCTGAATCAGACTCTTTGCGGCTTCATTACCCAGGTTGAAGATATTGATATCAACCGACGTTAATGGAGGGCGGGACATTTCCGCCAGAAGCACGTTATTGAAGCTGATTATGGAAATATCGCCTGGAACGGAAATATCCATTTCATCCAGTGTATTCAACACACCAAGTGCCATTAAATCATCCGCTACAACCAGTGCAGTCGGGGGATGTGCGAGCTGCATAAGTTCATTGATCGCTTCCCTGCCGCCTTCGCGCAGAAACTCTTCGTGGATGATGTATTCATCTTTCAAACCAAGTCCTGCGTCCCTGAGCGCTTTTTCATAACCCAATAAACGCTCGACTGTAACGACCAGGTTCAGATTCCCTCCTATGAAACCGATGCATTCATGGCCCAGTCCAAGGAGATAATTCGTAACCTCTTTCGCTGCCCTGTAATTATCATTGTCTACGTGGGTGATTTCTTCAGAGTATTTATAAGGTTTTCCGACAACCACAAACGGGAAGTTGCGTGCTTTTAAATAGTTCATCACTTTGTCTTCGACTTTGGAATAAAGGAGTATGATTCCATCCACTCTTCCACCTTGGACCATTTGAACGACACCTTCATAGATTTCTTCTTCAGACTGTCCTGTCGTCATTTGAAGTGCATATTGCTTTTCATGCGCCCCTTCACTCAATCCCCTCAGGACTGTCGGAAAGAAAGGATTTTGAGAAAAGGTACTTGCAGAACCCGGAAGGACCAGCCCCAATACTCTTGTTGACTGATTCGCAAGGCTTCTGGCGATGAAATTTGGATGATACCCCAGTTGATCCATCGCTTCTCTTACTTTTTGTTTTGTCTTTTCACTGATTCTCGGGTTATTTGCGATTACACGTGACACGGTGGATGGTGCGACATTCGCAAGCTTCGCTACATCTTTTATCGTAACAGCCATCGTCACTCCCCCCTTCTGCTGTAACATTCAAAATAAAAGCGCTTCCAATACAGCGGTGTGAATAAAGGCCCTGTTAAGAGCCCCCTCAGTCTATCGTTTGCGGTTCTTTCTTCCGCGTTTCCATACAAGGTAAATAAATAATAAAAATAATACATAAACAGCTCCAAGGGCAGATAAGTAAGGGATATTCAATCCGCTTTTGGCTTTGAGCAGATAGATTTCCGCTTCTTCCCTGTCAAGTGCCACCTTATAGGTCCCGTTATCATCACTGCGGACCAGGTCGCTTGTGATCAGCCCTTTAAGCTCCTGGTTTTCAGCCAGGTCTTCTGAGCTCAGTTCCACGGTTTGTGTTTTGCTTGAATTATTGATGGCCACCACAACTGTCTGGTCTTTATAGGTGCGTTTATAGATACCCATTCCATCTTTTTCATACAACGGCTCTACTGATCCCCTTGTTAAAGCAGGGTAATCCTGGCGAACCTTGCCGAGTGTGGTGATGTAATCGATCAACTCTTTGTCGGCACGGAAATTCATCAGTCTCCGGTTATCGGGATCTTCGCCTCCGTCTATGGCAATCTCAGAACCATAATAGACTATCGGTATCCCTGGCGTGGTGTACATATACGCCAAAGCAAGCTTCCATCGTGTACCGGGGAACACATTTTCCTTTACCAAAAGCCTCGTGAACCGTTCCATATCATGATTGTCGATAAATGTGCCCATTACATAGGGATTTTCATAGTATGTTTCATTATACTTCCAAAAATTAAAGAGTCTGTCCATTGACGTATCAGGCTTTTTAAAAACCGAACGCATTTCTTCGGCTTGCGGGACATTAACAAATCCATCAATGCCGACATCGTTATATTCAGCGATCTTCTGTGGATCGCGGTCAAAGACTTCACCGAGCAGATAGAAATCGTCTTTTACGGATTTCACTTCTTTACTGAATTCACTCCAAAAGTCCTGCGGCACATGACGTACCGTATCCAATCGGTAACCGTCTACATCCGTCTGCTTTATCCACCATTTAGCTGCATCGAAAAGGTATTCCCTTACTTCTGGATTTTCAGTGTTCAAATCCGGCAAGTCATATAGCCATGCATTCTGCAGACTTTCCTTATTGGAAAAGTTCATCGGCTGCTTCTCATGAAACCAGTCCTTTTTAGCCGGGTCATTCACCCACGGATGTTCAGGGCTCACATGGTTCACCACGAAATCCAAAACCACTTTCATATCTCGCTTGTGAGCTTCCTCCACAAGCTTTTTAAACGTTTCCATTGAACCGAAATGCTCGTCCGGTTTATAAAAATCAGTGATCCAATACCCATGATATCCTTTAGGCTGGTTATCAAAGACCGGGGTCAGCCAGATTGACGTGAAACCCATGTCCTTAATATAATCCAATCGATCGATAATCCCTTGAAAATCCCCTCCCTGATAGGCCTTGGGATCTTTTGTGTCCACTTCTTTATCATTGGTCGTATCTCCATTATTGAAGCGATCCACCATCAGGAAATACATTGTTTCATCCTGCCACTTTCGTTCTTCTTTTTCAACTGCACCTGCGGGTACGGCGTAAAAAAGAAGAAACGGGACTAAAATGAGAGCAAGTACTCTTCTTTTCATCTCCGCTTCCTCCTCGGGTAATTAGTAACGCCTTTAAGATTATCCCTTTGTACCCCCTGCCGTCAATCCTGAAACGAAGTATTTCTGGAAGAAAAGGAATAATAATGCGATTGGGACTGCAATGAGCACGGAACCTGCAGCAAACGTCGTAAATTCAGCACCGAATTGCTTCGCGACCATGTCATATAAAGCAACAGGGAGCGTGTACATTTCCTCTGAACGGAGCAGGATGCTCGCGATGATAAAGTCTGCAAATGGTGCAATGAAAGAAAACAGTGCGACGACCGCGATGATCGGCTTGGCCAGCGGCATGACAATCTGGAAGAAAATCCTGAAGTGCCCCGCACCGTCCATTTTTGCCGATTCATCGAGCTCTTTCGGAATGGTATCCAGATAACCTTTCATCAGCCATGTATTCATCGGAATCTGTCCGCCTACATACACCAGGATCAATCCGATGTGAGTATCCAGCAGATCCGTTAACAATGCAAGGACGAAAATGGCAATCAATGCTGCAAAGTTAGGAATCATCTGCAGGATCAGGAATGTCATCAGCCCATTCTTCCGTCCGGCAAAACGATAACGGGAGAAAGAATATGCAGTCAGACTTACAAGCAGAACCGTGAGAGCCATTGTCGATAAGCTGACTTTCAGGGAATTCCAGTACCAGATCAGGTAATTGCTCTGTTCGAGATCGAATAATTCCTTGTAATGCGCAAGCGTCGCATTTTTTGGAATGATTGAAGATCCTGAAAGACTCTGCCCGGGATTGAAGGATGAGCCGATGATCCAGGCCACAGGGTAAAGGATGATCGCAAACATAATACCGATAGCTATATAAGAAAGTGTCAAACGTATGAGTTTCTGTTTTTTCATATTCATCTTTACATCATATCCTCTTCTTGGAATGATTTCGTGCGTTTAAACTGCCAGATCGCTGCAGTGATGACGATGATAGACAGAAGCAATGTAATGGCGGCTGCCTTCGAATATTGAGCGGACGTCATCGTCAGTCTGTATATCCATGAAATCAGGATATCCGTCCCTCCGGCATTTTGTCCCGTCAACGCCGGTCCGCCGCCGTTGAACAAGTAGATAACGTTAAAGTTATTAAAGTTGAATGTATATTGGGTGATGATGATCGGTGCCGTTGCAAATAAGACAAGCGGCAGTGTGATGTTCTTGAATTTCTGCATGACGGAAGCACCATCCACGGTCGCCGCTTCATATAATTCATCCGGGATCGATTGAAGCACCCCTGTCGTCATCGCAAAGATGAACGGGAAACCAAGCCATGTCTGGATGAATATCAGAGCGAGCCTAGTGTACATCGGCTCTGTCATCCAGGGCAGGTCCCCAATCCCCAGGAACGCGAGGATGTCCCTGTTGATTGTGCCGAATGATTCATTGAACATTCCTGCGAAAACAAGGATGGAAACGAATGCCGGAATCGCCCACGGTAAAATGAAAACTGTACGGATGATCGCTTTTCCTTTTAAATCCTTCTGGTTCACAAGGATGGCAAGGAAAATTCCGAGCGCGACCTGCAAGGTCGTTGCGCCGAATGTCCAGACAAGCGTCCAGGCCAGGACAGTAAAGAATGTTTCTCGCCAAATATCAATCTTGAAGATATCCACAAAGTTCTGGATCCCGACCCAGTCTACAAGTTTTGCCGGCGGTGAATGATACAGATCATAGTTGGTAAACGCCAGCAGTACCACGAAGATAATCGGGAAGATGACCACGAATACAAGAAGCAGGAATCCAGGGGACATGATCAGATAAGGAAAACCATTATCTATCAGGTTCCTGTATTGTTCCCTGATCGTGCTGAGCTGTTCGCCCCTGTCACGCTTATCACCATTTACATATGCATCGCGCAAATTAAATAGATAGAAGCCGATGCCGAATAAAAATACAATGATTGCGAGAATACCGTACACCATTAAGAAGATAGAGTGATCACCGTACGATACGTCTGTGCCGAGGGTAGTGATCCCCCACAGGCCGTAACCAATCAAATCCCTGAACACCAGGATAAAAGCGGCTGTCATGACCAGGAAAAATCCGCCTTTGGCATATTGCTTATGATATAACTGACCGAGTCCTGGGATGATGGACAGGGCCAGCGCTGTTTTTCTATGTTTAGATTGATAGGATTGTTGCTCCATCCTATAGTCCCCCTTCTATCTTCAAGATCTTTACTTAAGCTTCAAGAGCTTTAGGAAGCAGAAACGTTTTTCTCCCTCCTAAAGCCCTTGAATGGGCCATTAAAAGGATAGCAGTACCCTCTCCTTTTTGAGAAGGTACCGCTATGATTTCATTAATTTGAATGATTCGTTTCGATGTTTTGCTCGATTTGCTTGACTGCGGCATCAAGAGCTTCTTTAGGACCTTGTTTGCCTGTTACAAGCGTTTGGAGGGATTTCGCCATCGGATCCCATACTTCTCCCATTTCCGGGATATTAGGCATCGGAACCGCATATTGAGACTGTTCGGCAACTGCTTTTGCACCTTCATTTTCTGCAATTGCAGGATCATCGATCAATCCTTGGTTCGTTGGTACTTCTTGAGTTTGTTCAAAACGAAGCTTCGCGTACTCATCCTGAGTGATGAACTCGATGAACTTTTGAGCCCATTCTTTATTTTCAGAGTAGCCTGATACATGCCAGCCTTTAACACCCATGAATGTTTTCATCGGGTCTCCGTTTGGAAGTTTAGGCATAGCAGATACACCGATATCGATTCCGGCATCTTTATACCCTTGGAAAGACCAAGGTCCGTTCATGACTGATGCAACTTTTCCTTCATTGAATAATCCGTCCATCGCAGAACCGCCGTTTTCACCGACGATACCTTTAGGGAATAGTCCTTCAGAGTACCATTTTTGAATAAATTCAGCACCATTGACAGCACCTTCATTATTCAATCCAAGGTCTTTCGGATCTAATGCTCCATCTTTCTCAGCAAAAACATATCCGCCGAATCCGCCGATAGGCGCATGAGCGAAGTAGTAGTTATCCCAAAGTGCCAAGAAACCGTAGTTCCCGTCTTTAGTGAAATCTTTTGAGAATGAATATACTTCATCCATTGTTTTCGGTGCTTCCTTCATCAACTCTTTGTTGTAGATGAATACAGGAGTTTCAGAAGACTTTGGCAGACCATATAGTTTTCCATCATAGCTCTCGGCTGTCATTGAAGATTCAGTAAAACGGTCTTTGATTTCACCGTCGACCTCTAAAGGTGCGATGTGACCTGCAAGTGCAAGTTCACCGATCTGGTCATGCGGCAGAGTCAATACGTCAGGACCAGTACCTGCCGGACCATCGAGGCGTAATTGTTCTTTCATCTTAGAAGCCATTTCTACTTCTTTCACTTCAAGCTCGATGCCTGTCTCTTCAGTGAACTTGGCACCAACTTCATCCAGCCATCCGGCTTTCTTTTCATCTTCCCAGATGACAAGCTTTTCAGGCTTGTTTGCATCATCGGCTTTTTTCTCGCTGTCTTTATTACCTGAAGATTGTTCTTCACGGTTAGGACCACAAGCAGCCAACGCCCCCAGTACAAGCATAACTACCATTAATAATGATAATGCTTTCTTCATCTTGACCCCTCCTAAATATAAGTAAATAATGAAAATCCCATGATTGTACAACCGTTTGCACACATACGTATAAAAAGTGACATAAGATACCGCTTACACATATTTGTGAAAGCGATTGCACAACCTATTTCCTATTATACAAATTAAATATCATTTAGCAATAGTTTTTTAATATTTTTAAGTTTAATAGAAAAATAAAAAACGCTTCCACAGCCATGGATTGTATTATTGACAACAGCACTCCAGTAGACTACTCTTGAAATAAAAACGGCTGAAGGGGGATACATATGATTCTTGAAGCGATTTATCATCGCCCAAAAGATAACTATGCATACGCTTGCACTGAAAGTGAAATTCACATAAGGATCAGAACCAAGAAAAATGATATCAAAACCGCTTCACTTCTTCATGGAGATCCATATCATTGGGAAAGTGGAGAATGGATCTATGAAAAGAAGGACATGACCCTGACAGGTACCGATCAACTATTCGATTACTGGTTCGCTTCCTTGACTCCCCCATTCAGGCGCCTCCGTTACGGCTTCATGCTGAATGATGAAAATGAGGAGATCTTCTATGGGGAAAAAGGATTTTCACAAGATCCATCATTGGATATCGGTGATTACTTCTGTTTTCCCTTTTTAAATCCAATCGATGTTTTCAAAGCTCCTGACTGGGTGAAAGATACAGTATGGTATCAGATTTTCCCTGAGAGATTCGCCAACGGTAACAGGGAGAATGACCCTTCAGGAACACTTGAATGGGGAAGCGCAGAGCCCTCAAGGTCAAACTTCTTCGGCGGCGATTTAGAAGGTGTCATCGAGAATATCCCCTACCTAAAGGAACTGGGGATATCAGGAATATATTTCACACCGATTTTCAAAGCATTTTCAAATCATAAATACGATACCATCGACTATTTCGAAATCGACCCGCAATTCGGGACAAAAGAAACGTTAAAGGAACTGATTGCCAAATGCCACGAAAACGGAATGAAGGTCATGCTGGATGCCGTGTTCAATCACAGCGGATTTTACTTCCCTCAATTCCAGGACGTCCTTGAAAAAGGTGCAGATTCACCATACAGTAATTGGTTTCACACAAAGGAATTTCCATTGGATACGAAAAGCACTCCCCCTAATTATGATACTTTTGCATTTGAAGCTTCCATGCCCAAATTGAACACAGAAAATAAAGATGTAAGGTCATATTTATTAGAAGTCGGACGCTACTGGGTGAAGGAATTCGATATTGACGGCTGGCGTCTTGATGTCGCAAACGAAGTAGATCACCAGTTCTGGAGGGACTTCAGGAAAGAAGTGAAGGCAGTAAAACCCGATTTGTACATCCTTGGGGAAATATGGCATGATTCTATGCCCTGGCTGCGCGGGGATCAGTTCGATGCCGTCATGAATTATCCGTTCACCACCAATATGATCAACCTGTTCGCGAAACAATCGATAACGCCTGCCCGATTCATTGAAAATTTAACCAGCGTGATCCACATGTACCCCAAGACTGTCACTGAAGTGAACTTCAATCTTGTGGGAAGTCATGACACACCAAGGATCCTGACTGAATGCGGGGAAGATATCCGCAAGCTGAAACAGATTTTCAGCTTTATGCTTTCTTTTCCAGGGACACCATGTATATACTACGGAGATGAAATCGGCATGACTGGCGAGCAGGACCCCGGATGCAGAAAATGTTTCCCGTGGGAACAGGATGCTCATAACGAAGAACTATTCCACCATGTTAAAAAACATATTTCACTCAGACGCAGCCATCCTTTACTTGCCAACGAAGGAAACCTCTCTTTCTTGCCTTCCGACTTGAATGATGGGTTTATCGCTTTCACTAAATCCAACGGGGAAGATACGCTCTTCATCCTGATGAACTGCAAAGAGGAACCGTCCTCATACTCCCTTCCTTTTGATTTGAAAGGAAAAAAAATATTGAATCTATGGACAGGGGAAGAATTTGCTGCGGAAGCAGAAAACATCGAAGTTGAACTTGAAGAGTATGGATTTGCCATCCTTCAGCTTTCATAATGATTCCTTGCATACAGCGGGACTGACTCATTGGACTGAGTTGGTCCCCTTCTCTCTTTTTCAGAACTTTTCATAACAAGGAGTAATGATCATGAACAAAACACAGAAGAAGATGACCTTGTTTGCCCTCACATGGCCGATCTTCTTTGAAATCTTCCTTCACATGCTAATGGGTAATGCCGATACACTGATGCTCAGCCAATACTCGGATAATTCAGTGGCAGCAGTCGGAGTTTCAAACCAAATCCTATCCCTTATCATTGTAATGTTCGGCTTTGTCGCCACAGGTACTGCGATTCTTGTGGCGCAGCACTTAGGTGCAAAAGAAGAAACATCAGCAGGAGAAATTTCAATTGTCTCCCTTGCGGTGAATCTTATTTTCGGTTTGATATTAAGTATTTCTCTCGTTTTCTTCACGGAGCCCATTCTCGCTTCCATGGATCTGCCTCGATCCTTGATGGACGAGGCTTCCTCCTATTTGAAGATTGTTGGAGGCTTTGCTTTCATCCAGGCTTTGATCATGACTGCAGGAGCCGTCATGAGGAGTTACGGGTTCACGAAGGATGCCATGTATATCACGATTGGAATGAATATCATTAACGTCATCGGTAATTACCTGTTCATTTTCGGTCCTTTCGGAATTCCTGTATTAGGGGTTGAAGGCGTGGCCATTTCGACCATCACTTCCAGGATGATCGGACTTACCGTTTGTATTGTCGTAATCATGAAGAGAATCCCCGGCGCTCTGCAAGTAAAAAGGCTGTTCAAGCTTCCGGTTGCGCATGTGAAGAACCTTCTTCGAATCGGTATTCCTTCAGCCGGAGAGCATTTATCCTATAATGGTTCACAAATGGTCATTACCTACTTCATTGCAAGCATCGGCACACATGCGCTGACAACGAAAGTGTACGCACAGAACCTTATGATGTTCATCTTCTTGTTCAGCGTGGCAATCAGTCAAGGCACCCAAATCCTGATCGGACACTTGATAGGTGCAGGGGAATATGAAAATGCATACGAAAGATGCCTGAAAAGCTTAAAGATTGCCATTATCATTTCTCTCATTATGGCAGGGCTCTTTTCGATCTTCGCAGATCCGCTGTTAAGGATTTTCACTGACAATGAACAGATCATTTCGCTCGGGAAAATACTTATCTATTTAACCATCTTCCTTGAACCAGGCAGAAGCTTCAACCTGGTAGTCATCAACTCCCTCAGGGCAGCCGGCGATGTCAGCTTCCCTGTCTACATGGGAATTCTGTCCATGTGGGGTGTCAGTGTCACCCTATCTTATATTCTAGGAATCTGGTTTGGCCTGGGGCTTATCGGCATTTGGATCTCCTTCATAGCAGATGAGTGGCTGCGGGGATTGATCATGCTGAAACGCTGGCGTTCTAAAGTCTGGATAAAGAAAGGTTTTGTAACCGGGAAGAAAGAAATCGACGAAAACAAATTTGCACATGAATCGTGACGAGATTGGGACAAAAGTCTTTGATCCTAAGTAAAACCCGAATTAATTCGCCTTTAAAACGGCAAGTTAATTCGGGTTTTTAGTTTTATAGGATAAGTAGATGTTTGAACTTTCCAGGGATTGATTGGATTGCAAGACGAAGACTCCAATCAGAAATGCGGAAGAGCTTGGACGTGAGGCATAAGACGAATCGTCCACGAAGGCGTTCTTTGCCTTCTTGGACGTGTTGACTTAATTCATGTGCCTCTAAGCCCTAAAGCTGGACAATAGAAAAGCGGAGGCGGCTTGCTCAGCCCCGACAAGCATAAGATGAATGGGCCGGAAAGGCGTTTTTTGCCTTTTTGGTCCGTTTAGCTTATGACCTCAAGGGGCTAGCCGCCGGAGCTGGACAGGATCTGCCGCGAGAATACGAAGGAGGCTCACCAATCGCCCCCGGAAAGCGAAGTCTTGCACGGAAATCATTAGCGTTATTTAGAATCGTCTCTAAATTGTTCATCTTTAGACGGTAGTTTTATAGTTTTGCAAGTATCTTTTTCACTTCAATAAAATAAATGTAAGGTTTTTTAACATAAAAGCGTTTTCACTTAAAATTAGTACTTGATATTTTGTTATTTTCTGAATATGATAAATAACATAACTAATTGATGTTATAAAATCTAACATCAAATTAATAAGTAATCTTTAAGGAGGAAATTCCATGAAAAAAGTGGAAGCGATCATCAGGGCAGAAGCATTCATTTCATTACGTGAAGCATTGAGTCTGCGGGGATTCAGCGGCCTTACCGTTTCAGAAGCAGCAGGATGCGGCAAGCAAAAAGGGAAGCAGGGGATCTTCCGCGGCAATAAGTTCGAAATCAACCTGGTCCCTCGCGTAAAAGTTGAAATGGTCGTCGACGATGATCAGGTTGAAGGAATCATCGACCTGATTGTAGAACAGTGCAGTACCGAAACTGTCGGGGACGGAAAGATCTTTATTTACCCTGTAGAAGAGGTGGTAAGGATCCGTACTGGAGAACGCGGAAAACAAGCCGTTTTATAACATTTCTTTACATTTGCTCAATTCTATTAATCATTCATTATTAATCGGAGGGATAACATTGATTAAAAAAATTACTGTATTGCTTCTTCTGTCACTTGGAATTAGTACTTCCGCAATGGCCGCTTCCCCCACAGCCGATACCGTTCAAGCATCTTTGGACTCAATGTGGGTCATGATTGCCGCGTTTCTTGTTTTCTTCATGCATGCGGGATTCGCAATGGTTGAAACCGGATTTACCCGTGCCAAAAATGCACTGAATATCTTAATGAAGAATTTCCTGACGGTTTCGATTGCCTCCGTTCTCTATTTCTTCATAGGGTTTGGCTTGATGTTCGGTTCAAGTGCAGGCGGATTTGCCGGTATGGATGGTTTTTTCCTCTCCGGCCGTGAAGATATCGGTTTCTTCTTGTTCCAATCCGTATTTGCCGCCACTTGTGCAACGATCATCTCAGGTGCAGTCGCCGAACGCATGAAATTAAAAAGTTATATCCTGCTTACCATTGTCATGACAGGACTGATTTATCCTATTGTCGGTCACTGGGTCTGGGGCGGAGGATGGATTTCGGAATTGGGATTTGTCGATTTTGCCGGATCCACTGTCGTTCATTTAACAGGAGCTGTAGGAGCATTGATCACGGTATTGTTCCTCGGTGCCCGCATAGGCAAATATTCAAAAGGAAAAGCGAATGCCATCCCAGGGCATAATATCCCGCTGGGAGCACTGGGCGTTTTCATCCTATGGTTCGGCTGGTTCGGCTTTAACGGCGGGAGCAGCCTGGCAGCAGACCCGGAACTTGTCCCTCACGTCATCACCACTACATTATTTTCTGCATCAGCAGCCATCCTTTCATCGGCCCTTTACACGTTGGCCAGGTTTAAAAGAGTGGATCCCTCGCTTACTCTGAACGGAGCCTTGGGCGGTTTAGTCGGGATCACCGCGGGGTGCGCGAACGTCTCATTGACAGGGTCACTTATCATCGGTCTTATTGCAGGCATCATTCTTGTAGAATCTGTCACCATCCTTGATTCGAAGTTCAAAATCGATGACCCGGTGGGAGCAATCGCTGTACATGGTATCTGCGGAATTTGGGGAACAGCGGCTGTTGGATTATTCGATATCCAGAATGGATTATTCTACGGCGGCGGCGCCTCCCTGCTTGGGGTACAAATGATTGGAGTGGGAGCTGTCATTCTGTGGACATCCGTCACCGTTGGAGGCTTCCTGTTCGCCGTCACCAGAATTTCAAGCATCCGCGTCTCCAGGGAAGAAGAGTTATCAGGTCTTGATTTCACCGAACATGGATCGAATGCTTATGAATTGAAAGATACTGTACTTGAATCGAATTCAGCCCCTTCCCCGTTCGGAACAGAACTTGTGGACCGGTTAAATTCGATTGGCAGCAGCAGCATGAATAACGTGGATCATCGCAATACGGTTTGATGCCTCTTCATATAAAGACCCGTCCGTGTACACGGACGGGTCTTTTCATTGAATCATTGAAACCTTTTCTACTCCACTATCTGTATATTATAATCCTTAAACCACACATGTATCTGCCCAAGGTGTGCCAGTAACTGCGGCCCGGTCATCAATTGGCCGTACCAGGGGACCTTGAAAGCAGAGCCGCCTGTTTTCACGATTTCTTTCAGCTTTTGCTCGTTGAAAAGTTCGTACAGGACACTCGATCTGTCTGCCAGAATTTCTTCCAGCCAGTCACTCACCAATTTCGTATAGACAGGATGGTGCGTCTTTGGATAAGGGCTCTTCTTACGATAAAGCACTTCATTTGGCAAAATACCTTCCAGAGCCTTTCTCAGGATACCTTTTTCCCTGTTCTCATGCATCTTCATTTCCCAAGGGATATTCCATACATACTCTACCAATCTATGATCGGCAAAAGGAACCCTGACCTCAAGGCTCGCTCCCATGCTCATACGGTCTTTACGATCTAAGAGCGTCGTCATGAACCAGATCAGATTCAGGTAGAATAACTGTCTTCTCTTCGTTTCGATTTCATTTTCTCCGTCCAATAAAGGTGTTTCCGCCACTGTCTTATCATATTGCGTCAACACGTATTCCTGAAGGTTCAACTTTTTCTTCCAGTCATCCTTCAGTAATCCCTGCCTTTCATCGACAGAACGCATCCACGGAAAACCCCTTCTGTTGAAATCATCTTCACGGTGAAACCAAGGATATCCCCCGAATATCTCATCGGCACACTCCCCAGAGAGCCCGACGGTAAACTCCTCCTTTATTTCTTTACAGAACCATAAAAGTGAAGAATCCACATCCGCCATTCCCGGAAGATCCCTGACATGTACGGCCTCTATCAAGTAATCCTTCAGTTCCTGCTGGCTGATCACACATCTGTGGTGGATCGTATTGAATTCTGAAGACATTTTCTCGATCCAAGGAGCATCAGAATTAGGCTGAAAGTCACTCTTCGTGAAATATTGATCATTTTCTTCGTAATCGATCGAATAGGTATGAAGCCTGCCCTTCCCTTCATCGCGGTAGGTATTGGCCGCTATTGCCGTAATGGCACTCGAGTCCACCCCTCCTGACAGGAAGGAACAAAGTGGAACGTCTGATACCAGCTGCCGTTTTATCGCATCAGACAACAAGAAGCGCACATTGGACACCGTATCTGCAAACGAATCCGCGTGCTTCTCGCTCTTCACATTCCAGTACCTCCAGATTTTCAGACCGTCTTTCGAGAAGGTCATGGCATGGGCCGGCCGGAGCTCCTTGACTCCCTTAAAGACCCCTTCACCCGGAGTGCGGGACGGACCGAGGCCAAGGACTTCCGAGAGGCCCCCGTGTGTAACTTCCGGTTTCACATCTGGATGGGCAAGCAATGCTTTGATTTCAGAGCCGAATAAAAAACCACCGTCTTTCTCGGAATAAAATAACGGTTTTACACCCATACGGTCCCTTCCGATGAAGACATGTTCCTTTTGACTGTCCCAGACGGAAAAGGCAAAAATTCCGTTTAAATGATTGACACATTCTTCACGCCATTCTATATAGGAAATCAATAAGACTTCTGTATCTGAGTGGCCGTTGAATGTATATCCTTTTCCCCTTAACACTGCTCGCAGATCTTCAGTATTATATAACTCGCCGTTGTAGCAGATCGTATACATATGGCCCTGATGAGTAATGCTCATCGGCTGCCTCCCGCCTTCGGGATCCACCACGATCAGCCGTTTATGACCAAATACTGCATGTGGACTGACCCAGGTATTCGTCTCATCCGGGCCCCTCTTAGACAGCTTTTCTGCCATTTTTCCGACTATATTTTCCTGGTTTGTAAGATTTCGTTTATAATGAATCCAACCTGTAATACCGCACATGATGATCATCCTCACTTTCTGGTCAAACAAACTGGGCTCTCTGACACATAGATTATCTTATGCATTTCAGGATAAATGGTTAATTGCCTCACTCAATCTTCACATGAATGAAATATGATAATTATGATAAGAAATGTAGTTAAGGAGGGATATTCATTTGAGTAATATATATCGTTCAAACATCCTAAAATCCCAAAAGAGGGCATTTTCAGAAGGAACCGTCCTAGTTGATGAAGATACATGGTTTTTCTTTGAAATAGATGCAGAGGAAGAATCCGAGCTTGAATTTTATATCAATCACGAAATAAGGCTTTTAAGGGAGGACGCATGGATCACCGGTGTGCTTTTGGAAAACGGCATACTCGCTACTCCATATGAACGCATCAGGATGCTGGACGGGGACAGGATCCAGATTAAGAAGAACATTCTCTTTTCTTTGGAAAATTTAATCGAAGATATTTCTGACGATGCTTTTCTTCAATTCATCACTACCTTAAACAACTTAAATTATTCTCTTTATGATTGTATATTCTGTCACAATCATCTTGTTTTCCTGAGTGGTCAGAAAATGAAGCAGGGTGTTAACTTCATCAATTTTGACAATGGCGATGAAGTATGTGCGGTCCAGCATCATTTTTCTTATTTCAAAAAGAAGCGGGACCGCTTTGAATTCACCCTCAGCACCGGAAAACGGATCGTAATTGAAAATTTCAATTTATGATGCAAAGGTAAAAAAATCGTGTTCACCGGCAAACAGCGGCAAACACGATTTTTTTATTTTGTCCATGCTAGCTCCCCTGCACGGCAGCCAAATCCTGCTTCATTAAAAATTCGCCCATTTTGCAGGGAGGCATCGGTTTTTCAATTAAGAACCCTTGAGCATAATCACACCCTAATCCCTTTAGCAGTTTAAGCTGCTGGGTAGTTTCCACCCCTTCAGCCACCACTTTCAAGTTCAGTCCCCTTCCCATCATCGAAACGGACTGAACGATTGCGACATCCGGGGAATGGTCACTCATATTGCGCACGAATGACCTGTCAATTTTTAAAATATCAATCGGTAAATGTTTCAAATAGCTCAACGATGAATAGCCGGTACCGAAATCATCAATCGCAAGTTTTATGCCCAACTGTGAGAGTTCCCTCATGACTTCAACTGAATAAGATTCATCGTGAAGCATGATGGTTTCTGTCAGTTCCAGGCACAGGTACTCAGGAGGCAGTCCTGAAACTTTTAACGCTTCCTTTACATCGCTCACGAAAGCAGGATGCTGAAATTGGATTGCCGATACATTCACCGATACGTAGAATTTCCCCAGTCTTGTGTCCATCCATGTTTTCAGCTGCTCACAGGCTCCCGTCAGTACCCACTTTCCAAGTTCCTGTATCAACCCTGCCTCTTCAGCAAGCGGGATGAATTCGGCCGGGGAGACTGACCCCATTTCTTCATGCTCCCACCGGAGAAGTGCTTCACATCCAATCAGTGTCTCATTCGGTACGTCAATGATAGGCTGATAAGCAATATACAAATCATTTTTTGCAATAGCCTTGCGCAACTGTGCTTCCATTTCCACTTTTCTCAGCGTTTCTTCATTCATATCCCTAGAGAAGTATACTGTATTATTCCCACCTCGCGATTTTGCATGATTCAACGCTGCATCCGCATTTCGCAATACTTCTGATGACTTGTCTCCGTCTCTCGGGAAGATTCCTACACCGATGCTTACAGTCATATAAAAATCCTTGCCGTTATAGGAGAAAGGTTCTTTAATGGTCTTTAAGATAGCGTCCGTTAACGAAGAGATGCTTTCCTCATTCACATTTTTTGATAGAAGTACAGTGAATTTATCCCCGCTGAATCGTCCGAGGTACGCACCTTTTGGAAGGGCACCCCCGAGACGCCCGGCAAGTTCTTTAATTACGAGGTCGCCTGCCCTGTGCCCCAGTGTATCATTGATGATCTTAAATCTGTCGATGTCCATGAACAGCACTGCCAGCTCCCTTTTTTTCTTTTTCGCCCGCTGGATATGTTCATCGATGATTTCACGGAACTTCTGTTTGTTCGGCAGATCAGTATCCCCATCAAAGTATGCCAGCTGGGTGATTTTCTTTTCCGACTGCCGCTGCTGGGTGACGTCTTTGCCTATCCCAAATATGCCTACACATTGACCGTTTACGGTGATTGGAATATTTTTTATTTGAAAGTGATTGATTCTGCCATCCTTGGTTGATATGGGAAGATCATAATACTGTTCCCTGCCGTCCATTGCGCGATAGAAATGTCTTCTTACCCTCTGCCGGTCTACATGCATTATATAATTCAATGCATTCCTGCCGATGAGCTCACTTTCACTGTAACCGAACGTTTTGATAAATGAAGGATTGAGAGAAGTGAACCGCCCCTTCAAGTCGGTGCTGTATACAAAATCTGTATTATTATCGAAAAGAGAACGGTAATATTCTTCTGATACCTCTATATTTTGTGTGAGCTCCCTGATGTCACTTGATGCAGTATTGATCAAATTTGTCAATGTCATCATCGCATTAGCCTCAGGGGCCAGATGAAATTCCGGTTTGAAGTCCTGAAGCGGTTCCCTCACCTCTTCTGATATACCAAGATAGGTCATCGAATGTGCAATCAGCTTAGGCTTATTGGATGAATCATATCCAAACTCACCATAAGAAAAAAAGCCGGTGACCGCTGAAATTTCATTCAACTTGGCAAGTTCCTGCGTAGTGAAATCCCGAATATACCTTTTACGCGCTATGCAATTGAACACATAATGGGTCTCGACCGGACTACGCTTCAATTTATTCAACTGCTTCGCAGTGGACTCCAGCAGTTCCTGAACATTCACAAATCCGAAGTTGACCCTGTCTCCTTCATCCATTTCCCTGCTGACCTCTATAGCTCCCTGCGGCAAAATATTTATGACATAGACAGCAGTTTTTTCATTTCCGTGTTGATACAGAAAAGGAAATTCGATCGAAGAGTCCGGCAGTTCCTTTACGAACGACTTTCCCAAATACCTCTCGAGCACATGAAGTGGTTTTTTATCATTTATTTTATAAATGACATTCCCTTCAGATTTCGTTATTTCAAAGGAAGGCCCAACCTCCTGCCAATGTTCAAGGGCATATGAGTGAACATGCAGATCTGAATGATTCAACGAAACGGCTGCCAGACCGCTCTGTGATATTTCGTCACCTGTAAATACTATTGACGGCCTGTTTGCGGGATCATCCGCGCAGACTCCCCCGACAATTTTGAATTCATCATTGCGCGGGGATACCCCCTGCAGGATTCCGGGTATGTCCATTTTGAGATGACTGACGAGAAGGATCACTGCTTTCGTATCATAACGAATCAGTTCATCGTATAACTGTTCGCCATCCATTTTCCCTTGATGTCCGCCATCCACGAGAAAAGAATTCAGCTCCGTCTTCTCGAATGCCGTAAATGTAAGTATTACCTCAGACAGCACCCTGCCTTCGAATATTTGACCATTTGAACTGCAGCCGATCAGCGTTGCCCGGGGTAATGAAGCAGCCACTTCTTTTTGAAGAGAAGTGATGAAGTCAATGGAGGAATGACCTGTGAAGGCTTGAACGAGGAGAGAAGGAAACAAATCCAAATCATTTTCTTTAATGAATTTCTTTAATGAGTTTTCGTCTTTATATATGCATTGAAAGGAAGTAATCATATTCTACACCCACTCTGAAAAGACATGATACTACAAAAATACCACAATTCGACAGTTTTGGATATTTATTTTTTCACTTCAATGGATACGCTTTTGATTTCTGTTGAAGACTACGTTTTCCGCAAGTTGGCGAATATTCTTTGATCCAATAAAAAAAGCCTGCGTAAGCAGACTTTTTCTCATGGACCTATTAAAGCGGCAGGCTGTATCCGAGGATGAAGACGATGATGAGGGAAATAACGAACAGGATCCAGAACGTTTTTGTGCTTTTCCCTTTGTTCATCCGTACAAGGATCATTTCAAACATACCGATCACCCAGACACCTACCAGCGCCTTGATCCCGTATAAGGCAGGATTGATGCCCTGATGTTTCCAGAACAGCAAAGCACCTGTCAGGATGATGAGAAGATAGAACAAACGCAGGATCATGTGAACCACTTTCATGCCTTTCGCTTTGCCGGCATTATGAAGCCATACCGCTACAAAGAAAAGGATGATCGCAATCACCCACGTCGTGATATGTGCATGTGTGTTATCAAACATAGTGAACCTCCCAATGCAAAAATATTAATGCTCATCATATATTACCACAAGCACTGCGGTAACAGAAAATGTAACCACTCACTGTAACCGATTTGTCAAAATTCCGATTCCGCGGACTTCGATGTCGACAGTGTCCCCCGCTTTCAGGAAACGGGGCGGTTTAAAGCCTTTCCCAACCCCGGCAGGAGTACCCGTTGCAATGATATCGCCCGGTTCCAGGGTCATCCCTTTTGATAGGATGGAGATGATTTCGGGGATGGAAAATATCATGAGTTCCGTGCTTGAAGACTGACGTACCTCACCATTGACACTCGTCCGGATTTCCAGCTGATGCGGGTCATCTATTTCTTCTTTTGTCACGATATACGGACCGATCGGACAGCTTGAATCCAAGCTTTTGCCTATGAAGAACTGACCGTGTTTCTTCTGGAGATCCCTTGCTGTAAGGTCATTGAGGATGGTGTAGCCAAAAATATGATCCATCGCTTCATCAGATGAGATCGCCCTTCCTCTTTTACCGATTACGACGGCAAGCTCACCTTCATAATCAAGCTCTTCCGTTACATTTTCATGGAGGGGTATGCTTTGGTTGTGTCCTGTCACGGTATTTGTGGCTTTGGTGAAGATCATGATATTTTTTGGGATGTCTTGTTCACTACCCATTTCAATGGCGTGCTCCCGGTAGTTCTTGCCCACGCACATGATATTCCTTTTCACATGCGGTATCGGGGCCAGCCAGTTGACTTCATCCACTGAGTACTGGTATTCTGCGAAATCGTTTCCCTCCCGGCATCGTTCTAAAAGCTCTTCCACTTTGTGAAGAGCCCCTTCCCCGTCTTCGATGAGCTTTTGTACACTTGAAGGGAACTCCTTATCCAGGTCCGCTGCCAAACCTATTAGATCGATAACGACTTCTCCTTCCACAACACCGTACGTGGATCTTCCATTCACTTCAAAACTGGTTATCTTCATCCGCTTCCCGTCCCCTTTTCTTCAATAGTAAAATAGTAATTTAACCTTCCGACTTTTTCACAGAACCTCTTCCATAGCTAAGGACCCTCCACAGCTTTTCTGCAGGTCCAAACCTGAATCTTGACAGCCAGATTTCAGAAAGAAGCATCTGGATGACGAAGATCCCGGCGGCTAAAAGGGTTCCTGTCGTCAATGTCACTTCCCCATATAGACCCAAACCGTATGAATAGAAAATCAATGTTCCTATGATTGATTGCATAAGATAATTGGACAGGGACATCCTGCCGGCAGATGCAAGGGGCCTGCTCCATTTTTTCACATTTTCATTCTCTAATAATAAAGCCAGGATTATTGCATAAGATACTGATAAGAAAGGACCTCCTAAATAATCCTGTATGTAGGAATAGGCAGTATTCGCTTCTATTAATATAGGAAGCAGCTTTATTCCGATACTGGCGATAAGCAGGCCGGAACCGAGCAGCAGCCAGCTTCTTTTGAATTCCGCAGCTTTCTCAAGCAGCTTCAATTTTCCGGCACCTGCACCGATCATCATGACCGGCAGTATGGAAAGTGTCAGGAAAAGAAGGTTTCCTGGTGAGTTCACCGCATACCAATCACTGAATCGCTGTTTCATAATATCAGTGAAGCTGCCTGAAGCGTAGGCTGCGACTGAATCCTGCACTGCAGTGATATTCGTATAGTGAGCAACCCCTGCAGGATCAGAATATGTCATCAAAACTAAAAGAATACTAAAAAACAATTGAGGTATCAGCAGCAGTAAGCTCCCGAGCATCAAAAGGCTCTTTCCTGTCATTCTCATAAATAATAATAGCAGCAGCCCGAAAACGGCATAGTTGATTAAAATGTCTCCCGACCAAATCAAAAAAGCGTGGATGGAACCAATGAGCAGTAAAACTATAAGTCTCCTCACTCCAAATGAATAAAAAGACATTCCTTTTTGACTGGCCCGTTCCTGTTGAATGGAAAGACCATAACCGAACAGCATGGCAAACAAAGGATAGAAGCTTGCCTGTACCAACACATCGATCCATGGGTATAATGCTGCATCATCCGGTGTCTTCCACCACACGTAAGGGTCCATATAAAGAAACGGGGAATGAAAAGAGATCATGTTGATGATGAATATGCCCAAAAGGGAAACTCCCCTTATGACATCCAGGCTGACAATACGTTCTGATCGTTCAATCGGCGATAATGTGTTCATTCATTTTTTCCTCCAGCAATTAGTACTATTCCATTGTACATGAGAACGGCGATTTAGGCGATTATCACTCATTTTCCTCCTTTCACATAGAATAACAATAATTATCCTAGTCTTAAAGGTGTGAGTGCCAATGCCCGCAATCGTCGGAATAGCTCAAGTTGTCAGCGTCGGATCAAGCGGTGTGTTCCATATTGGGGATGTGTTTACAATCAATCCGATTTCAACTGCAAAAACCTTTGCCGGAGCCGGTTCCTTCGTTACAGGCAGGGGGATTTCGGTATATAACGAAAGTTCATTGACCTATACGGTGGATGATGAAGTCATGGACCAAGGCATTAACTTTAACCTGTGAGGGTGATTCAAATGAATTACTACCTTCAGCAAACCATCCAGATCCGATTCATCAAAATAGGGGGAATGACAAATTCCTCCGTACTTCAAATCGGTGCTTGCGGACAGATCAATTCAAAGAGTTACCTATATAATACCGGCGGGTTTACCGAGCCCGCACCTGCAGCTAAAAAAAGTGGAGAGGCAGGAGCAGCAGAAGCCGGGGGGCCTTCCGCCTCTCCACTCGTTCCTTTGCAGACCCCCGGCACAGCTTAGCCAGCGGCGAAAGAAAGAGGTGGAAGCATGAAACAATATTACATGACCCCGGAACAGCTCTATCAATATATCGAACAATTGAATAAGAAAGTTGTCGCGCTGGAACAAAAGGTCAATAAACTCACAGAAGAACTTACCACTGTCAAAGACACTCCCAAAATAAATGTAGAAAAAATAGAATACAAGTTCGATCAATTAAAAGTTGAATCATTGGACGGAACGCTCAATATCGGCTTGAACCCCGGGGGGATGAGTGAAGAAATCGAGGACTTCGCCGTGGCTCCAAATGGGAAGAAAAAGGCGGTAAAGGAGATAACACCATACAAGGATAAGATAACGGATGAAGTGACTTCATACATCAAAAACGATCTCCCCTCACTTATTTCCGATAATGAAGTGCAGCTGCAGCGGTCGATCGATCCCTCATATCTCAACATGATACAGCAGGATCTCATGAATCAAATGCCGCAGCGGATCGATTTCTATGTGAATAATATTCCTTTTATCGAAGGAAAGCACACGGATGAAGAGTGGACCGGGAAGATCCTCTCCAAGATCAAGCAGGATATTCAGTCCGCCCTCTTTTCATTCATGTCTCAAATGCCTGATAATATGGAAGGGATGAACAATCATGAACCTACAAGTGATTAACCGGGAATTATCAGTCGGGAACATCGATATTCAAGGGGTTGCCAGTGCCTCCCTCGTACTGATCGGGGATGCTGATATCATCCAGCTTGCATCAGCTTTCGATACTCCCCCAGAGTCATTATTAATCGGCCCATTCGTTCCACTCACTCCGAAAGGTTGACGGGTCTATGTTCAAAAGATATTCAATGGTGAATGAACTGAGAGGAGAGACACTTTCCTTCTCTTCCGTCTATCAGCTGGGCGATTCTCAATCCATTTTTTCAACGACAAAAGCATTCGCCGTGCAGCGTGAAAGAGAGTTTTTCCTCGGCAGTGAAGGACGGTTTGATGCAGAGGTATTTAACCAGCTCGTTGAACTTCCGCCGATAAATCCAAGGATCTCTGTGAGCAGATTGAATCTATCGCCCATTAAAGTAAACTGCATGCACGTACTGGCAACCGCTTTTTCTTCGGTCGTACACATCGGAAACACATGCAATGTCTATATGGACTCAAGGGTAAAACACGTGCGCCAGCTTGAAGGTGAGGCGGAATACAGTGAAGAAGAGTTAGCGATGATCGAGGAGGAAAAAGCTCAAGCTGCGTCAGAAGGAGAACCGGTCGAATTCATTGAGTATTAACGGGAATGAAGATGAATGAACGCTCTCAACTTTATCACATAGATTAAAAGTGTAGACTACTAAAGAAGGATGTTTTATTATGCCTGCGATAATTGGTCCGGTTTCCATTCTGAGCGTCGGCGGCGGAAATGTTCAATTTGGGGATACTGCCATCATTTCACCGAAGTCTGCCTCAAAAACGTTTGGCGGTTCAGGCGGTTTCAACACAGGTCCATTCCAATTGAGCTATAATGTCTTCAGTATCACGAATACATTTGATTGCAATGTCGTAGATCAGCCTATAACAGGAAATAACTAAGGAGCAAAAAGTCTGTGCCAAGGCTTTTTGCTTTTTGTTTTATCCTTTAAACCTCCCGCAGTTTTTCACTGCCTCTTCCTATTCCTGCGATCATTGCTTTTTTTCGTCTTGACTAATTTTGATGACGGCTGCTTGCGGATCCATTTGATGAATTTTCCGATTTTCTCATCCTGTCTTAATACTTCGATAGAATTCAATCTGGCTCCAAGTTCTTCATTGGTGTAGAGTGAGTGGATTTGTTTATGGCATGGAATGCATATTTCCGCAGTCGGCATGTATGCACCTCCGACTTCTTTCGGGGTCAAATGGTGCACGGTTACAGCGACTTGCTGCCGTGCACAAAGTTCACATGTTCCCGTCGTTTTATTCTTCATATCATATCAATTCCCTGTCCAGTATTTGTTTCCTATCGTTCCCTATTTAAGATCAAACAAGCCGCTCACAGGATGATTCCATCCCGCGGCGGCTTTTCTGCTACAACTCCAGTAAATGACCTCCGTCAAAGAAGTAGAGGTATTTTTCGGATACTGATTCTTTCCATATTGATTCAAGTGCTCTTGTATAGAGCTCAATTTGCACTTTGTAGCGGTTTTCAAGTATTTCTTTCGCTTCTTCAAATCCGTTTTTATACCTGTCATGTATGCCGTCTGTTTTATAATCCAAGAGAACAAGGCCGTTTTCATCCCTGAAAACACAGTCTATCACACCCTGCACAAGGATGGTTTCCTCCACAGCCTCTTCACCCGTATCAGAAATTTCTTTCAGCGGAACACTCATACTGAATGGGATCTCCCTTTGGATCTCATCTGCTTTCACCATTCTCTCACCCAGTTCATTGTCAAAGAACCGAAGGATGTTCCTGACGGAAATGGACTTTCGCTGTTCCTCGGTCATGATCTCTTTTTGAACGAGCTCCTCCAATAGGGATGAGACTGCCTCTTCATCCGGCTTGCCATCTTCAAATGAAATATGCTGCATGACCGTATGCATGGCCGTCCCTTTCTCTGCAGGTGACAGCTCCTTTGCCTGCATGAAAGCAGGGCGGTTATAAACAGGCTTCTGCTGGCGTCTGAGCAGCTCGACACTTGCGGATTCATCCCTTATTTCATACATTCGTTTCAATTCCGACACCGACTGTTTTGAACGCAGGCTGGCTGCGCGCATATTGGGATATTTCCATAGAAGGCGTTCAAACACCTCTTCCTTATGAAGAGATTCTGATGCAACCTTTTTGCCGTCCCTGACTGCTTTTCTCCAGTCATCTTCAATTTCCTCAGGGGCATCCTGTTCAGGGTTCAAGTCGGATTTGTGAATCTTTGTCACATTCCAGCAGGAAGGGTGAAGTTGTATGTCTTCGTTTTGCCCGGTCCCTCCCAGTTCCCCTTCATGGATTTCGATGCAGTGAGAATGACGGACAAGAGCAGGGCCTATCCAATCAAGATAAGATGAAGCACCGGCCCGGTCATAATCAGGAAGCAGCCATCCGCTCTCTTTCATGGTACTTTTCCATTTCTTCACGGATTTCTCGAAGCTCTTTACCGTACCGATCAGGAACAGCTTCTCTTTGGCCCGTGTGAGTGCCACATACAATACCCTCATTTCTTCAGAAATGGCTTCCATCCTTTTCTTTCGCTTGAAAGCAAGCTGCGGAAGGGAAGGATAGCTAATCCTCTTATCAGGATCTGTATATTTGCTTGCCAGACCGAGGTCCTTGTCCAGCAAATACGAAGCATTCAAATCCATCAAGTTGAATTGCTTGGACGTACCAGCCACAAAAACGACCGGAAATTCCAGCCCTTTACTGGAGTGGATGGTCATCAATCGGACCACATCTTCCTGCTCGCTCAGCGCCCTTGCCACCCCGAGGTCATCTCCCCGTTCCCTCATGCGGTCAATGAACCTCAGGAAACGGAATAACCCGCGGAAGCTTGTCGATTCATACTGGCGTGCCCTGTCATACAGCGCGCGGAGATTGGCTTGACGCTGCTTACCTCCCGCCATGCCGCCGACATAGTCGTAAAACCTGGTATCGCGGTACAGCTGCCAAATCAGCTCTGTCACCGATCCCTGTCTCGCCCTTGTTCTCCAGCCGTCCAGCTGATAAAGGAAGAGCTTCACTTTCTCAAAAGTCTCTTCCTCTCTGGACCGTGAAGGCTTCTCTTCGGAAAATTTCTTTAACGCTTCATAATAGCTGCCCGCCTTTGAGTGAATACGGATGCTTGCGAGCCCCTCTTCATCCAGGCCTGCGATCGGGGAACGGAGGACCGATGCAAGCGGGATGTCCTGGTATGGATTATCGATCACTTTAAGGAGCGAGAGCATAATGGAAATTTCCGTTGCGTCGAAATATCCCGTGGAAAGATTCGCATAAATCGGGATGCCCTGGCGTTTGAATTCTTCCATGATCTCAGCTGCCCACGGCATAGACCGAAGCAGGATCACGATGTCCTTGTATTGTATCGGACGCTCTGTTTTTGTTTTCGGATCAAATACAGGGCTTCTTCCTTCAATCATCTCTTTCACTTTCCCGGCCATATATCTTGCTTCAAGAACAGATTTTTCAATATCTTCTTCATCAAAAACAGATAAAGACTCATCTTCAGCCTGGGAAGGGGTTTTTTCAGGGGTTTCCTGATCGATCAGGGCCACCTCGACAGGATATCCCCTATCTTCCGGATAAGGTGCCCCCTTCACGAGTTCCGCTTCTTTGTTATACTCCATTTCACCCACTGAAATGCCCATGATCTGTTTGAATAAAAAGTTTGTGCCATCAAGAACCTCTTTACGGCTCCTGAAGTTTTGCGACAAATCAATCCTCAATCCTGCTTCACCCGTCTCAGGAAGGAAGCGGTTATACTTGGTCAGGAACAAATTCGGTTCTGCCAGACGGAAACGGTAGATCGACTGCTTGACATCCCCAACCATAAATCTGTTTCCCGAATGTTCTTCTTCACCTGTTATTAGAAGGAGAATGGATTCCTGAACCATATTGGTATCCTGATACTCATCCACGAGGACCTCTTTGAATTTTTGTTTGTATTGCAGTGCTGCTTCCGACGGCTGAATCTTCCCGCTTTCAGCCGGATCCCTCAGGATATCCAGGCAGAAATGCTCCAGGTCTGCAAAGTCAACAAGGCCACGCTCTTCTTTTACAGCCTTGAAGCGGCGCCCGAACTCAATGACGAGTTCGGAGAGAGTCTGGATGGAGTCTTTCATTTTCCTCATGTCCGCCAAAAAAGACTGCGGGTTTCTCATGAAAAATTCTTCCTGCAGTTTCTCAAGCATTTTCTTCCCCTGATCACGGAGTTTTTTCGCATCATCTGCAAGATCTTTATCGAATTCATCACCTCTGCACGGCTTAAGTTTCGTAAAATGAAGGGTCTGCATTTTCTCATAGAGGGCATTCCATGAATCCTCAGCTGCCAGTATAAGACCATTCACTACCTCGAGGTCATCTTCGAAATTCACGGCCCTTGGTGACGGACCTCCCGGGACTTTCGTTAAATCAAGCGCCCGTTGAAATAGAGTGCGCGCACCTTGAAGCTGTAAACCGATATCGACTTTCAGCGGATCTGCGATAGATAGTGAATCGATGTCTGCTTCCTCACTGATGTCATACATCTCCGTCAGATCCCTCAGCCATCTTTCAGGATTCGGGTGGGATCGTGAAAAGTCGTACAGTTTTCCTATCATCTCCTGAAGGGCACCATCACTGCGGTCATTAGTATAGGTATCCACAAGCCTGAAAAATGCCGTATTGTCTTCTTTTCCATACTCATCTTCAAATAATTCATCAACCACTTCGTCACGGAGCAGATCACCCTCTGTTTCATCTGCGATCCTGAACCCGGGATCGACATCGATCAGATAATAATATTTCTGGATCACTTCAAGACAAAAAGAGTGCAATGTCGAAATCGAAGCACGATTCAACAGGCTGAGCTGCTTTCTGAGATGTGTGGAGTGGGGATCTTCATCGATTGCCTTTTCGATCGCCTGGCCGATACGGTGCCTCATTTCAGCAGCGGATGCGTTTGTAAACGTTACGACTAGTAGCTCATCGACATCCAGCCTGTCTTCTTCAGAAAGGATGCGTTGTATGATTCGTTCCACAAGAACCGCCGTTTTACCGGAACCGGCAGCTGCAGCAACGAGTATATCCTGCCCCTTGGCCCAGATTGCTTTCCACTGATCGTCCGTCCAGGTGACATCCTCGGGTTTTACCGGAATGTTGCTATTACTCATTTTCATCCTTTCCCTCCTCTCTTAATTTTGCAAGCAGATCATCTGCTTTAGCCGCCCGGAGAACCCTGTATTCATTCTCCTCGAGGGCCTGATCGAATTGACAGACAGGACGGTATGAACAAAATTGGCACGGTGTCCTGTCCTTAAGTTTATAAGGTGTTATATCCACCGCGCCGGTGACGATCTGATTGCCTGCATCTTCATACACTTTACGTACATGCTTGCGCATATAATGGAAATCTTCGTTCGAAGCCGCCTTGGACCTTGATGAAAGAGTCCCGTCTTTTTTAATTCCTGCTGAAATGATATCGGAATTACCTGATTCAAGGGTCCTGTCCATCAAACGGATGATGTCGGAGTCCCCGAGTACGAGCCCTTTCATCTTGAAGCTCTTGAAGATTTCATTCTCTATCTGATCCAGAGTCAATATCTTTTTACTGTTGATCATCGGATTATGGACATGGAAATATAATACTCCTGCAGGCTTAGCTTCCTTACCGACGAATTGCTTCGAATGTGATAATACGATATCGAGATACGTCAGCATCTGAAGGGCAAGTCCATAATACACCTCGGTTACATCAAGGTCCCTTGCACTCGATTTATAGTCCACGATGCGGAGATACACCCCGCTTTCATCTTCAGCCTTGTCCACCCGGTCAATCCGTCCCTGCAATTCCATCTTCGTGCCATTTTTCAATTGGAATTGAAACGGCGGCAGTTCTGCATTCGGTCCAAATCCAAGTTCCACCCCGACTGGAACGAATCCGCTCGCCTTCGCATGCTCACTCAGGATGAGGCTTGCACGGCCGATGATGTGTTCAAGCTTCTTTGCAATATAATGAAGGCGGTTTGAACTTAGCAGGATTTGATGCTGCAGCTTGGGAGCCAGCATCCTCACTGCGTCCCTGGCCAGCTGCAGGCATTGGGCTTTCGTGAGTCCTGCCCAAGTAAGCCCGTGTTTCTCCACTTCATCCGATATCCATTTTAGGGCGGAATGGAACATCTCGCCGATATCAGGCGCCTCAAGCTTGAAGAATTCCCTTTCCCTGAGCTTCAGTCCGTGACTGGCGAAGTGGGAGAAAGGACAGCTGTTGAAGAGCTCCATCCTGGATACACTCGCAAGGATCTGCTCGCCGTAAAGGTCCCTGCTCGTTTCTTCAGTCAGTCTCTCCGCTTTATTTTCATAGAACAAGCTGGTCAGGATATGCTGTGCCTGCCACTTCCACTCTGCAGAGCCGGCATAAAAGTTATACACATCCCACCAGAAATCATATATCGGATACTCCCTTTTTTTCAGCTGAAGCTGGGAAGTCAGGTGCGATATCGTGACATTCGGGTGGCATACATAATGCAGCTGCTCTTCTTCCGGGAGTTCTGAAGGCTCATTGACCAGCATTTTCTCAGCCGCTTCCGGGTACATCTCTTTCAGTCTTTTAATATGCGATGAAGGAAGGAGTGCCTTTCCTTCTTCATTTGCTATCGGATAGCTGATATACAGCCTTTCACTCGGGGTTGTGAATGCTTTATACGCGACGAATTCTTCATCCAGCAGCTTTGTCCGATTCGTCGGTGCAATCTTGAATCCCCTTTGGAGCATTGCCTCCCTGTCTTCGTCCGATAAAACGCCTTCCTCGCCCATCTTTGCTGGAAGGACCCCGTCATTGATGCCGATCATGAACGCAGCCCTGATATCAGCAAGCCTGGACTTTTCCAGATCGGCTATGATGACCTGATCGATCGCCGGCGGCACAAGCGAGAACTTCATCGATTCCATACCCGCGTCCAGAATGGAGGCGAATTTCTTAACAGTCGTTTCCTCATCCCCGAGCATCTCCACATACTGGTCAAGCAATTCAATGACCGCACTCCATGCCTGATCATGTTCCCTGGCAGCAACGAGATCCCCGCGTTCTTCAGCCTGTATCCTCAAGCGTTCAAGCTTTGCAGGAATATCAAGTTCTTCAAGATAAAGATAAAGCGTCTCGCAGAATCCCCTTCCGGTCCGCTGCTTCTTCAGCCTTTTGCCCAGCCGGACAATCGGTGCCGAGATGAACAGTCTGAGCTCATTGATTTCATGCTCAAGCTCCCTCTCCCTGTCTGTCTGAGGGGCATCGACGTGCTCCAGGCCCCTGAAGCGGCGGTATTTCCAACGTTCTTTACCCGTCCATCGTTCCCCCTGTATCCCGTAGGCAAGAACATAATTCTCGAGACGGTCCATCTGCTCGCGCAGTTCGGATGGGTCCTTCTGATAGGGAAATAACAAATCCGTTTTAACAGCCCTGAATACTGGTTCATATCTCCAGTTGGAATTCATGATCTCGAGTGTCGACCGGATCAGTTCAATCAATGGATGATTTAGCATTGTCCTTTTCTGATCAAGGAAAAAAGGAATCTCGAAATCTTGGAATATCGTTTCAATCTTATCGCGGTAATCCGCACTGTTCCTGACGAGTACCGCTATATCCTTGTACCTGTAACCTTCAGTCCGTGCAAGCTTCCTGATTTCCCTCGCAATCCCCTCGATTTCCGCACGGCGGTTGGCCGCCTCGAGGAACTGAATGGAATCACGTGCATCCCCGCCGGTATAAACAACAGCAGGGCGTTCCTCAAAATGTCTTTCGATGTGCAGCATAGAGCCGCTCCTGAAGCGTATAGGCTTTATATACTCCTGCTCTTCGACCGGCTGGCGGGTTCTTTTGCAGATTTCCTGAAGGGTATCATACGTCTCGTTCGTCATCCTGAACAGGCTCAGCTCATTCATCGGTCCGAACTGCTGACTTGAATCAGCAGTCAGGGCGATTGTGACCTCCCTGCTGTGTGTGATCAGCTGTTCAATGATGAGATATTCCTGCGGCGTAAAGCTGTGAAAGCCGTCAATATAGATTTCTGCATCTTTAAGAAGCTCAGAGTTCTTCACATTATCCGCAAGGAGCTGGAAATAATCCTCTGAATCTATATATTTACCCATGAGCTTCTCTTCGAAATTCTCATAGATCAGTTCAAGGTCATGAAGTTTATCCCTTAAAACCTTGGATTGGCCTTCTTCCCGGTTGAAAGCCTCAAGCTCCTGGGGCTTCACGCAATACCGCTTGAATTCTGTCAGCATCGTCTCAACATGATCAATGAAACCCGTTTTCTCAGACGCCTTCGAAAAGATGCGGAGATCATCCTTCTTCTCTTCGATAATTTTCCTGATCAGCATATTCAAACCGACGCTCGAGAGATGATAACGGCTCATCCCCCCTGTTTCCTGGAGGATTTTCCATGCCAGCCTCGTAAAACTGAAGACCTGCGCACGTATCATCCCGTTCAATCCGGGAGTGTTGACCAATTCATATTCTGATATAAACGACATCTGGTCGGGCACCAGATAAATGATCGGCTTTCCGTTCGGCTGCCCGCGCAGCTTTTCTTTTATCTCTGACAGCATTCCGTGGCTCTTGCCGGTACCTGCCCGTCCCAGTATAAATCTGACAGTCATGCTCTCACTCCTTTAATTATGTATTTCTATGATAACCAACAGGTTGCTTGAATTTTTGTATAGGTCCATTATAAACCATTCTCTCTCTGAGCAAATCCATCCTGCTTCATTCTATCATGAAAATATTTGGGAGCTTCCGCATAGAGTAAAGAAGGCAGGTGAGCGTGATTATGCAGATCTCTTTTAAATTGATTTCTATTTTACTTGTCAGCATGGGCATCATGGTTGCATGCAATATCTATACATTCATCCCTATTTACGGTGAGATAGCCTCCTCATTAGGAATCCCTTCAGAATCAGTCGTTGTTGCCGGCAGTTCGTTTACTTTTTTTTACGCTTGCGGTTTATTGACATTCGCCAATATAGCTGACCGGTTCGGGAAGAAGGAAATATTAGTGCTAGGCATGCTTGTTTCAGCCCTCTCAACTGCACTGGTCATGTTTTCCTTCGATTCCTGGAGTTTATCCTTTACTCGGGGGCTGCAGGGGTTTTGTCTGGGAAGCTTTGCACCGGTGGCTTTCTCTTATACGTACGACCTTTTTGAAGGAAAAAGGAGGACACTTCTCCTCGCCTTGATCAATTCGGGGTTTCTTTTCGCGGGCATCCTTGGTCAGTTAGTAAGCGAGTGGATCACGGGCATCAGCCATTGGACGGCTGTATTCATATTCTTTTCCATTATGTATCTCTTCCTTTTCCTCATGGGGAAGAAAATATTGCCGGGGACTCCTGTTTCTGCATACAATTACGACAGGCAGCCGGCAATTATCCTTTTCAGGCTCCTGCAAAACAGGAAGCTTCTTATGCTTTATGGTATTGTATTTACTCTTCTCTCTTCTTTTGTCGTGTATTATGACAGTTTGACAAGGTTCCTTTCTGGAAAAGACGACCTCCTTTTACAAACACGACTTACAGGTCTGATCGGTGTTGTACTCTCTCTCTATACAGGAAGGCTGCTCGAAAAGCTTGGAGCCTATAAAACATTATTTATTGGATTTGCAATTGCCATTCTGTCTTTTGTCATATCATATTTCTACTACTATACGGTCCATCCGCTTTTTTTGATGACTTCTTCCATTCTATTTGTCTCTTCGATCTCCCTATTGATCCCGACAGTCATCACCCTGATCGGGGATATCAGCAAGGGTGAAAGGAGCCAGGCACTGAGCCTATACTCGTTCATCTTACTGGGCGGGACCAGTCTTGCTCCTCTCGCGGCGATGAAATTGGGGTATTTACAGTCATTGGCATTGCTGGTCTTGTGTTACACAGTGAATATTCTCCTGGGGAGCCTTCTGACTATCAGGGGCGGCGGCCGATTTAAAGAAGATAGCGGAGGGGCAAAATAAAAAAGAAGGAGTTCATCCTTCTTTTTTATTTTGCCATTCATCTGCCAGCATTCCGTATAAATACATATCATGGCGTTTTCCGTCCCTCTGCAAAAATTCGCGGAAACTGCCTTCTTTTGTGAACCCTAGATTTTCGTACAAACGGATGGCATGTGTATTATAAGAAAACACAGTCAACTGGAGACGATGCAAATTGAGTTCATGGAATGAAAAATCCAGCAGACATTCCAGCGCTTCCCTGCCTAATCCCCTGCCCTGATATTCTTCCTCACCGATTAGTATCGATAGCCCGCCGACCCGGTGCGCCCAGAGTATCCCGTCAAGTTCGGCATATCCGATCAAGCGCCCGCTGTCTTTTAACCGGATAGCGAACAGGCGGGTACTTTGATCTTCTCCCCCTATCCATTTCTTCACTTCATCCTCAGACTTCGGTTTGTATGGAATGGCGTCCAAGAGCCGTTGAAGCTTTTCATTTCTGCTCCACTTCATCAGGAGACCCGCATCGTCTTCGCTCAAACTTGTCAAATGAATGTGTTGGCCAGTAAGTAATGATTTCATTGTGATCACCTCGAGTTAACAATATTCGAGAGAGTATGCGTTTTTCCTTTATTGGGTGCGTAAAAAACCTTCCACTAAACGTTTTTTATTCACTTTCCCTACATCTGTTTTAGGTATGTCATCGATAAAGTGGTACTGCTTGGGTATCTTGAATGCCCCGAATTTTTCAAGACAATAAGCCTTTGCTTCACTGCCCGTCATCATTCTGCCTTCACGGATTTTCATAAAGGCGGTCACGACCTCTCCCCATTTTTCATGCGGCATCCCTACGACGGCACACTCTGAAATGGACGGGTGTTCACATAACCAGTGTTCGATTTCCTGTGGATAAATATTTTCCCCCCCTGAAATGATCATATCTTTTTTTCGGCCGACGATATAATAATCACCCTCATGATCGATTCTTGCCAAATCCCCAGTGTGTAGCCAGCCGTCCTTAAGCACCGCAGCTGTTTCTTCCGGCATATTCCAGTATTCTTTAAAAAGATGGTCTCCACCGAGAAGGAGCTCGCCTACGTCTCCATATTTCACACATTTCCCCTCTTGGTCCACAACCTTCACTTCATTGAGCATCATCGATTTCCCAATCGATCCCTTCTTCATTTTACCGGGGTCGATATAGAAATTATTCGGTCCCGCTTCGGTCAGTCCGTACCCTTCTTTAAAATGGATTCCTTTTGCTTTGAAGGCATCATAGACCTTTCCCGGACATGGTGCTCCCCCCGATAAAAACACCTTCATCTTCGGAAAAGAAGCATATTCGAAGTCCTCTTCTTCCAAGAGATCGTGATACATCGTGGGCACCAGCAGTACAATCGTACATACATGATGGTTCAGCATATCGATTGCCTGCTGCGGCACAAATCGTTCAGAAGTCACCACTTTCCCGCCGACCATGAGAATAGGCAGTGACAGGGCATTGAGCCCTCCGGTATGAAAGGTCGGGAGATACGTGATTGTCGCATCCTCTTCAGTCAGATTCCAGCTGATTACCGTATTCAGGGCATTCGCGTTAATTGATCTATAGGAAAGGATGACACCCTTCGACTTGCCGGTCGTCCCTCCGGTATAAATCATGACCCACGGATCATCTTTATCCCGAATGATTTCAGAAACCAGTTCCACTCCGTTGTACGCTTCTTCTGCCGCTTCGTCTATTCTTTCCGCCCGGTGCCCTTTCAGCACCGCATTGAACCCATGCTCAAAGTCAGCTTGATAGAAAACCAGATCAGGCGAACAGTCCCCGATGAGCGATTCGATCTCAGCAGCTGACAATCTCCAGTTTAACGGGACAAAGATCGCGCCTATTTTACTGCAGGCAAACAGCAATTCAAAACAGACAGGATGATTTTTACATATAAAGACAACGCGGTCGCCTTTTTTTATTCCTTTTTCTTTCATATAGTAAGCCCACTTTGCAGCTCTTGCATCAAGTGAGCGGTACGTAATCATTTCATTGGTGGCTCCATTTACAAGCGCCACTCTGTCAGGAGAAATGATCGATCGCTTCTGCAGCCAATCCGTCACCATTCCCATGTCATCTCCTCCTTGGTTTGGATAGGATTTATTTTAGGGAAGGGGAGTTACAAATGAGTTACAGGTTTTTCAGGCGCTCAATAATGGAAGGGATTCAGGGTACTGCAGAGATAATGGGATGGATACTTTTCGACAGCAGGCACAATTAGCGGGGAATTGGCACCATAATATGGATTCAAGCACGATAATCCTGAAAGCAGCACAATTAAGGAAGGGACGAGCCGGCTCAGGCTGCCGCCCTTCAATCATCTGAGCGGGAGTTCCACAGGGATTAAATGATCAGTAAAAAATAGACTTTCCCCCTCATAAACTACCATTTTCCGATAAAAAAACCCGGGGGACATCTTCCTCCCCCGGGTGCCAAACTTCAATCTGAACTATTACCAAATCATCTCCGCCCATTCCGGATGATCGATGAATGGGTTCCGGTTTCCTTGATAGTCTTTATAAATAATATTATTGCGGCGGATTTCCCTGGAATCTACCGGGTCTTCCTCGTTCCACTCTAGTAGAACGGACATTTTCCCGTGATAGGGTGCACTTCCGTTATTCACATTTTCATTTAACTCCAGATCCACTTCACCGCTGTCTCCTTCATAGCGGACTGCCATGTAGAAAATCATGCGGGCAACGTCGCCCTTTACTTCGTCACGGGGCTCCCAGGAGTCTCCGTCATAGTAATTTCCGGCAGCTTCACTATGTTCGGTGCCTCCATTGTCAAAGTCGAGATTCCCCCTGGTGGAATTGACCGTCACGTCGGTGGGGCGGAGATGGTGAAGGTCTGTTCCCGGTCCCTGGGCAGTGCCAAAGTCACCGTGTGACTTCGCCCAGACGTGTTCCCGGTTCCAGTCGTCCACACCGCCGCCGTTCGTCGTCTTTGATTGTGAGCGGCCGGAGTATAGCAGAAGGACATTGTTTGAGTTGGCCGGATCTTCGTCTGTGTTCCGAAGCGCTGTCCACACTTCACTATAGGATAGCGTGGTATGATCATCGATGATCTCGTGCAGCGCCGTTTTAAGGGCGGATCCTGTTTTTCCATCTGCAGCTGAATAGTATTCTTCATAGGCTGGCGGATCAGAAGGGTCGGCCGGATCTTCCGGGTCGGTTCCCCCTGCTGCTTCTTCAAAAGCAGAAGTCGACTTCACACCTGGATGAGAGAAGTAATCTGTCAGGCTTCCCGTAACTTTCAGCTTTTCCCCCATGAGTGACGGATTGCTTCTGAGACCGTAGTTCGAACGGAATGAAGAAGGGATCTGTACATAAATCATTTCATTGACATTCGTTTCCGATGGCGTATCAGCCAGAGCCAGTGCATAATCATTCGGGAAGTTCTCTGTCACGACAGATGACTCCGAGGTTGGCTGCCCAACAACGTAGCCCTCGACTGAATGGACTGAACCTGTCTGATTTCCGATTGCCTGGCTTACAGAATAAGGTGAATCCCACGTACCGCTTCCTGCTGCATCTGTTTTGTCCACTTGTACGCCGCTGCAGCTTAATAAAACGAGGACGGACAAGGTAAGGATACTGATCAGCTTGCCTGAAACTTTTTTCAAACGTAACGCCTCCTTAATGCTGGTATACCTTTAGCGTACAATATAAAATTTTGAAAAAGGGTAAAATGAATGTAAATTTTCAAAAATAAGTAAAACCGACCATGCCGGGTTAGGATAAAAGCACTCCTGGTTGGAGGGAATTGGGTGTTATCACACAAATAAAAGCGCCGTCCTGTTCTTCGACGGCGCTTCCCCATAGTAGACTTATAAACGTTCAATCAAAACAGATGCCCCCATGCCTCCGCCTACACACAAAGAAGCAATTCCCTTCTTGAGATCCTGCCTCTTCAGTTCATGTACAAGCGAGACGGCGAGGCGTGCACCGGTGCATCCGACTGGATGCCCGATACTGATGCCGCTTCCATTCACATTCACCTTATTACGGTCAAGGCCCAGCTCCTTCTCAACAGCGAGATACTGTGCGGCGAATGCCTCATTGATTTCGAACAAATCAATTTCATCCAATGTCCAGTCCCCTTTATGTAAACCCTTTTGAACAGCCGGTACAGGGCCGATGCCCATGATCTTAGGATCAACACCCGCAACAGAGTATCCCGTAATCCGTGCAAGCGGCTCCAGCCCTCTTTTTTCTGCTTCCTCTTCGCTCATCAGGATCAGTGCTGCTCCTCCGTCGTTCAAACTGGAAGAGTTGCCTGCTGTCACAGTCCCGCCTTCCCTGAATGCAGGCTTCAATTTAGCAAGTTTGTCAGCAGACAGTCCCGGACGCGGACCTTCATCCGTATCGATAACCTTTTCCCCTTTTCGTTCCTTTACCGTAACCGGAACGATTTGCGAGTCAAAATGTCCCTTTTCGATGGCATTCACCGCTCTTTGGTGGCTCAGCATGGCGAATTGATCCTGTTCTTCACGTGAAATATCATGAGATTCTGCAAGGTTTTCTGCTGTTTCCCCCATCATGATGCCGTGAATTGGATCCTCTAGCACTTCCCATACCGAATCACGGATCTCACCATGCTGTAACCTTTGGCCGAAACGGTGCTGTTTTAATATATACGGACTGGAGCTCATGGCTTCCACTCCCCCTGCCAAAACAATATCCGACAACCCTGTCTGGATCTGCATGGCGGCCGAGATGATGGCCTGCATCCCGCTTGCACACTGCCTCTGAACCGTGAAGCCTGTTGTCGTATCGGCAAAGCCTGCAAGCAGCGCTGCCGTCCTGGCCGTATTCGGCTGATCGGTGCGCTGGATACAATGGCCGAGGATCACTTCATCGATCTCATTCGAATCCAGTTTGCTTTGTTTCGCCGCTTCCTTCATGACAGGTACAATCAAATCTGTCGGCAGTAAATCTTTGAATGCTCCAACCGGTGTACGAAGGGCCGATGTGATGACTACGTTTCTCATAATTACTCTTCCCCTTTCATTGTTGTACGATTTTTTTACATCATGATTCCGCCGTCCACATGAAGGACGGTCCCATTCACATAATCACTGTCATCAGATGCCAGATAAAGATAAGCTTTTGCGATATCTTCTGGCTTGCCGAGCCTCCCGAGCGGAATCATCGATTTCATCCCCTCGATTACCTTCTCAGGAACGCTTGCAACCATGCCGGTTTCAGTGAATCCCGGTGCGACCGCATTGACATTGATTCCTTTGCGGCCCAGCTCCTTTGCCCACGTTTTCGTCATTCCTACCACAGCTGCTTTTGCTGCAGCATAATTTGTCTGTCCCACATTACCGTATACTCCGCTTACCGAAGAAGTATTGATGATTTTCCCCTTTCCGTTTTCCACCAGGTGGGGAAGGACAGCTTGCGTACAGTTGAACACACCGGTCAAGTTGACATCGATCACTTTTTGGAAGTTTTCTTCAGAAAGCTTGTGAAGCATCCCATCTCTTGTGATACCTGCGTTATTAATGAGAATATCAATCTTTCCGAAATGTTCTTTGGCTGCTGAGACGAAACTGTCCACAGAATGCCGGTCCGCCACATCCCCTTGGAAGAATACCGCCTTTCCAGCACCAACCTCATTCAATGAGCGTTCTTTATCTCTCCCTGTTTCTTCATCAAAATCTACGAGAGCAACATGACAGCCTTCTTTTATGAAAACTTCAGCTGCTGCATATCCGATTCCATTTGCAGCTCCCGTAATAAGAGCCACTTTACTTTCCAGCCTCATGATATTTCCTCCTTTTGCTGCATAAACGATGTGATTGCCTCAAGCAGTTGGTCCAGGTCATCCACCAAAGGAGAATGACCGCTATTCTTCAACTCTTTAAATCGCGCATTCTCACCAATGTCTTCCACAATCTCACTGGCCATCGCATTCGTTATCACATAATCCCGGTCACCTCTCAATACAAGAGCGGGTATCTTTATCGAGCCGGCCTGAGCTGTTCCTTCCACCAGTCCGTTATGACGCTCACTGATGTTGAAGGTATTTAAAGCATGATAGATTTCTGCGAGGTTACGCTGAGTCCTCATGTCATCGATATATTCCTCATAGAGAACCGGATCCGGCTGCGAGTCCGTATAAATCAGTGCATTCCATAATGTGCGCAGGAATTCCCTGTCATTTTCGTCATACGCCCTCTGCACCGGAAGGGTCTTCCCTTTATCCCTTTTCACTTCATCCAACGTTGTCAACCGATTTCCTAAATCTGGGGAGCCATCCTCTTTTGTACCGAAAAATGGATATCCCCTGGTTGAAGCCGAGGCTAATAATATCAGCTTATCGCAATATCCCGGATGATCCGCGGCGAATTGCATGGCCACTGCCCCCCCTGTCGACCACCCGACGAGGCAAAATTCTTCCAGCCCCAATTCATCAACCCAGTCTTTTAAATCGAGGGATAAATCTTTAATGCCTGTAATCGGTTGTGAATAACTGGATTCGCCGAATCCCCTCATATCGATCGCATAAAGTTTGTATCGTTGGTCCATTCGTTCCATCAGCAGATCCCAGTGTTTTGAAGAAGTCATATTCCCATGTACCAGCACTACAGGCAGATGACCTCCATTTCTTTCACGGTAAGCCATTGTTTCCCCATTCGCGAGCAGCACTTTTTTCATTTCAACCTCTGCCATTTTCAGTCCCTCCTTTAGGATTCGCCCCAAATGATTGTCGCTGCGCCCCATGCGTAACCGATACCGGCACTTACAAATACGACGACATCGCCTTCTTTCAATATGCCCCTTTGTGCCGCAAGCTCAAGTGAAAGAATCTGATCAAATTGACCGATATGACCATAGTCCTCAAGATAGATCGATTGCTCATCATTCAATCCCAATTCCTTAAGCACATAATGGTGAGCAGATTTCTTCATATGAAGAATCGCTGCATACCCAATGTCACCTTCTTCATAGCCGCTTTTATAAAGAGATTCCCGGATCACCTTCAAAAAGTTATCCATCGATTTTTGTTCCAGTCTTTTTTTCATTCCACCGGGATCCGGTACATCAAGGAAATAACGATCCTCCGCAAGTATGGTGGAAGTCAGGGGCTCCACCGTGCCGCCTACCGGGACAATGACATCTTCTGAAAAAGAACCATCTGTCACAATCGCCGTCTCCATCAGCAGGTTTTTTTTCAATCCTTTTTGAAGGATCATCGCACCTCCACCGGCTGCAAGATTAAACATGAAACGAGTACTCTCGTTTTTATAATTGATGAAATCACTGTTTCGATATCCTCCGGCAAGAAGCACCGTTCTGATGTCGGGGTCGGTTTCCATAAGACTTTTGGCAAGTTTCATCGCCATAATCGTCGTCCCGCACCGCAGAGAGGTGTCGAACGCCCATGCACGGTAGGCTCCGATCTCTTCCTGCAGCTTGATGGCTGCCGTCCATAAAGGATATTCCTTATGTTCTTCCCCCACGTAAATGACAACATCTATCTCTTTAGGATCCAGTCCAGCTTTTTCAATGGCAGACTTTGCTGCTTTGATTCCCATGGCACAAGTATGGTCCCCCGGTCCTGGAACCGTTTTCTTTCTTATTCCCATTTTGTTTTCGACAACTTCTGCCGGAAGTCCTGCTTTCTCGGCAATTTCCTGGCCCGTCATGGTTTTTTCCGGCAAATAAATCCCCGTACTCAGTATACCGACTGTCATGGCGCTCCCCTCCTCATCCTGCTATTTTCTTTTCCTCTGGCCGCTGTTTCTTCACTGTTTTCTTCTTACTGCCTATTTTCCGCAGCGATCCAACAATGCCGGCAGGGAAGAACATGACTGCAAGGATGTAAAGAATCCCGAAAAAAATGATCCACCTTTCAAATATCGGATACGTGCCAGCAAGTTCCGTCAGCCAGTGGTGGGCAAACTCAATCAACCCTGCCCCGATGATTGCACCGATCAGTGTGCCGACCCCGCCTATGATGGTCATCAGCAGCGCATCAAGCGTGATATCCATTGTAAAGACGCTCGTGTTCACAAAGCGTAAGGAAATGGCATAAAGCGATCCTGCAAGACTAGCCAGCACCCCTGCGATGACACTTGCGATGATTTTGTAATGAAGGACGTGAAAGCCCAGGGATTCAGCTCTTTGCTCGTTTTCCCTTATAGCCTGAAGAACCGAACCTGCGGGGGATTGTGTAAACCTTTTGAGGATAAAATACACCGCGGCCATCACTGCAAGGCACGCAAAATAAAAGGTCATCCTGTCTTTCATGAAATCCGGTGTCCGGAATGTAAATCCATCATTCCCAAATGTAAGTGTCCTCCATTTCTCTGCCAAAACCAGGAACAATCCTGCAAAAGCCAGGGTCAGCATGGCGTAAAAGTGGCTTTTGAGGCGCAGGGTCAGGAGACCGACAATATAGCTGACGATTCCCGCAACAGCGAAACCAGCCAGCAGGGAAATGAAAAACCACATCATGGTAGGTTCCATCCGGTCCAAAAAGATCCCTGTAGAATACGCCCCAATTCCGAAAAACATGGCATGCCCGAATGAAACGATGCCTGTGTATCCCAGCAGAAGATCATAACTCATCGCAAAGATCCCGAAAATGAAGATTTGAGTCAGCAGGATCATCATGCTTCTTGAATCATTAAACAAAGGAAACAGCACCAAAATAAGAAGTGCGATCCCCATAAACATATTTGAACGGCTCTGAAGGATTTTCATTACCTCACCCCTTTACTGTAAATAATCCCTGCGGCCTGAAAATGAGTACGAGCGCCATCAGTATCATGTTGACGGCGAGTGATAACTCAGGGACGTAATAGGTCATAAACGAACCTGTCATCCCTACCAAAATGGCTGCAAACAGGGATCCTGGAAAGCTTCCCATCCCCCCGATCACCACGACGATGAACGCAAGGATCGCAAATTCCATTCCCATTTCGGCATAAATCACACCTGAATAAGGAGCAAGTAAAATCCCGCCCAGTGCCGCAAGTGCAGAGCCCACCATAAATACATACATGAAAACTTTTTTGATATTGATTCCAAATGCCTCTACCATTTCCTTGTTCATGACGCCTGCACGCACGACCAATCCTACTTTTGTTTTCTTCAAAATGAGCTGGACAACGCCAAAGATGAAGAGACCTGTTGCAATGATAAAGAGCCTGTATTTAATGATGATGACATCTCCTATCACCCAGCTGCCCGCAAGGTAATCAGGAGCTCTTGCTGATAATTGATTCGGGCCCCATACCACTTTCAATAATTCCGAGAGAACGAGCATGAACCCTAACGTGATCAGAATCTGCTGCACGTGATTCCCGTAAACAGGCTGAATGATGAACTTTTCGGTCACCATCCCCAGAATCAACCCCGTCACTACGGCCCCGATGATCCCCAGGACAAAACTGTCCGTCAAAGCATAGAGCCACACACCGCTGTAAGCCCCCCACGCAAATAATCCTCCATGGGCAAAATTCAAAACATCCATCAACCCAAAAATCAAAGTCAAACCGGCTGCCAGCAGAAAAATCAGCATCCCTGTCGCCAGGCCGTTCAGCGCTAAATTGATGATGAGGTCCATATGACCGCCTCCTTTATGCAATCCCCAGATATTTCTTCTTCATATCGTCATCTTTCACAAGCATCTCCATCTGCCCGTCATGGACCGTCTTTCCATCGTCGATGATATAGAACCGGTCCCCTATCTTGCTCGCCATGATGAAATTCTGCTCCACGAGAAGGATTGTTGTCCTTTCTTTCATTTCAACGATGGATTCCATCACTTTTTCCACAACGATCGGAGCAAGCCCCTTACTCGGTTCGTCAATGAGAATCAAATCGTTATCATTCAGATAAGCTCTCGCGATTGACAGCATTTGCTTTTGTCCCCCGCTCAAATTCCCCCCGGCCTTCTTCCAGAATTTCTTTAGATCCGGGAAAAGATCGATGATCCAATTCATCCTGTCCTTTGTTTCCACGTCCTGTTTCCGCATCGCCACTTTCATATTTTCCTCTACAGTCAGGTCCCCGAATATCCCCTGATCTTCAGGCACATACCCGATCCCTTTGTCAGCAGTCTTAAACGTCGGCAGCCCCTGGATCTCCTCCCCTTTATATATGATTTTCCCCGATGAAGGAGGCGTCAGGCCCATGATGCTCCTGAGACTCGTGGTTTTCCCTGCACCGTTCCTTCCAAGAAGTACGGTGACCTCTCCCTTCTTCACTTCAAACGAGACGCCCTGAAGGATATGATACTGACCTATATACGTTTCGATATTCTCCACTTTAAGCAGTGTGCTCATCGTATAGCCCTCCCAGATAAGCCGATTGCACTTGTTCATTCTTCATGATTTCCTTGGGGTGATCATCGGCAAGGAGACGTCCGTTGAATAACACCATGATGGAATCGGAAAGATCCATGATCATGTCCATTTTGTGTTCGATCAGTACAATCGTTTTGCTTTCCTGCTCTTTGATCTTCCGGATCACATCCAAAATCGCGGGAACCTCTTCCAAAGACATGCCTGCCGTCGGTTCATCAAGCAGCAGGATCTCTGTATCGAGCGCGAGCAGCATCGCAATCTCAAGTTTTCTCTTTTCTCCGTGTGCAAGATTCACGGCAAGGAAATCGGTTTTCTTCGTGAGCATCACCAGCCCGATCAAACGGTGGGCTTCATCCATGATCTCCCTGAAGCTGCTTTTATTCCGGTGCATGATATACCGGATCCCCCTCTTGGACTGGACTGCCAGTCTTACATTCTCTAAAACTGTCAGATTCGGGAATACATTCGTTATCTGAAAGGACCTGCCGATACCGAGCCGTGCCCTCTTCGCAGGGGACAACTTCGTCACATTCCTGCCTTTCAGATACACATCCCCGCCCGTCGGTTTCAACTGGCCGCTCAATAAGTTAAACAGGGTCGTCTTCCCCGCACCATTCGGGCCGATGATCGATTTGAATTCCTTTTCCGGAACAGTAAAGGAAACGTTATCAACCGCTGTATGGCCGCCGAATTTTATCGTTAAATCTTTCGTTTCTAAAATCGCCACATCTATCACCCATTCTTTTAAGGATTGATATTCAGGAAAAGGCTGACCGCTTCCATGCCCTGTTCCGCCGGGACGGGAGCAAGGAAAGCCGGTCAGCCCTGCCTTAATTCATGATTGGAGGAGCAGTTTCTTCAGGTGAAAGCTCTCTGATCAACACAGGAACCGGATACGGCACCCCTTCTTTCTTTTCCAGCCTGATTGCATAAAGAGTCTGCAATGCCTGATGATCCTCTTCACGGAACGTCATTTTCCCTTTAGGCGTCTCGAAGCTCATCCCTTCCATCGTTTCGATCAATGTATCCGGGTCTAGATCCCCTTCTGTCTTTTTGATGGCTTCCACAATCGAAATCGCAGCACTCATGCCTCCCGGAGTGAACAAATCAGGAACCTCTCCGTCATATTTCTTCTTATGCTCTTCCACTAGCCAGTCATTGATTTCATTATCAGGCAGCTCATGATAATAAACCGAGAAGCCTTCCATACCGACAAGCGGTTCCATCGCCGACAGGGCAGCGATATCCGGTGCACCGGTCGAAATCTTTATTCCTTTGTCCTGAAGCTTCATATCAGCAATTTGATTCCAGGGTGAATTCGCACCCGCCCAAATGACAAATAAATAATCAGGCTTTGCTTCAATCACTTTTTGGATATTGGATGTGAAGTCCGTCGCTGCAGGATCTGCATACTCTTCATGGACAATTTCCGCTCCCAGCTTCTCTGCCGCTCCCTTGAACGCAGCCACCCCATCACGGCCAAACGAATAGTCAGGCGCCAGTGTCGCAATCTTCACCCCATCTTTAGCAATGGCGGCCGCTCCTGCCACTGCGTCCTGTGACGAGTTCCGTGCCGTTCTGAATATATATGGATTAAACTCTGAACCTGTAATACTGTCAGCTACCGCAGGTTCTACAACCATGATCTTTTCATATTCTTCGGCCAGCGGAAGCACCGCCAGGGTATCCCCTGAACTTGAGGATCCCACCAGGAAATCCACTTCATCCTCTTCCAATAATTTTGTTGCCTTTTGAACCGCCACTTCCGGTTTTGTTTCCGTATCTTCAAATACGACTTCTATTTTCTTACCGGCCACTTCCATCGTACCGTCCGTGGCATATTCCAAGCCCAGTTCAAATCCCCTTTGCGTCTGCTTCCCGTAAGACTCCAAAGCCCCGGTCAACGAAGCAAGCACCCCGACCTTCACCGTTTCCTTATCTGAGGATCCGCCGCCTGACCCGCTGCTGGACTCCGAGTTACAGGCCGTTGACATAACCAGCATACCTGACAGCACCATCACCAAAGCCGGCCACTTCATCGATTTCTTCATCTTTACTCCCCCTTGTTTAAAAACTAAAGCAAAATAGCTTTGACACCATCGTAGGGAATGGGAGTTACAAATGAGTTACAAAACCGAAAAGCGGAAGGGGTTTGGTCAGAAGCGTGGGGCATAAGGCAAATCGGTCACGAAGGCGTTCTTTGCCTTCTTGGCCGGTTTGACTTATGACATGTGCTTCTAAGCCCTGGAGCTGGACAAAACGAAAAGCGAAAGGGCTTTGCCCAGAAGCGTGGGGCATAAGGCAAATCGGCCACGAAGGCGTTTTTTGCTTTCTTGGCCGGTTTGACTTATGACAAGTGCTTCTAAGCCCTGGAGCTGGACAAAACGAAAAGCGAAAGGGCTTTGCCCAGAAGCGTGGGGCATAAGGCAAATCGGCCACGAAGGCGTTTTTTGCTTTCTTGGCCGGTTTGACTTATGACAAGTGCTTCTAAGCCCTGGAGCTGGACAAAACGAAAAGCGGAGGCGGCTCGTTCAGAGGAAGGGGCATAAGGCTGGAACATCAGGGGGCCTGGGAGTCCGAGGGATGAGGGACGTTATAACAGCATGAGCTGCTTAAAGATTTTTCGACAAGTGGCTCGTATTTCTATGAAAGTGGCTCGTATTTTCAAAATGTGGCACGTAAATTTGAAATCTGGCTTGTATTTTTCAAAAGTGGCACGTAAATTGTGGAAAGGGGCTTGAAACGTCTGCCACCGCCTCCTTTTTTGTTTTTTACATCGAACAAAAGACGTTTTTACCCATGAATATGATAATTTCCCCAAGCATTCAAGCATGAAAATACGATTTTTCATCTTAATCCAGTCGTTTTCCAGCCTTCTTCTATTAAAAGCTGCCCCAGGTCCGCATAAAAAAACAGGCCCCCACAACCCGGACCTGTTTCTCCTATTTAACCATTCTCTATTTCTCTATTTTTCTATTTCCTATTTCTCTATTTCCCCGCCCCTATCACCATTTCATACATTCTTTGTGTGGCCTCCATCGGGGCGACTCCCAGTTCGCTGTCCAGGAGTTTTTTGCACCTTTGAAACCACTTCACTGCTTGGGGACGGTTATTCTTTTGATAGTAACAATACATCAGGATCCTGTAAGCTTCTTCCCATAACGGATCGTGTTCGATAATGACGAGGCAGGAATCGATGGCATCTTCATAGCTTTCTTTACGTACAGCGAGCTGCGCCATTTTCTCCATTCCCCTCAGGTACAGATGCTGCAGCCTTTCCCTTTCTTTTTCTGTCCACCACGTTCCTTTACGGTCAGGCAGAAAGGAGCCTTTATAGAAGTTCATTCCCCTTTTCAGGTATTGAAGGGATTGATCTGCATCGGCTTCCTTTAAGCCCTGTGATACCCAATTTGTAAATTGGTCACTGTCATACTCGATCCCTGCCAGTCCATTCAGTTTGTATCCTTCCTGCACCCTGCTGATGAAGAATGCCTTCCCTCTCGCCGGCCGGTTCGGTTCCAGTACATTATTCAATGTGTTGAGGGCCACTTTGAAATCCCTGTCGGCACCTCCCCCTTCCGGCCAGAGCTCTTCGATGACTTCTTCCTTTCGCTTTATGCTGTTACGGTGGATGAGGAGATACTGAAATAATTCCTTGGCTTTCTCTCTTTGCCATTGTTTTTCGGTAACCCTCTCATCTCCGAGCCATATTTCGAAGCTCCCCAGCGTGTGGACTTTCAAGGTATAGCCAGGATGGGAGGCAAGGGATTCATATCCCATTTTCGCAAGTAGTTCGAGGCAATAAGCTGTATGGATCCCTTCCTGATGGGCTTTTACCAAGTAAGGGATGATGCTCTGCAGATCTTTTGGCCCGAAAGTGGTCTGCCTGAAGAATATGAACTCATAATTCCCTATTTGCACTTCATTCAGAAAGGCGGTCATATACTCCTTGAATTCTATCTGTTTTTCCCGTTTGTAGGCGACTGCGCTCTTCCATAGATTCGTAAGCATTCTCCCGTAGCCGTCCCCGCAGGCATCAAATAATCTGCCGGCCTTGATGATCTGTTTGTAAGATTCGTCTATTTCCCCTCGGTAATAATCATTTATCCCCGCGCTCAGCAGGATCAAGGAAGAAAGCCAGGAATCCTCCACTTTTTCTGTTTCATGCAGTGCTTCCTTCGCATATTCTTTTGCCTTTTGATGATCACCCATTCTGCTGTATAAAATCGACAGACCCATGAACGGCTCTGCTTTTCCTCTGGAAATATTCATTTGACTCATTAATTCCAAAGAGGTTTCGTAGCAGTTTTTCGCCAGGTCGCTTTCATATTTATTGATCAATTGAACGGCGTGCCCCATGCGTATCCAGCCGCACGCTTCCACAAATGGGGATTTTGTTTTGATTCCCTGGCTTATTCCCTGCTGTGCAAGGACTTTGGCTTTACTGCCATTTCCCATGAATGACTCAATCAATGAGAGCAGCAGTTCTTTTTCACGGTGAGACTGAGGAAGCTGTTCATGGTCTTCTTTTTCCATAAGGAGCCCCTTTGCTTCATGAAGCTTCCCGGTCCGGAGAAGCATCCTTGCTAAAAGATTCCCTTCTTCCATCATGACTCCATTTTCCCTGCCTTTTTCATACCAGATTTTCGCCTGTACCGCTTTGCCGGAATTGACCAGGTTTTCCGATATCATATAGTAGAGCTGATTTTTTTCGTTGCTGAAACCATCCTCTTCACCTTCCAGTGACTCAATCGCTTTTAATAGATATCTCTGAGCTTTGCCTGGCTGGATCGTATCGAGGTATATACTTCCCACTCCTCCATACGCGCGGCTTAAGATCAATGCATCCTGTTTATCACGGGCTTGCCTAATCCCGCTTGTATATGCTTTCTCAGCCTTTTCATAAAATGACCGGTAGCGAAAGAATTCTCCCTGATATACCCAAAGGGAATAATAGCGATCCTTGATTTCTTCAGGAAGCTGCCGAAGATAGTCACCCAGTGTCTCAAGGTGCCCGCTCTTGATCATGCCCTCGGCTTCCCTCGTCAATATCGAGGCGACTGCCTCCATGTTTCCCATTTTAAAGTAATGATGGACCGCTTTTTCCCACTGCCCTTTCCGTTCAAAATAGTAAGCGCATTTCAACTGCAGCTCATTATACAGTGGAGGATTTTCATCTGCCAATTTCCTTTCAAGATAGGTCTTGAATAAAGCATGAAGACGATAATGGGCTGCTCCTTTCATTTCCTGGAGCAGAGCATTTTTCTCTGAAAGCTGCTTCAGCATCTGATGAGATCCCGGCACATCGAACACCGCAACGCATGTGTCGCCATTGATTTCCTCGAGAATGGAGATTTGCTTTAAAAATTGCTGTACGATGGGAGATTGCTTCGAAAAGACTTCATGTGCCAAATATTGAAATAGTTCTGTCAAGGAAGAATAATGCTTATCCACCATCAGGATGTCCGGGTTTTCCTGAAACTGGGAGTGAATCATACTGACAGCGATCACCCATCCTTCCGTCAATTTGCATATTGCCCGGATCTCCTCTTCTGGAATCGCCTTATCATAGAAGTCAGTAAGAAGCATTTCCACTTCATCATCATTCAGGCATAAATCGGCTTCTGTTATCTCGAGCAGGTGGCGGGAAATCTTCAGTTGAATGAAAGAACTCCATGATGGTTTGGTCCGGGTTGAGAGAAGGAAGTGCATGTGATTCGGGAGGTATTCCACTACCTTTTCCATCCACTGGTTGATAAGGAAGGAATGATCGATCAGATGATAGTCATCCAGGATGATGGTCAGAGAATGTGGGATCTTCATACATTCATTGATAAAGACCGCACTTAATTTATAAAGCTCTTCTTCTTTGATATACTGGCCGATTGATTCCAGCGTTTCCTTTAATTCGCCGCCAAATCCAGGCACCTGCTTCTTCATGCTGTATAAAATATTCGTAACAAATGGCACTAATCCATCGTCATTGGCCGTGATAGAATACCAGCAATAATCCAGATTCTCATCCTGCAAGAATTGACTGACTGCTGTGCTTTTTCCATACCCCGCCCCGGAATGGACGATCAATAGTTTATAGTTTGTAATCGTTCTCATTTTTTTCATTAACTCAGGACGCCGAATATACGACTCTTTGACGACTGGCGGAACAAATTTCGTTTCAATAATAGGAATTTCCGTTCCCACACGATCACCCTCAAAACGAACGAATTTTCTTACTATTTTACCATATATCCTGCAATTTGAACGGATGGATACAGCTTAATTCCATTTAAGCAGCAAAAAAAAAGAATTCTGTTCATCTGCCCGAACAAAATTCTTCCTGTTTATCAGTTCTTGAATTGCATATCCCATTCATCGAGCGGCCAGTATCTGAGGTCGACTTTCCCGACTACCTGCTCTTGATCGACGAACCCGAAGTATCTGCTGTCCATGCTGCCTCTGCGGTTGTCGCCGAGAACGAACACTTTCCCCTCAGGCACTGTCTTTTCACCGGTGATTTCTTCAATCGTGAAGTCCCCGGTCAATTTATTCCCTGCATATTCTTCCTTGAATTTATCAAGGTAAGGTTCCGGATAATATTCTCCGTTGACATATAATTTATCATCTTTATAGACTACTTTATCACCAGGCAGGCCGATGATTCTCTTTACGTAATCTTCTTTTTCGTTTGCATGGAAGACAACGACGTCGAACCGCTTCAGCTCACCAAGCTGATAGCCGATTTTGTTGACGACAAGCTTGTTTCCATCTTCCAATGTGGGCATCATCGATTCGCCTTCCACCACATAATTTGAGAAAAGAAAAGTTCGAATGACGATAAAAATAATTAATCCTATTCCCAGGGCTTTGATCCATTCAAGACCTTCTCTTTTTACCTCTTCTCTCAATTTGATTCCTCCTGCTTTTTCCGTTCAATCTTTTGATCGATATCGAGCTTTTTATTTAAACGAATTTCAATTTGTTTTCCAACCAGCCACAACACAAAGATGATAACGCCTACAATCACTGTGCGAACAGGCTGTTTCACTAAAGATATGATATCATATCCGATGAAACTTATGGTAAAAATCATCACCATTTTTCCCGTCAGGACAGCAAGCATATACTGTGCGATGCTGATGCTGGATAATCCAGCAACGACGTTTACAAGCGCTGAAGGGGTAAACGGGAAACATAAGAGCAGGAACAATGGTCCAAAACCATGTTTGTCCACCCAGCGGGTCAGCCTCTTCACTTGACGGTTGTTCCGCAGAAATTGAAACACCCGTGCCTCCCCATATCTCCTGACAAGCACAAACACTAGCAGGGCTCCCCCGGCTGCACCGATCCAGGAGAAAAGGAACCCGAACCACAGGCCGAAAGCGTTGGCATTCGCCATCACAAACACAAACAGCGGCAGGAATGGGAGAAAGGCCTCCAGCATAGGCAGGAGAATTCCCGCGAATGGCCCCAGTGCTTTATACTGCTGAATCAATTCCATTATATTTTCGAGGGTAAACCAATCTTTTATTGCATTAATATCCATAGTATATGTTTCCCCTTATACGACGATGAACGATTCTCATTCGTTATCACATTGGCTTGCTCACTTTATCATATCATATCACTTTGAGATTTCCATACTCCGTACTTAAACCTTTGCCAAAATAAAGGAAATTTAAACAGGTCTGCATTTCTTTCTGGTGCCAGTGAATCCCATGCTGTTTCCTATCAAAAATAAACCGCCATTCCATAAAGAAATGACGGTACGTACTTAATTACAGATACCTGTCAAACCAATCGATGATTTCCTGAAGCCTTGCTTCCCGCAAAGACGGTCTTCCGGTCCGGGACAGATTATGGTTCGATTCGGGGAATCGTACAAACCTTGACTGTTTCCCGTCCCTCTTTAAGGCTATGTACAATTGTTCAGCCTGTTCGATCGGGCAGCGGTAATCTTTTTCACTGTGGAGGATCAAGAGCGGAGTATGGATGTTCTTCACATAGGCAAGCGGAGAGTGCTTCCATAACGTCTCGATATCATGCAGTTCACACTTCATCTGCCATTCCGAGAAGTAATATCCGATATCGCTCACACCATAAAAACTGATCCAATTACTGATCGACCTCTGGGTAACGGCTGCTTTGAACCTGTCGGAATGAGAGATGATCCAATTGGTCATGAACCCGCCATAACTCCCTCCGGTAACCCCGAGCCTGGAATCGTCAATCCACTTATATTCCTCAAGGACATAGTCCACTGCCGCCATGATATCGCGGTAGTCCCCTCCGCCATAGTCCCCCCTTACTGCATCAACAAAGGCCTGTCCATATCCATGACTCCCACGCGGCTTTATGTATAAGACGCCATAGCCGCTGCCGGCGAGAAGCTGCAGTTCATGAAAGAAAGTATTGCCATACATGGTGTGGGGGCCGCCATGAATTTCTACGATCAAAGGATATTTATTTCCTTCACTGAAGTTTACAGGCTTCATGATCCACCCTTGAAGGGGCAGGCCATCCCCGCCGTCAATCATGAACATCTCCGGGGACGACAGCTGTCTGCCATTCAACCATCCTGCATTCACATCGGTCATTTTTTCTATCTTCCCTGTCGGAACGTGCAGCGTATAAAGCTCACCCGGTTGTTCCGGTTTACTCATGGCGAGGACCGCTTTCTGTCCTTCCGAGTGAAAGTCGAAACCATAAATATGCTGCTCTTCTTCAAACAGGGCAGGATAAACCGCACCCTCTATGTGAGCATAATAGAGGATTGTATTGCCGCGGTCGGATGCGATGAAATAAAAGCTTTCATTATCCTTCGACCAGACGATACCCGACTGCGAAGACCCTTGTATGCTGTCACTATTAAGATAGTCCCCCACCGGGAGATCCATCGCTTCGATAAGCGACAGGGAGATACCCGATTCCATATTGTATAAATGAATCTTGTTCTGTGTGGCATTTTCATATTCCCGGTTATGACCTATGTAGGCAAGGTATCTTCCGTCAGGGGAAAAACTGGCCCCTACATAATACCCCTCTTCTTCCGATACTCTTCTCGATGTCTTCGATTTTAAATCAAATAAGTAAAGGGCCGAAGTAAATGAAAAATCCTTATTCTCTTCAAAGTCAGCTGAATAGGCGATATTGCTGCCATGCCATGTATGAAGTGCATAATCATGTTCGTCATCCGTCAGCCTTTTCATCTCATTTTGTGCGAGATCGATCAACACAATCTGGGCATAACGATCATCATGAAATCCGCGGTCATCGGATTTATATTTCATGGAGGAAGCAACAAAAGGCTTAATCTTATCTTCTTTTTCCTCATTGTCCCCTTGAAGAGATTCGCCTTTTTCCAAACGGATCACACATGCGATTTTTGTTCCGCACGGCGACCAGACAGGATTGGAAATTCCCCTTCCTGCAGTTGTCACCTGCTCCGCTTCCCCGCCATTCCTGTTCATCACATAAAGCTCCGGGTTCCCGGTGCGGTTGGATATAAAGGCAATGCGTCCTCCATCCGGCGACCATCTTGGCGAAGACACTTTCTCCTTCCCGAAAGTCCATTGAGCCGTTTTGCCAGTGCCCGGCTCAAGACAGAATAAGCAAGAAAGATAATCATCCTTTTCTTCATCCATGACGGTCTGCACAAAAACCACCGCTTTTCCATCCGGCGATAACCGCGGATCTGAAAGGGCCTTTATCTGATATAAATCTTTTATGTTGATTGCATTGGAATTCATATTTACTAACTCCTTTTTTATTACGTCCTGAATATTTAGTTCGACAGGGAAAGTTTATTTCCTTTAGCAGCTGGGCAGTTCCTTCCAGAGGCCCACCAGCCGCCCGCGGAAAGTGTAGACTTCACAAAAATCAGGCAGCGGTATTAAACGGATAGGAAAGGCACTTCTCCTTCATACTAACAACAAATCCCCGATTCTCCATTTTTCGCTATTGAAAGTAAATCCATTTCAATTTAAAATAGAAACACGAACATAAGTTCGATAACAGAGAATGAAAAGAGGTCTTTTCATATGACACGAATCCCGGAGAATGACCGTAACATTTTAGAACAGGCCATTTACCTGCCCATGGTGCTGACAATTTTAAATCGAGACTTGCAAATTGTAGATAAAAGCCCGTTTAAACTCAAGCGCCCTTATCTTGAACTGATTGAAGAAACCATGAAAGTCATCCAGGGCGAGCTTGCATATGTGAAAAAGTATATGAGGGTAAATAAGATGAAGGTGGAAAGGCTCCAATCGGACGATGCATTCACGATGTATATGTTTTTATACAAAGGATACGAGGAGCATCACAATTACTTTAACCCGCGGCTCCGAAACAGAGTGGAAGAATTATTGCGTCATTATTTATTCCGCCGGTTCCTGGAAACAAAAGCCCCTTCGGAAAAACCGGAGAGCCCCCGCCAGGCCTGACTTCCACTCAAATAAAAAAAGCGTGATCAAGGCTTCTCACGCATTTGTTTTATTTTTCAGGTAGAATGATTTCATCGTGTATTTACTTTCCATCTCTGAAACCCGCTGGGAATAGGCGATTCGAAGGCTGGAAGTACGAAGCATTTGATTTTCAAATGAGCTGTATGAAATGGGGATCAGGTGGGATTCCCGATTTTGAAAGGTCACGGAGGTTTGACCGTTCTCGGCAGCAGCATAACTCGTTACGTGGGAATGAGATATCCACATACAATCACTCTTCACAGGAGAAACCGTCGGAAAGAAAAACATCGACATATGAGGATTTAACATGATTGGAGCCTTATATGAAATACCAATCAGCTCTTTCGTGCCGTCCTTCCTTCCCTGGTACGAAGAACCGAAGAATTCACAGCTTTTCTTCAAAATGTCCATCGGCTTAAACGGAGAAAGTATGACATCCTCCATTTCAATGATTTCAGTAAATGTCTTGGCACCATATTCTACAGGCTTTAACATCAAAGTATGAGGATTCACTTCATATTCTTCCAAAATTCGCGATTTACCCTTCATATTTTCTCCTCCTTTTACATATTTCTCCAAAATAATACCACAAATACCAACAGGTGTCTCCATTATTTTTAAAAAATTCAGATATTATTTCATTGAGCCTGGCCCCCTCGATAAAAATTATCAGAATATTTAATATTTTGGTTGAATTTTTGTCTCTCCTTCCATATACTAATAAAAAGAATTCAGAGGTGGTCGTATTGGAAAATAAAAAGTCCTATACAGAAATGATGAAAGCTTCTGCGATGACCCGGAAACGAAATGGCGAAAAAAATGTCATGGAAATCTACGTTGATATGCTGCTTAACGAAATCATTCTCACGTCCCAAAAGACAAAGTTGTTAGAAGACATCGATGCAGCCCTGGATCATAGAGATGAATCGTTATTTTTAAAACTCACCGAAGAATTAAAGGAAATCAATATTCGATACGGATCATAAAAGAAAGGCCGGCTCTCACGAACGAGCCGGCCTTCCTTTTTGCCTGAAGAATGACTTTGACCATAAAAGTAAAAGCTAAACGCAAAACCTTTACATGGAGCGATCGCCATGATTTTCATCAAGATACTTATCCTTTATTTAGTCACCATCGCGGCCATGAGGCTCATGGGGAAATCGACCATCGTCCAGATGACGCCCTATGATCTCGTCGCCATCATCATTGTAGGGACAATCGCTTCAGAGCCGTTAATCAGTACAGAGTTCTGGCCGACCTTCACCGCACTGGTCATATTGGTGGCCCTTCATGTCCTTTTTTCACATCTTACGTTATGGCAATGGGGAAACAAATTCTTCTTGGGTGAGCCGACACTCCTGATTAAAAACGGAGAAATCCTTGAAGACAATCTGGAAAAATCAAAGATTTCCCTAATCCAGCTTGCTTCCATCCTGAGGGCAAACGGCTATCCGAAAATCTCCGACGTGGATTATGCCATGCTGGAGCCGATCGGGGAAGTCAGCGTCATCCCCAAGGTAGAAAACACACCTGTCACGGTTCAGCACCTGAATTTAAAGATTGATGACGAAGGCCTCCCCATCTCGGTCATTGTCGATGGGAAAATCCAAAAACGCAACTTGCACCTGCTCGGGAAAAACAGGGATTGGCTGATGGCTCAATTAACTGAGGAAGGTCTCCACCCTAAAGACGTCATCTATGCGTATATGACAGAGAAGAAGAAAAATCTCGTCATCAGTAAAAGGGAAAAAGCCTAGTCAATCGACCAGGCTTTTTCTTTATTCCTTCTCTTCTTGTTCATATTGCTCAAGCATGATTAAACGCTCCATCATCGTCGGGTGCCCGTATCTGAAAATTTTCACCAGGATCGGAGGGTTCACCTGCGAGAGGCCGACCTTGGAAAGCTTCTGAAACGAAGTGATGGCTGCCTGTTTATCCTCTGTCATCTCGATTGCATACCGGTCCGCACGTGTTTCCTGATATCGGGAAATCCAGTTCGAAAACGGACTGACCGCAAACATCAGCATGCTTGTGAGCAGGAGGAATAAAGGCAGGGAGCTGAGACTCGATACACTCGAAACCTTGATATCGTCCTTATAATTGGCCACGATCCCCCTCATCAGCTTCGAAGCCAGGAACAAACCGAAGAATGAAAGCACCAGATAAATCGCAATTCCGATATAGATATGTTTTTCTACATAGTGAGCCATTTCATGAGCCATGACAAACAGAATTTCTTTGTCTGTCAGTTGCTCTAGTGTCGTATCCCAAAGAACGATCCGGGAATTCGACCCCACCCCATTCACATAGGCATTGAGCGAATTTGTCTTTTCGGACATATCCACCTCGAACACATGATCAGCAGGGATTTCCGCTTTATCCGCCAGCGTCAGGATCTTTTGTTCAAGGGCTTTATCCTTAAGGGGATAGAAATCATTATACAAAGGATCGATCACAACCGGCTGGATGAACATCATGAAAATCGTAAACGGAACGGACAATGCCCATGCCGCCAGCCACCATCGGTTCTTAAACTTCTTCATAAGACCATACAGGACAGAAACAATGATGAACATAATCAAATAGTTCACCCAGAAATCCGTCAATTCATCCTTCATCCACATCGAAAAATTCTGTGTGGAAATATTATACGTCCTTGAAATTTTATAAGAGATGAACTGCAAAGGGAAAATGGCAATGAATGAAGCAAGCGACAACCAGAACAAGTAAACCGCCGTCTGGATGAATTGGTTTTTCGCCGTGCCCCTCGCCCATTTTTCAAACCCTCTTGATACACCTAAAATCAGGATCAGGAAATAAAACAACCACTCATAAGGAGTCGACAGGAAAAACAGCAGATTCTTGATTTTCGAAAATTCCTCACTCAGCATGATCTCCCTGGCATTCATGAATGTGGCAGGATCTGCACTGCTCCCTTTAAAGCTGTCAGGCAGCGAGGAATCCGCCAGAATAAACAAATACACATATAAAAATAATCCCAGCAGCAAATAACCAAGCACCGCCCGGAAAGCCCACTTTCTTACCAAATTACCTTCCTCCCTTCCTACCTCTCTTACTATATGTAATATCTTGTCCTTTTAAATAGAACAAGAAAAGTGGAGGCGGCTCGTTTAGAGGCGACAAGCATAAGGCAGGGCAGCCATAAAGGCGCTCTTTGCCTTTTTGGATGGCATGACTTATGTCTCGAGCCTCTAGCCGCCGGAACTGGACAACATAAAAGCGAAAGGGCTTTGGTCAGAGGCGGGGGGCATAAGACGAATCAGACATGAAGGCGGGTCTTTGCCTTCTTGGCCGGTTTGGCTTATGACATGGGCCTCTAAGCCCTGCAGCTGGACAAAAGAAAAGTGGAGGCGGCCCGTTTATAGGCGACAAGCATAATATCCAGCCGGTCCCCGGAATGTCCAAACAAAAAAGCCACGGGAACACGTGACTTTTTTCCTTACATTAAGAATACCGAATAAAGAGATAAAATGGAAATTGCACCGATGACGACCACAATCACATTCGCTCCGAGGAAAGCAAGGAGGAAGGCGGCGGCTGTCCCGACAAGGCCGAATAAAAGATTGCCCTCTTGAATCAATAAAATGCCGGGGAATATCAATGCACCCAAAACCGCAAACGGTACATTTTTCAAGACACCCTGCAAAAAAGGAGGAAGCTCTTTTCCTTTAAAAACGATAAAAGGGAGCATCCTCGGAATATAGGTGACCACTGCCATCCCGATGATCATCCAGATCACAGCATTATTCATCCCCGACTCCTCCCCCTTTCCGTTTCAATACGACAACCGCCTCCACAAGGATGGCTGAAACAATCGTTGCCAGTACAATAGACCAGCCGTTCGATAAATTCGTGGTAAATAGGAGTACACTGTTCATAGCCCCCGCGGTCAATGCCAGAAAAGTCACCTTGACGCTTTTTTTCATTGACGGGACAAGGAGGCCGACGAACATGGCATAAAGGGCGATGGTCATACTTGCCTGCAGGAACCCGGGAAGGATCTCACCTATAAAGTATCCGATCCCTGAGTTGACCACCCAGCTGCCATACGAAATCAAAATGACACCGAAGGCGAAACCCGTCTTTACTCTTCCCTCTTTCACACTGATGACTGTGAATGTCTCATCAGTGATCCCGAATGCGTAGCCCAGTTTTTTATACAGCTCATCATCATCCAGCTTCTCACTCAGCGATGCAGACATCAAGAAGTGCCGGATATTCACGATGAACGTCGTAAGGATGATTTCAAGGATTCCCGTCCCGACTGCAATCAAACTCAGCGATATGTATTGAGCGGCCCCTGCAAATACAAGCATACTCATCAAAACGGTCTCGGTGACAGTCAGGCCGGTAGTCTTTGCCAGTAACCCAAATGTAAGTGCGACAGGCATATATCCGATGGCTATGCTGACCCCGCCCTGAAGTCCCTGACGAAAATCACTTGCTTTTTTTGTAGAAAGCAGTGCCTCCATCTCTTCACTTCCTTTATAATAAAGATAATAAACTATTTTAATAATTTGATAATTTATTATATTATACATACAGACGTTATAGTATACAAGAGAGGTTTTTGATTATGGAAAATTTCCCGATTCAAATTGGTGAGAACATACGAAAGATCCGCAGGGAGCGCGGATTTAGCCTGGAGCAGATGGCAGAGGCGACCGGTGTGAGTAAAGCCATGATCGGCCAGATCGAACGCGGTGATTCGAATCCGACTGTGGCCATCCTGTGGAAAATCGCGAATGGATTAAAAGTCTCATTTTCATCACTTATAGAAAAACCCCGGCACCAGGTGTCCATCACTCATTACAAGGATGTACAGCCCGTTCTCGAAGATGATGGGAATTACATTGTTTATCCGATATTCCCTTTTGACCCTTTTAAAAAATGGGAAAGCTACCGTGTCGAGATGAAGCCGGGCTGCTCCTATAAAAATGACGGTCATCCCCCGGGTGTGGAGGAATATATCTCTGTAATCTCAGGGAAGATCGCCCTGCAGATCGCAGACGAAACCTATGAATTACAAGAAGGCAGTTCCATCCGCTTTGCCGCGGATTCGGGGCACCAATATGTAAATTCATCTGACGGACAGGCCGTCTGCCATATGGTGATTTACTATGGAAATGAATAAAAAAACTCCTGCCGTTTTAGGGCAGGAGTTTTTATGTGATCTAACAGAATGTGTCCTTAGGCTTTGGTACGGACAAACCAAACATCGGTCTGAGGAAAAGAGCCAGGAATGTACCCGCCAATGCAAGAATCCCCCAGAGGTAGCCATGAAGGCTGAATGAAGCGATGCCTCCGAAGTAAGCACCGATATTACATCCGAATGCCAGCCGCGCACCATACCCCATCAGCAGACCGCCGATGACCGATGCCGCTGCGTTTTTGCCGGTGACCTTGTTAAAACGGAACAGTCCGCCCGCTGCTGAAGCAAGGAACGCCCCAAGTATGACGCCAAAGTTCAGGATCGTTGTGGAATCTGCAAAAATGGAAGCCTGCAGAGCTTCAGCATTCGCTCCTGACCAGTATCCCCAGCTTGCCACATCCACACCGAAGACTGCCGCGGTTTTTGAACCCCACAGCGCAAAAGCGGAAGTGATTCCCCAAGGATTTCCCCTCGTCATCAGAGTCAGTGCATTCAGAACCGCAAGGACAACCGCAGCTGCCAGCATCGGCCAGGAGCCTCGCAAAATCCTTTTCCATCCTTTTGTTGACGGAAGCGGCGCCATTCTTGGCGGGTTTTTCTTTTTCTCAATTCTTAGCGTGAGCCACGCAATGAAGCCAAAGAATGCAATGGAAACAGCCCACGCCCCGAAATAACCGAGACCGGTAGAAGTTGCAAGTGAAATCGGTTCAAATGATGGCAATTCTTCTGTCCAGAATGGAAGATGAGCCGCGCCGATTGTCGCTCCAACGATGAAGAACAACAGGGTGATGAACATAACTGAGCGTCCGCCGCCGATTGCGTACAGCGTACCGGAAGCACATCCGCCGCCAAGCTGCATACCGACTCCGAACATAAAGGCACCAACAATCAAGCTCACACCGACCGGTGACACATAACCTGCTGCCTCACCGCCAAAAAAGGTATAACCGGTTGCCAAGATCGGTGCAAACAGCGTGACAGCAACAGCCAGCATGAGCATATGCGCTCTAAGCGCCTGGCCATTCCCCACTGACATCACCCTGCGGAACGCCGAAGTGAAGCCGAAACGTGCGTGAAATAATGTATATCCCAAAAGCAAACCAAGCACAAGAAGTACCGTTTGCGAAATGTCCTGCGTAAATAATAAATAGATACCGAGAATCGCCGCAACCACCGAGCCCCCGGCCACCAATGATGTCTGGGGCGGGTTCAAATCAGTGCTGCCCTTCTTGGGACCTTTTGTTTCATCTATAGGTTGAACATAGCTTCCCATGCCAAACCCTCCTTAATCTGATTGATTTAGTTGGAATTCATTTTCATATAGTAATTGATTTGGAGGTGGATGTCAAAGGAATGGTTTGGCAGAGTGGGGTTGTGTTTTTTGGTAGGGATTTGGCCGGGATTGGGGCAGGCGGTTGGATCATTGGATTGGGACGGTTGCAGTTGCGGTTGCGGTTGGGTTCGGGATGAGGGTGTGCTGGGCGGAGGATTATTAGGGGCTGAATGTTGGTTAGTGGAATTCTTTGTGGTAGATAGTGCCTTTGGTGGAGCCCGTGGTTTTTAGGTTGAGTGCGTTTAATAAGAGGCGGGCGGTTTTGGGTGATTGAATTCCAAGCAGAGTTCGAAGTTCTTTATTAGTTATGGATGGCTTTATTAACAAAAAGTAATCTTCTATTATCCTTTCATGTGCAGTATTTGATGTAAACTTGCATGAATGACAATACCATGTCCGATGCTGTCTCTCCATTTTCCCAGAACAAATTTCACACCGGACTCCTAGAATAAGATCAGATTTTTCTAATCCATAGTTGGTTAAAATATTTGTGTATAACGGTGTATGACTATTTAAAAGGACTCTCTTAATCTTACTGATATCCTTTTTACTAGCTGTTTCTTTTGTAAACTTGCTATTTAGTTTACTGATTTCATCAATTAGATTTTGTGCATGGATAATTTTTGTATACGGAGGGGTAAGCTTTTGGCCATTTGCTATTTTCAATATTGTTTTAGGGTTGCTAATAACAACAAGGTATACAATCGGAGGCATAACCAATTTGTTTTCATAAAAAAAGCGCTGCAGGAGAAGGCTCTGGCGCTGTGCCTGTGAAATTGGATCAGAAAATCCAGTCTCTACACCATCATAATACTTGGTCAGCTGGTTAAATTCGGGATCAATAGTTAATGTACCCGAGATATTTTTTATTTCAAGGATTAAACAGTAATAGGGGGTAACAAGCAAGGAATCAATTTGAAAGTGATAAGGGGGCAGCGGGAGTCTTAGATCATTAAAAATCATATACTTTTTACCTGACAGAAAGCTAAGGTGGTAATCAATCGCCTTTTCACCGTTATAACCGGCTGACCTTTTCTTTAAATCATGCTGAACAACAGATACTTTAAAATGGTTTGGAACTAAGTTCCTCAATAAGGCGTCAATTTGTTCTATTTTTAAGGGTATTTCTCTCTCTTTTACTATCAATCGATCACTCCTTTAAGATTTGTCTATTTATACTTCCACAAAAATTGTTAAAATCCTCCTTTTTTTAATGAGAATTCCGGTTGTGAAGTTAATTAGCCCCTTTAAAAAAAGAATTCTGCCTCTCATTTAAATAATTGTGCCCCTTAATTATTTATTCTGCCTCTGAAACAATTAATTCTACCTTTAAATTTAATAATTGTGCCCTTCATGTCGAATTTCCTTCATCGCTCCCCACCCCCAAACCCCTAATTTGTCAAAACCCATTTTCCAAACTAACCCCCTCACCTCCCACAAAACCTCCCCACAAAAAAAGAACCCGCCATCCCAAGCGGGTCCTCCTCAACAAAATAAAAACCTATCTCCCCTTAAACTCCGGCTTCCGCTTCTCACTGAATGCCATCAGTGCTTCCACGCGGTCCTCGGTCGGGATGGTGATTTCGTATGCTTTTCGTTCGATTTGCAGGCCGGTTTGGAGGTCGACGTTCATGCCGTTCTTCACGGCGAATTTTGCCTGCTGCAGGGCAACCGGTCCGTTTGAAAGCATAGGCTCAACAAAGGCATGCACTTCTTCAAGGAAGTTGTCTTTACTCACGACCTTTGTCACCAGGCCGATTTCATGGGCTTCCTCCGAAGTCAGCCGTTTGGCTGTGAGGATCAGTTCTAGGGCCTTGGATTCCCCAACCAGACGCGGCAGGCGCTGGGTGCCTCCTGCTCCCGGGATGATGGCAAGGCTCGTTTCGGTGAGGCCCATGGATGTGCCTGCTGCCGCCAGTCTAAAATCGCAGGCAAGGGCAAGCTCCATCCCGCCGCCGAATGCGTAACCGTTCATCGCAGCAATCGTCGGCTGCGGAAGTGTGGCAACTGATTGAAAGACTTCGCCGATTTTATACACATTGCGGAGCACCTGGGCTTCAGTCAATGTTTTGCGCTCCTTCAAGTCAGCTCCGACGCTGAAGGCTTTTTCGCCGCTCCCTGTGAATATCACGACACGGATGTCAGGGTTCAGGCGGAGTGAATCCACTACCTGCTGCAATTCGTTCAGCGTATCATAATTAAAGGCGTTCATTGCCTCAGGCCGGTTGATCGTGACCAGGGCAGCGTGTCCTTTTTGTTCTAAAAGAATCGATTCCAAGATGGTTCTCCCCTTTGTTTGTGTATAGTTTCTCAATAAGTATCATTCGACAAATACCGTGAAAACCCTTCCAACAATTAAAAAAGATGCCCAGTGAACACCACTGGACACCAGAAAATCAAGACTGCAGGACTTGCTCTTTCAATGCGCGTCTCAGTATTTTCCCTGTTGTATTCTTTGGCAGCTCCTCCAGGAATTCGATATGAGAAGGAAGCTTATATTTGGCCAGGTGTTTTTTACAATACTCTTTTACTGCATCCTCCGTGAGTGCTGGATCATTTTTGACCACATAACAGCTCACCGCTTCGCCCATTTCGGGGTCAGGCACGCCGATGACGGCAGCTTCAATGATTTGAGGGTGATTATAGAGCACTTCTTCCACTTCACGCGGATACACATTGTAGCCGCCGACGATAATCAATTCTTTTTTGCGGTCTACGATAAAAAAGTAGCCCTCTTCATCCATTCTTGCAAGATCCCCTGTATACAGCCAGCCGTCACGGATGGCTGCCGCTGTTTCTTCTTCCATTTTGTAATAGCCCTTCATGACATTCGGTCCCCTGACGATGAGTTCCCCTACCTGTCCGACAGGAACCTCATCTCCAAGCTCATCGACTACTTTATTCTCGATATTCATGATGGAAGTTCCGATCGAACCGGGTTTTCTTGGACGGTCAAGCGGGTTGAAACACGTGACAGGTGATGCTTCGGATAAACCGTATCCTTCTGAAATCATGACGTTGAACTTCTTTTCGAAGTTTTTCAAGAGGGCAACCGGTAAGGAGGCACCACCTGAGATACAAAGGCGCAGTGAAGATAAATCTTCCGGATTTCCTTCCGGATACTGATAGAGAAAATTGTACATCGTCGGAACGCCCGCAAACACAGTCGGCTGAAATTCTTTTGACAAGGTAAAAATCTCCTTCGGACTGAAGCGCGGGACGATCAAGAGCGTCGCACCGGTTAGCAATGGCGCATTCAGTACGACGGTCAGGCAGAAAACATGGAACATCGGAAGCGCGGTGATGACCCTGTCCTCTTCGTTCATCTTTAAGTAGCTGCCGACATCATGTGCGTTCGAGTAAATATTCTTATGGGTCAGCATCGCTCCTTTCGGTTTTCCGGTGGTCCCTGATGTGTAAAGGATGATGGCGACTTCTTCTTCATCGATTTCCGGACCGCTGAAGTTCACCTCCCCTTTCGTCAAAACCCCTGTAAACGATTTCAATTTTGGGTTTGCCTCAGCGAGTTTTTCTACATTTACCCCTTTTGCCCGCTCGTCACCTGATTCACAAAGAATGAAATGCTGCACATCAGGCAGTAAGTGGTGCATCTTTTCAATCAACGGAAGAAGCAGGTCCAGTGTAACAATTGCCTTTACATCCCCGTTCCGCAGGATGTAGCCGATTTCGTCTGGTGTATAAATCGGATTCACCGGGATGACCTTCAATCCAAGGCGCATTGCCCCGTATAATCCAATGATGAAATGCGGTGAATTTCCCAGAACGAGTGCGATATGATCCCCTTTTTTCAATCCAAGCTGTTCTAATCCACTGGCAAATTTAGAGACGGCACCATTCAACTCTCCATATGTACTCGATTGATCCAGGAAATGATAGGCTGTCTTGTCTGCTTTTTCAGAAGCGATTTGCTCCAGCCGCTTTGAAATATTCATTGAAATCCCTCCCCTTTGTAAAATGAATGAATGGTCATTCATCTAACTATTAAAAGTATTCAAAATATATTTTATATAAAGAATAGTATTAATACAAGTCCCCCGCTTCAGAAAAACGTTTGATAGAATAAGAGAAAGACTGCCCTTATCGAGGACAGTCTTTCTTTTTATGGGAATCATTTTAATCCGGCAAAAATGGCGTTTGAGATCAGTCTGAACAGATAATCCGTGTGATCCCGGAAGGTTGGTTCCAATCCAATGAACAAGATATTCCCGTCCTTCACCATGACCGGTTTCCCCTGTGCCTGCCCTCTATCTTTCCAGTGACCGGCCATAAAGAAATCTTCACTATTTTTATAGCTTGATAACACTTCCTTGTTTTCGGTATTGGAGTACCAGGCCGGCTGGTAGACAAATCCGATATCCGCGGCGTCATAACCGGCTGTATAAGGGGAATCACCGTGTGCCACCTGGACGATTCCGTTGCTGTTTGAGCCGCCCGTTTTCACTTCTACATCACTCAGGCCGAGTTTGACCGATGCCTGGGAAGCGCCAGCACCGATGGCCAGATAGTTTCCGCCTTCTTCAATAAAGCTTTTCACGTTTGCCTTAAACGCTTCATATTGAGCGGCGTCCTGCAGTCCGAACTCCTTATTTGCCGTACTGTTTTCATAAGAAATCAAGTTTGATCTTCCATTATAGATGAATACGTCACTTTCTCCCAATCCTTCTTCGGCTACCTGTACTGGAGTTTTCTCAACAACTTGGAACCCTAGGCGCTCCAACGCCAATTTTGTTCCGGAATGAGATTGAGCTTTATTGATTCCGCCATCTTTTAGTATTGTCACTTTTTGGGAGGATAGTTGTTTTGCCTCCTCAGGTATGGATTCAGTAGTAATGGTTACAGCTGAATCTTTTACAAGGGTTTGAAGTTCAGACTTAGCTGAACTGTTGGCATAAAATGTGCCATCACTCCCCCTGTACAGGGTGTGGCCTTCATTTATCAGCTGATTTGCCAAAAAGACAGATTCCACTGAAGTATTCGGGATGGCATAAGGCCCGTCACCAATCACTTCACCTTTCGAATCAAGCATCCGCACTTCATTGGATTTGACATTCAGCTGGTCTTCGCTGCTTACCTCAACGGCTTCGAATCCCCATAATTCCGGAAGGTTCCATGCGGAAATGTCATACATGCTCGGCGTGTCTTCCGTTATGTCTTCACCATCCCAAAGCATCGTATTGGCAAGCCCCGCTTTTGCTTGATCCAAAGGTACAATATAGGTGCCTTTCGGATACGTCACTCCCTCATAAGTAAATTCTTTTTTAGCTTCTTCCACGGTAATATCATTATCTTGAAGGTGTGCGACAGCTTTTTGAGTGGCAGTCTGATCTTGGTCGTCACGCGGTATTATATACGCTGACGGGAAATGACCTTCTGTATGGAATGGATGATCGAATTGAACGCCGCGTTTGAACACTTCGATTTGATCCTTTACCATTTCTGCCTTGTTTTCACTCGCAAAGCTCAATGCACCCATCACAGCATCATATGTCCACTGGACGCCATCCCAATCATTTGTTGGTGCTTCAAGCGTATAGCCGTATGCCCCGTGATACATTGCATACATCGGCGTGAAGATCGGCGGATAATCGTCCCACCCTGCTGAATCATCACGCTGCGGGATATATGTACCCTCCATATTTTGATAATCCACCTTGGACGTTTCTGTATTCGTATTTTCATAATCAGCCTTATTGCTTACAATGCTTGCTTCCATTGCCTCGGCTTGATTCATGGCCCACTTGGAATACAAATCGTATTCATAGTTTGGGTTATGAGGAGGAGTGCATGGTTCAATGAGTCCAGGTTTTGAAGGACCGCCGTACCCCTTCACATATCCATGAAGATCAAGAAACACCATCGGATTCCATTCAGTGATCAAATCTACCATATGTTCAGTTTCAGGCTGCGATTGAGTGATGAAGTCACGATTGAGATCGATTCCGTTGCCATTGAATCGGGTTGCACCAATACGCCCATCCGGGTTCGCTGTAACGTTAAAAATTAATATGTGGTCTTCTAAAATGGTTTTTGTCTGTTCGTCATTGTCGGTTGCAAATCGTTCTATTAATTGAAGAACGGCGTCCGTTCCTACAAACTCAGTACCGTGTATCGAACCATTTATCATGACCGGTACTTTTAAATCAGGGTGCTTTTCAATGAAATCCTGGGCTTTCTCGGGAGATTTGATCATCTTTTTGCGGAGACCCTTATAATATCCAAACTTTCCTTTTGCAGAAGGATCGGACACTGTCACGACATACATGTCCTGGCCCAGGGCAGACTTCGTTTCACTCTTTTCGACGGAAATCCGGCTGCTTTCTTTAGCAAGAGCATTCAGTTTCCCTTCTATTTGTGAGTACTTCACAAAATCATAGTGCTCACTATTGAATAAGCTCTTATCTTTTTCCTCTAATTGAGTGTTTTGGATGACCGTTTGAGGAGAATCGGCCAATACGTTGAGAGGGGTGGAAGCAAGCAGTGTGAAACTGGCAATTCCTGCAAGTAACTTGTTTTTCATGTATGTACCTCCAAATTATGTAATACTATAATGATAGAATAATAATTCATAATGGTACATAAATATTTAGTTCTAAATTCATACTGGTAGAATACTACCAAATACTGCATCTGAGCGGGACGGCAGGTCGTACAAAAATCCTGCACATAAGAAAACACTCCCATAATACGGGAGTGCTCCTTTATATGCATTAATACACCAAATCAACAAATTCTTCTTTTGTAATCTTGCCAAAATAATGCTGTATCTCTATACCTTCCAATGCCTGTGCAATCTCTTTTCTTTCATAGCGGGTGCCGGTGAGTTTCTCCTCTACGTCCTCTACATTGCCGACGCCGAAGAAGTCTCCGTATATCTTGCAGTTTTCAATCACACCTTTATTCACTTCCAATCGAACATCGATCCCGCCGACCGGGAATCTGTGCGAGTGCTGGAGATTGAATTTCGGGGATTTCCCGTAATTCCAGTCCCAGTTCTGATAACGCTCTTTGGATAGCTCGTTAATGTTTTTCCAGTCCTCTCCAGTCAGAACATATTCTTCAACGTCGCTTCCATCAAAAATATAGTCCAGAAGTGTGGAGCGGAATTCCTCGATCGTCATTTTTTCAGAGAGGAATTCAGATATGTTTGCGACGCGGCTGCGGATGGATTTGATTCCCTTTGATTCAATCTTGTCCTTCTTCACTTTAAGAGCTGAAACGACGTTTTCCATTTCAGAATCGAACAATAATGTACCGTGGCTGAACATGCGTCCTTTTGTGGAGAACTGAGCATTACCCGAGATTTTTCTTCCTTCTGCCATCAAGTCATTACGCCCGCTAAGTTCAGCATTGACACCAAGCTTGTTCAGGGCTTTGACGACGGGTTCAGTGAATTTCTTGAAGTTATGAAAACTTTCGCCGTCGTCCTTTGTGATGAAACTGAAGTTCAGGTTTCCCAGGTCGTGGTAAACCGCCCCGCCCCCTGAAAGACGCCTTACGACGTGAAGGCCTTCTTTTTCAACATATTCTGTATTGATTTCTTCTATTGTATTTTGATTCTTTCCGATAATGATGGATGGTTCATTGATATAGAACAGTAAATAACTTTCGTTGATGTCAAAATTCTTCAATGCATATTCTTCGATTGCCAGGTTGATCCTTGGATCTGTGATCCCTTTATTATCAATAAATAACATCGTGTTCCTCCTAAATGATGATTTCCATTCCCTGTCTTGCAAGCTCCGTTTCTCCTTTAAAGAAAGTGTTTGCTTCAGAAACCAGCTGGTCAAGATTTCCAAAATGAGGGAGATGGGTGAGTATCAGTTTCTTTGCTCCCGTTCCTTCCGCAAGCCTCCCAGCATCCAGGCTTGTCATATGCCCGGCTCCCGATGCATCCATGTCCCCATAGAAATTGCATTCACAAAGCAGCAGGTCTGCATCTTTCCCAAACGGCACAAAAGATTCTTTGTAGGCTGAATCCGCTGTGTAAAATATGGATTTCCCATCGGCTTCAATCCTCATTCCGTAACACGGAACCGGATGCTTTGTCTTTACAAAAGTAACCGAAAATGGACCGATTGTTAATTTGGACTGCTCGTTGTAAGCATGAGCTTTCACTAAGTCCTTATATGTAAGCGATTTGAAACCATGTGTATCTTCGTTATGGGCATAAACCGGCAGAGTCCCTTTTGAGTTTCCTAAGAAATACTGTATTAATAAAGCATGCTGCAGCACCCCGACGTCAGCAATATGATCTGGATGGTAATGGGAAATTAGTACGGCGTCCAATTCAGTGGGATCAATATATTTTTGTAATTGGGAGAGGACCCCGCTCCCGCAATCCACTAATAATGTAAAGCCATTGTGTTCCAGCAGATAACCTGTACTGGCTTCGCCTGCCTTAGGGTATCCACCCCAATGACCGATGATGGTCAGCTTCATATTGAACCTCCCCGTGAAAATGTATGATTACAACCTTACTATACTTCATTCTGCCTATTTTTTCATTTTTTGAGCCTAGTTTTGAATAAATCGTTGACGAACTCCATACTGTTATAATACAATAAAATAAATTAACACACCAGTTATATAACACGAACAAATGACGGGTGAAATTAAAATTACGGAGGGTGATGAACATGGTAAAAAATATTATGGAATTCTTTCGAAATTTGCCGCCTAAGTCTTGTGCACAATGTGGGGAAGTCATTGAAGAGCAGCATGAATGCTACGGTATCTATTGCGAAAAATGTACGACTGATCATGAATATTAATGGGTTCATTAAGGGGTAATAAAAAGGATGCTCTCTATTTAAACTGAGAGCATCCTTTTTTATATTATTCGACTTCCACTGTCTACATCGTGTGTTCGTGGATTTCTTCCCCTTTGGTGACATGCACCTGGACGTTATATGAACCTTTCTCCGGGAAGGCGTATGTTACACTGTATTCACCAGGTTCGCCGGGTGTCATATCCACCCATTCGTGCTTTTCCTGGCCTTCTTTGTAGATTTCCAGCCGCAGCTCGGCGCCTTCAAGTGCTTCACCTTCATTTTCCACGTGAACCTTCCAATCGGCTTTTTCTTCCGCTTTTACAGTATCAGGCTTCTTCAGATGAATGGAGACTGTACTTTCATGATGTCCTTGATGGTCATTTCCGTCGTCTCCCCCGTGATCCTGATCCTCTCCTTCTGTATTGCCGACTGCAATTTCAGCTTTGGGCATCGTATGCATGTCCCGTGCTGTCACATGGACCTGTACGGTGTTTATCCCGTCTTTATCAAAAGTCTTTTCTGCTGTATACACGCCGTCTTTCTCATGTTTTGCCTCGATCATTTCACTTTCGTCTTTGTGGCCGCTTTTCCATATTTCATATTTCACTTCATCTGCATCATCAACGTTTTCGTCACCTTGAGTGACTTTTGTGGACAGCGCCACGGCTTGTCCTTTACCACTCTTTTCTGGTACATCAAGCTTTGCTTCGATCGGTTCCATGTTGTTGTCTTTTTCAGCTGGCTCATCACCGTTTGAATTTCCGCAAGCCGAGATAAATAGTGCAATTATGCCCATTGTTAAAAATAACAGAGTCTTTTTCATTACCATTCTCCTTCAATCTCCTGATTACTAACCATTATGAACTTCTCACCACATAGTATACACCCTCTCACCCTATAATGGTTTGTCCAATTTATGAATGAAAACAATCTCGGGACAAAACTTAAAAACTATTCCTTTAAAGACGAAAAACTTGGGGTAGAGTCAAATCACCGCTATTGATTTCCGTGCAAGACTTCTCTTTCCGCGGGTAGCCCGTGAGCCTCCTCGAAGCTGCGCTCCTGCGGGGTCTCACATGTCCAGCTGCAGGGCTTAGAGGCACATGTCATAAGTCAAACCGGCCAAGAAGGCAAAGAACGCCTTCGTGGTCGATTCGTCTTATGCCACACGCCTCTATTCGAAGCCCTTCCGCTTTTCTTATAAGCTACTCTTCCCGCAGGAGTCTTCATCTTGCACTCCAATCAACCGCTGGAAAAAGCTAAAACTTATTATCAGTACCATAAAATAAAATACCCGAACTAATTTGCATTTAATAACACAAATTAGTTCGGGTTAATTCAAACAAAAATCCTAATGTTATAGCCTTTCTTCTATCAAGCTGCTTCTGCTGTTTTTGAATATTGCTTCTTGAACAGCCCCACAAAGAAAATGGATGTGAGGACGATGAATACAAGGAAATATCCCAGCAGGATGAATAGATTCTGCCACATGAAACCGAAGTCTCCGCTTGAGATGACCGCTTTGAAAGCTGATACTGAGTATGTCATCGGCAGCAGGGCGCTGATCGGCTGCAGGGCACTCGGAATCAATTCCAGAGGGAATGTACCCGCACTTGTTGTCAGCTGCAGGATCAAGATGATGATGGCAACGAATCGTCCAGGATCACCAAGGATCGTAACGAGCATTTGAATCAATGCAAGGAACGTGAGACTGGTGATGATGGTTGAAAGCAGGAATAATGGTACACTTTCCACCTCTAGTCCCAATCCGAACAGCAGGATCGCTGCTGCGATGAGGGATTGAATGATCCCCACTGTTGTCAGTACTGCGAATTTACCCATGAACCAGCTCATTCCGCTGGACGGGCGATCTGCAGGTTCTTTTAGCGGGTAGACGATTGAAATCAACAGTGCACCCACGAACAATCCAAGGGACAGGAAGTACGGGGCAAACCCGGTTCCGTAGTTCGGCACATGGTTGATTTTCTCATTCTTCACGTCGACCGGACCGGCCATCATATCATATGTTTCGTCATTTGGATCCACACTGTTTGCTTCTTTTGCTGCATCCTTTAACTTCTGCTCATATTCGGTTGTTCCATCAGCCAGTTTTGTGGAACCATCAGCTAATTGGACTGAACCGTCTGCAAGCTTCTTGGATCCGTCCGTCAATTGAGCCGATCCGTCATACACTTTGTTGAGGCCTGAATTTAATTCACCGGCCCCTGATGCTAGGCGGACCGTTCCTTGATGGACTTCCCCCATTTTTTCAGTTAACAGGCCGAAGTTTTTGACGATTTCAGCCTGGCCAGCCTGGAGCTTATTGGATCCTTCGTCAAGCTGGACTGAACCGGCAACAAGCTGGTCGACACCGCCCTGCAGTTTTTTCTGGCCCTCATTCAATTGGCCGATACCTCCGGCCAGTGTACCGGCGCCTTTCTGCAGTTCTCCTGCACCGGCACTCAGCGAGCCTGTGCCTGTCTCAAGGCCTGATGCTCCTTGCTTGATCTGATTGATGGCGGCCTGCAGCTGTGCCTGCTTTTCTTCAGGAAGACTGCCCATGAACGGCGCCAGTTGTTCTTCCAGTTCAGCGGCTCCGCTTCCAATCGCTTTGGCCCCGGCCTGGGTACGATCTGCCCCAGCCTGAAGCTCTCCGATTTTCTCTGCAAGTGTTTGAGAACCGGCGTACAATTTAGCTGTATTGTCAACAGCACTGTCAAGCCCTGCATCGACTTCTTCAAGGCCAGCCCTGCTTTTGTCAATCCCTCCGGCAAGGGCGTCCACACCTGATTGAACATCTTGTGTGCCTTTATACAATTGGTTTGTTTTATCCGTCATGACGCCTACACCGTCAGAGAGTTCCTTAGAACCGGATGCCAGTTCCGCAGCACCGGCTTTCGTTTTCGCAACGCCGTCTGTCATTTCAACATTTTTCTCCGCGAGGACTGTTAAGTTATCTTTCAGTGTCTTAGCCCCTTTGGATAAGTCAAGGGCTCCATTGTTGATTTCCCCGGCTTTTTCACTTGCTGTCTCATAGCCGTCACCCATTTCCTGGATTTTATCGAACATCGTTTCGGCATATGTTTCTGAGACTGATTTAGAAAGGCTTGACTTGATTCCTTTCATGGCAGTGTCACCAATCTGTGCCGACAGGAAGTTGAAACTTTCATTCGGCACATATTTCAATGCAAGCTTTTTCGGGTGTTCCGCAAGAAGGGTGGTGCCGTTTTCCGAGAAATCCCCTGGAATCTCGACCAGCATATAATAGTCCTGCTTCTCAAGGTTCTTATACCCTTCTTCCTTGTCTACAAAGTGAAAGTCGAATTGTTCGCTTTCTTTCAGCTTTTCCACGAGTTCGTCCCCTATGTGGAGATTATCTCCGTCAAACTCCGCTCCCTGGTCACTGTTTACAACCGCCACTGGTAAATCGGAAAGCTGTTCATAAGGGTCCCAGAACGCCCAAAGAAACATTCCGCTGTATAATACAGGGATGAAAAGAACAGCAAGGATCGGAATAAGTAGTTTTTTATTTCGGAAAATCGCTTTGAATTCTGAACCTGTAAATGATTTCTTCATATTATCCTCCTACGTTAGATTGCTTGATGCAGAATAATTGACCAAATATCTCAATTGGTCAATAACCTTCAAAAAATAAATGACCATTTTGTTCTATTGGTCATTCTCGGCCAAAAATGAAGGACTATCCGGCAGATAACCCTTTAATAAGATAGAGCTCGAACAAATTGGCAATCTCATCTTTTTCCAATGGACCGTGAAGACGTTCCCAATCAAAAATCAATGAGACATAAAGCTTCAGCATGATAAAAGCAGTCATTTCCGGGTTGCATGGCTTGATTGCGCCAGAAGCAATCGCTTTTTCAATGCGGTGACTTAAAAATTCGACGACCACTTTTTCCATACGGTCGATTACTTCCGAAACAGCAGGCGTTCCCATTTCCCTTGCCTCTTGATAGAGCTTGATTGTCAGCTGATGCTCTTTCCGGAATTCAAGCAGGCGGAACAGGGCCCGATGAACATTTGTTGAAAAAGATTCCTGGGGGTCAATCACTTCCTCAGCTTCCTTTTTCATTTCATTAAGCAAGGAAGTGACAATTTCATCAAATAGTTCTTCTTTGTTTTTAAAGAACGTATAAATCGTCCCTTTTCCTACATTCGCAAGCTTTGCGACCTGGTCCATGGTGGTGGCTTTATATCCAAATAAAGAAAATGACTTGGAGGCCGCCTCCACGATTTGTTGTTTCCGATTAACCGCCATTGCCTCACTCCTCTCTTGACTGAATGACCGAAAATGAATTTTAGTCAAAATCACATTTATTAATTTATCATATCCATAAAAAATAAACAACTCTTTTCTTTTTACATGCTGTTTTCTAAAAGATTGCTGCTTATCGCAAAGCGCTTGCAGCTTGAAAAAAGCTTGTAGCCGTGCTCTTTTCGAACTCCAGTTCATATAACAAAAGGACGGACAAGCCGAAAATACCCAAGTTCCGGTATTTTCTTGCGTGCAAAGCAACAAAATTTGCGAAAAGAGCTTACATATTAGATAAGCCCTGAAGAATAAGCTATATAGAACACCCTGACAAGGAGGTGCCCAATGAATATCTATGTTGTCAAAAGCGGGGATACGCTTTGGTCGATATCTAAGCAATTCTTTGTTGACATGTCTCAGATCTCTTATGCAAATCAGTTGAAAAATAATGACATACTCATTATCGGACAGAGTCTCCTCATCCCTGAGTCGAATAAAGAATATATCGTACAGCCGGGTGATACACTCAATACAATCAGCACCAAGGTCAATGTCAGTCTGCGCGAACTGATTGACTTCAACCAGATATCAAACCCTTCCCAGCTTTACATCGGCCAATTGATCGTCCTCCCCTCATTCATTCATACAGTAAAAGCAGGGGATACTTTATACACCATTTCCTATAACTATAAAGTGGCTTTACAGGATATTTTAAATGCAAACCAAATACCCAACCCTTCTCTCATTTATCCAGGCCAGAAGATCCTCATCCCAAACAAAAGAAAGACCACAGAAATTAATGCCTATATCACACAAACCGGAAGCGAAGGGGTCGGAGAAGTAAGGGGACTCGGGAATTACTTTACTTATTTGTCTCCGTTTACTTATTCCATCACAAAAGAAGGAACCCTCACGTCCCTGAATGACGAAGGGTTGATAGCTGCTGCTTATGATACAAACGTCGACCCTCTGCTGGTCTTGACGAACTATTCAGGCTCAATGTTTGATTCTGATCTGGCAGCTGATCTTCTGCGGAATGAAACACTTCAAAATAAGCTTATTTCAAACCTGACAAATACGATGGAAACCAAAGGATACAAGGGTGTGAATTTCGACTTCGAATATGTGTACCCGGAAGACCGGGAAAATTATAATCAGTTTCTACGGAAAGTAACCTCGGAATTAAAGCCAAAGGGTTATTCAGTGTCCACTGCGCTGGCACCTAAAATAAAGGGCGACCAAAAAGGATTGTTGTACGAGGCCCATGATTATAAAGCACACGGGGAGATAGTCGATTTTGTTGTGATCATGACCTATGAATGGGGCTGGGCAGGCGGAAGACCGTGGGCGATCGCCCCAGTCAATGAAGTAAAAAAAGTGCTCGATTATGCCGTTACAGTTATACCCCGCAGCAAAATTATCATGGGTGTGCCTCTTTACGGCCGGGACTGGAAAATACCTTGGGAGGAAGGGACTTTCGCAAAGACCGTTTCACCCGTTGCTGCAGTGGACTTAGCAGGAAGATACGGAGTCCGGATCCAGTATAACAATGAATATCAGGCTCCCTTTTTCAAATATTGGGATGAATCCGGTCAGCAGCACGAAGTCTGGTTTGAGGATGCCAGAAGCATACTGGCCAAACAGACTGTATTGGATGATTATAAACTGAGAGGAATGAGTTATTGGGTGCTCGGGAGCGCCTTTCCTCAAAATTGGGTCTTGCAGCACGCCAGATACCGAGTCGAGAAATAGAAGAAGGACCCCTTTTTTCAGGAGGTCCTTTCTTCATCTTTTACATATTCAAGAGTTTTTTTAACCACTTTTTCACCCTGCTCTATGCATTCGGGAATTCCGAGGCCTTCATATGAACTGCCCGCGACAAACACCCCTGGGAGCCTCTCTTCCAGGTTACGGTAAAGAGCTTCTGTCCGCTTCTTATGCCCCACTGTATATTGTGGCATTGAATCCTTATAGCGGGTAACGACTGTGAATTCCGGTTTGCCTTCAAGCTCAACGATTTTTTCCAGGTCTTCGAGCACAATCTGTTCAATCTGATCATCGGATAAATCCACAATCGTTTCATCACCTGATTTACCCAGGTAAACACGCATCAGCACCTTGCCTTCCGGGGCACTGTGAGGCCACTTTTTATGAGTCCATGTACATGCGGTTATTGAATAATCGCTGTTTCTCGAGACGATAAATTCATTGCCGTCCACATTTTTCTTTATTGCTGACTGATCAAAGCCCATAGCGACGGTAGCGACTGAAGTGGCAGGCATCTCTTTTAAATAATCCATGAATGAATGGGAGGGGAACATGGATTGAAGGGAGTGGTGCGGCGTAGTGATAACGATACTGTCGGCATCCAGCACATTTCCGTTTGTAAACTCAATCGTATAACCCCGGCCGGCTTCTTTATTGATCCGTGAAACCTTCATCCCTTTATGGATGGTTTCGGGTTCCAAGGCGGCCTCCACTCCGTCGACAAGCGTTTGTAGTCCCTTGGTAAACGTCATGAATCTGCCATTCTTTTGTTCACCTTCTGTCTCGGCAGCGGCTTTTTTGATGCCGGCGATGAGGCTGCGGTGTTTTTGTTCAATTTGATGCAGTTCAGGGAAGGTCGACATGAGACTCATTTGATCGATGTCCCCCGCATAAATCCCAGTCAATAATGGTTCAATGAGGTTATCCACTACTTCATCCCCCATCCTTCTCCTGAAAAACCTGCCTAGTGATTGATCATCGGCAACAGCTGAACGTGGAAGAATGAAGTCGGCGGCCGCCCTCATTTTACCGGTGATTGAAAATAAGTTCGTGGTAATGAAAGGAGCAATCTGAGTCGGAATACCGATTATGGAGCCCCCAGGCATGGGATATAATTCTCCGCCGGCAATGACATATGATTTCCCCCAAGTACTGCTGACAAGCTTACCATCGATTCCGATTTCTTTTGCCAGATTGAGAGGCCCTGCCTTACGCGGTACAAAAGAATCAGGGCCTCTTTCAATGACATACCCGTCCTTAATGAGCGTTTGGATTTTGCCGCCCATGCGGTGGGATCCCTCTGCTAATGTCAATTGAATGGGAAGGTTCTTTTCTTTGATTTCTTTTTGCAAGTAGTAAGCGGCGGTGAGACCCGTAATCCCCCCGCCGATGACCACAACCTTTTTAACTTGCTGTCCCCTCATAAACATCGCCTTCTTTGTCTAAATAGTATCCTCTTCTATTTCCACAGTTTGCTTATTATTCAGAAAAATGATCATGCACCATGTCATCCCGTTTCAATAAATAGAAGGACTGAGCTCCTGAGTATGCCCTCATCAGCTGCAGTCCTTCACATCCCTGACAAACGACAGCAGGGATGATTTACTTATTCAAATGCTTTAAAATGACATCCGCCATTGCGTCAATGAATTCAGGCTTGGCATTCGGCATTTCAGGACGATAATAGCTTGCACCAATTTCGTCCGTGACTACTTTACATTCATAGTCATTATCATATAATACCTCCAAATGATCAGCAACAAAACCTACAGGAGTGTAGACAAATGTTGTATAACCTTTCTTCTCATGGAGTTCCCGTGTCAGGTCCTGTACGTCGGGACCAAGCCATGGATCCGGGGTGTTCCCTTCACTTTGCCAGCCGACTGCATAATGCTCTACGTCTGCACCTTCCGCGATCATCTTTGCGGTTTCTTCAAGCTGCTGAGGATAAGGATCTCCATACTGAAGAATCCGCTCAGGAAGACTATGGGCAGAAACGATGAGGACAGCATTTTTGCGTTCTTCTTCACTCATGCGTACAAATGTATCTTTTACTTTTTCAACCCAGTAATTGATGAATTTAGGTTCCTCATACCAGCTTTCCACTGATGTAATCGCCGGTCCGCCCAATTTCTCGGCAGTTTCTTTCGCCCGTCCATTATAGGATTTAACACTGAACGTCGAGAAGTGAGGGGCGAGGACGATGGAAACCGCTTCTTCTATACCATCTTTGTGCATTTGTTCCACTGCATCTTCTACGAATGGTTCAATATGCTTCAATCCCAGGTACATATGAAATTCAATTTCATCCTGAATGGAATTCAGATGCTCTTCCAGGCTCTTTGCCTGATCCATCGTAATCTTGGCAAGCGGTGAAATGCCTCCGATTGCTTCATACCTTCCCCGAAGGTCTTCAAGCATTTCCTCGGAAGGTGTTCTGCCATGACGGATATGAGTATAGTATCGTTCGATATCTTCTTCTTTATATGGGGTCCCGTAAGCCATGACCAACAGACCCATCTTCTTTTTAGTCATTCTATTCACCTCTTATAGTGGTCGGTTATGTTACACCGTGTATTCATTACTTCGCACTGTATTCATGAACAAAAGCAGTCAAGCGTTTAAGGGTGTCGGGATTGACTGACGGAAAGACACCGTGTCCCAGGTTAAAGATATAGCCAGGCAGTTCCATTCCCTGATCCAGTATGGCTTTCGCTCTTTCCTCGATCACTTCCCAAGGTGCCAGAAGGATAGCGGGATCAAGATTCCCCATAACCGTTTTCGAGATTCCCATTGCACGTGCTTCATTAATCTGCAGACGCCAGTCGAGACCCACTACATCAAGTGGAAGTTCATGCCATTCTTTCGCCAGATGGCTCGCCCCCACACCAAACATGATCAAGGGTACATTCTCTTCCTTGAGTTCAGTAAAGATTTTTTCCATTACCGGTTTAATGAACGTTCTGTAATCCTGTACATTCAATGCTCCAACCCAGGAGTCAAAAATCTGGAATGCAGAAGCACCGGCTTTGATCTGGGCTTTCCCGTACGTGATGGTCATATCGGCAAGCTTATCCATCAATGCAAACCAGGCTTTCGGTTCTGAATACATGAATGATTTTGTTTTGTTATAGTTCTTGGAAGGTCCTCCCTCGATCATATAGCTTGCCATTGTAAAAGGAGCTCCTGCAAACCCGATCAGCGGCACTGTAAGCTGTTCCTGTGTGAGGAGTTTAATCGTATCCAGAACATACGGAACGTCGCTTTCAGGATCGATCTCCCCGAGTTTTTCAACGTCTGACGCAGAACGGATCGGGTTATCGATTACAGGACCGATGCCGGACTTGATCTCCACGTCCACTCCGATTGACGGCAGTGGCGACATAATATCTTTATAAAGGATCGCTGCATCCACGTCATATTGTTCGACCGGAAGTCTTGTTACATACGCACAGAGTTCAGGCTGGTGCGTAATTTCGAACAGGGAATACTTTTCCTTGATCTTTCTATATTCAGGCTGTGAACGGCCGGCCTGTCTCATAAACCATACCGGTGTATAATCAGTCTTTTCACCTCTCGCAGCTCTTAAAAATGTATCATTTAATTGTTTCATACCTAACGGCCACCTTTCACTCATCCATTGGTTCTATTGTATTATAAAAGAATAAAATTCTAAAATTGTTTAACCGTACAAACTGTAACCCTTATAAACTATAGACTTTTATGGATAAAATGTATAGTTATCAACAGTAAATGTCATAAATTTGCCGAAAATCAGGTTACAGAAGTACATAAACAGGGAAGATAACATATAGATTACTTTTACGAGGTGAATAAGATGAAGATGTATATGACAACAGGCACTCTTGAATTCCTGAAGAAGATCGAAAAACAGCACCCTGATGAAAAGATGGTACTCATGCATGAAGGGGATGCTCTTCTCGTCCATGAGACTGAAGGTGAAACAGTGTTCGAATCACCAAGGAGCTATGAAATTGTCGACCAATCGGGCTCACTGGAGAAGAAAGGATATGCCGTTTTCAACAATATCCCCGTTTCCGATGAAGGGCGCCCATTATTCGAATACCGTTTCAAAAATCGTGCCGGCCTGATTGAAGAAGTCCCCGGCTTTATCGCCATCCGCGTGCTGCGCCCGCTAGACAGTGATACATATGTAATCATGACTATCTGGGAGGACCGTAAAAGCTTTTTAGGCTGGCAGGACTCCAAACAATATCAAAAAGCCCACGAAAAACGGGGAACAGAAGAAGGAATCGATGCCAAGAAAGATCTGTTCCCCCGTGCATCCTATGTAACAGAATATATGGTGAGTGAAGAATAAGTCTTCTCCACTCGGAAGTGGAGGTACGACCTCCAATGCAGATTGAGATAAAAGCAAGGAAATTCAAATAACCCCCGCACACTCTGGAAACAGGTGTCAGTGCGGGGGTTATTAATTTTTATAGAACTCAACAATTATTGTGTACCGGCTCTTTTCCGCGCTACCCTTTCTTATACACAATCCCGTTCCGGTTTGCATAAATCGCCGCCTGTGTCCGGTCAGCCACTCCCAATTTACTCAGGATATTACTGACATGCGTCTTCACCGTTTTGATCCCTATGAATAAAGTATCCGATATTTCCTGGTTGGTCATCCCTTCCCCGAGGCATTCCAATACTTCTAATTCCCGTACCGTCAAATCTTCATGGGGTTTTCTCTCCTGCGGCCTGAATCGTGTCATCATTTTATCAGCAACCTTGGAGGCGATGACGGATTCCCCTTTTGCAGCTTTATAAATAGCAGAAGTGACTTCCTCTGCACTAGCTGTTTTGAGCAGATAACTGTGTGCGCCGGCCTCTATGGCCGGGAAAACTTTCTCATCATCATAATAGCTTGTGAGAATGATGATTTTGCATCCATTTAGGTAGGTTAATATTTTTTCTGTCGCTTCGATTCCGTTGCCATCCTCCATCAACAGGTCCATTAAAATCACGTCAGGCTGATAGATTTTAGCAAGACGGACTGCTTCATTTCCGCTCTTTGCCTCCCCAAGGAAATCGATTCGTTCTTCCATGAGCAGATAGGTTTTCATCCCTAACCTGACCATCTCGTGGTCATCGACAATCATTACTTTAATTTTTTCCACCATGCTCTCCCCCTTCATCAGACCGGGATTCTCAAATTGATATATGTACCTTCGCTTTCTTTCGACCTGATTTGAAAGTGTCCCCCTATTTCTTCAGCTCTTTCTTTCATCGTTTGTAGTCCATAAGAAGTCATTTTACTTTCTACAGGATTGAACCCTATACCGTTATCACTTATATAAAGCGTCAGGAAGCCCTCTTTTTTCTCCGTCGTGATTACAACCCTGGTTGCTTTTGAGTGCCTTAGGATATTTGAAAGGCTTTCCTGGATGATCCTGAACAGATGTGTTTCTGTCCCTTTTGTGAGATTTTCCATTCCCTCGAATCTTGATTCGATTTCAAGCTGCGTCTTTTCCTTCAATTCCCTGATGAGAGTGATTAAAGCTTCACGAATATCTTCACCCTTTAAGTCCACCGGTCTTAAATGAAGAAGCAGCGCCCTCATTTCTCCCTGTGCCTTGGAAGCAATTTCTGCCACCTGCTTCATGATCCCTTCCGCTTTGCCTGAATCGTGCGCAATGCTTTTAAGGGCTGCGGAGGAAAGCATATTGAGTGCAAACAGCTGCTGACTGACCGAATCATGTAAATCCCTGGCCAGTCTCTGGCGTTCTTCCATGACGGCTGCCCCGTGAGCTTTTTCGGCCAGCTCGGATTTTTCATCTGCCAGGCGCTGCAAAGACTTCACTTGTTCCTGAATATAGGTGGCAAGATGATTCATTTCTTCTGCAAGCACCCCAAGCTCATCACGTTCATCCGATTTCACCCTTGCGGAGAGCTTTCCGCTTCTAAGCAGCGTGACAAACGTAGACAGATCATCAATCCGTCCTTTAAGTGAATAGCTTGTACGAAATCCGAAATACACACTCAGCAACAGGAGGATCAGCAACAATGCAAGAGTCAGGTAAATTGAAAGACTTAATGAAACCCCGTCATTATGTGATAACAACAAATAGACTTGAAGGGAGACAAATGAAGTCAGGCTTGCCATGACAGCCATCATAAAAAAACTTTTAAAGATCATATTTCTGATAGCAGATGTATGGTCCATCTTCCCACTCCCTTCTAAATGCACGAATCCATCTCTTATACTTCACTCACTCGGATCGAAGCCACTTTAACGTCAATAAGCAGTTTAATTTTCTTACTTGATTCTTCATATCCCGGAGACCGGTAATAGAAATCAGATCTGATTTCAGCAGACTTTTGATCAAACAGTTTCACTTCCCCGACTTTCACATCAATCTCGATGTCGACCGGAATATCTTCCGGAATGATGACTTTTACATCTCCAACCCAACCCTTAATGACGATCGGGGTTTCACCTTCCGGGATAAATGCCTTACTGAAATCGAAATAATAATCGCCTACCACGTTTTGAAAATTCATCGGTTCCAACGGCCAATTCGGTTCAGAGTATTTGATTTCCCCTATGATGAAATTTTTCCTATGGTTTTTTTTGAGGGTTTTTGAACCGCCTTCCTTCCGTCCCTTCAAAGCCGTATCTTCAACACTATCTGAAGAGCGGTCAACCGTAACAGTCAGATTCATAGACTTATTCATTGCCACACGAATGGCCATTGCAATGATGAATAACGGCCAAAGCTTCCACCATTCCCCATAGTCAAAGTTCACTTTATTCCATTTATCAAGAAGGATAAGTGAGCCGTAGACAAGGCTGAACAAGCCGAAGAGCAATTTACCGAAACTTTTATTCGAAACGCTGTCAACCAGCCATTTCAATCCGACCAGAACCAGCAATATTGGGATGATATTGACAAAATCCATCGTTATTTCCAAGGAAATGACACCAAGATTCAACAGTAACAGCACAACGCCGGTTATTAATAACAATAGCGAGAAAAACCATCGCTTTCTTCCTCTGCTGCTCACTTCTCCACCACCTTCACCACTATATAGTTTCTAGAAAAGGATAAAATATCCTGTTCCTGACTACATATTAATCCTAATTGACGGTGAAGAAGAGCCGCATCCGCCCGATTCCTTCTCCGTCTCAAGACCGAAAAATGCGGTTTCACACCTTTATTCATTTTTCATAATCTATAGTACAGATTGGGGCTTTCACCCAATTTGAGAAAGGATATGCGAAGGGGGTAATCTTTTGGGGATCGACTTAACGGCTCTTCATTGGATCTACTTGGTGTTTATTGGATTGATTATATTATTTATGGTTTTCAGGAAGGATACTACGATTGTATGTATAATCGGGATCTTCAGTATTGCTCTGACTGCGACCGGTTCATTGAGCGGATCGATAAGCTCGGTTTTTAACAGTTTCATATTTGCCATTACTGAATTACTGTCGACAATCCTTGTCATTTCGATCATAGTGGCTATGAGCAAGGGACTGACTGCAACCGGGGTCAATGATGTCATGATCCGGCCATTCACGAAATTCATTAAGACTCCCGCACTTGCGTATTGGACGATCGGTATTGTCATGATGCTTATCTCTTGGTTTTTCTGGCCGTCGCCTGCAGTGGCACTGCTTGGGGCTGTCCTGGTTCCTGTGGCACTAAGGGTCGGGCTTCCGGCACTTGGGATCGCAATGGCAATGAACCTTTTTGGACACGGAATTGCCCTATCAGGGGATTATGTCATCCAGGCAGCACCCAAACTTACCGCTGATGCTGCGGGGATTCCGGTGGGGGATGTAATCGCAGCGAGTGTCCCGCTGGTTATCGTCATGGGGATTGTCACGACAATCACTGCTTTTATCTTTATTAAAAGAGATATGAAAAGAGGAATCTTAAAGGTAGATCAATCAACTTATCTTGAGGATGAACCCTCGCCATCAGAGAAAAACCTGCTATCTGCAGGATGGAGAAATGGTATTGCCCTTCTGATTCCCCTATTATTCGCACTGAACATTGCGGCAATGGTTTCGTTTGACCTTCAGGGCGGTGATGCGACAGCTTTAATCGGTGGAACATCCATTTTTATATTGTTGATCATTTCCCTGGCTGCTTATAAAGGTAAAGGATTGGAGCGTTCCACCAGTTTTCTGATAGACGGATTTCAATTCGGATTTAAGGTTTTCGGTCCAGTCATTCCGATTGCCGCTTTCTTCTACTTGGGGGATGCCGGGTTCGGGACCATCATCGGGGATTTTCTCCCGGAAACGTCCCACGGGATCGTCAATGACCTTGGCGCATCCCTTGCTGCAGTCGTTCCGCTTTCGAAGGCAGTAGGGGCTGTTACGCTGACGGTTGTCGGTGCCATAACCGGACTTGACGGTTCAGGATTCTCAGGTATTTCACTTGCCGGTTCGGTGGCAAATTTATTTGCCCAAAGTATAGGCACGGGTGTCGCAACTCTTACAGCACTTGGCCAGATTGCAGGTATATGGGTTGGTGGCGGAACCCTTGTACCCTGGGCCATCATTCCTGTAGCTGCCATCTGTAATGTAGATCCGTTCGAGCTAGCCAGGAGGAATATGCTGCCGGTCGTCATCGGACTGACCGTCACGACCATAGTGGCCATTTTTATCCTGTAAAAAGAAAAGGGCCCATCCTCAGTGCGTTTATGCACCTGAAGGACGGACCTTTTTATATGGATTTTTTTCGTAAAGGAAGGTGGTCAAGGTAAAGATGGAATAGCCGATGAGAAAGCCTGCAAGAACGTCCGAAGGGTAATGGGCCTGTTCCACCACCCTGCTCATCCCTGCCAGGAAAGCTGTTGCCGATGCAAGGATGTATATGCCCCATTTCACTTTGATTGAGGAAAACTCCCTGCTGATAAAATAAGAAGCCGTCAGCAAGAACACGATCCCGACCATAGCATGCCCGCTCGGGAAACTGAAACTCTCTTCCTCATGCGGAAACGGCGGCCTGTCTCTTTCCATTAAATTCTTTATGCTTTTATTCAATACATTGCTGCCTGCAACGGCGACCACTACGGTTAAAATGCCCGGAAAATCTTTTTTGGCCCACCATAAGTACAGGATAAGCAAAATGGCACCTCCCCCGATAGCGAGTTCAGTCCCCATTACCGAAAAGATCTTAATGAATCGCATATGATTCATGTTTTCCAGCAAATAGGGATCCCATGGAATGGACAAATCATAATAAACAAAATGCGCAATCGTCATAAAAAGAATGAACGTAATGATTCCGGTTATGTAAAATCCCTTTTTCATCTAATCCCTCCTTTCATTAGGATAGTCTAAGATTAAGTTATTTTTCACTCCCATTTAATGTTATAATATTCTAAATCTTCAACATTATAAGGGGGGCTTTAACTTGCTGAGTGAATTATATCAGAAATTGGAACAGCGATGGGGGGAAATGGTAGAAATAAGAAGGCATCTCCATAAACATCCTGAACTTTCTTTCCAGGAAAAAAACACGGCCAAATATATCGCGGAATATTACCGTGACATAGGGATCGATGTCCGGGAAAACGTAGGCGGCAACGGTTTAGTCGCAACGATTAAAGGCCGCCTCCCGGGAAAAACGGTCGGGCTGCGCGCCGATTTTGATGCACTTCCCATCCAGGATGAAAAGGATGTGGAATACAAGTCGACCGTACCCGGAGTGATGCATGCATGCGGACACGATGGCCACACCGCTACTCTCCTCGTTCTGGGGAAGACATTGAATGAATACCGCAATCAACTTCAGGGAACGATCAAACTCATTCATCAGCATGCTGAGGAATATGCTCCGGGCGGCGCCAAGCCGATGATAGAGGACGGCTGCCTGGAAGGCATCGATGTAATCTTCGGCACTCATTTGTGGGCAACGGAAAAGCTCGGGAAGATCCTGTTCAGGACAGGTCCGATCATGGCCGCAGCCGATCGATTCGAAGTCGTGATCAAAGGCTCGGGAGGTCATGGTGCACAGCCTCATAAAACAAAAGACGCAATTGTCGCGGGTGCCCAGCTGATAACCGATTTGCAGCAGATTGTAAGCAGGCGGGTAAATCCGATTGATCCGGCTGTTGTCACAGTGGGGTCATTTGTTGCTGATAATGCATTCAACGTGATTGCAGACAGCGCTAAACTGATCGGTACCGTCCGAACGTTCAATCCGGAAGTAAGGGATTTCATCGAAACGGAGATCGAGCAGATCATAAAAGGGGTTGCCCTCTCCTTCGGCTGTGAATTCGAGTACCGTTTTGAAAGGGGCTACCCTGCGGTGGTGAATCATTCAGAGGAAACTCAGCTTCTCATTGAATCTGCCGCAGAGATCGATGAAGTACACAATGTGGAAGAGATTGAACTTCAAATGGGAGGAGAAGACTTCGCTTATTATCTCGAAAGGGTGAAAGGGACATTCTTCTTCACGGGTGCGGCCCCTGAAAATGCCGATACACTTTATCCCCATCACCACCCTAGGTTCGACATCAATGAGAAAGCGCTGCTGATTGCCGCCAAGACTCTGGCCTCCGCCACCCTGCACTATCAGAAAAAACATGCCGAGCCCGGAATCACTGCCAGGAAGTAATACAAAAAGATCGGCCGAGGCCGATCTTTTTCATTTCCCACTTTCATTAAAATACCTGATCCGATACGCATATTTCGCCGTTTCTCCCAGCTGGTCCAAAAGCTGATAATTTGCGTAGGCACCCACTACCGCCCCTACTCCGGGAATGAGCTGGAACATCTTTACGAAATCAATATAATCACGGTACTCCTGTTGGAAAGTTCGCCAGTCCATCTCCTTCAGCTCTTCCTTTTTCTCATTCCATTTTTCGATCACCATCAACGTTTCTTTTTTGTGCTCATCGCTTGAGAATGCAAGTTGAAACACATATAGGAGAAACAGTCTTTCTTCATATTTCTTTACATCCAGGCCGTGGATGGCGGAGCATTCACTCAGGAAATTCATCTTGATGGAAAGCAGTAAAGGGAAATCCGCAAGCCCGAGAAAAATGCCTCCTGCCCCTGTCCCTGCTCCTTCGATGACAGCAGCTTTACGGTGGGCTTCCAACCTTTCCTCCATCTGCGCTTCTCTTTCTTCCAGAGAAAGATGAACCTCCGCTTTGGACGAATTCGACCACTCACTGCCCTTCAAGGTGACTTCAACCATTTTCTTTATGCTTTCCGTGATTATCTTATGGGCTTTTTCAGGAATGAATTGATTTATCTTCTTTTGAGCCTGCTTTGAAACACGTTGAAATACCGAGGAGCGTTTAACTATTTTACGTTTCCAGGATTCCAGTTCTTCTCTTTCCTTATTCATTCTCCATCCCGCCTTTTGGTTTTGTCTACCCTATATACGCAAGCAACAGTCCGGGGTTTCAAAGATACATACTTTCATCCATTTTTCTGAGCCTCTGAACCACATAATATTGACTGAATAATAAAGAGAAAATAAATCCAGCCAGGAGAATGATGACTCCTTCGACCCACATACCTTTCATTAGGAGCGGAAGGGAAAAGATGAATGACTGGATCATCATCGACTGATTTAATACTTTCTTAAACGACGACTTTTTCAATTGAGTCGAAACCGGATAGATAAGTACCCATATTTTGTAGTCAAACCGATTATAGAGCGGCACGAGCTGAAATCCTGTCAGATACAGGAATAACAGAGCGGTCAGGATATTGACTATAAAAGACTGATTTGTATAGATCAAGATAGCACCGATCAATGTAAGCCGGATGTATAATCCCGAGAATTCACTCGTCCGGACCAAGGAGCGGAGGTACAGATTCCTAAAGGTCGATGATTGGGAGAATTCCGTTTTGACTAAGAAATCCAGCCACTTCCTTCTATGCACTTTCCCTTTTAATTTTGGTACATCCGTGAACATATTCGCGATCCGGTAAAACATCAGCATCCTCTGCTGCTCAAGATGAATCAGCAGATCCCATTTCAAATTCTTCTTTTTTGCTGCGTTGAAAAAATAAAATAAATACCCGGCCATGATCACGGCCACTGCCAGTATTAAAACAATGGATGATCCGGATAACACAAGCAGCATCAAGGAACCGGACAGCAGGAATCGGATGATGCTGTCGATCCAGTGAGCTTCTCTTTCCTGAAACCTGAGAAGGAACCACCTTACATAAAGATTCCATACCTTTATGGCGAGTACGAGTGCAAGCAGCGGAAAGAAGCTATTAAAACCATTTCCTGTTACCGCTACATACATAGGCATCATGGCCGCAAGGATGAGGAGCTGGATATATGACTGGAACATGAAGCTGATCCAGATGCATTTCCTGAAATAGGAACTCAGTCTGTTTTCAAGCGATAGAAGGAATACCGCATCCGCTTCCTTCAAAAAGGTGTATACCGGACTCCAGGCAAGGACCAGCCCCAAAATGACTGCCATAATATAGGCTGCCGGAAACGTGGGATCAAGAGTCTTCACCCACTGGTTATATGTAAAGGCAGCACCGCCCAACGCAAAAATCAAAACAAAGAGCAGATGATCGTTGAACATGTACTTGAGATATTTCTGAAGTTCCTGATTGTATTCCAGAACACGTTTCTTCCAGATACTCTCCACGTTATTCATCATCGGATTCTTCCTTTGTCAACTGGATGTATATATCATCAAGGGTGGCGCCTCTCATGGAGAATTCTGTTTGCAGTTCTTTTAATGTGCCCTTTGCCCTGATCCTGCCTTCATGAAGGATGATGAACGAATCACAGTACCTCTCAGCTGTCGCGAGGATGTGTGTCGACATTAAAATGCCGGCACCGCTCTTTTTCATTTCTTCCATCCAATCCAATAATGACTGGATGGCGAGCGGGTCCAGACCAACAAACGGCTCATCGATAATATACAGGCTCGGTTCGATAAGAAAGGCACACATGATCATCACTTTCTGTTTCATTCCCTTGGAGAAATGGGCAGGGAACCAGCCCAGCTTCTTCTCCATCCGGAACGTCTTCAGCAGCCTCCCTACCCTCAGATTATATTCGTCTTCAGTGAGGCCGTATGCCATCGCCGTCAGCTTAAGATGTTCCTCGAGAGTCAATTCATCATAGAGAATGGGTGTTTCCGGTATGTATGAGAACTGTTTGCGATATTGATCGGCATCTTTCTTCAATGTATGTCCGTTAATGGCAACTTTCCCCTGCTTCGGCTCCATCAACCCGATGATATGCTTGATCGTCGTACTTTTACCGGCACCATTCAAGCCGATAAGCCCGACAATCTCATTCGAATTGATTGAAAAACTGATATCTTTCAGAACAGGCTTTCGGGTGTAGCCTCCAACAAGATGATCTATTTCTAATAACGCCATGGGCAGCAACGTCCTTTCTCTTCTACATGGTTTGACTCTATTTTAGCAAAATTCCGTCCTAAAGGCATCGTGATTTAGTCAGCTATTCCAATAATTAGTATTCATACATATGGTCGCTTCTGCACATTCTAATCTTTGAAGGGGCCAGCAATAAGTAAAACGGGGTGGTTGTTAAAGACCAGTTTACCGATTTCACTATTGTTTGCGGCTTAAAGGATAGTCGTCTTCCATAGTGAATGACACACTCACCGATTCATTTCATCACAAACTTGATAAATGAGGTGTTTGTTAAAGAACATTTTGACTAAAATCAATTATCTTGTACAGCTTTTCAGCTAGAAAAGATAAGGGGATGGTCACTTTGAACAAAGTCATTCATTTTCCAGATTGCACAAATCATGCTTAAAGCTAAATGAGGTGTTTGTCGCAGACCACATACAGTTTCTATTGTCTTAAGCCTACCAGCTGAAAGAATAGGGGATGGTCGCATTGCAAAAAGTTCATTCTTTAAACGGATGGATTCTCTGATTACGCTGACAAGCAAATGAGGTGTTTATCAAAGAAAGGAAACTTGACGTATAAACCTTTAGAAGTACCCCTTCAAAGAGAGGCAGGAAAACCGTTCCTGTCTCTTCTTTTCTTTTCTTTCTTTTTCCATTCGTGATAAAATAAACTCAACAAATCACATGATTGAAAGGTGGAAATATTGTGAGCGATTGTATTTTTTGCAAAATCATCAATGGCGATATCCCTTCAATGAAAGTATATGAAGATGATCATGTCCTGGCATTTTTGGATATCAGCCAGGTTACAAAGGGACATACCCTGCTGATCCCAAAAGTACATAAAGAAAATATTTACGAACTGTCAGCTGAAACAGCAAGTCATCTGTTCTCCGTTGCACCGAAGATCGCAAATGCCCTTAAAGCGGAATTTGAACCGGTCGGATTCAATTTATTGAATAACACCGGAGAGCAGGCCGGCCAATCCGTCTTCCATTTCCACATGCATTTCATCCCCCGCTACGGCCAGGGAGACGGCTTCGGAGCCATCTGGAAGACACACAACGATGACTACAGCACAGATGATTTAAAAGGAATTGCAGAGTCCATTTCAAAACATATTTCATAACCCGATTACTCATCCGGCCCATCATATGGGCCGGATATTTATTTTTAGAAAATTAAATCTTTGACACCATTCTTCGCTGTGTTATAATGTACCTATCTTTTCGCTGATGGCAATGAGTGCACATCAGGAGGGGACAAAAGTTAGATTAGTTGAGGAGAGATGAGAAATGAATACAAAAACATTAGTATCCCTATCATTATTAGTAGGGATCGGAGCCGTCCTGCATACGGTCATCCCGGGATTCTTCCTTGGAATGAAACCTGATATGATGCTTACCATGATGTTCTTGGGCATCATCCTGTTCCCAGCCAAAAAGAATGTATTACTGCTTGGAGTGCTGACAGGAGTAATCTCAGGATTGACGACCCAATTTCCAGGCGGATTCCTGCCAAACCTGATTGATAAACCAATCACTGCCTTTGTGTTCTACGGATTATTCCTGGCTACCCAAAAGGTCACTCGTTCAGTCATAGGTGCTTCCGTACTGACTGCGGCCGGTACCCTTGTGTCCGGAAGTATTTTCCTTCTTTCGGCATATGTAATCGTAGGACTTCCAGGAGCATTCTTTGCATTGTTTGCAGCAGTCGTACTGCCTGCAACCCTTGTGAACGCCGCGGCCATGTTTGTCGTTTATCCAATCATTCATTCCATTTTGAAACGATCAAACCTGAAAGAAGTAAGAACTTCTGAACAACTTTCATGAAATAAAATGCCTGTGTTGCATCTGCAATACAGGCATTTTTTTTATTATACCCCGAATCATAGCCCTGTCTCGGCTGAACCGGCCGCCTTCGCTTATCTTTTGTCCAGCTCCGGCGGCTAGAGGCTCATAAGTCATACCAGCCAAAAAGGCAAAAAACGCCTTTATGGCTGCCCTGTCTTATGCTTGTCACCTCTGGCAAGCCGCCTCCGCTTTCTTTTAAGCAGCAAACCAAAATAAGATGCCGATCAAGAAAGAAATCACCCCGCCCGATCCAAGCATCGCTGCTCTCCTTTTCAACATATTCTTAGGGGGATACATACCGGGCCTCTGAATTCCGATGAAATTATAAACCATACTTAAAAACAGTACACCGCTAAGTGCAAAAAATCCGAAAATGATCCCGTCCATTTCCTCACCCCTCCTCTGCTCCGCCTCTTATCATTCATTTTATGCGGCATGGAATAGGGATATGAAATTACTTGTTTCCTTTCCTTTTCATTAGGGAAAAGGATTATACATGTTTTTTGTAGAAGGTAGTATTATAGAATAACGAGGTGATTCTAATGAAAGTAAAATCTCTTACTTATGGATTAATTATCGGCGGTGTGGTCGGAAGTGTCGTTTCACTCCTTTCAACCCCATCTTCCGGGCGTGAACTGAGAAGTCAGATCAAAAGCAAGAAAGAAGACTGGAGCGAGGTTTTTGAAGAAATGAAAGTGCATCTGGGAGACCTTAAGGATTCCATAAGCAGCCTTTCCCAGGAAGGCAAAGAAACCGTCCAGCAGATTTCAAAAGATCTGCAGGCATCCGTGAAACAATGGCAGGCATCAACCGAACCAAACAACCAGAAACTCCAACAGGAAATCCAGCTCATCCAAACTAAAATCGAAGAACTAGAAAACTCACTAAACAACACCAACAAAAACTAAACCGCAATATAACCCAAAGAAAGAAGACCTTCAACGCTGCACGATAAACCAATGCAGCCAGGGTCTTCTTTCTCATTACATAACAAAATATTAGGATTAAAGAAAAAAATCCTTGCAGGAGATAGGCACAAACTATAAATTGCAAATATGTTTTTTACCGGATCCAGCAGTTGATTGGAGTGCAGGACGAAGACTCCTGCGGGATGAGTAGCTTATGTGAGACTTGTCTAGCTGCGGGGCTTAGAGGCACATGTCATAAGCCAAACCGACCAAGAAGGCAAAGTACGCCTTCGTGGCCGATCCGTCTTATGCCACACGCCTCTGAGCAAAGCCCCTCCGCTTTTCTTCCCGCAGGCTTGCCGAGGAGGCTCACGGGCTACCCGCGGAAAGCGTAGTCCTGCACGGAAATCAATAGCGGTATTCAAGGGACAATAACAAAGAAAAACACATACTTCAAAAAATTTTGTCAATTTATCCTTTATTAATTTTTATTTTATTGGCATAATAATATAAAAGCGCTTTCTTATAATCGGTAGCTGTTAAAGTAAGAATAAGGGGCATGCGCAAACAAAGAAAAAGATTTTCTAACAAAGTGGGTGTAAGGGATGGAAGAAAGAGAATATTCATTGAAAGAGGCTATCATCTTCAGTCAACGCATGGCACAGCTGAGCAAAGCTCTGTGGAAAGCCATTGAAAAAGACTGGCAGCAATGGATCAAGCCTTATGATTTAAATATCAACGAACACCATATCCTTTGGATTGCTTATCATCTTAAGGGTGCATCGATTTCAGATGTAGCAAAATTCGGGGTCATGCATGTATCAACAGCATTCAACTTTTCAAAAAAACTCGAGGAACGGGAACTGCTCCAATTCTCCAAGCGGGATAATGACAAAAGGAACACATACATCCAGCTTACGGGTAAAGGGGAAAAAATCCTGCTCGAACTTATGAAAAACTATAAACCGGAGACACATTCAATCTTTCAGGGAGTTGCCCCATTGAAAGAACTATATGGTAAATTCCCTGAAATGATAGAAATGATGTCTGTTGTCCGTAATATTTACGGTAATGATTTTATGGAGATTTTCGAAAAATCATTTCATAACATCGACAGTGAATTTGGTGAGGATAATTCAAAGCTGAATGAACTATTTGAAAATAACGAAGAACTTGCTTAATTTTACGCCTGTTGTCTATCAGATATTAGATGCACACCAGTAATTGATTGATTCCCAGGGCCATGCAGCTATCCAACTTCCAGAGCCCCTGCAAAAAGATTAATCAGTCTGAACCTTTCAACAAAAAGCGGAGTACATATAAAAATCCATCCGCTTTTTTGCTTTTCTCTGACTTTGTTCAACATATCACATAAATACTTTACTCCCTCCTTTATATTTCCTTAAAAAAATCTCAAATTATGTGTTGATTTTTTTCCATAATCGTAATAAAGTATGTAAAGCGTTCATATTAAACACAAAACCATCGTCTATGGAGGCGATTTTTTTATGCACTGTTGGAAATCAATCAATTTAGAGAGACAATTTGGCTTTTACCGAGTCTTTTTACTTTCATCAATAATCATGATGATGGTATTCTCATTTATATACGTACCTATTACATTAATGTACTCGAGTTCGTTTTATGATAATCATTTGCCCGGTTTTCTATTGGGACTGATCAGCATATATCCATTGCATAAACTCATTCACTTGGTGCCAATATTCCCGTATGTGAAATTGATGAGGTGGAGATGGGACCGTAAGCTGGTCTTTCTTCCGATCGTGACCCTGAGAGTCAATCGGCCGATTTCAAAATATCTGTATATGGCGGCCCTGTTTGCACCATTCCTGGTCATTAACGGCCTCCTGCTTTACGGATGTATCATTTTCCCGCATTACTCTCATTATTTTGCAATATTATTGGCATTTCACTCTGGCATTTGTGCCATTGATTTCATTTATGCAAAACAACTGCTGGACTCACCGCGGAATGCTTTGATCGAAGAGAATGAAGACGGATATGAAATTCTCATTTATCAGTAAGGATGATAAAAGTCCCTTGCCTGACTGGCAAGGGCTTATGATCATCCTTCTCCTTTACTGATTAAACATGCTGGACCTATCTGAAGAAACCAGCAGAAATGCTCTGCATGTTCACTCATTACCAATATTTCGGCAATACTCGCTCTACCATTCTGTTTCATATTTTGGTATCGTATAGTTTATAGGAGATAACGGGGAGGGGTTAGAATGATCTCCATGTTTTTAGTCTTTGCGGTGTTTATCTTGTTCTATATAAACAAGATGACAAACGCATTATGCTTGCAGAAAGAAATACCTGAAGATCGCCAGCCAAAGGTATTTAGAACCATCAACATTCTAATCACCATACTATTGGTATCTTCATACGTAGAAATACTTTATACATAATCTGAAATGCGGAAGGGCTTTGGTCAGAGGCGGGGGGCATAAGACGAACCGGACGGGAAGGCGTTCTTGGCCTTCTTGGCCGGTTTGGCTTATGGCATGTGCCTCTAAGCCCTGGAGCTGGACAATCTGAAATGCGGAGGCGGCTCGCTCAGCCACTGCACACTAAAAAACCAGCCCGATTTCAAACCGGACTGGTTTTTACATTTATAGATTGATTAGCAAACGTACGCTGCGCCGATGATAATCAACAAAATAAATAACACAACAAGTAAAGCAAATCCTCCGCCGTAAGCACCAGACATAATGTGCTCCTCCTTTCATTTATGGAAAGCACCGGTGAAAAGAATTAGGAAAAGGGGCTTCCTTCCTAAAAGTACGCCCCTCCTATTTGTTCTTATCCGGTGTAACACTGCACTATCCCGAGGCTAAATTATAGCCAAGCTGCACCTACAATGATTAACAAGATGAATAGTACAACAATTAACGCGAAACCTCCGCCGTATGCGTTACCCATAACTTTCCACCTCCTTTGAAGCGCTAATTTATCTTATTCAAGTTAGTCGCCTTTTGTTTTAGGCTTTTGTCATATTTCTAATTTTTTTTAATATAGATACGCGGCACCAACGATGATTAATAAGATGAACAGCACTACGATCAAAGCGAATCCTGAATTGTATCCACAGCTCATATTTATTACCTCCTTTTCTCTATTCGTTTTTATCATATGAATGAACCTGGGAAATGGGTGTGTAAAATGCCCATTTTTATCATCTTAAGTTTGGAAAATATTTTTTTTCATGGAAAAAGTGTGATATAGTATGGGTTGTAGAATTTTGACAAGTCGTAACAATCTATATACTAGGAGATGTTCAGCATGAAAAAATGGATTATTTCAGTGACCCTTGCAACCGGGATGATCGGCCTTGCAGGCTGCAGCGGAGACAGTGCAGACAAAAGTGACGTGGTTGCAACGACTAAAGCCGGAGATGTGACCAAGGATGAATTATACAAATCAATGAAGCAAAAATTCACTCCACAAATGGAGCAGGCGCTTCAGGAACTTGTTTACACAAAGGTCCTGTCTGATAAATACAAAGTCAGCGACAAAGAAGTGGATGAGAAATTGAATGAAGCGAAAGACCAGCTCGGGCCTCAATTCGATATGTTCCTTCAGCAGTACAATCTTAATGAAAAGTCATTTAAAGAATACTTGAAGCTTCAACTTCTTCAGGAAAAAGCGGCTACCTCTGATGTGAAAGTCTCTGAAAAAGAACTCAAGGAATATTATGAGAAGTGGAAACCTGAAATTGAAGTCCGCCACATCCTTGTAGATGATGAAAAAACTGCCAAGGAAGTAAAACAAAAACTGGCGGACGGCGGTAACTTCGAAGAACTTGCTAAGGAGTATTCAAAAGATCCCGGTTCTGCCGAAAAGGGCGGAAGCCTTGGATGGGTAGATTATGCGGGACGTCAGAATTTTGTGCCTGAATTCTCAAAAGCACTTGATACATTAGAAAAAGGGAAAGTCAGCGAGCCGATCAAAACTGAATACGGCTACCATATCATCGAAGTCACTGATAAGAAAGAAAAGAAATCATTCGATGAAATGAAGAAGGAACTTGAGAAAGAACTAAAACTTTCTAAAGTAGATCCTCAAAAAATCCAGGAAGCAATGAAGCGCGAGATAGAAAAAGCTGACCTGAATATCAAAGACAAAGATTTGAAAAAATCATTTGACCAAGTATTGAATCCGCCGGCTGCACCAGAAAACGGGGAAACACCTGCCCCGGAGAGTGAAGAAAAGCCAGTTGCTGAATAATAAAGATAAATAAAAGAAGCCTGAAGGAGAAAGTAACTCCTTCAGGCTTCTTTTTGTATTTCAAGAAAATTGACGTCTCCGTTCTTTCTCATCCTGCATCCGGGAGATGTACACTTCCCCTTCTTTTTCAATCCATTCATCTTCCACCTGTTTTTCTTCCTTTGCTGATTTGATTGTCATAAAGGCGCTAGCAAAGATTCCTGCCACAACGAAGTACATCCAAATTGGTAGAGTCATTTATTTCATCTCCTTATAGTTTGTCCTCTTATTGATACTATATGAGATGCCTGTCGGAAACATAACCTAATATTGAAGATTCATTTAAAGGGATTTAATTGTTGCTGGTTATATATTTTGAAGTCTATCAATACCGCAAATGATTTCCGTACAAGACTTCGTTTTCCGCGGGTGACCTGTGAGCCTCCTCTCTTAGTAAGGAGAGTTAACTGTCCAGCTGCAGGGCTTAGAGGCACATGTCATAAGCCAAACCGACCAAGAAGGCAAAGAACGCCTTCCTGGCCGATTCGTCTTATGCCACACGCCTCTGAGCAAAGCCCTTCCGCTTTTCTGATAGGAGTCTTCGTCTTGCACTCCGATCAACCGCTGGAAAGAACTAAAATCTAAATGTACTTGGTTGAACAAATAAAAAACCCGAACTGATTTGCCTTATCACATGCAAATCAGTTTGGGTTTTTTTCAGAAAACTTTTTCAATCAACAACTTTATTATTTATGAAATGTCGGTTTGTAGAAAGATCGATTATCCAGCGGGAAGATTCTTTCGGTGTATTCACCCGGTTTAACGCGTTCAAGTGCACGGTCGAGCATATTCATCTTTGCATCGACGTTATCGATATAATGAAGGATTTCCGCTTCACGGATCATCGGCGGTTTCGGGCTTCCCCACTCCGCTTTTCCGTGGTGGCTCAATACCATATGCTGAAGGATCATCACTTCTTCTCCTTCGATTCCTAACTCTTCAGCTGTTTTCCCGATTTCATTGACCATAATGGAAATATGCCCCAGAAGATTCCCTTCTATCGTGTACGTAGTGGAAGTGGCTCCTGACAGTTCCATGACCTTCCCTAGATCGTGAAGGATGACCCCTGCATACAACAGGTCAGTATCCAGTGACGGATAAAGGCTTGCAATTGCCTTTGATAAGTCAAGCATCGATACGACATGATATGCAAGTCCCGATACGAATTCATGATGATTTTTTGTGGCCGCGGGATACTCAAGGAACGGCTTTTGATATTTCTTAAGCAGATGCCTCGTGATGCGCTGTATATTTGGATTTCTCATTTCGAAGATATATTGTGTGATTTTACTCGTCATCTCATCGATCGACAACGGTGCAGTTTGGAGAAAATCTGAAATTTTATGTCCATCTGCCGGTGATGCAGGACGGATCTGCTTTATTTTCAGTTGATTTTTCCCCCGGTAGTTATGGACATCCCCAATTACTTTTACAATGGTTTCAGGCTGGAATGCTTTTTCATCCTGCTCCGAGGCGTCCCAAAGCTTCGCCTCCATTTCTCCGCTTTTATCCTGGAGAATGAGCGTCAAAAATGGCTTTCCGGCATTTGTTGTCCCTTTGGTCATCTGTTTTATAAGCAGATGCAGATCGACCGTTTCCCCTGCATTGAATGTCATGATTCCTGTCATCGTAATCCTCCGTCCTCATTTTAATCAGTTTCAGTATAACATATATGATAGACTCATTGTTTTCCGTGCTTAAACCATCACGGCTTTTTCTAATAGAATCACTTCATTTTCTTTATAGTAACTTCTGATATGAGGGTGGCATGTAAAAAGGATGATTTGATGTTCTTTTTCCATTGTTCTCAACAGTTTCTGAAATGCATTCGTTCTATCACGATCAAAATTTACCGCTCCATCATCGATCAGCAGCGGAAGTTTATAGATGTCCCTGAAAGATCGAACCAGTGCAAACCTGATGGAAATATAAAGCTGCTCCTTCGTTCCCTGACTCAGCTCGACAGCCTGGAACCGCACGCCATCCTTTCGCTCGACTTCTATTGTTTCATTGCTCACACGAATGGTGTGATAAATCCCCTCTGTCAATACAGAGAAATTCTCCTCAGCCAGCGCAATCACATTCGGCATCTTTGTTTGCTGATAATGATCAATGGTTTTCTTGAGACTTTCCCGGGCCAGTGTAAACTTGGACCATTTCATCACATATTCACGCAAATCAGCCTTTTTCTCTTGAAACTCCTGCAGAAGCCTCGAATAGCCTGTGCCCTCTTCCAGCAAATTGATTTCATGCTCGACCGATGCCAGCCTCTTCCTGCACGATGACACTTCTTTTATCAGTTCATTTAGCCTTTGTCCCAATTCACTTAGCCTTTTGGTTACGTCTTCTTTGAATTCGAATTCAGTAAAGATGTCCAACGTTTGCTGATTGACTCTTGTCTTCATTCCTTCAAAGCTTGCAAGCAGCACTTTCCTCTCCTCAGACTTCAGTGAAAGTGCGCGGAATTCCTCCTCGTCCCTGCATCCCGCCTCTTCCAACAAGGAATGGATCTCATCATCGATTTTTCTCACCTGTGATAGGGATTGCTCTCTTTCCAGACGCAGCGACTCTAAGTCACCCTGAATTTGTCCGTGAATCAATTTATTTCTTTCAATATCCTGAATCATGCTTTTCATTTTCGTGAATGCTTCTTCCACCGTTGTAAAGATGATCGAATGCCGGATGAACCATTCTTCACACCCTGTGGAGAAGTCATCAATCTTCTCTTGAAGAATCTTTTCCTCCTCCATTAATCGCCGCAACTTTTCATACGAATTCACCAGTTCTTTCAGTTTTCCGAATGCGTCCCTCAGCCACTCAGCAGGAAATTCAGCCGGGAGATATAACTCCGCTTTCACTTTTTCAATTGATTGAAAATCAGCGGTCAATCTGGACTGGATGGATTCTGCCTGCTTATTCAATTTTTCTATTTTCGCACTTTGTTCTTCCAATTGTAGGATTCGCTGCTTCCATTCACTTCGAATCTCCAATTGTTCTTTTAAGACTTTTTCTGAAGTTTCAAGAGGAGCGTCTTCGTCAATTATTTTGCTGCTTCCCCCCGAGAATTCACGGAGTTTCCCTCTCAAATTTGCAAGATGGTTCAGCTTTTCATTTACATACTGTCTTGTTTTCCATAGATTAACGGCAAGCAGGGCAATGATCATAATACTGAAGGTCCACATAGAAGAATCATTTAAGATGGCCCAGACACTGAAACCCGTCAATAGGATAATTATGATGGAGCTGTATAAGAGCTGATTGGAAAAAGATTTGCGTGTTTCCTTCACTTCTTTCTCTCCATCTTCAAGCTGGTTTTGGACCCATATTTTCCGATGTTGGGAAACCTGGCTGTAAGAATGTTGTTTCACTTTTCTCTGCAATGCCTGATACTCTTCTTCCTCCATAAGAAGCTCTTCAAGTTCATCACACTTCCGTTCAATGATGATCAAGGCTTCTTTTTCTTCTTGCAGCTGATTTAATAGGGTTTCCTGTTCATTTTGACATTTTGTTTTTTCCCGCAATGCCTTTTCGATTCGATCTCCCATCAGCATGCCGGTATTGATGGAAGGAATATCTTTTTCCTCAGCATTCAAATCAAGTTCTCTCATCGCTTCCCTTATTCCGCTTTGCAATGCCCTGATTTCCCGGTTCAACTCTCTCAGGTCATCCCTCCACTTCATGTAGACAGGCTGCTGTGCCAGCATGGATTCGACTTGCTGGCTTTCTGAAATGAATTGAGAAGCCTGCTGTGTATCTTCAAGCTTTTCAGAGAGTTTCCTTTGTTTCGAATCGAGGGTTTCCAGATAAGAGGAAACCTGCCTCCACTCTGCTTTCAAAGCATTCAGTCGTTCTGCCCCCTGAGGAGGGAAATAAACATCTTCGAATGCCTCCAATTTAGTGGATGTGGCAACAAATTCAGTAAGAGGCTCCCATTGTTCTTCAATTACTTGCAAACCTTCTTTTTCTTTAGAGAGGGCTTCTTTTTCTTCTTCCAGAGTAGAAATGGCAGACTCCAATGACTGCTTTTCCTCCTGGAGCGGTCCATATTGTTTATTTTTTTCCCTGGCTTCCGCAACGTTCTTTTCCAACGCTTTCAATTCGCCCAGTTTTGTATTTATTACCGGCTTTCTTCCCGACCTTTTAAATAATTGTTCCCGTTCTTTTTGCCAATTCTGTTCCATTTGCAGCAGCAGGTCGGTGCCGGTAGAACCTGCACTGAATAAATAACGATTCAGTTCTTCTTTTTTCAATTTATGTATATCCTGCAGCCCATCAAGATTAAAGGAAAAGATATTTCGATAAGTCGTCTTGTCCACACTTCCCAACAAATCCAGCAGTGCTTCTTCCCCTCCTGAGGATCCATCTTCAAATTGAACGGTAACATCACCCGCTGCTTTTCCTTTAATCCGTTCAATGCTGACCTTCCCATGCTTCTCAGAGACACAAAGGACCTTTCCGCCATATTCCGTGGATTCCTTCGGTTCATAACGAAGCTCGGATTGCTGCCTGGTTGGGAACCCAAACAGGATACTATGGATGAAAGACATGATGGTAGATTTCCCCGCCTCATTTTCTCCATAGAATAGTTGAAGGTCCTCTATAGAGTAAACCTTATTTATCAGCTTTCCATAACCGTAAATATGTAACTGGGTGATTTTCATCACGGCACCTCTTTTCTTACTGCACCCGCTTTGGGTATAGGATTAATTCTACTGCTTCCTGAACCAAATCTGACATTTCCTCTTCTCCCAAAGGGTCCAGGAACCGATACAGGCCAGGATGCTCAATTAGTTCAGCTAAAGCCTCCCTGCCCTCTTCGGCATCCATTTTTTTAAGAGTTTGCAAGACATCCTTGATGAATGGATCTTTACTATCGATGTCCGTTTCAGAAGGGACTGGCTTAATGGAGTGGATCCAACGGACGGGCTCTCCTTCGGCTGAATCCTCCTGCAGTGCTTGAAGGAGATCACCGTTTTCGACTGCCGCCAGTACATCCGGGGATAAGCCGTTCACATCTCTGATATGTATTTGAAGCAAACAGTCAACCTGTGTTTCATACTCCTCAGCTGCCCTTTTGATATGTTGATAAATTTCACCGAACCGCTCAAACCCGGCCAGTGACACTTCCACTTCCCCCCAAATCATTTCCTGTGTCGGGATGAATGTAAGAAAGGAATCGTGTTTATCTAACTCGACAAGGTAGCATCCCTTTTCACCCGTCTCTTTACGATGTCTCCCTTGAATATTGCCCGGGTAGACAATAGGGGGGGCCGGGTTCAGGACCTGCCGCTGGTGAATATGACCCAGTGCCCAGTAATGGTAGTTCTTCTCTTTTAGTTCACTGATTGAGAAAGGGGCATAATTTTCGTGTTCGGAGTGAAGACTCCCCTCACTTCCGTGCAGCAGTCCGATGACATAATCGGCCTCAAGCTGCTTTGGATATTCTGAGATCCGCCGGTCACGGATATGCCTGGTGTCATAGCTGAATCCTGTTAATTTAACCACAGCACCTTTTTTGGTGATCAGTTCCTTCACTTCCGTTTTATTATTAAATACATGAATATTATCTGGCATATCAAGCTTCAACCGGAATCCGCCCAGATAATCATGATTTCCGTGAATGACATAGACTGGAATTTCATTCTTATATAACAAGTTAAATTGATTCAGCAATCTGGCCTGCGCCCGGATACTTCGATCTTCCTCATCAAACAGATCACCGCTTATGACAATGAAGTCAACCTGCTCATGTATCGCTCTTTTTACCAGCTTTTCAAATGAGGCAAATGTGCTGTTCTGAATGCGTGCAAATAACTCTGGCGGCAAATGCTGCAGACCTCTGAACGGGCTGTCCAGATGCAGGTCGGCACAATGAATAAATCGTATTTTCTCCATTCGGCCCCTCCTCACTTACGAATGTACGTTCTGTATTTTCATTATATCCTAAAAGCAGCCGTTATTTCAGCCTGTATCAGAAAAAGTATAAGAAAAAATATAAAAACTGCCCCCTCTTCAGGAGACAGTCCACAAATTATTTATTATTTGTAAGATCAATCGCTTTCTTGATGTCCTTATACGAATTTGATTTCCCGTAAAGCAGCACACCACCGCGATATACACGTGCGCCAAAGACTCCCAGCAAAATAATCGTTGCTACCAGGACCAGGATGCCAATGATTGGTTCATAAACAGGTAAATCCAGCATTCCGGCCCGCAGGAACATGACCATCGGGGTAAAGAATGGAATATAGGATGTAACAGTGATGAAACTTGATTCAGGATTGCCAAGACCGAACATGGAGATAAAGAAACCGATCATGATGAGAAACGTCATCGGCATGATCATCTGCTGAACATCTTCGATCCTGCTGACTAGCGAACCCAGGAGAGCCGCAAGCGTAGCATAAAGGAAATAACCAAGTAAAAAGTAAACGACTGCAAACAAGATCACACTTACTGACAGGGATTCAAATCCGAATGACTCAAAGAATCCCCCTGCAAAATCATCTTTCCTGTTAAGCAGCGTAACATAACCCACTGCAAGGATGACTGCCAGCTGAGTCAATCCGACAAGCCCGATCCCGATGATCTTTGCAAACATTTGCTTTACAGGGGATACACTGGAGATCAGGATCTCCATCACGCGTGAACTTTTCTCAGTTGCCACTTCCATTGCCGTCATATTGGCATAAGCTATAACGGAAAAGTAGATGAAGAATAATAGTACATATACAATCCCTCTTGCCTGACTTAATTCTTCTTCAGATTTAGCCCCTTCAGACAGAGCTTCCTTTTCGAATGTGACAGGTCCGCTCAATCCAGCCAATTCCTCACTTGAAAGCTCAAGCTTATTTGCAGCAAGGGAAGATTTTATGTTTTGAAGTGCCAGCTGCAGATCAGACGTCACCGTGGAATCAGATAAGGAGGCTGATTTGTAAAGTGCGCTCGGCAGACCGTCTTTCCCCTCTGTCAATATAAGCTGGCCCTTGATGTCTTCCTCTTCTATTTTCTTTTCTATTTCTTCATTTGTATCATCAGAAGGAGATAACTTAATGTCTTTATTTAGAACGGTTACCTGTGCCTTCAGCATGGAATAAAGATATCCCGTTTCATCCTGTACCACAATTTTCTCTTCATCATCCCCGCCGAAACTCGACAGGATTTGATCGAAATTCGTCAACAATACGAGTGCGCCTGCAATGATGATGGTTGAGATGATGAACGATTTCGCTTTAAGCTTGGAAAAGTAGGAATGCGCAAGCATGATAAAAAATTTATTCATAAGAAGTCCCCACCTTTTCTATGAAGATATCATTTAATGACGGGTCTTCCAGTTCAAATTTGCGCAGGAATCCTTTTCGGGCTGCAAGATGGAAGATTTCTTCCGCAGTTTTCTCCGATTCTACCTGCAGCAGGATCCCTTCTGTCGTTTCCCTGAATTTGGTCACACCATTGAAACTTTGCAGCTCAGCTAAATCTACATCAGAATTAATAGCCACATTCTTTTTACCGAAGGAACGCTTGATGTCCTTCAAACCCCCGTGTACGACAGGACGTCCATGGTGCATGATGCATAAGCTCTCACACAATTCTTCGACATGTTCCATACGGTGGCTTGAGAACACAATGGTAGTCCCTTCCCTTTTCATATCCCTGACTGCCTCTTTCAGCAATTCAACATTTACTGGATCAAGTCCGCTGAACGGTTCGTCAAGGATCAACAGCTTAGGCTTATGTATGACTGAAGAGATGAATTGAATTTTTTGCTGGTTCCCTTTCGAAAGCTCTTCTACTTTTTTATCTGCATATTGCGGTATATTGAATCGCTCCAGCCAGTAAGTTAATTCTTTTACAATTTCCTTTTTGTCCATCCCCCGGAGCCTCGCCAGATACACGATTTGATCCTTCACTTTCATCTTGGGATAAAGACCTCTTTCTTCAGGAAGATATCCAATTTCCCCGCTTGTAGAATAATCAATCTTTCTTCCATCCCATGTTATTTCCCCTGCAGTCGGATCCAAGAGACCAAGTGTCATCCTGAACGTGGTCGTCTTGCCGGCACCATTCGCACCCAGGAATCCGAACATTTCTCCAGTATCAATGGTAAGGGATAAGTTGTCCACTGCCGTAAAGCTGCCAAACTTCTTGGTGACATGCCCAATAGATAAACCCATTTGAAGTTTCCCCTCTCATCTTTTCCTTTTCTCATTACTTTACGATTCTGTCAGAAAAAGGTTTCATTTTTCAGGCTTTTAATTATTATCACTAAATACTTTTAATTTTTTCAATAGTATGGAAAAATAATAAGAGTGAAAGATTTCTAGACAAAGGGGTATAAATCATGAAAACGTATAAGCTCACGGTCTTTGAAAAAGACGGTAAAAAGATTCTTGATGAAACATTTGAAGCATCGACTGACAACGAGGCAAAGAAAACAGGGGAATCATTATTGGAGGAAAAGGGATACCTTGACCACACTCACCGATGCACTTCCCCGCTTGGCAAGCTCGTATTATTCCATGCCTAAAAAAATGGCCGGTATCCCTGAAACTAGTTGTTCAGGGGTCCGGTTTTTTTTTATTTCAATAGATCTTGCATCTCTTGAATGTTTCTCCTTTTAATTTCCATTTTTTCAAGTGCATGATCTAGATTTCTGCTGTAAACACTCAATATACTCTCCCGGTATGTGGTTCCGGGAACTGCCCAATTTCCGTTCAATTGATTTATAATAATCGTCATCATAACATCCCCCTCTATAGGGGGGATTAATAGTTTATGCAAAGAGAATATAGTTTGTCTGGACAACTTTTCTTAACTCCAGTAATTTAGGTTCCACCTTAAGTTATTCCCTTACCACAAAGCTCTGATTTGTAACTGTCAAAATAAGAAAAGGTTCATTACAGCCGATGGCAGCTGTAATGAACCTTTTAATAGTACGGTAATCTATGAGTTTAGTTTCCTTTAAATTCAGGTCTTCTTTTTTCGACGAATGCCCGGATGCCTTCTTGGTGATCATCTGTCTGGCGCATGAGCCATTGTCCTTCTTTTTCCAGATCAAGTGCGTGCTGCAATCTTTCTTTATTCAGTGACACGTACACTTCCTTTGTCTTGAGCATCGCTCTTGTCGGTGCGGCCAGGCATTGTTTGATATAGCGTTCTATGCCATCCTCCAGCTTTCCGGATGGGAGTGCCTCATCGACGAGCCCTTTCATCAAAGCTTCCTGCCCCTCGAACACTTTTCCATTCCAAATCAGCCTTTTTGCTTTATGGGTTCCCAGTCTTTCTTGTAAAAGGAAGTGGCTGCCCCCATCAGGGATCAAGCCGATTCCGATGAAGTTCATCGCAAGCTTGCTATCTTCTTCACATAAAATATAATCGGATGCAAGGGCCAAACTGAATCCAAGACCAGCAGCAGCCCCGTGAATGCCGGTTACCACCACTTTCGGCATCGAATACAGAGTCATGACCAGTTCACTGATTGTATCCATGATTCCTGAGAATTGTTCTTCCCCGCTCAGCATGAGCATCGATTTGATATCCCCTCCCGAAGAGAATCCCTTTCCTTCCCCTGTCAGGACCAGGATGGAAACTTCAGGATCTGCTTTGACTTCCTTTAATGCACCAAGAAGATCTTTCATAAGTCCTGCATCAAGAGCATTCAGAGATTTCGGGCGGTTCAGCTGGAGCCTTGCCACCCTTCCTTCTTTATGTAGCTTGACCGTTTCATAATGGTTTGACACTGTCAATGTAATCCCTCCCCTTCATTCTAGGATACCTCATAAAAAATGAATAGTGAATCATTTTTTGAATAGTTTTACTATTCGATAAGTAAACTTCTTGCCGCCGTTGTTGATTTACCTATATATTTTCTTCAATTGATTTGGCAATTAAAAAAGAGGTCAACCTATCGAGCGGCTGACCTCACTAAATTCACACCTGTTTGATTTTATCCTGCACTTGATCCCTGAGTGTCCGTTTCAGGAATTTACCGACGGATGTTTTCGGGATTTCACTCATGAACAGGACATCGTCTGGGATCCACCATTTTGCGAACTGGGGTTTGAGGAAGTCGAGTATATCCTCTTTTGTCACTTTCCCACGCGAAGATTCCTTTAAGACGACACATGCGACCGGGCGCTCCTGCCATTGCTCATGAGGGACTGCAACCACGGCTGCTTCGAAGATATCTTCATGCGCCATGAGTGCATTTTCCAAGTCGACTGAAGAAATCCATTCACCACCGGATTTAATTAAATCTTTTGTACGGTCAACAATCTTTATATAACCCTCTTCATCGATGGTCACTACGTCACCGGTATAGAGCCATCCGTCGCGGAATGCATCCTGGCTCCGTTCGTCCTGATAATATTCGGAAGCGATCCATGGACCTCTCAGGGCAAGCTCTCCCATTTCCTTTCCGTCCCAGGCTACTTCACCGTCTTTTCCGATGATTTTCATTTCAAGCCCGGGAACTAGGATCCCCTGCTTCGCTTTCAAGTCCAGCTTTTCATCAGCAGGCAAATCAGCGTGATAGCTTTTCGAAGCAGCGATGACGGCCAGCGGGCTCGTCTCTGTCATACCGTATGCGTGCATGAAAGGGATTCCGAATCTTTCTTCAAAGGCTTTGATCATCCCTCTCGGTGCTGCAGATCCCCCGCATAAAATCGAACGCAGACTGGATAAGTCGTATTCATTCTGTTCAATCTCATTGAGGAGCCCGAGCCAGATCGTAGGGACTCCTGCCGTGATGGTCACCTTCTCATCCTGCATCAGCTTTGCAAGGATGCCCGGTGTAAAATAGGGACCTGGAAGGACCTGCTTCGTACCAAACCATACCGATGCAAAAGGAAGGCCCCATGCGTTCACGTGGAACATCGGTACAACCGGAAGAGCCGTATCCTTTTCACATACTCCCGTGGTATCAGCAAGACCGAGTGCCATTGCGTGAAGCACGATTCCACGGTGGGAATAAATGACGCCTTTAGGATTTCCGGTCGTCGCAGACGTGTAACACATCCCTGCAGGAGCATTCTCATCAAGATCCGTCCGGAATGAAAATGACGGATCTCCTTCGCTCAATAATTCTTCATAATGATAGACGTTTTCGAGTGAGGTTTTCGGGACTTCTCCATCCGTCATGACGATGAAGGCTTCGACACCCTGGATGCTGTCTTTGATCTTGTCGATGAGCGGCAGGATATCAGAATCGATAAGCAGTACTTTGTCCCCGGCATGATTTATGATATAGCTTATGTGCTGCGGGGAGAGGCGTATGTTGATGGTATGCAGTACCGCTCCACTGCATGGAATCGCAAAATAGGCTTCTAGATGGCGGTGATGATTCCAGGCGAGTGTACCTACCTTGTCTCCTTCTCTCACTCCTAATTTATGCAGTGCACTTGCTAGGCGCCTTGTCCGTTCGCCCCATTGTTTGTAGGTGAATCGCTGGATCCCTGATTCTGTGCGGGACACGATTTCTTTCTTTGGAAAGTATTTTTCAGCTCGTTCTATCATTTGTGTCAAAAGCAGAGGTGTTTGCATCATATTCGATCTCTCCCCTCAATTAGTGAAGCGCTTTCATTTTCTATCTATTAGTACTATTCTCCTCAACGGCTGCATTCTCCTTTAAGTAAATTCACACTACCCAGAATCATGATTAATCCACGCTTTTGATTTGCGTGCAAACTTTGCTTTTCGCGGGCAGCCCGTTAGCCCGTGAGCCTCCAGGCATTCTCTCGGCAAAGTTTGTCCAGCTGCAGGGCTTTTCTGATAGGAGTCTTCGTCGTGCACTCCAATCAACCGCTGGAAAGCCCCAACACCTAAAAAGCACATCCAAACTAAAAACCCGGACTGAATTGACTTCTGGCAGGCAATTCAGTCCGGGTTTAAATTGGCCTGAGACACTTTTGTCCCAGCCTTTTTGTTAGGAGAAGAGTTCATCCAATATCTTGATTTTCTTCTCGGTGTATTCTTTGAATGCAAGGTTATATGCGTTTGGTTCTTTTGGATTTGCAAAGTGGGTGATTTTCCCTGTCTTCGGATCGATGAATTTGCTTGCTGCGCCGCAGCCGATTCCGATTATGGTCTGAACCTCTTCCATGATCATGATGTTATAGATGCTGTCCTGTCCGGGAAGTGCATACCCGACGTTCTCGAGGTTCCCAAGGATATTTTTCTGGCGGTAGAGATAGTATGGTTCGTATCCGTGCGCGCTCGTCCACTCCTCAGCAAGATTCATCATCCGTTCAATCTCAAGCCTGTCGGCTACCTTATACTTTTCTTTATTTTGGGTCATTTCCGATGCACGTTTGAATGACAAGGTGTGGACCGTCAACGATTCAGGCATGAGCTTTTCCGTTTCATCCAATGAATGTTGAAGTTCGGGTACCTCTTCATTTGGAAGTCCGATGATCAAGTCCATATTGATATTGTTCATTCCCATTTGACGGGCAAGGTGGAACTTGTCGATTGTTTCTTCCACTGTATGATGACGCCCGATCGCCTTTAGGGTTTCCTGTGTATAAGACTGCGGGTTGATGGATATCCGGTCGATATTCCACTTATTCAACACTTCCAGTTTCTCCACTGAAATCGTATCCGGACGGCCCGCTTCCACCGTCACTTCCCTTACCTTGTCCACATCGGGGAAGGATCGGTACATTTCTTCGTATAAGGCATCCATCTCTTCTGCAGTAATCGACGTAGGTGTCCCGCCGCCGTAATAAATAGTGGTGATTTTAATCCCTTTTTCTTTCAGCCATCGTCCCATTTCCTGAATTTCATAATGCAAACCGGCAAGGAACGAGTCGACGCGGCCCTGTTTTCCGAGGATCGCATAGGCCGGAAATGTACAATACGCACATTTTGTCGGGCAGAATGGTATCCCGATATAAATGCTCACTTCATTCTGGACATCATAGAGATCCGGAACGACGGAGAGCTGGCGGTCGACGATGTTCTGCATCAGCTCTATTTTTCCGTCCGTGATCAGATATTCTTCCTTCAGCTTTGCATGGACTTCTTCCCTTGGCGTGCCAATCTGGTTTTGTTTATGGATAAGCTTGGTTGGGCGGATACCTGTGAGGATACCCCATTTTTGCCTGATTCCGGTGAGGTCCTGCAGTACATTCAAATAGACATGGGAAAGGGCAGTCTTCACCTGCCTGAACCCTTCTTTCTCCGTTTCAAAGGGTCTCCATTCCTTCGAATACTCAGAACGGATTTCCTTTCCGCTTTCCGGATCCTCAAGAGCCGCTTTTGCCTCGATTCTATTTTCAGTATTTATGTCTATATGGACTTTTAAATCAACGGAATCGCACTCATTAAAATAAATGCTTGTCTCTTCAAAAAATAAATTGGCTATCAATCGCAGAGGCCGTTCAAAACGTTCATCCGCCACTCCTGTTATTAAAATATTCACCTTTATAATCACCTTTCAATAAAACTAGCTTTTTCTAGTGTACAGAAAGGGATGAAAATGGTCAATGAACCCGGGAACGGCCTGTTTGATGATCAAATTTCCTACTGTAAAAGCGAACAGGCCGATAAGGCAGCATTCCGCCTAATCGGCCCGTTGGGGTTCATGATCTGATGATGTTCATTTTCTTAAGAAATGGAATCGGGTGCTGCTTCCTGAAGAGTTCTGTGATGAAGTAAGGGAGCCCTTTCAGGTCCTGACTTCTAGTAACCCAGTCTGCATGTGCTTTTACCTCCGGTGGCGCCTCTCCCATCGCGACCCCGAGTCCGCAGCATCTGATGGCGTCGACATCATCTATACCCGCACCTACCATGACAATCTGCTCTTTTCTGATGCCGAGCCTTTCAGACAGGTACAACAGCCCCCTTAGTTTCGAGACCCCTTTAGGAAGAATATCAAGGGTATGTTCGGAAGTAGGGATCGCGTCCACTTCCTCGTACATTCCTTTCAGTGAAGCAGCAATATCCCAAACATCTTCTTTATGTTCCAGCAGCACAGAAATTTTCGGAACAGCAAGAGGATTTTCAAGCAGGTGGTCGCTCACCACATTCACGTATTGCTTGCTGTATAAAAATCGTGAATCCCTATCCCAGGACAGAGTGGATGTCAGTTTGGATTGATTATTCGCTTTGCCTACAATGCTTTGTTTTTCATGAGAAAGCTGAACCTGTCCGGGGAAGCCTTCGAGGAATTGTGTGATCTCATAAGTGAGTGCCTCAGAAATTTTCCTCACATACAGCGGCCGGTCCCGTTCAGCAGCTATATAAGCCCCCCCGTGGGTGATGATTGGACCGTCTATCTTCAAGGCTTTTGCAACCTTTCTGGCAGAAGCAAAGTTTCTGCTTGTGACAAGAGTGACCTGCACTCCTTTATTTTGGACGTACTCAACCGCTTCCTTTGTTTCTTTGGCGATTTTTCCGTTTTCATTAACAACAGAGCCGTCGATATTAAGTGCCATCATTCTATAAATCATTGGTGTCCCCCCTAAGTGTTGTCTACTTCCTTTCTTTAGTTTTATGAAGGGATATAGACAAATATGACAAGAGGGTGGTTTTAGTGAATGAGACGAACACACTAGAGTAGTCGTTAACCAACTCTAATAATTTCCGTTCAAGACTCCAATCAATCGCTTGAATGAGCTAAACTAAAGATGTTACTAAAATTAAAAACCCGAACCAATTTACATCCTGGAATGCAAATTAGTTCGGGTTTTCCTAGACTAAGACACTTTGTCCCAGCCTCACTTTTAGTGGAAAAGATTATTTCTGCATAGAACCATAAAGCTCTTCAAGTGGCTTCATGATGACTTTGTTCAAGTCCTGGATGACCATGCTCATGCGTTGTTCAGCTTCCATCAGCTTGCCGATTTTTTCGTGCTGCTGCACAAGCTGTGCTGTTTTTTGAGCCTGTTCCACTTCTTCCTGTGTGATTTCTTCACCGTTCATCTGTTTTTGCTGAAGTGTCATTTGAATGTTTCTGAAGTTTTCAAACATCTTGTTTGCTGATTCGTCGCTGTTTACTTCGTCATACATTTTTTTAAGTTCCAAGAATTCGTCGCTTTGTCTAAGCGCACTTTCCAGTTCATTTGCCTGATCGTATAAGTTAATTGCCAAAATACGTACCTCCTAATATTTTCACTCTTTGTTTCCTCCACCACTATAACAAACTATGAGGGAGAATTCTAGGAAGTTCCCTTTTGCCCTTTTTCAGAAAATGAATCCTCCAAAAGGACGACTAAGAAAATACCATGACAAATATACTTTGGATCAACCCTATGATCCCTCCAAGCAGGGCGCCGAGATAAGTGATCATCTTGAATTCACGCCTTGAAATGCCAAGCACTAATTCTTCGAGTCTGGCAACCGAGAAAGATTCCACCTGCTCCTGGACGATTTTCTGAAGATGCAGCTTTGTCATCAGATTCGGGATCTTTGCCGCTAAGAGGTCAGTGCCTTTTTCAATCCATCCGGGCAGCAACGTATCCGTAAACTTATGCTGATGAGGTGCAAGCCAGTGAGACAATGGTTTTGAAAGATGCCCCTCGATATCGGCGATTCGGATCAATGAGGTGTGGAGCTGGGTCATGATGTCCTCTTCAGGAAGTTTATCGATCACTTCTCCGACTTGCATAAGTTTCAGTTTTCCCCATTCCTTCCGCAAAAGATTGTGAAGGATTTCCTGGGTCCCTTCATGTTTGATGAATTTGACGATTTCAGGCTGGACCTTATCAGCTACTGATGTATTTCCCAGGAACATCCCGAGCATGTTTCCAAGCATCCCCCGTTCTTTCAGGAAATCATCAATCATCACCTTCACTTTCGCTTTCCCTTCAGGGCTTGTGAAGTAGTTTTCAGCACGATCTGCAATCATGTCGACCAGTTTCGGGATTGCATCTTCGATTTTCTCCTGCCATTTTTCCGGGAGAGCTTCTGCAACGCTCTTTGTGCTGTATTCCAGTTTTGATCGGGTAACCTTGTCTTCCACCCAATCTTTCAGCCACTGGTTCAAAACATCGGATGAAACCGGGATTTGAAGTATCTCCAGCCATTCATTGACCGTCTTATCCGAGTGGAATACAGGGTCAGATTCCTCCTTCAGCCAATCAATGACGTCTCTTTGAAAATCATCATTCATAATCTTTTTCTGAAGACTCTCAGGTGTGATTAAATGATCGACCACCATATTCCCGAGCTGTTCAGCAAGCTCCTCCCTCCTTTTCGGGATAAGGCCGGGTGTGAACGGAACTTTGAATCTTCCAATATAGTAAGCCTTGTAAGGCCTGAAAAGCATTTTGATGGCAAGTGAATTCGTGACGCCTCCAATAAGCGCTCCAATCACTACCATGAATCCAATGAGGATGAAAGCATCCAGCATAATGGCACCTTCCTTTTCTGCTTTGAACATTTTGCCTACCTTTACATACAATGCAATATGTGCATTAGCCCAATATATAATTATAGTGTTTTTCCATCTCTTTATGCAAATGAGGAATGTATGATGATGTTTAAAAGTCCCTTCTTCAGTTTAGAGAATCATAGAGAAGAAAATGAATTGATTTTACCCCATGCCATCTACAATAAATTTGACTTTGCAGGAAAGTGGAAATTGAAAGCAGGAGCTGCCTCTCTACACATAGAGTGCTTTCCTTCGGGTTCGAGTGCTCCTGGTGTTACATTGAGAAGCAGCGACCCGTTATTCTCTTCGCTTCCCAGGATGGAACATGCACTTGTAGATGTAGACCGCGATCGTAAATTGATCTCAATCGGGCCGATTACCGCTCTATTAATTGATAATCTTCAAGAAGAAAAGTTATACAAACACTCTTTAAAGGAATATTTTACAGAGTGTCAGCGGTGGTTTCAACAACAAGGCGGGCTTTTTTTCCTCATGACGGTTTCTTCATTCGTAAAGGATGAGGGAGAAGGATATTTGTTCGAGCAAGGAGAATGGCAGAAACGAATCTTTCCATTCCCTGATGTAATCTATAACCGGAGTCACTCACGCAAGATTGAAAGCCAAAAACAATTTCTGACTGCTTTGACCAGGACCGGAGATCGATCCATACACCTTTTCAACTCTACTTTCTTATCCAAGGATTCAGCTTATGCCCATCTTAAAACACATTCCGAGGTCCTGCCCCATCTTCCCGAAACCGCAACAGGACTAGAACAGTTGGAAGAGATGTTATCCATTTATAACGATGTCTTCGTAAAAGCAGTTAATGGGAGTAAAGGCCGCTACATTATCCGGATTCAAAAAAGGGAAAAAGATTATCTTGTCTCCCAAAACTCCTTTTCTTCTAAACCTACTCACATATTCCCGACTTATTCATCCCTTTACAGACAGCTTCAATCCTGGTGCCGTCATTCCCAATACATCGTTCAGGAGACCATCCCTTTCTTGACATTCAATGGGCAGACGATGGACTTTCGGTTTTTGTGTCATAAGAACCACAGGGGAAGCTGGTCCGTCATTTCTGCTGCAGCCCGCATCGGTTCAGAAAATCAATTTGTTGCAAATATCGACCAGGGCGGACGGATGGAATCCCCTATTAAGATTTTAAGTGTCCTTTTTCCCGTGGACCACTCTGAAATCTATTCAAACATGAAAGAGGTATCACTGTCCTGCTCTTCTTACTTATCAGAACATTTGGAAGGAAACTTTGCTGAATTCGGCGTTGATATCGGGGTTGATTCAGCCGGGAAGCCCTGGATCATTGAAGTAAACTCCAAACCTTCCAAAAAGACGTTCATTGACAATGAGCGCATCAGGCCATCTGTGATAGCCTTATATGAATACAGCTACAATATCTGGAAGGGAAAAGGAGGAATATCATGAATTCAACACTTGGCATTATGACACTCAATCCCGCCCCTGATCATTCGTACTTCAGGGAAATCGGCATCCACTCTGCCCCTTATTCAATTGACCTTTGCCTATTTTCGCCTGCTGATATCTCCCCTGTCGATGAGACAGTGAAAGGGTTTGTTTTCAATAAAGAAAGCTGCGGATGGGAAGAGAATACCTTTGAGATTCCCGAATTCATCTATGACCGGACCTATTATGATGCCAGCCTGCCGTCCAGACAGGCGAGAGCGGTAGTTCAGTGGTTGAAAAATCAGCCCCATATCCGCTTTCTCGGATATGGACTCCCAAACAAGTTGAAAATTTACGAAAAACTGAAAGACTCCCCCCTTGCTTCCTATATCCCTGAAACATTCTTATTAAAGGACCATTTTCACTTATTTAATATCCTTATCAAACATAAAGATATCATTATCAAACCTGTTGACGGGGCACATGGGTTTGCTGTGTATCATTTAGTATTATCAAGAAACAGAGTGACTGTCCGCACGACCAAAAACCGGCAGATCGCCGAACAATCGTTCCAGTCGAAATCCACTTTTTTGAAATGGGCTGAGAGGCTTCTTGACCAATATACGTTCATTGCCCAGAGAAGGATTGATAACAAAACCGACCAAGATACACCATATGACGTAAGGATCCTGTTGAATAAAGATGATTGCGGGGAATGGAGGGAGTTTCAGCGGGCCTTCAGGGAAGGGCCTCAAGGTGCGATTTTAACAAATATAAGCAGGGGGGGATCTTACTTTAAACAAGAAGACTGGGAAAGCAGATATCCAAAAGCTGCCTGGGATTTTATCAAAGCCGAGATGAATGAATTTCTGGATCAACTCCCCCATCTTTTGGAGGATTATTTTTCTCCTTTATTTGAACTCGGGATTGATATTCTTCTTGCTCGGGACAATTCGCTGTGGATCCTCGATATCAACTCAAAACCGGGCCACAAGATCGTTGAGACACTTGCCGCAGAAAAACAGCACCACTTATACCGCGCCCCCCTTGAATATTGTAAATATTTAAACTCCCGATCTCTCCCATCCTTAAGGCGAGGTGAATATTAAATGTTAAAAACGTATAAATTGGAACAATTCAGAGCGAATGAACAAATCCTTTATCTTCCTTCGGGCTGGAACCCGGAAAAGAATGAGTTACCGAAGACCGCTATTCTAGGGACCAACAGACAGTCTATCGCATGTAAGCGGCATCCGAATGGAAGGAATGTGATCGGTATCAGTACAGCCCTTGCCAGCAGCCTTAATCTGCCAAAAAAGGTGACTGCACTGTCACTTTTCATGAAAGAAGACAGTATATATCTTGGGGTGCTGATAGGGGTATTCACTGCAGGATTCACAAATTTCAAACTAAGTCCTGTGGGGGAGCGCTCTTATTTCTTCAGGAAACTATTATCTGTCCAGTCTTCCCTGGGCGTGATTCCATTTGTATTTGGAGAGAAGCATATTGATTGGGAAAACGGACTCGTGACAGGGTATTTTCATTTTGGGGAAGGGTGGGAAGTGGAAACGGTTCCTTTTCCTAATGTCATTTACGACCGGCTCCCAAATCGGCGCAGCGAAAAAAGAAAAACATATAAAGAAATCAAAGAAAGACTGCAAAGGGAGTACGGGATTCCGTGGTACAATCCAGGATTCTTCAATAAACTTGATCTGTTCGAACGACTGGAATCAGTTGATTCCGTCAGCCAATACCTACCGGAGACTCATGCATTTCAATCATTTGAAGAGATCGAGCGGATGCTCTCCCTCTATCATTCAGTTTATATTAAACCGCGAAACGGAAGCCTGGGCAACGGCATACACAAACTCACATACGACCGGCAGGCACAGGATTACTACTGCAGGTTCCGAGATCCGGGCGGGAAAAACAGGCTGGTAAGATTCTCATCCCTCGAACGGCTGATGAATTCCATCTTTAAAAACCGCAGCCTTGATTCATTTCTTGTCCAGCAGGGCATATCCCTTCTGTCGGAAGACAGCCGTCCTATTGATTTCCGCGTCCATACGAACAAAGACGAAGAAGGAAGCTGGCATGTAAGTGCAATAGCAGGAAAAGTCTCAGGGATCGGCAGTGTCACCTCCCATGCTAACAATGGCGGAGTTGTAAAAAGTCTCAAAGAATTGTTTCCAAACACTTCCAGTAAAGCTGAGGCAGAACAATCATTGAAAGATGCAGCACTTAAGCTTTCACATGCGATTGAGCAAAATATGGAAGGATATATCGGCGAAATCGGATTTGATCTGGGCATTGATGAAGACGGCAGGGTCTGGATGTTCGAAGCAAATTCAAAACCCGGGAGAGCCATTTTCTCACATCCACACTTAAGAAGTTTTGACAAATTGACGAGGAAGCTTGCCTTATCTTTCGGGGTCTTCTTATCACAGCAAGCCCTCCAACACCCTGAGGAAATGATGCCATGAACATCTTTTATGACTTATCACGAAAGTGTTTTTTTCATAAGGAGGAAGCTCTCACCGCAGTGCCATTTGCAAAAGGGTCCTTCCTTCTCTCCTCCCACAAACACCAGGAAGCATATCATTTCAAGATACATTCAAAAAAGGAAATCCGTTCAGTCCCCCTATTAGGCATCGTCGCAAGTAAAGAAGAAAATAGATATAGAGGAAATTTTGAATTGTTCAGGTCGATACAAGAGGAGCTGGAGGAGCAAGGAGCCCTTTGCTTCGTTTTCTCCCCTGAGGATGTTGATGGAAAGACCATAAACGGGATCATCTTCAACAAACAATTGAATAAATGGGTGAAGTGCATCTTCCCGGTACCCAGCGTGATTTATAACAGAATCCCTTCAAGGGACGCTGAACAGCATCAGGAATACAAAGCATTGCAAACGTTTATTAAGACATTCAATATCCCCTATTTCAATCCTCATTTCTTCAATAAGTGGGAAGTTCATCAGATTCTGTCTCAATGCAGCGATTTAAAAGACTACCTGCCTCCCACTGAAAAGTTGGAAAGTGAAGCAGGCTTTACGGACTTTTTAGAACGGTATAAAAGAATTTACGTGAAGCCAACTTTTGCCTCACAGGGAAAAGGCATCAGGCTGATAGAAAAGGAAGTAAACGGCACGATCATATGCAAAAGTATCAAGAAGATTGAAAAGTATACATCCCTGTCCCGTTTCCTCTCCACTTATGGGGAATGGTTTCACCCCGGGCAGAATCTGATTATACAGAAAGCGGTCCCTTGCAAAACCTTAAAAGACCACCGTTATGATTATCGGATCCTGGCAGTCCATACCGGAATGGAATTCAGACTAATAGGGATCGGCGTGCGTATTTCTCAGCGACAGGAAGTGACCACCCATGTTCCTGCAGGCGGAAAAATAATTTCAATTGAAGAAGTTTCAGCTCCCAGGACAAAGAAAGAAATCCTGGACATAGTGAAGACTTGCGGAAGGGAACTTGTGGCAGCTTTCGGTTACGTAGGTGAATTTTCACTGGATCTGGCCCCCCGTGAAGAAGGAGGTTATGTACTTTTTGAAATCAATTCAAAGCCAATGACCTTTGACGAAGAAGACATTGAACAGAATAGGCGGCAGCAGCTTGTCCGCACGTTTCTTATTCTTTCCGAACACAAAGAAGGTTGACCGTTTGTACACTTACAGTGGTCAACCCTTCTATTATCGAAGTGAATTATAAATCGTTGAAAAACGGGTGGCATGTTCCATTTCATCTGTCATGGCGATGAATAATGGATTGTAAGCCTGCTTGTTTGGCATTTCTAGTAATAGATTCCTGTAGAACTCTGCAGCCTCGAGCTCATTTTTCAATGCGCGCAGAATCCCTTCCTTGAAGGTTGTGTATTCAATCTTCTCTTTCTTGTGTTCATAATACTCACCTGTAAATAGATAATGAAGATACTGGAACATTTCATAATGTTCTTTCTCATCTTTTTTTGCATGCTCGATGAATTCTACGTATAAAGGATTATTAGTCCTCTGCTTTAAATCTTTATAAAAGTAATAGGCTGTCCACTCATCACTGATCGCTTTCTCTAAATCGCGAATAAAGGAATTCATGCTTTGTCCCTCCTAAAATCTCTTCAATAAATTCTATTTATTAAAAAAGAAAATTATGATTGGATAAGACTCTTTTCGCATACCTGCCTGTATTATACGAATGAAATTTCAATGGATAGCATGAACTCCTACACAGCAGGCGGTGAAACGTTTACAATATAGTTGAGGTGATTGAATTGATACAGCATTTCCAGTATAAAAGCATGTATGATAACAAACAGCTTCCGGGTTGGACCTTCTCGTTCTACTTCAGTGGAAAGAAATACGAAGGGAATTATCATAAAAACGGGAGTATTGAATGGACAAGCCACGAGCCTCCTGCAGTCAAACAAGAGGATCTGAAAAAACAACTGCATGAACTAATGTTGTTCCATGTGTATGAATAAATTCGTTCACACTTTCCATTACCCAGAAAAAAGCTGAATGAACCTCAGCCTCTTTTCAAAAACTAAACTCAGGAGGCTGATAAGAATGGAAAAAGATAAAAAAGACTATCAATTTCTTCCGGATACCAACTACGAGGGAAAAGGAAGTCTTTTCCTTGATGTTGACAGGATTATCAACGAGGGATTATCAGGGGGCTCCGTTCATATGAGGGGTGATTCCACAAACATCGGTGAAACGACTCTCATCACTGATTATGAGGAACCCCCGGCTCATTCTTAATGTCTTCAGGCGGGAGGCCTCACATGCAGGCCTCCCTTTCCCTTGTCATTACTGCTTACGAAGAGAAAAAGCTGCCCGAACGGCAGCTTTCCTTAATTTATCGGCTTTTCACCAGCATGTTAACGGCTTCCTTGATTGCATCTTCTGCACTGCCGCCTTCATCTTCCGATTCACGGATGCATGCTTCCAGGTTTTTCGCAACGATCAAACCGATTGTACGGTCTACAGCAGTCCGCACTGCTGAAAGCTGTGTAACGACATCCTTACAATGTTTTTCTTCTTCCATCATCTTAAGGACGCCGCGGACTTGTCCTTCTAAGCGTTTCAAACGGTTTGTTACTTCTTTATTGTATTCCATATTGGACACCTCATAATGATTTATTCCTTATCCCATAGTAGTAGAATCAGGAAGAATTTGCAATCCGGGACCCTTTGATTCACTCATTTTTTTCAGTACAATGGATAATATACATAAATAATTGATAACCGAGGGATGAAATGTTAACTTCTTTACTTTTGAAATACCCAAATGCAGCCATTCAGAAACACTACCCGACAGTACATACGTCTAAAAAAATCTGGTTTACCGATGAGCATGAAAATGAATTCATCGGAATTGATGCAAGCGATTTATCAAGAGAAGAAACAGAATTGCTGAGATGTCTCTTTAAAGAACTGCCAAGTGGAAATAAGAGATTGAATGAGTCACCGCTTGCGAATGAGTGGGTTGATTTTTTATTTGAGAATGGACCTCTTCCTTCACTTCGTTCAATTGAGTATAGAGTGATTCAATTCACCATTCATGAAGAAACGGATATGCATTTATTGAAAGAGGCGTTCAGTCATTTACTGCCCCATCATACAATGCTGGTCATGCTGAATGAATATGAAGGGCTGATTATTGAGGAAAGTAATGAGATTCAATTAGATGCAGAGCAGCTTCGGTCCATTTCACACGTCATTGAATCTGATTTCTTTGCGAGCATATCTTTTTTTATCGGCCAGTTCCAGCAGGTCGACCCCGGTTTCAGTAAATCATTCAACTACGAGCGTATCATGAATAAATATTCCAAATCATCCATCCGTGCTAATTCTATCGAATCTGTTGTGACAGCCCTGCCATCCTATATGCTGAAGCATCTGCCGATAGAATGGAAAGAATATATCTTCAGTAAAACCTCACAAGTATTCTCAGAAGACAAGGAACTGATTCAGACCGTCAAGGCATTTCTGGAAAATCAGTCCAATATCAGTCAAACAGCAAAAACGTTATATATGCACCGGAACAGTGTGCAGTACCGAATCGAGAAATTCATTGAAAAAACCATGATTGATATCAAGACATTTGAAGGCGCGCTGCTTGCTTACCTCGCCGTTCTCGAATACGAATCTGACAACCTGCCTAAAAAATGATGGGGAAGTTTGTGCAAGTTTACCATACCGTTCTGAATCCGCTTTCTTTAAAATGAATGCATAGAATAAAACGTTTTCATTACAGGAGGAGAATCGGAAATGGCTGAATTAAAATTAGATAATATTTATAAAATCTATGACAATAAAGTGACTGCAGTAAATGATTTCAATCTTCATATCAACGATAAGGAATTCATCGTATTCGTCGGTCCATCAGGATGCGGTAAGTCAACGACACTCCGTATGATCGCGGGGCTTGAGGAAATCTCAAAGGGTGACTTCTCCATCGATGGAAAACGCGTGAACGATGTAGCCCCTAAAGACCGCGATATTGCCATGGTGTTCCAGAACTATGCCCTTTATCCGCATATGAGTGTGTATGACAATATGGCATTCGGTCTTAAACTTCGTAAATTTGATAAAAAAGAAATCGACCGACGTGTACAGGAAGCTGCTAAAATCCTTGGTCTGGAAGCACTATTGGACCGTAAACCGAAAGCATTATCAGGCGGACAGCGCCAGCGTGTTGCATTAGGACGAGCGATCGTACGTGATGCAAAGGTCTTCCTGATGGACGAACCTTTGTCCAACCTTGATGCAAAACTGCGTGTGCAGATGCGTGCAGAAATCGCCAAGCTTCATCAGCGTCTTCAAACTACAACCATTTATGTAACGCATGATCAAACTGAAGCGATGACAATGGCTACCCGGATTGTTGTCATGAAAGACGGTGTCATCCAGCAGGTCGGGTCACCTAAAGAAGTATATGATAAGCCTGAAAACGTATTTGTCGGAGGCTTCATCGGCAGTCCGGCTATGAACTTCTTCCACGGTAAAGTTGAAGAAGGATCCTTTGTGATCGGTTCTTCTAAGGTTGCTGTACCGGAAGGAAAAATGAAAGTGCTTCGCGACCAGGGTTATGTTGGAAATGACATCATCCTGGGGGTAAGACCGGAAGATATTCATGATGAGCCTATTTTCATCGATACAGCACAAGGTGCCAAGATCAAAGCAAAAATTGAAGTATCTGAGTTAACAGGTGCGGAGACCATGCTTTACTCTCAAATCGAAGGCCAGGAGTTCGTGGCCCGTGTCGATTCACGTACTGACATCAACGCAGGACAGACAATCGACCTTGCATTTGATATGAACAAAGCACATTTCTTCGATTCTGAATCAGAAACAAGAATTCGTTAATAAATGATAAAAACCACACTCCGGCCGGAGTGTGGTTTTTATATTGGTTAGAATTCAGTCAAATTGATGCTTTTTCCTTCTTCTTCCCCGCATCTAATACAGGTGAATAAATGCAGGCATGTATCCGTACAGCTGCTATTCGGTATGCCGTCTGCCAGCTGCACATGTTTTATATCCATATAGGCACTATATTCATCATAATAATCGTAATATCTTCCTTGATCCAAAGTGGAATCGCCGCATTTCGGGCACAGACCCTTATATTCAACAATCCCGTTGCATAATGCACATGCTTTCATGCGTGTCACCATTCTTTCAACTTAAGTGTTTAAACATATCCTTTTATGATTGACACTGTTTTATGTAGAGAAAATACAGGGAAAGAAACAGGAATAAATTCCCTTGTTTTTCCCCCGCATATAATTTCATGGACGAACCATAATACTTAGTAACAACACATAAAGCAACTCATAACCTTGGGTCATACCATTACAGATGGTCGCTAATGGAATGCGTGCCGGTGCAACTCCGGTTGACCCAACCAAAAAACAACCTATATTTAAGGAGATGAAAGATTATGCAACAACAACAATCTCGCAGCAATTCATCTAACCAATTGGTAGCTCCAGGAGCTCAACAAGCTATCGACCAAATGAAGTACGAAATCGCTTCTGAGTTTGGCGTACAATTAGGGCCAGACGCTACATCACGCGCTAACGGTTCTGTTGGTGGAGAAATCACTAAGCGTCTTGTTCAAATGGCTGAACAACAAATCGGCGGCGGACAATACTAATCCGCAGCAAAAATGAATATGTATGGATAAACCCCTGGCAGATGCCAGGGGTTTTTTATTTTTGAGGACGGTACTATATTCCGCTATTGATTTCCGTGTAAGACTACGTTTTTCGCGAGAAACCCCCGCCCCTCATTGAATTAGTTTCTTCTAGCTGCAAGGCCTAGAGACTCAAGTCATAAGCCTCTGAAAAAAGCCCTTCGGTTAGGAGTCTTCGTCTAGCACTTCGATCAACAGCTGGAAACAGTCAAACTCTTTTATCTCACAATCAACGGTGATTTTCCAGCTATCCTCTACCTAATTCATTTGTTATTTAACCATATTCGCCGGGTTGATCCATTCATCGTATTGCTCTTCTGTAAGATAACCGGATTTAATCGCTGCTTCTTTTAGGGTCGAGCCGCTTTTGTGTGCATTTTTTGCAATTTCCGCTGCTTTTTCATAGCCGATGTGAGGATTCAATGCTGTTACAAGCATCAATGAACGCTGGACGAAATCCTCTATAACATCCTCATTGGCTTCCAGGCCTTTCACACATTTATCGTTGAATGAACGGATACCGTCTGTCAGCAGTCGTACAGATTGGAGCATATTATAGATGATCACCGGCTTGAAGACATTCAGCTCGAAATTGCCCTGGCTTGCTGCAAATCCGATACTGGCATCGTTCCCGAAAACCTGGGTGGCGACCATGGTGACAGCCTCACTTTGTGTAGGATTGACCTTCCCCGGCATGATCGAACTTCCAGGTTCGTTTGCAGGGATCGTGATTTCACCAATCCCGCTGCGTGGACCGCTTGACAGCCAGCGGACATCATTTGCCACTTTCATCAGGTCTGCAGCCAGCGCCTTTAACGCACCGTGTACATAAACAATTTCATCATGGGAAGTGAGCGCATGGAATTTATTGTCGGATGAAACAAATGGGATGCCGGTCTGTTCTTCAAGCTGCCCGGCGACTTTCCCTCCAAATGACGGATGGGCATTGATCCCTGTCCCCACTGCAGTACCGCCTATCGCAAGGTGGACAAGCTGACCCATGCTCTCTTCGATCATATGACGCGATTTTTCCATCATTGCCCTCCAGCCGCTTACCTCCTGACCAAGTGTCAGAGGCGTGGCATCCTGCAGGTGTGTACGTCCGATCTTGATGATCTCCTGAAACTTCCCTTCTTTTTCCCGGAGGGTTTCAATGAACTCATCGATTACCGGCAGAAGTTTAGATGATATCTCCTTATATGCAGCAATATGCATTGCAGTAGGGAAAGTGTCATTCGAGCTTTGCGACATATTGACGTCATCATTCGGGTGAATCTTTTCATCACTGCCTGCGGTTTTTAAAAGTTCATTGGCACGATAGGCAACAACCTCATTTACATTCATATTTGATTGTGTGCCGCTTCCCGTCTGCCAGACCACCAATGGAAAATGTTCATCCCATTTAGCCTCCAGAATCTCGTCGCATGCCCCGCTGATTGCTTTCATTTTCCCTTCAGAAAGTTTGCCTAACGAATGATTCGCCATTGCCGCCGCCTTTTTCAGCTGCGCGAAAGCATATGTAACTTCGAGCGGCATTCTTTCTGTACCGATTTTGAAATTCTCTTTGCTTCTCTGTGTCTGTGCACCCCAGTATTTTTCCTTGGGCACTTTCATTTCACCTATTGTATCCCGTTCAATTCGGTAATCCATTTCTCTTCCTCCCTCAAATAATAGTCACATTACCATATTTCCACTATTTGACCTGTACTAACCACTTTCGGACAGGTTTTGTATCAAAATGTCAGCCGGGGTAGGTTCGGTGCTTTTCAAGGGTGAACTTCCCCTCCTCGGTTGTTCCGCCCGAAGAATGAGGATTTGCCTTTTCATCTCTTACATCCTTTCGTCTTATCACTGCCGTTTCTCCCATTATCAATGCTTGAAGGGACGAAGCCATCATATTAAAAGCAAGGACAGTAAGGGAAAGAGCAGCAAGCGGGGAAAAAATGATCCATGGGCCCGTCATCATCTCGATCCGTGAATTACCTATGTTCCCGGCCCACTCATTGGAAAGGGAAAAGATTCGGGATTCTCCTACCATTATTTCCTTTTCCACCTGTCCCCCCAGCATTACCCCTAAAATCCCAAGATGAGCAAACAAAATCAGCACGCTCACATTGCGCTGGAAGAATAACAGAAAGAGGCGGGGCAGCAGATTCTTAAGAACATGACGGCGGTATAGGTACCATCCCCGCGCCCCCAGGGTCCTGGCGCTCAATATATATTCTTCCTGCATCGTCTTTTGGATCTCTTTGGAAAGCACTACAACGATCTGCGGCATCCCTATCAGAGTCAGCAGGAAGATTTGAATGCTGAGAAATTTTATTGGTTCAACTTCCGCATCCACCACAAAGCGGAGCGGAAAGAGAAGCATAAAAGCGATGACGGCCATTGGAACATAAATCATGGATTCCACTGCTTCTTCAAAGACAGTCAAGAATCTTTTAGACAATCCCGTAAAAGCAATAGAAAAAAACAGGGAAAGAACCAGCTGTAAAAAACTGATGAGCAGGCCGAGCAGAATAGTGAATTTTGCCCCTTGGATGATATAAGTCCAGAGAGGGATTCCCAGCCTGTCTGATCCCAGAGGGGGCAGCTCTGCGGGAGTGAAAGGGGGACCCGCCATCCCCCCATCCAGGTGCAGGAAGCTGATGCTTTCAACTCCTTTTTCGAAAAATGGTTCATAAAGGAAACTAACCAGTAAAAGTACAGTGAGAAAGATGAACCCAGTCAAGAACTTCGGCTTTTTCAACAGCTGCTTAAGCATACGTCCCGTCCTCCTTCATGCCGATGCTTTTTTTCATGCGCTGCTCGATTAAAGTAAAGAGAAGGAAGAACGGCAGAAAAATCAGTGTACTGATAATGACGAAGGTGTATCCCGTCGACCACATCAAAAGTCCCATCACACCGCGCATATTAAATAATTGTTCAAGGATGAAGAGGTTCGAAAGCATAAAGGAAAAGACCAGTTTCATTTGATAAAATAAACTGTACAGCACATTCCTGAAACTGTGGACCACCAAAATATGAACAGAACTCAGCCCTTTACCCCGGGCAAGTTCAACATAAGCCTTCTTTTCCTCTTCTTTCAAAAGCAATACGATCGTCTTGACTAAAAAAACGGCAGGAACTACAGTCAAACAAGTGACAGGAAGTAAATAGATTTCTTCACCAGTCATGGCGATATCCCCGATCAACACACCCGTCTCCCTGAAGTACATAACAACGAGCAGCTGCACGCCGATGATGATAAAGATATCCGGCAGCGACTCTATCACATTTACAACAGATAGAAGAAAGCGTTTAATGGTTCCGGATGCGAGTGAAATCATCATGCTCACAAGAAAAGCGATGATGACAGCCAGCAAGAGTGAAATAAAGAAAACTTTCATCGAATACGCAACCCTTTCAAAAAGAACATCAATAAGGGCATATTCCTTTCCCATGACAACAATTGACCATTGATCCGGCCTTGCCAAATAAAGAAAAACATCATAAATTGCACTGAGATATGCGTACGGATATAAACCAAATGAGCCGCTTTCTCCATTCAAATAGACATATTGAAAATCTGCATTAAAGAACAGATTTGGCAGTGCACTGATAAAAACCAATCCTGAAAAGATAAGTAGTAATCTTCTGAATATCTTCATTGAATCCCCCATTTCTGCTATATTACCTTTTCTTTCCATAATGGAGAAATCCCTGCTTTTTCTCCTGTTTTACACAAAAAAAAGATGAATGGTGAGGGCCCATTCATCTTTTCCTTTCATCTTATCAAGTTTAAAAATTGACGTGTGCGGCCGTGCTTAGAGTTCTCGAATACTTCCTGAGGAGTTCCTTCTTCCAGGATGTAACCGCCGTCCATGAAGATCACCTTATCTGCGGCTTCTTTTGCGAATCTCATTTCGTGGGTGACGACGACCATCGTCATCCCTTCTTCTGCAAGATCCTTCATGACTTTGAGTACTTCTCCAACCAGCTCGGGATCGAGTGCGGATGTCGGTTCATCAAACAGCATCACCTGCGGTTCGATTGCAAGGGCCCTTGCGATGCCGACCCTCTGCTGCTGTCCTCCGGAAAGCTGAAACGGATAATAATCGATTTTGTCGCCTAGGCCCACTTTTTCAAGGAGCCGGATGGCATTTTTCCGGACATCGGCTTTTTTCTTGCCCTGTACGACGACCGGGCCTTCCATGACATTCTCAAGAGCCGTCATATGCGGGAAGAGATTATAAGTCTGAAAGACCATGCCGGTCCTTCTTCTGAATTTCAAAAGCTCGGCAGTTGATACTTTTCCAGAAAAATCGACTGTCATTTCTCCGATCGATACGGTGCCTTCATTAGGTGTTTCGAGTGCATTCAAGCATCTGAGAAACGTTGTTTTACCGGATCCGGAGGGACCGATCAGAACGATCACTTCCCCTTTTTTGACTTCCACATCCATGCCTTTTAACACTTCCAGGTCATCAAAGCGCTTCTTCAGTCCTTTTATCGAAATCATCTTTACCCTCCTTTATTTAGCGATATATCGATCAAGTCGTGCTTCCACTCTTCCTTGTATGATCGATAGAATGAAACAAATGATCCAATATAATAATGCCGCTTCCATGTACATTAGAAGGAATTCATAGTTGGTTGCCGCAATTTCCTGTGCTTTCCTGAACATTTCTGTCACGAAAATCAGTGAAGCAAGCGACGTATCTTTTACCAGGCTTATAAATGAATTGGACAATGGAGGGATGGACACCCTTGTCGCCTGCGGCAGAATGATTCTCTTAAGCGTCTGTGAATAGCTCATCCCGATGGAGTATCCTGCTTCCCACTGACCTTTAGGAATAGACTGGATGGCAGCCCTCACAATTTCTGAAGAGTATGCCCCCATGTTCAATGAGAACGCAATGACGGCTGCAGGAAATGGTTCCAGCTTAAGGAATTCGACGCCGAGGGAACCGAGTCCAAAGAAAATGATGAACAGCTGCACCAGCAGCGGCGTTCCTCTGACCGCGGACACATAGACCCTTGCAATGCCCCGTAAAACTGAAAACCTTGATAGTCTGGCCAAAGCAGTGAAAACAGCAATGATTAATCCTAAAGTAAACGATATGAGCGTTAGAGGGATAGAATAATACAAAGCTCCCTTGATCATCGGAAGCAGGGAGCTTTGTAAAATATCGAACATTTCTTCAGGATTTTGAAAAATACTACTTAGGAGATACATTCTCGCCAAACCATTTGTTGGAGATCTCTTCGTAAGTTCCGTCTTCCATCATTTCCTCTAACGCTTTATTGACTTCTTCCACTAACTTGTCATTACCCTTACGGAACATCAAGCCGCTTTGTCCTGCATCTTCAGCTTCGGCAGCGATTTTGATATTGGAATTCTTTTGTTTATTCATATAGTCGAGGATTGAAATCTTATCATTGACTGTCACATCCACACGGCCCTGTTCAAGCAGCTGAATCGATTGGGCGAGCCCGTCGACTCCCTGGATGACAGCACCATTTTCTTCGGCAATATCCCTGTAATTACTTGTCAGTGATTGAGCAGAAGTCAGCCCTTTAATATCTTCAAATGATTTCACATCGTTGTTATCTTTCGAAACGACTACCACTGCACTTGATTCAATATAAGGCTTTGAAAAGTCATACTTTTTCTGTCTGTCTTCACGGATCCCCACCTGGTTGGCAATCATATCGAAGCGGTTGGAATTCAACCCTTCGAACATCGCGTCCCATTGTGTTTCCTTGAACTCAGCTTCAACACCGAGCCGTTTAGCCACTTCTCGTGCGATTTCAACGTCAAATCCAGTTAGCTTGCCTGATTCATCATGAAATGTGAAAGGAGGATATGTTCCTTCTGTTCCCACTAGCAGCTTTCCTTCTTCTTTCACTTTATCGTAAAGAGACTGTTTCGAATCCCCGCTTGACCCTTCATTATCTTTAGATTGTCCGCATGCTGAAAGCACTATTGAAAGAACCAGCAGCATAACAGCTGAAATTTTCCACTTTTTCATCATCAAACCCCCACTAATCTTATCGGAATTATTAACTACGAATGTCATCATAAAACGATACCTGTAAAAAGTCAATGAGAAAATCTTAATTTCAAGATTAATTTTTCTCAGATGCACACTCCTTTGGTATACTTTTAATCTAACCTATTGAATGAACACAAAGATTTTTTAAGGAGGGGTATCCATGAAAATCGCTCTCTTTGGCAGTACCGGCAGGGTCGGTGCTGTTGTATATGAAAATGCACGAAACGAACATACGATTCACCGATTGACGAGAAAGATTGTTCAAGAAAAAAGTCATCAGGAAATTGCAGTGACAGGCGATGTACTCAATGAGGAAGATGTATTCAATACGATTTTCGGCTGCGATGCAGTCGTCAGCTGTCTGAATACAGACAAGGAAGATGTGTTGTCGAGGAGTATGCCCATTATCTTAAAAGCGATGAGGCAAAACGGCATCACCCGCATCATCACATGCGGCACTGCCGGGATACTGAATTCAAGGACGGAACCTCATTTATACCGTTTCCAATCGAATGAATCAAAGAGAAGGAGCTCCACCGCTGCGGAAGATCATCTCAGGGCCTTCCTGATGCTTCAGGCTTCAGGACTCCAATGGACGGTCGTTTGTCCGACGTATCTTCCTGACGGGGAACGAATAGGAGAATACCGCATAGAAAGAGACACCCTCCCTGAAGATGGCAAGAGTATCTCCATTTATGATACAGGTGATTTTATTTATCATGAGTTGATGAACCCGCAATTTATCCGAAAGAGGGTAGGGATATGTTATTAGAGCAAAAGGTGCCGTTTTATGCGGGCTGGAGCTTTGCGGTGCCTGGCTCGTTTGCGGCGGTATGAGCCTGGCGCGGCTTTGAGGCCTTTTAGGCGGATTAACGTTTCATCTGTGTGCGAAACTTGTCGGTTTTTGAAGAATTGTCGGTAAGTGCAGAGAAATTGTTGGTATCCTTGAATTTTTGTTGGTAAATCCAAATTTTTGTTGATACACCCTCAAAAAACGTTGATATCTTCCCAGCCCCGTTGCCTCTGGGACAATTTTCTTCTTTTGGTACTGTAACAACCAGTCTTCTTGTTCCCAAATCCATGCACCAGTCTTCCCCAAATGCTGGATTTCCTCCACACTGCAATAAAAGAGAGCCAAAAACAGTGAAAAATGTTTTTGGCTCTCTTCTTTTTTAAAACTCGCCTCACCCATAGACATGCTGGACTCCTTCTGATCATCCCGCTAGGTCTGAAGATCCCTGCTGAAGCTGATACATTTGATAATAACGGCCGCCCGCTTTCATGAGTTCGTCGTGATTTCCCTTTTCAACGATTTCTCCCCGATCCAGTACAAGGATCTGGTCGGCGTTCTTGATTGTGGAAAGTCGATGAGCGATGATGAAGGTCGTTCTCCCCTTCTTCAATACTTCCATCGCTTCCTGGATCACGGCTTCGGTTTCAGTATCGATGCTTGAGGTTGCTTCATCGAGTATCAGGATTGCCGGGTTAAAGGCAAGCGCCCGGGCAAATGAAATCAGCTGACGCTGTCCGGATGAAAGGGTGCTTCCTTTTTCAATGACCGGTTCGTCATAGCCTTTTTCAAGGTTTTTGAATACTCTCTCCGCACCTACAGCTTTCAGTGCGGCTTCCACTGTTTCCCTTGAAATTTTCGTATCATCAAGGCTCACATTGGATGCAATCGTACCCGTGAACAAGTACGGGTCCTGCAGGACGATGCCCATGTGCTCACGTATGGTCTGATATGGAATATCCTTGATGTCCTGTCCGTCAATCATGATTTTCCCTTCGTTTGCATCATAAAAACGGAATAATAGATTCATGATCGAACTTTTGCCTGATCCTGTGTGTCCGACAAGTGCCACGGTTTCTCCTTGATTTGCTTCAAATGTGATGTCCTTCAGCACATATTCATTCTCTTTGTAGCCAAAGAATACGTGCTCAAAGCTGACGTTCCCTTGGTAGCGGGCCATCTTATCATCGACTACTTTCGTTCCATCCTCATCAAGAAGACTGAATACGCGTTCGCCTGCCACAAGGGCCTGTTCCAGGTTGGCAAGCTGATTGACGATTCCGGTCACAGGCTGGAATAATCGGTTGATGTAGTCAACGAAAGCATAGAGAACACCCAGAGTCACGACAGACCCTACCCCGATCGAGCCTCCACCGAAATACCAGATGAATGCCACAAACGTGATATTCCTCAATACTCCTACAAGATTATGTGAGGTCATGGAGTTCAAGCTCAAAAGCTTATTCTGATATTTATAATGGGTGCCGTTCATTTCTTCGAATTCGCTGCTTGTTTGTTTTTCCCTGCTGAACGCCTGGATAATATTCATCCCTTGGATCGACTCATTGATCATCGCGTTGATGTCACTTACTTTCGAACGGATGATATGATTGTATTTAGACGCATAGATCCTGTACAAATACGTCCAGATGACAAGGATTGGAATCAGAATCAAACAGATTGCCGCAAGCTTTACATCGAGTATGAACAACGCGATATAGATTCCAAGAATATAAATCGTGCTTGTAAAAAACGTAGACAAAACGGTTACATATAAATCCCGGATCGCTTCCGTGTCATTTGTAATCCGGGCAACGACCTTTCCAGCCGGCAGATTGTCAAAATATCGGATCGGCAGCTTCTGGATTTGCTGAAAGATATCGTTCCGCATCTTCTGGATGACTCTATTGGCCGCCTTCTGCAGGTAGAAGCGCTGTCCGTATTGAAAGAACGAAGCCACTACAAGGAGCCCGAAATAAAAGGCAATCAATTTCATGATCCTTGGAATTTCAGGGCTGTAAAAATCCAACAGCTCATCTCCTCCTAATTTTTGTGCAGGATATGATTTGGATTCTTTCCCTTTCGTAATCATCATTTCTTTGCCCTTCACTCTGCGTTCTCCATCGAACGAAATGGCTGCAGGGACAAAGTAAAATTCCCTCCCGATTTGAAGGATCCGTACCTCTTTCCCTTTTTGTTCACCATCATTGAAATATTGCTCTCTTTTATACCATTCTCCTTTATAGGAAACAGCATCCTTTCCTTTATCCGTTTCGTACCATGCCGCTTCGATTCCAAGAATATGGTCATCGATCATTTTCTTGGCGATGAACGGGCCGGCAAGCTCTGCCGCTACTGAAAAAGTCAGCATCAGCAAAGCGGCTATAATGATTTTTTTATACAAAAGCGCATAATCTACAAGTCTTTTTCCGACTTTCATACGCCCACCTCCTCTTGTGAGGAATCTTCAACCTGCTGACGGTCGAATTGCTCTTTATACCAGCCGTCATTTTCAAGAAGTGTCCCGTGAACCCCTTCTTCCACCACTTTCCCATCCTCCATTACAATGATCCAGTCCGCATGCTGGACAGCAGACAGGCGATGGGTCGTGATGATCGTTGTTTTTCCTTCACGCTCATTTCGAATATTGTCAATGATCTTTGCTTCCGTTTTGGCATCGACCGCCGAAAGCGAATCATCTAAAATTAGAATCTCAGGATTTTTGATAAGCGCCCTCGCAATCGAAATCCGTTGTTTTTGACCTCCTGATAAAGCGACTCCCTTTTCTCCGACAAGGGTTGACAGACCATCCGGAAGCATTTCCAGATCTTTTTTGAAATCGGCAAGCTCGATTGCTTTTTCCAGGTCATTCTCGTCTGCATCCTCGCGTCCGAACATGATGTTTTCTTTTACACTTCTTGAGAACAACACATGATCTTGCGGGACGTAACCGATCCAGCTTCTTACCTGCTCGAGTGTAAGGTCATTGATTCCGATACCGGAAAGCGACAATGCACCTGTTCCTGCCGGGTATTCCCTCAGAAGCTGTTTGATGAAGGTCGTCTTCCCGCTTCCGGTTTTCCCTACCACTCCGAGAGTATCCCCCCTGCTTAATTTCAGGTTTAGATTGACCAGATTTTCCACCTGTGAAGAAGGATATTTGAAGTGCACACCATCAAATGCAACATTTTCAGGCCTGCCGACCGTTCTAGGACTCTCCGGATCTTTTACATCCTGCACGTAATCAAGCGTTTCCTGCACTCGATCAAGGGATGCATTCCCCCGCTGCATGATATTGATCAGTTCACCGATCGCAAACATCGGCCAGATCAGCATTCCCAGATATACATTGAATGACACAAGCTCCCCCAGTGTGATTGAACGATGGAATACAAGATAGGCGCCGTATCCAAGTCCGATCAGATAACTTAAACCAACCAGCACTTTAATGGTTGGATCGAAAAGCGAGTCGATTTTTGCTACTTCGATATTCTTTTTGTAAACATCCTCTGTCATGGCAGAAAAACGGCCCTCATCCGCTCTTTCCTGGACATAAGCCCTGATGACCCTGACACCCGCAACCGACTCCAGAACTTTATCATTAAGGTCGCCGAAAGAGTCCTGTGCTTCAGTAAAACGTTTATGGATCCTTGCCCCATACACTTTCATCAATAGAGCCATGACCGGTAATGGGAGAATGGCCGCAAGGGTTAATTTCCAACTGATTAAAAACCCCATGGTGAATAAGATTGTGAGCATGAAAACACTTGAGTCGATCAGCGTCAGCACACCGAAGCCGGCAGTGATTGAAATCGCCTTCAAATCATTCGTTGCCCTGGCCATCAAATCCCCTGTCCGGTTCTTTTCAAAGAAAGTCGGGGTCATCTTTAGTAAATGTCCCATGAAGTTTGACCTGAGCTTCCGTTCTACAAGGAAAGCTCCTCCAAATAATTGATACATCCATATATAAGTCAACGAGTATGAAATGATCGTGATTCCGGCTAACTGCCAAATATATTTACTCAACACATCCCAGGACAACGATCCGAGATGAATATCATCAATTGCGTTCCCCACAAGCTTTGGAGGGATCACATCGAGGATCCCCACGATCGTCAACAGGATGATTGCAACCGTGTACCTCTTCCAATTTTCTTTAAAAAACCATGATAATTTCTTAAAAATACTAAACATCGTTTATACCCCCTCATTCTTTCATTCGTTTACTATCCGCCTTCTGTCTCCACAATTGTCATCATTTTTTTCTTTTGTACTCTCAGCATCTTTTTTTCCTCCTAAAGTTTTTTTATTTATGTGAACAGGTGCTTTACCTGAGAACACCGGTTTTAATGCCGCTACTTAGTTCCGTGCAAGACTTCGCTTTCCGCGGGCGGTTGGTGAGCCTTTCATCAGGGAACCGTCCAACTGCAATCAACCTCTGAAGCCGTCCGGAATCCACAAAACATATTTACATATTCACCCAAATAAAAAAGGCGCTAATAAGGCTCTACGAGCAGGGCTGATTTGCATCAGCGGGCCTGCGGGTGCCTTGTTAACGCCCGAAAATTGGACATAAAAAAGCACAGGTTAGTGTACATAACCTGTGCCTGTTATTCATTTGGGTTTGAATAAGAAGTTACTGGTTATGTGATGATATGAAATTAGGGAAAAATGCTCTTCCTACGCCTTGAACTGTATATAACTTGATCATCACAAACCCTCCATTTCTTCAATCGTTTTTATTCCATCATTAACCATACTACATGTTTTGAATTGTGTCAATTTTATTTTTATTACTAATTTTCTATACACTATGAGTCTGCTTCTATCCGTGTGCACCCAATTCACTATATGTGCCACTATTGTGTATTATTCCACCGTCACAGCGGTACCGTAGGCGATGATTTCGGAGGCATTCTGCATCACGGCGGACGTTTCCAATCTCACCGCGATCACTGCATTTGCCCCTTTTTGGACTGCGTCTGTTTTCATTCTTTCGATTGCCTGATGCCGCGCTTCCTCCATCAATTCACTGTACTCGCTGATTTCACCACCTAAAATGGTCTTTAAGCCGGCAACGATATCTTTACCTATATGCTTCGCCTGGACAGTACTTCCCCTGACGAATCCTTTTAGTTCTTTTACTTCTTTTCCCGGTACATAGTCTGTCGTTACAATGATCATTCCACTCTCTCCCTTTTCTTTAACTTCTTCCATATTTTCTTCGCGAACATCAGATAAAAAATAAGTGGCATAGGCGTCTGAATCAATCCCCATAATCCCCAGAACCAATAAAGATGACCATTCTTTCTCGCGTCGAGAAATAAATAGATACTTTGTGCAAGAAGAATCGGTATAATAAACAGCAGCAAATACATTTCTTCTTTCGTCATATCTTCTTCACCTGCTTGAAAAACACAAGACTGGCAAAAGCAGCCCCTCCAATAAACACTGCACCCTGAAGCAAAAGGAACAGCATAGGCTGTTTCAGAAGTGTGAGAGAAAGGAGCAGAAGCAGACAGCCTGCTATCAACAGAAAAAGAATGAGATCCCGCTTCAATCCGGCCTTTATATCTTTCTGCTGTTGAAGGACGAACTGCTGAAACCATTCTTCTGAAGGTGTGGTATCTTCGACTTCTTTATCCATCGGTTCCATTCCGGCTTTTAGGATGTGGTCCAGTTCGTTTTCTTTAGTTGGCTGATGTTCGTTGTTCATCCAGTTTCAGCTCCTTTCTTATCCTGAGAATGCCGTGATGCACTCTTGATTTTACTGTACCTGCCGGCAGTCCGATCATATCTGATATTTCATCGTAAGAATATCCATAATAATGTTTAAGAATGACAGGTATCCTAACCCCATTCTCTAAAACCGACAATGCCTTAAGTACATCATTCCACTCTTCATTTCTTGATTCCAGACTCCATTTAAGACTGCGGTAGTTGGCCTCTTCTTTCTGCCAGTCCTTCTCTTTTCCGTTTTTCCGCTTGATATCGATATATCGATTGGTTGCAATCGTGATCAGCCAGGAAGAAAATTTTGATTTTCCATTGTAGAGATGGATCTTTTCAACGATTTTTGCCATCGTATCCTGTGCGAGTTCTTCTGCCTGATCTTTATTCATTGTCACTTTTATTAAATATTTCACTAAAAAAGGATAGTTCTGTCTGAATAAGGAAGCGAAGGCTTCGTGGTCCCCTTTTTTTGCACGTTTGATTAATTCTCTCTCTTCCATCGCATGTATCCCTTCCATCGCCTGTGCGTTCATTGATAATACGAATGATATGTAAAAACGTTCAAAATTATTTTGTTCTTTTTATAAAAAACTTTTCCCTTTCAATACCGCTAATGATTTCCGTGCAAGACTTCGCTTTCCGCGGGTAGCCCGTGAGCCTCCTCAGGATGGATAACTGTCCAGCTGCAGGACTTAGAGGCACATGTCATAAGCTAAACCTACCAAGAAGGCAAAGAACGCCTTCCAGGCCGATCGTATTATGCCACACGCCTCTGAACCAAGCCCTTCCGCTTTTCGGTTAGGAGTCTACGTCTTGCACTCCAATCAACCGCTGGTAAGTACTGAAACTAAATAAATTAATCTAGACGTTCCAAAAAACCGAACTAATTGGTTCCAAGGATCCATAATATAGTTCGGTCTTAACCAAAGCAGATATACAATTTTTCTTATCCTTTTTTAATTACCCGTTCACTGCTGCCGGCTGGATGTTTTCCTGGTTTGTGAATTTTGGCAGGATGATTGTGTAGAACGCCGCTACGATGATGAGGCAGCCTCCGACGAGCCAGTATAGCATTTCGACCGTTACCACCGACGGGAATGTCAGGGCGATGGCTCCGAGTGTGATGGATTGTGACAACATCATAAGGGGATTGATCCATCCTTGTACGCGCCCCATCATCTTGGGATCTATAATACTTGGCATCCAGCCTCCGATTGCAATGTTTACAAGCGGAAGGCCCAATGCAGCGATGAATACAATCACCATAAATATCCATGTACTGGGAGCAAATGAGGCTGCTATGATAAAGGTTCCTGAAATGACCAGACCGGCAACGATCAATTGATGGAATTTAAATTTCTGGGTGAGCATGGAAGAAACAACGCTTCCGATCAATACCCCGGAACCGAATGCAATCCCAAGTATGATTGAATATTCTTCATATGTTTCCGGGGCCAGTTTATACTTCAGGATGAAGATTGGAATGACCGAGAAACCTCCGTTGACGATTCCAAAGACGCCAAATCCCCCGATCAATGAAAGCAGCAGTTTATGGTGCAGGATATAGACAAGCCCGGACTTGAAATCTTTCATGACGAAAGACACATTAAGGTCCTTCCAGGTATGTTTCCCATTAGGCTGCCGTACATCTTCAGGAATGACACACTTCCTGATTAAGATGGCACTTAAAACAAATGTGACGAAATCCACAAGGAGTGCCCCATATATCCCTGCATTCCAATAAACAAAAATCGCGATGGCGTTGCCGAGCAGCATGAACAAACTCATGACCATCTGATTTAAACCGGCTGCCGTTGAGTAGTCATCCTTAGAAAGTACTCCTTGAAGGATTGCCTGTTCAGCCGGAAAGAAAAACTTCTGTACCCCGCTTCTTATGAAAAGGACAGCAAAAATTAAAGGAAGCCAGCCGATATAAATTGCCCCGACCAGGATAACGGTTAAAACTGCGCTGATCGTATCACAGTGATAAGCGATTTTCTGACGGTCCATCCGGTCTGCCAATACACCGACCAGGAAAAACACAACCAGAGTCGGAAGTGAATACATCATTTCCGTAATCGAAGCATACATCGGCTGGTCTGAAAAACGGTCCAAAAGGTAAAACATAAATGCCGTGAGTCCGACCACACTTCCCATATGAGAAGTCAAATTAGCCATGAACAGCTTCACAAAAATCGGATTCTTGAATATTTCCATCATTTTTTTCATTGTAACCCATCCCCACCATTTTCTAGTATATGTAAATCATACCCCAAGTCCGTTAGACCTTCCGAGCGACTATTGGTGGTTTTTTCCTCCGTCCAGAGTCTGATGAGGCTTCATCCTTTTACAAAACGCAAAGTTAGCTCATCTTCAATTTTTGTTAGGATGTCCCTCCATGATGCTTGATCTCTTTCAATATGCAGCCAATCAACTCCTGCATCTTTCAATATAGACTTTTCCAATGCTATGCGATCCTCCAAAAATTTCACGACCCCCTCTAAATCATTAGTGAGATTATGATTGATCCCATATTTTTGTTTCGTGTAGTAGTCCTTCACAAATGCAAACCAATGCTCTGAACGTTCTGCCATCACATGCTCCAATGCTTTTTTGATTTCTTTCGGCTCAAGGTAAACGACCAGCGGACGAAATTCCTTCACCAGCATGAGAAGGTCCTTGACAAAGGTTTTAATTAATTCCGCCGGCAAATCATTCCTTGCACTTAGAAAGGTCAATGGATTTTGCAGCAGGCTGCAATCCAGAACATATACCTCATCCGCGCCGGCAAGTAACTTTTTAAACAAGCCCCATTTATGTTTTATCACCATCATGTATATATCTGGATCAGTATTATAAATATCAAACTGCTCAAGTTCTTTTATGAATGATTTTGAGAATGCTTCAGTTTCACCCATTCTTGCATAATGAACCAGCATCCCGGGTTCTAGGATTTCACAATAAGGGCTGACACTTCCAGCATCGATACCATATTCTGCTTCCATGGTCTTTAACTGATCTTCAGTCAAAAAAGCGGCACCTTCGTAATCTGCGGACTGCTCAAGGTTTCCTTCCACAACTTCTTTTACAGGAATATCCTTGCCCTTTAAAAAATGCGAAATCTTCTGAACCGTGGATGTCTTCCCAGCACCTGGGATACCCTCCACAAATATGACCCTTCCACTCATCTTCATCTCTCCTCTACCCAATATCATCCATTTTACCACCCATTTGCAATTGGAAACGATAAAAAAAGAATGGCAATAAAAAATTTGCCATTCTTTGAATTAGGCTCTTTTCGCATATTTTGTTGTTTTGCACACAAGAAAATACCGGGACTTGGGTATTTTCGGCTTGTCCGTCCCTATGTTGTTTGAACTGGCGTTCGAAAAGAGCACGTCCACTAGCTATATTCAGGCTGCAAGACCTATACGAAAAGCAACAATCTTTTAGAAAACAGTCTTGAATTAAAAAGTTTAATCTTCAAAGGTTCCTTTTACAACTGCTTCTCCATTTTCAACCATGATTTTCCCTTTCGCCAATACTGTATGAATCTTTAACGATTTTACATCCAGCAGCACAAGATCCGCATCCATACCGTTCTGGATCTGACCTTTTGTTTTTAATTTCAATATTTTTGCGGGATTGGAAGTAATGACTTTGATAGCCGTTTCAAGGGGTATGCCTTCTACCATTACTGCATCCCTTACTTCCTGAAATAAACTGGAGACCTGTCCGATTTTCAGCCCTGTCAAATCTCCGTATTCATTAAATTGAGGCAAACTTGCCTGACCGTCGGACGTAAAAGTGATCTGTTCAATCGAAACTCCTGCTTTTAGCATCCTGCTGAGTCCTTTGCTGCATTTCACTTCACCCTCTTCAAGAAATTGAGGGATTGTACTAGTAGTAAAATCGACATAACCGCCTTTTTTGGCAAACTCGATGCCTGCCTCAAATAAATGCGGATTGCGATTGATATGTGTCGGATAAAATTGAGTCCTTGGTATATCTGTCTTTTCGATTACTTCTTCGATCAAATTAATATGATCACCGCTGTCGCCAACATGAATATTCACGATACCAGCTTTCCCCGAGAGCATCCCCCCGATCCGGGCTGCAGAAGCAATCTTGGCAAGTTCATTGACGGTGGGCTGAGAAGAACGGTGGTCAGCAATGGCTACCTCCCCCGCACCTATGATGCGGTCGATCAGGATGATGTCATCTTCAATCTTCCCTGTAAGAGTCTTCAAAGGAACCTGATATGAACCAGTTTGCACAAAGCAGGTGATCCCCTCCTCTTCGAGAGCCCTGGCCTTCGCGATTAGATTGGTCATCGTCCGTGTTGTCCCGTCAGTCCCAATCACCCCGATCAGTGTTGTAATGCCCGAAAGGGTCGATTGACTTAACTGTATTTCAGGAGTCCTGGTCTTAAAGCTTCCTTCCCCGCCTCCGCCTGTAATATGTACATGTGAATCAATGAAGCCTGGAACAACACATTTCCCTTTCGCATCAATGACTGTCATATCGACGAAATTCTCCGGAACTTCTATACTTTCTTCAATATAACCGATCTTATCATTCACTAATAAAATATCTTTCTTCCCCAGGTAATCTGGAGCGTATACCTCTCCGTTTTGTATTAATGTCAACATGATGTCTGCTCCTTCCATATCAAACAGGGATGTTCTTCACTTGCGTCTATAACGTTAAGCCAAGGTCCGACAACAGATGAAGATGTCGACGGACCTCCAAATTTCGATCAGAAACCTATTAACGCGGCTGTAACGACAAATACCGAGGACAAGATGAATAAAATCAGCATGAATTTAATGATGAACCTCACCCACACTCCCCAGTCCACTCTCGCTGCACCTAGGGTACCCATTAATGCAGCCGATGTAGGTACGAGGATATTCGTCAATCCGTCCCCAAGTTGGAACGCAAGGACAGAAACCTGTCGTGAGACACCTGCTATATCTGCAAGCGGCGCCATCAACGGCATGGTCAAGGCCGCTTGCCCTGAACCTGATACAACAAAGAAATTGAAAACAGATTGGAATACATACATGCACCATGCAGAAATTGCCTGCGAGAAATCCCCCACAACCTGGCCTGCACCGAAGAGCATCGTATTCAGTACGGATGGTGCATCAGGGGCATCCCCCCCCAGGATAATCACAATTCCTTTTGCCATTCCGACGACTAATGCGGCAGGCAGTAAATCCTTAGCCCCGTCAATAAACCCTTCAGCAACATCATCCCAAGACATACCGTTCAATTTGAAGATCACGCCTATGACCCCTGCCACAATCCCTATCGTAAAGAATTGAGTGGCGATTTCAGGAATATAATAAGCATGTTTCACAACCCCCCAGATGATCCATACGATACCTGCAGCGACCGTTAGGATGACCAGCGAGTGACCGATTGTGAATGTAGTATTCAAATCTCTCACTTTTCCTTCTTTACGGAAGTATTCATCTGATTGATACGATAAACTTTTTCCTGGTTCTTTCTTGATTGCCTTTGCATATTTCCAAGTATAGATGATTCCAACTAAAGTAAACACCGCCCACATGCCAATCCTGAAACCCGCGCCTGAAAGAACGGGAACTCCCGATACTCCCTGTGCGATCGCTACTCCGAATGGATTCATCCAAGACGCGGCAAAACCGATCTGTGTGGCGACATACGTTATCATGATCCCCGTGATGGCGTCATAACCGATGGTGATCATGATGGGCACGAGAATCATAGCAAACGCTATCGCTTCTTCTCCCATTCCAAATACGGCCCCGCCTAAAGAAAACAGGAAGAACATTATGGGAATGATAAGCGATTCCCTGCCTTTGGTTTTTTGAATCACTTTTAAGATCCCTTCTTCAATTGCCCTTGTTCTCATGATGATCCCAAAGGCTCCCCCAATAATCAAGATAAATGCAACAACACCAACAGCTGAACCCCATTTATCACCCGATACGAGCCCTTCGAAAACATAATTCAGGAACCCGGCTCCCCCGCCAGGTTCAAATAGACTTGTACCCTCTCTGATCAAGTTTCCTTCCTCATCCTTCAGGTATCTGAAAGAGTCAGGATCGAGAACAGTCTTTGATTGTTCTTGCCCATTTTCCATGTACGTTATTTCTTCAGTGTCAAATTGACCTTTCGGCACGATATAGGTCAGAACCGCTGCTGCAAGCACTACGAAGAATACAATGATGAACGTATGCGGAACTTTCCATGCTTTTTGCTCTTTTTCCATACCAAATCCCCCTTTTTTTCTTCACTACTATTCATGCAATTACCATGCCAACAATTAATATCAGAAAATACGGACTTTTTATGTTATATTGGTCATTAAAGGTGACTCAATTAAAGACCACATAAAACCAAATAAACCCTTATAAAGGTGGGAAAAGATGACACACGAATTAATTCTCCTTGCAGGTACGAAAGAAACCGAAAAAACACTCAAGGATCAATTACAGTCGGTTTTCAGAAATTTAATCTCCATTAAAAGCTATTCTTGTGATGAGGGTATCACTTCCTTCTTCACCAACTCATTGATTGTGTATTCTTCCTCCTTAATCGAAGAAGAAGTAAAAGATTATATCGATCATTCTTCTTGCACAATCATCAAAGCAAGAAGAACCGTCAACTATGAATATATAGACCGTATTTTTGAGCTTCCCCCAGGCAAGAAAATCCTATATGTGAACGATTTTCTCAAAACAGCCAGAGAAGCTGTTTACAATTTAAAAAGACTGGGAATCGATCATGTTGACTATATCCCTTACTCGCCAGGTGAAACGATCAATTTTGATGCTGATACAGCCATTTCTCCCGGGGAAACCGGACTTATCCCCGACTCTATCCCTTTTAAAATAAATATTGGTGTCCGATTAATCGATCTCAACACCATTACTAGAATCATCCACCATTTCAAATTGTCTGAACAGGTTACGTTTGATATCACAGACCGCTATACGAAAAAGATAATTGAATTAAGTAAAAGGCTGGGATCGATTAATCAAAAAGCAAACACATTAAATAAATTTTTAAACAGAGTAGTAGACGGTGTCAATGACGGCATTCTTGCCTTTCAGGAAAAAAGCGGAGAAATCACAGTATTCAACGAGGTCCTTGAACACATGCTCGGTATGCCAGCAGCCACCGCAAAAGGGAAAAAGATTACAAGAGTATTCCAAAATGTTGAACTTACTCAATTCCTTAAATCCATGGAAGAAGAGAATCAGGAATATTTTATATTAAGACAAAAAAATGTAATGGTATACCGTTTCAGGATGAAATCCGAAGGCGTAGTTGTAGCTACATTTAAAGACTTGGATGAAACTATAGAAATGGAAAAGGTACGAAAACGGGAATTACAGAAGAGCGGTCATATAGCCAAATACACTTTTAACAGCATTTTAGGCAGCAGTCCCATCATTTCGGAGACCATTTCAATAGCGCGAAAACTGGCAAGAAGCGAACTGCCCATTTTGATTGTAGGGGAAACGGGTACTGGCAAGGAATTATTCTCCAGTGCGATACATAACGAATCAACCCGCTCTTCCAGCCCGTTCCTAGCTGTAAACTGCAGCGCCCTGTCTGAAGACCTGCTGGAAAGTGAATTATTCGGGTATGTGGAAGGAGCATTCACAGGCGCTCTAAAAGGCGGAAAGAAAGGATTATTTGAGCAAGCGGACGGCGGTACTCTATTTCTTGATGAGATAGGTGATATCAGTATGAAACTGCAGACACGTTTGCTGAGGGTGCTTGAAGAAATGGAAGTAAGGAAAATTGGCGGGAACAAAAATATCCCGGTGGATGTGCGGATTATTGCTGCAACCAATAAGAACCTGGAACAACTGATTTCAGAGGGCATGTTCAGGGAAGATTTATATCACAGACTAAAAATCCTGTCTCTAAGGCTGCCAGCCTTAAGGGAAAGGTCCACTGATATCCCTGAGTTGATCCAATACTTTCTAAGTACAGAACAAAGCAGCCTCGCAAAGGTGGACAAGGAAGTACTAAATGTCTTTATGCAAGCAAAGTGGACAGGGAATGTAAGGGAGCTTAAGAATACATTGCTATACATGTTGACGATATGCGAAGAGGAACGATTAACCATTCATCTATTGCCTAAAAATGATCATAATTTTTCTAAAAAGGATCACACTACTACTACATCATTATCTTTGAACCAAACCGAAGAGTACCGAAATATCTTGACACAACTCAGTGTCTTGTCCGAGAAAGGAGAGAGGGCCGGAAGGGAAGCACTTTCTTCTTATTTAAATCACTCTTCAACCCCTCTTTCAGTCCAACAGATACGTTCAAGGCTGAATGAACTGCAGAAGCTGGGCTACGTAATTATCCACCGTGGAAGAAAAGGGACAGAATTGACGGAATCCGGGCTAAAATGGTTAAAAGAGAAATCAAGCATGTTTTGAAATGGAACACACCGGGTAACAATACACTAACCGGTTGAAAATGAAATTTAAAATTACATTATTAGAACAATAAGTCGAGGTGAATCTCATGTTACGTACAATCCTAATGGTCATTGGTGCAATTGTAGTAATTGGCTGGATCATCAGCATGCTATAAGATCAAAAATAATCAGCAATTATAAGTTTATAAAAAAATCAAAAGAGCAGGATAGACTTCCCCCTATCCTGCTCTTTCCTTTTCCGAATAAAAATGATTATGAATTCAAAAAACGGGGTAAATAACGCATATACTACAAACGAGGTGATCATATGTATAAGCACTTAGTTGTTGCTTATGATGAGTCTGATGGAAGCAAGAAAGCACTTGATGAAGCACTGAAATTAACGAAATTATCACCACAAACAAAGCTTACAGTTCTGTATGTTTCTAATGATAAAGGTATCGGAACGGGTGCAACACAGGATAATTATACTCCGACCCACGCACTTGCTGATACAGCGCCGGGATTAGATAATCAATACGTGGGAAATTTATCTGCATCACGCGATGAAAAACTAAATTCAAACCAGACTGTTGAAAATGAACATGGAATTTCTGCACCGTCGTCTACTCATTCCGTGTTGAAAAACGTAAAAGAAAAATTAAAACCTTACCAGCTCGACATTGAATACATCAATCTATCAGGTTCCGAAGCAAAGCGGATCTGCGAATATGCTAAAGATCATAATGCAGACCTTGTACTGGTAGGTCATTCAGGAAAATCAAACCTTAAAAAATGGATGCTGGGAAGTGTCAGTGAAAAGATTGCCCATGATTGTGAAACAAGCGTACTGCTTGTTAAATAAAAATTAGTTAAGGGGAGGAAGATTGAGACTCAATCTTCCTCCCCTTGTATTTCATTAAAACGGTTTTCTGATTCTTCTTCATTAAAACTGCTGTAAATCCGGTAGTGATCTCTATCCAGGATTCTATAATGTTTGCTGAATAAATTCTGCTGAAGTACGTACTCATCACTCTTCTTGATTTCCTTCCACCATACTTTACCTCCGAGTGTTTTCTCTTTCCTGAAGTCCACTCCTTCACGGGCAAGGGTCTCGATGACTTCAAGCGGCTCTCCCCCCAGACTTGATACTAAGGTTTCACTGTCCCTGAATAAGGCACATACAGCAATCACGGCTGTCCAGCTTGCATCGACCCTTCTTTTCTCGATCTGTACGAGGGTTTTTTTGGAGATCCCAATCACATTAGCCATTTTATCTTGTGTATAGCCTGCTTCCGTTCTGATCAACCTCAATTTATCAGATATGATGGTGATGACTTCTTCCTTCTTCATTGGAACACCTGCTTTTCTTAACTTAGTGTAATTTTACACCATGCTAATATTTCACGCAAACAGGGATAACCGGCTCTCATTCTAATCAACCGCCTGAAAGAGATATACCTCCACCTTCTGCTTCAAACAAAAACCCGAACTGGTTTGCCTTTATAACGGCAAACCAGTTCGGGTTTTACTTAGTCTGGAACACTTATGTCCCGGCCTTATCTTCTTTCTATGTTAAACGTTCCCTCTTTGTTCCCTGATGGTACGTTTTTTCTCACTTTCTGAAACAAACAGGGCACATGCTGCATCCCCTGAGATGTTGACAGCAGTCCTTGCCATATCAAGCAATCGGTCAATACCAAGGATCAGCCCGATTCCTTCTACAGGCAGACCAACGGAACTCAATACCATCGCAAGAAGGATCAATCCCACTCCGGGGACCCCTGCTGTACCGATACTTGCAAGAACGGCCGTAAGCACGACTGTGACCAGCTGTTCAAGGGTAAGATCAATGCCGTACACCTGTGCAATGAAGATTGTAGCGACACCCTGCATGATGGCCGTACCATCCATATTGATGGTAGCCCCCAGAGGCTGTACGAATGAGCTCACAGGTTTGGAGACATTCAATCTCTCCTGGGCCACTTCCATAGAAAGCGGCAGCGTGGCATTACTGCTGGAAGTACTGAATCCAACACTCATTGCCGGACTGAAATTCTTGAAGAACCATAGCGGGCTTTTCTTGGCAAGCAGCAGTACGGTGCTTCCATAAGTGATGATTGCATGGATGATCAATGCAGCCAAGACAACGACGAAATACAGCCACATTGCCTTCAGTGCACTCATCCCCTGACTCCCGATGGCAGAAGCGATCAATCCGAATGTACCATATGGAGCGAACTTCATGACCAGTGTCACCAGATACATCATCAATTCATTTCCCTGTTCGACCAATTTCAATATCCCTTTTGTCTTCTCACCTAGGGCTGTGAGTCCAAGACCGATGAAAATGGCGAAGGCAATGATCTGAAGCATATTCCCCTCCGTCATAGCGGTCAAAGGATTTTTCGGAATAATATTCATGATTGTCTCACCGACCGGAGGAGCCTTCTCTGATTTAAATTCTTCTGCCTGCGTGCGGTCGATTCCTTCAACCATTCCAGGATCGATGATGTTCGCAAGTGCCAGCCCGATGACGATGGCTATACATGTCGTCACTAGGAAGTAAACAATCGTCTTCAAGCCGATTCTTCCAAGTTTCTTCGGATCCCCGAGGCCAGCTGACCCAAGGACGATGGATAAGAATACAATCGGTACGACCAGCATGCTGATCAGATTCAAGAATATCTTACCTAACGGAGTAAACAGGTAAGGATCCAATATATCGAACACGTCTTTAGCGAATATATTCAGGGCCAGTCCCACCAGAGCCCCCAATATCAAGGCAAGGATAATCTTTGTTGTTAAGTTGAATTTCATAGATGAACCTCCTTATATAAATGAATTCTTAATAGCGAAAATTACGCAAAATAATTTACAGATGTTTACCCTTTCATATAAATTCTAAACATGATATTCACTTTCACATTATGAACACCCGCAAAAAATTTTCCCTTTACCATTATACTGATTTATTTAAAAATTAAATTAGTTCTTTGATAATTTCAATCTTTTCTACTAGATAAAGAAAGTTTCATTACATAAAATAAGGGATTTGTTAATCAATATTTCCTAGTAGCGCATTTCCATAAACTTTCAATAACCGTTCTGATTATATTACGGTTTATTGGGTAAATAGTATGTACATCATGAATTCAGAAAGGAACATCGCAATGGATAAAACGGTATATTTTCTTTCTAGCAGCCATCAGCGGAGTCTGATAGCCTTGGGCTGGGCCAAAAAACTTTCTGTTCAAGACTGGTCATTCAAAAGTGCGGGATGGCAGGAAACGGCCGATCGAGATCTCTCGGTTCTTGCCATGAAGGAGCTATGTATTGATATTAGTTCTTTTCCCCGGGGCCAGGCAGAGCTTCCCTGCTTAAAGCAAGCTTCTGTCATCGTAAAGATTCAAGATACTGAATTTGATGAAGATATCCTTCTGCCTTCCGAACTTGAGGATAAAGTAATTTGCTGGGATCTTCCCAATCCGCGAAAACGTTCAAGAGACAAGCTGGAAGAGTGGGCAAGATATCAGGAAATCTGTGATGAAATAGCCATGAAAGTAAAAAGCCTTAACACGTTTCTTACAGGGTTCAACTGAGAGGACTGATGATCATGATTTCAATTGACATCAGTCCCTTTTTTTATATCACGTAAAATATTCAAGCTTCGCTTCAGGAAAAAATTCCTCCATATATGAGTAAAGACGGTCCTTCAGTTCCTGTTCTTCATCCTTTTGATAGATGTACTTCCCGATTCCATACTTTCCCCATTTATAACGGCGTTCTTCTTCATTTAGTTCAAGCTTTGTCATAGGGTAGTTTTTTTCAATGACCCGTTTCGCAGGTTTAGTGAAACGGTGCTGAATGAATTCGAAGGTCAAATCTTCCTTTGCCTCCGGAGGCAGATGTTGATTCAGATGTTCAAACATCTTCCTGTACCCTTCCTCCCATCCTTCATGGATGTAGATCGGGGCGACAATGAAACCCAAAGGATACCCTGCCCTTGCGACTTTCCCCGCAGCTTCCAATCGTTTATCAAGCGGGGATGTACCCGGCTCGAAGTTCTTTATGACATAGTCGGCATTGATGCTGAACCTGAATCTCGTCTTCCCGTTATGCTTTGCATCCAGCAAATGATCGACATGGTGAAACTTTGTCACAAATCTTAACTTTCCATGTTCCGACTTACCAAAATGCTCGATTGCACGTTTAAGCGTGTGAGTGAGATGATCGACACCTACGATATCTGACGTGCAGGCTGCTTCGAACCTGGTCATCTCAGGCGCTCTTTCGGCTATATAATGATCCGCTGCTTCCAGTATTTCGTCCACATTCACATACGTACGGATATACGGTTTGCTTCCCATTGTCGTCTGCAGGTAGCAATAATGACAATGCCCCATACATCCCGTTGCGAAGGGGATTGCATATTCTGCAGATGGTTTGGACGTATCGAATTTCAATGTTTTCCGGACCCCCACAACAAGGGTCGACTTCGCTATCCTGTACTTCTGGAAATGATTGTCCCCTGGAAGATTCCTCACCTGGTTATGAGACGTGGTATAGCGTATTTCAATATCCATTTTTTCGAATTTATCTTTAAGCTCTTTCCCTAAAGGATATTCAAGAGCACCAGGTTCAAAGTATACGAGCTGCGGGATGAAAGGCTTAACCATGCCGGATCACCTAAAGCTCTCCAAATGATTGGTTATATACCTGTTCTGCTTCTGCTTCAGAAGAGTATACTGCCAGATCATCTGTTAAGGGATAATATGTTTCATATAAAAACAAAGCCAATTCCTCGGGGTTTTCAGGATTTTTCACCACAGCCGCTTCCTGGACATTTGCAACAGACTGGGTATGAGGATTTCGGTATATGACATATACCACATCTCCTGCGTTATAGTTGGGAGTATGACTATTCAGATCCATGTTCTTCACCTTCTCATTTCTTATTTGGCTTTAAATCTCTGCATGATTCAGTGTAAACTTTACTAAAAGCATTTTTGCTTACAAGACCAATGCTTTCATTTTCTCTCATAATCGGTAAAATTATGATGGTAAATGATGTTTTAGGACATTGAGATGTTAATGCACGGTTAGTGCTTCTAAATACTCCTTATCGCTTATCAGATATTCGACGCTATTTTTATGAAAAATGGATGCCTTGACGAACCCCAGTTGTGAATAATACAGGGTATATTGCAGGAGAAAAAGAATGACCAGATGCGGAAGAAGCACGGATTCCTCATCACTAAGCCCCTGATTGTACGTATATCCCCTGATCAACTCTTTCATCTGGCTGTGGAGGTGATGAAAATCCATTGGTGAGTTGCTGTTCCTCAGCAAACTCGTGATGATATATGCAAGATCTCCTATACGGGGGGCCAGCCTGATCCGCTCAAAGTCCACAAGCCCGATGCTTCCATCCTTCCTCCACAAAAAATTTCTTACATGTACATCACTGTGGACAAGCTGCAGGGGAAGCTGTTTATAAATCAATTCATAGGTTGAGATCTCTCCGTACACTTCCGCTGCCCACATGCTCAATTCAGGAGCTGCTTCTGATAACCAGCTTTTCGAATAGTTAAACACATCCCATACTCTTGTGCTTTGTTCAAACGGGCATTTACCCAATGCAAGATGGAATCTTGAAAGATATTCCCCGATCCTGATGAATTGCCCGCAACATGCCTCTTTACATACCTGAAGCGGATTCCCTTCCAGGGATGCATATAAAGAATAAAAATTCCCATCCCCTTTTACGTACGGTTCCCCGCTGATATTCAAAAGCGGTGTTTCTACATTAATCCCATTCCTGATTAAATACTGGGTGATCCGGTATTCTTCCGTGCGCTCCCAGGATGAGGTCCCCTTTCTTTCTTTTAAAAAGAACGTGCTTCCTTCAAAAATGAATTTCTTTATATTCTTACGATGTTCCAACAATTGAACATTGCCTATGTTCCAATGAGTTAAAAGACCTTTCATTTTCAATTCATTCCCCGTCATAGTAAGATACAATTTAGTATAGGAAATCGTCAGCAGCAGCATACCAACTAGAAAAGAAAAGGGGTTATACAATTGGAAAGAATCAAAATGAATGAAGAATTATCATTTTCAAGAATCATCCACGGATTATGGAGACTTTCAGATTGGGAGCAAACAAAAGAGGAAACATTATCTCTGATTCAATTCAATCTGGAACAGGGGATCACGACATTTGACCATGCCGATATATATGGTTCTTACACTTGTGAAGAAAAATTCGGAGAGGCCCTATCCCTGAAACCGTCTATCAGGGAAGAAATGGAGATTGTGACCAAGTGCGGGATCGTCCTCCCGTCAAAAAATCGCCCTGACCACAGAACTCATCACTATAATACGAGTAAACAACACATTTTATCTTCAGTGGAACAGTCCCTGAAAAATCTTGGTACCGATTATATTGATGCACTGCTCATCCACCGTCCAGATCCTTTTATGGATGGAGAGGAAGTGGCTGAAGCCTTCACTCAGTTGAAGGATCAAGGAAAAGTGCGTCATTTCGGAGTGTCTAATTTTAAGGACCATCAATGGAATATGCTGCAATCATACCTGCCATTCCCGTTGGTTACCAACCAGATTGAGCTTTCAGCCTATCATCTGGAGAACTTCGAAGACGGCACCCTGAACCTTTGCCAGGAAAAACGGATTGCACCTATGGCCTGGTCCCCGCTTGCCGGAGGGAACATATTCACCGGCGGGGATGAGAAGGCTGTACGCCTTCGTGACACTTTGACAAAAGTGCAGGGTGAGACAGGTGCTGAAGGAATCGATTCCATTCTCTACGCATGGCTGTTGAACCACCCTGCCCGTATCATGCCGATTGTAGGTTCTGGTAAAAAGGAACGCATTCAAAGAGCGATCGATTCGTTAAAGCTCCAATTGGACCATGATCAGTGGTTTGAAATACTGCAAAGTTCAATGGGGCATGATGTACCTTAAATAGAAACATAAAAAAGACGATCCTTTTCGAAAGGGTCGTCTTTTTAACTTATAAGATTATGGTCGCTTACATAATACTCGATGTAAACATCCTGAAGTTCACTCATCGATAGTTCATAGAGTTGTTTACCAAAATATTTATATACGCCAATCCTTAATAGTTGTTGAATATAAAAGTCTTTCTTCAATTCAGGTGAATTCAAATGATTTGTTTTACTTTCCTGGTGTAACATATTCATCCCTCCACTCCGAGATATACCCAATTAAGGGACAATGCTAAACCAGAAAACTATTTTTTCCATCATTTACAATTGATTGTAAAAATAAAAAATGCCCCGGTCCATTATACCTGAGCATTTTCTCCCTCGCTCCGCTGCAGCTGCTTTTTCTTATCACGCTTGATGAAGAAATCGAGCCCTGCCCAGAAAACGACTGATATGATTGCAAAATATGCTATGGCGAAATAAATGTCTTCCGTTTTCCATTCAAGTCTCGGAATCATCAAACCCAATCCGCCGGAAACGACATAATAAACCCCGATTAATTGCAGAAATACCTTTCTTGGTGATTCTATATTCTCCAGATACCCTTTCCCTGCTTTTCCAAAGAAGATTGCGATTCCTCTTAAAATAATGTAAGCAGAAAAGGCTATGATGATTGCAACAACAAACTCCTGATTAAATACGTCAGCCATACTTTTTCTCCTTTCCGACTTTCCGTGGATCCTTATGTACAGAATGATCCTTTTTAAAGGATAAACCCATTGAAGAGGTATTTCAAGTAAAAATACCGGACTTATTTTTCAGTTTCTTTCTCCACTCCCACATAAAGCCGGTCACTATAGGGAGAATAGTAACCAAACAATCTTTCCGAGGTGAATTATGACTAGCATTATTATTGGCTTGATTCTTCTTATGTTATTGGCTTATTTAGGCTGGTCCATCATTTGGATCGCACCGCTGGTCGCAGGGCTTGTAGCGCTCATGAGCGGCCTCGACCTGCTTCCGGCATACACCGAGACTTACATGACGGGATTTGTGGACTTTGCTAAAGAATGGTTTCCGGTCTTCCTTTTCGGTGCAATCTTCGGAAAGCTGATGGAAGATGTCGGCGCAGCGCAATCTGTCGCTTATAAAATAACAAGCATCATCGGAAAGGACCGTGCGATACTCGGCGTGCTCATCGCTGCAGCGGTCCTTACATATGGCGGTGTCAGTTTGTTCGTGGTGGTCTTTGCAATCTATCCATTGGCGATTGCCATGTTCAGGGAAGCGGATATCACGAGAAAGCTGCTCCCTCCCGTATTTGTACTGGGGGCATTCACCTTCACAATGACGGCTATCCCCGGCACCCCCCAGATCCAGAATTTGATTCCAATGGATTACTTCAAGACCTCTCCGACAGCTGCCCCCATCATCGGGATTACAGGCGGATTGGTGATGGCTGCAGGCGGTTATTTTTATCTGAGGTGGCGCCAGAGCATTTTCACTAAACGGGGAGATACGTTTACTGAACCGAATGAAGGCAACGAAGTGAAAGAAATCAATAAAGATGAACTGCCCAATTTCTATTTGTCTTTCTTACCTTTAGTGATTGTCGTCGTTACGCTGAATGTGTTTGACTGGAATATCCTGACTGCACTATTAGTGGGGATCCTTGCGATACTTCTGATCAATATCAAGCATTTCAAGAAATTCATCCCTTCCATCAACGGAGGGGCAAAAGGGTCTGTCATGGCTGTCATCAACACGAGTGCCGCCGTGGGATTCGGAGCAGTCGTAACCGCTGCCCCCGGGTTCAAAACCCTGACAAATCTGATCCTGGGTATAAAAGGAAACCCTGTCATTTCGGAAGCAATTGCCGTACAGGTGCTTGCAGCAATCACTGGTTCAGCCTCCGGCGGGATGGGAATCGCCCTGGAAGCGCTTGGGGATAAATATTATGAGCTCTCCCAGACTTCCGGAATCAGTGCAGAAGCATTTCACCGGATTGCTTCGATCTCCTCAGGGGCTTCCATCCTCCCTCACAACGGCGCTCTACTGACGCTATTCGCCGTTACAGGGTTGACGCATAAAGATTCTTATCTGGATGTAGCCGTCGTCGGGTTATTAATCCCGACTATAGCTGAAATTGTGTCTATCATTTTAGCAAATATGGGTATTTATTAAAACACCAGCAAAATCATTATTATAAATGGAGGGAATTCATTATGATAAATGAAAAAGTAGTATTCATTACAGGAGCTGCACGCGGGATTGGATTTGAAATCGGTGAGCATTTTGCCATGAACGGTGCAAAGGTGGTATTATCGGATATCAATCAGGAAGGTCTGGATGAGGCAGTCGATGAACTCAAAGACAGAGGATTCGACGCAATCGGCATCAAATGTGATGTGACAAGCGAAGAAGAAGTCAAAGCTGGAATCGACAAAACTGTGGAGCATTTCGGACGGATCGATGTGTTGATCAACAATGCAGGAATTCAGCATGTAGCCCCGATCGAAGAGTTCCCGATCGAAAAGTTTGAACTTCTCATCAAAATTATGCTGACTGCACCATTTATCGCTACTAAATTTGCTTTTCCGCATATGAAAAAGCAAAAGTTCGGCCGCATCATCAATATGGCTTCCATCAACGGTCTCATCGGGTTTGCCGGGAAAGCCGCATACAACAGTGCAAAGCATGGTGTCATCGGATTGACGAAGGTTTCTGCACTTGAAGGTGCTGAACACGGCATAACCGTGAACGCAATGTGCCCGGGTTATGTTGACACCCCTCTTGTGCGGAACCAGCTTCAGGATATTTCATCTACAAGGGGAGTGCCGCTGGAGAAAGTGCTCGAAGAGGTCATTTATCCACTTGTCCCTCAGAAGCGCCTGCTCTCTGTTGAAGAGATTGCGGATTACACGATGTTCCTCGCCAGCGACAAAGCAAAAGGAGTCACCGGCCAGGCAGTCGTCCTCGATGGCGGATATACGGCTCAATAAGCCAGCAGTCAAAAAAATACAGGATTTCGCAGCTGGGAAAAAAGAATTTTAGACAAAATAAAACTCGAACTAATTTGCAGTGGGAAAGGCAAACTAGTTCGGGTTTTTAGTTTTGCCTGGAGTCTCTCGGGGCTACCCGCGGAAAAGAAGTCTTCCACGAAATCAATAGCTGTAATTAGAACCTGTTACAAAATGCTCTCCATTTGGATAAAACAGTGAAAACTGACTGTTTCTACATAATTGATTCAGGTGTAAAATATTGTATAGTGAGATTGTTTTATTGAAAAGGAGAAGCTATGAAAATCTATTGGCAATTGGGTTATTTTATCATTGGATTACTCATTTTCAGCTACGGCATCAGTATGTCCATCAAAGTGCAATACTTAGGGATCCACCCCTGGGATGTATTGAATATCGCCCTGTTCGAAAAAATCGGACTTACAATCGGGACATGGAATATCATCATAGGTGCGGCCATGATTCTCGGCACCCTTCTCTTAAAAGGGAAGTACGTCCGTCTCGGGACGATCATCAATGGAGTCATGGTGGGCGTGCTTGTGGATTTCTTTCTGCATTTCAATCTGCTACCTCCGCAGACAAATGCTGCTGCAGATGTTTTCTTGCTCCTTGCAGCAATTGTGCTGATGGGAATCGGGGGAGGATTATATTCAGCAGCGCAGCTCGGGACGGGACCGCGAGATGGGTTCATGCTGACAATTTCAGACAGGACCGGTTTATCGATCAGTACAGTGCGGATCCTATGCGAATGCTCAGTCTTGGTTATAGGACTGCTGCTTGGAGGTCCCGTCTTTATCTTTACATTCATCTATACATTCATCCAGAGTCCCATTTTCCAGAAAACCTTTCTCTCCTTCACTTCCGTACTGGACAATAAGTTTCATGAACCAACCCGCAGAAAGGCTGGATGACGAAAAAAGAGGATGTGACAGAAGTGATTTAGTCTACGCAAAACCCGAACTAATTTGCATGAGGTGAGGCAAATTAGCTCGGGTTTTTAATTTGTTCATTATACATTTAGGGATTAGCTCATTCAGCGGGTGATTGGAGTGCAAGGCGAAGACTCCTGGTGGAAGAGTAGCTTATGTGAGACGTGTCTAGCTTCAGGGCTTAGAGGCACATGTCATAAGTCAAACCGCCCAAGAAGGCAAAGAACGCCTTCGTGGGCGATTCGCCTTATGCCACCCGCCTCTGAACAAAGCCCTTCCGCTTTTCTTCCCGCAGGCTTGCCGAGGAGGCTCACGGGCTACCCGCGGAAAGCGAACTCTTGCACGGAAATCATTAGCGTTGTTTAGTGTCCACTCTAAATGTTCGCCTATAGACATTGGCTTGAAAGTTTTGCCCCAACCTCTTTGATTCTATGTCATTTCACATGCCACCAAACCGTATTGTCGGTAAGGATCCAACTGTTTGACGAACTCAAACAGCTCCTGTACCTTGGGATCATCCATATCCCTTTTATAATAATCCTCAAGTAGGCAAAGAATTTCATTCGGATACATCGGGCACGTGTGGCTCCCCCAGTCAGTCTGCCTGCCTTCGACCCGGTTATAGTAAATATCATCAAGCACCGAAAAGAACAACTCATACCCTTTCGGAAAGAATTTACTTATCCGCTTTGGGTAATTATGATTCCAGTCCCCGCCTTCATAATGGAAAGTCCCGTCAGAAAGATCCCCAATGAATACTTCCACGTCTGCCATATCGATTCCCCCTTACCCAGAATTGGTTTATTACTATATATAGGGCTGTCCACTTGATTTAGAACCGAAAAAACCGATTCCCGGGGGAGGAATCGGTTTTCATCCGGCTCAGAGATATTTCCTCTGAACGCTCCTTCCGTCATAAGTGAACAGCATATCCCGGTTCTCCACATGTGTTTCGATATGGACAGGTCTGCCCCAGAGGCGGTGGATATAAGGAAGCACTTTCTCAAGGTATTTAATATCAAGCTCAACATCCTCAAACCAGTGTTTAAGATAAAGTTCCCCGCTCTTCATGTAATCACCGTCGGTCACGGTAATATACGGAAAACCACCGTTTACTCTCATACTTACAAGCTGATCCCTCACCGCGGTCCACTCTTTATCAACGATCTTATAATCCTTACCCTGCTTCTGGAATAGATACATATCTTCTCTCATCACTAGATCCTTCGTTAAATAATTGCGTAAGAAGGAGATATCCGATTCGATTTCCCTCACTTCGAACATTTTATCCCGTCCGGATCCTGGTTTTACACCCCGTTTTATCATTTCCTCGGTCGGATTATCATAGCGCTCTTCGATATCTTCAAAAATTTTCAATCCCAGGTAGTATGGATTTATTCCCGTCCGCGATGGCTGTACCACCCCTGCATTCAGCTTGGCAAATTCAATTGCCTCTCCGCTTGTCAGGTCCATTTCCCTGATAATCCGCTGATGCCAATAAGAAGCCCAGCCTTCATTCATGATCTTGGTTTCAAGCTGAGGCCAGAAATAGAGCATTTCTTCTCTCATCATCGTGAGGATGTCCCTTTGCCAATCCGACAGTTCCCGGCTGTATTGCTCGATGAAAAGAAGGATATCCTTCTCCGGCTGGGGCGGAAACTTCTTTTTCACTTTTTTGGTTTGACGCTTTTTCGGTTTCTCGTCAAGCGACCACAGGTCATCATATGGTGTGACCGGGTTTACCTCTTCTTCCACCCATTCCACATCGTCCATCGTCCATGAAAGCTTGGGCCTCATAAGGGAAGGGTCGATATGTTCATCAATGGCAAGGACGGCATCGAGGAAGTTTTCCACTTCCTGTTTCCCATGTTCGATTTCGTATCTTCGTACACGTTCGGCTGTCGCCGACATGCTTTCCACCATATCGCGTTTTGTATTTTGAAATCTCACATTATTTTTAAAGAAATCACAATGTGCGAGTACATGGGCAACGATCAACTTATTCTGAATCAATGAGTTTGAATCGAGCAGGAATGCGTAGCATGGATCTGAATTGATGACCAGTTCATAAATTTTGCTGAGTCCGAGATCGTATTGAAGCTTCATTTTATGAAATTGCTTTCCGAAGCTCCAATGGGAGAAGCGGGTCGGCATTCCATACGCACCAAATGTATAAATGATTTCAGCGGGACAGATTTCATATCTCATCGGATAAAAGTCGAGTCCGAATCCGGCAGCTATTTCGGTTATTTCGCCAATTGCGTTCTGCAATTGCTTTTGTTCCTCTAGGTTCATGGTCATCCCCCTCTTTTTACTCTTATCACAATGTATGAGAGGGGAGAGTGATTCATGAGTCTGTTCTCATTAAGATAGAAGTCAATTTTATTTTGAGTCCTCATAATACCGCATTTGATTTCCGTGGAAGACTTCGCTTTCCGCGGGTGACTCGTGAGCCTCCTTAATGAAGGAGGAACTGTCCAGCTGCAGGGCTTAGAGGCACATGTCATAAGCCAAACCGACCAAGAAGGCAAAGAACGCCTTCAAGGCCGATTCGATTTATGCCACACGCCTCTGAACAAAGCCCTTCCGCATTTCTAATAGGAGTCTTCGTCTTCCACTCCAATCAATTGCTGGAACCTGGTATAACAAATAAGATGACTTCGTAAAAAAAGCTGCATCCGTTTTCAATAATCGAATGCAGCCCTCTTCTTATTTATGCTTTTTTTAGAGATACTATCGGGATCAGGGTCATCATCAGCAGTAGTGCCGAGATGGTGAAAATGATCTGGACGGTAGTGACCTCAAGGAGCAATCCGACTCCCAAGGATGAGAGACCGAATATCAGTGTCGTCAATGCACCTTGTGCAGCGTAAACTTTTCCTATTTCCTCATGGGACGCAGTTTCCTGCAAGCAGGTTTGCAGGATGATGGTTTTCACTTGATCGAATGCACCGAAAATCACCGACAGGATCAGTGCAAACAAGGCAGACTGGTTCCAGGCGAAGATAAGCGTAACCAGCGAGGTCATGACCATGCATAAGGGCAGCCACACAGATCTCCTCCGTGAAAACAAGCCGTGCAGTTTAAACACTAAATAAGATGCAATCACAAGTCCTGCGAAAAAGCTGCTGTTGATGAATCCCCACCAAGATTCATTACGACTGAGGACAATGTCAACATACAGATAAAGTACTGCAGCTATCCACACCGTTCCGGCCGCCGATTCCAAACCGTAAATGAAGAATATGCTCCTTAGCCTGCCATTCCTCTTCACCTCAGACCAGCCTTCCCCGATTTGTTTCCACCAATGTTTCTTTTGCTTTAGTGTGGTACCCGGAATGACGGGCAGCTTCAGCATATAAAGCGTACTGATCAGAAACAGAAGGATGACCAGCACGAACAAAAGGCTTTCATTTAAGAGGGTTAACAGGAGTCCCCCGATAGCCCAGCTCGAAAATTGAATGGATTGATCAACAGTCGATAAAAAACCATTGGCCCCCATCAATTCTTCGCGTTTAACAATGAATGGGACATAGGCGTTCCTTGCGGGAAGTGCCCAGCCGTCCAAAAAGGAAATCATGCTTGCAACACCCAGATATACCCACACATTGCCGATTGAAAATAAAACGCATAGCAAAAAAAGAATAAGCAGCACCGTCTTCGCAAGCTGTGAATACGCAATCAAGGATTTCATTTGTGTCCGGTTCATTAAAAGCGGAGCCGCCACACTGCTGATGAATCTGGAAAACGTGATGACCAGCGGCACCGCAGTCAGAAATAAAGGTGACCCGGTTATCTTATGAATCAGGGAGATCAATGCCACAATGTATACGATATCCCCTATATTCGCAAGTGCCTGGCCTACCCAGAGATGCCGAAAAGATTTAGAAGCCATGTCTTTTCCTCCTTCTATTCAATTAGTGTAAAGGTAAAAGACAAATCACATTGGATAATGGCTCCCTTCTTTTTTGAATACATTCATTTTATCAAATAATTCTGACGGGGGACACTGAATCAGCGGATAATTTTTACTTACCGGCGAAAACGCCCCCAACAAATAAAAAACTGACTCAAGCCGAGTCAGTCATCTGTTCATCTGTTCATTCATTTTTTCTCTTCTACAGCAATATTCAACGTCTTTTCATTAGCCAGGTCATGAATCACCTTGACGATGACCGTTTTTTCCTGATTGTTTTCCTGGACAGTGAATTCAAAGTAATCGGCAAGTCTTTTTTCATCAATTTTTTGACGCCCTTGATATTGGTAGTCCTTCAATGGCTGTCCTGGATAATCTTCCTTCATGACTGCTGTGGCTATACGGCCGAACTTCGCATAATCGGAAGGCTGCGGCTGCTGTGCATGGACATTGGTTGAAAAGAAAAGAAAGAATACAGGAACCAGTATCATCAACAACTTTTTCATATCATCACCTCTAATATTTTCTTACATTTCTTAGGATGATGTAAAAATTCAAAACTCATTCACCCAATAGAAGGAAAGTCAGTGAAGCAGGGAGTGCCAAGTTTTTCAGCGGAATTAATCCAGGTTTCGTCACACAATAAGATTACCCCCTTCAGAAGGAGGGATATCAAAGTGAATAAAGTCGATTACGACCGGGCCCTGTACTACACACACCGCTCAGAATGGGACAACCTGCTCATCCTGATGGTAAGGACGAAAGATGACCTTCTTTCGAAGAGGATCGAACAATTCCTGCACGCCTATCACTTTTCAAAGGACTATACCGTTGTTGAACGGAACCTTTACACATTACTGCGATATATTGAACATGCAAATTATACCTTCAGTGTCGAGCAACCACTTGAGGAAACATTTGCAGAGATGTAAACGAGAATTCCACCTAACCGCGCTGATTCAGCATTGCTGAATCAGCTTTTAGTATTTGGTTGAAGAAGCGGAATTATGCCATAAAAAAGAAACCGGCGCTGCCGGTTTCCATCACTCCTATCGTTCCGCTGCAGTTTCAGACTTTACAATCTCCGCTGCTTTCACATAAATTTTCAATTCCCTTACCATATCATCCACCAGTTTTGCCGGATCATCCAGAAGGCCGTCATTGTCATAATCAAAACAATGAGGATCCAGTACCAGCTGTTTAGGGATGACATTGGCATAAACGCCCCTTGCGACAATTCGCAGGTTATTCAGGCAGTTGATTCCGCCTTTCCCTCCCCCGGCACATGAGAGCAGGGCCACCGGCTTATGCGCAAATTGTTCGCTGCTGAGAAAATCCAAGGCGTTCTTTAATGCTCCACTCATACCGCTGTGATATTCAGGGGAAGCTAAAATGACAGCATCTGCTCTTTTCACTTTTTTTTTCAAGTTCTGTACGGATTGAAGTTCAGCCTGGTCCTGTTCCCCCGTATAAAGAGGCAGCGTGCCGTCACTGAGATCAATCACCTCTGCGCCGTATGTCCTCCCGATATGGCGGGATGCAATTCCGGTGCGCCCCTTTTTCCTGGGACTTCCGTTGATAATCACGATGTCCATGTTCAAAACGTCCTTTCTTTTCAAGCAAGATTATGTTTCACAGCATAAAGTGCCGCTTGTGTTCGATCGGATACTTCAAGTTTCGAGAATATGTTGGAGATATGGGTCTTAACCGTTTTCTCCGTAATGAACAGGCTTGAAGCAATTTCCTTATTACTTTTCCCCTTTGTCAACTCGGCCAAAACATCTTTTTCCCTTTTTGTAAGAGCATGGATTTTATGAGGGGGATCCTGTTTCGAAATCCTTGTCAGCAAATGATTGGTTGCTTTCGGATGAAGGGAGTTTTCCCCCGACAACAGCTTCCGGATACTTGCGACGAGTTCATCAGGTTCGATATCCTTCAACTGATAACCGGCGGCTCCAGCTTCGATTGCCGGTATCACATGATTTTGATCTGAAAAACTCGTAAGCATCAGGATTTGGATAGCGTCCCCATGCTTCTTTTTGATTTCCTTCGTCGCTTCGATTCCATCCATGACCGGCATCATGAGATCCATCAAGATCAGGTCTGGCTTCAGCCTTTCTGCCAACTGAACGGCTTCAGCGCCATTTTTTGCTTCCCCTGCGATTTCTATATCTTTTTGTGTTTTTAAAAAGAAGACAAGTCCCCTTCTCACTACATGATGATCATCTGCAATCAAAATCCTAATCGACATACCCGGTCCTCCTAGTACGGAATTTCCGCCGTTAATTTTGTACCTTTCCCGAGGGCACTTTTCATTAGAAACGTCCCGCCCAGGCTTTTCACCCGCTCTTTCATGCTTTCGATCCCGATGGAAGGGAGCGGCTGTGCCTCATCGTACTGAAAACCGTCCCCCTTATCCTGGATCAAAAGGGAAACTTTTTTACCATCATCTTTTAGAAGATAGTGGATTGTATTTACGCCTGCATGCTTCTTACAGTTATTCAGTGCCTCCTGACTCACCCTCCAGAGAACCTCTTCCACTTTTGAACTTAAGGAAATGACGCCTTCCACTTTTGCTTCAAGAGTCAGGCCAAGCATATCGGAATATCCTTTTACTGCTTCCACCAGTCCGTTTTCAAGGCCGTGGGGCCGCAGCTGCCAGATCAGCGCCCTCATTTCAGATAATGCTTCCTGCGCAAGGGTCTGGACGGTTTGAAACGTTTCCTTCACTTGTTCCTCTGAGGTCATTTCCACCCCGCCTCTAGCCGTAAGTGTAAGGGAGAATAATAACTGATTAACGGAATCATGAAGATCCCTCGCCAGCCTGTTCCGCTCGGCAAGCAATGCGATTTCCTGTTCTTTTTTTGTCAGGGCGATCCGTTTGATTGCCGATCCTATCTGAAAAGCGACGGATTCCAGCAAGGCTAATTCATCCTTGGAAAAATGGGTCTTATTCGGTGCCGCAACATTCAGCAATCCGTAAGCCTCATCACCTGACGAAAGCGGGACGGTAGCATGGTACGTGATACCGTCGGTTTCTCCCCTTTTTTCGTCGATGGCTTTTTCGATCCTTTGACATTCAATGATATTCGAAGCTTTTGTAAGCTTCCCTTGGCGGAAACGATTGACACACCAGCATCCGCCATTATGCATCAGTTCGCAGCCATTGTTCTCAAGAGATTCCGGAAGATCTTCATAAGAAGCAAGCTGATGCTTCCCGCCTTCCTCTATAAAAAAGATCCACCCCGTCGTAAAACTGGTGCCCTTGATCAATTTTTTCAAAGCCCCGTGGAGCATATCACACTGTTCCGTTTCATTATTCAAAAACTCGGCAATTTCTTTCAAAAGCTCGATGTTTGAAAGTGCCTCCTCATTCATCCCTGCATCGTCCTCTCTTGTCTCTTACTATCATTATACAGCTTTGTTCGGAATCCGATATTCTAAGAAAGAAGGAATTTTTGTACGACTTTTGACTGAAAACATCCGTTCGTTTCGTTTTCGGCTGTTTATGAGCCAGGGCGGGTGAGCCAGGGGGACAGGTACCGTGGCCCATTCACAAAATGGAATTGAACAGGCTCTGATCACCGGTATCTGCCCTTTTTAGATGTATTTTTCTCGTTTACTGACAATATTTGATCGTTTTAGTCCGTTTTTTATCTTAGAGCCCGTATTTTAATGGTCGCTGACAGACAGGCTTTTATTGATTGAACATGATGGCAGAAACCATTTATGATCCATTTCAGGAATTTATGATCCATTCGACAAAAAATACGCGCCTGTTTCAGGATTTATGATCCATTCCGGAAAAATATGATCCATTTTCGAATTATATGATCTTTTGATAATCATTCTAATCTACAAAGGCACAGCTCCGGGCAATGTACGTGTCCCCTGATATTATTGGATTCAAGATAAAAAAGGAATTTCATCGGGCAAACAGCTGCTTTCATCAACATCTATGGAAAACCATTCACTCTCCGTTACATGAAAAAGAGGGGAGCAGCCGCCCCCCTTTTTCCCTGTTACGCTATTGGATAGTCCTGTGCAAATGGATGGATCTTGATTTCATCGATCAGCATATGTTTCGGTGCGGAAGCCATGTAAATGACCGACTTAGCGATGTCCTCCACCTTCAGCCAGTCTTCTTTCTCCGGAAGTCCCTGCTGCGAGTCTGCAAAGTACGTATCGACCATCCCCGGGTTGATCGTTCCGACCCTGATTCCATATTCCCTCACTTCCTGGGCAAGCGAACCGCAGAAGCCCTGGACTGCATATTTAGTGGCCACATAGGCAGAACCATTTGGGATTGTATAGCGGGCAACATCGGAAGAAATCGTAATGATTGTTCCGAATTTTTGTTCCTTCATATGCGGCAGAACAGCTTTTGAGCAAAGGAAGACACCCTGTACGTTCACATCAAAAATGTTCTTCCATTCGGCAGCAGTCACTTCTTCAGTCGGCTTGAAGAACCCGACGCCTGCGTTATTGACTAAAATATCGATTCTTCCGTATGCAGAAAGAGTTTCATCGACGATTTTTTTTACATCGTCTTCTTTCGACACATACGCTTGAATGGATATCACATGTTCAAAACCGTTTTCTTTAAGCTCCCCAGCTGTTTTATGTATTTCTTTGGAACTTCCAACAAGCGAGAGCTTTGTATTTTCTTTTGAAAACTGCTGCGCGATTTCGCGCCCTATCCCTCTTGAAGCTCCTGTTATGATTGCAATTTGATCCTTTAACATCCTGCATTCTCCTTTTAACTAAGTTGTCAGCTGTCTATATGCCCAGCATTTCTTCCCGCGGCAATTGTATACTCACAGCCGTGAAACAGGCCCGCCCCTCACTGCTTTCGGGCAGGAAGGAGCGGGCGAATTTATTATTGAATGAAGCTTTCTACTTTTTTCATAAGATCTTCTGTCAGGGAGGTTAATTTCTTATCGCTTTCCTCCTGGGTTTTCCCGATCACACTGAAGTAGAATTTGATTTTCGGTTCTGTCCCTGATGGGCGAAGGCAGACCCAGGAACCGTCTTCAAGGAAATATTTTAAGACATTGGAAGCCGGCAGGGTAATGGCTGTTTTTACACCTGTGGCCAATTCCACTTTTTGCTGTGTTTGATAATCTTCCGCCGATACCACTTTAAGACCCGCCACTTCATCAAGCGGCTCATCCCTGAACTTTTTCAGGATGCCCTGGATCTGCTCGGCGCCTTCTTTTCCTTTCAAAGTCAGACTCTTCAGTCCTTCTTGATAATAACCATGACGCTCATACAAATCATTTAGGACATCGTATAAGGACTTGCCTTGTTTCTTATAATAAGCAGCCGCTTCTGCAGCCATCAATACGGCCTGGACCGCGTCCTTATCACGGGCGAAATCACCGATCAGATAGCCGTAGCTTTCTTCATATCCAAATAGGAATGTATATTCCCCGCTTTCTTCATACTGCTTGATCTTCTCACCGATAAATTTGAATCCAGTGAGGACATCTTCTACGGAAGCACCGTAGTGTTCGGCCACTTCTCTCCCAAGCTCGGAGGTAACAATTGTTTTGAACACACGTCCGTTATCAGGGATCATGCCTTTTTCCTGTTTGCGGGAAAGGATGTAGTCCATGAGGACAGCCCCGGTCTGGTTCCCGGTCAGCAGCACGTAATCCCCGTCTTTTCCTTTGACGGCAACACCCAAACGATCGGCGTCAGGGTCCGTTGCAATCAGGATATCGGCATCGATTTCTTTACCGTCACGAATGGCCAGTTCGAATGCCTCTTTATCTTCCGGGTTGGGAGATTTAACCGTTGAAAACTCCGGATCGGGCTCAGCCTGTTCTTTGACGATATGGATGTGTTCATACCCAAGTGCAGTCAACCCTCTTTCTGCCATCTTCAAGGCTGTCCCGTGCAGTGGGGAGAAAACTATCTTCAAATCGACTTCCTTACTGATCTGCGGTGTTTCAGAAATGGAAATCAGATGGTCAAGATACGACTGATGGATTTCCTCCCCGATCATCTTAATCAACCCTTGGGACTTCAGTTCTTCTTCTGATTTCACGTCAATTTCGAGTTCATTTTGCACTTCATTTACTTTTCCGATCACGGCATCAGCGATATGAGGAGGAAGCTGAGCCCCATCTTCACCATACACCTTATAACCATTATATTCCGGCGGGTTGTGGCTTGCTGTCACGACGATACCGGAGAATGCGTTTAAATATCTGAGAGCAAAAGACAGCTCCGGTGTAGGAGCAAGTTCATCGAATACATAGGTTTGAATGCCGTGGGTCGCAAGCGTCTTCGCTGCCTCCATTGCAAACTCGGGTGATTTATGACGCGAATCATAGGCGATTGCCACACCTCTTCGTTTCGCGCCATCCCCTTCCTGTTCAATGAATCGTGCCATGCCTTCAGAGGCTTTACGCACCGTATAGATATTCATGCGATTGGTCCCGGGGCCGATTTCCCCTCTCATTCCGCCAGTACCGAATTCAAGATTTTTATAGAAAGCATCTTCCAATGCCTTTTCATCATCCTTCAATGAACCTAATTGTTCGTTGATCTCTTGATCAATATGTACGTAGTCACTCCACTTTTTCCAAGCTGATTGCCAATTCATTGCGATCCCCTCCTAAAGCTGTATAATAAATAGTTCTATCTAAGATACCCGGATTCCTTTTAAAACCTTCCGTCACAATCCGACAGAATGTAACCGTTCTTATTTTAGCATAATATCACTTTTGTGCATGCAGAAAAAAAAGAGTTTGGAACAATCTTAAAATAATCTTTAAATTTCTTTCCTTTACTCCGCTAATGATTTCCGTGCAAGACTCCGCTTTCCGCGGGTAGCCCGTGAGCCTCCTCGTCACATTCGTTCCTGCGGTAAGAAAAGCGGAAGGGCTTTGGTCAGAGGCGTGTGGCATAAGGCGAATCGGCCACGAAGGAGATCTTTGCCTTATTGGACGAGTTGACTTATGGTATATGCCTCTAAGCCCTGAAGCTGGACAGGTCTCCCATTAGCTACACTTCCCGCAGGAGTTTTCGCCTTGCCCTCCAATCAACCGCTGGAAACATCTAATATTCAAAACAAAAAAACCCGAACTAATTTGCCAGCCAGAAGGCGAATTAATTCGGGTTTTACTTAGGCTAAAACACTTTTTCCTGCGATCATATTCTATTTCTTATAATTCACACCGTACACATCATGGCGGCGGTCTTTTAACTGTCTTACTGTGCCGGATTGGCGCTGGCGGCGGAGTACTTCCAGATCGACGTCCCCGATCATGACCATCTCGATGTTCGGGTTCGTCTCCCCTACGATTCCATCCCGGGCAAATTCGAAGTCAGACGGTGCAAAGATTCCTGATTGGGCATATTGAATATCCATATTCTCCGTCTGCGGAAGATTTCCGACTGTACCGGAAATGACCGTGTAAATCTGGTTTTCAACCGCGCGTGCCTGAGCACAGTACCTTACGCGGAGATAGCCTTGACGGTCTTCCGTACAGAATGGCGTGAAGATGATTTTGGCTCCTTTGTCCGTTGCAATGCGGGCAAGCTCAGGGAATTCGATATCATAGCAAATCTGAATGGCAATCTTTCCGCAGTCGGTATCGAACACCCTCACTGAATCACCAGGGCTGATCCCCCACCATTTCCGCTCATTCGGTGTAATATGGATCTTATACTGCTTCTCGATTGTCCCGTCACGGCGGAAGAGATAGGCGATATTATAGATCTCGTCATCCTCTTCTTTCACAAAATGGGATCCGCCGATGATATTGACATTGTATCGGACCGCCAAGTCTGTGAAGAGTTCAATGTACTCTTCCGTGAAATCAGTCAGCTTCCTCACCGCTAGGCTTGGTGATTTGATGTTTAAGAAAGACATGAGCTGAGTGGTGAAAATCTCAGGGAACACCACGAAATCTGACTTCGCATCCGAAGCTACGTCGGTAAAATACTCAACCTGATTCGCAAATTCTTCAAATGAGTTGATTTTCCTCATCATATATTGCACGACGCAAATCCGGACAGGGTAGCTCGTTTTGAAGTGACGCTTGCTTGATGGGCGGTAATCGACATTATTCCATTCCATCAATGTCGCATATTTTTGCGATCTCTTGTCATCAGGAAGGTAGTTCGGATTGATCCTCATCAAAGTGAATCCATTAAGCAGCTGGAAAGACAGTACAGGGTCATAAATTTTGTGGCGTCCTACCGCATCCACATATTCCCTCGGTGACATTTCGTCCGAGTGCTTATAGTAATTCGGGATCCTTCCTCCGATGATGATGCTCTTTAAATTCCATTGACGGGCAAGGTCCTTTCGGGCTTCATAGAGGCGGTGCCCGACTTTCATCCTCCTGTAATCCGGATGGACCATCACTTCGATTCCGTATAGATTGTAACCGTCGGGATTATGGTTGGTTATGTACCCGTTGTCTGTAACATCATCCCATGTATGACGGTCATCATATTCATCAAAATTGATGATTAAACTTGAGCATGAGCCGATGATATCACCATCGAGTTCCGCCACAAGCTGGCCATCGGGAAATACTTCTAAATGACTTTCAAGGTGCGCAACCTTCCACGGCTCCATGCCGGGAAAACAGACCTCCTGCATCTTGATTATATGTTGAATGTCCTTATGCTCCATAGGACGTATGATCATTTTCTTCTCAAATTGGGATAAATCCAATTTTTCTGCCATATCAATCACTCCTTCAGTACGCTGTTGTTATACCCTTATCATGCGCGCGGGAAACGAAGTTCATGAGTCCCCGCAAGCAAAGTTTGATTTTTATCCTTTTTCATTTTACCAAAAGGCAGAAAGAATATAATAGGATTTTGAATCATGGATGCGCAAAAGATTTGCTCCAAAAGATCATTCCACTTACTATATAATAGCGGGGAACTTGGAACCCTTAAAAATCCTCTAACAGGGATGAAGGATTAACCGTTATAATAAATAATGAAAATACGTTAAGAGAGAGGATATTTCTATGAATAAAAAAGCAGATTCCCTCCTTTTCACAGGATGGGCAGCCTCACTCGTCGCTGCGCTCGGCAGCTTGTTTTTTTCTGAAGTGATGAAATATGAGCCATGTGAGTTATGCTGGTATCAGCGGATTCTGATGTATCCGATGGTCATCCTTTTAGGGGTGGCGTATGTGCGGAAGGACTTTAATGCAGCATTATATTCTTTGATTCTTTCCGGGATCGGACTTGCCGTATCCATTTATCATTATTCACTGCAAAAACTATCGTTCCTATCAGAAAACGCCCCGTCATGCGGCCGTGTACCATGCACAGGAGAATACATAAACTGGATGGGGTTCATCACGATTCCATTCCTCGCACTGACAGGGTTTATCATCATTTTCATCTCAAGCCTGTTAACGCTAAAAGCAATCAAGGAGGACCAGTAAATTGAAAAAAATCATTATATTCCTGGCCATTGTCGTCGGTCTGTTCGCGGCAATCGCAATCGTGACCAACATTCAGAACAGTCAAAAAGCAGAAGGAAATAAATTTAAAAAAGATGACCTCGACCCTGCCACAGTAGATCTTCTGGATGACCCAAACTATCAGAATGTCATCCTTCCTGAAGAGCTTGAAAAGAAGCTCGGGGAGAAAGAAGATGTAACGGTGTACTTTTACAGTTCCACATGTCCGCACTGTAAGAAAACGACCCCTATACTTGCTCCGCTCGCAGAAGATATGGGAGTTGATATGGTTCAATACAATGTGCTTGAGTTCGAACAAGGCTGGACAGACTACCAAATCGAAGCCACCCCTACCCTTGTTCACTTCGAAAACGGGAAAGAAGTGGACCGCCTCGTCGGCAGCCAGCCTGAAGAAGTCTACAGAAACTTCTTTGATAAGAATGTAAAATAGTTCATTTACAGTCTTTCATCCTGGAACATTCCAGTGATGAAGGACTGTTTTTTTGGAAGAAGCAGATTTCAAACGGATCCTGCTGGTGGTTGGAGGGCAAGACGAAGACTCCTATCAGAAATGCGGAAGGGCTTTGTTCAGAGGCGTGTGGCATAAGTCGAATCGGCCTTGAAGGCGTTCTTTGCCTTCTTGGTCGGTTTGGCTTATGACATGTGCCTCTAAGCCCTGCAGCTGGACAGTTCCTCCATCATTAAGGAGCTCACGAGTCACCCGCGGAAAGCGAAGTCTTGCACGGAAACCACCAGCAGCGTCCAAACCACAAAAAATAGGGACCGACGCCGCCGTCAGTCCCATCAATGAGGAGGAATTTCAAGAGAAGATACGCTGTATCCTCAATAAAATTAATTACTTGATATATTCCCCCCTCAACTGCAAATAAACCGCATTTATCTAATTTTCCAAACAATCACTAAATTAAAAGCTGATTGGCCGCCTTTGAATACACACTTAATGAATGTCTGCACTCTGATTCGTCCGTGAATTGATCGAAGGACAATGGGAAGAAGAGCCCGAACCCTTGCAGGATTTGGACATTATGATAAAACATTTCCTCATAGACCTCATCCCTCACACCGCATTCAACAATTGAGATCAGTGTCTGTAGACAGGAAATCACCTGAAACGCTTCCTTCAATGTCCCGCAGTATTCAAAGTTTCTATTTGCCGTATGTAAGATTTCCATGTTTTCAAATTGCTCAATTTCTTCGTCTGTGAAATAATCAGGGAAAATAGTACAATACATATGATTGATTAATTCCTGGATTTTCGTATCTTGTTCATGTGTTGAAGCCAGTAAAACCTTCACCATCATAACCCACCTTTGTAATGCTTGTAATCTCTCTGTAATAGATACATCTAGGATAACATAGATAACTACCCTCAAGTGTGGTAATTATACCCATGAATTTGGTAAAACAGGTGATGAAATGGGATTAAATACCCACAAGCGTATAAGATTTTTGTCAGTTAAAGGAGCTTTTTGATGAAAACAATGAGAAAAGGTTCACTCTTCCAACTGGTGTTACCCTCCAATTGGAAAAATGTAACGATAGAGCACATCCTAAAGGAGGAGTGGCAGGCACCCAAAAAGCTAATACATTCCATGAGGATGAATAAGGATATCAAGGTAAATGGCGACTATTTTCCATGGGATAAACCATTAACCCCTGGCGACACTTTGGAGATGGAGCTGTTTAAAAAGACGGATTATGATGTCCCTCCCGCTTATGGTGATTTGCAAGTCTTATATGAAGACGACCACCTCATTGCCGTCAATAAACCCGCGGGAATGGATACACATCCAAACGGTCCCCAGGACACAGAAACACTTGCGAATCTCATCGCTTTCCACTTCCAGGCAAAGGGGGAAAGTTGCCGGGTCATGCATATACACCGGCTGGACCGTGATACGTCAGGAGCCGTCATCTTTGCCAAACATCCCCTTGCCAAAGCGATTCTAGACAGGCTTTTGATTGAGCGCCAAGTGAAAAGAACCTACCTTGCACTGGTACACGGCAGGCTTAAACAAAAGAAAGGCACCATATCTGAACCAATTGGGCGCGACCGTCATCATAATACGAGAAAGAGGGTCTCCCCTTCCGGCCAAAAAGCCGTCACTCATTATAAAGTATTAGAATTCCGGGAAAATATGACTCTTGTTGAGGTCGTGCTCGATACAGGAAGGACCCACCAGATACGGGTTCATATGAGTCACGTCGGGCACCCTTTGGCCGGGGATACTCTATACGGGGGCAAGCCTGTCTTTAAGCGCCAGGCACTGCATGCTGCACGGATCACATTCCCCCACCCTTTGACGGGTGAACGGATAGTGTGTGAGGCGGAGTGTGTGGATGATATCGGACTGAATAGTTGAATCGTATCCGTTCCATAAAAAAGCACCCTGACTGTTTTTAAGCAGCCGGGTGCTCTTTTTATTCCTTACTTCAATCCGTTCTTGATCGCTTCCGCTACTTGAATTGTGCGGCGCGTCTGGTGCTTCACGGCAGGTTCGACGCTTTCCACCATGTTGCCTTCCTGATCAACCGTTACACTTGTTCCGTAAGGATTGCCTCCTGTAGCAAATGATGACTCATCTGTATAACCCGGTGCTGCGATGATTGCACCCCAGTGCATCATTGTCGTATAAAGGGCTAGAACCGTCTGCTCCTGGCCGCCGTGCGAGTTGCTTGCGGAAGATGTCGCACTGACGACTTTGTTTGCGAGTTTCCCTTGGAACCAAAGTCCGCCTGTTGTATCTAGGAAAGATTTCACCTGGGACGGAACATTACCAAATCGGGTCGGTACATTGAACAAAAAGGCATCTGCCCATTCCAGATCGTCAAGGGTTACTGTCGGTACGCTGTCTTTCGTTTCATTGTAGTGCTTTTCCCATGCTGGATTCGAAGCGATCGCCGCCTCAGGTGCTGTCTCTTCAAAGCGAAGCAATTTTACTTCTGCTCCCGCTTCCTTTGCAGCTTCTTCAGCCCATTTGGCCATTTGATAGTTCGTCCCTGTGGAACTGTAGTACATGACTGCTAATTTTACATTTGACATACTCGAAATCTCTCCTTTTTAAAAAAATATTTGTTCAGTTCATACTAAAAATTTCCTATTTACTGTCTTCCCAATGAAATCATAAATAAAACGTTTTAAATTACTTCAAAATAATAAATCTTTAATTTGAGATATCATACAAAAAATATATGGCGAAATATCTCAGTGGTATTTATTTTGATTTCGAGATAATTGTATATCACTTTGATCTCACCTGTCAACATAAAAAAGGAAATAGTCAGAAAAAACGGCCCGTCCCCTCATAATGGGAGACGGGCCAACTTATTAGAAATCGAAATTGTCCGGGTCCGGACCGAATCGTTCATTTTGATTCAAGTCATTGATTTTGTTCATTTCATCTGATGAAAGTTCAAAATTGAATAAATCAGCGTTTTCCTTAATGCGGTTTGCATGTACCGATTTAGGGATGATCACAACATCGTTTTGCAGATGCCAGCGCAGGATGACCTGCGCGGAAGACTTTCCATGCTTTTCAGCGATTTGTTTCAAGGCCGGTTCATCAAGTACTCTGCCTTGAGCAATCGGTGACCATGCTTCCACCGCGATATTCTCTTCCTGACAGAAGGCTTTGAGTTTTTCCTGACTCAAACGAGGATGGCATTCAATCTGATTGATCACAGGTTTCTCATTGCTGCTGCTCATCAGATCTTCAAGATGATGCTGATGGAAGTTACTCACTCCGATTGATTTTACAAGTCCTTCGCTGTATAACCTTTCAAGTGCTTTCCACGTATCCTTGTACTTCCCTTCAACAGGCCAGTGAATCAAATACAGATCCATATAGTCCATCTCAAGTTTCTTCAGGCTCGTTTCGAATGCTTTCAATGTTGTATCGTACCCTTGATCACTGTTCCAAACCTTTGAAGTAATGAATAGATCTTTACGGTCGGCGCCGCTTTCTTTTACACCTTGACCGACACTCTCTTCATTCCCGTAAACAGCCGCCGTATCGACAGAAAGATACCCTGTTTCAATGGCGGACTTGACTGCCTGGACAGTTTCACTGGGATCTTTCATTTGATAAACGCCAAGTCCAACGTATGGAATTCCGATTCCATTATGTAACGTTTTTTTACTTTGCAGATTTTTCAACATAGTGCATCCCTCCTTTCTATATTTTACAAAATCCGCCGGGGAGAACGCGAATATTATGATTGTCGTTTTCGTTTTCGGTTAATCCTCCTATATAAAAAAGCCTTTCCCCAGTGCAGAATACCCCGGAGAAAAGCCTGACAACCCTTATCGATTGATAAATTGACCCATGGATTTTCCTATGAAAGAAAGTCTGTGCAGCGGACGCGTCATAGCGACGTATTGAAGCTTGATATCCAGTTCATTCCCGCTGCTGAATACTTCATCGATGACCGTGATCATCACGACATCGAATTCCAGACCCTTTGATAAATAAGAAGGAACTACGACGATCCTGTCTTTTGGAATCGACTCCTGCTCTTCCAACAGCTTTATTTTCCCCGGCATTTTCTCATTGAGGGTTTTGTAGATCTGCCTGCAGTCCTTCATGCTCTTCCCGATGACTGCAAACGTTTGGAATCCTTCTTCCTTCCCCTTTGAAACAATGCCGCCAATGATTTCAGCCAGCTCACCTGCTTCTTCATACATGATTGAACAGGGGGCATCCCCGTGCCTGACAACCGGATTCACCTTTGGAAACTCATTCGGAAGCAGGCTCAACAGCTTATTCGCTTCTTCCATTATTTCGATTGTGGTCCGGTAGCTTTTTTGAAGTTCCGTATAAGTGGCTCTTGGAAACACTTCCTTGTAGACCGGCTCCCATGCCTGAAGTCCCCTGTAGGAATGGATTCCCTGTGCAAGATCCCCCACAAGGGTGAACATATCGGTCTCAAGCGCCCTTTTAAGCGTGTACAGCTGCATATAACTGTAATCCTGTGCTTCGTCGATCACAATGTTCTTGGCCTTATAGAACTTATCGATCCCGAACAAGTGGGTCTGCAAGTATAGAAGGGGTGCCAGATCTTCCACTTCGTATTTTTTCTTCATTAAAAGACTCATCGTATAGAAGCACAAATCCTCCGCCTGGTGCAGGTCCAGCTCTCCCCGGGAGTATTCAACCAGCCGTTCAGGGTCTGAAAACAGCTCGGAATAGTACTGCTCCAGATTCTTTTTTTCAAATTGTTTCATGTATTGTGTAACACTTGTTCTTACAGCCTTCTTCACTTCTTCAAGCCGCTCAGCCTTTTTATCCAGTGCCTTTGATATATATTCCTTGCGGTTTCCGGCACCGGCCCGCTGATAAAGTGCTTTCTCGATTTTCTCGTCGAAAAAAGTCTCGACCTTCTCGATCATTTGTTTTTTATTTGATCGCACATACCCCTGCAGCAGGAATTTGAGCTTTTCAATCCGCCGGTAAACCGGCATATAGGTGTACTCTTCTTTAAAAAGATGGGTGAACTTCTTTGCGGAGTATAGTTTATATTTATCTACATAGAAATCCTGGGACGGATAAAATCTTTTCTCGATTTCTTCAATATAGTGATCCAGGATCCTCCTGAACGTCTTTGATCCCTTGAATCCTGAGATCCACGAAGCCTTTTTGACCTCAATTTCATGATTCCTCTCAATCAGCCTGATCAACTTGTCATCTTCGACGAGCTTCAACTTCTTTTCAAGGCAGGTCATCACATAATCGGAAAAGGTCGTCTGCCTCACTTTTTCCACCCCTAGCTCCGGCAGGGCTTCCGATATGTAATCGATGAACAAATTACTCGGTGCAAGGATCATCAGCTGCCTCGGATCGAAATGCTGCTTGTAGTTATAGATAAAGTATGAGATTCGGTGAAGGGCAATCGTCGTTTTCCCGCTGCCTGCCGCGCCCTGAACAATGATCGGCCTGTTCAGATCGGCCCGGATGATCCGGTTCTGTTCTTCCTGGATGGTGGAAATGATTTCGGTCAGACGGTTGCTTGAGCTCTTAGCCAATGAATCTTGCAGAAGTTCGTCGGTTGTAGTCAGGTCGATGTCCCTGATTTCTTCAAGCCGGCCTTCTTCAATCATATATTGGCGTTTTAAGGAGAGGTCACCCTCGTACGTTTCACCCTCGGCCTCATATGAGACATCGCCGATTCTTCCCTCGTAGTAGAGATTCGCAATCGGGGAACGCCAGTCAACAATGATTTGTTCCTGGTTTTCACGCTGATACAAGGAAGTCTTTCCGATATAATGCTTTTCCGTCCTGTCCGATCCCTGGGTTTTAAAATCGATCCGGGCAAAGTACGGCTTGTTCTTCGCCTTAAGGAGGGATTCCAATTCTTCTTTGGACATTTCAAAAAAGCTCGAGTTGGTGAGAATGTCGATATAGGCCGCACTGGATTCCCCCCAGTCGACATCCCCGAAGGCTTTCTCCATATTCTCTTTGTACTTCTCTTTGCTTGACTGGGATGTTTCAATCACCACGTCAATATACCTTTTTGTAAATTCAAGTCGTTCTGATTCATTGGAAAAATCGGGGTGCAGTGCTGATTCCTTCGTCATAACTTTCTCCTTTCAAAAGTGGTTTTGCGCAATGGAGAAAAAAACGTCTTAATCAAACCGCCGGGGTAACGACTCCCGTGCGTGCGGTCTAACACGTTCAATGAGACACATCGAAATCTGTAAAAATTATGTAGGCGTTTGGGAGCAGAAATATATATTATCAGATAATTGGTAAAGTTTCAATACGAAATGCGGAAGGGCTTTGGTCAGAGGCGGGTGGCATAAGACGAACCGGGCATGAAGGCGTTCTTTGCCTTCCTGACCGGTTTGGCTTATGACATGTGCCTCTAAGCCCTGCAGCTGGACAATACGAAATGCGGAGGCGGCTCGTTCAGAGGCGACAAGCATAAGGCAGACAAGCCGGAAAGGCGCTCTTTGCCTTTTTGGCTTGTTTGACTTATGACCTCGAGCCTCTAGCCACCGGAGCTGGACAATACGAAATGCGGAAGGGCTTTGGTCAGAGGCGTGTGGCATAAGACGAACCGGGCATGAAGGCGTTCTTTGCCTTCCTGACCGGTTTAGTGGGCTGGAAAACCGGAATCTTCGAATTATAGGGCTGAAATCTTTTAAGTTTGAAAAGTAATCTTTTAATATCAACCATATTAATCTTCGAATTCCACCCAATATTCTTTTAATATTCAAATTTGTTCCTCCACTTGGAAAGTAAACCTATGTATTCAACTGCTGCCGAATCGGTAGCGGCTACCAAGCCGACGAAACTGGATAAAATGAAGTGCAACGCCAGTTTTTGCAGAAAAAAACAGGATAAAAGGTGGTATTATACTAGAATTCAGCGAGAAGGGTATCCCTAGACGCTGCTAAAACTAGATTTCGGCATGACATAAAACCCGAATCTTCGAATTTTGATCTAAAATCTTTTAATTTTGCCAAGGAATCTTTTAATTCCGACGCTTAATCTTCGAATTCCATCCTATAATCTTTTAATTTTCAAGATAATTCCGTCACTTGGAAAATAAGGCCAAATACGCACACCACCTCTCCCGCATCCGCACTCCCCTTAAAAGGAAATCAACACCTCCAGCATGCCCCCTCATCACCACATAAAAAAACCCCTCCACCAAGAGGGGCCACATCACATCAAATCAAATCCTATCCAATTCGCGGCCAAGGTACTTCGCTAGCTCCAGCATCCCGTACTGACCAGCCGCCGCTTCTGCATCTTTGTTATAATTCGTGTTGGTGTTGACATCATATGTGTAAATCACACCTTCAGAATCCTTTATGAATTCAATTCCGGCAACGTCAATCTTGTTATCACGGAGGAATGCTTGATACTCTGCAATAATTCCATCATCGAACCCGTCGATCACCTGAAACTTCGGACTCTCCTCTTGCTCTCCAACAGGGCAGAAAAGGTCGTCGATCTGGCAGGTATCCGCCGGGCACAGTTCGAAGCCTTCGGAGGTGTCCACCCGGACAGCGTATAGATACTCCCCTCCAATGAATTCGCAACGTGTGATGGAGTGATCGGGTGATTGGATATATTCCTGAATCAAGGTTGTTCCGTCCAATGGTTCTTCAAATGAGTCACTGTAGACGTATTCCTTCAACGCATCAATGGAATGAAACAACTGTACTCCCAAACCTTTTCCTGCCCGGTTATGTTTTGTGATGAAAGATGGTTTGTCCAATTTTTTTGCTGCCTGGATGATCTGGTCCTTCCCTACTGCCGCAATCGTTTTAGGCGTCCTGATTCCTGACGCATTCAAAGCCATATATTGATTCACTTTACTGACTTCGAGACGGAGTGCCCGCGTACCATTCAGAACTTTGCGGTCATGAAACTCAAGCCAGGACAGGACACTTTCCGTCAGCTCCGGTGCATAGCGGTGATTACGGGTATGGGATGAAGCACTGATCCTGTTGTAGAAGATTCCCTCCGGTGGAGCTTCCGTTAAGTCGACGGTGCCCTGGTCAAGGAACCACTCTTCATATGGTAGATTCAATTCATCTAAACGATCGGTCAGATGCCTGGTCCACTCACTATTTTCATGGATGACATGAATTTTTCTCAAGATGATTCCCTCTCTTTTTGATTCCGACTTAAATACAAAGTAATCCTACTATAAAAGTAGGATTAAAGTCAAAATCTTTGTTCATTTTTCATTTCTCTTATTTTTGAAATGGATTTTCATCCCGCTTTTCGTGACGGGAGGCTGCAGGGGGTCCTTCAGATGCAGGGGGTCATGCGTCCGTTCAATTTTTAGCAGGTCCCTTATTTCCTGAAGCACTTCCAGATTGGTTGTCTGCTTCACTTTGTATTGCTCCTCGCCTCCCTTTAGGCGGTTAAAGACTTTGATCATGAAGAAAATACTGGCAGCAACGAGGAGAAAATCGACTGTGGTTTGAATGAACTTTCCTATTTCAATCACCTCGGCTCTAACTCTCAAGTTTAGTCCTTCAAAATTCACGCCGCCAAATAAGATACCGACAATCGGCATCATGATATCTTCCACCAAAGATTCCACAATCTTACCAAATGCCGCACCGATAATAACCGCTATCGCAAGGTCGAACACATTCCCCCTGGAAATGAACTGCTTGAATTCTCTCCACATCATCCCTTCACCTGCCGTTTCATTACTAAATCATATGGCAGAAATCAGGAAGGTATGAGGACATTCCAATTTTTCATCATTGCCCCATATAAAAAGCCGATCCCAAAAGGACCGGCCCGGTTCAACAATAAGTTACATGATATATTTTCTTACAATCGCAAAAAGAAGGAACAAGGCAACGACGAACATGACGATGACCAGGATTTTTTCTTCTTTATTACCAAGCATTGCGAATCGCCTCCCAGCAGTATACCTTTGACCCAGTTTAATATAGTTTTCCCTCTTATTCAGCCAACAACACTTCTTACATTGTTTTTCGTTCAAACAAGGTGGTTTCAAGGATGACAGGGGAAGATGGTTCTTCTTTTAAAAATAGTTTGAATGCTTCCTCCCCCAGCTGTCTGATCGGTACGTCAAAAGACGTGATGTCAAATACTTCTGATATAGGATGATTATCAAAACTTAAGATTGCCAGTTCATCGGGTATGGAGATCCCTTTCCTGCCTGCCTGAGATACAATCCCTGCCGATACTTGATCACTCGTGACGATAAGGGCAGACGGCCTCTCACCAAGGGACTCCCACTGTCCTACGACTTCCCTTCCGTCCTGGAGGCTGATGCAGTCGTTGAAAATCCATCCGTCTTGTATCTTGTGCCCTGCAGCTTCGGCTCCATCGAAAAATCCCCGTACCCTTTCTTCGCTATTTGTCCCGAACGTACGGTGAATACACAGTCCGATATCTTTATGGCCTTTTGAATGGAGGTGATCCATTGCGGTTCGGACCGCTTCATAATGGTTGATGAAGACTTTTTTCTCCACACCGGAAAGATTCTCACAGAAGACGACATTGGTCCCCTCCATGAATGGCTGCAGTGCTTCAAGGGAGTTCGCCCTTGATGCAAGAATAAGGCCATCCACCTCCTTCATCCGCAGGCGGTGAAATGCATCTAGTTCGGCCACTTTTTCATAATTGGTCTGAAAAATCTTGAGGTGATACCCGTGTTTCAATGCTTCCCCCGCGATTCCCTGCAGTACTTCACCAAAGTACGGCAGGTTCAAGAAGGGAATCACCACCCCTATGCAATATGTTTTCCCTTTTGATAAGTGGACGGCATTCGCGTTCTTTATGTAATTCAATTCTTCTACAGCGCCCAGGACCCTGCGTCTTTTTTCTTCGCGGACGTAAGGATGTTCATTCAAGACCCTCGAGACGGTTGAAACTGAGACACCGGCGAGACGGGCAATTTCACGGATATTAGTCATGACCCATTCTCCTTTAGTAAGGATAAAATATTTCTTATATAAGCGCTTGCTCTGAAACGCGTTTCACAGATTATAGTCAAGATAAGGTTAACCCATTCACAAAATGAACTGCAAGGAGGATGCGCTATGCTGGGTATTTTTTATCTTCCCATTCTTTGTCTCATCATTATCGGAGGGAGCTGGATGGCTCTTAAACCCATTGATTTCTTCACACCCATAGAGGCAGATGATCCTTTTGATTCATTATTTCATTAAAATTGCTGCTTCTATCTAATATTACTCTTATGAAGCAACTTATTTTAGCAACGTGCAATGTGTAAGGAAATTCTCATCACTTGACGCAAAAAAGTGCGTCCGTTATAGTGGTCATGTTATCAGACACTTACAAAAAGTAAGCAGCATCCAGATTCATCCTGAATTATAGCACTTTTTTCACATCAAGGAGGCATGATCATGACAGATTTCTTTCAGGTGGCAGAAGAACGCCGCTCTACGAAAGTGTATAACCCTGAAGTTGAGATTCCCCGTGAAGAATTGGTAGAGATTCTTCAGGTTGCGGGAAAAGCACCGTCAGCCTGGAATCTTCAACATTGGCAGTTTCTTGTGTTCGATCGCAAAGAGGTTCAGGAGCGCCTGCTTCCGATTGCGTACAATCAGCAGCAGGTCGTTGATGCTTCGGCAGTTGTCGCAGTACTAGGCGATCTTGAGGCAGATAAAAAGATTGATCCGGTCCTTGATCCTTCGGTTGAAAAAGGAGAAATGAAACCAGAATTGAAGGAGATCCTCTCCAAGCAGATCAAAGGAGCATACAGCCGTGACCTTTATCCAAGGGACGCTGCTTTCAGCAATGCTTCACTTGCAGCCATGCAGTTGATGCTTGCAGCAAAGGCAAAAGGCTGGGACACTTGCCCGATCGGGGGCTTCAACCCATCTGCTCTCGTATCTGAATTCAACGTTTCCGATCGTTACTTGCCCATCATGCTGATCACGATAGGCAAACCTCTGAAGGAAGCAAGAAAAACAGACCGGCTGGATATCCGCAACCTGATCGATTGGGCGGAATAAAAGACAAAGCCGCATTGCTATGGCAGCGATGCGGCTCTTTTTTAAATATTCAATAAATCCTTTGTTACTCTCTGGATGATCTCCGGCAGCACGGAGAAAGTGTATGGTTTATAGACACGTTCCGTCCACTGATGACCGTCTTTACCATAGACGCCGATATTGATGGAAGGAATGTTCAGCTTCCTGATTGTTTCGATCGGGACAGGATAGAGATCGTCAATCATCGGCAGATTCTTCGTGATGACCTCTATATCTTCATCCTCCTCGTGCAGGGATAGAAAACTGCCGTCTGCAAGATAAGGGAAAAAGCGTTTTACTACGAATTCTTCCCCTGTCTCATGTGAAATTTGATTCAGACAGCCCTCCAGGATATCCTTCACTTTCTTACCGTACTCATTTTCTTCATTTAAATAGTTATGCGGCAGAAATGGCGGAGCGAAGAAAATGATGACTCTCGGTGTCCGGTCCGGGTCGAGAAGCTGAAGCGCTTCAACCATTTTGTAAGCAATCGTCCGTCGATCCTCCCCTTCATGCCTGCGAAAAACTTCCTCCATGACGGGATCCGGATCAAGCCCCCGCTCCTTCAGCCAGAAAATATATTCCCTCAGCGTCAGAACATCCACATGCCAGGACAGCTCCCTTTCAGGAAAACCGTGATAGGTACGGTAGTTCTCGTACTGTTCCCTGCTCTTCATTTCAAGCTGTTCCACCGCTTTTATGGCTGCTTTTTTCATAACGTATAAAACGTCCCTGGCCGTTTTTTCATAAACAAAGTAATTGAAATAAATCGATGTACTTAGTGGTGTCTGCACATTATATGCCGTCTTATCGTCTTTAAAATACAGACAGGACGGCGGGAGGGTGAATTCACCCGGAATTTTCTCTACGAAATCAAGATTCTGATTAATTTCCAAATTGATTTTAGAAGCGATTGCCGTCGGGTCGATCGACGTCAATACGTCACCGACATGCGCTTCCCTTCCATAGATGTAGAAGCCCGGCAGAAATTTACCCGCCGCCCCGGTGTATATATATCTCTTGCAATCCCCATCATAAATAGGTGAAATGAAATCGGTATTGACGGCCGCAAGATAGTCGAAGCCTTCTCCTTTCAGCCTGTCGAGTTCGGACAAGGCTGCAATCAGTCCTGCATGCTCACTTTCCTCATCCCCATTGAACAGGAACAGTAAATTTCCCTTAGGGAGCTCCTTTTGTTCGGAAAAATAAAGCAGATTGGCCAGGTGGACGGCAATCCCGCTTTGCATATCAAGCGCCCCCCTTCCGAACAGCCAATTGCCTGAACGGGCATCTTCCCTCACTTTGTCTTCCCCTTCATAGTCCATAAAGAATTTCTGGAGGAAATCGGGATCATGGGCCATGTCCTGCAGGGCACCGTAATCATCCGTGCCGACTGTGTCATAATGTGCATGGAATAATAAAGTTTTTGCCGATTCCCCTTCTAGGAGCGCAAAGACATTCTGCCTGCCGATTCCGTCATTGGGGACCTTTTGCATCCAGACTTTATCAGGATGCTTCTGGAAATAAGGAAATGACCGGATAATTTCATATATATAATGAGCTTTCCTGCTTTCGCCGGCTGTACCATTATAACTTTCAAGAGCGACTAGTGATCGTGTGATGTGGTCGATCTGTTCGGAGATCGGTTTGTTTTGCAGTTTCATATACACGTTAACACCGCTCCTTTCCCTTCAAATTAATCTCTGTAATTGAGACCATCTTATCGAAAAAGCCATCTATTTGGAAGGGGTTTCAAAATAATTTTTTTATTCTTTTTTAGTTAAACTATTGAATTTCACCCTAATACCGAATATTATATTATTTGTGTGTTTTTAATGTTCGTTTTTATGGAGGTTTTTACATGTTTAAATTACAAGAGAACGGCACTACCCCTAAAACAGAAATATTGGCGGGTTTGACGACGTTCTTGACAATGGTATATATCGTGGTCGTCAATCCGATCATCCTGGCAGATGCCGGTGTACCGTTTGATCAGGTATTCCTGGCTACAATCATTTCAGCTGTCGCAGGTACGCTGTGGATGGCGTTATTTGCAAACTATCCGATTGCGATTGCTCCGGGTATGGGATTGAATGCTTACTTCACTTATTCGGTTGTCGGAGCCAATGCCGATATTTCTTATGTGGTAGCATTTTCTGCCGTATTTGTAGCAGGTATCGTATTTGTCATTCTTTCATTGACGCCATTCCGTGCTAAATTAATCGAGGCGATCCCCCAGAATCTGAAACACGGGATCACCGCTGGTATCGGCCTGTTCATCGCCTTCATCGGCTTAAGACTGACTGGACTGATCGAAGCTCATCCTACCAATTTAGTAAAGCTCGGGGATTTGCATTCACATTCTGCGCTCCTTGCCCTTGCAGGATTGGCTGTGACGCTTGTGCTTATGGTGCTGAACGTACATGGAGCACTATTCATCGGAATGATTGTGACAGCTTTCATTGCCTATTTCACAGGTGACCTTTCTTTTGACAAAGGGATCTTCGCCATCCCTCATCTTCCGGAAGGACTGATCATCAGCAATCCGGTCACCGCTTTTGCAGATGTGGTTCAATACGGTTTGTATGCAGTCGTATTCTCCTTCCTGCTTGTGACCATATTTGATACGACCGGCACGATGATCGGGGTTGCCCAGCAGGCTGGTCTGATGAAGGGCAATCAATTGCCAAGGGCCCGTGAAGCACTGCTTGCAGACTCTGTGGCAACGACGATCGGGGCCATGTTCGGTACAAGTCCGACTTCAGCTTATATCGAGTCTTCCGCCGGTGTTTCCGCAGGAGGACGGACAGGGTTGACGACGCTGACGGTATCGATTCTATTCATTGTTTCCGCCTTCTTCGGCCCGCTTGTAAGCGCGGTTTCCGGGATATCGGCCATTACGGCCCCTGCTCTCATCATTGTCGGAAGTTTGATGATGGGAAGCATCTCCCATATTAAATGGGATGAGCTGGACGAAGCGTTCCCTGCTTTCCTGATCATCCTGAGCATGCCTCTGACATCAAGCATCGCAACTGGGATTGCGCTTGGATTCATCTCCTATCCACTGTTGAAAGTGGTTAAAGGACAATGGAGGCAGGTACATCCGCTTGTGTATATCTTTGCGGTATTATTTTTCTATCAATTGGCGTTCCTGCCGCATTAAATAGAATCGCGATTAATACTTTTTAAAGCTCTGCAATGAGTCTATGTCTTGCACTCCAATCAAACGCTGTAAAAATCTAAAAAACCCGAACTAATATACCTGCTAATAGGTATATTAGTTCGGGTTTTACTTTGATAAGAAACACTTTTGTATCGGCTTGTTTATTTGTCTCTTCAGCTTGCCTTTTAATCCAGCACTCTTTCCACTCCGAGCAGAGATTTTCCTTCAAAGGTAAGTTTATAGATATCAGGCATTTCAAGCTTCTGCCAGAATTCAATGTCATATTGAGGATCGAAGTGGTTCATGATGAGGACCATGATGTTGCCGTGTGTGCCGATTGCTACGTTTTTGCCTTCATATCTTTCCAAGATTTCAAGGAAATCTTGTATACCCCTTTTCTGGGCTTCTCTGTTGGATTCACCCCCGGGGAAAGAAAATTCAGGTTCCTTCCACACTTTCAGGATGGCCTGCGAAAAGTCTTCCACTGGTTCACCGGAAAGCTGTCTTTCTTTCAAATCTTCATAGATATCGATTTTTTTATTGAAAAAGGAGGCTGTTCCCTCTACTGTTTCAATGGCCCTTTTATATGGGCTTGAACAGACCGCATGGAGATTCTTGTCTTTCAGGATGCCCCTCACCCGGGCTGCATCGCGTTTTCCTCTTTCGGAGAGCGGCCTCTCCAGCTCCTCCGGGGTATAGACAGAATGGGAGTGTCGGACAAAATAGATGGTGGTTGGCATGTTTTCACTTCTTTTCTTAGAAACTTGTATAACAATGTGAGCACTCCTGAGCTGTCTTCTGCCGTTTCGTCAGTCTTCGGCAATTGGGGCATTCTACTTCTTTACTATGAAGATCCAGCCCCTTATTGCCGTGAAGCCATCTTAGATAAGATTTATTAATCAGGTAAACCGTAAAGCCGAGCATGGTACCGGTGATAACTAGTATTAAAGTCAGCCCCAAGAAGACCCCTCCTATCATTGTTAGTAAATAATACGAAATCAAAGAAGAAAGGTTTCATCTTTTTACTGTTCCCATACCCTATCGAGCTGCCCGGCATAAAATTCAATCGCTTTCCGGTAAGACTGAATGGTTTTGTCTGCAGAGGTTTCTGCCAATAAGTTCAGTAGAATTCCCATAGCCTCACTATGCTCGTTAGTATTGTGTAATGTCATACTGTAAAAGAGTTTGAGGGCATTGTGATCCGGGAACCTTTCCATCCCATTCAATAGAACCTGTTTTGCATGTTCATATTCGCCCAATGTACGGTAGGTGCTGCCGAGCCCCAGGTATGCCCCCTGGAGTTCGCTTTCATTTAAACCGAGCGTTATAGCTTTTTCATAATATGGGATTGCCTCTCTTTCCTTTCCGAGGGCATCATGGCTCCAGGCACATTGATAATGAATGCCGGCATTACGAGGTTCTTTCTCTATCAACATTTTAAAAAGCTCTATCGAAGCCTGGATATTCCCCCCATCCCTAAGTTTGATACCTTGTTTTATCCTCTCTTCAACCGATTCAGCCCATATCTTTTTCTTCTCCGGCCTATACTCGACGAGCCAGGCATCATGCCAGTCTCCTTCATGAAGTTCATTTTGCGGCAGGATCTTAACTTTTCTGTAGCCGCATTTTTCGTAGCATTTTATGGCACGTTCATTCCAAACCATTGGGTCCATGACGAGGCGGTCGGCACGTTTTATTTCTGTCAGGTATTTTTTCACCTCATTGATCATCAGTGTCCCAATACCCTGATTCCATAGGGCGGATTCACCGATGAACTGATCGGTCCCGTAAATGACCTCCTGTGATTGGCTGTATCCATATTTATCTCGCTCTTCCTCATCTATGGGATAATATTGAAGATATCCTATCTCCCGGTCTTCAAAAGTCACGATGCATCTGGATACGGGTGGGCTCCCTTTCATAAATTTCTCTTCAACCATTTCCAGGGTAAAAGGACGGTCCCTTCCCTCATAAAATTGAAGCACCTCAGGATCGGACAGCCATTTCTTTATGATATATTTATCTTCTTCTTTAATGGGGCGGATTTTAATGCGGCCATTGGTTCGTTCCATTACTGACACCTCTTTCCACTAGTATATATTCACTGAACAGAGGCAGAAATCCTTCAGCCTGCATTTTTTGACAATCGTGTGAAAGGTTCATTGTTTTCTTCTGTTTAAGTATTTTCTTTAATGGTTAGAAGTAGAATATGGTAGACTTTCATGTTATCATTAGTTTGTGAAATGATTCACAAATATTTAAATTCGAATCAACCTATTTAAAACTTCCTAAACGTTAGGTGTGTGATGAAGAATGACAATCAAATGTACAAACAAGGTGGCCCTTATCGGCACTGGATTTGTCGGCTCAAGCTATGCGTTTGCCCTATTGAATCAGGGGATTGCCCATGAACTCGTGTTAATCGATATGAATAAGGATAAAGCGGACGGGGACGCCCGCGATCTTAATCACGGTCTTGCATTCGCGTCCCCTATGAAGATCCACGCCGGTGATTACAGTGATTGTCAGGACGCGGACCTTGTGGTGATCACGGCGGGAGCGAATCAAAAGCCTGGTGAAACCCGCCTTGATTTAGTGGAGAAAAACATAAAGATTTTTAAAGGGATCGTGGATCAGGTAATGGCGAGCGGATTTAACGGGATTTTCCTTGTTGCCACAAACCCTGTCGATATCCTTACTTATGCAACCTGGAAATTCTCCGGACTTCCGAAAGAAAGGGTCATCGGTTCCGGGACAATTCTGGATACGGCCAGGCTCCGCTACCTGGTCGGGGAACACTTTGACATCGACACCCGGAATATTCATGCATATATTATGGGTGAACACGGCGATACAGAATTTCCGGTATGGAGCCATACTACAATCGGTGCAAGCCATTTAAGCGAATTGATTGATATGGAGAATGAGGATATCCAAAATAAGTTGGATGAAATTTTCCTCAATGTAAGGGATGCAGCTTATCACATCATTGAACGGAAAGGTGCAACTTATTACGGAATCGCGATGGGACTTGCCCGCATCACCCGGGCAATTTTCAATAATGAGAACAGCATCCTCACCGTTTCTTCCCTTCTCCAGGGAGAATACGGCCAGGATGACGTGTATATCGGTGTCCCGGCGATCATCAACCGTGAAGGGGTCCGTAAAGTGGTAGAGCTTCCGCTGAATGAAAAAGAACGGCAGCAATTCGAACACTCATCAGGGACATTAAAAAAGGTTATGGAGAATGCTTTTAGCTGAAAAGAGATCGCTTCCCGGTAACTGATAGACACGCACGCCCAGATATCCTCCTCATAGACTATGGTGAATCCGTTTATGAGGAGGTTTTTCCATGTACGACGATAGACAACTATTCCCTGGATTCCCCGGTTTTCCAGGAGGAAGCCCCGGCAGCGGTTTCCCTGGCGGTCCGCCAAGCGCACCGCCGCCAGGAGGAGCGCCGGGCGGGGGGAATCAGGGGAGTCAGCAGCCTCCGCCGGGACCTCCGCCGAACTTCACACCGCAGATGACTGCAGCGCAGGGCGGGCCGAGCGTGTTGGCTGTAGATCCCGGTGCAATCCGGCGCTGCCTGTTCCGCTACACGTATATTTGGCTGCGAAGAGATCAATTCTGGTTTTATCCTGTATTTATCGGCCGGCGATCCATTGCAGGATGGAGATGGATCGGATGGAGATGGGTGTACTTCGGAATTGACTTGGATAACATCCAGTCCTTCACATGTGTGTAGGCGATGACGATGTACTCGTACCCTTCTTATTTTCGAACAGGTGCAGAAAACAGATCAGGAACAATCAGGGTCACCGGGGAGCATACAATCTATGTAGACCCTGATCAGGCAATTATTTCGATCGGTATCGTTACAAAGAGCGAGGACCTTGAAGAGGCACAGGACCAAAACCGGCAAATTTCCAGCCGGGTTGTGCAATCACTGAGAGGGAATGGGATTCCTGAAAAGGACATCCAGACGTCGGGCTATCAGATTTTCCCACAATATAATTACGAAGACGGAAAGCAGGTCTTTACAGGTTATGAGGTACGGCATGTTTTCAGGATCACCGTGAACAATGTAGACACTCTCGGGAAAATCATCGATGATGCCATAAAGAGCGGCGCGAATCGTGTTGAAAATATTCAGTTTGTAAATTCTGCCCCTTCCGCTGCCTACAGGCAGGCGCTCTCTTCTGCTTATCAAAAAGCATATGAGAAAGCGCGCACACTGGCGGGTCAATCTCATCAGCAATTGAACCCTTATCCTAAATCCATTACGGAGCATGGGGTTTCTGCCGAAACGGTATTTGCCCCCGCTGCCTTCGTTAAAGCTGCTGAAGAAAGCACCAGCCTGCAGCCCGGCCAGATCGGGGTGACCGCTTCCCTTACAGCAGAATTCCGTACGAATTAAACAAAGCCCGTCCATCCCTGCTTAAGCAATGGAGAAACGGGCTTTGTTTTTTTATCCGCCTAACGATGTCGATTTTCTTCCGCATGCTTCCATGGCGGCCAAAATGGAGCCTTTGAATCCATTTTTCTCAAGGGCAGCAACTGCTTCAATCGTAGCGCCGCCGGGAGAGCAGACAGCATCTTTCAATTCACCTGGATGTGTGCCTGTCTCCAGCACCATTTTGGCAGCACCGAGAACAGCCTGCGCTGCCATTTTGTACGCTTGTTTTCTTGGAATCCCTTGAAGGACCGCGCCATCTGCGAGTGCTTCAATGAACATGAATACATAGGCAGGGGAAGATCCGCTGACCGCAGGGATCGCATCCATCAAACTCTCTTCAACCGACTCAGCTTTCCCGAAGCTTCCTAATATGGTGTAAACCTCATTCAATTCCTTGTGGGTCAGCCGGTCATTCACACAATAAGCCGTCATTCCTTCCCCTACCAAAGAAGGGGTATTTGGCATCGTACGCACAACCTTGACCGCTTTGCCAAACCGGGCTTCCATCCAGTCCAGGGTGATCCCGGCAGCAATCGTCACGATGATGACATCTTCTTTTATATCATCTTTTATTTCTGCAATAACCTTCTCATACTGGTCCGGTTTGATGGAAAGGAATAAAACATCCGAGAAACCTGCTACAGCCAGGTTATCCTCTGTACATTCAACCTGAAATTTTTTCTCGACTTCCTTACGTGTTGCAGCCGTCCTCGCACTTGTCATGACGGCACTTCTATCAACTATGTCAGCCTTCAGGATTCCGCCTAATATGGCCTGGGCCATATTGCCGCAGCCGATGAATCCAATCGTTTTCTCCAATGAGCTTCACCTCTGTCTTTCACTTTTGTCTTTTAGAATCATACCAGACTTTCTTCTCTCCGTAAAAAAAGACCCTGAAGCGCTCATTGCCGCAGGGTCTAAGCGATTTTCCTATTCTGTCAGCTTTCCACAATGGGGACACAGCGTTTTCTTATACTCTTTCCGCAGTTTTTTATGACAGTGTGCACAGGTCTTGATGTATTGCGGCTGATCAAACAGATCCTGGGATAAGCCGTACCCGCTTTTAAAGGTTTTCCTTGTCAGCCGGACGAGAAGACCGATCACGCCACCCGTCACCAGCAGTGCCCAAATCATCCCTTTATCCTTTCGCCTGTGTGAGAATTGCCTGGTAATCAAGGCTCACAATCGGTTCATCGTTCAACAGCCTTTCTTTCAATCCTGACAGCAATGACTCCTCGGCTTCTGATAAATTGGTCAGATCCCATTTTTTATGGAAAACCGAGTAAAGGGTAAAATCCCTCAATGATAAAAATGAAGGAAGACGGGCAATCATTTTTTCATCAACTGAATTCTCTTCGAGGTATCCATTTAGAAAAGCTTTTAAAAACGTCTCTCCAAATTCGGATCTCTCCCGAAGATTCCCTTTTCCATGTTTCCACCATACAGAATAATAGAGGGGTATTGCTAAATCACTCATGAAGAAGAACTGCATGCTGTCATCAAAGTCAAACACGTGCATCTCTCCATCATGATAAAAAAAGTTGCCTGCGTGGATATCAGAATGGATGATACCGAAGATTTCCGGGGTCTCATCCAGCTTTTGCAGCTCCTTTTTGTTCTTTTCTGCTTTCTCAATAATCACAGCGTCTTCTTGAGTAAGGTACTTTGAATAGCTGAGTATATCATCTTCGTCCCAGCGTTCCCTCTGGTATTCCCCAGCTTTATATTCTTTCGTGAGCCTGTGCATTTTCCCGGTTACCCTACCCCATTCTTTAAACAGGGCTTCATCAAACAGGGGATCATTGACCCTCACCGGTTTTCCGGGTGCTTTATCAAATAAACATACATAAAAGCAGGTATCGCCTGCTTCCAGCTTTTCTACTAATCTTCCTTCACGTGAACGATTGGCAAGTGAGACATTCACACCGTTTTCATGCAGATAATTCACCCATCTCAGTTCAGCTTCAACATCGATGCCTGACCGGTGTGAACTGTGAGTCAATCTTAATATGTAAGGCGTATCTCCTTTATGCACCTCATATACATAGTTTTCAAAGTCTCCAAGCTTCTTTGCCCCGGAAGCTTCGCATCCGAATTTCCCGGCCGCTTTTTCCAGGAGTTCCTCACTGAATAATTCTTCTATCCATTTTTCCATCTTTATTCTCCTTACACGTGATTATTCCTTCAGCAATGCAACCCGGTACGGGTATAACTCGCCTGTCATGATTCCATTTTTCACAGCCGGATCTTCCTTCATAAATTCTTCGGCCTCTTCTTCATTTTCCGCTTCAAACACAACAATACCAAAGGCATGTTCTTCCTCATTCAATGTTCTGCCGGCTAAGATGACTGTACCTTGGTCTCTGAACTTCTTTAGTCTTTCGAAATGTGCCGTTACGAAATTTTCATCTTCAGCAGTCCAATTTTCTTGTTTAAATAAGCGCGGAATCAGCTTTAATACATAGATATATTCCATGAAACCCCTCTTTTTTTTATTTTTTTTACATTGCTATAATTCGACTTCCATGTTCCAATCTCCTTTTATTCTTACTTTTGGAAAACCCGGCTGGTGGAGTACAAATAAAAAAACCAACCCCTTGGGCTGGCCGATTAATCATTGATACTTTGAAATGTAATTCCTTTTTGTTTCATTAAATATTGAAGAGCCGTCCTGAATGAAAGGAAGCTTTTCACTTCCAGGATCTGCTGCACACCGGAATTCACTATGATCTGCGTAAGGGACGGGTTGAACCCGACAAAAATGACTTCTATACCCATCAGGGAAATGGCTCTTGCCATATTTTCGATATATGTGCCGAACACTTCCAATTCACAGATCTCTTTTTCTGTAATGGCAGAGAAGTCTATGATGATCGTATTGATCTCCTCCTGGTAAGAGACGTTCAGGATCCTTGTGATGATCATCTCGAAACGCTCTGGTAAAAGGCGGCCGGTAATCGGGACAAGAATGGTTTCAGGGACGATGGATGGTATGATGGGAGCTGAGATATCCTTGATTAATTCCTCAGATTCTTCCAGTCGTTTTTTCAGTCTGGCGATTTCATCTTTTAGCTCATGGATTTGCGTTGATTCGTTTATCATTCTAAACCTCACCATATCTATATATTTTAGGCCCGTTTAAAAACATCACCCTTAAAAGAGCCATATTAAACTAGAAATAATACTCCTATCCCCATTTTAGCATCAAACCTTTGCAAAAGAGTACTGTTTTTTACAGGTAACGGAACATCACCCTCAAAAAGCTAAAAACCAGCCTTTCCGGCTGGTTTTTATCACGCGTATGCTTTTTCTTCTTCTTTCTTGAAGAAGCTTCTCATGGCATGGAATACATCGGCTTTTTGCTTGAGGATATAATAACGGAAGTCTTCATTCTTGATGTTTTTGTAAGCGGACATGAGGGTTGAGTGACGGTTATACTGATTAACTTCACCATATCCAAACATGCTGGATACCTTCATTAACTCTTCAACAAGCTTGACGCAGCGTACATTGTCAGAAGTTAAATTATCTCCATCCGAGAAATGGAAAGGATAAATGTTGTAACGTGATGGGTTGTATTTCTCATCAACAAGTTCCAGCGCTTTTCTGTAGGCTGATGAACAAATCGTCCCGCCGCTTTCTCCTTTTGAGAAGAAATGTTCTTCCGAGACGACCTTCGCTTCAGTATGGTGAGCAATGAACTCAATTTCTACGGTCTCATATTTCGTCCTTAAGAACCGCGTCATCCAGAAAAAGAAACTTCTGGCCATATACTTTTCCCAAACGCCCATACTTCCGCTTGTATCCATCATCGCTAAAACGACTGCTTTGGATTCAGGCTTCAATACTTCATTCCACGTTCTGAATTTCAGATCTTCGGTTATAATCGGATGAAAGCTCGGGGCACCTTTCATGGCATTCCTCTTAAATGCAGACATCATCGTTTTCTTCTTATCAATATTCCCCATAAGTCCCGTTTTACGAATATCATTAAATTCAATATGTTCCACGGTCTGGACATCCTGCTCTTTCCTTTTCAGGTTCGGAAGTTCCAACTGACTGAATAGCGCATCCTCAATTTCCATAAGGGACACTTCTGCTTCATAATAGTCTTCTCCTGCTTTATCTCCTGCTCCCTGCCCTTTCCCGGGACCTTTTTGCTGCTGGGAACCATCTCTGGCAATTACATCTCCAACTTGACTGTCGCCGTCTCCCTGTCCTGCATGTTTGTTTTTATCGTAGTTGTAACGTATTTTATACTCATCTAACGAACGGATCGGAATTTTGACGACATCACGGCCATTGGACATAATGATGTTTTCTTCAGTGATCAGATCAGGTAAATTATTTCTTATTGCATCCTGTACTTTCTCTTGATGTCTTTGCTGATCATCGTGACCTTTGCGGTGGAGGGCCCAATCTTCCTTGGAAATGACAAACTGATGATTATCCATTTGGCTCAAACTTTTTCCCTCCTTAAAAAATTTTTTCACACTTTTTCTTTACGCTGCATACACTATGTTGACTGCCTAATCTACTGACAATTTCCCCTTTAAAAAGGATGAATCGGGGATTACTCTATCCTATGCAGAAGTATCGATAAATTTACAAATAATTTCGACAATTGAAGGTTCTTTTTGAAATTGGACGAGCCTGTTTTTCTGTTTATACAACGCTGTTGATTTCCGTGCAAGGCTTCGCTTTCCGCGGGCGGTTGGTGAGCCTCCTCGGTCGTACCTCCCTGCGGGGTCTCACCTAACTCGCTTTTCCCGCAGGAGTCTTCGCCTTGCACTCCAATCAACAGCTGAAAGAACAAAATAGAACTTTCATTAAGCCCCTTTATTAAGGCAATATGTAAATCTCCTACTTTATATTCTTATGAAGACAAATCTATGCGGATACATAAAAAATAACCAGGTGTTTTCCCCTGGTCAGTTCATCTTAATCCTCTTCGTATTGAGCCGGATCTTGTATTCGGTTATTGTTCTTCAATTCTCCGCTGGAACGCAATTTCTCCATTTGCTTTCCCAACTTGATCAGTTCCTCCATATTGGAGGCCATGGTTCCGTTAAAAGGTACCGGTTCTTCATGAGGCTGAGGTTTTGAAGGCATGCCCTTCACCTGCTTTCCTATGAGAGATGGTCCCGGCTCTATCTATCTACATTGTATTTTATTCTGATTTTTCTGTCAATATTTCCGCTATTTATCTTTTTCTTTATATTGAACAGGATCTGGTTGTTTGTCGTCTTCTTTCAATTCCTCGTTCGTACGGAGCCTGTCCATCTGCTTTCCGAGCTGCTCCATCTCTTCCATGTCATGGGCCATGGATCCGTTGTCCGGTTCATAGTTTTTATCGAGTTCCTGTTTTTTGTCCACTTCTTGTTTCTTGGTCATTGTGTATCACCTCTTACCTTTTACATTTCCCCGTTCTGTTCTTTAGTAAACGAAAAAAGAACGGGATGTGGACTCACACCCCGTTCTTGATATTCTTTTGTTATCTGTTCAGCAGGCTTCCGACGTAGCGGAGCAGTTCGTTGGCTGATGTTGAGTTGTAGCCGTGCTCGTCGATGAGGCGGGCGACGACTTCGTTGACTTTTTTGAGCTGCTGTTCATCCGGCGTCTTGGTGGATGTGGTGATCTTGACGACATCCTTCAGGTCGGCAAACAGCTTTTTCTGGATTGCTTCACGGAGGCGGTCGTGTGAATTATAGTCGAACCGCTTTCCTTTGCGCGCATAGGCCGAGATGCGGATGAGAATCTCTTCACGGAACGCTTTTTTCGCATTTTCAGAAATGCCGATCTGCTCCTCAATCGACCTCATAAGCTTTTCATCCGGATTGATTTCTTCACCGGTCAGTGGATCATGAAGCTTCGCTTTATTGCAGTAAGCCTCGACATTATCCAGGTAATTGTCCATAAGCGTTTTAGCTGATTCTTCATATGAATACACAAATGCTTTCTGAACTTCTTTCTTCGCAATGTCATCGTATTCTTTTCTGGCAAGCGAAATGAAATTCAGATATCTTTCCCTAAGCTCATTTGTTATGGATGGATGCTGATCCAAACCTTCCTTAAGGGCCCTCAGGACATCAAGCGCGTTAATGGTCGGTATCTCTTTACGAATGATCGTAGATGAAATCCGATTGATCACATAACGCGGATCGATTCCGCTCATTCCCTCATCCTGGTATTCTTTCTTCATTTCATCGACATCTGCGGAGTTGAAGCCCTCCACACTTTCCCCGTCGTACAGCCGCATTTTCTTGATCAGGTCAATGTCGCCGCGCTTCGGTTCTTTTAACCGGGTCAAGATGGTGAACATCGCCGCGACGCGCATCGTATGCGGTGCAACGTGGACGTTCGAGACGTCACTTTCCCCGATCATTTTTTCATATATCTTCTCTTCCTGGGTCACTTTCAGATTATATGGAACCGGCATTACGATGATACGCGAGTGCAATGCCTCGTTTTTCTTATTAGAAATGAATGACCGGTACTCTGTTTCATTGGTATGCGCCACGATCAGCTCATCCGCAGAAATCAGTGCAAATCGTCCCGCTTTAAAATTCCCTTCCTGAGTGAGGGATAATAAGTGCCATAAGAATTTCTCGTCACACTTCAGCATTTCCTGGAACTCCATCAGCCCCCGGTTTGCTTTATTCAGCTCACCATCAAAACGGTAGGCACGCGGATCTGATTCGGAACCGTATTCAGCGATCGTCGAGAAGTCGATGCTTCCCGTCAAATCGGCAATATCCTGGGACTTCGGATCGGATGGGCTGAACGTACCGATTCCGACACGTTTGTCTTCCGAGAAGAAGACCCTCTCTACCTGGACATCCTCGATCCTTCCCTGATACTCCTGTTCAAGCCTCATTGTATTCAGCGGTGAAAGATTCCCTTCGATACGGATGCCGTATTCCTTATGGAAATCCTCACGTAAATGCTGAGGGATCAAATGAAGCGGATCTTCATGCATCGGACATCCCTTTATGGCAAAAATAGCTCCCCTGTCTGTCCGGGAATACTGTTCCAAACCGCGTTTCAGCATAGATACAAGCGTCGATTTACCTCCACTGACCGGCCCCATCAACAACAGAATCCTCTTTCTGACATCCAGCCGTTTCGCAGCAGGATGAAAATATTCTTCTACAAGTCTTTCCAGCGCCTCTTCTAAGCCAAATAACTGATTGCTGAAGAATTTATATCGTCGTTTCCCATCTACTTCTTCGACTCCAGCATCCTTGATCATATTGTAGACTCTAGAGTGAGCTGATTGACCAATCCAAGGCTTTTCCTTCAACAATTCCAGGTACTGAGCAAACGTCCCTTCCCATTTCAGTTTCACTTCTTCTTCGCGGTAATGTTCAACTTTTTTTAAAATATCCATATGGACCTCCCCCTGTCGCTTAATGAGAGACGATTAATATACTGTATGCGCTTGTTCACTCTAAAATGTTAAGAAGTTCTGATTAATCTTCCTTTTGAAGTTAATGAATTTGCAACAAAAATATTCCACTTTCATTCACAACTTTGAAAAAATAGGCTATACTAAAGACAGACTGTGGAATATGAAACTGGAGGTTTACCAATTATGGGTACAATCATTATTTTAGGTGTGACTGCGGCATTCCTTACAGCAATCTTCACTGCTGGATATAACGACAAGCCAGGTTCAAACTAAGTTACAAAAAACCCCGGGAGAGCTCACGCTTTCCCGGGGTTTTTTGAATTATTTCTGCCTTTCCTCAACGCTTATCAAACCCGCGTCCCTGTACAAATTCCTTCATATACATTCTCTTCTTCCCTGACAGCATCTTCGCCATCTGACCGGTCCATCGGTCGGATCGTTTGCCGCCGGTGCGCTCATGATAATAGGAAGAAATCGTTTCATCATAACGGTCGAGTTCAGCTCTCATTCCTGCTTCATCAGCATTATACACATCTTCATGATAGACGGCCCCCATCGGGAGGCGCGGCTTGACGCTTGAATCCCCCGCCGGATATCCTACTGCCAGTCCGAATAGCGGAATCACACGATCTGGAAGCTCCAGCACTTCACTCACTGCTTCCAAATCGTTGCGGATGCCCCCAATATAGCAGATGCCCATCCCCATTGATTCGGCTGCAATCGAAGCGTTCTGGGCGGCAAGTGAGGCATCGATCAGTGCCACCATGAATTTCTCTGTACTTTCCAATGAGTGGATCACATCAGAATTTTCCCATCTTCCGATATTCTCATGCCTGTACAAGTCCGCACAGAACACGAAGAAGTGGCCATTCTCCTCTACATAGCTCTGATTGCCTGCAATCTCGGCCAGTTTTTTCTTTTTAACGGGATCCTTCACACCGATGATAGTGTATGCCTGAATATAGCTCGACGTACTTGCTGCCTGTGCGCTTTGGACAATGGTCCGTATCTGCTCGTCGGACAGCGCCTCATTTTTAAACTGACGGACCGAACGATGATTTAAGATGGTCTCAATTGTCTGGTTCATTATGTACTCCTCCTAACTTCATTACCTATAGTATAAGCCAATTAAAAAAAGGAATGAAAATCATTTGATTCTCATTCCTCCCTTATCATTTCGGCAATTCCCTATGAAGACCCGGATAATCACGCTGCCTTAAGGCTTCATAAATCAGGATGGCAGCCGTATTGGAGAGGTTCAGTGAACGGACATTTTCATTCATTGGAATCCTCAGGGCACGATCCAGGTTATTTTGGATCACGTCATCCGGCAGTCCCGTCGTTTCTCTTCCGAAGATGAAGTAATAGTCCTTATCTTCGACACTGTAATCAAAATTCGAGTGCGGGATCTTTCCATATTTGGTCAGGTAGAAGAACTCGCCGCCTTCATTCTTCTCAAAAAATTCATCAAGGGAATCATAGTAAACGATATTTACATATTGCCAATAATCGAGCCCTGCCCGCTTCAACATTTTATCATCTGTTGAAAACCCAAGTGGACGGATCAAATGCAGCGTCGTATCGGTGGCTGCACACGTCCTTGCGATATTTCCCGTATTTGCCGGGATCTCTGGTTGATATAGTACGACATGTACTCCCATGTATGTCACCTCATTCATAAAACTCTATGTGACATTATACCATTTATCAGCGGGAGGACAACACTTAACGATCATCCACTATCGTGTAAAACTTATATTTGATGTTTGGTGTGTACGCTGTGGAATCTTCATACTTCCAATACCTCATCCTGCTGTTGAAGGTATGAGCATTGACAAGAGGCATGCCGTCAGCATCACGGCCTGTGACGATCGTCGTATGATCGAAGCGCCCGTCTCCTTCGAAATCATAGCAGATGACGTCACCCAGCTTCAGTTTATGCGGACCCTCCGCCTCCCTGGCCCTCAGTCCGATTGTGGACTGGGGCAGATGCAGCCGCATCGAATTTGCCACCGTCCAGCTATAGCTCCACCTGTTGTTCCTCATCCACCACCCTTTTCCCTGCGAAGGGTATCCCCTCATCGGTGCATCACCGGCATGCAGGCACTGAGAAATATAATTCGTACAGTCATTCTCGAACTTCCGGTAAGCGGGATTGTACGTATTCCACCATTTCTCTGCATATTGAACAGCCTTTAGCCGATTGTACTGATATGTGACCCTTTCACCCTCCTCGTCCGTGAGGGAATTTTCTTCAGTGGTAACTGCCTGATCAACCGCTGCTGTCTCTTCTTCATCACTGTAAATCCGTCCGTCATAATACACCGCCCGCCGATTTTCCATTTCTTCTTCCAAATAAATGAACGATCCTTGTTTCACTAAATATTTATAATGAACATCATACAGGACTGTCTGGGTTTCATCGGGTTGTGTGGATACCTCTTTTACTTTACCTGCCGCTTCCACTTTGACGATTTCCGCATGCCTGTTTTCGCACGATTCTTTCTTCCGCTTTACTTTATCATGCTGAAAATGGGACAGTCCCCTCGTTGTATATTCACTGATCACATCGTTGATCGTATCCATCAGCAATTTTCTGATCATCGTCTTCCCTCCTCTTTTCATTTCTATGAGGGAAACGCCTTTTTCACAACAAAAAAGGATAAATCCAACCTTCCATTGGATTTATCCTTATCCCGCATCAGGTGCAAGCATCCGCATGCCCTTTTCAATTTCAGCCAAGACCTCGTCATCTGTTTCAACCGACTGCTTTGCCAGTAATGCTTTTTCCGCTTCGGCTCCACCGATTTTCCCGAGAGCCCACGCAGCGGTGCCCCGCATGACCGGCCGAACATCGTTTTTCATCACATTTATCAAATCTTCAACAGCAGTTTCGTCTTTGTAATGAGCGAGCGCAATGATGGCATTCCGCTGAATCGGCTTCTTGCCTCTCCATGAACCGGAAACGTGCCCGTACTTTTCCTTGAATTCACGGTTGCTGATCGTGAGCAGCGGTTTTAACAAAGGCTTCGCAATTTCCGGATCCGGCTCCATTTCTTGATGGAAATGAAAGTCCTTCCCTTTATTTTCGGGACAGACGGTCTGGCAGGTATCACAGCCGTACAGCCGGTTTCCAAGCTTCACCCGGTATTCATCGGCAAGGAAACCTTTTGTCTGCGTTAAAAAAGCGATGCATTTCTGTGCATCCAGCTGTCCGCCTTCAATCAAAGCCCCTGTCGGACAGACATCCACACATTTATTGCATGTCCCGCACTGATCCTCCATCGGTTCATCCGGTTCAAAAGGAAGATTCGTCACCATTTCCCCAAGATACACATAGGAACCGAATTCAGGGGTGATGATAGAACAATTCTTTCCGCTCCATCCGATCCCCGCACGTTCGGCAACAGCACGGTCCACAAGTTCTCCTGTATCGACCATCGACTTAAAGCGGGCCTCCGGAATGCGTGAAACGATATAATCTTCCAATTTAGCAAGACGGTCCCGCAGCACATGATGGTAATCAGCACCCCATGAAGCCCTGCAGAAAATGCCTCGTCGTTCTCCGCGCTTGCTTTGAGGGGCATCCTTCATCCTGGAAGGATAGGCAAGGGCAATGGCGATGATCGATTTGGGTCCGTCGAATATAAGGGATGGATCGACCCGTTTCTCGATATCCTTTTCTTCAAAGCCTGATTGATAACCAAGCATCTCCTGCCGGATCAGCCTGTTTTTCATTTCAGAAAAGGTATTGGCAGTAGTGAATCCAATTTTATCTATACCGATTTCCTTGCTGTATTCTATGATATCCTGCTTCAGTTGATCAAAATCCATTGCAATTGCCTCCTTTCCTTATATATAAATGTATTGAATTCTTATAAATGATTACAGCCGATTATTATGATAAACTATTTCAAACGAAATGTGGAGGAAAAATAATGGAAATCACTATACATTCATCAATTACTTCAGCTGTACCCGGTTTCAAAGCCGGGGTCATTCATTACCATGATATCGAAGTCGGCGATTCTCCTCAAATGCTGAAGGGAAGGCTTCAGTTATTTCAAGAATCCATTTTCTTCGAACTTCAGGATAAGAACGTTACTGGCATTGAGGGTGTAGCTGAATGGCGGGACGTATTCAAAATGACGGGAAAAGATCCGAACCGCTACCGCCACTCTGCTGAAGCCCTTTACCGGCGGGTAAAAAAGCAAAACTATCTTTCGACAATCAACTCGGCCATCGATCTGAATAACTTTTTCTCTTTACAGTATGAAGTACCGATCGGGATCTATGATCTGGATAAGCTCAAGGGAGGTTCGATTGTGTTAAGAGTCGGGCAGTCCGGAGAAACCTATACTGGACTGAACGGGCGGGAAAATTCATTGGAGAACCTGATCATTGCTGAAGATGAGTCCGGACCATTCGGCAGTCCGTTCGTTGACTCGAATCGTGCACCCGTTGGGGATGAGACTAGAAATGCAGTACAAATCATTTTCTTGAAGCCTTCCCTCCCTGTAGAAGAAGGCGGGAAACTGACGAAATCGCTGATGGATATGTTCGTCGGCATTCATGGCGGCGAAGGTACTTATGAAGTGGTTGGAGGATAGGCCTGTTTTTTGCAAAAAGATGAAGATGATTAACCCGGATCCCATTCGAATGATGAGTTTCGGGTTATTTTTTATGGGATTGGTTGTTTTTACGCTGCTGGAGTCACTATTTAGATATGTGCCGTAGAGGTAGGGGGTTTTATAATGACCAATACCACTAGAAGTGGGGATTGGAGGCTGATTAGACCGTGATTCTTTTAATTTGCAGAGTTAGAGGCGTTTATGTAGGTCAAATTCACGTATATTAGAGTGTACGGCGCTGATCAAAACGTGAAATCTTTTAATTTGACTATTTCGGGGCTTTTATAATGGACAAAATCACATATATTCGAGCGTACGTCGCTGATTAAATCATGAATCTTTTAGTTTGTGGACTTCTGTCAAGAAAATGGACACCTAAAAATGAGAATGTTTTAGCTGAAATCCCTACCGCACTTTCGTTTGGTGGGGCATTAGAAACAATCAATCTAAAACCAAGATTGATTGCCTCTAACGCCTAAGATGAATTTATGAGATTGAGTCCAGGTTTGAACGCTGATAATTTCTCTCAAAATTGTTTGGGGAAAGATACCCCAGCTTTGAATGTTTTCTTCTCTCGTTGTACCGGTTTGAAATATAGTGGTTAATGACTTTTGTCGCTTCATCCCTTGTTTTAAATCTAGAACGATAGATAAGTTCTTTTTTGATTGTCGCATGA
>NZ_KQ758482.1:476248-1554029 GCF_001456935.1 [Bacillus] enclensis | reverse complement strand
CTTTATGTGAGTAAGATCCCTGGAAGATGACCAGGTAGATAGGTCAGAGGTGGAAGCATGGCGACATGTGGAGCTGACTGATACTAATCGATCGAGGACTTAACCACAAAGAGTCATTTTTAAATGAACAACGGCAATACCGGTATTCTTGACATCAATCCTTTATCTAGTTTTGAAGGAACAAACCTTCAATTGAATATTCGTCTGGTGATTATGGCGAAGAGGTCACACCCGTTCCCATGCCGAACACGGAAGTTAAGCTCTTCAGCGCCGATGGTAGTTGGGGGATCTCCCCCTGTGAGAGTAGGACATCGCCAGGCGATACATATTATGGAGGATTAGCTCAGCTGGGAGAGCATCTGCCTTACAAGCAGAGGGTCGGCGGTTCGATCCCGTCATCCTCCACCATTGATTTTTGCGTCAGCAAAAGATCTTTCCTTTACGAAGCGTGAGCGGAGTAAAAGAAACTTCCCTTCCTTCCTATACTACGTTTATCAGTAGGAGGACAAGCTTTAAAACTACACGCCGGTGTAGCTCAACTGGTAGAGCAACTGACTTGTAATCAGTAGGTTGGGGGTTCAAGTCCTCTTGCCGGCACCATTTTGGTTTTTCTCATTTTTATATGAGCCATTAGCTCAGTTGGTAGAGCACGATAGAAATAGCATCATTGAGTTTTCTTCTAGCGTACAGCTCGAGCAGCATCTTGTTTAAGCTTCCTGAGAGCTGGACGTCGCAGATGCACTTTGATTCTGAACGGAAATGTGATTTATTTTCCATCCTATTAGGAGCCATTAGCTCAGTTGGTAGAGCATCTGACTTTTAATCAGAGGGTCGAAGGTTCGAGTCCTTCATGGCTCACCATTTGATGTTTGCAAAAGGCAAATGTCTCATTACATGCGGGTGTGGCGGAATTGGCAGACGCACCAGACTTAGGATCTGGCGCCGCAAGGCGTGGGGGTTCAAGTCCCTTCACCCGCACCATATGCGGAAGTAGTTCAGTGGTAGAACACCACCTTGCCAAGGTGGGGGTCGCGGGTTCGAATCCCGTCTTCCGCTCCAAAGGTTTTTGCCGGGGTGGCGGAACTGGCAGACGCACAGGACTTAAAATCCTGCGGTAGGTGACTACCGTACCGGTTCGATTCCGGTCCTCGGCACCAGTTAGTTCTTCAAACGAACTTACAGTGCCAAAAAAAACAAATGCGCCCGTAGCTCAATTGGATAGAGCGTTTGACTACGGATCAAAAGGTTAGGGGTTCGACTCCTCTCGGGCGCGCCATATTTCGGGAAGTAGCTCAGCTTGGTAGAGCACTTGGTTTGGGACCAAGGGGTCGCAGGTTCGAATCCTGTCTTCCCGACCACTTCATATGGGGCCTTAGCTCAGCTGGGAGAGCGCCTGCTTTGCACGCAGGAGGTCAGCGGTTCGATCCCGCTAGGCTCCACCAAGATTTTTTACGAAACGTAAGTGGAGTGAAATAATCTTCCATGATGTTTGCTTCAGCTAAGCATCTAAAAATCATATAAAATGTTTCTTGGCGGTGTAGCTCAGCTGGCTAGAGCGTACGGTTCATACCCGTGAGGTCGGGGGTTCGATCCCCTCCGCCGCTACCAATACGGACCTTTAGCTCAGTTGGTTAGAGCAGACGGCTCATAACCGTCCGGTCGTAGGTTCGAGTCCTACAAGGTCCACCATTCACATTTTAAAACACGGAGGAATACCCAAGTCCGGCTGAAGGGATCGGTCTTGAAAACCGACAGGGGTGTTAAAGCCCGCGGGGGTTCGAATCCCTCTTCCTCCGCCATATTTATTTTTTACCCTTATTATCGTCGCGGGGTGGAGCACGTCCGAATCATCTTCGGAGCATGCACATCAGCGCACCGACTGAGCAGCAGCTTGAATAAGCTTACTGAAGTCGGGGTGGTTCTAACGAATATTGATTCGTAAAATCACAACTTGATTAAAATTTTATTATCGTCGCGGGGTGGAGCAGTTCGGTAGCTCGTCGGGCTCATAACCCGAAGGTCGCAGGTTCAAATCCTGTCCCCGCAATACCAATTTTGTTAAAGTGAATAAACGTCTAGTCGGTAACGGATGGATGAATATTTTGCTGGCGCAAGGTTAGTTCTTTTGCTAACGCAAAAAACTTTGGTCTGGTAGTTCAGTTGGTTAGAATGCCTGCCTGTCACGCAGGAGGTCGCGGGTTCGAGTCCCGTCCAGACCGCCATTTCAATTACATAGTGTGGCTCAGTAGCTCAGTTGGTAGAGCAATGGACTGAAAATCCATGTGTCGGCGGTTCGATTCCGTCCTGAGCCACCATTTTTCATTTATTTCATACTTTTATGGCGATTGTGGCGAAGTGGTTAACGCACCGGATTGTGGTTCCGGCATTCGTGGGTTCGATTCCCATCAGTCGCCCCAATTTTATTGCGGGTGTAGTTTAATGGTAAAACCTCAGCCTTCCAAGCTGATGTCGTGGGTTCGATTCCCATCACCCGCTCCATGGGCCTATAGCTCAGCTGGTTAGAGCGCACGCCTGATAAGCGTGAGGTCGGTGGTTCGAGTCCACTTAGGCCCACCATCTCAATATTCCGCAGTAGCTCAGTGGTAGAGCTATCGGCTGTTAACCGATCGGTCGCAAGTTCGAATCTTGCCTGCGGAGCCATATGGAGAAGTACTCAAGTGGCTGAAGAGGCGCCCCTGCTAAGGGTGTAGGTCGGGCAACCGGCGCGAGGGTTCAAATCCCTCCTTCTCCGCCATTAAGGCCCGTTGGTCAAGCGGTTAAGACACCGCCCTTTCACGGCGGTAACACGGGTTCGAATCCCGTACGGGTCATATTAAGTAGACTATCTGAATGGTAGTCTTTTTTTATTTTAATAGAAGAAACTGAGTTGAATAATTTAAAAATCAGAAGCGTCCTATATATGGGGCGTTTTTTTTGTTTAGAAAAGATGGAGGACTTAAGGAAACAATCACTAACTTTAAGCATGCAATAAGTGGTTTTGAGTAACAATAGGTTTGTCGCCGGGGATGTGACAAAGTTAGTTTTCATCTTTCTTGTTGATGAATGTTCTGTGACTTATGATGATTATATAAGAAATGATTTTTTAGAAAGGAAGATAAATATGGCTCAATCAACTGTAAAAGTTAAAATACAAAAATTTGGTAACTTCCTCAGTTCAATGGTCTTGCCGAATATCGGTGCCTTCATTGCATGGGGATTGATTACTGCATTATTTATTCCTACCGGTTTCTTCCCAAATGAAAGCCTTGCCAAATTAGTGGGGCCAATGGTAACGTATCTTCTGCCTCTCTTAATCGGTTATACAGGCGGTAAGCTTGTGCACGATCAGCGCGGCGGCGTCGTAGGTGCGATTGCTACTATGGGGGTCATCGTCGGTGCACCGGATACCCCGATGTTCCTCGGAGCCATGATCATGGGACCGCTTGGCGGTTATGTCATCAAGAAATTTGACAGTGTAATCGAAGGGAAAATCCGTGCAGGGTTTGAAATGCTCGTTAATAACTTCTCTGCGGGAATTCTTGGCGGAATCCTTGCAATCCTTGCGTTTCTCGGTATCGGCCCTGCCGTTGACGGCCTGACAAAACTATTGGTTGCCGGTGTTGACTGGCTTATCGGTGCAGGATTGCTTCCGCTGACAAGTCTCTTGATCGAACCAGCAAAAATCCTGTTCCTGAATAATGCCATTAACCATGGTGTTCTTTCACCAATTGGATTGGAACAGGTACAGCAAACGGGTCAATCGGTTCTATTCTTACTGGAAGCGAACCCTGGACCGGGTCTTGGTGTATTGCTCGCATTTATGCTGTTCGGCCGGGGGACTGCAAAGCAATCCGCTCCGGGCGCAGCAATCATTCATTTCCTGGGAGGTATCCATGAGATTTACTTCCCATATGTCCTTATGAAACCTATGCTATTTCTTTCAGTCATCCTGGGAGGAATGAGCGGAGTCTTTACGCTTGTTCTGTTGGGCGGCGGACTTTCTGCTCCTGCTTCGCCAGGAAGCATCCTGGCTATTGCTGCTGTCACACCTCCTGAAGGTATGAAGTATCTGGCCAATTTTGCGGCTGTCATTGTAGCAGCGGTTGTGTCATTCATCGTTTCTGCGATTGTCTTGAAATCAAGCAAGAAACAGGAAGACAACATTGAAGAAGCTACGAAGAAAATGGAAGAAATGAAAGGGAAGAAGAGTTCTGTTTCCGGACAAATCAGTCAACAGCAGGGCACACTTCCCGGTGAAGTAAATAAAATTGTCTTTGCATGTGATGCAGGGATGGGATCCAGTGCGATGGGTGCGTCATTACTGCGTAAAAAAGTGAAGGAAGCCGGACTCGATATCTTTGTTACGAATACAGCGATCAGCAATCTGCCGGCTGATGCACAGGTAGTCATCACTCAGGAAGAATTGACGCCGCGAGCGAAGAATAAACTGCCGGATGCGTACCACATCTCAGTCGATAATTTCCTTTCTAGTCCGGAATACGATAAGCTTATTGGAAGTCTGCAAAATGACATCACGGAAGAACAGGATGAGCTTGTCGAGGATGCAGAAAAGGAAGCAGTCGGAGTCGAACCTCAGGGAGACGGGGATGACGATCTTCTAAGAGAAGAAAACATCTTCATCGGCCAGGAATTTCAGACGAAGGAAGACGCTATCCGATTTGCCGGCGAAGCACTCGTGAAAGCTGGTTATGTAGAAGACAGTTACGTCGATGCAATGATCGAAAGAGAAGGCATCACGACGACTTATATGGGCAATAATGTAGCCATCCCGCATGGTACGGAAGATGCCAAAAAAGCAGTCATCAAATCAGGCTTTACCGTAATTCAAGTGCCGGGCGGCGTTGACTTCAACGGTGAACAGGCTAAGCTGATCTTCGGTATCGCAGGTAAAGACGGCACACACCTTGAAATCCTTTCAAGCATTGCGGTCATCTGCTCCGAGCAGGAAAACGTAGACATGATGGTACAGGCGAAAACCGCCAAAGAACTAAAAGAAATCATCAATAGCAATTAACCTCCAATCCGGAAAGGTTCTTTTGGCCTTTCCGTTTTGGCTGTTATTATAATAGCTCTGTTTGACCGGGGATTTCTACGGCCGATTATATCACTAATTTTCATGAATAGAACGGAGGGAGAACATGTTCATTACATCAAGGGAGAAAGCCATAATAGAATTGATCGTAAAAACATCGGGCAAGCATACCGTCCACAGTCTCTCTTCATTCATGAATGTAAGCGGCCGGACGATCCAGCGTAATCTGAAATCGATCGAAGGCATCCTGAAACAATATCATCTGGAATTGAAACGGACACCGGGGGATGGATTGTTCATAGATGGGAAGAACGAGCATATTTACAGGCTGATTCAAGGATTGTCGGAAGCAAGTCCGACAGATGACACCCCGGAAGAACGAAAGCTGCAGCTTTTGATCATTTTGCTGCATGAAGGGCCTTCCTTTAAGAAACAGGTGCTGGCCCGACAGCTTGGAATCAGTGTCACTACACTGGGTTCCTATCTCGATGAATTGGGGGACTGGCTGAATAAATACAGCATCACCCTCACCAGGAAGCGTGGGGTGGGAGTGGAGCTGGTAGCGAATGAAGCCAGTAAGCGGCATGCGCTGGCAAGCTTTTTCCTTGTTTATTTTTATGAAGAGATCATAGAAAGCTTATATTTAATGCAAAACGGCCATTCATTTCAGGAGCCGATTCTTGGCTTTTTCCCGCCGGAGCACCTTAAGGCTGTCCATCAGTCTGTGGGCATGCAATTATCCAAAGAGCAGCTGAATTTGGTGGACAATGATTATATCGGCCTGGTCGTGCATGTGTGCCTGTGTATCCAGAGAACTCAGAATGGTTGGCCGTTAACGGAAATGAATGATATGGAAAGCCGTTATTCCAGCGAGTACCGGCCAATGAAGGAGATTGCAAAAGAGCTTGAAAGGCTCCTTACCATACAGGTCACTGAAGCGGACATCCATTTTCTGACGCTGATACTAAAAGCATCAAAAGTACAGGAAACGGATGCTGTGTCTTACGATAGTATCTTTCTGGGACATCTTATCAAAAAGGTAGTCAAGGATGTTTCAATCAATTTGAATGTGGACCTCACCGATGATTTTTCTCTGTTCCAGGGGCTGCTTGCACATATGGGGCCATCGATTTTCCGTCTGAAGCAGCAGATGGAATTATTCAATCCGCTTACGGAGGAAATCAAGGAGAAATACTCGGTACTGTTTCTGGCAGTAAAAAACAGCCTCCAAACTGAATTTACAGATGTTGATTTCCCGGATGCTGAAGTGGCTTATATTGTCCTTCACTTCGGTTCGGCACTTCTGATGAATGAAGAGAAGGTCAGAATTAGTGCAGTGGTGGTATGCCCTACAGGGATCGGCGCCTCAAAGATGCTTGCAAGCAGGATACAAAAAGAATTGAAGATGATTCACTCAGTTCATATCTTGTCAATTGCCGATTTCAGGACGGCCAACCTAAGCGGTTATGATATCGTGATTTCAACTGTCAGGCTGCCTTTTACTGAGGTGGATTATCTGCTTGTCAATCCGCTGTTAAGCGACAAAGACATTGGAATCATCGAGGATTATGTGCAAAAAAACATAGAGAAGATTACACGGAAAAAATATATGAAGCCGTCCCCTCCCGAAGAGGAGGATGCACGCCCTGCAGAAATCCGGGGATTATTGAAAGAAATAAAGGATGTCCATTATAGTATTGAATCCATTCTCGATCATTTCAAAATTTACCGGATGTCCTCCGTTAGTAGTCATCACGATGTGTTAGAACAGATGACAGAAAAAGCTGAAGAGAGTGGATTGCTGACGGACAAAGCGGAAGTACTCTCTCACCTACTTGAAAGGGAAAGGAAAGGCGGCCTGGGGATACCAGGTACGACTATGGGTCTGTTCCATTGCCGTGATGAAAACATTAAAGGGCTAATGTTTCAAGCGGCCCACCTGGATCACCCTTGTGTTATAAAAGGGATGGACGGAAACGACCTTGAAATGAAAAGTCTACTGCTTATGATCGCTCCAGAAAATTTAAGCAAAAGAGAGCAGGAAATCCTGAGTCTCATCAGTACGAGCCTTATTGAAGATCATGCATCGATGATGATTTACTCATCCGGCAATGAATCCATGATTTATAAAAAGCTTGAACATCTCTTTCTCGATTACTTACAAAATAACTTGATATAAAGGAATGATGATAATGAAACGGACTGTACATTTTGGCGCAGGTAATATTGGCAGAGGTTTTATAGGGGCGTTGTTCTCTAAATCGGGGTATCACGTCACGTTCGTCGACATTGCGGAAAAAGTCATTGATAAGTTGAATGCTGAAGGAACTTACCAGGTGAAGTTGGCAACGGAAAAGCATGAAAGCGAAACGATTTCCAACGTATCGGGACTTAACAATCTCCATCAGGAAAAGGAAGTGATGGACGAAATTGCCAAGGCGTCGTATCTGACTACAGCAATCGGTCCAAATATCCTTCCACGAATCGCACCGCTCATCTCCCAAGGGATTGAAAACCGTATCCTTGAAACCGACGAACCCCTCTATGTGATTGCATGCGAGAATCAAATCGGGGCGACGGATATCTTAAAGGGACATATCATGGATCATTTATCCGATGAAGTGAAGTCAAAATTGGAAGGGAAAGTGTACTTCTTCAATTCAGCTGTAGACCGCATTGTGCCGATCCAGGAGCAGGATTCATTGGATGTCCTTGTTGAACCTTATTACGAGTGGGTGGTGGAAGCGGATGTATCCATCCCGCCGGTTAATGGTATGACCATCGTCCCTGACCTAGCCCCTTTCATCGAGCGAAAACTGTTCACGGTGAACACGGGTCATGCAGTCATCGCTTATCTTGGGTATTTGAAAGGGAAAACAACGATTGATGAAACACTTGCTGATGAAAGCATCGCAGAGCAGGTGAGGGAGACGCTTAAAGAAACCGGTGCTTACCTGATTAAGCAGTACGGGTTGGATGAAAAGGAACATCTTGCGTACATCGAAAAAAACATCGAGCGTTTCAAGAATTCCTACTTGAACGACGGGGTAACAAGGGTCGGACGTGCACCGATGAGAAAACTCGGTCCGGATGACAGACTGATCCGTCCGACAACTGAAGCACAAAAAGCAGGGCTTTCCTACTCCAATCTTGCCAAAGCCATTGCAGCGGCATTATTATTCGATCACCCTGAAGATCAGGAAGCCATTGAGATCCAGAACATGATTAAAGAAAACGGTGTTCCATACGTTCTCAAGGAAGTAAGCGGACTGGACGAAAAAAGCCCGATCACGGCTGAAATCATTCATCAGTATGAAGAACTTAAATCTTAATAATTTTCATCATGAAGCTTAGGAAAAGTGCTTCAGTCAAAGTGAAAACCGAACTAATTTGCATCTCATGAGGCAGGTTAGTTCGGTTTTTTGTTAGTTATGTTTCAAATGTACATTTAGATTCAATCTGTTCAAGCGGTTATTGGAGTGCAAGACGCAGACTCCTGCGGGAAGAGTAGCTTATTTGAAAAGCGGAGGAGGTTTGCTCCGCTCCCCATTGATTTTATAATTTGGATTTTTTTGGTAAGTGACGGAATTAATCCTAAAATTAAAAGATTATCCCGCGAAATTCGAAGATTATTGCCCGGAATTGAAAGAAAAAGTTCAGTTTTCGAAAGATTATGGGTCAAAATTAAAAGATTCCCCAATTCCGAACGAGTACAATTCAAGTTTTGCCAGAACGATGATTATACCTAATACAACGAGTACAACCAATTAATATTCTGCGTCAAGGACGATGGGCGTTATAATGCTGCCTACATAACGGACAGTATATTTCCCTACTGAATAACGGAATCCTTTTACTTTCTTCATTTTTTTCCTTCTTTTTTCCTCAAAAAACTTTCGACAGCATTCCCTATATTTTCACCATGAAAACCTTATCATTTTCCATACTCTTACAATGCAATCGCTTTCCTTTCGGCCGGTGTAGGATTATGTCGGAATAGAGCGATGTTTTTAAAAAGGAATTCTTCATAAGTAGCAGAAAGTAGTTAATAGATTGAAAAATGTAGGTGAAGTGATGAACGCAATGATGTTATCTGATTATGATGTTTTTTTATTTCATGAGGGAAGTTTACAGCAAGCGTATCAGTTTATGGGTTCACACGTGAGGAAGGACTCGCGGGGGACCTATACAGAATTTTGCGTTTGGGCACCGAATGCACGGAGTGTGTCCCTGGCAGGGTCGTTCAATGATTGGAAGAGTGCCGGGTATGAGCTGCAAAAGTGGAACCGGGAAGGGTTGTGGGCTGTTCGGGTGGATGGTGATTTGACGGGTGAAACCTATAAATATGAGATCACCACCTTATCAGGGGAGAGAAAGCTTAAGTCGGATCCGTACGGGTTTGCTTCAGAGAAACGTCCACAGACGGCAAGCATTGTGTATGAACTGGAAGGGTTTCAGTGGAGTGATGAAGAGTGGCTCGAGAAAAGGTCGGGTTCATCGATTTATGATAAGCCTATGTTCATCTACGAAGTGCATGCAGGGACATGGAAAAAGAAAGATGGGAAATTTCTATCCTATAAGGAGCTTGCCCGGGAATTGATTCCGTACGTGAAAGAGCACGGTTTTACTCATATCGAGCTTCTCCCGGTCACCGAGCACCCTTTTGACCGTTCGTGGGGGTATCAGTCGACTGGCTACTATTCTCCGACTAGCAGGTACGGAGAACCTCACGAGCTGATGGGATTCATCGATGAATGCCACAGGAACGATATAGGAGTCATCTTGGACTGGGTTCCGGGACATTTTTGTAAAGATGCACATGGTTTATACCAATTTGACGGTTCTTTTGCTTATGAGTACGGGGAAGAACGGGACCGCGAGAACTATACGTGGGGGACGGCGAATTTTGACCTCGGTAAAGGTGAAGTAAGAAGTTTCTTGATTTCAAACGCGCGATTCTGGATGGAAATGTACCATATAGACGGATTCAGGATTGATGCCGTGGCCAATATCATTTACTGGGCAAATCAGGGTCAGCAGTCGCCGAATGAAGGGGCGATCGGATTCCTGAAAAAGCTGAACCAGGCCGTATTCGAATATGATTCTTCCATCCTGATGATTGCGGAGGATTCGACGGATTGGCCGCAGGTGACATCCCCTGTACATTATGGGGGGCTTGGCTTTAATTATAAATGGAATATGGGCTGGATGAATGATGTACTCGATTATATGGAGACGCCGCCCGAGAAGCGCAAGGATGGCCATTCCCTGATGACCTTTTCCCTTCTTTATGCCTTTTCTGAGAATTATGTACTCCCTTTTTCGCATGATGAGGTGGTGCATGGGAAAAAGTCACTCCTGGATAAAATGCCGGGCGATTACTGGCAGAAGTTTGCACAGTACCGGCTGCTTCTGGGATTTATGTGCGCCCATCCTGGAAAGAAGCTGCTGTTTATGGGAAGCGAGCTGGCCCCGTTTTCGGAGTGGAAGGACTTGGAGGAGCTTGATTGGCATTTGATGAATTACGATTTTCATCACAAATTCAACTCATATTTTAAGGATTTAGTGCATTTATATAAGGGTGCCGAGGCTTTATACGAACTGGATCATCAATCTGGAGGGTTTGAATGGATTGATGTAAACAATTCAGAACAGCAGATTTTTTCTTTTATCAGAAGGGGAAAGAAAGAGAACGACCATCTGGTGGTAATCTGTAATTTCAGTCCGATTGTTTATCACGGGTATAAGGTCGGTGTGCCTCATGCCGATTCCTATAGAGAGATATGGAACAGTGATGCCGGGAAATATGGAGGTTCGGATCAGGTCAATCCTGCACCGCTTTCTGTACACCATGAAACCTATCATGGAAAAGCGGGATCCGTAGTGATGACGATTCCTCCATACGGTGCAGTTTATTTAAAACCAGATTACGGAAGGGGAGAATAGAATGGCAAAGGGAAGATGTGTGGCCATGTTGTTAGCAGGCGGTAAAGGGAGTCGATTGAGTTCTTTGACGAAGAATCTTGCGAAGCCTGCCGTCCCGTTTGGGGGGAAATACCGCATCATCGATTTTACATTGAGCAACTGCACGAACTCAGGGATCGATACGGTCGGGGTCCTGACACAGTATCAGCCGCTTGTGCTCAATTCCTATATCGGGATCGGCAGTGCGTGGGATCTTGACCGCAAAAATGGCGGCGTGACGGTTCTGCCACCATATGCAGAGTCATCCGAGATGCGCTGGTATACAGGGACGGCAAGTGCCATCTATCAAAATATGAATTATCTGGAGCAGTATGATCCCGAGTACGTCCTGGTATTATCGGGCGATCATATCTACAAGATGGATTATAGTAAAATGCTCGACTATCATATCGAGAAGAAAGCGGATGTATCGATATCGGTGATCGAGGTGGATTGGTCCGAGGCCAGCCGTTTCGGCTTGATGAATACGAATGAAGAGATGAGGATCACGGAATTTGAGGAGAAGCCTGCCTATCCGAAGAGCAATCTCGCTTCAATGGGAATCTATATTTTTAATTGGTCCGTCTTGAAGGATTTTCTTGAGATGGATGAACGGAATCCTCATTCCAGCCATGATTTCGGAAAAGATGTGATCCCGCTTCTGCTTGATGAAAAGAAAAAGCTGATGGCCTATCCGTTCAAGGGCTACTGGAAGGATGTCGGCACGGTAAAAAGCTTGTGGGAAGCGAATATGGACCTGATTGACGAGGACAATGAGTTGAACTTGTTTGATCATGAGTGGAGGGTATACTCGGTCAATCCGAATGAACCTCCTCAATATATTTCGGCGGATGCCTTGGTGGAAGGATCGCTTGTCAATGAAGGCTGTACGATTGAAGGCACGATATCGAAGTCTGTGTTATTTCAGGGGACGACAGTTAAGAAAGGTGCACATGTTTCACGGTCGGTGATCATGCCGGATGCCTTGATCGGAGAGAATTCCTATATCGAACAGGCGATTGTTCCGCCGAATGTCAAAGTTCCGAGCGGCGTCTGCATCATGCCGGAAGAGGGATCGGATGAAGTAATCCTAGTGACGGAGGCATTCATTGATACATTGCTTGAGCAGGAAGAAGTGTAAGAAACTCTAAAGTACAACGTAAGAGGAGGAATTATCGTGAAAAATTCATTGCTTGGAGTCATAGATGCCACTAGTTATTATCAGTCTTTAGAGGATTTGCTCTTACATCGGTCGATGGCTGCCCTTCCGATTGCAGGAAGATACCGTTTGATTGATTTCGTATTGTCCAATATGGTGAATTCAGATATCGGTTCTGTTGCGATTTTCCCGAAGTTTCAATATCGTTCGTTAATGGATCATCTTGGTTCCGGCAAGAACTGGGACTTGAACCGGAAGCGTGACGGTCTATTCTTTTTTCCGGCTCCGGGACTTGATGCAGTGGATGACGGAGTGGGGTCCTTCAATCATTTCGCCCATCACCTGGATTATTTCCACCGCAGCCGCCAGGAATATGCTCTGATCAGCAATTGTTATACAGTCTGCAATATCAATTACCGGCCGGTCCTTGAAAGGCATGCAATGATTGGATGCGATATCACCGAAATCCGCCATAAAGGGAAGTCACTCGAGATGTATGTGGTAAAAACGTCGCTGTTGACAGAATTGATCGAGGGCCGTGAAGAATCAGGTTATACATGCATGAAGGACGTTGTGGAAGACATGGACAGCGGCTACAAGGTTTGTGGATATGAACATATTGGATTCGTGGAAACAGTGGATTGCATAGAAAAATATTATCAAACGAGTATGAAGCTGCTGGATGTTTCATCTTGGAAAGAGCTGTTCAAAAAGGAATTGCCGATTTACACGAAAGTGAAGGATGAGCCTCCAGCCCGCTACACGTCCGGGGCCTCAGTCAAGAACAGCATCATCGCCAATGGCTGTTATATAGAAGGGAAGGTTCGGAACTCAACCATGTTCCGGGCAGTGAAAGTAGGAAAGAATACAAGTATTTCAAACAGTATCATTATGCAAAAGAGTCAAATTGGAGATAACTGTGTACTAGAGAATGTCATCCTGGATAAAGACGTGAGGATCGAGGACGGAGTTAAGCTGATTGGCGAACCCGGCCATCCCATTGTCATCCGTAAAGGAATGATTCAAGGAGCGCTGATGAATTCGTGAAAGTATTGTTTACTGTTTCTGAGTGTGTGCCTTTTGTTAAATCGGGAGGGCTGGCTGACGTTGCAGGCGCCCTCCCAAAAGAGCTGAGGAGCCTGGGGACTGATATCAGGGTCATTCTCCCGAAGTATGGGGGGATTCCCCGGGAGTTTCGCTCAAAGATGAAAAAGAAGAAAGAGTTTTTTGTTTCTGTTGGATGGAGGAATCAATATTGCGGGATTGAAGAGCTCCATCACGACGGGGTTACATATTACTTTGTGGATAACGAGTATTACTTCAATCGTGACCGCATGTATGGTTATTTCGATGATGGCGAGCGGTTTTCGTTTTTTACGAGAGCGGTACTGGAGGCCATCGAAGCCATTGATTTCTATCCGGATGTGATTCATTGCCATGACTGGCATACCGGGATGGTGCCGTTTCTTTTAAGGACAGAGTACCAGGATAAACCGGGGTATGCCTTCATCCGGAGCATCTTTACCATCCATAATCTTCAGTTCCAGGGAATCTTTCCGAAGTCTGTGATGACAGAACTGCTGGGGATTCCCGAACGTTATTTTCACCCTGAGTACCTTGAGTTTTATGACAATATCAATTTCATGAAGGGGGCTTTGATTTCTTCGGATTATGTCACCACCGTAAGCCCGACCTATAAAGAGGAAATATTGACTCCGTATTATGGTGAAAAACTCCATGGCATCTTAAGGCTGCGTTATGGTCAGCTTGAAGGCATCCTGAATGGGATCGATGATGAGGTGTACAATCCTGAAGAGGGAGGATTCCCTTACAGGAGCGGAAATCTGCAAGGGAAAATAGAAACAAAGCGTGAACTTCAGCAGAAGCTGAATCTTGAAGTGAATGAAGACATCCCGGTTGTTTCGATCATTTCCCGTTTGACTGTCCAAAAGGGACTCGAATTGGTCAGGGGTGTGTTTCATGAAATGCTCCGGGAAAATGTTCAATTTGTCTTGCTGGGGACGGGAGACTGGGAATTCGAACAATTCTTCCGCGAGATGGAAAGGCAATATCCTGATAAAGTCAGGGTGACGATCGGATTCAATGAGGAATTTGCGAAAGAAATATATGCAGCATCGGATCTGTTCCTGATGCCGTCTAAGTTCGAACCGTGCGGACTCGGGCAGCTGATCGCCTTGCGGTACGGGTCGCTGCCGCTGGTGAGGGAGACGGGCGGACTGAACGATACGGTCCAATCGTATAATGAAGAGACGAAGACGGGGAACGGATTTTCCTTTAAGAATTTCAATGCGCATGACATGCTCCATACGTATCAAAGGGCGCTGCGTTTTTACAATGATGAAAGGGAAACATGGAAGCATATCGTACAGACCGCCATGAATAAAGATTATAGTTGGGCGCAATCCGCCTTCAAGTACAACCAATTATATGCTGACCTTGTATCGAGGAGTGAAAGCCATGTTTTCTGATCACAATGAGTTCAAAGAGATGTTTCTCAAGAAACTTGAAATGATGTACGGAAAGACATTTCCTGAATCCACCCCCCAGGATCAATTCTTCACCCTGGGGCACTTGATAAGGGAATATATCAGCATGAACTGGATCCATACGAATGAGCAGTATCGTTTTAATAAAAGGAAGCAGGTGTATTATTTATCGATTGAATTCCTCCTCGGTCGTCTCCTGAGACAGAATTTGATGAATCTCGGGATCTATGAGGTTGTCGATAAGGGACTGAAGGACCTTGGGATCGACCTTGCCGATATTGAAGAAATCGAACATGATGCGGGACTCGGCAATGGAGGGCTCGGACGCCTGGCCGCCTGTTTCCTGGATTCCCTGGCCTCACTCAATCTCCCTGGCCACGGGTATGGCATCCGATACAAACATGGATTGTTTGAACAAAAAATTGTCAACGGCTTTCAAATGGAGCTTCCAGAACAGTGGCTTCGTCACGGCCATGTATGGGAAGTGAGGAAGTCTGATTTGACTGTGGAGGTCCCTTTTTGGGGGAAAGTCGAATCCTACTCGGAGAAAGGCGTACTGAAGTTCAGACATGTTGATGCCGAACTCGTATCAGCCGTTCCATACGATATGCCCGTTGTGGGTCATGAAACCTCGACAGTGAATACGCTCCGGTTATGGAGTGCGGAACCTGCTGCCTATAAGGCAGGGAAGGATCTGATGAAATACAAGCGGGAAACAGAGGCAATCACTGAATTCCTCTATCCCGACGACACCCATGATGAGGGGAAGATCCTCCGTTTGAAGCAGCAGTATTTCCTTGTGTCGGCAAGTATCCGGTCGATCATAGACTCATATATTTACAGATACGGAGATTTGAAGGACCTTCATGAATACGTATCGATCCATATCAATGATACCCACCCGGTGCTTGCCATCCCGGAACTCATGCGCGTCCTTGTGGATGAATATGAATTCGACTGGGATGAGGCATGGAAAGTCACGACGAAGACATTTGCCTATACGAATCATACGACACTCTCTGAGGCATTGGAGAAATGGCCGGTCCGTATTTTCCAGCCGCTGCTTCCAAGGGTCTTTATGATCGTCAACGAAATCAATGAGCGTTTTTGCAAAGGGTTATGGGAGGATTATCCGGGTGAGTGGAAGCGGATCGAGGACATGGCCATCATTTCTCACGGAGAAGTGAAGATGGCGCATTTGGCGATTGTCGGGAGCTTCAGCGTCAACGGAGTGGCAAAAATTCATACCGAAATCCTCAAGCAAAGGGAAATGAACTTATTTTACCAATATTACCCGGATAAATTCAATAGTAAAACCAATGGCATCACGCATAGAAGGTGGCTCTTGGGAAGCAACCCACCGCTATCTAAGCTGATCACTTCTGCGATCGGAACCGATTGGATCCATCAGCCGGGTAAACTGAAGGATTTGGAAACGTACAGGGATGACGCTGCTTTCCTCAAAAATCTGCATGAAGTGAAGCAGGTGAATAAAGAAAGGCTTGCCCGGCGGATCTATGAGAACAACGGGATGAAAATCGATACGGATTCCATCTTCGATATTCAGGTGAAGAGGCTTCATGCTTACAAGCGACAGCTGTTGAATGTGCTTCATATCCTGCATCTCTATAACCGGTGCCTGGAGGATCCCCATTTCGATTTCCATCCCAGGACGTTCATTTTCGGGGCTAAGGCTTCACCCGGTTATTTCTATGCTAAAAAAATCATCAAACTCATTCATTCGGTTGCAGACCTCGTGAACGACCATCCTGCCGTTAAGGGAAGGCTCAAGGTCGTCTTCATGGAAAACTACCGGGTGTCACTGGCTGAGGAAATCATTCCGGCGGCTGATTTGTCTCAGCAGATTTCAACTGCCAGTAAAGAGGCATCCGGTACGGGAAATATGAAATTCATGATGAATGGTGCTCTCACACTGGGAACGCTCGATGGAGCCAACATCGAAATCCTGGAGCAAGTCGGGGGAGAGAATATTTTCATCTTCGGATTGACGGCAGAGGAAGTGATGAATTATCAGAAGCAGGGCGGGTATTACGCGATGGAATATTATCATCATGATCCGCGTATCAAGAAGGTACTGAACCAGCTTGTAGATGATACGCTGCCAGGTGCGGATGACCACTTCGAAACAATTTATGATTCCCTGCTGGGGGAAAATGACCAGTTCTTTGTCCTCCGTGACTTCGATTCATATGCGGCAATTCAGGAAGAAGCGGGCAAGGCCTATACAAATAGGGAAGAATGGTCGCGCATGTGTCTTCATAACATCGCGAATTCCGGCTATTTTTCCAGTGACCGGACAATCGAGGAATATGCGAGGAACATTTGGAAGATCGGGCAGGGTAGTTTGATGAGATAGTGTCGGAAACCTTTATTGATAGGAGAATATAATTGCAATAAAAGACCTGTTTTGTAAGCGCAGTCAGGAAAACTATTCTGTCACTTATATAGTTTATACTAAATAAACAGACCGTGTTTTTGAACAATTCGACTGTATTTGACGATGTGCACCCTGTGTTATTATTTTTAATAATGAGTAAAAGCAAGTCCTCCACTATCGGGGGACTTTTTATTTTTATAGAAGGAGTGGACATGTTGGACATATTGATCACCGTATTTTTCATTTTAAGTGTCACCTTTCCTGTACTTCATTTATACCACTGCCTGCCGTTTTTCAGGGACAATGATGAAAGGTCTAAACGAAATCCCGCAATCAAGGAATGGATGATCAAGCATGGGTATGAAGAAGAACAAGGTCTGAGTATATTGATTCCTTGCTATAACGAAACAGGGATAATAGAAACCTCGGTCCGGAATATGTCGTCACTGCCTTATAGAGAATTGGAAATCATTTATATCAATGACGGTTCAACCGATGATACGATGGATGAGCTGTATCGATTACTGGAGCTGGAACCCTATTCCATGAACCCTGGAGGTAAATTGGAATATCAAGAAGTCAAAGGCATCTACCGGTCGGGGTTGTATCCGCATGTCTATGTCATAGATAAGATAAATGGAGGAAAAGCGGATGCTTTAAACGCCGGAATCGATTATTCTCTGCATGAAATCACCATCACGCTGGATGCAGACACGATATTGGACCATGATGCCCTGCATGCTGTTAACGATACATTCAAAGACGGCCATGTTGTCGCTGCCGGAGGTATGGTCCATGTTCTTCAGACAAAGCCAAATGATTCCTCGAAACGGTTATCTTTGAAACATGCCAATATGCTGCTGCGTGTGCAGGTATTGGATTTTCTGAAAGCATTCTATATTTCAAAGCTCTCTTTGGTCCGCTTTAAAGCGTTGGCTGTCATATCAGGTGCTTTCGGGATTTTTAGAAAACAGGCCCTGCTTGATGTTGGCGGCTACCGAAACACGATAGGTGAAGACATTGACATCACCTTGCGGATCCATCGATTGATCGCAAAAGATAAAAAGAAAAAGATTCGTTTTATTTCGGAGGCGGTCGGATACACAGAGCTGCCGGAGACTTGGAGGGATCTGACAAAACAGCGTGTGCGCTGGCAAAAGGCTTACATAGACTGTGTCATCCACTTCAGTTCTTTTTTCGGAAAAACCCTGTTCAGCAAAGCGGTATCTTTCTTTTACATCTTCGAAGCATTCCTGGTAGGGACGATTGCTTCATATATCATGACGGCAATTGTGATTGTCAATATGATCTACGATCCGCAAAATACATATTTGAACTATATGTTTTTCTATATGTTTTGGATTTTTGTGTTCGGAGTGATTTATGATGTAGCAGCAATCAGACAGGGTAAGCATTATGGATTTACGTTCTCCATTAAAGATGGTTTCCGAATCATGGGGGCCATTCTTTTCGACATATTCATCTACCGATTTGTCACGATGTATTTTGTCATGTTTGGAAGTATTTCATATTTCTTCAACAAAAAGTGGAACAAAGTATCGAGGACAGGCAGGAATTATGGGGAGGACGAGACCGAATACACTGCATAAAAGAAGGAACATGATTGAAGGAGGAGACAATGGGTAAGAAAGTATTGTTGATCACATTAACCTCACTGACGGTGTCCATTTTAACCCTGGTGAGTTTCACATTCCAGTTTGTCACTTCGACAGGGGCAAGCATGAACGAAGAAATTGATCATAAAGAAAAATACCAGGGACGTGTGGACGACCTGAGCCTGACCGATGGAGATCCCATTTCCATCCTTCTGATGGGAGTGGATACCCGTCCGGGTGAAGAGGGGGGAAGAGCCGATACAATGGTCCTGATGACCCTTAACCCCCAGTCAAAATCAATCGAAATGGTCAGCATCCCGAGGGATACGCACATTAAGATTGATGGTGGCCTGGATAAAATCAACAGCTCCTATCAAGTTGGCGGCCCCGCAGAAACAATCAAGTCTGTGGAGAAACTCCTGGATGTTCCTGTCGATTATTTCATTGAAGTGGACATGAAGGGCTTTGAGGGAATCGTCAATGCTTACGGCGGAGTTGAAGTGAACAATGATTTAGAGTTCACGGATAAACATGTACACTTCCCGAAAGGCGAAATTAAGCTGAACGGTAAAGAAGCATTGATTTACGCCCGGATGAGGAAAAAAGACCCCAGGGGAGACTTTGGTCGTCAGAAACGTCAGCGTCAAGTTATCGAAGCGCTGATGCAGAAAGGGGAGAGTATAGAATCCCTTACCAAATTCGGTGAAATCATCGATGTTATCCAACATAATGTGAAGACAAACATGAATCCGATTGACATATGGAATATTCAAGCAAATTACAAGAGTGCCAGGGAAACCATGAAAGCTCACAAAATAGAAGGGAAAGACAAAACCTTTAAAGGCACTTATTATTACATGCCGGATAAAAAGAACCTCGACACTATTTCACTCACGCTGAAAAAACATTTAGAAATGATATCAGACGGTCCGGTTGTAGATCATAGTCGTTCGAAATTAAAGAAAGATGCTGAAAATAATAAGAAATCCGGGGATCTTGGGTCTGCAGCGAACCGATCTAAAAGTGATCAAGATACCGAAATGAAAGATCAAGATCCTGAAACGGAAAGGTCTTATGAAACAGCCAAGGATGAAACTGAGGAAGAAGAGGCAGACAAAAAATCGAATGAAACCAGTGATCAACCAAATGTAAAAAGAGTCATCAATGAAGTTTGGACACCTGTTCCGACCAATCAAACAAATCATACAAAGGTAACGTTTGATGAGGGGTCACTGGATTGGGAAGAAATGACTGAAGCAATAGCCAAAGGGGCTAATTTATCAAGGAATGATATGATTCTTTGGTGGGTGGAAGGTAAAGGAATGAATAAAGTCTTGGCTACTGTGACGAATAAAACTCAGACAGAGAATTACAGAGTTCATGTCGAGTGGATTGTAGGCAGAGGCTACGCACCAGTCAAGGTGGAAGAACTGTATAAAAATGATCAGAAAAACCGCTGATAAAGTTATTGCATAAGCTTGAGGTTAATCGAATACGGCCTGAACAAAAAGAAAAAATGGGAGTAGGTATACATGACTATCACAACATGGCTGACAGGGGCCGTCATCTTACTATTGTTAATGATATGCGGATTATGGTTCATTTTAAGAAAAAGAGAGGCAATGTATGAAGAACGCATAGAAGAAATAGAAAGAGAGGCGTTGAAGAGTCTATCCAGAGTTGAAGAGAATTTAAATGATAAAAATTCCGCACGGGAAGGCTTCTAATAAAAAACCAAGGCTAGTATGACATAGCCTTGGTTTTTTAGAATTAATCTTTTTTCTTTTTGGAAACGTAACTGTCCCCGTCTTTATACGGAATATCCCCAATCGGTGACTCGAGGTCATTGTCATCAAGCATTTCTTCATAATCCTCGTGTTTTTTAGACGGATAGGTCTTGCGGTTTGACCCTGCGATATCCGTTGCTGCGAAGCTTTCATAATCCTCGGTGAACCCTTCGGATGAATCATCTCCTTGATACAATTCCGAATAGTCTTCGTATTCGCCTTCAAAGTCAGATGGCGTTTCAGAAGTCCCGTAGCGGGCAACTTCCTGGAAGCTGTCTTCGTCATCCCGGACGTTACCGTTCGTGCGGTGTTTGAACTCATTATCAATCGGCGGCTGCAGTACGTCCTCTTCAACCGGCCGGTCTTCCGCTCTGGACTGCTCCGGGGAGTGATCCTTGCAATAAAGCGTCGTCGGAATCACTTCAAGTCGCTCATAGGGAATTTCCTGGCCGCATTCCTTACACTTACCGTATGTTCCGTCTTCCATGGCTTTTAACGCCTGATCGATCTTGTTCAACTCAGTCTTTGAGTGATCATCGATCGCAAAATCCTTTTCACGTTCATAGAGCTCCGTACCCATATCCGCCGGATGATTGTCATACATGGACAATTCACCGGAATTATTGCGTTCGTTTGTATCATGAAGACTGTCAAGGTCCCGCTTTAGATGTTCACTCAATTGGGATTGTTGTTGAAGCAGTTCTTTCTTCAAGTTTTCTTGCTGACTATTTGTAAGCAATCTTCTCACATCCTTCATTTTAACGTCCGGCTTATGACTGCCGGATCACTTTTTTTGTCTAATCATACTTTATCCGAAAGTGGACGGATTAAAACATAAAAAAGAGCACTCTTGTGGGGAGAGTGCTTTCCTTTTGGGTGGGAAGTTATTTAGAGGATTCAAACTCTTTTAAAGGTTCCCTTTTCAATTTCCTTCACTTTGACTCGATTTCACTCTTTAATTTTTCCAGTGAAATCAATCTTAGCTGCAATTTATAATTGTGCCGGTATTCAAATTTTTGTGCCTGTAGCCGAAGTTTCTAATCTCCAGATTAATGCCCTTTATGGAATGTTCTTTCTTTAAAATAAAAAACCGGGCATAGACCTACCCGGTTTTGATTAACTATTGTGAATGGTATTAAAAGAAATATGCAATCAACAGCCCGATGGAAAGCAGAAAACCGAAGATTGTATTTGTCTGGGCTGTCGCTTTCATCGCCGGCATCATTTCGAGCGGCTGGGTTTTTCCAATAAAGCCTTTTGTAGCTTTTACGGCTTTTGGAATACTAAGATAAGAAACCAGTAGCCACGGGGACATGTCTCCAAACAGTACCAATCCGGCTGTCCATGCGTAAGTTAGGAAGAACATGCTTCCAAGGAGGACGATGGCTCCTTTTTTGCCAAGCAGGATAGCGACGGTTTTGCGGCCGTTTTCTTTATCTCCATCCAAGTCCCTGATATTGTTGGCCATTAAGATCAGACCTACAAGTATGGAAACAGGCACGGAAATCAGGATGCTTTCTGTCGAGATATTTCCCGTCTGGATGTAGAAAGAAATCAGGACGATGATGAGGCCCATGAAGAGTCCCGCTACAATTTCACCAAGCGGTGTGTAAGCGATCGGCATTGGGCCTCCGGTGTAAAAATAACCTGCGGCCATGCATATTAATCCGATCACCGCCAGCCACCATGTGCTGTTGACGACAATGTAAAATCCCAACAGCAGGGCAATTCCGTAAAATGAAAAGGCGATGGTCATGACCGTCGAAGGCTTAACGCCGTTCCGTACGATGGCTCCGCCGATCCCGACAGAGTGTTCTGTGTCGAGCCCGCGCTTATAATCATAGTACTCATTGAACATATTCGTGGCGGCCTGTATAAGCAGGGAGGCTGCCAGCATTGCTAAAAACAGTGAGATTCTAACGTCTGTATATTGAAGGGCAAGTACCGTCCCGAGCAGCACCGGAACGAAAGCGGCCGTCAATGTGTGGGGCCTGGTGAGCTGCCACCAGATTTTCCAGCCTTTATCTGCTTCTATTGTATTTGTCATTTGATGTGCCATGCATCTCTCTCCTTAATATTTAAGGAATTTTCCTGAAAACATTACAATTCCTTTACAGATTAAAGTGTAGGTAAACGAGTGGGCAGTGTCAATCTTTTTTTAAAGATGGTGAATGTTGCTATATAAGCAGAAATGATGCTCCTGGAGGATAGAGTCGTAACCATAGTCCTGCACGGAAATCTTTAACAGTTAAATAGGACTTCCATTATTTGAGCACTTTTACAACCCTTTAGGTTTCTCAAATAGGTAAAAAGGGTTTATTATATAATAAGGATATAATTGTTTATTTGTCATACACATCGTTGACACACCTCAGGGTGAGGTGTATCTTATAATAAGTTTTGATCATGTACGTGATTGTTTGGGGGAATTCGGGTTGGTTACCATCCATAAAACCAATATTGAAAAAGCATTTGATACAGCCATGGAAAAGGCCAGACAATATAGGCGCCCGGTCCTGTTCAGCATCGTGGAGAAGATCGATGCTGTCGATCCACTTTCCTTCTATAATGAAGGAAAAGCTTTGTATGAAGGTACAAGATTTATGTGGAAGGACAGGGATCATACAATTACAATCGCCGGACTCGGCGCGGCCTGCACGATCTCTACCGACGAAGAAAGGGAGCAGTTTTTTGCGGTTGAGAAAGAGTGGAAGCGCTTTATTGAAGATGGTGTCATACTTTCCCGGGAGAACTGGGCCGGTACAGGTCCCCTTCTTTTCGGAGGATTCCGCTTCGATCCACTGAATCAGAGAGGATCGGAATGGGATGAGTTTGCTGACGGGACTCTTCAGGTTCCATCCATAATGCTCACTAAATCCAAGGAAGCGGATTATCTGACTGTAAATATGTTATGCGGTTCCAATCATGACGAGGATTCATTGGACAAGCTGATACGTATTAAAGATGAACTCCTGAGTAAGTCGAAATTTCCGATTGTTTCTGATGATACAACAGTTTCTGGAGTTGAGGATTACAACCCTGAGGAATGGAAGACGTCGGTACAGAACGTAGTGGATGAATTAAAGGGCGGCAGCATGGAAAAGGTGGTGCTTGCACGTAAATGCAAAGTCAGCTTCGAGGCCCCGGTCACCTCTGACTTTGTACTGGATAATCTTTGGAAGCAGCAGCCGGACAGCTTTATCTTCAGTTTTGAACGGAATGGAAGCTGCTTCATCGGTGCTACTCCTGAACGCCTTGTCAAAAAGACCGGGGAAGAAGTACTCTCCACCTGCCTGGCGGGATCGATTGCCCGGGGGCAGTCGATAGAAGAAGATGAGATGCTCGGAGCAGCACTTCTGAAAGATGAAAAGAATCGTTATGAGCATCATCTGGTGGTCGAGAATATCCAACAGGCACTTGAGCCTTTCTGCAGCGATCTTTCATTGCCGGAACAGCCGGGACTGATGAAGATGAAAGATATACAGCATTTATATACACCCGTTACAGGCCGGGCTTCCAAACAGACTTCCCTGCTTGATATGGTTGAAAAGCTACATCCAACACCTGCTTTGGGCGGCGTCCCGAGGGAGGAGGCCCTTCATGTCATCAGACAGGAAGAAAAGATGGACAGGGGTTTATATGCAGGACCATCCGGCTGGCTGGATGCCTATGGTAACGGGGAATTTGCAGTTGCGATCCGTTCAGGGTTGCTTCAAGGAAAAGAATCGTATTTATACGCCGGCTGCGGAATTGTGGCAGATTCCGATCCGGAAACGGAATTCAAGGAAACTCAAATGAAATTCCGGCCAATGCTGAGGGCATTAGGGGGAAACATCAATGGATGAACATCAACACAGATTAACAAGTTATCTAGCCGCTTATATCGATGAATTAGTCGGAAATGGAGTAGACGAGGTGGTCATAAGCCCGGGATCCCGATCTACTCCTTTGGCGCTTCTATTTACTCATCACCACGGGGTGAAAACGTATATCAACGTAGATGAACGTTCGGCTGCATTCTTCGGACTCGGGATCGCAAAGGCAAAACAAAAGCCTGTTGCGATTCTTTGCACGTCTGGGACGGCTGCAGCCAATTATTATCCAGCCGTCATCGAGGCACGCTATGCGAAGGTTCCTTTAATCGTGCTCACAGCCGACCGTCCGCACGAGCTCAGGGAAGTCGGTGCCCCGCAGGCGATCAATCAGCTTGATCTGTATGGGAAGCATGTTAAGTGGAGCGTCGATATGGCCTTGCCGGAATCTTCTCCCGGTATATTGAAGTATGCAAAGTCTTCAGCTGCCAGAGGTGTGAGTATGGCTTTGTCAGCGCCGGCAGGACCGGTTCATTTCAACTTCCCGATCAGGGAGCCGTTGATACCAGCTTTAGACGAATCAACATTTACACCGGGCAGACGGGACAAACGGGTCATAAACGGCGTCCGGGGATTGACAACGGAGATGCGCGATGACCTGCTTCGTATATTGAGGGAAAAGCAGCACGGACTGATTGTCTGCGGACCGGGAGTTGACAGCTCGGCCATCGATTCGATCATGGCGTTTTCTGAACAGTACGGATTTCCCGTCGCAGCGGATCCTCTATCAGGGGTAAGGAGCGGATTGCATTCCAAGGGGAATGTCATTGAAACATACGATGCTTTCTTAAAAACGAAGGAAGTCCTAGCGGATCTGCAGCCCGATATCATCATCCGATTTGGTTCCATGCCTGTTTCCAAACCGTTGACACTATTCCTTAAAGGACTGCCGGACGTACCATATTGGGTCGTCAGCAGCGGAGAGGAATGGCAGGATCCGACAGCAATGGCCACTGAATTCATCTACAGTGATGAGGGATCATTCTGTCATGATCTGATGGCTGGGGCAGAGGTGAAAGATTCAGGATGGCTGCAAAAGTGGAAAAAAGCGAATGCGATTTCGAGAAGTATCCTTCAGGCCGATGACCAGCCGTGGAACGAAGGGAAAGCCGTCAAGCAGCTGGTAGAACAGCTGCCGGAAGGTGCATCGATATTTGCAAGCAATTCCATGCCGATACGCGATATTGATACATTTTTCTTCAATAATGACAAAAAAATCTCCGTGCATGCCAACCGCGGTGCGAATGGAATAGACGGAGTCGTTTCGACTGCACTCGGGATGAGTACGGGACACACTCCCCTTTATCTGTTGATCGGGGACCTTGCGTTTTTCCATGACCTGAACGGTCTTCTGATTGCAAAGAAATATGGTCTTGATATGACGATCGTGGTGATGAATAACAACGGCGGAGGTATCTTCTCCTTCCTGCCGCAGGCAAGTGACGGAACTTACTTCGAAGAATTATTCGGCACCCCGATGGATTTGGACTTTTCTTCAGCAGCAGCCTTCTATGGGGCTGATTATCAGCTGGTGAAAGAAGAAATCGACTTAGCATCTGCACTCTCCCTTGCCCGGGAGAAAAAAGGAATCAAGATCATTGAAATCCTGACAAACCGGGAAGAAAATGTAGCAATTCATCGTAATTTGTGGAATTTTGTTTCCCAGGAAATAGTTTCTGAATTGAAAGGGAATACCCCATGATACTCCGGGTGAATGAGATTGACTATTTTGTAGATGTTAAAGGAGAAGGATTTCCCGTAGTATTTCTTCATGGATTTACAGGTGATACACGCACATGGAGTGAAGTGACAGATATGTTAAAGGGGATGTGTCAGTGCATCTCCATTGATATCATCGGACACGGGAAAACGGATTCTCCCTTAGATGCTGACAGGTACTCGATGGATGCAGCCTCGGAAGACATCAAAGCGATATTGGATGAGCTCCATATCAAAAAAGCAGCCTTTGTCGGTTATTCAATGGGAGGGAGACTGGCCCTTCATTATTCGAACCTATACAGTGACACAGTCAGTGTACTTATACTGGAAAGTGCTTCACCGGGTCTGAAAACCGAAGAGGAACGACGGGAAAGACGCGAAAGGGATTATGCCCTTGCTGACAGGATCATGGGTGAAGGGCTGCAATCTTTCGTGGAATTCTGGGAGGGCATCCCTTTGTTCTCCACACAGAAAAAACTGCCGCAAGAGGTGAAGGAGAGGATCCGGGTGCAGCGCCTTCAGCAGTCCCCGGTTGGTTTATCTAACAGCCTGAAGTGGATGGGAACCGGGGCCCAGCCGTCTTGGTGGGATTCTCTTGAAAACCTGCCATTCCCGGTCATTCTGCTTGTTGGGGAGCTTGACCGCAAATTTACCGCGATTGCGGATGAAATGAAAATGAGCATACCCTACACAGAAATTATCCCTTTTTTCGACACGGGTCATGCAATTCATGTGGAAGATCCTCGAAAGTTTGGTACAATAGTAAAGGAAGTTTTATTCAATTACATAAAGGAGGATTTCTAATATGGCTTTTGAATGGGTTTCAGAAAGAAATTACGAAGAAATTTTATATGAAACATATAACGGGATCGCGAAAATCACGATCAACCGTCCGGAAGTGCGCAACGCTTTCACACCTAAAACGGTAATGGAACTGATCGACGCGTTTGCTTATGCACGTGACGATTCCAAAGTGGGCGTAATCGTCCTTGCGGGTGCAGGCGAAAAAGCATTCTGTTCCGGCGGTGACCAAAGTGTCCGCGGACACGGCGGCTATGTAGGTGAAGATGAGATTCCTCGTCTGAATGTACTGGACCTGCAGCGTTTGATCCGTGTCATCCCTAAACCGGTCATTGCGATGGTTTCCGGTTACGCAATCGGCGGTGGTCACGTCCTTCATGTCGTGTGTGATATCACTATCGCTGCTGATAACGCCATCTTCGGGCAGACAGGGCCGAAAGTGGGAAGCTTCGATGCCGGATACGGTGCAGGATATCTAGCACGTATCGTAGGTCACAAGAAAGCAAAGGAAATCTGGTATCTATGCCGTCAGTACAATGCCCAGGAAGCTCTTGAAATGGGTCTTGTCAATACGGTTGTACCATTGGATAAACTTGAAGAAGAAACGGTTCAGTGGGCATCTGAAATGCTTGAAAAGAGCCCGACTGCACTTCGCTTCCTCAAAGCTGCGTTCAACGCCGACACAGACGGTCTGGCTGGTCTACAGCAGCTTGCAGGAGATGCGACACTTCTTTATTACACAACTGACGAAGCTAAAGAGGGTCGAGACTCGTTCAAAGAAAAACGCAAACCGGACTTCGGACAATTCCCTCGTTTCCCTTAATGGAGGGCAGCCTGATGAATCTCGACGATTCATCAGGTTTTTTGTTTTTTTATGATATGGAGTATCTTACATTACATTGAGAATTGGAGTAGAGAATGATGACTTCCCAGCAGATGCCGAATTGGCTTAAACAAAGAACATATTTGACCCCTGGCCGTATCGCATTGAGTAGTTATGACCGCCGCTATACGTTTAAAGAATTATGGGATATGACGGTTGACACCGCAGGGAAGATCCATTGTCATATCAAAGAATCCCATGCCGACTTCATCGGTCTGATGATCAAAAACACTGTCGAAGCAGTAACTGTCATTCATGCCGTGCAGCAGCTCGGTTTGAAAGCTGTGCTTCTGAACCACCGGTTAAGCCAAGGTGAGCTTGCTTTCCAAATAGAAGATATGAATCTAGGCACCGTCATTGTGGATGATGCGTTTTATGAAAAACTTCAGGACCAGAACGTTCAAAAAGTGAAGATATCTGATTTAGACCACACATCTCCCTCTCATTTTGAGGTGAAGGATCATTTTCAGTTAGACGGAGTCTGTTCCGTTATGTATACTTCCGGGACGACCGGTGCGCCAAAGGGCGTACTGCAGACATTTGGGAATCACTGGTGGAGTGCCATCGGTTCTTCGCTGAATCTCGGTATAAGTGAAAACGATACCTGGCTGTGTTCGGTCCCGCTCTTCCATATCAGCGGCTATTCCATCTTGATGAGAAGTGTCATTTACGGGATGGGCGTCAGACTGTATGAACAATTCGACGTCGAACGGATCAACGGGGAACTAAAAGACGGCTCCATTACAATCATGTCTGCTGTCAGCAATATGCTGCAGAGGCTGGTGAAGGATTTGGGTGATGAGTCTTACCATGAGAATTTCCGCTGTATGCTTCTTGGCGGGGGGCCGGCGCCGCTTCCTCTGCTGGAGGCGTGCAGAGATAAACATATCCCTGTATTCCAAACATACGGCATGACGGAAACATCTTCTCAAATCGTGACGCTCTCCCCTGAATACAGTCTGTCCAAACTCGGGTCGGCAGGAAAGCCGTTGTTTCCCTCTCAGCTTAAAATCGTGAAAAATGACAATGAAGCAGGGGCAGGCGAAGAAGGAGAAATCTTCGTGAAGGGCCCCAATGTCACGAAAGGGTATTATAAGCGTGAGGAAGCGAATCATACGAGCTTCCATGATGGATGGTTATCGACAGGGGATATCGGTTATGTCGATGACGAGGGATTCTTATTCGTCCTCGACCGCCGTTCCGATCTGATCATCTCAGGCGGGGAGAATGTTTATCCTGCAGAAATCGAAAGTGTGCTCTCATCCCATCCGAGTATTGAAGATGTCGGGGTTGCAGGAATTCCAAGTGAGCAGTGGGGACAGGTTCCATGTGCCTTCATTGTGAAAGGAAGCGGGGATCAACTCAGTGAGATCGACGTTTTATCTTTCTGTAAAAGCAGACTGGCTTCTTACAAGCAGCCTGAAAGATGCGTCTTTGTGAATGAAATCCCCCGGAATGCTTCCAATAAGATACTGAGACGCGTACTGAGAGATCGCTGGGAGAAAGGGGTGTACAGCGGTGAATCTTAAAAAAATCAGACTCCATGTGATTTCTATGCCTTTAAAAAAACCGTTTGTCACTCATCTTCAGCGGGTTGAATCAAGGGAAGGCATCATCATTGAGGTGGAGGACAAGGACGGACTGATCGGTTTAGGTGAAGTTGTAGCCTTTTCAACACCATGGTATACGGAAGAGACGGTGACAACCTCTTATCACATGCTGAAGGATGTATTGATTCCATTACTCGAGCGTCATGGAGTCAACCATCCGACAGAATTGAGTGAGCTCTTTGATAGTGTAAGAAGGAACGCAATGGCGAAAGCTTCCCTGGAAATGGCGGTCTGGGATTTGTATGCAAGACAGCAGGATAAGCCGCTTTGGGATGTGCTTGGCGGGACACGGGAAAAAGTTCTGGCAGGTGCCGTTGTTGGGGCAGGTGCCACTGATGGGATGATCAAACAGACCCGGGATCTGATTGAAGCTGGATATGAACGGATAAAGATCAAGATTTCAAAGGGAGCGGATATTGACGTTGTCCGTACACTGAGAGAGGAATTTCCTCATCTGTCCCTTTTGGCGGACGCGAATTCTGCTTACGATCTGGGTGATGCCGGCCATTTGAAATCCCTTGATGAATTCTGTCTGGAAATGATCGAACAGCCCCTCGGAGTGGACGATCTTGTTGAGCACAGTATTCTTCAAACCAAACTTGTGACACCTATATGTCTGGATGAAAGCATTGTGACTCCCAGCGACATGAAAAGTGCCATCCACCTGAACAGCTGCGGGGTCGTCAACCTGAAGCTGGGCAGGGTCGGAGGGTATAATTCTGCTCTGGATATCTACCGCCTCTGCATGGAAAATGGAATCAGATTGTGGTGCGGTGGCATGATTGAATTCGGGGTCTCCCGGGCCCATAACATCAGCCTGTCCACCCTTGAAGGATTCTCGATACCAGGGGACATCTCCTCATCTTCGAAGTATTGGGATGAAGATATCATAGACACCCCGATCGTTGTTGAGAACGGAATGGTGAAAAGATTTGACAAGCCCGGAATCGGAGTAGAGCTTAATGGGAAACGCTTGAAGGAAGTTTGTACGTTTAGGGAAGAGTTTGTTTTATAGATTTGCATTGGACATGAGGTCAAAGAAGATTTCATGTCTTTTTTGTAGTTGTAAAGGCGATTTTTTGTGTGGGATCGATGTATTTTTTGATTTTCCTGGCACTTTTGCATTATTTTAGTTTTTTATTGCTGAAAAGTAAGTCATTTTCTGTGTTTAAGGCAGTCAAACATCTTTTTAATGATTACTTCGGTATCCCCCTGGCAGTTTTATTATCGAAAATTAAGATTTTATTATCGATAACTGAGGATTTATTTTCATAAATCAACTTTTTATTATCGAAAGCTGAAAATCTATTTTTGACTGCTGGATGATGTTATCGCAAAATCAGAATAATTTTCAAAACTCCGCACTTATTATCAAAAATATCCCCCTGGCGTTCAGGTGTTGTCACTCCCATTCAACGGAAATCAAAAAAACAAGCCCAGAGTTAAACTCTGAGCTCTCGTTGAATCTCCAATTAGGAGCACATTTCAACTCTTTTGCCGCAAATACCGTTTGTCATTCATGAACAGGCTCCAGAAATAAACGAACCCTGGAAATAGAATGATAAACCCGACGATATACGTAATGAAAACAGCCCTGAACGAATTCGGGTCGGTAAAACCGGACTGAATCGTCACTTCAGGATAAATGATATAAGGCAGATGGGCATTACCGTAAACATAACTCGCCAATACATATTGAAACGTGACGGCAACCACGGCCACACGCGGCATCCCTTTCATTCCCTCTTTATTCGTTGGCAGAAACAGCGCAGCACCAGCGACCAAAAATCCGAGCAGGGAGATGAGAAGGATCGTCAAGTCCTCCATCATGCGATCATAAATCCAACTGGCTTCATTTTTCATCGTAAACATAATCAGAAAAGCCATCACCACGGAAATGGGGCCGATGATCATCGCATCACGCCTGTACACTTTATAAGCCTCGTATTCTTTTGACGCTTTCGAGTAGTCCGCCAATAGGAGGGAAGAAAGGAACAACGTGCTTGCTACGGCAAACCCAAAGAACGCATATTCATGCGGACTTGTAAACAGCTTCCCCAGCTGAAGGGTCTGCCCGTCTTCAAAATCGATATATGGACCATGTGATATCGGCAGCACGCTGATGAGTAGACCGGGTATCAAAAGACCGGTGATGCCGGTAATGTAAGTCAGCGGTTTCCGGTAATCATCGGCCACATGTGAAAAGACGAGAAACGCACTGCGGATCGCAAGCAGGAGGAGAATTAAACTTCCAGGGACCAGAAGAACGGTCCCGAGGGAATAGGCCGCTCCCGGAAACAGGCTGTAGACCGCCACGACCAGCGCGACAATGAATGTATTCGTCACTTCCCATGTCGGGGACAGATAACGATTCGCAATATTGGTTGCTTTCGTCTTGTCATGATTGATATAAAGCATCGACCAGAATCCCGCCCCGAAATCCATCGTTGCCATGACGGCATAGATGAAAACGAAGCCCCAGAGGATTGTAATTGCGATTAGCACCTGAGTCATGATGATACCTCCTTTCGTTTAAGTTGAGAGCGGAATTTCTTTGCTTTCTGCTTTGTCGATATCCTTTTGCGGCGGATTACGTTTGAAGTAGTAGAGCAGGACAAGGACTACGGCAACCGCTAAAATCGTATAAACCGTGACAAACAAAATGAACAGAACGGCTATATTACCCGTCGCCGTCACCGAATCCTCTGTACTCAGGATTCTATATATGGTCCACGGCTGGCGTCCGGTGCAGGCGAATATCCAGCCGAATTCGATTGCCAGGATGGAAAGGGGCCCACCTGCGACAAACAACCACATGAGCCATTTTGGATAATGTTCTTTTTTCAGCAGCTTCTTCCACACATAAGCAACGAGTGCAAGAAGGATCAATAACGAGCCGATTCCAACCATGGCGTTAAACAGGGTATGTACAAACAGAGGCGGCCAGTATTCCTCAGGGAAATCATTCAAGCCGATCACTTCTGTATCGAAGCTGTTGCCCGCCAGAAAACTCAGTGCCCACGGAACTTCAATACCCCATTTGACTTCCTGTTCCGCGCGGTTGGTAAAGCCTCCGATGGCAAGCGGCGCATGCGTCTGGGTTTCGAAAAGACCTTCTGCTGCAGCAAGTTTTTCAGGTTGATATTCATGCAGCTTCTGAGCAGATTCATGTCCGTTTATCGCGGTCAAGAACGCAAAAACCCCACCTACGAATAAACAGATCATCAGTGCTTTTCCATGAAACTTATATACTCTCGAATCGAATGGGGTGCGGAGCATTTTAAATGCAGCGACTGAGGCAATGGTGAACGATCCGACAACGTAGGCTGAAAGAGCGACGTGTCCGGCCGTTACAAAAAAGCTCGGATTGAAAAAGGCTTTCCACGGATCGACATCCGTGATTTCCCCATTCACAATATTAAATCCTGCCGGGGTCCCTTCAAATGCATGAACATTTGTGATCAATACGGCCGAAGCCAGACCGCCGATTGCGACAAGGATCAAACTGACGATTCTCATCCACGGGGCAATCCGGTTCGCTGCATAAACATAAATGGACATAAAGAGAGCTTCAATAAAGAAGGCATAAATCTCGATTTGAAAGGGCAGCGCCATTACCCGCCCGATGACCTCCATGAAACCGGGCCAGAGAAGTGAAAGCTGCACACCTGCAATCGTCCCGGTCGGGATCCCGACACCGAGTAGGACGGCGAATGCTTTCGTCCAGCGTTTGGCCATCACAGAATAATCCAGATCATTTGTGCGTTGATACATAATTTCCGCTACAAGGATCATCAGCGGAATGCCGACACCGAGCGTTGCAAAGATGATGTGAAAAGCCATCGTTGTGCCGAATAAAGATCGTGCAAGTACCAATTCATCCATTTCCAATTCTCCCTTACCATGTCATTAGCTTTCCTTATTGTCCACTTAATGGAAAATAATATGCATGGCAAAACGATGTGATTAGAGCCAGGCCCAAACGGTGTGATTTGAGCCAGGCTCAAACGATGTGATTTGAGCCAGGCACCAGTCTTAAAACTAAAAAAACACCGCCCATTAATAAGAGCGGTGTCTTCAATCTATTATTTTAATGCTTTTTCCAACGTCTTTATGTTCTTTCTCATCAGTGAAAAATAATCTTCTCTGTTATCGATATCTTTTTCCGTCAGAACAGAAACGTTATGGAGTGTAAGGGCCTCTGCCCCCAGTTCCTTTTGAACAACCTCAGTTAAACGGGAAGAAACATTCTGTTCAAATAAAACATAGTCAACATTATCTTCTTTGCCTTTTTCGATGATTTTCTTCAATTCCTGCTGTGAAGGCTCATCAGATGTATTCAATCCTGCGATGGCTTCCTGGTGCAGTCCGTAACGGTCTTCCCAGTAGCTGTAAGCTGCGTGGGAAACATAAAATGTTTTCTTCGGAGCTGCTTCTGCCATCTGCTTGAACTCTTTATCCAAAGCGTCCAGCTGTCCGTTCAATTCTTTTAGGTTCGACTGGAACTCTTCCTTGTGTTCAGGCATTTCTTTCGAGAGTGTATCTGCAATGACTTTGGCCATTTGCTTGGAGTATTCCGGGTTCAGCCAAATGTGCGGATCGGCACCATGATCATGCCCATGTCCTTCATCTGAATGGGTTTCTTCACCGTGAGCATCGTCATCTTCCGAATGCTCTGCGTCTTCCAAATTGATACCTTTACTGGCCGGGACGACCTTCACATCTTCGTTCTCTAATATTGATTTCGCCTTTTCAACAAATCCTTCGAGACCCATCCCGACATAGAAGAAAACATCGCCTTCCGCCATATCGATCATATCTTTTTGGGATGGTTCGAATGTATGCTCATCAGAGCCGGGCGGGTAAATGCTGTGAACCTCTACATGCTTACCGCCGATTTCCTTTGTGAAGTATTCAAGCGGGTAAACCGTTGTATATACGTCGAGCTTCCCGTCCTTCGATCCCTTCTCTTCAGGAGAAGCTCCGCAGGCAGACAGGAGTAAAACGATTAATAATAACAAACTTTTACGAATATAGTTCAAGAGGCAGCCTCCTTTTTTCTTTATTTTTATTTTTTGTAAATTGTAATGATTACGATTTAGCACAAACGTTATTTTACTACCATCTGAAGTAATAATCAAGACTTTTATCTTTTCCAATAAAGGGGCAATGAAAAAGACTACCTCTGATTACAGAGCTAGTCCTGGTTCTGCTTCTTATTCCTCTCCGCCCATTCCTCCGGGACGTGATCGATTCCACCGGGATGGAATGGATGGCATTTAAGAATTCGTTTTATTGTCAGGTAGCCTCCGCGCAGGGCGCCAAATCTGCTCACAGCCTGTATTCCGTAATGAGAGCAAGTCGGATAGAAGCGGCACGTCGGAGGTTTTATTGGAGAAATCACCACTTGGTAAAATCGGAACAGTAAAAGGATTGCACGTTTCATTTCATAATCTCCCAGTGCGTTTTCTTCTACTATATCAAAAAAAGCTTCTAAGATGAAAGCAGCCTGTTTTTGAATGAAATAAAAATGTAAAGAGGGTTCGAAGCCAGGAATGGCGAAGAGTGTAAAGAAGCATCAGGACATGATCATCACCCAATTCGGATTAAGTTGATGAAATTACTCTGAATTTACGTTATACTATAGATAGAAATGAATGGGAGTGATAATGAATGCCATCAGTAGAAAGCTTTGAATTAGATCATAATGCGGTCAAGGCACCGTATGTCAGACACTGTGGAGTGCATAAGGTGGGAAGCGACGGCCTTGTCAATAAATTTGATATCCGTTTCAGCCAGCCGAACAAACAGGCAATGAAGCCTGACTCCATTCACACACTGGAGCACCTGCTTGCGTTTACCATCCGTAAATATGCCGAGCCGTATGCTCATTTTGATATCATTGATATATCTCCGATGGGGTGCCAGACAGGGTACTACCTCGTCGTCAGCGGTGAACCTGAAGTAGAGGAAATCATCGACTTATTGGAAGCGACGATGAAGGAAGCGGTTGAAATAGAGGAGATCCCTGCTGCAAATGAGAAGCAGTGCGGACAGGCAAAGCTTCACGACCTTGAGGGAGCAAAAAGATTGATGAAATACTGGCTTGGTCACAGTAAAGAAGAGTTGAAGCAGGTATTTGCTTAATTCATTAACGAAAGAAATCCACCGGCATGACTTTTTGCCGGTGGATCTTTGTATGCGTCTTTTTAGCCCAAAACAAACAAAAACCGGGAACAAATTCCCCGGTTATCAATCAACTATTCATTTCGTGGTTTTTTCTTCGGATTCTTCCTCAGTATCTTCCATATGCTTAAGGTGCGGATTGTTATCCAGCGGATCAACGGTATGTTTAACGGTCGTATATGCTTTGGATGTCGTCAGGGCACTGACAAAGATCACTAGAATGCATATAGCGACGGCAATGATCATGACAAGCGTTAATGACACAGTTCAGCCCCCCTTTTTCCTTATTTTATCATAGAAAAAATAATTGTCATTCACCAATTCGTACAACTTCGTGAAAGAATGATATAGTATAAAGGTCCTCTACTAGGCGGAAAGTTATTCTGTTTCTGACTGGTTGTTATTGGTATGATGGATGAAACAAGGAGAGGGGAGGGGAATGCGATGAACGTATCCGCCCTGATGGGGAAGCAGGTTGCAGAGCTGCAGAGGACGCTGAGCATGAATCTCTTGAAGAGCCAGATGTCCACACAGGCTGCGCATGTAACTGTCATGCTTCAGGACATGAAGGAGGCTAACGCTGCTCCGCATCCGAGCAAAGGGATTTCCATCGATTTGAAGGGATAAAGAAAAAAGCCTTGAACAGCTGCTGTTCAAGGCTTTTTTCTTACTGTATGTTTTCCCCTGAGGAAATCAGTGAAGGCTTTTCCGTTCCAGTCTGACACGCTCTTCACTTTTAGACCATTTTTCTTTTAACGTCTCAAATATGTATAGTCGAAGGAAATATTCCAATTCTTCTGTTTCCATTTCCTGAATCAATTCGATGATTTCATTCCTGGATGTATCTTCTAAGATCGTAAGGGCAATGAGGTCCAAGTCTTCATCTGTACCTTTGATTCTGCCACGGTACATTTCATAGATTTCTTCAATCAACTTCATGCACTTCACCTCCCTTTCATTAATTTTAACAGAAGTAGGATTGAATACACTACAATTTATTTTGTATTTACCCGAATTTCCTGCCTGTAAGCATCCCGGCCCTGAAATCTAAACATTCTTATTGATACTATACTAAAGAATACTGACAATATTCATGATGGAGGGAAATTTTTAGTGATCTGTTAGAACATGCCTGTCCGATTCCGTACAAGAAACGCTTTCTGCGGGCGGATGATGAGCAGCTCTTCACTTACACCTTCTCCCACTGTGTATAGAAAGTGAGGAATTGAGGAAAAAGAAGGGTAACAAATACGAAGGGGTTGTGAAGTTTGGACGAACGTCATGATTACTATATTGAGGTAGCGAGCGGTGAAATATCCAGGAGCTCGACGGATTCACCCTGGCACTTTAAAATTTCGGCTACTGATGAAGAAATCACAAAGCTCAGGGAGATCTTTGATTCGAATTATTCGACCGACTGGCAGAATTTTTACCGTTCTCATGTACCGTATGTACAATATCACTTTGATCGTGAGAATGATGCCTATGATGAAAACCTTCACAGGGTGTATGGCATGATCCATGAGCTGGGTGATGAAGAGGCGAAGAAACATATTGAAAGCATGGGGATCCTGGATCATCCAGCCCCGTGAAGAGCTAAAAAGTATTGGTTCCCAAGCAAAACTTGTGGACCAATGCTTTTTATTTATGATTAGATTATTAAAGGGGTGATGACAAATGGAACAATTTATCGACGCCAATGGTTTAAAAGTGGAACTTGCATTTCAGAAAAATTTTTTTAATATGGAGTCACACCACGTTCTAATCATATGCCGTTACAAGGAAAAGTGGCTTTTGACCCAGCATAAGAAGCGGGGCCTTGAGTTTCCCGGCGGCAAGCGCGAAAAAGGTGAAACGCTTGAAGATGCGGCCGTCCGCGAAACGTTTGAAGAAACCGGGGGTGTGATCGAGGAACCTGTCTTTGTCGGGGAATATAAAGTATATGATCAATCCCCATTCGTAAAAACGATTTTCTATGCAGAAGCCAGGGATGTCATCATGAAAGACGATTATCTCGAAACATACGGCTGTAAATTGTGGGAGGGTGAGCTGACTGATATGCAGACACACCCCGAGTTCAGTTTCATCATGAAAGACAAAGTGGTGGAATTGGCTTTGAAACATTTGAACATTATGACTTGATCCACTTCTTTTCTAATTGCTCCACAATCTTATACATGATTGTGGCAAATACGGCGATTACAAGCAGTGAAAGCAGGACAAGGGAAAAATTGAATACCTGGAATCCATAGATGATCATGTATCCGAGCCCTTTTGCAGACACAAGGAATTCACCTACGATGACCCCTACCCAGGATAAACCGACGTTCACTTTCAATGTGGAAATGATTGTCGGGAAGGAAGCGGGCAGGATCACTTCTTTGAACATCTGACCCCTTCCCGCCCCGAATGTCTTCATGACTTTCAAGTAATTCGGGTCCACCTCTTTGAAAGAGGTGTAGACGACGATGGTCGTGATGATGACGGAGATGACCGTCCCCATCGCGATGATCGACGTGAAGCCGGGACCGAGGCCGACGATCAGGATGGGGCCTAGGGCCACTTTCGGCATCGCATTCAGGATGACAAGATAGGGATCCAGCACCCTGGACAGGAACGGTGACCACCAAAGGAGCGCTGCCAGAAGTGTACCTAGAAGTGTTCCGAGAATGAATCCCAGGATGGTTTCACCCAGGGTCACCGATAAGTTGGCAAGAAGGCTGCCGTCTGCGACTTTATCAAGAAATAAGGCCCAGATTTTTGAAGGTGAACTGAAAATCAGCGGATCCACCCAGCTGTTGCGGCTTGCTGCTTCCCATGAGGTGAAGAACACTAGGAAAATCAAGGCCTGATAGAACCAGACCCGGCGCTGTTCCTTTTTCAGTGAATGAATGTATTCTGTATGCTTCTGTTTAAGGGTTTCCTGATTCAAGGTTCTCAAGCTCCTTCCATATATTCTGGAAAAATGGCGGATAGGCTTCATGATTTCGAACGGTAAATGGCTTCAATCCCTTTAATTCAGGGGGTACCTCAAAAACTCTATGCACTCTCCCCGGGTTTGAAGCGAATAAAATGATCCTGTCGCTCATGGCAATTGCTTCACCGATATCATGCGTGACGAGGACGGCTGTTTTATTCAATGATTTTAAGGTCGTGAATATCAGATCTTCAAGTTTCAGCTTCGTTTGATAATCAAGGGCCGAAAATGGCTCATCCAACAGGAGGATCTTTGGCTCTGTGATCAATGTACGGATCAGGGCTACCCGCTGCCGCATCCCCCCTGAGAGCTCTCTCGGATATGAAGCCCCGACCCCCTTCAGTCCCAATTCTTCAAGCAGTTCATATGCCTCGGTTTTTTTCTCCTCCGTCAGGCTATCCATGATTCTCAACCCTAATAAGATATTTTCCTCTATCGTTTTCCAGGGGAAAAGATAGTCCTGCTGAAGCATATATCCCATTTGATTCTTTTCAGAACTGACCGGCCTGCCGTTCAGGAGTACTTTTCCCTCAGTAGGTTTTATGAGCCCGGCAATGATGGAAAGCAGGGTGGTTTTTCCGCATCCGCTCGGTCCGATAAATGAAATGAATTCACCTTCATTCACATTTAATGAAATATTGGCCAGGGCATTGGTTGCCGTTTTAGGGGAAAAATAAGTGTGATGAATCGAGTCCACAGACAAAAAATCCACGGTAACGCGCCTCCAGTCTTTCTAAATTGATAAGAGGCTGACGAAATAGTCAGCCTGGTCAGGTCGGTGATTTTATCTTTTACTTACTTTTTCGGCAACAGAAGTGTTGACGAGAGTTTTGTGGTCGATCCTTACCGGAAGTTCTCCCGCTTCGTCCATGATGTCCTGCAGGTTGTTCCATTCCTCCGTGTCGAGGATCGGGTCAGTTGCAAAGGATCCCTGTGATTTGTAGCGTTCAACCACTGTTTCGATGATGTCTGATTCCGTATCTTCGAAGTAAGGCTCAAGGACTTCCGCAATTTCACCTGGCGAGCTTTCATCCACCCATTTCTGGGCTTTATAGAGGGCTCTCGTGAACTTTTCGATGGTTTCACTGTTCTCTTTCATATAACTGTCCTTTGCCATGAAAGTGGTATACGGGACGTGGCCGGACTCTGTTCCGAATGATGCGATGATATGACCTTTTCCTTCTTTTTCAAAGATCGAGGCAGTAGGTTCGAAAAGCTGTACATAATCGCCTGTACCGGATGCAAAAGCGTTGGCGATATTGGCAAAATCGATGTTCTGGATGAGGTTCAAGTCGTTATGCGGATCGATTCCATGCTGCTTGAGCACAAATTCCCCTACCATCTGCGGCATGCCGCCTTTACGCTGACCGAGGAATGTGGAGCCTTTGAGCTGCTCCCAGTCAAAGTTTTCCACCTTTTCACGGGAAACCAGGAAGGTTCCGTCCGTCTGAGTGAGCTGGGCAAAGTTGATGACGGGATCATCGGACCCCTGCGCATGGACATAAATCGATGTCTCCGAACCGACCAGGGCGATATCAGCGCCGCCGGACAGCAGGGAAGTCATCGTCTTATCGCCGCCCCAGGTGGTGGTAAGCTCGATATCAAGTCCTTCTTCTTTAAAAAAGCCTTTTTCAATCGCCACATATTGGGGAGCATAGAAGATGGAGCGGGTCACTTCTGCCACACGTACTTTTTCCAGTTCATCTTTTCCGCTGCCGCATGCGGTCAGACCGATGGTGAGAGAAGCGGCTGCTAATAGGGTGAAAGCAATTCGAGACCATTTTTTCATGTGGATTTTCCTCCTTGGAATGAAACATGTGCGCATGCGAATACCCTCTAAACGTTTGTCTGCCATGATAGAGGGGTATGTTGCGCCTATAGGGAACCGTGATAATTTGAAATTGAGATTTGATAAAATAGTGTATGTATGGGATGAAATTGTGTGAATACCCAGAGCCCACTTTTCGAAAGGAAGAGAATATGAAGAACGGAACCATTTTGAAAAAAACGTTATTTCCTTCCCCAAATCCGCATGTAGAGCTCTATGAAATCGTTTATATCTCAGGGGGACTGAGGGTGAAAGGGATGCTTGCACAGCCTGCGAAAGAAGGTACATATGATGGATTCCTCTATTTGAGGGGCGGAATAAAAGGGGTTGGAATGGTAAGGCCGGCCCGCATCGCCCAATTTGCCCAGGAAGGATTCATTGTGTTTGCCCCGTATTACCGGGGGAACCGCGGCGGCGAAGGAAACGAGGACTTTGCAGGTGATGACCGTGAGGATGCATTGTCGGCTTATAGGTTTTTGGAGAAATATGAAAGGGTGCATAACGGGAGGATCCATGTTTTCGGCTTTTCCCGTGGAGGCGTCATGGCTCTCTTCACCGGGATTGAGATGAAAGAGGTCACTTCCATCGTCACCTGGGGAGGGGTGTCCGATATGTTCCTCACCTACGAAGAACGGAAAGACCTCCGGAGGATGATGAAGAGGGTGATCGGCGGCAGTCCGAATAAATATCCTGAGCGCTACGAATGGCGGACCCCCCTTTATGAAATAGAAGAGATTTCAGCACCTGTCCTGATCATACACGGGAAAAAAGATCAGAACGTTTCAATCGATCATGCATATAGATTAGAAAAAAGGCTGAAAGAGGCAGGGAAATCGGTCGAATCCTATTATTTTTCAGCGTACACACATTATTTCCCCCCGTTGAAGAACCGTGAAATCGTCAAGATGCTCTGTGATTGGATGAAAAAACAGCAGTAAAGGGGAATCACCATGGGAATGGGTCTTGAGCTTAATACCATGCTCGTCACGAAAGGAAGAGAAGTGAGGAAGAAAGACAACTTATTTCAGTTGCAAAAAGAAGGCTACCGTTTGTATCCGATGAACACCCCCATTGAAGTAAGGACAACGAAGAAGAGCCACTCAAGGGGCTATGCGATGATTGAAAAAGTCCAATGGCATGATGATCAAACCATCATCTTCTACAAGCTGATTTCGCTCAATAAAACCAATTAGGAGATTGGGACAAAACTAAAATTCCCTTGTCTAAAGACGAACATTTCAGAGTGGACTAAATAACGCTAATGATTTCCGTGCAAGACTACGCTTTCCGCGGGTAGCCCGTGAGCCTCCTCGGCAAGCCTGCGGGGTCTCACATAAGCTACTCTTCCCGCAGGAGTCTTCGTCTTGCACTCCAATCAACCGCTGAATGAGCTAATTCCTAGATGTACAATGAACAAATAAAAAACCCGAGCTATTTTGCCTCATCTCATGCAAAATAGTTCGGGTTTTGCTTATGCTAAATCACTTTTGTCCCAGCCTCTTTTATTTTAGGATAAATACTTGGATATATTCCCATACTAGTAAAAAAACTGAGGTACTGCGATGGTTGAGAAATATGATAAAGTTCATGACGAGCTGCAGAGGGCGGTAAATTTAAATATTGACTATTGGTTGAAATACAATTTCCTTTCACTGAAGTGGTGGATCATAATTGTTTTAATGATTCTTCTCTGGGTGCTGCTGTTGAAATTGGTGGATCGCCGGCAGCTTCCGAGGATATTGTTCCTGGGTCTGGTATGGATCATGGCAGCGGCGAACTTGGACGGGTTTGGGTATGAACTGGGTTATTGGGGCTATCCGACCGAGCTTTTGCCCATTTATCCGAAAGCCTATTTATTTGATTATGCGTTGATACCGGTCACTTATATGTTAATTTATTATTATTTTCCCAAAGGAAAAGCATTTTTTATTGCAAATTTAGTTTTGGCCGGTGGAGCTTCATTCATCAGCGAACCGTTTTTCAGGTGGCTCGATTATTATAAGGCGTATCAATGGGAACCATGGTGGTCGTTTGTCATATATTTTGTCCTTTCCTATATCATACGCTGGTTTGTAGAAAAAGTATTTAAGGTTCTTCCCGAGAATTGAAAATTGTGTTAACTTTATATTATTGAAGGTTAACGCAAAAGGGGAGAACAATCATGAATGGGGAAAAATTAAGAGTGATCATACAGTGCAGCATCTTTGCTGCGATAACGGGGATTTTTGCGCAGATAGAAATACCGCTCCCGCTCGTTCCAATCAGCGGGCAGACACTGGCGGTCGGACTGACGGCAACGATTCTGGGAAGCAGATACGGAGCTTTCGCCATGATTGGATATGCATTGCTTGGAGCGGTAGGGGTGCCGGTCTTTGCAGGATTCAGCGGAGGTGCCCAGGTGTTGGTGGGACCAACCGGGGGCTACATATTCGGGTTTAGCGCGGCGGCATTCATTACAGGCTTGATCCTTGAGAAGACAAAGTTCAATCTTACAATGGCAATGGTGGCGAATACGGCGGGGATGGTCGTCACCCTTCTGATCGGGACCATTCAATTGAAATACGTGGCAGATTTAAGCTGGACACAGGCGATGGCGGCAGGAGTGTATCCGTTCATCGTGGTCGGATTGATCAAGGCATTCCTGGCCAGCTGGATAGGGATTACCGTTCGAAAGCGGCTGATTCAGGCAAGATTGATACACAATCGTGCAGATGCTGCGGCATGAATGAAAACAGCCGGGTCTCCTGAAAATGGAGATCCGGCTGTTTTTTTGGGAATATTAAAATTTATACATCATCCAGTAGCCTATATCTTCAAAACCAATATTTTTATAAATCCTGCCCGCCTCGGGATTATCGTAAAAAAGGCAGAGCTCCTTGCCTTCTTGGAGAACATCACGGCATAATTTTGTCATGCACTCGGTCGCATATCCTTTTTTCTTATAATCTGGATGAGTGCAGACGGCCACGATCATCGCCGAGGAGCTGTTCTCCGCAGTAGTGGAAGCGGAAGATACAAAGATGCCGTCTCTTTCGATATAGTAGCTGCGCGCGACCCCTTTTTCCATCCCGTGTTTTCTTTTCTCGACAGTGAAACTTCCGCCGCTGAACTCCGGGATGCTGTTCAGGAGCTCAACCAATTTTGGCAATGCCTCAATGGTGGCTTTTTCAACATGATGAAGCTCTCCTTCTGATAATGACTCCGAATTATCCAGTTTGGCATAGTACATCTGTCTTTTGGATTGGAATTCCCTTGATAGAAAAGGTTCGACTTTCGACGTTACGGCCTTTAACCCGGACATGATGGAAAAGTCCTCGCAGCTGTTGATGATGGCTGCAAACCCTTCCGCATCGAATTCCCCCGGCGAATAAGGAATGAAGTTCTCTCTATACTTCAGAAGGACCCCTCTCAGATTCCCATCTTCGTCAAAATCCCCCCAGATCTTCTGAAAATCCTGTTCGTAACCGAATGCTTCAATATCACCAATGATGAACAAGTTCTCAGCAGGCTCTTTTTGAATTAACTGCTGGCATTGCCTGTCATCCTCCTGTGTCAGTACCTTGATCATTTCCCCCAAACCCCTTTATAAGTTTTAATTGATATATTACCAAAATTTATAATATTTAGTAAAGAGAATTTTTACTAAATTTCCTTTTTTGTTTTAAAAAATGAATTTTAGGGAAAGTTAGCATCAATACATGATTTATCATCAGTAAATGAGTGAGCACTAATTCATCATGAAGGAGGCGGTATAGATGTTGTGGACCATTATCGGGATCCTTGTTGTCCTTTGGCTGCTTGGACTGATATTCAAGATCGGCGGAGCCATCATCCATATTTTATTGGTCATTGCCGTAATCGTGTTCTTGTGGAATCTGATTACAGGCCGGAAGAAAGGTGTATAGCTTTGTTTTAAGGAAAGAGGAGGAATCCTCTTTTTTTATTTGGGGATGGGTTGGATTGGGGTGCTGGATGTTGTTATCGGCGCAGGCGGAATTTGTTGATTTACAGAGAATTGTCGGTAACCTGAAAAAACATTGATAAATCGGTTTTTTTGTTGATAATCAATCCGAGATTTTCGTTGATAAAAAACTAAATCGTTGACTACCGCCCATGCCTCCAGATGAGACAACCAAGAATTAAGATCATCCCCGCAAAACCCGTCCCAAAAATAAAAAAAGCCCAACACATTTTAAGTGCTGGACTCTTCTGCATGAATTATTTTACTGACGGACCGCCTTTTGCTTCGATTTCGGCTGGAACGTTAGTGAATTTCTTGAAGTTGTCGTTGAATTGGCTGGCAAGTTCGGTCGCTTTCGCTTTGTACGCTTTTTCATCCGACCATGTCTTAACCGGCTGCAGTACCTCATCCGGTACTCCAGGTACGTGTACAGGGATGTTCAGGCCAAAGATTTCGTCCTTTTCGGTTTCGACGTTCGTCAGTTCGCCTTCCAATGCTGCCTGCACCATCGCACGCGTGAATGAAAGCTTCATTCGGCTGCCGACGCCATATTCACCGCCGGTCCATCCAGTATTCACGAGATACACTTCTGCATTATGCTCATCGATTTTCTTTCCGAGCATTTCAGCATAACGAGTAGCTGCAAGCGGCAGGAATGGCGAACCGAAGCATGTTGAGAATGTTGCCTGCGGCGAAGTGATGCCGCGCTCGGTTCCAGCAAGCTTGGAAGTGTATCCGCTCAGGAAGTGGTACATTGCCTGTTCTTTTGTCAGTTTGCTGATCGGAGGCAGTACGCCGAATGCATCCGCAGTCAGGAATACGATTGTATTAGGGTGTCCGGCCACGCTTGGCTCCACGATATTTTCCATTGCCTGGAGCGGATAAGCGGCACGGGTATTTTCTGTTAAACTGTTATTCTCATAATCAGGAATGCGTGAATCTTCATCAAGCACGACATTCTCAAGGACTGATCCAAAACGGATGGCATCAAAGATTTGAGGCTCCTTTTCACGGGTCAGTCCGATGCATTTTGCATAGCAGCCGCCTTCGATATTGAATACGCCGTTCGGCGACCAGCCGTGTTCGTCGTCTCCGATCAGACGGCGGTTCGGATCTGCCGATAAAGTCGTCTTCCCTGTTCCGGAAAGTCCGAAGAATAAGGCAACATCACCTTCGCGGCCGACATTCGCCGAGCAGTGCATGGAAAGGATATCGGCTTCAGGGAGCATGTAGTTCATGACGGAGAAGATTGACTTTTTCATTTCTCCTGCATATTCAGTCCCGCCGATCAGGACGATGCGTTTTTCGAATGAAACAATGATGAATGTTTCCGAGTTGGTGCCGTCAACCGCGGGATCTGCTTTAAAGTTAGGGGCAGAAACGATCGTGAATTCGGAATTGTGAGAGATTAGCTCCTCCGCACTTGGACGGATGAAAAGCTGGTGCGCGAAAAGGTTATGCCACGCAAATTCATTGATCACCTGAATCGGCAGTCTATGTTTTGGATCTGCGCCTGCAAACCCGTTGAAGACAAATACTTCTTCTTTTTCTTTTAAGTATGCAAGGACTTTATGATATAATTTATCGAATGATTCAGCGGAGATTGGCTGATTGACAGATCCCCAATCAATCTTATCTTTCGTAGTAGGCTCCTCGACGATGAATTTATCTTTAGGAGAGCGCCCTGTATATGTTCCCGTTTCAGCTCTTACCGCACCCGAAGAAGTTAAAACGCCTTCATTTCTATGGAGAACTTTTTCCACTAATTGTGAAACAGACAGTTGATTTTTTATGTTTTGACCGTTAAGTAATTCTGTTAACTCATTAGACATGCTCACTGAATTCATTAGAACCCTTCCTTTATATAAATTTAAATACCTTGTATCTTTTCAAAAATAGTATAACACAATTAATTTATTAGTCTATACTATTTAGTCATTTTTTATATTGTGACTTAAACTTGTAACATTTTCCTTAAAATCCGCACCTTATTTCTCCTTATTAGAGCAGTTTATGCTTGTCCACCGGAAAATCATCATGCATTTACCCATGTTTGTTATGTTTCTTCTTAATATATTTGAGTCGTTTATCCAGTCGGATTTACCGGGAATCTTTTCATACTAAAAAACATTTGACACTCTTGAGTATTTAACGTTATTATTGTACCTTGAACGGATACTCTTATCCTGAGCTGGTGGAGGGAGCAGACCCTATGAAACCCAGCAACCTGCTAAATAGATAGTGGGTCTTTCTTATTGAAGGATCCCATGAAGCGAAGGTGCTAAACTGAGGCAAGGTGGATACCTTGAACGATAAGAGAGAAAAGGCGCGGCTATGATCTGAAACCTTTCCTCTTTGTGCTTTTTAGAGGAAGGGTTTTTTCTGTTTTATAGTCTGCATAATTAGTTAAATCTCAGGTTTTATATAAGGGCCTTCCTTATAAAAAAACCATGTTTACTTCATACTACTTAGGGAAATGAGTACCGTATCTGTTTATTTGTTTTGCCGGTAAAGCCGGCAATTACGCTTAAGGAGGAACCTTGATGTCAACTAAACGTCGTCTGTTTACATCTGAGTCCGTAACTGAAGGACACCCAGATAAGATTTGTGACCAAATCTCTGATTCAATTCTTGATGCCATTTTAACGAATGATCCGAATGCCCGCGTGGCTTGTGAAACATCTGTTACAACAGGCCTTGTGCTTGTTGCAGGTGAAATCACGACAAGTACGTATGTGGACATTCCGAAAATCGTCCGTGAAACGATTCGCGGGATCGGCTACACTCGTGCAAAATATGGTTTCGATGCCGAAACTTGTGCTGTATTGACATCTATTGACGAGCAGTCCGCAGATATCGCCCAGGGTGTAGACCAGGCGCTTGAAGCTCGTGAAGGGCAAATGTCCGATGAAGAAATCGAAGCGATCGGTGCAGGGGACCAGGGGCTGATGTTCGGATTTGCGTGCAACGAAACGAAGGAGCTTATGCCGCTTCCGATCTCGCTTGCTCACAAAATATCCCGTCAATTGACTGAAGTCCGTAAAGAAGAAGTTCTTCCTTACCTACGTCCGGACGGTAAAACCCAGGTAACTGTTGAGTATGATGAAAACGATAAGCCTGTGCGTATCGACACGATCGTCATCTCTACACAGCATCACCCTGAAGTTTCACTTGAACAGATCCAGCGCAACCTGAAGGAATATGTCATCGATCCGGTTGTACCGAAAGAACTGATCGACGAAAACACTAAATACTTCATCAACCCGACAGGCCGCTTCGTCATCGGCGGACCTCAAGGGGATGCAGGTCTTACAGGCCGCAAGATCATCGTTGACACGTACGGCGGTTATGCACGCCACGGCGGCGGTGCCTTCTCCGGTAAGGATGCAACGAAGGTTGACCGATCTGCAGCTTATGCAGCACGCTATGTTGCGAAAAACATCGTGGCAGCAGGACTTGCTGAGAAATGTGAAGTCCAACTGGCGTATGCAATCGGTGTAGCTCAGCCTGTTTCGATCTCAGTCGATACATTCGGAACGGGTAAAGTTTCGGAGGATGTATTGGTTGATGTAGTTCGCAATAACTTTGACCTTCGCCCGGCAGGAATCATCAAGATGCTCGACCTTCGCCGTCCGATCTACAAGCAGACAGCTGCTTACGGACACTTCGGCCGCAACGATCTTGATCTTCCTTGGGAGCGTACGGACAAAGCTGAAGCATTGAAAGCAGAAGCTCTTAACTAATAGCAGGTATGAAAAAAACCAGCACCTTTACGGGTGTTGGTTTTTTTGATGGAGTTCCTTCGGGTAGGGGATGAAAGGAATATGTGGGTGAAGAGTGCGGGTTGAAAAGCAGGGCGAATGCAGGATTTGTCGTATTTTGCAGATTGGTCGATATATCGGGATTTTGGTCGATAAAAAGATATTCTGGCCGATATACTGTGCATTTGCACGATAAAATAAAAAAACGGGAGATATAATTTCATCCCGGGCGATAAAATAATAAGCACCAGCATTCTCTATTCTGCTGCAGGTTTCTAATTGCCGATCCGGCCAAAATTAAGACCGGATCAGTATATCCCGTTTTTTAACAGTAGTAATCCAGCTGGGATTGGGGTATCACAAGTATAAGAATCAAAATGGTTTGATGCTTTTATAATACTGTCCTTTTTCTGCATATTCCCTCGAGATCCGTTTCATTTCACTGATATCATGCTCATTTAGTTCCCTCACCACTTTAGCGGGACGGCCGAAGGCAAGTGTATTGGGAGGGATGACTTTCCCTTGGGGGACAAGACTTCCGGCACCGATAAAAGCACCTTCCCCGATTTCGGCATTATCGAGGATGATCGATCCCATGCCGATGAGGGCTTTTTTCCTTATTTTACAGCTGTGCAGGATGACACCATGGCCGACTGTCACTTCGTCTTCCAGGATAAGGGGGTTTTCAGGGCTTTGGTGAAGGATGGAATTATCCTGCACGTTCACTTTGCTGCCAATCCTGGTTGGGGCTACGTCCCCCCTGATGACAGTATTGAACCAGATGCTGGATTCTTCCCCGATCTCAACATCCCCCGTAATCGTTACATAATCAGCGATATAGGCAGATTCTGCAATCACTGGTTTTTTATCATGATAAGGATAAAGCATTTTTTACTACCCCTTTCAATTTTTTTTACTATAATAATGGTAGCAGATGATGACCATTAGAGAAACATTTAAGGAGGATTTGCCATGTGGAAATGGGAAACAGATCAAGAGGCAAAAGCAGTCATCGTCATCATTCATGGAGCAATGGAACATCATGGCCGGTACGGCTGGCTCATTGAAATGTGGCGGGCATCGGGCTTTCATGTCATAATGGGTGATTTGCCCGGCCAGGGAATGACGTCAAGGAGACAAAGAGGTCATATCGACTCGTTTGACGAATATATTATCGAAGTGAAAGACTGGGTTCAGGCTGCGTATCAATTTGACCTGCCCGTATTCATCCTTGGTCATAGTATGGGCGGACTGATTGCTGTAAGAATGCTTCAGGAATCCCACGTGAACGTGGCGGGAGTCATTTTGTCATCCCCATGCCTCGGTCTGGTTGACGGACCGTCGAAACCTGTGGAACTTCTTTCTTATGGTCTGAACAAGATTGCGCCGATGGTGAAATTCCCATCGGGATTGACGATCGATATGGCAACCAGGAACGCAGATGTAAGGGAAATCGACAGCAATGACACTCTTTATATTACAAAAGTTTCGGTCCGATGGTACAGGGAGCTTGCACAAGCGATCAAGCTTGCTAAACTGAATATGAATAAAATGCCTGATGTCCCTTTGCTTGTGCTGCAGGCCGGGGATGATAAAATCGTGGATAAGAGTGCGGTCAAGAAATGGTTCAATGAACTGTCTCTTTCTGAAATGCATTATAAGGAATGGCCGAAGTGCTATCATGAAATTTATAACGAGCCTGAAAGGGAGGAGATCTTCGAATACTCGAAGATCTTCATCGAAAGCCGGCTGAAGGCGCTGGGATATTTAATCTAAACGAGGTGGTAACTTGTCAGTACCTGCAAGTCCTTTTTCATTAATGACTAAAGTATATCGGGATATTTTCCCGCTTGTTCATCAAGAGCTGGATCACTGGAAAGAACGTGCCGCTGAAATTCCAAATGATGAATTAAGAAAACAGGCATTAGCGAGTATTGAGCATAAGACCTTTCATTGTGAAGGAGGTTCGATCCTTTCCATCCTCTCGCTTAAAAAGAAGAAAGAAACGATACGCTTCACGGTTGCTTACCAGACGATCAGTGATTACCTTGATAATCTTTGTGACAGGAGTACGTCCCTCGATCCAGAGGACTTCAGACTCCTGCACCAGTCCATGAAGGATTCATTGACCGTCGGGGCGGAGCCTGTTAACTATTATGCACTGAGGGAAGACCAGGATGACGGCGGTTATTTGCGCGATCTAGTGCTTGCCTGCCAGGAATCGCTGTCCGGTATCCCTCACTATGAAAGTATCAAGAATGAGCTTCTGGAACTGTGCGATTATTATTGTGATCTGCAGATACATAAACATGTTACTCCGGAAGAAAGGGAAGGGCGGCTTCAGGCATGGTTTGAACGGCACCGCTCCGGACTCCCGGAGATGGATTGGTATGAATTTTCGGCATGTTCCGGTTCCACACTCGGCATCTTCTGCCTTGTGGCCTATGCCAGCAGGCCGGATTTTCAGCCTTCCTATACAGAAAAAATCAAGGCTGGTTATTTTCCTTACATACAGGGCCTTCATATCCTGCTGGATTATTTCATCGATCAGGAAGAGGATCATGAGGGAGGAGACTTGAATTTCTGTTTTTACTATGAAAATGAAGATCACCTGAAGGATAGACTCATTCATTTCCTGCGGAAAGCGGATGAACATACGAATGAACTTCCTCACTCGGGCTTTCACCGATTGATCAATAAAGGGCTGATCGGAGTGTACCTTTCTGATGAAAAAGCCAGAAGGCAGAAAAGGGTCCAGGCTTTTTCGAAAGAATTCATCGGAGAAGCCGGCTGGGTGACAAAATTTTTCTTCTGGAATGGAAAAATGTACCGGAAATTGAAGAAAGTTAAGTAAAAAAACATAGTTATTTCGTACCACGAAATAAAATAGTCCCATAAAAAAAGCTGGTCCTATATCTATAGGACCAGTTTTTTGTCATTTTATGTCTTTTTTTATTAGTTAAATTTTCCCTTGTAAAAATTTCTTGTAGGAGAAAATAATCAACTTATGTCAGAATATATGGATTTTTCTGAAAAATCTAGTATATTGTAATTAGTTGTAAAAACATAGTACATACGAAGGGGGAATGACGTGTTGAAAACACGTAAAGTTTTATCTATGGCTCTCACTGCTGCCTTGGGTATCGGGGCTTTTGCGGTACCGGCATCAGCGGGGACTGTAGTACCAGAGAATGTGTTGGCGAAGCCGACGGTGAAGGTGGATCATAGTAAAGGTGGAGCATTTGATGCAGGCATCGCCAATGACGAGCGCCTGATCGAGATGCTGAAGAAAGAAGGAAAGATTGCGAAAGACGCGACTCCTGCACAAGCCCAAAAAGTGCTGAAGTCCTATCTCGCTTCAAAAGCGGACAGTGCCGGCAAATCAAAGGACAAGCTTCCAAAGGGTCTTAAAGGGAAAGTGAAGCAAGACGGTAATAAATCGACTGACAGCCTGACAAAAGGTAAAGGAAACAAATTAGGACAGGCTAAAAAGAACCAGCCGGACGGCGTCGAGAAGGAAAACTATGACGGTGACGTGCGGGAAGACAAAGTATTGGTCCTTGCAATTGACTTCCCGGATTATGAAAAAAGTTCAATCAAAGAAGACGAAACAGACATGTTCTATGAAGATTATACGCATGAACACTTCCAAAACATGATCTTCGGTGAAGATGGATATGAAGGTCCAAATGGAGAAAACCTGGTTTCCATGAAGCAATACTATGAAGAACAATCGGGCGGAAGCTATACGGTTGATGGAACAGTTGCAGGCTGGTACACAGCTGATCACCCGGCAGAGTATTACGGCGGCAACTATCCTGATGATGACGGCAGTGACGCCAGACCGCGTGAGCTTGTTTACGAAGCATTGTCTAAAGCCGGGGAAGATCCTAATGTGGATTTATCAGAGTACGATGTCTGGGACCGTGATGATTATGATGGGGACGGAGTTTACAATGAGCCGGATGGAATCATCGATCACCTCATGGTCATCCATGCGGGTGTCGGTGAGGAAGCTGGCGGAGGATCGCTTGGTCCTGATGCAATCTGGTCTCACAGATGGAATCTCGGTAAATTAGTTGCAGTTCCTGGCGGGAAATCAAACAGTGACCGTTTTGGCGGATTACTTGGAGCATATGACTACACTATCGAACCTGAAGACGGCGCAGCCGGCGTATTCGCCCATGAATACGGGCATGACCTCGGGCTGCCTGATGAATATGATACGCAATACTCGGGAGCAGGGGAAGCCGTTGCTTACTGGTCACTGATGGCAAGCGGAAGCTGGGCCGGTGATATCCCTGGTACAGAGCCTCCTGGAATGAGTGCTTATGCAAAAGAAATGCTGCAGGCAAATCACGGCGGCAAATGGTTAAGCGGAGATACGCTTCATGCAGATGACATTTCCGAGAACGGTAAAGAAGTTCTTTTAGATGAAGGTGTTACAAAAGGGACGAACAATGATGCAGTAAGGGTCAACCTTCCTGACAAGGTAAAGGAAATCAACAAGCCTGCTGCAGGTGAAGCAGAATTCTTCGGCGGTACTGGTGATGAAATCGATCATAAGATGGTGACTTCTGTCGATCTTACCAACAAAGAAAATGCAACGCTTGATTATGATGTTTGGTATGATATTGAAGAAGGATGGGATTTCGGTATGGTTCAGGTTTCAACAGACGATGGTGAAACTTGGAACTCTTTATCTACTCCGAATACCACGGATGACATCGTAGCAGATGGATATCCTGCAATCAAAGACAACGTCCCTGGCTACACTGGCTCAAGTGCCGGCTGGCTTCATGAGTCAATTGACCTAAGCGAATATGCGGGTCAGGAGATTAAACTGCAGTTCCGCTACATGACTGACTGGGGTTCAAACCTGACAGGAATGTTCGTTGATAATGTAAAAGTGACTGCCGATGGAGGCGAAGTTCTTTCTGACGGCGCAGAAGGTGACAGCAGCAGCTTCACATTTGATGGTTTTGAAGTATCCGCTGGAAAAACGACATCACCTCATTACTACCTGCTCGAATGGAGATCACACAATGGTGTGGATGAAGGGTTATCTCATATCCGCCGCGGTGACAGCTTAATGTCGTATGATCCGGGGTTGCTTGTATGGTATGTGGATGAAAGCTACGATAATAACTGGACTGGTGTCCATCCTGGTGATGGTTACCTTGGTGTGGTGGATGCTGATCAAAAAGCGAATTACTGGAGCGATGGTTCTGTAGGATCTACACGCTACCAATTACATGATGCAGCATTCAGCTTGAATAAGACAGAAAAAATGTTCTTGGATTACACTGATTTGCTTGGTGTAACGATGAAAGATAACTTCACTAAGCGCACTCCGCTGTTTGACGACAGCGCAGACTACAGCAACAAAGGCCTAGTCGATGCTGGACGCAACGTCCCTGAATACGGATTGAAATTCCGTGTGACTGGTGAAAGCGCGGACGGTACTGTAGGTAAGGTATTAATCTACAAATAAGAAACAAAGCTCAAAAGGGTGACGGCTCCAAGCCGTCACCCTTTAAGCATGTTATTGGACATTTTTTCTCTTGAAATTGATAATAATACTCACATCAGATAAAGGAGATGTCCTAATTGACGATCAAATTAAGTGTCTTGGATCAGTCACCCATTTCAGAAGGAATGAGCGCCCGCGAGGCGTTGAATAATACAGTGGAACTTGCACAATTCGTGGAGAAGCTGGGATTCACCCGTTTCTGGGTATCGGAGCACCATGACTCACCGAGCCTGGCCGGGTCATCACCCGAGGTATTGATTGCCCATCTGGCGCAGAATACTTCGAAGATCCGAGTCGGATCCGGCGGTGTGATGCTGCCGCATTACAGCTCTTATAAAGTGGCGGAAAATTTCAGGCTCCTCGAAGGATTAAATCCCGACCGCATCGATCTCGGACTTGGCAGGGCGCCCGGCGGCATGCCGATGGCTTCGATGGCACTCAGTGACGGTAAACATCGTGACGTGCATCGTTACCCGGAACAAATTGATGAACTGCTGGGATATCTGACGGATTCACTGCCTCCTGCCCACCCTTATCAAGGATTGACGGCTGCACCGATGATCCCGACGATGCCTGAGGTCTGGATGCTTGGATCGAGTCCATCCAGTGCCATGCTTGCAGCGCAGAAAGGGTTGCCTTATACATTTGCCCAATTCATCAATGGGGAAGGCGGTCCTCAGTATACCGAGGCTTACCGCAACAATTTTGTGCCATCAGAATACCTTGATAAACCAAAGAATACAGTGGCAGTCTTCACCATTTGTGCAGAGACCGATGAAGAGGCGGAGAGAGTCGCATCAAGCATCGACCTGTCATTGATCATGATCGAACAGGGAATGCGTTCCAACGGGACACCCAGTCCTGAGAAAGCAGCTGCATACCAGTACAGTCCGTTCGAAGCTGCACGTGTCCGCGAAAACCGCAAGCGAATGATCGTCGGAAGCCCTGAGAAGGTGAAAAAGGAAATCCTTCAGCTAAGTGAAGAGTATCAGACGGATGAAATCATGCTTGTCAGCATCACCTATGACTTCAAGGACAAACTCAGATCCTTCGAGCTCATTGCCGATGCACTGCTTTAAAGCATTCAGGGACGGGCCTTTAGTTCGCTAAAGGCCCGTCCCTGTTTTTTATCTTTTCTCCAGTGCGAGGATGAATGGAGGATTATTGAGTTGGTTGACGAACTGATAGCGTAAAACGTGTACGTAATTCTGATCCAGTTTTTCTACGTAACGGAGCAGGTAGTCCCGTTCTACGGCTCCTTCGTGGTGACCGTGATATATAACGAGAATAAGGATTCCTTCAGGCGCAAGCATTTCAAGGATTTGGTTCATTGCCGAAATGGTGGTCCTTGGCCGGGTGACAATTGTTTTGTCTCCTCCTGGTAGGTATCCAAGATTAAAGACGGCTCCTGTCACTTTTCCGTGATGAAGGGGTGGAATGACATTCATGACCGTCTCATGACCCTGATGAAAAAGGGTGACACGATCAGAGAGTTCATGGGTGGCGAGCTGATCTTTCGTGTTCTGAATGGCATCCTCTTGAATATCGAAGCCGTAAACCCTTCCGTTCTCGCCTACAAGCTGAGCGAGAAACAATGTATCATGGCCGTTGCCAAGTGTTGCGTCTATTGTGATATCACCCGGTTTCACTGCATTCTCCAGCAGTTTTCGGGCAAAAGGTAAGATTCGTTCCAATTTCATGCTTTCACATCCACATTATAATATTTTCCCTGCCAGCTGTTTCGATCTTTCAATTCCCGGTCGATTGCATTGAGCACATTCCATTTATTCACGCTCCACATCGGACCCACCATGATTTCAATCGGTCCGTCACCTGTGATCCGGTGGATAATCATTTCAGGGGGCAGGATTTCAAGCTGGTCGCATACAAGCTTCACGTATTGGTTAAAGTCCATGAATTCGAGCAGCCCTTTTTCATACTGCTTGACCATGGGTGTTCCCTTCAGTAAATGAAGAAGATGGATCTTGATCCCCTGAACATCGAGTTTTGCCACTTCACGGGCCGTTTCCATCATCATTTCCGTATTTTCCTGAGGCAGGCCGTTAATGATATGGGAACAGACGCGGATCCCGTGTTTCCTGAGCTTTTTCACGCCTTCAACATAGCATTGATAATCGTGGGCGCGATTGATCAAGTCTGCCGTCTTTTCATGTACGGTCTGAAGTCCGAGTTCAACCCAGAGATACGTCCGTTCATTGAGTTCGGCAAGATACTCGACCACATCATCGGGAAGACAGTCGGGACGGGTGGCGATCGAGAGACCGACCACATCCTTTTGTTTCAGTACAGACTCATACTTCTCCCTGAGGATCTCTACAGGTGCGTGCGTATTGGTGAATGCCTGGAAATAGGCCATGTATTTTCCGTCTTTCCATTTTGTATGCATTTTCACTTTGATATCATTGAATTGTTTTTCAAGGGAGTCGACACGGTCCCCTGCAAAATCACCGGAGCCTGCTGCACTGCAAAAGGTGCATCCGCCGTGAGCGACTGTTCCGTCACGGTTCGGGCAGTCAAAACCGCCATCGAGTGCGACTTTAAAGACTTTATGGCCAAAATGATTACGCAGATGGTAATTCCACGTATGATACCGCTTGTTATCGGCTGCATATGGAAACGGGTTTGTCATGATGACAAACACCTCCTAATTTCTTCTGTTATGTATGTGACCCTTATCAAAAAGATTTTAACATGAATGTGCCCGCGAAGATATCCGATGTCATGAAATAGGTGAAGATTACCACTTCTGAATGCGGTCTTGAGGTTAAAACTAATGAAGAAGGAGAGCATGCACTCTTCTTTAAACATTAAAATGCAGGAGGTAGTCGACATGGCAACGAGAAAATCCATTGAAGACTGTATTCAGAAATGTGAAGATGCCATTCGTTACGCTCAAGAACAGTATAAATCCGGCCTGGAGCAGGAGCACTATCACGATCAGGAATACACGAAAGCGATGCAGCAGATCGAAGAAGCGGTCAATGATGTTTCCGACCTGGCACACAGTGCGAATTCCCAGCAGCGTGAACAGCTGCACAGGATGAGGCTTCAGCTGCAGAACCTTCAAAATGAGATGATTTTATTAGAACATGATCCGACTGTGGTGGGAGGAAAACTACATTGAAAAAACGTTCTAAGCAAAATAATCCGGAGCAAAAGACAAGAAGCGATTTCCGCAGCCTGGATACTGAATTCGGTGCAGAACAGAACCCTGTGAAAACGGCAAAAAAACGTTATGAAAAGCAGGGGCAGCCGGTCAAATCCAAACAGAATAACGGGAAATGATTTAAAAACCAGGTGCTGAAGCGGCGCCTGGTTTTTTTATAGAAGAAGCGGTCCGTAGCTTGGGGAGCCTGGCTCAGATCGGCTGAATTGAGCCAGGGTCAATTCCGGTCGTACGAGCCTGGCTCAATCCACCTCATCTGAGCCTGGCTCAAGTTGTATCATCCCCTCCTTTACACCGTCATGACAACAATTGAAGCGCAGAAAAAAACACCGGAAAAAATATAAAAAATATTTCTTGCTCCGTCAGATTAAAAGGAGTAAAATTCTTTTGGGACTCGAAATAAATGGTAGAAAGGGAAGAAGAAAATGCCTAGATCACTATGGTTGCTTGTCATTGGGATGATGGTGAATGTCACAGGTTCTTCCTTCTTATGGCCGCTCAATACAATCTATCTGCATGACCATCTTGGGAAATCTTTATCTGTAGCAGGTCTTGTGCTGATGGTCAATGCAGGAGCAAGTGTCATCGGAAATTTGATAGGCGGAAGCCTTTTTGATAAATTGGGGGGCTATCGCTCCATACTGCTTGGGATCAGTATTACGCTGGCAGCCCTTGCAGGAATGAATATTTGGCAGGGGTGGCCATATTATGTTGTGTTTCTGACTGCAGTCGGTTTTGGTTCGGGGATTGTGTTTCCCTCCATGTATGCCATGGCCGGTTCGGTTTGGCCTGAAGGCGGGAGGAAGGCCTTCAATTCCGTGTATGTGGCCCAAAACATCGGAGTTGCAGTCGGTGCAGCTTTAGGCGGCCTTGTCGCATCTTTTTCATTCAGTTATATATTCCTTGCGAATTTACTTATGTATATCCTATTTTTCTTGATTGCCGTTTTCGGCTACCGTGACATCTCGGCCGGTTCAGGGAGGCAGACATCTGTTCTGAACGAGAAAAAGGTGATCAGGAACAAATCAAAGCTTACTGCTCTTCTGATCATCTGTGCAGCTTATTTGTTATGCTGGGTCGGTTATGTCCAGTGGCAGTCGACAATCGCCACATATACACAGGAAATCAATATAAGCCTGAAACAGTACAGCCTGCTTTGGACGATCAACGGTGCCTTGATCGTGCTCGCGCAGCCCATTTTGTCTAAAGCAATCAAACGGTTCGAAGATAATTTGAGGCTGCAGATCATGATCGGAATCATCATATTCATGGTTTCATTCGGGGTAGCGTCTGTTTCAGATACGTTTGAATGGTTTGCGATTTCAATGATCATATTGACCATCGGTGAGATGCTGATTTGGCCAGCCGTCCCTACAATTGCAAATACACTTGCACCTAAGGGCCGCGAAGGATTTTATCAGGGGATTGTGAATAGTACGGCAACCGGCGGGAGAATGATCGGACCGTTCCTTGGGGGCGTCCTGGTCGATTTGTTCAGTATGCAGGTTTTGTTCATGTCACTGATCGGTTTCTTCCTCGCTGCTCTGGTACTGGCGAGTCTATATGATCGTCCATTGAAAAAAGAAGCACCTGTATCATTGCCTGTACAATAAAAAGCCGCTTGGATAAAACCCTAATAATACCGACTAAAGACGAAAATCTCAGCTCTAACAACCGCTAATGATTTCCGTGCAAGACTCCGCTTTCCGCGGGTAGCCAGTGAGCCTCCTCGTCACTGCGTTCCTGCGGGGTCTCACATAAGCTACTCTTCCGGCAGGAGTCTGCGCCTTGCACTCCAATCAACCGCTGGATAGAAAAATTATCTAACTGAACATTTAAACAAAAACCCGAATGAATTTGTCGAAACGTTAGCAAATTCGTTCGGGTTTTAATCTTCTATAAATAAACAAAAAGCATCTGAAAACAGAATCTTCTAGTATTTATGTAACGATTTAAGTCGGAGCCGGATACCTTGCCTCCGTAATATAAAAATAAAAGGGCTCCCATTTCCTATGGAAGCCCACTTGCAAAAAATTGAGGCGGATGATCCAAACTCCACATAGTTTGCTGCCGTTAGGCGTGATCACCGACTTACACAATTCAGCTCATCGCTTGTATAGAATAACACGGAATGAAGACAAACACAACTTAATTTTGAATAGAAAAAGATGGTTTCTTTGGATTAAGCCCTGGTTCTGCTCTGAAGCCAGTATTTATTGACAGGACCGCCGTTCCCATATACGGGGTCGAATTCAGGGAGGGGAACATTTTTAATATCGATGAGTACCTGCGGCCGGTCTTTTAATGAGCCTTCATACATATTGAAATCCGCACCGTCAGGATAGGCACCGGCTACTTTGAAATCCGTACTTGAGGATAGTTTCTTGTGTCCGGTCCCTGCAGGGAGGATGATTACATCCCCTTTGGATATCGTCAGTTCCACTCCTTTCTCACCGCCGAGTTTTACAGATGCATCACCTGAAACTACTCCAAGGACTTCATGTGTATTGCTGTGATAATGATGGTAATCATGGATGCCGTTTATCCAGCTGTTCATCCATTGATTAAGATGAAAGATTTCTTCCATCTCCGCTGTATCTTTCACGGCATTACGGTAGATGAGAACAGGCAGATCCGGGTTGTTGGGGATATTTCCATCATCTTCAAGATAATAGATTTTTAAACGGTCAATTTCCATTCCATCAGCTCCTTGTATTTATTAACAAAGATTCCCCGTAATCCCGCATCATAAACCCATTCCTAAGCTTTTGTATTTTTTGGAAACCCCCTTTATGTTGAATGGATATGCTACTATAATAGGAAGGATTATTTTGAATAGAGAGACAATTTATTTAATGAATCAAACAGCAAGAGAGAAGGGGAATGGGATGAGCAGTCTGCTGAAGAAAGTTTCTGCCGAGATGATTGAAATCATGCTGGAGAATGCCTTTGAATGGCTGGTTGTAGTCGATAGAGACGGAAAAATCATTTACATCAACGAGAATTATTGCAAATTTCTTGAGGTGGACAGGGAGAAAGCGATAGGCGCCCACGTAACAAATGTGATAGAAAACACAAGAATGCATAAAGTCGTGGAGAGCGGGAAAGAGGAAGTGGCCGATCTTCAATACATAAAAGGCAATTACATGATCGCAAACCGGATCCCGATTGTTGTGGACGGGGAAGTGATTGGCGCGTTCGGCAGCGTCATTTTCCGTGATACGAGCGAATGGATGCAGATGAGCACACATGTGAAAAATATGATGTCTAAAATACAAAGCTACATACAGGATATCAACTCAGGCGTTAAGTACAGCCTAAATGATATCATCGGAGATTCTGAAGTGATAAAAGAACTGAAGGATAAAGTTCAAATGATTGCGCCAAGTGATATTTCAATCCTTATCAGGGGGGAAAGCGGGACCGGAAAGGAATTATTCGCACACAGCATCCATCAGTTGAGTGAGAGGAGCGGTCAGCCTTTCATCAAGGTGAATTGTGCTGCAATTCCAGAACAGCTCCTCGAGTCGGAATTATTCGGGTATGAAGAAGGCGCCTTCACCGGTGCCAAAAAAGGCGGGAAAAAAGGGAAATTCCAGCTTGCCCACAAAGGGACACTGTTCCTGGATGAAATCGGGGACATGCCATTGAACATGCAGGCAAAGCTTCTAAGGGTCCTTCAGGAAGGGGAAGTGGAGGCAGTCGGGTCATCCCGTATCCGCCAGGTAGATGTAAGGATCATCGCAGCCACCAACAGGCCGCTTGAGAAAATGATGGAAGAAAAAAGATTCAGGAGCGACCTCTACTACAGGATCAATGTCGTGCCATTTGTCATCCCGCCCCTCAGGGAGAGAAAAGACGACATCGCTGTGCTGTCGGAATTCTTCTTGAAAAAGTCGATGAAATCATCAGGCAAGAGGATTCAGGGCTTCCATAAAGACGTACTGGATGTCTTTACTTCTTACAGCTGGCCGGGTAATTTAAGGGAATTGGAGAACGTGATCAATGCTTCCACCTATTTATCAAATGATCACCAGATTTCCCTCACTTCCCTCCCTGAATATATGAAAGCAGGGACCGTCTTTAATGTAGAATCGAAAACGTTAAAGGAAATTCTCGATGATACTGAAAAAAGTGTTCTTCAGCAAAGTATGGAGAAGTTTCAGCATGATAAACGAAAACTGGCCGCAGCACTTGGGATAAGTAAATCAACGTTATATGAGAAATTAAACAAATATCAGCTGCTTGATTAGTCCGGAAATTCGGAAAGGGGTCCGAATTTCCGGACTTTCTATTTTCTACGCAAGATTGTGTACATCCTGTGAATTTTTAAAAAACAGTCCGAAATACCGGACTTTTCATTCTGAGAACGTAGATTTTCAGTAATCTGAAAGTTGGCACAATTATTGCATGTTAATAGATGTACGGTTTTTGAAAGGGGCGTACACGAGCAATCAAAAAATGTAAACGATTGCAAAAAGGTGTCTCGAAAGAAACTTTTATATGAAAAAGGGGGAAATACAAAATGTTGAGTATGATTGGACTCATAGGAGGACTCATTTTATTAATCTTTTTAACGATGCGGGGTATGAACATCCTGATTGTTGGGCCTATCTCTGCATTATTCGTAGCTGTTTTAAGCGGTATGCCTTTGTTTCCGCAGCTGGCTGCAGAAGGGGAAGCGGATCTGGTCACGAATTATATGTCCGGATTTACAAGCTTCGTTGCCGCATGGTATTTAATGTTCTTGCTCGGTGCCATCTTCGGTAAAGTGATGGAAGACAGCGGAGCGGCAGACAGTGTGTCGAGGTTCGTTGTCGAAAAACTTGGTATGAAATATGCCGTGTTGGCGATCGTGGCGGCGTGTGCGATCTTGACATACGGAGGGGTTAGTTTATTCGTCGTGGCATTCTCTGTGTATCCGATGGCTTTAAGTCTGTTCAAGCAGGCAGACCTGCCGCGCAGGTTCATTCCCGCGGCACTTGCCCTCGGGTCAGTTACATTCACGATGACCTCGGCCGGTTCACCTGAAATCCAAAACTGGATCCCGATTGAATATCTGAATACGACACCATATGCCGGCTGGGAAGTCAGCTTGATCGTGGCAGTCTTCATGGCAGTCTTCGGTTATTGGTGGTTAAAGCGCATGATCAAGAAGGCGATCAATAAAGGGGAGAGATTCCAATCCCGCGAAGAAGATCCAGTCATCGATGAGGGGCGTCCTCTGCCGAATCCGTTGATGGGATTGATCCCGCTTCTGATTGTACTGATCCTTGCATTCATCTTCCACGATTCGATGAAACAGTCTGCTTTGATTATTGCCCTGCTTGGAGGGGTTATCTCCACGTATCTATTGAACAGAAAGTACTTCAAAGGCTTTTGGCCGGCAGTATCTGAAGGGACGATCGGAGCCTTGATCGCAATCGGGAATACTGCAGCTGTCGTTGGATTCGGGGGCGTGGCAAAAGCAGTGCCGGCGTTCGAAACGGCTGTTGACGTCATGACCAATATTCCGGGCTCGCCATTGATCGGCGGTGCCATTGCAGTCAGTGTGATCGCAGGTATGACAGGATCGGCATCCGGCGGTCAGGCAATCGCACTTCCGCTGATTGCACCACACTATATGGATATGGGTGTGAACCCGGAAGCGCTGCACAGGGTTGTCGCGATTTCTTCTGGTGCACTGGACTCCCTGCCGCATAACGGCTACGTCGTAACCACGATCCGCTCGATTTGTAATGAGTCGCACGGGGAAGCGTATGGAGCAGTCGGGGCAGTGACGGTCATTGTGCCATTGCTCGGTCTCGCGATTGCAATCATTTTATTCAGCTTAGGATTGGGTATTTAAGAAAGGAGTATCATCATGGTAGAAAACAAAGTCGTATTTGTAACCGGAGCAGCGCAGGGAATCGGATTTGAAATCGGGAAGGAATTCGCTGCAGCCGGTGCGAAAGTTGTACTAACAGACCTGAAGGTAGATGGAGTGCAGGAAGCTGCACTTTCTCTGAAAAAAGAAGGATATGATGCGATGGGCATCCGCTGTGATGTTACTTCTGAGGAAGACTTGAAAGAAGCCATTGCGTCCACAGTGAATCATTACGGAAGGCTTGATGTGCTGATTAATAACGCGGGTCTTCAGCATGTGTCACCTATCGAAGATTTTCCGACAGAGAAGTTCGAGTTTTTGGTGAAAGTCATGCTGACGGCTCCATTTGTGGCAATCAAACATGCCTTGCCTATCATGAAAGAACAGGGTTTCGGCAGGATCATCAATATGGCTTCCATTAATGGACTAGTGGGATTTGCCGGCAAGGCAGCCTACAATTCTGCGAAACATGGAGTCATCGGTTTGACTAAGGTCGCAGCACTTGAAGCAGCAGCACATGGTGTCACTGTGAATGCTGTCTGCCCTGGCTATGTCGATACACCGCTAGTGCAGAACCAGCTGGCAGATCTCGCCAAGACGCGAAACGTACCTCTTGAAAAAGTAGTGGAAGAAGTCATTTATCCGCTGGTTCCGCAAAAAAGGCTTCTGGACGTAAAAGAGATTGCCGATTACACGATGTTCCTGAGCAGTGACGCCGCAAAAGGTGTAACGGGGCAGGCAGTAGTGCTTGATGGAGGATATACGGTTCAGTGATTTATGGAAGAAGAGCGTACTTTAGATAAGGTTGACCCGAACTAATATGCCTTTTTATAGACAAATTAGTTCCGGTTTTTGTTTGAATGTACAGTAGATGTTAGTACTTTCCAGCGGTTGATTGGAGTGCAAGACGCAGACTCCTGCGGGATGAGTAGCTTATGTGAGACTTGTCTAGCTGCGGGGCTTAGAGGCACATGTCACAAGTCAAATCGACCAAGAAGGCAAAGAACGCCTTCGTGGCCGATTCGCCTTACGCCACCCGCCTCTGAGCAAAGCCCCTCCGCTTTTCTGATGGAAAGCGAAGTCTTGCACGGAAATCAAAAGCGGGATTTAGAACCGATTCTAAAAGGCCCCTATTTTAACAGTTTTGTAGAAATGGTTATCTGTTTTTTATTAAAAATTGACATAATCACTTAAGAACGGCATCAAAATTACTAAATTCCTTCACATTGGGCTTGCGCTCCTGAATATTTTCTCCTAAAATAGTGAATACATATAATGATTCTTATATTTCAGACGTTGATCGGGAGTAGTAATGAATGTTTTCTGTCTTAGAGAGTTGACGGGTGGTGGAAGTCAACCGGGAACATCATGAACTCGCCTGCTGAGTTGCAAGTGTGAACAATCAGTAAGACTTGCCGTTTTCCGCGTTAAGGATGAATGAAGCTGAGTGCGCGTACACTAATGTGGGTGGTACCGCGGGAGAATATATACATAACTCTCGTCCCAAATATTTTTATTTGGGATGGGAGTTTTTTATTTTGCTTCAAATAAGCCTGATCAAAGAACGAACCGTCCGTCTGAACCACAATCCATTCATTTGATAAAGGAGGATCTCAATATGAGTTTTGATCATAAAAGCATTGAGACAAAATGGCAGCAGTATTGGGAAGAAAACAAAACGTTCAAAACGACCGAAGATGAGTCGAAAAAGAATTTCTATGCACTGGATATGTTCCCGTATCCATCAGGTGCAGGCCTTCACGTAGGCCACCCGGAAGGTTACACCGCAACGGATATCCTTTCCAGAATGAAACGTATGCAGGGATATAACGTCCTTCATCCAATGGGTTGGGATGCATTCGGTCTTCCTGCGGAGCAGTATGCTCTTGATACAGGAAACGACCCTGCCGAATTCACGAAGCAGAACATCGATAACTTCCGCCGTCAGATCAAGGCGCTTGGTTTTTCTTATGACTGGGACCGTGAAGTGAACACGACTGACCCTGGCTACTACAAATGGACACAATGGATCTTCCTTAAGCTTTATGAAAAGGGCTTGGCTTACGTTGATGAAGTAGCAGTGAACTGGTGCCCGGCGCTTGGTACGGTTCTTGCCAATGAAGAAGTCATCGACGGGAAGAGCGAGCGCGGAGGCCATCCGGTCGAACGCCGCCCGATGAAACAGTGGATGCTTAAGATCACGGCTTATGCGGACCGTCTTCTTGAAGACCTTGAAGATGTCGACTGGCCGGAAAGCATCAAGGATATGCAGCGCAACTGGATCGGACGTTCTGAAGGGGCAGAAGTCGTCTTCAACATTGACGGACACGATGCATCATTCGATGTGTTCACTACACGTCCTGATACGATCTTCGGTGCAACGTACGCGGTGCTCGCGCCTGAACATGATCTAGTCGGGAAAATCACCACTGCCGAACAAAAGGAACAGGTGGAAGCTTATCTTGATAAGGTGAAAACAAAGAGCGATCTTGAACGCACCGATCTTGCCAAAGAAAAAACAGGTGTGTTCACAGGGGCTTATGCGATCAACCCTGCAAACGGAAGCAAAATGCCGATCTGGATTGCAGATTACGTTCTTGTGAGTTACGGATCTGGAGCGATCATGGCCGTACCTGCCCATGATGAAAGAGACTACGAATTTGCTAAACAATTTGATCTTCCAATTGTTGAAGTGGTTGCCGGCGGAGACGTTGAAAAAGAAGCCTACACAGGTGACGGGGAGCACGTTAACTCTGATTTCCTGAATGGACTTGGTAAAGAAGAAGCAATCACAAAATCGATTGCGTGGCTTGAAGAAAAAGAAATCGGTACGAAGAAAGTCACATACCGCCTTCGTGACTGGCTGTTCAGCCGCCAGCGCTACTGGGGCGAACCAATCCCTGTCATTCACTGGGAAGACGGCACAACTTCAGGTGTTCAGGAAAGCGAACTTCCGCTTGTCCTTCCAAAGACGACTGAAATCAAACCATCCGGAACAGGTGAATCACCGCTTGCCAACATCAGCGATTGGGTAAATGTAGAAGACCCTGAAACAGGCAAGAAAGGCCGCCGCGAAACAAATACAATGCCGCAGTGGGCAGGAAGCTGCTGGTACTACCTTCGCTACATCGATCCTCATAACGAGGAAGCACTTGCGGATGCGAAGAAAATGGATGACTGGCTTCCGGTCGATATGTACATCGGTGGAGCTGAGCACGCGGTACTACACCTTCTGTACGCGCGTTTCTGGCATAAATTCCTTTATGATATCGGAGTCGTGCCAACGAAAGAGCCGTTCCAGAAGCTGTTCAACCAGGGGATGATCCTTGGTGAAAACAATGAAAAAATGAGTAAATCAAAAGGGAATGTCGTAAACCCTGATGAAATCGTCGAATCTCACGGAGCAGATACTCTCCGTCTTTATGAAATGTTCATGGGGCCGCTTGAAGCATCGGTTGCATGGAGCACGAACGGACTGGATGGAGCCCGCCGTTTCCTTGACCGTGTATGGCGCCTTCTTATCGAGGAAGACGGTACGCTTTCCCGGAAAGTGTCCGACACTGCGAACCCGGCCCTTGATAAAATTTACAACCAGACGGTCAAGAAGGTCACGGAAGACTATGAAGGTCTTCGTTTCAACACAGGGATCTCCCAGCTTATGGTCTTCATCAATGAAGCATACAAAGCAAAGACCCTTCCAAAAGCATATGTCGAAGGTTTCGTGAAGCTCCTTGCGCCGATCGCACCTCATATGACGGAAGAGCTTTGGGCGAAACTTGGACACGAAGATTCCATCACATACGTGGAATGGCCGTCATTTGATGAATCAAAACTTGTGGACAACGAAGTGGAAATCGTCCTTCAGGTCAACGGCAAAGTAAAAGCAAAAGTGATGATCCCTCGCGACATGAACAAGGATGAACTTGAAAAAACAGCGATGGAAAACGAAGACATCAAGAACCAAATTGAAGGAAAAACAGTGCGTAAAGTGATTGCCGTACCTGGCAAGCTAGTGAATATTGTGGCGAACTGATTTTGAATGCGGGAACGGACTTTTCTTGGTCCGTTCCTTTTTTTGTTGTGATGGACACTGTTTGTGGTGCCAGCGTATAAGAGATGATTTGAGCCAGGCACAAAAGAGGCGTTTTGAGCCAGGCACCACAAAACAAGGATAGGATGTACCAGGTACAAACCAGCCTCCTTGTACCTGGTACATCCCCTCCCCCGATACCCACACATGTGTAAATTTTTTGTGATAGGGAATACCTTTGATATAATCAAAATGGATTACCATGAAAGGGTGAAGAAAATGACTGAAATCAAAACGATTACAACAGATGAATTGAACAAAAAACTTCAAAACGGCGAAGACCTATTATTGGTGGACGTACGGGAAGATGAAGAAGTAGAAGAAGGGATGATTCCTGGAGCGCGTCACATCAAAATGGGCGATATCCCTGAATCATTGGACAAGTTTGAGAAGGATAAAGAATATATCTTTATCTGCCGCTCAGGAAACCGCAGCGGAAATGTTGCCCACTATATGCAGGAACAAGGCTACAAAGTGGTGAACATGGAAGGCGGCATGATGAATTGGGGCGGCGAAACGGCTCCCAAGAAATAATATGTGATCACTGAAACACATTCCTTTAATAGGGAATGTGTTTTTTTACGTGGATTTGTTTGAAAATTGAAAAATCCGACAATACTAGTGATAGTTTCTAAAAGAAGGTGGGAGCGGGATGATCCAGGTCAAAGTGTTTGATTATGAACATGAGAAGGATTTGGAGCAGGATATGAATCAATTCCTGAGTAAAGTGGATGAGAAGAAAGTCGTCGATATCAAATATCATATTGCTGCGCTGACGGAAGAAGAGGAAGAACAGATATACTGCTTCTCCGCCATGGTCATTTATCGAAAATAAAAAAGGTTGATCCGTCTATTATTAAGACGATCAACCTTTCTCTTTTATACTCTTGCTGCGTTATATCCGGCAAGACGTCCCGTCACAAGGGCGCTTGTGATGTTATAGCCCCCGGTGTACCCGTGGATATCGAGTACTTCCCCGCAGAAGAAGAGGCCGTGCATTTTCTTTGATGCCATCGTTTTCGGCTCGATTTCCTTAACTGACACGCCGCCTCCCGTCACGAAGGCTTTATCGATTGAAAGGGTTCCGTTCACAGTGAATGTGAATTGCTTTAACAGCTTTACAAAATGACGTACTTTTTCTGATGAAAGATGATCTCCCTTTTCATCCGGATCCATTCCTGACTTGTCGAGCAGGAATAGCAAATACCGTTCGGGAACCAGGCCTTTGAAGATATTCTTGGCCGCTTTTTTGCCTTCTTCTTTTACCTGCTTATAGAGGGATTGGAAGAGTTGTTCTTCGTTGGTATCCGGCATTGAGTCAATGACCATCGTCACATGGGTCAGTTTCCATTTTTTCATAGCTTTTACAACATATTGGCTGCACCTCAGGACTGCCGGCCCTGATATCCCCAGATGAGTGAAAATCATGTCCATTTTATGGGTGATGAGCTTTTTGCCCTTTGGATTCAGGACGCTCAATTCAATATCCCTGAGGGACAGTCCCTGAAGGGCTTTTTGTTTGATGAATGGTTCCTCCGATGTGAGCGGCACCTCGGTCGGGAATAAATCCGTGATGGTGTGTCCGGCTTTTCTGGCCCAAGGATATCCGTCACCGGTGGAGCCTGTGTGAGGGACCGACTTTCCGCCAACGGCAATGACCACGGCTTTTGCATCGATCACTTCTCCGTCCATCAAGCGGATTCCTTTTGTTTCCCCGTCTTCGTAGATCACTTCTTCAACAGCAGTGTTCGTCCTTGTCTCTACGCCCAGTTCCTTCATCCTGTTCAGAAGAGCCTCCACGACATCCAGTGCCCGGTTTGAGACGGGGAACATCCGTCCGTGGTCTTCTTCTTTCAAATGAATGCCGAGTTTCTCGAAAAATGAAATGATGTCTTCATTATTAAACTCCGAAAATGCGCTGTACAAAAAGCGCCCGTTTCCCGGGATGTGCTTGATGATCTCGTCGATCGGCAGGCGGTTAGTCACGTTGCAGCGTCCGCCGCCTGAAATTGCAAGCTTTCTGCCGAGTTTCGTTCCTTTATCTACAAGAAGGACCTTTGATCCGTTTTCACCGGCAGCGATGCTTGCCATCAACCCGGACGGTCCCCCTCCTATTACGATTACGTCATATGCTGACATTTCTTCACCAACTTTATTGTTTTACTTCTCAACAGTTAATATTATCAAAAACAAGCCCCTATAAAAAGTTTCATTTCATAACTGCCTCCGTCCGAAAAAAATTGTCATTCGATACTGACAGTAGTAAACTATGATAGTGTGAAAATTTTTCGAAGTAATAACGCATGTTCCTAAATGGAATATGCTTTTCCAGAGAGGGATATTATGTCATCAAAATTAATAAAAGGAACGTTTATTTTAACGCTTGGGACCTTCATTTCAAAGTTTTTGGGTCTTTTTTATGTTATACCGTTCGATGAACTGCTGAAGGGTCATGAAGAGGGGGCATCGCTGTATCAGTATGGATATGTGCCCTATACGATCTTTTTGACAGTGGCGACCGCGGGGGTGCCGCTTGCTGTTTCGAAATTCGTCTCGAAATATAATGCGATTGGGGAATACGCCGTCGGGAGAAAGCTCTTTAAATCCGGATTGCTCCTTATGACGCTGACGGGGATCCTTTCATTCCTGGTCATGTACATTTTTGCACCCGTCTTTGCAGAGATGACCATCAAGAGTGATGAACAGGTCATTTCCGTCGCACAGGTAACGACGGTGATCAGGGCGGTCAGCTTTGCGCTCATCATCATTCCGTTCATGAGTCTGATACGCGGTTTCTTCCAGGGGCATCAGTCGATGGGCCCCACAGCCGTATCTCAGGTCATCGAACAAATTGTCCGCATCATCTTTTTACTCGGCGGGATTTATGTCGTATTGGATGTAATGGACGGTTCGGTCACCACTGCCATCAGCGTAGCGACGTTCGCTGCATTTGTGGGAGGTCTCGCAAGCCTTGCCGTTTTGATCTGGTATTGGTTCAAGCGAAAGCCTCATTTGGATGTGCTGCTGGAGGAAGACCGGGGGGAAGCGGATGTTTCTTTACCGAAGATGTATAAAGAAATCATTGCCTATTCTATCCCGTTCATCTTCGTTGGACTGGCCAATCCACTGTTTCAGCTTGTGGATCAGATCACGTTCAATACAGCGATGGCGGATATCGGTAATGCAAAAGTTTCCGACCATGCTTTTGCGGTCTTGAACTTTTATACGCATAAGCTAGTCATCATCCCTGTGTCATTGGCAACTGCTTTTTCCATGACGCTGATCCCGCTTATTACAAGCTCGTATACGAGCGGTGACCGGAAGACGATGCGGAGGAATATCGATCAATCTTTTCAAATATTGCTGTTCCTGACGGTCCCTGCATCGATCGGGATTGCCCTGTTGGCGGAGCCTACGTACACGCTGTTTTATCATAGTGATGAACTGGGTACATCGATTCTCAGGACATATGCGCCGGTTGCGATCCTGTTTGCTCTTTTTGCCGTCACTGCGGCCATCCTGCAGGGCATCGATGAACAGAAGTTCACCATTTTCAGTCTGCTCGTAGGACTGCTCTTGAAGCTTGTCCTGAACATCCCGTTGATACGGATGTTCGAAACACAAGGTGCTGTCATGGCCACAACCATCGGTTATGCTGTTGCTATTGCCATCAACCTGTATATCATTAAAAAATACGCACGCTATAAATTCGAGCTTATTTTCAGGAGGACTGTGGCGATTGGTATCATGAATGTCGTCATGGCCGTTGTCGTCCTGATTCTGTATGGTATCTTGAAACAGTTCCTGAATCCTGCATCAGGATTCCAATCTATCATCCTGGTCGCGGTCTGCGGTGGTGCAGGAGCGCTTGTCTATTTTTATCTCAGCCTCAGAAGCAAGCTTGCAGATAAACTATTCGGGGACAGGATCAGCAAGATCAGAAGCCGTCTTCGGATCGGTTCATAAAAAAAAGGGGATGACGTGCTCATCCCCTCTTTTCATTTACTGATTATAGTAGCCAAGCTGCCTTTCAAGTCTTTCTACTTGTCTTTCAAGGCGGTCAACCCTGCGGTCGAGCCGCTGATATTGCCTTTCCAACCGGTCCAGGCGATCATTGAAACCGCCGCCTCCCCCGCCGCCGGGATAACCCGGGTATTGCTGTCCCCCGCCGGGAAGGGGGATCGGGATCAAAATGCCGCCTGTTCCTTGCTGTCGATATGGATACATCATTTTCACCTCATGAAGGATATTTTCTTGCTTATCATTACCAGCCTATGTGTAAAATAGGAGAATGAATGGGCTTATAACCCAAGAAGGAACCGAATGAAACAATGAAGAATTAAATGAATTAGGAGTTGTCAGTATGCGAATAGATAAATTGCTTGCGAATATGGGCTATGGAAGCCGTAAAGAAGTGAAGAAACTGCTGAAGGATGGCGGTCTCCAGGTAAATGGGGAGGTCATCAAGGACGGGAAAGTCCATGTTGACACTGAAAAAGATACCGTCATGCTGTACGGAGATAAAGTGGAATATCGTGAGTTCATCTATCTGTTGATGAACAAGCCGCCGGGACTGATTTCAGCGACCGAGGATGCCAATGAGGAGACGGTCATCGATATTCTGCAGATGGATGACCAGATCTTCAATCCATTCCCTGTCGGAAGGCTCGATAAAGATACGGAAGGATTGCTTCTGATCACCAATGACGGACAATTGTCCCATCAGCTTCTTTCCCCGAAACGGCATGTGCCGAAAACGTATTTTGCCGTGATCGAAGGCGAAGTGACCGAGCGTGATATTGAGGCCTTTAAAGCAGGTGTGACACTTGAGGACGGGTACCACACCAAGCCAGGTGACCTCGTGATCTTAAAATCCGGGCTCACTTCCGATATCGAGTTGACGATCACGGAAGGAAAGTTTCATCAGGTGAAGAGGATGTTTGAAAGCGTCGGGAAGCGTGTTGTGTATCTGAAGCGTCTAACGATGGGGCCACTGAAACTGGATGAGGATCTTGAGCTTGGGGAATATCGTGAGTTGACGGATGAAGAAGTGGAGATGCTGAAGGAGTACCGTCCTTGATTTTATCCTGAAAATGAAAAAATTCCAGCCCCTCAAGTGGCATACTTCAGGGGCTGGAATTTTCATATTATTACTCTTTTTCTTTCTCTCTATGAAGACATCTTTACTTTCTTCTCGGTTGTTGTCCATTGGCCGCGGCTTGGGCTTTGCACCAAGTCGTTGTAAGCTAACACGTTGAGATCCCTTTGAATGGTGCGAGGAGTAATGCCAAATTCGTCAACGAGATCTTGAGTTGTTACAGTACCTTTCTTGTTGATGTACATGTATACAGCTTTTATTCTTGTTAGCATACGATTGGTTGAAGGTTTCAAAGAACCACTCCCTCATCATTTTTCCAAAGTCAAAGACTACATCGCCATGTGTGCACCTCACGTGCTACCTATGTACTATGCGCTTTAGACAACCCCTTTTCCTTTTATCGTTTACTCATAAGATGTCTGACAATTATATTGTACCCCTATTCCTGAAAAAATTCTATAATATTGTCTAAATTTACAAACAATTAACGGGGTCTCCCTTTGTTACCCCCATTGTATGAGGGATCTGGTAAAAAGATGTATAATTCTGAAAATTAGAAGGTTAAACTTTTTAACATAGGTCTTTCTCCTTGTTTGGATTTCCTGTCTAAACAGTATAAAATGGAGGGGAATGAGATTAAATACATAATGAGCAGGTGTTGAATGATGAACTGGACACAGGAAGTCGAGAAACGCAAAGATGATTTATTGAAAGACTTGCAGAATTTTTTACAAATCAAAAGTGTGCTGGATGAAGAGAATGCCACTGATGATGCCCCGCTTGGCAAAGGGGTGAAGGAAGCGCTGGATTATTTATTGATGCTAGGCGAAAAAGATGGATTCACCCCAAAGAATGTCGGGAATCTTGCCGGTCATCTTGAGTTCGGGGGAGGGGATGAACTTCTTGGGATCCTCTGCCACGTGGATGTCGTGCCTGAAGGAGACGGCTGGAGTGTCGATCCTTTTGGCGGAGAAATCAAGGATGGGAAGATTTATGCCCGAGGTGCGATCGATGATAAGGGTCCTACCATGGCCGCCTATTATGCAATGAAAATCGTAAAAGAACTGAAGCCGGATTTCAACAAGCGGATCCGGATGATCATCGGAACGGATGAAGAGAGTGATTGGAGATGTGTGGATCACTATTTCAAGAATGAAGAAATGCCATCGATGGGATTTGCTCCTGATGCTGACTTCCCGATCATTTATGCGGAGAAAGGGATTGCGGACTATGATCTTGTCCAACGAACGGGCAGAGAAGGAAATGGATCTCGGAATCAAGTTATCTCGTTTGAATCCGGCCGCCGTTATAATATGGTACCTGATTTTGCAAAAGCGGTCGTCCATCTTGAGGAAGACCATACAAAATGGGTGCAGCAGTTTGAAATCTTCACAAAGAATGAAGGAGTTAAGGGAAGATATTATATTGAAAACGGAGAAGTGATCTTTGAGGTGGAAGGTGTGTCCGCACACGGGATGGAGCCAGATAACGGCAAAAATGCCGGACTGTACCTCGCTGCTTTCCTTACCGAGCTTCCATTGGACGCGCAGGCAGAAAACTTCTTTGCTTTTACAAAAGAAACTTTTTTCAAGGAATCCCGGGGCGTGAAGCTTGGCGTCAGCCATCGTGATGAAATCACAGGAGACCTGACAATCAACGTCGGAAAGCTGCGCTATTTCCATGAAGAAGGCGGTCGCCTAGGCCTTAATATGCGCTACGGTGTCGATTACGAAATGGAGAAGGCGAAAGAAACCCTTCAGTCCATTGAAAGCTTCACTGTTGAAAATTTCACGGACAGCAAGCCTCATCATGTGTCATCGGATGACGAGCTTGTACAGACATTGCAAAAAGTATACGAAGAGCAGACGGGTGAAAGAGGGGAACTCATCACCATCGGCGGCGGGACTTATGCAAGGAGCCTTGAAGCAGGCGTGGCATTCGGACCGTTATTCCCGGGAAGGGAAGATATTGCTCATCAAAAAGATGAATACATGTACATTGAGGATCTCTTAAAAGCGACGGCGATCTATGCTCAGGCAATCTATGAATTGGCCTGCAAATCCTAAGGATCTAAAGGAGAGAGTGAAATGACTGAAGGAACGGTATTTCTTAATGGGGATTATGTGAAAAGATCCGGTGCGAAAGTGGATATAGAGGACCGCGGCTATCAATTCGGTGATGGGATCTATGAGGTTGTCCGCGTCTACAACGGAAATGTCTTCACGATGGATGAACATATGGAGCGCCTGTATCAAAGTGCAGATAAAATGAAGCTCAAGATTCCATTTGAACTTAAGGAATTCACTTCCATTGTGTTCAAATTGATCGAAATGAATAATGTCCAAGAGGGCATCGTTTATATCCAGGTTTCAAGGGGGATATCGACGAGGCAGCATCACTTCCCTGCGGGGGATGTTCCCGGTAGTGTGGTGGCTTATACGAAAGAGTTTAAAAGGCCTGTAAAATCAATGAACGAAGGTGTTACTACGACGCTTGTAGAGGATATCAGGTGGCTCCGATGTGATATCAAGAGCCTCAATCTGTTAGGGAATATCCTTGCCAAAGAGGAGGCTGCTTCAGGGGGCCATTTTGAAGCGATCCAGCATCGCGGCGAGACAGTGACGGAAGGATCCTCGTCAAATGCTTTCATGGTCAAGGACGGGGCGGTTTATACGCATCCGGCTACGAATCTGATCCTAAACGGTATCACAAGGAGAGTCATTAAAGAATTGGCCGATGCACACGGTGTGAAGTTCGTCGAGAAGACATTCACGGTGGATGAACTGCTTTCTGCTGATGAATTGTTCATCGCCAGCACCACTTCAGAAGTGATGCCCGTCATTAAGGTGGATGAAACGGTCATAGGACAGGGGGCACCAGGACCTGTGACAAGGAAACTCCAGGAATGGTTCACAGAGAGAATCGAGAAAGAATGTAATAAACTTCAAGTTTGACGGAGGATGCGGGATGGAATTGATATGTTCACAAGCTTTCATGAAAAAAGAGCGCAGGATTGAAGACAATCAGCAGTTTACGGTGGAGTCGGAGGAATATCTGTATCTGTACAGTGATAAGATCGTGACGCCTAAAAGGAGCTTCGGGCTGCATCAAGTACTGGACGTGACGAAGAAGCATCTCTCGGCCCGATATATTTTCCTTTATCTCCATACCATTGAAGGTGTCCTTACGTTCGTGGTAAAGTCTTCACCCGACCCGTTCATCTCGCATTACCGTAAAATAAAAGAAGACCTATAACGAAGGCCCGTCCCGCACTGCTTTAAAGCAGTACGGGACGGGCCTTTGGAATTTTTTTGAATTTAGAATCGGAACAGGTCGCTTGAAAGGTATCTTTCTCCTGTGTCACATGCGATGCAGATGACCACATCGTCAGGCGATAATGTTTTGGCAACCTCGATTGCAGCGTAGCAGGCAGCACCTGAAGACGGTCCTACAAGAATGCCTTCTTCCCTTGCCATCCTTCTCGCTATATCGTATGCCTGTTCGTCTTCGATTTTATGAATTTTATCATATACCTCTGTATTCAGTGTATCAGGGACAAAGCCGGGGCTCGTACCTACAAGCTTGTGTTTGCCTGGTTTACCGCCTGAAAGGACTGGTGAACCTGCAGGCTCTACGACATGTACCTGGATATCCGGATACTGTTCCTTCAGTACCTCGCCAGTACCAGTAATGGTTCCTCCTGTCCCAGCTGTCGCGACAAAAGCAGACAGCGGCTTGCCGATCTGTTCCATCGCTTCAATGATTTCGAGTGCCGTCGTTTTACGGTGGGCATTCGGATTGGCGTCATTTTCAAACTGCATCGGCATGAAGCTGTTCGGGATTTCTTTTGTCAGTTCTTTTGCCTTTTCGATTGCACCAGGCATCTTCTCATCCCCTGGAGTCAATACGACTTCCGCTCCGTATGCTTTCAACAGGTTGATCCGCTCCTGTGTCATCGTGTCAGGCATGACCAGGATGGAACGGTAGCCTCTTGCCGCTGCATTCATAGCAAGGCCGATCCCGGTATTTCCGCTCGTCGGCTCGATGATCGTCGAACCTTCCTTCAGCAGGCCTTCTTTTTCAGCTTCGACAATCATCTGGAAGGCAGCCCGGTCTTTTACGCTTTTGCTCGGATTATAGAATTCAAGTTTAACGTACACATCCGCACCATCAGAAGGATTCAGGCGATTTAACTTAACAAGGGGGGTATCCCCGATTAATTCAGCAATATTCTGTACTACTTTCATGGTCAACTTCCTTTCCTGCATTCTCTACTTATATGGTACTCATTCATATAAATCTTATCAACTATATAGGCTTTGTATTTCATTTTCATTGCATTTCCCTTAGGAGATTCTTTCTCTTAGCACAATTTGCTAAAATAGAGATAAATAAGTCAAAGTTTGTTCTTATAAACACCGTAGTTGATTTCCAGTGCAAGACTTCGCTTTCCTCGGATGAACCGTGAGCCTCAGAGGTCTCACATGTCTAGCTGCAGGGCTTAGAGGCGCATGTCATAACCAAACCGGCCAAGAAGGCAAAGAAGGCAAAGAACGCCTTCGTGGCTGATTCGTCATATGCCACCCACCTCTCTTCGAAGCCCTTCCGCTTTCTTATTAGACACTTCTCCCGCAGGAGTCTTGGTCTTGCACTTCAATCAACTGCTGGAACCTGCAATAACTTTATACAATGACAATAAGTAAGACTCAAAATGGGTATACAAATAACTTAAGTATGATTCTTTAGAACAAAAATATATTAATGAGGTATTAAACTGACTATATACTTTATAAAAGACTAACAAAAAGGGATGGAATGTTATGTTAAAAACTCATTATTTTTTTGCATGTGCATTACCGGACGAGATGAAGAAGGAGATAGAAAGACTGACTGCTCCCATGAAGGAAGAGGATTCTTTTAAGAAATACGTCCATCCGGAAGACTACCATATCACTCTGGCTTTCCTGGGTGATGCTGCACAAGAAAATTTAGATGCGGCCATTGACCATGTAACAGAGTCTTTACATAACCTGGGGAGTTTCCCGCTTTCGCTAAAGAGGTTCGGCACTTTCGGGAAAAGTGATGAGCCGAGAATTTTCTGGATGGGTGTGAACCCGTCTTCGACTCTTCATCAGATCCGTGAAAAGGTGTATGAAGCCTGTGAAGAAGCAGGCTTTCAATTGGAAACCAGACCTTTCACCCCCCATGTCACCGTCGGGCGGAAATGGAACAAGTCAACACGATTTTCAAAGGAATGGCTGAGTGGTTTCAACCCGGAAGAAACTCCCGGCCACCTGATAAAAGAGATCGTTCTATACCGAACGCATATGGATCGCACACCGAAATATGAAGCGGTCCATACGATACACTTGAATGAATCGCCCTAAATAACCTGAAAGGAAGGACTCCTGATGGCGCAGCTGATAAAACTCCAAGATTATGTTTCAAGATATGAAACCGATTTATATAGATATCCTTCCCAATTTGTACGATTAAAAAAGCAGCAATGGGAAAAAATGAAAATTCACTGGGAAAACGGCGGTGGATTTCCTTCTCTGGAAAAAGAAGAACCCGAGAAAGAAAAAACAACCGTCACCCGTAAATTCATGTCCTTTTTTAAAAAGAAAGAGGAGGGGGAAACGGAAGACAGTGACAACCCAGCTCAGAAGGATGATGATGCGATTGAGCTTGAGATGAACCCGCATGCTGAATTTGCCTCCGAAGAAGAGTTGAAGAAGCACTTCCTGGATTCCATCTTTGAATTCCAGTTAAGGTGGGCAAGCTCGACGATATCAGAAAAATCCTATGTAGATAACAGCTATTATTATGATGAGAGGCTTAAATACCTTCTTCAGCGCTTTCCTGATAACATCCTTGTTTTATATTTTCCGGTTTTTAAAATAAAAAATGCCCCCGTTGAACTGGAGGTTGTCCTGATTACGCCTACAGGAATATGGTGCTTATCCTTCCTGGAATTTGAGAACGGGACGGCTTACATCGGTTCGGGGGATCGTTTTTGGGTGAAAAAATGGGGAGACGCCGAATCAAGGGTGTTGAATCCGCTGATTTCATTGAGAAGGATGGAACGCATCATCGGTCAGATCGTTGAGTATGCCGGTATTGAACTGCCGGTACACAAAGCCGTGGTCTCAAGAAACGGGTATATCGATTATCCCCAGGCGCCTGCAGGCTGTGAATTCATCGATAAGAGGAAGCATGAGAGCTGGTTCAATCAGCAGCGGTCAAGCCGGTCACCGATAAAAAGTGTTCAATTGAAAGCAGCTAAATCGATTCTGGATTACTGTCAGACGACCTCCTTTCAACGGATGCACTACCAGCATGAGACCCTTAAAGATTGGAACACGGGAGCGGAAGAGGATTCCCAATGAAGACTATCTTTATTGTGAATCCTTCTGCAAAGAATCATCATTCGCTTTCCTCCTGGGAAAAGTTTCGTAAGAGCATCACCATTCCCCATTCGTTATACATCACAGATCACCCGGACGATGTGAGAAGAATCGCAGGGGAGCTTATACGTACAAATCCCGGTGAAACTTTCTACATGATCGGAGTCGGGGGAGACGGGACTATGAACTCGATTATTTCCGGTACAGCCGGTTTTGAGAATATCTTTATCGGGTATATTCCCGGAGGAAGCGGAAATGATTTTGCCCGCGGGTATAGGTGGCCATCGGGCAAACAAGAAGCGTACGAACTGATAAAGGAAACCATACATACTGCTTTACCGATTTCACTGGATGCAGGCCTTTTCTCTATAGAAGGGGGGCCAAATCACTATTTTGTGAATAATATAGGAGTAGGGTTTGATGCCTTGATTGCCAGGAAGGCAAATGAATCACGGTTAAAAAGGAAATTGAACCGCTGGTCGCTTGGGAAACTGGTCTATCCACTTATCCTTTGCCGGGAAGCGCTCACCTTTACACCATTTCAGGCAGTGATGGAAGTTGACGGTGTAGAACATACGCTTGAAAAAGTGTGGTTCATCACCGTTTCGAATCAGCCTTATTTTGGGGGAGGAATGAAAATTGCCCCGAAAGCACGTCCGGATGATGGTGTGCTTGACCTGACCATTGTATCCGGGCTTTCGAAATGGAAGCTGATGTTTTTGTTTATATCTGTCTTTTTCGGAAAACATACTGAATTAAAAGAAGTCCATACATTAATAGGAAGAAGTATCAAGATAAAAAGCCGTAAGGGAATACCCGTGCATGCAGATGGCGATTATGCGGGAGTCATCGATGAAGGCAGGGAACTCCATGCAGAGGTGACCCCCGGCATGTGGAAAATGTTAAATAGAAGCAGGTGGGAGAAGTGTTAGTCATTAGTCGGCAGTACGAAGCATTCCTGGATACATTTCATATGATCACCCTGATTCTCCCTTATTCGTATCATGGGGGGCAATCCAGCCGGTTTACCCTGGTGAAGGACGGGAATGAAATCCCTCTTGAACTGAAGGAAAGGATACCGCTCGATGATGCAATGAAATATACGGTATCCCTGGCGGACGAATTGGAACTTGGAAGAACGTATACCATCAAAGACGAACATAACACGGAAACGGATCTGCAAATAGGGGCCGTCATCCGCACAGACGAATTTGACAGGCAATTTTACTATGACGGAGACGATCTGGGTCTCACCTTTGAAGAAGACAGGGCTGTTTTTAAAGTGTGGTCCCCGACTGCTACTGAAGTGAAGGTGAAGTTAAAGGCACCACAGGAAGAGGATGCTGTTCAACTTGCCATGGAAAGATCTATAAACGGCGTGTGGGAACTGACAATCAGGGAAAACATTGAAGGCTGGCATTATACCTTCCTGACGTGCATCAATCTTATCTGGAGCGAGCTGGTCGATCCGTATGCAAAGTCTGTTTCCTTCAACAGTGAATGGGGATGTGCAGTGGACCCGGAAAAAATAACCCCGCGATGTTCATCCTTGCAGCCTCTTCCTTCCCCGGTCGATTCAGTCATTTATGAGTTGAACGTAAGGGACTTTTCAAGTGCAAAAGAAAGCGGGATGAAGTTCAAGGGCAAATATCTTGCATTTACCGAGAAAGAAACAGGGACACCCAGCGGGTTATCTTCTGGCATAAGTTATTTGAAAGAGCTGGGGGTCACGCATGTTGAATTGCTGCCTGTGAATGATTTCGACGGAGTATCGGATGATCCGGCAGATAATCGTTACAACTGGGGGTATAATCCTTTATACTTCAATGCCCCGGAAGGAAGCTACAGCATGAATCCAGCCGACCCGGCCGGACGGATCCGAGAACTGAAATCCGCCATCCATTCCCTGCATGAAGAAAATATAAGGGTCATTCTGGATGTCGTATACAATCATGTATTTGTCAAGGAAACATCTTCATTCGAAAAGCTTGTCCCGGGGTATTTTTTCCGGCACGATGAAAACGGACTCCCCTCCAATGGGACGGGAGTGGGAAATGATTTTGCATCCGAACGGTTGATGGCACGGAAGTTCATAAAGGATTCCATCCGCTATTGGCTGAAGACGTATGGGGTGGATGGTTTCCGGTTCGACCTGATGGGGATCCTTGATGTCACGACAATGAATGAAATCCGTGATGAAGTGGATGAAATTCTACCCGGTGCCATCCTGATTGGTGAAGGCTGGGACCTGAACACACCCATTGCGCCGGACAGGAAAGCCAATCTCAGGAATGCAAACAGCCTCAAGGGAATTGGTCAATTCAATGATTGTTTCCGGGACACCATTAAGGGGAGTACATTCAATCTTCACGATAAAGGATTTGCCCTCGGCCACGGAAATCTGGAGGCAAAAGTGGAGCTGGTGCTGACGGGGAGCATCGGTGTCACGGATGGTGACAAAGGCATTTTTAACGAGCCGGCCCAATCCGTCAATTATGTAGAATCACATGACAACCATACACTTTGGGATAAAATGAAAGCTTGTCTTGAGGAAGAGGATGAACTTCTGATGAAAAGACAGAAGCTGGCGACTTCGATGGTGCTGCTTTCTCAGGGGATACCATTCCTGCATGCCGGCCAGGAATTTTTCCGTACCAAACAGGGTGTGGAGAACAGCTATAATTCACCGGTGGAAATAAACCGGATTGATTGGCTGAGAAGGGAAAGGCATGAGGAAGATATCGAATATATCCGGGGATTGATTGCAATCAGAAAAAGTCACGGTGCATTCCGCTTCAGGCAATCGGACCTTATCAGAAAACATGCATTTGTGCATCATCCTGAAGAAAAACTTGTATCAGTTCACTACCGGGATGTCCATCCATATGGTCCGTGGAATGAATTGCTTCTTATCTTTCATTCAGGTGAAAGCAGCAATGTCAGGTTCCCGCTTCCCAAAGGGAAGTCCTGGACTATGCTGTCAGACGGAAAGAAAGCGAATGTGAACGGTTTACGGGAGCTGGACGGTGATTCCATCGGGCTTGAGGGGATTTGTTCCTATGTCATCGTCCGCTGACACATCGTTCCAAAGCTTGACGAAATGAGAAGATGACGATAAAATCAAAAACAGATGGCTATTGATTGATCTGCCCAATAGCTGTCTTTTTTGTTTTATAAGACTTTTAAGTTGATCTATTAAATGTATGAATTGTAATGACGATAATAAACGTAAGATTGAAATACATGAACACGACTAAGGACCAATAGAAGGTGAAAATATTGGAACACTTATTTGACCAAGATTGGGAAATAGTCCCCGCAGGCGGTGCCACCGGAGAAGCTTTTTTTGCTCAGTATCAAGAGCAGAAGCTGTTTCTTAAACGCAACTCTTCTCCTTTTCTAGCCGTATTGTCGGCAGAGGGCATCGTACCGAAGCTTGTCTGGACAAAGCGAATGGAAAATGGGGACGTAATAACAGCACAGCACTGGTTAAATGGAAGAGAACTCAATCCGGAAGAAATGAAGAATGAACGGGTTGCAAGACTGCTCAAGAAAATCCATTCTTCAAAGCCACTGTCCACCATGCTTGAGAGACTGGGCCAGGAACCTTTCCAGCCTGAACATATGCTCACAGAAGTGGAAACGGGGCTGGAGTTCGATCTCCTTTCTTTGCCGGTAGTAAGGCAGGCGTTATTATTTCTGCAAAAAGAACTGGAAGAGGTTCGGCAGGATGAATACGTAGTCTGTCACGGAGACGTCAATCATAACAACTGGCTGCTTTCCGATCACAACCAGCTGTACTTGATCGATTGGGACGGGGCAATGATCGCCGACCCTGCTTTCGATGTAGGAATGCTTTTGTACTGGTACATCCCCGAGGAAGAATGGCCTGCGTGGCTCAACCAATATGGTGTTGAGCTGACAGACAATCTGAGATTGAGGATGAAATGGTATGTAGTGGCTCAAACGATCCTTTCCATACAATGGCATAAAGGGAAAGGACGCTTTCATGAAATGAACCACTGGATCGAATATTTGCATAAGGTTGTTTGATCAGGAGAACTGATCCATATCCGAAACCCACTGAGACAGGTTTTGGCGTTTGCTCGTAATATGAGTATCGAGGTCAGAGCTGCCTGCTCCGCTTTGACCGTATTGATAAATTTCTTGCAGGACCGGCTTTATATTTTCATTTATTTCCGTGTTGACCATCAACGACTTGACTAATCGCTCTACCTGCTCACATTCAGATACTGAACCGCAGCAATCTGTCTGATGATTGGAGAGTATATCTTTTAACAACTGCATTTGATAATGGGAATCTAAAGGCATGACGTACACCCTTTCATATAGATCTTTGCATCGTTTTCTTCTGCGAAAACAAAACAGGAATTCACATTTAGTGTGTGGATTCCTTTTCTATTTATTCGTCGGTTTTTTGAAATGGTCTGTACGCAAAATAGTGTTGCATAGTACCCATTCATCTGTTATTGTTTTTTTCGGTAGAGCTGTTTTCATATGAATTGTTTTGAGGAAAACGTCTTATATGAAAACAGTTTTAAATTAAATTTGTGGCTCTGTTATTTTGTTTTAACAGAATCCAGCTATTGATTGGAGTGCAAGACGAAGACTCCTGCGGGAAAAGCGAGACAGTTGAGACTTGTCCAGCTCTGGGGCTTAGAGGCACATGTCATAAATCAAATCGTCCAAGAAGGCAAAGAACGCCTTCGTGGACGATTCGCCTTATGCCACCCGCCTCTGAGCAAAGCCCCTCCGCTTTTCTGACCCGCAGGAGCTTAAGCGACGAGGAGGCTCACCGCCCGCCCGCGGAAAGCGAAGTCTTGCACGGAAATCAATAGCGGATTTCAATGGGCCAAACTAATAAATGAGGTGTCACAACATGCGTTTAAGACATAAACCATGGGCTTCAGAAAAAATCAGCGAGAACCCGCAGTATGTGGTCGCGCAGCCCGAAGAGAAAAAAGGCAAATGGAATGAAGTGTTTGGAAACGACAATCCCATCCATATAGAAGTCGGAACCGGGAAAGGCCAGTTCGTCACGGAAATGGCAAGAGCGAATCCCGAAGTCAATTACATCGGTATCGAATTATATGAAAGTGTCATCGTGACAGCCCTTGACCGCTTGATAGAAGCCGAGCTTCCGAATGTAAAGCTGTTGAACGTGGATGCACGCCACCTGACCGATTTCTTTGCAACTGAAGAAGTTGGCAGGGTATACCTGAACTTCTCTGATCCATGGCCGAAAAACCGCCACGAAAAGCGCCGCCTCACTTACAAAACATTCCTCAAGCTTTATGAGGATATCCTGATCAAAGGCGGGGAAATCCACTTCAAGACTGATAATCAAGGCTTGTTTGAATATTCATTGATGAGCTTTTCATGGTACGGCCTTCACTTGAAATTCCTGAGCCTGGATTTGCACAACAGCGATTTTGAAGGAAACATCATGACCGAATACGAAGAAAAATTCTCAGCAAAAGGCCAGCGGATCTACCGCGTTGAAGCGCAATATCAGAATCAATAATAGTAGGAGAGCATCCCGATGAGTTTTGCGGGGTGCTTTTTTGTATGAGTTCAGTTTTGAGGTGGAGGTCTTCTTTATATGGTAGATGAAATTTGAATTTTAATTGAAAAACTTGTTGGTTTTGGCAAAAGTAACACTGTATTGCCGCGTTTTTATAGAGGGAAGGGTAATTTTAGGTGGAATCACAGTCCTCCAGCGGTCCGTGAACTGGTAATTGCGCCATTTTTCAGGATAATTGCGCCTGTATCAAGATAATTGCGCCACTTTCCAAATTAATTGCGCCGCTTGTCGAATTTTCATTTATTTAATTACTCCTTTTTGAAACTGCTCCAGCGGTTGATTGAAGTGAAAGACGAAGACTCCTGCGGGAAGAGTAGCTTATAAGAAAAGCGAAAGGGCTTTGTTCAGAGCCGGGGTTTTGCCTTTTTGGATGGCATGGCATATGTCTCGAGTCTATAGCCGCCGGAGCTGGACAGGTGAGACCCCTCAGGAGCTTTAACTCCGAGGAGGCTCACTTGCTACCCGCGGAAAGCGAAGTCTTGCATGGGAATCAATAGCGACTTTTTTAAGACTATCCCCAGGCTTATCTATATAAGTCGTCCGTAAATTCTGATAAAATAAAACCGTACGAACAAAGGAGGAATGGACAATATGGAATCATTGAAATCAGGAGATTTAACATTTCACTGGCTGAATGGGGGCGTCACGCACATGGACGGCGGCGCGATGTTCGGAGTGGTGCCGAAACCTCTTTGGTCAAAAAAATACGCAGTCAATGAATTGAACCAGATCGAGCTGCGAACCGATCCGCTCTTTCTTCAATATCAAGGTAAAAATATCCTCATTGAATCCGGAATAGGAAAAGGGAAATTAAATGATAAACAGAAACGGAATTATGGGGTGCACGAGGAATCATCGGTAGAGGAATCCTTGGAGAAGCTTGGCTTGACGACTTCTGATATCGATATCATCCTGATGACGCATATGCACTTCGATCATGCTTGCGGACTCACGAAATATGAGGGGGAGAAGCTTGTCCCGGTATTCCCGAATGCCGAGATTCATACGTCCAAGGTTGAATGGGACGAGATGAGGGAGCCGAATATCCGCTCGAGAAATACATATTGGAAAGAAAACTGGGAGAGCATCGCAGGGCAGGTGAAGACGTTCGAAGGAGAAAAAGAAGTGCTGCCGGGACTGCGCATGGTCCATACGGGCGGGCACAGTGACGGACATTCGATCATCATCATCGAGCACGGCGGCGAGACGTTCATCCATATGGCGGATATCATGCCGACCCATGCACATAAGAACCCGCTTTGGGTCCTTGCCTACGATGATTATCCAATGACATCGATCCATGCAAAAGATAAGTGGGTCAATCAGGCCATCGACAATGAGTGGTGGTTCTTGTTCTATCACGACGCCGTCTACAGAGCACTGAAGTGGAACAGGGACGGGGAAATCATCGAAGAAGTACCTAGAGGAAAAGTTTGATCATGAAAAAACAGGATGACACTTTTGCCATCCTGTTTTTTCATACCTTAAGAGATAGGGTAAACATCGATTACAGTGCCCGTATAGGCATCTGCCAGGAATTCGAATTGTTCCAGGCGGCCTTCACTCCTGCGTGATACCCCGCCTTTATAGACTTTTGTCGACAGGGAATGCTTTTGATAATCTTCAGGTTTCATTGAAATCCAAGACCCGTCGACCTTCCCTTCTTTTTTAAATGAGAGTTTTACATCCTTTAACACCTTTTCGGCTGAAACCAGGCTTGTTTCTTTTAGCTTCCCGCTAACTAATAACCCGCCGGCAGCGCCGATGCCCACTCCTAAAATGAATGACTTCCAGTTCATCTTTATCCCTCCACAGCCTTGATTACAAACTTGCATATAGGTACATTCTAACAAAGAATCTGAAAAAAAGAGAACTGCTTTTGTCTTAATTGGTGGTAAGACATGAGAAAGTTCTGTAAAATGAAAGTATACATAACTGAATTTTTTTAAAAAAGGGGCAGAATATATGAAACAAGATACATTGGATTTATTTAAAACATTGACTGAGTTGCCTGGGGCGCCCGGGAACGAACATGCAGTCCGACAATTCATGAAGGAACAATTGGCTGCGTATTCCGATGAAGTGGTACAGGACCGCCTCGGTGGAGTATTTGGAGTGAAAAGGGGCCAGGAAGAAGATCCGGTTGTCATGGTAGCAGGGCATATGGATGAAGTCGGCTTCATGGTCACTTCCATCACCGATAACGGAATGCTCCGCTTCCAGACCCTTGGCGGCTGGTGGAGCCAGGTTCTCCTTGCTCAGCGTGTGCAGATCATCACGGAAAACGGTCCCGTCACAGGCGTGATTGGCAGCATCCCTCCGCATCTTTTGGGGGAAGAGCAGCGCAGAAAACCGATGGATATTAAAAATATGCTCATCGATATAGGTGCAGATAATAAAGAGAATGCACTTGAAATCGGAATCAAGCCGGGTCAGCAGATTGTTCCGATTTGTCCGTTCACCCCAATGGCAAATGAAAAGAAGATCCTTGCCAAAGCTTGGGATAACCGTTATGGATGCGGATTGTCCATCGAGCTTCTGAAGGAACTCCAAGGTACTGAATTGTCCAATACACTATATTCCGGTGCGACAGTACAGGAAGAAGTGGGCCTGCGCGGAGCCCAGACCGCAGCTAATATGATCAAACCGGATATTTTCTTTGCACTTGATGCAAGTCCCGCAAATGATATGTCCGGTGATAAGAATGAGTTTGGCCAGCTTGGAAAAGGGGCCCTTCTCAGGATCCTTGACCGATCTATGGTGACGCATAAAGGAATCAGGGAATTCGTACTCGATACTGCGGAGTCCAATGACATCCCTTATCAATATTTCGTATCTCAGGGCGGTACGGATGCAGGAAGAGTCCATATTTCAAACGAAGGGGTGCCGAGTGCTGTAGTGGGCATTTGTTCACGCTACATCCATACCCATGCATCCATGATCCACGTTGACGATTATGCAGCGGCAAAAGAATTGATTGTGAAACTTGTCAAGCAGTGTGACCGCTCGACGATCGACACGATCAAAAGAAATGGATAATCGATTGAATCTGACAAAGATTAACTATATAGGCTAAGCTAAGAACTGTCTCTTTCAGAGGCAGTTTTTTTGGGCGGGGAATCCGGCTCGGGATGTTATAAGAAAAGAGGTATCGTAATTTGTTGAAAATCGCAATAGGGACACAAAACAAAGCGAAAGTACAAGCAATTGAAAAAGGATTTCAGGGACGTTTTGATGATGTGAGCTTTCAGTGCTTGAAAACGGAGTCAAATGTAAGTGAGCAGCCTTTTTCCGATCAGGAGACGATCGAAGGTGCTCTTAACCGGGCAAAGAACGTGTTGAGGATGACGGACGCCGATATCGGCATCGGTCTTGAAGGAGGAGTGACTGAAAGTTTATATGGGATGTTCCTTTGCAACTGGGGAAGTCTGGTTGATCGAAACGGCAATGAAATCATTGCTGGAGGGGCTCGTATTTCATTGCCGACAGAAATTGCGGAAGGGCTCAGAAAGGGAAGGGAGCTTGGTCCGCTCATGGATGAATTCACTTCCAAAACAGGCATCCGTCAAAATGAGGGGGCAGTTGGTGTATTCACTGATGGGATCGTCACTCGTGATGCCATGTTCTTTCACGTCGTCCAGTTGTTGATCGGGCAATGGAAATATAAAAAAAATCAATCCTGACCCCTCAATTTCCTACTACTTGGCCCATACCAATCTGATGCCTTCCTCATAAGATAAAATATGTCAGTGCTATTTCACTGATAATTCTTATGCAGGGAGGTTTGATTTATGGGGTGCAGAAGACATGACCGAGTGGAAGGCCGTCGAAACAATTGCTGCTGGGACTTATTCGGCTGTTGTGGAAGACGTGATGATGTAAGAGGAGATGAAGACCGCGGAAGATGCCGCCGCCGAAATGATGATGTAGCTGGCGCTGAAGACCGTGGAAGATGCCATCGCAGAAGAGATGATGTACGAGGAGCAGAGGACAACAACCGCGGCAGATGTCATGGAAGACGAAATGACGATGTACGCGGTGCTGAAGATAACCGTGGCAGATGCCGTCATAGAAGAGACGATGTCGGCGGTGCAGAAGACCGCAGAAGACACCGCGGCAATTGCTGCTGGTTCTGGTAAAAGTCAGAAGGCTTCGCGCTTTTATTAGCGCGGGGTCTTTTTTTATAATAAAAGCCCCCTGAACGGATCAGGGGGCTTAAACAATAAATTATTTAACACCTTTCATAAACACTTGGATTTTAGGTGCCAGCAGGAAGAGGATGATACTTAATGCGATTGCTGCCCCTCCGATGGAACCAAAGTAAAGCATTTCTGAATCAGCTGAATAAAATCTTACAAGTTGTGCATTCAATGCTTGTGCACCTGCTGAAGCAAGGAACCAAAGACTCATCGTTTGAGCCGAGAATGCTTCAGGAGCAAGTTTCGTTGTGGCTGAAAGGCCGACAGGTGAAAGCATCAATTCACCAAGGACAACGATGAAATAGCTCAATACAAGCCATAGCGGGCTGACCAATGCATCTTCACCTGAGAAATAACCAGGAAGCAGGATGACAAGGAATGACAACCCTGCAAAAAGAAGTCCCATTGCAAATTTCTGAGGGATCGTTGGCTGACGGTCACCAAGTTTTACCCACATTCCGGCGAAGATAGGCGCAAGCAGAATGATGAATAACGGATTAAGAGACTGGAACCATGCAGGTGAGATTTCGATTCCCATGAAATCAAGCTGTGTACGTTTATCTGCATAAGCAGCAAGGATCGTAGAACCTTGTTCCTGAATTGCCCAGAACATAACGGCAGCGATGAATAATGGAATATATGCAAGGACGCGTGAACGTTCAGTTGCTGTTGTTTTAGGACTTCTGTACATAATAATGAAATAGATAGTTGGAGCCAAGATTCCGAAAATTCCGACTAAATTGATGAATACATCCAAGGTGAACATTCCATTAGGAATGGTGATCCCAAGGATAACTGCCAGTGCAATCACCACAAGTGCAGTGAGGGAACCGTATTTTTTCTTTTCAGCAGCATTAAGCGGGTTCGGCACATACGTACCAGCAAGACCCAGGCTCTTCTTCTTTGTGATCAAGAAAACGACTAATCCGAAGAACATACCGATTGCGGCAAGTGCGAATCCCCAGTGGAATCCGTAGCTCTTCATAAGTGCCCCTGTCAGAAGCGGTGCAAGGAACGCACCCATGTTGATCCCCATATAGAAAATACTGAACGCAGCATCGCGGCGTGTATCATTTTCTGCATACATTTCACCGACAACAGTCGATACGTTCGGTTTTAATAAACCTGTACCCAGTACGATTAATACCATTGAAACGAAAAACATTGAAAGACTGCCCGGGAATGATAAGGCGATATGCCCGAACATGATCAAGATTCCTCCGTAGAAGACGGCTTTCGATGTACCGAAGATACGGTCTGCCAGCCAGCCTCCGATCACACCTGACATATAAACAAGTGAACCATAAATAGACATGATTGCTAAAGCTGTGCCTTCTTCTAAACCAAGGCCGCCTTTTGAAACCTCATAATACATATAGTATACAAGGATTGCGCGCATTCCGTAGTAAGAAAAGCGCTCCCAAAATTCCGTGAAGAATAGCGTGAATAGTCCCTTAGGGTGTCCAAAGAATCCTTTCTGGGGAACACTATCCACAATTTTCTGTTTATTAATTGACGACATATTACAACCTCCTTAGTTCTTTTACTATAATATTTTAATATTTTCATAAAGTCAAAAAAACTTTTAAAACTAGTAAGTATATCATAAAATGTTTTTATTTTACCAAGATTTTATTATTTTAGAATAGTAAGATAATTTAGGTCTAAAGTTCTTGGTTTCGCAAAGAAAAAACATGCCGGGTACTATTATACCGGCATGTTTTTCATGAAAGAAAGATAAAAATACTGTCAGCCCAAGAATAAACTGGTTATTCAGTTTCGAATATATACGAAAGTACTTTCGCTGCTTGTCCGATCGATGTGCATGTTACATTCGCTTTATTCGACAGTTCTTTCAGCGGATGATGAAGCTCTTCCGGACGGATCAGGATCAGCGGTTTATTCAAGGCAAGTGCTGTACTTGCATCCATGGCTGTATTCCATTGTTTATACTTCTCACCGAATAACGCTACGACAATGTCAGATTTCTTCATCAATAATTCAGTGCGGAGATTATTGACCGCAGATGCGGCCTCATCACGCAGAATCTTGTCAGGCTGTTCACCAAGAATTTCTTCCCCGATGTAATCAGAACGATCATGATTTTCCATTGGTCCCACAAATGTCAGTGGCAAGTCCAGTTTTTTCGCTTCCTTCTTCAAGTCTTCTCTCCAGCTGCTATGTATTTCCCCTGCAAGATAAACAGTGAATTCCACTTTGCATCTCTCCTTTTTTTAGTCATTTTATCATATTTACCCTCAGGTGGTGAAAAGTAACCTCCGCTGCCATGAAATTAAGGTTTTTTCTTTTTGTAAGGGTTGTCAATGGTACTTTGTGACGGTATTATTAGCGTAGGTCCTTCAGGTAACCTTGAAGGCGGTTCCGACGAAGCAGGAAAAGGAGGAAAAGAGGATGAAAACAAAGATTTCGATCGTTCTCTTCTTTCTTGTGCTTATATTAGCTGGATGCAATACAACAATAGACGAAGAGAAAGAGCAGACAGCCCAGACCGTGGAGGATACGTTCAAAAATACAGAAAAGAACGCGAAAGAGGAAGCGGGAAACCTCAGCTTCTATCTCCCGTTTGGAGCCAAGATTGAAAAGGAATCTGAAAACAATGTCATTATTTCAAAAGGCTCTGATACATTCATTCTATTCACTAACCCCGAGGAAGATCAGAAGAGTGAACTTCTATATAATATGGCAATCAGTGATGAGAAGAATATCGTTCAAAATGATTCTTTCAAAGAAGATAATCGTTTAGGATATTATGTCATTAATAAATTGCCGGATTCAGAGGAGTATGAGCTGATTGTTGGGGTCGGAGGCACTAAATTGACCACCCAGTCCAGTTTGGAAGATCTTTCAGATCATGCAGAAATGATGATGGAAATAGCCAACTCTGTAAAACAGAATTAATTATATCTGCCGATTTTTCACTGCATTAAGTGGAAGATCGGCTTTTTTTATTTGCTTTTATCGTTCCCGGGAAACGCCATTGCCTGAATGCACCTTTCTATTTGGGGGGAGCATACTGTTTAAAAACTGTTTGAGGAAATTAATGATAGACAAAATCAACATGTGTCTTTACACTAGTAAATGTGTGATTCCTATTTAGAGAAAAGGGGAATGTGAATTGAAGAATTACATGGAAAGTAAAGGGGTTAAGTTTTCTGCCAAAGTTTATTTTATAGATGCGTTGAGTTATATGGCACTCGGTCTTTTCAGCTCGCTGATCATCGGGCTGATCATCAAGACGATCGGGGAGCAGGCAGCGATTCTTCCTGACGCTGTTAATACGTTCTTCATCGATATGGGTGCGCTTGCCATCGGGCTGATGGGTCCTGCCATAGGCGTCGCCATTGCATATGGACTGGGTGCGCCCCCGCTCGTTTTGTTTGCTGCGGTGGTGACAGGTGCTGCGGGTGCCTCCCTGGGCGGCCCTGCCGGTGCTTATCTTGCAGCTGTCGTTTCAACTGAAATTGGGAAACTTGTAAGCAAGACGACGAAGGTTGATATCATTGTTACACCCTTTGTAACGATTTTTGCAGGTTTTTTTGTTGCTTATTTCGCGGGTCCGCAAATCGGTGACTTTATGACGATGTTCGGAAGCTGGATCAGCTGGGCAACTGAACAGAGACCAATCATTATGGGGGTACTCGTGGCGGCACTAATGGGGCTTGCGTTGACGGCTCCGATTTCCAGTGCTGCGATTGCCCTTATGCTTGATTTAAATGGAGTGGCAGCCGGTGCTGCGACGATTGGGTGTGCTGCCCAAATGGTCGGATTTGCCGTAATCAGCTACCGGGAAAATAAAGTCGGGGGGCTCCTGGCCCAGGGGATCGGAACTTCGATGCTGCAAGTTCCCAATATAGTCCGCAATCCGCGTATCTTACTGCCGCCGACCATTGCAGGTATGGTCCTCGCACCAATCGGGACCACGATCTGGCTCATGGAAAACAATGCTGCCGGAGCGGGGATGGGAACGAGCGGCCTCGTCGGTCAGATCATGACATTTAAAACCATGGGTTTCACTTGGGATACAGCCATGAAAGTGCTGATGTTGCATTTCGTTGGACCTGCTTTCATCTCCCTGTTACTATCTGAATATATGAGGAAAATTGGCTGGATCAAACCGGACCAAATGACGATCGATACAGGAGGAAAATGATATGCGCAAACTTGAAACGATGGAAGAATTCAATGAATTGAAAAACGATGGGAAACATGTTTTTATGTTTTCAGCCGACTGGTGCCCGGACTGCCGGATCATCGAACCGATCTTGCCGGAAATTGAAAATGAATACAGCGAGTATACCTTTATCTATGTCGATCGTGATCAATTCATCGATGTCTGCATAGAGCACGATATTTTTGGCATTCCAAGCTTCCTTGGTTATGAAGACGGAAAGGAAACAGGCCGCTTTGTAAGCAAGGATCGTAAAACGAAAGAAGAAATACAGGAGTTCATGAATTCACTGTCTAAATAATGAAGAAGGGATATTCTTTCGGGGATATCCCTTTTTTATCGTTGTTTCTTTTGTATTATCACAATTTTATTGTAAAATGTTAAAAGTGGCAGTTTATAAGATATGAACGGGAATACTTTAGTTTATGTAGGAGGGGAACCATGGATATAAAAAAATTAAAAGGCATCCTCCAGGGAAAGCTGGACAAGCCCAATCGCACCTTTACATATGACAGGGATAAAGATTCCCTGCGGATTGAGAATACAGAGACCGGTAAAGGGATCACGGTAGCACTTCCTCCCATCGTTTCTAAATGGAAGGAAAATAATAAATCCATCATTGATGAAGTCGTTTATTACGTAGAAGAAGCATTGAATGTAATGGGGACTAAATCGGACATGGGAAGCAAAGAGAAAAACGTATTCCCTGTTATCCGGTCAACGTCCTTTGCGACAGAATCAAATGACGGCATCCCGCTGGTAATGGATGATCATACAGCGGAAACAAGGATATATTATGCGATCGACCTTGGATCCACATACCGTCTCATCGATGAGAACATGCTGAAAGAGAAAGGCTGGTCGCATGAACAGATGAAGGAAACGGCCCTGTTCAATGTGAGAGGGCTTCCGACACAGATGAAAAAAGACGAAGTGGCCGGGAATGTCTTTTATTTCTTGAACAATAACGATGGGTATGATGCGAGCCGCATCTTGAATGATGCATTTCTGAAGAAGGTCAGCAGCGATATACAAGGGGAGATGACTGTGTCTGTCCCCCATCAGGACGTGCTTGTCATTGGTGACATCCGCAATGAAACAGGATATGATGTCCTTCAGCAGATGACGATGAGCTTTTTCACGACTGGCAATGTACCGATCACTGCTTTATCATTTGTCTATGAAGATGGAGATCTGGAACCGGTCTTCATACTGGCTAAAAACCGTAAAAAGTGAAGGGAGAAAACAAAATGAACGTATTTTACAATCTTGAAGGAATCGGGGATACCCTCATCATCACGATGCAGCCTGGGTTTGAAGGAAAAGTGGAGCATGAGGTTAAAGGGGATGCTGTCCGCATCTTTGATAAAGATTCAGGAGAAACGGTCGGCTTTAACTTATTTAAAGCTTCCGATTATATGGATCTGCAAGAAAAAGGGCAAGTGGAAATGAACGGCGACAAGCTTGGTCAAATCAATAAAGCCATTAAGGAAAACGGCTTTGACGAGGTTCTGGAAGCAGATTTCTCGCCTAAATTCGTAGTCGGCTTTGTTGCTGAAAAAGAGAAACACCCGAATGCAGATAAACTGAATATCTGCAAAGTGGATGTAGGCGGAGAATCCCTTCAAATCGTATGCGGCGCACCGAATGTCGACAAGGGACAAAAAGTGGTCGTGGCAAAAGTCGGCGCCGTCATGCCAAGCGGAATGGTCATCAAAGACGCAGAACTGCGCGGAGTCCCATCATCAGGCATGATCTGTTCAGCAAAAGAACTCGACCTGCCAAACGCCCCCCAGGAAAAAGGCATCCTGGTACTCGAAGACAACTATGAAGTTGGACAGCCATTTAAAGGATAAATTACTAACGTCAATCCCGGAGTCAAGTGACTTCGGGATTTTTAGTTTTAGTATAGAAAGGGGGGAAAGATTTTAAGATGAAAACTGCAGATAGTGAACGAATTATTTTGGTAGGAGTCAAAGGATTATTCCATCTTCATCATGTGATTTGACTGAAACATGAAGACTAATAAAGTGCTGTCAGGAAGATTCCAGGGGTGTAGCGATTACTTTTTCATTTTAGGTTGAAGTTGTGTGACATTAACTATATTCAAAACCGGTTCCAGCGATTGATTGGAGTGCAAAACGTAGACTCCTGCGGGAAAGCGTGTTAGGTGAGACCCCGCAGGCGAAGCCGAGGAGGCTCACCAACCGCCCGCGGAAAGCGGAGTTTTGCACGGAAATCATTAGCGGTGATGAAGGGAAACAAATAAGTTGAGAAGTCAAAAAGAGCTTCTCTAATTAAGGTTGCCTAAAAACATAACCAAAATCTGTGTAGGTCAATTTATTGACGGTTTCGTTCATATCAGGAGGCTCACGGGCTACCCGAGGAAAGCGAAGTCTTCCACGGAAATCAACTGCGGTAAAGAAAGACCAAACTTATTCATCCTTCATTCTAACTTTTCCCACCAAAACAATATTACACCAATATTGCTTTCGACACATTCTCTTAACAATTCTCTAATTCTATCGAAATCACTCGAATTTTTCTCTTTAACTGATAAAATAAAGATAAGTATCAAGGAAAGAGTGATAATTGTGAGCTGGATTAAAAAAATCATCAATAAACTATCAGATGAAGACGAACAATTTGAAGAATATGTTGAAGAACCTGAGGTCGAAGAAAAAGCACCCCGCCCTGAAAAGCGGATACTAAACAATAGAGCAGTAAACAAATCACGGGACGTTGAAGCCAGGATGACATACCAATATCCGAAAGGGAACTTCAGATTCCCGTTGATATCGGACGGGGAAAATCTACAGGAGAAGCGTCCAGTGAGAAAGCGTCATGAGCCCGAGAAGAAAGCCAAGAGTGAAGCTAAACGCGAAGAAGCACGGGAAATACAACGGAAACCGCGTAAAAGCAAGCTGCAGGATGCAGCCTATCAAAAACCGAAGTCCTCTGACAAGGCCGAAAGCACTTATGAAAAAAGTGAAAAGATCTCAAAAACGAAAAAAGTTGAGAAAGGCAACAGCCGGCCATTTCGCCCTACGGAAATCCCTTCTCCGATATACGGTTTCAGGACGAGACCTGTTAAACCTGAAAAAACAGGCGATGTGGAATATGAGCTGAATGAGTTCTTACATAGGGGGAATGGGAAAGTACCGGATGAAATCATGCAAGAGGTATACCCTCCAGAAGTTAAGGGAATAGAGGAAGTCACAGAAATTAAACAAGAAAAAAGGGCAGAAGAAAATGAAAGAATGCAGGAAACCGGCAGCTGGTACGGGGTTGAAGCTTCCCTGATCGGAAATGAATTTTCATTCAAGGAAAATGATGCTGAACAGACAAGCCCACATAATCAGGTCCCAGCAGAAGATCCAGCAGAAAAGGAAGCTGAAGAAGTCCTGCAATCTGGATTTACTTCTGCGGTCACCTGCGAAGAATCGCAGTTGTCGGAGGATGGGCAATCGGAGCAAAGGGTACAGCCGGAAGTGGAGCAGAATGATGGAGTCATCCACTTGGTACAACCAGAAGATAAGCTGAATGCGGAATCGCAACAGCAGCCGACTGAGTTTGAAGCGGAGCAGGATGAACAAGCAGGCCGGGAAGTCCAGACGTTGCAGGCAGATATCCCTGAATCTGAAACAAGACACGAAGAAACGGAACAGCTGCAAGCAGCCGGGCAGGAACAAGAAATCACGCCTGTGAATGAGCATGCAGTGGATAAGGAAGAAGAACCTAAACCAAGAAAGAAGAGGTCGCACCTTCCTTTCAACGTCCTGATGCTGAAGCAGGATAAACGGCAGATGAATCAGCGCCATAGAGCACAGGCAGTTACTGAACGAAAGACGGAAGCCCCTATGGCTGAAAATAGAGGTGGAATGGGCCCTGTAAGTGAAGCTGCTGCCGGGAAGGGGCAAGCGGCAGTTCTTGAGGATTCACCGGTCAGCAGGGAGTCAGATGCTGTACAGGGTGAGGCAGCTGCTAAAAGCTACAATGAATTGTCATCCGGAGTGAAGCACACAAAAGGCTATACTTTCCCTGATATGGAGTACTTGATGCCTCCTGTATCGAAGAAATTGAGCGGTGAATGGCTTGAATCCCAGAAAAATCTTCTGGACGAGACGCTTCACAACTTCAATGTGAGGGCGAAGGTGGTCAATGTCACCCAGGGTCCATCAGTTACACGTTTCGAAGTACAGCCTGAGCCGGGTGTGAAGGTAAATAAAATCACGAATCTCTCTGACGATATCAAGCTCAGCCTGGCAGCGAAAGATATCAGGATCGAAGCGCCGATCCCCGGCAAGCATACAATCGGGATTGAAGTTCCTAATAAGGAAAGCCGTCCGGTTTGTATCAGTGAGGTGATTGCCAGCCCTGCCTTCCAGGAATCGGAATCAGCCCTTACAGCAGCCCTCGGTCTTGATATTTCCGGTCAGCCGATTGTGACAGATTTGAGCAAGATGCCGCACGGACTGATTGCCGGGGCCACGGGTTCAGGAAAAAGCGTATGCATCAATTCCATACTCGTCAGCCTCTTATATAAGGCATCACCGGATGAGTTGAAGATGCTCTTGATCGACCCTAAGATGGTGGAACTTGCGCCATATAACCGAATCCCCCATCTGGTAAGTCCGGTCATCACCGATGTAAAAGCGGCCACGGCTGCATTGAAGTGGGCTGTTGAGGAAATGGAAAGGCGGTATGAGTTGTTTGCACATACCGGCGTAAGGGATATCAAGCGATTCAATGAACTGGCTAAGCGTAATAAACAATACAATGACACACTTCCATATTTGGTCATCGTGATCGATGAGCTGGCAGACCTGATGATGATGTCGCCTGCAGATGTCGAAGAGGCGATCTGCCGTATTGCCCAGAAGGCACGTGCCTGCGGCATCCATTTGATCATCGCCACACAGCGTCCGTCCGTAGATGTCATCACGGGATTGATCAAAGCGAACGTACCGACAAGGGTCGCATTCTCTGTTTCCTCAGGGGTGGATTCAAGGACGATCATTGATGGAAGCGGTGCAGAGCGGCTGCTCGGCAGGGGGGACATGCTATTTTTGGAAAATGGCTCCTCAAAGCCTGTTAGGCTGCAGGGGACCTTTGTCTCCGATGACGAAATAGACGACATCATCAACCATGTGAGAAACCAGCGTGAACCAGAATATATCTTTCAGCAGGATGAGCTGATTAAGAAGGCGCAAGTGACCGAAGAAGAAGATGAACTGTTTTTCGAAGCTTGCGAATTTGTCATCGATCAGGGAGGTGCTTCTGCCTCCAGTCTGCAAAGGAGGTTCAGGATTGGGTATAATCGTGCGGCAAGACTCATGGAAATGATGGAAAAGAGCGGTGTCATTTCGGAATCAAGAGGCAGTAAGCCAAGGGATGTACTGATTTCTGAAAGCGAACTGGAAACACTGGCATAGGCTAGTACAAACATAGGATACATGGTATTCTGTTTATGATATAAACAGAATACCTTTTTTTTGAGAAGTAAGCAGACGTGCTGTCGTTACCCTTCAGCAGGGTGGGATACACCGCCATGTTGGCGGCTGGTTTGGAGCCTAATGAAAAGGGGTACGGAAATAAGCGCCCGGTAGGTGGACAATGCATCAGGCAAGGACCAGTTGAAGGGACCGGCCGGATTATTAGAATTCGAATAGGTGAGAGGATGCAGGATAAGGAAATTTTAAATTTAGATCAATACCGTTTGAAGAAACAGCGCATCGCAGAAGAACAGATCGATGACTTATATCGCCAGGCGTTCGAATATGCGTTAAAAGAAACCAATATACGTGAAAAAGTAAGAGCCAAGGTGATCTTTGCAGAACGATTTCATCTGAAGGAACCATCTCTTGTCTCTAAAAAGGCAGAAGACGTTTTTCACCAATGGTTTCTTTTTGATTATAAGACAATTAAGGGACACACATTATTCTTCCAATTCCTCCAGTCCAAAAAACTTAGTGAGCCGGTCAAAATGATGGGCGCATTGCTGCTGACGGCCGCTCTCGAACCGTTGATCGTGACGGGTATCCGAACAGGAAATGGGGAAGCCGTGATCACAGGAAAAAACATCATCCATGATCAGGAAGAAAGTGTAAAAACTCCCATATCGGGGTTAACGGAAGAAATTCAGCCAAACTCCATCTATTTTGTGAGAAAAGTCCCTCTTGTTACTGATCAGTGGCTCATAGGGCCCGTATTTGAGGCAGCAGGCAGTGATTTTCCATCACAGATAAAAGAAGATTACGATCTAAAGAATCATGAAACTGGAGTATTATGGAGAACTTTTTTAAAAGAAGCGGCTCCTTCCTATATCCTGAAAGGGGATTCCCCTCACGTTCATGGTCATTAGGTTCAAAAGGTGATATAATGTTCAAGTTGAAAGAAACAAGAAATTATTATTTGGTGTGTCAGAAGTTAGCCTTTCTTCTGGAACTTCCTTATACTTAAGAAGACAGCGGCAGTCTGCCGCAAAGTGTTTCAGTATCTTATATCCACAGCCATACGGATAGCAAAAAAATATTCATTTCATATAATGCTTTAGATAGATGATTGTTGGAGGTTCTATTATGACTATATATCATTTCGTAGGAATCAAGGGTTCGGGTATGAGTGCACTGGCCCAAATACTCCATGATACGGGCTACGAGGTCCAGGGATCTGACTATGATAAATATTTCTTTACTCAAAAGTCTCTTGAAGATTCGAATATTAAAATACTTCCTTTCCAGAAAGAAAATATCGGAGGGGATATGCATGTGATTGCCGGGAACGCTTTTCCCGATACACATGAAGAAATTGAAGCGGCAATCGAACAAGGGGTCCCGATTACGAGATATCATAAATTCCTTGGGGACTTCATGCAGAAGTATACAAGTGTCGCTGTAACAGGCGCACATGGTAAAACTTCCACCACCGGTCTTCTTGCCCATGTGATCAGCGGCGCCAAACCTACATCTTATTTGATCGGGGACGGTACAGGTAAGGGAGCGGTGGATGCCCAATACTTTGTTTTCGAAGCGTGCGAGTATCGACGCCACTTCTTGTCCTATTATCCCGATTATGCCATCATGACGAATATCGACTTCGATCACCCTGATTACTTCGCTAACGTTGACGATGTTTTCTCGGCTTTCCAGGAGATGGCGATGCAGGTTAAAAAAGGGATCATTGCATGCGGGGACGATGAGCAGTTACAAAAAATACAGGCTCAGGTTCCTGTAGTGTTCTACGGTTTCGCAGAAGAAAATGATTTTCAGGCAAGAAACGTGAACCGGGACCGAGAAGGTACTTCATTCGATGTATTCGTCCGGAATGAATTCTATGCAAGCTTTAAGATTCCTACTTTCGGGGATCACAATATCCTGAATGCTTTATCCGTGATAGCGATCTGTCATTATGAAGAACTTGACACTGCCGTCGTGCAGGAAAGATTGAGCAGCTTCAAAGGGGTTAAACGCCGTTTCTCCGAAAAAGAAATCGGCTCTCAAATCCTGATCGATGACTATGCCCATCATCCGACTGAAATTAAAGCGACCGTGGATTCAGCCCGTCAAAAATATCCCGAGAAAGATATCATCGCTGTATTCCAGCCGCATACGTTCACACGGACCCAGACATTCCTGTCTGAGTTTGCTGAAAGCCTTGACTTGGCTGATAAAGTATATTTGTGTGAGATTTTCGGTTCAGCAAGGGAAAATCACGGAAAACTGTCAATCGGGGACCTTCAAAGCAAAATCGAAGGGTCAGAAATCATCGATGAACAAGATACCACCCCTTTACTGAAACATGACAACAGCGTCCTGATCTTCATGGGAGCGGGAGATATCCAGAAATTCCAGGAAGCATATGAAGAAACTTTGAAAGAAAACTTAGCTGAAAACAATGAATAAAAGCCGGCGTGCTGCCGGCTCTAATCCAAAGGCCCGTCCATGAATGCTCTGAAGCATTGAAGGGCGGGCCTTTTCAGCATTTCCCTATTTAAGATTTTCCGGGTTCAGGACCTCTAGTTCAGGGAGAACAAACTTTCCATCTTTACGAATCAATACGTCATCGAAGTAAATTTCCCCTCCGCCGTATTCAGGTCTTTGGATCATGACCATGTCCCAGTGGATGTTTGAATGATTTCCATTGTATGCATCTTCATAGCATTCACCAGGAGTGAAGTGGAAGCTTCCGTCGATTTTTTCATCGAATAGGATGTCCTGCATCGGATGCTGGATGTAAGGATTGACTCCGATCGCAAATTCACCGACGTATCTCGCCCCTTCATCCGTATCGAAGATTTTATTGATTCTTTCGGTGTCGTTTGCAGTCGCTTCCGCTATCTTCCCGTCTTTGAACGTAAGCTTGACATTCTCGAAGGTGAAACCATTATAAGGGGAAGGAGTGTTGTAGGAAATAGTCCCGTTCACCGAATCCTTCACCGGCGCAGAGTAAACTTCTCCATCAGGAATGTTCAGGCGCCCTGCACATTTTACAGCCGGGATATCTTTTATGGAGAAAGTCAAATCGGTTCCTTCCCCGACAAGCCGCACATTATCCGTCTTGTTCATGAGGTCAACCAGGTTGTCCATCGCTTTGTCCATTTTACTATAATCAAGGTTGCAGACATCAAAGTAGAAGTCTTCAAATGCTTCGGTACTCATTTTTGCGAGTTGAGCCATCGATGCATTAGGATAGCGAAGGACGACCCATTTTTTCTTTGGAACACGGATTTCCCTATGTACTTTCTTTCCGATTGTATTTCCATGGATCCTCATTTTGTCATCCGGGACATCGGACTGTTCATTGATATTATCACCTGACCGGAGCCCGATGTAAGCATCCATTTCCTTCATGACATTCGCCTCAAAGCCGGCCATCATATTATACTGCTCTTCCTGTGCCCCGAGCAGCAATGCACGGTCCACGGAATGATCTTTGATGGAAACAAACGGGAAGCCGCCTGCTGCATATGCCTCTTTGACAAGTGCTGTGACAAGCTCACGCTGCAAGCCGAAGTTTTCAATCAAGACTTTTTCTCCAGGCTGCAGCTGCACGGAATATTGAATCAGGTTCTGTGCCAGTTTTTCAATACGCGGATCTTTCATTTATGTCTACCTCCTTATGTCATATCCCTATTATTGTACCCTAAATATTACCGGGATGATAAAAAAGTAAATTAGAAAAGATAAAAAAGTATTTTTAAAATTAAGCAGGAATTTCACTTTAGGAGGAAGAAATCCTAGTATAATGTTTTATTTGTGTATAGAGTGGGTAAAGAATTTTTATACATGGAGGTGTACTATATGGAAATAATTCTTTATCTAAGTGTAGCAGTTATTGCAATTGCCTTTTTCATTTTAGTAATAAGCATTATGAAAACCTTGAAATCAATGGGGACGACCCTCGACAGTGTATCAAGTACGTTGAACGGTCTAGAAACCCAGCTTCAGGGAGTGACCAAGGAGTCTACTGAATTACTACATAAAACGAATCTGTTAGCCGAGGATATCCAGCGCAAGTCTGAGGATCTGAACACCGTTGTTTATGCAGTAAAAGATGTAGGTCATTCCATTCAGAACCTTAATAATTCGGTAAAGAAAGTGAGCACTTCCATCTCCTCTGAGCTCGAAAGGAATCAAGGGAAGATCTCCCAGGTGGTTCAGTGGGGAAATGCGATTATCGAGTTAAAGGACAAGTGGAAGCAAAAAAAGGAACAACAGTCGAGTCCTTCAGACAACGCTGTTCAAAATCAAACCGCACCCACAGAAGTTCAATCTCGAGAAAAATTGGTTAAAAGAGCAAGATCTTATAACAATTAGGAGAGGGGAATTTTAAAATGACACAAAACCAAACTCAAAATCAGCAAACGAACGACAGCAACAACATCAATTCTAAGGATTTCATGATCGGAACCTTGATCGGAGGGATCGTTGGCGCAGCCACTGCGCTGCTGCTGGCTCCAAAGTCCGGTAAGGACCTTCGTAATGACCTCAACGAACAGGCTGTCGTCATCAAGGAAAAGTCAGGTCAGTGGAAAGACACTGCGGTTGAGAAAAGCAATGAACTGGCGGCTGTTGCAAAAGAAAAGTCCGCTGCATTCACTAAGACTGTTCAGGAGCAATCCAATACAGTGAAGGATAAATTTAAATCTTACCGTTCTAAAGATACAGAGGACGTAAACGAAGAGCTTCAGGAAGTACCTGTGGGAGATGCAACTCCGGTGCAGGAAACTGAAGATGTAAACCAAAAGCTTGAGGAAACAAAGAAAGCTTTTGATGAAACAGAAAAAACGTATAACCAATAAGAGTTGTCCTCCAGAGCGGTGAAGTGATATGATTACTTCGCCGCTTTTTTGTGCAGGCTATTGTAGATACAAATGCAATCTTAAACATAGATGAAAGAAAGGATGAACAAGACAGATGCAAAAGATTGAAACGGTACAGCAATTCGAGCAACTTGCAGAAACGAATCCCCGCTTCTTTTTCATGAAACACAGCTTGACCTGTCCGATCAGTTCAAATGCGTTCACTGATTATCAGGCATTCCTGAACAATAACAGGGAAGAAGACGGCTATTACCTTGCAGTCCAGGAGGCAAGGGAACTCTCAAACCACATTTCCGAAAAATACGGCATCAAACACGAATCACCCCAAGCATTCCTATTCATAGACGGCAAACCAGGCTGGAACGCCTCTCACTGGAACATCACCGAAAAAGAACTAAGCAAACTCTAAAAAGAACCTGCATGTGCAGGTTCTTTTTTATTGTACTTTGCAGTTCATAATTGTGAGGTTATAACGATACTTTTTATTGGCTTGGAAGTGTTTTTTTGTTTGGGGAGGTATATAGAATTCATGGAGTATTTTTAAAAGCTCATTATTTGTATTTGGAGAGTTCCAGCTGTGGGTTGGAGTGCAAGACGAAGACTCCTGCGGGAGAAGTGGCCAATGTGAGACCCCGGAGGCGAAGCCGAGGAGGCTCACGGGTCACCCGCGGAAAGCGAAGTCTTGCACGGAAACCCTCAGCGGTGATGCCACTTAGCACTCATATATTTTATGATTTTTATTTATCCAACAACGGTAATAACAGGAATTTCCCAACCAAAAGTTTATTTCCGAGCAAACGGGGAATTACACGTAATAACAAATCAAACCAACACAATAGGAGGATCAACCAAAATGGTACAATCTTATCAAAATAAAACAGCACAACCGAATAACAATGTAAACCAAATCCCTACCGTAAAAGGAAAAAGAAACGGCAAACTGGTAAAAGGAATCCTGCTGGGCGCAGTCGTCGGCGGGGCAGTTGCCATGATGGATAAGAACACAAGAAAAAAAATCACCAACGGAACAAATTCAATGAAAGATTCCACTATGGACATGGTCTCAAAAGTAAAAGATAATCCGTCCGGAGTGATGAATGACTGGCAGGACCGTATTAAATCAGCATCTTCTGTACTGAAAGAAGCCATCAATGACGCACAGAAGCTATATGAAAAGGTGAACGGCGATGTCATCGACCAAGTAAATCAGGTGAAAGAGGATTCAACTGAAATCATCGCAACCACAAAAGAAGCAGCAGAAGATTTAAAAGATATCGGAAGCAAGGTAAAAGAAGCCGGTGAAGAAGTGACCTCAGAATCATCACAGACTTCATCCGTTTCAACTTCCACCTCATCTTCTGGTAACGATAATGTCCACAGCACTAATAAACCGAGCAATGTGCCTGGACAGGTAGGATCATAAAAAAAACTGGCCCATGGCCAGTTTTTTTGTGTGTTAATTTTTATGGGGGGCATTCGTCCACCGAATTTCGAGCCTGTCCCCAGCTTGTATTTCCTCATAAAAGGTGGTTTCTTCTCCATTTAGAAGCAGCTGAAAAGAAGCGTTTCCGTTATCAGGCATGGCGACTTCCACATGATTGAAGACATCCTGAAAAATGAAGTGGTGAACCCCTTTTTCTTCAATTGTGATTGTATCCCCGGGATTCAGCGTGTCATTCTCTTTCAATGGAAGTCCTTCTTTATATGCCGTTGCTGTTTCACGCTTCAATAAAACAGGGGTGTCATTAAACATAATCTTGATTGATTGCTCCCTGTAGTCTTTTCGTTTCGCCATAAGTTCTCCAACTGTCGGGGTGACGGGAGGAGTGACGATAATCTTATCACCGTATGAAACCGCTGCAGTAGGTTTTACCTCCACACCATTCAAGGTAATCTTCCCGCCGAATGCCGGAATGAATGTATCTTTTCCATTGATTGTGAGACGGAACGGTTTACATGCTTGAAGTAATCCCTCATAGCCGAGCTTCTTCAACGAATCAACTATTGTATCCTTCGCTTCATAATGTATTGAATCACCGTCTTCGATCAGGTCATCCATTGTAGCTTTTGTCCCGTTCTTTAATAGAATGGGTGAAAGAGTGAGACTTTTATCATTAATGGTGACGCGCTTATCCGGTACATCATCCAGGAGATCTCTTATCTTTACGTTTGGAGGCGGCCCGTCGTCCCCCTTACGGACGGTGATCCGGTCATGGTTCAACAATCTGTCTTCAACCGATGCGGGATTCCCGTTCTTTAAGATGACGGGAGGATCGCCATATCCTCCTGGGAGGGTCACTTGTTGTCCATTTACAGAAATGAAAAAGGCTGGGCCGGGTTTACCATACAATTTACTGATTCTTTGGCCGGCAGCAAGAAGCCCGTCCCCGATTGTAAGGTCTTTTACTTCAAACAAGCGGATCGGCTGATCGTTGACATGGATGGATACGTATTGAACAGGAGCTTGCTTAGCTGCAATTGCAATTCCTACAGGAGTCACCAATTCAGGACCGCCGGCGGGAAGGTCTGAAAATGATAGATTCTGTATTGCTTCGATTCCTCTGACAGCCACCCTGTTTTCAGGGAGATTCAGGGATATTGCAAGTTCTACATTCAAAGCCGGGGTCAAGCTGCCTCCTCCGACGAGCATGACTGCCTGGGGAGGTTTTTGATTGTTTAAGAGCAGGATTTCATGTGATATTTTTCCGGCAAGCTGTTGAATGGAAGGGTGAATTTTTTCCACGACTTCCTGTACGGTGAATTCAGACTCAAATCCGAGGATATCCGTGACAGTTATGCTCTCGGATTGATGCAGTTCCCTTTTTGCTTTTTCCGCCAGAGGGAAGTCAAGAAGCAGGGCATCACTGAGTGCCTCCGTGATCTCATCACCGGCAGTCGGCACCATCCCGTAGGCGGTGACCGTTCCTTTGTTGGTCAACGCGATATCAGATGTTCCGGCTCCAATATCGACCAGTGCCACATTCAACCTTCTCATGGAAGGCGGGATCAGGACATTGATGGCTGCGATTGGTTCAAGGGTGAGCGCTTCCATTTCAAGGCCGGCACGGCTTAAAGCAGCCAAGAGTGATTCAACGACGACTCTCGGCAGGAAAGTGGCGATGATTTCGACACCCGCTTCATCCCCCTGCTGGTCGATCAGGCTTCCGATTTCTTCTCCATCGAGACGATAATAGAGTACCGAATATCCAACGCAATAATAATGATAGCTTTTACCATCGCTTTCTGCATCCGCAGCTTGCGCCTGCGCCTGCTGGACTGCACTCAGTTCCAGGTGCAGGATATCTTCCTTTTTCAGGAGCGGCTTGCCTTTAATAGAAAAGGACGAATGCGACTTCTCCGTTTTCAGGGCGCGTCCGGCGGCAGCGACACAGACTTTGTGAAGAGGTCCGTGCTTTCCTTCGAGCTTCTTTTTGATTGATGAAATGACCGTTGAAACGGCGGGTACATCGTGGATTTGTCCGTCGAGCATTGCCCGTTCCTTGTGTTCTTCCACTTCAATATCAGATACATGGTATTTTCCGTCTTTTTCTTCAAGGATGATCCCGACTACAGAACGGGTACCTATATCCAAAGAAAATATTTTTTGCAAAGTATACACCTACTTTTGAACAGTCTCATAAGATACTAAAATACTTTAGTGCTTAAAAGCGTTTAATTAATAAAGAAATTTATCGTGACATTTGAGAATTCTTCTATTATAATTAGTTTCAATATCTATAAAAAATGTATCATACTTTTACAAAACTAAAACAGTTTTTTATGGATGAACAGGATAAAATCAAGAAAGGGTGCTGTATTGTGAGTAATCAAGAGCTCGATCTATTACGGAAAAAAGTCGACGAGATGAATTTAAAACTACTAGAAACCATCAATGAGCGTGCCAAGCTCGTTCAAGAAATCGGGCGTGTGAAGGAAAAGCAAGGAGTATACCGGTATGATCCTGTTCGTGAAAGAGGAATGTTAGACCTGATCAAGGAAAATAACAATGGTCCTTTTGAAAATTCGACTATTGAACATATCTTTAAAGAGGTCTTCAAAGCTGGTTTAGAATTACAGAAAGATGATCATCGAAAAGCACTCTTAGTATCCCGTAAGAAAAAAGCAGAGGATACGATTGTGAATATCAACGGAGATACAATCGGGGACGGGAATCCTCATTTCATCTTCGGTCCATGTGCAGTGGAATCTTATGAGCAGGTGGCTCAAGTGGCACAGGCTGTCAAAGCGAAAGGGTTGAAACTTCTTCGCGGTGGAGCATTCAAACCGAGAACGTCCCCATATGATTTCCAGGGACTGGGTATTGAAGGATTGAAGATCCTTAAGAAGGTTGCAGATGAATACGATCTGGCGGTGGTCAGTGAGATCGTGAATCCTGCAGATATCGAACCTGCACTCGAGTACATCGATGTGATCCAGATTGGTGCGAGGAACATGCAGAACTTCGAGTTGCTGAAAGCCGCCGGCTCAGTGAAGAAGCCGGTACTCCTAAAAAGAGGTCTTGCTGCAACGATTGATGAATTCATCAATGCAGCTGAATATATTATTTCTCAGGGCAACGGGGACATCATCCTTTGTGAACGCGGTATCCGTACCTACGAGAAGGCGACACGGAATACGCTTGATATCTCTGCTGTACCAATTCTTAAGCAAGAGACTCACCTTCCTGTATTCGTGGATGTCACGCATTCCACGGGACGCAGGGACCTTCTGCTTCCGACTGCAAAAGCAGCGATCGCCATCGGGGCGGACGGCGTAATGGCAGAAGTACATCCGGACCCTGCTGTAGCCCTGTCCGACTCAGCACAGCAAATGGACCTGGACCAATTCGATCACTTCTACCAGGAACTATTAAAAGGCCGCACAATCAACGTTTAACCAACCCAAAAATGGGTATAGAAAAGAGGCTGGACTTTCACGCAAAGTCCAGCCTTTTTAGTTTGAAATGCTGCTCATATAGGATTTGTTGGTAAAGCAACTGTGGTGTTAGGTGCTTTCCAGCTTTTGATTGGAGTGCAAAACGGAGACTCCTGCGGGAAGAGTAGCATATTAGAAAAGCGGAAGGGCTTTGCTCAGAGGCGGGTGGCATAAGACGAATTGGCCTAGAAGGCGCTCTTTGCCTTCTTGGTCGGTTCGGCTTATGACATGTGCCTCTAAGCCCTACAGCTAGACATGTGAGACCCCGCAGGCGAAGCCGAGGAGGCTTACGGGCTACCCGCGGAAAGCGGAGTCTTGCACGGAAATCAAAAGCGGCTTTTTGTAGGCTCGACTTCCTCCCCGCGGAAAGCAAATGCCTGCAGCGGAAAGGAACGGTCCTTGTACATCAGGCAGCAATTCGGAAAGCGGAGTCCTGCACGGAAATCAAAAGCAGTGTTGAGAGGGTTATTTTTATCCTCAATTATTGAAGTCCAACAAACTCTGTCGTATGATAATCAACATAATTGCAGATAAATAGACTAAAGACTGTTATAATAAATTTTTTAACGCTAAATATGTGCATTTTTTAACAAACCATTGTAATCGCTTTTTTCTTATGGTTTGTTTAGTGTAAAATAACAATAACAAGTTGAGAAGTTGAAGGAGTGTCAAAAACATGAATATTACAATATACGATGTAGCACGGGAAGCAAATGTCTCGATGGCCACAGTATCACGCGTAGTAAACGGTAATCCCAATGTAAAACCGGCAACAAGGAAAAAGGTGCTTGAGGTCATAGACCGTCTTGGGTATCGTCCAAATGCGGTAGCCAGAGGGCTTGCAAGCAAGAAAACGACGACCGTCGGAGTCATCATCCCGGATATCTCAAATATCTTCTATGCGGAACTGGCACGCGGAATCGAAGATATCGCCACCATGTACAAATATAACATCATCCTGAGCAACTCCGATCAAAACTCGGAAAAAGAGCTTCATCTGTTAAATACGATGCTCGGTAAACAAGTCGATGGAATCCTGTTCATGGGGGGCCATATTTCTGAGGAACATGTCCAGGAATTCGAGCGTTCCCCGGTTCCGATCGTCCTTGCTGGTGCTGTGGAAGAAACCAATACCGTACCATCAGTTAACATTGACTATAAAGCTGCAACGTATGACGCAGTGAAGGATCTGCTTGATAAGGGCCATAAACGAATCGGTTTTGTAAGCGGTCCTTTCCACGATACAATCAATATGAAATTCAAGCTTGAGGGATACAGAGAAGCACTGGGCTCAGCTGGAGTGGAATTCAGTGACGACTTAGTGGTCGAAGGTGAATATACGTATGATTCCGGTCTTGAAGCATGGCAGAAATTCTCCGAACTCAAAGACAAGCCGACTGCGATTTTTGTAGGGAACGATGAGACAGCACTTGGAGTGGTACACGGTGCCCAGGACAGCGGTGTGAGCATTCCTGAAGATGTAGAAGTCATCAGTTTCGATAACACAAGGCTTGCCCTTATGGTTAGACCGCAATTGACTTCAGTCGTGCAGCCGCTTTATGATATCGGCGCGGTAGCAATGAGGCTGTTGACGAAATATATGAACAAAGAAACGGTGGAGGAAGAGACGGTTGTATTACCTCACCGCCTTGAACATCGCGGTTCAACAAAATAAGTTCCCAGTCGATACTATTATCAAGAGAAAAAGAACTTATTTACAGGGAGAGTCAAAATGAAGAAGATTGATGTTCTTACGCCTATCGGAGTTATCATAGGCTTTCTATTTGTCGGGTTTGCCATCATGACAAACGAAGGGCTGACAGGGTTTGGCTCATTTGTTGACCCTTCCTCTTTTTTTATTGTCATAGGCGGCTTGATTGCTGCCATGCTGGTCAGTTTCTCTCTTAAAGAACTGAAGCATATGGGCAGGGTCATGCGTGAAGCCTTCAGGAATGAGGATTACGATATCCATGGACTGATCCGGACCTTCATCAAGCTTTCTGAGAAAGCAAGAAGGGAAGGTCTGCTTGCATTAGAGGCGGAAGTGGAAGATATTGAGGACCCTTTCATTCGAAAAGGGGTCCTTTTGGCTGTTGACGGCATCGAACCCGATGTAATGACAGATATTATGGAAGCGGAAATCATTGCACTCGAGGAGCGTCACCGCAAAGGGAGAAGCCTGCTGGATAAAGCGGGTGAATACGCACCTGCCTGGGGGATGATCGGAACGCTGATCGGGCTTGTCCTGATGTTGAAAAACCTGAACGATCCGTCTACCCTCGGCCCCAATATGGCAATTGCCTTGTTGACGACCCTGTATGGATCCCTCTTGGCCAACCTTGTTTTCATCCCGATGGCATCCAAATTGGCGATGAGGACGGAAAATGAAGTGTTCATGAAGCAAATCATCATCGAAGCAGTTGTTGGGATCCAATCAGGTCAGAATCCAAGGATCCTTGAGGAAAAGCTCAAAGTTTTTATGTCCCATGATGACCTTATGAAGTATGAGGAAAAAGAACTCGAGGAAGCTTCCTATGAAGCGTAGAATAAGGCCGCCTGAACCAAAGTCCAATGCTCCGCGGTGGATGGTGACTTTTTCTGATTTAATCACTCTTATTCTCGTATTCTTCATTCTCCTTTTTTCAATGTCGCAGATTGATATCGTTAAATTCAGGGCAATCTCGGATTCATTTCAAAAAAAGGAGATCCTTGATTTTAATCCGTCCATCGTTCCTTCAGAACAACCGTCTGAAGAACCGTTAGAAAAGCACGAAGAAGATTTACGGGATCTTTTAAGTGATATACGTTCATATTTGAGAGAAAATGAATTAGATGAGATTGTGACAGCGACAAGAACGGAGAGGGGAGTCGTCTTGGTCCTCCCCGAGCAGTCGCTCTTCGACTCGGGTGAAGCAGATGTCCTGCCTGCCTCTTACCCGTTTTTGGATAAAGTGGGTGCACTGCTTGAAAGAATGCCTAACTACGTGAAGGTCGAGGGCCACACAGATAACAGGCCCATTTCAACCTCGAAATTCCCTTCCAATTGGGAACTTTCTTCTGCAAGGGCAAGCTCAGTCATCCGCTATCTGACCAGTGCGGTGGAATTGGATCCGAAACGCTTCATTGCAGTGGGCTACGGTGATACCCGGCCGATCGCACCGAATGATACGGCAGATAATCTGCAAAAAAACAGAAGAGTGGAAATCATCATCAGTGACCCAGCTTATGAAAATGAGTAGAGAAAAGCCACCCCGGCAACTTTTACCGGGGTGGTTTTTTTGTGCGGATACATATAAAGGACATATATAAGGCTCCCGGTCTTTAAAATCCGGGAGCCGCTTAAATAATCCAGTTGTATCCTCTTAACTGCCCGGCTTTTGCCGGAGCTGCTGGCGGATGGGATAGAGAGCTTTTTCAAGGGTATGCCTGTTCTTTTCGGTGATCTCACCTTTTCGGGGGATGGCTGGATAGATATCGGGAGCATCTATCCATTCTACAGGCAATGGGACACCGGCTTTTTCATTCCACCGTTCAATCCAGGCAGCGGGAAACGTGCCGGCCGCTTCGGTGCGTCCTGTCATCTCAAGCCAGATCATGGACCAGGCCCTCGGGACGACACGCCATATATCATAACCGCCGCCTCCCACTGCAATCCACTTGCCGTCACAATATTTTTCAGCGAGTTCATGAGCGATACGGGGGATTTCCTTGTAAATCTTCATGGTGGCAGACAAGTGCGTCAACGGATCGTAATAATGGGCATCTGCACCATTTTGGGTAAGGATGACATCTGGTTTAAAGAATTCAACAATCTCCCTGAAGCTCGTCTCATATGCTTCGAGCCATGACTCATCCTCCGTGAAGGCATCCAGCGGGATATTAAATGAAAAGCCGTATCCTTTTCCATGCCCGCGTTCATTGATGTTGCCTGTACCCGGGAATAAATATCTCCCCGTTTCATGGATGGACAATGTGCAGACGTCGGGATCGTCGTAGAAAGACCATTGAACGCCATCACCATGATGGGCATCGGTATCGACGTACAGCACTCTTGCTTTATACTTTTCTTGAAGATAACGGATGGCCACCGCACTGTCATTATAAATACAGAATCCGGAAGCTTTTCCCTTGAAGCCATGGTGAAGGCCGCCGCCGAGATGAAGGGCATGTCTCGCCTTCCCGGTCATCACATAGTCCACTGCAGTAAGCGTCCCCCCGACCAAGTAGGCGCTTGCTTCGTGCATCCCATCGAATATTGGGGTATCTTCTGTACCGATTCCATACCCCTCAGCCTGTTCAGGAGGGAGCTGGCCGACACTCGCCTTCTTGACGGCGTTTACATATCCCGGATCATGATTCAGAAATAATTCTTCATCGGACGCCATTCTTGCCGGAACGATCTCCCCTGAGTCGAGAGCCTTGATTTCCTTCAACAAATCGATGGTCAGCGTCAAACGGGTCTGGTTAAAAGGATGCTGATCATTGAATCGGTACCCGAGAAGTTCGTCGGAATAGATAAAAACTGCATCTTTCATCATGTAGACATTCCCGGCATGTTTGGCCATAACACGTCATATCCTTCTTTCTTTAGATCTTCTATCACGTTCATCGGGTTCATTGTCCTCACCCGGAAAACGAGGATTTTATAAGCTTCATCCTTTTTATCAGGGTAGACAAGTACACTTAAAATATTGCTGTTATGGCGGCGGATGATACCGGCGACATCATAAAGTATCCCTGCACGATGAGGGACTTTCACCTCGATCTGGGAACCTGGCTGGTTTGCTCCGGTCAACTGGATCAACGTATGGAGCAGATCGGTTTCAGTTATGATTCCAATCAATTTATTATCACTCACAACCGGGAGGCAGCTGATATGGTGCTCATAGAATAACGCGGCGACCTCTTCCACGAAATCAAGTGGATGCCCGGTGATGACATCGGTTTTCATAATCAGTCTGAGAGGTTTTTTCAACTCTTCCTGAGAGGCTTCATCATCAAAAATGGAGGGTGTGCCGTCTTTTACATCACGGTCGCTTACAATCCCGACTACTTCTGATTGATCATTCGTGATCGGGATATGCTTGATTTTCTTATCCCTCATTAAAAGAATGGCTGATTCAATCGTATCGTCCGGTTTTAAGGCAGCCACTTCCGTATTCATAATTTCTTCCACTATCATGTTTCTCCACCCCTTTTAGAAAACGAATAGATTAATACATAAAGCGATTCATGAAACGCAGCTGATCAAATTGCTGGACCGACTCCGAGTCGACCCTCTTTCCGATTCTCGCCATCAGGCAGTTGGCGGGATGTGAGCTTATTTCAGGATCATCTGTCGCGTAATATTCAAGTCCGCCCGCATTCATCATCTTCTCCATGATCTTGCGGTACTCCCAAACATTCAGCCCTGTTCCTTTCAGGTCCCAATGCCAGTAATACTCTGTCGTGATCACGATAAAATCTTCCATATGGTCATCCATCATCGATACCTTCAACAGATGCTTTCCGACCGATGCGCCGCGAAACTTTGGAATGACTTCAATCGCGCCAAGCTCAATGAGGTTCTCCATTTTCCCTTGAGACCAGCGTTCGAGGGGATCAGGATATAGATATGTAACATAGCCGACAATCGTATGATTTTCCCTTGCAATAATGATTCTTCCTTCAGGCAGGCCGGCAATTTCAACCAGCGCTTTATGCTGCTGGGCAGGAGGTCTGAATGCGACGAGGTCTTCATGAAAATCAAGGCGCGCCAGCTCTTCTGCATGAATCGGCCCTTCAATGATCAAATTTCCTTTTGCTGTCTTTAACTCAGTTGCATTATAGGTTTTCTTCAATTTCATTTGGACACCACCTAAAGATATTCCTCTCAATCTATTATACATGAAATAGAAAAAAGTAGAGCGCTTTCACAAAATTTTCAGACGTTTGAAAGTATTTTTGAAGAGGGGAACATTATTGTAAAATACCTATAAATCAATGGTTTATTTGGTCTGAATCCTGTATTGATAGAGGTTATTCGATCCAACTGACTTTTTAAAAAATTGAGAAAATATAATTTATATACTATAATAAGAATGTAAAATCTTACATAAGGGGGATTCGGTATATGAAAGTGGAAGCGTTACCAGTCACGAAGGGGAATTATAATCTGCAAAGCTATGAAGATACTTACAGTTCTTTTGATTGGAAAGAAGTCGAGAAAGAATTTTCATGGCATGAGACAGGACGGGTGAATCTGGCGTATGAAGCGATTGACCGTCATGCTGAATCATTCAGAAAGAATAAAGTTGCCCTTTATTATCGGGATCCTGAACGTGATGAAAAATATACGTTCACTGATATGAAGAAATTATCCAATAAAGCAGGGAATGTGCTGAAACAATACGGTGATGTGGAAAAAGGTGATCGTGTCTTCATCTTTATGCCGCGCTCACCTGAGCTGTACTTCTCCGTTCTCGGAGCGGTTAAACTCGGGGCCATCGTAGGGCCGTTATTCGAAGCATTCATGGAAGGTGCTGTACGCGACCGTCTGGAGGACAGCGAGGCAAAGGTGCTTATCACGACTCCTGAGCTGCTCGATCGTGTCCCTGTCAGTGAACTGCCTCATTTAAAGCACGTATTCCTGATCGGGGAAGACGTGAAGGAAGATGATGTACATGTTGATTTCAATGCGAAATTCAATGAAGCAAGTGATAAACTGAATATCGAATGGGTCGACCGGAATGACGGCTTGATTCTTCATTATACATCAGGTTCGACCGGGAAGCCGAAGGGAGTGCTGCATGTTCATAACGCGATGCTTCAGCACTACCAGACTTCCAAATGGGTCCTGGATCTGAAGGAAGAAGATGTGTACTGGTGTACAGCAGATCCTGGCTGGGTAACGGGTACTTCATACGGAATCTTCGGACCGTGGCTGACGGGTACGTCTAATGTGATCGTCGGGGGACGCTTCAAGCCAGAAAATTGGTATAAGACGATCGAAGATTTCGGTGTGACTGTATGGTACAGTGCGCCTACCGCTTTCAGAATGCTGATGGGGGCAGGCGACGAAGTCGTTAAACAATTCGATTTAAGTTCCCTCCGTCACATCCTGAGCGTGGGCGAGCCCCTTAACCCTGAAGTGGTGCGCTGGGGAATGAAGGTCTTTAACCTGCGCATACATGATACGTGGTGGATGACGGAAACGGGAGGACAGCTGATCTGTAATTATCCTTGCCTGGAAATCAAGCCTGGATCAATGGGTAAACCATTCCCTGGAGTGAAGGCTGCAATCGTCGATGACCAGGGGAATGAGCTTCCTCCGAACAGGATGGGGAACCTGGCCATCAAAAAAGGCTGGCCGTCCATGATGAGCCAGATCTGGAACAACCCTCAAAAGTATGAGTCTTACTTCATGCCGGGTGACTGGTATGTATCAGGGGATTCTGCTTATATGGACGAAGAGGGCTACTTCTGGTTCCAGGGCCGCGTTGATGACGTCATAATGACATCCGGAGAGCGTGTAGGACCGTTCGAAGTGGAAAGCAAGCTTGTTGAGCACCCGGCAGTTGCAGAAGCAGGTGTCATCGGTAAGCCGGACCCTGTACGCGGGGAAATCATCAAGGCTTTCATCGCGCTTCGTGACGGATATGAAGTGACGGATGATCTGAAAGAAGAGATCCGGCAGTTTGTTAAAAAAGGACTGGCTGCACATGCAGCTCCGCGTGAAATCGAATTCCGTGAAAAACTTCCAAAGACCCGCAGCGGAAAGATCATGCGCCGTGTCTTGAAAGCATGGGAGCTTGATCTGCCTACTGGTGATCTGAGTACGATGGAAGACTGATAGAAAGACATGAAAACCCCCGCCTTATATAGTAGGCGGGGGTTTTCTGCGCAACAAAAAAAGAGCACAATTTCTGTGCTCTTTTTTTGTTGATATGTTAACCCTCTTCAGGCGGGGTTGGTGGTTCAGCAGGAGGTTCCGTCCCTCCGTCATCACCGCCGCCACCGTCCCCAGAGCCGCCGCCGTCATCTGCGGGAGGCGGATCATCCGGCTTATCCGGTTTTGGAGGCTTGGGATCAGTCGGTTTGTCACCGCTTGGCGGTTTCGGATCTTCCTTTGGTTTTTCAGGTTTCGGTTTCTCTTCTGCCTTACCGACTTGAACGGTGTTGGAAGGAGAGGATTCTTTACCTGCCACGTCGACCGCTTTAACAAAGTATTGCCCGCTGCCAACTGAAACGGAGTAGCTGCCGCCTGATTTGACGCTTCCTACTTTGCTTCCGGATTTGGAATATACCCGGTATCCGACGACATCCCCGCTCCCGGAAGGAGTCCATGTAATCTTATTTCCGTTTGCAGAGGCTTTCACCGTCCCCGGTGCAGCTCCGTCATCTGAGATTTTATTCTCTGCGATCAATACATTCTTGAATCGTTCATCATCTTGAGGAATCAGCTTTGAAGCATCCCCAGGCACTTTACCGAAGATATTTTTCACGAAATCAGGATTCAGGATGACACCCGGCTGTGAAAATTCTTCCGGCGTATTAGGAAGTGCAAGATATTTCTTTCCGTTTACCATTACGTAACGGCTCATGAGCAAGCTGTCATCCGTCTTGGTCGGCACATATTTGGCATTGAACAAATCAGTCTTGACCAGTCCGGCTTTCGTACAGGCTTCTGAAGGAAGCAATCCGGAGATGGAACAGAATGAGCGTCTCACGATTCCGCCAGGCTCTTTAAAGGAGCCTTCCGGGTCGATCAGCGCAGGGGCAAGGTCTCTCGTATCGTTCAAGAGATATGACCAGAGACGGATATTCCTTAATCCGTAATGGCCGTACTGTGCCCTTGATGCAGCCGTGTTCAAATCGGATGGTGTATCATATCCGAACCACGTACCAAAAGTGATGCTCGGATTGGATGCAACAAACCAATGGTCCTTATAATCCTGTGAAGTACCTGATTTACCTGCCCAGTCGGATGAGAAATTCAGGAATGTCTTAGCGTAACGCCCTGTTCCTGCATAGTGATCGAGCGTATCCCTCATCATATCGAGTGTCAGATAAGCCGTCTGCGGACTGTATACCTGCACTGGTTCTGATTTATGTTCGAATACAGTATTTCCGTCTTGATCCACGATTTTTTCAATCATATAGGCGTCAACGAACTTACCGCCGTTGGCCAAGGCCGTATAAGCATTGACGTTTTCTTCAACCGTTATCCCCTTAGTGGTCGCCCCGAGTGTAAGGGATAAGTTATTGTCGACCCGGCCCAATTTGGCGAAGTCCATTTTCATGAGGAACTCATTGAATGGGTTGCGGTCATATATATTTGCATACGTCCTGACTGCAGGGAGGTTAAGGGACTCCGCAAGTGCAAGCCTAGCAGGGTAGAGTCCGCGCTCTCTGTATGAATAGTTCTTTGGAGTCCATCCGTTGATATTCAATTCCACGTCAGGGATCGGCGATCCCGGTGAGATATAGCCATATTCCAAGGCTGGCGCATAGGCAAGCAGTGGCTTCATGGTCGAACCGTTCGAGCGGTAGGATGAAGTGGCGTGATTCAGCTGCTCCGTTTTAAAATCCCGGCCGCCGATGAAACTTATGATTCTGCCAGTCTTGTTTTCTATCATGATGGCTCCGACCTGGACAGGTTCTTCCACTGTAACTTCTTTCCCTGTGTCAGGGTCAGTGGTTGTGACTGTCTTTGACGGTCCATACATATTGTAAGCGTCCTTCGTCTTTTGCATTTGATCATAGATTTTTTTATCGATGGATGAATGGATCTCATATCCGCTCTGGCGGACATTCCGGTCTGCCAGTGTATGGTATTTCTCTTTCAATTCATCGTTATTCTCAAGATCCTGCTTTGAAACCCCGTCTTTCTCTGCAAGGACCTCTGTCATGATGTCGATGGCCCTGCTTTCAAGTTCTGCGGTCAGCCACGGATATCTTTCATTAGGTGAAGCTTTTCTTTCGATGAAATCCTTTTTGAGGTCGTAAGCGACAGCATCTTCATACTCTTTGTCCGTGATATAGCCTTCCCTGTGCATACGGTAAAGCACGGTCTTCATTCGTGCAAGGCCAGGCTCAAGGTTTTCTTTAAGCTCTCCGTTATTCATGAATGGAGTGTAGCTGAATGGAGCCTGAGGCAAACCGGCAATGAATGCAGACTGTGGAAGGTTCAAATCTTTTGCATCCACGCCGAAAATTCCCTGTGCTGCAGATTGGACCCCGCCGATATTCCGGCCGGATGAGTTTCTTCCCAATGTGGCAACGTTTAGATAGGCTTCAAGTATTTCATCTTTTTCAAAGAATCTTTCCAGCCGCAGCGCGAGAAGGATTTCCTTTGCTTTTCTTTCAAAGGAAACTTCATTTGTGAGGATTTGATTCTTGATGAGCTGCTGTGTGAGCGTGCTTCCTCCCGATTGAGTGGAAGAATTGGTGAATTCCTGCAGCACCGCACGCATGATGGCTTTGGGGACCACTCCGTTATGTTCTTTAAAATACTCATCTTCAGTGGCGATGACAGCATTTCTCAGATATTCCGAGACATTTTCAAGCTTTACCTCTTCGCGTTCAAGGTCAGTCCTCAGCTTTCCAAGATAGACATCGTCAGCGAAATACAGCTGAGAGGTTTCTTCATAATTGTAGATGTCCTTTTTCATTTGGTCGTAAGAACGGATCGGCTCTTCCTTGACCAGTGATGCGAAATAACCGGCACCCACCCCGCCGGCGAAAGCCGTGCCGAGGACCACGACGACAATGGTGATCAGTGCAAGGTTCCAAAATACTCCGTATGTAATTCGTGCTCGTTTTTGAACCCTGGTATTTGTAAAGAACCTGATGACAGGATCTAATTTTTCAAGTAATTTGTTCCATGTTTCTCTCATATTTTCATTCCCCCTAGAACATTCCTATTATAGCATATTCGAGAGAATGCTGTCGTAAAAAGTCAAACAAAAAGGTATTTGGATACAAAAAAATTCTTGCTTTTATTGACTATTATCATGCATTATGGTAAAAACCTAATATAGTCAGTATTGATTTTTTAATTCATTCGACATATAAACCATACCGCAATGAGAGGTTAAAGTAGTTTGCATTCCCTGTTACCCAGAGAGTCAGTGGCCGCTGAGAACTGACACAAAATGCAGATGAATTACATCCTGGAGCTTTTGCTGTGAACCATTAGTAGCAGTAAACGGTCAAAGCCGTTATCTTTATGAGTGAAGGATTTTTTTCCTTAATTTGGGTGGTACCGCGCGACAGCGTCCCTGCATATATGCAGGGACTTTTTTGTTTTTAAGCGGCAGTCATGGAATGGAAAAGAAGAAGGAGGAAGATTGGACATGGAATTATTGAAGGATTTAGAGTGGCGTGGAATTACGTACCAGCAGACAGACGCTGAGGGGTTGAAGAACCTTTTAGATAAAGAGAGTATTTCAATCTACTGCGGAATCGATCCGACTGCAGACAGCATGCACATCGGTCATCTGCTTCCATTTTTAACTCTCCGCCGTTTTCAGAATGAAGGCCACCGCCCGCTGGTTTTAGTCGGAGGGGCGACTGGTTTGATCGGGGATCCAAGCGGTAAAAACGAAGAGCGTAAACTTCAGACAATCGATGCAATCAGGCATAATGCAGCAAGTATCAGAAATCAACTGGAGAGCATCTTCGATTTCGAAGGTGAAAACGGAGCGGTCATGGTGAATAACTACGACTGGATCGGCGCAATGGATGTCGTGACGTTCCTCCGGGATTTCGGTAAGCATGTCGGTGTCAACTACATGCTTGCAAAAGATACGATTTCATCCCGTCTGGAATCAGGTATTTCATTCACCGAGTTCACATACACGATTCTTCAGGCTCTTGATTTCAACCACCTGTATGACAACTACAACTGTAAGCTTCAGATCGGGGGAAGCGACCAGTGGGGCAATATCACGACAGGTCTTGAACTGATCCGCAGAACGCATGAAGAAGAAACAAAGGCATTCGGTTTCACGATTCCTCTTGTAACAAAAGCGGACGGAACAAAATTCGGTAAAACGGAAAGCGGCGCGATCTGGCTGGATCCTGAGAAGACGTCTCCTTACGAGTTCTATCAGTTCTGGATCAACACGGCTGATGCCGATGTCGTGAAATACCTGAAATACTTTACCTTCCTTTCTCAGGAGGAAATCGAGTCACTAGCGGAATCCGTTGAAACGGAAGCTCATCTGCGCAAGGCTCAAAAAGCACTTGCAGAGGAAATGACAAAGATGATCCATGGGGAAGAAGCACTGGAGCAGGCGATCCGTATTACCGCGGCTCTTTTCAGCGGAGACATCAAATCATTATCCGCTTCTGAAATCCTGGAAGGTTTCAAGGATGTTCCTTCCTTCGAACAGTCGAAAGAAGAAGAGGTTGGACTTGTCGATTTGATCGTCAATGCAAAAATCTCCCCATCCAAGCGTCAGGCACGCGAGGACATCGGCAACGGTGCGATCTACATCAACGGTGAACGTGTGACAGATCTTCAGCATGTGATGGGTGAGAAGGACATGATCGACGGACAGTTCACGATCATCCGCCGGGGTAAGAAGAAGTACTTTAAGATTCAGTATGTTTAAGAAGTGAATCTTTGAATGGGCAGCGTGATCTCTGTTTTGGGGATTGCGCTGTTTTTTTGTATGAAATCGGCTGCAGGCAGGCGGATTTTAGAAGATTGTGAAGTGGAGGAAGCTTGATTTGATTAAAAAGTAGAGTCATTAATGGAGAAATGGGGGGGCGCAATAGAGATATAACTATATTAATATTTATTGCGCCAAATTCTGAATAATTGCGCCACTTTCATGATAATTGCGCATTTTTTAAATTTATTGCGCCACTTTTTTCATAATCGCGCAACTTGTCGAATTTTCTTCATTTAGACGCCGCCATAATGACTGATATACATTCATACGCACGTCACCTCATCCAGACAAACAAAAAAACCCTGCCCCATAAAGAGCAGAGTTTCTTCTTTACAAAGATTAACGAGAGTAGAACTCAACGATAAGAGCTTCGTTAATTTCAGCTGGTAATTCAGAACGCTCAGGAACGCGAGTGAAAGTACCTTCAAGCTTGTCAGCATCGAAAGTCAAGAATTCAGGAACAAAGCTGTTCACTTCAAGAGCTTCTTTGATGATGTCAAGGTTGCGTGACTTTTCACGAACTGAGATTGTTTGTCCAGGTTGTACGCGGAAAGATGGGATATCTACGCGAGACCCATTAACCGTTACGTGACCGTGGTTAACAAGCTGACGAGCTTGACGGCGCGTACGTGCAAGACCTAAACGATAAACAACGTTATCAAGACGGCACTCAAGTAAAGCCATGAAGTTTTCACCGTGTTTACCTTGTAATTTGCCAGCTTGGTCAAATAGGTTACGGAATTGACGTTCAGTTACTCCGTACATGTGACGAAGTTTTTGCTTTTCTTGAAGTTGTAAACCGTATTCAGAGATTTTCTTGCGTTGGTTAGGACCATGGGGACCTGGAGCGTAAGGACGCTTTTCTAATTCTTTACCCGTACCGCTTAGAGAGATTCCAAGACGACGAGATAATTTCCAACTTGGACCAGTATAACGAGCCATGAGAGACTCCTCCTTTATTGTTTTTATTTTGTTGTAAAATAAAAACACCTGTGAATTAACAATTATGTGTATTTTGTTTTCATGTACCTTCGCCCTAGCAGCAGAGGGTTACAAGATACACCTCAAGGTCAGAGGAACAAAATACAGCCATAAAGGACTTCACTGAAGCTGCATTATTTTACACAAAGAACATTATATGATGCAGAGGGATAGAAGTCAAGCAAGTATTGAAGATTCGTATAAAATACATCTGGCGTAAAGGACAATCTCTTCAATTCCTTTTTGAATAAAAACTTATCTATCCCCTCATCCGTCTAACTAAATGATCCCTTCACTGCATTACCCAATATCTACCTAAATATTGAAAATATTATCCTGCATACGTTTAATCGTATGCTATAATGATGTGTGGAAAACCATAGCTTCACAAACCTTCAGGGTACGGGTGAGAAAATGACCAAACTAGCTGATCGCTTACATATTTATAAATCTAAATTATTCGATCTTATTCATGATGATATGTCTTTCAATCTTCAGCAAACAGACAATCTTCAGAAATGGCTCCGGTTGATAAAGGAATGTCTCGGGTTCGAGAAAGCTTTCTTATATAAATGCACAAAGAGTGAATGCTTCCTGCAAGGGAGCACAGAAGAGCAAGGTAACGATGGGACGTTAAGCAGAAAAATCTTTGAGTTATCTTTCGGGGATACCCCTTATTTTATGATGGATTGCCGTGACCCTCATTTCCATTTCTGGTTTCAATTCAGAAACGATATGGAAGAGACTTACGTGCTGCTCATTCAACATTCAGACGGGCAATCATTCGATGAGGACTGTCTCTCACCATTTTGGAAAGCGAGTGATCAGTTCCTGACACTCTCGTGGAATGTCCAGAAGGTGTATGAAGAAGAGAGAAGATACCGGGAATTGTTCAAAGTGACTGAGTTTTTTCATTCTAACAGGGATGTCCAGACACTATTGGTTCAAATCATCGAGACGCTCGGTGAGGTTTTCCCGGAGGATGAGTTCCGTCTCCTCCTTTCCAATGACCGCTATGATTTCGGCACCCTGCCTATAAAATCTTTTGACTTTGAAAAGGCGAATCCTTTTGCGATGCAGGCATTTGTAAACGGAAGCATCGAGCTGGATGAGGATTCTCAGACGCTTTATGCCCCATTAAGAGGAAAGCAGGGGATTTACGGAGTGCTTGAAGTCGGCACGGCTTCGCATCTGCTGTTCAACGAGCAGAAAATCGAGTTCATCAAATTACTTGCCTATACGGCCGGGAGTGCGCTTGAGAATGCCAAGCTGTATGAGCAGTCGAAACGTCTGATCAGTGACTTGCAGCTGATCAATGAAACGTCCCATCAGCTTAATTTAAAGTTTCGTTTATCTGATACATTGCAATTTTTGAAGAAGCAGATAGAGAGATCCTTTCAGCCGAGTGCCATCGGGTTCGTGTTAAATGAACCGAATAAAAATAAATTAGTCATCCTGGAACAAAGCTCTTCACTATTCTTCACAAAAGAAGGTGAACAGTACATCTCCTATGTAAACGAGCGCATCAACGAAGAAAGAGATTCGATTTTCCTCGGGGATGTGAGTGACCGGATTGGTGACCCCGGTTATTTATCATTGATGGCAGTGCCGATGACACAAAATGAAGAATTGATCGGTTTCTGTGTTGTCCTTCACCACGATCCGTATATGTTTTCGTTTGATATGTACAAACTGCTGCAGTCGTTCATCCATCATTCCGCGCTTGCCATTACGAATGCAACCTTGAGGGAAGAACTTGAACATATGGTCATCACCGATCATATGACGAAACTGTTTGCCCGCCATTATCTTGATGAAAAAATGGAATCGGCGATGAAAGAAGATGATGAAGGGACGCTCCTTCTGATCGATATCGATGACTTTAAAGCAGTGAATGATAATTATGGGCATCAAATCGGTGATGAAGTCCTGATTCAGACAGCGAACCTTATAAAGGAAGTTGTGGGTGAAAGTGGTTCTGCTGCCCGCTGGGGAGGAGAAGAAATGGCTGTGTATCTGCCCTACGTCGAAAGGGATGAAGGATATGCGATTGCGAAAGCCATAGTAGAAACGGTCTCCTGCAGAACAGAGCCGGGAGTGACGCTTTCATGCGGTCTTTCTTCGTGGGTCAAAGGCGATGAAAGCTGTCCGTCATCGGTGAAGGAGTTAGTAAAGAAAGCGGATGAAGCACTTTATATAGCAAAAAATCATGGAAAGAATCAGGTGGTGGAGGATCTCGACGCCAGACTTCTGATAAAACCGTGATAAGAAACAAGCGGCTGCTCATTTTGGGCGTCCGTTTGCTTTAATACGTTAGTGTAAACGCTTTCTTTTTTTGCCGGATTATCATATTCTAGAATAGAAGAGTGATAGAACTTAGAGGAACAAAATTGGGAGGAATACTTGATGAAAGATGAAAAACATTTTGAAACGCGTGTGATTCATGAGGGGTACGAGTCTTCTCGACATTTTGATAGTCTGGCACCTCCTTTGTATCAAACGTCGACTTATACGTTCGCTAATGCAAAGCAGGGGGAAAACCGATTTGCAGGGGAAGAGGAAGGGTATATCTATTCAAGGCTCGGCAATCCGACGGTGGGCATCCTCGAACAGAGAATGGCATCGCTTGAAGGCGGTGAAGCTGCCCTTGCTTTCGGCTCAGGGATGGCTGCCGTTTCAGCAGTCCTTTTTTCTTTGACCAAATCAGGGGATCATATCCTTTGTTCTCAAGGAGTGTATGGCTGTACGTTCGGCCTTCTGCAATTATTGGATGAAAAATTCGCGATCGGCCATGACTTTTCCGCCATGGATTCAGAAGAAGAAATCAGGGCGAAAATCAAAGACAATACATCCTGCATCTACGTGGAAACACCGATCAATCCTACGATGCAGCTCATCGATTTACAGATGGTGGCGAGGGTAGCCCGTGAAAAGGGGATACCGGTCGTTGTGGACAACACCTTCTGTTCTCCTTATCTTCAGAGGCCCCTTGAACTTGGATGCGACATCGTGATTCACAGTGCGACAAAGTATATAGGAGGACACGGGGATGTCATTGCCGGCATTGTGGTCGGTACACAGGAAAAAATGGCTGAAATCCGCATGACGACCCAGAAAGATATAGGCGGCATCATTTCGCCATTTGATGCATGGCTGTTATTGAGGGGGTTGAAGACGCTTGCGGTAAGGCTTGACCGCCATTGTGAAAGTGCCGATAAACTCGCCGGGCTGCTTGCTACCCATCCTGCAGTGGAGCAGGTGATTTATCCTGGCCGTACTGATCATCCACAGTATGAGATCATGAAAAAACAGATGAAAAAACCAGGGGGGATGATTTCTTTCACCCTAAAAGGTTCGAAGGAAGATGCACAAGCGTTCATGGATGATTTGCATATGATCAAGATCGCGGTCAGCCTGGGGGATGCAGAAACGTTGATCCAGCATCCGGCTACGATGACACATGCTGTGGTCCCGGAAGAGGCAAGAGAGAAAATGGGAATCACAGATACCCTCCTAAGACTTTCTGTCGGACTTGAATCCTCGGATGATATTTGGGATGACCTGGAACAGGCATTGAATAAAGTTAAATTTCCAAGTGATGTGATGTAAAAAAAGAAGCGTGCGGATTCCGTACGCTTCTTTTTGCTTAGTGATTACAGGTGTTTTAATAATTCTTCTGTGAATGCTTCCAAGTACTGCTGGTCTTCCTCGTCAAAACGGGATTTCTCCGGGCTGTCGATGTCCAGTACCCCGATTAGATTTCCATCTTTGACAAGCGGGATGACGATTTCAGATTGAGAAGCTGCGTCACATGCGATATGGCCAGGGAAGCTGTGTACGTCCTCCACGACAAATGTTTTCCTTTCACTGGCGGAAGATCCGCACACCCCTCGTCCCAACGGGATCCGGACACATGCAGGAAGGCCCTGGAATGGTCCGAGGACAAGCTGGCTGCTTTCCTCTTCGAATAAATAGAATCCAACCCAATTAATCCGGTCTAAAAATTGATTTAGCAGGGCAGAAGCGTTGCTCAGGTTTGCGATTTTATTCGGTTCATCCTCGAGCAGCGCACGTAATTGCTTTATGACGAGTCCGTACTTATCTTTTTTTGTTCCTTGATATTTTTCTGCTTGAAACATCATCTTTTCCCCCATTTCAACAAAATCAGTGGAATTCCCTGCAGCATCGCACCATCAGTGGAAAAACTGTCGAGAAATACTTAAAGGAATTCTTCCTGTAAAAGCGAAATCATTGTTATACACTATGTGAAAACTCTATTAGAACATTTTTAGCATACTTTCAATGAAGCTTCAATAGATTCGATTCAGTCCACTCGGGGGAAATTAAAAGAAGAGAAAAGAGGGAGAATATGAAAAAGGGACAAACCTCTACTTCGCCAAAGGAAGCTATATTTCAAGCAGCTGTTTCATTATTCTATGACCACGGCTATGACGGGACCTCTGTAAGGGATATCGCAGGAAAGGCCAAGGTTAATCCTGCAACGATCTCTTACTATTTCAAAGGCAAGCAGGGTCTGCTTGAGGCATGTTTTACCCATTTCTTCGAACAATATCTGCATTTCCTGCAGGAAGAAGTGGATGCCCTTAAATATATCCGCGCAGACTTATGTCTGAAGCGTGCTGTCTTCAAGGTACTGAAATTTCAAAGTGAGCATCATCAATTATCCCGTTTCATTTGGAGAGAGGTTTCGATTGATTCACAAGTTGTGCGGGAAATCATTTCATCGTACCTCATGAAAGAAAGATTTTATTTGAAAAGTCTGTTTGAACAGGGAATGGTGGACAGGTCTTTTAAGAAGCAGCCGATCAGCTTCCTTGTCATTCAGTTGAAGTCAATGCTGACGATGCCGTTTTTGAACAGCCAGCAATTGCGGGAAGTATGGCAGATGTTCCCGCAGGAATATTATTTTGTCGATCAGTATTATCAAAACATCGATCAATGGATCAACCTCCTGATGACGTCCGAAGGTTCATCGGGTTTTACGAAGGAACTCATCATTTGAGCATAGAAACAGAGGCTGGGACGAAACTAAAATTCCTTTGTCTACAGACGAACACTTCTGAGTGAACTCTAAACAACGCTAATGATTTCCGTGCAAGACTTCGCTTTCCGCGGGTAGCCCGTGAGCCTCCTCGGCAAGCCTGCGGGAAGAAAAGCGGAAGGGCTTTGTTTAGAGGCTGGTGGCATAAGGCGAACCGGCCACGAAGGCGTTCTTTGCCTTCTTGGCCGGTTTGACTTATGACATGTGCCTCTAAGCCCTGGAGCTGGACAAATAGAAAAGCGGAAGCGGCTCGCCCAGAGGCGACAAGCATAAGGCGAGAAAGCCGGAAAGGCGTACTTTGCCTTTTTGGCTTTCTTGACTTATGACCTCGAGCCTCTAGCCGCTGGAGCTGGACAAGTCTCACCTAACACGCTTCTCCCGCAGGAGTCTTCGTCTTGCACTCCAATCAACCGCTGAGTGAGCTAATTCCTAGAAGTACAATGTACAATGAACAAATTAAAAACCCGAGCTATTTTGCCTCACTTCATGCAAAATAGCTCGGGTTTTGCTTATACTAAATCACTTTTGTCCCAGCTTCTTTTTACTGCATTACAGCCTCATGGCATGTCTTCCCTGGCCGATGCCTGCTGCGGAGTGGGCATCGGATCCGTATACGGTTTTGATCCCGAGTTTTCGGGCGTGTTCAATGACTTCCTCCGGGGGATAGGATTCACCGCAATGTGGTTTAATGACACCTGCGCCGTTGTAATCGAGTTCATATCCACTAGAAGCAGCGGTCTCCAGAATTGCCTTTATTTCTTTGCTGAAGGGGGTTGATGCAGGGTAAAGTTTCTGAAACTTTTTTACAAGCGTGATATGACCGATGCGCTTCGGCTTGAAGGGGCCAAGGTCGGCTTCGATCGATTTAAGGACGGTCCTGTAGTAATGCCGGTAAATTTCGTCCGCGGAATCATAAAGTCCTACCATTTCCTTAAATACATCAGGACTGAAATCAAGACAGGCCCATTTATTTTTATAATGTAAGAAATGAACCGAGAGGATGCTATCATCCAATCTCTTACCCCATCTGTTGAGGAAATCGGCTGTCTCATTCTCGAAACCTTCAATATAATCCACTTCAAGGCCGGAAAGGATGGTAATCCGTTGTTTGTATGTCTCTTTCAGTTCTTCAAGGGTATCGAAGTACAAAGGGACATCATCTTCACCCATACCGCTGTCCTGATCTGGTGTCGTATCCACAAAGCCCCGCGGGAGCGGCGCGTGCTCCGTGAACGTCAGTTGTGAATAGTCGAGGGCGATGGCCCTTTCAATATATTCGTGAAATGAATCCATGCTTCCATGAGGGCAGAAAGGAGTATGGATATGTCCGTCGACTTTTTTCATCAGAAAACCCTTCCTTCATCCAAATCATCTGTATTTTTCTGTGAATTTTTCACTATTTTTAGAGAAAACGCTATATTTTAACTTTTAGAGTTGAAAAAATAGAATTTATTAGTCAAAAAATGTCGTTCTCATGGTATCATTATAACAATGAGAATTTACTAATGAAACTTTCAAATTGATATAGATGTCTACTGAATAGTTGAACAGGGGGCTTAAGATGCAATATGTCATCGCTGGAATCATACTAATCTTGATTTTATTCCTAATCGGAGTCTTATCCAGAAAGAAATATTATGCGGAAATTGACCGGTACGAAGCTTGGAAGGTGGATATCATGAACCGGCCGATTCCGGAAGAACTGTCTAAGGTCAAACAGCTGAACATGACGGGGCAGACGGAACAGCTTTTTGAAGGCTGGAGACAGGGTTGGGACGAAATCGTGGCTGTCGAGCTTCCTGATATTGAAGAACTTCTGTTTGACGCCGAAGAATACACAGATAAGTTCCGTTACAAGAAGACGAAGGAAACGCTGGCAAAAATCGATGAAGTCCTCACTAAAACAGAAGCCAAGATTGACCAGATCCTGGAAGAGCTGAATGAACTTGTCGGCAGTGAAGAAAAGAACAGGGAAGAAATAGAATTATTAGAAGAAGAATACCGCAGCAGCAAGAAGCAGCTGTTTGCATACCGTCATACATATGGACAGGCCGCGAAGAAAATCGAAGCTGTGCTTGATAAGCTTGCTAAAGAAATCGAAGAATTTAAATCACTGACAGATCAGGGCAACTATCTGGATGCACGTGAAATCGTCTTGAACCTGGGTCAGGAAATGAAGTCGATCGCCTACAAGATGGAAAGTATCCCTAAGCTGACAGCGGACTGCGAGAATATCCTTCCTTCCCAGTTATCCGAACTGGAAGCAGGATATGCTGAAATGAAGGAACAGGGCTACGTACTCGAACATGTGGAAGTCGACAAAGAAGTAAAAGACCTGAATGAGACGCTGGCCGGTTTCAAAGGCCGTCTTCAGTCCCTTGAGGTGGAAGAAGTTGAGCAGGGTCTGCAGGAAATCAAGAGTAAAATAGAAATGCTTTATGATTCACTGGAAAAAGAAGTGCATGCGAGACACTTTGTGCTTCAATATAAGGACGAAACGACTGAAGGCCTCATTAAGGCGAAAGAAGAGAATGATGATATTCAGTATGAAGTGAATGTTGTGCAGCAGGGTTATCATTTACATGAATCCGATCTTAAGGCACCTCAGGAATTACAGAAGAAAATCATCCAATTATCAAAGCGCCACGAATTGATTATTGAAAAAGTGGAAAGCAATAAGACTGCGTACACATCGTTGAGTGAAGAACTGAAGGAAATCAGAAGTGGTCTGGAAGTCCTGAATGGGGAGCAGGCGGAATTCGGTGTCTTTCTTCAGAATCTGCGGAAAGATGAATTGACGACACGTGAAAAAATTGCGGAACTCAAGAAAAAGACCGCAGAGGCAAGCAGGATGATTGCGAAAAGCAATGTGCCCGGCCTCCCTGCAGATTATGATGAGCTTCTTACTGAAGTTCACCGCAAGATCGAGCAGGTGAACGCAAGCCTGACAGAAAAACCATTGAATATGAAATTCATCCAGGAAACGCTGTTAGAAGCAGCTGATACTGTCGATCACTTCTATTCAAAAACACAGGACCTTATAGAAAACGTCCTGCTTTCAGAAAAAATCATTCAATACGGTAACCGCTACAGAAGCCGCTACAACTCAGTGCGTGAAGGGCTTCAGGCAGCGGAAGAAGCATTCAGGCAATATGACTACCGTAAGGCGCTTGAGGAAGCGGCCACCACGATTGAGAAAGTGGAACCGGGCGCGTTGAAAAAAATCGAAAAGATGATCAATATCGAAGAGTAATGAAGGAAGCCAGTATCCCTTTTAAAGGAGTACTGGCTTTTTTGTTCTGTCTATATTGAGCATGGGGTGAAGCCTGAAATATAAAAAAACCGTTGAAGAACATCCTTCTCAACGGTCTTTAATGCTGCTGTTAAGCTTCAATAATGCGTTTGGATGCACCGGCCAAATTGGCTATCACAAAGCCGATGACGGCTCCTGCTGCTGCGGGTAAGAGCCAGCCGATCCCTTCAGCGTAAAAAGGAAGGAAGTTCAATGAATCGGTCACTGCACTTACATCCACACCTGCTGTCTTCAGGCCGTCTATCAAACTGATCAGGCCGGTTGCCACCAAAGCGAAAACATAAACCATGGAGTAGCCGTTGAACCAATTATGCATGAATGATAGGACGATCAATACGATTGCCAAAGGATAGATGGTAATGAGCACCGGCAATGAAACGGCAATCAACTGAGTCAACCCGATATTGGCAATCAACATACTGAAAGCAGAAAGGATAATGACGAGTTTTCCATAAGATACAGGTATGATCTTTGAAAAATATTGTGCACATGCCGATACCAGTCCGACGGACGTGGTGATACAGGCAAACGTGATGGCAAGCCCCAGGATCACAGCCCCCAAAGAGCCGAATAAGTAATCTGCGGCCGCCGAGAGAATGGCACCGCCGTTGGCCTGGGCACCGATTGAGTCTGTACTCGTTGCTCCGATATAGCTGAGTGACAGATACACAAGGGCAAGTCCCGCCGCAGCGATGAGCCCTGCAATGATCGTGATCCTTGTCAGTGATGATTTATTTGTAATCCCGCGGTCCTTAATGGCATTGATTACAACGATACCAAATACCAGGGCCGCAATTGTATCCATCGTCAGATAGCCTTCAATGAAACCTTTGAAGAGAGGACCCTCCTGGTATGCAGGATTCGGCTCTCCAAAGCTTCCCATGGGGGTTGCGATACTTTTCACAACCAGTACAGTAAGGATGATCAGCAGGGAAGGAGTCAAAACCTTACCGATTCTGTCAACAAGCTTCGAAGGATTCATTGCAAGCCAGGCTGTCAGTGCAAAAAAGATGACTGAATAAATAAGAAGGGACACCCCATATTTTGCTGCATCTTCAGGTAAAAAAGGAATGATGCCGATTTCATATGCAACTGTACCGGTTCTCGGGATTCCGAAAAATGGTCCGATTGCAAGGTACATGATAATGGTGAAGATCAATCCGAAAACCGGATGGACCCGGTTTGCCAGTGTTTGAAGGTCGCCTCCAGATTTGGCGATGGCGATTACTCCCATCAAAGGCAGCCCCACCCCGGTGATCAAAAACCCGATGATTCCCGTCCACACATGGTCACCGGCCTGCTGACCGAGAAATGGGGGAAAAATCATATTTCCGGCTCCGAGGAAAAGAGCGAAAAGCATTAGACCTACAGTTAATACACCGCTGAATGACAGCGCTTTCTCGTTCATATATACCCCTCCGTTTGTAAACGTTATCATGAGCAAAACTATCTTATCACATCCGTGTAGAAAAATGTCGAAAATCTAAATAGTCTTGCAATTTAGTATATTTGAATAATTAATCAGGTTTATCACCTAAATGATTGTCGCAAATTTCGACAAAGTTATCAATGGTTATTTTTATAAAATAATAAAAATTTCAACGTTTTTATTAAATAATATTATTGTCAAAATAATTTCGGGTTATGTTGGATTTCATTTGGGTTCAAAAGAATTTGTGATAATATTAATGATTGGATAGAACTAAAGAAGGTGTATATCATGATTTATTTTGATAACGCAGCAACCACCAAGCCCTATTCGGAAGCACTGGATACTTTTATGAAGGTGAATGGCGTTTATTTTGCCAATCCTTCTTCCATTCATTCTTTTGGCGGCAGGGTGGAAAAATTAATTGCTCAGTCAAGGAAACAGATTGCTTCCATCATGGATATCAACGAGAAAGAAGTGATTTTCACATCGGGAGGAACTGAGTCCAATAACCTGGGGATTAAAGGGGCTGCCCTCCAATACAGGAACAGAGGGAAACATATTATCACAACAAAAATAGAACATCCTTCTGTATCCAATACAATGAAGCAATTGGAATCACTCGGATACACAGTGACTTACCTAGATGTCAACGAATCCGGTGTGGTCGACCCTGAAGATGTAGGAAAAGCGATCCGGCCGGACACGATCCTTGTTTCCATCATGCATGTGAATAATGAAGTAGGATCCGTGCAGCCAATCAGAGAAATTGGTTCCTTATTGAAAAAGCATTCCAGGATTCTTTTTCATGTTGACGGTGTCCAGGCATTCGGGAAAATTCCTGTCTCTTTACAGGATCATCATATCGATTTATACAGTATTTCTGCACATAAAATCCACGGTCTGAAGGGGACGGGGATGCTGTATGTCAGAGATGGCGTCATCCTTTCTGCCATTCTGTCCGGAGGAGAGCAGGAAGGAAACGTAAGAAGCGGGACAGAGAATACGGGAGGCATCGTTTCCTTTGCAAAGGCGATGAGGCTGTATCAGGAAGAAAGCCGTGACAGCTTAAATAAAATGAAGGATATTCAACGGTATTTACGGAAACAACTGGGAACCATGCCCGGAGTGACTGTCCATACGCCGCAAGAAGGGAGTGCACCGCATATCCTTAACTTTTCCATTGAAGGTTTTAAGAGTGAGGTGGTAATCCACGCCCTCGATCAACATGAGGTATACGTCTCCACTACCAGTGCGTGTTCTTCCAAGAAAAGCAAGCCGAGTCAGACCCTCCTGTCGATGGGAGTGGGGGAGAAACTGGCAGACCGGGCGATCCGTGTAAGTTTGTCTTATCACAATACAATGGAAGAAGCAGAGCGGTTCATCAGTCTTCTAAAACAAGAAACCGCACAATTAGAGAAAACAATGAGGAGATCGCGATGAAATATAATCGAATTTTAGTCAGATACGGTGAAATTTCCACCAAGGGAAGAAACCGTAAAAAGTTCACATCAAAACTCAGGGAGAATATTATCCAGGCTTTAAAGGATTATCCGGGTGTATCCGTGTCTGCGAGCCGTGACCGTCTGCATATCCTTCTGGGTGAGGAAAATGGGGATGAGATCATCCCGCGCCTCCAAAAGATCTTCGGGATTCAATCATTCAGTCCTGTAGTGAAAGTTGAACGGGATATAGAGGAAATCTGCAAAGCGGGAGCTGCATTGGTGCATAAAAGCTTTGAACCAGGCAAGACTTTTAAGGTATCGGCCCGCCGTGCAGATAAACATTTTCCACTGGAAACCAATGAAATTAATTATGAGGTCGGTTCATACATTTTGAGGAATACAGAAGGATTGACCGTGGATGTCAAAAATCCTGATATAAATTTAAATGTGGAAGTCAGAAAAGAAGGTGTTTACCTTTCTTCTGAGATTTACCCCGGCTCAACGGGAATGCCGGTCGGTGCCAGCGGAAAGGCTATGCTGATGCTGTCAGGGGGGATTGACAGTCCGGTTGCGGGATATTTGACCATGAAGCGAGGCGTGGAAATCGAAGCCGTCCATTTTCACAGCCCGCCTTTCACAAGCGAACGGGCTAAGCAGAAAGTCATCGATCTTTCAAAGAAGCTCTCTGCTTTTTCAGGCAGCATTAAATTGCATATCGTCCCTTTCACGAAGATCCAGCAGACGATCCACGATCAGGTACCTGAAAACTATACTATGACCTCAACGAGAAGAATGATGCTTAAGATAGCAGATAAAATCCGCGAGCAGCACGAAGGTCTTGCATTGGTAACAGGTGAAAGCCTCGGACAGGTGGCGAGTCAGACTCTTGAAAGCATGCAGGCGATCAATGACGTCACGAACACCCCGATCCTGAGACCGCTGGTCGCCATGGATAAACTTGAAATCATCGATATCGCACAAAAAATCGATACTCATGATATATCGATTCTGCCGTATGAAGATTGCTGTACGATCTTCACACCGCCGGCACCTAAAACAAGACCCAAAAAAGAAAAGGTGCAGTATTACGAAAGCTTTGTTGATTTCGAGCAGCTGATCCTTGAATCGGTCAAAGAAACAGAGACGATCACCATCCATGGAGGAGCGGATTCAAGCATCGAAGAAAGCTTTGATGACCTCCTTTAAATAGGAACATTTACCAACAAATTTCGTTGCATGAAGCCATGTGTTTTCGCGCAATCTATACTCAACAAGCAACGAGGAGGTGAAAACACATGGCAAACAGAAGTTCTAACCAACTAGTAGCTCCAGGAGCTCAACAAGCTCTTGACCAAATGAAATACGAAATCGCTTCTGAATTCGGAGTTCAACTTGGTGCTGATGCAACTGCACGCGCTAACGGTTCTGTAGGTGGTGAAATCACTAAGCGTTTAGTCCAAATGGCTGAACAACAAATCGGTGGCGGATACCAAAAATAATTAAATACAATGGCTACAAGGAGCGGGGTTTACCCGCTCCTTTTAATTTTGTCCGGGTTTTGAACGCAGCAGTTGATTTCCGTGGAAGACTTAGCTTTCCGCGGGTGAGCAGTGAGCATGCTGATATGAAGGCAAATGTCAAGATACGCACCCATACTGAATTTGGTTTTAGGCAGCCCTAAAAGAAGCTTATTATTTGACTTCTCAACGTATTAACTCCATTCATCACCGCTATTGATTTCCGTGCAAAACTTCGCTTTCCGCGGGCGGTGGTGAGCCTCCTCGTCGCTGCGCTCCTGAGGGGTCTCACCTAACTCGCTTTTCCGCAGGAGTCTGCGTTTTGCACTCCAATCAATCGCTTGAATCGGTTTTGAATAGGGATATGACCTACACAAATACATCCTGATGGGTCCTGTTTCATACCAGACCAAACCGTAGATTTTCTGAACTGCCCAACTTCGTCATTAACTTTTTTACTGTCCCAGTAGTATATTTGGATTTCTCTAAAAGCAGTTTACCAAATTAACCCACGATGTTACGGGTAAGATGATAACTTGGCAAGTCCTCTGTTGCTGGACAAGTCTCACATTGGCCACTTCTCCTGCAGGAGTTTTCGTCTTCTACTACAATATACTGCTGGATTCTATGCCAGCTAGGATGTCCGCACTTGATAAATGAATTATTTATTGTATCCAATGAACGAGCCGCCTCCGCTTTTCTTGAACGCTGAGGAGGCTCGACTTCCTCCATGGGGAATCTTATGTTTGCAGCGGAAAGGAACGGTCTAGATTCTTAATCGAAAATACTGTTTAATTCCCAGCTTGCCTTCTCTTAATTATAAAAATGAATAATTTAAAAAATTAAAATTATTTTGTATAATAGAGGTGTAAGTACAAACAAGGGGGAATTCGGATGGACAGACATGAATTAATTGCACCTGAAAAGTACAACTTGGTTGAAGAAGTAGAGAAGTTTGCAAGTAATGAAGAAAAGCTCGCGATCAAATGGCAGAACGAAGCGGGTGAAAAAAAAGAAATTACATACAGTAACCTGATCAAGGACGCTAATAAAATTGGAAACGTTTTCTTGGATTCCGGCCTCGAAAAGGGGGATGTCATCCTGGTCATGGTCCCGCGATTGATCGAAGCTTATGCAGTTTACCTGGCAGCTTTAAAATCCGGAATGGTCGTCATTCCAAGTTCAGAAATGCTGCGTACGAAAGATCTTGAATATAGGATCGAACACGGGGATGTAAAAGGAATCGTCGCGTATGCACCATTCATCGGACAATTTGAGAATGTGCGCGGGATGGATAAGCTGCAAAAATTCGTCATTGGCGAAAAGCAGGAAGGCTGGATCACGGTCGAGGAAGAAATGAAAGACGTATCAGGGGACTTGCCGTTTGCAGATACGGCCAGGGATGATATGGCTTTCTTGTCATACACTTCTGGAACGACAGGAAATCCTAAAGGGGTCGTACATACACATGGCTGGGCATTCGCCCACCTTAGAACGGCCGCCAAAGGGTGGCTTGGAATTGAAGAAGGGGATACAGTCTGGGCAACGGCAGGCCCCGGCTGGCAAAAATGGATTTGGAGTCCATTCATGTCCGTCCTTGGTTCCGGAGCGACTGGACTTGTTTATCAAGGTAAATTCGAACCGAATAAATATTTGCAGCTGCTTCAGGACAATGGGGTTAACGTTCTCTGCTGTACACCGACAGAATACCGCCTGATGGCCAAAGTCGATGATCTCGGAACGTATGATCTTTCACCGCTTCACAGTGCTGTTTCCGCAGGTGAACCGTTGAATAGGGAAGTCATCGTTGCGTTCAAGAAGCATCATGGCATCGAAGTTCGTGACGGTTACGGTCAAACTGAAAATACTCTCCTTGTGGGTATTATGAAGGGCATGGAACTGAAACCGGGATCCATGGGCAAGCCTACACCGGGTAACAGGGTGGAGGTCATAAACGAAGAAGGACAGCCTTGTGAAATCGGGGAAGTTGGAGATATCGCCGTTCACGTTGAAACACCTGCCTTGTTCAAGAACTATTATAAAGATCCTGAAAGAACGGCCATGCAGTTCAGGGGTGACTACTATATCACCGGAGATAAAGCGAAGAAAGATGAAGACGGTTATTTCTGGTTCGAAGGCAGGGGAGACGACATCATCATCTCCTCCGGTTACACAATCGGACCGTTCGAAGTAGAGGATGCACTTGTAAAGCATCCATTTGTACAGGAGTGCGCTGTAGTCGGCAGCCCTGATGAAGTACGCGGCCTGATTGTAAAAGCCTTCGTCGTACTGCGTGAGGGCGTTGACCAGAATGACTCTGAGCTTGTACCACAGCTGCAGGAACACGTAAAACAGCTGACAGCTCCATACAAATATCCGCGCAAAATCGAATTCGTCAAAGAACTGCCAAAAACAACATCAGGCAAAATCAGAAGAATCGAACTGCGCCAAAAAGAAATGACCTCGGTTAAAAACTAAATTAATGTCAGGAAGATACAGAGGGCCTATACAAATAGGTTCTCTGTATTTTTGTGAATGTAGAAGGACGATAACTATACTAGTTGGTTCCAAAGTTGATTGAAGTACAAGACAAAGACTCCTAACCGAAAAGCGGAAGGGCTTTGCTCAGAGGCGGGTGGCATAAGACGAACCGGCCACGAAGGCGTTCTTTGCCTTCTTGGACGGTTTGGCTTATGACATGTGCTTCTAAGACCTGCAGTTGGACAGTTCCCTTCTCTGAGGGGGCTCCCTGTCCCCCCGAGGAAATCGAAGTCTTGCACGGAAATCATAACCGGCATTCAATAAACTTTCTATAATCCTTCTACTTCCCGATTCCTCCTATAATATGGTACATTTGAAACAGAATTTTTTAGTAGAAGGCTCCGCTGCATTTCTGGTATAACCGGATATAGCTGTTGATTGGAGTGCAAGACGAAGACTCCGGCGGGAGAAGTGGCCAATGTGAGACCCCGCAGGCGAAGCCGAGGAGGCTCACGGGTCACCCGAGGAAAGCGAAGTATTGCACGGAAATCAACAGCGGTATTTTAACAGGAGCCTTAACAGAAAGGAAGCTTCCAAGATGGGTACATTATGGACAAACGGAAAAATCTATACAATGCAGTCGGAAGACCACATGGTCGAAGCCGTCTATACAGAAAACGGGTTCATTAAAGACTTGGGCCAGGCAGAACAATTAAGGAACAAATATACAATAGAAGAAACAATCGACTTAAAGAATGGCGTCATGTTCCCGGGATTCGTGGACAGCCATATGCACTTGATCGGCCATGGGGAGACCCTCCTGCGCCTTGACTTGTCACAGATGACGAGCAAAGAAGAGGTACTGGATGCCGTAGCTGAAAAAGCAGGCAAGCTTCCCGCAGGACAATGGATCTTCGGGGAAGGATGGAATGAAAACCTTTGGGCCGGAGCGGAAGTCATTACAAAGAAAGAACTGGATGACGCTGTACCGAACCATCCTGTCCTGTTAAAAAGGATCTGCCGCCACGCCATGGTGGTCAACTCCCTTGCGCTTAAAGAGGCAAACATTGATGAGGAAACCCCTGACCCTGAGGGAGGATTGATTGAAAAAGATGATGATGGCAGCCTGAACGGACTATTAAAGGATAAAGCCCAGGATCTCATGACAGCAGCCCTTCCCCCCATTTCATCAAACTATCTGGAAGAAGCCCTGTCAAAAGGTATTGAAAGCTGCTGGGAAAACGGCCTTGTCGGTGGACATACCGAAGATTTAAGCTATTACGGAAATTTCAACAAAACGTACAATGCGTTCAAACAAACAATCAACCATAAAAATAAAAAATTCAGGGCGCATCTTCTGGTCCATCATGCAGTGATCGATGATTGGCATGAAGAAGGGCATCATTTCCTTGGAGGAAATGAATTCATCGAGTTCGGAGCCATGAAGATCTTCGCCGATGGCGCCCTCGGAGGCAGGACGGCCCTTCTCAGCTATCCTTATGCAGACGAACCGGATACAAAAGGTGTCAGCATCCATTCTCAGGAAAAACTTTTACAACTTGTTGAAAAAGCACGAAGCCTTGAGCTGCCGATTGCCGTCCATACGATCGGTGATCAGGCATTCGAGAATGTCGTGGATGCGATCACGGAACACCCATCTGAAAAATCGAGGCGTGACCGATTGATCCATGCGCAGATTCTCAGGGAGCAACTGATTGAAAAAATCAAAGGTCTCCCCCTTATATTGGATATCCAGCCGCGTTTTGTCGCTTCTGATTTTCCATGGGTGATCGACAGGCTCGGTGAAGAAAACATGAAATTCAATTATGCCTGGAAGACCTTGCTTGACAGAGGCGTCCACTGTGCAGGCGGATCGGACGCCCCGATCGAACCCGTCAATCCTTTATGGGGCATCCATGCCGCTGTCACAAGGACAAATCCTTTGGATCCGGAAAAGACCGTTCATATTCCTGAAGAACGTCTCTCGATGTACGAAGCGATTTCTCTTTTCACAAAAGGAAGCGCATATGCTTGTCACCATGAAAGTGACAGGGGGATGATCAAGGAAGGCTTTACTGCAGACTTCACTGTCCTTGAAAAAGATCCATTCGAGTCTAATCCCGATGAATTGCTGGAAAAAATCGTTTCCATGACCATAATCGACGAAACAATCGTCTTTGCAAAAGAATAAAAAGATTGCCCCCAAAACGTTTCCCCGATATAATGAAGTTATTTCGGAAACAGAAATAGTTTTGGGGGTGTTTTTTATGAAACAGAATGAACAGACAGGTATGATATACACAGCTTTTTCCTATTTTCTATGGGGAATACTCCCGATTTACTGGAAATGGTTAAACCATGTATCAGCTGACGAAATCCTGGCAAACCGGATCTTTTGGTCGTTCTGGTTTATGCTTTTATTTTTATTTTTCACGAAGAGATGGAAGGCTTTCACTTCCTACATAAAGACTTCATTGACCAAGAAAAAACAGCTGTTTGCTTTACTGATTGCTTCTCTTTTGATCAGTGCCAACTGGTTCATTTATATCTGGGCAGTGAATACGGATCAGATGGTGGAAGCGAGTCTGGGTTACTATATTAATCCTCTTGTCAGTGTCCTGTTAGGGGTGTTCATCTTAAAGGAAAGCTTGTCAAAAGCGCAAATCGTTTCATTTATCTTGGCAGCTGCAGGCGTGTTGATCCTGACGTTCTCGTATGGAGATTTCCCTTGGATCGCGATGGGTCTCGCCTTCTCATTTGGTCTTTACGGCCTTGCCAAGAAGATGATCAAAGTGGATTCTGCGATCGGTCTGACCTTGGAGACGATGACGATTGCACCGCTTTCACTTATCTATATGGGGTATTTGTACGCGGATGGGACACCATCGTTATTCACCGTCTCATGGGGGACGGATCTTCTCTTGATGGGGGCGGGGGCGGCCACGGCGATTCCGCTGCTTTTCTTCTCAAAGGGCGCGCAGCAGATCCCGCTTTATATGGTCGGGTTCCTGCAATATATCGCGCCGACGATCACCTTGATCCTCGGTGTCATGGTCTATGGTGAAACCTTCTCCATGACCCATCTGATTTCGTTCATGTTCATTTGGATCGCGCTGGCCGTATTTACGGGTTCCCGAATCCGATTTGCGAGGAAAAGAAGAAGGGAAGCGAAGCTTTCTGCATGACAGTGAAAAAGCTCCGGGCATTTGCCGGAGCTTTTTTACTTTATGTTTATAAGAAGGAACGCTTTACTTTCTCCCAGAAAGAGTTGTCCTTTAGTTTTACGGTTTTAATGATTTTGTCACTTAATCTTGCTTCCACTTTCTCAACGTGCTGGATGCTGAGTGCTTCATTGTCCATCCCCATCGCTGGGTAGTCATTTCCATCCTGTACGATTTTCAATTCCAAGCGGCGTTTGTCGCTGAGGATGAAGGACGATCCAAGGGTACGGTACCGGTTGTTGTTCAGAGAAGCCATTTCGCTGACCTGAAGACAAGGGATCATTGGATCGACGACCGCTCCGCTGACGGATTTATTATACGCTGTACTGCCCGTCGGAGTGGCGATGATCATGCCGTCCCCCCTGAATGTTTCAAAGTGGATATCATCAATGAAGACATCCATTACGAACGTCTTGATGATCCCGGATCTGATGCTGAATTCATTCAGGCAATGAAAAGAAGTCTGCTCGTCGACCGTGACTTCAATGGTTGGGTATTTTCTTACTTCAATTTGCTCTTTCGTCATCGCATCGATCATTTTGGATGTATCATCGATATGGAAATCGCAGTACATGCTAAGCGTACCGCCTGTCGAGATGCCTGCATACAGGCAGTCCTGTCTGAAGCCTGTTTTACGGACAGCCTGAAGGAATGTACCGTCACCGCCTACACTCACGATGATGTTTGCTTCTTTATGGGACTGTACGATATTGAAATCATAGCGGTTTGCCAAATCATATAGTTTGTCGAGCTTGGGCTGGATGGCTTTATCTTTTAATACGTAAAAATAAATATTCCTGCGATTGTTCATTTCTATGTACCTCCCAAAATTTAGTAGGATAATTTTTCCCATTCCATCAAAAGTCTGCTAAAATAACTTTGTGAATATTCTATCATGATTTGCCATGAGAATGATATTCATATCCTTACATAAGATAGGATAAACAAGGGAGGAATATACTTATGAATGCGAAAAGATGGATCGCCCTGGCGATTGCAGCAGGTCTGTTCTTTGTCTCCGTTGTGGTGAATTTCGCCACTTCAGCATTGACAGGGGATTTCAATAAGGCATTTGATGAGGTGCTTGGCGGCACCGAGCAGGCTTTTGGGGAAGAAATCATTGAGGATGGAAACATGCAGAAGAGAATTGCGGTGCTTGAGGTGAATGGGGTCATCCAGGATACCGGAGATGCAGCGTCCATGTTCCAGAGCCCCGGCTATAATCATGAACTATTCATGGAAAAGCTGGATGCCGTTCAGGAAGATGATTCAGTTAAAGGGATCATCCTTAAAGTGAATTCACCGGGCGGAGGAGTGGTTGAAAGCGCTCAAATCCATTCCAAGCTGGTTGAGATCATAGAAAAATCGAAAAAACCTGTTTATGTTTCGATGGGCAGCATGGCGGCTTCAGGAGGATATTACATATCTGCACCCGCAACGAAAATCTTTGCAAGCAAGGAAACATTGACCGGTTCACTGGGAGTGATCATGCAAAGCATCAATTACTCCGAGCTTGCCGAGAAATATGGTGTTGATTTCGTGACGATCAAGAGCGGTCCGTATAAAGATATCATGAGTCCGACAAGGAAAATGACAGAAGAAGAAAGAAAGATCCTTCAAACAATGATCAACAACTCGTATGAAGGATTTGTGGATGTCATCGCAAGCGGACGTGATATGTCTGAAGCACAGGTGAAAAAGATTGCAGATGGAAGAATCTACGACGGCCAGCAGGCGAAAGATGCCAACTTGATTGATGAGTTCGGATACATTGAAGATGTCATCGCTGCGATGAAGAAAGATCATAATCTGAAAGGCGCAGAAGTATTTGAATATACAAGCGGCGATCCTTTCTCAGAATTATTCAGCATGAGCGCCAAGAAGATGATTGGCAAGGACTTTGAAGCAACCGCATTGATGAAGCTTCTGTCACAGCCGAATGCCCCGAGATTGATGTATCTATATTCTGAGTAAGGAAGGTGAATGAATTGAGTGAAAATCAAGATGCACCTCGTGTACACGAGGAGGAAACCGTAGAGAAACATGACGAAATGACTTCGCAGCACTCTGTTATTCAGACGCCTCCGCCATATAAAGAGACAAGGGGATATTTTCTCGCAGGTTTCTGGCTGAGGGTGTGGGCTTATCTGATCGATCTCATCGTCATCGGAAGCATCACACGGCTTATCGTGAAACCCGTGTTCAAAGTCCTGGATGTTTCACTGGTGGAAGGTTCGATGTTTGCGCCGATTTCCATTCTTTCTGCAATTGTCTTTTACGGCTATTTTGTCCTTATGACAAAGTTCTTCAGTCAGACGATCGGGAAAATGGTACTTGGAATCAAGGTGATCGACTTGAAGGGAAGCCGTCCGACGTGGGGGACTGTCATCTTCAGGGAATTGATCGGCCGCTTCATTTCGTCGACCATTTTTATTCTTTATATCGTGGTGGCGTTCACCACTAAGAAACAGGGAATACATGATCTGTTTGCCGATACAACGGTTGTACAGGAGAAGAAGAAACTTGAATTCTCACCGGCTGTATAGGTGAATGTTCCGCTCTATTCATAGGGCGGTTTTTTTATTGCGCAAAAGCGTCTCATTTCTCAGGCGAAAAAAATCAAGGGAAGACCGTTTAATTTTTCTTTCAACGTACATACTGAAAAGTTGAAGGGTTGTGAAAAAATTGAGTGGTTGGGTATGGGCATTACTCATTCTATCTGCATTATTAGTTATCATCATTATTCTTATTATTATAACGAAATTAACGATCACCCTTACTTTATACCATGGGAATGACAATGATCATTTCAAGGTGAAGCTCCGGGCCTGGTTCGGCTTGCTGAGATACACGATCGACGTTCCGCTGGTCAAACTTGATGACGACGGTCCCAATGTCGTGGTCGAAGAGAAAAAAATGAGGGGGAAGGAAAAAGCGCCCTCGAGTGAAAAAGAATCTAAAAAGAAGATTTCTCCGAAAGATTTTATCAACAGCCTGCATGATACGAAAGAAATCCTTACCCATGTAAAAGGATTTCATAAGATCATCCGCACTTTCTTGAAAAAAGTGAAAATCGATCATATTCATTGGAAGACCCTATTCGGAACCGGTGATGCTGCTTCCACCGGGGCGATGACAGGGGCGATATGGGGCTTGAAAGGAAGCATCATCGGCATCATCAGCGGATATATGAGGCTGCAGTCACCCCCATCGGTCGAAGTGATTCCATCCTTCCAGAAAGCCATCATCCAGACTCATTTTTCATGTATTATCCAGTTTCGGATAGGGAATGCTATCCTAGTAGGTTTCAAGATACTTCGGTACTGGAGAGGCGGCAAACCGGACTTCAAGTCGTTGTCTCTTTCAGGGCTCTCAGAAGAAGAACAACAATCAGTTTAGCGAGGAGGACTAGACATGTCTGAACATCCGATTGAAGGTCTTATGACCACTGCAATGGAAAATTTAAAAGAGATGATCGATGTAAATACAATCATTGGCGATCCTGTTGAAACGCCTGACGGCAGCGTCATTTTGACGGTGTCAAAAGTAGGCTTCGGGTTTGCTGCAGGCGGAAGTGAATTTAACATCGACGGCAAAAGCAAAAAAGGTGATTCTGAAGGAGGAAAAGGCGGCAGCGACGGTGAAGGGTCTTCGAAGAAGCAGCCGTTTGGCGGAGGTAGCGGCGGCGGGGTCTCCATCACACCGATCGCATTCCTGATCGTCAGCTCAAGAGGCATCAAAATGCTTCATCTGGACGAAAGCACACACCTCTTGGACCGTCTGCTCGACCTTGCCCCGGGTGCAATCGAAAAAATCCAGGGCATGATGAAAAAGAACGATCAGGGAAGCGGCCAACAAGGAAACGGACCAAAGCAGAATATGGATTTCTAAAAAAACATTTTCTTAAGGGGGCTGACTCTGTAGTCAGCTCTTTTTTGATAGAACCATAATCGTCTCGATGGATGGCGTATGAAGGTGTACCAGCAGTTGATTAGGGTGCAAGTCGAAGACTCCTGCGGGAGAAGCGGGCCAGGTGAGACCCCGCAGGAGCTTTAGCGACGCGGAGGCTCAACGGCCGCCGGCGGAAAACGAAGTCTTGCACCGAAATCAACTGTGGCATTTTAACATCTCGACCCTTATCAGTTGCGTTGCACATCCGATTTTCTGTACTATGAAACTGTACATACTAATCATAGAGGAGGAACAAATAATGGCAAACATTACATTTAAGAACAACCCTGTAACACTGCTTGGCAGCGAAGTGAAAGTCGGGGACAAAGCACCTGATTTCACCGTACTTGCAAATGATTTATCAGAAGTGACTCTGAATGATTCAAAGGGTAAGGTTCGTTTGATCAGTGTCGTTCCTTCAATTGATACTGGTGTTTGTGATGCACAAACAAGAAAATTCAACGAAGAAGCAACGAAATTTGATAACGTTGAAGTATTGACTGTTTCAGTCGACCTTCCTTTCGCGCAAAAGCGCTGGTGCGGAGCGAACGGAATTGAAAATGTCCAGACGCTTTCCGATCACCGCGACCTTTCATTCGGTGAAGCATACGGCGTTCACATCCAGGAATTGCGTTTGCTTGCACGTGCCGTATTTGTGGTCGACAGCAATGATGAAGTCACTTATGTGGAATATGTGAGTGAAGCAACCAATCACCCGGATTACGATGCTGCAGTAGAAGCAGTGAAGAATGCGAAATAATACAACTCACTAGAGAAAAGGGACATGCTGACCTGCCTTCGCTGTATGGTCAGCATTGTTGTTTTTACAAACTGCCCGGCGGCGGGTAAAATAGAGGACAGAAAACGTTGGTAAAGGAATGAATGATATGATGAATTCGCCAGTCGAATCTCTTTTCGCGATCATCGATGAAACGTCACAGCTTCTTAAGGAAGAGCTCGCATGCAGCTATCTGGAAGCCGTGGCCGAAACAGGGGAAAACCTTTTTCAAGGCGAGATCCTTCAAGATGAAGTAAGCGAACTGACAAAAAAACGTCTACATAAAAAATATGAAGAAATCAAGATCGGAAGCTTTGAAAATGAGGATATCCGCAAAGCCTTTCAGTTTGCCATCCTCAAGGGTATGAAGGAAAACGTTCAGCCAAATCATCAGATGACCCCGGATTCCCTCGGGTTGTTTATCAGCTTCCTCGTCAATAAATTCACTCAGGGCAGCGAAAAGCTGACTGTGCTGGACCCGGCGATCGGTACAGGGAATCTCCTGACAACTGTGTTGAATCAGATGCCACACGTCGAATCCGACTCCATTGGGGTGGAAATCGATGAAGTGCTGATCAAGTTGGCCTATGTAGGGGCCAATCTTCAAAAGCACCCTCTGCAGCTGTTCAATCAGGACGCCTTGGAGCCTCTTTTCATCGACCCGGTAGATATCGTTCTCAGCGATCTTCCTGTTGGATACTATCCGAACGATATCAGAGCCGGCGATTATGAATTGAAAGCGGAAGAAGGGCATTCCTACGCACATCATTTATTCATCGAACAAAGCCTGAAGCATACGAAAGAAGGCGGCTACCTGTTCTTCATCGTCCCGAATGCACTGTTCGAATCACCGCTCAGCAGCCAGCTTCATTTATTTTTAAAAGAAAAAGTGAACATACAGGGCTTCCTGCAGCTGCCTCTTTCACTCTTTAAAAATAAGAACTCGGCCAAAAGCATCCTGATTCTTCAAAAGAAGAAAGAAGGTTTGAAAGCGCCGAAAGAAGTCCTGCTCGCGAATCTTCCAAGCCTCTCAAATCAGCGTGCATTAGAAGATATCCTTGGCAAGATTGATCAGTGGCTGGTTGAAAATAAATAATGCTTGATTGGAGACTGTTCTTGATTAGGGCAGTCTCTTTTACTTTTTCAATGATTGGAGGGGGCGGCACTTGAATTCGATGGGAGACAGAGGAAATGTGGAGACCCCCCAGCGTTTGGGGGAGCGGCCTGGGGAGCAGGCAGGATGAAGATTTTTCGACATGTAGGGTGCAATTAATTTTTTGAGAGGGAGAAATAATTTGTTGAAGGGTAGAATAGTGTCGATGAAGGGTGTAATCGTGATTCTGAAGGGTGCAATTATACGATTGAAGGGCAGAATCGTCATTTTGCTTCCTGAAAATCGTTGATCGGGCCCAGGATACAGACTGCTGTCCCTGTGTGGCGGCGCAATTATCGGGATTCCTGCGCAATAATCCGGAAAGTGGCGCAATAATCAAGATTCCGGCGCAATAATCCGGAAAGTGGCGCAATTATCGGGATTCCGGCGCAATTAACCGGAAAGTGGCGCAATTCTGATTTCAGGAACAATAATCCCCTACTTGCGCGCGACCCCATTCTTAAATAGAGCTTCTCAAATAGAGCCATAACGAGACTATTAAAGTACAAGCTTGACGAAAGAATCCCTGTTCAGAAGCGAGACTTAAATGGCTCGGCCTGCTCCCCGGGGATTCTTGTGCATGGAACGTAAAGAACTAGCAAATGTGAAAAAGTTTAATTCATTCCTTTATGCGGTAAAAAAAGAGTGAATCCATTTGGAATTTTGTGAAAATATTTAATTTAACATGAAAACGATGTCATTTCAAGCTTTTTCTTGAAATAGGGAGTGGACAGTGATTAAATGAGAAACTGAGAGATAAAAAGTGATTCTATGAACACAATATAGATAATCAAGATCCTAAATTAAAAGGAGCGATACATCGTGGCAAACAAAATCATTGCGATCAATGCTGGAAGCTCATCTTTGAAGTTTCAGCTTTTCGATATGCCTGAAGAAACAGTTATCACTAAAGGACTTATTGAGCGTATTGGCTTGGACAATGCGGTTTTCAACATATCAGTGAACGGTGAAAAGAAAGAGGAAGTAACGGATATCCCTGATCACGAAGTAGCGGTCAAAATGTTATTGGACAAGCTGACCGGCTTTGGCATCATCGGTTCTCTTGATGAAATTCAGGGAATCGGACACCGTGTCGTACACGGAGGGGAAGTCTTTAACGAGTCTGTCCTCATCACGGATGAAGTAATTGAAAAGATCGGTGAACTGTCAGATCTTGCTCCGCTTCATAATCCTGCGAACCTGACAGGTATCAAAGCATTCAAGAACGTGCTTCCGAATGTACCCGCAGTAGCGGTATTTGATACGGCTTTCCACCAGTCCATGCCTGAAAGCTCATTCTTATACAGCCTCCCTTATGAGTATTATGAAGATTTCGGCATCCGTAAATACGGATTCCACGGTACTTCACATAAATACGTATCTGAGAGAGCCGCTGAAATGCTTGGCCGTCCGAAGGAGCAGGTGCGCCTGATTTCCTGCCACCTTGGTAATGGTGCGAGTATCGCTGCCATCGAAGGTGGAAAATCAATCGATACGTCCATGGGCTTCACACCACTTGCAGGTGTAGCGATGGGTACCCGTTCAGGGAACATCGACCCGGCATTGATTCCATTCATTATGGAAAAAACAGGTTCAACAGCGGAAGAAGTGTTGAATATCCTGAATAAAAAATCAGGAATGCTTGGTGTATCCGGATTCTCAAGCGACCTTCGTGATATTGAGCAGCAGGCCTCTGAAGGAAATGAACGTGCAGAGCTTGCCCTCGAAGTATTCGCGAACCGCATTCATAAATATATCGGTTCCTACGCTTCACGCATGTACGGGGTGGATGCGATCGTATTCACTGCCGGCATCGGTGAAAACAGCACCCTTGTCCGTGAAAAAGTACTTCAAGGCCTTGAATTCATGGGTGTATACTGGGATCCTGCACGCAATAACGTGCGCGGTGAAGAAACTTTCATCAACTACCCGCACTCACCGGTAAAAGTCATGGTCATCCCGACTAACGAAGAAGTCATGATCGCCCGTGACGTTGTTGAAAAAGGAAACATTTAATATAGGCTGAATCAAACAGGACCTCCATATTGACGGTCCTGTTTTTTTGCGGTTATATAATAGAAGATAAAATTACAGAAAATTCACTTTGCATTTTCATCGGGGACAGAAGTTGTATGATATACTTATACTAATTTCGTAACTGTAAGGAGTGGAAGTCATGAGCTGGTCCGATCGGGATAAACAAGTTTGGCAGTCAATCAAATCGTGGAAAGAAGGCTTGTATGAATATGAAGCGAATGATTTGGAGCATACATATGTAAAGTGGCTGGATTACGCTTTTGAATCCATCCCCCAGGATGTCCAGGAACAATTTTTTCAGCGTTTGGACGGCTGGCTGTTCCACATGCATTCCCTTATCCAGGGATCGCAGATGCAAAATGATGCAAGGGAACGCATCTTGGTAACGGCCAGGGCATTCAACCAGGATATTGAGACGATTGAAGATCTTCAGTACCTCACAATTGATCAGCTTCATTATATCGCCGAGCAGCATGCAGGACGGCACCGCATTTATTCATTGTTCCAAGGCGGATTCACAGGTACAGGCGGACTTGTGGCTCTTGGTTCGGATCTGCCTGCAATGGCCGTGATCAATCTAAGGTCGGTGCAGCTGATTGCGATCACCTACGGATTTGATGTCCAGACGCCGTTTGAAATGATGACAGCATTGAAAGTGTTCCATGCCTCCACCCTTCCATCACGACTCCGGGCACTGGCCTGGGAAGATCTCATGGAGGATTTGAACAAGAAGGATTCGAATTATTTCTATGACGGATCGGAACAGCTGACCGATTACACGTGGCTCGAGGGACCGATGAAGCAGGCATTCAAAGCCCTTGCGATCACCATGTTCAAAGGGAAGAAGTGGTCGGGTCTTCCGCTTGTCAGTATAGCGGTCGGTGCAGGTGTAAACTATCAGCTTTCCCGTAAAATCACTGATTTTGCAGAGAAATATTATCAGTATCGTTACCTGCGCTTGAAGAAGAATCAATAAAATGCATTTTTTAGCAAAAGCGAAAAATCCGAACTATAATGAATCCTAGAATTCATAATAATAGTTCGGATTTTACTTTGACTAAAAAAAATTTTTGTCACGGCTTCTTTTTATAATGCTGTTGTTCTTTTGACCCAAGAGTAGATTGCTAATAAGAATGTACTTTTGATTAGCACTTCATCTTATTGATAATAAAACGATAGACTCAATAAAAATATTTGATTTTTCGATAATAAATTCAAGGAATTCGATAATAATTCTTTCAGTTCCGATAATAAAAAGTTAATTTTCGATAATAAATTCACCGACCACCCAAAAATACCCTCTTTAAAAATGACGTGAGCCGAAAAGTTATACAGTTCCTAAAGGAATTTAATTTTCACCTGTCACCTTTATCCAAAAACAAACAAAAAAATCATAAAAAACGTGTAAAAATATTTAAAAAAGACAGTACTCATACCCTCAGGCATCATCCCTCAATAATCGGCATCTTCAGCCCGGACATAAAGCGTGTACTATTCCTCATTCATTTCCGGTGATTTACGATACCATATCCACAGATCATTGATCTGCGATGCTTTCTCTGATATTTCGCTGTTCAGCTTGCAAGATTCCGCAAAGTCCTCTTCCTGGCCGAGGCGGGACTGCAGCTCTTCAATTTCCTCATCAATCTCCCCGATCCGGTCAGGAATGGCTCCTCTAATTCTTTCCCACTCGAGAAGGATTGCTTCCTTCTCATGAGACGGATACATGCCCCACTCCTTTGACAGGCAGGGCAGATTTATTTTCAAACGTGTATTGTATGAAAAGTGACTGCTTATTGTACTCATATAACTCCTGCGTTCTCCTTTTCCGTGTTAATATCGTTAATTAAATCCTACATCAATTCCCCCTGCGAATCCATTCATACTGCTGATTCAGAATATGGCTCATAAAATATTTATACAAATTCATGAATAAGTATTGAAATATAGAAGAGATGTTGTTAATATAAATTCATTCAAAAGAATAAATATTCATTAATTACTTTCAAATACTCAATTTATATAAACAACAACTGGAGGGAATACGATTGAACAAAAAAGTGGTTTTAGCTTATTCAGGTGGTTTGGATACGTCAGTGGCAGTGCAATGGCTGAAGGAAAAAGGATACGAAGTCATCGCCTGCTGTCTGGATGTCGGTGAAGGGAAAGACCTTGATTTTGTAAAAGAAAAGGCGCTGACGGTCGGTGCATCGAAAAGTTATGTGATCGATGCGAAGGAAGAATTTGCGAAGGATTATGCGCTGACTGCGCTGCAAAGCCATGCGTTATATGAAGGAAAATATCCGCTCGTTTCAGCGCTTTCAAGACCTTTGATTGCAAGTAAACTTGTCGAAGTGGCTGAAAAAGAGGGTGCTTCTGCCGTCGCACACGGATGTACGGGAAAAGGGAATGACCAGGTGCGATTTGAAGTTTCCATTGGGGCTTTGAATCCGGAGCTTGAGGTGATCGCTCCTGTCCGTGAATGGAAATGGTCACGCGAAGAAGAAATCGAATATGCCAAAGATAAAGGGATTCCAATTCCGATCAATCTCGACTCTCCTTACTCCATCGATCAGAACTTGTGGGGAAGAAGCAATGAATGCGGTGTCTTAGAAAATCCTTGGACGGCTCCACCGGAAGATGCTTATGATCTTACCAGCAGCATCGAAGAAGCACCGGATACAGCAGATGTGGTGGAAATTACATTTAAACAGGGTGTACCGGTTGAATTGAATGGACAGGAGAAACCGCTGGATCAATTGATTTCTGAGTTGAATCTTATTGCAGGTAAACACGGGGTAGGGCGCATCGACCACGTGGAGAACCGTTTGATCGGAATCAAATCGCGTGAAGTGTATGAATGCCCGGGCGCTGTCACTCTCCTGAAGGCACATAAGGAACTTGAAGATTTAACGCTTGTGAAGGAACTCGCACATTTTAAGCCGGTCATCGAAAAGAAAATGACTGAGTTGATATATGAAGGCCTCTGGTTCTCACCGTTAAACCAGGCATTAAAATCATTCCTTGATCAGACTCAAGTGTATGTCAATGGAGTGGTACGTGTGAAACTTTTCAAGGGTCATGCCATCGTGGAGGGAAGAAAATCCCCGAACTCACTGTATGATGAAAATCTGGCTACGTATACAAAAGCGGATGAATTCGATCATGATGCTGCGGTTGGTTTCATCAAGCTTTGGGGACTGCCGACAAAGGTTTCCTCTGCCATCAACAGCTCTGAGAAAAAGGAGAAAGTGACTCTATGAGTAAGCTGTGGGGCGGACGATTCACAAAAAAACCGGAAGAGTGGGTGGATGAATTCAATGCATCCATTTCATTCGACCAGCAATTGGTCTTTGAGGATATAGAAGGCAGTATCGCCCATGTGACCATGCTGAAAAAATGCAGCATCCTGTCTGTGAAAGAAGCAGATCAAATCCTTCAGGGGCTTCACACGCTGTATGACAAGGCATTGAAACAGGAATTGGATTTTTCAGTGGAGTATGAGGATATCCACTTGAACCTTGAAAAACTATTAATTGATGAAATCGGCGAAGTCGGGGGTAAACTGCATACTGGGAGAAGCAGGAATGATCAGATTGCCACCGATATGCATTTATTTTTAAAGCGCAGGGTGCAGGAAATCATTGAACTGATCGATGAACTGCAGGAAGGGATCATCCTTCAATCCGAAAAAAACGTGGAAACGATCATACCCGGTTATACGCATCTCCAGCGCGCACAGCCGATTTCGTTCGCCCATCATTTAATGTGTTATTTCTGGATGCTTCAGCGTGATAAAGAGCGATTGGAAGATTCACTTAAGAGAATTGATCTTTCACCGCTTGGTGCCGGTGCGCTCGCCGGTACGACATTTCCGATCGACCGGGCATATTCGGCTGAACTGCTCGGTTTCGGTTCATATTATGAAAACAGTCTTGATGCAGTCAGCGACCGCGATTTCATCGTTGAATTCTTGAGCAATGGATCGATATTGATGACGCATCTCTCCCGGCTGGCTGAAGAGTTCATCCTCTGGTCAACCGAAGAATTCCAATTCATTGAACTGGATGACAGCTTTACAACGGGAAGCAGCATCATGCCCCAGAAAAAGAATCCGGACATGGCTGAATTGGTCAGGGGGAAGACGGGAAGAGTCAACGGCAACCTCATTTCCTTACTGACAGTCCTAAAAGGGCTGCCACTTGCCTATAACAAAGACATGCAGGAAGACAAAGAAGGGATGTTCGATACGGTCAAAACCGTGGTCGGTTCATTGAAGATCTTCAATGGGATGGTCCGTACGATGACAGTCAAACAGAAGAGAATGAAAGAAGCTGTGTCGAATGACTTTTCAAATGCGACTGAACTCGCTGATTACCTGGCAGCCAAAGGCGTCCCTTTCAGACAGGCTCATGAAATCGTCGGCAAGCTTGTCCTCCATTGCATCGGGGAAGGATATTATTTGAAAGATGTCCCGCTCGAAGAGTACCAGCAGCACTCACCTCTCATCGAGGAAGATATCTACTCCATCCTGGAACCTTATGCTGCGGTTGAGAGACGGAATTCTTACGGCGGCACAGGATTCCAACAGGTGAAAACCCAAATTGATAAAGGGAAATCGCTTTTAAAATCAAAAGAAGCGGCAACTAAATAATAAATAAAGAGAGGCGGAAATCCGCCTCTCTTTATTTACTCTTCTTTTTCTTCTGTCCGTACAACAAGGACATCGCAATGAGCAGCCCGGGTGATATGCTCTGAGACGCTTCCAATCAGAAAACGTTCCACTGCATTCAATCCGGTGGCACCGCATATGATCAGGTCTGCTTCAATGTTCTTGTTCGCTTCTCTGGGGATGATCACTTTAGGAGAACCATATTCAACATACGTATTTACCTTTGTAACGCCTTTGCCGGCTGCTTCTTTTTTATATTCCTCGAGAAGCTCCTCGGCATAACGGATCGCCCGCTCACCGACAGTACGGTCATATGACTCGATTGCGGCAAATGAACGCGTATCGATCACGTGAATCATGGAAAGTGTTGCATCATTACGCTTTGCGATGGCAATCGCCTTCTGGAAAGCCCATTCAGCTTCTTTGGATCCATCGACGGCTACTAATATGTTCTGATACTTCAAACTCATTGTTATCCCCTCCTTATCTTTATCATACTATATTTTTCCACTTATAGCCCGTGACGGAAAATCGAACAATATAGAAGAAAATATCTGATCAACAGGGGGAATTACGATGAAGAAGAAAGATCCTAAAGAACAGTTTACGTACGAAGATCAGGGAAGCATGGAAGTAAGCCAGCAAATCATGAATTCGTACACGAGCGGTGTCATCGATACGGAAAACGGATACTACAATACCTATGAAGATCATGGGGAACAAGAGCAATAAGCGTTTAAAAATGGCTGGTTCACGTTTGTGGACCAGCCATTTTTCTATCCAAGTTTCTTTTCAAAAAGGGGTGAATTCCTCTTGAATAACGACATGCGTTTCGCTGCCGCATAAAGGGCGGATGTAAGGATAAAGGAAAGGAAACCGGGTGAATAGGTTTCCGGTATCAAAATATAAGATAACATTCCGATGAGAAGCACCCATAAAGCTTCTTTGTTATAGGTTGATGTTCCGTTAAGGAGCCCGAAAAGAGATTTTTCGGTTAATGTTCCTTTTTTCACGAGCAGATAATCAGAAACCACAATCGCCGAAATGGGAATGACCAATATGCCAAGGAGTGATATGTAGCCTTGTGCATGTGAAACGAGCGACGGGATGCAGCTTAATAGAATGCCTGCTGCCCCGAAAACAGCAGCACTTTGAATCCTTGACAGCGCCGGAAGGGCATTAAGGAGGCTGTAGCCCCCGGTATAGGCATTGCTGAGGTTGATCGAGATCATTGAAACCATTGCACACAGGATGATAATCACTAACAGTATGAGTGACGAGGTGAGTTCACTTGCCGCGACAAATGGATTCAAATCATTGAACAGGCTCGCACTCAATCCGCCAAGCAAAGCAGTCATCATGAAACCGGCCACATTTCCGCCGTACAATCCCCAAAAACCGTGGGCACTGCTTTTACTGTAGCGTGTAATATCAGAAGAAGCACTGACACCTGATACATATTGAACAAATACAATGCTCGAATAAAAAAAGAATGTACCTGCCCCAGCATCTTTGGTGCCTGTTGTTAATGGAGTCATATCGCCGGCAGCAAGACCTTCTTTGATAAATAGATAAAGTATGACAAGCTGACCGATTACCAGGACCGGAATGAAGTATTTGACCGCTTTTTTAACCGCATGGAACCCGACCAGTGCAAGAAGAGTCATGATGAGCGCCAGCCCTGCGGCAATCGGGATGAATGGCAGTGACATACCTGTAAGCTTTTCCACGCTGGACAAAAGGACATATGTTCCGCCGATGGTTTGAACACTGAACCAGTAAAGAGATGTCAGTGACCGGATGGGAGAAGCGATCCTCATGGAAAGTTTCGTACCGATCAAGGTTCTCAGCACATATTGAGCGGGCAGCCCGTGTCTTGATCCGGGCTGCGAAAGAAGTGAAACAAACAGAAACGCTGCAAGCGCGCCCAATACGGTACAGGTGAATGCAGCGGCGAAGGACAATCCGCCCTCAGTAACCGCCAGTGCAGGAACAAGAAAGTTTCCCGCATTGACCGAAAACGCAAGCTGAATGATGAAATATTCCTTCCACGTTGTTGTCTTCTGTTCTGCCGGAACCGGCTCCAGACCAAGCCTTTCAATCACAGGTTGTTTTACCATAGAAGTCTCCTTTGTATGTATTTTGCTTTTTAACATATTATAAAGCTGAACTTAATTATAAGCTTGTTGGTATGATTGACTGTTCCAGCGTTATGTTGCAGTGGGAGAAGAATCCTTCTATCAAAAAGCGGAAGGGCTTTGCCCAGAGTCTTATGAGATGTGTCTCTTAACCTTGCAGCTGGACATGTAAGAATTGTCACCAACCGCCAGCGGAAAGCCAAGTCTTCCACTGATGACATAAGCGGTAATTAACAACGTTATATATTTTAAAGAATTTTTGCAAAAAAGAGAAGAAATAAACATTTATAATTTTGATTTAAAATAGAGAAATATTATAATTTATTTGTTAAAATGTAAGTGCTTACAGAGAAGCGAAATTCTCTTAGCTATTATATAAGGAAAATGTTATATTTATGAAGTGATGCTCAATAAGAGCAATTGTGGATTAAGGAGGTAGGCATATATGCGTATTGGTGTGCCAATGGAAATCAAGAATAATGAAAACCGTGTAGCGATGACTCCTGCCGGTGTTGTGAACCTTGTTCAATTCGGACATGAGGTGTTTATCGAATCCGGAGCAGGGATGGGTTCAGGCTTTACAGATGAAGATTACACTGCTGCAGGCGGACAAATCGTAAGCACTGCATCGGAAGCATGGTCGATGGATATGGTCATGAAGGTAAAGGAGCCGCTTCCAAGCGAATATTCTTATTTCCGTGAAGGGCTGATTTTATTTACATATTTACATCTTGCACCGGAACCTGAACTTACAAAGGCACTAATCGACAATAAAGTCGTAGCGATTGCTTACGAAACAGTCGAAGTGAACCGCTCGCTTCCGCTTCTGACTCCTATGAGTGAAGTGGCTGGACGCATGGCGACTCAGATCGGTGCCCAGTTCCTTGAGAAGATCCATGGCGGAAAAGGGGTTCTTCTATCTGGAGTGCCAGGTGTGCGCCGCAGTAAGGTAACGATCATCGGCGGAGGGGTTGCCGGAACGAATGCTGCTAAAATGGCTGTCGGACTTGGAGCTAACGTCACCATCCTTGATTTGAATCCCGACCGTCTGCGCCAGCTCGATGATATCTTCGGAAGCGATGTTACTACGCTGATGTCCAACCCATTAAATATCGAACAAGCTGTAAAAGAAGCAGATCTTGTTATCGGTGCCGTCCTGATCCCGGGAGCGAAAGCACCTAAACTGGTAACAGAAGACATGATCAAGTCAATGACTCCTGGATCAGTCGTGGTCGATATCGCAATCGATCAAGGCGGTATCTTTGAAACGACAGACAGGATCACGACTCATGATGATCCTACTTACGAAAAACATGGTGTAGTCCACTATGCCGTTGCAAATATGCCAGGAGCTGTACCGCGTACATCCACGATTGCATTGACAAACGTGACGGTTCCTTATGCGATCCAAATCGCATCAAAAGGTTACAAGCAAGCATGCCTGGACAATGAAGCCCTGCTTAAAGGGGTCAACACACTGAATGGTTATGTAACCTATCAAGCCGTTGCTGAAGCACACGGACTTGACTACTCAAACACAAGAACACAACTTGAACAACTCTAATACACCAAAGCCGGCCGCAGACAATATTTCTGGGCCGGTTTTTGTATTCTGAATTGGTTTTTGTTCTTTTTTACAGTAGACCATTCTTTTCCGCTCCAATACACTCTGGTTTATAAAAATAGAACATCATTAAGTTTACGGATGAAAAACTACAGCTTGTATACCCACCATTTAATAAACTTGGTAATTATAGATCATAACTAATTTATATATTTAAATCGTTCTAACAGGTGATTGGAGTGCAAGACGAAGACTCCTCCGTGAGAAGTGGCCAATGTGAGACTTGTCCAGCTGCGGGGCTTAGAGGCACATGTCATAAGTCAAATCGACCAAGAAGGCCTTCGAAGTCAATACGTCTTATGTCACCCGCCTCTTCAAAGCCCCTCCGCTTTTCTTCCAGGCTTGCCGAGGAGCTCAACTTCATCCCCGGGGAATCTTGTGCCTGCAGCGTAAGGGAACGGTCTAAGTTATTCAAATAACAACCAGTTTAGTAATTCAACTTTTAAAACCATAAAAATCCGGGTATATCAATCTATATACAATAAAGTCTCAGGAGGAGTTAGAATGAAAGTATCTTATCATGGACATTCAGTAGTGAAAATCGAAACAAATGGCAAAACGATCCTGATCGATCCATTCATCAATGGAAATGAACTGACGGATCTCAAAGCAGAAGATGAACAACCGGACGTGATCATCCTGACACACGGCCATAATGACCACGTGGGAGATACGGTTGAACTTGCAAAGAAAAATGACTCTCTCGTGATAGCCAATCACGAACTCGCGACTTACCTCAGTTGGCAGCTGGTCAAAACGCATCCGATGCACGTCGGGGGCGCATATGAGTTTGATTTTGGAAAAGTGAAGTTCACCCAGGCGTTCCACGGTTCAGGGCTCATTACAGACGGAAATGAAATCATCTATATGGGCATGCCGGCCGGCCTTCTGTTGTTCATTGAAGGAAAAACAATCTATCATGCAGGTGATACCGGTTTATTCTCAGATATGAAACTGATTGGGGAGAGGCATCCGATTGACCTGGCATTCCTGCCGATCGGGGATAATTTCACAATGGGGCCGGAGGATGCGGCTGAGGCTGCACGTTTCCTGAAGCCGAAAAAGGTCGTCCCTGTTCATTACAATACCTTCCCGCCAATCAAACAGGACCCTCATAAGTTCGTCGAAATGCTGGATGGCTGTGAGGGACAAGTGATGTCTGCCGGGGACGTAATCGAATACTGATGAATAAGAGAGTGATGTATAGAGGCTGATCCGTCCTGTGCATCGCTCTCTTTTTTAATTTTTAACAATATCCCGTCCTGCTCCTGCATATAAATGAAACAAGCATAGAGAGGAGGATGACTGTGAAAAAACAACGATATATACTTTGCCTGCTGCTGACGGGTGCGCTGTTGTATTATGCAGCTCCGCGATTATCCATCGAAGCCGGCGGACTCGAGGGGATCTTCGCCATCGGGTGGCTCGTACTCGCAACTTTTGTAATAGCCGGTAATCTCGCTGCCCTGCTTTTCAGCCCTGCCAAAGCTTCAAAAAGGGGAAAAGGGAAGATATCGGATTCCCGAAAAAGGAGACTGCGTTCCTTCGGGTAAGCATGACGCATTAACTAAAATGCCGTTAAACCCTTGATAAAATTGAAACCCCAAGCTTTTCACATTATAATGAAACTAAGCAGGACGTAAAAAAGAAGGGTGAAAAGCTTGGCAACCAAACATGAACAAATTCTCGAATACATAGATTCCCTCCCCGTCGGAGAGAAAATATCCGTCCGCCAGATTGCAAAGGCACTGAGTGTCAGTGAAGGAACAGCTTACAGAGCGATCAAGGATGCTGAAATAAAAGGCTATGTCAGTACGATCGAACGTGTCGGAACAATCAGGATCGAACAGAAGAAGAAAGAAAACATCGAAAAACTGACCTATGCCGAAGTCGTGAACATCATTGATGGGCAGGTTCTTGGGGGAAGGACAGGCCTTCATAAGATGCTCAATAAATTCGTCATCGGTGCGATGAAGCTTGAGGCGATGATGCGTTATACCGAAGCTGGAAACCTGCTGATTGTCGGAAACCGGACAAGGGCGCATGAACAGGCGTTGAGAGCCGGGGCAGCCGTCCTGATCACGGGCGGCTTTGACGCTGAAGATGATGTGAAAAAGCTTGCCGATGAGCTAGAACTCCCGATCATATCCACGTCCTATGATACGTTTACAGTTGCGGCCATGATCAACCGGGCAATCTATGATCAGCTGATCAAAAAAGAAGTTGTCCTCGTGGAAGATATTTTGACCAAAGTGGACAATACCGCATATTTACATATTAATGATACACTTGAAGATTGGTATGAAAAAAATCAATATACGTTCCACAGCAGGTTCCCGGTCGTCGATCAAAACCTGAAAGTGCATGGGATGGTGACGTCCAAGGATGTCATGGGGCAGGAAAAACATATCGGGCTCGATAAGATCATGACCAGGCACCCGATTACGGTCAGCAAGAAGACAAGCGTTGCGTCCGCCGCCCACATGATGATTTGGGAAGGCATCGAGGTCCTGCCGGTTGTAAATGAACAGAACAGACTGCAGGGAATCATATCGCGCCAGGACGTCCTGAAGGCGCTGCAAATGATCCAAAGGCAGCCGCAGGTGGGGGAAACGATCGATGACCTGATCAGCAACGGAGTCGAAGCAGGGGAGAAAAAAGGGGACAAGGAAATTTACCACTTTGCCGTCACCCCGCAAATGACGACGGGGCTCGGGACCATGTCATACGGCGTCTTTACGACCCTTATGACAGAAGCTGCAAACCGGGTGTTGAAGCCTTATAAAAAAGGAGATCTTGTTGTAGAGAACATGACCATCTACTTTATCAAGCCGGTCCAGATGGAAAGTATGCTTGAGATCCATCCGAAGGTGCTTGATGTGGGGCGGAAGTTCGGTAAGGTGGATGTTGAAGTATACAGCGAAGGAGTCCTGGTAGGTAAATCGCTCATGATCTGTCAGCTGATTGACCGGCATTAAGACAAACGAAAAGACCGGGATACCCATCCCGGTCTTGCCGACTAAAATCAATTTCCGTTCAGTTCCTTTGCTTCCCGCTCTGCATACGGGAGTACGTGTCTGTAATATTTATATCCTGCCCAGATGCTTCCAAGTCCGATCAGGATGAACAGGGCCCCAACGATATACGTGACCGTACCAGGGAATAAGACAAGCTGATTGACCCCGAATAAAGTAACGAACAAGCCAAGAGCCATGCTTGCTTTTGCAGACAGCCATTTCTTCTCCATCGGCCGGTTGCTTCTGACTTGCTTAATTTTATAGAAAATATAAAAAGCAAATGCTAATGTAATGAAAAAAGCGAGAAAATACATAATTCTTATCCTCCAGTGCTGGCTTTCTCGCTACTATTTTACAGGTAAGAATACAGATTGCCAAATGAAAATTTCGTGAAAAAGGAGATCCTTATGAAAGAACAGATCCTTGATTTAATCAAAGAATATGAAACCATCATCATCCACAGGCATGTACGTCCCGATCCCGATGCCTACGGTTCTCAGGGAGGCCTTGCCGAAATGTTGAAAGCTTCCTTCCCTGATAAAAATATATATGCTGTCGGGCTGGAAGAAGAAACCCTGCATTATCTGAACCGCCTTGATCCGATTGAAGATGAAGTCTTCGAAGGTGCGCTCATCATTGTCTGTGACACTGCCAATGAAGAACGGATCTGTGACAGCCGCTACAAGCTGGGGGAAAAGCTGGTGAAAATCGATCATCATCCAAACGAAGATGCCTATGGCGATCATTTATGGATCGACACGTCTGCCAGTTCCGTCAGTGAAATGATTTATGAATTCTATCAATTCGGAAAGGATAAAGGGCTTGTACTTCCTGATCATGCCGCGCGCCTTCTGTTTGCCGGCATCGTAGGCGATACGGGAAGATTCCTTTACCCGAGCACGACCCAGAAAACGTTCGATATCGCGGGAGAACTGATCCGGTTTGATTTTGACAGGAACGACCTGTTCAATAAGATGTATGAAGTTGATTCGAATGTCTTGAAGCTGCAAGGCTTTGTGCTTCAGAATTTTGAAATGGATGAAGACGGCTGTGCCCAGATGGTCATGTCCAAGGACATTCTCGAGCAGCATGATGTCGTTCCTTCAGAGGCATCCTTATTGGTGAGCTCATTAGGGAATGTGAAGGGGATCAAAGCATGGGTCTTCTTTATCGAAGAGGATGATCAGATCCGTGTGCGCCTCCGTTCAAAGGGTCCTGTCATCAACACCATTGCAAAGAAATACAACGGCGGAGGGCATCCGCTCGCAGCAGGCGCTTCCATCTATTCATGGGAAGAGAAAGAAGATGTACTGCGGGATTTACGTGAGGCTTGCCGGGGTCATTAAAGATTTAAGGCATATTCGCATTAAAAGCTCCCTATTTCCGGGAGCTTTTTTGAATTTTTGATGTTATAAAAAATGTGGCGGGAGCAATCTTCTTGTGTGATCGATTTTAATATAGATATAGGTAATAAACCTTGATCATCGAATTCTCATTATGTGCGTAGAACTAAGTATATGGGCGGAATATCGGATATAAGGGAGAAATCCCGATTATAAGGGTGAAATTCCGGGTTTAAGGGCGAAATCTCAGATATAAGGGCGAAATCCCAATTAATCGACACTATTCGCTAAAGTCCGCGCGCCGCCAAGACCCCCCTTAAGCCTAACGCTCCCGAAATAGAATCCCACAGCTTTTCTATTCCTCATACTTAAGCTCCAATGTGATCTGCGTGGTTGTCCAGAAATAAATCTCACGCACTTTAAAGGTGAACGACTTGTCATTTAACTCCACGGTTTTATTTTCGATGATCTTCTTGATCAGATCACGGGTTCCATAAGCCGTTTCAAGGTCCTTATTGATCAGGCTGCGCAGATCCCCGCTTAGCCTGTCCTCGGTTTCATGGATGCTGAGGAGCTCGACTTTTGTTTTGGTCGGATTGATGAGCTTAATTTTCACTTCCTGGATGGTCAGCTGATCTTCATTTTTTTTATTTAGCTGCTTATACTCTTCCTGCAGATAGGAGAGGGTATTTTTATATTTGCTGATCTCATTTCTCTGCTCTTCGATCAATTTGGTCTGATTCTCATGCATGGTCCCGAACATGTAAATGAAGATCATCCAGCTGACGATGCCCCCCACAACCATGCCGGAGAAAAAGCGCTGCCAGGAAGGAAGTTTATAGAATGGGGGGATCCTCATGATGAGATATGCTCCTGAGTCAGCCATGAAATGATCATGGCACCTGTATTCGCTCCTCCCAAGGCTGATAGAATCAACAGAAACTGTTTGAACAGCTCTTTTGTTTCTCCATTCAGAAATCCTTTCTCAAAGCTGTATACCGTGTCGAACGTTCCCCCGATTGCTGCTATGATTGCCCAGATACGCAAAAAATTTGAAAGACGGAACATCTCGATGAACAGGGGCTGCCCCATTGCAAAGGAAGCGAGTCCGCCCATCAGGGATCCCCCCAATATTACACCGAAAGCAATAAAGAAACTCTTGAATAATTCAGGAAAAAAGGCTTCAGCCATTTCATCATCTCCATATGAGCAAATCTTCTCTTACGATAACTATATGGGTTTCATGGACAGGATATGAGGGAGAACATATTTTCTTTTTTTGCTTTTCTTACCTATAATAAAAGTATATTGAAATGAAAAAGGGTGTGCATAATATGTCGTTTGTTCATTTACAGGTAGCAAGCGCTTATAGTTTACTTTCCAGCACAATCTCCATAAATGGACTTGTACATAAAGCGAAGACGCTCGGATATAGATCCCTGGCGTTGACCGATCGAAATATGATGTATGCTGCCATTCCTTTTTATAAGGCATGTGTGAAGGAAGGGATCAAGCCGATCATCGGTTTGACTGCGGATATCGCTGTCAGCGATGAACAGTCGTTCCCGCTTGTGCTGTTGAGCAGGAATAATAGGGGTTATCAGAATCTATTGAAGATATCGAGCGCGATCGGGGCGAAGTCCCCGGAAGGGATCCCTCATAAGTGGCTCAGTTCCTACAGTGATGGCCTGATCGCGATCACTCCCGGTCTGCAGGGGGAAGTTGAAACCCATTTATTGAATGGGGAAGAAGATAAAGCAAAAGAAGCCATACAACTATACAAAAGGATGTTCGGAGAAGGATCTTTTTATATCAGTCTTCAAAAACACGGCTTGAAGGCAGAAGAAACGCTCCATCCCCTGCTGAAAAATATAGCGCGTGAAAACGGTGTGAATATGGTGGCCGCAAACGATGTCCGGTATTTGGACAAGGAAGATCATTTTGCACATGAATGCATGAATGCAATACGCGATGGTGTCAAGCTGTCGGAAGATGAACGGACTGTCCTTGAGACGGAGGAATACTACTTCAAGACAAAAGAGCAAATGACAGAACTTTTTCCGGATGAAGTAGAAGAGCTCCAAAACACGTTGAGGATTGCAGAAGAATGCACCGTCGAAATACCGTTCCATCAGCAGCTCCTCCCAAAATACCCGCTCCCCGAAGGTGTGACAGCCCGGCACGAACTCACCAGGCTTTGTGAAATCGGACTGAGTGAAAAGCTTGAAGAGGTTACGGCCGAGTATCTGGAAAGGCTCGATTATGAACTCGATGTCATCGGGCGGATGGGCTTCAGTGATTATTTCCTCATCGTCTGGGACTTAATGAAATTTGCAAGGGAAAGGGACATCCTCACCGGTCCTGGCAGGGGGTCTGCAGCGGGATCGCTCGTTTCTTATGCACTCAGCATCACCGATGTCGATCCGATCAAGCATCATTTATTATTCGAACGTTTCCTTAATCCTGAACGGGTATCGATGCCCGACATCGATATTGATTTTCCGGACCACCGAAGGGATGAAGTGATCGAGTACGTAGAAGCAAAATACGGATCCCTCCATGTCGCCCAGATCATTACATTCGGTACATTTGCAGCAAAGGCAGCCCTGAGGGATACAGGCAGGGTATTCGGGTTGAATATGAAAGAGCAGGAGCAGCTTTCGAAGCTGATACCGAATCAGCCCGGCATAACGCTGAAGGATGCTTATGAGAAATACAAAGAGCTCCGTGATCTTATCGAAAACCAGGAATTATATAAACGGTTATTCGAAACGGCACTGAAGCTTGAAGGCCTGCCGAGGCACACATCTACACATGCTGCAGGCGTTGTGATCAGCGAAGACCCTTTGGTGCAGTGGATCCCGATTCAAGGGAGTGCATCCGGCATCCATCTGACCCAGTATTCAATGGATATCCTTGAAGAAATCGGCTTATTGAAAATGGATTTCCTCGGCCTCAGGAATCTTAGCATCCTCGAGAGGATCATAAAGAATATAAAGAAGGGAAGGGATAAACGCTTTACTTTGGAACGCATCCCTTCAAATGACAGTAAAACCTTCAAACTCCTCAGTGAAGGGCACACCAACGGAATCTTTCAGCTTGAGTCGGACGGTATGCGCAATGTTTTGACAAGGCTGAAGCCCACTTCCTTCGAGGATATCGTCGCGGTCAACGCCCTGTTCAGGCCGGGCCCGATGGAAAACATCCCGACGTATATCAATCGGAAGCATGGTAAGGAAACGGTGGAATATCCCCATCCGGACTTGAAGCCGATCCTTGAAATGACTTACGGCGTCATCGTTTATCAGGAGCAGATCATGCAAATCGCTTCAAAAATGGCCGGCTTTTCACTAGGCGAAGCCGACCTGTTAAGAAGAGCCGTCTCGAAAAAGAAAAAAGACGTTCTCGATCAGGAAAGGGAGCATTTCGTGAAAGGTTCCATTCAAAAAGGCTATTCAACAGAAGAGGCACATCGCATTTATGACCTTATCGTCCGATTTGCAAATTATGGATTCAACCGTTCCCATGCGGTTGCCTATAGTATGATTGCCTATCAGCTGGCATACTTGAAAGCCCATTATCCTGCTTACTTTTTATCTGCCCTCCTTACCTCCGTCGTCGGCAATGAAACGAAAATCGCTCAGTATGTAAGAGAAGCGAAACAATACGGCATCGATATTCTGCCACCGTCCGTCAACAGCAGCCAATTTGTTTTCTCTGTGGAGAGGAAAGAGGCGATCAGGTACAGTCTCGGCGCAATCAAAGGGATCGGGGCACAGGTACTGAAAGAAATCATCTCTGTAAGAAAAGACAAGCCATTTGATGATTTGTTCGATTTCTGCATGAGGGTTTCCTCGAAAATCATCAACAGGAAGATATTGGAGAACCTTGTGTTGGCAGGTGCCTTTGATGAATTCAATATAGACCGGGCCACCCTCCTCGCAAGCCTTGATGTTGCGATTCAGCATGCAGAGCTCGTCAACCCGGAGGATGATCATGATCTATTTAAAGAAGAAGAAGCATTCCTGCTTAAACCGAAATATGTTGAAGTAGAGGAAATGAACGCAGAAACGAAATTGAATTTCGAAAAACAAGTCCTGGGACTTTATCTTTCAGATCATCCTGTGACTTCGTACCGTCTGCTTCTGGATGATATGGGAGCCGCATTGATTGTAGATGTCCGGCAGGGTGCGAAAGCGTCAATAGGCGGCTTTATCAGCTCGATCAGGTCAATCCGCACGAAAAAGGGCGAGGTCATGGCGTTCCTTGAAATCAGTGATGAAACAGGAGATATGGAAGCAGTCGTATTTCCTGCGGTCTACCGCCAAATTATGACACTCCTGAAAGAAGGGAATGTGTTATGTTTTGATGGAAAAATAGAGGAACGCAACAATAAGCTGCAGCTTATCATCAACAGAGTGCAAACCATCGAAGAGATAAAGGAACGTTCTGAAACACGGGAGAAGAAACTATTCTTGAGAATTCCTGCTGCCGTTGATCAAGATGCCTGCATGAAGGAAATACAGCGCCTCATCGCTCGTTACAAGGGGCATCAATCGGTGATTGTCTATATTGAAAAAGACAAGAAAAGTATAAAACTATCTGATTCTTATAGAATAGATGCGTCCCGGGATGCGATTAGTAAATTAGAAGCAGTTTTAGGAAAACCTAATGTCGTTTTGACATAACATACTTTACTTAAACCGGAATTTATATTATTGTTTAATAGAAAAAAGTGGTCTGACCACTGGGGTTTAATATGAGGCAGAATGACATAACCATTGATGAATTGATTAAACATATGAAAACACGGAACTTGAGAAGGAGTGAATGATTTTGTCATTACGCGAAGAAGCATTGCATATGCATCGAGTGAACAAGGGGAAACTGGAATCGAAATCCAAAGTTGAGGTAAGAAATGCAGAAGACTTAAGTCTTGCCTACTCACCAGGAGTGGCAGAACCATGCAAGGTGATATATGACAAGCCGGAAACGGTCTATGATTATACGATGAAGGGGAATATGGTCGCAGTCGTGTCAGACGGGACGGCTGTGCTTGGGCTTGGGAACATCGGTCCTGAAGCTTCACTTCCTGTAATGGAAGGAAAAGCTGTTCTATTTAAGAGTTTCGCAGGCGTCGACGCATTTCCTATCTGTTTGAATACAACGGATGTGGACAAGATCGTTGAAACGGTCAAGCTGCTTGAACCGACATTCGGCGGAGTGAACTTGGAAGATATCGCTGCTCCGAACTGCTTTGAAATAGAAGAACGCCTTAAAAAAGAAACGAACATCCCGATTTTCCATGACGATCAGCACGGCACTGCCATCGTAACGGTAGCCGGGCTTGTAAACGCGCTGAAAATCGTCGGCAAGAAAATGTCTGAAATCAAAGTCGTGGCCAATGGTGCAGGGGCAGCGGGTATTGCCATCATCAAACTGCTTTACCGCTACGGTGTAAGGGATATCATTATGTGTGATTCTAAAGGGGCGATCTTTGAGGGCCGCTCACAAGGAATGAATGCAATCAAAGATGAAGTGGCAAAATTCACGAATCGTGAACGTCTTGAAGGCGGCCTTGGGGACGTATTAAAAGATGCCGACGTCTTCATCGGTGTCTCTGTCGCCGGTGCATTGACCGAAGAAATGGTCTCATCGATGAAAGAGGATCCGATCATCTTTGCGATGGCGAATCCGGTACCTGAAATCATGCCTGAACTGGCTAAATCTGCGGGTGCTAAAGTGATTGGTACAGGCCGTTCAGATTTTCCAAACCAGGTGAACAATGTACTCGCCTTCCCTGGGATTTTCCGCGGAGCTTTGGATGTACGTGCTACACATATCAACGAAAAAATGAAACAAGCCGCGGTAGAAGCGATTGCTGATTTGATCAGTGAAGACGAATTGAATGCGGATTACGTCATCCCGCGTCCATTTGACAAGCGCGTGGCACCTGCTGTCGCAGCCGCAGTGGCAAAGACGGCAATGGAAACGGGAGTTGCCCGATTAAAGGTCGATCCCGAAGAAATCCGTAAAAAGACAGAAGAATTAGCGGTCATCGGGAAAGGTGAATGATGACGAAAGTGAACTCTCTCCATTCCCAATCGAAAGTATATATTGGAATTGTTCACCAACTCAGAGAAATGATATCAAATGACGGCCTCAAGAAGGGGGATAAAATCCCCTCGGAAAGAGAACTTTCAGAGAGATTGAACGTAGGCCGTTCTTCCGTGAGGGAAGCATTGAGAGCCTTGGAACTTTTAGGGCTGATTGAAACCAGAAGGGGAGAAGGGACATTCCTCCGTGATTTCAGGGACCATCATCTGATCGACCTGCTCGGGATGTTCATCCTCCAGGACCAAAAGGCCAAGGAAGATATCAAATGCACAAAAACGATGATTGAAAAAGAAGCCCTTCGTACAATCTTCTGCCAAAAGCTCGATATATCTGCAATCGAGACCCTTGTAAAAGAAGACAACGGGACTCTTACATGGAGGGAGATCGTGGAGGAACTCATTCTCCTGAGCAACAACTATCTTTCCCATCGAATCTGGAACGTCCTGAATGATTACGAGACTTTCATCATCGGTGAAAAAAAGATAACACCTGAGATAAAAGAAAAGCTTTTGAACCTGCTTCAAGGATTAGAAAACCAGGATAAAGAATTGGTGCAGACTGCTTACAGGCAGATTTCGGAAATCAGCGACTGGGAGCTGACAAATTCCAACATCTTTTTATAAGGCTATCAGTTAAACTGATAGACAGGCAGTCTCCACATTCATCTTGCTCACTGAACTTATATATTTCTATCATCTAAAGAATACGAATACAAAAGGCGATTGTAATTAGTTAAGGAGGTTTCACCTTGCTTAAGGATCTTTTCAATAAATCCAATAAACCCAAAAAGAAAAAATATGCAACGATTCCTTCCGAGGCAGCCAAACAGGATGTTCCTGAAGGAATCATGACCAAATGTCCCGATTGTAAAAAAATCATGTATACGAAGGAATTGCAGAAAAATTTAAAAGTATGCATTCATTGCGGATACCATCACGGCATGAGCTCGATGGAGAGGGTGGACAGCTTCATCGATGAAGGGACATTCGAAGAAATCGATGCAGGCCTTGTCTCGGTGAATCCCCTCGGTTTTCCTGAATACCTTGATAAAGTGGAAAAAGACCGGAAAAAGACAGGGCTGAATGAAGCGGTGCTCACGGGAACAGGGAAAGTAAACGGCATCGATATCGTCGTTGCCGTCATGGATTCCAGGTTCCGGATGGGAAGTATGGGATCCGTGGTCGGTGAGAAGATTACGAGAGCGGTCGAAGAAGCCGACAAACGAAAAGTGCCATTCATCATTTTTACGGCATCAGGCGGGGCACGTATGCAGGAAGGTGTACTTTCCCTTATGCAAATGGCCAAAACAAGCGTCGCCCTTAAACGATTCAGTGATAATGGAGGTCTCTTCATTTCAGTCATGACCCATCCAACAACCGGAGGGGTATCGGCAAGCTTTGCTTCTGTAGGTGATTATAATTTTGCAGAGCCAGGTGCATTGATCGGATTTGCTGGAAGAAGGATCATTGAACAAACCATCCGGGAAGATCTTCCGGAAGATTTCCAGACAGCAGAGTTCCTTCTCAAGCACGGCCAGCTTGATGAAGTCATCTCGAGGATGGAAATGAAGGAGAAGATCGGACTGGTACTAGATATACATCAATGGGACGGTGATCTGCCATGGTAAATGAGATGGAATTTGAAAAGCCTGTAGTTGAATTGAAAAAGAAGATTGCAGAGCTTAAAGAGTTCACTCAGAATTCGGAAGTGGATTTATCAAAGGAAATTGAAAAACTGGAAACGCGGTTGAAGAAGCTCGAAAATGATATCTATGAAAACATGAAGCCGTGGGAAAGGGTCCAGGTTGCACGTCACCCCAACCGCCCGACGACCCTGGATTATATTCGCTGCCTGTTTACAGATTTTATGGAAATGCATGGAGACCGGCTTTACGGTGATGACGATGCGATTGTATCAGGGCTTGCCAAATTCGACGGCGTACCGGTAACTGTAATCGGCCACCAGCGCGGGAAAGACACGAAAGAAAATATCCGCAGAAATTTCGGTATGCCGCACCCTGAAGGCTACCGGAAAGCATTGAGGCTGATGAAGCAGGCTGAAAAGTTCAATCGCCCGATTGTTTGTTTCATCGATACAAAAGGCGCTTATCCAGGTAAAGCAGCCGAAGAACGGGGGCAGAGTGAAGCCATTGCCAGGAATCTGGTTGAAATGGCGGGTCTGACCGTGCCAGTTGTATGCATCGTTATCGGAGAAGGAGGAAGCGGTGGAGCATTGGCCTTGGGTGTGGGAAATCACATTCATATGCTTGAAAACTCCACGTACTCAGTCATTTCTCCGGAAGGAGCTGCAGCCCTGCTATGGAAAGATTCCACTCAGGCAAAGAGAGCTGCGGAATCCATGAAGATCACGGCACCCGACCTTAAAGAGCTCGGAATCATCGATGAGATCATTACCGAAGTGAAGGGCGGGGCACACAAGGATATAGAAGAACAGGCTCACCTCATGAAGGACGTATTGAAACAATCGTTGAAAGAACTCATCCCGATGAGTCATGAAGAATTAATTCAGCATCGCTATGAGAAATTTAAAGCGATCGGTGATTTTTCTGTTTTAAATGATGTTGTTGGGGTAAAATCATAAGGTAACCACTGGACTGACAAATAGGATTCTGCCTTTTGTCAGTCCTTTTATTTGAAGGATGCAGGTGTTTTTGAATTTTTTAACAATTGAAACGCTTTCAGTTAATAGATAATTTCGTCTATTGGTCTTACCGGGGGGAACTTGTTGAGAAGCTTTACTCTTCGTGTTATTTTAGAAATAATCAATGGTCTATTAGTCCATAATAAATGGGTAGAATAGAGAGGATAAAATGCGATTCACTGAAAATATGTGAAACCATTAACAAATTTTCTTTAAACATTTTTACATATAAATATATCTTCATGAGGTGATGAAAGTGAAAAAAATAGGAGTACTGACAAGTGGCGGAGATTCTCCGGGCATGAATGCCGCTGTACGTGCCGTCGTACGTAAAGCTATTTTTCAAGGCGTTGAAGTGTATGGCATCTATCAGGGATACAATGGATTGATCAATGGAAACATCAAGAAGCTGGAACTTGGTTCAGTGGGGGATATCATCCACCGCGGCGGAACGATGCTTTACACCGCCCGCTGTGAGGAATTCAAAACAAAAGAAGGCCAGCAAAAAGGGATTCAGCAGCTTGAAAAACATGGCATCGAAGGCCTTGTCGTAATCGGCGGAGACGGCTCTTATCAAGGAGCCAAAGCGTTGACAGAATGGGGTTATCCATGTGTCGGTGTACCGGGTACGATCGATAATGACATCCCGGGTACGGAATTCACGATCGGTTTTGATACAGCGTTGAACACTGTAATTGATGCGATTGATAAAATCCGTGATACGGCCACTTCCCATGAACGAACATTCATCATTGAAGTGATGGGCCGCAATGCAGGGGATATTGCCCTATGGTCAGGACTTGCAGGCGGAGCAGAGACCGTTATCATTCCAGAAGAAAAGTTTGACATGGATGATATCGTCAGCCGATTGACAAAGGGTCAGGAACGCGGTAAGAAACACAGTGTCATCATCGTTGCTGAAGGCGTCATGTCCGGAAACGAATTTGCGAACCGTTTTACTGAAGCAACAGGAATGGATACCAGGGTTTCTGTGCTTGGACATATTCAGCGCGGGGGAACCCCGACAGCTTCAGACCGTGTACTGGCGAGCCGTCTGGGTGCGCGTGCCGTCGAACTGTTAATGGCTGGAAAAGGCGGAAGAGCAGTTGGAATCGAAAAGAATGAACTCGTCGATTATGATATCATTGAAGCACTAGCCAAGCCTCACAAGATCGACTTGGATATGTACCGCCTATCAAAAGAGCTGTCAATATAATAATCGCTGAACATTCAGGAGGTAAAGATAATGAGAAAAGCAAAAATTGTATGTACCATTGGCCCAGCCAGTGAAAGTATCGAAAAGTTATCTCAACTGATCGATGCCGGGATGAATGTCGCCCGCCTAAACTTCTCCCATGGGGATCATGAGGAGCATGGCCAGCGTATCAAGAACATCCGTGAAGCAGCAGCAAAAGCAGGTAAGACTGTCGGGATCCTGTTAGATACAAAAGGCCCTGAAATCCGTACGAATAATATGGAGAATGATGGATTTGAACTTCAGCAGGGAGCATCCGTGATTGTGTCCATGAAAGAGGTTTTAGGTACGCCTGAGAAATTCTCCGTTACATACGAAGGATTGATCGACGACGTAGATACAGGATCAAAAATCCTTTTGGATGACGGACTCATCGGACTCGAAGTAACTGAAATCGATAAAGCAAATGGAGAAATCCATACAGTCGTTTCAAACAGCGGAATGCTGAAAAATAAAAAAGGTGTGAACGTACCAGGCGTTTCCGTTAACCTGCCTGGGATCACGGATAAAGATGCGAAGGATATCATTTTCGGTATCCAGCAGGATGTTGATTTCATTGCTGCTTCATTCGTACGCCGTGCGTCTGATGTACTGGAAATCCGTCAGTTATTGGAGGAGCATCATGCACCTCATATTCAAATCATCCCTAAGATTGAAAACCAAGAGGGTGTAGACAATATCGATGAAATCCTTGAAGTATCCGACGGCCTGATGGTTGCACGTGGTGATCTTGGAGTGGAAATCCCGGCAGAAGAAGTGCCGCTTGTCCAAAAGCAGCTGATCAAGAAATGCAACTCACAAGGGAAGCCAGTCATCACGGCTACTCAAATGCTTGATTCAATGCAGAGAAACCCAAGACCAACGAGAGCGGAAGCAAGTGACGTGGCAAACGCGATCTTTGACGGAACGGATGCCATCATGCTTTCAGGTGAAACGGCTGCAGGTACTTATCCAGTGGAAGCTGTTCAAACCATGCACAATATTGCTTTTAAAGCGGAAACCGCACTGGACTTCAACGAGATCCTTTCAGCCCGCAGCAAAGAAAGTGATCATAATATGACCGATGCAATCGGACAATCAGTGGCGCACACGGCCATCAACCTGGATGTCAACGCAATCGTGGCACCTACAGAAAGCGGTCATACAGCACGCATGATTTCTAAATACCGCCCGAAAGCCCCGATCGTAGCTGTCACGGGCTCTGAATCTGTTTCAAGAAGATTGGCACTGGTATGGGGAGTATACCCTACTGTCGGACGCAGAGTATCCACGACAGATGAGATGCTTGATATGGCGGTCGAAGAAAGCGTGAATTCCGGCATGACAAAACACGGCGACCTGATTGTCATCACTGCAGGTGTTCCAATTGGTGAAACAGGCACAACCAACCTGATGAAAATCCATGTAGTAGGGGATATCCTCGCCAAAGGACAGGGAATCGGACGTAAATCTGCTTACGGTAAAGCAGTCGTCGCTTTAAACGCCCAGGAAGCAGTGGAAAAGGTCGAACAGGGTTCAGTCCTTGTGACCATCGGAACTGACAAAGAGATGATGCCTGCCCTGGAGAAGTGCTCTGCACTGATCGTCGAGGAAGGCGGCTTGACAAGCCACGCAGCAGTAGTGGGGATCAACCTCGGAATCCCTGTAGTGGTCGGTGTGGATAACGCCACATCCCTGTTCAGAGATGGGCAGGAAGTAACAGTCGATGCAACCCGCGGCGTGATTTATAATGGTCATGCTAGTGTATTATAATCATTAAAATACAGGCTGGAGTCCCTTTAAGGGGCTCCGGTTTTTTTATTTCCTGGCGGTGAAGGGACTTTGATTCCCTTCACCGTCACATACTCAATCACCAACCCGGAGTGGATTTTATCTGTTCTCACTTATCACATGCCCATCTTCCGATAAAAAAGCTGATTTCGCTCGGAAACGACTAAATTCTTTATTTTCTCAAGTAGATTCACCCTCTCTCCGGCTTAAACTCCACCTTGAAGCAAACCTCTCTTTAAGTGGACGACAAGCCAGAATCCTCAATCAACCGGAATACTGCCACCCAAGTTTCTATATGTTATAATAAAGGGACAAGTCGTAAATAAATGGAGGAATTCCTCATGAGATATATCCTGCCGTTTTTAATCATCGTGCCCGCTTTGGAAATCGGGATCCTTATTCTTGCCGGTCAGACAATCGGCGTGCTGCCCACCGTGTTGATGATCATTGCAACCGGGGTCGCTGGTGCTTATCTGGCAAAAAAACAAGGCCTCGAAACAATCAGGAGGGCAAGGGAAGACATGCAGTATGCCCAATTCCCCGGGGATGTGATCATCGACGGTCTCTGCATCCTTGTAGGCGGCGTATTGTTATTGACGCCGGGCTTCATTACGGATGCAACCGGATTCCTATTGCTGCTGCCCCCGACCAGGAAATTGTTCAAGCCTCTCATTTACAAACTCTTTAAAAAATGGTTCAATAACGGCAACCTGATCATTTATCGATAATAAAAAAGCACCGTTCCGGTTTTTTACCGAAACGGTGCTTCTTTTATTTTTCACCCATAATAAACTTCCAAGCATCTTCAAAAACACCTGCACGTCTTAATGTTGAAAGAATCACCAGTACGACCGGACCCACGATCAATCCGAGGAAACCAATCAGTTTGAAACCGACGAACAGAGCGATCAGTGTAGCAAGAGGATCAAGACCGATGCTTGAGGACAGCACTTTCGGTTCCATGATCTGCCGCTGAACGACGACGACTGCGTATAACACGGAAAGACCGATGCCAAGGCCTACATCCCCTGTAATGAATTCATAAGCGATCCAGGGCACGAACACCGCGCCAGTCCCGAGATACGGAAGGATATCAACCAGACCGCTTACGAGGGCGATGGTTATGGCGTAGTCGACACGAAGAATGAGCAGTCCGACCAATACGATGATAGCCGTTATCGAAATCAGTGTGAACTGGGCCCTGATGAAGCCGAACAAAGCTTTTTTCAGATCGATGAATACCGTCCTTCCGCTCTCCATTGCCCTGCCGGGAACGAATTTTTCGGCTTTGCCAGACAGTTTGTACCAGTCTTTACTGATGAAGAAGGTTGCCAGTGCCGAAAATACGAGAACAGATGCGGCATTCGGGATCCAGGAAATAAGCTGAGGCAGCCTCTGGAAGAAGTTCTGAAGAAAATCCCCAGCCGACTGGGCGATTTTACTGCCGGCAGTTTCAATGTTTTCGAGTATAGTATTCTGCTGTCCTGCATCAAGGTTTTTGAAAAGTCCGGCGATCTGGTGGTAAAAAGGCATCACTTGGCCCACAATGAAGTTTTCTGCATAGGTCACCAGTGTGCGTACGTGTTCCGGCAGCACTTCCGATAAGTAGTTTGCACCTGATACAATTTCTGCTATCAGCAAAGTGATCAAACCTGCAAAAGCCCCGATGATCAAAAACAGGGATATGACGACCGCCCACACCCTCGGAAGTCTGCCTTTGGATTCAAGCCAGTTGACGAAAGGATTGATCAAGAGGGCAATCCCGACAGCAATGACGAACGGATAGGCAAGTTTCCATATGTAATACAAAGCAAATAAAGAAAGGATGATGATGCTTACCACTATTAGAAAGCGGATGGTTCTGTAAACATATTCCAAGTTCAACTGAGTTCCCCCTGACCTGTCTATTACTTCCTATTTTATAAGAGTCATTAAATGAAAGAAAGTTCTAAATTTAATAATTTCATACTATTCACACCGGCAGACAGAAAGGATTTTTAAAGCTTTTTTCATTGTTTTAGTCCGGTACAGTCAGAAAGTTTTATTTTTCTAGTAAAATAATTTTAGACAAATTCGAGCGTTTTCGTTCACAAATGTCAGATAATTGTTTATAATAGAAAATGTAAGCGCATCCCAAGCGCTGTTTTCCCTGCTGGTCTTTATCGTACAGGGAATCATTTTTTGTGCAGGGATTGAGCAATCGCTCAACATTGGAAATGTAATGATTTAAATGCCCTCAACAGGTAATTTTACTTACTTATTTTAAACAAGCCCGCTACAAATTTTCGTGCAGGGTTTTATGCTCATATGAAAATGGGTAAAAGGGAAATACATTCAGAAGGAGAGATTATTATGACAGCGACTCGCGGACTAGAAGGTGTTGTAGCCACTACTTCATCCATCAGTTCAATCATTGACGACACTCTTACATATGTCGGCTATAACATTGATGACTTAACCAACAATGCCACTTTCGAAGAGGTAATCTATTTGCTGTGGCATCTGAAGCTGCCAACTAAATCGGAGCTGCAGGAGCTGACAGATCAGCTCGCGGACAATATGGCCCTTCCACAGGAAGTGCTTGATCACTTCAAGATGTACAATATCAAGGAAGTACATCCTATGGCCGCTTTGCGTTCAGCCGTGTCTTTGCTTGGTTTATATGATGATCAGGCGGACGTGATGGAAGAAGAAGCGAACTATATGAAAGCTGTTCGCCTTCAAGCGAAGATCCCGACGATTGTAACAAGCTTCGCAAGGATCCGTAACGGCCAGGAGCCGATTGCACCACGTAAGGATCTTGGTTTCGCTGCCAACTTCCTGTACATGCTGACAGGCAAAGAACCTGAACCGATCGAGATCGAAGCGTTCAATAAGGCACTCGTCCTTCATGCGGACCATGAGTTAAACGCTTCCACATTCACTGCACGTGTATGTGTAGCCACACTTTCCGACGTGTACTCAGGTGTTACTGCCGCAATCGGGGCACTTAAAGGACCGCTGCACGGCGGAGCCAACGAGCAGGTTATGAAGATGCTTACCGAAGTGGGGTCTGTCGAGAATGCGGAAGCGTACATTCTGGACAAGCTTGAGAAAAAAGAGAAGATCATGGGCTTCGGCCACCGTGTTTACCGTCAGGGAGACCCGCGCGCCAAGCATCTTAAAGAAATGTCCAAAAAGCTGACTGAGCTTAGAGGAGAAAGCAAATATTATGAAATGTCTGCGAAGATCGAAGAAGTCTTCACAGCAAATAAAGGGCTTCCGCCAAATGTTGATTTCTATTCAGCATCTGTCTATCACAGCCTCGGCATCGATCATGACCTGTTTACACCGATCTTTGCTGTCAGCCGTGTATCCGGCTGGCTCGCTCATATCCTGGAGCAATATTCCAACAACCGTTTAATCCGTCCTCGTGCCGATTATATCGGGCCTGGCAAACAGGAATATGTTCCCGTTGATGAAAGAGGTTAATCATCGATATTTACAAATAGTAAAAATATTGGTGTAATGAATAAGGAGGGGAATGACGATGACTGCCATGCGGCACTTATCGGTCATCCCCTTTGATAATGAATGAATATGGAGGTTACATAATGACACAAGGTGAAAAAATTACAAACCAAAACGGCCAGCTTAATGTGCCGAATAATCCAATCGTTCCGTTTATCGAAGGTGACGGTACTGGTCCTGATATCTGGGCTGCAGCTCAGCGCGTACTTGATGCGTCAGTAGAAAAAGCTTACAAAGGCGAACGTAAAATCGAGTGGAAAGAAGTTTATGCCGGCGAAAAAGCATTCAACAAAACAGGTGAATGGCTTCCAAATGATACGCTTGAAGCAATCCGTGAGTATTTCATTGCCATCAAAGGACCACTTACGACTCCTGTAGGAGGAGGAATCCGTTCATTGAACGTTGCCCTTCGTCAAGAGCTTGACCTTTTCACATGCCTGCGTCCTGTGCGCTACTTCGAAGGTGTACCTTCTCCTGTAAAGCGTCCTGAAGATACAGATATGGTCATCTTCCGTGAAAATACAGAAGATATCTATGCGGGTATTGAATATGCGAGTGGTTCTGATGAAGTGAAGAAACTCATCAGCTTCCTTCAAGACGAAATGGGCGTAAACAAAATCCGTTTCCCTGAAACATCCGGAATCGGTATCAAGCCTGTATCTGAAGAAGGTACATCCCGCCTTGTCCGTGCTGCCATTAATTATGCCATCACTGAAGGCCGTAAATCAGTTACGCTTGTACACAAAGGGAACATCATGAAGTTCACAGAAGGTGCATTCAAAAATTGGGGGTACGAGCTTGCTGAGAAAGAATTCGGCGATAAAGTATTCACTTGGGCTCAATACGATAAAATCAAAGACGCTGAAGGCGTTGACGCAGCTAACAAAGCACAGTCTGAAGCAGAGGCTGCAGGCAAGATCATCGTCAAAGATTCAATCGCTGATATCTTCTTACAACAAATCCTTACACGTCCGGCTGAGTTCGATGTCGTTGCTACAATGAACCTGAACGGAGACTATATTTCTGATGCACTTGCTGCACAAGTAGGCGGAATCGGTATCGCGCCTGGAGCGAACATCAACTATGAGTCCGGCCATGCCATTTTCGAAGCGACTCACGGTACTGCTCCTAAATATGCAGGAATGGATAAGGTTAACCCTTCTTCAGTCATCCTTTCAGGAGTGCTTATGCTTGAGCACCTTGGATGGACAGAAGCAGCTAATCTAATTACTAAATCAATGGAAAAAACAATCGCTTCTAAAGTTGTGACTTATGACTTTGCCCGTCTGATGGATGGTGCGACTGAAGTGAAATGTTCTGAATTCGGTACTGCATTGATCGAAAACATGGAATAATATAAACAACAGAAGCATTCCTTTCATAGGGATGCTTCTGTCTTATATAAAATACATAGGATGAACAGGAGGAATCATTATGACAATTAAACGCAGAAAAGTTTCAGTGATCGGCGGAGGTTTTACAGGTGCGACGACTGCACTTATGCTGGCGCAAAAAGAGCTTGGAGATGTGGTACTTGTTGATATTCCCCAGATGGAAGACCCTACAAAAGGGAAAGCCCTCGATATGCTTGAAGCAAGTCCGGTTCAAGGCTTTGATGCAAACATCATCGGTACATCAAACTATGAAGACACAAAGGACTCCGATGTGGTTGTCATCACTGCAGGAATTGCCCGCAAGCCCGGGATGAGCCGTGACGACCTTGTTCAGACAAACCAGAAAGTCATGAAATCTGTTACAGAGCAAATTGTCAAATATTCTCCAAACTGCTATATCATCGTATTGACTAATCCGGTCGATGCCATGACTTATACGGTCTTCAAAGAATCAGGATTCCCGAAAGAACGGGTAATCGGTCAGTCCGGTGTCCTTGACACAGCCCGTTTCCGTACATTCGTCGCACAGGAATTGAATCTGTCCGTGAAAGATGTGACTGGATTTGTTCTTGGCGGACATGGAGATGATATGGTTCCGTTGATCCGTTATTCCTATGCAGGAGGAATCCCGTTAGAGGCCTTGATTCCAAAAGACCGCCTCGAGGCCATTGTGGAACGCACACGTAAAGGCGGAGGCGAAATCGTCGGCCTGCTGGGCAATGGGTCTGCATACTATGCCCCGGCCGCATCCCTCGTTCAAATGGTCGAAGCGATCCTGAAAGACCAGCGACGAGTCATCCCGGCAATCGCGTACCTTGAAGGCGAATACGGATTCGAAGGCATCTACCTCGGAGTGCCGACCATCCTCGGAGGAAACGGCCTCGAAAAAATAATCGAACTAGAGCTCACAGAAGAAGAACAATCAGCCCTCGCCAAATCAGCCGACTCCGTAAAAAACGTCATGTCATCATTGGCATAGATAATTATTATGGCCAGTTCCATTGAGGATATGGAGCTGGCTTTTTAATTTTCTTTTTATGAGAGGCTGTTCAATTACGGCGGTAGCGAGAGAGTTAGCCGGTTTTATTTGGGCCATTATGCAGGAAGTTGAAAGTTCTCCAAACGCCTAATGATTGATGATTTGTTTTGAAATCATATTGGAAATGAAAATCGAAATTTGATAGAAGCCTGAGAATAGGGCTCGAAGGAAAAGAGTAAAACCGGAAAGGAAAATCCACGTGCCTCCTGTGTGATATATCTAAATAGATTAACTCACGTTCCGAGTTAGTGGACTAGACCTTTATACGGAAAGATAAACTGTGAAAACCCACGAATACCAGAGTGCTAACCGCAGTAGAGATTTTTGCCTTCGTGCGGTGTTCTTACCTTCTATTCCATCAAACAAAAAGGAGGATCAAAAAGAACTATAATAAGTTTCAATCCATTTATTCAGGAAGGAAATGTGTAAACTTATCCATATTCAATGCCGTTTCCAGCGATTGATTGGAGTGCAAAACGTAGACTCCTGCGGGAAAAGCGTGTTAGGTGAGACCCCGCAGGCGAAGCCGAGGAGGCTCACCAACCGCCCGCGGAAAGCGGAGTTTTGCACGGAAATCAATAGCGGTGATGAATGGAATCAAATAAGTTGAGAAGTGAAAAAGAGCTTCTCTAATTAAGGTTGCCTAAAAACATAACCAAAATCTGTTTCTTGAAAGTTTCGTTCAGGAGGCTCACGGGCTACCCGCGGAAAGCGGAGTCATGCACGGAAATCAACAGCGGTATTAGAAGGGGAATAATTATGTGTAAAATCCCTTTGATTGGAAAGTCTATAAATGATATTATAGTAATATACAGATAATAACGATTATTTCTATTATTTTAAAATGTATGCGTTTACATACGGAGGTGCTTCTTATGTTACTGGGCAAGAAAAGAAAACTGGGAAGAAAAATAGACGAAATGACAGTTGGGGAAAAATTGACATTAACCGAAAAAATAGAAGACAATGACCTGCTTCTGTATCTCGGCTTGACGAATGACGCCAACCCACTGTACATCCAGCACGATTATGCGTCCCAGACCCCTTTTAAAAAGCCGATTGTCCCATCCATCATGCTGACAGGGATCATCACGTCTGCCGTGTCAAAGTATCTGCCGGGACCCGGTTCGCACATCATTGAACAGAATATCGATTTTCCAAAGCCGGTATACCATTATGCAACAATCCAGTTCCTATTTGAGGTCACGGAAGTGGAGCCGTCTTCCCATACTGTCACCATCACCGTCACAGCGGTGAATGAAGATGACGAAAAAGTGATAAATGGAACAATAAAAGTCTGCCCGCCGCACAGGCTTGAAAAAATGAACAGCCATGCACTTGAAAACTTTTAACATGATAAGCGATACGAAAAGCTATAGAATCCTGATTGGATTGTATAGCTTTTTTAATTTGCACATACTAATACTATCTTTAGGGTATGGCCATGCCATCGAATTGTATTATAATGAAACTACAATTACATAATATCGTTGGATGATGGGGTTAATTTCTGATAGTTGGAGGCACAAAAATGAACAAAACAATCCTGGTGGTAGAAGATGAGCAATCGATCGCGACTTTGTTGAAGTATAACCTTGAGCAAGCGGGTTATTCGGTCATTACGGCACATGATGGTGAAGAAGGAATGAACATGGCGGTTGAAAAGCTGCCTGACTTAATGATCCTTGACTTAATGCTTCCAAAGATGGACGGGATCGAAGTATGCAAGGAATTGAGGCAGAAAAAAATGAATATTCCTATCCTTATGCTGACGGCCAAGGATGATGAATTCGATAAAGTCCTTGGACTCGAGCTTGGAGCAGACGATTATATGACAAAACCTTTCAGCCCTAGAGAAGTAGTGGCAAGGGTAAAAGCTATCCTGCGCCGGAGCCAGGCGATCAAGGGTGCGGTCGAACCTGAAGAACCTGCTGATTATAAAGAAGTTGGAGAATTGAAAGTGTATCCCGAGCAATATGAAGCGTATTTCCAAGGTCAATTATTGGAATTGACGCCTAAAGAATTTGAACTACTTCTCCACTTGGCAAACAACAAAGGGAGAGTATTGACAAGGGACCATCTTCTCAGTGCTGTATGGAATTATGATTTCGCGGGTGATACCAGGATTGTCGATGTACATATCAGCCATCTCCGTGAAAAGATTGAGCCTGATACGAAGAAACCCGTGTATATTAAAACCATCCGCGGGCTTGGCTATAAGATGGAGGAGCCTAGAAATCAATGACGAAATTCAGGACGAAGCTCCTTTTTGCCCTGATAACATTAATCATCTTTGTATTGGTCGGCCTCGGTTTGGTATTGGGCCAGATATTTGAAAACTTTTACATGGACACCTTTAACTCCAGGATCCAGAAGGAATCCAGGTTATTGGCCAATTCAATCGAAGAGAACAGAAGGCTGGGGGAAATCAATCCTTCCATGATTGAGGAATTAAGCGATATATTGGATGTCCGGATCTCGATCCTTGATGACTCGGGAAAAGTCATTCATGATACGGAGTCAGCTGATCCAAGGCTCAAAGATCAGCAAAAGCAGATGATCAAGAAAATCGGTGAAAACTGGGATGTCAAAACCAAGCATAAAAAACTTGTGTATTCAGGCAAGGAATACCGTTATTATTGGTATCCGCTCAGAAAAGCGGATGGCAGTATGGAAGGCCTCCTGATAATGAGTACCGAAGTAGATGCGCTGGAAAAAGGTACGGGCCAGATCTGGCTTGTCCTTGCCGTGTCCCTGGGTCTCGCATTGATTCTCATCATCATCCTTGGATCAAGGATCACGGTCCGCTATACGAAACCGGTCGAATCTGCCACCAAAGTGGCGATGGAACTTGCAAAAGGTAACTTCAGGGCAAGGACGTATGAAGATCATATGGATGAGACCAGCATGCTGAGTTCCTCGATCAACATCCTGGCGAGGAATCTGCAGGAAATGATCACTTCCCAGGAAATGCAGCAGGACCGTCTAACCACCCTTGTGGAAAACATGGGAAGTGCGATGCTTCTCATTGATCACCGCGGCTATGTGGTCTTGACGAACCGGACATTCAGGGAGTTTTTTAATCTGAATGAAAGCCAGTTGAGGAAGGTGCGATATCATGAAGTAATTCACCACCAGCAAGTGAATAAGCTGGTGGAGGAAATCTTCATGACGGAGGACCGGGTAAGGAGGCAGATCCTCCTCCCTCATAAAATTGAACGAAGGCATTATGAAGTGTACGGTGCACCGATCATTGGTCAGAATGATGAATGGAAAGGGATTGTCGTCGTTTTTCATGATATTACGGAATTAAAGAACCTGGAGCAGATGAGAAAAGACTTTGTGGCCAATGTGTCCCATGAGCTGAAGACGCCGATCACATCGATCAAGGGGTTTTCTGAAACGTTGTTGGATGGTGCCATGAATGATAAAGAAGCGCTGAAGTCTTTCCTTGAGATCATCCTGACTGAAAGTGACCGCCTGCAGACACTTATCCAGGATTTACTTGAGCTGTCGAAAATCGAAAAGCATGGTTTTGAGCTTTCCCTGGATAAACAAGAGATTTCAGGGCTGGTGGGGGAAGTCCTGCCCATTTTGAAAGATCGGGCCGAAAAGAAAGACATCACCATACACAGCAGATTCGATTCACCTGGAACAGCAGAAGTCGATTCCTACCGGATGAAGCAGGTTTTCATCAATTTGATTTCCAATGCGATTGTTTATACTCCTAAAGGCGGGGACGTCATCATTTCCATTACGGAAGATAGGGAGAACATCCATGTTTCGATCAGTGATAACGGAATCGGGATCAGTGAGGAGGAGCTTCCGAGGATCTTTGAACGTTTCTACCGCGTTGACAAAGCGAGGAGCAGGAACTCGGGCGGTACAGGTCTCGGGCTCGCCATCGTCAAACATATTATCGAAGCGCATGAAGGGAAGATTGAAGTGGAGAGCCGGTTGAATGAAGGCACAACATTTAAATTGACGATTCATAAACAGTTTCCCGACCCTTCATTCAGAGAAAAAAGTAGAAACTGATCCATTCTCTTACTGATTTTTTACAATTCATTTACAATGGGTTAAACAGAAATTAATAAAGTGCTGATACTATAATAGATGAAACCCCTTCATCCAAGGAGTGAAGAAAAGGCGAGAACCAACCCCGTTCTCGCCTTTTCGCATGTTTATCTTTCCTTCCCCTTTTGTAATATTATTGAAACCTTTTTGCCTTTTATCCGTATAGATTAGTAGTCGACTAATATGATAGAGATAACTGCAACTAGGAAAGGGGAGGAAGTTTTTGAGCCTGAAACGCATTTATACGATTACCGGTATGGTGATTGCCGCTCTGATATTAATTCTTGTATTAATTACATCCTGGTACACGGTTGATGAATCCGAACAGGCGCTCGTTTTGACATTCGGGGAAGCGGGTGAGCCTGTCGTGGAGCCTGGACTTCATTTTAAAATGCCTTGGCCTATGCAATCGGTAGAAGTACTGTCCAAAGAAACATTCAGTCTTCAATTCGGTTATGAAGAAAGTGAAGGTAAAATAAAGGATTTTCCGAAAGAAACGAAAATGATAACGGGGGATGAATATATCGTCCTTGCAGACCTGGTGGTACAATGGAAAATCACCGATCCCGAAAGTTACTTATTCAATTCAGATGATCCGAAGGAAATTTTGTATGACGCGACTTCAGCTTCCTTGAGGAGCATTATTGGAAGTTCACTCATCGACGACGCCTTGACCTCAGGGAAAGCAGAAATCGAAGCCAATGTCAGGGATTTATTAACGAGTCTGATCGATGAGTATGATATCGGAATCTCCATTCTGGCAGTTAAACTGCAGGATGTTGAACTGCCGAACGACGAAGTGCGCAGCTCCTTTACTGCAGTCACTGACGCACGCGAGACGATGAATACGAAAATCAACGAAGCGAAGAAGTACCGCAATCAGAGGACGAATGAAGCCAAGGGTGAAAAAGATGCCATCATCTACAGGGCAAAAGGTGACAAGATTGCCCGTGTCGAGCAGGCCCGAGGGGATGTAGCAGTCTTTGATAAGTTATATACGGAATACAAGGGCAATCCGGAAATCACCCGGAAGCGGCTCGTTCTCGAAACCCTCGAGAATGTCCTGCCTGAAGCTGAAATTTATATTATGAAGGATAATGGGGAGACCCTTAAATACTTCCCGATCAGACAGCTTGAAAATCAGACACCGCCTGAGAAACAGGAAGGGAGTGAGGAATAATGACTGAGCAGAATGTCTTTAACTTGAAATCGAAACAGAAGGAACCGGTTGAATGGAAAAGATACAGAAAACTGGGCATCTTCATTATCCTCCTTCTTGCAGCGCTCCTGCTTCTATTTACAAGCCTTTATATTGTGAAAGAAGGCGAATACAAAGTGGTGAGGCAATTCGGGGAAGTGGTGAAAATTGACAAGGAACCGGGTCTGAAAGCGAAGATTCCGTTCATTCAATCCGTCACCACGCTGCCGAAACATCAGATGACGTATGATGTAACCGAAGCAGAAATCAACACTAAGGATAAAAAGCGGATGTTGATTGATAATTTTGCGGTGTGGAGCATTGAAGATCCACTGAAGATGATCAAAAATGCGAGGACGGTAGTGAATGCCGAGACGAAAATGGAGGAGTTCATTTATTCGGTGGTCCGCGCCGAACTCGGCCGATTGAATTATGATCAAATCATTAATGATGAAAAGTCCTCGCGCGGAAGCCTGAATGATCAAATCACAAAAAAAGTGAATGAACTTCTGTCCAAAGATGAATATGGAATCGTCGTAAAAGACGTGCGCATGAAACGGACTGATCTGCCGGAGGCAAATGAAAACTCTGTTTATACCCGCATGATTTCAGAACGTGAATCAAAGGCACAGGAATATCTGTCGATGGGTGATGCAGAGAAGCAGAGGATTACAGCCGATACAGACAGGGAAGTTAAAGAGCTCCTTGCAAAGGCAAGCGCAGATGCCAATGTCATCCGTGCCGAGGGTGAATCGGAAGCGGCAAAAATCTACAATAATTCATTCTCAAAAGACCCAAGTTTCTATGACTTATTTAAAACCCTGGAAACATATAAGAAGACAGTGGATGATAAAACAGTCATCATCCTTCCTTCTGATTCACCGTATGCCCGATTGCTGATGGGCTATACAGAATAATGGATAAGCCCTTCCGGATTAGGACCCATCTTCCCGGAGGGGCTTATTTTTCCTTTCTGACTGCGGCATGATAGAATAAAAGAGGATATATAGAAAAAATCCCGGCAATCTCATGCCGGCAATCATAAAAGTATTCTACCTTTTAAGGAGGTCCACCCATGGCGAAGAAATTAGTATTGATTGACGGGAACAGTATTGCATACCGCGCATTTTTTGCCCTGCCGCTGTTGAACAATGATAAAGGTGTACATACAAATGCAGTATACGGGTTCACAACCATGCTGCAAAAGATCCTCGAAGATGAAAAGCCTTCCCATATCATGGTCGCTTTCGATGCAGGAAAGACGACTTTCAGACATAAGACGTTCAAGGAATATAAGGGGGGGAGACAGAAGACGCCTCCTGAGCTGTCAGAACAGTTCCCTTATATCAGGGAGCTCCTGGATGCTTATGGCATAAAACGGTATGAAAAGGAAAACTATGAAGCGGACGATATTATCGGTACCCTCTCCCTGCAGGCGGAAGCGGACGGATATGAAGTCAAGATTTTTTCGGGTGACAAGGACCTGACTCAGCTTAGCACGGATAAAACCACCGTATGCATCACGAGAAAAGGGATCACCGATCTTGAAATCTATACGCCTGACCATATCAAGGAAAAGTGGGAAATATCCCCGGATCAGATCATTGATATGAAAGGACTGATGGGAGACAGCTCCGATAATATCCCGGGTGTGCCGGGCGTCGGTGAAAAAACTGCGATCAAGCTGCTGAAGGAGTTTGGTTCCGTAGAAAAGCTGCTTGAATCCATCGACTCCGTAAGCGGGAAAAAGTTGAAAGAGAAACTCGAGGAACATAAAGAATCGGCAGTCATGAGTAAGGAACTGGCCACGATCCTCCGTGAAGCGCCGATTGAAGTCAAAGTGGACGAACTTGACTATGATGGAATGGACGCAGGCAAGCTAAAGGAAGTGTTCAAGGATCTCGGCTTCAATTCCCTTCTTGAAAAAATGGGGGAAACACCCGAAGAAGAAGTACAGGAATTAGAAGAAATCTCATATGAAATCCTAAAAGAAATCGAAGGAAAACATCTTGCGAAAGAAAGTTCATTATATATCGAGATGCTGGAAGACAACTACCATCTCGGTTCCATCATCGGAGTGAGCATGCACAATGAGAAAGGGACGTTCTATTTTTCACTGGATGCACTGAAATCGGAAGACTTCAAAAAGTGGGCGGAAAGTGATGAGAATAGAAAATATGTGTACGATTCGAAACAGACAGTCGTTTCACTGAAAAGGCACGGCATCGATATCAAGGGGATTGAATTCGATTTATCCTTGACGTCCTATATTTTAAATCCATCTTCTTCAGGCGACGATTTTGCCTCGATTGCAAAAACACACGGCCTTCCAGCAGTGGACAGCGATGAAGCAGTCTACGGTAAGGGAGCGAAACAGAAAGTGCCGGCTGAGGAGATCCTTTCAGAGCACCTGGCCAGAAAGGCAGCTGCCCTCTTTGAACTAGAGTCAGTCTGTACGAAGGAGCTCGAGGAAAACGAACAATTGGAATTGATCAATGAGCTGGAGCTTCCGTTGGCATTGATTCTTGCTGAAATGGAGTATACAGGGGTCAAAGTGGACAAACAACGCTTACTCCATATGAAAGAAGAACTTGGTACCAGGATTGAAGAGCTTGAGAAGAAAATCCACGAGCTTGCAGGGGAGAACTTCAATATCAATTCCCCGAAACAGCTGGGTGTCATTCTTTTTGAAAAGCTGGGACTGCCGGTCGTCAAGAAGACAAAGACGGGCTATTCAACTTCGGCGGATGTATTGGAAAAGCTTCAATCGAAGCATGACATCATTGACTATATCCTTCACTACCGTCAACTAGGAAAGCTGCAGTCCACTTATCTGGAAGGTCTGCTGAAAGTGATCCATGAAGATTCAGGCAAAATCCATACGCGGTTCAATCAGGCACTGACGCAGACCGGGAGATTGAGTTCAATCGATCCGAACCTGCAAAATATCCCGATCAGGCTCGAGGAAGGCAGGAAGATCCGTCAGGCCTTCATTCCATCCGAAAAGGGCTGGGTGATGTTTGCCGCTGATTATTCACAAATCGAGCTCAGGGTGCTTGCCCATATTGCCGGGGACGAAAAACTGATCGAAGCATTCCGCAATGATATGGATATCCATACGAAAACGGCAATGGATGTTTTCGGGGTTTCAAAGGAGGAAGTCACCTCGAATATGAGGCGGCATGCAAAAGCGGTCAATTTCGGGATAGTATATGGTATCAGTGACTACGGACTTTCACAGAGCCTTGATATTACCCGTAAGGAAGCAGGGGAGTTCATCAAGAAGTACCTGGAAAGCTTCCCGGGTGTCAAAGAATATATGGATGACATCGTTCAGGAAGCGAAGCAGAAAGGTTTCGTCCAGACGCTTCTGAACCGCCGCCGCTATCTGCCTGAGATCACGAGCAGGAATTTCAACCTCCGCAGCTTTGCGGAACGGACAGCGATGAATACCCCGATTCAGGGAAGTGCCGCCGATATCATCAAGAAAGCGATGATCGATATGGCCTTGCGCCTGAAAGAGGAAAACCTTCAATCTCGCTTACTGCTGCAGGTGCACGATGAATTGATCTTTGAGGCACCTGAAGATGAAATAGAAATATTGAAGAAAATCGTACCTGAAGTAATGGAAAATGCGATGGAACTGGAAGTGCCGCTCAAGGTAGATTATTCTTACGGACCGACCTGGTACGACGCAAAATAAGCAGCCATAAGGAGGTACCCCTATGCCAGAGCTTCCTGAAGTGGAAACGGTCAGAAAAACGCTCGAACTTCTTGTTATAGGAAAAAAAATTAAGGATGTATCGGTTTTCTGGCCAAAAATGATTAAACATCCAGAGGACACAGGTGAGTTCATTCATGCTCTCCGCGGCCAGGAGATTCTAGAAATGAAACGGAGAGGGAAATTCCTGGTCTTCTATATGAATGAACTGTCCCTGGTGTCCCATTTAAGGATGGAAGGAAAGTACGGGCTTTACAATGAAGATGATCCAGTGGAAAAGCATACACACGTCATTTTTCATTTTACAGATGGTACGGAGTTGAGATACCGGGACGTCCGTAAATTCGGCACGATGCATCTGTTTAAAAAAGGAGAAGAACTTCTCCACCGTCCCCTGATCCAACTTGGGGCAGAGCCTTTTGATAAAGAATTCACCGTCGGTTATCTCCAGCAGAAACTGAAGAAAACCGAGCGAATTGTAAAAGCCGCCTTATTGGATCAATCGGTAGTAGTGGGACTCGGCAATATCTATGTGGATGAGGCCCTGTTCCGAGCTGGTGTACATCCAGATCGAAAAGCCAAATCCCTTACCACGGAAGAAGCAGCTGAATTACACCGCACGATCATCGAGACACTGCAGGAAGCTGTCGAAATGGGCGGCAGCACGATCAGGTCATATGTGAACTCACAGGGACAAATGGGGATGTTTCAGCAAAACTTGTTTGTCTACAGCCGGAAGGACGAAGACTGCAGAGTCTGCGGCACCCCGATTGAAAAGAAAGTTTCAGCCGGAAGGGGTACCCATTATTGCCCCCGCTGCCAGAAGCATCCTTAAGCCTAAAGACATTTAACATCTGATAAGCCCTTGCCATATAGTATTGTAATGATTTATGGGAGGGCTTTAGATGACTCAAACAATCTCCTTGCTGCTGCTTGCATTTGCTGTAAGTCTAGATAGTTTAGGCACAGGTTTAACGTACGGATTAAGAAAAGTGAAGATTCCTGTAAAATCAATCAGTATCATCTCGATCTGTTCGGCAAGTTCACTGCTCGCCGCCATGTTGGTCGGAGGGGCAGTCCAGTCGTTCATCACCGCCGAATGGGCAGGCAGGATCGGAGGGCTCATCCTCGTCGTGATAGGGGCTGTGGTCCTGTATCAGTTTTTCAGACCGGAAAAGGAAACAGACTTACGTGCTTCTGAAGAGAAGACACTCATCAATTTTGAAATAAAGTCCATTGGATTGGTCATCCAGATCCTGAGGCGCCCATTGACCGCAGACTTTGACAGGTCTGGGACGATTACCGGAATCGAAGCGTTCATGCTCGGGATTGCCTTATCACTCGATGCCTTCGGAGCGGGGATCGGAGCCGCGCTGCTGAATTTCTCACCGTTGTTATTGGCTGCGGCCATCATGTGCATGAGCTTTGTGTTTTTATCCACAGGCCTGAAAATGGGGCAGTCTCTATCACATTTAAAATGGATCCAGCGGGTGGCTTTCCTGCCGGGCGTCCTGCTGATACTTATAGGAATCCTTCGCTTTTAATATACACCCTTCAAACAGCGCAAAATGGACCTTGAACAACTGTACTAAAGAAAGGAATAGAAATATGGCAACCATTCTAGGATTGACAGGCGGAATTGCAAGCGGAAAAAGTACGGTATCTGAAATGCTTAGTAAAAAGGGATACACGGTGATCGATGCAGATCTTGCTGCCCGAAAGGTTGTCGAGGTCGGTCAGCCGGCTTACCTCGCCATCGTCGAGGAATTCGGCAGAAGCATCCTTCACAAGGAAGACGACACCATCAACCGTGCAAAACTCGGCGATATCGTTTTTCATAATGAAGAAATGAGAAAAAAACTGAACGGCATCGTCCACCCTGCAGTCCGGGGGCTGATGCTCTCAGAAAAAGATCAGGCCATCGAGTCAGGAAAAATCACCATCATCATGGATATCCCGCTCCTCTATGAAAGCGACCTTACATGGATGGTGGACCGCACCATCGTCGTATACGTAGATGAGGAAACCCAATTGTCCCGATTAATGAAACGAAACCAATTCACAGAACAAGAAGCAGCATCACGGATCGCATCCCAGTTCCCCTTAGAAGACAAAATCGGCCTGGCCGACGCAGTCATCAACAACAACGGCACAATCGAACAAACCGAAGAACAGCTCGAGAAGATTATTAATGAGTGGGATTTGCGACCATAATACTTAACGAAAAGCCGGCAGGAATTTCTTCTTGTCGGTTTTATCATTTTGGTGAGGGGAATTTATACTAGTCTGTTACTAGCGGTTGATTGGAGTGCAAGACGCAGACTCCTATCAGAAAAGCGGAAGGGCTTTGGTCAGAGGCGTGTGGCATAAGACGAATCGGCCGTGAAGGAGTTCTTTGCCTTTTTGGCCGGTTTGGCTTATGACATGTGCCTCTAAGCCCTGCAGCTGGACAGTTAATCCCGCGGAAAGCGAAGTCTTGCACGGAAATTAAAAGCGGTATTAGAGGGGTGATTTATTTCTGTCCACATTCATTTTCCATAGAGCATCAGAATATAATTTGTCAGAATAATAAAACATTAAAAATCCGCAAATTACTTATTAACTATTTCTATAAATATGTTATACTATTTTTAGTTAATAAACATATAAGTATAACATTAATATAGAGGGGAGCCGGATTTATGAAGGCGAAAATTGCGATTAACGGTTTTGGACGAATTGGAAGAATGGTATTCAGAAAAGCGATTTTGGAAGACAACTTAGAGGTTGTGGCAATTAACGCAAGCTACCCAGCTGCCACATTGGCACATTTGATTAAGTATGACACAAATCATGGCACGTTCGATGCCGAAGTACTGACAGAAGACAACGCCATTATCGTGAATGGAAAAAAAGTTCAACTATTAAGTAATCGTGATCCAAAAGCACTGCCTTGGAACGAACTGGGCATCGATATTGTCATTGAAGCAACGGGGAAATTCAATGACAAGGAAAAGGCAAGCCTTCACCTGGAAGCCGGCGCTAAAAAAGTAATCCTTACAGCTCCAGGTAAAAATGAAGATGTAACGATTGTCATGGGAGTAAATGAAAGCGCATTAAATATCGAAGAGCACTCCATTATTTCCAACGCATCTTGTACGACAAACTGCCTCGCTCCTGTAGCGAAGGTGCTGGATGAGCAGTTCGGAATCGAGAATGGATTGATGACGACTGTCCATGCTTATACAAATGATCAAAAGAATATCGATAACCCACATAAAGACCTGCGCAGGGCAAGGGCGTGCGGACAGTCGATCATCCCTACAACCACAGGCGCTGCGAAAGCGCTGTCACTTGTGCTTCCTCAGTTGAAAGGAAAGCTCCATGGGATGGCACTTCGAGTACCGACGCCTAATGTGTCTCTTGTTGACCTTGTAGTCGATGTAAAGAGAGACGTAACGGCAGAAGAAATCAATGAAGCATTCATCACGGCATCACTTGGGTCGCTGCAAGGCATCTTGCAATATACGACCGAACCGCTGGTATCCATCGACTTTAACACAAACCCGCACTCCGCCATCATCGACGGATTGTCCACAATGGTCATGGGTGACCGTAAAGTCAAAGTACTGGCATGGTACGACAACGAATGGGGCTACTCCTGCCGCGTAGTCGACCTAGTCAAATACACAGCATCCAAAATGCAAGCCAAAACAGAAGTAAACGTTTGAAAGAACCAACAAAAACAATAAGCAAAACCACTCGAACGTCCCCCGGGGCGTTCTTTTCTTTTTAATAAAATATTTTCAAAAGTGTTCTCGGAAATGAGGATATTTAGTTGTTGGAATAATTACGGGTTCTGAAAGTATGTAGGCCATTCCAGCTGTTGATTGGAGTGGAAGACGCAGACTCCTGCGGGAAAAGCGAGTTAGGTGAGACTTGTCCAGCTCCAGGGCTTAGAGGCACATGTCATAAGTCAAACCGGCCAAGAAGGCAAAGAACGCCTTCGTGACCGATTCACCTTATGCCACACGCCTCTAACCGAAGCCCTTACGCTTTTCTAACCCGCAGGCGAAGCCGAGGAGGCTCACCAACCGCCCGCGGAAAGCGGAGTCTTCCACGGAAATCAACAGCGGCTTTAAGGGCCATTAAAAAACTTTTAATAAATTTATTGCAAAAGAATATCAAACAAAGTATACTATTTTTCGTGAACTTCTTAATGGCAGATGAATACTGATTTAGCTACTTAAAGGGTTAGGACCTCTTCGGACTAACTTTCCCCCGTGGTAGTTAAGATTTTGCTGAGGGATTCGTTCATTTTGACGAAAAAAACTATGTCAAAGGGGGAAACGATCAATGGAAACAATGGGTCGTCATGTAATCGCAGAACTTTGGGGCTGTGATTTCGAAAAGCTTAACGATGTTGAAGGAATTGAAAAAACGTTTGTAGATGCTGCACTTAAATCAGGTGCTGAAATCCGTGAGGTAGCCTTTCATAAATTTGCTCCTCAAGGCGTGAGTGGAGTTGTGATCATCTCTGAATCACACTTGACCATTCACAGCTTTCCTGAACATGGTTATGCCAGTATAGATGTGTATACTTGCGGTGATTTAGATCCTAATATTGCTGCTGATTATATTGCAGAAGCTCTTGGAGCAGATACTCGTGAAACAATCGAGCTGCCTCGGGGAATGGGTCCTGTCCAAGTGAAAAAATCTCAGGCACAGGCACTTTAATAGTTAATGTAAGAGATGCATCCATATGCATCTCTTTTTTGATGTTTTGGAAGGGTCCCTGCCTTTCATGGAATAATAGATTCCATACGAAATCAGTGTTTGCCAAGTATCAATTTTCAACGCAACCGTTTTCGTGTAAAATAAAGATAAATAAAGGGAGGCAGATATATGAGTGGATTAAAGACCCTGTTGAAAAGATTCCAATCTGAATGTGAGACTTCGGATCGGCACGAAGACCCGGCTCTCCGTTCACGTTATTATAAATCAATGCATGGCGCTGCATATAGTGCCGTTCTTGACTTGTTTTCGTCTTCCGAATACGAGGTAATCTCAGAATCAAAGGAGCGGGGGGAAATAACGGTACGTAAAAACGGGACGCCCCGTCTATTTATAGTCGCCACCGTCATCACCGTCCGTCCTCTCGAAACGGCAGTCGATTTCAAGGTGAGTGCAGACAAAGGAAAGATCTTTGGTACATATACAGTGCTGAAAGCTCAAATCGGACATTATTACGGCAGGCTGGACAGCCGGATGACAAAGGTAAAATAACGGTAATTCCGTGATTTGCTTGTTTAAATGACTGCTTTTTAATATGATAAAAGTAATAGTTTGTTAAAACGGAGCTGATAATATGAAATGCCCGTCATGCCAGCACAATGGGACCCGTGTAGTTGATTCCCGCCCCGCTGACGAAGGCCGCTCGATCAGAAGGCGAAGAGAATGCGAAGAATGCAGCTACCGGTTTACGACATTCGAAAAGGTGGAAGAGCTTCCGCTGATTGTTGTAAAAAAAGAAGGAGTCCGCGAAGAATTCAGCCGTGAAAAGATCTTGAGGGGATTGATCAAGGCTTGTGAAAAGCGGCCGGTACCCCTTGAAAGCCTGGAGAAGATCTCTATGGAAATCGAGAAGGAGCTCAGGAACCAGGGGGCTTCTGAAGTAGAGTCAGTCAAAATCGGCGAAATGGTAATGGATGAGCTTGCGAAAGTCGATGAAGTCGCATATGTGCGTTTTGCATCTGTGTATCGACAATTCAAAGATATCAATGTATTTATTGATGAATTAAAAGAGTTAATAAAAAAAGAGTGAAATGGTGAGCTGAAGAGACTTTCTTTAGCTCTTTTTCTCTTTATTATTTTTACGCTGCAAATTCAGCAGCTGAGTATAATAGAGCTTTACTTGAAAGGTAGAATCAGAAAATGAAGAAGCATTGGAACGAAATACAGCCGATCGATCACTACACAGTAGCGACAAATGGAATGCTTCAGGAATACGACCGGAAAATCATCACGTTCCTTTATCAGCCATTAATCGGTTCAGCCCCTTACAGTCTTTTCATGAGTCTGTGGGGAGAGGTGGAGGAAAACCGGCTTTGGTCACTGGAGTCAGCCCATTATCATTTAATGAATGTTCTTTCTGCTAATCTCCAGGAAGTATATGAAGCAAGGCTGAAACTGGAAGGGATCGGCCTTTTGAAGGTCTTTGAAAAGAAGAGTGACGGTGAACGCAGATTCGTCTATGAATTGCAGAGGCCGCTTTCACCCAGGGAGTTCTTTCATGACGGTATGCTGAATGTGTACCTTTATCAAAAGATCGGCAAGACCCATTATATGCGCTTGAAGAACTTTTTCACCGACCGGGCTGTCGAGAAGGAGCAATACAGCGAAACCACCCGTTCTTTTCAGGATGTATTTACGTCGGAGCAGAATATCAATTTCCTTCAGCATGATGCGAATGCGGATTCAGAATCAGGTACCGGCAGGCAATTCGTGCAGTATAACAACGGTTCAGGACTGCCGCTGGATGAAGTTGATTTTGATTTCCAATTACTCCTATCAGGCCTTTCAGAAGCGATGGTGCCGAGAAAAGCATTCAATGTCAAAGTGAAAGAAACGGTCGTAAAGTTAAGCACTTTATACGGCATTGATCCCCTTCAAATGAGAAACCTGCTTCTGAGCGCGATTGATTCAGAAGATGAGATTGACCTGGAAATGCTCAGAAAAGCTGCAAGGGACTGGTATCAGCTTCAATCAGGGGATAAACTTCCTGAACTGACTGCACGGAGCAGGGGAGCCAAGGAAATCAAAACATCAGACAAGCCGCTCTCCAAAGAGGAGGAGCTGCTTGAATATCTCGAAACGACATCACCGAAAGATGTCCTTGCCGATATTTCAAATGGCAGCACGCCTTCCAAATCGGATCTCCAGGCTGTGGAAGAAGTGATGCTTTCCCAGAAGCTCCCAATCGGGGTGATGAATGTACTCATTCAGTACGTTTTATTGAAAACAGATATGAAGCTTACCAAAGGGTACATGGAAAAAATCGCTTCTCATTGGTCGCGCAAAAAAGTGACCACTGCTGCACTGGCAATGGATCTTGCAAAGAAGGAGCATCAGCAGTACCTTGAATGGGCGCAGGGGAAAAAAGAAAACAAATCGAGAAGAAAGAAACCGATCCGGACGGAAAAGCTTCCTGACTGGTTCAGTGAAGAGGGGAAAACGGATGAAGCCCCATCCGCTTCTCAAGATGATGATTACGATTTTGAAGCTGAAAAGAAAAAGCTTGAAGAAGAACTGAAAAAATTCAGGAAGTAGGTGAAAGAAAAGTGGAAAAAATAAATAATACCCTCAAGAAACTGGCGGCTTCAGGATCCTTTCAGGAGCGCTATGAAAAAATGAAAAGAGAAATCCTTGAAAACCGGGATGTACGTGACTTCATAAATAAACATAGTGAAACAGTCACGTCCGACATGGTGAATGAAAGTTTAATGAAACTTTATGAATACATTTCCCAAAGCAAGGAATGCAGCGAGTGCCCTTCCCTTCAGGAATGTAAAAACATGATGCAGGGGTACGACCCCCATCTGGTCATCCGCGGGAATACGATTGACATTGAATACCACAGGTGTCCGCGAAAAGTGGTGCACGATGAACGTACAAGCTCGCAGAAGCTTATAAAGAGCCTCTATGTACCGAAAGATATCCTGCAAGCTTCATTCGCCACTCTTGATCTTGATTCGAAAAGCCGTTTGGAAGCGGTGCGACTCGCAAAGAATTTCGTTGAAACCTACTCAGCTGAAGAGCGGATGAAAGGATATTATTTCTACGGGAAGTTCGGTGTGGGGAAATCCTATATCCTCGGAGCGATTGCAAATGAACTCGCAGAGAATAAAGTTGCATCCATGATTGTCTACGTCCCTGAGTTCTTCCGGGAAATCAAGCAGTCCCTCGGTGATAATTCGCTCAATGAAAAGCTTGATGCGGTCAAATCGGCTCCAGTTTTGATGCTGGATGACATCGGGGCGGAAACGATGTCCAGCTGGGGAAGGGATGAAATCCTCGGGACGATCCTGCAGTACAGAATGCTTGAAAATCTCCCTACCTTCTTCACCTCTAATTTCAACTTTGAAGAGCTCACGCATCACTTGACCTACACCCAGCGCGGTGAGGAGGAAAAACTGAAAGCAGCAAGAATCATGGAACGGATCAAATACCTCGCCAAACCCGTGCTTATCGATGGCAGGAATAGAAGAGAATAGAATAGAATCAAACAAAAAAGAAAAGGTGTAATTGCCTTTTCTTTTTTCGTTCTATTCTTGAATGGTACTTTATTTTCTGCGTTTAAAAACAGAGTGAATTGGAGCGGAAGGCATTTGACTCCGACGGGATTAAGAGGAAAGGTCGAGACCCCGCAGGAGCGAATGCGACGAGGAGGCTCGACTTCCTCCCCGCGGAAAGCAAATGCCTGCAGCGGAAAGAAACGGGCTAAGTTTTACTAGCAGAACACGTTTGAACTTTCGCAAAAGGAATATTTCGCAGGTTAAAAACAATTGCAATTAATTCACAATCAAACTTCTAATTCATACAAGCCCCCCATATATATAAAGCAGGGATTCCGGCTTTAAGGAGGGGAGCAAGTTTGATTGAATTCATTTTCAGACAGAAAAATGATGCACTGAAGCTTCAACAATACCTGACCAAGTTTGATTTGCAATCTTGGTTTCACGAAACACTCTTTCAACATAAAACCCATTATAATCTTACTATAGATGTTTCATCTTCCCATAACGGTGAAGAAAGGCTGCTAAAAGGGACTACGGAGTACATTCTTTTTGATAAATGCATCGACTGGGCGGAGGACATTCTAAGGACCCAATTTTATTACGAAGATGCCCACGAAATCGAGCAGATACTTGAAATCGTTTCAGACATGAGAATGGGAGAACGGCCAGAGCTTGACCAGCTTATAGAAAAATGGGATGAGCACTCCTTTATCAGGAAAAGCCTTGATTTGCTGCTCGACGGCAACACCCCTGTCTCATTCGATTCCTTCAGTACATTCCGGCTGAAAAAGCTGCAGCTGCGGATGACTGAAATGGTGGAACTTGCAATTGATGAATACAAGATGGAGCAGGAATATCAAATGTTCATTCATATGCTGAGGGAGTATTTGGCTTCCAGGGAGAAAAAGCTCGATACAATCCATCTTTACTCCACCGGCTTTGGCTTTCGATTTTTCGATGAAAATATGAAGGAAGTATCAAGAGAAGAGCTCACTGCTTTCATAGACAAGCGGCTTTTGACCAATCATCCCCTTTATGTCGATTCGTATACGATTGCACCTCTGCTATCGATTGCTCCCGACAAGATATACGTATACGGGAATGGGGAGCATAATCTGGTGAGGACCCTTCAGAATATTTTTGAAGAGAGGATCGAGCTGCTTCCACATCATTATTTTCCTGAAACGCTCCTTTATCGTTCAATTGATATCGCAAATGAATAGGAAGCCTATTTTTCCCTTTTGCCCTTGCTTTTGACTGCATAACCGATTATAATACCTACATAATAAGTCTATAAGGTAAAGGTTATGAAGAGGACAACAATATTCCTATTCGATTCACAGAGAGGGAAGTCATGGCTGCAAGCTTCCTAATTCGACAGTAATATTTACCGCCTCGGAACTTCAATCCAGAAAAGGCCGCCGGCCCCGTTAAGGATTGACGGCTAAATGTCGTTATTCGTTTTCAATGAAGTCATTCTCATGCGTTTTATGCAGAGGGTGAGAAGTTGGGTGGAACCACGAGTTTATCTATAAGCCTCGTCCCTTCAATTATGAAGGGGCGGGGTTTTTTGTTTTGGCTTTCAATACGCTGTTGATTTCCGTGTAAGACTTCGCTTTCCGCGGGATTAACTGTCCAGCTGCAGGGCTTAGAGGCACATGTCATAAGCCAAACCGGCCAAGAAGGCAAAGAACGCCTTCACGGCCGATTCGTCTTATGCCACACGCCTCTGACCAAAGCCCTTCCGCTTTTCTGATAGGGGTCTGCGTCTTGCACTCCATTCAACAGCTTGAGCCAACTTAAATCTATAATATCTGGTTCTATTGAATCCATGAAACCCACGCCGTTACCAAAAATTCAGGAAAAATTAAAGGAGTGAACACACATGTCTGAACAGATTAAAATTACGTTCCCGGACGGAAATGTGAAGGAGTTTCCAAAAGGAACAAGCACTGAGGACATTGCTGCATCTATCAGTCCGGGGCTGAAGAAAAAAGCGATTGCAGGTAAGATAAATGATCAATTGATTGACCTGCGCACTGGAATCATGGAAGATGGAAAAATTGAAATCATCATGCCGGACAGCCAAGAAGCGCTGGAAATCCTTCGCCACAGTACGGCTCACTTGATGGCACAGGCAATTAAACGCCTTTATCCGGAAACAAAGCTTGGAATCGGTCCGGTAATCGAGGGCGGTTTCTATTATGACATTGATTCCGAACATACTTTCACTCCTGAAGATCTTCCTCTTATTGAAAAAGAAATGAAGAAGCTCACAGGTGAAAATCTTGAAGTCATTAGAAAAGAAGTAAGCCGGGACGACGCGAAGAAGATTTATGAAGAAGTCGGCGATGAATACAAGCTTGAACTTCTAGAAGCGATTCCTGAAGGCGAGCAGGTTTCGATTTATGAGCAGGGTGAATTCTTTGACCTTTGCCGCGGGATCCATATTCCATCCACAAACAAAATCAAAGAATTCAAGCTGTTGAGCATTGCTGGTGCATACTGGCGCGGAAACAGCGACAATAAAATGCTGCAGCGTATTTACGGAACTGCCTTTTTCAAGAAAGCGGATCTGGACGAACATCTTCGACTCCTGGAAGAAGCGAAGGAACGTGATCACCGCAAGATCGGTAAAGAACTGAACCTCTTCATGAATTCCCAAAAGGTAGGTCAGGGACTTCCAATGTGGCTGCCGAAAGGAGCGACTATCCGCCGCATCATCGAACGCTATATCGTCGATAAAGAAGAGCGCCTCGGCTATGATCACGTTTATACTCCTGTCATGGGAAGCGTTGACCTTTATAAAACAAGCGGTCACTGGGATCACTACCAGGAAAACATGTTCCCGGTTATGGAAATGGACAACGAGGACCTTGTTCTCCGTCCGATGAACTGTCCTCATCATATGATGATTTACAAAAATGATATCCACAGCTACCGTGAACTTCCGATCCGGATTGCTGAGCTCGGTTTGATGCACCGCTATGAAATGTCAGGTGCACTTTCAGGATTGCAGCGTGTGCGCGGGATGACACTGAACGATGCTCACATCTTCGTCCGTCCTGATCAGATCAAAGAAGAATTCAAACGCGTTGTCCGTCTGGTACAGGAAGTATACAAAGACTTTGATCTCAATGATTATTCATTCCGTTTATCTTATCGTGATCCCGAAGATACTGAGAAATACTTCGATGATGATGAAATGTGGAACCGTGCACAGGGCATGATCAAAGAAGCGATGGATGAGCTTGACCTTGATTATTTCGAAGCTGAAGGAGAGGCTGCATTCTACGGACCTAAGCTTGATGTCCAGGTGAAGACTGCCCTTGGTAAAGAAGAGACACTATCCACTGTCCAGCTTGACTTCCTCCTTCCTGAACGTTTCGACTTATCTTATGTCGGGGAAGACGGTAAACAGCATCGTCCGGTCGTTATCCACCGCGGTGTCGTGTCGACAATGGAACGTTTCGTTGCCTTCCTGATCGAAGAATACAAAGGGGCATTCCCGACATGGCTTGCTCCAGTTCAGGTGCAACTGATCCCGGTGTCGCCTGATGTCCACTTCGATTACGCAAAAGAAGTAAAAGAGAAGCTGCAGGCAGAAGGCCTTCGCGTTGAAATCGACGACCGCAATGAAAAAATGGGCTATAAAATCCGTGAAGCGCAAATGAGCAAAGTGCCATACATGCTTGTCCTCGGTGATAACGAAATTGCAGATCGTGCTGTAAACGTACGTAAATACGGCGAACAGAAATCAGAGACGATCTCACTGGATCAATTCATAGCAAACATTGTGAAAGAAGCAAAGCGATAATAAATAGTTGAAGGACGGACCTGGTTTCGGGTCCGTCTTCTTGCAATACATGATATATATGTGTGTAATATAAAAATTTATTTTATGCTGGATACAGCTGTTGATTGGAGTGCAAGACGAAGACTCCTATCCGAAAAGCGGAAGGGCTTTGGTCAGAGGCTTATGACATGTGTCTCTAAGCCCTGCAGCTGGACAGTTAATCCCGCGGAAAACGAAGTCTTGCACGGAAATCAACAGCGTTGTTGTAAGTGTCAAAATAAAAAAACTATTGCACTCCACAAAGATGTCTGCTATTATAAGAAACGTTGTGACATCAGAACGATAGTTTGACATCACTTATGTCATGTGATATATTATCTAAGGTGAATTGAATACAGTTTGGTACAAGAAGAAGCTACCCGCTTCTCACCTGAATGACGCCGATCGGCAGTTGCCAGGTATGATAATGACTATTAAAGCTTTTTATAGATGCTTAATAATCAGATGCGGGTGTTTCGACACCCGCATCTTTTTTTGTGCAGACAAAAACGTGCGGGTGCCTGAGACCAAAGCCGTTGTATTCTTTTAATAAACCTTGGAGGTGCTACTTATTAGCAAAGACATGATCTTAAACGAAACCATTCGTGCCCGTGAAGTACGTCTTATCGATCAAAATGGCGAGCAGCTTGGAATCAAATCCAAGAATGAAGCCCTTGAAATCGCTGAACGTGTAAATCTTGATCTTGTTCTTGTTGCTCCAAATGCAAAACCACCCGTTGCCCGTATCATGGACTACGGAAAGTTTAAATTTGAACAGCAGAAGAAAGAAAAAGAAGCGCGTAAAAATCAAAAGATCATCAACCTTAAAGAAGTGCGCTTAAGCCCTTCGATTGATGAGCATGATTTCAATACTAAGCTTCGCAACGCACGCAAGTTCCTTGAAAAAGGAGACAAAGTAAAAGCGTCAATCCGATTTAAAGGCCGTGCGATTACGCACAAAGAAATTGGTCAACGTGTACTGGATCGTTTCTCTGAAGAGTGTAAAGATCTAGCAACTGTTGAATCAAAGCCGAAAATGGATGGTCGCAGCATGTTCTTGGTGCTAGCACCAGTTAACGAAAAATAAAGGACCCGAGGAGGAAAAGCACATGCCAAAAATGAAAACTCACCGCGGCTCAGCTAAGCGTTTCAAGAAAACAGGTTCTGGTAAACTTAAACGTTCTCACGCTTACACAAGCCACTTATTCGCAAACAAATCTACTAAAGCGAAGCGTAAACTTCGTAAAGCAGCTGTTGTCTCTAAAGGAGATTTCAAACGCATTCGTCATATGCTTGACAACCTTAAATAAAAAGCACGTAAGAAATAGGAGGGAATTATTATGCCACGCGTAAAAGGCGGAACAGTAACACGCAGACGTCGTAAAAAAGTTCTTAAGTTAGCAAAAGGTTATTTCGGTTCAAAACACACTTTATATAAAGTAGCAAACCAACAAGTCATGAAATCATACATGTATGCTTATCGTGACCGTCGCCAGAAGAAACGTGACTTCCGTAAATTATGGATCACACGTATCAATGCGGCTGCTCGTATGAACGGTCTTTCTTACAGCCGTTTAATGCACGGTTTGAAGCTTGCTGGTATCGAAGTTAACCGTAAGATGCTTGCTGAGCTTGCGATTGCTGACGAAAAAGCATTCAACCAATTAGCAGAAGCTGCTAAAGCTCAACTTAACAAATAATATCTGCTTGCCTCGTGCAGCAGACAAAGGACTGGCCTCATGGGTCAGTCCTTTCTTAATGTAAGTAACATGCTCCCGTTCCTTTCCGCTGTAAGCAAAAGATTCCTAACGGAGGCTCGACCTTTCCTCTATTTCCTGTCGGAGTCATATGACTTCCACCTAATACACTCAGTAATCTCAAAATATTTCCACACAGAGATATAGTATCTTAAATGAATTTTTATAAAAGGTTTGAGGCTTATTATTACTCAGTTAAACTTTTATCTTTGGTTTGCAATGTCACCAGCGGTTGATTGGAGTGCAAGACGAAGACTCCTAACCGAAATGCGGAAGGGCTTTGCTCAGAGGCGTGTGGCATAAGACGAATCGGCCACGAAGGCGTTCTTTGCCTTCTTGGTCGGTTTGGCTTATGACATGTGGCTCTAAGCCCTGCAGCTGGACAGTTCCTTTCTTTGACGAGGAGGCTCACGGGCTACCCGCGGAAAGCGTAGTCTTGCACGGAAATCAATAGCGGTAACTAATACTTCAATATTTATTTTAGAGTGTTAACCAACATAATTTGATTGAAAGAAGGTAACCAATATGGAATCTTTACTAAATCTCTTATACATATACATCCTCATCATTAATATCAGCGGATTCGTTCTGATGGGGAGGGATAAGAAGAAGGCGCAGCGGCATGAGTACAGGATCAGTGAGCGGACGTTATGGACCGTGGCAGTGATCGGGGGAAGTATCGGTTCGTATATCGGCATGAAGGTCTACAGGCATAAGACGAAGCACAGAATGTTTGCGATGGGGTTCCCTTTCCTGGTCATCGTCCACAGCATCCTCTTCATCTGGATCAATCAAGGGGTGTGATAGGCGGACAATCCCCGGTCTGCCCTTAAGTCTTCTCCTCTTGTCATATAGTGTAGACAGAATGTATAAACTGTAGAGAGTAGAGGCAGCAGAAGGAGGTCATTAGCTATGGACGACCGACTAGTAACAGCATTCGCCATCATGGAAGCTAGTGGATACATCGCTCCTGTTCTGTTTATATTGTTTCATGTCCTGAGGCAGTTTCTCTTTATCCCCGTGGCCCTGGTTTGTATGGCTGGAGGCATCCTCTTCGGGAGTATTCTCGGTACGATTTACTCGCTGATCGGATTGACGCTTTTATCCATTATCTTTTATTTTGCCATCAAAAGCTTTACGTCTTTTTATGAGCGTCTGTTGAGACTGAAGGAAAAGTGGTTCGGTAAAAGCGCGGATTTGACCACCGGACAGATCGCAGTATTGCGTCTTATCCCCTTCATCCATTACCAGCTGCTCAATCTTTGCCTGATGCAGAAAAATCCCCAGTTCAAGCCTTTCGTCCGTGCTACAATCATATCCAACATCCCACTCGCATTTTTCTACACCGTTTTCGGACAGTATATCAAGCAATTTTCACCGCCCATCATGGTCATGATCATCATGGCGCTGGCCGTTCTCTTCTATTTATTGAGGGAAAAAGTGAGGGTCATGAGCTGGAATGAATTTTTTCCTGAAAGAAACCGTATGTAATCAGTAAATTATATGCCTCATTAATTTCGCGGCATAAGAAAAGGGAACCTGACCGGGTTCCCTTTTCTTATGCTGTTTCACTTCAACCGGTCCAATAGATACCTGCCATATCCGATTGGGTTGAAGTGCTTTGCTTTCCATTCTTCATATCGCTTCCCTTTATAGCGGACATTTCCGTACCTTCCGCGGAAATTACTTTCGATGAAGAAAGGTTTCCCTTTTTTATCCAGGGCAATATCAAAAGCGATATCCGCAATATGGTCGGTGTATCTTTCCAGGTGCTTTGCCATTTTTAAAGTAAGGGATGAAATAGCTTCATATGTCTGTTTATAAGATAGGTAGGAATGGCCATTTACGACTTGATCGAAAGAGAGGGAGCTTCCTCCCTGACTGATGTTTGTCACGAATTGATCCTTTGAGGGTGAGACTTTGCAGAGGATCCCGGCGACAACCCAATCCCCGGTATGATCACGCTGTACCACTACCCTAAGATCGAACGGGCGCTTTTTATATGTTGCAAGGTCAATGTTTTCCTGGATGATGTACAGCTTTTTTTTGAAGGCTTTCCTGATCACCTCAGGAATCTCTTCTTTAAACTGAACCTCTTCCCACTTTCTTCTTGCGAGGGGGTATTTCAAAAGGTACCCCCCTGAATCCTCCCTGGTTATTTTCATGATGCCGCCTCCGAGACTTCCTTTGGCAGGTTTCAGGATCAGCTTGCGGTGCTTTTGCAGCATCATCTTAAGGTTTTCTTCTGTTCCTTTCACCGTTTCAGGAAGGGAGACAGCAATCTCGGGATCTTGGCTCATGATTTCATGCATCCTGAATTTGTCATGGCTGATCCCTTTTTTGTTGTAGAATTGGATGTTTTTTTGATCGAGGAAGGTGCTTTGCTTTTTTGAAAGGAAGCTGCGTGTGTAGATCACTTTTGGGAGATTGACAGTATCCAGTTCGTACCCCTTTCCTTTTTTTACGAATCCTTGTACTTTATCTTCTCCTGGTTTGAGACACTTAAGCTTCATGAAGACCGGTATAAGGCCGAAGTGGTCGGCTGCTTCCTGGTATGCACGTACATTGATCTGGCTTTTACCTGTGGACAGCCTGTCGAAGATACCATCCGGCAGGATCACACCTATATAGTTCTGCGTCATTCTTCTTTTCAACTCCTGCTTTTATTCAGTCTCTTCTATGTATATTTAAATGACGCGGAAATGGTTATTGGTAATTGGCACATTCTTGAAGATGCTCATAGTATAGTAAGGTGTAAATGCGACAACAGTAATCGGGGTGAAAGAATGAAATCATGGTTCAGGGTGAAAAAAGGGGAAGAAAAAGGGTACCGCATTATCATGCATCCGGATCTGATCAAGGACTGCGAACTGTCGGTAAATATGAAGGTAACAGTAAGATTCGGGCTTCAGACATGTGATGTGAAAATCATCCCCTCTAAAAAAATCAACATTGGGAAAATGATCATGACACGGGATGTCATCGAGACACTGATGCTGCCCCTAATTCCGGCATACGAAATCGTTTATAAGGATGATGAAATCCAAATAGGGCCCATCATCGGGATTGTGGCAGCAAGAACAACCGGGAAGCTGGACGAAAAGGTGCAAAAGCTTGGAAGGTATGTGAGAAAATATCATAAGGTGAACGGTGCAATCATTGCTTTTTCAAACGAAGGGATCGATTTTGATAAGAGGTTGATGTTTGGATATCTTTACGATCCTATCGAAAAAAAGTGGATCAAAGGGATCTATCCTTTTCCTACTGCAATTTTCAAACGAGCTTCTTTGAAGAAAGAATTGCACCAACAGTTTGAGAGAATAATTGGTAATCGTATCTTCAATTCTTCCACATTCACTAAATGGGAAATGTATTCATGGTTTAAACAAGCATCTGGACTGAATGCTTATTTGCCGGTCACACGCATTTTCAAACATGTGCACGATGTTGAAAACATGCTGGAACGGTTCGGAGGCGCGTATATCAAACCAATCAAGGGGATGCAGGGTAAAGGCGTGGCGAAGATTGAGCAAAAAAAAGATGGATTGCTCGTTCAGCACATTGCAGAGGATAGTAAAAACGACTATTTCTTTCAAGATTTATATGAAGCAGAAGAATTTCTTAAAGATAATTTTGGAGAAGAAAAATTCATTCTTCAGCAGCCGCTTCACCTTCAGTTTCAAGAATCGATCATTGACTTCCGTGTAATCATGATCAAGGACAGAAATGGAGAGTGGAAAAACTTTGGAATTATGGGCAGGAACGGGGTGAAGGGACATATCGTGAGCAACCGTCATAGAGGCGGGAAGGTTGAACAGGCTGCACGCACCCTGGAAAAAATGTTCCCCGATAAAAGGAAGGAGTATTTGAAGGAAATGGAGCAGCTCGCTATAATGGCGGCTAAAACGATTGAGAACTGTGGATTTCTTTTTGGGAAGCTGGGGATTGATATCGGGATCGACAGGGAAGGTCGCATGTGGCTGATCGAAATCAATCACCGCAATCCTAATGACTATGTGGCGACCTTTGCCGGGGATAAATCACTGGTCAATAAGATCAGACATGAGAATATGCGGTATGCAAAGACACTTGCAGGATTTTAAGGTGCAGCCGGCTTTGTTACGGTATTGGAAACGCCTCTGTTATTCACAAAGAAGTGAGTAGCAGAGGCGTTTTATCATGCTTTTAACTTTTTGAGGAAACCGCGGAATGATTCTCTCATCGATGTTTTCACAAGGATGATGGCTTCCGGCCCCGCCAGCTTTTGAATGAGAGAAAAGGCATCTTCGGGCTTTTCGCACATGTGGATGTTTTCTGCATTCATCCCGAGCCTGATGGCTTCTTTCCCGATGGTGGAGGCGGTTTTGCCGATTGTGATAAGGGTGGAAGGCTGATTCTCGATGACCATCCGGGCTATTTTTTTGTGTTCGGCTTTTTCTTCAGATCCAAGTTCGCTGATTTTTCCAAGTACGGCAATCGAGTGTCTATCGTTTGAAACTTCCTTCAAGACAGAAAGTGCTGCATGAACGGAGCTGGAATTTGTATTCCACGTATCATCGATCAGAGTGGCCCCTTTTATTCCCTTCTTTACTTCCAGATGGCGCTTTAAAGGACGGAATGTCTTCAACCTTCTTATCGCCGACTGAAGCTCTATCCCATGAGAATGAGCAGCAGCCAGTGCGGCAAGGGCATTATATACAGTGTGCACGCCGAGCCCTGGGATAAGTACAGGGTAGCCTGTATCCTTAAATATTAATGTAAATTCCATTCCCTGAGCAGAAAAATGTATATCTTCCGCCCTGTAATCTGCATTGTTTCCAGTCCCGAACCATATAGGGGTTATATTCATTTTATGGACTGCCTCAACCGTATTCGGACAGTCCGCATTTAAAATGATTATCCCGTCTTCCCCGACTCCATTCAGGATCTTAAGTTTTTCATCCCTGTATTTTTCAGGCGAGCCGAATCTTTCAATATGGTCCGATCCTATCCCGGTGATAAGTGCGGAATATGGACCGAAATACTTGCTGCATTTGTCCAGGTTTCCTGTTTTGCCCACGCCGAACTCGAACACGCCGAAATCAGTCTTTTCTTCGAAGTTTGCCAGCACCGATGCATTCGAACGGAAAAGGTTGTAGTTTCCCAGAGTGGCTTTTACATTGTGCCTTTCAGCAAGGATGTGCTTGATCATTTCCTTTGTTGTCGTTTTTCCGGAAGTCCCTGTTATAGCAATGATCGGAACCTCGAACGATTTTCTATGAAATAAAAGGAAGCGGTGATAAGCGCCTTTGATATTATCCACCTTTACGATGGTGGCGTCTCCAGTAATATTCTTTAGTTTCTGAGGGCGGTCAGTTATGATGACACATGGGGGGAAAGGTTTTTGGATGTCCGTTTTTCCCAGGTTGCGATCCAGGCAAAAAAGCAGCGTCCCTTTTTGGAGCTTCTTTTTTTGGGTGATCACCTTTTTCAAGTTTACAGGTGGTCCTTCTTTTATGACTTCTCCCTTTATAGGAGACAGGATTTCATGTAATTGTAATATTTTCACTGTAATCTCCTTTTTCTTTTCTTTCTTTTGGATTCGGCGACATAACGTGCATACGGGATCAGGTTTTTTGCCACTGAAAACTCCCTGTTTTTACTGCCAGGACGCCAGTTTACCTCGTAAATCCAAAGGCGTTGGTTTTGATCGATGGCCACATCGATCCCTAATTCATCAAATGATCGGTTCTCATAGAGGCTTTCGAAATGGGTCGTAAAGGCAACAGCGAAATACTCCAATAATTGCTTGATGTTATAGTAATCATCTCCGAATTCTTCCATCAGAAAAGGAATCAGTTCACCTCGGTAGCCCCCGCTGCTGATGTTGCTGGTCAACCTTCCATTACCGCTAACCCTTGGATAAATTAAATTGACCGTCCATTTTCCAGACTCATTTTTTTGCACATGCAGGCGGAAATCGTAGTTCAATCCCGATTTCGTCTTACATTCGATAAATGGCTGCAACAAATACTTCTGCTCTGCCGTCAATTTCTGGATGAATGCCTTAAACTCTTCAATTGAAAATATGGTAACATCGAGTCCGGTCACACAGCGGATCTTATCCTCTTCCATGAGAGTGATGAAATGGATCGACCGGCCTTTACTTCCTGAATGCGGCTTGATGACAAGCCGGGTGAATTTATTTAGGAAAGATAAGACTTCATCGAATGCAGTCACGTTGATAGTTGGGATAAGGAAATGAGAAAACAGATGTCCTTCTTCGATTTTTCGATATACGCTCATTTTGTTCCCGATTGAATGACTGATGAATGGGATATTACGCTTTAAGGCCTTGCGAATATTCGATTGATAATCTGTCTTTGGTGCACTGATATTGATGATGGAATCAGGGAAGTCCATTGTCCTCTCCACCCATTTCCCCTCGTGAAAAACCCAGCCGTTTATTTTTTTTAGGGCAAAGTCCACTGCTCGATAGGAGAAATAAACAAATTCAACATCGTGCATTTTTGCGATGGAAGCACATGCGAAAGCTTTTTTTACTTGGTGCGGCTTTTTCCTGTAATGGAGCATGCCGATTAATGTCATGAACAATCACCTACAATGGCTCTATATAGAATTTAATTTCCCCTGCTGCTCTTTTGGCAATTTCCTTCGCTTTCAGGGGATCGGAGGAACTGGCAAGAACATAGGCATACCGGTCCCCCATTGATAAAGGAGGAGTCAGCACACTCCCTTTTCTTGGCTTGACGTAGACCATCTTGACGCCGTCTATTTTTTTTGCTTTATTCTTGCCAGTAACTTTTACAAGTCTTCCTTGGGTTTCAACCGTAATGAATTCTGCAGAAACATATTCTACTTTTGAAGGAGTAAGGTCCGGCTTTTCACCAAGGTGTAACTTTAATGTTTCTTTTACTAAGCTGATTCCGGTTGATTCCAGTATCATCTGGTTGATTGCACTTCCTGAAATACGCGGGTTAATCTCAATCAGCTTCCATTCGCCTTCTGTCCATCTCATTTCAAGGTGGCAAGTGCCGTGGGACAAACCTATATCTTTCATGACTTGACCGATCGATTCATTCAGTGTTTCCCGGGCATGCTTCGATAACCGTGCCGGCATGTGATAGCCCGTAATGATAAAACGGTTCATACTGGATATTTCCTGCTCGATGATGGCAACGATCGTCGTATTGGAATTGTGGACGAGTACTTCTATTAAATACTGGGGACCGGATATGAATTCTTCTATAAGAAGGGGGTCCTGGCCAAGCTGGTTTCTGAAATGATGCACAGCCTCTGTGAATTCTTCTTTTGAATTGACTTTGATGACGTCTTTTGAACCGTTTGATACCGGGGATTTCAGAATCGCTGGAAGCTTCTTGACGTGCTCTGTAAACAACTCATTTTCATCTTTGTCTAAAAGACAGATGGAAAAGTGCGGAGTCACGGGATTATTTTGTAATTCATCCCGGAATCTTGTTTTATCCTCCATCTTAAATAATGCTGCGACAGATACCTCTTGAAGCCCGAGTTCCTTGGAAATCTCAGCAGCCAAACTGACAAATGGATCGATAAAGCTTACAAAAGCTTTTATCTGCTTTCCCTGGTTATTGATTTTTGAAAGCTGTCTGAAAATCTTCTCCTTATCCAACAATCGGTCCATCAACACCATTTGATGAACATCCGGAAACTCTTCCCTTTGTTTGATCCATTTCCGTCTATCTGTCAATAGTACTGTGAAATAGCCCATATCTGATGCAGCCCTTATGGCGTCCCTTGAAGAGCCCGATTTATTACTCCCGAGAAAAATAATCGTCTGCATGGTAAAAAGTTCATCTCCTACGAACAAAAAGGTTCAACCCTTTGCTGCTTTCATCTATTGAGAGCGGGGCAAAAGGTCTTCATACGCATGACTATATTATTCATAACGAGAAAAAAAGTGATGGCTATAGCGGAGATTATGTACATTGGAAATAACGGGAACATATATAAGTGATTGTAGACATCTTTTCTACAAAGAAATTAAATTCAAAAGGCAATTCAGATGATGAAAAAAAGATAGAAGGTGTGTAAGTGTTTATTAAGAAAAGAAACATATTAAGTGGAACCATCATCATGCACCCCTCTTCAGCAAAGAAGCTGAACATAAAAGAGGGATCAGTGATTCTGCATATCGGACGATGGAAAAAAGATATGACAGTCACTATCGATCAAGAGGCTGAGCAAGATTCGATATGCATACCAATAGATTTATTCGACTTCACCATTCCCGAGGATATTGAATTTGAATGGAGAACAGAAGGAAGTCATTTGTATGCGGGCCCCGTCCTTGGTATTGTGAGGGGTGCCGGGATGAAGAATATCAACAAAAAAAGCCTGAGGATATTGAAACGCTGGGTCAAATCATATAAGAGGATCAAAGGATTGGTGATCATCTTTCCTCTATCGGAAGTGGAGGAGGGGGCTGTGTCGGTAAAAGGCTTCTGTTATGACCCTGCACAAAAAGAAGGTCGATGGAAGGAAGGGACTTTTCCATTTCCTGATGCGGTCTTTAACAGGCCGGTCGCAGGAACGGGCAACAAATATCATCTTCTGGACAACATCACCGGGGGACGTTTCTTCAATAGCCGCGGTACCGGTAAATGGGAATTTTATCAGGCACTTTTTAAGAATCCCCCTGCAAGGGAACTGGTCCCCTATACGGAAAAATTCAAAGACTTTGACCGGCTCTTTTCCATGCTTGAAGAATATCACGTCCTTTATTTGAAGAAAAGATTTGGGGCAAGAGGGTACGGGATCATCCAGGTCAAAAAGGAAGGAAAGCAAATCAGGGTCACCCGAGTGGTCAAAGGAAAACAAGTGAAGGAAAGATTTGAATCAAAAGAGGATTGCATCTGCCGCCTGCAAAACATCGTCAGGAAGAATCGGTATATCGTGCAGCAGGGAGTGCCGTATGAAAAAAATCGGAAGCAGGTTGATTTCAGGGGATATATCCAAAAAGACAGCAGCATGGAATGGAAAATGAGAGGGTTTATAGGCAGGCTTGCGAAGCCCGAAAGCGTCATCACGAATCTTCGATATACAGAGAAGATTCTTCCCGGGGAAGCTGCCTTAAAAGAGTACTACGGATTTGATGATTTAAAAGCGGCTGAAGCAGCCGCACGTATAAAAGAAGCCTGTATAAAAGCGGGGGAGAGCCTTGATTTGAATATAGGTCATTTTGGGGACGTAGCACTTGATTTCATACTACTGGAGACAGGTGACATCTATTTTCTTGAAGCAAACTCCAACTACGGGCATGAAAGCTTCACAAAAATAAAGGATTTGGAACTTAGAGACCGTGTGTTTCGCTCACCCCTGGAATACGCGAAGGCGCTGGCGGGTTTTGGGAAAAAGGTGGACCGTTGATACAGATTGGAAACGGACAGTCAATGCGGCCTTAGGTGTAAGATTAGCAAATTTGAGAATCCCGCTACCTCTTCGAACCGTTCAACAAACATGTAGAGTCCGGTGCCTGAGTAATTTTATAAGGATTGAAGGCCCGTCCCTCGATGCTGACGCATTGGGGGGCGGGCCTTGTCTTTATCCTCTTCTGTATTTCAGGATCCTTTTATACACTTCTTCATTTTTCAGCGCTTTGAATATAGAAACACTCGGTGCCAGGTTGGCTTCGATGATCCAGATATTCGCTTGATCATCAAGCCCGATATCGAGCCCGAATGTGCGGGTATTGGTGTAATAATCGGATAAGTATTCAGCGGTGAGGACGCTGATGCGGTCGATTTCTTCATGAAGGTGGCTTCTTGGAGCTTTAAAAGAAGAATGTTTAATGGCCTCCTCAGCTGTGATGAGGTATTTAGGATAATTAGTAAGGACGAATCCTTTGGCAGCCACCTTGGCCAGTTTCCCGGTGACCGTCCAATCATACTGATTTTTCCTGCGCTGCACCATCACTCGGAGGTCGTAGGGGGCACCTTTTACAGTCACCAGGGGGATTTTCTGCTGAACGATATAGTGTTTCTTCAAACAATAATCCTTCAATAGGTGTTCGAATGTTTTCTCTCTTCCTTCAACGACATAGCTCTTCTCCAGTACGTGGAATTCATATTGCTCTTTCCCTTTTGATGCTACCTGCACGATTCCTTTTCCCATATATCCTTTAGTAGGTTTGATCATGACAGCGCCATATTTTCCAATCGTATGCCAAAACGTATTTTCATTGAGTAAATAGGTCTCGGGCAAGTACTGGGAAAGTTTTTCATTCTTCTTCATCAATTGGTATTTTTTCCACTTCCCCGTTGATATTCCCATCGTCTCTTCACTTCTTTCATATAGATTATGTTTGTAAAACTGTAAGCGGCTCAGGTGTAAACCAGGTTTGTCAGAAGTGGAGCATAACAGCATTATTGATATTCTATGAGTGAATGGGACGGAATGTTAACGTTTATCACCAACTAAAAAATGCCCAAAGTGTTTAAACACCTTAAGCATTTACTGTCTTCAAATATCCGATTTCCTCATAAGCTCATGGATTGGACTCTTCCAATCAATTTTCGCCTTCGGGTAACGCTCTTTGATTTCATTCTGGACATAATGAAAATCCTCATAGCCCAGTCCCTTCAGGGAAGAGACATTATTGACCCAAACGAAGATTGATACCACTTCAAAGGAATCTTCAGTTGTGCCGAGATATTTTTCGCCTTCAAACAAGACCCCTTTATACGTGACGTAAAAGTTTTTCCGGACGTTTTCCTGGTCATCAAGAAAATAAAATCGTTTCTGTTCCTGGGCAAGCTCAAGCTTCCGCTTCGGATCGATGATGTACTTGAAACTGCGGTAAAAAAGGTAAATGATGAGGGCAAGAATGAGTAAACGAATGAGCCATAGCATGTAAATTACCTCCATAGGCATAGATCTTCTCCTATTATTTACGGCATAAATCCAAAAAGGTTTCGTTTTTATTTAAAAAATACGAAAAAGTTTGTCATACTAAATGGGAAAGCAGAATTCGAAAGGAGAGGAAATCGTCAATGAACATTGAAAAACTGCTGCATATGCAGCTGAAACTTGATCAGCATATAGAAAGCGAACACGGGCTCGGAGAAGAGGATTTAGTTGACAGAAAGATTCTGGCTCTGCTTGTTGAAATAGGAGAACTTGCAAATGAGACAAGAAGCTTCAAGTTTTGGAGTAAAAAAGGAGCCTCCGCCAAAGAAGTCATCTTGGAGGAATATGTGGACGGCATCCACTTCATCCTGTCCCTCGGCCTCGAAATAGGGCTGCAGGAAATTGAACTGGATGAAAAACATGCTGATGCAAAGGAGCTCAATGAACAATTTCTTCTTGTTTATAAAGCGGTCACCGATTTCAGGGAAGAACGTTCCGTAACGCATTATTTCTCCCTGTTCAATCACTATCTGACACTGGGCGAAGTCCTCGGCTTTTCGAGCATGGAGGTATTTGACGCCTATGTAGAAAAAAACAAGGTGAATTATGAACGCCAGGAAGAAGGATATTAACAAAAATCTGAAAGCATCTTTTGATGTCCTGCAAAGATTTTAGTATAATGAGAATAGTTTAAACATTTAGGGGGTCGAAAGAATGACAAAATTAGACGAAACATTAACCATGCTTAAAGATCTGACAGATGCAAAAGGGGTCCCGGGCAATGAAAAAGAAGCAAGGGACGTAATGAAACGATACATAGAGCCATTTGCAGATGAAATCACAACCGATAACCTGGGAAGTCTTATCGCGAAAAAAGTCGGGGATGAACACGGTCCCAAGATCATGGTGGCGGGCCATCTTGACGAAGTCGGCTTCATGATCACACAAATTGATAATAAAGGATTCCTCCGCTTCCAGACAGTCGGCGGCTGGTGGTCCCAGGTCATGCTGGCACAGCGTGTGACCATCGTGACAAGCAAAGGCGAAGTAACCGGAATCATCGGCTCCAAGCCCCCTCACATCCTGCCTGCGGAAGCACGGAAGAAGCCTGTTGATATTAAAGATATGTTCATCGATATCGGGGCATCAAGCAAAGAAGAAGCACAGGAATGGGGCGTAAAACCTGGGGACATGGTCGTTCCATACTTCGAATTCACCGTGATGAACAACGAAAAGATGCTTCTTGCCAAGGCGTGGGACAACCGCATTGGATGTGCGATCGCAATCGACGTCCTTAAGAACCTTAAAAATGAACAGCATCCAAACGTCGTTTATGGCGTGGGTACCGTTCAGGAAGAGGTAGGCCTGCGCGGAGCAAGAACTTCCGCTGCGAAGATCCAGCCTGACATCGCATTCGGTGTCGATGTGGGAATCGCCGGTGACACACCTGGCATCTCGGAAAAAGAAGCGCAAAGCAAAATGGGTGAAGGTCCTCAGATCATCCTTTATGATGCCAGCATGGTTTCTCATAAAGGGCTACGTGATTTTGTGACGGATACAGCGGATGAACATAATATCCCTTATCAGTTCGATGCGATTGCAGGCGGTGGAACGGACTCAGGTGCGATTCACTTGACGGCAAACGGTGTACCTGCCCTTTCCATCACGATTGCGACACGCTACATCCATTCACATGCTGCCATGCTTCACCGTGATGATTATGAAAATGCAGTGAAGCTGATTACAGAAGTCATTAAAAAGTTAGACAAAGATACAGTAGCAAAGATTACGTTTGATTAATCAATTGAAAGACCCTGCCTTTATTTCGGGCAGGGTCTTTTTTAAAATTCCATTTCACTGGAACGGGTCAGGTCGGCGTCGATTGTTTTTTCAATGATATGGACGGCACTGTCGTTGTCTTCTTTGGTTTCCGAGGCCATGCAGTCCAGCGGGATGCTCAATCCGTACTCTCTCATATAGGCGTCGTTCGCTGTGAACAGGACACAGATATCACCCGCAATCCCGGTCAGGATCAGGTGATCGACATCGAGCTGGTGCAGGAGTATTTCAAGCTGTGTACCGAAAAAACAGGAATGCTTCGGTTTCACGATGAAGTAATCATCCTCATCCGGGTGAATTTTTTCGATGATCGACCTGCCTTTCCCTTTTTTGCAGACCTCGATGATATCGTTCATATTATCCTGCCATAAACCGTAATTGTCATTGACATAAATAACGGGGATATCTGCTTTTTTTGCCTTGTTCTTCAACTTCCTGATGGGATCGACGATACTTTTTGTATTTGACAATAATTCCTCCCCGCCGTCGAAATCGAATGTATTGATCATGTCTATGATTAATAAGGCTTTTTTGCTGCTCATTGGTAATTCTCCTTTCGGTAACAAGCGGATATGCTTCTTATACCACTAAAGGGAAGGGGATAAAACCGTGTATGAAAAAACGGGCCGCCTCCGAGAGGCTGCCCGTTTCCTTATTGCTGTGGCTGCTGCTGTAATGATTCTTCGAGTGTTTCAAGAAGCATCTGCTGTTCCTGAGAGTCGGCATTTTGCCAGAATACCTCAAGCAGGACACCTAAACCTGGAAGTGTCTTTTCTTCTCCGCCTTGAATGGCATCGACGATTGTATCCTTCAATTCTTCCTGGCTGTTTCCTGAAACGTTGTGTATGATCGCTTTTCTCAAGTTAAGATTCATCAAGCATTACTCCTTTTGTTTAGGATGAGGAATTCATTGTTATCTTGTCACAAATCAGATTTATTATGTATTTGAATTAGGGTATAATGAAATCTTGAAATGTAAAATGAAGGAGCGGGTACGATTGAAGGTTATTCAATCCTCTAAGAATCCTGTCGTGAAACAGTGGAAAAAATTATTGACCAAAAAGGGAAGAGATCAATCCTTAACCTATATAGTCGAAGGCTTCCATCTTGTCGAAGAAGCTTTAAAGCAGCACGATACTGTACTTGAGCTGATTGTTATCGAGGGCGTCGAGCTCCCGAATAAATGGAATCTCGATGGAGTCGAACTGATACAGGTATCTGAAGAAGCAGGAAAAGTTCTTGCCGACACGGAAACCACTCAGGGTGTGTTTGCTGTTTGCAGGCAAAAAGAAACGACATCGATTGATGAGAGCAAGACATTCCTCCTCTTGGACGGACTTCAGGATCCGGGGAATATCGGAACGATCATCCGGACGGCAGAAGCGGCCGGCATCGATGCGGTCATCCTTGGAAAAGGGACGGTTGACCTTTATAATCCAAAAGTGCTCAGGTCTGCACAGGGAAGCCATTTTCACCTGCCGATCATTAAGGGCGACCTGTCTGACATCATCCGTGACCTGAAAGAAAAAGGAGTACCTGTTTACGGAACTGCCCTTGAGAATGGGGAGGAGTACACATCCGTCACACCAGAGGAATCCTACGCGCTGATCGTCGGGAATGAAGGAAACGGCATGAGCCAAGAGATCCTGATGCAAACCGATCAAAACCTGTACATACCCATCTACGGGAAAAGCGAGTCACTGAATGTCGCGATTGCTGCAGGCATCTTGTTATATTATTTTAAAAATGGGCAATAATTTTTCTTAAATGATTTGAATTATCGGGAATAATTCACTATAATTATGCACATATACTTTATAAAAACGAAGACAGAGGCAAGTAGCGCATGAGATTCTTCAAGGAAGAGAATGCCGTCAGACTGAAAGCATTCTTAAGAAAAACATGGCGTGAACATTTCACCTCTCGAGTTGGCATCGGGACCATTCCATTAAGGAATGTAAAGATGCACCGGCAAAGCCGTTATCCGAATCAAGTGAGTGTATCTCTTTAGATACGCTTATAAGGGTGGTACCGCGATCACAACCTCGTCCCTTTCCAGGGATGGGGTTTTTTTGTTTTTTAGAAGGATCTGTTATTTCCGTTTGGCTTGGGGGCAATTTGCTCGTTGCATTAGCTGAGTATAGCTGGGCTCTTCGTTACTCCCCGGGGAATCTTGTGCCTGCAGCGGAAAGGTACGGTCCTTGTATTAACACTTTACTACCGACCATAAAGGAGGAAGAAACATGGAGGATAAATTACGATCCCTTCAAACCGAAGCAATTGAAAAAATTAACGAAGCACAAGACCTGAAAGAACTGAACAACATCCGGGTTGCCTACTTAGGAAAAAAAGGCCCTGTAACCGAAGTACTGAAAGGCATGGGCAAACTCTCTGCTGAAGAACGCCCTAAGATGGGTGCCCTTGCAAATGAAGTGCGCGGGGCCATCACCGAGAAAATCGAAGCAAAGCAGGAAAAGCTTGAAAAAGAAGCGGTGGAAAAGAAGCTTCAATCAGAAACGATCGATGTGACACTGCCGGGCAGACCTGTCAGGAAAGGGAACCACCATCCGCTTACAATGATCATCGAAGAAATCGAAGACCTATTCATCGGGATGGGCTATACGGTCGCAGAAGGCCCTGAAGTTGAAAAGGATTATTACAACTTCGAAGCGCTGAATCTTCCGAAGGGACACCCTGCCCGCGATATGCAGGATTCCTTCTATATCACAGAAGAAACATTGCTCAGGACCCACACGTCTCCTGTGCAGGCAAGAACGATGGAGCTTGCGAAAGGAAAAGGCCCGATTAAAATCATCTGTCCCGGTAAAGTATACCGCCGTGATACGGATGACGCGACACATTCACATCAGTTCATGCAGATCGAAGGGCTTGTGGTGGATAAAGACATCCGCATGAGTGACCTTAAAGGAACACTGAATGTGTTTGCCAAGAAAATGTTCGGCGAAGACCGTGAAATCCGTCTGCGCCCAAGCTTCTTCCCGTTCACTGAGCCTTCCGTCGAAATGGATATTTCCTGTAAGATCTGCGGGGGAGAGGGCTGCCGCGTATGTAAAGGAACCGGCTGGATTGAAATTCTTGGAGCGGGGATGGTTCACCCGAACGTTCTTGAAATGGCAGGATTTGATCCGAAAGTGTACACAGGTTTTGCATTCGGAATGGGGCCTGAACGTATCGCGATGCTGAAATACGGAATCGATGACATCCGTCATTTCTATACGAACGATACCCGATTTGTAACACAATTCAACGTGACCGAGTAATGCAATACTATTATCGAGCGGAGGTAAAAACATGTTTGTTTCATATAAATGGCTGGAAAATTATGTAGACTTATCAGGTGTGACTCCTGAAGATCTTGCGGAAAAAATTACAAGAAGCGGGATCGAGGTTGAAGGCGTCGAGAGAACCGGTGCAGAAATAAAGAATGTTGTGATCGGGCACGTTTTAGAGTGCGAACAGCATCCGGATGCGGATAAATTGAATATCTGCCAGGTTGACGTTGGCGAAGAAGAGCCAGTTCAAATCATCTGCGGTGCCCCGAATGTAGGTAAAGGTCAAAAAGTGGCTGTCGCTAAAGTGGGCGCGGTGCTTCCGGGTAATTTTAAAATCAAAAAAGCGAAACTTCGCGGTGAAGCATCCCACGGGATGATCTGCTCACTGCAGGAATTAGGCGTAGAAGGAAAGCTTGTACCAAAAGAGCATGCAGATGGGATCTATGTCTTCCCTGAAGATGCAGAAGTCGGCAGCAATGCTGTTGAACTGCTGAACCTGGATGATGCGATTCTTGAACTGGGTCTGACACCCAATCGTTCTGATTGCTTGAGCATGCTCGGAGTCGCTTATGAAGTGGCTGCAATCCTGGACCGCGGAGTGAAGCTTCCGGAAGCGGGTCAGTCATCAGGTGAAGAAAAGGCATCCGATTACGTAACGGTAAATGTAGAGGCGAAGGAAGATAATCCGCTTTACGGTGCCAAGATTATCAAAAATGTAAAAGTAGGTCCTTCACCGATGTGGATGCAGAACGCACTGATCGCCGCAGGAATCCGTCCTCACAATAACGTTGTCGATATCACGAACTATATTCTTTTGGAGTACGGCCAGCCGCTTCATGCGTTCGATTACGACCGCCTCGGTTCGAAGGAAATCCTTGTACGCCGGGCAAAGGATGGTGAAACATTCGTCACGCTTGATGATACGGAGAGAACCTTATCCTCGAGTCAGCTGGTGATCACGAACGGAGAAGAGCCGGTTGCCCTTGCAGGGGTAATGGGCGGAGCCAATTCCGAAGTCCAAAATGATACAACAACTGTGCTCCTGGAAGCCGCATACTTCACAGGTGCCATTGTGAGGGGTGCGTCAAAAGATCACGGCCTGAGAAGCGAAGCGAGTACCCGTTATGAAAAAGGTGTAGACCCGGACCGTGTGCTGAAAGCAGGCGAGCGTGCAGCTGCACTGATGGCAGAATACGCAGGCGGGGAAGTCCTTGAAGGAACGGTTCTATTCGATGAAATGAACGTCGAGCCGGCTGTCGTGGAAATCACTCTTGAGAAGATCAATGCTTCATTGGGCACTGCGATTTCGGTTGAAGAAGTAAAAGATATTTTCCGCCGCCTTCAATTCGACGTGAGTGTCGATGGAACGTCATTCACGGTCACGGCCCCGACAAGAAGGGGAGACATCACCATTCCGGAAGATCTGCTTGAGGAAGTAGCCCGCCTATACGGCTATGACAATCTTCCGCTTACACTTCCGAAAGGGGAAAGCACACCGGGCGGATTGAATAATCATCAATTGAAGCGTCGTACCGTCCGCCGTTACCTTGAAGGTGCAGGCCTTTTGCAGGCAATCACCTATTCATTGACGAATGATGATAAAGCTGCCAAATATGCCCTGGATGTGAAAGAGCCGGTGCGTCTCTTGATGCCGATGAGTGAAGAGCGCAGCAATCTGCGTTTAAGCATCATCCCTCAGCTTCTGGAAGTGGTCTCTTATAATAAGGCACGCCAAAATGATTCTCTTGCTTTCTATGAAGTGGGATCTGTATTCTTACAGGAATCCGGTGAAGAACTTCCAATGGAAGAAGAGCATATCGCAGGTGCGCTGACAGGATTATGGCACAGCCATCCATGGCAGGGGGAAAAGAAAGCCGTTGACTTCTATGTGGCGAAAGGAATACTTGAAGGTTTATTCGAAGAGCTTGGAGTATCCGAGGCTGTTTCTTTCCGCCAGGCATCGATGGACGGCCTTCACCCTGGAAGAACCGCTGAAATCCTGCTGGACGGTGAAGTGATCGGAATCATCGGCGCAATCCATCCAGAGGTGGAAAAAGAGCTTGATTTGAATGAAACGTATGTATTCGAAGTGAAAGCGAGTCCGGTCTTCCACTATGAAAAACCGGCATTGAGCTACTCGCCGATCCCGCGTCACCCCTCCATCACAAGGGATATCGCCCTTGTCGTTGATACGGATGTGAAGGCTGGAGATCTAAAATCAGTCATCCAGGAAGCTGGAGGCAAACTTCTTAAGGAGGTTTCCGTATTCGACCTTTATGAAGGCGAGCATATGGAACCTGGCAAAAAATCACTTGCCTTCTCACTTAAGTATTTCGATCCAGCAAAAACGCTGACGGATGAAGAAGTAGTGAAGGTGCATGACGGCGTCCTTGCCGCTGTTAAGGAAAAAGCAGGAGCGGAATTGCGCGGATAATGTTATATGGGTGTCAGACCTGGGATATGGTCTGGCATCTTTTTTTGTTGTTTTTTGAAAAAACTCGCTGTTTTTGGACGGTTTTGTCTGAAGGGACAGGGGAAGAGGTGAATTATAAGGTAATTCCGGTGTGGTAAGGGGGCTGGAAGTGGCAAATTTTGATGAGGTTAACGGTTTATGATCCTAATTCAGGATTTACGATCCTAATTTCAGAAATACGATCCTAATCCGAGATTTACGATCCTAATTTCAGAAATACGATCCTAATCCGAGATTTATGATCCTAATTCCAAAAATACGATCCTAATCCGAAATTTATGATCCTATTGTCGAAAAATCTTTAGAAATGGCTGGCCGGCTACCCGTCCCCGAACTGGACCATTACCAAACAAAAACCCCCGCCGTGATCTAAAAGGCGGGGGTTCTTTCCTATTTACCGGCAATCCGAATGGCCTTCTCACTGTTTGCAAAATGCCACTTCGTCATCGTCTTCAACTCTTCAATCCCTTTTCTCTTGATGATCTTGGCAGCGGCAACGTCCACCTGCTTGCCTGCCCCTTTGGGAATCTCTACGCCTGCCCTCGAACTTAATTTATCCATTTCTTTTAAGAAGGCGTACCTCGCTATGATCGACGCGGCAGCGACCGCAATATGGATACTTTCCCCTTTTGTACTGAAGTAGACTCGGTCACACTGTATTTTCTTTTGGGCGCTGATATGCTTAAAGTACGTGTTTTTTTCAACAAATTGGTCAATCAGAATGCCTTCTGGTTCTTCGGGTGCCATTTTATCCAATAAATGAAGGATGGCCTGATTGTGGAGGATCGCTTTCATCTTACCCTGCGTCATCCCGCTACTTTGAAGCTGGTTATACTTGTCGTTATGAAGCACAAGTAGACTGTATGGAATGGTCTTGATCAGGTCTTTAGCAATGGAGATGATCTGGGAATCGTTCAGATTTTTGGAATCCTTTACGCCAAGCTCTTTCATAAGAGGGATCTGCTCTTTTTTTACGTAGGCACTGACGACTGTAATGGGGCCGAAAAAATCTCCCGTCCCTACTTCATCCGAGCCGATGATCGACCACTCTGCAAAATTTTCAGGCAGCAGGGCCGCTCCCTTGGAAGGTGTCTTCACCTTAGGTGTTTCGGCAGTGCCCCATTTTTTTGCTTCCGTCTCCCCATTAGCACCCTGGAACAGTACCTTGCCGGATTTATATGCAGTCACTGTGCAGCCTGCAGGTTTCGCTGAAAATACCGCACCCGGCGGCAGCTTGCCGACAAGTGTATCCTTATAGTAATCTTTCATTTTCGACGTCAATGCACTGTTTCCCTGTATGACTGTATTTCCCAAAATAACCTCTCCTTATGACAAAATTCTATGTAATAACCAAAAACGTGACGATAATAGACAAATTCTTTTCAAAATAAAAAGATTTCATGGTATGATAGTGTTTAGGATTCTTATGAACAGGGGGTACTCGGATTGTCTGATGAACAAAAAAATCGCACCAATGTAGACATATATGGTCAACAATATACTATTGTCGGTACTGAGTCGACAAGTCAAATTCGATTTGTTTGTTCGAAAGTGGATGACAAAATGAGAGAAATAAAATCTATGAATCCATCTCTTGATACTGGCAAGCTCGCAGTGTTGACAGCCGTCAATGCTGTCAATGATTATGTCAAACTGAAAGAACAGTTTGAAGAGCTGGAAAGAGAAATTAAACGCTTAAAGGGTTGAAAACGTCATGCTTGATTTAGTTTTATTCATTATCCTGTTAGTGGGATTTTTGACCGGTCTTAGACGCGGCTTCATCCTGCAGGCTGTCCATATGACAGGTTTTATCATTGCTTTTATTGTAGCATACATATATTATGATCAGCTTGCACCAAAACTTACACTTTGGATCCCGTATCCGAGTCTTGATGAACAATCAAAGCTGCAGATGCTTTTTGAAATGACCAACATGGATCAGGCATATTACCGTGTCATTGCGTTCGCTCTGATTTTCTTTGCGGTCAAGATCATCGTTCATATCTTCGGTTCCATGCTCGATTTCGTAGCACATCTTCCTATCCTTAAACAATTGAATGTATTAGGAGGAGGACTGCTGGGACTGATTGAAACGTATCTGATCATCTTTATACTATTATTCATTGCCGTACTGCTGCCGATCGATACCGTACAGTCTTTCATTAATGATTCATTCATTGCACAGGCGATGGTCAAACATACCCCTGTATTCTCGGACATGGTAAAAGACTGGTGGCTCCAGAACGGAGCGTGATTTAAGAAGCTGACTTGAAAAGGATAATATGATAGCAGTTAAGGATATCCCTTAACCTATCAGCTTCCTTAAAGAGTCAGCTTTTTTCACTGTTTGAGTCCTGATTTTCGGCTTATTCCGCCAGTATGGAAATGCCCTGAGGCACAAATGCATTTGTGCCTCAGGGCATTTCCATACTGGCGACTTTTCAGCAAAGTTGAAAAGCGAGCGAAACGAACGTTTCACTCGATAAGCCAAAAATCAACAGGATTCCAGTTGCATCGCTTTCTTTTTTCGTTTATTTTGCTACTATATAATAAGAGAAGTCTAACGGTTGAGTTTATTTTTATAGAGAAATGCAGGTGGATGGGATGAATAAGAAGGATATTATTAAATTATTGGAAACGATTGCGATTTATATGGAACTCAAGGGTGAGAACTCTTTTAAAATATCGGCATACAGGAAAGCGGCGCTTGCGCTTGAAAATGATGACCGCAGTCTGAGTGATATCAGTGACTTCACCAAATTGAGCGGAATCGGCAAGGGAACGGCGGGTGTAATCGAAGAATATATCAAGGAAGGGGCATCCTCGGTACTCGAAGAACTGAAGGCGGAAGTGCCGGAGGGATTGATCCCGCTTCTTCAGCTCCCGGGACTTGGAGGCAAGAAGATCGCCAAGCTGTACAGCGAGCTGGGCGTAGAAGGCATCGAAGATCTCGAGGAAGCCTGCCGTTCGGAGAAAGTACAGGAACTGCCGGGGTTCGGCAAAAAGACTGAAGAAAAAATCCTGGCAGCGATCGCCCAGGCAGGTAAACGCCCGGAGCGGCTGCCTATTGCGTTCATGACAGGAATAGCGGAAGAAATCGAAGCTTACTTGACAAACATCAAGGAAATCAATACCTTCTCAAGAGCGGGAAGCTTAAGGAGAATGCGGGAAACGATCAAAGACCTCGATTTCATCATTTCAACGGATAAGCCGAAAAAGGTGAAGGAAGAGCTGTTGAAACTTCCTGCCATCACTGAAATCATTGCTGCCGGAGAGACAAAGGTATCCCTCACCCTGCAATATAGATGGGATGTCAGCATTGATTTCCGGATCGTCAAACCGGAAGAATTCGCTACAACACTTCATCATTTTACCGGATCTAAAGATCATAATGTCAGGATGAGGCAGCTTGCAAAAGAACGTGGTGAGAAAATCAGTGAATACGGCGTTGAAAACAGTGAAACAGGAGAGATCAAAACATTCGAAACCGAAGAAGAATTCTATGCTCATTTCAATCTGCCGTTCATTCCCCCTGAATTAAGGGAGGACGGCAAAGAAGTGGACGAGTATAAAGAGGGCTATGATTTGATTGATTCCTCCCATATCAAAGGTGATCTGCATATGCATACGACCTGGTCGGACGGAGCCTACTCCATCGAGGAAATGGTTCAGGTATGCATAGACAAAGGCTACCAGTACATGGCCATCACCGATCACTCAAAATATTTGCGTGTGGCGAACGGTCTCACCGATGAACGTCTGCTAAAGCAAATTGAAGAAATCAAGGAAATCAATAAAAAATATGATAAGATCGAAGTCCTGTCAGGGATTGAAATGGATATCCTTCCTGACGGATCGCTTGATTACAGTGATGATATCCTTGAAAAAGTGGACCTTGTCATCGCGTCCATTCATTCAAGTTTTTCGCAGCCGCAGGATAAGATCATGGAACGCCTGAAAACGGCACTCGACAGTGTGCATGTCGATATCATCGCCCATCCGACAGGCAGAATCATCGGACGGAGAGAAGGGTATGATGTGGACATGGACCTGCTTATAAAGCTCGCCAAAGAGACGGATACGGCCCTCGAGCTTAATGCTAATCCCAACAGGCTGGATCTATCAGCGGAAAATATCCGGAAAGCTCAGGAATCCGGGGTTAAGCTTTTCATCAATACCGATGCACACAGCCATGAACATCTTGAATTCATGAATATCGGTGTGGCAGCAGCGAAAAAAGGCTGGATCAAGAAAGACACCGTCATTAATACATGGGACAAAGAAGACCTATTGGACTTTTTAAATCGAAATGATTGATTTAATTATAAAAAATAATACTTAAAATTGAGAAATGGCCAGCTCCAGCGCCCGGCCCACACGAGACGTTCATGTCCGCACACTGAAGTCTAAGAACGACTCACCTGTCGAACCTGAAGCGTTTCCAGGGGCTGAAAACGGCGCTTGCGCTTTTCTTATAAAAGGTGGAAGAAGCTTGTGAATTCTAAAGTACTAAGAACACTGGAATTTGATAAAATAAAGGAATTGTTGAAAGAGTTTGCCGCTTCGGCACTCGGGCATGCAAGGGTCACAACCCTGGCTCCTTCGACCGACTTCGAAGAGATTACCGCCATGCATGAGGAAACGGATGAAGCGATGAAGATCCTTCGTTTGAAAGGGCATGCACCGTTAGGCGGTATCTTTGATATCCGTCCCCATGTGAAACGGGCAGGCATCGGAGGCATGCTGTCCCCAGGGGAACTTGTACAGGTCGGGAGTACCATCCGTGCAAGCAGGAAGCTTAAGACATTTGTTGAAGATTTGGTCGATGATGAAGTATCCATCCCGCTCCTGCAGACGAAACTGGATTCAGTCATACCGCTCCCGCATCTGGAGCAGGAAATCAGGAATGTAGTGGATGATAACGGGGAGATTCTGGATTCCGCGAGTGAAACACTGCGATCCATCCGTACACAGCTCCGTGCGAACGAAGGGCGGATAAGGGAGAAGCTCGAGCGCATGATCCGGTCGTCAAATGCATCAAAGATGCTGTCCGATGCGATCATCACCATCCGTAATGACCGTTATGTCATCCCTGTTAAGCAGGAGTATAGAGGACATTACGGAGGGATCATCCATGATCAATCTTCTTCCGGACAGACCCTGTTCATTGAACCGGAAGCAATCGTACAATTAAATAATCAACTTCGCGAACTGCGGCTGAAAGAACAGAACGAAATTGAAAAGATCCTTCTTGCCCTTTCTGTAAAAGTACAGGAATCCGAAGAAGAACTGCTCATCATCGTTCATGTTTTATCAGACATCGATTTCATGTTCACAAAAGCAAAATTCGGGCAATCCATCAAAGGATCCAAACCGATCATCAACGATGAACGGCGAATCAAACTGAATAAAGCACGTCACCCGCTGCTGCCGATGGAAGAAGCAGTGGCGAATGACATTGAGTTGGGCACTGATTTCTCATCAATTGTCATCACCGGTCCGAATACGGGAGGGAAGACCGTCACGCTTAAAACGCTCGGCCTAACAAACATCATGGCCCAGGCAGGACTGCCGATCCCCGCTCTCGATGGCTCGGAAGTAGGGATCTTCCATTCGATTTATGCCGATATCGGGGACGAGCAGTCGATCGAACAAAGTTTGAGTACGTTCTCTTCCCACATGGTCAACATCGTGGATATCTTAAATAAAGTGGATCACGAAAGCCTTGTTTTGTTTGATGAACTAGGTGCAGGTACCGACCCTCAGGAAGGTGCTGCACTCGCCATCTCCATCCTTGATGAAGTACACGGCAAGGGCGCAAGGGTGGTGGCGACAACGCACTACCCTGAATTAAAGGCGTACGGCTATAACCGAGAAGGCGTTGTCAATGCAAGTGTTGAATTTGACGTTGAAACACTAAGCCCCACCTATAAGCTGCTCCTGGGTGTACCGGGAAGAAGTAACGCATTCGAAATCTCAAAGCGCCTCGGCCTCTCTGAAACTGTCATCCAGCGTGCTAAGTCACATATTGGCACTGACAGTAAAGAAGTCGAAAACATGATCGCATCATTGGAAGAAAGCAGACGCCAGGGTGAAAAAGAGCTGGAAGAAGCACATGAGTTTTTAAAGCAAGCAGAGAAAATGCATAGAGACATGCAAAAGCAAATGATGGAGTATTACGAGAAGAAAGACCAAATGTTTGAAAAAGCACAGCAAAAAGCCGAGACTGTGGTGGAAAAAGCCAAAGAGGAAGCAGAACGCGTCATTAAGGATCTGCGCAAGATGCAGCAGGAAAAATCGGTACAAATCAAGGAACATGAGCTGATCGAAGCAAGGAAGCAGCTTGAAGGAGCAGCACCTCAGCTTCCTAAGTCTTCGCTGCAAAAGAAGAAGACCCAAAGTACCAAACGTGAATTCCAGCCCGGGGATGAAGTCAAAGTGATAAGCTTCGACCAGAAAGGACACCTGCTAGAAAGAGTGTCCGCCAAGGAATGGCAGGTACAGATGGGCATCATGAAGATGAAGGTGAAGGAATCGGACCTCGAATTCATCCAGACACAGCAGAAGGTTGAAACGAAACCTCTTGCCGTGGTGAAAGGTAAAGATTTTCATGTCAGTGTAGAGCTGGATCTCAGGGGAGAGCGGTTCGATAACGCCCTCTCGAGGGTGGAGAAATATATTGATGACGCCCTTCTTGCGGGATATCCTCAAGTGTCCATCATTCATGGGAAAGGCACCGGGGCTTTGAGACAGGGTGTGCAGGAATATCTGAAGAATCACCGTTCAGTAAAAAGTATTCGCTTCGGTGATGCCGGTGAAGGCGGAACGGGTGTCACGGTCGTGAAGTTTAAATAAGCATAGGGAGCGGAGCAATGGAGAATTTTTGGGAGAATGAATATATTCAAACGGCAGGGAACTACAGTGTCGTCATACTATGCCTCATCCTTTTCCTGACTATATTTGAACTGGTCACCAAGTATAAAAATTGGGAAGAAATTAAAAAAGGCAACTTGGCCGTTGCCATGGCAACCGGCGGAAAGATATTGGGGATAGCGAATATTTTCCGGTATTCCATTCAGCAGAACGATTCGGTCCTCACGACGATCGGATGGGGATTCTTCGGTTTTTTCCTTCTGCTGATCGGATATTTCATTTATGAATTTTTAACGCCGAAGTTCAAAATTGATGAAGAGATACAAAAGGATAATCGTGCGGTCGGCTTCATTTCACTTGTCATTTCGGTCGGATTGTCTTATGTCATAGGGGCAGGGATTTCGTAAGGAGAGGAACTATGGAAACATTAGCGAAAGTTTTACTCGTTTTATGTGCAGGATTTATTCTGGTCGGAATTATTTATATGGTGTTTTTCACTTAAGCTAAAGGCTGTCTCGATCAAAGAGGCAGCTTTTTTATAAAAACTTTAAGTTTAACCTCAATCTCCGCTAATGATTTCCGTGCAAAACTCCGCTTTCCGCGGGCGGTTGGTGAGCCTCCTCCTATTAACGGATAGAGGAACTGTCCAGTTTCAGGGCTTAGAGGCGTGTGGCATAAGCCAAACCGACCAAGAAGGCAAAGAGCGCCTTCCAGGCCGATTCGTCTTATGCCACACGCCTCTGAGCAAAGCCCTTTCACTTTTCTGATAGGAGTCTGCGTTTTGCACTCCAATCAACCGCTGGAAAGTTCTGATATCTAGCTGTATGATCAAACAAAAAACCCGAACTGATTTGCCCGGTAGACAAATCAGTTCGGGTTTAACTTAAACTCAAGTACTTTTGTTCCAGCCTTTAAAAGAACTATTGAATCGAGAATACTTCCTTCTCAAGCAGTTCCTCAGGCTTTTTCCCGATTGGGTCCTGGTGGAAATAATCACGGATCACTCCGTCTTTCAGGTAATTTGCAATCGAAACCATGATCATCCCCTGATCCAGGGCAAGGTACGCTTTTGCAATTTCACCAGTCTCCACATTGACTGAATCATAGAATCCGTACTTTCCGTACGTGTCCATTCCTTTTAGCACTTTGAGGTTTTTGCGCACTTCTTCAGGTGCGTAATCAAGGGCAAGGAAGGATGCGTGAGGGGTTACGGTCGATTTGTCTGCGTAGCCCGATGTCCCGAGCGGTGTAGCGGCAAATTCACTGTAGCCGTCAGGGGTTGCTGCCGGCGAAAAGCCCCATGCTTTGTATCCTTTATCCTTGGCATATTGGATTTGCAGTTCGACGTGACGCTGGTTATTCAGTCCAAGTGCCTGTTTGCCAAGCTCTTTTTCCTTCAAAACGATTCCCGGCATCAGGCCTTCGAACATACTTCCTCCCCAGCTTGGGACGAATTTCACGCCATTGTATTCATAGTGGCCTTCATAGACGGATACACCGTCATATTCAGCATATTCCCCCTCCGGAATTTGAGACTGCCAGTCCCATTCGGCCGGGATAGTACGCTCCATTTTCCACCAGTGCTCTTTCGGAACATCTCCTTTTCCGATCGAAATATAACTCGCTACCCGCGGTTCTGTATAGAGCAGACCGTAGTGATGGTCGGTCAATTTCCCCTGTGCCACATCGTATCCTCCGCGGAATTGTCCGACTTCAGGGTCATAAAGGGTGGAATAGTCCATGTTCTCCACCAGTTCGCTTGTCTTGCCGTTCAGCTCTTCATAGGCTTGTCCGGCGACGATCAATCCTGCAGAAAGCCAGCCATTATCCACCTGGGAGATGAATTGGCCCCAGTCTTTTTTCAGGGAACCGTCCTTGGTGTAGTACCAGTTATAAAACAGACCGTTCCATTTTTTCATCGATTCCAGCGTATTCAAGGTAACTTGTATACGGTCGACTGCTTCTTCTTTTGAAATGAAACCCATCTCCTGCGCAGAAACAGTGCTCATCATATACATCCCTATATTGGTAGGGGAAGTATGCTCCGCATTTTTCTTCCCTTCTTCGGTGTAACGCGTTTCATCAAAAGTAAGGCCGGTAGCCGGATCGGTATGATCCTCATAATACGTATACGTCTTTTTTGCAATCGCTTTCAACTCTGCGCGGAAAGCGATGTCCCTGCCGTCTTTTCCTTGCGCCGAAGCAGCAGGGATGTACAAGAGACTGATGATCAGACATAAAATCGTGAACAGACTGATATTCTTTTTCATATGCAATACCCCTTCCAACCATGTTATCGAAACGTTTCACCAAAAGTGTAACATGATTTTCAGATAAAGAAAGCTGATTTCTTAATATTCGGTCATTTGATACAGGGATGCTTCACGTTATGGGTAATACGTCAGGGGAAGCAGAAAGGAGAACGAACCTGTCCGGCATGTGGGAAAAGCATGACGTCATATCCTTTAATAAAAGAGACAATTAATGAAACCGATCCACAGATTTCTGAAATAAGCGTGGGAATTAAGTCACGACTGAATGGTAATTCAAATTGTAAGTGGTGTCCCATTATATTATAATAGTGAAAAGAACTAAATTTTCTAAATATTATGAAGGAGGGATTACAATGATGAAACCCTGGCTTGCAGAGTATCCGGATGAGATTCCCGGTGAGTTGACGCTGCCTGAGAAACCTTTGCACTCTTTTTTAACCGAGGCGGCTGAAATGTATGGTAGCAAGTCTGCCATCCATTTTATGGGGAAAGAATTGACGTATCATGAAGTGTACGAATCCGCATTGAAGTTTGCCCATTACTTGAGGGGGCTCGGGATTGAAAGAGGGGACCGTGTCGCCATCATGCTTCCAAATACACCGCAGTCTGTCATTGCATATTACGGTGTCCTGTATGCAGGCGGGGTGGTGGTGCAAACCAATCCGCTTTATACAGAAAGGGAAATTGAATATCAGATGAAAGACTCGGGGGCAAAAGTCATCCTCACGCTGGACATTCTTTACCCGAGGGTGTCAAAAGTCATGGGGGCAACAGATCTGCAGCACATCATTGTAACCGCTATCAAAGAATACCTCCCATTTCCAAAGAATATGATTTATCCTTTCATCCAAAAGAAGCAGTACGGTATCGTCGTCAAGGTGGAACCTTCCGAGCAGAATCATTTGTTTAAAGAGATCATGGCTTCACCGGCAGCCGAACCGATACCGGGCGAATTTGATTTTGAGAATGACATAGCCCTTCTCCAATATACAGGGGGGACTACGGGATTTCCGAAAGGAGTCATGCTGACGCATAAAAATCTGGTGGCGAATGCCTCGATGTGTGATGCGTGGCTGTATAAATGTAAAAAAGGTGAAGAGAAAATCCTGGGCATCCTCCCATTCTTCCACGTGTACGGGATGACGGCAGTGATGATCCTATCCATCATGCAGGGGTATAAAATGATCCTGCTTCCGAAATTTGATGTCGAAACCACATTGAAAACGATACAGAAACAGAAGCCTACATTGTTCCCGGGCGCTCCTACCATCTATATCGGCATTTTGAATCACCCCGACTTGAAGAAATATGACCTTTCTTCCATCGATTCATGTCTCAGCGGAAGCGCGCCGCTACCTGTGGAGGTCCAGCAGGAATTCGAGGAAGTCACCGGAGGAAAACTGGTGGAGGGTTATGGCCTTACGGAATCTTCGCCGGTCACCCATGCTAACTTCCTTTGGGACAAAGAAAGAATTAAAGGGAGCATTGGATTGCCATGGCCGAGTACAGACAGTGCCGTCCTTTCACTTGAGACAGGCGAACCTCTGCCCGTGAAGGAAATAGGTGAAATCGCCGTCAAGGGACCTCAAGTGATGAAAGGATATTGGAACAGACCTGAAGAAACGGAACAGACATTGAAAGATGGATGGCTCTTGACCGGGGATTTGGGATATATGGACGAAAGAGGATACTTCTATGTGGTCGACAGGAAAAAAGATATGATCATAGCAGGCGGATTTAACATCTATCCAAGGGAAATAGAAGAAGTCCTTTACGAACACCCGTCGATACAGGAAGTGGTCGCAGCAGGGGTACCGGATCCATACCGCGGCGAGACGGTCAAAGCATATGTCGTACTGAAGGAAGGGAAATCCCTTACAGAGAAAGAACTGGACGAATTTGCCCGCAAATATCTTGCTGCCTATAAAGTGCCGAAGATTTATGAATTCAGGAAAGAGCTGCCTAAAACCGCAGTAGGAAAGATCTTAAGAAGAGCCCTTGTGGATGAAGAACGTAAAAAGGTAGAAGAAGAGCAGAAATTAAGCTAAAATCAAACTGTGAATCTTTCATGGGATTCGCTCTCTTTTTTTAGCAGAATAGGACAAGGATCTTCCTTGACATTCAGACACGTACATTTTATTATTAAAATATGAATGACCATTCATTCATATTTCGATAAGGCAGGTCTACTAATTATGAAGCGAAATAAACCTAAATATAAGCAAATCATTGATGCGGCAGTCGTTGTGATAGCTGAAAACGGCTATCACCAGGCACAGGTGTCAAAGATCGCCAAACAGGCAGGCGTCGCAGACGGCACCATCTATCTTTATTTTAAAAACAAGGAAGACATCCTGATTTCACTATTCAGGGAGAAAATGTCCATCTTTATTGAAAAAACAGAAGAAGTGATAGCAGGAAAACAGACGGTTTCAGAGAAATTATATGTGATGGTGGAAAATCACTGCAAGCTTCTATCAGAAGATCATCATTTAGCCATTGTCACACAGCTCGAGCTCCGTCAGTCCAATAAAGATATCCGTTTCAAGATCAACGATGTGTTAAAAGGATATCTTCAATTGGTGGATAAAATCCTGATAAGCGGGATCGAGGCAGGTGAACTCCCTGATGATCTCGAAGTGCGGCTGGCCCGTCAGATGATCTTCGGGACATTGGATGAAGTGGTCACAACCTGGGTAATGAATGATCAAAAATATGATATAGTGGCTCAAGTCCCTGCTATACACAAACTATTACTTCATGGATGTGGCGGCAGGAACTGATTACGTATAGGAGGATGACACATGGAAAATTTATCTTGGACATTAGAAGGAAAGGTAGCGTATGTTACCATACAGCGGCCGCCTGCAAATGCACTTGCGAGCGGTCTCATCAGGGAGATCGATGCCGTTCTTGATGAACTTGAAGGAAATCCGGAAGTCCGGGTCATCCTGCTGAAAGGCGAAGGCCGATTCTTCTCTGCTGGAGCAGATATAAAAGAATTCACAACGATTGAAACAGGAGAGGAATTTTCTCAACTTGCAAAAAAAGGACAGGATGTTTTCGAGCGGATGGAAAACTTCTCGAAGCCTATCATCGCGGCCATTCACGGAGCTGCTTTGGGAGGCGGACTGGAACTCGCGATGGGCTGTCATATCCGCCTTGTCACTGAGAATGCAAAGCTTGGCCTTCCAGAACTTCAATTGGGGCTTGTCCCTGGGTTTGCGGGATCGCAGCGCCTTCCGAAGCTTGTCGGCAGGGCAAAGGCAGCAGAAATGCTTTTGACCAGCGAACCGATCAGCGGTACGGAAGCAGTCCAATGGGGACTTGCCAATAAAGCATACAAGGAAGAAGAGTTATTCGCCAAAGCGGAAGAAATGGCGAATAAAATCGCCAAGAAGAGCCCTGGCGCCATGAAAGCTGCAATCGAGCTTCTGAGCTATACAAAGGATGACAGATTCTATGAAGGGGTCATGAGGGAATCGGATCTTTTCGGAGATGTCTTTGTGTCCGATGATGCGAAAGAAGGCATTTCGGCATTCATAGAAAAGAGAGAACCTGATTTTAAAGGCTAGTAAACATTCTATTAATATAGTAAAATCATGATAAGGGCAGTGTGAAAACGTTATCATTTTACGCACTGCCCATTCAAAGGGGTTAAATTTTCAAAATCTTTTTAAGGGAAAGAATGTTTTCAATTATTAGGAGGGACTTAGGAATGAACATCTATGTACTTTTGAAAAGAACGTTTGATACTGAGGAGAAAATTTCGATCCAAAACGGTCAAATCGCAGAAGATGGGGCTGAATTCATTATAAATCCATACGATGAGTATGCAGTGGAAGAAGCGATTCAAGTCCGCGATGCCCACGGCGGTGAAGTGACAGTAGTGACTGTCGGTGGAGAAGAAAGTGAAAAACAATTAAGAACAGCTTTGGCAATGGGAGCAGATAAAGCTGTATTGATAAATACTGAAGATGATCTTGACTATGGAGATCAGTTTACAACTGCATCCGTTCTGTCTCAATACTTAAAGGACCAGGATGTTGACCTTATCCTTGCCGGTAATGTAGCAATCGACGGCGGTTCAGGCCAGGTAGGCCCGCGCGTAGCGGAGCAATTGGATATACCATACGTTACAACGATCACCAAACTTGAGATCGATGGTGAAACAGTGACGGTCACACGCGATGTCGAAGGTGACTCTGAAGTGATCGAAACTTCACTGCCTTTATTAGTAACTGCGCAGCAGGGATTGAATGAGCCGCGTTATCCATCCCTCCCTGGAATCATGAAGGCGAAGAAAAAGCCTCTTGAAGAATTGGAACTGGATGATTTAGATCTGGATGAAGATGATGTGGAAGCGAAGACAAAGACTATCGAAATCTACCTTCCGCCTAAGAAGGAAGCAGGTAAAGTATTGGAAGGCGAGCTTGATGTTCAGGTTTCAGAACTGGTTCAGCTTCTTCGCAATGAAGCGAAAGTAGTCTGATTTCGGAAGAGATCTCGTTTATAACATATCTATTCACACTCAACTAACACTCAGGGGGTATTTAACATGGCAAGAAAAGTATTGGTACTAGGAGAAGTCAGGGACGGATCATTGCGTAACGTGTCATTCGAAGCGATTGCTGCAGGTAAAACTGTTGCAGAAGGCGGCGAAGTCATCGGTGTTTTAGCCGGCAAAGAAGTAAGCGCTTTAGGCCAGGAAATGATCCAGTATGGTGCAGATAAAGTGATTGTTGTTGAACATGATAAGCTTGATCAATATACATCTGACGGTTATTCACAGGCATTGATGGCTGTAATCGGCCAGGAGAAGCCTGAAGGAATCATCTTCGGCCACACTGCATTAGGAAAAGACTTGTCTCCAAAACTTGCGAGCAAGCTCAGCACAGGACTGATTTCCGATGCAACGGACCTTGAAGAAGCGGGCGGAAACCTTGTGTTCACACGTCCGATTTACTCAGGGAAAGCGTTCGAAAAGAAAATCGTCACTGACGGGTTGATTTTTGCCACTATCCGTCCTAACAATATCGAACCATTGGCGAAGGACGAATCTCGTTCCGGAGATGTATCTTCACTATCCGTCGATATTACGGACTTACGCACCATCATCAAGGATGTTGTCCGTAAGGCAAGCGAAGGCGTCGATCTGTCTGAAGCAAAAGTCATCATTGCAGGCGGACGCGGAGTGAAGAGTGAAGACGGATTCGAACCTTTGAAAGAACTGGCTGACGTCCTCGGTGGAGCAGTCGGAGCATCACGAGGAGCATGCGATGCCGACTACTGTGATTACTCACTGCAAATTGGTCAGACTGGTAAGGTTGTAACGCCGGACCTTTATATTGCATGTGGAATCTCTGGGGCTATCCAGCACTTGGCGGGTATGTCGAACTCCAAAGTGATCGTGGCAATCAACAAAGATCCTGAAGCGAACATCTTCAACGTGGCAGACTACGGAATCGTGGGCGACCTTTTTGAAGTCGTGCCGATGCTCACGGAAGAGTTCAAGAAACTTAAAGTTTCATCTTCATAAACCGGACGTTTTAAAAACACATCCACGGGTAAATGAATAGTATAAGAAAATAAGGCAGTAGCCAGACGGCTACTCCTTATTTTTTCGCCCTGTATTCCGACAGAGGTTTTAAAAGTGTATTTTCTGAAGCGTTGCATAGAACGTTTTCGGAAGGGTATATTACCAACGAGCAGATTTATAGCACAGCCCTTTTATCGGTGATATACTTACGTTAGATTTCATGAAATTAGGAGGCATATACTTATGGCAATTACAAATGCTACTGACCAAAACTTTGTAAATGAAACAAACTCTGGACTTGTACTGGCTGACTTCTGGGCACCTTGGTGCGGACCTTGTAAAATGATCGCTCCTGTATTGGAAGAGCTTGACAGCGAAATGGGAGACAAAGTGAAAATCGTCAAAGTTGACGTTGATGAAAACCAGGAAACAGCTGGCAAGTACGGCGTAATGAGCATCCCTACACTTGTTGTTCTTAAAGACGGCGAAGTAGTGGATAAAGTAATCGGTTTCCAACCAAAAGAAGCTCTTGCTGAATTATTGAATAAACATGCTTAATGAGAAGTGATTGATTGAAAAGCCGGGGCATGGTGCCTCGGCTTTTCTTATTCCTTCGGTTATGATAGAAGAAGGGAGGGGAACTACGTGAATTCTGTCATTACCAATAAACTTGCCCTGCTGCCGGATCAGCCCGGCTGCTATCTGATGAAAGACAGGCAGGGCACGATTATTTATGTCGGGAAGGCAAAAGTACTGAAGAACAGGGTCCGGTCATACTTTACGGGCTCCCATGATGCGAAGACACAAAGGCTTGTCGGGGAAATAGAAGACTTTGAATATATCATGACATCTTCAGATCTTGAAGCCCTTGTGCTCGAAATGAATCTGATTAAAAAGTATGACCCGAAATACAACGTCATGTTAAAGGATGACAAAAGTTACCCTTTCATCAAATTGACCAATGAGCGTCATCCGCGGTTGATTACGACCCGCAAGGTACAGAGGGGAAAAGGAAAGTATTTCGGCCCCTACCCGAATGTGGGTGCGGCGAATGAAACGAAAAAGCTGCTTGACCGACTTTACCCGCTGCGTAAATGTACCACACTTCCTGACCGCGTCTGCCTCTATTACCATATGGGACAGTGCCTCGCCCCTTGTGTAAAAGAAGTGAGCAAAGAAACGTACAGGGAAATGACGGATGAAATTGCGAGATTCCTCAACGGAGGATACAAAGAAATCAAGAAAGAGCTTTCGGAAAAAATGAAGGAAGCTTCTGAAAATCTTGAGTTTGAACGGGCAAAGGAATTCCGGGATCAAATCCTTCATATAGAAGCAACGATGGAAAAGCAGAAGATGACTATGACCGACTTTACAGACCGGGATGTGTTTGGTTTCGCCGTCGATAAAGGCTGGATGTGTGTGCAGGTCTTCTTTGTGAGGCAGGGTAAATTGATTGAACGCGATGTTTCATTATTCCCTCTTTACAACGAACCTGAAGATGAATTCCTGACATTCCTTGGCCAGTTTTATTCAAAAGCAAACCATTTCAAGCCGAGAGAAATCTTTCTGCCGGAGGATATTGACGAAGAACTCGCCATGAAACTCCTTGAAGTGAAGATCACACAGCCGAAAAGGGGCAAGAAAAAAGAGCTGGTGAAATTGGCGGAGAAAAATGCCAAGCAGGCGCTTGATGAGAAGTTTGCCCTGATCGAGCGAGATGAGGAGAGGACGATCAAAGCGATTGAAAGTCTCGGCGAACAGATGGGGATCTACACCCCGTTCCGGATCGAAGCATTCGATAACTCGAATATACAAGGCTCCGCTCCGGTATCAGCGATGATTGTCTTCGTGGACGGAAAGCCTGCTAAAAAAGAATACCGTAAATACAAGATAAAGACCGTCAAAGGCCCGGATGATTATGACTCGATGCGGGAAGTGGTAAGAAGACGGTACTCGAGGGTATTGAAAGATGGTCTTCCGCTTCCGGACCTCATCATCATCGACGGAGGAAAAGGCCAGATCGAAGCGGCCCGTGAAGTGCTTGAAAATGAGCTGGGACTTGATATACCTTTAGGCGGCCTTGCCAAGGACGATAAACACCAGACATCCGAGCTCCTATATGGAAATCCCTTGCAGATCGTACCCCTGGAAAAACGCAGTCAGGAATTTTACCTGCTCCAGCGAATCCAGGACGAAGTCCACCGTTTCGCTATCACATTCCACCGCCAGCTGCACGGAAAAAGCGCCTTCCAATCCATCCTCGACGACATCGACGGAATCGGACCAAAGCGCAAAAAACAGCTTCTCAAACACTTCGGCTCCTTGAAAAAAATGAAAGAAGCAACGGCAGAGGAACTTCAGGACATCGGAATCCCTGAATCAGTGGCGAAAGTTTTGCATGAGAAACTAAACGAATAGGGTATATGGATAACGTTTAATTTGTTGGTTCATTTCCCATATCAAATAAGAAAGCCTGGACCAAGCGAGCTTGGTCCAGGCTTTCTTATTTGATATGGGACTTTTCAGCTCCGCTGAAAAGCGGGTGAAACGTTCGTTTCACCCGAATGACCCAAAAAATTTATCGCAATTTTATAAAAACCTCATTGCTTCCAATTTTTTCGTGTGCTATAATTATCGATAATTTAAAACATTATCACTTTCAAAAGTGGTGATAGAGGTGCGAACTTCAAGAGTACAGGCAAAGAGGAGTATGGGCTCCGATGAGATGTCTGGGAAGGGGAGATTCGCCGAAGTGGTATTGGACTCATACTAATCCCGCTGGTCCTGCGTTTAAGAAATGCAGGATTGTCAAGATGAATCAATCTTGGAGAGCTATCTCACAATGCCGATGAACGGATCAGTATTTTTTACTTTAAGTTCATAAGCAATGAGACCTCCATCTCATTGCTTTTTTTATTATCAGGCATGGGACTGCAGGAGGATGAAACAATATCCTCGCTGCAGCGGGATCTCAACAGTAGTCAGATGATTCTCTTCAAAAAATAAGATTCTATTTCTACACTCAAAGAGAAAGAAGGAGAAGCTGTGAGTATTATCGTTCAAAAATTCGGCGGGACATCTGTAGGATCTGTCGAAAAAATTCAAAATGTTGCGTCAAGAATTTTAGAAGAGAAGAATCGGGGAAATGACGTGGTCGTGGTCGTATCCGCCATGGGGAAAACTACGGATGCTCTAGTTGGAATGGCAAGGGAAATCACTTCACGCCCAAGTAAAAGGGAAATGGATATGCTGTTGTCGACTGGGGAACAGGTAACCATCTCACTATTGACAATGGCGCTGATCCAGGCCGGTCAGGAAGCCATTTCGTACACTGGATGGCAAGCGGGGATCGAGACGGAATCCGTCCACAGCAACGCACGCATCATAAATATTCATACAGAAAAGATGACAGCACAGCTGGAGAGCGGAAAAGTCGTGATCGTAGCAGGGTTTCAGGGTATGACGCCTTCAGGTGAAATCACTACGCTCGGCCGCGGGGGATCTGACACGACCGCAGTGGCAATCGCGGCTGCACTGAAAGCAGACCGGTGTGATATTTATACAGATGTGGACGGGGTCTATTCATCCGATCCCCGATATATAAAGGGTGCAAGGAAGCTGCCATCGATTTCGTATGACGAAATGCTCGAGCTTGCCAATCTGGGTGCAGGGGTCCTTCATCCAAGGGCTGTCGAGTTTGCGAAAAATTATCAAATCCCGCTGGAAGTGAGATCAAGCCTTGAAAAAGTAGAAGGTACGTACATTGAGGAGGAAGCAAGCATGGAACAGAATTTGGTGGTAAGAGGAGTCGCATTTGAAGATGAAATCGTAAGGGTGACAGTGTTCGGGCTCGGGAACGCATTGACAGGCCTCTCGTCCGTATTCACAACCCTGGCCAGGAATCATCTGAACGTGGACATCATCATTCAGAGCCAGACAGACAAGGATACAACGAATCTATCTTTTTCAATCAAGGAACATGACCTTGAAGAAGCCCTGTCTGTATTGGAGAAGAATCAGGATGAGCTCGGCTTCACGCATATCGAGCATGAACGAGATCTTGCCAAGGTATCAATCGTCGGTTCCGGAATGATCTCGAACCCGGGAGTGGCGGCAGAAATGTTCGAGGTCCTTGCTCAAAATGACATCATCGTCAAAATGGTCAGCACATCTGAAATCAAGGTGTCGGCCGTGGTCGATCAGGTGAATATGCAAAAAGCAGCAGGAGTGTTACATACGGCGTTCAAACTGGATGCTGTCAAAGTAGAAGAAGTGACATTGTAAGAAGAGCGGAAGCGTCTTGTCTTAGCCCGGCAAACGCTTCCTGTCCGACCAGAGAAGTCTTCTGTTTTCTTCGCATGCCGGACCGAAACGTCTAAAGGGACTGGGTCCGGCCAGTTTCAAATAAAAAGGGTTGACTCCTTAGGAGTCAACCCTTTCCCATTCATCTATTAACGGAGGCCGGCTGTTTATTCGACTTTATCTTTTTCATCCCAGCGAGCGATGATTTTTACGGACCGATTTCGTTTATGTATTTCGTCAGCTGCTTCAGTCGTGCATTTTTTTTGGAGCTGGATTTGTTCTGCAAGAAAGCCGGCTTCCAATTTAAATGAAACGTCTGAATTTAGAGACAGGCGTCTTTCGACAAATGCACCGCGGAGTTCAAAGGTCATTTCATTTTTCTTTTGTTCCACAACCGTCAATGTCCCCCAGCCTGCTTCTTCAAAAAAAGATGAATACTCATCAATTGATTGAAGGGGGAATTTTCTGGAGAGCTGCTTTCCGCCCCAATATAAGATTTCCGGGGTGTGCTTACCCAAGATGTCGGGGAGCAGGATATCCCTTATCATTTCATAGCCGAAAACCGGGACGGTTGGTTCATAAAGTTCTTCTTTTTTCTGTTCCAAATATATCCCCTCTTTCTATAAAACTATTATATACATGAAAAGTCGATTTATCATCCCAAACCTGAAAAATGAAAGTTGGGATATTTTGGCGGTATAATATTATTGGTTAATAATTAGAAAATTCTAATTATTGGAGGCGGATTTAATCGTGTTTAGTCGTTATCTCTAAATTAAAAATATTTTAGCGATATTGTCGAATTTATGTATACGTTTTCTTGACGCTCACACTCTATGGGAGTAAAATGAAACTTGTCACATAATTGTTACAACATAAAATATGTATCGTTGTCTAATGATGATGTTGATTAGAAAACGGCCTCATATTTTATGATTAAGGGGGGTAAATCATGGCTGGAAATCGAGAATTTAATTATCGCAGGCTTCATTCATTACTAGGTGTTATTCCAGTTGGATTATTTTTAACTCAACATTTAGTCGTGAACCATTTTGCAACTGGCGGGGAAGAATCATTCAATCAAGCGGCACATTTTATGGAAAGTCTGCCGTTCCGTTATTTCCTTGAGATCTTTATCATCTTCCTACCATTGTACTTCCATGCTATCTATGGAATCTACATTGCGTTCACATCCAAGAATAACGCCACCAAATTCGGTTATTTCCGCAACTGGATGTTCCTTCTGCAGCGCGTGTCAGGGGTAATCACGTTTATCTTTGTAACATGGCATGTATGGGAAACCAGAGTAGCTGCAGCGTTTGGAGCTGAAGTCAACTTCCAGATGATGGAGAATATTTTATCGAATCCATTAATGCTTGGTTTTTATGTAATCGGTGTATTATCCACGATCTTCCACTTTGCTAATGGCTTATGGTCATTCTGTGTAAGCTGGGGTATCACGGTTACACCGCGTTCTCAGTTAATTGCTACATATGTAACGATCGGAATTTTTGTAGCGTTATCAGTAGTTGGTATGCGCGCAATCTTCGCGTTTGTATAAGAGAAACAATTATAGAAGTCTGATAGATATCAGAAGGCAACTTCCGCAGGAAAAGGAGTGAGTCACGATGAGTAAAGGCAAAATTATTGTAGTCGGCGGCGGTTTAGCCGGCTTAATGGCCACAATCAAAGCAGCAGAAGTAGGAACGGAAGTGGATTTATTCTCACTTGTACCCGTTAAACGTTCTCACTCTGTTTGTGCTCAAGGTGGAATTAATGGAGCCGTAAACACAAAAGGGGAAGGCGATTCTCCTTGGGAACACTTTGACGATACAGTATATGGAGGGGATTTCCTTGCGAATCAGCCTCCGGTAAAAGCAATGACAGAAGCAGCACCGGGCATCATCCACTTGCTTGACCGCATGGGTGTCATGTTCAACCGTACGCCGGAAGGACTTCTTGATTTCCGACGCTTTGGCGGAACGCAGCATCACCGTACCGCATTTGCAGGTGCGACCACTGGACAGCAGCTTCTATATGCATTGGACGAGCAGGTCCGCCGCCATGAAGTGGCAGGTCTTGTAAATAAATTCGAAGGCTGGGAATTCCTCGGAGTGGTCGTGGACGACGATGGCGCTGCCCGCGGGATCGTTGCACAGAACCTTCAAACGATGGAAATCAAATCATTTGCGGCAGATGCTGTCATCATGGCGACAGGAGGACCCGGCATCATCTTCGGTAAGTCCACGAACTCTGTCATCAATACAGGGTCTGCAGCTTCAATCGTGTACCAGCAGGGTGCATATTATGCGAACGGTGAATTCATCCAGATTCACCCGACAGCCATCCCTGGTGACGATAAGCTTCGCCTCATGAGTGAATCTGCACGCGGTGAAGGCGGACGTGTATGGACGTATAAAGACGGTAAGCCTTGGTATTTCCTTGAAGAGAAGTATCCTGCTTACGGAAACCTGGTACCTCGTGATATCGCGACACGTGAAATCTTCGATGTGTGCGTGAATCAGAAGCTCGGTATTAATGGAGAAAACATGGTTTACCTTGATCTTTCCCATAAAGATTCCAAGGAACTTGATATCAAACTTGGCGGGATCATCGAAATCTATGAGAAATTCATGGGAGACGATCCGCGTAAAGTCCCAATGAAGATCTTCCCTGCCGTTCACTATTCAATGGGCGGACTTTGGGTTGATTATGATCAAATGACAAATATCCCTGGTCTTTTCGCTGCAGGGGAATGTGATTATTCCCAGCACGGTGCGAACCGTCTTGGAGCCAACTCACTGCTTTCAGCAATCTACGGCGGTATGGTAGCCGGACCGAATGCAGTCAAGTACATCCAAGGTCTTGAAAAGTCCGTAGAAAGTGTTCCTTCTTCCGTATTCGAACGCCACGTGCAGCAGGAAGAGGAAAAGTGGAACACGATCATGTCCATGAATGGAACCGAAAACGCGTATGTCATCCATAAAGAACTGGGTGAATGGATGACCGATAACGTAACGGTGGTCCGTCATAATGATAAACTGAAAGAAACAGACAATAAGATTCTTGAGCTTATGGAGCGATACAAGAATATCAACATCAACGATACGGCCAAATGGAGCAACCAAGGTGCCACGTTTACACGTCAACTGTGGAATATGCTTCAGCTTGCGCGTGTCATCACGATCGGTGCACTTAACCGTAACGAAAGCCGCGGAGCGCACTATAAGCCTGAATTCCCTGAGCGTAATGATGAGGAATTCCTCAAAACGACAATGGCAAAATATAATGCAGCAACGAATTCACCTGAGTTCCATTATGAAGAAGTCGACACAGGCATGATTGCACCGCGTAAGCGCGACTATTCTAAGAGTAAAGGGGGAAGTAAGTGATGAGTGAAAACAAGACTGTCCGTTTTATCATTACTCGTCAAGACGGCCCTGAATCCGCTCCTTACCAGGAAGAATTTGAACTGGCTTACCGCCCGAATATGAACGTCATTTCCGCCCTTATGGAAATCCGCCGTAACCCGGTCAATGCCAAGGGTGAAAAAACAACCCCGATCAACTGGGATATGAACTGTCTTGAGGAAGTCTGCGGAGCATGTTCAATGGTGATCAACGGAAAGCCTAGACAATCTTGTACTGCGCTTGTCGATCAGCTCGAACAGCCGATCCAATTGGCTCCGATGAAAACATTCCCGGTCGTGCGTGACCTGCAGGTCGACCGCAGCCGGATGTTCGACAGCCTGAAAAAAGTAAAGGCATGGATCCCGATCGACGGGACTTACGATCTTGGACCTGGTCCCCGCATGCCGGAGAAAAAACGTCAATGGGCTTATGAATTATCCAAATGCATGACATGCGGAGTATGCTTGGAAGCCTGCCCTAACGTAAACAGCAAGTCCAATTTCATCGGCCCTGCACCGCTTTCACAGGTTCGCCTTTTCAATGCACATCCAACAGGTGCCATGAACCAGGACGAACGTCTGGAATCAATCATGGGAGATGGAGGCCTTGCCAACTGCGGTAACTCCCAGAACTGCGTGCAATCTTGTCCGAAGGGAATCCCTTTGACAACTTCAATCGCAGCACTGAACCGCGAAACATCCTTCCAAATGTTCAAGAACTTCTTCGGAAGCGACCATATGGTAGATTAATTCCAAAAAGCACTTTCCTTCGGGGAAGTGCTTTTTTATTATGGTGCGGGAAGTTAGGAAGTTCTCTCGTTGTTTAAATATTTTTGTGGATGATGGGGTGAAATAAGTTTTTTGATAACCATTTTGTTGATTATGAACTACCTGATGTGAATTTTCAGGTGATTAAGCAGTTTGAAACGCTGAATTGAAGGGCTTTTTATGTTCGAGTCGAAGGAATCTTTTAATTTAGGTCAATAATCTTTCGAGTTTGGTCATTAATCTTTCAATTTTCACCTTTTTTCTTTCGATTCTGCGAATAATTCCATCACTTGGGAAATTAAGGAATCACACACTCCGCTGCCACAAAGGAAAAATTGTGCCTGTCCGGTGGTTCTTGGCAGGTTTTTAAAACTTAACGGTTCCTAAATGAAGTAAAAAAGATTATAATAAACAAAAAAGAATGAATATTCATTCATTTTATTATCTGCCTAAAAGGAGGAGCCATTTTGAAACACATTACATACATTAAAGACATAGACACATGGCAAGAAGAATTTCATTTCTCCATAGAAATCAAGGTTCGTTTTTCCGAGACGGATATGTTTGGACATCTGAACAATACTGTTCCATTTACATACTTCGAGGAAGCAAGAACCGACTTCTTTAAATATCAGGGATTCATGCAGGACTGGGTGAAGCCCGATCATGAAACGATCCCAGTCGTAGCAGACCTGCAGTGCGACTTCCTGAAGCAGGTCTACTTTGGCGAACGCTTGAATGTTTATGTGAAAGCGGCCACGGTAGGGAAATCTTCAGTCGACCTGCATTATATGGGCGTAAATGAAAAGCAAGATGTCTGCTTCGTTGGCAGAGGAACGATGGTACAGATTTCACGTAAGACGGGAAAAGGTGTCCCTTGGACGGAAGAGATGAGAAAGAAATTTGACTGTCCATCAGTCATGTCCTCCTCATCCTGAATACTGTGTGAATGAATCACTGCCTAATTTTTGAAATTACTTCTTCTCTATGTCACTCTAAACCGCACCTTCACATATGATATTCTGACGACCGACAATACCCATCCCCGCGGTTTAAAGCTGGCGAAGGCAAGGAGGGTTACCATAATTGAAGGACAATGATTTTACACACAAACCGTTGCTCACAAAGAGAGAAAAAGAAGTATTCGAGCTGTTAGTCCAGGATAAAACAACGAAAGAGATTGCTAGTGATCTTTTCATCAGCGAAAAAACAGTTCGAAATCATATTTCCAACGCCATGCAAAAGCTTGGAGTGAAGGGGCGCTCACAGGCAGTTGTAGAGCTTCTTCGCATGGGGGAACTCAAGCTTTAAAGTAAGGGGCTGATTCTTATGAACAATAATCCGGGTTATTTCACCGTTATTGTCCAAGTAAGAGTCAGTCTCTTTTAGTTTAGTGGTATACTGAACCTGCATCCTTTCTTTTCTTGAAATTTCCCCGGAAAAAAGAGAAAATGCTAGTAAGACTTATCCGGAATTGGCTATCGGCCGGTGATCGGCGATGGTGAATCCTTAGAAGTATACGAGAACATGTTAGATTAGTACTAGTCAGTCAAAGGAGAATTCGTTCATGAATAAAGAAGAAATCAAGTTGAAAGCAGATGTACAGGTGGTAGCAGATATAGAAAAAGACCTGCGTTACATATCTTCCATCATTAAACAAAAGGGGCGTGAAATTTTAAGCCAGTACACGCTTACGCCGCCTCAATTCATAGCGCTTCAATGGTTGTTTGAATACGGTGACATGACGATCGGCGACCTTTCCAATAAGATGTATCTTGCCTGCAGTACAACGACGGACCTGGTCGACCGCATGGAAAAGAATGAATTGGTCGAAAGAGTCAAGGATGAAAATGACCGACGGGTCGTCCGCATTCATATGTTAAAAGAGGGCGAAAGAATTATTGAGGAAGTCATTGAAAAAAGGCAGAATTATTTACAAAGTGTCCTTGAAGATTTTTCACAGGAAGAAGTAGAAGGTTTGAAAAGGAACTTGGCAAAACTGCACCAAGAAATGAAACCAGAGTGAGGGAATAAAGTGATTCAACCGATAGGCATCATAGATTCGGGTGTTGGCGGACTGACTGTCGCAAAAGAGGTCATGCGCCAACTGCCTAAAGAAACCATCTATTATCTGGGTGATACAGCAAGATGTCCATACGGACCGCGGTCGGCAGAAGAAGTGAAGGAATTCACCTGGCAGATGACGGAGTATCTGCTGCAGTACGATATGAAGATGCTCATCATTGCCTGCAATACTGCGACTGCAGTCGTATTGGATGAAATCCAGACTCAATTGGATATCCCGGTCATTGGAGTCATCCATCCGGGTGCGAGAGCTGCGATCAAGCACACATACAACAGAAAAATCGGGGTGCTCGGAACCATCGGGACCATAAACAGCGGGGCGTACGAAGAAGCACTGCACTCGCTGCACGGAAGCCTTGAGGTAAGCCCTCTTGCCTGTCCGAAATTTGTCCCTCTAGTGGAAAGCGGCGAGTATAACAGCCCCACAGCCGATCGCATCGTGGAGGAGACACTCTCTACCATGAAGGATTCGGATATTGACACCTTGATCCTGGGCTGCACGCACTACCCGCTCCTGCAGTCGAAAATTCAGGAGTATATGGGGAATGCGGTCAGTGTCATAAGTTCAGGTGACGAGACGGCCAGGGAAATCAGCACGATCCTGGACTACTACAACCTATTATACAGAGGGATCAAAGTGCCCGAGCACCGATTCTTCACGACGGGTTCATCTTTTCTTTTTTCACAAATTGCCTCTGATTGGCTGAATATAGGTGAAATCCGCGCTGAAACCATCCGGCTTCAAGACTGAGTGTCTTGGCTGGATGGTTTTATTTTTTCCTTGGTCGCGGATGTCTCACGTCATTTTGATAATAAACATTGCTGTTTGAAATAAAATTACCCTTTTGGTATTAACAGACCATTTTCAATAATAACGAGGCTTATAAGAAAATTCTCGATAATAAAAAGTCGATAATAAACTTTAAATTTACGATAATTAATTCTTCATTTTCGATAATACTCCTTGTTTCCTTAACGGATTTTCAAAGTATTTCAGATGAAATACACAGCAATAAGAAATTCGGTGTCCAAAGGGATTGTATTTGTCCGCTTATAAGGATAAACAGTTGTGAATATGCTGTTTTTCTTCAATACTCGTTCCGGATTATGCAGCGCTTTCATCATTGTCATTTCCATTTCTGTAACCTCCTGAAAAAGTTTGTCTTCATTTCTAAAAAGTTTCGGTCTATTTCTGGACAGGGGCTCGTATATATGTAGTACAAACTGTCTTTTAGGAGGTTTCACGATGTCAAAAAAAGCGAAAGTTTCAATTGCTGTAACGGTGTTAGCATCTTCTGTGTATCTTTCAGGGTGCGGGCTGTTAAGTTTCGGGGATAAAGAAAAGATCGATCCGCCGCAGGATGTTTCTTACTTAAAAGAAGGTGAAAAGGTAGATACCGCTAAGAAAGAAGGGGAAGGGAAAGAAACGGCAGGCAAAGAGGAAGCTGCCGAGGAAACAGTCATGACAGAACTGTATCTCATCGATAAAAACGGGTATGTGGTCTCGCAGTCACTACCGCTTCCAAACAATGAGAGTGTTGCCAAGCAGGCACTTGAATATCTGGTGAAAAACGGTCCAGTAGAGAATGTCCTTCCAAATGGTTTCCGGGCTGTACTGCCTGCGGATACCCAGGTGACGGTAGACATCAAGGACGGCAAAGCGATAGCGGATTTCTCTCCTGAGTTCAATAACTACCAGCCTGAAGATGAGCAGAAGATCCTGCAATCCGTCACATGGACCCTGACTCAATTTGACTCGGTAGAAAAAGTCGAGCTTCGTGTGAACGGTTATCCATTAACGGAAATGCCTGTTAACGGCACGCCAATCGATGAATCCGGATTATCGAGGAAAATGGGGATCAATGTGGATACGAGCGGAGTCGCGGATCCTACGAGTACAAAGCCGGTAACCGTTTATTATGTGTCGCAGACTGATTCCGGGACGTACTATGTTCCTGTGACCAAGCGTGTAAGCTCGAATGAATCGGATGAAGTGAAAGCCGTGGTGCAGGAACTGATCGAAGGCCCTGGATACGGTTCATCTCTAGCCAGTGATTTCACTGGTGCAGAACTTCTGGATGATCCGTCCTTGAAAGATGGGACAGTGACGCTGAATTTCAATGAAGCGGTTTACGGAAGCCTCGAAGAAAAGGTTGTCTCCGAACATATGCTGAATTCACTGGTCCTTTCATTGACAGAACAAAAAGGAATCAAAGGGGTATCGGTACTGGTGGAAGGTGAAGCGACAACCGTGAGCAAAGACGGTGAACCTGTCACAGAGCCGGTCACCCGCCCTGAAAATGTTAATGCAATTAGTTTTTAAATGATCATTTTTTGATATACTATTATAGAATCATGAAAAAAGAGGTTGGCTGATGCCGCCTCTTCTTCTTTTGAGAAGGAATATATACATATGAATGAAAACGATTTATACAGGAGGATAAATATGAGAGCAGATGGAAGAGAAAAGAATCAATTGCGTGAAGTGAAAATCGAAACAGGATATGTGATGCATCCAGAAGGATCTGTGCTGATCACGGTGGGGAATACAAAGGTGATCTGTAACGCAAGCATCGAAGACAGGGTGCCTCCTTTTTTGAGAAACAGCGGCAAAGGCTGGATTACAGCAGAGTATTCCATGCTGCCGAGGGCGACGGAATCGAGAAATATCCGTGAATCTTCGAAAGGCAAGATTTCAGGACGGACGATGGAAATTCAACGCTTGATCGGACGCGCCTTGAGGGCGGTCGTGGATCTGGATGCGATTGGAGAAAGGACGATCTGGATTGATTGTGATGTCATTCAGGCGGACGGAGGAACAAGAACCGCTTCCATTACAGGGGCATTCGTCGCAATGGCGATTGCACTTGGGAAATTACAGGACAGCAAAAAAATCTCCCGTTTCCCGCTGAAAAGCTATTTGGCAGCGACAAGTGTAGGAATCATAGAAGAACATGGTTCTGTACTCGACCTAAATTATATTGAAGACAGCAAAGCACTTGTTGACATGAATATCATCATGACCGGCGAAGGGGAATTCGTTGAGCTGCAGGGTACAGGTGAAGAAGCTACGTTCACAATGAATCAGCTCCATGAAATGCTGGAGCTTGGACAGGAAGGAATTCAGGAATTGTTCGAGATGCAAAAAAATGCACTTGGGGAAATCGCCCAAAGAATTCAATAAAGGCGGTGCAGTTATGACGAAGAAGGTAATAATCGCGACCAGGAATCAAGGAAAAGCAAAGGAATTTCAGAATATGTTTGCTCCCCACGGTTATGAGGTACAAACACTACTAGACATGCCTCAAATCGATGATGTCGAAGAAACAGGAACGACTTTTGAAGAGAACGCGATTTTGAAAGCAGAAACAGTAGCGAAAGAGCTCGGTGTACTGGTGATTGCTGATGATTCCGGTTTGGCGATCGATGCATTGGAAGGAAGACCGGGGGTTTACTCGGCAAGATATGCCGGTGAAGAAAAAAATGATGAGGCCAATATGGACAAGGTCCTGGCGGAATTAAAAGATGTTCCCGGCGGTGAAAGAAATGCAAGATTCCATTGTGTGCTTGCGATTGCGGGCCCCCATATGGAGACGCGCACGGTAAACGGCACATGCGAAGGACAGATTCTCCAGGAACGACGGGGAAGCAACGGGTTCGGCTATGATCCGATCTTTTTCATCCCTTCGCTCGGCAGGTCGATGGCTGAACTCACACAGGAAGAGAAAAGCAGAATCAGTCACCGGGGCAATGCTCTTGAGAAATTGAGGCCAATGATCAAAGACTTTGATTAAAAGGGTGATAAGAAGATGAAGCTTTTAGTTGTCAGCGACAGCCATGGTTCGAAAAGTGAGATTAAAGAGCTGGCTGAGAAATATGACGGTGAAGTAAACGCAATGATTCACTGCGGTGATTCGGAACTCAGTGCCGATGATGCCGCTCTTACACCTTACCTGGCTGTTCGCGGAAATTGTGACATGGATGCCCGTCTGCCCGAAGATCTGATCGAAGAAGTCGACGGAGAGACGATCCTCGTTACTCACGGACATTTATATGGAATCAAGATGTCCTTGATGAAGCTGCGGTATAAAGCAGAGGAGTCGGGTGCCAAATTCGTCTTTTTCGGGCATTCCCATACGCTCGGAGCCGAAATCGCGGGCGGCACTCTTTTCCTGAATCCGGGAAGTATCCTGCTGCCGCGCGGGAGACAAGAGCGGACGTACGCTTTGGTCGATGCTTCTGATCATTCGATTAAGGTGCAATTCTTGACCCATGAACATGAACTGGTTGAGGAACAGGAGTTCAGCGAGTAAAGTTCTGATGTGAAAAGGGAGCCTTCTTTCATTAGGAGGTTCTTTTTTTCTCTTTTCTTAGAGGAAAGAAAAGGATATAATAAAAAGGTGAAGCGGATGGAAGATGATAAAAACAGTTAATAAACTTTTTTTGAAAATGTATTGACTTCTATATGCTATGTGAATATAATAAATATTGTCCTTAAAAAACACGTCCCAGTAGCTCAGCAGGATAGAGCAACGGCCTTCAAGAATAGGAGCCTCTATTAGGGAAACAGAAACCTATAGAGTGGACGACACTATATCGGTGAAGCCTTAACAGATAATGCTGATGGTAATACCGAGGAAACTTACGACCAAAATTTGGTGAAAGAATCTCGAATGGTTTAACGGTAGAGATTCTGTATTATGCTTATAGCATCGTGAGGTTCCGTAGAGACTACACGTGTCGCACCTGAAATGGTGAAGATATAGTCCAGACCACAAACAGCGACTCCATGCTGGTGCCGAAAGTCATAGTGGTAAGCTAAGCCGTCGGTCGGGAGTTCGAATCTCTCCTGGGACGCCACTATCATTACATACATACCTTGACATCACAGGGTTTGACAAATAAGGGATACTGACACAGCCTGGTTGTGGGGTATCTTTTTTTTATCCGAATATATCGCTTGATAACTGATCTTCTCTGAGTTATCCTGTTATATAGATCATGTCCCAGTAGCTCAGCAGGATAGAGCAACAGTTTCCTAAACTGTAGGTCGGGAGTTCGAATCTCTTCTGGGACGCCACTAATCTTACATACACTAAGTCTGCCGATCCGGCAGGCTTTTTTTCTATTTGGGCTTATCTTTGTTTTCTCCAATCTCTCATGCTACACTATTACCATCTTTATTACGTATAGGGGTACTAACTATGACAAATAAAAACAATGAGGAAAAAGGGAAGGTCCTGCAATTTCCAGGATTGAAGGAGAGGCTTCTTGAAAAGGGCGTACAAGCCCTCGAAAATGGTGAAATACAGGAATCAGCCGACCTTTTGACCCAGGCGTATGAAATGGATCCAGAAAATCCCGATATCAATACGGCGCTGGTATTGGCTCTTTATGAAAACAAACAATATGACGAAGCGAAAGTGATCTGCAAAGTAATGCTCCTAGAAGGGATCGGGGAATACTTCGAGGTGGTCGATATGTACTTGATGATCCTTATTCAGCTGCATCAGCATCAAGATGTCGTCGATACGATCCACGCTCTCTTCGATGAAAAAGAAGTGCCATTCGAGAAAGAAGAGCATTTCAAGAAGCTTTTGCACTTCAGCGAGAAAGTCCTTGATGGAAAAGAACCCGTCTCCCGGATGGATGAAGAATCCGAGATTCCAGAGACCTCGATTTTAAAAGATAAAAGCCTTGAGGAACAGACGCTGATAGCCGCACAGCTCGTACATCAAAATATCCGTCCCTACCTGCAGGAACTGTTGTCCTGCTTAAGGGAAGGGAACACTCATCCTTTTTTACAATCGATGATCCTGAATGTACTGCGGGAACACGGATATGATAAGGAAATTTCAATAATTAAACTGAACACGGAAGTGAAGGTGACACCTTCGGAACTTCAAGATGTTTTTGAGACAGAAACGTTTAAGAACGTGGCTGAAGAATTGGAAGAGCTGCTTTCGCAGCGCAATCCAACTTTATATCAACATGCGCTGGAACTGGTAAAGAGGCATTGTTTTCTGCTGTATCCATTAGAGATGCAAGAGGAGCCAGGGAATATCGCCATGGTTTATGCAAGTGCTGTAGCGGAAATGTTCGCGGATTCGATTCTGCTTGAAGAATTGAACGTTGAAATGGAACACTGCTGTGAATGCGAGAACCTTATGGAACAGCTGAAAGCCCTAGAGGAAATTTCTTCACCCACAATTTAAATGCTCTCTGTTGAAAGAATGAGGCTGTATGTTATAATATAATGGTTGCAATAGAATAGATTTTTATATATTTACGATGATAGTGCTAGATTTATACAAAGGACTATCTACTACTATGCGTAAAAAATTTGAATCAAATATAGATTGTTGGAGGGAACAGTATGTCTGCAAAATGGGAAAAGCAAGAAGGTAACCAAGGAGTACTTACAATCGAAGTAGATGCTGCGAAAGTGAACGAAGGTTTGGACGCTGCATTCAAAAAAGTTGTAAAACAAGTAAATGTACCAGGATTCCGTAAAGGTAAAATGCCTCGCGGTATGTTCGAAAAACGCTTCGGCGTAGAAGCACTATACCAGGATGCACTTGACTTCATCTTACCTGATGCATATGCTCAAGCAATCGAAGAAACGGGTATCGAGCCAATCGACCGCCCTGAAATTGATGTTGAGCAAATGGAAAAAGGCAAAGACTTGATCTTCACTGCGAAGGTTCAAGTAAAGCCTGAAGTGAAACTTGGGGACTACAAAGGTCTTGAAGTAGAAAAAATGGATGCTGAAGTAAAAGCTGAAGACGTTGAAGCTGAACTTACTTCTCTTCAAGAAAAACAAGCCGAGCTTGTTGTGAAAGAAGAAGGAAAAGCTGAAGAAGGCGACACAGTGACAATGGATTTCGAAGGATTCGTTGACGGTGAAGCGTTCGAAGGCGGACAAGCTGAAAACTACTCTCTAGAACTCGGTTCTGGACAATTCATTCCAGGTTTCGAAGAGCAACTAGTTGGAGCGGCTGCTGGTGAAGAGAAGGAAGTAGAAGTTACATTCCCTGAAGAATACCATGCTGCTGAGCTTGCAGGAAAAGCTGCAACGTTCAAAGTGAAACTTCACGAAATCAAAACAAAAGAACTTCCTGCTTTAGACGATGAATTCGCTAAAGATGCTGACGAAGAAGTTGAAACATTGGCTGAACTAAAAGAAAAAATCGAAAAGCGCCTTCAAGAATCCAAGAAGAACGAAGCTGAAACAGCAGTTCGTGAAGCGCTTGTAGAAAAAGCTTCAGAAAATGCAGAAGTTGAAATCCCAGAAGTAATGGTTAACAGTGAAGTGGACCGCATGATGCAAGAGTTCGGTCAACGCCTTCAAATGCAAGGTATGAACCTTGATCTTTACTTCCAATTCTCTGGTCAGACAGAAGAAGATCTTCGCGCACAAATGACTGAAGATGCCGGCAAGCGTGTACGCACGAACTTGACTCTTGAAGCAATCGCTGCAGCTGAAAATCTTGAAGTTTCTGATGAAGAAGCTGAAGAAGAAGTGAATAAAATGGCTGAGCAGTACAACATGTCAGCTGACAACATCAAGCAGGCCCTAGGCGGACTTGATACACTTAAAGCGGACCTTAAAGTACGCAAAGCACTCGAATTCCTTGTTGATAACAGCAAAGAAGCATAATAATAAATACAAAACAAGGCGCGATTCGCGCCTTGTTTTGTACAATTAAAAGAAGTCATCTTAGATAGTATGGTTCATACATAACATATTTTGAAGCATGTAATTGTTATTAGGCTTTTCCAGCTTTTGATTAGAGTGCAGGACGAGACTCCTGCGGGAGAAGTGGCCAATGTGAGACGTGTCCAGCTCCGGCGGCTAGCCCCTCGAGGTCATAAGCTAAATGGGCCAAGAAGGCAAAAGACGCCTTCCCGCCCCATTCATCTTATGCTTGTCGGGGCTGAACGAGCCGCCTACGCTTTTCTTTTTGTCCAGCTACAGGGCTTAGAGGCATATGTCATTAGTCAACTCGTCCAAGAAGGCAAAGAACGCCTTCGCGGCCGATTCGCCTTATGCCAATTGCCTCTGGGCAAAGCCCTTCCGTTTTTCTACCCGGAGGCTCACCAACCGCCCGCGGAAAGCGAAGTCTTGCACGGAAATCAACAGCGTCAATATAAGAACAAAATATCGTTTAAAGATTTTCAACAGAGGAAAAAAGAATAATAACCTGCAAATATGGACAAACCTTAATAGCAGGGACAAAATTAAAACCACATACTTGCAACTCTTCTTTCATTAACAAATACATAAAAACATTTAAGTAAAATATTTGCTAAAATGTCCGATACATAATAAGATGATTCTTAAGAATCGTATAATTTTTTCGCGAACATATACTGTGTTAAAATGCAATACATAACTTAGTGGAGAAGATAGCAAGTTCTCGGTCGTCCATTAACAAATGGATTCAAGAAGTATTAATGAAGGGGTGAAAGGCATTGTTTAAATTTAACGATGAAAAAGGACAGCTGAAATGTTCTTTTTGCGGAAAAACGCAAGATCAAGTGCGTAAATTAGTAGCAGGACCAGGTGTATACATCTGTGACGAATGCATCGAGCTCTGCACCGAAATCGTAGAAGAAGAGCTTGGTACAGAAGAAGAAGTGGAATTCAAGGACGTTCCTAAACCGAAGGAAATCCGCGAAATCCTCGATGAATACGTCATCGGACAGGATCAGGCTAAAAAGTCGCTGGCCGTTGCCGTTTATAATCACTACAAACGCATCAACTCCAGCAGCAAAGTGGATGATGTGGAACTTTCTAAAAGTAATATCGCCATGATCGGGCCTACAGGGAGCGGTAAGACATTGCTTGCTCAGACTCTTGCCCGTATCCTGAATGTTCCATTTGCCATTGCTGATGCTACTTCTCTTACAGAAGCCGGCTATGTTGGTGAAGATGTTGAGAACATTCTATTAAAGCTGATCCAGGCTGCTGATTATGATGTGGAGAAAGCTGAAAAAGGCATTATCTACATCGATGAAATTGATAAAGTGGCAAGAAAATCAGAGAATCCTTCCATCACTAGAGATGTTTCCGGGGAAGGCGTACAACAGGCGTTATTGAAAATTCTTGAAGGAACGGTTGCAAGCGTGCCGCCACAAGGAGGGCGTAAGCATCCTCATCAGGAATTTATTCAAATCGATACGTCCAATGTCCTGTTCATTTGCGGAGGTGCATTTGATGGCATTGAACAAATCATTAAACGCCGCCTTGGCCAAAAGGTCATCGGTTTCGGTTCCGACCCTAAAAATGCCGAAGTGAAAGAAGATAAGTCACTTCTTTCTAAAGTGGTACCTGAAGACTTATTGAAATTCGGTCTGATTCCTGAATTCATCGGGCGTCTTCCAGTGATTTCAAGTCTTGAACCGCTTGATGAAGAAGCATTGGTTGAAATTCTGACAAAACCTAAAAATGCATTAGTGAAACAATATCAAAAAATGCTTGAACTTGATGATGTTGAATTGGAATTCACAGACGATGCTCTGCTTGAAATTTCGAAAAAAGCAATCGAGCGCAAAACTGGTGCCCGCGGGCTTCGTTCCATCATCGAGACCATGATGCTTGATGTGATGTTCGATCTTCCTTCCCGTGACGATATCAAAAAATGTATCATCACGAAAGAAACGATTCTCGAAGATGCATCACCGCAGCTCGTTCTCGAAGACGGCACAGTCATCGATCCAAACGAAGAAAAAACATCTGCTTAATAGCTTCTCAAAGCCCGGAATGATTTATCATTCCGGGCTTTGTTTCATTTAATCTTTAATTTTTAATAAATAAGAATAACAAAAATAAATATTTAAGATGGATGCAAAAATAACAGTACAGAGTGGATTGAAGCGGAAGGTGCTCGACTCCTGCGGTATATGCGGGACAGGTGAGACACCGCAGGAGCGCAGCGACGAGGAGGCTCACCGCCCGCCCCGCGGAAAGCGAGCACCTGCAGCGGAAATCCACGGGCTATATAGATTCTAAACTGAATTTGCCCCGTCCTAAAGGCCGAAATTTTTTTGTTTATTCCCACAACCTCAAGGAGATACTAACCCGTAACAACTTGTATCTACTTGGAGGGAGACGAATGAGCTTTACTAGCATCGCTTTATTTATCCAATTATTCTTCGGAATCATCATTGGATTGTACTTCTGGAACCTTCTCAAAAATCAACGCAATCAAAAAGTGACCATCGACCGCGAATCAAAAAAGGAAATGGAAGAACTGCGAAAGATGAGATCCATCTCGTTGACAGAACCTCTCGCTGAAAAAGTAAGGCCGACGAGCTTCGATGATATCATCGGACAGGAAGATGGAATCAAAGCATTGAAGGCTGCCCTGTGCAGTCCGAATCCCCAACATGTAATCATCTATGGGCCTCCCGGTGTGGGTAAAACGGCTGCTGCTCGCCTTGTACTGGAAGAAGCCAAAAAGAACTTCAAGTCCCCATTCAAATCAAGCGCCGTCTTTGTGGAATTGGATGCGACTACTGCCCGATTCGATGAAAGAGGCATAGCCGATCCATTAATCGGTTCTGTCCATGATCCCATTTATCAAGGTGCAGGAGCCATGGGCCAGGCAGGTATTCCGCAGCCGAAACAGGGAGCCGTGACAAATGCGCACGGGGGCGTATTATTTATTGATGAAATAGGGGAATTACACCCAATTCAGATGAATAAACTATTAAAAGTTCTCGAAGACCGTAAAGTTTTCCTTGAAAGTGCTTATTACAATGAAGAAAATCATCAAATTCCGACTCACATACATGATATTTTCAAAAATGGCCTTCCCGCGGATTTCCGTTTGATCGGAGCCACCACCCGGACACCAAATGAAATACCGCCTGCCATCCGTTCCCGCTGCATGGAAGTGTTCTTCAGGGAGCTAGAGCAGGATGAAGTAAAGAAGGTTGCAGCCCGCGCTGTAGATAAGATCAAGATGAAGATCAGTGAAAAGGGGCTCAATACTCTTGCATCTTATTCCCGGAATGGACGGGAGGCAGTGAACATGGTGCAGATCGCTGCTGGTGTAGCAATCAATGAAAACAGAATTGAAATTTTTGATCATGAGCTGGAGTGGATCATTCAGTCAAGTCAGCTGACGCCGCGCTATGAAAAGAAAATCAGTGAAGAAGCAACGATAGGGGTTGTGAACGGCCTTGCTGTGACAGGCCCGAATACGGGATCGCTTCTTGAGATCGAAGTAACCGTCATCCCTGCACAGGATAAAGGAACTATCAATGTAACGGGCATCGTAGAGGAAGAAAGCATCGGCGACCGCAGTAAGTCGATCCGCCGCAAAAGTATGGCCAAGGGATCGATTGAAAATGTCATCACGGTCCTTCGCTCAATGGGCGTGCCGGCAGATCAATATGATATTCATGTCAACTTCCCGGGCGGGATCCCGGTTGACGGACCTTCCGCCGGAATTGCAATGGCACTCGGCATTTATTCTGCAATATACAGGATACCGGTCAAACATAACCTGGCATTAACCGGGGAAATCAGCATCCATGGATTCGTGAAACCTGTCGGCGGCGTATTTCCGAAAGTGAAAGCTGCTAAGCTTGCAGGTGCCGAAATGGCTATCATCCCTCACGAAAATCAGCAGTCCATGATAGATGAGATTGAAGGGATTGAAGTAATTCCTGTCAAACATCTGAAGGAAGTCCTCGATTTGGCATTGGTCAAAGACCAGATGAGCACATCTGATACAGCGATTTTGAACGAACCGAATAAAAAAAGCGTTTAAATCATGGCCGATTCGGGTCCATCCGAATCGGTTTGTTATTGAGTATCGCTTGGAACATCTATTTAATAGACACTACCTAGTAAATAAGTTAGAATTGTACAAAGGCTAAGAGCCTAATTTTGGAGGTGTTAGATTTGGCAAAGCAGAATAAAATAACGGTTCCCCTCCTTCCATTAAGAGGCTTACTCGTATTTCCTACTATGGTCTTGCATTTAGATGTAGGCCGTGAGCGCTCCGTACAGGCTTTGGAAAAAGCCATGATGGATAACCATTTAATTTTCTTAACAACACAAAAAGATATGAATATAGATGAGCCTGAACAAGAAGATTTTTATGAAATGGGGACACTGACCAAAGTAAAGCAGATGCTGAAATTGCCTAATGGGACGATCCGCGTCCTTGTGGAGGGATTGAATCGTGCATCGATCACTGCCTTTACGAAAGAAGAAGACTTTTATGAGGTGGAAGTGGAAGAACTCCATGATCCAATCGAAAAGGAATCAGAAACAGATGCACTGATGAGAACACTATTGAACTATTTTGAGCAATACATAAAGCTTTCCAAGAAAGTATCAGCAGAAACATATTCCACCGTCTCCGATATTGATGAACCTGGAAGGCTTGCCGATATCGTCGCTTCCCATCTTCCGTTGAAGATGAAGGAAAAGCAGGCCGTCCTGGAAATACTCGATATCAAGAAGCGTCTTCAAATGGTGATTGAAACCATTAATAATGAAAAAGAAGTCCTGAGTCTGGAAAAGAAGATCGGTCAGCGGGTTAAGCGTTCGATGGAACGGACGCAGAAAGAATATTATCTCCGCGAACAGATGAAGGCAATCCAGAAAGAGCTCGGGGATAAAGAGGGAAAGACCGGTGAAGTCGAAGACCTTACTTCCAAGATCGAACAGGCAAATATGCCTGAAGAAGTGGAACAGACCGCTTTGAAAGAACTGGCACGGTATGAAAAGGTCCCTTCAAGTTCTGCGGAAAGCTCCGTTATCAGAAATTACATCGAGTGGCTCGTTTCCCTTCCGTGGTCCACGGAGACCAAAGACCAGCTCGACATCAAGCGTTCAGAAATGATTCTGAACCGCGATCATTACGGTCTTGAGAAAGTAAAAGAGAGAGTATTGGAATATCTGGCTGTCCAGCAGCTGACGAAATCATTAAAAGGCCCGATCCTTTGTCTTGCAGGACCTCCTGGAGTGGGGAAAACAAGTCTTGCACGTTCTGTCGCTGAATCTCTCGGACGTAACTTTGTCCGCGTTTCGCTCGGGGGGGTAAGGGATGAGTCTGAAATCAGGGGTCATCGCCGTACCTATGTAGGTGCGATGCCGGGCCGTATCATCCAGGGGATGAAAAAAGCCGGGACAGTGAATCCGGTCTTCCTTCTTGATGAAATCGATAAGATGTCCAGTGATTTCAGGGGAGATCCTTCTTCAGCGATGCTCGAGGTGCTCGATCCGGAACAGAACGCCAATTTCAGTGACCACTACATCGAAGAGACATATGATCTGTCGAAGGTGATGTTCCTGGCAACGGCAAATGATCTGTCCACGATACCAGGGCCGCTCAGGGACCGTATGGAAATCATCACGATTGCAGGCTATACAGAGCTTGAGAAGATGAATATCGCGAAGCATCATCTATTGACAAAGCAGATCAAGGAACATGGACTGACTAAGAATCAACTTCAGGTCAGGGATGAAGCGATCGTTGATATCGTCCGTTATTATACACGTGAAGCGGGTGTCAGGAGCCTTGAGCGTCAGCTTGCTTCGCTGTGCAGGAAAACGGCGAAGATCATCGTATCGGGTGAAAAGAAGCGCGTCGTGATCACAAGCGGGAACATCGAAGACTTCCTCGGCAAGAAAAAATTCCGGTATGGACAGGCTGAAGTTGAAAACCAGATCGGTGTTTCAACCGGTCTTGCTTACACATCGGTCGGCGGTGATACACTCCAGATTGAAGTGTCACTCGCTCCAGGTAAAGGAAAGCTTGTGCTGACAGGGAAGCTTGGGGATGTCATGAAGGAATCGGCACAGACTGCCTTCAGTTATGTCCGTTCCAAGGCGAAGGATCTCGGAATCGATGAAGAATTCCATGAAAAATGGGATATTCACATCCACGTCCCTGAAGGAGCCGTGCCAAAAGACGGACCTTCTGCAGGCATCACCATCACCACCGCCCTTGTATCCGCCTTGACAGGTAAGTTCGTCAACAGGGAAGTGGGGATGACAGGTGAAATCACTCTCCGCGGAAGGGTCCTTCCAATCGGAGGTTTGAAAGAAAAATCATTAAGCGCCCATCGTGCTGGAATCAAAACGATCATCCTGCCGAAGGATAACGAGAAAGACATCGAGGATATCCCCGAAAGTGTACGGGAAGATTTAACTTTCATTCTTGTATCCCACATTGATGAGGTCTTAGAGAAAGCATTAGTAGGTGAAAAGAAGTGAAAGTACATCAAGTTGAATTAGTAATCAGTGCCGTCAGGCCTGAACAGTATCCTGAAGGGGACCTGCCGGAGTTTGCACTCGCCGGAAGGTCCAATGTAGGGAAGTCGTCCTTCATCAATAAGATGATCGGCCGCAACAGCATGGCCAGGATTTCATCCAAGCCTGGTAAGACCCAGACGCTTAACTTTTATAAAATCGAGGAAACACTTTATTATGTGGATGTGCCGGGATATGGATATGCGAAAGTATCCAAGAAGGAACGTGAAGCATGGGGAAAGATGATTGAAACATATATCACATCGCGCGACCAGCTGAGAGCCGTCATACTGATCGTGGATCTCCGTCATCCTCCGTCAAATGATGACGTGATGATGTATGACTTTCTCAAGCATTACGGCATTCCCTGCATCATCATTGCAACGAAAGCCGATAAGATACCAAAAAGCAAATGGCAAAAGCATCTTAAAGTCACCAGGGAATCCCTGAACCTGGCAGAAGGGGACGAACTGATCATGTTCTCCTCCGAAACAGGCCTTGGCAAAGATAAAGCCTGGGACGCCATTAAATCGTTTTACAAATAAACCTGAATGATAAAAAAGAACTGCTTCGTTAGTAAAAGACTAACTATTGAAGCAGTTCTTTTTTCATGTAATTTCCCATATGGAGGAGTAATTGCCTAATGACAGCAAGCAATATCAAGGATATGAAAGGGATATGCCGTATACTTGTTTAATTCTGAGCTCAGTTCATGTCACCTTTAATTATGCTTTAATTTACATAATTATAACTATATTTGAATTTTGAGAATTTTCTCTTTTATTGATACAATTATGAAAGATATACAGAAATACATACTAAAGGGGGACTTCGAAGAGTGAAGAAATTGACAGGTATACTGGTATTGGCATTGGTACTTATTCTTTCCGCATGCGGAGGGAAGGCGACAACCGAAAGCGGAGCGAAACTTGTAGAGGAAGGAAAGCTGGTGTATGCAGCCTCCGGAGAGTTCAAACCGTTCAGTGTTACCGAGGGTGACGGGACGATGTCAGGATTCGATATCGACGTTGCTGAAGCGGTGGCAAAGGAACTGGGACTTGAGCCCGAACAAAAGAAATTCAAGTTTGCAGGTATCGTTGAAGGAGTCAAATCCGGACGCTTCGATGTTGCGGTAGCAAGTCATACGATAACGGAAGATAGACTGAAAGAAGTGAACTTCTCGACTCCATATTATTATTCCGGCCCGCAGATCTTTGTCCGTCCAGACAGTTCCGTGCAGACGCTATCTGACTTGGAAGGAAAGGAAATCGCGGTATCCAAGGGATCTACTTATGCAGACACCGCTAAGGAAGTGACAGACAACATCCAGCAGTACGACAGTGATGTCGTCGCACTTGAAGCATTGAATAAAGGGAAGCATGACGCTGTCATCACTGACTTTGCCACAGGTAAAGAAGCGATTTCTTCAGGCCTGAAACTTGAAGCACGTGAATTAATCGGAAGCAGTAAACAGGCGATCGCTGTCAGCAAGGACAATGAAGCACTGCTTGAAGAGATCAACAAAGCACTTGAAAAGCTGAGAGAAGATGGAACGCTTAAAAAAATCAGTGAAAAGTACTTCAATACAGACATCACAACAGATCCGGAAGAGTAAGCGCAGCATGATGGAAAGCGAATGTGCTTCGTGTGCACATTCGCTTTTTTTATCGGATGATATCCGGGCAGTATGAGCAATTAATTGAATGGAGGAACATTCATGCATTTTCTTGAAACGTTTGCAGATACATATGACATCTTTTTAAAAGGGATGCTGCTGACATTCCAATTGACGGTCGTATCCGTATTGATCGCGATTGTCATCGGACTATTTTTTGCATTTTTAAAGATTTCAAAAGTGAAGCCGCTTGAGCTTCTGGCTGATTTATATATCTTTGTTGTCAGGGGAACACCGCTGATCGTCCAGATTTTTATTTTCTACTTTGGACTGACCGCCCTGAATATTTCCGGCTTCTGGTCCGTCGTCCTGGGTCTTGCCTTTCATAACGGGGCTTATATCGCGGAGATTTTCAGGGGGGCCATCCAATCCATCGACCGCGGTCAGATGGAAGCGGGCCGCTCTCTCGGGATGAGCAATGGACTGACGATGAGAAGGATCATCCTTCCCCAGGCATTCAGAAGGGCACTTCCGCCGCTCGGGAATCAGTTTATTATCGCGCTGAAGGATTCATCTCTTGCTTCCTTCATCGGAATGTTTGAGCTCTTCAGTGTCGCAACGACATTGGGTTCAAATAACTTCGATTACATGACGTACCTGCTGATTGTTGCAGTCTACTACCTCGTGCTTGTCCTAGTATTCTCAACGATTGTGAACATCATCGAAAAACGTATGTCAGTCAGTGACTAAATCGATTCTGGAGGGATGAATATGAGTCAGGAAATGATCAAGGTTGAAAAGTTGAATAAATCCTTCGGCGATTTACATGTACTGAAGGATATCGATATGAGTGTGAGGGAAAGTGAAGTGGTCTGCTTGATCGGGGCCAGCGGATCAGGGAAAAGTACATTGCTCCGCTGCCTGAATTTTCTCGAGCTGAAAGACAACGGCAAGGTGGTTTTTGAAGGGGAGGAAGTCAATCAGGATACAAATGACCTGAATAAAATCCGCCAAAAGGTTGGGATGGTATTCCAGCACTTTTACCTGTTCCCGCATATGACCGTTCTTGAGAATGTAATGGAGGCTCCGGTTCACGTAAAACGGGTACCGAAAGCAGAAGCAAGGAAGAATGCAAAGGAACTGCTGAAAAAAGTCGGACTGGCTGAAAAGGAAGATGTCTATCCTTCAAAGCTGTCTGGAGGTCAGAAACAGCGTGTCGCCATCGCAAGGGCACTTGCCATGAAACCGGATATCATGCTGTTTGATGAACCCACATCCGCTCTCGACCCCGAGCTTGTAGGGGAAGTGCTTGCCACTATGAAGGAGCTGGCACTCGAAGGGATGACGATGGTCGTGGTCACCCACGAAATGGGCTTCGCCCGCGAAGTCGCCGACCGCGTCGTCTATATGCACGACGGAAAAATCGTAGAAGAAGGATATCCAAAAGAAATGTTCACGAGTCCTAAACAGCAAAGAACCAAGGAGTTCCTGGATTCTGTCTTATAAGTTTTAAGTGAAGCGCCTCAATTCCATTGAGGCGCTTTTACTATATTTGCATGAAGGGCAGGCTTCATTCTTCCATCCTTGCTTTCGTCATCTATCATGTTCTGCCTGGACATGCATATTATGGTAGAAAGCACAGAAAGGAATACATGGATATATGAGCAAGAATAAGGCAACCGTGGCGGCTTCGATATACGCTGCCATGTCCATCAGTTTTTGGGGAATCTCATTTGTATCTACCAAGGCGGTGGTTGATAAGATCGACCCCTATACGCTTCTCGTACTCAGGTTTGCAATTGGTGCACTGTTTCTTTTGACAATACTGGTGGTAAAACGATACCCGCTTACATTACCCCTCCGCTATGCGCCCCAGCTGATTGTTCTTGCTGTACTAGGAGTATTCGTTCATCAGGTCATTCAAGCAACCGCTTTGATCACCATTGATGCATCTGCGGCAGGCTGGATGATATCCTTCTCACCTGTTTTCACGGTCATTCTTTCCGTGATTTTTTTACATGAAAAAATGACTCCCTTCCGCACCGCAGGCATGATCCTGGCCATTGCCGGAGTGTTGATGGTGACGGGTGCCGGCAGCGGGAAGGGTGTTAATTTCTCGATAAGCATCGGGTATGTCTTGATGCTTCTCAGTACGTTGAATTGGGCGGTATATTCCGTTTTGCTGTAAAGGTTGAGTATTCCTCTCCCTTCTCTTCTCGTAACCTTTTATATGAGCATGACAGGGTGTTTCCTGACCCTTCCGTTCATGATCAGGAACAGGGGATGGGAAAACCTGACGCTATTGTCTCAGGTAGAATGGGCTCATATCTTGTTTCTCGGCGTATTTGTCTCAGGCATCGGATATTGGTATTGGGGGAAGGCGCTTGAAATGATGGATGCTTCCAAGGTGTCAATGTTCCTTTACCTTGAACCTCTGGTAACGCTCATTGCAGCTATCATCCTTCTTCATGAGAAGATTATGTTTGCCAGTATTCTGGGAGGGGTCATCATCATCCTCGGTATAACCATGGTGAATGGACAAACAGTGTCACTTTTTCAACGATTTCTATGGAAAAGAAAATAAGTGAAGAAAAGCAAGGCTTGAGGGCGGAGTGTCGCCCTTTAAAAACAAATGGAAAGGGAGAATGTTCATGACATTTTATGAGCGGATCAAGAAAATATTGGACGGACTATCATCTCCATCTGCACAAGAGTTGAGGAATGCATTGGAAACACTGGAAATAGAATATGAGGAGCTGGTACCCTTCCTCCAGACTCCGGAGGGCCAGCCTTATTACCGCAGACTTTTATATCAAAATGACCAGGTGGAACTTCTCGTCATGAATTGGTCTGATATAGAATGTGCACCTCATGACCATGGACTTTCAAAAGGATGGATTCAAATGATGGAGGGTAATTCGATGAACACGGTCTATAAAGTGGAAGATGGCCAACTGCCTAAACAATTGTTTGATAAAATCCATCATAAGGGAGCGTTTTTCTTTGCTCCGAAGTATGGGGTTCACAAAATGAAGAGGGAAGGAGCTGATTCTCTTGTCACCCTTCATTTGTATTCTCCCCCAATACAGGGGATGAAGGTATATGATTTAAAGAAATGCGCTGCATGTATTGTATCAGAAGACTGCGGAGCATGGTGGCCTGATCATCAAAGGCAGAAACTTAAGGAAATAACCTTTGAGCAGGACTGAGGCGACAATGATGACCGTCGCCTCAGTTCTGCTCTATTTTTTTCTTATGAATAACAGATAAGCGCCGATGAGGATGATGACGATCGGCCAGAATTCCCACGCGGATCCGACCCTTCCTTCAATCAAACCGAGATACCCCGTCACTTTATCAGAGAATAATAGAATGACAGCCAAAGAGAGAAAGAGAATCCCTTGAAACAGTCCATTCCCCGTTTTCTGATGCCGGAGCAGGAATCCCAATGAAATGATCAGGATGAAAGTCCCCATATGATCCGGCCATATCTCAAACTTGTTGACAACATGAAAATGCACCCCGAACCCGACAAGGATCGTGCCCGGCAGGATCGCTTCATAATCGCGTGCACCATATCCCTGTGCCAGGAAAGCGACACCGACGATCACGAGCAGCGTGGGCCATGTGAAGAAATCCTGGAATAATACGATGTTCTTCTGCTGCAGATAGAAATAAAGCCCGAAACCAATCAATATGAATCCCGGAAAAATTCGTTGCTGTTTCATGACCGACCTCCAGAAATAAGTTGTAAATTGCAATGAAGTAAGTAAATCATAATCCGCTGATTTGAGAGTGAGTAAATAGGTTTATTTTCGCAGTAATTAGGAAAAATGATATAAAGCGTATGTAAATCCGATGTATTGGTGTGAATCGTTTCCATTACTTGATTCTTTCAGCTTGTTTTGATAACCTACATTAGTAGGAAATGTCGAAAATTGAAAGAAATGAAACGGTTTACATTGATGTTCTGTTTATTGATCAACACAATCGTTGATTTTTATATGGTACATCATATCACAGCCAGGTTTCAATTTCTGTTCACATTTACGGACAAAGGACTCAGACGGACATGTTATAATAAGGGTAATGATTTTATTGGGGGTGTAATGCGTAGCATGTATACAATTGTCGTTGGTTTGAATTATAAAACGGCCCCTGTTGAGATACGCGAACGTTTATCATTCAATGAAACTGATCTTCCATTTGCCATGAGGCAATTAAAGGAAAAGAAAAGCATTCTTGAGAATGTGATTGTTTCCACTTGTAATAGAACGGAAGTATATGCAGTAGTCGATCAGCTTCACACAGGTCGTTATTATATAAAAGATTTTTTAGCACAATGGTTTGATATTGATAAAGAGGAGTTCACCCCGTACTTGTTCATCTATGAACAGGAAGGAGCGGTCGAACACCTTTTTAAAGTGTCCTGCGGTCTTAATTCAATGGTCCTTGGTGAAACGCAGATACTGGGCCAGATCCGTACAAGCTTCTTGACTGCACAGGAGGCGGGGACAACCGGGACGGTGTTCAATCACTTGTTCAAGCAGGCTGTGACAGTGGCGAAAAAAGCCCACTCTGAAACGGAAATCGGCTCGAATGCCGTATCCGTCAGCTATGCAGCGGTCGAGCTTGCCAAAAAGGTATTCGGCAGCCTTGAAAAGAAACATGTCCTCATCCTAGGGGCAGGAAAGATGGGGGAACTTGCCATCAAGAATCTTCATGGCAGCGGTGCTACGAAGGTTACGGTCATCAATCGTACATTCGAAAAAGCCGAGGCGCTTGCCGGACGTTTCGAAGGTAAAGCGAAGACCCTGCAGGAACTTAACTGTGCACTGACCGAAGCAGATATCCTGATCAGTTCCACCGGGGCGAAGGACTTTGTCATTTCCAAAGAAACGATGTCTTACGTGGAGCGCATGAGAAAAGGACGTCCGCTTTTCATGGTGGATATCGCTGTTCCGCGTGACCTGGATCCATCCATAGGTGAACTGGAAAGTGTCTTCCTTTATGACATCGATGACCTTGAAGGTATCGTCGAAGCCAATCTGGCTGAACGCAGAAAAGCAGCTGAGCAGATTGAATTGATGATCGAAGCTGAAATTGTCGCGTTCAAAGACTGGTTGAATATGCTCGGAGTGGTACCAGTCATCTCGGCACTCAGACAAAAAGCACTTTCGATCCAGTCGGAAACTATGGAAAGCATCGAACGTAAAATGCCGAACCTGACCGACCGGGAGAGGAAAGTCCTCAGCAAACATACAAAGAGCATCATCAATCAATTGCTGAAAGACCCGATTTCACAAGCAAAAGAACTTGCTGCCCTGCCTGATGCAGAAGATAAACTGGACTTATTCGTTTCAATCTTCAACATTGAAAAACAAGTGCAGGAACAGACACAACTGAAAGCAGCCAATGAAAAGAGTGACGGCAAAACGAACTTCACTCCACAACCTTCTTTTCATGCATAAGTGAGGTTATTGTCTATGTTTGAACAAACGATGACTAGGCTGCACGAACTGATGATTGTTCTGTATGCTATTAGTATCCTGTTTTACTTTATAGATTTCTTAAACAAAAACCGGAAGGCAAACCTCTTTGCCTTCTGGTTACTTGCAATTGTTTGGGTCCTTCAAACAATTTTTTTATTTCTGTACATGATCGATACCGGGAGATTTCCCGTCCTCACCATTTTTGAGGGGCTTTATTTTTATGCCTGGGTATTGATTACACTGTCATTGGTGATCAACCGGCTGCTGCGGGTTGATTTCACCGTGTTTTTCACAAATGTACTGGGGTTCATCATCATGGCCATCCACACGTTCGCGCCCGTTCAGGTAGAATCGCGTGCGATGGCGGAGCAGCTGGTTTCTGAACTGCTCCTGATCCATATTACGATGGCCATCCTTTCGTACGGGGCGTTTTCACTGTCCTTTGTGTTCTCACTCCTCTACTTATTGCAGTTCAAGCTGCTGAAAGAAAAAAAGTGGGGACAGAGATTATGGAGGATCAGCGATTTGTCAAAACTTGAAAAGATGTCGTATATCTTGAATGCGATCGGCGTTGCGATGCTCCTGCTCAGTCTGATACTTGGTATGCAGTGGGCATTTATTAAATTACCAAACTTCATTTTGTATGACCCGAAAATTATAGGATCATTCATTCTATTAATTTTATACAGCATTTACTTATATCTCAGAATCAAGAAGAACGTATTCGGTAAATCACTGGCGATGTTGAATGCCGCTGCTTTCTTGATCATCTTGATCAATTTCTTCTTGGGAAGCCGGCTTTCATCCTTCCATTTCTGGTATTCATAAGCTTTCAGGAGGTAATCATGAGAAAAATCATTGTAGGATCCAGACGAAGTAAATTAGCACTCACACAAACGAATTGGGTGATCGATCAGCTGAAGGCAATCGATCCCTCTTATGATTTCGAGGTAAAAGAAATCGTGACAAAAGGCGACCAAATCCTTGACGTCACACTTTCTAAAGTCGGCGGGAAAGGTCTTTTCGTTAAAGAAATCGAACAGGCGATGCTCGATAAAGAAATCGATATGGCCGTGCACAGCATGAAGGATATGCCCGCTGTACTGCCTGAAGGGCTGACGATCGGATGTATACCAGAGCGTGAAGATCACCGTGATGCGTTCATCAGTAAAAATCATGTGGCACTGAAGGATCTTCCTTCAGGGGCTGTCGTCGGGACGAGCAGTCTGCGAAGAGGGGCACAGATCCTGTCCGTGCGTCCGGATCTTGAAATCAAATGGATCCGCGGTAATATCGATACACGTCTTTCAAAGCTTCAGAACGAAGACTATGATGCCATCATCCTCGCTGCGGCAGGGCTTTCCCGCATGGGCTGGACAAGCGATGTCGTGACCGAATTCCTCGATCCCGACCTCTGCCTGCCGGCTGTCGGCCAGGGGGCACTTTCGATTGAGTGCCGAGAAGATGATAGAGAACTGATGGATCTCCTGCACCGCTTCTCTGACGAAGAGACAACGAAGACAGTGACTGCAGAAAGAGCATTCCTTCATAAAATGGAAGGCGGATGCCAGGTGCCGATTGCCGGGTACGCTGAGTTGAAAGAGAGTGGTGAAGTCGCGCTGACAGGTCTTGTGGCATCCCCGGACGGCGGGACGATCTACAAAGAATACATGACAGGCCCAGACCCTCAAACGGTCGGTGAGAAAGTCGCTGAAAGCTTGACGGAGCTTGGTGCCAAAGCACTGATTGACAGCGTGAAAGAGGAGCTTGACAAATAATGAACGGTGAAAAGCCTTTAGAGGGAATAAAGGTGCTTATCACCAGGGGAAGAGAGGGAGCCGGGGATTTCGGCTCCCTTATTGAAGGATACGGGGGACTTCCGGTTGTGATCCCGCTCCTGGAATTTAAACCGTATGATGATCCACGAAAGGATTCATACCTGTCTTCCATACATAATTACGAATGGATCGTCTTCACAAGTAAAAATGGAGCGGACTTTTTTATCGACCGTCTTAAGGAGAACGATATACCCTTATCCTCGCTTTCTGCCAAGTTTGCAGCAGTAGGGACCAAAACGGAAAGGTACTGTGAAAAACGGGAGCTCCCTGTATCATTTGTACCGGATGACTTTACAGGGGATGACTTTGCACGCCAGTTCCTTTCTGAAAAAGAACCAGCGGGAAAAGTGCTTGTTCCGAAAGGGAATCTCGCCAGGGACGTCATTGCCAAAGAATTGAACGGCGCGGGGGTTCACTGTGATGAGTGGATTGTTTATGAAACGATCCTCCCGGAGGAGAGCATTGAAAAGTTGAAAAACGTCATAGAAGAAAGAAACGTTGACATCCTTACCTTTACCAGTTCTTCGACCGTCCATCACTTCATGAAGGTGATCGATACATATTCTCTCCAGAGCGCGGTCCTGAATCTTCCAGCTGCGTGTATCGGTCCGTTGACCAGAAAGACGGCTGAAAAGTACGGATTACATGTAAAAATCTGTCCAAACACGTATACTGTAGATGAAATGGTATCAGAAATGATACAGTATGCTGCAGCCAGCGATCAATTATGATTACACCGGAGGTTTTATAAATGAAAGATCTGACATTCAATCGTCATCGACGTTTAAGACAATCAGAAAATATGCGTGCGTTAGTAAGGGAAACGCATCTTAGAAAAGAAGATTTGATTTATCCTTTATTCGTTGTTGAAGGGGAAAATATCCGGAAAGCTGTTCCTTCCATGCCGGGTGTGTTCCATATTTCCATGGACAACCTGAAGGCAGAAATGGATGAGATTGCTTCACTCGGCATCAAATCAATCATCTTGTTCGGTGTCCCTGCCGAAAAAGATGAGCTCGGGAAACAGGCTTATCATGAACATGGAATCGTGCAGAGGGCTACCCGTTTCGTGAAAGAGCTCTACCCGGAGATGGTCGTCGTAGCGGATACCTGCCTTTGCCAGTACACGAGCCACGGTCACTGTGGAATTGTGAAGGATGGAAAAATCCTGAATGACCCGACTCTAGACCTTCTTGCAAAAACAGCCGTAAGCCAGGCGGAAGCTGGAGCGGATATCATCGCACCTTCCAATATGATGGACGGATTCGTCGCAGCCATCCGCCACGGTCTGGATGAAGCAGGATTTACGGATGTACCGATCATGTCGTACGCAGTGAAGTACTCTTCAAGCTTTTACGGACCCTTCCGTGATGCAGCTCATTCGACTCCTCAATTCGGGGACAGAAGGACGTATCAAATGGATCCGGCAAACCGTCTGGAAGCATTGCGAGAAGCCCAGTCCGATATTGAAGAAGGAGCGGACTTCCTGATCGTCAAACCGGCTCTCTCCTACATGGATATCATGAGGGAAGTAAAGGACCGTTTCAACGCACCTGTTGTTGCCTATAATGTAAGTGGAGAATACAGTATGGTCAAAGCCGCAGCAGAAAACGGCTGGATCAATGAGCAGGAAATCGTGATGGAAAAGCTGACAAGCATGAAGCGTGCAGGCGCAGACCTGATCATTACGTATTTTGCAAAAGACGTGGCAGGCTGGCTGTCGTAAGAAAAAGTTCAACATCCCCATATTTTCTAAAGGAGGAGAATGGTCTTGCGTTCATACGAAAAATCACAAGAAGCGTTCAAAGTAGCAAAGAAGTTAATGCCGGGCGGCGTAAACAGCCCAGTCCGCGCGTTCAAATCGGTCAATATGGATCCCATTTTCATGGAAAGGGGCAAAGGCTCCAAGATCTATGACATCGACGGTAATGAGTATATCGACTATGTCCTGTCATGGGGGCCGCTTATCCTTGGTCACAGCAATGACCGTGTAGTGGAAGCAATCAAAAAGGTGGCTGAAAGCGGGACAAGCTTCGGAGCACCGACAGAAATTGAAAATAAACTGGCTCAACTGGTGATCGACCGTGTACCGAGCATTGAAATTGTCCGCATGGTATCTTCTGGGACGGAAGCGACAATGAGTGCCCTCCGTCTTGCACGCGGGTATACCGGACGCAACAAAATCATCAAGTTCGAAGGCTGCTACCATGGACACGGGGATTCCCTCTTGATTAAAGCGGGATCGGGAGTGGCGACACTCGGACTGCCCGACAGCCCGGGAGTGCCTGAAGGAGTCGCAAAAAATACGATCACCGTCCCATACAACGACCTTGAAAGCATCCGTTATGCATTCGAACAATATGGCGATGATATTGCCGGTGTGATCGTTGAACCGGTTGCAGGGAATATGGGAGTCGTCCCTCCTCAACCGGGATTCCTTGAATGTCTTCGTGAAATCACCGAACAAAACGGTTCCCTGCTGATTTTCGATGAAGTCATGACAGGATTCCGCGTAGGATACGGTTGTGCGCAAGGATATTTCAATGTGACTCCTGACCTGACCTGCCTGGGGAAAGTGATTGGCGGAGGCTTGCCTGTAGGGGCTTACGGCGGTAAAGCCGAGATTATGGAAAGGATCGCTCCGAGCGGCCCGATCTATCAGGCGGGAACCCTGTCAGGTAATCCGCTGGCAATGACGGCCGGTTATGAGACACTCAGCCAATTGACGCCTGAGAGCTATGAAGAATTCGGCCGCAAAGCCGACCTTCTTGAGGATGGCTTGAAGAGAGCCGCAGAGAAACACGGCATCCCTCATACCATTAACCGTGCAGGCTCCATGGTCGGACTTTTCTTCACGAACGAAGAAGTCAAGAATTACGAAGGGGCAAAATCCTCTGACTTAGAAATGTTCGCTCAGTATTACCGCGAGATGGCAAACGAAGGAGTATTCCTGCCGCCTTCCCAATTCGAAGGACTATTCCTATCCACTGCCCACAGCGACGAAGACATCACCAACACAATCAAAGCAGCAGAAAAAGCATTTGAGAAGATCAGTAAAAAATAACAAAAGAGAAAGCCGGCCTTTTATAAGAAGGTCGGCTTTTTTTAATAAAATTCAAAGACGGGAAGTTTTGAAGTGAGGCAGTTAGGAAAAATACGGAAAAGGTCGAGGCTTTGTACAAAGAGAATCCAGCTATTGATTGGAGTGCAAGACGAAGACTCGTGCGGGAAAAGCGAAGCTGGGGAGACCCCGCAGGCGAAGCCGAGGAGGCTCCCCGCTCGCCCGCGGAAAGCGAAGTCTTGCACGGAAATCAAAAGCGGTATTCGAAGGCCACTAAAGGATCTCAATTTTTTAAAACTTCTGCATCTCTATCATATTTCTCCTTTACGTTTCATAAAGTGATAATGACATTGTCATATATTTCTTAGGTTTGGAACTTGAAAGGAGGAATTTCTTTGTCACAAGATCAACAATCGTGCCTGCGATTTTCTTTGGAAGAATCAATTTGGTTCAAAAAAGGACAGGAAGTTGAAGAACTGCTATCCATCTCCTTAGATCCACATATAACGATACAAGAACAAGAACAATATGTACTCATCCGGGGGACCCTGGATCTTTCAGGTGAATATCTGCCTACAACACTGCGGGATGAAGAAGGTGTAGACGAATTTGAAGCGAGCGGTAAATTCGTTCAGATCGTTGAAAAAAGGGAAAAAGGGGAGAATGAGTTTGTCCACCGATTCCCGGTCGATGTCACCATCCCTAAAAACAGAATTGCCAATTTAGGGGAAATTGATGTGTTCGTCGAGTCATTCGACTACGTTGTGCCTGAAAATGCCTGCTTGAAATTGAATGCCGATTTGACCATTACCGGAATATACGGAGAGCAGCAGACCCATACACCTCTTGAAGTGGAATACAAGGAGGAGGAACTTTACGCCCCGCTCCATCGTTCAACGGCTTTTGCAGATGCTCCTGCAGAGGAAGCTGAAGCTGAAGCGGAAAGCCCCCAATACTATGACCGGGATAATGATGAATCATATGATCAGTTAGAGGTACATGTCTCATATGGGGAAGATGCCGATCAAGACGACCATGGCTATGAAAACACTGAAGTTGAATCAGCAGATGACATCAGTAAATCCCCTGAAGATGATTATCAGCCGTTCACCCTTGAAGGGAGAACACCGCCTGCTGAGGAAGAAGACGAGATTCCTGTCCATATCCAGTACGATTCCCACTCTGCACAGGAAGAGAGCTACTTCAGGAAGGAGAATGTGTTTGAACTTCCAGAACATGAATTGAGTGAATCCTCTCAGGAGCAGGAAGTCCCTCAGCCACAGCCTGCCAGTGAACAAATGAATATGCAGAAGCAGGAGCCTGTTCAAAAAGTGGAAGAGGAAGAAGAATCCTCTTCGATGGAAGAAGAAGTGGAGGAAGAGCCGACTGCGAAGAAGAAAAAAGTCAAAGGAAAGAAATATGAATCGATTTCATTGACTGATTTCTTCGCCCGCAAAGAAGAGGAACGTGCCGCGATGCTTAGGGTGTGCATAGTACAAGAAGGGGAAACGCTCGACCAGATCGCAGAAAAATATGATTTGACCATTGCCCAGCTGCTGCGGGTCAATCATCTGGAAGCGAACCAGGATGTTTACAGCGGCCAGGTTCTTTACATCCCGAATGAAGATCCGGTGTTCAAGGCATAACAGAAGAGCAGAACGATAAAATACGGCGTTGTATCAGGACTGACACCAATTTACTGGGGGCAGTCCGTTTTTTTCTTTAGGCATTGCGGGTGGAATGGACATACAAAATTAAAGGGGTCCATATAAAGGAGGTGCAAAAAATCATGCAGACGATCGACCATTTAAAACCTGTTCTTCAGCCTTACGGGGTAGAACCTTTTTTCGTTGAAGACACGGGGAAAGTCAGCAAAGTGTACTCAAATAAGGGAACGCTCGCTGTAAAGCATATCTCCGCCCAGACGGGGGTGGACTTCGTCCGGAACGTCCAAACCCTTTTCCAGCGGGGGTATAACCGGATTGTTCCCATCTATCCGACCATGGATGGACGTTATGCAGTCTGGCACGACGGTGAACTGTACTATGTAATGCCCTGGCTGAATAATCAGGATAAGGAAGACCGGTTTGAAAGGCATCAAAAGCTCTTCCGCGAACTTGCCAGGCTCCATACGATTTCTTCACAAGATGTCAAAATCAATAAAGAAGAAAGGGAAACTCACTACGAACAGCTTACTGCCAGGTGGGAAAAGGAGCAGCAGTTCCTCGATGAATACGTGGAAGAATGTGAAAAAACAACGTATATGTCGCCGTTTCAATACCATTTTTGTATGTATTATAAGGATGCATCACAAGCATTGAAATTTTCACGGAATAAACTCGACGAATGGTATGAAAGCACAAAAGATCTTGAAAAAGTGAGGACAGTCATCATCCATGGCAAACTATCTACGGAGCATTTCCTCTATGATGACAGGGGTCTTGGGTATTTCAATAACTTCGAAGGGTCAAAGGTGGCCTCTCCTTTTCATGATCTGCTTCCATTCCTGTCAAGAACCTTGAAGACCTACCCTAAGTATTTTGATGAGTGTGTGGAGTGGCTGGAAACGTATTTTCAGCATTTTACTGCCCGTACAGAAGAAAAGCTGCTGTTCATGTGTTACTTAGCCTATCCCAGCTCATTGATCGCGATGGCTGAAAAATATTTTCACACGCCAAAAGCAAAAAGGAACGAGCGTAAAGCGGTGAGGAAATTGCAGCGTCACTACTGGCTGTTGAAAAATACCGAATATGTGGTCATGCGACTCGACGAAATCGAACGCAAGAAAAAAGAAGAAGCGGAAGCCGCGGCAGAGGCCGAGACATAAAAAAAAGGACTGGCGAACGCCATGTTTCGTCAGTCCTTAAATCCAATCATAGTAAATGGCAAGGCCGATTCCGATAAACAGGGTCAATAAAAGGACATCGAAAGTGGTCGGAAGCAGAATCGTGCGGATTGCTTGAAAGATGGTAAAAGGAACGATGAACTGCTTACAGATCAGCCGCGCGTTGCCCATCCACTTCTGCAGGGTATATTGATTGAATTTCTTCATGGTTGTCACTCACTCTCCTGGGTGTATTCACTACTTTATCTTATGATTTTTGTCTGGAAGGGTGCGAAAAGCATTTTAAGGAGAATATTTTTTGTGAAAATGGGCGATAATGATTGACGAAAGTTCAATGAATCCTATACTATAATGATTACATAAATATTTTTAAAAGCGTTGAACAGGAAGAGTACATTGACCCCCGCTTTCAGAGAGGAAAATCGTTTGCTGAGAGATTTTCCAAGCGAAGACGATGGAAGGTCGCCTGCAGAGCTGTTTCCATGAAAACAGTAGTGGAAACCGGTTAAAAGCCGTTATCGTTCATTGAGAGTTCAGGAGACAGTATGACTTCTGAGAAAAAAGGTGGTACCGCGAAACGAATCCTTCGTCCTTTTACAGGGCGAAGGATTTTTTGTGTTCAAAAAAATGCTTTTAAATGACCTACAAGCTAAAAGGAGGATATACAATGGAAAATCAAGATCAATTGTCGATGTCGACGAAATATGATCCCAACGCCATTGAGCAGGGAAGATACAAGTGGTGGCTGGATGGGAAGTTTTTTGAAGCGAAAAGTGAAAAGGAAAAGGAACCGTACTCAATCGTCATCCCTCCGCCGAACGTAACAGGGAAGCTCCATCTCGGCCATGCCTGGGACACGACACTTCAAGATATCCTGACAAGAATGAAGCGCATGCAGGGCTACGATGTCCTATGGCTTCCGGGAATGGACCATGCAGGGATCGCTACACAGGCAAAGGTGGATGAAAAGCTTCGCAGCCAGGGTATTTCACGTCATGACCTTGGCCGTGAGAAGTTCGTTGAAGAAACATGGAGTTGGAAAGAAGAGTACGCGGAGCACATCCGAAAGCAATGGTCGAAAATCGGCCTGGGGCTTGATTACAGCCGCGAACGTTTTACGCTGGATGAAGGCTTATCTGATGCCGTTCAAAAGGTATTCATCGACCTTTATAACAAAGGTTTGATTTACCGCGGTGAATACATCATTAACTGGGATCCCGCGACGAAGACCGCTTTATCCGATATCGAGGTTATCCACCAGGATGTACAGGGTGCGTTCTATCATATGAAGTATCCATTATCGGATGGAAGCGGACATATTGAAATCGCGACAACACGTCCTGAAACGATGCTCGGTGATACGGCTGTTGCCGTCCATCCGGAAGACGACCGCTACAAGCATCTGATTGGTAAAACGGTCATCCTCCCAATCGTCGGACGCGAAATCCCGATTGTCGGGGACGATTATGTGGATATGGAATTCGGTTCAGGGGCGGTTAAAATCACGCCTGCCCACGATCCAAATGACTTCGAAATCGGAAACCGCCACAATCTTGAACGCATCCTTGTGATGAATGAAGACGGCAGCATGAATGAAAAGGCAGACAAATACAACGGCATGGACCGTTTTGATTGCCGCAAACAGATCGTCAAAGACCTTCAGGAATCTGGCGTACTGTTCAAAATTGAAGAGCATATGCACTCAGTAGGACACTCCGAGCGAAGCGGAGCGGTAGTTGAGCCGTATCTATCGACTCAATGGTTCGTCAAGATGGATCCACTCGCTCAGGAAGCAGTCAAGCTGCAGGATAAAGAAGGGGAAAAAGTGAATTTTGTACCCGACCGTTTCGAGACTTCATATATGCGCTGGATGGAAAATACCCGCGATTGGTGTATTTCCCGTCAATTATGGTGGGGGCACAGAATCCCGGCATGGTATCACAAGGAAACCGGTGAAGTATATGTAGGAAACGAAGCACCGGCAGACAGTGAAAACTGGACCCAGGAAGACGACGTCCTCGATACCTGGTTCAGTTCAGCACTGTGGCCGTTCTCAACAATGGGCTGGCCGGATACGGAAGCGGAAGACTTCAAAAGATATTATCCGACGAACACGCTCGTAACAGGCTACGATATCATCGGGTTCTGGGTATCGCGCATGATTTTCCAAGGACTTGAGTTCACCGGTGAACGTCCATTCAAAGATGTCCTCATCCACGGTCTTGTCCGTGCAGAGGACGGACGAAAGATGAGTAAATCGCTCGGCAATGGAGTCGATCCGATGGATGTCATCGAGAAATATGGTGCTGATTCACTTCGTTACTTCTTATCCACAGGCAGTTCACCTGGTCAAGATCTGCGTTTCTCATTCGAGAAAGTGGAATCCGTTTGGAATTTTGCCAATAAAATCTGGAATGCATCCCGTTTTGCACTGATGAATATGGATGGCATGACCTATGAAGAAATCGATCTCAGCGGTGAAAAATCCGTTGCCGACAAATGGATCCTTACACGCCTGAACGAAACGATCGAGAGTGTAACCCGCCTTGCCGACCGCTATGAATTCGGCGAAGTCGGAAGAATCCTTTACAACTTCATCTGGGATGATTTCTGTGACTGGTATATCGAAATGGCAAAGCTTCCTTTATACGGGGAAGACGAAGCGGCGAAGAAAACAACACGCTCCATCCTGGCGTACGTTCTCGACAACACAATGCGACTTCTGCATCCGTTCATGCCGTTTATTACCGAGGAAATATGGCAGAACCTGCCGCATAAAGGCGAATCGATCACAGTTGCAGCCTGGCCGGAAGTAAACAAGGACCTGACGGATGCCGGTGCAGCAGAAGAGATGAAGCTCCTTGTGGAAATCATCCGTGCCGTCCGGAATGTACGTGCCGAAGTGAACACGCCGATGAGCAAGCAGATCAAGCTGATCCTGAAAGCGAAGGATGAGAAGATCCTGAACATCCTGGATAAGAATAAAGGATACATCGAGCGTTTCTGTAACCCTGAGCAATTGGATATGGGCACGGATATCACTCCGCCGGAAAAAGCGATGACCGCGGTTGCGACCGGAGTGGAATTATTCCTTCCGCTTCAAGGTCTCATCAACATCGATGAAGAAATCGCCCGCCTTGAAAAAGAACTTGAGAAATGGACAAAAGAAGTGTCACGTGTCCAAGGCAAGCTGAATAACGAAAAATTTGTCAGCAAAGCCCCTCAAAAAGTAGTTGACGAAGAGAAAGCCAAAGAAAAAGATTACCTCGAAAAACAGGCAACAGTCAAAGCAAGAATCGAGGAATTGAAAACCGTATAAATTTTGAAAATGGCTTGGGAGCAGAAGTCTAATTGTACAGGGAAGCACCCCTAAAGCAGCTAGGCTTCCCCCGGCCTTTTTTTGATGGGAGTGAAATCACATATGTATACATATGAGGAAGCGGTCGGGTGGATTCATGCAAGATTGAGACTCGGGATAAAGCCCGGTCTTCAACGAATGCACCACTTATTAAAAGAACTTGGGAATCCTCATGAGAAATTAAAGAGCGTCCATATCGGAGGGACGAACGGGAAGGGATCGACAGTCACCTATCTTCGGAATATTCTTCAGGATGCAGGTTATACAGTCGGAACGTTCACATCCCCTTATTTTGAACGGTTCAATGAGCGTATCTCTGTAAACGGGATTCCCATTCCTGACGAAGAGCTCGTAACGCTTGTGTCCCTCGTCAAACCGATTGCAGAAGGAATGGCTGACAGTGAGTGGGGTGAACCATCCGAATTTGAAGTCATCACGGCGATGAGTATGGTTTATTTTGCGGAAACGATCAAACCCGATATCGTTTTATTTGAGGTAGGGCTTGGAGGCAGGCTCGATTCAACGAACGTGATCACACCGCTCGTTTCAGTGATCACGAGTATCGGAATGGATCATATGAACTTCCTAGGCGATACGATCGAAGAAATATCATCCGAAAAAGCAGGCATCATCAAAGACGGAGTTCCCGTCGTTTCCGGAGTAACGCAGGATGCTGCAAGAAAGGTCATTGCAGACGCTGCAAAGGAAAAAGGGAGCGGTATCTATCAATTGGGAGAAGACTTTCACACAGAGAGGGCACTTGCTGCAGGCAGGGGAGAAAGATTTCATTTTATTTCATCCGGGGAAAGCAGTGATTTAGAAATTTCGATGATGGGGGCCCATCAGGTGCAAAATGCTGCAATCGCTGTAAAGACGGCCGCAATATTGCAGTCACAGGGTGAAATCACCGTGCCAGATGCCGCTCTTCGTAATGGTCTGAAGAAAGCATACTGGCCGGGCAGGATGGAAGTCGTAAGTGACAAGCCGGCTGTGATCCTGGACGGGGCGCATAATCCTGAAGGGATAAAGGCGCTTGCCGCAACGATTTCAGAGCGCTATTCCCAGAAGAATGTGACCATCCTCTTTTCAGCTCTGAAGGATAAAGAATTAAACCACATGATCAGTCTGCTTGAAGAAGCAGCTTCGGAAATATGTTTCACCACTTTTTCGTTTCCGCGTGTGGCCGGTGCGGATGAACTTTTCGATATATCGGATCATCCCCGAAAGAAGAAAGCGGGGGACTGGCAGCAATATTTAGATGAAAAGCTGCCCGTCATGGATGATGGGGAAGTACTGTTCATTACGGGCTCACTCTACTTTTTATCAGAAGTAAAACCTGTACTTCTTCAAAAGTTAGAAAATTCTAGAAAAAACAAGTGACTTTATTCTTTTACTCTGATAAAATATTCTTAAACTTGTGACTATTTGACTATAAAATGACATGATATAAGAAAATGGAGGAGGATAGGAATGCAGTTGTCACTAAAAAAGAAACTTGTGCTGCTTTTTGCATGGCTGGCAATCGTGCCTGCAGGATTGTATTATACATATCAATTCTATCCTCCTCAAAATGTTGACGGAAACGGCTGGGAACTGTTCACGCTGGTGCTGTTCGCCACATTCATTCCGCTCATGCCGATCGTCATCAATGGTTCGACCATCTTCTTCATTCAATGGGTCACTCTCGTTGGTTTTTTGAAGTATGGATTATTCGTGGAGATCATACTGATGCAGTTCTCTATCATCCCTTTGCTTTTCCGCATCAGGATGGCCAAGAATGATTGGCACAGGATCCCTTTGAATTCCCTGATGTTTTTCATCGTGTCCGTTTCAAGCGGCATGATCTACTTCCTCCTTGGGGGAGAAGTCGGGGCGGGAACGATCGCTGATATATTGCCTGCGGCATTGTCCTACCAGATTGCATCAATCATGATCAACCAGTTTGTCCTCCTGGCGTATCAGCATTATATTGTTGGAAGTGATATCAGATTCTACAGCAAAGATTTCGTATGGGATTTCATAGCGAATATGATCATGTTTCCTATGTCCCTGTCCCTGTATTTCCTCACGTTCCAAATCGGTCCATTCGCTTCGCTTCTGATCGGTATTCCATTCATCAGTTTATCAATGATCCTGAAAATGTATAATTCCTCGGAAAAAATTAATGAATATCTTCAAAAAGCCGGGGAAATCGGCCACCAGCTGACCGAAAGCCTCAAAGCGGATGAAGTTCTCGATATCTTTTTGAAAAAAATCATCGAAACACTGCCTGTGGAATATGCTTACATCCTGGATTGTAAAGATGATGAGCTCATCCTTTTAAAAAGGGTTGAAACGCAAGGGAGAAATGCCCACAGGTTCCCGGTCCTGAAAAAGGGATCAGGCATCAGCGGCATGGTGTGGGAATCCGGCAGGTCGGTCATCTATGATTCAAAATCCGAATGGAACAATATGGTGGACGGCTATATGCCCCCGGATGTGGAAAGCGTCTTGTGCGTACCGATTGTAAGAAGCCATAAAGTAGAAGGAATCCTGCTCCTGGGGTCTTCGAAAAAACGCGCATATGAGAAATTCCAATTGATGATTGTAGAAATCCTGTGCTCCTATTTTGGTGTCGCCATACAAAATGCAAGAAATCATGAACAAACGAAACAGAACAGTGAAAGATGTGCGCTTACCAATTTATATAATTATCGTTACTTTGAAGATATGCTTTCAGTCGAGTTCAATCAACTGGAAGCAGGCGGCAGGACTTCCTTATCCCTAATCATGCTCGATCTGGACCACTTTAAAGTCATCAATGATAACTACGGTCATCAGAGTGGTAACGAAATCCTGATCGAACTTGCCTCCCGCTTATGCAAGCTGATCGGCAAGAAAGGCACCGTAGCCCGGTACGGCGGAGAAGAATTTGTCATCCTCCTTCCGGATACTGAAAGGGCAGAAGCACTCAGGCTGGCAGAACGGGTGCGGAAGACAATTGCAAACAGGCCATTCGTCCTCCATGATTCACTCCAGGCTTCGAACAGAAAATTATTGGTCAGGATCACCGCAAGCATAGGGGTGGCGACTGCACCCGATGATGCCGACGATACAATGACCTTGATCCGGCACGCCGACCGGGCGCTCTATACCGGGGCCAAGCAGGCGGGGCGGAATCGTGTGGCGGAATATGTGAAGTAAGGCACCTTCCTTTTCTGGGAGGTGTTTTTTTGACGGACTTTGGTATTTATTGTTAGTGGATGACACTTTTCCCTGTTCGTATGCAATCAAATTGTTTCAATTTTAAAGTTTGTGTAATAAAATAGTAATAGTCGAAAAATGTAGGATTCCCACGAAAGACTAAAGGAGGATCGTGATGAAAACATTGCTGTTTGCTGCAGGAGCATTTGCCCTGCTGCTACCTTTCCTAAGATTCATTCCTGTGAAGCTGACACTCAAGCAAAAGGTGATGCTCTCATCACTCTCCTTTTGTATAACCGTCCTGGCCCTTATCGGAAAAGAATTTCTGCCTTTTATAAGTGTAGTAGCAATATTGATTTTACTTACAGGCCTTTCAGCCTATATAGCACAGACGAGAATTCACAGCGAAAGCACTGCACATCATCCTGAACTTCACCCAGAGCCTCCTTTCCCCGCCGCCATTCATCATGAACCTGAAAACTATGAAACTGTCAATAATGCCTATGGATCTCGCAATGAAACAGTTTCAGAATCCAACTTACAAGAAGGATCTTCTGACGATTTCATTGAAGAAGATCACCAGGACTACATAAAAGAACTGAAATGGGAAGAGACGGAAGGTAAGCGCTTTGAACCAGAAGCGGAAGATGCACCCGTTTATGAGGAAGAGCTTCCGTTTATTGATGATAGATTGCCCGAGGCTGTTGAAGCTCCTTTAGTAGTGGATGAAGAGGAAGAGGAATATAATCGGTTATTTTCAGGAACAAAACGCAGATAATCAGGGAGGAGGTACCTCATTGAAAAAAACAACGTATGCCGCATCTTTTTTCTTAGTGTTGTGCACAGTCTATCTTTTTGGAACGGCACATTTAGGTTCATTCTTGTATGACCTTGCTGCCGATTCTAAAAACGTGACAGCCAGCACACCGGAAATTGCCGGAAAGTCTGTGTCAGGTGAACGTGAGGGTACCGGTGATTCCGAAGACGCTGCAATGTCCGGGAAAGAAACTTACCCAAGGGTGGTCCTTGCGGAAAGTACGATAGAGAACATCAAAGTGACCCCGGGGCTGGAAGAATTCCTTTCATCTTTTTCAGAAATTGAGATTGAACCAGTCTCATCTTTCTCTCTTCTGAAGTTTGGGGAAGACGAGCATCTGGACAGTATGACGGATGAAGAAATGAGTGTGGTTTCAACAGGGTTGTACGAAGTCCTGCTGTATTCCGGCCTTGAAATCGTCCAGCGCCATCAGGGGCTTTCACTTCCTGACTATGCAGAGCTCGGATTTGAAGCCAGAGTAGACAAAGAACTTCATCAGGATTTTAAGTTTGCGAATTCTGACTCCTCTTCATACATAATCAGTTTTAAAATGGAAGGGAATTCGCTCCGTTTCGTCTTAGAAGGACCGCAGCTTCCAAACGAGGTGGAAATCACTCTGCAGGACAAACAAACCGTCGAACCGCGGGTGATCAGGCAATACACTCCCTATGTGAAGCGGGGACAGACTAAAGTGAAAGTGGAAGGTGAAAAAGGAATCAAGGTTGATGTGTGGAAGACTACACTGGATTCAAAGGGATTCGTATTGAAGGAAGAATTGATTTCAAGTGATTATTATCCGCCTGTACACCGTGAAGAGCTTGTCAGCCTTGAAGAATATATGGACAGCAGGGTGGCTGACGGCACTCAGGAAGGAAGCGCAGTCAGTCCTTCTGTCAGTGACGGAAATGAAACACAGGATACCAGCCTGGAGACGGATACCGGTACTGAAGCTCCTGATGCAAGTCAACAGGACAGATCACAATCTGACGGAGCCGAAGAGTCGCAAGGTGCTCAAACAGATACAGGGGAACGTGACAGTGTCGAAAGCAGGCCTTCGCGCGCGGAGGACATACCGGATTCCAATATGAAGTAACAGCGGTATAAGAGAAGGTGGTTGAAAATGGCTCAGGAACGGAAACGATTAGGTGATTTATTAGTCGAAGCAGGTCTGCTGACAGAAGATAAGCTTCAGCAGGCACTGAAAGAAAAAAGCAAAGATCAAAAACTCGGTGATGCCATTCTCCAAAGAGGATATATCACAGAGCAGCAGCTGATCGAGGTGCTTGAATTTCAATTGGGCATCCCTCACGTCAGCCTGTTCCGGTATCCGTTTGATCAGAACCTTTTTCACTTGATACCGAAGGACACGGCAAAGAGGAACTTGATCATCCCGTTGAAAAAAGAAGGGGACAAGCTGTTTGTAGCGATGGCGGACCCGATGGATTTTTATGTCATCGAAGACCTCCGGCTGTCCACCGGATTTTTCATAGAAACGGCAATTGCGACCAAAGATGATATCCTGAGGTCGATCAATAAATTTTATGACATGGATGAAAGTTTCGAAGAGTTGAAAGGGTTGGGCAATGATCACGAGGACGGACAGGATGAAACCATCATGGATCAGGATTCCCCGATTGCCAGGCTGGTGAATCAGATCCTTTCGAACGCGATGACTCAAAAAGCGAGCGATATCCATATCGATCCGCAGGAGACGAGGGTGTTGATCAGATACCGGGTGGACGGCATCCTCCGGACAGAGCGGGCGATCCCGAAACATATGCAGAGCATGCTATCGGCAAGGATCAAGATCATGGCCCAGCTTGATATAACGGAGCACAGAGTACCGCAGGATGGACGCATCAAGACGAACATCGATTTCCGTCCGATCGATCTCCGTGTCTCGACTCTTCCAACGATTTACGGGGAAAAGATGGTATTGCGTATCCTTGATTTGAGCTCCTCGCTGAACGACCTGACGCAGCTCGGCTTCAATTCGCTTAATATGAAACGGTTCCAGTCCCTGATCGACCGGCCGACGGGCATCGTACTCATTACAGGGCCGACGGGGTCGGGGAAGTCGTCCACACTGTATGCGGCTCTGAACAAGCTGAACAGTGAAGAAGTGAACATCATCACCGTTGAAGACCCCGTTGAGTATCAGCTTGAAGGGATCAATCAAATCCAGGTGAATTCAAATGTAGGGTTGACGTTCGCAACGGGACTGCGGTCGATTCTCCGCCAGGATCCGAATATCATCATGGTCGGTGAAATCCGGGATAAAGAAACCGTGGAAGTCGCCATCCGTGCATCCCTTACAGGTCATCTAGTATTGAGCACGATCCATACGAACGACTCTCTGACAACGGTGACCCGTCTCATTGACATGGGCGTCGAACCGTTCCTGGTGGCGACCTCCCTCAGTGGAATCGTGGCCCAGCGCCTCGTCCGGAAGGTATGCCGCGACTGTGCGGTCGAAGAGATCCCGACGAGAAGGGAATATGATATTTTCAAGCGCAGGGGGCTCACCGTAGAGAAAATCAACCGCGGAAAAGGATGTGCAGCCTGTAATATGACCGGATACAAAGGCAGGCTTGCCATCCACGAAGTCCTTGTCATCAATGAGGAAATGAAGAAAATCATTATGAACAACGAACCGCTGTCCACTCTGAGGGAAGCTGCACACAGGTCCAAGACGATTTTCCTTTTGGACGATGGTTTGTTGAAAGTGAAGCAGGGGATCACCACGACTGAGGAAATCCTGCGGGTAGCAATCGAATAAAGAAGGTGGTCATTATGAAAGAACGCATAGATCAATTATTAAGGGCAGCATTCGAATTAAAGGCTTCCGACATCCATCTCACCGTAGGATCTTCATCCGTATTCCGCATTCACGGAGACTTGAAACGGTACGGACAGGAAATCCTGAAGCCTCATGATACGGAACAAATGGCGAAAGCGGTCATACCTGAAGAGCTGTGGGATGAATTCAAGGAAAATGGTGAGCTTGATTTTTCATATGCGATACCCGGCGTGTCGCGATTCAGAGTGAACGCCTATCACCAGCGTTCATGCATCAGTATCGCACTGCGTGTCGTACCAACGAAAATACCGACGCTTGATGAATTGAACCTGCCCGACGTACTGAAGAGGATCGCTGAAAAGCCCCAGGGTCTGGTGCTCGTGACCGGACCGACGGGAAGCGGAAAATCGACTACCCTCGCATCGATGATCCACTATATGAATCAAACGATGAGGAAGCACATCATCACCCTCGAAGATCCGATCGAGTATTTACATAAGCACGGGTCTTCTATCATCGATCAGCGTGAAGTCGGCTTCGATACGAAAACATTTGCCTATGGACTCCGGAGCGCACTGAGGCAGGATCCGGATGTCATCCTGGTGGGTGAGATGCGTGACCTGGAGACGATCCATACAGCGATAACGGCCGCCGAAACCGGACATCTTGTGCTGGGAACCCTGCACACATCCAGTGCCGTATCGACCATTGAACGGATCATCGATGTCTTTCCTTCGGTCCAGCAAGCCCAGGTAAGAGTTCAGCTTGCCTCGGTCCTTCAGGGGATCATCGCCCAGCGCCTCCTGCCGACGACCGACCGCCAGGGAAGGGTGGCTGCCATAGAAGTGCTGCTCAATAATTCTGCGGTGGCGAACCTGATACGCTCCGAAAAAATCCATCAGATCCCGAGTGTCATGCAGACCTCAAGGGCGATGGGGATGGAGCTCCTTCATTCATCGGTCAAGCGATACGTGGAAACGGGGCTTGTATCACGTGAAGCCGCCCAGCCTTATATGCAGGAGCCTGTCACTGTATGACGCGGTTCAAATATGAGGGAAGGGACAGGAGCGGCCGGAAGCGGGGCGTGATTTCCGCACCTTCGAAAAAAGAAGCGATGATGAGACTGAAGAATCAGGGAATCCGCGTCATCTCCGCGGAAGAAGTACCCGAAACGCTGCTTACAAAGGAAATCACTCTCGGGAACCCTGTAAAGCTCCAGCAGATGGTCGTATTCCTGAGGCAGTTTTCTACGCTGCTGAAAGCCGGGGTTACCGTCGTCGATGCCACCCGCATCCTTTCTGCCCAAACGAGCAGCAAGGCGTTGTCGAAGGTACTATCAGAAGTGGAAATGGAATTGAAAGAAGGAATCCCCCTTTCGGAGGCGTTCGCCAAGCACCGGAAAATCTTTGAGCCGCTTTTCATCAATATGCTGAAAGCGGGGGAAGCGACCGGGAGCCTGGATGAAACACTCGAGCGGCTGGGCGATCATTATGAAAAGCAGCATACGACCCGGCAGAAAGTCATTGCAGCCCTTTCCTATCCGGCGGTTGTCGGCATCATCGCGATCGGCGTCGTCATTTTCCTCCTGCTTGCAGTCGTCCCGACCTTCGTCGATATGTTTGCTGATATGGGAAGTGAACTTCCGCTGATCACAAGGATAGTGCTCGGAGCGAGTGAGATCGTTCAAAAATATTGGTATGTACTCGTATTGCTTGTCATCCTTGGCGCTGCTGGTATCACCCTGATCAGGCGTAAGAAGGAGACGAAGTATTATCTGGATTATTTTATCCTGAGGATCCCGGTCTTCGGTAGCCTGATCCAAAAAGCAGCGCTTGCAAGGATGACCAGGACGTTCAGTTCCTTATTTTCGAGCTCCGTGCCCATCCTCCAGTCGATGGTGATCCTGGAAAGGGTCGTTGAAAATGAAGTGATCGCACGGGTGATCAAGGAATCAAGGGATTCCCTTGAAAGCGGGGGATCGCTGACCGAACCGATGAAAGACCACTGGGCAATCCCGCCTCTCGTTTCGCATATGATCTCGATCGGGGAAGAAACGGGTTCTCTCGACGCTATGCTTTCGAAGATCGCCGACTTCTATGAAAAAGAAGTCGAGCACACCACCGACCAGCTTAAATCACTGATTGAACCGCTGATGATCGTGGTTCTTGCAGGTCTTGTCGGGACCATCGTCACGGCCATCATGGTGCCGATGTTTGAAATGTTTAACAATGTTCAAAATTTCTAGCATTTCTGATAATATTTTACACATTCTTACTATTTTTTTGCGAAACGTATTGTATAATGATAGTAGATTTATAGAGTACTAAAGTACTACATACTAACCAAAACAGGAGGAAAAAAGATGTTGAGAAAGATTTTGAAAAATGATAAGGGTCTGACCCTTGTCGAGCTGCTTGCTGTTATTGTCATTTTGGGGATTATTGCGGCGATTGCGGTGCCGAGTATTGGGAATATTATTGAGAAGTCGCGGGCAGATGCTGTGAAAGCTGAAGGGATTCAAGTTTTGAATGCTGCAAAACTGTATGTTGCCTCAGAGGGACCAATTGATAATAGTACTACTTTAAATTCAACACAATTAGCAGAATACATGACTGACAATGGAGGGGTTGAATGGACGGACAATAAAGAATATTCGGTTACTTCTTCAGATGGAAAGACGTTAAATTTAAATGGTGAAGCTACTAAGGGAAATGTTACTATAACTTTTAGTTCTGCAACAGTACAAGACATAAATGCAGCAGATTCAGCATCAGGTACTATTCCTGCACCACCTAGTGGCGGTGGAGGAGAAGGTCAATAATAATGACCCTAATCATCACCCTCTACGCACTCCTCCTAGGCTCCTTCTATAACGTAGTAGGCCTGAGGGTGCCGCTTAAGAAATCAATCGTAAAACCAAGGTCGAGCTGTCCATACTGCCGTCATCAACTGGCGGCGTTTGAGCTCATCCCGGTTTTTTCATATCTCATCCAAAAGGGGAAATGCCGCCGCTGTAAAGGGCGCATTTCTCCTTTATATCCATTTATGGAGGCATTGAACGCTGGGCTTTTTGTACTGGCTTACCTGCAAATCGGTATGCAGATGGAACTATTGGCTGCATGGACCCTTATCTCCATGCTGATCATCATCACGGTCTCTGACCTTAAATACTTGGTCATCCCCGATAAAGTCCTATTGTTCTTCCTTCCTCTGATCATCATCGAACGCATCTTCATCCCCCTTTCACCATGGTGGGACAGCCTTGCGGGAGGGGCACTCGGTTTCGGACTACTTCTCTTGATCGCGATCATCAGCAGGGGAGGAATGGGCGGCGGGGATATCAAGCTCTACGGCGTCATCGGTCTTGCAGTCGGAGTTAAGATCACGCTACTTTCGTTCATGATTGCGACATTCCTTGGGGCGGTCATTGGACTCACGGCCCTGGCATTCAAGCTGATTGAAAAAGGAAAGCCGATCCCATTCGGCCCCTTCATCGCTGCAGGGACAATATTGGCATATTTATATGGTGACAACATCATCTCTGGTTATGTGTCGCTATTCTATTAATTAGTGCAAAGAAAGGATCCGGTTCATGGATTTTCTATCGTTTCTCTCTAGTTCTCAAAAAACAGCAAATATAGTATTCACCGATCATTGCATCCGATATCTCGAGTTGAAACAGACTTCCCCGCTGCTGGTGTCTTCAATGGCTGAACGCAGGCTTCCCGATGGTGTAATCAAAGGGGGAAGGATCGTCGATGAGGAAACACTCCTATTCATTCTGGAAGAATGCATCGATGAATGGAAAATCAAACGGAAACCGGTCCGATATGTGGTGCCGGATCCTTTTGTCATCCTTAGAAAAGTATCAATCCCTTCAGATATCAGGGAAGACGAAGTGGAAGGCTATCTTTTCCTTGAAATAGGATCAAGCATCCACCTGCCGTTTGAAGATCCGGTATTTGATTATTCCCTGCTGGAATCCGACCATGAAAAACAAGAAGTTCTACTCGTAGCATCTCAGGAAGAAATCGTCGACGGTTATAAGCGTCTGCTTGAGGAAGTGAAGCTTAAACCGGTTGCAGCAGATATTGCACCCCTGGCTTTGTACCGTGCGGTGCTTCATGAAAAAGAGGCATCACCGAATGAACATACCATGCTGCTTCATATGGATGAACAGCTGCTGACGATTTCCATTTTCCATAAACATGAACCCATTTTCACAAGACCGATTCCATTGGAAGGCCCCGAGAAAGATGATGAAGTGGTGGAATCCCTTCCTGTCGACTTATTAGGAGATACCTTGAATGAAATCGAGAAAGTGATGAATTTCTACCGTTACTCTCTGAATAAAGGCGAACAATCCGTAAGTAAAACGATAGTCAGCGGTGACCATCCCCGGCTGATCGAACTCCGTCAGCAATTGCAGGAACGGATATCAATCCCTGTCGAATTGCTTTCCTTGAGGAATGTCACGACATTCAATGATGAAAAGATCCAGGCGGGATATGCCATCGCGTTCGGTCTTGCTTTAAAAGAGGTGCAGCTCAGTGAAACTTATTGATATCAACTTATTGCCTCAAAAGGAAAAGAAACAGAAAGCTTTTACATACAGTGTCGCCGGTACGGCAGGGCTTGTCGTGCTCATTGCATTATTTATGCTGCTGACTTGGAAAAGTACACTCACTGAAACGAAAAGGACGGAAGCGGAGATCGATACAACCAAAAAGATCATCGAGGTTCAGCAGACGAAAGTCCTCGGTGCGGAATCATCGGGCAGCGTCAATCAGCTTAACAAAGCGGTACAGGAAATGATCGACTATCCTGTGAAGACCGTACCTCTTTTGAACGAACTGATCTCACTTCTGCCCGACAGAGGATTTTTCAGTGAATTCGAGTACGCAGACAGAACGGTCTTCAACACAATCGTACAGTTTGATTCCTCAAGGGAAGCGGCCTTCTATCTTTCCCGCCTGAAGACCGTTGAATGGATCGAGGAAGCGGACATTATCGAAATCACAACGGTGGAAGCCGGAGAGTCAGAAGACGAAAACATCCTCCCGAGATATCTGGCTGCATATGAAATTCATATTGACCAGGGCAAGCTGGAAGAACTTCTTTCCCAAGGGGAGGAAGAAGAATGAATATAAATCTTACAAAAAAGCAGTGGTCGATTTTGATAAGTGCGGCAGTCATCGGAATGCTCATTCTAGCCGGAGTGAACTATTTTGTCCTGCAGCCTGCAGAGAAAAGACTGCAATACAAAAAAGAAGAGCTAGGGATCCAAGTGAAACTGCAGCAAGCGGTAGAGGCGAAAGTGGACAGCATCGAGGATAACGAAACACTGGATTCCTCCTCACTTCAGCAGAAAATCCCTGTCGAACCATCAACGGAAGGAATCATCTTGGATCTGGAAAAAGCAGAAATGATTTCGGGAAGCACCATCCAGTCCATCAACTTTGAAAAAACGGACGGGGCCCTTGCCACAGCAGAAGGCGAAGAATCAGCTGCTGCACCCGAGACCGGAGATCAACTGCCTTCTCTATTAAAAAGGGTGCAGATGACCATGACGATAGAATCACCGGGTTACTTCGAGATGGAAGCGTTCCTCGAAGAAATCGAAAATCTAGAACGGATCGTCGAAATCAATGGAATCTACTTCCAGGGCGGGCAGGAGCTAAAAGAAAACATGGAAGGCTACAGTGAAGAGACTCTCTCCTTCGAACTAACAGCATCAGCCTTCTACATCCCAGGACTAGAAGACCTAAAAGACGGGCTCCCGAAAATCCAAAGCCCTCCACCATCGCTAAAAAAGAACCCTTTTCCTCAATTTCCAGAGGAGGAAGAGGACGAGGAGTAGTTTTATAGTGGTATAGGTATTCGCGGATTCTAGTCGGTTCCAGCTTTTGATTGGAGTGCAAGACGTAGACTCCTGCGGGAGAAGTGGCTAACGTGAGACCCCGGAGGCGAAGCCGAGGAGGCTCACGGGACACCCGCGGAAAGCGTAGTCTTGCACGGAAATCAAAAGCGGCGATGAAAATACCAAACTATTAAAAAATTTGACGAAAACCTCTTAGGGCAAGACGACAAAAGTCTTGTTCTTTTTTTTATGCGATGTGATAGCATGGAAAAAAATAGATAAGGGGAGGGTGGCGATGGTGGACAAACCTGACGGCAAGAAAAAAATCTCCATCAAAATAAATGGCGAAAAAACGGAGTATGAAGAGGACATCCGCGTCCACGACTGGAAGCTGGGGAATGCCGAAGCGGCGGCAGGCGAAGAAAAACTTGAGGATACGGGCTTTGACTGGAACCTGGCGGATGAAACTCCTCAACCGCCAAAGGAATACAAAAAAATCAATTATGTGAGCGGCAAGAAAAAAAAGAATAAGAAATCATTCAAAAATCCATTCCAAGATTCTATCAATCTGATCATGTCCATTATCGGTGCGGTTGTTGTCGGTGCCGTACTGGGATTCGGTACGTTGAAGGTCATCACGAATACTGACGGGGAAGCGGCTCCCGCTGCCACCTTGCAGGACGAAACCTCGGCAGGTATGACGGAAGGAAACGAATCGGCCGGTTCCGTTAAGCTGAAGGAACTGTCTACGGCTATCCTGCAGGGAGGGGTCTTTTCGACGAAAGAATCACTCGCTGCGATGCAGGACACCTTGACATCCAAAGGGATTTCCAGTGCGTCCGTTGAAAAAGACGGACAGTGGTTCCTCCTTTTGGGCGTTTCCGCCGATGTCGAGACAGCGAAGCTTCTAGGCGAAGACCTGAAAGGTGACGGAGTAGACGTATACGCCAAGGACTTTCAGCTTGGTGCAAAGGAAATCAAGGCAAGCAATAACGAAAAAGCATTTCTGGAGAAAGCGAACGGCCTCTATGCCATCCTTGCTGAAGAAAGCAGTAATGGAGTAGTGAGCGGGAAGGGGAATGAGTCGGCGGCAGGATCCATTGAGCCCGTGCTGAAAGAGATAGAAGCAATCGAAGTAACACAGGAGCCGATTGTCAAAATGAAAGAATCAATTCAAAATGCTGCCAAACAGACCGTCACCATGAAAACGAAAGAGGATGCCGAAAAGGTCCAGGGAGACCTGCTGGGCTACCTTGAATCTTACAGCAGTTTACAATAACTTCTGTATTACGACTATTTTCCGGGAAATAACCACTGAGGCGACAAGCTTACCGATGCTTGTCGCCTTCTGCTTGTTTAAGGAGGCAGAATTTGGTACTATTACTTTGTATCTCTCATTCTATACGCCGAAAGGACTGACAGGAAATGTCCAACCTCATACTTGCTTCACAATCTCCCCGCCGAAAAGATCTTCTTCAGCAGCTTCAACTTTCCTTCACCACCATCAGCAGCGACGTTGATGAAACCGTTGAACCACATTTGAAACCCCATGAAGTAGTCACGGAACTCGCACTTAGAAAGGCAAAGGTCATAGCAATGAAACACAGTGATTCCTACGTTTTGGGATCGGACACAGTAGTTGCATTGGGTGATGCCATCCTTGGCAAACCACAAACGGACGAAGAAGCCAGAAGCATGCTGAACATGCTGTCCGGCAAAATACACTCGGTCTATACGGGTGTAGCAATCTTGAAAGGTGAAGAACAATCTCTATTTTATGAAAAAACAGATGTTGCGTTTTGGGAGCTTACACCTGCAGAGATCGAAGAATATATCGCATCCGAAGAACCATTTGACAAAGCGGGAGCCTACGGAATCCAAGGTCTTGGTGCAAAGCTCGTCAAAGAAATAAAAGGGGACTATTACGCGGTGGTCGGCCTGCCGATTTCCAAAGTCTACAGAGCTCTCCGCGAAATGGGATATCTTCAATAAGAAAGGCTCCTCTGACCGGCAAAGGAGGACCTATGGAAAAAACATTGGAAAAACCGAACAATTTGATGATCCGCGATTTCCCCCAGGATGAACGGCCGAGGGAACGCCTTATCCAAAGCGGGGCAGCCAGCCTGTCAAATCAGGAATTACTTGCGATCCTTCTCCGTACGGGTACGAAATCAGAATCTGTCCTGCAGCTTTCAAACAGGCTGCTGACAAGCTTCGACGGTTTGAATCTATTAAAAGATGCGTCCCTTGAAGAAATAACCAAAACGAAAGGCATCGGACTTGCCAAAGCGGTTCAGATCATGGCGGCAGTCGAGCTCGGGAGAAGGATCGGCAACCTTGCTTTCGATGACCGGTACAGCATACGGTCCCCGGAAGATGGAGCCAACTATGTAATGAATGATATGCGGTTCTTAGCCCAGGAACACTTCGTTTGCCTTTACCTCAACACTAAAAATCAAGTTCTCCACAAACAGACCATATTCATCGGCAGCCTGAATGCTTCGATCGTCCACCCGCGGGAGGTGTTCAAGGAAGCGTTCCGCCGCTCGGCTGCGTCGATCATCTGTGTGCATAATCATCCATCAGGCGACCCCACCCCGAGCAGGGAAGATATCGAGGTGACGAAGAGATTGGTAGAATGCGGGCGCATCATCGGAATCGACATACTCGATCACCTGATCATCGGCGAGAAAAAATTTATCAGTTTAAAAGAAAAAGGGTATTTATGACACTAGGATTTTTTTAATGGTTACGATATAATTATCTTTATGATTTTTACTGACAATATGCTGATTCCAAGCGTAGCTCATTAAAAAAGAGTCGTCCCCTAAAGGACGAGTCTTTTCGTTATGTCATGAAGTATCAACTATTGTAAAAAATTCGGGGAAGAAGAGTTTGGACAACTCTCCTTAGTTAAATAGAGACCAGTCAATTTGTATCAGAAAGGGAGATACCAGTAATGTTTGGAACGAAAGATTTAGGAATCGATTTAGGTACTGCCAATACTCTAGTGTACGTAAAAGGAAAAGGAATCGTCGTACGCGAGCCTTCCGTTGTTGCACTCCAAACGGATAATAAACAGATCGTCGCGGTCGGGAACGACGCTAAAAATATGATCGGAAGGACACCGGGGAATGTCGTGGCGCTGCGCCCGATGAAAGACGGGGTCATTGCTGATTACGAAACGACTGCCACCATGATGAAATATTACATAAAGCAGGCGACAATGAGTAAAAGCGTTTTTTCCAGAAAGCCTTATGTAATGGTATGTGTCCCTTCAGGAATCACAAGTGTGGAAGAGCGTGCCGTCATGGATGCGACCAGACAGGCCGGTGCAAGGGATGCCTATACCATCGAAGAGCCGTTTGCCGCTGCCATTGGAGCCAATCTTCCAGTCTGGGAACCTACTGGGAGCATGGTCGTCGATATCGGGGGCGGAACGACGGAGGTGGCGATCATCTCGCTCGGCGGGATCGTGACAAGCCAGTCCATCCGTGTGGCCGGTGATGAAATGGATGACAGCATCATCAACTATATCCGTAAAACGTATAACTTGATGATTGGTGACCGCACGGCGGAAACGATCAAGATGGAAGTAGGTTCAGCCGGGGATTCCGAGGGCATTGAATCAATGGAAATCCGCGGACGCGACCTTTTGACAGGGCTTCCGAAAACGATTGAAGTGACAGCTGCTGAAATTGCATCTGCACTTCACGATACAGTTTATGCGATTGTCGATGCCGTCAAGACCACCCTGGAGAAGACACCTCCTGAACTGGCAGCCGATATCATGGACCGCGGAATCGTCCTTACCGGGGGAGGGGCGCTGCTCCGCAATATGGACAAGGTCATCAGTGAGGAAACAAAGATGCCAGTCCTTATCGCCGAAGAACCGCTCGACTGTGTGGCCATCGGTACCGGAAAAGCACTCGATCACATTCACTTATTCAAAAACCGCGGTAAATAATTTATGTTAATGAAGTGGGGACTGTTCCTTAAAGTACATTAGGGCGTCCCCATCTTTTTTCGCTTCCTGAATGTCGAAATAGTAAATAATTTGGAATGATATCAATATCGAAAAGATTTTGATATAGTATTTAATAGAATTAGGCTATGTTAAAGCATACAGTTTTTAAACTGTATCTAGCTGTTGATTGGAGTGCAAGGCGCAGACTCCTGCGGGAAAAGCGAGACAGGTGAGACTTGTCCAGCTGCGGGGCTTAGAGGCACACGGCATAAGGTAAACCGACCAAGAAGGCAGAAAGCGCCTTCGTGGCCGATTTACCTTATGCCACAAGCCTCTGAACAAAGCCCCTCCGCTTTTCTAACCCGCAGGAGCTTTAGCGACGAGGAGGCTCACCGGCCGCCCGCGGAAAGCGGAGTCTTGCACGGAAATCAACAGCGGTTTTTAACAGGCCAAGAATGAATAAAGGTTGAGGTGTACAGCATGCCACAATTCTTCCTGAATAAACGATTGATCATTCTGCTCGTCAGTATTATCGTTCTCGTAGCCTTGATCGGATTTTCACTGCGGGAAAGAGACAGCATCAGCTGGCCGGAGCAGTTTGTGAAAGATATGGTAGGATTCGGACAATCAATAGTTTCAAAGCCAGTAAATTACACAGGCGATATCATTGATAACGTGAAAGATCTCCAAAATACATACACGGAAAATGAAAAACTGAAATCCCGCCTTGATGAACTTGTGAAGCTCGAAACGCAGGTAAGGGACCTTAAACAGGATAATGAAGAACTGAGAGATGTCCTTAAGAAAAAAGAAGACCTTCGAAGTTATGACACGATCCAGGCCACGGTCATTGCGAGAAACCCTGACCATTGGCAGGAATTGATCACGATCGACAAGGGTGAAGTCAATGGGATCAAATCCGATATGGCTGTCATTTCTGCAGCTGGCTTGATCGGTAAAGTCAAAAGCGTGAATGAATTTTCTTCGACCGTGGAGCTCATCTCCACGAACAATACGAAGAACCGCATTTCGACCGTCATTCAGGGTAAACAGGATATCAACGGCTGGATTGAAGGCTACGACAGCGATAAAAAAGAGATATTGGTCAAGAGAATACCGAACGACCTGAAAGTGGAGAAAGGTTCGAAAGTCATCACCTCAGGGCTCGGAGGAGTATTTCCAAAAGGTCTGGTTGTAGGTGAAGTAAAAGAGGTCAAGCCGGATCAATACGGCCTGACTCAGACTGCTTATGTCAAACCGGCAGCCGACTTTTACCACTTGGAACACGTGATGGTGATCGACCGCGAGATGAAGGGCGTTTCTGATTCACAGGCTGAAGAGGAAACCGGGGAGGAAGAGCAATGATCAACCGGCTCATCCTTCCTTTGGTGACTCTGCTGATTTTCTACAGTGAGAGTCTGTTTGTCCTCCTTTTTCCAAGCGCGGAATTATTCGATCAGCGTATCCTGGTCCCTCATTTCCTGATCATCTTCATTCTTTTTATATGCGGTTTCTTTCAATATAAAACGGCCCTCTTATACGGATTCATCTTTGGGTTCCTGTTTGATATCTTCTATACTGAAATCAATGGGATTTACCTTGTGTTCTTTCCATTTGTTGTTTTCCTGACGCATGCGATGATGAAGGTGCTGCACAATAATCTGTTTGTATTCGCGGTGATTGTGCTGGTGAACCTTTCTGTCCTTGAGTTTTTGGTCTATCAGATCAATGTCATCATCAAGCACACGGATATGACGCTCATTCAATTTGCCGACTTGCGCCTGTGGCCTACATTGGCACTGAATGCCGTCTTTTATATCATCTTTGCCTATCCACTCAAAGTGTTCATGCAGCGGAAGCAGAAGCAGCTGCTTGAAGATTGATGATGGAAAGTAATGTTATATTTTCGTATAAAAATCGCGAAAATTGTCCTATGAAAAAAGGAAATAAATAAGCTAATGTCGAATTCATAGACGACTGAGGTGAAAAATCGCGCCATGAAAAAGAAACCAAATGTAATGATCAAGGGTACCAAGGAAGGACTGACCCTTCATCTCAATGATCAATGCTCGTTCGATGAACTGAAGAAAGAGTTGGACGAAAAGCTGTCGGCACATTATCGTGAAACGGAAGGAACCCCGCTGCTCACGGTTAATATACAAACGGGCAACCGCTATCTGACAGAAGATCAAGTGGAAGAGCTGAAGGAAATCGTCAGACAGAAACGTAATCTGGTAGTGAATGAAGTATGGAGTAATGTCGTCACAAAAAATGAAGCAGAAAAATTAATGAACGAACGAAACATAGAAACCATAACGGGTGTCATCCGCTCCGGGCAGGTGATCGAAACACCGGGGGACATGCTGATCGTCGGCGATGTCAACCCGGGCGGAAGGATCCTTGCGGGAGGGAACATCTACATAATGGGTGCTTTGAAAGGCATTGCCCATGCAGGCTGCAACGGGAACACGGAAGCGGTCATCGTCGCTTCCAAAATGCTTCCCTCCCAGCTGCGCATCGCTGAATGCCTGAATCGCGCACCTGACCGGCCGCTAGACGAAGACCAGCATGATATGGAATGTGCCTATATCGATGAGCAGGGTCAGATCATCGTCGACCGCCTGCAGGTACTGAAGCATCTCAGACCAAATATTACGAGTTTTAAAGGAGGAAGCTAATGTGGGTGAAGCCATAGTTGTTACTTCAGGTAAAGGTGGAGTGGGCAAGACCACCACTTCTGCCAATGTTGGTACAGCATTAGCTCTACAAGGCAAGAAAGTCTGCCTGATCGATACGGATATCGGTCTCAGGAACCTGGATGTTGTCATGGGGCTTGAGAACAGGATCATCTACGATCTTGTCGATGTCGTGGAAGGCCGCTGCAAAATCCACCAGGCGCTTGTGAAGGATAAACGGTTCGAGGATAAATTATTCCTTCTCCCTGCCGCACAGACCAGCGATAAATCGGCGGTGAATCCCGATCAGATGAAAAAACTGGTGACGGACCTGAAACAGGATTATGACTATATCATCATCGACTGCCCGGCGGGGATCGAACAGGGCTACAAAAATGCAGTGGCGGGCGCAGATCGTGCCATCGTGGTCACAACCCCTGAGATTTCAGCAGTACGTGATGCCGACCGGATCATCGGGCTTCTTGAAAAAGAGGAAATCGAACCACCTAAATTGATCATCAACCGCATCCGCAGCCATATGATGAAAAACGGTGAAGCACTGGACGTAGACGAAATCACTGCGCACTTATCCATCGATCTTCTGGGGATTGTAGCGGATGACGATAATGTCATCAAATCATCCAATAAGGGTGAACCGATTGCGCTCGATTCCACAAGCAAAGCGTCGATTGCCTACCGGAATATCGCGAGGCGCATCCTCGGGGAATCCGTCCCTCTTCAATCGCTTGAAGACAGCAAACCGGGAATGTTCTCTAAAATCAAGAGACTATTCGGTGTTAAAGCTTAATAGATAAATAGACTTTCCAAATCCGTCAGTGTCCAAATGGACACTGACGGGTTTTTTTATTTTTCCTGCAGCGGGATGCTGTTGTGCCTGGCACAAACGGCATGGTTTGAGCCAGGCACAAACGCCCTGATTTGAGCCAGGCTCAATACCCCGGTTCCGAGCCTGGCTCAAACCGGACAATCTGAGCCAGGCACCACTCTTCAGTCCCGATCCAAATTCCCCCGCTGTTTTGTCTTATTTCACGAATATTCCCTTCGGACAAGTCATACATTGTAGCATGAGATTAGTACAGGCTCGTTTTGCGCGGGGCCGGTTAATACCTTATAAAAAGGAATGGTGTTCATGGGGAATCGAGCGGATGAAATCAGAAAGCGGATAGCGAAACGAAAGAGGACGACGAATAAAACAACGACTCAACGGGGATATTCAAACAGCTCTTATTTTCTGCCGAGTGATGAGGAACGATATGGGGCAGAGCGATATTCGAGCTTTGAAGGGGGGCCGCCGCCGGAAGGGTTTCATCCATTATTCAAAAAAGAGACATTCATGATGAAAATCCTCGGCGCAGGCATCATGGTGCTGATCACGGCAATCATGTTTAAGAGCCCTTCTCCTGTTTTTGATGAAGCGAAGACTGTAGTCAATCGCACGCTGGAAACCGAGTTCCAGTTCGCCGCCATTTCCTCATGGTATGAAGAGCAGTTCGGTAAACCGCTGGCATTGCTGCCCGGCGGCACGGAGGAAAAGAACGCATCTTCTGAAGAAGTGAGCACAGAGGAATATGCACGTCCCGTGGCAGGGAAAGTCGTTGAGAATTTTAAGACGAATGGCCAGGGGATCATGCTGGAAACAGAATTTGGCGAGGATGTAGCCGCGATGAAGGGGGGCTTGATCATTTTTGCAGGAAAAAAGGATGAGCTGGGGAATACCGTCGTCATCCAGCATAAAGATAAGTCCGAATCATGGTACGGCCATCTTGAATCGATTGATGTCAATCAATATGAATATGTGGATAAAGGCGCCGCAGTCGGGAAAGTCTCAACGAGCGGCGAAAGCGATGTCTCCGGGGAATTTTATTTTGCCATCAAAATGGGTGATGAATTCATCGACCCGATACAGGTGATATCATTTGACTAATATAACTTCGGCAGTAAAGAAACTTTATATTCACCCGCTGCTCTGGCTTGTGATGGCGATCGGCATAGCGACGGCTCATTTTCTTGAGCTGATCATGCTTCTTTTGATCATCACCATTCATGAGCTTGGTCACGGGGTGACAGCTCACTATTTTTCCTGGAGGGTGAAGCGGATCGCGCTCCTCCCTTTCGGCGGAGTGGCTGAGATGGATGAGCACGGAAACCGTTCCCTTCACGAGGAGTTCTGGGTGATTGCGGCAGGCCCTCTTCAGCATGTCTGGCTTGTGGGTGCTGGATGGTTATTGATGAAAGGAAGCTTCATCAGCTGGGATCTTTTCATCCTGTTCTTTCAATTGAATCTTATGGTGCTTCTTTTTAATTTACTGCCGATCTGGCCACTGGACGGCGGAAAGCTGATTTCCTTATTGCTTTCCCTGAAATTTAATTATTTGAAAGCATACGAAATGACGCTGATTAGTTCCTTTGCGCTCCTGATCTTGTTTCATTTATCCATACTGGTGATTGCGCCGCTTCATTTAAATCTGTGGATCGTGCTCTCATTCCTGTATTTTTCCTTGTGGATGGACTGGAAGCAGAGAAGGTATAACTTCATGAAGTTCCTGCTCGAGCGATATTACGGGAACAGCCATCAGTTCGCTGATCTGCGCCCCCTGCCGATTGAAGGGGAAGATACTCTTTTAACGGTAGTGGAACGGTTTCAACGGGGTGTGAAGCATCCGCTTGTCGTTCTGGACAAGGGAACGGAAGTCGGAAAGCTTGATGAATATGAACTGCTTCATGCATTCTTTGCCGAAAAGATGACCCATGCCAAAACGAAGGATCTTCTCTACCTTTATTGACGAATGCACGCAGACTGTTTAAAGTGAATAGTGGATATTACACAAAGGTTTGACGCCAAGTCAATCCTTTTCTTTTTTAAAAATGACTTGTTTTACATAGAAAAGAGGGAGCCTCTGTTGGAAGAAATCATTGTGCATGGAAAAGGCAGGGAAAAACGATGGGTTCTGCGTAGGGATCAAAAGGTAGGCGGACTGTATACGTATCAGCCTCAGGAAGAAACGCTGGCCGGGAATATCTATTACGGAAAAGTCGTCAAGGTGCAAAAGGGACTCGGAGCTGCATTCGTGGATATCGGGCAGAATAAGAACGGATATCTCCATGAGAAGGACTTCCCGCAAAACGTTGCGGCATATAACAGCGGGACGGCGGTTGTGCCGATCTCGAAATGTGTGCATGAAGGCCAGAAAATCATCGTACAGGTAACGAAGGATGCCGCCGGCACAAAGGGACCGAAACTAACCGCCGTCATCGAGCTCAAGGGAGAGCATCTTGTCTATATGCCGGAGGGTCATTATATCGCCGTATCAAAAAAGTTGGAAGACAAGGACAGACGGGAATTGAAACGGCTCGGCAATGAGTGGAAGAAGGAAGAAGAAGGAGTCGTATTCCGTACAAAGGCATGTGGTGCGGATAGGGAAGTACTGATGGAAGAACTCGATGCACTGCGCCTTCAGTTTGAAGCTTTTGAGCGGTTGAGCCGGAGAGGGAAGGCCCCTTCCCTGCTCCTAAAAGAGGATGCCTTCTATAAGGATCTCTTCAACCAATTGGATAAAGGGGAAGGCGGGCACGTGTATGTGGATGATTTTGGCTGCTTTGAACAGATCAGAAACTGGACGGAGGCCAATTTTAAAGAGAAATGGTCGGTCGGACACTATCAGCAGAGGGAAAATATCTTTCAGCATTACGGTGTAGCCTCTGTCTGGAAGAACGCCCTCAAAAAAGTGGTCTGGCTTGATAACGGGGCGTTCCTGCTGATTGAATCGACCGAAGCCCTTACCGTTGTCGATGTCAATTCAGGCAAATTCACAGGCAAGGATGACCTTGAACAAACCGTGCTGAAAACAAATACACTTGCTGCTGCCGAGATGGCGAAGCAGCTTGTACTCCGCAATATCAGCGGCATCATCCTGATTGATTTCATCGATATGAAAAAGAAGGGTCACCAGGAGGAAGTCATATCCGCATTCAAGGAAGCCCTTGAAGGGGATTCCCAGCGCACTACCGTATTGGGATTCACCGAACTCGGTGTCCTGGAATTGACAAGAAAGAGGACCCGTCCGTCCCTGAACGACTATTTGACGGTTCCATGTCCTGTCTGCAGCGGGACCGGCCGGATCGTAAGCCCTGAAAGCAAAGCCTTTCAGCTCGAGAGGGATCTGTGGGAATATCAGGGGGCGGATGCATCGGAAATATCCATTGAAGGGACGGAAGATGTGCTGCGTGTTTTTGCCGGCAGTGATCAGCGCCATCGGAAAAGGCTGGAAAAAGTATTGAAGCTGAAACTGGATCTTCACACGATCACCCATTCACATCCGCATTATCATATTGCGAAGATCATATGAATTTCGGGAATTATATTGACACCCCCTGACGAAATGTGATAGGATTCTAATGTTATTGATTGTAGCACCCGTGCTACAACCGCTCAGAACAGGTCTTAAAGTGTGGAGTGATCCAGCACCTGTGATTGGCGAGTCTGAGTTTATTAAGGAGGTGCGATTATGTACGCAATTATCGAAACAGGTGGTAAGCAAATCCGTGTAGAAGCTGGTCAAGCAATCTACATCGAAAAGCTAAACGCAGGTGAAGGTGATACGGTTACATTCGACAAGGTTCTTTTCGTTGGAGGCGACGATGTGAAAGTAGGAAGTCCATTAGTGGATGGAGCTACTGTAACAGCGAAAGTTGAAAAACAAGGCCGCGCGAAAAAGCTTGTAGTATTCAAATACAAAGCTAAGAAGAACTACCGTCGTAAGCAAGGTCACCGTCAACCTTACACAAAAGTTGTAATTGACGAAATCAACGCGTAAGGCGTGATTGAATGATTAACGTTTACGTTGAGAAGTCCGGCGGAAGGATTCGTTCTTTCTCAATGGACGGTCATGCAGATTTTGCCGAACATGGGCAGGATATCGTATGTGCCGGTGCCTCTGCTGTTTCATTCGGAAGCGTCAATGCCATCATGTCATTGACCGGAATAGAACCCGATATCGAGCAATCCGCCGATGGGGGATATTTCAGCTGCGTCTTTCCAGACGGCTTGCCTGAAGAAACGGATTCGAAGGTCCAGCTCCTGCTGAATGGTATGGTAATCAGCCTGCAGACAATTGAAAGAGACTATCGTGATTTCATTAAAATAACCTTCAAAAAGTAGGAGGTGGAACAGATGTTAAGATTAGACCTTCAGTTTTTCGCGTCTAAAAAAGGAGTAGGTTCGACTAAAAACGGACGTGACTCTATTGCTAAGCGTCTTGGCGCTAAGCGTGCAGACGGTCAAATGGTTACAGGCGGATCTATCCTTTACCGTCAACGCGGTACAAAGATCTATCCAGGATTGAACGTTGGCCGTGGTGGTGACGATACACTTTTTGCTAAAACAGACGGTGTTGTTCGTTTCGAACGCATGGGACGTGACAAGAAAAAAGTGAGCGTATACCCTGTTGCGAATGAAGCTTAATCGCATATCTTTAACGAAAACTCTAACCGACTTTCGGTTAGAGTTTTATTTTTTGAAGAAGAGTTTGTGGGATACGCGTAGTGGATGGTATCGGTTGAGCCGGTTTGGTGGTTGAACGGTCATAACCGATTTGGGTGTCGAATAACGGATTTGATAATATAATTGGATTTTTGATAATAAAACCTTGGTTTTTGATAATATAATCGATTTTTTGATAATAAATGACCCATTTTTGATAATATAACGGTCCCGGCACTGATGATTCATTCATAACGGGGGTTCATGGATAGCGGCTCGAGCTGTTTTTTCTCGGATATTGTCAGTTTTACTGCTAACATCATCGGTTTTGTCCTTAATCGGACCATTTATTTTCAACTTTCATCGGTTTATTTTTAAGGCCAGAGGGTTTGTTTTCAAGTCCAGAAGGTTTATTTTCAACTCAGACGATTTATCTTCAACCACAACCCGCATATTCCCAAACGCCATCCAGCTCAAATCATCACTGTCAGCCACGCATCATCTATCCTGTCATTCACCCAATCAACATGATGCTCCCGTCCTTTCGACACTTTTTTCATAAACAATATACGCACAAGGCTCATGTTTGATATACTAACTAGTAGCACTTAAAGTATAGGAGTTATTATATGAGCGAAAATAGGGATATTCTGGACGCACTTAGACATGCTCGTCATGATTGGATGAACGATTTGCAATTGATCAAAGGCAATCTTGAATTGAACAGGATCGAGCGTGCGAAGCAAGTCATAGACACCATGGTGATTACAGCGCAGAACGAATCGAAACTATCGAATCTAAAACTTCCATTATTGGCAGAATGGATTTTAACATATAACTGGTCCACACATCTGGTGAAACTGGAGTTCGAAGTGGGGGCTGCAGGGTATGCAGGCACGCTGGATGACCAAAAGCTCGTTCTCATTTGCAAAGAATTGATGGAACTTCTTGAATCCGGTGTGAAGCCCAGTGCTGAAAACCAGCTTTCTTTGATCATCAATCTTTCTGAGGAACATCCCCGTTTTATATTTGATTTCACAGGTATACTAGAAGAAACGGATGTTTTGGAAGAATGGATTGAGAAATTCAAGCTAAGCGGAAAAAATATAGAAATAGAACTGTTTCAAAAAGAAGCGTTTGTGATTCATTTTCCTGTTGAATAGCATGTTCACCATGATATCAGCTGAAGGATGGATAAGTTAGGAGTGAAAGTATGTTTGTCGATCAGGTCAAGATCTATACAAAAGGCGGAGACGGCGGTAACGGAATGGTTGCCTTCCGCCGCGAAAAATATGTACCGAAAGGCGGCCCTGCAGGCGGGGACGGCGGTCATGGGGCAGATGTCGTGTTTGAAGTGGACGAAGGTCTCAGAACGCTGATGGATTTCCGTTATCAGCGTCATTTCAAGGCGCCGCGCGGGGAACACGGCATGAGCAAGAACCAGCATGGAAGGAATGCCGAGGATATGGTCGTCAAGGTGCCGCCTGGTACGGTTGTGAAAGACGATGATACCGGCGAAACGATTGCTGACTTAACACAGCACGGACAGCGTGCGGTCATTACAAGAGGCGGACGCGGAGGACGCGGCAACTCGCGTTTTGCTACTCCAGCAAACCCTGCACCTGAGCTTTCCGAAAAAGGTGAACCGGGTCAGGAACGCTATATCATCATGGAATTGAAACTGCTTGCCGATGTCGGTCTTGTCGGTTTTCCGAGTGTCGGGAAATCCACATTGTTATCCGTCGTATCTGCAGCGAAACCGAAGATTGCTTCCTATCACTTCACGACGATCGTCCCGAACCTTGGAATGGTCGAAACAGCAGACGGAAGAAGCTTTGTCATGGCGGACCTGCCTGGGCTGATCGAAGGGGCACATGAAGGAGTGGGGCTCGGCCACCAATTCCTCCGCCACATCGAAAGGACCCGCGTCATCGTACATGTGATCGATATGAGCGGAATGGAGGGGCGCGACCCTTACGAAGATTATCTGACGATCAACGAAGAGTTGAAGCAGTATAATCTCCGCCTTACAGAACGCCCGCAGATCATCGTGGCGAACAAGATGGATATGCCGGAAGCGGAAGAAAACCTGAAAATCTTCAAGGAAAAACTCCAGGATGATTATCCGGTCTTCCCGATTTCAGCATTTACCCAGCAAGGATTGAAGGAGCTGTTGTTTGCTGTTGCAGACAAGCTTGAGACGGCAGAAGAATTCCCTATCCAGGAAGAAGTGGAAACAGGGGTTCATCGTGTCGTTTACAGGCATGAAGAAGACCAGAGGGATTTCGAAATCACGCGTGCTCCTGATGGTACATTTGTTGTCAGCGGAGCGAAGATCGAACGTCTATTCAAGATGACGGACTTCTCCCGCGAGGATTCTGTCAGACGTTTCGCAAGACAGCTCCGTTCTTACGGTGTGGATGATGCACTCCGCGAGCGCGGTGCCGAAAACGGCGACACGATCCGATTATTGAAATATGAATTTGAATTCGTTGATTAAGCCTGGTCATATTGGGGGAGTAATCATTGGGAAAAAAATTTCAGGACGGTAAATTTTATCTGGTCCGTGAAGATGTCCTGCCGGAAGCGATGAAAAAAACGCTCGATGCCAAAGAACTGATCGAACGAGGGAAGGCTGAATCAGTTTGGGAAGCCGTCAACCGTGTCGATCTGAGCAGGAGTGCATTTTATAAATACCGCGACACCGTCTTCCCTTTCCATACGGTGGTAAAAGAGAGGATCATCACCCTCTTTTTCCATCTTGAAGACAGGTCGGGTACATTATCGCATCTTCTCAGTGAAACGGCGAAGCATGGATGCAATATATTGACCATACACCAGACGATCCCGCTGCAGGGAAGAGCGAATGTGACGCTCTCCTTGAACGTAACGGACCTAACCGTCGGGTTGGAAGAACTATTGGCAGGGTTAAGACGACTGGAATTTGTCGAAAAAGTAGAAGTGTTGGGCTCAGGGGCCTGACACTTCTTTTTTTGAGGTTGATCTTCATAAGCCAACTTGCCCAAGAAGGCAAAGAACGCCTTCGTGTCCGATTAATCGCCTCTGAACAAAGCCCTTCCACTTTTCTTCCCGGAGGCTCACGGGTCACCCGCGGAAAGCGAACTCTTGCACGGAAATCAACAGCGGCGTTTAATACAACTATCTTTTTAAAAAGATGTATATACAAAACCATCATCCGCGTGTTAGAATGTTCAATAAATTTCTCGAGAGGAAGAGACCCATTGAAAATTGCTTACCTAGGACCTCAGGCTTCATTCACGGACCTGGCCGTGAGGAAGGCATTCCCTGATGAACATCAAGTTCCATGCGTGACGATACCGGACTGCATCGAGGCAGTCATTGAAGATGAAGTTGATTATGCGGTGGTCCCGCTGGAGAACGCCCTGGAGGGATCAGTACATATTACGGTCGATTATTTATTTCATGAAGCGGATTTATCCATCGTGGCCGAGCTGACTTCACCGATCCAGCAGCATCTGATGGTACACCCGGAGAACAGCGGGGGTGAACGGAGAATAGAGAAGATCATGTCTCATTCCCATGCACTCGCCCAGTGCCATAAATTCCTGCACAAAGCTTACCGGGGGACTCCCCTCGAACAGACAACCTCCACTGCGGCGGCAGCCAAATATGTCAGTGAGCACCCGGGGGAAAAGAATGCGGCCATCGGGAATGAACTGGCAGCAAAAGAGTATGGACTCTCGATCAGTCATGAGAATATCCATGACTTTGCGTATAACCACACCCGTTTCATTGTGCTGCATAAAAAAAGTCATCCGCTTGCGATCGAGCAAAACAAATCCGAAGACAAGACGACTCTGATGGTGACACTTCCTAAAGACCGGTCGGGTGCACTTCATCAGGTCCTGTCCACCTTTGCATGGAGACAGCTCAATTTGAGCAAGATCGAGTCGAGGCCGCTGAAAACCGGGCTAGGGGATTATTTCTTCCTCATCGACGTAGCCCACGGAATGGACGAGGTATTGCTTCCGGGTGCGATCAGCGAGATGGAGGCCCTTGGATGTGAGGTCAAGATGATTGGGACATATTCATCCTATATGCTTGATCAATAAACGGAAAGGCAGCTTCTTTTTAAAAAAAGTGGCTGTCTTTTTCATGAATGCCTTTCATTCAAGGATTGGATTTTCTGTTATCTGGTGTATGCAGGGTATTTTGAACGTGCGCAGGGTGGCCTGCAAAGTTTTATGCTCGAAATTTCGTTATTTACGCTCGAAAAATTGAATATATGCTCGGAAGCGATCCGATTATGCTCGAAATCCCAGATAAATGCTCGGATACAGACTCCAGACTATCGTTATACCCTATACCGTTTGCAAGACTCCAAAAAAGCACCCGGCCGAATTTCAGCCGGGTGCTCATATCAACTATAAGACTTCATCAAAAAGCCTGCTTCCTCAAGTGCATGTTCGGCTTTCTTCAATGTTGCCTCGTCTTGAGCCATAAGGGTGTGCAGATGCACGCCGTCCGTCAATTCAGAAAGGTAAGCGGCCTGTGTCTCTTGGATCTTCGTTAAGAACTGCTCCACTTCCTTCCGGTTCGACACCATGATGGAGGCTGTCAGGTCACCGTATACGCCGTGCTCGATTTTTACGTCCTTCACGGTGACACCGTGGTCGACCAGCAGGAATAACTCCTCTTCGGCCCTTTCAGGGGGATGCTGACAAGCAACGATCCGCTCAATCATCGAGTCGCGATTGGAGCTCGGCATGTAGAGGTACCCTTGACTCGTTGCGATGATCGGCTCCCCTTTTGCTTTAAGAAGGGTGATGTCACTGACGATGACCTGCCGGCTTACATTGGCGGTCTTGGCCAGTTCACCTCCTGTGATCGGGGCCTGTTTTGTTATGAGGTGGTCGAGGATGACTTGACGTCTCTCATCTCCATGAATCTTTTTACCTGCCACTGCTATCTCCTCCGTACTATTTTTATATAGGAAATCATACCATACCTGCTTTATGAAATGTAAGCTTCGCGTCGAATCTCTGAAAGGACAGCAGCGAGTTCTTCTATCTGGCCATGAGTGGTGCCGCGGCCAAAGGAAATACGGATGAACTCTTTACCTGCCCTTGCCCCGATCCCCATGGCGGCAAGAGTCTTGGGAATCCCCTGTTTGCCTGTCTGACAGGCGCTTCCCGTTGAAATATGGATGCCTTTCCGGTTGCACTCAAGCATGAGCCATTGACCTTCCACGCCGTTGATGCCCAATCCGATTACATGCGGGAGCTGATGGCCGGACTGTCCGCCGTAGATGGTGTAATCCCCGTCCATCGACCTGTCCAGCTTATTGAGGAAAAAACTGCGCATCTCTGTAATGCGGCGGTAATCCTCAAAGGGAGCCGCCTTTACTGCGGCAGATACAAACCCGGCAATTGCAGGAAGATTGACAGTGCCTCCTCTGAATCCGTGTTCGTGGGTCTGATGCGGCAAAAAGGGGCGGATATCGGATGCAGGATGAAAATAGACAGCTCCGGCACCTTTGGGCCCATAGATTTTATGGGAAGAGATCGTCAAGCTGTCCACGATCGAAGCGGCTTCCTTCAGGTCGAGCTTGCCGAAGGATTGCACCATATCGCTGTGGAATAAGATGTCTTTGCCATTCAGCATTTTCTTTATTTCCAGGAGCGGCTGGATGGTTCCTATTTCTCCATTTACATGACAAACGGAAAGGACGGTTGTTTCATCTGTGATTGCTTCCTCCAGTGCTTTGAGGTCAATTATTCCCTCCGAGGTAAAAGGAATCTTTGTCACTCTGAATCCCTCTTTGTCCAAGAAGGAAGCAGCACTATGGATGGAAGAGTGTTCGGCACCGCTGACAATGATATGTTTCCCTTTTTTTTGATAACTGAAAGCGAGTGAGAGGAGGGCTAGGTGATTTCCCTCTGTACCGCCTGATGTGAATGAAATTCCTTCCGCCGGGACACCGAGAAGGTCACCCAGCCTCTTCCGGCAATTTTCCAGGAGCAGCTGGGCTTTTCCGCCTGCATCATGGAGGCTGCTCGGGTTCCCCCAATAGTCTTCGCTGACCTTAACATATACCTGTAAACTTTCCGGATCGACCGGAGTCGTTGAAGCATAATCGAAATACAGCATTTCTCATTCTCCTTTAAAGAACCAAAGTCAGCGATCTTTTCATCATGAATAAAAAACTCTTGTAAATAGTTTAATAATGTGTAAATATATGTGTCAAGACACCTGTAAATAAACAGGAGGATTTTCATATGCTCAAATACGATGTAATCATAGCGGGAAGCGGAATTGCGGCGCTGCAGCTTGCCCGCCGGCTTCAGGACCATTTAAATGTGATGATTATCACAAAGAATCACGTGACCGACAGCAATTCCTATCTTGCACAGGGCGGGGTAGCGGCACCGGTGGGGAAAATGGACACGGTTGATCTTCATGTAAAGGACACATTGACTGCAGGCTGCTTTCAACAGTCTCCGGAGACAGTGGAAAACGTCATCAGGGATGGGAAGAGAATAATAGAATACTTGATTGATGAGGGCGCTCCGTTTGACAGAAGGAATGGAGGAGAGCTTGCCCTTGGAATGGAAGGGGCCCACAGTCATCCCAGGATCCTTCATAGCGGCGGCGATCAGACGGGTAAGTATATCATTGAATATTTATTGGCTGCACTGACGGAAAAAGTCAGGCTTGTACATGGTGAAATGGTTTACGAACTGATCATGAATGACAGGGGCCGCTGCTGCGGGGTCAAAACAAAGAGAGAGGACGGATCCACAGCAAGTTATGCCGCCCATCATGTCGTACTGGCCACCGGAGGAGCAGGCTCACTTTATTCGGTAAGCAGCAATGCACCGGAAGTAACGGGGGACGGGATGGCGCTGGCTTTTCTGGCCGGGGCGGAACTGACTGACATGGAATTCATTCAGTTTCATCCGACACTGCTGTCGCTTGGCGGAAAAACAGGCGGACTCATTTCAGAAGCCGTGAGGGGTGAAGGGGCCTTTCTTATCAATGATGCCGGCGAGCGGATCATGGAAGGGGCCCACCCGCAGATGGAGCTTGCCCCGCGGCATATCGTGGCTGAAAGGATCAACCAGGAAATATTGGAAGGGAGAAAGGTGTTTCTTGATATCACTTCCATAAAAGATTTCGAATCGAAGTTCCCATCGATTACCAAGATCTGTAAACACCATGGAATCTCCTTGTCACAAGGTAAAATCCCCGTCTCCCCCGGATGTCATTTTACAATGGGCGGGATTGTGACGGATGAACACGGAAAAACAACGATAGAGGGTCTTTATGCAATCGGGGAGGCTGCCTGCACCGGTCTGCATGGGGCAAACCGTCTGGCGTCGAACTCGCTCCTCGAAGGTCTTGTCTTCGGAGAAAGGCTGGCATGGCACCTGGTCTCTGCTCCACGACACCCAGAAACATGGTCGACGATTTTTAAAGCTCCAGAGCAGGGAGATCATCGTCCCGGCATCACTTTTACCCGGCAGGAACTTAAAGAGCGGATGACAAGGGATGCCGGGATTATAAGGGATCAGAAAGGTCTTTCCCGTCATTTAGAATGGCTGAAAGCTCAGGCATTCACGTTCGGGGAAGAACTCGACAACATGTCCAGAGAAGGAATCCAGCTTTATCTCATGTGGGTGGTCAGCATGCTGATTACCCAATCCGCCTTGTTAAGGACGGAAAGCAGGGGAGGGCATATCCGTTCTGATTATCCCATTGAAAATAATGAAGATTGGTTTAAGCGGTCCCTTTTTTTACGCAAGGAAAATCATCAGTTGAAGGTGGTACAGGATGAACAACATCAAACTAAAATCTATGCTTGAAGAATTTTTGAAAGAAGATCTGGGTGACGGTGATCTGTCATCCGAGAGTGTTTTTGAGGAGAGCGATCAGGGCAGTTTTTACTTAATGGTCAAAGAAGATGGTGTCTTTTGCGGCAGATCGGTCATTGAAACGGTCTTTAGGTTATTGAGTCCCGCAGCATCTGCAGAGGTTCATGTCGAAGATGGCGATGAGGTGAAAGAAGGACAGCTGATCGCCAAGGTAAGCGGCAGCATGAGGACGCTTCTGCAGGGAGAGAGAGTCGTGTTGAATCTCATCCAGCGAATGAGCGGTATAGCGACATCTGTCAGAAAAGCGGTCCGGAAAGTGGAAGGAAGCGGAGTCAGGATCTGTGATACAAGGAAAACGACACCGGGACTCAGGATGCTGGAGAAGTATGCCGTCCGGGCCGGAGGGGGCTTCAATCACAGGATGGGTCTGTATGATGCCGTCATGTTGAAGGATAACCACATTTCATTCGCAGGCTCGATTGCTGCCGCAGTGGAAAAAGCAAAACAGCACTGCGGTCATACAGTGAAAATTGAAGTGGAAATCGAAAGTGAAGAGGGATTGATCGAGGCTGTCGATAGCGGCGCTGACATCATCATGTTTGATAACTGCAGCCCGCATCAGATCAGGGAGTGGCTGCCGCGTGTACCTGCCGCTGTAATCACGGAGGCTTCAGGCGGGATCACGGAAGAAAATCTGAGCGATTATGCTTCCACCGGGGTCGGATACATATCTCTCGGATATTTGACTCATTCAGTAAAGTCTTTGGATATAAGCGCGAGAGTTTTAAGGCAGGAGGTTGAATGTTGATGGGATTGCTTGAAGAACTGACGGCAGAAGCAGGTACACTTCCTGAATACATTACAAGCCTTACAGAGCAGGAAATGGAAATGAGAGTGCGCGAAATCAAAAGGGTGCTTGGTGAACGACTGTTCATTCCCGGTCACCATTATCAGAAGGATGAAGTCATTCAATTTGCCGATGCAGTGGGGGATTCCCTGCAGCTGGCTCAAATCTCTTCACAAAACTCTGAAGCGGAATTCATCGTATTCTGCGGCGTTCATTTTATGGCGGAAACAGCCGATATTTTAACCGGGGATCATCAGCAGGTCATCCTCCCCGATATGAGGGCGGGGTGTTCAATGGCGGATATGGCCGACATCCATCAGACAGAAAGAGCATGGGCAAAGCTTCAGGATTATTTCGGGGATACGATCATCCCGCTTACTTATGTCAATTCAACTGCAGCCATCAAAAGTTTCGTCGGAAAGAACGGCGGAGCTACAGTCACATCGTCAAACGCGCATAAAATGGTGAAATGGGCTCTTGGCGAGAAAGAACGCATCTTGTTCCTGCCCGATCAGCACCTGGGAAGGAACACGGCGGCGGATCTCGGAGTGCAAGAAAGTGAGATGGCAGTCTGGGACCCGGCTCTAAATAGTCTGATCCATGAAGGTGAGATGGCCGGGATTAAAGTGATCCTCTGGAAAGGGCACTGCTCCGTTCATGAGAATTTTACCGAAAAAAACATTGAACAGGTGCGGAATACGCACCCCGACATGAAAATCATCGTTCATCCGGAATGCCGGCGGGAAGTTGTTGAAAAATCGGATATGAACGGAAGCACGAAGTTCATCATCGAAACGATCAAGAATGCACCGGGGGGCTCTCAGTGGGCAATCGGTACAGAAATGAACCTTGTTAAGAGATTGATAAAGGAGCATCCCGACAAGAAAATCATTTCTCTCAATCCGTATATGTGCCCCTGCCTGACGATGAATAGAATCGATTTGCCCCACTTACTCTGGTCATTGGAGAATATCATGGAGAAAACACCTCAGAATATAATCAAGGTAGGCAAAGATGTCTCGGACGGTGCCATATTGGCTTTGGATCGAATGCTGGCACGCGTGTAGAAGGGATATTTACAATAATCGTTTAATCAAGATTTAAAAAAGCAGAGCAAAAAATTTGTTCTGCTTTTTTTATGCGGATTCCTATTGATTTAAACGTTTACGGCTGCCTGCAGGTATATTTTTTTTCGCCCGCTCATAAGTTTTTATGTAGATGATTAGCAATTTGCCTATCTTGTCATAGGATATATAGACTTATGCCTGAGGAGGGAAATAAGAGTGAAAATCCATATTGTACAAAAAGGGGACACTCTTTGGAAAATCGCCAAGAAGTACGGTGTGAATTTCGAAGAGTTAAAGCAAATGAATGCCCAGCTTTCGAACCCTGATATGATCATGCCGGGCATGAAAATCAAAGTTCCGGCATCAGGCGGATCCGTGAAAAAAGAAGCACAGATAAAGTTCGGATCCAAGGAAGCGCCTAAGAAGGAAATGCCGATAAAAGAGATGCCTAAAGCCGAGCATCCTTTTAAAGAACAGAAGCCGATCACCCAGCCAGTTGCCGAAGAACCGAAGAAAGAAAAGCCGAAGGAGGCACAGAAGCCGTTTACGCCGAAAATGCCTAAGCCAGTCATCCCAGAAATCGATATCAATAACTATTACATGATGAATATGGCGAATATGCAGGTTCAGCAGCCGATGCAGAAGCCGATGCAAAAACCAATGCAGAAACCGATACAGCAGGCAAAACCAAAACCACAGCCAAAAGCCCAGCCGAAAATGCCGCCTAAACCTTCCAATATTCTTCCACAAGCCAAAGAAGAATCTCCAAAAAAAGAAATGCCAAAGCAAAATCAAGTTAAAGGAATCCATGATGAAGAAGAAAGTCTGCAAATGCCGGCTCAACCGGCACAATCTGCACAACCACAAGGAGGGTACAATCAGCCTATGTATTTCAACCCAAGTAATTGCGTACCAGTTTCACCCGTCATGCCTGGATCCGGTTTCGGAGGACCTCATGGGGGAATGCAGCCAGGATATGGAATGCAGCCAGGATACGGGATGCCGATGGGACCAGGTGGTCAGGTCCAGGGTGCTATGATGCCGGGAATGCAGCAAATGCCAATGGTGCAAGGAATGGGCTACGATGATGATGAATCTTCAATGATGCCTTACATGCCGCAGCACCAAAGCCCGATGGGTCAGCCGTCCGGTGTTATGGGAGCACAAAGCCCGATGGGTCAGCCATACGGTGTGATGGGAGCACAATCCCCGATGGGTCAGCCGTCCGGAGTAATGGGAGCACAATCCCCGATGGGTCAGCCGTCCGGAGTGATGGGTGCACAATGGCCGATGGGTCAGCCGTCCGGAGTGATGGGTGCACAAAGCCCGATGGGTCAGCCGTCCGGAGTGATGGGAGCGCAAAGCCCAATGGGTCAGCCATACGGAGTGATGGGGGCTTCAGATGAGGGCGATGGCTATCCATCTGTTCAAATGCCTTCACAGGGGCCGTGGCAAGGGATGCCTTACGACAATTGCTACCCGGTATCTCCTGTAATGCCTGGATCGGGATTCCCTGGAGGTATGCATGGCCAGCCGATGTGGCCGGGACAGGTACAGGGAGCGATGGAGGAATCACCTTCTTCGGGACAATGGCCGATGGGTCAGCCGTCCGGAGTGATGGGAGCACAATCCCCGATGGGTCAGCCATCCGGAGTGATGGGAGCACAATCCCCGATGGGTCAGCCATCCGGAGTGATGGGAGCACAATCTCCTATGGGTCAGCCGTCCGGCGTAATGGGAGCACAATGGCCGATGGGTCAGCCGTCCGGCGTAATGGGAGCACAATCCCCGATGGGTCAGCCGTCCGGAGTGATGGGAGCGCAATCCCCGATGGGTCAGCCATCCGGCGTGATGGGAGCCTGGGATAAAGGTGACTGCGGATGCGGAGGGCCTAAAGGATATGGAATGCAGCCTCAAGGGATGCAGGCCCCGTACGGGTATGGTCCTGGAATGCCGGGGCAGGGTATGCCGATGGGTCAAGGGATGTTTGGACCAAGAGCCTTCTCCATGCCAAACTTCCAAGATGATGATCTTGACAGCTGATATCCATCCGAGAGGAGACGATTATACTTATCGTCTCCTTTCTTTTTTAAGATATAAATTAAATGACAATTCCGCATCCCTGAAAAAATTAAAAGAAGGTAAGTGGGTGCTGCACGGTAACAGCGGAAAATGGTTTGTAAAAAAATACCCGAATCAGAGCAGATTCATCATGCAGGAAACACTGGTCAGAAGGCTGGTGCAGCAGAATTTTCCCCATGTACTGCCTTTTCACCCCATTCATCAAACGGAAATACTCATTTTCGAAGGTGAACCCATCGGTTTGGCGATGTGGCTTGAAACAAGTGACGTAATCAGCTATGGGAATGCACGGGACAGGATGGATGTCCTGTACGTACTTAAAAAATTTCACGCTATCACCGGGAACTTCCAGGGTAAGTGGCTGGAAAATCTCCCGAGATATAAATGGCTGAAAAAGTGGAAGAAGCGCCTGAATCAATTTGAACGTAATATCCCCTTCCTTCAAACCTTCATCCAGCCATATTATCTTTATACTTATCTGGACTGGGGAAAACATGCCGTCACACATATTGAGGCACTGAAAATAAAAGAGAAGCCGTCCTGCATTACACACGGAGATGTGGCACATCACAATTTTTTAAGGGGGACAGACGGAAGGATCTATTTAATCGATTTTGATTTGATGGCCCTATCCTCACCTTTGATGGATGATCTGCAATTTTGTAATCGGATCCTTCCATATATAGACTGGTCTCTGAATGAAATAAAACAAATGGGCGCCTATCATCTTTATTTGGAACAACCCCTTTTTTACCTTGGATTATTATACCCGACAGATATCTTCAGGGAGTGGAATCGTTTCCTCAGGGAAGATTATGCTTATAAACAGCGGGCGTGGGATTATCTCGTCCAGCTGACAATCGGGCAATTTCCACAAAGGATGCAGTTTTCCCAAGAAGTGAATCAAGAAATCAACCGCCTTATGCACCCATAATGTAGGAGAACTCACCAACTGTTAGAAGGAATGAACTAAGCCGCTCTTTCACAACCTAATGATGAGCATGTAATATGCTCAATCAGCGGGTTGAAGGGGGAAGCACCATTGAATAAAAGATTATTCATGGTACCATTGACAGCCGTAATGACGTTGGGGCTGACAGCTTGTAATACAGGCGAAGAAGAAGCTCAGAATAAATATACGGATTCCTATGAACCAATGGGATTCTATTCCAATGAAGGCCATGGCGGGGATGAAAAGGACGACCGGGATGGTCCTTTGACGGAAATGTATGATCATTCAGCGGTCGGCAGGGAAGGAAAGGATATTCGCCAGAAAAAACGTGAATATCTTCAAGTCAAGGATGAGAACGGCAATCCGAGGAATCCTTCTGCACCATTGGCTGATTATGATAAGAGCTTCCTTGAACAGGATGCACGCGCCAGTCACGGGGACGCAAATTATCACGGCCACTTGGATGACAATACCCGAAAAGCCAACAGATCGTACTACACAGCTTATGAAGGCGACCTTGCCGAAAAAATCGGTGACGTCACCGGGAAGGTTGATAATGTAAGTGATGTGCGTGCAGTGGCATACGGTTCTGATGTTCTGATTGCTGTAGAGCTTCAAGATCACAGTAAAAAGGCAGAAGAAGCAACCAAATCCAACATTAAGAAAGCCGTGAAGCCGTATCTGAACGGAAGATCTGTTTCTGTGGTGGTTGATGAAGGGACATTCAGCCGGGTGAGGAACATTGATAATGACCTCCGTGACGGCGGGCCGTTCGAAGCAATAAACCTGGATATCCACAATATGATAAAATCATTGAAGAACAATCAATGAACATAAAGGTCACTAAAAGAGCAGGTCTCTTTTGGTGATCTTTTTTTGCGATTAAGATAAAAGTTGTGAGGATGTTGGATATTCTTAACAGGATTGGGCCACACTAGTCATTGAAGGAAAGACATAAAACGAGTACGAGGTGATCACGATGACGATGAAGATTCGAATCGTGTTTATGGTAATGCTTTTGCTGGGCGCATTCTATTTTACTTTCTTTTATACAGAAGAAAAGCAGGCTGCCGACCGGGGAGAAATACAGCAGATAAAAGACCAGGCTGATGTTGCTTCCGCCCATACGGTGACGGTGAAGCTTGAAAGAGTGTATCTTGACGGGGAAATCAGTGAAGAAATCGTCCAGGAGACCATTTGGAGTATGGAAGACTTCTGGGCTGCATACGCTGACTGGCAGCTCATTGATATGACCGAGGAGGAAGTGATTTTCCAAAAGCAGGTGGATGATATCTCCCCATTGTTGAAAACGAACGGATACTTCGGGATTTCGGAAAATGGCGTACTGTCCATCTTTAATGGAAAACCGGGCCAGGCTGAGATTATACAGTCTTTCTTTCAAATCGATGTCGAAAAGCTTGAGAGCAATAGTCATGAGACATTAATAAAAGGGATACCCGTGAAATCCAAACAGAAATTTGAAGAAGTACTGGAAAGCTTTAAACAATATTCGGTTCCGGAATGACCCCAAATAAACTTCATACATTGAATACAGCAGCCAGAATGAAAGAGATTCTGGCTGTTTTTTGGATTCTATTAGGATTTTTTCTTGTGCAGGCTTTGATTATATAAGAAAAGAAACTTCTCTCCCTATTTGAGTTCACAATCCATCATTTTTTGATAAAATAAGAACAGATGTTTCTTTGTGCTGGGGATTTTACGTCTTTAATCGGAAAGATATGATAGAATGAGTATTTAAGTATGTATCCAGCTGCGGGGCTTAGAGGCACATGTCATAAGTCAAACCGTCCAAGAAGGCAAAAAGCGCCTTCCAGGCCGGTTCGTCTTATGCCACACGCCTCTTAGCAAAGCCCCTCCGCTTTTAAATTATCCAGCTGCGGCGGCTAGCCCCTCGAGGTCATAAGCTAAATGGACCAGGAAGGCAAAGAGCGCCTTCATGGCCCATCCATCTTATGCTTGTCGGGCCTGAACGAGCCGCCTCCGCTTTTAAATTATCCAGCTGCGGGGCTTAGAGGCACATGTCATAAGTCAAACCATCCAAGAAGGCAAAGAGCGCCTTTTAGGAAGGTTCGTCTTATGCCACACCCTCTTAGCAAAGCCCCTCCGCTTTTAAGATAGGGAGAGAACGTTATGTATGAATATATAAAAGGGACCGTCGCACAGGTGGGGCCCGAGTATGTAGTGGTGGAGAATAACGGAATCGGTTATCAACTGTATACGGCGAATCCGTTCGTTTATTCAAAGTATCAGAATCAGGAACTGCAGATTTTTACATATCAGCATGTGCGGGAAGATCTCATCGCTCTTTATGGATTTCTTGCCTTAGAAGAAAAATTATTGTTCATGAAATTGTTGAATGTTTCTGGAATTGGACCCAAAGGGGCTTTGGCCATTTTGGCATCGGGTGCACCTCAGCAGGTAATCACCGCGATCGAGGAGGAAAATGAAAGTTTTCTTACGAAGTTTCCGGGGGTGGGAAAGAAAACAGCCCGCCAGATGATCCTCGACTTGAAAGGGAAGCTTCAGGATGTCGTACCGGATTACTTCCCGAATCTCTTTAATGATCATGAAGGGGCAGCATCTTCTTCAGGTGAGAAAGATGAATCCTTTGAAGAGGGACTTCTTGCCCTGAAAGCCCTTGGCTACTCTGACAGGGAAATAAAGAAAGTGACGCCAAAATTGAAGGATCAGGGTCTGTCAGCCGATGAAATCATCCGGAAAGCCCTGCAGCTACTGCTTAAGTAAGTTAAAACGCGAAAGGAGGAAGACTGAATGGAAGAGAGAATTGTATCAGGTGAATCTGAATTGAATGAGGACTCATTTGAATATTCACTTCGGCCGCAGACGATTAAACAATACATCGGCCAGGACAAAGTGAAACATAATCTGGAAGTGTTCATTGAAGCGGCAAAAATGCGTCAGGAAACATTAGATCATGTTCTTCTCTATGGTCCGCCGGGACTTGGGAAAACGACCCTCGCTGCCGTCATAGCCAACGAGATGGGCGTGAATCTCCGTACGACTTCGGGCCCGGCCATCGAAAGGCCCGGTGACCTGGCAGCAGTCCTGACGGCCCTTGAGCCTGGCGATGTATTGTTCATCGATGAGATTCACCGGCTCCCCCGGGCAATCGAAGAAGTATTATATCCTGCCATGGAGGATTTCTGCCTCGATATCGTCATCGGAAACGGCCCGAGTGCACGGTCAGTCCGCCTGGATCTTCCGCCTTTCACGCTTGTGGGAGCCACGACGAGGGCAGGGGCTCTTTCAGCACCGCTCAGGGACAGGTTTGGAGTTTTGTGCCGTTTGGAATACTATAATGAAGAGCAGTTAAATGAAATTGTCCAGAGAACGGCGGCGATCCTGAATACAAAGATCGAAGCGCGGGCCTCTGAAGAACTGGCAAGACGCTCAAGGGGGACCCCGCGGATCGCGAACAGGCTGCTTCGGCGGGTAAGGGACTTTGCACAGGTCAAAGGAAACGGAGACATAACCACAGAGCTTTCGAGAGAAGCACTTGAGCTGCTCCAAGTCGACAGACTGGGTCTTGATCATATTGATCATAAGCTGCTCCGCGGCATCATCGAACGCTTCAGGGGAGGTCCGGTCGGACTTGACACCATCGCCGCAAGCATAGGGGAAGAATCACATACAATCGAGGATGTATATGAACCTTATCTTTTGCAGATCGGTTTCCTTCAGAGAACGCCGAGGGGAAGGATCGTAACGCATCTTGTGTATGAACATTTTCAACTGGAGGTGCCGGCCAAGTGACAGGTCTTCCGAAGCTTTTGATGATCATAGGCGGAATCATCTTGATCATCGGCTTCCTGATGCAGTTTATCAAAATAGGGAAACTCCCTGGTGACATCGTGATCAAAAAAGAAAATACAACATTTTATTTTCCACTTATGACATCTATTTTGTTAAGTGTTATACTTTCTCTTGTCTTTTATATCATAGGACGATTCAAATAGACCTCATAGGTGAGATTAAGAAGCTGGGTGACATGAAGTGAATGTAGAAGATTTTGATTTTCATCTGCCTGAGGAATTAATTGCTCAGACACCGCTCGAGCATCGGTCCGAAAGCAGATTGATGGTTTTGGATAAAGAAAATGGATCTATTGAACATTATCGTTTTAAAAACATCGTCGATTTCCTCGAGGAAGGAGACTGCCTGGTATTGAATGATACAAAAGTGCTTCCGGCACGGCTTTTCGGTCAAAAGGGAGACACCGGCGCAAATATCGAAGTCCTTCTGTTGAAACAGGAAGACGGCGATCAATGGGAAACCCTCGTTAAGCCAGCAAAGCGGGTAAGGGTCGGCACTGAAATCGTGTTCGGCGATGGAAAGCTGAAAGCGGTGTGTGTCGGTTTGAAAGACCATGGGGGAAGAATACTGGAGTTCCACTATGAAGGGATTTTCTATGAAGTCCTCGACGAGCTCGGGGAAATGCCGCTGCCGCCTTACATCCGTGAACGCCTGGATGAACAGGACCGCTATCAGACCGTGTTTGCCAGGGAACGGGGATCTGCAGCCGCACCGACTGCGGGCCTGCATTTTACGGAAGAACTACTGGAGGACCTGAGAGCAAAAGGAATACATATCGCCTTTATCACGCTTCATGTCGGGCTTGGTACATTCAGGCCCGTTTCAGTGGATAATATTGAAGAGCATGACATGCATGCCGAGTTTTATCAGGTTTCCGAAGGCACTGCTCGCTTATTGAACGAAGTGAAAGAGCGGGGCGGAAGGATCATCACTGTCGGAACGACGTCAACAAGGACGCTGGAAACCATAGCTTCGAAGCACGGCGAGTTCGTGGAGGAAAACGGATGGACCAATATCTTCATCTACCCCGGTTATGAATTCAAAGGGATAGACGGGCTGATCACCAATTTCCATCTTCCGAAATCCACCCTGATCATGCTCGTGAGCGCGTTAGCCGGCAGGGAGAATGTTCTCAACGCATATGAAACAGCCGTGAGGGAGAAGTACAGGTTCTTTAGTTTCGGCGATGCCATGTTTATAAAGTAATCGTAAGCTTTACCCAATTTGGAAGGAGAATCACCACTTTGACTGCAATAAAATATGAACATATCAAAACCTGTAAACAAACCGGGGCCAGGCTCGGCCGCGTCCATACACCGCATGGGTCATTTGAAACACCTGTCTTCATGCCGGTCGGTACGCTTGCCACAGTAAAAACGATGTCACCGGAAGATCTTAAGTCAATGGATGCAGGGATCATACTCAGCAACACATATCATTTATGGCTGCGCCCCGGACATGAAATTATCAGGGAGGCTGGCGGCCTTCATAAATTCATGAACTGGGACCGTGCCATCCTCACTGACTCAGGGGGCTTCCAGGTATTCAGTCTGAGCAAGCTCCGTAAGATCGAAGAAGAAGGAGTCCACTTCCGTCATCATTTGAATGGGGATAAATTATTCCTCAGCCCGGAAAAAGCGATGGAAATCCAAAATGCACTTGGTTCAGACATTATGATGGCGTTCGATGAATGCCCTCCTTATCCAGCGGAATATGAGTATATGAAAAGTTCGGTGGAACGGACTTCAAGATGGGCAGAGAGATGCCTGCAGGCTCATCAAAGGCCGCAGGATCAGGGACTGTTTGGAATTGTTCAGGGCGGAGAGTATGAAGAGCTCCGAAAGCAGAGTGCCCGTGACCTGGTTTCTCTGGATTTCCCTGGATACGCTGTCGGGGGCCTTTCCGTCGGTGAACCTAAAGATGTCATGAACCGTGTGCTCGAGTTTACGACTCCTCACCTTCCTGATGATAAACCGCGTTATTTAATGGGCGTAGGGTCGCCTGATTCTTTGATCGACGGTGCAATCAGGGGAATCGACATGTTTGACTGCGTACTGCCTACCCGGATCGCCCGTAACGGAACATTGATGACAAGTGAAGGGCGCCTGGTCGTAAAGAATGCCAAATACGCAAGGGACTTCAGGCCGATTGATGAGAACTGTGATTGCTATACATGTAAAAATTACAGCAGGGCTTATATCCGCCATCTTATCAAATGTGATGAAACCTTCGGGATACGTCTTACGACTTATCATAATCTTCATTTTCTGTTAAACTTAATGGAGCAGGTCAGACAAGCGATTCGTGAAGATCGACTGGGGGACTTCAGAGAAGAATTTTTCGAACAATACGGGTTTAACCGCCCGGATGCGAAAAACTTCTAAGCTAATAGTAACGTCAAACCCTTATTTTGAAAGGAGGGAAATGGAATGGAAAGTTTAGGAACGATATTACCGTTGATCCTGATGTTCGTGCTTTTCTACTTCCTGCTTATTCGTCCGCAGCAAAAGCGTCAAAAAGCAGTGACGAAAATGCAGAGTGAACTTGCCAAAGGTGACAGAATCGTCACGATTGGAGGATTGCATGGAACAATCGATGCCATCGAGGAAGGCAAGGTTGTCATCCTGTGCGGTGACGGAAGCAGACTTACATATGATCGCAATGCGATCAGAGAAGTGGTCAATGTATAATGGTAAATGAAAAAGCAGGTCCGCATCTGTATGCACAGTGGACCTGCCTTTTTTTCGTTAAGTCATGAAGATTTACTTGATGGCCCCCCGCTCAAATTGACCCCGAGGATGCCGCCCATCATCGCCGTCACGATATAACAGCCATGATAAACCAACTGTTCCATAGAAAAAAGGCTGTCGTACCCCAAATACTGGAACAAGAATACGACCAGAGTGTAAATCAGCCCGGTGGAACCGCCGAGCATCCACCCTTTCATCTTCCCTTTTCCCCCGGACATGAATCCGCCGATGAATAATGCTAAAAATGAGATGATCGTGACAAACAACGATATGGAACCTTCGGTCAGCTCGGTAAAACGAAGCATCAACGAAAATACTACACTTGCCACAACCGCTATTAGAAAAATGGTCAAAGTCCCGTAAAGTACGGCACCTCCGATTTTTTTCGCTTCGATGATCTTTCCTCCCCTTTCTTCTCTCTTAGTTAATTTTTCTACTAGTACAAGCATATTCTCAGGAAAACGAAAAAAGACTAGAAATTTTTTATGGTCAAGCCTCATAGACTTATGAATAACTCCCACTTCGGCAGAAGGAGCTTGATTATGTCACCAACTCTCGTTCTTATCGTCTTCATACTTGTCTACTTTTTATTGATAACCGAAAAATGGAACCGTGTCCTCGCTGCGATGGCAGGCGGCGCCGTCATGCTTTTAATCGGTGCTTTCCCTATCGAAAAAGCACTCTTCACGTATATAGACTGGAAAACGATCGCCCTGTTGTTTGCCATGATGATTATCGTTACGATGACAAGTAAAACAGGCTTTTTTGAGTATCTTGCGATTCGGATGGCACAGCTTGTGAACGGGAACGGCCTCGCTCTGCTCGTTTTCTTCTCACTGCTTGCAGCAGCAGGTTCTGCCTTTCTGGCAAATGTAACGATTGCGATGCTGCTCGTCCCGATTCTATTTAAACTGACCAAATTACTGGATCTGCCGCCGATCCCTTATTTGATCATGACCATTCTCGCCTGCAACATTGGGGGGACGGCCACGCTTATCGGGGATCCACCTAATATGATGATCGGCCAGGCAGTGAAGCATTTTACGTTTAATGCCTTTTTGGAAAACCTGCTGCCCGTGGTGTCGATCGTCTACGTCGTCACGTTATTGATCATGGGAGCGGTATACAGGGAACATATTCACGTCAAAGAAGATCGCAAGCTTCTTCTGAAAGGGGTCCAAGCAAAAGATTTCTTGAAAAAGAATAATGGTTTATTTCAATCGATTTCCGTTCTTCTGATGGTCCTTGCCGGTTTTTCACTGTACCCGATGTTCCATCTCGATGTGACAACGGTGGCGATTGCAGGTGCAGTACTGTTGATGCTGCTGCTTGAAAAGATCTATCCTCCTGAAAGTATCCTGAAAGAAGTGGAGTGGGGGACGTTATTCTTTTTTATTGGATTGTTTCTGCTCGTTGGTGGAATTGAGGAAGCGGGCTTCATCGATGAAGCTGCACGGGAGATCATCAGGGCGACTGACGGGGACATGCAGAAAACGTCATTTGCGATCCTGTGGGGGACCGGCATCCTTTCTGCAGTGGTCGATAATATTCCCTTTGTCGCAGCCATGATCCCGGTCATACAGGAATTCGGTGAATTCGGAATGGTGAATATGGATCCCGTCTGGTGGTCGCTTGCATTAGGGGCGTGTCTCGGCGGGAACGGAACCCTGCTGGGCTCTTCTTCAAACCTGGTCATCGCAGGACTTGCAGCCAAAGAAAATGTACATATCAAATTTTATCAATATCTTCTGATCGGGGTGCCTATAACGTTCATATCACTCGCTGTTTCTTCCGTTTACGTTTATTTTAAATATTTGCGGCCATTCATGGGAGGATAAAAATTCCTCCTATTATTTTTTTCCCAATGCCCATACTAACAGGTGAAATGTTTTTTTAGGGGGGAAAAGTTGTGGAGGAATATGGAGTCATCATCATACGCACGCTTTTTCTTTATTTATTGATAACATTCATTTTTCGGATGATGGGCAAACGGGAAATCGGGGAATTGAGCATCCTGGACCTCGTAGTATTTATCATGATTGCGGAGATGGCTGTTCTCGCCATTGAAGAACCCGCGGATCCAATCATCCATACCATACTTCCCATGGGCGTGATGGTATTGGTCCAATTTATTTCTGCGTGGTTTTCCCTGCGCTCGAAATCATTCAGGGAAATGGTCGATGGAAAACCGACCGTACTGATCCATAATGGGAAGATAGATGAAAAAGCAATGAAAAAACAACGGTATAATTTTGACGATTTATTGCTCCAATTGCGGGAGAAGGATGTATTCAATCTGGCAGACGTAGAGTTTGCGGTTCTTGAACCCTCCGGCAGCCTGTCGGTATTAAAAAAAGAAAAAAAGTCTTCAGGCTCGCTGACACTCCCGCTCATCCTCGATGGCCAGGTACAGACGACCCATCTCGACATGATGGGCAAAACAGCATTCTGGCTGCGGAAGGAGCTGCGGGAAAGAGGGTACAGAGACCTCACAAAAATATCCTTTTGCAGCTTCCATAACGGGCAGTTTCACATTGATATGATCGATAATTGACAAATCCCCTTTCTGAACATCAGAGTCAGAATGGGGATTTGTTTGTTAAACAATTAATTTGCGGATAAAAGGGATCCTTGCCAAATCTTCCATGATGATGAGCTTCAAGGCGATGGACAATCCGGTGTAAATGACCGTTGTGGAAACGACCCCGAACAAGAGCCTCCAAATGAGACCTTCGTCTGTAAAGAGAGCCAGGAATGAATAATGCCCCCAAAGCCCTGAAGCTGCCAGCACCAGGATGATTTTTGCATAATCCCTGAGATAGATCGTCATCGGGATATATTTTAGGATCGTCATGAAATGAAGCAGGGTGACAAGCATGAAACCTGTTACGATCCCAAGGGCTGCACCGTGGATGCCGAAAGCCGGCTGTGAGGCAAGAATGAAAATGACCGCTGTTTTCACAACAGCCCCGATGAGGCTGTTGATCATGGCGGCCCTGGCAAGATTCAAAGCCTGCAGTACCGCCTGCAGCGGCCCCTGATAATAATAAAACAGGAAGAACGGGGCCATGATCATTAGGAATGCAGCCCCGCTTTCACTGCCGTACATGATTTGCATAAGAGGTTTTGCGTAAATATAAAGAATGACGACTGAGATGCCGCCGGTAATCAGGCAAAATCGCAATGCCTGCTGAAGGCGGTGTTCAATCAGCAAATAGTTTTTATTAGAATTCGCTTCACTGATTGCCGGGACCAGTGATTGAGACAGGGACAATGTAACGAACGACGGCAGAAACAAGAGCGGCAGGGCGTAACCGGTAAGCGAACCGTACTGTTTGGTGGCAACAGATGCTGCAACCCCGGCTATTGCAAGGCTGTGAGCGACAACGATCGGTTCGAAAAACCAGGCGATCGATCCAATCATCCTGCTTCCCGTGGCAGGCAGGGCAACACTCATTAATTCGCTGAACGTATGTCGGCCATCCTTGATGGATTTGAAAAAGTTCTTTCTTATTTTGAATTTTTTCCTGATCTTGAAGCTTGCAAACAAATAAAGAAGGGATGCCAGTTCACCAAGTACCGAAGCTGCCATCGCGGCAGCGGCTGCATATTCGATGCCGTACGGGAGGAATGTCTTGGTCAATACGGCAATGAATGTGATGCGGACGACCTGCTCGATGACTTGTGAAATAGCGGACGGTTTCATGTTCTGACGCCCCTGGAAATAACCCCTGATCACTGAGGAAATGGCCACGATCGGAATGATCGGTGCTATTGCCACCAGCGGATAATAAATACGTTCATCCGTAAACAGTGTTTCGGTTAAAAATGGGGCGAGCAATATAAGGGCAGGGGTGAAGATGACGGATAGGAGTAAAGTAGTGGACAGGGAAACGACCAATATTCTTTTGACCTTCCGGATATCCCCTTTCGCTTCTGCTTCTGCGACGTTTTTTGAAATGGCTACCGGGAGCCCGATCTGGGTCATGGTGATGACAAGGATCAGGGTTGGAAATGCCATCATGAACAGTCCCACGCCTTCTTCGCCGATGAATCTGGCGACGACGATCCGATTGACAAAACCCAATATCCTCGTAATAAAGGCGGCAGCCATCAAGATGATTGTGCCTTTAAGAAACTTTGACATAATATTCCCTGCCTTCTCAAAAATGGTATAATCGTATACAATAATGTATATGCAGACATGTGGACAAAGCATGACAAGTTGTACATAATTCTGGCTGATTGTGAACATTCAGCCCTAGGCGGTGACAAAGAATGAAGGCGAATCAGCATCCTTACGATCGTTTTTATGATTCATTGGAACCAGCACTTTCAAGTAAAGTGGAAGAGTTTGAGCTTTTGGGGTACGGAAGGGCCGACGTTGAAAGGCTATGGGCTTACTTGACTAAAAAGAAGTGGAAGAAGCCTGAAGTGAATGTGAAAACGTACCAGCTGGTCAGCGATGTCCTGACCGTCAAGCCGGGGGAATACATGAGCTTTGAAACGGTGGAGGCATACCGCTCCCCGAACTGGTTCGAGGAGGTCAATGAGGAAGAATTAAATGAACTGCTTCGTCCGGGAAAGAACAGGTGAATTGTCTGAAATTTAATTGACACGCTAATCATTGTAATAGATAATAAGGTTGGATTTATCGAGTATTTAAGCAGAAATAATTTTGGGTGAAAAACGGCAAGGAGGATTCATACATAATGGTAAAGCGCGGCCGAATAATCGCCTTCTTTTTACTTGTATTTTTACTTGCAGGTACAATGGGGGGGACAGCAAAGAACATCCTGGACAATATTAAATTGGGGTTGGACCTTCAAGGCGGGTTCGAAGTACTCTATGAAGTAAAGCCTCTGAAAGATGGACAGGAAATCACGAAGGAGACAGTATCCAATACAGCAGATGCTTTGGACAAGCGTATCAATGTCCTGGGTGTCAGTGAACCGAATATACAAATCGAGGACGGAAACCGGATCCGTGTTCAACTAGCCGGTGTCGAGGATCAGAATCAGGCGAGGGAAATCCTTTCGACTGAGGCGAATCTTTCATTCCGGGACGTAAATGATAAGCTTCGTCTGGATGGGTCGGACCTTGTATCAGGTGCGGCTAAACAAACATTCGATGAGCAGAATAACCCGATCGTTTCATTGAAATTGAAAGATCGTGAAAAATTCTATCAATTGACGAAGGACATTTTGGGAATGGCCCCTCAAAATCAGCTGGTCATCTGGCTGGACTATGAAGAGGGAAAAGATTCTTATAAAGAAGAGGCGGGCAAACAGGACCCTAAATTCCTTTCCGCCCCAGCAGTAAGCAAACCGATCAACTCGGATGAAGTCATCATCGAGGGAAGCTTCACGGTGGAAGAAGCGCAAAACCTCGCTTCATTATTGAACGCAGGTGCCCTTCCGGTGAAACTGGATGAAGTGTATTCAACTTCCGTAGGTGCGCAATTCGGACAGCAGGCACTTGATAAGACGGTCCTTGCAGGAATCGTGGGCATCGCGATCATTTTCTTATTCATGATTGCGTACTACCGCTTCCCTGGATTGATCGCCACAATCACATTGTCCGTTTATCTTTATCTCGTATTGTTGATCTTTGATCTGATGAACGGGGTATTGACGCTTCCGGGAATCGCAGCGATAATCCTTGGGGTCGGTATGGCGGTGGATGCCAATATCATCACCTACGAACGGATCAAGGAAGAAATGAGAGTCGGGAAACCGATCCGCTCTGCATTCCAGGCTGGTAACAAATCATCATTCCTGACGATCCTGGATGCCAATGTGACGACGATCCTTGCAGCAACTGTGCTGTTTGTGTACGGCACAAGCTCTGTAAAAGGCTTTGCCACCATGCTGATCGTCAGTATCCTGACTAGCTTCATCACGGCGGTTTGGGGCTCACGCCTGCTGCTCAGCCTGTGGGTCAACAGCAGGGTATTCAACAAGAAGCCGGGCTGGTTCGGGGTCAAACAAAGTGAAATCAAGGATCTTGCCGAAAATTATGATACGCTTGATCTGCCGACGAAATTCGATAAGTTTGATTTCGCGAAGAACCGGAAGAAATTCTTTGCTTTATCCGGGATATTACTGGCAGCAGGTATCATCGTACTGGCTATTTTCCGCTTGAATCTGGGAATTGATTTTGAAAGTGGATCGAGGATGCAGATCCTTGCCGATAAAAGCCTGAAAACAGAACAAGTGAAAAAAGAGCTGGAAGAAGTGAATCTCCCTTCTGATAATATCGTCATTTCCGGGGACGAACAAAACGTGGCAGTCGTCCGGTATACAGACGACTTGAATAAAAATCAGATTGCGAAATTGAAAGATCACTTCAATAAACTGTATGGAGCTGAACCAAGCATCAGTACCGTATCACCGGTAATCGGTAAAGAGCTTGCAAAAAATGCAATGATTGCCGTGGCCATCGCCTCAATAGGAATCATCATCTACGTGACGTTCCGATTTGAGTGGAGGATGGGACTTGCTTCCGTACTTGCATTGGTGCATGATGCATTCTTTATCATCGCTTTCTTCAGTCTGACAAGACTTGAAGTGGATATCACATTCATTGCGGCAGTACTGACGATTGTCGGGTACTCAATCAATGATACGATCGTCACCTTCGACCGTATAAGGGAAAATCTTCATAAAAAACGCCGCCTTAAAACGGCTGAAGACATTGAAGACGTCGTGAATCAGAGTCTCCGTCAAACAATGGGCCGTTCTGTGAACACCGTCCTGACAGTGGTCATCGCAGTCATTGCCCTTCTTATCTTTGGAAGCGAATCGATCCTGAACTTCTCGATCGCATTGCTCGTCGGATTGATCGCAGGTACTTATTCTTCTGTATTCATCGCTGCTCAGTTGTGGCTGGTCATGAAGAAAAAGGAACTTAAGAAAAAAGGCACGATCAAAACGGTGAAAGAAAAGAAGAAGTGGTCGGATGAACCGCAAGTTTAATATCACCTAAAAAGATCCGGGGATAACAGTATCCCGGATCTTTTACTTTTGGGGGCTCTGGTGAACTGTCGCGTTTTTTCATTGGTGTTGGGTTACAATAGAAACGAAAGAGGAAGGAGGAGGGAACTTCATGAATCCTGAAGATCGTTTTAAAAAAGCCGAATTTGCAGCCATGATCGGTATTGTGGGGAATATACTTCTTGCCATCATCAAATGGTGGGCGGGAGTGGCAGGCAACAGCCGGGCCCTGATCGCGGATGCCGTTCATTCTGCTTCAGATGTAGCGGGATCACTGGCGGTTTATATCGGTCTGCGCGCTGCCAAGCAGCCTCCGGACAGGGACCATCCTTATGGGCACGGGAAAGCGGAATCGATTGCAGCAATCATTGTGGCTGTTTTATTATTTCTGGTCGGCATCGAAATCGGAAAGTCGTCGATTGAATCTTTTTTTCACCCGTTATCACCTCCGGGGATGATTGCGATATATGCCGTCATCTTTTCCATCATTGTGAAAGAAGCAATGTTTCAATATAAATATCGATTGGGTAAAAGGTTAAAGAGTGATGCTTTGATCGTGAATGCACACGAGCACCGTTCAGATGTATTCTCGTCCATTGCTGCACTTATAGGGATCGCAGCTTCCATTCTTGGAGGAAAACTCGGTATCCCGTGGCTGGTTTACGCCGATCCGGTGGCAGGGTTGTTTGTAGCACTTCTTGTGCTGAAAATGGCTTGGCATCTTGGAAAGGAATCCATACATAATACACTGGATCATGTCCTTCATGAAGAAGATATCGTTCCGTTCAGAAAGATTGTGGAAACTGTGCCGGAAGTCAAGGAAATTAACGAGCTCCATGCAAGGGAACACGGCCACTATGTCATCATCGATCTGAAAATCAGCGTCGATCCTTTCATGACAGTGGAAGAGGGACATCGTGTAGGGAAAGCCGTAAAGAAAAAGCTTCTGGAAGAATCGAATGTAAATGACGTATTTGTTCACATCAATCCATATAATCCAACAGAAGGGGATTCAGTGGATTCGGTTGATTTAATGTAGGGGAGGAATCAGGATGAAGTTTCAATGGACATTACTTTTGGGCATCATATTTGCGCTGATCGTGGCGGTTTTTGCAGTCATCAATGTCGATCCGGTGACGGTCAATTATTTATTCGGCCAGGCTGAATGGCCGCTTATCCTGGTCATACTGGGCTCTGTGCTGATGGGAGGCATCATCATAGGTTCCGTCGGTCTATTTCGGTTGTATGTCGTGCAGCGTAAAGTCAAAACATTGGAAAAAGAGAACCTTATCTTAAAAGAACAAGCAGAAAATGGAAATACAAAAAAGAAGAAAGAAACTTCCTTGAAGAAACAGGCTCCTGATTCAATCGGGGAAACAGGGGAATGACAAAAGCCAGCGGCAGCCGCCGCTGGTTTTTGTTTTGCTTTCCAAAGGGCGGGTGATTGAACAACCTCCTTCAATTTTGTATAATTAGTAAGGCTGAGGAGTGAACGTATGTTAAATTCTAAAACACGCTGGAAGATTGCAGAATCTGACCAGGACAAGATAGAGGAATTTCAAAGAGAATTAAAAATACCATCGCTTGTTGCGAAATTATTACTTAACCGGGACTTGACGACAGTGGAAGAAGCTCGGGATTTTTTATTTGATTCAGGTGACGGGTTCCATGACCCGTTTTTATTCAATGATATGAAAAAAACGGTCGACCGGATTCAACGGGCAGTAAATGATGGCGAAAGAATCCTTGTTTACGGGGATTATGATGCCGATGGCGTAAGCAGTACATCTGTCATGATGACGGTTCTGCGTGATATCGGGGCCGAGGTGGAATTCTATATCCCGAACCGCTTCAGTGAAGGATACGGACCGAATGAAGCAGCTTTCCGCTGGGCCGGTGATGAAGGATTCACTTTGATCATCACGGTCGATACAGGGATTTCAGCTGTACATGAAGCGCAAATAGCTAAAGAAATCGGCATTGATCTGATCATTACGGATCACCATGAACCAGGACCTGCACTGCCGGAAGCATATTCCATCATCCATCCTAAAATCGAGGGTTCGGAATATCCTTTCCAAGAACTGGCAGGGGTTGGCGTCGCCTTTAAACTGGCGCATGCACTCTATGGGGAACTGCCCCACCATCTGCTGGACCTTGCTGCGATCGGCACGATCGCTGACTTAGTGCCGCTGAGAGGGGAAAACAGGGTGCTTGCTAAGCGGGGGATTTCAAAACTCCGCATAACGGAACGTAAAGGGATCAAGGCTTTGTGCAAAGCCGCGAATGCACATCAGCATGAAATGACCGAAGAATCGATCGGTTTCACCATTGCCCCCCGGATCAATGCAGTCGGCCGTTTGGGTGACGCAGATCCTGCAGTGGATCTTATGCTCACAGAAGATGAGGAAGAAGCAAAGGCGCTCGCAGAAGAGATCGATGCGTTGAACAAGGAAAGACAATCCATTGTCAATACAATGACTCAGGAAGCAATCGAAATGGTGGAATACGATTACCCCCTCGAAGACAACTCTGTACTTGTAATCGGTAAGGAAGGGTGGAATCCCGGGGTTGTCGGGATCGTGGCGTCAAGGTTGGTGGATAAATTCTATCGCCCTGTCATCGTATTGAGCTATGATTCAGAGAAAGGGCAGGCAAAGGGCTCGGCCCGCAGCATCGCAGGATTTGATTTATTTAACAGTTTATCGAAGTGCCGTGACATCCTCCCTCATTTCGGGGGACATCCGATGGCCGCGGGTATGACGCTTAAACTTGATGATGTACACGACCTTCGCAGCAGACTGAATGAAATTGCACGAAATGAACTGACTGAAGAAGACTTCATTCCTGTCACTGTCATGGATGCTGCTGTGAAAATGGAGGAAATTTCGATTGAATCGATTGAAAAACTCGGTCTTCTGGCTCCGTTTGGGATGCAGAATCCAAAACCTAAATGGGTCATCGAAAATGTTTCCATTGAACACTATAAGAAAATCGGTTCTAATCAAAATCATCTAAAAGTATTGCTCGGAAATGATTCTGCTAAATTGGATGGTGTCGGCTTCGGGCTTGGCGAACTGGCTGACCATATCACTCCGTTTTCTGAAGCTTCCATCGTCGGCGAGCTGTCGATCAATGAGTGGAATAATCGAAAAAAACCGCAGATTTTCCTTCATGATATTAAGATAGAAGAGTGGCAGCTTTTTGACGTACGCGGAATCAGGCAGGTTGAAAAATGGGAGAAACAGGTGCCGGCTGAAAATAAAAAAATATTCTGTTTCCATTCTTCCACACTTGAGAAGCTGAATATGAAAGAGCGAGAGGATGTCCTTCTGATCGAAGATAAGGACGCACTCAGCGATATCTCGACAGCGGGTGCCAGTATCGTGTTTCTCGATATGCCATCATCTCAGGACTTCGTGAAGACAATAGTGGGAAAAGGCCGTCCACACCGCATTTACGCCCATTTCTTTCAGGATGAAGACCATTTCTTCAGTACGATGCCGACACGTGAGCATTTCAAATGGTATTATGCATTTCTATCCAAGCGCGGCTCTTTCGATCTGAAGAAGCATGGAGATGATCTTGCCAAGTATAAAGGATGGTCCAAAGAAACAATAGATTTCATGTCGCAGGTGTTTTTTGAATTGAAGTTTGTTACAATAGACAATGGATTTATTTCTCTTAATCCTGTAAAAACCAAGAAAGACTTATCAGAGTCCCCGGCATATCAGAAGAAACAGCAGCAATATGAACTTGAAAATGAGTTGTTATATTCTTCTTACAGTGAGCTGAAGGCTTGGTTTAATGAAAGGATAAAAGAGTCCGTTACATTTGAGGAGGAAGTAGAAGCATGGACTTAAAACAATATGTTACAATTGTTGAAAACTGGCCGAAAGAAGGAATCAAATTCAAAGACATCACCACCCTGATGGACAATGGTGATGCTTATAGATATGCTACAGATCAAATTGTAGAATATGCAAAAGAAAAAGGAATCGACCTGATCGTCGGACCGGAAGCAAGGGGCTTCATCATCGGCTGCCCTGTAGCTTACGCACTCGGCGTAGGTTTTGCACCGGTGCGTAAACCGGGGAAACTGCCTCGTGAAACGATCAAGAAAGAGTACGGGTTGGAATACGGCAAAGATGCACTCACAATCCATAAAGATGCAATCAAACCCGGACAGCGCGTTCTCATCACAGATGACCTGCTTGCAACCGGCGGCACAATCGAAGCCACCATCAAGCTTGTAGAAGAACTGGGCGGAATCGTCGCAGGCTGTGCATTCCTCATTGAACTCACATACCTGGATGGCCGTGACAAACTAGAAGGATACGAAGTCCTTACATTAATGCAATACTAATTATCTAAAAACTACCGTCACCGTCAATACTATACACATAATCAAAGGGACTGGCATCACAAATGTCAGTTCTTTTTTATATAAGTAAAAGATAGTTTCAAAATTTTAAACCGGAAAGGAAAATCCACGTGCCTCCTGTGTGATATATCTAAATAGATTAACTCACGTTCCGAGTTAGTGGATCAGGCCTTTATACGGAAAGATAAAATGTGAAAACCCACGAATATCAGAGTTTTAACCGCAGTAGGATTTTTGCCTTCGTGCCGTGTTCTTACCTTCTGTTCCATCAAATAAAAAAGGAGGATAAAGACAAAAGAATATAAGTTACAATCCATTTTTTCAGGATGGAAGTGTGTAAACTTATCCATATTCAAAACCGATTCCAGCGGTTGATTGGAGTGCAAAACGTAGACTCCTGCGGGAAAAGCGTGTTAGGTGAGACCCCGCAGGAGCATCGCGACGAGGAGGCTCACCAACCGCCCGCGGAAAGCGGAGTTTTGCACGGAAATCAAAAGCGGTATTAGAAGAACTTTATATAATTATATTGTTAATTAACATTCGACATAATTCGACAAAATTAGAGGGAATCTGAGAATTTAACCCTAAACCCTTTACAGAACCATGTTTTTTTTTGATAATAGTAACAATCATTAAATTTGAAACAGCACTGAAAATCTTTAAATACAAAGGTGATTTTGATCATGTCCAAAGATCAAGTACTAACCCCTGAACAGGTTATCGATAGAACAAAAGAATATCTGAATGATGAGCACGTGCTAATGGTACAGAAAGCATACGAATTTGCCAAAGAAGCTCATAAGGAACAATACCGCAAATCCGGCGAACCCTATATCATCCATCCCATTCAAGTCGCAGGCATCCTTGCAGACCTTGAGATGGATCCATCGACTGTCGCAGCCGGGTTTCTTCATGATGTGGTTGAGGATACCGACATCTCCCTGGAAGAAATCGAAGAAGCATTCAATGGAGAAGTCGCCATGCTCGTGGACGGGGTTACCAAGCTGGGTAAGATCAAATACAAGTCAAAAGAAGAACAGCAGGCTGAAAATCACCGGAAAATGTTTGTGGCGATGGCCCAGGATATCAGAGTCATCCTGATCAAGCTTGCAGACCGCCTGCATAATATGAGAACGCTGAAGCATCTGCCTCAGGAAAAGCAGAGAAGGATCGCAAATGAGACCCTGGAAATCTTCGCACCCCTTGCCCACCGGCTCGGGATCTCGAAAATAAAATGGGAGCTCGAGGATACGTCGCTGAGATATCTTAACCCGCAGCAATACTACCGGATCGTCAATCTGATGAAGAAAAAGCGTGCCGAGCGTGAAGAATACTTGGATGACGTTGTTAATGAAGTCAAAGACCGCATGGGGGATGTGCAGATCGAAGCGGAAATTTCCGGACGTCCCAAGCATATATACAGCATTTATCGGAAGATGGCCCTTCAGAATAAACAGTTCAATGAAATTTACGATCTGCTTGCCGTCAGGATCGTAGTTGACAGCATAAAGGATTGTTACGCTGTGCTCGGCATCATCCATACATGCTGGAAGCCGATGCCCGGCAGATTCAAAGATTATATCGCCATGCCGAAACCGAATATGTACCAATCCCTTCATACGACTGTAATAGGGCCAAAGGGCGACCCTCTCGAAGTGCAGATCAGAACGCTTGAAATGCATCAGATCGCTGAATACGGTGTAGCTGCCCACTGGGCTTATAAAGAAGGTAAAAATGTGGACGATAAAGTTTCCTTTGAAAAGAAACTTTCGTGGTTCAGGGAAATCCTTGAATTCCAGAATGAATCAGCCAATGCTGAAGAATTCATGGAGTCTCTTAAAATCGACCTTTTTTCTGATATGGTGTTCGTCTTCACTCCTAAAGGAGATGTACTTGAATTACCGTCCGGATCAGTTCCAATCGATTTTTCCTACCGCATTCATTCAGAAATCGGCAACAAGACGATCGGTGCCAAGGTGAACGGGAAGATGGTCACCCTCGACTACAAGCTGAAGACGGGTGACATCGTTGAAATCCTTACCTCCAAACACTCCTATGGCCCGAGTCAGGACTGGCTGAAGCTTGCACAGACATCCCAGGCCAAAAATAAGATCAAGCAATTCTTCAAGAAGCAGCGGAGAGAAGAAAACATTGAAAAAGGCCGGGACCTTGTAGAAAAAGAAATCAAGAATCAGGATTTCGATGTAAAAGAAATATTGACCTCCGAGAATATCAAGCGAGTTTTCGAGAAGTTTAATTTCTCGAATGAAGATGATATGTATGCAGCAGTCGGCTACAACGGTATCACTGCCGCTCAGATTGCCAATCGTCTGACAGAGAAGGACCGCAGGAAACGCGAACAGGAAGATATACTCGAAGAAACAATGAAGGAATTGAGCGCCCAGCCCCCTAAAAAGAAAAAGGATGCAGGGGTCCAGGTCAAAGGAATCGATAACCTGCTCATCAGATTATCCAGATGCTGCAGCCCGGTACCGGGGGATGAGATCGTCGGCTTCATTACAAAAGGCCGCGGTGTTTCCGTACACAGGGCGGATTGTACAAATGTCCAGACCGAGGAAGTTGAACAGCGCCTCATTCCGGTATCATGGGAAGGCGACGGTCAGGACCGTAAGGAGTACAATGTCGATATCGAGATTTCAGGTTATGACAGAAGGGGTCTCCTGAACGAAGTACTTCAGGTGGTCAATGAAACGAAGACGAATATCACTGCCGTCAGCGGCAGGTCTGACAGAAATAAAATGGCAACTATCAATATGTCCATTTCAATACAGAATATTTCCCATCTTCACAGGGTAGTGGAGAGGATCAAACAAATTTCGGATGTGTATGCTGTACGCAGAATCATGAACTAGGAGGTTTCGAGCATGAAAGTCGTCCTGCAGAGAAGCAAAGAAGCCTCTGTGACTGTCGGCGGAGAAGTGGCCGGGCAGATCGAAAAGGGATTTGTCCTCCTGGTAGGAATCACCCACGGTGATACGGAAGAAGACGCCCGCTATTTAGCAGATAAAATAGTGAATCTGAGGGTGTTCGAGGATGAATCCGGAAAGATGAATCACTCCTTGCTGGATGTTGAGGGGGAGATCCTTTCCATTTCACAATTCACATTATACGGGGACTGCCGTAAAGGCAGAAGGCCGAACTTCATGGAAGCGGCAAAACCCGATCATGCCCTCCCGCTTTATGAATATTTCAACAAAGTGCTGAAAGAAAACGATGTAAAGGTCGAAACCGGGGTTTTCGGTGAAATGATGGGTGTAAAGCTGACGAACGACGGCCCCGTCACGCTGATCCTGGAAAGTAAATAATGTTGTAAATAGAGGCTGGTATAAAAGGGGCTTAGCATTAGTAAAACCCGGATGCATTTGCGGTTTATTTGGCAAATTCATCCGGGTTTTCAGTTTAAATGTTCAACAGATATTTATTAAGTTAGTTCTTTCCAGCGGTTGATTGGAGTGCAAGACGAAGACTCCTGCGGGAAGAGTAGCTTATGTGAGACCCCGCAGGCTTGCCGAGGAGGCTCACGGGCTACCCGCGGAAAGCGAAGTCTTGCACGGAAATCAATAGCGGTGTATAAGGCAAACAATAAATTCTTCTTCAGACAGTGTTATTAAGGTTTTGTCCCTGCCTCTATTTTACTGTAAATCGCCTGTTAATCAGAAAAATAGTCATTCAAACCATGGTAGATCGCTGTCGCAGCCAGGTCCTGAAAAGATCCGGAAGTCATATTGGCTTCTTCGGCTGGATTGCTTAGGAACCCTAATTCCAATAATACAGCGGCTTGTTTGTTTTCGCGTATGACATGGTAATCGCCGATTCGGACGCCGCGGTCCCTGGAAGGCAGACGGCTTGCCAGGCTTTCATGCACATCATAAGCAAGTTCTTCTTGATAGCCCTTATTATAATAAGTCGTATGACCGGCAATGCTGCCATCATTGATACTGTCAAAATGGATAGAGATGAACGCATCAGCATTATAATAATGGGACAGAGAGACTCGGGAAGGAAGTGACACATATTCATCACTTTTCCTTGTAATGACGACTTCTGCACCCGCTTGATCCAGCTTATCGGCAAGAAGCTTGCCTGTCTTCATCGTTATCAGTTTTTCAAGTGTCCCCCTGGTACCGATTGTCCCGCTGTCACGCCCGCCGTGACCAGGGTCGATCACGATGAGCTTCCCGCTGATCCCTCCACTTGATTTTCTGGGTGGGGAGGTCTCTTCTCCGCTGGCTGTGCGTAATGAAACGATCCATCCTGCCACAAAAGCAGCGCTGCCATCATCTAATCGGATTTCATACCAGTCACCTGACTTGCCTGTTACAGTGAACGTTTCTCCACTGTCTGCCCGTTTGACTACCCGGGACTGAACATCGGCACTGCTCCTGATATTTGTTCCGTCATGAAGGATGGTCAATTTTTCAAAGTTTCCCTGAGCAGGGGAAGTGGATTCCTTCTTTACACTTTCACCGGTTGCTTCTGCAAACCAGCTGGCTATCCAGCCTGAACTGCCGTCAGCAAACTGGATCTCATACCAATTATTTTTTTCATTCAGGATGGCATATTGCTCACCTTCATTTACCTTGCCTTCGATTTCCCCGTTCAAGGAAGGTTCACTTCTTACGTTCAGGGAGTTTGCGCTGATTGTGGCAAAGGAGTTGGCAGAAGAAGGGGAAACGGACTCCTCTGTTTCATCTGATTCTCCTGTAAGGGTGACATAATCCTCATGGACCCACCCCTCTGCATTGCCGGACTGCACAGACAGCCATCTGCCGTCTGCTTTCGATACTGTCACTTCGTCGCCTTTATTCAGGACTGTGACGACAGAATCGGAAGTGCTCGGCCCTTTGCGTAACCGAAGACCATTCGTATTAACGGTCCCCTGCTGTCCGGGTTCATCCAACGACTCTCCAGTTTCACGGATGACAAGCCAGTTGGCGACCCATCCATCCCCGCTTCCGGTCGTAATCTTGTACCAGTCGCCTTTCGTCTCGACAATGCTGAACTCTTGATCCCTATGTACTTGAGTCAAGACTGGATAACTGAGGCCGGGCCCTGTACGGACATTAAGCGTCGCAGTACCGATTGAGACCTCTCCTCCAACTGCTTGTACTTCTGCTGGCAGCTGGATGGGGATTGTCAATAATAAAACAAGGATGATTGCTGTAATTCTTTTAATTTTTTTCACCGCCTTCTGTTGATTTTCCTTACTCACTTTTTATCGGAGTCTGCAAAGGAACTTTTATTGCACCCCGATAAAAAAATGCCATTACCGTTTTAATACGATAAAAAAATTAAAATTCCTTCAAAACGAAAGAAAATTGGGTATTTGGAAATGATAGTAGATATGAATAGGTGAAAGGATGGTCTGCATGAGGTCGAGTGATAAACATTTTATGAGTTCAAACGGTGAGAACCAGTTATTCGGTTTGGATTTTCATCATTTTGTAGAACGGGAGAAAGATGCGGTCAATGTCGAACTTGCATCTGAATTCGGGCTTTCATTGAGGGAAGTTAAGTTATTGAAAAAGAAAATGGAAAGATCCTGATAAATATTTTTGTTCATCCTCTTGACATGAACTTATGCCATACGTATCATTATAGAAATAAAATAACATTTTATAAAACCGATGATCGAGAATAGTAACTGAGAGAACCACTTGGATAAGAGAGGAAATGCCGCGGCTGAAAGCATTCTGCAAAGTGCCTTAGTGAATGAACACTCGGGAAGGTTTCGCTCTGAACGACTACTAGTAGGAGATGAACGTACCAGGCGTTAACTGGCTCAAGTGGAGGTCTTTTCAGGCCTCAATTAGGGTGGCACCACGGGATAACAGCTCTCGTCCCTTGTTATTTATGACAAGGGATCGAGGGCTTTTTTTATTTACATAAATTAGTTTGTTCTAAGGAGGAATTCAACGTGTCCATTCAAATACCTAGAGGTACCCAGGATATATTGCCCGGGGATGTGGAGAAGTGGCAGTATGTAGAGGAAACGGCAAAAAAACTATGCCATGCCTATCAATATAAAGAAATCCGCACACCGATCTTTGAATCAAGCGAATTATTTACAAGGGGTGTCGGTGATACAACGGATATCGTCCAGAAGGAAATGTATATGTTTGAAGACAGGGGAGGAAGAAGCCTTGCACTCCGTCCTGAAGGAACGGCATCAGTAGTAAGGTCGTTTGTGGGCAATAAGATGTACGGGAATCCGGGTCAGCCTGTGAAACTGTACTATTCCGGCCCGATGTTCAGGTATGAGCGTCCGCAGGCAGGCCGCTACCGCCAGTTCGTTCAATTCGGTGTCGAAGCACTCGGGAGTGAAGATCCGGCAATCGATGCGGAGGTGCTCTCGCTTGCAATGAGCATCTATAAGGAATTGGGATTGAAACAGTTGAAGCTGGTCATCAACAGTCTAGGGGATGCCGGAAGCAGGAATGCACACAGGGAAGCTCTCATCAACCACTTTAAGCCAAGGATCGATGAATTCTGCGGCGATTGTCAAAACCGTTTGGAGAAAAATCCATTGAGGATATTGGATTGCAAAAAAGACCGTGACCATGAATTGATGGCAACGGCTCCGTCCATCCTCGAATACTTGAATGATGAGTCAAGGGACTATTTTGAAAAAGTCCAGCGTTACCTTAAAGATATGGATGTAGAATTCGAAGTGGATCCAACGCTCGTAAGGGGACTCGACTACTATAATCACACAGCATTTGAAATCATGAGTAATGCGGAGGGCTTCGGAGCGATCACGACGCTTTGCGGAGGCGGACGCTATAACGGTCTTGTCGAAGAAATCGGCGGCCCTGAAACGCCTGGAATCGGATTTGCATTCAGTATTGAAAGACTGCTTGCGGCACTGGAGGCTGAAGGAGTCGGCCTGCCGATCAATGAGGGGATCGATCTGTTCATCGTTGCGCTTGGCGAAGAAGCCAAGGATTATGCTGTAAAGCTTCTTCACACTGTAAGAAAAGAAGGTATTTCTTCCGAGAAGGATTATCTTGACCGGAAGCTGAAAGCCCAGTTCAAAGCAGCGGACAGAAGCCAGGCCAAATATGTGGCAGTGATCGGCGACGATGAGCTGAAAGAAAATAAAATCAATCTGAAAGACATGACAACTGGGGAGCAGGAAGAAATCGCCCTAGAACAATTTGTTGAAACGGTTAAAGGAAAATTATCCTAAATAAATGCAGGAATTCATCAAGGAGGAGAACAAAATGTCAAAAAGAACAGCATACTGCGGTGAAATAACAGAAGAATTCATTGGCAAAAAAGTGACAATCAAGGGATGGGTCCAGAAAAGAAGGGACCTCGGCGGATTGATTTTCATCGACCTCAGGGACAGGGAAGGAATCGTACAGGCTGTATTCAATCCAGATCACTCGGCAGAAGCGCTGAATCTTGCCGAGAAGATCCGGAATGAATATGTGCTGAGCATTACCGGTACGGTTGTCGAAAGAGGGGAAGGTACGGTCAACCCCAACCTGAAGACAGGGAAAGTAGAAATCCAGGTTGATAAAGTGGACATCATCAATGAAGCAAAGACGCCTCCATTTATGATTGACGACCAAATGGAAGTGTCCGAAGATGTCCGTCTGAAATACCGTTATATCGACCTTCGCCGTTCTGTCATGGCTGATACATTTAAAATGCGACACAATGTGACGTCTTCTTTCCGCTCATTCTTGAACGACAATGGATTCCTGGATGTCGAAACGCCGATCTTGACAAAGAGCACTCCAGAAGGGGCACGTGATTATTTGGTGCCGAGCCGCGTGCATCCCGGTGAATTCTACGCGCTGCCGCAATCCCCTCAGATTTTCAAGCAGCTGCTGATGGTTTCAGGCTTTGACCGTTATTATCAGATTGCACGCTGTTTCCGTGATGAGGATCTCCGCGCAGACCGCCAGCCGGAATTCACCCAGATCGATATGGAAATGAGCTTCATGGACAAAGAGGAAATCATGGCGCTTGTCGAAGAGATGATGAAAAAGCTCATGAATGATGCTAAGGGCTTGACGGTCGAAACACCGTTCCCGCGCATGACATACGATGATGCCATGAATCGTTATGGTTCGGATAAACCTGATACCCGCTTCGCGATGGAGCTTGTCGACGTGTCTGAAATCGTGAAGGATTCAGGATTCAAAGTCTTCTCTGGAGCAGTCGGTTCAGGCGGTCAGGTGAAACTGATTAATGTCAAAGGAGCTGCTTCAAAGTATTCCCGTAAAGATATTGACGGATTGACTGAATTCGTTTCACGTTATGGAGCGAAGGGACTTGCCTGGCTGAAAGTTGAGGAGGAAGGTTTGAAAGGGCCAATTTCAAAATTCGTTTCAGAAGAAGATGCTTCCCAAATCTCTGCTGCTTCAGAGGCTGAAACGGGTGACCTGCTTCTATTCGTGGCAGATAAAAAATCTGTTGTAGCAGATGCATTGGGAGCCCTTCGCTTGAAATTAGGAAAAGAACTTGAATTGATTGATGAGAGTAAATTCAATTTCCTTTGGGTGACAGACTGGCCGCTTCTTGAATTCGATGAGGAAGAAAATCGTTACTATGCAGCGCATCACCCGTTTACGATGCCTGTGCGCGAAGACCTTGAAAAATTCGATTCAAACCCTGCCGATGTCCGTGCAGAAGCATATGACCTTGTGTTGAATGGATATGAACTCGGAGGAGGATCCCTCCGTATCTACGAACGCGACATCCAGGAGAAGATGTTCAAAGTACTTGGATTCTCAAAAGAAGAAGCCCAGGAGCAGTTCGGATTCTTGTTGGAAGCATTTGAATACGGGACGCCTCCTCACGGCGGGATCGCACTCGGCCTCGATCGTCTGGTCATGCTACTTGCAGGACGCACCAACTTGCGTGATACCATCGCCTTCCCTAAGACGGCAAGCGCAAGCTGCATGCTGACGGAAGCGCCGGGCGGAGTCAGTGAAGCTCAATTGAAGGAACTATCATTATCACTTGATTTGAAGAATGAGTAAAAGTTCCTAAGGGCCATTCATTGAAAATTCAAACTTCTTATGATATGATTTAAACAATCAAACGAGTCCTGATGTGTACGACGTTAACCCTGATAGTTTTGACCGAACAATTAAAACTTTGGGAGCTTGTCGTTTCTGTTACGCGTTCATGCCTCTTTCAGTGGACTTACAACTAACAGAGCAAAGCACCCACCTGCCGAGAGCGGGTTCAAAACGAAGGAATCGCAGCGACGGCACAATTGGGACTCGTTTACTTCAATTGAAATGAAACATTATTTGATATAAAACCAGGCTGAAGCATTGCCTGGTTTTTTTATGTGCCCAATTGAAAGAGAAAGGTAATAATGAGAATGATGGCGGTATAGTAAGGATAGATGGGGATTTATAGTACATTCGACTTTTTAAGTTGACTCCAGCGGTTGATTGGAGTGCAAGACGAAGACTCCTATCAGAAAAGCGGAAGGGCTTTGAAGAGAGGCGTGTGGCATAAGACGAATCGGCCGTGAAGGCGTTCTTTGCCTTCTTGGTCGGTTTGGCTTATGACATGTGCCTCTAAGCCCTGTAGCTGGACAGTTACCTTGGAATTAGTTTAGAGGCTCACGGGCTGCCCGCGGAAAGCGAAGTCTTGCACGGAAATCAAAAGCGGAGATAGAAGACAAAGCTCAGAAAAGTTTTCAAGTTGATTTTCCCCCTGCTATCCTTTATTCTAATTCAGTATAAACCCAGTTGAATACTTATAATGGAGTTGATCGAATGCTACACCAGTTTTCCAGAAATGAACTAGCGATCGGAAAGGAAGGACTCGATATCCTCAAGAACAGCACCGTTGCCGTTCTTGGAATCGGCGGAGTGGGCTCTTTTGCAGCAGAGGCATTGGCGCGTTCCGGTGTCGGCCGCCTCGTGCTCGTGGATAAAGACGATGTTGATATCACAAATGTAAACCGCCAGATTCATGCACTCCTTTCCACTGTAGGAAAACCCAAAGCGGATCTGATGCGCGACCGAATCAAAGATATTAACCCCGAATGTGAAGTCATCTCATTGAAGATGTTCTATACAGAAGAAACATATGAAGAGTTCTTCAGCCATGGCTTGGACTTTGTGATTGATTCTTCCGATACGATCGTATACAAAATCCATCTTATGAAAGAATGCTTGAAAAGGGATATTCCGTTAATTTCAAGTATGGGTGCGGCAAATAAAACAGATCCGACCCGCTTCCAGATTGCCGATATCAGTAAAACGCATACGGATCCGATTGCGAAAGTCGTCCGTACTCGTTTGAAGAAAGAAGGAATCAAAAAGGGTGTGCCTGTCGTATTTTCGGATGAAAGTCCGATTGTCATCCGTGAAGATGTACGTAAGGAAGTCGGGAAGGACGATGCCAAGATCAGGAAGGCACAGATGCCGCCTTCTTCAAATGCTTTTGTTCCATCTGTGGCAGGATTGATCCAGGCAAGTTACGTTGTGAATCAGCTATTGAAAGATATCGAAATTAAACGAGTGAAAGATAAATAAGAGAAAAGAAGTTTGGACAAAACTAAAAATCCAATGTATTAAGACGAACATTTTAGAGTGAACTATAAACAACGCTAATGATTTCCGTGCAAGACTACGCTTTCCGCGGGTGACCCGTGAGCCTCCAGACATATTCCCGAGTGATTAACTGTCCAGCTACAGGGCTTAGAGACACATGTCATGAGCCAAACCGTCCAAGAAGGCAAAAAACCGCCTTTGTGGCCGATTCGTCTTATGCCACACGTCTCTCTTCAAAGCCCTTCCGCTTTTCTGATAGGAGTCATCGTCTTGCACTCCAATCAACCGCTGAATGAGCTAAGCCATAAAAGTACAATGAACAAATTAATAACCCGAACTAATTTGCCTCATCGCATTCAAATTAGTTCGGGTTTTACTTTGTCTAAATCACTTTTGTCCATGTAGGAGCTTCAATGGATGACGGGTTTGGATGAAGCCTCATTGTAATGCTCCACTTCTTTAAGGATTGAGAGCAGCTGCTGCAGCTTCTTTTGTTTTTTCAGGAGACTCTCATATCTGACCTTCAACTCTTTCTGAGCATGAAGGAGCTCCTTCTTTTCTTTCTGCAGCCTATCATTTTCCCCGGCTAGCGAATCAGGCTGCTGTATGTTTTTCAGGCATTGGATACAATCCTGCAGGGTAAGGGGAGAATCGTCTGTTGCCGGTGCTTTCTTTTTCCTGATTGAATAATAGTGATGCGAACATGTCGCCGTGGTGCGGTTTATTTTTGCAGCGACTTCCTGGAACGCCGCTTTCTTTGCAAGTCCCTTTCCTAAAAAAGAATCCACTGTTTCAATTAACAGTTTTTCCTCGGAATCTGTCCAGCCTCTCCTTGAAGAATTCATGATATTCCTCCCCGTATATGCTTTTTTATAGCTTTACACAACCCATAAAATTAATGAACCCATTTTATGTAAAAAGGATTGACTTTCAAATGTGTCATAGTGTACTATCTAACTAGAACACTAAAACACTTTAGGGAGAGTCGGATATGAGCGCATTTAAAGGACTTCTTTGGAAGGATTTTAAAACATCGAAAATATGGTTTTACGGCTGGATCGCCATTATCTTATTCATTTATGCATTGGGGCTGATACTTGGCAGGGTGACAGGCGAACCGACTGTTGTGGTTGTGTTTGTCATTATGCTCGGGATTTTCCATCTTGCCGTCATGCCGGTCATTTTATTCTCGATGCTTAGAGTGGAAGGAAAGACTCAGCTTTGGCTGCACAGTCCGCAAAGCGGTTTTAAACTGATCCTTCCCAAATTGATCATTGCTTTCATTTATTCAATCGCTTCTTTTTTACTGGTTGATATTCTGGGGGTCATCAGCCTTGCAGGCCTGCCGGATACAGTGAACTTCTTTTCCTATTGGCCATTTAAAGAAGGGATCTTATTCAATCTTGGGATCACAGCTGCAGCTATTAATTTTTCCATCTGGATATTCTTCTTTTGGACATTTTATTACGCACTCGGTAAATTCCCGGCCATCAAAAACATAAGATGGCTGTTCATATTGGGGTTTATCATTATCTATCAAAGCATAACAGCGATGCTGATGAGCTTCGGGTGGGTGCAAAAGCTTTTTGAAGCGTGGACAATCGATGTACCTGCAGGCTTTGCTTTTTCAGTAGGGCAGAAAAATGCCGATGCCGGGTTTTACAGTGAAATCATCCCGTTTCCCATCCTTCCCTTCGCGTTTGAAGGGCTTGTCATGGTCACTTTGTTCATCATTTCCTGCTGGTTATTAGACCGTAAAGTCGAGGTGTAAGGTATGACAGAAGAATATACAGCATCAAAGCCGATATACGTGCAAATAGCAGACCGCATCATCCGGGAAATCGTCAGAAAAGAGTTGCATCCGGGAGATAAGCTTCCCTCCGTCAGGGAGATGGCGATTCAGTCCGGGGTAAATCCGAATACCATTCAAAGAACGTACAGTGAATTAGAAAGGATGGACATTGTGGAGACAAGGAGAGGACAGGGGACGTTTGTGACGGAAAACGAGGAGATTCTATCGGTGCTGAACGAGAAAGTTCAAAAAGAAGTGGTGGAGCAATTCATCCGCAATATGAAAGAACTCGGTCTATCACAGAAGCAAATGATCGAAAGCCTTGAAAAGTATGGGGAGGGGGAATAGACGTGATCCGGTTTCAAGAGGTGACAAAAAAATATGGTCATGGGACGGCACTTGAAAACACCACCCTTCAGTTTGAGAAAGGGAAAATATACGGATTGCTGGGTCCTAACGGCAGTGGTAAATCAACCACTCTGAAGATGATAGCGGGTCTTGTGATTCCGACCAGCGGAATCGTAACCGTGAGCGGAGGGGCAGTAACCAGGAAGATTGCGGATAAAGTCGCTTATTTGACAGAGCTTGATATGTTCTACGAAGCGTTCACCGTTGATGGAATGATCTCCTTCTATGCTTCTCAGTTCAAAGATTTTGATAGGAAGAAAGCATATGAGCTGTCAGAATTCATGGATCTAGATAAAAATAAAAAAATTAAACATTTATCAAAGGGAAATCGTGGAAGATTGAAACTTATCCTGACCCTGTCCCGTAATACAGAGGTGCTTCTACTGGATGAACCGTTTTCGGGCCTTGATCCGATGGTCAGGGATTCGATCGTGAAGAGTCTCATCTCATACATCGACTTTGGCAATCAGACGGTCATCATCGCCACGCATGAGATCGATGAAATCGAAGCGATCCTCGATGAAGCCTATATCATCCACAATGGCAGGATCGAAGGTCATTGCGACGTGGAGAAGCTGAGGGAAGAAGAAGGATTATCAGTGCTGCAATGGTTGAAAAAAACGACTGCTGAAGGGAGTAGAGAAGAATGAATACGATTGTGAAGTTACAAAACGTTTCAAAAGTCATTAAGGGAAAAAGTATCATAGATGACCTTTCTTTTGATGTGTATGAGGGAGAAGTTTTTGGATTCCTGGGACCGAATGGAGCCGGGAAAACAACCACAATCAGAATGATTGTAGGACTCATGAGCATATCGCAGGGGGATGTTCTGATCTCCGGTAAAAGCATCAAGAAGGACTTCGAAGGGGCAATTTCATCTGTAGGGGCCATCGTAGAGAATCCGGAACTTTATAAGTTCATGTCAGGATACAAAAATCTGCAGCATTTCGCGCGGATGCAGAAAGGGATAACGGAAGAAAGAATCAAGGAAGTGGTTGAACTGGTCGGCTTGACCGATCGGATCCAAGATAAAGTCAAGACATATTCCCTTGGGATGAGACAGCGGCTCGGCCTCGCGCAGTGCCTGCTTCACAGACCAAAAATCCTGATACTGGATGAACCGACGAATGGATTGGATCCTGCCGGTATCCGTGAAATCCGGGCCTATATCCGGAAGCTGGCACAGGAAGAAGGCATGGCTGTCATCGTATCCAGTCATCTCCTCTCCGAAATGGAGATGATGTGTGACCGCATCGGGATCATTCAAAAAGGAAAGCTTGTGGACGTGCAGACAGTGCGGGATTTTGTGGACGGGAAGGAACTTGTCTATCAGTTTGAAGTGAATGATGAAGAAAAGGCACGATCGGTCATGAAGACCTTTAATCCTTCACTTGTGTTCGAAATGAAAAACAAGAAACTGCAAACGGGGATCACAAAGGAACAGGTGCCTCAGCTGGTCAAGGCATTCGTTGAACACGGCGTAGAAATATACAGCGTCATGCAGGTAGCGAAGTCACTAGAGGACAGATTCCTTGAAATCACGAATGAGAAGGGAGAAGTCTTGCATGCTTAATTTGATCAAGAACGAATGGATGAAAATCTTCAAGCGGGTCGGCACCTGGGTCATGCTCGGTATATTGATTTTGATAATCGGGGTGGTCGGAGCATTCACGAAATATGAAGATTCAAAAGTGAAAGAAACGGATAACTGGAAGCAGGAGCTCACCGCCCAGGTGGAAGGTGATAAGCAGGTTCTATCCGAAAACGGCATGGATAATTACAGCAAAGGTATGTTCGAAAAAAATATTGCTATCAACGAGTATAGAATCAAAAACGATATTGAACCCAATACAAAAGAAACGGTTTGGACATTTGTTGAAACAAATGGATTCGCAGTGACGCTCGTCGGACTGTTTGCAATCATCGTTGCCGCGGGCATTGTGGCAAGTGAATTCTCCTGGGGAACAATCAAGCTGTTGTTGATCCGCCCTATCTCACGGACAAAGATATTACTCTCAAAATATATTACGGTCATCCTGTACGGAGTGACGATGCTGGCTATTCTTTTCGCCGTCTCCTTCCTGATCGGTTTGATCCTGTTCGGAGGCACGGGCCAATCGGTTCATCTGGCGTATATCGACGGGGAAGTAGTCGAGCAGAATATGGTTGGTTACTTAATTAAGACATATCTTCTAAAATCAATTGATGTAACAATGATGGCAACGATGGCTTTCATGATTTCGACAGTATTCAGAAGTTCTTCCCTTGCCATCGGTCTATCACTATTCCTGTTATTCATGGGATCTAATGCGACAGGGTTATTGGCAATGAAATTCGACTGGGCGAAATACAGCCTGTTCGCCAACACCGATTTGACCCAATACACCGGTTTCAGTCAGCCGATGGTAAAGGGGATGACGATGGGCTTCTCGATCACTATGCTGCTGATCTATTTTGCCATCTTCCAGCTCCTTGCATTCCTTGTGTTCAGGAAGCGGGATGTGGCAGCCTAGTAAGGAATATCTCTGAAGGCAGCCCGACAGCTTTCTCAACAATTTTACTGCAAAAAGACGGTCTCCATGAGGACCGTCTTTTATTATGAGTACTTATAAAGTTCAGAGAAATTCAGTCTTGTTGTCTGATTAAGCAGATATGCAGATTTAGTCGCGTTTACCTTTCTCAGGGTATTGAGTGCTTCAATCATCTTATCATGTGTGACGATCCCGATGCCGTGCCCGAAATATTGGTCAGGCCCCAGGTAAACGGCGTTTTCACCCATCCAGATGGGATCTCCGTAATCCGGATTATAAAAGTAATGTACATCTCCAGGTATGTTGTCTACTCCTTCATATGTCTCCATGTGCATGGCATCATTGTAATTATGTCCCCAAATGAGCATGGGGGAATAAAGACGGTCGAAATATTCAGGCCGTATCGTATCAAGGATGGATTTATAGTAAAGCAGGACAACTGTAGTCACACATTCGAAACTGTACAAATACGGATTTTCGAATACGTCCCTGATTGCAGCTGATGGCCGCTTGCCCGGCCGCAGGCGGTACCCGCTCATGGTTTTGATCCAGTAGTAAGGATTGAAGGATGATGACGCAAAGGCAGAAAACGTCGCAGCACTGTTGTTCAGCCATCTGCTGTTTTCTATGATTCGGTCCCTCATCTTCACTTCGAAAGAGAGTTCTTTAAGGTCATTGTATTCATAGCGTATTTTGCTTTTTTCAAGGGCATTCAGAATCAGTGGTGCTGAAGCGGGCAGCCCTTTCAGATTGGTTGTGGAAGAGCCGTCTTTCAGAATGATCATCGGCATGACCTCCGCGGACTTTTTATCAGTGTATGTGACATCAGCCCGATGGTGTCAAAAGAGCCAGACCCCATAAAAAGGTCTGGCTCACATTCACTATTTCATCTGTTTATTGATTTTCTCGTAAACTCCTGCGATGGCCTGCTCGAATTTTCCGGTCGATTTAGGGGTATAGTAGCGTGCGTTTTTCAACCGGTCCGGCAGGTAGGTTTGCGGGACCCATCCTGAATCATAGTCATGAGGATATTTATATTCGATTCCTCTTCCCAGTTCACTGGCCCCTTTATAGTGGGCGTCTTTCAGATGATCCGGGACTTCCCCGCTTTTCCCTTTACGGATATCAGAAAGAGCCCCGTCGATTGCAAGAATGGCGGAATTCGATTTCGGCGACAGGCAGAGTTCGATGATGGCATTGGCAAGCGGGATCCGTGCTTCCGGAAATCCGATTTTTTCAGCCGTTTCGACAGCCGCAAGCGTCCTGGTCCCTGCTGATGGATTGGCAAGGCCGATATCCTCATAGGCAATGACGAGCAGCCGGCGGGCGATGCTCGGCAGATCGCCGGCTTCGACGAGTCTTCCTAAATAATGGAGTGCGGCATTCACATCGCTTCCCCGTATCGATTTCTGAAAAGCGCTTAATACGTCATAATGCGCATCGCCGTCTTTATCATGGGAAAAGCTTTTCTTCTGAAGGCATTCCTCTGCGATGCCGACGTCGATGTGAATCACACCGTCCGTGTCGGGAGAAGTGGATAAGACCGAAAGTTCAAGTGCGTTCAGCGAACTTCTTACATCTCCGTTGCTGCTGCTTGCGAAATGATGGACGGCTTCGTCTGATATTTCCAGGGAGTAATCCCCAAGGCCCCGCTCCTTATCCTCAACCGCCCTGTATATAGCTGTTTTCATTTCGTCTACCGAGAGCGGCTTCAATTCGAAAATCTGGCATCTGCTTCTGATGGCAGGGTTGATCGCGTGGTATGGATTGCTCGTTGTGGCACCGATCAATGTAATCATCCCATTTTCCAGGTATGGAAGCAGGAAATCCTGTTTTCCTTTATCCAGACGGTGTACCTCATCAAGAAGCAAAATGACTTTCCCTGACATCTTGGCTTCTTCCGCGACGATCTGTATATCTTTTTTATTGTTTGTGACTGCGTTCAATGTTTTGAATCTATATTTAGTGCTTCCGGCAATGGCGCTTGCAATCGAAGTCTTACCGATACCGGGGGGGCCGTATAATATCATGGAGGAAAGCTGCTTTGCTTTTACCATCCGGTCGATGATCTTTCCTTCTCCCACCAGGTGCTGCTGCCCGATGATCTCTTCGATTGTCCGCGGCCTCATCCTGAAGGCGAGGGGTTTAATAGCCATAACAAATCTCTCCAAACTAGTGTTCTTTCCATCACTTTATCACAGCGCACCCCCATTAGGAAATGATACCGCCCGGAAGCATTTATGATTGATACTTTTCACAGTGAATGAACGGATATGCTATAATAACAAAGGTTACTGATAAAAATAATAAGATATATCTAATAGAATTTAGACTAGTGATTATAAGAATTTAAGAGGTGCAGGAATAATGAAGATATCTACTAAGGGCCGGTATGGCTTGACGATTATGATTGAGTTGGCGAAGCGTCACGGGGAGGGGCCGACTTCCCTGAAAACAATTGCCCAGCAGCATGAGCTTTCGGAACATTATCTTGAGCAGCTGGTGGCACCGCTCAGGAACAGCGGACTTGTGCGAAGCATCCGCGGGGCTTATGGCGGGTATGTCCTCGGACATGAACCATCCGAAATCACGGCAGGGGATATCATCCGTATCCTCGAAGGGCCGATCAGCCCTGTTGAAGGAATAGAAGACGAAGAGCCTGCTAAACGTGAATTATGGATCCGTATCCGTGATGCAGTTAAAGATGTATTGGACAATACGACAATCGAAGATTTAGCCAGTCACTCGGATGACGGCGAATCCGACGCATACATGTTTTATATCTAGGAGGTGCCTGAAGATGGAAAGAATATACATGGACCATGCCGCTACGTCCCCGATGCATGCAGAAGTCATAGAAGAAATGACGGCTGTCATGAAAGAGACATTCGGTAACCCGTCAAGCATCCATTCTTTTGGCCGTTCGGCCCGTCATCTTGTGGATCAGGCACGGACGAAAATCGCAAGGAGCCTGAAGGCGGATTATAATGAAATCATTTTTACAAGCGGCGGAACCGAGGCTGATAATTTAGCCATCACAGGTACGGTACATGCCAACGCATCCAGAGGGAAGCATATTATCACCACTCAAATTGAACATCATGCGGTCCTTCATACATGCAGGCATTTAGAAGAACAAGGATTCGAGGTTACGTATCTCCCGGTTGATGAATCAGGCAGGATTTCATTGGGAGATCTGGAACATGCCCTCCGGCAGGATACGATCCTGGTGACGGTCATGTATGGAAATAACGAGGTTGGAACCATTCAGCCCATCAGGGAAATCGGGCAGCTCCTGAAAGATCATGATGCTTACTTCCATACAGATGCAGTGCAGGCATTCGGCTTGATGGATATCGATGTGAACGAACTTGGCGTCGATATGCTGTCGGTTTCAGGGCATAAGATCAACGGACCTAAAGGAGTCGGTTTCCTTTACTGCGGTCAAAACGTGAATCTTCAACCCGGTACATTCGGTGGCGAGCAGGAACGTAAGAGGCGTGCAGGTACGGAAAACGTACCGGCGATAGCAGGACTGGGAAAAGCCGTGGAACTCGCCCAGCAGAGCTTGGACGAGAAGAGTGCTATGTATGAAGGTTTCAAGGAATTGTTCCGTAAGACATTGATGGAAAAAAATGTTGAATTCGATGAGAACAGTTCTCTTGAGCATGGATTACCGCATGTGCTAAACTTAAGCTTTCCCGGAACGGATGTTGAATCGATGCTGATGAATCTGGATATGGCCGGCATTGCCGTATCGAGCGGTTCAGCGTGTACAGCAGGTTCGATTGAACCTTCCCACGTATTGGTTGCCATGTTCGGAAATGAATCCGGAAGGACGAGGGATTCAATCCGTTTCAGTTTTGGGCTCGGGAATACAGAAGCACAGATCGAGCAGGCTGCAACTGAAGTTGCCAAGGTGGTTGGACGATTGGTGTCCTGATTCCCTTGAAGATATAGAAAGCAAAAGGAATAAGGAGGTGGCGTATAATGAATAAGGACCCTAAGGATACAAGAGTGGTCGTCGGGATGTCCGGCGGTGTGGACTCTTCAGTTGCTGCTCTTCTTTTGAAAGAGCAAGGATACGAAGTCATCGGGATTTTCATGAAGAACTGGGATGACACGGACGAAAATGGAGTATGCACAGCGACCGAGGATTATAATGATGTCATTCGCGTATGCAATCAAATCGGAATCCCTTACTACGCTGTCAATTTTGAAAAACAATATTGGGATAAGGTATTCACCTATTTCCTTGATGAATACAAAGCCGGCAGAACGCCGAACCCCGATGTGATGTGCAACAAAGAAATCAAATTCAAGGCATTTCTTGAGCACGCGATGAAACTAGGCGCAGATTATCTTGCAACCGGGCACTATGCCCAGGTCGAATACCGCGATGGGGAATATAAGATGCTCCGCGGAGTCGATAACAATAAAGATCAAACTTACTTCCTCAATCAACTTGGGCAGGATCAGCTTGAGAAAGTCATGTTCCCGCTTGGCGGGATCGATAAGAAAAAGGTACGGGAAATTGCGAAAGAAGCAGGACTGGCGACCGCTGCCAAAAAAGACAGTACGGGAATCTGCTTTATCGGTGAAAGGAATTTCAAGGATTTCTTAAGCAATTACCTTCCTGCGCAGCCGGGCAATATGGAAACGATGGACGGCAAAGTGATGGGCAGACATGACGGATTGATGTATTATACTATCGGACAGCGTCACGGCCTTGGGATCGGCGGTGCCGGTGATCCATGGTTCGCCATCGGAAAAGACCTGGAACGTAATGTACTGTATGTTGGACAGGGATTTGAACATCCTGCATTGTATTCCGACTCCATCCTTGCTGCGGATGTGCACTGGACGTCCGACAAAGATAAACCGTCTGAATTTAAATGTACGGCTAAATTCCGCTACCGTCAGGCTGACAATTCTGTAACGGTGGTCCCACTCGATAATGGGCAGGCAAAAGTGATCTTCGATGAACCGATCCGTGCCGTAACACCGGGACAGGCCGTTGTATTTTACCATGGAGACGAATGTCTCGGCGGCGGAACGATCGATACCATCTATAAAGACGAAAAGCAACTGACCTATGTAGGCTGATGATGCCGGCGGGGTAAGAATGATAAGGACTGTGAAGAAGGGAGTTATTATTCCTTCGTCCCAGTCCTTTCTTTACGCTCTTTTCACATGTGCAAATATGGTATACTGAGAGCAATTCGAACCTGAAAATCAACTGGTTAAAATACATAATAATATGATAGAGGTGCTGAAAATGGATAAGAACTTAAAAGGAGTCGAGTTATTGCAGGAAGGAAAACTCGAGGAAGCGGTGAAACTCTTTACTGAAGCAATAGAAGAAAACCCGAAAGATCCAGTGGGATATATCAACTTCGGAAATGTCCTGTTGACCGTCGGTGACAATGAAAAAGCAAAGTCTTTCTTCGAAAGGGCGGTTTCGGTCGACGAAGATGCAGCTGCTGCGTACTATTCACTTGGTAATCTATACTTTAATGAAGAGGATTATGATTCTGCAAAGGATCAATTCGAGAAAGCTGTCCATAAAGGGATGGAAAATGCAGACGTCTACTTCATGCTTGGTTTAAGCCTTGTTAATCTGGAGCAGCCTAAATTTGCCATCCCCTACCTGCAAAGAAGTGTGGAGCTCAATGAAGAAGACATCGAAGCACGCTTCCAGCTTGGATTATGCCTTGCGCAGGCTGAAGCGTATGAGGAGTCAATCGGTCAGCTTTCAAAGGTCATTGAACAGGACCCGGGACATGCAGATGCTTACTATAATCTGGGAGTGGCATATGCAGGGTATAAGGATGATGCAGACAAGGCGCTTGAGTATTTTAATAAAGCGGTCGAGATTCAGCCCGATCATATGCTGGCAGGATACGGCATCAAGATGATCGAGAAATTGAAGAGCGAATAGTTAGGGGGTTTCTAAACCTTGAGCCAGCAGGATTCAATGAAGCTGTTTGGAGATGAAGAAACGTATATCAAGGGCAGGCATCTTGTGACGATATTTCATAATGAGGAAAATCTGTATACCGTTGTAAGGATCCGGGTGGATGAGACGAACCATTCTTATGAAGAGAAGGAAGCAGTCATCACAGGCCACTTCCCGCGCATACATGAGGAAGAGACATATGTGTTTTACGGACGCTTCCAGGAACACCCGAAATTCGGTATGCAATTTCATGCGAATCATTTCAAAAAAGAGATCCCGCAGACAATCCAGGGGGTCGTCCATTATCTATCGAGCGATCTGTTTAAAGGTATCGGTAAAAAAACAGCGGAGAAGATTGTAGAGCATATCGGAGAAAATGCCATTTCAAAAATTCTTGAAAACCCCGGGGTGCTCGATGAAGTACCTAAACTTCCCCCTGAGAAAGCAAAAAACATTTATGACACGCTGACGGAGCATCAGGGACTCGAACGTGTGATGATCGCCTTGAATGATCTTGGATTCGGTCCGCAGATTTCCATGAAGATCTATCAGGCTTACAAAGAACAGACACTGGAAATCATCCAGAAAAATCCATATAAATTGGTGGAAGACATTGAAGGGATCGGTTTCACGAGGGCTGACGAACTGGGTTCGAAAATCGGGATTTCCGGAAGTCATCCGGACAGGATAAAGGCCGGATGCCTTTATACCCTCGAACAAGTCTGCGTGAAGCAGGGGCATGTATTCCTTGAAGCAGAAGAGCTTATCACGACGGTAAAGGAACTTCTTGAGAAGAGCCAGCCGGGAAAAATCGAATATACCGAGATATCCACTCAACTCGTATCGCTCGAAGAAGAAAGCAAGGTGGCCGGAGAAGGTTCAAAGGTATATGTCCCTTCTCTGTACTTCTCCGAGAAAGGGATCGTCACGAGCATCGAGAAAATTCTATCCCAAAAGCAATATGAAGATCAATTCCCGCAATCGGAGTTCCTGCTGGCTCTGGGGGCACTTGAGGACAGGCTTGGAGTCCAGTATGCCCCGTCCCAAAGGGAAGCGATCGAAACGGCATTGATGTCCCCGATGCTCCTCTTGACAGGGGGCCCGGGTACGGGGAAGACCACGGTCATCAACGGGATCGTGGAACTTTTCGCCGATCTTCACGGATGTTCCCTGGATCCAAAGGACTATAAAGATGAACCTTTTCCTGTATTGTTGACGGCCCCAACAGGGAGGGCGGCCAAGCGCATGACTGAATCGACCGGTCTGCCGGCAATGACCATCCACAGGCTGCTCGGCTGGAATGGGCAGGAAGGCTTTCAGAGTGACGAGGAACGTGCCATAGAAGGAAAACTGTTGATTGTCGATGAAGTGTCGATGGTGGACACCTGGCTCGCCCACCAGCTCCTGAAAGCACTTCCCGATGATATTCAGGTCATTTTTGTCGGTGATGAAGATCAGCTCCCTTCGGTTGGGCCCGGGCAGGTCCTTAAGGACATGCTGGGGTCGGGGGTGATCCCCACTGTCAGACTGACGGATATTTACCGTCAGGAGGAGGGTTCATCGATCATTGAGCTTGCCCATAGTATGAAAAAAGGGCAGGTTCCTGCCGACCTGACAAAACAGCAGAAGGACCGGTCTTTCTTCCCGTGCCGGACGAATCAGATTCCGGAAGTTGTCCGTAAGGTAGTCGAAAACGCCAAGAAAAAGGGCTACACACCAAAGGATATACAGGTGCTTGCTCCCATGTACAGAGGGGCTGCGGGTATTGACAGCCTGAACAAGCTGCTTCAGGAAATTTTCAACCCCAATGATGGGACCCGGAAGGAAATAACCTTCGGGGATGTCCACTACCGGATCGGTGATAAAGTCCTGCAGCTGGTGAATCAGCCTGAGAACAATGTTTTCAACGGGGATATCGGGGAGATCGTCTCGATTTTCTATGCAAAAGAAAACACCGAAAAACAGGACATGATCATCGTTTCCTATGAGGGTACTGAAGTCACGTATACAAGGCAGGACCTGACCCAGATTACCCATGCCTACTGCTGTTCGATCCATAAATCACAGGGAAGCGAATTCCCCATCGTCATTTTACCGGTCGTAAAAAGTTATTTCCGCATGCTTCGCAGAAATCTTCTGTACACCGCGATAACAAGGAGCAAGCAATTTTTGATCCTGTGCGGTGAACTCGATGCCTTTAAACTCGGTGTGGAGAGAGAAGACGATTTTATGCGTAAGACGACACTGTCTGAAAAACTTTCCCTCATCAATGACGGAGATGGGAAAGTTGATGAAGATAAAGAAGGTCTGTCTGCGGAAGAGATCATAATGAATGAAGATCCGATGGTCGGGATGGAAGGGATTACCCCTTATGATTTCATGGAAGCTGAATAAATACTGGTTTTACAAAGGTTAACAATCGAGGGTGCCGGCCATCCTTGTTTGTTAACCTTTTTTTAGTTTTTAAGTAAACCTTTATTTAATTTAGGTTGACATTAACTCGGGGAGAACGATATTCTTAAATAGTAATTAACTTTAACGTTGGGGGAAGAGAGAAATGAACAGAAAACTTAGAACCATTGACTTAACATTGGCAGGTATGTTTGTGGCACTTATGGCTGTTGGTGCCAATATTACATCCTTCGTACCATTCCTCGTCATCGGAGGAGTCCCCATCACGCTCCAGACGTTCTTTGCCATTTTGGCCGGTGCCATATTAGGAAGCCGGATCGGGGCGATTTCCATGATTGTTTATGCGTTGGTCGGTTTGGTGGGGGTACCGGTATTCGCGCGATTTGGTGCAGGATTTTCATCGATTTTCAGCCCGACATTCGGTTTTATCCTGTCCTATATCTTAACGGCCTATATAACAGGGAAAATCATTCAAAAGCATAAAGGAATCAAGGCCTATGTGGTCGCAGCCCTGGCAGGAATGGTGTTCAACTATGTGGCAGGGACCAACTGGATGTATGCAGCATACAAGCTGTGGGCGCAAGCTCCAGATGGCTTGTCTTACGGACTCGTTTGGTCGTGGATGCTTGTCCCGCTTCCAAAGGATATCATCCTTGCTGTCTGTGCAGGGATCATGGCACACCGCCTGGAAAAAACAGTGTTGTCAAAAAGTACATTCAGAAATGTGAATCGCGCAGCATAATAATATTTGGGGGGAATATGTTATGGATCATTCATGGAAGGACCTTGCTCTTGAAGTAATTCAGGGAAAAGAGCTCAGCGACGACGAAGCGTTATCGATTCTGCAATGCCCGGACGGGGAGCTGCTTGAGCTCCTGAACGGTGCTTATCAAATCAGGAAACATTATTATGGCAATAAAGTTAAATTGAATATGATCATCAACACCAAGTCCGGCCTTTGCCCGGAAAACTGCGGATATTGTTCTCAATCGATTGTTTCAAAGGCTCCGATTGAGAAATACGCAATGGTGGACAAAGATACGATCATTAAAGGTGCTGAGAAAGCACACAAATTGAATGTAGGCACCTACTGCATCGTGGCAAGCGGACGCGGTCCGACCAATCGGGACGTTGATAAAGTGGTTTCGGCAGTAAAAGAAATCAAAGAAAACTATGACATGAAGGTATGTGCCTGCCTTGGCCTGTTGAAAGAAGACCAGGCAGAGAGACTGAAGGAAGCCGGGGTGGATCGATATAATCACAATATCAATACATCTGAAAACCATCATGAGCAAATCACGACCTCCCATACATATGAAGACCGCGTCAATACGGTTGAGATAGCAAAAAAGCAGGGGATTTCCCCGTGCTCCGGAGTCATTGTCGGGATGAAGGAAAGTCTTCAGGATGTAGTGGACATGGCACGCAGTCTCAAAGTACTGGATGCAGATTCGATTCCGGTCAATTTCCTGCATGCCATCGATGGAACGCCGCTTGAGGGTACAGATGAATTGGATCCAAGATATTGCTTGAAGGTATTATGCCTGATGAGATTCATCAATCCGACAAAGGAAATCAGGATCTCCGGCGGACGAGAAGTGAATCTCCGCAGTCTTCAGCCTCTGGGACTGTATGCAGCAAACTCCATCTTCGTAGGCGACTATCTGACAACGGCTGGCCAGCAGGAAACGGCCGATCACCAAATGCTGAAAGATCTCGGCTTCGAAATCGACTACACCAACGAAATCACCGCAGAAGAACTTGTTTAGCATATGTCTAAATGAAGGTTGGGCATAATTGAAAAAAGACTAACATATAGTACAGGCTTTGATTACCGCTCATGATTTCCGTGCAAGACTACGCTTTCCGCGGGTAGCCCGTGAGCCTCCTCGGCAAGCCTGCGGGGTCTCACCTGTCCAGCTGCAGGGCTTAGAGGCACATGTCATAAGTCAAACCGACCAAGAAAGGCAAAGAACGCCTTCGTGGTCGCTTCGTCTTATGCCACACGCCTCTGAGCAAAGCCCCTCCGCTTTTCTTATAAGCTACTTTTCCCGCAGGAGTCTTCGTCTTGCACTCCAATCAACCGCTAAACAGAGCTATCATCTAGCTGTGCCATCAAACATAGTACCCGAACTGTATTGCCTGCTAATGGCAACACAGTTCGGTTTTTTTTTATTAACACACTTGTCCCGGCATTTAGTGCAGCCTTAATTTTACTCCCATACAATATTCTCCTTTTAAAACCGAGAGTGGAATGGAGCGGAAGGCACTTGACTCCGACGGGAGATAGAGGAAAAGTTGAGACCCCGCAGGCGGAACGCCGAGGAGGCTCAACTTCCTCCCCGCGGAAAGCAAGTGCCTGCAGCGCAATGTAACGTACTAAGTATTCATTATATCAAATAGTGAAAATTAGTTGGCTGCAATGGTAAAAGATTGTCCTCATGAATTGGAGGAAATGCCTCACACTATATAAGAACGGTGTACTGAGAAGTGTTCCGTTTGGGCGTGTTTTCCCGGGGACATGTATATCTTTCACTTCTTTTGGACACGATGGTAGGGAATAATCTCCAGTTTTGCTGGTGCAAATAGAGGTGACCTTACGATGAAATGTCCAAACTGTCAGAGCAAAGATATAGGGAAGATCGGGATCAACCAATATTATTGTTGGGGATGCTTCATAGAACTTTCCTTGTCAAAAGGAGTCATCCACACTCATCAGGTGGAAGAAGATGGATCATTAAGCTCTTTAGACGACTTGTTCGATGAGGAAGACCGCCAATTCATCTAGGAAGAGGTGTCTTTCTTGAACCGTACATTCGCATCAATTGTTGGTTTTGGAGCTGGAATCGCTGCATCAATTTATTCCCAGCGATCAAATATGATGAACAGAAAGCAAGTGAAAAGGCTTCGCAAACAAATGAAAAAGATGTTTTAAAGTAAATTTATTGACTGACTCTCCTTTACAGGTGAGTCAGTTTTTTATTTTGTGGTATAAAAACCTCCCCGTGATTCTAACAATAAGGGAAAGAAGGAGGGGTGGCAGTGGAAACAAGAACATATGCGAAATGGCTTTACAGGTTGTCCATTGCACTCGTCTGTGCCGTGTTCCTTTACATTCTTTTTTTACTCAAACCCGTGTGGCATCCGGTCCTTGAAATAGTGATCCTTTCCCTTCTTCCATTTGCGATCGGGGGCTTCATCGCCTATCTGCTTCACCCCCTTGTGGAAAAACTTCATAAAGCGGGTATCCACAGAGGCATTGCCATCATGCTCATTTATATCTTTTTTTTCGGTGGGCTTGGGTACGCGCTTTATAAAGGAACCCCCATCATCATCCATCAATTAAAGGATCTTTCGGAAAATGCACCGATGTTTACTTCTCAATACCAAAAGTGGCTTCACTATATCCAAAGTAAAACTTCGACATGGCCGGACGGCATCCAGTCTCAACTGGATGACAGGATCGAAGGGATGGAAGCGTGGCTTACCGGGCTTGTGGCCGCTCTGATCGCGATTCTTCTGAAACTGATGAACAGCCTGCTCATCGTTGCGATCGTACCGTTTGTATCATTTTATCTCTTAAAGGATATAACAAAAGTAAAGAAATTCTTTTGGGAACTTACGCCTGTCAGATGGAGGGAGAGTGCGCTCAGGTTTTCAAGGGATGTTGATGAGTCACTGGGTGGGTATATACGGGGCCAGCTGTTTGTCTGTCTGGTCATCGGAGGCCTGTCTGCAGCCGTTCTTTGGTTCTTGGGGATGAAGTATCCTTTGATACTGGGGGTCATCATGGGTATCACCAATGTCATCCCTTATTTCGGGCCCATCATCGGAGCGGTTCCGGCGATACTCGTTGCGAGCACGATTTCACTGAAAATGATCCTTTATGTGGTCATATTGGTCCTCGTCCTGCAATTCCTTGAGGGGAATATACTGTCACCTTTGATTGTCGGGAAAAGCCTCCATATGCATCCTTTGTTCATCATGGGTGCCCTGATCATCGGCGGCGAAGTGGGTGGAATCCTTGGGATGATCGTGGCCGTCCCGGTCCTTGCTGTACTGAAGGTGGCCTTCATACATGGAAGGACTCATTTCCTCCATGCAAAAAACTAGAGGGATATCATTGACAAAAGGTTTCAATATTTCTATAATCCAACATATACAATAAAGTTTACATGACGAAAATGTCGATGGATCCAGTAAGTCATAGCCCATCTGAGTGCAAAGGCACATAAGAGAGGAACTTCCCAGGCTGAAAGAAGTTCCAGATGAAGGATGACTGAAAGCTAATCCGGAGTGCAGGAAAAACCTGCCGTTGAACCGCGTTAAGGTGTTTGAGGGGTGAATATCGTTTTTATGATATTCACAACCAGGGTGGTACCGCGAGTCAGCTCTCGTCCCTGTTTTTGGGGATGAGGGCTTTTTTGTATTCTTTTTTACCTGCATAACTAAAGGAGGAGTTAAAATGAACAAGTTAACCGGCGCACAAATCCGCCAAATGTTTTTAGATTTCTTTAAAGAAAAAGGCCATGGTGTAGAACCAAGTGCTTCACTCGTTCCGCATGAGGATCCTTCGCTTCTTTGGATCAACAGCGGTGTGGCGACATTAAAGAAATACTTTGACGGGCGTGTCATTCCCCAGAATCCAAGAATTGTCAATGCCCAGAAGTCAATACGTACAAATGATATTGAAAATGTCGGTAAAACTGCACGCCACCATACATTCTTTGAAATGCTCGGAAACTTCTCGATAGGCGACTATTTCAAAGTAGAATCGATTGAATGGGCATGGGAGTTCCTGACGGATAAAAAATGGATCGGGTTTGATCCTGAAAAATTATCGGTCACCATCCACCCGGAGGATGAAGAAGCATTTGAAATCTGGAACAAGAAAGTCGGTGTTTCTGCCGAACGCATCATTCGCATCGAAGGGAACTACTGGGACATCGGGGAAGGCCCGAGCGGACCGAATACAGAGATATTCTACGACCGCGGTCCGGAATACGGCGATGACCCTAAAGATCCCGAGCTGTATCCCGGCGGGGAAAACGATCGTTATCTTGAAGTATGGAATCTTGTGTTCTCCCAGTTCAATCATAATCCTGATGGAACATATACACCGCTTCCGAAGAAAAACATCGATACCGGAATGGGGCTCGAACGGATGGCATGCGTCGTTCAGGAAGTTCCGACTAACTTCGATACAGACTTATTCATGCCGATCATGAAGGCGGTCGAAAAAATTTCAGGAAGCACATACGGTCAAAAAGAAGAAATCGATGTAGCTTTCAAAGTGATTGCCGATCATATCCGTACTGTTTCGTTTGCAATCGGTGACGGGGCTCTTCCTTCAAATGAAGGCCGCGGCTATGTGTTAAGACGTTTACTCCGCCGTGCCGTCCGCTTTGCAAAACAGATTGAAATCAATCGTCCGTTCATGTATGAATTGGTACCTGTCGTTTCAGAAATCATGGTCGATTTCTATCCAGAGGTAAAAGAAAAAGCGGAATTCATCCAAAAAGTGGTGAAAAACGAGGAAGAACGCTTCCACGAAACATTGAATGAAGGTCTTGCGATTCTTTCTTCCATTGTGGAAAGAGAGAAGAAAGCTGGAAGCGATACGATCCCGGGGGAAGATGTATTCAGACTTTATGATACATACGGGTTCCCTGTCGAGTTAACGGAGGAATATGCTGAAGAGGAAGGACTTTCAGTCGATCATGCAGGCTTTGAGCGGGAAATGGAAGGCCAGCGTGAAAGAGCGCGTGCAGCTCGCCAGGATGTCGGGAGCATGCAGGTGCAGGGAGGCATCCTCAGTGATATCACGGCAGAAAGCAAATTTGTCGGTTATGACAGCCTGGAAGCAACTGCTGTCGTCCTTGAGGTACTGGTCGATAAAGAACGCCAGCCGAAAGTCGATAAAGGCCAGGAGTTCCAGTTCATCCTCGATCAGACTCCTTTCTACGCTGAAAGCGGCGGACAGATCGGGGATAAAGGATATCTTGAAGGCGATGGTGTGCGTGTATATGTAACCGACGTTAAGAAAGCACCAAATGGGCAAAACCTTCACTCTGCAGTCGTCGAAGAAGGAACCTTGAAAAAGGATCAAAAAGTAACAGCAAAAGTTTCACGGAATTCCAGGAAGAACGTGGAGAAGAATCATACTGCTACACATCTTCTGCACCAGGCATTGAAGGAAGTTCTTGGTGAGCACGTAAACCAGGCCGGTTCACTTGTGGAACCTGACCGCCTTCGCTTTGATTTCTCTCATTTCGGATCAGTAACTGTTGAAGAAATGGAAAAAATCGAGAGCATCGTGAATGAGCAGGTATGGAAAGCCTTGACTGTGAATACAGATCTTAAATCTCTGGCAGAGGCAAAAGAAATGGGTGCGATGGCTTTATTCGGTGAAAAATACGGTGAAGTTGTACGCGTTGTATCCATCGGGGAGTTCAGCCTTGAACTATGCGGAGGATGCCACGTTTCTAACACATCTGAAATCGGATTGTTCAAAATCGTGTCTGAAAGCGGCATTGGGGCAGGAACACGCAGGATTGAAGCCGTCACGGGCGAAAATGCTTACAGGCTGTTGAACGATCAAGTAGCTCTCCTCAAAGAAGCATCAAATAAACTGAAGGCGAACCCTAAAGATATCGTGAGCCGAGTGGACAGCATGATGGCTGAAATGAAAGATCTTCAAAGAGAAAATGAATCATTGGCTGCGAAGTTGTCTAACATAGAAGCAGGAAGTTTAACTGATAAAGTGAAAGTAATCGATGGCATCAACGTGCTTTCGGCTAAAGTCGGCGCCGCGGACAGCAATACATTGCGTACGATGATGGATGATCTCAAGCAGAAGCTTGGATCTGCTGTCATTGTCCTTGGTACTTCAGGGGATGGAAAAGTTAATGTCATTGCAGGCGTGACGAAAGATCTCGTCGACAAAGGTTACCACGCCGGCAAGCTGGTCAAAGAAGTGGCATCCCGATGCGGAGGCGGCGGAGGCGGCCGTCCTGATATGGCACAGGCCGGCGGTAAAAACCCTGAAAAACTTGAGGAAGCACTGCAATTTGCAGAAGAATGGGTGAAATCCGTTTAACTCTGCATTAAAGTGGTGTACAATGAAGGTAACGATGAACAATTCGTTTGTTTGAAAGACAAGCCTGAAGAGAGGTGCAAAGAATGAGTTCTTTTGACAAAACGATGCGATTTGATTTTTCCGACGAGCCATTTGAACATGATGTCAAGGAAGTCCTGCTTCAAGTTCATGATGCGCTTCAGGAAAAAGGGTATAACCCGATCAATCAAATTGTTGGGTACTTATTATCCGGGGATCCTGCGTATATCCCTAGACATCAAGACGCCAGAAATATCATCCGCCGCCTGGAACGTGATGAAATCATCGAAGAATTAGTCAAATCGTATTTGAGACAGCATAAAGAGGGATAATACATGCGTGTAATGGGACTGGACGTTGGTTCGAGAACTGTCGGCGTTGCGATCAGCGACGCCCTCGGCTGGACGGCGCAGGGAATCGAAACAGTGAAGATCAACGAAGAAGAAGGCAACTTTCGAATTGACCGGATCAAGGAATTAGCCGATGAGTACGAAGTGGATACGATCATTGTCGGCATGCCTAAAAACATGAACAATACGATCGGACCGCGCGGCGAGGCATCACAGGCTTACGGTGAACTTGTACAAAGCGAACTTTCCATCCCGGTTAAGTACTGGGATGAACGCTTAAGTACGATGGCTGCTGAGAGAGTCCTCCTTGAAGCTGACGTCAGCAGAAAGAAGCGCAAAAAAGTAATCGATAAAATGGCTGCAGTGATGATCCTGCAAGGATATCTGGACAGTCAAAAATAATGAGGTGAATGCTCGATGGAACACGGAGAAAAACAAATTACAGTAGTGGACGAACAAGGAAATGAACAGCTTTGTGAGGTCCTATTCACATTTGAGTCAGACAAATTCAACAAGTCATATGTTCTGTATTACCCGCTTGGAGCAGACGAAAATGACGAAGAAGAAATCGAAATTCATGCTTCAGCTTTCGTACCAGGCGATGAAGGTGAAGAAGGCGAATTGAAGCCGATCGAAACTGAAGAAGAGTGGGACATGATCGAAGAAATGCTGAATACCTTCCTGGATGAAGAAGAAGGCGAATAGCCCCTGCTTTGTTGACAGGTTATAGTGGACAGGGACCGGTGAAAGGATAATTTTTATCCTTTTTGCCGGTCCCTGTTTCACTTTGTGCAAAATATTGTATAATAGGGGAGATGATGTCGAAAACACTATCACGGATATCCCGCTTTTTTGCTCGAAAGGGGGAATTGAAAAATGAAAGATAAAAATAAAATAATAGAAACGCTTACCAAAAAACTATTGGAAAGACAGGAAGAGGCTAAAGTCATCCGGAAAATCGTCGGACTTATCTTTATTTCGCTGATCATCATAATCGGGGGCACGGCTGTCGGCGGATACCTTTACGTGAATTCTGCCCTGAAACCGGTAGATCCGGATGATACAAAACCAGTGAATGTGGAGATCCCGATCGGATCGGGAGTCACTTCGATAGGAAAGATCCTTGAAGAAAAAGGCATTGTTAAGAATTCGACAGTCTTTAAATACTATGTGAAATTCAACAATGAGTCTGGATTTCAGGCAGGTTCCTATGATTTGACACCATCGATGACACTTAATGAAATCGTCAACAGCTTAAAGACCGGAAAGGTCATGAGGAAAGCTGAATTTAAAATAACCATACCTGAAGGACTTCAACTGGATCAGATCGCAGAAATCATAGCAGATCATTCTCCGTATAAAAAAGAAGAAGTCGAGAAGAAATTGAATGATAAGAAATGGCTCGAGCAACTAAAAAAGGAATATCCGAACCTGGTTACAGACGAAATAGATAATAAAGAGATCAAGAGGCCGCTCGAAGGGTATCTTTATCCCGCTACGTATTCCTTCTATGAAAAGAAGCCTCCTCTGGAAGACATACTAAAGGAAATGCTCGATCAAGCGGATGAAGTGCTGGCGCAGTATCGGGACTCCATTACCGAAAGGGAGTATACGGCGCATCAATTATTAACAATGGCCTCCCTGATTGAAGAAGAGGCGACCGAGAAAGCAGACAGAGGAAAAATTTCAAGTGTCTTCTATAACCGTATAGAGGAAGAAATGCCGCTGCAAACCGATCCAACCGTCCTTTATGCACTTGGTGAGCATAAACCACGTACAAATTACGATGATTTGAAAGTGGATTCTCCTTATAACACCTATAAAGTGAAAGGACTTCCGCCAGGACCGATTGCGAATGCCGGTCTTTCCTCAATTGAAGCTGCCCTGCAGCCTGAGGATACCAATTATTATTATTTCCTCGCTTCTGCAAACGGATCTGTATACTATTCAGAAACACTTGAAGAACACAATGAAAAGAAAGCAAAATATATCACGAATAAATCCGAGTGACACTCCCTGCAATGCATGGTGTGAATAACGTTCGGCTTAGGGAGAAGAGGAAAGAAACATTCGCTTTCCTCTTCTTCCTGTGTTAAAATAGTACAAGTTATTTTTCATAAAGATGCGTTATCTCCTGTGGATAATGATTGAAGTAGAAAGCTCAGAGAAGCTTTCTTCTTTTCATGTTGTGCAGGAGAGGTACAGCAGTTTAATAGGCGAGGATCGTGAAATCATATGATGGACGAAAAGGTTATTAACTATATAGAATCTATTACCCCGAAACGTTCTCCCCTCCTGGAGGAAATGGAACAATATGCTGAAGAACACCATGTACCTATCATGGAACTCGTTGGTATTGCAGCGCTCCTTGGTATACTGTCCATTCAGAAACCGGCCCGGATCCTGGAAATCGGTACGGCCATCGGATACTCGGCATTAAGGATGGCCGAAGCCCTTCCGGAAACGGAAATAACGACAATTGAACGGGACGAAGAAAGGTACAATACCGCACAGGACTTCCTGGCACGTTCGAGCCATAAAGGCCGCATTCATACCCTTTTGGGCGATGCTCTTGAACTGCAGGCTGAAGTAGAGAAAAACGGTCCTTTTGACGCCATTTTCATTGATGCGGCAAAAGGCCAGTATCAGAAATTCTTCGACCTTTATGCAGAGATGCTTTCAGAAAACGGGATCGTTTATTCCGATAATGTCTTATTCAAGGGACTTGTAGCGGAAGATGAAGTCGAACAGAAAAGAATCAGGAATATGGTGAAGAAACTTCAGAAATATAATGCGTGGCTGATGAGCCACGACGAGTATGAAACATCCATCCTGCCGGTGGGGGATGGGATTGCCATCAGTAAAAAAAGAGGTGAACGAAAGTGAAGAAGCCGGAGTTGTTGGTTACACCGACATCCCTTTCAGATATCGAACCTTTAGCTCATGCAGGGGCTGATGCATTCGTTATCGGAGAACAAAAATATGGGCTGCGCCTTGCAGGGGAATTTACACAAGAAGAAGTAAAGGCGGCCTTAGATACCGCCCACGGCCTGGGCAAGAAGGTATACGTCGCGATGAATGCGATTTTCCATAATGATAAGGTCGCTGACCTTGAAGAGTACATTTCATTCTTGAAGGATGCGGGGGCAGATGCAGTCCTTTTCGGAGACCCTGCCGTTTTGATGGCAGCACGAACTGCGGCACCCGATATGAAGCTTCACTGGAACACGGAAACAACAGCAACAAACTGGTATACATGCAATTACTGGGGGAGAAAAGGTGCTGCGCGTGCGGTGCTTGCCCGTGAACTCAGCATGGATTCCATTGTGGAAATCAAGGAAAATGCGGAAGTGGAAATCGAGGTCCAGGTCCATGGCATGACATGCATGTTTCAGTCTAAACGGTCCCTCCTCGGCAACTATTTTGAATATCAAGGTAAAGTGATGGAAGTGGAGAACCGCAGGCAGCAGAAGAATATGTTTCTTCATGATCAGGAACGTCACAATAAATATCCTATATTCGAAGATGAGAACGGCACTCATATCATGAGCCCAAATGACATGTGCATCATAGATGAGCTCGGGGAGATGATAGAAGCGGGTGTCGATTCTTTCAAGATTGACGGTGTATTGAAATCCTCTCAATATCTTGTGCAAATCACAAAACTGTACAGAAAAGCGATTGATCTGTTTGTACAGGATGAAGATCTCTACGAGGAGCAGAAGGACGGGCTGTTAGAGGAAGCAAAACAGCTTCAGCCAGAAAACCGTCCCTTGGATACAGGATTTTTCTTTAAAGAAACGGTCTATTAATCAGACATTTGAAAGATGGAAAGAACGGAGGAGTTACGTTGACCATGGTTGTAAAAGAACCAATCTCTAACGTTGTTGACGGTAAACGTGTTATCGTGAAGAAACCGGAGTTATTGGCTCCTGCAGGTAATCTTGAAAAATTGAAAATTGCCGTGCATTATGGCGCGGATGCAGTTTATATCGGCGGTCAGGAGTTCGGTCTCCGCTCGAATGCAGGAAATTTCACATTGGAAGAAATGAAAGAGGGCGTGGAGTTTGCCAAAAAGTATGATGCAAAGATCTATGTAACGACAAATATCTTCGCTCATAATGAAAATATGGATGGCCTTGAAGAATATTTGATGGGCCTCCAGGAAGCAGGGGTTGCAGGTATTATCGTCGCAGATCCACTTATCATCGAGACCTGCAGGCGTGTGGCCCCGAAAGTCGAAGTCCATTTAAGCACCCAGCAAAGTTTGTCGAACTGGAAAGCAGTGCAGTTCTGGAAAGAAGAAGGACTTGACCGCGTTGTATTGGCGCGTGAAACAAGTGGTGAAGAAATCCGTGAGATGAAGGAAAAAGTGGATATCGAAATCGAGACTTTCATCCATGGAGCCATGTGCATTGCCTATTCAGGCCGCTGTACATTGAGCAATCATATGACAGCGCGTGATTCAAACAGGGGTGGATGCTGTCAATCCTGCCGGTGGGATTATGATCTCTATCAGCTTGAAGGCAGTGATGAACAAGCTTTATTCAGTGAAAACGATGCTCCTTTCGCCATGAGTCCAAAAGATCTGAAGCTCGTTGAATCCATTCCAAGAATGATAGAACTCGGAATCGACAGTCTTAAAATCGAGGGGCGCATGAAATCGATCCATTATGTTGCAACAGTGGTGAGCGTCTATCGCAAGGTCATCGATGAATACTGTAAAGATCCGGACAACTTCAAAATCAGGAAAGAATGGCTTGAAGAACTCGAAAAATGCGCCAACCGGGAAGCAGCCCCTGCTTTCTTCGAGGGCGTCCCTGGGTTCAAAGAGCAGATGTTCGGAGTTCATGATAAAAAGAATACGAATTTTGAATTCGTCGGACTGGTGCTTGATTACGATGAGGATACAGGAATCGTCACTCTGCAGCAGAGGAATCATTTTAAATCCGGACAGGAAGTGGAGTTTTTCGGGCCTGAGATTTCCAATTTCACTCAAGTGATCGGACAGATGTGGGATGAAAAAGGAAATGAGATGGACGTTGCACGCCATCCGCTTCAAATTGTGAAGTTCAAAGTTGATCAGAGAGTTTACGCTGACAACATGATGCGAAAGGAGAACAAATAATTATTATGAAACATAAACCCGTTGTTATTGGTGTGGCAGGAGGTTCGGGGTCTGGAAAGACAAGTGTGACAAAAGCCATTTATGAGCAGTTCCAGGGACACTCGATTTTAATGCTGCAACAGGATTATTATTATAAAGATCAATCCCACCTGCCTTTCGAAGAGCGGTTGAAGACCAATTATGATCATCCCCTTGCATTCGATAATGATCTTCTTATTGAGCATTTAAATGAACTTCTCAACCACCAGACCGTCGAGAAGCCGGTGTATGACTATAAAATGCACACCAGGTCAGATGAGACCATAACGGTTGTATCGAAGGATGTCATCATTTTAGAAGGAATTTTAGTATTAGAAGATGAAAGATTGCGCAACTTAATGGATATCAAGCTTTATGTCGATACGGATGCCGATCTCCGCATCATCAGAAGGATGCTGCGAGACATTAAAGAAAGAGGCCGTTCAATCGATTCAGTGATCGATCAATACATCACGGTGGTGCGCCCGATGCATAACCAATTCATCGAACCGACTAAACGTTATGCAGATGTCATCATCCCTGAGGGCGGTCATAATCACGTGGCAATCGATTTAATGGTAACAAAAATTCAAACAATTCTTGAACAAAAGTCATTTTTGTAATACGATAACATAGATAAACATATATAGGTTTAATTCCCAAAATGTAAAGGTGCCGGGGAATGAAGGTGAAGTACCAGTCCCTTCATTCCCTGCCTTTACATTTTCAAGACATCATGAAGCACTACATACTAAAGCCTGGGAAGCTTTAAGACAGTTAAGGAGTGAAGAGGGTCATGAGTACAGAAAAAGTATACCCGATGACATTAGAGGGTAAAGAAAAATTAGAGAAAGAATTAGAAAATCTTAAAACGGTAAAACGTAAGGAAGTAGTGGAGCGCATCAAAATCGCCAGAAGTTTCGGAGACCTTTCCGAGAACTCAGAGTATGATGCAGCGAAAGACGAGCAGGCATTCGTGGAAGGCCGTATCTCAACGCTCGAAAACATGATCAGGAACGCCAAGATCATCCAGGAAGATGACATGAATTCAGATACAGTCCAGTTGGGTAAGAAAGTCACGTTCGTTGAATTGCCTGACGGTGACGAAGAAACATACACAATCGTCGGAAGTGCGGAAGCAGATCCATTCGAAGGGAAAATCTCCAATGATTCCCCTATCGCGAAAAGCCTTCTTGGCCACAAAGTAGGCGAAAAAGTTTCCGTTCAGACTCCTGGCGGGGAAATGAGCGTCAAGATTGTGGAAGTAAGCTGATTGATTTTGAATGAGGAAGAAACTCTTACAGGGTTTCTTTCTTTTTTTTGCAGAGTTATCTAATGTTTGTTGTAATGAAACTCTTAGTGGATAAATCAGCTGCATCATTCGAAAAATGCTGGAAATAGAAGCAATATTAAAGGAATCTATACAAGTTGGTGCATATTTTCACGGTTTGTAAGTTTTTCGTCTCTTTATCCATCCTTTGCAAGGTGATAAATCTATTAGGAAGAGCAAATATGATCCTAATTCGGAGAATACGATCCTGATTCACAAAATACAGTCCTACATCAAAAAATACAATCCTAAATCAGAAAATACGATCCCAAATCCTGATTTATGATCTTATAATAATTATTCTAATTTAGGTTCCTACACTTAGGTCCCCACACCATCCCAAATCCTTCCTATCGGACTCCCGGATTCTAGTAGGTCCCATACTTACACGCAACGGTTAGAACTTTAAAATCTCGTCAACAATGTAGACGAGGTGAAGACGGATGATACGAAAACGGATCAGATGGCTCAGCATCATGCTGCTTCTAGGGATTATACTGCTGTCTGCCAGATTGATGCAGCTCCAGTTATTCCAGACAGAGTCGTTCTCCAAGCACAAAATCAATCTGATTGAAGAGAGTGTGGCCCAGCGCACGCAGCAGCTCGTCATAGATGAAGGCAGAGGGCAGTTTCTTGACCGCAATGGGAAGCCGCTTACGTTCCAGGAGAAAAACGTGCTGGTCTTATTTCCATTTTTGAAAAGGATGGATTGGCCGGTTGAGGAAGTGGCGCGTATCATCCACGTGACTCCTGAAATCATTGAAACCAAAATTGAACAAGCTAAAGGACCGATTGTATTCGGTGGGAAAGAGGCGTTTCAGCTTTCTGAAGAACAGATGAATGAAATCAACGGGCTGAAGATACAAGGTGTATTTGCCGTTACGAGGAAATTCAAGAGCGGAACGATCCCTGCATCTCAGCTGATTGGCATAACGGGTGAAAACACTGAGGAGTTTCATGAACGTTATCCTGATAGAGTGAAAGGGATACACCAGAAGATAGGTGTGACAGGCATGCAGGAAATCTTTGATGAATGGCTGATTTCAGAAGAACAGTCAAAATTGATCTATCACGTTGATGCAAACGGGGGACCTTTATTCGGGGCAGATGTGAAGTATCTGGCTCCTGCCAATCCGTTTTATCCCCTCAATGTCAAAACGACCATCGACATGGACATTCAGCAAGCATTGGAAGAGGTGGCAGATCGGTACAAAATTGAAAAAGGCGGCCTGCTCCTGCTGGATATAGAAAATAGTCAGATACTTGCGGATGTTTCACGTCCGACTATGAAAAGCAGTGACCCCTTCAGCGGGGGAGCGGATAATTACATGCTGAAAGCACTGGCGCCGGGTTCCGTTTTTAAGACTGTCGTGGCTGCGGCTGCGATGGATGAAGGGATTGTCGATGAATCCAGGATGTTCAACTGTGATGAAGGTATCTATGGAGCCCCTGCTGAAAAGCCGCACGGCATGATTAATATTAAGTCGAGCATCGCTGTCAGCTGCAACAGGACTTTCGCCGACCTTGCCAAAGAACTTGTGGTAAAAGACCCGTACTCCCTTGAAGAATACGCAGGAAAGCTCGGTCTATTGGGGGACATCGCTTGGAAAGGGAATGTGTTCCATTATGAGGAATTCTCACAGCTGCCGGTAAGCAAAGGAAGGGTCTTTGTCTCAGATGATGAGCGCAAAGATCTGAATTACATCGCTCAAACCGGAATCGGGCAGCGGGAAGTAAGGGTGACTCCGCTCGGACTCGCCAATATGATGGCAACCATCGCAAGGGGAGGAGAAAAGTATATGGTCAATGCAGCGACGTCCATCGATTATCAAAACGGGACAAGCATGTTTTCTTTTCCACGAAAGAAGATGGAAGGAGAGAAGATCACTCCATTTACGGCCATGAAGCTTCAGCAGTATTTGCGTGGGGTCGTCAATTCGCCGGAAGGCACCGCCCCTTACCTGGACACCGCCCTTTACCCGATTGCCGGCAAAACCGGAACGGCCCAGACAGGGAAAGAGAGTGAAGGCAGGGAATTGTATAATAAATGGTTTGCAGGTTACTTTCCATTTGAAAATCCAAAATATGCGCTCGTCGCTGTCAATATGGATGTTCACATCGATGAAGGCGGCATCTACCCGATTTTCAAAGACAGTGTGGATGCTGTCCATAAACTCCGAGAATGAGTAAAACTTCCCGTTCCTAAGAGGTCATTTATCGCCGGAACTTAGAAAATGGTACTTAAGATGGTATATGTTTCGCTTTATTCTTCAGACTCTATCATGTTAAAATGTTTAGGATAATAGGAGGGAGTCTTATGGCGAAATATAATTCTCGGTTAGACCGACGCTCTAAAAATAAAACCAATACAGTCTTAAACATAGCAATCGCTGTTGTTGTCCTCTTGATCGTCGTTGTAGGCGCGACGATTCTGACAGGTAACGATTCAGATAAAGATAAGGCATCGACAAGTGTTGAAAACAGCGGCGAAAACACCACTGAAAACAGTGCAGACAAAGATAATAAAGAGAAAAAAACGGGTCAAAAAAATGATGACGACTCAGTTTCCATGAATGAGGAATCAACCGAAACAGAAGATGATAAAGAAAAAGATAAAAATAAAGAAGAAGATAAAGACAAAGAAGAAGAAGAGAAAGAAGAGGCATCAGGGGAGAAGAAATCTGTTGCCCTTGACGACAGTAATGCTCAGGTAGAAGAAGGCACCGAACCAAATGTGTCAAAAACGATTGTGCATCCTGATTGGGAGCCTGTCGGAACTGAGCAGTCAGGGGATCATGTGTCTTCATACGAGACGGGCAGTGTCGATTGGCAGGAAAAAGAGAAAGCTCTATCCTATGCAACCGGCATTCCTCAGGACAACATGACGGTATGGTTCATCGAAGGTAACGGCGGACCGCAAAAATCCATCGGTACCGTGACTGAAAAGGGCGGTGCCACGGCTTATCGCGTATACCTGCAGTGGGTAGACGGACAAGGATGGCAGCCGACAAAAGTTGAAGAACTGAAAGAAAACGATAAAGATTAAGCAGAAGAAAGCTCCGGGGAGTAATGCCCGGAGCTTTTTTCTGTCCAGCTGCGGCGGCTAGAGACTCGAGGTCATAAGCCAAGAGCCCCCAAAAGGCAAAAAACGCCTTTCCGGGGCTCTCGTCATATGCTTGTCGTCTCTAAGCGAGCCGCCTTCGCTTTTCTTATTGTCCAGCTGAGGAGGCTAGGAGCTCGAGGTCATAAGATAAACTTACCAAAAACGCAAAGTGCGCCTTTCCGGTAAGTTCATCTTATGCTTGTCGCTCCTGATCAAGCCGCCTCCGCTTTTCGATTGTCCAGTTGCGGGCTTAGAGGCACATGTCATAAGCCTCTGAGCAAAGCCCCTCCGCTTTTTTTATTTATTCACCTTGAAATGGACGGCGGCTGTGTAGTATCTTCTTCCATTATCATCAATCGCGACTTGATGCTGAACGGAATGTACGCCGAGCATGATCGCTTTGTTGTGTTCGATTTGTTCTTCTATTTTTTTCTCGAGGATCTGTAATCGATCGGCTTCGAAGAACTCCACTTTATCTTGAATTAAATCGAATGAAATATTCATGGGTATTCCTCCTGTATCACGTCATTTTCAAACTGTTCCACTCCCATTTTAGAGTGCAATCGCTATTTTTACAATTTATAATTGTTGAAATTGTCATAGGTATATGATAATTTAATAACAGTTTTAAAAATAATTCATAGTATATTGATAGGAATTATAAACTTTATTTAAAACTGGGGTGCTTAGGATGGGAAGAGAATTCTTGGATCTGTTCGGAGACTGGGCGGATTCATACGATGATGCGGTCGCAGGGAAAGATGCCGAGTACAAGGCAGTCTTTGAAAAATATGAGGAAATTCTCGAGGAAGTCGTATCTCTATCACAAGGCACGGTAGTCGAATTCGGGCCAGGTACAGGAAATCTGACAGAAAAGCTGGCTGAAGCGGGCTTGAACGTGATTCCGTTTGAACCTTCCCCGGAGATGAGACTGATCGGGCAGCAGAAGCTCGGGGAGAGAGTCCCGTTTTTAGACGGGGATTTCCTGGAATTCAAACTGGATGAAGGGGCGGACACGATTGTCAGCACATATGCTTTTCATCATTTGACCGACGAAGAAAAAGGAAAAGCCTTTAGCATTTATGGAAACTTGCTTGCACAAGGTGGTAAAATAGTATTTGCTGATACGATGTTTGAAACGAAGCAGCACTATCAGGCCGCCATAGATCAAGCTTTGGATAAAGGCTTTCTGAATCTTGCAGAAGATTTGAAACGGGAATATTATACAACGCTCGATGTCCTGGAAAGTTTATTGACTTCAGAGGGGTTTTCCGTTCATTTCCGGCAGATTAACAACTTTGTCTGGATCATGGAGGCGACTAAACAATAGAAAGAGGTTTTAATGTGAGAATCGCCATCATTGGAGCAATGGAAGAAGAAGTAGCTTTACTTAGAGAAAACATTACAAATCCGCAAACCGAAACGATTGCCGGGTGTGAATATACAAGCGGAACCATGAAAGGGAAAGAAGTAATCCTTCTCCGTTCAGGAATCGGAAAGGTAAACGCCGCAATGTCCACGGCTGTATTGCTGCAACACTTTAAACCGGACGCCATCATCAATACCGGGTCAGCTGGAGGATTCGATCCTTCACTGAATGTGGGTGATGTCGTCATTTCCACAGAAGTTCGCCATCACGATGTAGATGTTACTGCGTTCGGATACGAATACGGGCAGGTTCCACAGCTGCCGGCTGCATTCACTGCTGATGAAAAGCTGAAGAAAGCCGCAGTGGAAAGTGTGCGTGAACTGGGCGATGCCCAGGTCGTATCGGGCTTGATCGCAACAGGTGACTCATTCATGAATGATCCTGCACGCGTTGAAGCGATCCGTGATAAATTCACAGGCCTTCAGGCCGTTGAAATGGAAGCAGCTGCGATCGCGCAGGTAGCCCATCAATTCGGGGTCCCGTTCGTGATCATCAGGTCTTTATCAGACATTGCAGGGAAGGAATCAGACGTCTCCTTCGAGCAGTACCTGGAGAAAGCAGCCCTGCACTCTGCCAAGATGGTAATGAACATAGTGGAATCCATATAAACATAGAGAAAAAAGCTGACCCGGGCACCCCACTTTCTCTTTCTTCTTCAGACAGCAGCCGTAATACTGCTGTGTGTTATGGAAGAATTGGAAGCATCGGCTGCACAGGTCGGCTTTTTTCATTTCGAATAAAGGGGGGATAGGAATGGATGTGTACAATGGTGTTCACGAGCTGATAGGAAATACCCCTATTATGGAGCTTACACATTTTTCTTTAAAGGACGGTGTCCGTCTATTTGCCAAATTGGAATTCTTCAATCCGGGCGGCAGTATCAAGGACCGTCTGGGGCTGGAATTACTAAGGGAAGCGGAGCAATCAGGGAAAATCAAGCCTGGAGGCACCTTCATTGAGCCGACAGCAGGGAATACAGGAATCGGGCTGGCGCTTGCGGCTGTGAATTCCGGATACAAAGTGGTTTTTTGCATCCCTGAAAAATTTAGCATCGAAAAGCAGGAGCTGATGAAAGCACTGGGAGCGAAAATCATCCATACACCGACTGAACTGGGTATGAAAGGTGCCATTCATAAAGCGAAGGAACTTACGAAAGAAATCGAGAACTCCTACTATCCAGGTCAATTTGAAAATGAAGCCAACCCTGCCACCTATTATAAAACATTGGGGCCGGAAGTCTGGAAACAGATGGACGGCAAGATCGATCATTTTGTTGCCGGTGCCGGCACGGGCGGGACATTCATGGGGACTTCACGGTACTTAAAGGAAATGAACCCGGAAATCAGGACGGTCATTGTGGAACCCGAAGGATCGATTCTGAATGGTGGAACCTCCGGACCGCATAAAACCGAAGGGATCGGAATGGAATTCCTTCCGGCTTATATGGATGCTTCATACTTTGACGGGATCCATACAGTCACAGATGAGGACGCATTCAGAAGGGTGAAGGAATTGGCAGAACGGGAAGGCCTTCTGGCAGGAAGTTCCTCGGGTGCAGCACTTCACGCGGCTCTGATTGAAGCAGAAAGTGCAAAGCCAGGAAGCCATATCTTAACGATCTTCCCGGACTCAAGTGAACGCTACTTAAGCAAGAAAATATATGAAGGAGGAATCTGATCATGAAAAAGAAAACACAGCTGATTCATGGTGGAGTTGGACTCGATCCGCAGACAGGGGCCGTTTCCACACCGATTTATCAAGTAAGCACCTACAAGCAGGATGAAGTGGGTAAACATAAAGGTTTTGAATACTCCCGTTCCGGCAACCCGACAAGGCATGCCCTCGAAGAACTCATCAAGGATCTCGAAGGCGGGAAGAGAGGGTTTGCATTCGGTTCTGGTATGGCTGCCATAACGGCCGTGATGATGATGTTTGACAGCGGAGATCATGTCGTGCTGACAGATGATGTGTACGGCGGAACATATAGGGTCATGACGAAAGTGCTGAACCGCCTTGGCATCGAGTCAACATTCGTCGATTCAAGTGATCTCAAAAATATCGAGAAGGCAATCCAGCACAATACAAAGGCGGTTTATATTGAAACTCCTACAAACCCTCTATTGAAAATAACCGACATTGAAGCGGCTGCCAACCTTGCGAAGGAACATAACCTATTGACGATTGTTGATAATACGTTCAGTACACCATATTGGCAGAACCCGTTAAGCCTCGGAGCTGATATTGTACTCCACAGTGCGACCAAATACATCGGAGGTCACAGTGATGTAGTCGCAGGGCTTGTCGTCGTAAATTCTGAAGAACTCGCAGAAGACCTGTTCTTTGTCCAGAACTCCACAGGCGGCGTATTGGGGCCGCAGGATTCATGGCTCCTCATCAGAGGGATCAAAACGCTCGGACTCAGAATGGAAGAACATGAAGAAAATACGAAGAAAATCGTTGAGTACCTTACACAGCATCCGAAGGTTTCAAAGGTTTATTATCCTGGTCTTGAAACCCATCCGCATCATGATATCGCGAAAAAGCAGGCTTCAGGCTTTGGCGGAATGGTATCTTTCGATGTGGGAAGTGAAGAAAATGCCGACCGTCTATTGACCAATACTAAATATTTCACCTTGGCTGAAAGCCTGGGAGCGGTGGAAAGCTTGATTTCCGTTCCGGCCCGCATGACACATGCCTCCATCCCTAAGGAGCGCCGCAACGAGCTGGGAATTACCGACGGGCTTGTAAGAATCTCGGTTGGCTTAGAGGATGCAGAAGACCTGATTGAAGATCTTGAAAGAGCTTTATCGCGCTAAATCCCCATTGGAAGAACTGGTATCAATTACATGGCAGGCTGTCTGTCTGCATATGTTACCATAGAATGAGAGATTACTAGTTCAAAAGTAGGTGATTGCGAAATGAAGCACACACTAAATAAGAAGAAACTGCAAGATAAAATGAATGACTTCAAGCGGTATGGATTCACACTGCTCGCACTGAGTGTATTCATGTATCTCGGTGTGGTGATTCCCTCAGAAACCGTGACGGAAATCAAAACGATGACCCTGATGTCAGGCACCATCGTATTACTTGGACTGTCACTTATCTTCTTTGCCAAAGCGATAAAATATAAAAAAGATCTGCAGTCTGTGGATGAATAAGAAAAGCGGAAGCGCTTTGTTTAGCACCGACAAGCGTTGGAGGGCCGTCTTGTGAAGTCGTTCTTTGACTTCATTGGGCGGACTGAACGTCTCGATTGGTAAAGCGATGGTGCTGGACATAAAAATGGACCCTTCTAAGGGTTCATTTTTTTGTATCACCCATTCTTATTAAAAATAGAGCATCTGCCGCCTCGCATATGAAGTAAGGGAATAGTATGATAGAGCATGCTGCATCAATCGAAATTTGTTGAAAAGAAAATGTTTACAATTCATGGAGAATTGGATATACTAACCAATGTAAGAAAAAAACACTAAAGGAGGTCGAAGGAAATGATCATTGCTGTAAAGAAATTTAAAACAACAGAATATCGTTTAAACCATTCGACCGCTTGTGGGATGAATTTCATTTAATTCTGATTATAATTTAAATGAAGCCGCGGGGAGAATGCACTTTCCTGCGGCTTTTTTGTGCCGTGCGGGGAAAGGAAGCTCTGTGCGGTTTTTTACTGCCTGAAAAAGGCTTTGAAAGGGGTGATAAGTATGACACTGAATCTTTTATTCATGACGGTTACGTTTAAAAAGAAACAAGAATCGTTCGAGGAAGCAGAACATAACTGCAACGTGATGAAGCATTACGAACAAACAAAAACAAAGCAGCAATTTACAACACACATCTATTAATGCTCGGGATTGAAAGCAAATAAGGAGAGGAGAATGAAATATGATGAACATTCAGGAGAAGAGAAGAAATGCGCTATGGGTAGAGAAGGATTCTGCCTAGATATACGAAAGAGGGTGGAAGAATTGTTTCTGAATATTTTAGTCTGGACAGCTGTCTTTCATAAAAAAATGAAAAGAAACGACAGATGATCAAAAAAGGGATGCCACTTTAAACGGGCATCCCTTTTTGCATCGCAACTCCTTCAAGGCGACTGGAGCCGGTCACAATTCTGTCATGCATTAGTTAAAAGTTGTTCACGTTTGACCGGTGAATCGGTGGTTGAAAGTGATACATTAATAGTAAGAAGGAACGTTGATTCCTGACTCAAAAAAGGAGTGATTATAATGTTTTCCATGATAATGGGTCTTGTCTTGACGTCTGTGATCGGGATGATCATTGCTGCTGAGGTAAGCGTAGATTAGATGACAGCATTGAATAGATAGTTAAAAAAGCGATTCTTACACGGATCGCTTTTTTAAACTCATAGCTAACTGACACCTACCGTTTTGCTTCTCCTTTCTAACAAAAGAGTATCCCTCCAAATACCGCCCATCTTACCAATTTTTTCACGTCGGCCTACAACGCGGAATCCATGCTTTTCATGCAATTTGATACTTGATACATTTTCAGGGAATATTCCAGCTTGCAGGGTCCAATACCCATTAGATTCACTGACTTTTATCAGAGCATCAAGTAGGAGGCTGCCTGTTCCTTTACCCTGATGTTGAGTCGAAACATAGACACTTACTTCAGCCACCCCGTTATAAACACATCTGCTGGAAACCGGGCTCAATGCAGCCCAGCCCAGTAAACAATCGGCTGTACGTGCCACAATCCTGCCCTCATTGGCGTGACCCTTGTGCCATTGTTCCCAAGAGGGGGCTTCTTTTTGAAATGTTGCATTCCCAGTAGCTATACCTTCTAAATAAATCTCTCTTACGACTGCCCAGTCTTCAGGTTTCATTTCCTCAATGAATAATCTTTTCAATAGATATCCACACTCTCTATTAGAAGTTTTCATAAATTTTACTAAAATTTAAAATGAAAATTCAACTAAAAAATACTTGTAATCCATATATAAGTGAAATATTATATAAGCATATAATAATATACTGATACTTAAGATAGTCTGGAGGTAAGCTGATGAAAGAATCCTCTGTTGAAATCGATAAAACCGCAGGAGTACTAAAATTATTAGGAGATAAAACCCGATTGACGATGGTGAAGATACTCGATACCAATGACTGCTGCGTATGTGAATTCGTGGAGATATTTAAGGCCAGTCAACCTGCCATAAGTCAACACGTACGGAAACTAAAGGACGTGGGGATTGTAAAAGAAAAACGCAGGGGTCAGTGGATTATCTACTCCCTGAATCGGGAGAGCGAATTCTTCCCCTTGATCCAAAGCCTTCTCAATCACCTTCCAAACCAAGACTTCAAATTGAAGGAATTGGAAGAGCAGGGCTTACGCATTTCTTGTGAATAATAGGAGGTAAAATACAATTATGATCATTTTAGCATCAGTGATTTCTCTCATCACCCTCGTCCTCGTCATCTGGCAGCCAAAAGGGCTTTCCATCGGATGGTCCGCTTGCGGCGGAGCCGTATTGGCGCTGATTGCAGGGGTCGTCGATTTCAATGATGTGGTGGACGTCACATCAATCGTTTGGAATGCGACACTGGCATTTATTGCAATCATTATCATTTCACTCATACTTGATGAAATTGGATTTTTTGAATGGGCTGCCCTGCATATGGCAAAGGCAGCGAAAGGGAACGGCGTGCGAATGTTCGTCTACGTTTCACTGTTGGGAGCGGTTGTGGCAGCTCTCTTTGCAAACGATGGAGCAGCTCTTATCCTGACACCAATCGTATTAGCCATGGTACGTAACCTGAACTTCAGTGAGAAACTCGTATTTCCGTTCATCATTGCCAGCGGCTTCATTGCTGATACGACATCCCTTCCGCTGGTCGTCAGTAATCTGGTGAACATCGTTTCCGCTGACTTTTTCGGCATCGGTTTTGTAGAGTTTGCTTCCCGGATGATTGTTCCGAACTTCTTTTCCTTAGGGGCAAGTATCCTGGTTCTTTATCTATTTTTCCGAAAAAGCATTCCAAAAAACTACGATGTTTCCCAGCTGAAAAAACCGGTTGAAGCGATCCGTGACAAGAAAATGTTCCGCCTTTCCTGGGTTGTTCTGGGCGTTTTATTGATTGGCTACTTTGCAAGTGAATTCATCGGTCTTCCGGTGTCCATCATTGCAGGGATTGTCGCTATTTTCTTCTTGGCAATGGCGAGAAGGAGTGCTGCTGTCAATACGAAAACCGTCATTAAAGGGGCTCCGTGGGCTATCGTGTTCTTCTCGATTGGAATGTACGTCGTCGTGTATGGGCTTCGTAATGTAGGGCTTACCAATGTGCTGGCGGATGTCATCCAGATGACGGCTGACCAAGGTTTATTCGGTGCTACAGTCGGAATGGGGTTCATCGCGGCAATTCTTTCGTCCGTTATGAACAATATGCCGACCGTCATGATTGATGCCCTTGCAATTGCGGATACCGATACTGCCGGGGTTGTCCGCGAAGCGCTCATCTATGCGAATGTCATCGGATCCGATCTCGGACCGAAGATAACGCCAATCGGTTCACTCGCTACATTATTATGGCTCCACGTTCTTTCATTAAAAGGAGTAAAGATCTCCTGGGGGACGTATTTTAAAACCGGAATCATCTTGACCATCCCAACCCTGTTCATTACATTGGTCGGGCTTTATATATGGTTATTAATCATCTAATAAATATCGAAGGAGAGATTCAACATGTCAAAGAAAACCATCTATTTCCTATGTACAGGCAATTCATGCAGAAGCCAAATGGCTGAAGGCTGGGCAAAAAAGCATTTAGGTGAAGAGTGGAACGTATACAGTGCCGGCATCGAGGCGCACGGCTTGAATCCTAACGCAGTAAAGGCGATGAAAGAGGCGGATATCGATATCACAGATCAAACATCCGATATCATCGACCCGGAAATTTTAAATAATGCAGATTTAGTTGTTACTCTATGCGGGGACGCAGCAGACAAGTGTCCAATGACACCGCCGCATGTTAAAAGGGAACACTGGGGATTTGATGATCCGGCGAAAGCAGAAGGAACCGAAGAAGAGAAATGGGCATTCTTCCAGCGTGTACGTGATGAAATCGGTGAAAGAATCAGCCGTTTTGCTGAAACGGGCGTATAAAAGCCTTGCGTTATCAACACTGCGAAACAATAATCTAAATAAATTAAAAGGCAGCTGCTTTTTTGCGCAGCTGCCTTTACTGTTCATTAGACTAAATAAAAGATGAATCCGGAGACGGTTGACATCGAGATTACCGATAGCACAAAGATGAAAACCAGCTCCTTCTTAAATATGGATTTGAGCAGGACCACTTCAGGAAGGCTTGCTCCTGCTGAACTGATCATCATTGCCATCACCGGCCCCAGGGCCATTCCTTTCAAGATCAAAATCTGTGATATGGGAATCATGCTGGATAGCCGTATATACAATGGAACTCCGATAATGGCTGCGATCGGGATCAACCACCAATGATCTCTTCCAAAGAAACCAGATATCCATTCTGTAGGGACCAGGCCATGGATGAGTGCACCTACTGCAGCCCCGAGGATAAGATAAGGATATACACTTCTCATTAATTGAAGGGTTTCTTTCATTGCTCCCTTCAAGGAAAATTTCTTTTCCTCCTCACTGTAGCCTGACATCATGACATTTTTGACGTATTTCTCAAATCCTAATGCTTCTAAAATAATTCCAACGGTGATAGAGAGGAAGACAGTGACCACTGTATAAATCAGTGTCACTTTCCATCCGAGAACCACTCCCATGATGGTGAGGATGGTTGGATCCAATACGGGGGAAGCGAATAAAAAGATCATGACAATTCCAAAAGGCATTTTCTTTTTCAGCATATTCACAACCACAGGAATGGTGGAACAGGAGCAAAATGGAGTAATGAAAGCAAAGACGATGGCAGCAGCTGCGCCCCATGCTTTATTCCTGCCAGATATCAGCTTCTCGATTTTTTCATAAGGGATGAATCCTTGCAATGCACTGATGGCAAATGAAATGAATACAAACAAAACCGTTAATTCAAGCGCAATCTCAAAAAAGCTTCTTAGTGTTTCTCCCCACATCTTAATTTTCCCCTTTCAATTAAATTAATCAAAATAAGTTGATGTATTAATCAAAAAAATTGATATAAATCAGAAAAAATTGATATAAATCAGAAAAATTAGCATGTCGGCCTGAACAGACAACATAGCTCAGCGGATAAGAGATGATTAATCTCGCTTTGGTTCAAAGAGTAGTAACTCCATGTACCTCTGGTTTCTTTGGTGAGGATATTTGCATCGAGTAGAATTTTAAGATGATAGGAAAGTTTCGACTGGGCCATGTCCATAAGCGGAGCCAGGTCACAAACACACATTTCTCCTTTTTCGGTCAAGATGTTCATGATCTGAAGTCTTTTTTGATCCGCGATCGCTTTAAATTTTGCTTCGTACGTTTCAAACATCTTTAGTTTGGATATGTCTTGTAATGGTATTTCCTTCTTCATTGCTGGAACCTCATTTCTAATCAATTCTTCTTGATATCCTCATCTTATATCCAATATTTTCATGTGTCAAGGAATTAATCAATATTTTTTGATGTATTCACATTACTTTATGTTGGACGAATTACAAAAGTGACTAAAACAATTTTTTTTGATTTAATAGTTGCATTTAAAAAATCGCTAATATACTATTGTTATAAATCAAATAAATTTGATATAAACAATAAATCAAAAATATTTGATTTAAATCGAATAAAGGAGTTGGGTGAAAATGAATTTTGTGAAAATCTTTTTGGGGAAAAAAGGTAAAGAATCCAAGCACTGCTGCAGCATAGAAATCAAAGAAGTGGAAACTGACCACAACGAAGAAAGCTGCTGTCCAACAGAAAATAATCCATGCTGCTAGTGAACATTAAGCCATAAACAAAATTAAATGGAATTCCGGCTGGTCCATAAGTAGATCAGTCGGTAAATCTGAAAATCTGAATAGAAAAATCGCACGGATACCTCCGTGCGATTTTTCATTTTCCCCTCTTTTCTTTCTCTTCCCTGTAAAATTCGTGGAACATCTTCATTAGTGCACGCTTCTCAATCCGTGAAACATAGCTTCTCGAAATGCCCAATTCCTTTGCAATTTCCCTTTGGGTCTTTTCTTCTTTCAAGTCCAAACCGAAGCGGCCGACGATGACTTCCTTCTCCCGTTCATCCAGCACACAGATATATTTACGCACTTTCTCAAGTTCCATGCTTAATTGAATGGTATCAATCACATCATCTGTCTCTGATTTTAAAATATCGATCAGGCTTATTTCGTTTCCTTCTTTATCCTGTCCTATCGGATCATGCAAGGAAACGTCTTTTTTTGTTTTCTTAAGCGCCCGAAGATGCATGAGGATTTCATTTTCGATACACCTCGCTGCATAGGTTGCGAGCTTAGTACCTTTCCCTTCAGAGTAACTTTCGATTGCCTTAATCAAACCAATGGTCCCAATGGAAATTAAATCTTCTGGGTCTTCGCCTGTATTTTCGAATTTTTTGACGATATGTGCGACCAAACGTAAATTATGCTCGATCAGCATGTTTCGTGCGTGGTCATCTCCTTCAGCCATCTTGCGCAAATACTTCTTTTCATCCGCTGAAGATAAGGGCTGAGGAAATGCATTGTTTTTTACATAAGAAACGAGAAATATCAGTTCCTTGAAAAAATACCCCAGTGCTGTTAGAACGCCAGACATATTTACACCTCCATGAAGGACTTATATAGAAGCATATGAAACAGAAAGCGCCACCTTGCACGTCCCTGAAAAGTATACAGGCTGTCGGCCAAATTATGAGGGTATTTGCCCATACCGGAGTGGTCTTGGACTCATATAATAATCACAGTAAGTATGTAAGGAGGTAATCTCATGCCATATGGTTATCCCGGTTATCCTTATTATTGCCCTCCGTATTACGGCGGTGGGGGGTTCTTCCTGGCACTCGCAGTCATCCTGCTCGTACTGCTCTTCCTCTTTGGCGGCTGGTGGTACTACACACAATGTTAGTAGAATCTAAACAATAAAGAAGGCCCCGCGATTCGCTGGGCCTTTTTTTACACTTTTTTAAGCGTAAACGAACTGATCATCAGCAAAGATAGAATAATCGTAATGAATAAGACCAATACATCAGGTATGACTGGTATGGCTAAATAACTGAGTGTTAACAGGCATCCTGCAGCAGTGATCGGCAGTCCGGTGAAATATCCGGTATTTTCCGTGATATTGAAACGGGCAAGCCGGAAAGCGCCGCATCCGATATAAAAGATCGTGAAAAACATGCCTGGAAACGAAAATTCATTCAATACAGCAGTATAAATCAGCAATGCAGGAGCAGCGCCAAATGAAATGATGTCACTCATCGAATCAAGCTGCTTCCCAAGCTCGGATTCGATATTCAGTCTTCTTGCGGTCATCCCGTCAAGACGGTCGGTTAACGCAGCAATGAAAATGAGCATCAGACTTAAATTCAGTTGGTGGTGAATAGTCGCGATGATACTGAATCCTCCGAGGGACAGGTTGGTTAATGTTACTAGATTTGCAGTTTGTGATTTCAGTTTTCTTACGGTCTGGTCAACGACATCGGAGAGCAGCAACAGGCAGTCACCCCTTTTTATTATGTTATTAAAAATCCATATGCACTTGCATGTAAGAAAATGATATCCATTAAAGAATATTCCTCACCATATAGTATATAATGATAATTTATTATATACTTAGTAAATTGCTATACGTATCGTTTTGTAAACTGAAAGGAGCCATCGTGAAACAATCAATCTATCGATTATGTATTGAATTGACTAATAAAAAGTGGTCGTCTTTTGTCTTGAGAAAGTTCGTGCAGTCACGTCTGAGCAAGCCTTTTATTCCCGGGTTCATACGTACATACAAAATCGATACTGACGAACTTCAGGATGAAATCGGGGAGTATCCAACACTTCATGATTTCTTTATCCGACAGCTTAAAGGGGATGCAAGGATCATCCAATTTGGTGAAAATGATGCTGTCAGCCCGGTTGACGGACTCCTGGCAGAAACCGGTCCGATATCTGATGAGCTTGAGATCATGGTAAAAGGCAAGGCCTATTCTGTTCTTGAGATGTTAGGTGCGGACGATAAAGCTTCATCCTATATAGGGGGACGGTTCGGCGTCTTTTATTTAAGCCCCTCGAATTATCACCGCATTCACAGTCCGGTTGACGGAACTGTGCTGAACAGATGGTCACTCGGGAGACATTCCTATCCGGTCAATGATTCGGGGCTTCTATACGGAAAAGCCGTTCTCGCTAAAAATTACCGTGAAATCACCGAGCTGCAGCACAGGCAGGGCAAAGTAGCCGTCGTCAAGGTAGGTGCCATGTTTGTAAACAGCGTCGAGTATGTAAACGAAAGTGACATATGGAGACAGGGGGAAGAGGTCGCTTATTTCACCTTCGGATCCACAGTCATTCTATTATTTGAAAAAGACAAGTTTCAATTTTTGGGCAGCAAATCCGTCCCCCGTGAAGTGAAGATGGGGGAAAAGATTGGTAACTTTATTGAATAAGAAAAAGGACGGATATGATAATCCGTCCCGTTTTCTTGTAGCCGGCTCAGTAAAGCCGTTTATTATGAAGTTGCTTTTATGCGATGTGATAGTGATCGACGGTGAATTTCCATTTCGATGAGGCGGATAAATTCAGAGCTCAGTTTTAATTGGCGTGCTTTGTAATAAGAGTCCAACAGTAGTTCGTCCGATAATTTCCTCATTAATTTCACCTCCGGGAGCGGCATTTATTTTTAATCAGATACATATTGTTTGTATGTTTTGAAGTAGTAATTAAACTTTACCAAATAACTTTTTTTAGAACAAGCGTTCCGTTATCCACAGTTTCCGGTGGATAAGTTGTGGTTAAACTGTATACAACTGGAAACTGCGCCTGCCTGGATTGAGTGAATAGTGTGAATAAGGTTATCCACAGCATCGAGGCGCCTTGAAATTTGTCGAAAAATATTTATGAATAGTTGTCATATTCATTGACCATGCCCATATAATATGGTTTATTTTGAATCTGCAAGTAAAATTGGTTATCATTAATTTAATTAAGGATAAAGTACGTACTAAATGACATAGAAATATGAGGTGTATAGACGGTGTTAAAGCATTTTCTACCTGATGAACAGGTTCAGGACATATTCAGCATACGTCCCGGCTATTTAAAGGAAAAAGGTATCAAAGCCATTATTACGGATTTGGATAATACCCTTGTGGAATGGGACAGGCCCAATGCCACGCCAAAGTTGATCCAGTGGTTTAAAGAAATGCAGGAAAATGGAATTCTTGTGACGATCGTTTCGAATAATAATGAAAAACGAGTTGGCGCATTCTCAGATCCCCTTGGGGTACCTTTCATTTTCCAGGCAAGAAAACCGATGGGGCGTGCTTTCAGACGCGCCATTAAGCAAATGGAAGTAAAAAAGGAAGAAACGGTTGTAATCGGTGACCAGCTGTTGACGGACGTTCTTGGCGGGAACAGGAACGGATTCCATACCATTCTTGTTGTACCGGTGGCACAGTCTGACGGTTTCTTTACGAAATTCAACAGAAGAGTCGAAAGAAGGATCATGAAGTTTTTCAAGCGGAAAGGGTTGCTTGAGTGGGAGGAAAAGAAGTGAGCGAAGTAGTTTGTGTAGGTTGTGGAGTGGCGATTCAGACAGAAGATAAAGAAGGCATCGGGTACGCCCCTCCTTCCGCGTTGCAGAAAGAGGAGATCATCTGCCAGAGATGTTTCAGATTGAAGCACTATAATGAAGTTCAGGACGTGCCTTTGACGGATGACGATTTCTTAAAGATCCTGAATGAAATAGGGAATTCAGAAGGGCTGATCGTTAAAATAGTCGACATTTTCGACTTTAACGGAAGCTGGCTTCCTGGTCTTCACCGTTTTGTCGGGTCAAATCCGATACTGCTGATTGGTAACAAAGTGGATTTACTGCCTAAGTCAGTGAAGCCTTCCAAGATGATCCACTGGATGAAGCATGAAGCGAGCCAACTGGGATTGAAACCGGTCGATGTTCAGTTGGTTAGTGCGGCTAAAGGTATCGGTATCGAAGAAGCAATCACGGCAATCGAAAAGTACCGGGACGGGAAAGATGTGTATGTCGTAGGTTGTACAAATGTTGGGAAATCCACATTCATCAATCGGATCATCAAGCATGTTTCAGGTGAACAGGATGTCATCACCACTTCCCATTTCCCGGGGACTACATTGGATATGATCCAGATTCCACTTGATGAAGGGGAATCCCTCATCGACACACCGGGGATCATCAATCATCATCAAATGGCCCACTATGTTGATAAACAGGATCTGAAGATCATCACACCCAAAAAAGAGATAAAGCCGAGGACGTTCCAGCTGAATCCGGAGCAGACCTTGTTCTTCGGAGGGTTGTCAAGGTTTGACTTTTTGAGGGGGGAGCGCCAGCCGTTCACTGCATATTTCTCCAATGAGTTGACGATCCACCGTACGAAATTGGAGAAGGCCGATGATTTGTATGAGAATCATGCCGGGGAACTGCTCCAACCGCCTCGTAAAGATGACATGGATACATTCCCTGAGCTCGTAAAGCATGAATTCAAAGTAAAAGAAGCGAAGACGGATATCGTTTTCTCAGGATTGGGATGGATCACGGTCAATGAGCCGGGAGCTTCGATCGCCGCACACGTACCGAAGGGTGTCAGTGTGTTCCTGAGAAAATCTTTGATATAGGAGTGGTAAAGTGGAAGAACTATACGGTGTGATTGGAGATCCGATTGTCCACTCCATGTCCCCTGTCATGCATAATGCAGCGTTCAAGAAGGCTGCAATAGATGCTTCATACGGCAAATTTCATGTGACAACGGATGCATTGCCTCAAGCCATTAATGGAATCAGGGCGCTGGGCCTGCGGGGGATCAACGTAACGGTTCCCCATAAGACAGCCGTCATATCATTATTGGATGAGGTGGATCCCCTGGCACAGTCCATCGGGGCCGTAAATACTATCGTGAACCGTGAAGGAAAGCTGATCGGCTTCAATACCGATGGTTTGGGGTTTGTGGAAGGTCTGAAGAAGGAAATCAGCGGCGGTTTATCAAATAAGTCAGTATTGATCATCGGAGCCGGCGGTGCTTCCAAGGCGATCTATCATACCCTGGCCGCTTTGGGGGTAAAGAAGATCGACCTGGCCAACCGCTCGGAAGAAAAAGCCGCTGCCATGATCGGCACCTGCCCGGCGGGGGTGGAATCACATTACCACGGGCTGAATCAAGCCGAACGGGTATTGCACCTCTATGATATTGTCATTCAGACGACTTCAATCGGGATGTATCCCCGAGTCGGTGAATCCCCCGTCAGCATTGAGAGGGTCAAGGCCGGAGCGGTGTTCAGCGATATCATTTATAATCCCCTCAAGACAACTTTTTTGAAGCAGGCTGAAGAAAAAGGAGCCATCATACAAAACGGCATCGACATGTTTGTCCATCAGGGGGCGCTTGCATTCAATAAATGGACGGGGGTCACCCCGGATACGGATCTAATGAAAAAAGTAGTGTTAAAACAACTGGGAGGTACACAATGTTAAAAGGGAAACAAAAGAGATATTTACGTTCGGAAGCACATCATTTATCGCCGATTTTCCAAGTCGGAAAAGGCGGCGTCAATGAGAATATGATCAAACAGATTGAGGAAGCACTGGAAAAACGAGAGTTGATGAAAATCAGCATCCTTCAAAACTGTGATTGGGATAAAACTGAAGTTGCGGAAGCGCTGGTCGAAGGCACAGGTGCAGAACTTGTCCAGGTCATCGGGAACACCATCGTTCTTTACAAAGAATCAAAGGAAAATAAGCAAATCACTCTTCCAAGATAAAGGTGGAAGGACTATGAAGAAAAAAATAGGGCTCTTGGGAGGTACATTCAATCCTCCCCATATTGGCCATCTTATCATTGCCGAGCAGGTCCTTGAAAAAGTTGGGCTGGATGAAATCCGTTTCCTGCCGAACCGTGTTCCTCCGCATAAAGAGAAGGATGAAACGGTATCGGCTGATCAGCGGCTGAGGATGCTCGAGGGTGCGATTAAAGGAAACCCGAAGTTCGGGGTCGAACAAATCGAACTTGAAAGGGAAGGCACATCCTACACATATGATACAATCAAAGCTCTGACCGAGAGAGATCCCGAAATCGATTATTCTTTCATCATCGGCGGGGATATGATTGAATATCTCCCTAAGTGGCACAAGGTGGAAGAATTGATTGAGATGGTGGAATTCATCGGCGTGAACAGGCCTTCTTATCGTCATGAAACCCCATATAAACTGCACTATGTGGAAGTGCCGGACATGGCCGTTTCTTCCTCCTTCATCCGGGATTCCGTGAGAAAAAAACAATCGATCCGGTATCTTGTGACCGATGAGGTGTATCGAATCATAGAGGAGGAGAACCTGTATGGATAGACAGAAAGGGCTGGATATAGTGAAGGGGCAATTGACGGAGCACCGCTATATCCATACTTGCGGTGTGATGGAAACGGCGGTCACACTTGCCCGTCAATACGGGGCTGATATAAAAAAAGCCGAAACAGCCGCCATCTTTCATGATTATGCAAAATTCCGCGATAAAACTGAAATGAGGCAGCTGATTGAGTCGGAAGGGCTGCCTGCCGATCTATTGGAATATAACAGCGAACTTTGGCATGCTCCTGCAGGCGCCATACTTGTAAAGAAAGAGACTGGCATAACGGATGAAGAAGTGCTGAATGCGATACGCTGGCACACTTCGGGATGCGATCATATGTCCATCTTGGATAAAGTGATCTATCTAGCGGACTATATAGAACCCGGCCGCCAGTTCCCAGGAGTGGAAGAAGTCCGGGATTTGGCTGAGGAATCCCTGGATAAAGCATTGATAAAAGCCTTGCAGAATACAATCATGTTTTTGATGAAGAAAAACCAGGCCGTCTATCCGGATACATTCCGATTTTATAATAAACTGGTATTTGAACAGAGGAGATGAAATGATGGAACAACCTTTAGTGGAATTAGCATATAAAGCAGCGGATGACAAGCGTGCAGAGGATATCGTTGTCCTTGATATGAAAGGCATTTCTATGATTGCGGATTACTTCCTGATCTGCCACGGAAACTCAGATAAGCAGGTTCAGGCAATCGCCCGTGAATTGAAGGACAAGGCCGAAGAAAACGGATATTCTGTGAAACGCCTTGAAGGTTTCGACCAGGCACGATGGATCCTGGTGGACCTCGGGGATGTCGTGGCGCATGTGTTCCATAGAGATGAGAGAGGTTATTACAACCTGGAACGTCTATGGGGAGATGCCTCGCATGTCGAGGTCAGCGAAAGTCTTTAATGAGTTACGAACGATTTGCCTATATCTATGATCATCTCATGCAGGATGTGGATTATGACGGATGGCTTGATTTTGTAAACCGACAGTCGGAAACATATGCTGCAGAAGGGAAAGACATCCTGGATATTGCCTGCGGCACGGGGGAATTATCCCTGCGCCTTGCAGGGAACGGTTATTCTGTCACCGGCATCGACTTGTCTGAAGATATGCTGGTCATGGCTCAGCAGAAAGCACAGGAAAGAAATATCATGCTTTCTCTTTTCCAACAGGATATGTCCCGTTTGGAACTGCAACGGGAATATGGGCTGATCACAATATTTTGCGATTCACTCAACTACCTTGGAAAAGAGGAAGATGTAATCCATACATTCAGAGGAGTTTATAACCATTTAAAAAAGGACGGACTTTTTATGTTTGATGTCCATTCCCTTTATAAAGTGTCGCAAATCTTCATGAATCAAACATTTACCCATACAGATGATGCTGTATCCTATATATGGGATTGCTTCCCGGGAGAAGTTCCAAACAGTGTCGAACATGAACTTACTTTCTTTGTTGCCGACGAAAAGACCGGGCTGTATGAAAGGGTGGAGGAACTTCACAAGCAACGAACATATCCTGTTTTGCAGCTTACGGAATGGCTCGCTAAAGAGGGATTTGAGGTCCTTGATATTTCTGCGGATTTCACGGAACAGCCGCCTTCCGACGATAGTGAGCGGTTATTTTTCACATGCAGAAAAAAATAAAACCGGGTGAGATTTATAGATCTCCCCGGTTTTTTGAAGTTGAAGCAGGAATTCGACGATTTGTGTCGAAATAAAAATAAAGAGTCCATTCAGACTCCGAATTGAGATTTTGTCTCCGCAATGTCATCTGTAAATTTCTCCTGAGTCGCTTGAAATAACTTCTCGAACACCTCTCCCAGTTCTCTTTCCATTACATCGATGCCCTTGCCTGTGACGCCGCCTTTCACACAGACCTTCTCCTGCAGTGCAGGTAATGTGTAGATTTCTTTTTTCAACAGATCCCCCAACCCGACCAGCATCTCAGATGCCAGTACCGTAGCCGTTTCAGCATCGATTTCTGTAACTTCGACTGCCGCATTGATAAAACGCTGTGTCAGATAACTGAAGAATGCAGGCCCGCAGCTGACAATGTCGGACGCAACCCTTGTCACTTCTTCCCTTATCAATACCGGAGTCGATATATGTTCAGCGAGTGTGGTCAGAGTCCCCTTCCAATGTTCAGTACAATCACTTCCGAATGTCAGCAGGGAAACCCCGCTGAGCGCCCTGTTCGTGATACTCGGTATGAAACGTGCGCAGGAACATGGGAGGATCGATTGCAGCTGGTCTACACTGACGGGACTGGTAATGGACACTGCACATTTGTCCTCGGTGAAGCAGTCTTTATTTTCCTCTATCACACGATAAACATCATGAGGTTTGACACAAATGAATACTATATCAGAAGATTTGATGACTTCTTCACTGGAATTCAAAACATGGCCGCCGGTAGTCTCTTGAAGTAGCTTCGCTTTCTTCAATGTCCTGTTCGTCATGTATAGTCTTGAAGGGAAAATTGCCTTAGACTCGATAAAGGCTTCAATGATCACTTTCCCCATATTCCCCGTTCCGATGATGCCTACTTTCATGTGCAGCCCTCCTTCTTCCGCATTTTTTCTCTCAGGTGCTTTTTCCTGAAGCTTTACACAATCTACTATAGGATACTGTTCTCCTACAACTTATGAATTGCTCCAAGCGAATATTCCAAACGAGGTGATTTAGAATCATGCACCCCCTCATTGAAAAACACAAGGCACTTTTAATGATAGCCGCACTGGGTACGGCGATAGTATTGTTTTATTTTCTTAATACTTCTGACGGGCAGCCCGACGAAAACGAACTTGCTTCCATGACTATAGAGACAAAGGAGCCTGAAGGAGAGGGCGGGGAAGCACCCTCTGAAATAGCTGCACCACCAGTAGAGGAAAGTGTATATGTTGATGTGAAGGGCGAGGTGAATAAACCGGGTCTATACGAAGTCAAGAAGGGGGAACGGTTGAAATTTGTCATCGACAGAGCCGGGGGGTTCACCGCGAAGGCAGACAGCAAGCTCATCAATCTTGCCATCAGGGTAACGGATGAAATGCTGATTTATGTGCCGGGGGAAGGGGAGGCAGCCACACAATTTCCGCTCATTCAAGAAACTTCGGCTTCATCGGGGGGAGACGGTAAAATCGATCTTAACGAAGCTTCTCAAGAAGATTTCGAGACATTGCCGGGAATCGGTCCGGCGAAAGCCGCCGCTTTCGTGCAGTACCGGGAGGAAAACGGACCATTCGCCAGTATCGAAGACATCAAAAACATCTCAGGGATCGGGGATAAAACCTTTGAAAAATTACAAGAATTAATTTTTGTACAATGAATTGACGAATCATCCAGACAATCTATACACTTAAAGAAAGATGCATTCATCACGAAGGGAGAAAGAGAATGAAAAGAATTGCTTGGCATCAATATTTCATGGCTCAAAGCCATCTGCTTGCCCTTAGAAGCACCTGCACCCGGCTGACTGTCGGGGCGACCATCGTACGTGATAAACGGATCATCGCCGGCGGATATAACGGTTCAATCGCAGGCGGTGACCACTGTATCGATGAAGGCTGCTATGTCATTGATAATCATTGCGTCAGGACCATCCACGCGGAAATGAATGCACTCCTTCAGTGTGCGAAATTCGGAGTCGGTACCGACGGAGCGGAAATCTATGTAACCCATTTTCCTTGTCTGCAGTGCTGCAAAGCCATTGTTCAAGCGGGTATCAAAACGGTCTATTATGCAGAGGATTATAAAAATCATCCATATGCTGCCGAGTTGTTTCAACAGGCAGAGGTGCGGGTGGAGAAAGTACCTTTTCACGAAAAAAGCCTTGATCCCAAAAATAAAGAAAAGTCCGGCTTTGTATTGCAGCTGATTGAAGAACTTCGTCATAAAGGCGGAGACCCTGAAGCCATTGAGAAATATGAAAAGCAGTACATAGATCTTTTCAATGAATAAATCCCTGCCAGCCTTCCTGCTTTTTTTTGCGGCGGCAGCAACATTATCCGGAACCCTCCTGGCACTTCAATCCTATTATTGGGGTGCCTTCTTCTTTTTCGCACTCTTTGCCGTGCTTTATCTAAGGAAATCTCCTTTATATGTGTGGCTTATCAGCTTCTTCGTATTCATTTCTGCAGCATTCATGTCTAATTTCCATGAAAGTACTCAGCACACCCGTTTATCAATAAAAAATCCCCTTCCATTTCTGACGATCGACTCCCTCCCTGAGATTGATGGCAGCTCCCTGCGCGGTTTTGGCAAGCTTGATGGTGAGCGGATTGTATTCCGTTATAAAATCCCTTCCGAGGAGGAGCTCAAGCGTACAAAAGCACTCAAACCGGGCCACACCTGCCGTGTAAAAGGGGAACTTACTGTGCCTTCTCAAAACACAAACCCAAATATGTTCAATTATAGAAGATATTTATACGAGCGTGATATCCATTGGATCTTAAAGGTGGATTCTTTTGAAGAATGCAGGGAGTCCGAGGATGGATGGGAATTTTCACTGATCCGCTGGAGGGCGTCAGGCTTAAATTATATCGAAGACAAGTTTCCTCCCGGGACCGTTGGAATGACTCAAGCACTGGTTTTTGGGGAGACGGGCAAGATATCGCCTGAGATGATGGACGACTACCGGTCCCTGGGCATCGTCCATTTACTGGCGATTTCGGGGCTGCACGTCGGGCTTGTTTTCGGTATGTTATACTTCATCCTTATCAGGGCAGGTGTCACGAGGGAATCAACACTTTGGCTGTCAATAGTGTTTTTGATTTTTTATATGGTGATTACAGGCGGTGCCCCGCCGGTGGTGAGGGCTTCCAGCATGCTCATCATACTGCTCATCTTCAGAAAGTCACCTTTTACTATAAGCACATTGGATAGTTTATCGATTGTTTTCATGAGCCTTCTCTTTATGGATCCTTATTCAATCTTCGACATCGGTTTTCAGCTCTCTTTCACTGTCAGTTACAGCCTCTTACTATCTTCTTCATCCATTTTAACCGCTGAATCCCCATACTTACTTCAACTATTCAAAGTCACAGCTGTCGCACAATTATCTTCGCTGCCCATCATGATTTTCAACTTTTATGAGTTTTCCATTATTGGATTTGCATCCAACTTACTATTTGTCCCTCTTTTTTCGCTGATTGTTCTTCCCATGGCTTTGATCACGTTTCTTAAAGAGCTTTTTTTGCCCTCAGGCATGGAGTGGCTCAATATGATATATGGTCTTATTGTCAGTGGGATAGAGGCGCTTTCATCATTATTGGCAGCTTTTCCATTTACTACATTGATCCTCGGGAAACCACAGGATTACATCATGATTTGTTACATTTGTTTAGTGCTGGCTGTTTTTAAAGGCATGGAAAAAGGGGAATGGGGACTTCCGTCATTATTTCTGTCCGCCTTTATTCTTTTGCACATCGTCTGGACTCAATTCAGTCCCTTTGGTGATGTGGTTTTCATTGACGTGGGCCAGGGTGATGCCACTCTGATCGATCTGCCATATAATCTGGGGACGTACCTAATTGATACCGGAGGCACGGTTCAGTTTCCAAAGGAAGACTGGGAAAGAAAAACAAAACCATTTTCCATTGATGAAGATGTGATCCTGCCGTTCCTGAAAAGTAAAGGAATCACAACGATTGATAAACTTCTGCTTACACATGGTGATTTGGATCATGTCGGGGGAGCGGCAGGTCTGGTAGATAAAATAAAAATAAAGGAAATTCTTATCACCCCTGGGAGTGGTAATAAAAATGAGATGAGGGAAATCCTCTCACTTGCAGAAAAAAAGGATGTTCCGGTCAAACAAGTGCTCGCACCGTACACCTGGAAAGCAAAGGATAACATCTTTCATATTCTCATGCCGATGGATGATATATATGAAGGAAACAATGACTCACTTGTTGTATATTCTGAAATGGGAGGCCTGAAATGGCTGTTCACCGGGGATTTAGAGAAGGAGGGAGAAAAAGAGTTGGTGGATACATATGAGGTTAAGACAGATGTGTTGAAAATCGGTCATCATGGCAGCGGAACTTCATCTAGCGGGATCTTTCTGGAAGAGCTGAAACCGCAGATAGGGGTGATCTCCGCAGGGAGGGATAATCGTTTCGGTCATCCTCATCCGGATGTGGTAACCCGGCTGAAGGATCAGGGAGTGGTGATTCACTCCACAGCAGAGCATGGGGCATTGACTTATCGTTTTTTGGGAAAACGAGGAACATTTTCTGCCCAGCTCCCATAGTATGTAGTACCAACACACATTAAGCGCTAAAGAAAAAGGGGCAGACCTCAGAAAGTGTCGGGCCTTCAACCCAATTTATGATACTTATGTTCAGTACCATATATGGAAATTGAAGAAACCGGTTCTTTTTGGGTCTTCCCCTTATCTTCTTTCTTTTCATTAAGATCCAATCAGCTTAATGACAGTCCCAATAATAAACATTGTTGCAAAGAATCCAAAAGAAACGATAAAGCCGACGCCAGAATCTACAGCATCATTTCTCTTTGATTGAACATTTTTTTCGAATTGGTTCACAACTACCCCTCCTATTTCTATTCTAGTATAGAACATCGGATTTAAAAAATCTATACTTCACTTGACATTTTCCTTTACTGACAAGAGTTGTCACCTATAAGTTGCCCTCAGAGGGGTGACACTAATCACAACAAAGGAATACCGTCGGCATGAAAGTGTCCTAGGTCTTTCATGCATGACGTTAATATAGATATAGGGGGTGTCCCTCTCAGTCTGGGCGTCCCCTTACCACTTGTCAAATCCCCAAACCTTTTTTAACATAGAGTAGATAAAAGAGATATTGGAGAGTGCTGACTTGGTTATAGATACTTGGAAGAAAATTGAGAGATCTCAGTTTGCGTCAATATATTTAGTATATGGAAATGAATCCTTTTTAATCAACGAAACAAAGCAGCGAATCATATCTGCTGCTTTAACGGAAGAAGAAATGGATTTCAACTTTTCACGGTATGATTTGGAAGAGACGCCTGTAGAGGTGGCTATAGAAGATGCCGAAACATTTCCTTTCATGGGGGAAAGAAGGGTCGTCATCCTGGACAACCCTGTTTTTCTGACAGCCGAAAAGACGAAGGAAAAGGTAGAGCACAATATCAAAAAGCTTGAACAATACATACAGTCCCCTGCTCCGTACACTATCCTTGTTCTGACGGCACGGTATGAAAAGCTGGATGAAAGGAAAAAAATCACGAAAGCCCTCAAGAAAGAAGCTGAAGTGGTCGAGGCCAAAAAACTCAACGAAAATGAGCTGAAAGTATGGGTCCGGGAAAGGGCTGCTGCCAATGCCGTCCAGATTGATGAGGATGCAATAGAGCTTCTTTTGACACTGGCAGGAACGAACCTGATGATGCTCACCCAGGAGCTGGACAAGCTGGCCCTCTATGCAGGTGATACCAATCACATCGATTCAGCTGCGGTGGAAAAATTGACCGCCCGCTCACTTGAACAGAATATTTTTGCGCTTGTAGATAAAGTAGTACAGAGGAGGATCGATGAAGCCCTCCGCATCTATTATGATCTCCTTAAGCAGAATGAAGAGCCGTTGAAAATACTCTCGATACTGGCCGGACAATTCAGGCTGATCTACGGGGCTAAAGAGTTATCTAGAAAAGGATACGGACAGCAAAAGATTGCTTCTTATCTGAAAGTGCATCCTTTCAGGGTGAAGCTTGCAGCCGGCCAGGCGAAGCATTTCAATGACAGTCAATTGGCTGCGATCATCGAAATGCTCTCGGAAGGGGATTACGAAATCAAAACAGGTAGAGTCAAAAAAGAACTCATGATCGAGATGTTTTTATTGAAATTGAATGATTTATAAGGCATTTACAGGATAAACGCGGATTTTCCGGGTCATAAGGCAGCTATTTTTAGGAACTTGGAACCTATTCAGAAGTGGAATGGAAGGATTGAGCCTTTACTTTAACGAATTGTACCTTACCTTAAATGAATTCTACCTTTCACTTACATAATTGCACCTTTGTTTGGAATCATTGTACCCTTCAAACCAACAATTGCGCCTTTGATGTCGAAAAATCTTCAGAAACTGATACAGTCCGAATGCAAACTAATTAAAAAAACCACTGGAGGGAGCTCCAGTGGTTTTCTTAATTGTCTAGCTCCAGCGCCTAGCCCCTCGAGACGTTTCACCCCGACGAATGAAGTCAAAGAACGACTTCACCCCTCGGGCCTCCAACGCTTTTCGGGGCTGATCAAGGCACTTGCGCTTTTCGAATTAGTTTGCTTTTTTCATTAGACGTGATTTTTGACGACTTGCAGCGTTTTTGTGGATAAGACCTTTTTGAGCTGCTTTGTCTAATTGACGAATAGCGTCGTTTGTTAATTCTTTAGCGTTTTCAGCACCGTTAGATGCAGCAGCTTCTGCTTTCTTCACAGCAGTACGCATAGAAGATTTTACAGTAGCATTTTGAGCGTTGCGCTCGTTGCTAGTTTTAACACGCTTGATAGCAGATTTAATGTTTGGCATTCCTGTCACCTCCTAAAAAAGGATCGAGATTCTATGTGACTCGATTTTAATTCCTAATCTATTAGAACAAATGATATTTTATCAAACGAATGGCGAGATTGCAATACTAAGGAGTGAAAATAAACAAGTGAATGAAGCCATCAATAAAAGGCAAACATAAAAAATAATCATGAGATTCTTTGATTGGAGGTAACGGGTAAATGAGTAAAGAAAAGAAAACGAAACAAGATGAAATAGATTTGAGTGTTTATTCAGTACGCACAGATCTCGCCGTTGAAGCAAGGGAGATGGTGATCTCCCAAAAAGATCAGAAAGATTCCGTTGATAAGAGTGATGTCAATTCTGAAATAAAAGGAGTGGTCATAAAAGAAAGAGAGGAAGAGGGGGTGAAAATTTCCCTCGTCACCATTACACCGGAGGGTGAAGAGAACATCGGGAAAAAAGCGGGAAACTACCTCACGATCGAGGCGCACGGAATAAGGGAGCAGAATACTGAACTGCAGCAGCGCGTAGAGTCGGTTTTTGCGAGGGAATTCAGTCAGTTCCTTGAAAACAACAAGATTGGAAAAAATGCAAGCTGTTTAATTGTCGGGCTTGGAAACTGGAATGTCACCCCCGATGCTCTGGGTCCGCAGGTTTGCGAAAATGTCCTCGTGACAAGGCATCTGTTCGAACTTCAGCCGGAATCAGTCGAGAAAGGTTACCGTCCGGTCAGTGCCCTTGTGCCGGGTGTAATGGGGCTGACAGGCATAGAGACCAGTGACATCATTTTCGGGGTAGTTGAAAAATCAAAACCTGACTTTATCATCGCAATCGATGCCCTTGCTTCCCGCTCCATTGAACGTGTCAACTCTACCATCCAGATATCCGATACCGGGATTCATCCCGGTTCCGGGGTGGGGAATAAGAGGAAAGGACTCGACCAGGAAACACTTGGTGTCCCGGTCATTGCCATCGGGGTCCCAACGGTGCTTGATGCAGTGACGATCGTAAGTGATACAGTCGACTTTCTTTTAAAGCATTTCGGAAAAGAATTGAAAGAGGGCGGACGTCCGTCCCGCTCGCTTGCACCTGCAGGCCTTACGTTCGGAGAGAAGAAGAAGCTCACCGAGGAGGATATGCCTGGAGAAAAACATCGTCAGACTTTCATGGGGATCGTCGGGACGCTTGAAGATCAGGAAAAGAGGAAGCTTATACATGAGGTGCTGGCACCGATCGGACACAATCTCATGGTTACCCCTAAAGAGGTGGATGTCTTTATTGAAGACATGGCAAACCTGGTTGCGAACGGCTTGAATGCAGCATTGCATGATGCAGTTAATCAGGAAAATACCGGGTTTAAGACAAGATAAAGATGAACACAAGAAAGCTGCGGAGGGATATATGCCGCAGCTTTCTTCCATTTCGTGATATTAAGAAGTTTTGGATCTGATGAAAACTTTCGATATCACTGTTTATACCGCAAGTAAAATCCTCATAATGACTAGTAAAAGCAGTTCTACTACATCTATCAAATGCATAGCTTGTACTAGAGAATAACTTTTAGGAAGGGTGAGGTTATGAAATCATACAAAGCCACTCCTTATGCAGCTGCGGTTAATATGAAGGATATTTTCAAAGGAGTCATCATCCTTCTCATCGTGCTGCTTTCAATTTTTTCCTTGACAGGCCTCCTGACTTCAATGAAGCCGGGATCCAGAATCACATCCGACTCAATTAATGAAGCGGCTTCCGGTTTGAATGGTGAAGTACTCTATAAATTGCTTGCGCTGGAGAACAGGTCATTTAATTCGATCCTGGACGGGGAAGAAGGTCTTCCGAATCTATCATCTCTACTATTCAAGACAGCGACCAATATCCGTTTCAATGACCTGCGGAGTTTACTGGGGAGGGAACTCCCGGGCTTCTCAATCTTTGATGGGAATATCCTGGTGGCCGGGGAAGGTACTGATTTTACGAATATGCCCATTGAATCAGTCCCGCCCGAGGAAGCACTGGATCTTGAAAAAGAAGCTGAACTTAAAAATATGGATGATATTCATAAAGACGGCAGGGATGCGGGTACATCGGCAGTGACCGCGGAGGATAAGAAAACCGTACTGCTTTACTTTACTCATACACGTGAATCGTACCTGCCATATCTGGACGGAGTATCAGATCCGGACTCTGCGATGCATTCGAAAATCAATGTAACAAAAGTCGGCGAAATGCTGAAGGCGGAGCTTGAACAGACGGGTATCGGGACCAGTATAGATAAGACGGATATCATCCAAAAGCTGAACGACAAAGACCTCGCTTACTTCAATGCCTACCAGGAATCACGTCCTTTGGTACAGACGGCGATGGCGAAAAATGAAAATCTACTATATTTGATTGATATTCACCGGGATTCTCAAAGGAAAAAAGTGACCACTGCCGAGATAGGCGGGAAAAAATACGCGAAACTTGCTTTTGTGGTCGGAGAAGAGCATCCGAATTACGAGCAGAACCTAAAGGTGGCAAAGGAACTGCACGAACTCCTGGATTCGAAATTCAAGGGTCTTTCAAGAGGAGTCATAGCAAAAAAAGGAAGCGGCACGAACGGTAAATTCAATCAGGACCTTTCGGGTAATGCACTGCTTCTCGAATTTGGCGGTGTTGATAATACATTCGAAGAGCTGCAACGGACAGCCGGAGCATTTGCTGAAATATTCTCTGACTATTATTGGCAGGCTGAAAAGGTGGATCACCATCTTTCCCCTGAACCGGTAAAGCAGTAAACAAAGGGTGAAACTGGAATGAGTAAATTTATCATGAAGTGCATCGTTCTGATATGTTGTTTGTTTGTAGGAGTTCTCATCGGCATGCAGCATGCAAATAAAGGGATTGTCGAAATGAAGGGCCATGAAAAAGAATCATTTTCCTCACCTGTAGGAATGACCCAGGATGGAGAAGGCAATGTAGAAGCGACGTTTCTCGGTAAAGAGGTCGAAAGCCAGACCCTGACCGAGAAAAAAGAGAAGCTGGAAGAAATGAAAGCCTTCAACGCCTTTTCATCTATAGGGAAAGCCCTGGCCGGCTTCATAGAAGGCATAACCACAAAAATAGTAGAATTCATTGCCTCATTGATATGAATACTCAGGGTTTAATTATTGGCGCATCACAGGGAGGTGTTCCCTTTGTGGTGTGCCTATTTTTATATGTTGATTCCTTTTTAGCCCTGCCCTTCCGGTTTAGATTGAATAATATATACCGTACTGCTATAATTCAACATAGTGTACATGTGTGGATATTACAGGAGTTGAACGAATAATGAACCGTGAAGAAAAATTGAAAAGACAATCGAAAATTAGAAACTTCTCTATCATTGCCCATATAGATCATGGTAAATCAACGCTTGCCGACCGTATTCTGGAGAAAACAAAAGCATTGACGGCGCGTGAGATGAAAGAGCAATTACTGGATTCAATGGATTTGGAAAGAGAGCGCGGAATCACCATCAAATTGAATTCCGTACAATTAAAATATCAAGCAAAAGATGGCGAAGAGTATATCTTTCATCTGATTGATACACCGGGGCATGTCGATTTTACATACGAAGTATCCCGGAGCCTTGCCGCATGTGAAGGTGCGGTGCTCGTAGTGGATGCTGCCCAGGGCATAGAAGCCCAGACGCTTGCCAATGTATATCTGGCACTTGATAATGATCTGGAAATACTTCCGGTCATCAATAAAATCGACCTTCCTGCAGCAGATCCTGAGCGGGTGCGTCAGGAAGTGGAAGATGTAATCGGACTGGATGCGTCGGAAGCAGTCCTTGCTTCAGCCAAAGCAGGGATTGGAATCGAGGAAATTCTTGAACAGGTCGTAGAAAAGGTGCCAGCACCACAGGGAGATCCCGATGCCCCGTTAAAAGCGTTGATCTTTGATTCCCTGTATGACGCATATAGAGGGGTCGTTGCTTATATCCGTGTCATGGAAGGCAGCGTCAAAGTCGGAGACAAGGTCCGCATGATGGCGACTGGCAAAGAGTTTGAAGTGACGGAAGTCGGTGTATTCACACCCAAAGCAACAGGTCTTCAAGAACTGACTGTCGGTGATGTAGGATACTTGACTGCAGCGATCAAAAATGTAGGAGATACCCGGGTGGGGGATACAATCACACTTGCTAAAAATCCTGCACAGGAAGCGCTGCCGGGTTACCGCCGCTTAAATCCAATGGTTTATTGCGGTCTCTATCCGATCGATTCAAACCGTTACAACGATCTTAGGGAAGCACTGGAGAAACTTGAATTGAACGACTCTGCTCTTCAATATGAGCCGGAAACTTCCCAAGCGCTGGGCTTTGGATTCCGCTGCGGATTCCTGGGGCTGCTTCATATGGAGATCATCCAGGAGCGTATCGAACGTGAATTCAAAATCGATCTAATCACGACTGCACCGAGCGTAATCTATCATGTTCAGCTTACAGACGGTGAAGAAGTGAAGGTTGATAATCCATCCATGATGCCCGATCCGCAAAAAGTCGATTTTGTAGAAGAACCTTACGTTAAAGCAACGGTGATGGTTCCGAACGACTATGTAGGAGCCGTAATGGAGCTTTGCCAAGGCAAGCGGGGCAACTTCATTGACATGCAATACATGGATGATACCCGTGTTAATATTGTGTATGAACTTCCGCTCGCGGAGATCGTGTACGATTTCTTCGATCAACTTAAGTCAAGCACAAAAGGGTATGCCTCTTTTGATTACGAACTGATCGGCTATAAGGAATCGAAGCTTGTGAAGATGGACATATTGCTGAACGCTGAAAATGTAGATGCATTGAGCTTTATCGTTCACAGAGATTTTGCTTATGAACGCGGGAAGCTAATTGTTGAAAAACTGAAGGATCTCATTCCGAGACAACATTTCGAAGTACCTATTCAAGCAGCAATCGGTCAAAAGATTGTAGCGAGATCTACGATTAAAGCCATGCGTAAGAACGTACTTGCTAAGTGTTACGGCGGTGACATCTCACGAAAACGTAAACTTCTTGAGAAACAAAAAGAAGGTAAAAAACGTATGAAATCAGTAGGATCCGTTGAAGTTCCTCAGGAAGCATTCATGGCGGTCCTGAAGATGGACGATTCTGAAAAGAAATAGATTTTTTATGGATAAAGGGGGGAAGAGGCTTGTTTTACAAGTTCTGCTTACCCCCTTTTCTCTATGAGTGTTGGAAAAGGAGGGATTGAAGTTGGCGAAATCAGCTTACATCCATATACCGTTCTGCGAACATATTTGCCACTATTGCGATTTCAATAAAGTATTCATGCAGGGACAGCCGGTTGATGAATATCTTGAAATGCTTGGACAGGAAATGAGGCAGCGGGTAAATAAAAATAATGAACTAGACACGATTTTCGTTGGCGGGGGTACCCCTACTGCACTGAGTGCCAAACAATTGGAAAAGCTGTGCAGGGAAATCAACGAAAATCTTCCGTTTTCACAAGGGGAGTTCACCTTTGAGGCAAACCCTGGAGATTTAACGGAAGACAAACTCAGGGTCTTAAAAGAACATGGGGTTAACCGGTTAAGCTTCGGGGTCCAGTCATTCAATGATGAACTGCTGAAGGGAATCGGCAGAAGCCATAAGAGTAAGGACGTGTATTCCTCTGTGGAATCCGCCCAGAAAGTCGGTTTTACAAACATCAGCATTGATTTGATCTACAGCCTGCCGAAGCAGACAGAGGAAGATTTCAGGGACACACTTAAAAAGGCCCTTGAACTTGAACTCCCTCATTATTCAGCATACTCGCTCATCGTAGAGCCGAAGACCGTCTTTTATAACCTGATGCGCAAAGGCAAACTATCGCTCCCATCACAGGAACAGGAAGCAGCTATGTATGAAGTGTTGATTGAAACGATGGAGAAATACGGGATCAATCAATATGAAATCAGCAACTTCGCGAAAGCAGGCTACGAAAGCAAACACAATCTGGTTTATTGGGACAACAATGAATATTATGGTTTAGGCGCCGGTGCACACGGATATATAAACGGAGTACGATATTCAAACTTCGGCCCGCTGAAAAAGTATATGGAACCCATAGCAGCCGGCAAAGTACCGACTATTCAGGAACACAGCGTCACCCGGGAAGAAATGATGGAAGAAGAAATGTTCCTCGGCCTCCGAAAAACAGAAGGCGTAAGCAAATCCGTTTTCATAGAAAAATTCGGCTGCCCAATCGAATCAGTCTTCCAATCATCACTAGAAGAAATGCAGAACCGCAAACTGCTCCTTGTAGATGATGAACGCGTTGCCTTGACCAAGCAGGGACGATTCCTGGGGAACGAAGTCTTCCAAGCTTTCCTAGGAGTAATCTAATTGATGTAAATGCAACCTGAAGTTTTGTTGAAGCTTTTTTGTTTTTACCGGCTCCAGCTTTTGATTGGAGTGCCAGACGAAGACTCCTGCGGGAGAAGTGACCAATGTGAGACCCCGCAGGGAGGAACGACCGAGGAGGCTCACGGGTCACCCGCGGAAAGCGAAGTCTGGCACGGAAATCAAAAGCGGTGTTCAGTGGTGTTAATAGATATTCTAGTATCAAGTAAGAACTGTAATGAGTTTAACAAAACACCCAATCTAATATATTGACATCCACAATCTGATTTGATAATTTATTAATTAGATTTAGCACTCATCACAACAGAGTGCTAACAGAGGTGATGAATGTTGTTAACAGATCGACAACTTCTAATTCTTCAAGTTATCATTGACGATTTTATCCTTTCGGCCCAGCCGGTCGGCTCACGGAGTTTATCCAAAAAGGATGAGATTTCATTCAGCTCTGCCACCATCCGCAATGAGATGGCTGATCTCGAGGAACTGGGCTTCATTGAAAAGACCCATACCTCTTCAGGCAGGGTTCCGTCTGAGAAAGGATACCGTTATTATGTGGATCACCTGCTTGCTCCGCAAAAACTGCAGAAGCAGGATGTGCATGCGCTGCGCTCGATTTTTTCGGAAAGGATATATGAACTCGAGAAAGTCGTGCAAAAGTCGGCAAAGATCCTATCAGAGCTGACGAATTATACGACAATCGTATTGGGACCTGAGTTAAAGGAAAACAAGTTGAAGAAAATCCAGCTCGTTCCGCTCAATCAGGATACCGCGATTGCCATCATCGTGACGGACAACGGACATGTGGAAAATAAATTGTTCCATATCCCGCCGGCAATGGATGCTTCAGAGCTTGAAAAATTGGTCCATATTCTGAATGACCGTTTGACAGGGGTGCCATTGAACGAGTTGAACGATAAAATCTTCAAAGAGGTGGCGATTCTTTTAAAAGAACACATCCAGAACTATGATTTTATCCTGCATTCGATTACGGACTCCATTAACTCTACCGTTACCGACAAGTTGTTCTTTGGGGGCAAGACAAACATTCTCAATCAGCCTGAGTTCAATGATATTCAGAAAGTCCGGATGCTGCTTGAGATGATTGAGCAGGAAGAGAGTGTTTATAATCTCATCCGGCCGTCTGCAACCGGATTGAACATTAAAATCGGGAAAGAGAATGATCATCTTGCCATGGAGAATTGCAGTCTCATAACGGCAACCTATTCAATAGGCAAAGAGCAATTAGGTTCCATTGCAATCATCGGGCCGACACGAATGGAATATTCGAGGGTTGTAAGCTTACTTAATTTCTTTTCGAACGATATGTCGCAGGTCTTGACGAAACTGTATCAAAGCAAGGATTAGTGGACATATTGTATAAAGGATTATCGGGCCCGGAATCACTGGATTCCGCGGCTTTATTACGGGAAAACACCGAACATTTTTGTAAGGAGGTGAACGTGATGTCTGAAGAAACAAAGAATCAGCAGGAACAAGATCAAGCGAAGGCTGACAACGAAGAGGTTGTCGAAGAAGTATTCGCCGAAGAGCCTCAGGAGTCTGGGGAACAGGAATCAGATGAGCTTTCTCAACTTCAGGAAAAGCTTGATGAATCTGAAAATCGTTATCTTCGATTAAGAGCAGACTTTGATAATTTCCGCCGCCGCATCAATGCAGAAAATGAAGCGAAGGAAAAATATCGTGCTCAATCTCTTATCTCTGAACTTTTACCGGCACTGGATAATTTTGAACGTGCCTTGAATATAGAAGTTGATAATGATCAAACGAAAACACTCCTTCAAGGGATGGAAATGGTTCACCGCAGCCTTATTGAAGCCCTGAAGAAGGAAGGTGTAGAACCGATCGAAGCGGTCGGCCAGGAGTTCGATCCGCATCTTCACCAGGCTGTCATGCAGACAGAAGATGAGAACTACGGCAGCAATATCGTCGTGGAAGAGTTCCAAAAAGGTTACAAGCTTAAGGACAGGGTAATTCGTCCATCAATGGTAAAAGTAAATCAATAATAGACACTACATATCAAACAGGGAGGTAAAATGACGATGAGTAAAATTATCGGTATTGACTTAGGTACAACAAACTCTTGTGTATCCGTACTTGAAGGCGGAGAACCAAAAGTAATTGCAAACGCGGAAGGCAACCGTACGACACCTTCAGTCGTTGCATTTAAAAATGGTGAAAAACAAGTAGGGGAAGTTGCAAAACGTCAAGCAATTACGAACCCGAACACAATCATCTCAGTGAAGCGTCACATGGGAACGGATCACAAAGTGGAAGCTGAAGGTAAAGAATATACACCACAGGAAATTTCAGCAATGATTCTTCAGCACTTGAAGTCATATGCAGAAGACTATCTTGGTGAAAAAGTTGAAAAAGCGGTCATCACAGTACCTGCTTATTTCAATGATGCAGAACGCCAGGCAACAAAAGATGCCGGTAAAATCGCAGGCCTTGAGGTTGAACGTATCATCAACGAACCTACTGCTGCGGCGCTTGCATACGGTCTAGATAAAATGGATGAAGACCAGACGATCCTTGTTTATGACCTTGGCGGAGGTACATTCGACGTATCCATCCTTGAACTTGGCGACGGCGTATTCGAAGTACGCTCAACAGCCGGTGACAACCGTCTGGGCGGAGATGACTTCGACCAAGTGATCATCGATTACTTAGTAGCAGAATTCAAGAAAGAAAACGGAATCGATCTTTCTAAAGATAAAATGGCTCTGCAGCGTCTTAAAGATGCAGCTGAGAAAGCGAAGAAAGACCTTTCAGGTGTTACATCAACACAAATCTCTCTTCCTTTCATCACAGCAGGTGAAGCAGGCCCTCTTCACTTAGAAGTGAACCTGACAAGAGCGAAATTTGAAGAACTTTCTTCTGATCTAGTAGAACGCACAATGGGACCAACTCGCCAGGCGATGAAAGATGCAGGTCTTTCTGCAAGCGAAATCGATAAAATCATCCTTGTTGGTGGTTCGACTCGTATCCCTGCAGTACAAGAAGCGATCAGAAAAGAAACTGGCAAAGAGCCTTCTAAAGGCGTTAACCCTGATGAAGTAGTAGCAATGGGTGCAGCGATCCAAGGAGGAGTCCTTACTGGAGACGTTAAAGATGTTGTACTTCTTGACGTTACACCACTTTCTCTTGGTATCGAAACAATGGGCGGAGTATCAACGAAACTGATCGAACGTAATACGACGATCCCTACTTCCAAATCCCAAGTATTCTCAACTGCAGCTGACAATCAGACTGCTGTTGATATTCATGTACTTCAAGGTGAGCGCCCGATGGCAGCAGACAACAAAACGCTCGGCCGTTTCCAATTGTCTGATATTCCGCCGGCACCGCGCGGAGTACCGCAAATCGAAGTTAAATTCGATATTGATAAAAACGGTATCGTCAATGTAAGCGCGAAAGACCTTGGAACTGGGAAAGAGCAAAACATTACGATCAAATCTTCTACAGGTCTTTCTGAAGATGAAGTAGAACGCATGGTTAAAGAAGCGGAAGAAAACGCCGAAGCGGATAAAAAGCGCAAGGAAGAAGTTGAACTTCGCAACGAAGCGGATCAATTAGTATTCCAAACGGAAAAAACGCTTAAAGATCTTGAAGGCAAAGTGGACGAAGCTGAAGTGAAAAAAGCGGAAGATGCGAAAGCTGAACTGAAAGAAGCAATCGAAAAAGACGATCTTGATCTTATCCGTGAAAAGAAAGATGCACTTCAGGAAATCGTTCAGGCATTGACGATGAAGCTGTATGAGCAAGCTCAGGCAGATGCACAGGCAGCTCAAGGAGAAGAAGGTCAAGCCAAGCAGGACGATGATGTCGTAGATGCTGAATATGAAGAAGTAAACGACGACAAGAAATAAGTGCAATGAATGAAAAAGTCAAAGTCAGGACGGTTCTTGGCTTTGGCTTTTTCTATGAGTATGTATATTTCTTAACGTTTCTATTGTTTTTATTGATAATCATTGGAACTCAATGTTAAAATAACCTTTATGCAAACGATTCGGGAGTGGTGTTTTTATGAGTAAACGGGACTATTATGAAGTTCTGGGTGTCGGAAAAGGCGCCTCTAAAGATGAAATAAAAAAAGCATACCGCAAACTCTCCAAAAAATATCATCCTGATATTAATAAAGAGGCGGATGCAGACCAAAAGTTCAAAGAAATATCAGAAGCCTATGAAGTGTTGAGCGATGATCAAAAACGTGCTCAATATGACCGTTTCGGCCACACTGATCCAAACCAGGGATTCGGCGGTGGAGCTGACTTTGGCGGCGGCGGTTTCGGTGGCTTTGAAGATATTTTCAATACATTCTTCGGCGGGGGCGGAGGACGCAGGAGAGATCCCAACGCACCGAGACAGGGTGCGGACCTTCAATATACGATGTCCCTGAAATTTGAAGAAGCTGTGTTTGGAAAAGATACAGAAATTGAAATACCTAAGGAAGAAGAATGCGATACATGCCACGGCACAGGGGCAAAGCCAGGTACGAAAGTCCATACATGTTCACATTGTAATGGATCCGGGCAATTGAATGTTGAACAGAACACCCCGTTCGGGCGCATCGTAAACAGACGTGTATGCCATTACTGTAACGGTACTGGAAAAGAGATCAAAGAAAAATGTTCTACATGCGGCGGTGCAGGAAAAGTTCAGAAACGCCGAAAAATCAATGTGAAGATCCCTGCAGGCATCGACGATGGACAACAGCTTCGTGTGACGGGCCAAGGTGAGCCGGGCGTCAACGGAGGTCCTCCTGGAGATCTTTATGTCGTTTTCCATGTGCGTACGCACGACTTCTTTGAGCGAAACGGCGACGACATCTATTGTGAAATGCCTGTCACTTTCGCACAAGCGGCTCTGGGGGATGAAATCGAAGTCCCTACATTGCACGGCAAGGTCAAACTGAAAGTACCTGCCGGAACACAGACAGGAACAAGGTTCAGACTGAAAGGCAAAGGAGTGCCGAACGTCCGTGGTTATGGCACTGGAGATCAGCATGTCCAAGTGAAGGCCGTCACACCTACTAAATTGACGGAAAAACAAAAACAGCTTTTAAGAGAATTTGCTGACATCAGCGGCCAGGTGCCGGATGAACAGCACGAAAGCTTTTTTGACAAAGTAAAAAAAGCCTTTAAAGGCGAATAACTCAGAACGGAGTTGGTAGATCAATGAAATGGTCAGAAATTAGCATCCTTACAACAAACGAAGCAATTGAACCGGTCTCACATATCCTGCATGAATCAGGGGCAAGCGGAGTCGTCATCGAAGACCCGTTTGACTTGATTAAAGAAAGAGAGGATATGTTTGGGGAGATCTACCAACTCAATCCTGATGATTATCCAAGTGAAGGCGTTTTGGTGAAGGCTTATCTTCCCGTCAACAGTTTCCTTGGGGAAACGGTGGAAGAAATAAAGCAGGGAATCACGAATCTTGTTACCTACGATATCGACATCGGGGAAAACAAGGTGGAGATATCGGAAGTGAATGAAGAGGAATGGGCCACAGCATGGAAGAAATACTACCACCCTGTAAAGATTTCAGATAAATTTACGATTGTGCCTACATGGGAGGATTATACCCCGGTGCACAGTGATGAACTGATTATCGAACTCGATCCTGGTATGGCATTTGGAACCGGCACACATCCGACTACTGTGATGTGCATCCAGGCTCTTGAACGAATCGTTAAGCCCGAGGACTCCGTGATTGATGTAGGGACGGGCTCTGGTGTGCTGTCCATCGCTGCTGCGATGCTCGATGCTTCGGAAGTGGAAGCTTATGACCTTGACGAGGTGGCAGTGAGATCAGCGCGTCTAAATGTTAAGCTGAATAAAGTTCAGGACAGGGTATCGGTTGATCAAAATAATCTTCTGAACGGTATTACGGGGCAGGCAGATGTCATTGTGGCCAATATACTGGCCGAAATCATCCTGCGCTTTACAGAGGATGCATTCGAGCTTGTGAAGCCGGGCGGTTATTTCATCACATCAGGAATCATCCAGCCCAAGAAACAAGAGGTAAAGGAAGCACTTGAACATGCAGGGTTCCTGATAGAAGAAGTAATGGTGATGGAAGACTGGGTAGCCATCATTGCCCAAAAACCTACGGTGGAGTGAGGCAGTATGCAGCGATATTTCATTGATAATCGATACAGTGAATCTTCTCCGGTCATCATTACCGGAGAAGATTATCATCATATTGTACGTGTCATGAGGATGAAAGAAGATGACCATATTTATGTGGTGTTCCCCGATCAATCCTCTGCTGCCGCCCGTATTGAAACGATTTCCAGTGACTCGGTCGAAGCCGTGGTAGTAGAATGGGAAACAGATACAAAAGAACTGCCTGTTAAGGTGGCAATTGCGAGCGGGCTGCCGAAAGGGGATAAATTGGAATTAATCTTCCAAAAAGGTACGGAGCTTGGGGCAGATCAATTTATCCCTTTTACCGCGGATCGCTCCATCGTGAAATGGGATGAAAAGAAGGCGAAGAAAAAGCTCGACCGCTGGGAAAAGATCGTGAAGGAAGCTGCAGAGCAGTCTCACAGAAATGTCGTCCCTTCCGTTTCTTCCCCTGTTTCATTTAAAGAATTACTGACACTGAGTAAACATTTTGACCATACCCTTGTGGCTTACGAAGAAGAAGCAAGAACCGGGGAGAAGAGCAATCTTTCTAGAACCCTTGGTTCTATCAAAGACGGCGAAAGCATCCTGGTTGTGTTCGGACCGGAAGGCGGATTGACCGAGAATGAGGTCGGACGATGCAGGCAGGAAGGCTTTTTAATATGCGGTCTTGGTCCGAGGATATTACGGACAGAGACGGCTCCTTTGTATGTCCTTTCCGCCATGAGCTATCAATTAGAATTAATGAGGTGATTGTAATGCCATCAGTAGCGTTTCACACATTAGGGTGTAAAGTGAACCACTATGAGACGGAAGCCATTTGGCAATTATTCAAAGAAGAAGGATATGAACGTGTCGATTATGATTCAATAGCCGATGTTTATGTCATCAATACATGTACGGTAACGAATACCGGAGACAAGAAAAGCAGGCAGGTAATCCGCCGTGCAATCAGGAAGAATCCTGACGGCGTCATCTGTGTAACAGGCTGCTATGCCCAGACCTCACCAGGCGAAATCATGGCCATCCCCGGAGTCGATGTTGTTGTAGGGACCCAGGACCGCCGCAAGATGCTGGAGTATATCGAAGAATACAAACAAGAACGTCAGCCGATTAATGGCGTTACCAATATCATGAAGAACCGTGTGTATGAAGAGCTCGACGTACCTGCGTTCACTGACCGTACACGAGCTTCCCTTAAGATACAGGAAGGCTGTAATAATTTTTGCACTTTCTGCATCATCCCATGGGCACGCGGATTGATGAGATCCCGTGATCCTGAAGAAGTGGTGAAACAGGCTCAGCAGCTTGTTGATGCAGGATACAAGGAAATCGTACTCACAGGTATCCACACAGGCGGATACGGCGAGGATATGAAAGACTATAATCTTGCCATGCTTCTTCGTGACTTGGAGCAAAATGTAAAAGGATTGAAACGGATCCGTATTTCTTCAATCGAAGCCAGTCAATTGACGGATGAAGTCATCGAAGTGATCGATCAATCGAATATCGTTGTTCGCCATCTGCACGTGCCCCTTCAATCGGGATCCAATACGGTCCTTAAGAGGATGCGCAGAAAGTATACAATGGAATTCTTTGCGGAGAGGCTTGAAAAGCTTAAAAAAGCACTTCCTGGTCTCGCTGTAACATCTGATGTCATTGTCGGATTCCCCGGCGAAACGGAAGAAGAATTCATGGAAACATATAATTTTATTAAAGAACATAAATTTTCAGAGCTTCATGTATTCCCATATTCCAAGCGCACCGGCACACCTGCAGCGCGCATGGATGACCAGATTGATGAAGAAGTGAAAAATGAGCGGGTCCACCGTCTGATTGAACTATCGAATCAACTGGCAAAAGAATATGCGTCAAACTTTGAGGATGAAGTGCTTGAAGTCATCCCAGAGGAAGTATATGATGACGGCCGCTATGTAGGGTATACGGACAATTACCTGAAAGTTGTCTTCCCTGCCACTGAAGAAATGGTCGGTCAGCTTGTTAAAGTGAAGATCACCAAAGCGGGTTATCCTCTGAATGAAGGCCAATTCGTGCGGGTGCTAGAAGATCAGAACGCAAACAGCAGTGAAAAAGCTGCGATTTAAATAATTTCTATACAGAATTCCTTTGAAAGTGTGAGTTTTTGAAGGAATTCTTTTTTTATGATTCTGGGTAAAGTTTGCGGGGGACATATAGGGGAACTGGTTATATATGCTCGAATCTGGAGTTTTATGCTCTAAATTAAAAATATATGCTCGAAATCACGGAAATATACTCTAATGAGAATAATTCTAATCTTGTGAGACCATCTATCCTGCTTCCTCCATCCATCAACCAATCTCTAAAAATTATCTATTGCTAAGAACGGATTTAGGTTGTAAACTAGTAATGTTCATATCAAAGAGGTATTTTATTTTTTTTAGCTATTTCGTGCAAACGATTGCGCATTTTTTGAGTTTATTTTAACCACAACTGGAGTAGTTAAAACAATCCAATTGCCTCACCCAAGAAATTCAACTGGATGATGATTTGGCAAAAACAAAATGTAAGCGTTTGTACTTATTATAATTTGATGAGGTGTTACGATGGAAAAGGCATGGCGAAGAGAAGCAGTCGGCTATCAGATTTATCCAAGGAGTTTTCAGGATTCCAATGGGGACGGTATTGGAGATTTGCAAGGAATCATAGAGCGGCTTGATTATATTAAAGACCTGGGTATAGATGTCATTTGGATTTGTCCGATGTATAAGTCACCCAATGATGACAACGGATATGATATTTCTGATTATCAGGATATCATGGAAGATTTCGGGACGATGGAAGATTTTGATCAATTATTGGAAGAGGTACACAGCCGTGATATGAAACTGATCATCGATCTTGTACTCAATCATACCAGTGACGAGCATCCATGGTTCGTTGAATCAGCAAGTTCAAAGGATGATCCGAAGCGCGACTGGTATATTTGGCGTGACGGCAAAGGCGGAAAGGAACCGAATAACTGGGAAAGTATATTCGGAGGTTCTGCCTGGAAGTATGATGAAAAAACAGATCAGTACTTCCTCCACGTATTTTCAACCAAACAGCCTGACCTGAATTGGGAAAACGAAGAAGTACGCGATGCTTTGTATGACACAGTAAACTGGTGGCTGGACAAAGGAATCGACGGATTCAGGATCGATGCAATCAGTCACATTAAGAAACGTCCAGGCCTGCCTGATATGCCAAACCCGAAAAAGAAAAAGTATGTGTCTTCATTTGATATGCATATGAATCAAAAAGGCATTCATACGTTCTTGCAGGAATTCAAGGACCGCACGTACTCGAACTATGATGTTATGACGGTAGGGGAAGCAAATGGCGTGAAAGCTGATGAAGCGGAGCTGTGGGTCGGAAAAGAAAACGGAAAGATGGATATGATCTTCCAGTTTGAACATTTGGGATTATGGGATGCTGAAACGAATCCGGATCTGGATATCGTTGAACTGAAGAAAGTCCTTTCCCGCTGGCAAAAAGGGCTTGAGGGAAATGGCTGGAATGCCCTTTTCATTGAGAATCATGATAAGCCGCGCGTCGTTTCCACGTGGGGGAACGACAAGGAATATTGGAAAGAGAGCTCCACTGCCATGGCAGCGATGTACTTCCTGATGCAGGGTACGCCGTTCATCTATCAGGGGCAGGAAATAGGGATGACCAATGTCCAATTTCCTTCCATAGAAGACTACGATGATGTTGCGGTGAAAAATCTATACCGTCTAAAACGCGAAGAAGGCGTGAAGCACCAGGATATCATGGAAATCATCTGGGCTTCATCCAGGGACAACAGCCGCACACCGATGCAATGGTCGGATGAGGAAAACAGCGGTTTTACAACCGGTACGCCCTGGATGAAAGTGAATCCGAATTATAAAACAATCAATGTAAAAGCTCAGGAGAAAGATGAGCACTCAATCCTTTCTTTCTATAAGAGAATGATTTCACTCAAGAAAGAAGAAGACGTCTTCACATATGGGATTTATGATTTACTCCTTCCGGAAGACGAACAGATTTATGCATACACACGCACCGGAGAAAAGGACAAAATGCTTGTGGTGACAAACCTTTCAACCGAAGATGCCGTTTGTGAACTTGACTTCAAGGTATCATCCGAAAACCTGCTGCTCTCAAATTACGCGGTCGAAGCCCATACTCCTGAAAGCGTATTGAGCTTGAAGCCATACGAAGCAAGGGTCTATCGGGTAAAATAATAATATGTTGTGAAGCTGTCGGGCATAATGACCGGCAGCTTTTTTTTGTAAAAACCGGCCACTTAATGTAACCACTTACAAAAAAGATACATTCCCAGCAAAAAAAAGGGATATCCTAAAATAAAAACTCGTTTTTTATTGTCTGTTTTGGTATTATAAAAGAGGTACGGACAACTGTTAAAGGAGAGATATGACTATGAATATTGCAAGTATGATCGATCATACTTTACTTAAACCAGAATCAACGAAAGATCAAGTTGAAGTTCTTTGCCAGGAAGCCAAAGAATTCAAATTTGCATCTGTATGCGTGAATCCGACTTGGGTGAACTATTCAAGCGAACTTTTAAAAGGCACAGAAGTGAAAGTTTGCACTGTAATCGGTTTCCCATTAGGAGCCTCCACTCCTGAAACAAAGGCCTTCGAAACAAAGGATGCCATTGAAAAAGGTGCAACCGAAGTGGACATGGTCATCAATATCGGTGCTTTGAAGAGCGGAGACTACGATCTTGTGAAGCGTGACATTGAAGCTGTTGTTGCAGCTTCAAAAGGAAAAGCATTATCAAAAGTGATCATTGAAACGTGCCTGTTGACTGATGAAGAAAAAGTGAAAGCTTGTGAGTTATCTGTTGAAGCAGGTGCAGATTATGTGAAAACATCTACTGGATTCTCCACAGGCGGTGCTACTGTAGAAGACATCGCTTTGATGAGAAAGACAGTAGGACCTGATCTCGGCGTAAAAGCTTCAGGCGGAGTACGCTCTGCTGAAGATGCTCAGGCGATGATCGACGCAGGTGCGACTCGTCTTGGAGCCAGTTCAGGTGTGAAAATTGTACAAGGATTGACAAGTGATTCTGATTATTAATCAGTGATGAAAAAAGCCGGATGAATGATAATTCATCCGGCTTTTTTGCATTTACCAGCATGCTGCTGCAGCGAGTCCTGCGACCTATTTCCGCAGATGCACTTTCTCGATAAATCCCGCGAACTTAAAGGCGAAAGGGAGTACCAGCAGCGAGCAAATCAGATTGAAGATCACACTTGCATGGGCAAGCTGAAGGTCCGGTGAACCTGCAAGCTTCTGAACGATTGTACCGAGCAGCGGTATAAGTGGGATGAATACCATTACACCGATTACATTGAGCCAGATATGAGCATAAGCCGTCAGCCTTGCCTGCACCCCGCCTCCTATGCTTGCGATGAATGCAGTGATGCATGTACCGACATTTGCGCCAAGCATGATGGCGATGCCGGCATGGAGATCGATTGATTGTGCAGCCAGGAATCCCATCGTGACTCCGGTGACGACAGTGCTGGATTGAATGATGGCAGTCAGGATACACCCGATGAGGAGTGCAATCAGCAGATGATTGTTCACTTTATCTATGTATTCATGGAGAAGGGGATGAGTTGTTAGAGGTTCGGCAACCCACTGGATTCCCTTGATGGATGCGAAGATCAGGCCGAACCCCGTGAATATGAACCCTGCACTCCTTAACGTGTCTTTTTTGAATGCGATCAGTATGCATCCGATAATGATGGAAGGCACAATGAGGTAATTCATATTCAGAGTGAACATTTCAAGTGTAAATGTAGTACCGATATTGGAACCCAGCATGATTCCTATTGTCTGCCTGAACGGGATGATCCCAGAAGAAGCTAGGCCTACGGTGAGGACCATCACAGCCGAACTGCTGTGGATGAATGCGGTCACGACGGTACCAGTGGCGGCACCTTTGACAGGTGTGTCTGTGAGGAAATGAAGCCATTTCTTCACTTTCATGTTCGCGATATTAAATAATCCTGACCGAAGCCACAGCATACCCAATAAGAAACACAAAATAAGCAAAATAAATAATAGTAAGTTCAACATTCTACTGCTCCCTCCGCTCCGGTACATGCTTACCACTAATGTATGGGAGGCGGAAGGGAGACATGCCTAATATTACAAGCAAATATGCAGAAGTTGTTGACCTGCACGCAGACATATATTATAATGGCAAAGTACATGGATTTCTTTATATTTTAAAGAATTCATTCAAGAAAGACATACACTTTCTGTCCCCTTGTGACAAAGATACAAGGGCTAAGCCAAACCTATTGGTAAAGTAAAAGGACGATTAGTCGTCCTTGGAAAAATGGTGTTATCCATTTTCTGACTTGAACATGTAAGTGTAGTGTGTTCGGAGGGAGGGAAAGAGAGATGTCAAAAACAGTTGTTCGTAAAAACGAATCGCTTGAAGATGCTCTTCGTCGCTTCAAACGCTCAGTTTCTAAAACAGGAACTTTACAAGAGTTTAGAAAGCGCGAATTTTATGAAAAGCCAAGCGTAAAACGCAAAAAGAAATCAGAAGCTGCAAGAAAGCGTAAGTTCTAAGAGAGGGTGTAACCATGAGTCTTCTCAATCGTTTAAATGATGATATGAAACAAGCGATGAAAAATAAAGAAAAAGAGAAACTTTCCGTGATCCGCATGCTTAAGGCTGCACTTCAAAATGAAGCCATTAAGTTTGGAAAACAGGAGCTCTCTGAAGACGAAGAGTTGACTGTCCTTTCTCGAGAAGTCAAGCAACGGAAAGACTCCCTCCATGAATTTACGAAAGCCGGTCGTGACGATCTGGCTGAGAAAATTCAAACAGAACTGACTTACGTCGAAATATATATGCCTAAACAGCTTTCTGAAGAAGAGATTTCAGCCATAGTTCAGGAAACGATGGCTGAGGTTGGTGCTTCTTCTAAGGCTGATATGGGTAAAGTGATGGGGGCTATCATGCCTAAAGTTAAAGGGAAAGCAGATGGAGCTCTCGTCAATAAACTTGTTCTTCAACATCTATCATAACAACCAAAACCGAGAAGCCCTGCGTTTCTCGGTTTTTTTAATGGTGTCCTTGTAAGGCCTTTCATTTGTCATCCTCACTCTAAAATGTTTATTTTATAAAAATGAAACTTTTTAAATGGTTCATTCGTACATAAACTAGCAAGGAATATGATTGAAACGAGGGGGTTAAAGTGAGAAGGAGTATACTGATCTTTTATATGATGATCCTTGGGTTCAGTTTTTTGCTTCCCTTGTCCGGGTCTGCAGATGGCGATAAAAATGTATATGTGATACCCATCCAAAAAGAAGTCGAAAAAGGTCTTCATGCATTTCTTCAACGAGCACTGGAGGAAGCCGAGGAAAATGGGGCTGATACGATCATTTTTGATATTGATACACCTGGAGGTCTGGTCGATGCTGCAGGGGATATCGGTCAGCTGCTCGATGGGGTGGAAGCCGATACGGTTGCATTTGTAAATAACAATGCTTTATCGGCGGGTGCGTTCATCGCCCTTCATGCAGATAAAATCTATATGGTCCCCAATGGTCATATCGGGTCCGCGGCAGTCATCGATCAAGCAGGTAACGCAGCTGATAAAAAAGCACAAAGCTACTGGCTGTCGGCTATGAAGAGTGCAGCGGAATCAAGCGGAAGAGATCCGATCTATGCACAAGCGATGGCAGATGAAAATGTAGAAATACCTGAGCTTGGCCTGAAAAAGGGTGAGCTGTTGACCCTTGGTTCAAAGGAAGCCAAAAAAATCGGCTATTCAGAGGGAACGGTAAAAAACCTTGACGAACTGTATAGTGAGCTTGGTATCAAAAAGGCTTCTGTTCAGGTAGTGGAAGAATCCTTTGCTGAGAAACTGGCAAGGTTCATCACGAATCCAATCGTTGTTCCCATTCTATTATCATTGGCAAGTCTGGGGCTTGTGGTGGAGTTATATTCACCAGGATTCGGTGTAGCAGGCTCAATCGGGCTGGTTTCACTGCTGTTATTCTTTTACGGCCATCTGGTCGCAGGGCTAGCGGGGTATGAAACGATCATTCTATTCGTGATAGGAATCATACTGATCATCGCAGAATTCTTCCTTCCCGGCGGAATAGCGGGAGGCCTCGGGGCCGCTGCGGTAATCGGCAGTATCATGCTTGCGGGAGGGAACATCATGCAAATGGGAATTTCCATTCTGATTGCGTTACTGATTGCTGTGATTGCCATGATTATCTTTGTAAAGGTGTTTGGTAAAAAGATGAAACTATTCAATAAAATTATTTTGAAGGATTCAACCAATACCGAAAGCGGCTATGTCTCGAATGCGAACAGGCTGGAACTCATCGGGAAGACGGGATTGACCAAAACGCCGTTAAGGCCGTCGGGTACAATCATCATTGAAGATGAAAGAATCGATGCCGTGACGGAAGGCGGTTATATTGCCGTAAATCAACAAGTGAAAGTTGTGAAAGTCGAAGGCTCCCGGATTGTGGTGAGAGACCTGTCCTAAGGTTTTTGCCGGATGGGTTAGCTTCAGATTCAACCTCATCAGTACTTAATGGAACTGATGGGGACTCTATATCTTAATTTTTCAGGAGGATGATTACATGGTAATCGGACCTAGTACCATTTTATTGATTGTAGCCATTGTGGTAGGTTTTATTCTACTGGCTGTACTATTTACATTCGTACCTGTGATGCTGTGGATTTCAGCCATTGCGGCAGGAGTGAGGATCAGCATCTTTACCTTAATCGGTATGAGGCTGCGCCGCGTTATCCCGAGCAGGGTCATAAATCCCCTCATTAAAGCGCACAAAGCTGGGATCAATGTCACCATTAATCAGCTGGAGAGTCATTATCTGGCGGGAGGTAACGTCGATCGCGTCGTGAATGCATTGATTGCCGCACATCGTGCAAACATCGAACTGACCTTTGAACGTTGTGCAGCGATCGACCTCGCTGGGCGCGACGTCCTTGAAGCTGTTCAAATGAGCGTTAATCCGAAAGTGATCGAAACACCATTCATCGCCGGTGTGGCGATGGACGGGATTGAAGTGAAAGCGAAGGCACGTATAACCGTCCGCGCAAATATTGACCGTCTTGTCGGGGGAGCAGGGGAAGAAACAATCGTTGCCCGTGTAGGTGAAGGGATCGTATCTACGATCGGTTCTTCCGACAATCACAAAAAGGTACTCGAAAACCCGGATATGATTTCTCAGACCGTTCTCTCCAAAGGTCTGGATGCAGGTACTGCATTTGAAATCCTTTCAATCGATATCGCGGATGTTGATATCGGCAAGAACATCGGTGCCGAACTTCAGACTGAACAGGCAGAAGCTGATAAGAACATTGCACAGGCCAAAGCAGAAGAAAGAAGAGCGATGGCTGTAGCTAACGAACAGGAAATGAAAGCAAGAGTAGAAGAAATGAGAGCCAAGGTTGTGGAAGCAGAGGCAGAAGTTCCGCTTGCTATGGCTGAAGCGCTCCGTTCAGGCAATATCGGTGTGATGGATTATATGAACATAAAGAATATCGATGCCGACACGGATATGAGGGACTCCATCGGAAAACTGACGGGTGATAAAAAGGATGGGAAAAATCCTAAAGGTGAATAATATCCCCGGGTGAGAAAGGAGACTTCTCCATGGAAGGACTAATCGTCGCCGTCATCATAGGGCTAGTGACGGCAATTTTCAATCGGGTGAAAGACTCGTCGTCTTCTCAGGAAAGCAGGCCAAAGCCTAAACCGATATCAACAGGAAGCCCTGCACAGACGTACAGGGAGGAACCCCGTACAAAAAGTGAGCCCGTGCGTGAAGAGCCTGTTTATACTCTTCAGTCACAATTCGAAGAGAAAAAGAAAGATATCGAGAGTAAGTACGCCCAGATGAAAAAGCAGGAAAACGATTACAAAGAACAGGTGAAAATGCAGCGCAGCAAGGTGAAGTCCATCAAAGAAAGGAAGGATTCACAATACTCCATTGACTTCGGGAACCAGGATGACATCGTAAAAGGACTCATCTTCTCTGAAGTCTTCGGCCCGCCGCGTGCAAAAAAAGCGAATCATCGAAAATAACAGTGATGAATCCCCTTTTCATTTCATAAATATGAGATGAAAGGGGGTTCTTTTTTTATGGCGAAAAATTGGGTGCAGCAAATGCGGAAATGGATGACGCAGACCATGGACCTGCCTGAAGATGTCATGATGGACCTTCCGCGCGTCACTATGATTGGACAAATCCATATCTATATAGAGAACCATCGGGGGCTTTTGACGTTCACCGACCGTGAAGTAAGGCTTCTGCTAAAACAAGGTCAACTCTTGATCAGAGGGGAACAGTTTGTCATAAAAATGATACTGCCGGAAGAAATACTTCTCCAGGGTAAAATCATAGAAGTCACTTATTTAGAAAACTAGGAGGGACAAATTTGAAGAACCAATGGATCACCTCGTTGAAGGGGAATGTGTTCGTGAAAATGGAAGGCAGGCTGATCGAGAGCGTAATCAATCAATTGCTGCGTTCAGATATATCCATTTGGAATGTAAAAAGGGCAGGGACTGATACGATTACGTTTTATATAGCCTTAGAGGATGTACATAACTTCAGGAGAGCGGTAAGGTCATCAGGGTGCAAAGTGACATTCCTCAGGGGGCAGGGAGGGCCGTTCCTTTTGAAACGGGCGTTCAAAAATTCCGGTTTTCTCCTCGGCGGCCTATCATTCCTCATCATTGTCATGCTGTTGTCTAATATGGTTTGGGGTATCCAGATCAAGGGTGCGACTCCTGAAACTGAACATCACATCCGAAAGGAACTCACAGCGATGGGGGTCAAGACCGGTAAACTCCAATTCTCAATTCCCGATGTTGAAAATATTCAGCGGGAACTATCCTCAAGAATGGACAATATTACATGGGTGGGTGTCGAGTTAAGAGGGACAACCTTTCACTTCCAGGTCGTTGAAAAAAATGCACCTGAACAAGTTGAATCCACGGGTCTGCAGCATATAGTCGCAAAGAAAAAAGCGATCATCGTCGATATGTTTGTGGAAGAAGGGGATCCGCAGGTTAAGGTGAATGATTACGTTCAGAAGGGACAACTCCTCGTCTCTGGAGTGATCGGAAATGAAGATAAGTCAAAAGGCGTTCCTGCAAAAGCAAAAATAATGGGGGAGACCTGGTATAAAACCTCGGTAGAACTTCCAATGAAAACGGATTTCGTTGTGTTCAGCGGGAACGAGAAAAGAAAGCATTATATCGAAATCGGTTCTTTAAGAATCCCCATTTGGGGTTTTGGGAAACCTGAGTTTAAAGAAGCAGTAACAGAAGAGATGGAGAAGCCAGTCAAATTCCTGAAATGGGAGCTGCCGGTTTCCTACATCGATCAGAGTATGAAAGAAAAGGAGCAAGTTGAAAGATCTTATACAAGGGAGCAGGCCGTCAAGGAAGCAAAAGAACTGGCCAGAAACAATCTGGAATCAAACCTGCCTGATGAAGCAGAAATAATCGGTGAAAAAATTTTGCAAGAACAGGTGGAGAATGGTAAAGTTAAGGTAAATCTTCACTTTAAAGTAGTAGAAAATATTGCTGAAGGACAACCAATTATCCAAGGAGACTAATGAATGTCAGATGATATCTTAATGAAATTACAGCTGGAAAATCCAAACGAAGCAATCGCTTTATTTGGGGTTTCAGATTCTCACCTTAAAATAATCGAACAAGAGTTAGGCGTTTCAATTGTAACAAGAGGCGAAGAGTTGCTGGTTTCAGGGAAAGAAGAACAAGCCGGGCTGGCCCTTGAAATTTGCGACGTTTTAGTGAGTGTCATCAAGAAAGGCATCAATATAAGCCAGCGCGATGTCCTCCACGCCGTTCAAATGGGCAAGAACGGCACATTGGAGTATTTCATCGACTTGTATAATGAAGAAATCACGAAGAATGCCAAAGGGAAATCGATCCGAGTGAAAACCCTCGGCCAAAGACAATATATACATGCCATACGCAAACATGATATGGTTTTCGGCATCGGACCCGCGGGTACGGGAAAAACGTATCTTGCCGTCGTCATGGCAGTCCATGCACTGAAAACCGGACAGGTAAAGAAAATCATCCTTACAAGGCCGGCGGTTGAAGCGGGTGAAAGCCTGGGCTTCCTTCCAGGGGACTTAAAAGAAAAGGTTGACCCGTATCTGCGGCCGCTGTATGATGCCTTGCATGACGTATTGGGCGCAGAGCATACGGCGCGGCTCATCGAAAGAGGAACAATCGAAATCGCTCCGCTTGCGTATATGAGAGGGCGGACCCTGGACGATGCATTTGTCATCCTGGATGAGGCCCAGAACACGACGCAGGCACAAATGAAAATGTTCTTGACGCGTCTTGGGTTCGATTCAAAAATGATCATCACCGGAGACCGCTCACAGGTAGATCTGCCTAGGGGCGTACAGTCAGGTCTTGTCTCTTCTGAAAGGATACTGAAAGACGTAAAAGGCGTTTCATTCATCTATCTGGAACAGGCAGACGTAGTAAGGCATCCCCTGGTCGCTAAAATCATTGACGCTTTCGAAAAAAATGAATAATGTTTTCGTAAAGATTGACCGTACCTGGTTAAAGGGAGGTCAATCTTTTTTTATCACATGCTGCAAGCTTTTCCATGATTGGAATAGATAAATAAGTTAAAAACTGTTATGATTTTACATATTAGAAGAATGCTATACATCGTAGATCAAACCTGATCCGTTAGATTACAGGGGGTACTTTATGCAGACGCACCCATTATTACATAAAATAAGAAAGTTTTTGAGTTACCGCTTATTCACAAATTTAATGTTCATTCTGCTCGGACTCATCGTGTTTGGCATCCTCTACGGCAACGTAAAGCCCAAGCCGCTCGATATCAGTCTTTACGAGGAAGCCCCGTCCACCATCAGGGCGCCTAAGACCCTTGAAGATAAAGAAGCCACTGAAAAGAAAAAAGAGGACGCTGCCGCCCAGATTGAAAAAGTCTACAGCGCGAAGGAGGGGGCTGTTGATAATGCAGTCACGCTGGTGAGTTCATTGATCGACAGTGTGCTAGATGTAAAAGGTGAATTCAAAGAAGTTTCTCCGGAAGAGGAGGCGGCCAATCCTAAAAACTCTCAAATCAACAAGCAGATCGAAGAGTTGAAGAAGCGTCTTCCCGACCGCAATGATAACCTTGTAACAAAATCATTGACCGATAAGATATTGGAGTCTCTGTTGTCTGCGTCTGATACAGAATTGGAAAGAGTGGAATCCATCGTTACGACACAGCTGCAGGTCATCATGCAGGATAAAGTGAAGGAAGAAGAATTGAAAGAGGCAAGGGTCAATTTGGAGCAGCGGATAAAGAATTTTACGTTTTCAGGGACTTTATCCGATGCTGCTGTTGCTCTCGGGAATGTTGCAATAGAACCGACCGAGTATTACGACGAGGAAAAAACAGAACAGCTGAAAAAACAGGCGGTAAAGGAAGTCCAGCCAGTGAAAGTCATCGATGGTGAAGTCATTGTAGAAGAGGGAGATTTGGTCACCCCGGCTATCTATGATACATTGAATGACTTTGGCATGGTAGAAGAGGATTTTTCTTTAAAGCCGATCATCGGACTTATTCTGTTCATTGTTGTGATCATAAGTTCGTTATATTATTTCTTTTACACACTCGAAGTAAAGGAAGAACAGAAACAGAACTACTTGATTTTAACGAGTATCGTGTTTGTCATATCCCTGCTAATCATGAAAATCACCGGATTGTTGAAGCAGCTTGAGATCAATGATATTGCATTCTTATTCCCGGCGGCATTTACGGGGATGATTCTCCGTATCCTCCTGAATGAGCGCATTGCGATGATGATGGTATTTATCATTGCTGCATGTGCGAGTATCGTTTTCAATGAGGAATTTTCCGGTTCCATCGATATCCAGGTTGCGATTTATACGTTGTTCAGCGGTGTCGCAGGAATCATGACGCTCATCAGCCGGAATCAGCGAACCAATGTGCTTCGCGCAGGTATTTATGTTGCATTCGTAAATATTTTGATCATTGCCTTCCTGGTCCTTTTGAGTGATGTGTCTTATACGAGTACCGAATACATTTATTATCTTGTGTTCGCATTGGTATCCGGAATCGGCTCCTCCATCCTGACCATTGGATTCCTTCCGTTTTTTGAAACCGGATTCGGGATCTTGTCTTCCATGCGGCTGGTTGAGCTTTCGAGTCCGAATCAGCCGTTATTAAAGAAGTTGTTGACAGAAGCCCCGGGTACCTATCATCATAGTGTAATGGTTGCCAATCTGGCTGAATCTGCCTGTGAAGCCATAGGGGCGAATGGACTTCTTGCAAGGGTCGGATGTTATTACCATGACGTCGGTAAATCGAAGCGTCCCCATTTCTTTATTGAAAATCAGATGAATATAGAGAACCCGCATGATCGGATGACACCTGAGACAAGCAGGACAATTATCATCGATCATGCCACAGACGGTGCAGACATGCTGAGGAAACACAAGCTTCCGAAAGAAATCATCGATATTGCAGAACAGCATCACGGAACCACGCTGCTGAAATATTTTTATTATAAGGCGAAGGAACAGGGGAAAGATGTAAGTGAAGAAGAATATAGATACCCAGGTCCCAAGCCTCAAACAAAAGAGACTGCAATCATCAATATCGCAGACAGTGTCGAAGCTGCCGTCCGTTCCAAAACATCCCCGACCCAGGAGGAAATCAGGAACCTTGTGGCAGCAATCGTTAAAGACCGCTTGAATGACGGTCAATTCAATGAGTGCGATCTTTCGTTAAAAGAACTTGAAAAGGTTAAAAAGTCCTTATGTGAGACGTTGAACGGCATTTACCATCCAAGAATTGAATACCCTGAACTTAAGGATAAAGGAGAAGAATAAAGAATGACATTATCAATCGACTTTATAGATGAGACCGGACAATTATCAGATAAAGAGACCGGAATGATCAACGGGATACTGAATTTTGCAGCCGGCAAAGAGGAAGTGGAAGAGGGCAGTGAGGTTTCTGTGACCTTCGTTTCGAATGAAAGGATCCAAGAAATCAACCGCGAATACCGCGATAAAGATCAGCCGACAGATGTAATTTCTTTTGCACTGGAAGAAATGGGTGAAGATGAAATTGAAATAGTAGGAGCGGATATCCCGAGAGTACTCGGTGATATCATCATTTCTGTCGAAAGGGCGAAAGAGCAGGCAGAAGAATACAATCATTCTTTTTCGCGGGAGCTTGGGTTCCTGGCACTCCATGGTTTCCTTCATTTATTGGGGTATGATCATATGGATGAGCAGGATGAAAAAGTAATGTTCCAAAGACAAAAGGACATCCTTAATGACTACGGGCTCCCAAGAGAGTAAATTCGGGCTTAAACGTCTCCGGAAATCGTTTGGCCACGCCTGGCAGGGAATCAGATTTGTATGGTCATCGGAACAGAATTTCAGGATCCATACAGCAGCTGCAGCCGTTGCAGTCGCCCTGGGGGTGATGTTATCAATTTCAGTAACCGAGTGGATCATCGTCATTTTACTCATTTCTGGAATGATGGCGCTTGAAACGATGAATACCGCAATCGAAAAAGCGGTCGACCTCGTCACTCCCGAGTATCACCCGCTCGCCAAAATTTCCAAAGACGCCGCAGCGGCCGCTGTTCTTTTGTACGCAATCGGTGCCTTCATCATAGGATGCATCATTTTCATCCCGAAAATTTTATCGTAATCAATGCTTTATCGATTGAAAAGAGGCTGCACGGAGAGTTTTTCTTCGTACAAGCCTCTTTTTAATTTGAAAACGCTCTTATTGTTGTATAGAATAAGTTAAGCGCGCATACACAAGGTGCCCGTAAATAGTTTGAATTATCTAACTATTTTATTACAAAATGATAACAGCCCATTTTCTTTTATGAAAATTATAGTAAAATGAAATATGTAAGGGTCAAAAGGAGAGTTAATCGAATGAATAAAGAACAATTAATCCAAGAAGCAAAAGCCGCACGCGAAAAAGCATACGTACCATATAGCAAATTCCAGGTCGGTGCAGCTCTTCTTACGAAAGATGGAAAAGTATATCACGGATGCAACATTGAAAATGCAGCATACAGTATGTGTAATTGTGCAGAAAGAACGGCACTCTTCAAAGCTTACTCAGAAGGCGATAAAGAATTTTCCATGATTGCAGTAGTCGCTGATACGGCAAGGCCGGTACCGCCGTGCGGGGCATGCCGTCAGGTAATTTCCGAGCTTTGTTCGAAGGATATGAGAGTGGTATTGACGAATCTCAAGGGCGATGTTGAAGAATTATCCGTTGCAGAGTTATTGCCGGGAGCATTTTCTCCGGAGGATTTACATGAATAATACAGATAACGCAGCATATAAATCAGGGTTCATTTCGATCATAGGACGTCCCAATGTAGGTAAATCAACGTTTCTGAATCGGGTCATCGGTCAGAAAATCGCCATCATGAGTGACAAACCGCAGACTACACGCAATAAAGTTCAAGGTGTTCTGACAACTGATCAATCACAAATGATTTTCATCGATACCCCGGGGATCCACAAGCCCAAACATAAGCTGGGGGATTTCATGATGAAGATCGCCCAAAACACATTGAAAGAAGTAGACATCATCCTCTTTATGGTGAATGTGGAAGAAGGGCTGGGAAAAGGAGATCAATTCATTATTGAGAAGCTGAAAGGGGTCAAAACCCCGGTATTCCTGATTCTCAATAAAATCGATCAGATCCATCCTGATGAGCTGCTGCCCATCATCCAGAAGTACAATGAACTGTATCCTTTTGCAGCAACTGTACCGATTTCAGCGCTTGAAGGCAATAATGTGGAACATCTCCTTGAATTGATTCAGGAGAACCTTCCCGAAGGTCCGCAATTTTACCCGGCAGACCAGATTACCGACCACCCTGAACGCTTTATCGTTTCGGAATTGATCCGGGAAAAAGTACTTCATTTAACGAGGGAAGAAATCCCGCACAGTATAGCAGTCGTCATTGATAAAATGGAAAGAAAAGACGACAAGAATCTCATTGATGTACTCGCTACGATCATAGTGGAAAGGGATTCGCAGAAAGGGATCATCATAGGAAAGCAGGGGTCGATGCTGAAGGAAGTAGGGAAGCGCTCCCGCATGGATATCGAAAATCTGCTTGGTTCCAAAGTGTATCTGGAATTATGGGTGAAAGTCCAAAAAGATTGGAGAAACCGTGCGTCAAATCTACGCGATTATGGTTTCAATGATGATGAATATTGATCTTCCCGTTCTAAGAATGTCAAGCGAACAGAATTAACAATATTTAGTGCACATGCTTTGCTAAAAAGATGCTAAATCTAATCACAAGAAAGCTTTGAAGTCTTGCTAGTTTAAATCCAGAAAGGTGGGTTTTTGATGTTAGACTTAACTTGGAAAGTGTTTTCGCAAACAGGCAATATCGACACATATTTACTTTTTAAGGAGCTTGAAAAAGAAAGAGTGGACCAACCATTTCAACTGGAAGAAGAAGTGTCGGAGGTCGACTTTCCCCTAACGTAATAGGTTGTCATCACCCAAGCGTGAATCCGGGAGGTGGCCAACATTCTGCAGAAGTGTGAAGGAATTGTAATCAGAACGAACCATTATGGTGAGTCAAATAAGATCGTTACCATATACACCAGGGAATTCGGGAAAATCGGATTGATGGCACGTGGCGCAAAAAAGTCCAACAGCCGTCTTTCCGCTATTTCCCAATTGTTTACATATGGGTATTTCTTATTCATTAAAGGCAGTGGGCTGGGGACCCTTCAGCAAGGTGAAATTGCTGAATCACTGAGGCATGTGAGAGAGGACTTGTTCAAGACGGCATATGCCACTTATATCGTGGATCTCCTCGATAAAAGTACAGAAGACAGAAAGCCCAACCCCTTTCTGTTTGAATTGCTGTATAAGGTGCTTCAGTACCTAAATGAAGATTACGACCCCGAGATATTGATGTATATTTTTGAAATGAAGATGCTCCCTGTCCTGGGGCTGCATCCGTACTTGGATGGTTGTTCAGTCTGTGGTGAAGCCGAAGGGACATTCGGTTTTTCATTCAAGGAAAATGGCTTTATCTGCCACCGATGTGTCGGGAAGGACCCGCACCATCTGCCTTTATCACAAAGTACCGTAAAATTACTGAGGCTGTTTTATTATTTTGATATCACCAGGTTGGGAAATATCTCGGTTAAAGATGAAACAAAAGCTCAGCTCAAACGGGTAATCAGGACTTATTACGACGAAAATTCAGGGCTTACATTAAAATCCAGGAGATTCCTTGATCAAATGGATAACCTTAAGGACTTATTCTAGTTTTTAAAGCATATTGTGATTTTTGCCGGCTCTTTGATTAGGGCCGGTTTTTTATTATGTTTTTTTGATTGAGGGGATGTTCGTTTCGTAAGGAGGGTACTTCGAAGTATTTTTCGAAAAATCGGCAGTTCGCTCATAAATTCTGGATTTCGCCCATATATCCGGAATTTGGCTCATAAAATATTATTTCGCCCATAAAGACTTGAAGAAACCTATTGTGGTATTGGCGATCTTCTAACGGTCATACTTCCATTTCACTCAAAAGCAGACATAACATAAAAAGCGTCCAAAAGGATAGCCTCTTGGACGCTTTTTAACCAAATTAAAACTTGATTTTCTCCATCAAGAAGGATTTTACTTCACTGATCGGCATTCTGACCTGATCCATCGTGTCACGGTCGCGGACTGTGACTTGACCGTCTTCGACTGAGTCAAAATCGAATGTGATGCAGAACGGTGTACCGATTTCATCCTGGCGGCGGTAGCGTTTACCGATGGATGCCGTTTCGTCAAAATCGATCATCAAGTCATTTGACAATTCTTCATACACTTTGAACGCTTCGTCGGAAAGCTTCTTCGATAAAGGCAGTACCGCCGCTTTGAACGGGGCGAGTGCCGGATGGAATCGAAGGACTGTTCTCGAATCATTTTCCAATTCCTCTTCTTCATATGCATCACATAGAAAGGCAAGGGTCACACGGTCGGCTCCAAGGGATGGCTCGATGCAGTATGGGACATATTTTTCATTCGTCTGAGGGTCCATGTAATGAAAATCTTCATTGGAATGTTCCATATGACGCTTAAGATCAAAGTCCGTTCTGTCTGCAACTCCCCAAAGTTCCCCCCAGCCGAACGGGAATTTGTATTCGATATCCGTTGTCGCATTACTGTAATGGGAAAGCTCTTCTTTATCATGATCGCGCAGGCGCATGTTTTCTTCATTCATTCCCAGGTTGAGCAGCCAGTTCTTACAGAATTCACGCCAGTAAGAGAACCACTCCAAGTCTTCGCCTGGTTTACAGAAGAATTCAAGTTCCATTTGTTCAAATTCACGGGTCCTGAATGTAAAGTTACCTGGAGTGATTTCATTTCTAAAGCTTTTTCCCACTTGTGCAATACCGAATGGCATTTTTTTACGCATGGAGCGCTGGACATTTTTGAAGTTTACAAAGATACCCTGAGCTGTTTCGGGGCGCAGGTAAATTTCATTTGTAGACGACTCTGTTACACCCTGGTGTGTCTTGAACATTAAATCGAATTGACGGATTTCCGTGAAATTTTCACTTCCGCAATCCGGGCACTTAATATTGTGTTCTTTAATGATTTCTTCCATTTTATCGAATGGAAGGCCGTCAACGATCATTTCGATGCCTTTCTCTTCAAGTGCATTTTCAATGATTTTATCCGCCCGGTGACGTGTCTTGCATTCCTTACAGTCGATCATCGGATCGTTGAAGTTACCGACGTGTCCGGATGCTACCCAAGTTTGAGGGTTCATCAGGATGCTTGCGTCAAGTCCGACATTGTATGGGGATTCCTGTACGAATTTTTTCCACCATGCTTTTTTGATGTTGTTTTTAAGTTCTACACCAAGTGGTCCGTAATCCCATGTATTTGCAAGGCCTCCGTAGATTTCGGATCCCGGGAATACAAATCCGCGGTGTTTTGCTAAATTTACTACTTGTTCCATTGACATATAAGTCACTCCTTTTTGTCATTCTTGAAAAAATTGTTGAGCAAAATAAAAAAAGCTCGTCCCTAGGCTTAGCCTAGGGACGAGCTTGTAACTCGCGGTTCCACCCTAGTTGATATACGTTGCTTCCGTATACCCACTTTAGATTAGATCAGCTCAGGACTGCCGTTTCCCTGCTTTCCGGGCTTTCACCATCCCCGGTCGCTTTAGATCGCAAGTACTTATGTATCCGTCTCAGCATCTATAAGGTTGTAAGATGAAGATATTTTATCATGACGGCGTTGAAATAACAACTCCTACCGCTGCAAAGATAAAACATTTGATGTTTTTGTTGAAAAAAGATACTCTTTGATAATATGCATAGTGTTGTCACGAAGAGAAGACAATATACTCTTTTCATTTTCTGTAAATAGTATATAATATTTATTATAAAGTATGACATTAATCGTTTGTTCGTTAGGTGGTGAGTAACAATCGAACTAAATAAAAGGCAAGAACATATTTTGCAGATCGTTAAAGACAATGGACCGATTACCGGGGAACAGATCGCCGACCAGTTAAACCTTACCAGAGCAACGCTCAGACCCGACCTCGCTATTCTGACTATGGCGGGTTATTTGGATGCCAGGCCGCGTGTCGGCTATTTTTACACAGGTAAAACGGGTACTCAGCTCTTGACAGAAAACCTGAATAAAATTTATGTTAAAGACTATCAATCCATTCCCGTCGTAGTGAATGAGAATGTGTCGGTTTATGATGCCATTGTTACAATGTTCCTGGAGGACGTAGGGACTTTATTTGTGGTGGATGCTAATACATATCTTGTTGGTGTATTATCCAGGAAGGATCTCCTGCGTGCAAGTATTGGGAAGCAAGAACTCAGCACATTGCCGGTGAATATCATAATGACGAGGATGCCCAATATCACGACTTGTGAAAAAGACGATTTGTTGATTTCGGTGGCAAAGGATCTCATTCATAAACAGATTGATTCAGTACCGGTAGTGAAGAAAACAGAAAACGGGGACATGGAAGTCACCGGAAGGGTCACGAAGACCAACATTACAAAAGCATTTGTTGCACTTGCAGAAGAAGAGTAGAAGGTGGTGAACGATCGTGAAAGAACCGATTATTTATGTTGTTTCCGACTCGGTGGGTGAGACTGCTGAATTAGTAACTAAAGCGGCCATTAGTCAATTTAATGGTTCCAATACGGTCATCAAACGCTTTCCGTATATTGAGGACTTTGAAAATATCGATGAAGTCATTTCCCTTGCGAAACTGAATCAGGGACTGATTGTCTATACGCTTGTAAAGCCGGACATGAGGGCCTATATTAAAGAGCAGGCTGAAAAAGAAGAGCTTTACGCTTTTGATATCATCGGTCCCTTGATGGATACGTACCAGACCATTTATGAAAAAGAACCCTTATTCGAACCTGGTACAGTAAGAAAGCTTGATGATGATTATTTCAAAAAAGTGGAAGCGATCGAGTTTGCTGTGAAATATGATGATGGCAGAGATCCAAGAGGCATCCTTAAAGCGGATATCGTCCTTGTCGGGGTATCAAGAACAAGCAAGACCCCTCTTTCCCAGTATCTTGCGCATAAGCGGTTCAAGGTGGCGAATGTCCCGCTGGTCCCCGAAGTGGATCCTCCTGAAGAACTCTTCAAGGTTTCACCGAAGAAGTGTTTTGGTTTGAAGATTTCTCCTCAGAAGCTCAATACGATCAGGAGAGAACGGCTTAAATCACTCGGCCTCAATGATGAGGCGAGTTATGCGAATATCAGGCGCATAGAAGAAGAGCTCACTTACTTCGAAAAGATTTCAGAAAGAATGGGCTGTCATGTAATCGATGTGACCAACAAAGCAGTGGAAGAAACAGCCAATATCATCACAAACATCTACCAGCGAATAAATAATTAATAATGGAACGATCCTGGCCCATTTATGGTGAGGATCGTTCTTTACTTTTGTGAAAAAAAACCATAAAATTCTTTCGGGTAAATTAGTGGTCAAACTTGTCCGATTGTACTATAATAAAAAATTGTGATAAAAATATTTAAAATAGGTTTAGACTAAACTCTTAAGGAATAAACTAATTATTGTGATATGTCAAGCCTCATCTCGATTTTTTTCGATATTCTACCTGAATTCCCGGGAAAAGTTCCTGAGGAGAGAAGGATAATGCGGAGTGATGTAGAATAGTTAGTAATAGCAAACTAAAATCTACAGTTTTTGTAGACGCCGATGCTTGCCCGGTTAAACAGGAAGTCATCCGGATTTCCGGTATTTTTGGTTTTGAAGTGGTTTTTGTTGCTTCCCATGCCCATAGGAAGAATAGCCCTGATGAAGGGACATGGGTTTACGTGGACAGTGAAAAAGAAGCAGCAGATCTTTATATCATGAACCATGTCCGGACAGATGATATCCTGGTGACACAGGATATTGGACTCGCAAGCTTGGTGCTTCCGAAAAAAGTTTACGTCCTATCCCCCAGGGGAAAGGTTTACAGAGAAGAGAGCATAGTGACTGCGCTTGATTACCGTTATGTGGCAGCGAAGGAAAGAAGGAAAGGGAATTATGGTAAAGGGCCAAAGCCTTTTACGGATGATGACCGGAAAGAATTTTCTGCGCAGTTCGAGAAAATTTTGTCGAAGGTTGCAGGAGAATGATTATTCTTACCGAATGCATAAAGAGGGAAATGAAAACCAGGTGATATATAGTGTCTGAGAGAATCCCTGAAGAAACAATAAATAAGATTTTATCCTCTACGGATATCGTAGATGTTGTCAGTGATTATGTACAGCTCAAGAAGCAGGGCCGTAATTATTTCGGCCTGTGTCCTTTTCACGGGGAAAACACACCATCCTTCTCTGTAGCGCCAGACAAACAAATATTTCATTGTTTCGGCTGCGGGGCAGGAGGAAATGCCTTTACATTCCTGATGGACGTCGACGGCCTGTCATTCGTTGAAGCGGCACGGAAGCTTGGAAGCAAGATCGGGGAAGAAATTTCTGTCCCGACGGCTTCAGGTGAACAGGAAGCGCCGCCTCGGGAAGATGAAAAGCAAATGCTTCAGGCTCATGAGCTGTTAAGTAAATTTTACCATCATCTCCTCTTAAATACAAAGGAGGGGCAGGAAGCTCTTGAATATTTACTTTCAAGGGGGTTTACGACCGAGAGTATCAGCAAGTTCCAGATTGGATGGTCCTTGCCGAGCTGGGATTTCACAGTCAAATTCCTGCAAAAGAGAGGGTACTCGCTCGATTTGATGGAAGCGGCCGGATTATTGGTCAGAAGGGAAAAAGACCAATCATTCCTCGATCGCTTCAGGGGAAGGATCATGTTCCCCATTACCAATCCAAAAGGGAAAGTCGTAGGGTTTTCAGGCAGGAGCCTTCATTCTGATGATGAGCCTAAATACTTGAATAGCCCTGAAACAAAGATTTTCAATAAGAGCCGTATTCTTTATAACTTTCATGAATCAAGGACGATCATTAGAAGAAAGCAGCAAGTCATCCTTTTCGAAGGATTTGCAGACGTGATCTCCGCCAATGGTGCTTCTGTCGAAAATGGTGTAGCCACAATGGGGACATCACTGACTGAAGGACAGATTGGATTGATCAAGCGGCTGACAGACTCAGTTGTCATATGCTACGACGGTGATTCAGCCGGTGTGGAAGCTGCATTCAGGGCAGGTAACCTGCTCCTGAAGCACCAGTTATCCATACGGGTGGCGATGATACCTGAACGTCTGGACCCTGATGACTACATTTCAAAGTATGGCAAAGAAAAGTTTCAACAGGATGTAATAGGGGCCAGTTTGACGTTTATGGCATTTAAGCTTAGGTATTATAAGCTGAATAAAAATTTGAATGATGAAGGAGACCGCCTTCAGTATATAGAAGACATACTTAAGGAGATCATCCATCTTACGAACGCAGTCGAAAAGGACTATTACCTAAGGTACCTGGCAGAAGAATTCGATGTTTCTTTAGAAGCCCTCCAGCAGCAGCTTGCTGAGATCGGCGGCGCGTTGAAGGAGAATTCAAAGCCTGTCAAAAAGGCTCCGGCACCAAAGCCATATCGTCCGCATGTGCAGACAAAACTCCTGCCTGCATATCAGACTGCAGAAAGACGTCTCATTGCCTATATGCTTAAAGATCCCAATATAGCCTTTAAGGTTCAGGACTGGCTTGACGGCACCCACCTTAATATTGATGAGCATCAAGCCATTATTACTTATTTATTCGGTTATTATGAGGAAGGGATGCCTCCTGGTACCAGTTCTTTCATAGGATTTCTGCCAGATGAACGGTTGAGGAGGATTGTCACAGAGATTGAAATGATGTCCATCAGCGATGAATGCTCGGATCAAGAGCTGCTGGATTATGTGCAGTCCGTCTTAAAACATCAAAAGATGTTGAAGATAAAAGAAAAGGAATCCGAAAGAAAAGAAGCACAGAGACAAAATGATTACCGCAAAGAAGCTCAAATAGCAATGGAAATCTTACAGCTGCGTAAGTCTTTATAAAGTATTGTTCAAGGAAGTTGGAAGGAGGGGAACAAATGGCTGAAAAGTCCGCGCGTTCCAAACAAATAGCGTCTGAATTATCTGTTGATCAGGTGAAAGAATTTTTAGTAAACCAAGGAAAGAAAAGAGGCGTCCTTACTTACGAGGATATTGCTGATAAGCTGTCCGGATTTGAATTAGACTCAGATCAAATGGATGAATTCTACGATCACTTAGGTGAGCAGGGTGTAGAAATCATCAATGAAAATGAAGAAGATGACGATCCGGGTGCCAATGAACTTGAGAAAGAAGAAGAGGAAGAATTCAACTTAAATGATTTAAGTGTTCCTCCGGGAGTTAAGATAAATGATCCCGTCAGAATGTATCTGAAGGAAATCGGAAGAGTCGATCTCCTGTCGGCAGAAGAAGAAATCAATCTTGCGAAAAGAATCGAAGATGGTGATGAAGAAGCCAAGCGGCGTCTCGCAGAAGCGAACCTCCGTCTTGTCGTGAGCATCGCCAAGAGATATGTAGGACGCGGTATGCTTTTCCTGGACCTGATTCAAGAAGGTAATATGGGTCTGATTAAAGCAGTAGAGAAATTTGATTACCGTAAAGGGTATAAATTCAGTACTTATGCCACTTGGTGGATCCGTCAGGCAATCACCCGTGCCATTGCAGACCAAGCCAGGACGATCCGTATACCGGTTCATATGGTTGAAACGATCAATAAATTAATCCGTGTCCAAAGACAATTGCTTCAGGACCTCGGCCGTGAACCGTCACCAGAGGAAATTGCTGAAGAAATGGATCTGACTCCTGAAAAAGTCAGGGAAATTTTAAAGATTGCACAAGAACCTGTTTCACTTGAAACTCCGATTGGTGAAGAAGATGACTCACACCTTGGAGATTTCATTGAAGATGCAGAAGCTCAGTCACCTTCTGAGCATGCAGCTTACGAATTGCTTAAGGAACAATTGGAAGATGTTCTTGATACCCTTACCGACCGTGAAGAAAACGTTCTTCGTTTACGTTTCGGCCTTGATGACGGAAGAACACGCACACTCGAGGAAGTTGGAAAGGTATTCGGTGTCACACGGGAACGTATTCGTCAAATCGAAGCGAAGGCACTTCGTAAATTGCGCCATCCAAGCCGCAGTAAACGATTGAAGGACTTCCTGGAATAGAATCCTGAACCTCTACCATGTAAATGGTAGAGGTTTTTTGAGATTTAAAAGGAATTTTCCTGACATGTGACGAATAAAACAAAAAGGTCAATTTACAGAAAGAGAGTTCACTATGTCAAAATCTAAAAACGGCAGAGAAGCTGTGATTATCAATGAAATCAAGTTTTGGAAGCAGAATAATATGCTTCCCGATCAATACTGCGACTATTTGTTGGCACTTTATACAAATGGCAGCGAACATATTCCAGGATCCACTGAGAACAAAGGGACAAGGAATCTTCACATCATAGCCATTATCATTTCAGTGTCCATCATATCAATTTCATTATTTGTCATTTATTTTACTGAATTGTCAGTCGTTTTGCAAACAGCGATTTTGACAGGTTTTGTCGTATTATTATTTGGAATACGAAATTATTATACTAAGAAAAAAATCTCGTCTTCATTTATTCGTATTGCAGCAGCGTTCCTCCTCCTGCTTATTTCATTGGACATTACGGAACCCTTGTTTGGTGATTCCCCATACATGACCTATGCAGTATTGTTTTTGAACTGTTTTTTGTGGGTGGGATGGGGATTGAAGAGAAAGCTGCATTATTTCACTTTGTCTGGCGCATTGGGCATGCTCATCTTGCTAATCTCTATATTACAATAACTTCTGAATTTTTAAAAGTTTTTTAAAGTTGAGAAAATTCACCATTCCCTTTTATAATAGGAATGAGAGCGCATTCATAGAAATATTGATAGGCTTGCGCGATTAACAGCCTGAGCCAAAACAGGCTTTCATTCATCAAGTAAATACAAGGGGGATAAGGATGAATTTTGACTTAACGCAAGAACAGGCAATGATTAAAAAAACGATCCGTGAATTCGCTGAGGAGGAAGTCGCTCCAGGTGCACTGGACAGGGACAGGACTAAAGAATTTCCAAAAGAAATCTTTAAAAAACTTTCTGATTTGGGAATGATGGGCCTTCCGTTTCCCGAGGAATATGGAGGTGCCGGTGCAGACACGGTCAGCTTTGCGATTGTGACGGAAGAATTGAGCAGGGCTTGTGCATCTACCGGAATCACATATTCCGCGCATATTTCATTAGGCGGCGCTCCGATCAATCTGTTCGGGACTCATGAACAAAAGGAAAAATATCTTACTCCGATATGTACAGGGGAATCATTCGGAGCCTTCGGATTGACGGAACCCAATGCTGGATCCGATGCAGGCGGGACTCAAACCACTGCAGAGGATAAAGGGGATAAATGGGTGATCAACGGCAATAAATGTTATATTACCAATGCAAGCTATGCTGACCACCTGGCGCTGACTGCAATCACAGGCAGGGAAAACGGCAGGAAAGAGATAAGTGCGATCATCGCGCCTACCAAGGCAAAGGGCTTCACTGTGATTGACAACTATGAGAAAATGGGGCTGCATTCTTCCAATACGACTGAATTGGTCCTGGAGGATGTAGAAGTTCCAAAAGAAAACCTTCTTGGTAAGCGCGGGGAAGGATTCAAACAATTCCTCGTCACACTTGATGGCGGCCGCATCGGTATAGGTGCAATGGCTGTAGGGGTGGCCCAGGCCGCATTTGAGAAAGCATTGCAATATTCCAAGGAAAGAAAACAGTTCGGCAAGACCCTTTCCGAGTTTCAGGTCACTCAGTTTAAACTCGCAGATATGGCCATGAAAATCGAACTTGCCCGCAATATGGTCCACAAAGCTGCATGGCTGAAGGATCAAGGAAGACCTTTCTCTAAAGAAGCCTCCATGTGTAAACTGTATGCCTCAGAAATCAGCATGGAAGTAGCGGATGAAGCAATCCAGATACATGGTGGATACGGCTACATGAAAGAATATCACGTTGAAAGGTATTTGCGTGATGCCAAGCTGCTCGAAATCGGTGAAGGAACATCCGAAGTCCAGCGCATGGTCATCTCCCGCCTGATCGGGGTTAATAACTAACCAACATAACAATAACAAAGAGCTGTAGGCTGGCTAACCGCACCTGCAGCTCTTTGTTTTAATAGTTGATTTTATTTTCAAGAAGACTGTTTGTCGGTAAGATGAATGAGATAGTTTTGTTATTCATAGCTTCCAGTTGCTGATTTGAGTGCAGGACGAAGGCTCCTATAAGAAAAGCAGCAGGCTTGGCCCAGAAGCTTATGAAATGTGCCTCTAAGTCCTGTAGCTGGACAGCGTGCCACCATGAATAAGAAAGGGAGGCTCACCAAGCGCCCGCGGAAAGTAAAGTCCTGCACGGAAACCAACAGCGGCAATTCAAATAGTAAGGATAAGAAAAACAAACAAATGTGTCTAATTTGTGAGAAAGATGGAAAAGTTAATCTATAGGACTTTTCCTTTGTCCCTTTTTAAAGTAAAATATAAGGTGTTTACTAGCACTATTTTGGATGTTGTACATAAAGGAGGTTAAATCATGAATCGTAATCCAATCATTCCATTCATTCTGATCATGGCTATGGGGATCGGCCTTGTATTCTTCATGTCTCTTGAAGGCCTGAACAATGCTGATGAAAAAGCGAAAGAAGCGGAACACGGCGAAAAAGCAGGCGGAGAAGGCGAACAGGCTTCAAGCGGCGAATTCGACCCGGAACAAGCATACAAGGACAACTGTCTGTCTTGTCACGGTGGAAACTATGAAGGCGGCATGGGTCCTGCCCTTAAAGGAACGGACAAGTCTGTTGATGAGATTAAAACAATCATCAAGAACGGTAAGTCTCCGATGCCGGCTGGCCTGATTGCAGACGAAAATCTCGATGCAATGGCTGAGTGGGTCAAATCACTTAAATAATGTATACGCTTAAAAGGTTCTTTGTCTCTTGGGGCAAAGGACTTTTTTTATGGAAGAAAGTCAGATAGAATGTAAAACGTACATACTAAGTATCAAATCAAAATAAAAAGGTGAAGTCATGAATATCGAACAATTATCCAAACGTTTAGAAACGGTCGTTTCATATATACCGGAAGGGTCCAGAATTGCTGATATCGGATCGGATCACGCTTATCTTCCCTGTTTTGCAGTGAGAAAAGGAATAGCCGAATCGGCCATAGCAGGCGAAGTCGTGAAAGGGCCGTATTTGTCAGCAGAGAAGCAGGTGAAAGATGCCTGCCTCGACGATAAAATCGAGGTCAGGCTTGGCAATGGACTTGAAGTCGTAGCACCGGGGGAAGTGGATTGCATCACGATAGCAGGGATGGGCGGAGCTCTTATCGCTTCTATATTGGAAGAGGGAAAAGAGAAGCTTGCCTCTGTGAAAAGGTTGATCCTTCAGCCGAATGTCAGTGCCAAATCGATACGGGTGTGGCTTCTCCAAAACGGCTGGGAGCTGACGGCCGAAGAAATAATCGAGGAAGACGGCAAGGTGTATGAAATACTGACTGCCGACAAGGGCGAACCTGAACGTCCATACTCATTGGACGAACGCCAAAAAGAACTCCTGCTCGGTCCTTTCTTAATGCAGGAACGAAATGATGCGTTCAGTAAGAAATGGACACAGGAGAGTGCACAGTGGAAAAATATACTGGCCAACATGGAAAAGGCAGAGCAAACACATGCATTGAATGAAAGAAAAGCTGAATTAATGCACAAAATTCAAATGGTTGAGGAGGCTCTTTCCAAATGAAAACGGTAAACGGACACGAAATCATTCAACTCTTTGAAGAGTTCTCACCGAAACATCTGGCAGAAGAGGGTGACCCGATCGGTCTGCAGATAGGGAAGCTGAATGAAAAAGTGGAAAATGTCATGATTACCTTGGATGTACTTGAGAATGTCGTGGATGAAGCGATTAAAAATAATGTCAAATTGATCATTGCCCATCACCCGCCATTGTTCAGGCCGCTTAAGTCCCTCCATACCGACACCTATCAAGGGAGAAGGATTGAAAAGTTGATCAAACATGATATTGCTGTCTATGCAGCCCACACGAACCTGGATGTGGCTTCCGGAGGGGTTAACGATCTTCTGGCAGATGCCCTTGGCCTTCAAGAAACGACTGTTTTGCTTCCAACCCATTCTGAACAACTAAGAAAGCTTGTTGTGTATGTTCCGAAGGAGAACAGTGAAGAGCTGAGGAATGCATTGGGCAAAGCAGGTGCCGGTCACATCGGGAATTACTCACACTGCAGCTTTTCGACGGAAGGAACGGGCAGGTTTTTGCCTGGTGAAGAAACAGATCCCCATATTGGCCAGAAGGGGAAACTTGAAGAGGTCCGTGAAGAAAAGATCGAAACGATCTACCCCAGCTCACTTGAAAAAAAGGTTCTGAAAGCAATGTTCACCCACCATCCGTACGAAGAAGTGGCCTATGATATTTATTCCCTTGAAAATAAGGGAGAAGCCACCGGGCTTGGAAGGATAGGAAAGCTCCAGGAGGAAGTGCCACTGAAACAATTTGCCGCGGCCGTTAAGGAAACCTTCGGCATGGACGGAATCAGGGTCATCGGGGATATGGAAGCGAAAGTGAGAAAAGTCGCCGTTCTGGGTGGTGACGGGAATAAATTCATTTCTGCGGCCAAGCGGCAGGGCGCAGATGCATTTGTTTCAGGTGATATTTACTATCACACTGCCCATGATGCCATGATGATGGGGCTGAATGTCGTGGATGCCGGCCATCACATTGAGAAGGTCATGAAGGATGGGGTTGCGGAGTATTTAGCGAAAAAATGTGCAGAAAAAGGATATATCGTAAATATTTTTGCCTCAAAGGCAAATACGAACCCATTTACATTCATGTAATTCCAATAGAAATCCCCCCGGCATAATTGCCGGGGGGATTTCTGCTATTTTAGCTTAGCTTTGATTTCTTTACCTTTGGAAGAATTTTATTCAACGGGACACTATTTTCCCTTGTCCAGGTCGTTTCATCTTCCGGATCAAACGCCTGAAGAAATTTGATGACTTCTTTTACGATTGGCGTAGGAGTTGAAGCCCCTGCTGTGACCGCTGCAACTTTTGCCTGCTTGATCCATTCGATATCGAGCTCGCTGATATCTGAAATCCTGTAGGCCGGCGTTCCGGCAATTTCTTTGGATACCTGAGCGAGACGGTTTGAGTTATTGCTTTTGGGATCACCGACGACGATCAGCACATCTGCATCGCCTGCCTGTTCCGCTACCGCTTCCTGCCGCACCTGGGTTGCAAGGCAGATTTCCTTATGCAGTTCAACGTGCGGGAACATCTCTTTCACTTTATCCATTGTGTCAAGAACATCCCATTGGCTCATGGTCGTCTGATTCGTCACAATGATTTTGTCATTCTCTATGGTCAATTTTTCTACATCTTCAACTGTCTCCACTAAGTGGACGATATCGGGAGCGACCCCTACAGCACCTTCGGGTTCGGGGTGCCCCTTCTTGCCGATGTAGATGACATCATATCCTTCAGCTTGTTTGGCCCGGATGAGGTCATGTGTCTTCGTTACGTCCGGACAGGTGGCATCAAGTGTGACAAGACCTTTTTTCCTTGCGATTTCCTTCACTTCAGGTGAGACTCCGTGCGCGGTGAAGATGACCGTCCCTTCATTTACCTGTTCGATGATTTCTTTTCGGTTTTTTCCGTCGAGCGTAATGATGCCTTCTTCTTCAAATGCATCAGTGACGTGTTTATTGTGGACGATCATCCCCAGTATATAAATCGGACGAGGCAGCGATTTGTCGAGAGCGGCGTTTCTTGCAATGACCATTGCATCAACAACACCATAGCAATAGCCCCTCGGAGTTATCTTAATAATATCCATCTATGAAAATCCTCCTACTTTGAGAAAAGGTTGTGATTCTATTATAAAGGAGAATGGATATTCTGACAAAGAGAAGGGGGGGCAGTTTTTCAAGACAAAAGAAAAATCCCTGCAAACAGGCATGCCTGAGGGATTGGGTATTATATATATAATTTGGGCTTCGAGCTTCCTTGTGAATGTTTTTCCTTTGGAAGATGATCACCCGATCCTTCTGCTGATTCCGTTTTTTTCTTCGTTTTTTTCTTTTTCTTCTTTAACGGTTTTTCATCTGATTCCTTTAAACCGTCTTTCTCATCAGCTTCTTCTTTAGGGCCGTCTCCTGAAGAAGCGTCGTCTGCCGAAAAGTCCTTGATTCCCCGGTAAAGCTTCCAAAGTGCCGGTATATTCTTCACCATGGGTCCGTACTGTGAAATCATCGGGCCGAATTGCTGAGCTGCATTCAGGACCTGCTGAGTATTTGTGAGAAAAGAGGTGATAATCCCTGGATTAAGCAGGCTGCCGATTGTTGATGCGCCAGCTGCCCCTGCTGCCGGACTGCGTTCAAATCCCGAAGCTGCTCCTGCTGAATCCCCCCTGCTGAATTGCTGAAGGATATTTCCCTGTGCCTGGCCCTGGCCATTGTTTCGATCACCTTTTTTTAATAACTTCGACAGGAGTCCACCTCCGCGCCCTTTTCTCGGCCCACCTCCGCCCCCATTTCTCGGTCTACCACCTATACCCTGCATGTTCATTGGCGGCCGTCCCTGCTGGCCCATGAATCCATTCATTGGCGGACCCATCTGAAAGGGAGATGGCTGGGCGTTTCCCATTCCGAAAGGGTTCTGATTTCTCATTTCACGCTGCTGGCCGAACGGTCTTCTTCCCATGCCCCGGGGCATCATTCCGAAAGGGCTGCCCTGCTGCTGGTTCTGCCTTCTCATTCGTAATCTAGGCGGCATGCTGCCTGCCTCCTTTCGCTGAAAATACTTTATATCATTATAGAGTATGCAAGTTGCGTGAAAAGGGGATAGAATCAAATTGAGCGAATCTCTGAAAGTGTAACTAGATGTTTTAGGAAAAGTTTATTATAATGATTAGATGTTCTTTAAAATATAACGACGACTACTTACGTTTAAATAGAAGAATATTATCAATAAGGAGATGAAACAGATGAAAAAGAACTTATTTCTGGAATATGACTTTCAACCCTTTATTATCGGGGCGATAGAAGAACTGGGTTTCTATGAACCGACTGAGATCCAGAAGAAAATGATTCCCTTGATCCTGAAGGGGCAGAGTGCGATCGGTCAGTCACAGACAGGAACAGGAAAGACACATTCCTATCTGCTGCCCATCATTGAAAAGGCAGACGCTTCAGCTGAACAGGTACAGGCTGTCATCACAGCACCGACAAGGGAGCTTGCTCAGCAGATTTATACAGAAGTCCTGAAACTCACGAAAAACAGCGAAATCACTTCCCGCTGCTTTATCGGCGGGACGGATAAACAAAGGACGATTGAAAAGCTGAAGACCCAGCCGCACATCGTGGTCGGAACTCCCGGGCGCATCAATGACCTTGTAAAGGAGCAGGCGCTGTTTGTTCATACTGCTTCAATGCTCGTGATTGATGAAGCAGACCTTATGCTTGATATGGGCTTTATCGAAGATGTCGATCAGATTGCCGCAAAAATGCCTGAAAAGCTGCAGATGCTGGTTTTCTCTGCAACTATTCCTGAAAAACTGAAGCCTTTCTTGAAGAAGTACATGGAAAATCCACAGTATGCCCATGTGGAGCCGGAACGGATTTCGGCAAAGAACATCGAACACATCATTATTCCGAAAAAAAGCCGTGACAAAGTGAATGTCCTGTACGATCTTTTAGTGGAAATCAACCCATATTTAGGGATCGTTTTCACCAATACAAAGTCAAATGCGGATGAAGTGGCAAATGCCTTGATCATGAAAGGGCTGAAAGTCGGCAGGATACATGGCGATCTCTCTCCCCGTGAGCGCAAAAAGATGATGAAGCAGGTGCGCAACCTTGATTACCAATATATCGTTGCGACTGATCTTGCTGCCAGAGGGATCGATATTGAAGGTGTCAGTCACATCATCAATTTTGAACTTCCTCAGGATCTGGATTTTTATGTGCATAGATCTGGCCGTACAGCAAGAGCGGGTAATTCAGGAATCGCATACACGATTTATGAACCGTCTGATGAAGATGCATTGAACCGTCTAGAAAAAATGGGTATCTCATTCAAAAACATGGAACTGAAGAAGGGTGAATGGATAGAGCTCCCGGCATTGAATAAGAGAAAAAGCCGCCAGAAGACAGGGGCGGATGAAATTGATGTAAAAGCAAAATCCCTTGTGCGTAAACCCAAGAATGTAAAGCCTGGTTACAAAAAGAAAATGAAATACAAGATGGAACAAATCAAAAAGAAAGAAAGAAGAAAGAAAAACAGAAGCAAATAAGTCATATGACGTGATTCATTTTCACACATTCGATAAAATGGACGAAGAGATTTTCTTAGGAGTTGAGGAGAATGGTCAAGATTGGATCGCACGTTTCAATGAGCGGCAAGAAGATGTTGCTTGCTTCCAGTGAGGAAGCTGTATCCTATGGTGCCAATACGTTTATGATTTATACCGGTGCACCTCAGAACACAAGAAGGAAGAAAATCGAGGATTTGAATATTGAAGCAGGCCTGCAGCACATGAAGGAAAACAATATTCAAGATATTGTTGTACATGCCCCTTATATAATCAATATCGGGAATACAACCAATCCGGCGACCTATGAATTGGGTGTTAATTTTCTCAGGTCTGAAATCGACCGTACAGAAGCGCTCGGTGCTGGTCAAATCGTTCTTCATCCGGGTGCCCACGTTGGTGCCGGAGCAGATAAAGGGATCGCCAGAATCATTGAAGGGTTGAATGAAGTATTGACGAAAGATCACACTGTTCAAATTGCCCTTGAAACCATGGCTGGCAAAGGGTCTGAATGCGGAAGGTCCTTCGAAGAACTCGCTCAGATCATTGATGGAGTGGAATTGAATGACAGGCTGTCGATCTGTTTCGATACATGCCACACCCATGATGCAGGGTATAATATAGTGGAAGATTTCGATGGTGTATTGGAAGAATTCGATAAGATCATCGGAATCGACAGACTTAAGGTCCTTCACATTAATGACAGCAAGAATCCGACAGGTGCGAGGAAAGACCGTCATGAAAATATCGGTTTCGGCCAAATCGGATTTAAGGCATTGAATTATATCGTCCATCATCCTCAGCTGTCAGAGGTGCCAAAGATTCTCGAGACGCCTTATGTAGGGGAAGATAAGAAAAACAAAAAGGCCCCTTACAAATTTGAGATCGATATGCTCCGTAATCAGCAATTTGATGAAGACGTTTTGACCAAAATTGAAAATCAATAATTTTAAGGAGGCTCTTCTCGTATTGAAGCAGCCTCCTTTTTAAGTATTTATCTGATCAGCTGCATGAAAAGCTGATTGATTTCTTTTGCTTTGGAAGGGCCGATTACTTTAGCAAGATCCTTTACCAGTTTGCTCCTGCCGGAGTCATCAAAGATATTGATGTTTTTCCCTTTTACTTTGTCAACAATCGCATCTGCCTGCTTGGTTGTCAACGAAACATTGTATTGATTGGCATACTTAAGCAATTCTGCACGGTTGATCGTATTGATCTTATGATTGATCACATTTTGTAATAGTTTCATTCAAATCACTCCTCAAAAAATACATATGTGACTTCAGTGAAGAAAGTGACATTTTTTTAAAGGAGAAAAAGAGAAAACGGGAAGCACTGCAGTTTACAATCAATTTCCCATATTGTATACTTTCTTAAGTGCTTTAAATCGTAATGATTCTTAAAAAGAGAGTTGAATACAATGGAACAAAGACAGACTCCTATAATAAAAATAGAAAACCTGAGCTATAGATACGATCGTGAACGGGTGCTCGAAGATATAAATCTTTCCATCCCGCAGGGTGCGTTCCTCGGCATTGTCGGTCCGAATGGTTCCGGTAAATCGACCTTATTGAAGCTTATGCTCGGTCTATTGAGAGTGAAGCAGGGGGATATAGAATTGTTCGGGACCCCGCAGCAGAAATTCAGGCAGTGGGACCGCATCGGATTTGTCTCTCAAAAAGCAAATAGTTTCAATACCGGCTTTCCTGCTACGGTACAGGAAGTTGTGGCCAGCGGATTATCAAAAAAAGCCGGATTGTTCAGGAGGGTGTCCTATACCTATCGAAAAGACATCGAGGAAGCAATCGAATCAGTGGGGATGACCCCTTTCGCAAAGAGGAACATCGGTGAATTATCCGGCGGCCAGCAGCAGAGGGTATTTATTGCGCGGGCTCTTGTCAGCAAGCCGGATATGTTGATCCTGGATGAGCCGACAGTCGGGGTGGACAGTAAAAATGTCCAGCATTTTTATGACATGCTCGATCATTTGAATAAGGATTTGGGAATCACACTCTTACTGGTGACCCATGATATCGGCTCCATTTCCAATAAAGTAACCCATGTCGCATGTTTGAATAAACATCTGCATTTTCACGGGCGGACGGAAGAATTCGAACAGCTTAGAGAAGGTGAGATGTCTTCGTTTTATGGGCACGATGTCCACTTTTTGCAGCACGAACACCATTGATTGGAGGAAAAGCGGGTGCTTCAGGCAATTTTTCAATATGAATTTTTACAAAATGCTTTTCTTACAGGGATCCTGATTGGAATCATTGCTCCGATGTTAGGGGCGTTCATTGTGGTGAGGAGACTTTCACTGATAGCGGATGCTCTCAGTCACGTAACATTATCCGGGATTGCGGCAAGTCTGTACTTCAGCAAGACGGTTCCATCGCTGCAGGGACTTAACCCGCTGTATTTCGGAATGCTTTTTTCCGTTACGGGTTCCCTCTTCATCGAGCGCCTGAGGACATTGTATAAGCATTATCAGGAACTCGCCATCCCGATCATCCTTTCCGGCGGAATCGGAATCGGGGTCATTTTCATATCACTCGCTGACGGATTTACAACAGATTTATTCAGTTATCTATTCGGAAGTGTCAGTGCAGTGAGCAGGAGTGATTTATATCTGATTACAGGGATCAGCATTGTGGTCATACTTGTGATCTTCCTGCTTTATAAAGAATTGTTCCTTCTTTCTTTTGATGAAGACCATGCAAAGGCATCCGGGATTCCGGCTAAAGCAATTCATTTTATTTTCATGGTGATGGTGGCATTGGTCATAGCTGCCTCGATGAGGATCGTAGGAATCTTGCTGGTGTCATCACTAATGACGCTTCCGGTTGCAGCGAGCATCCGGATCGCAAGGGGGTTCAAGCAGACAATCGGCTTTTCTGTCCTGTTCGGGGAAATCTCCGTCGTCGTTGGATTGATCAGCGCGTTTTATTTAGATCTTGCCCCGGGTGGAACGATTGTCGTCACGGCAATTCTTATATTATTGATTACCATAGCCGTAAAGAAGATCATTTCATCCAGGCATTCTGAAAAAGCAGAGGTGTAAAAAATGAATGTAACTCAAGCAATGGACCTTTTAAAATCTGAAGGATATAAACATACGGGCAAAAGACAGGAACTGCTTCAACTGTTTTCCGATTCCAATAAATATCTTACGGCGAAGGATGTCCTGGAACATATGAAAAGTGACTATCCATCCTTGAGTTTTGACACCATCTATAGAAATTTAAGTTTATTTGTCGAACTCGGGATCCTTGAAGAAACAGAGTTATCAGGGGAAAGGCATTTCAGGTTTACCTGTGAAAGCAGCCATCACCACCACCATTTCATTTGCATGGACTGCGGCAAAACTAAGGAAATTCACACATGCCCGATGGATGCACTTAAAGAGAGCATTGAAGAAACAGGTTATGATATTTCAGGCCATAAATTTGAAATTTACGGAAAGTGCCCCCAGTGCCAGTGATCTGTAATCATAAAAAAAGCCTTGGACAATTAGTAGTGTCCAAGGCTTTTTTATTATTTACTATTGCGGAGCCAATTTTGAACCCAATGATTGGCTTCCATCCAGTCATTCACGCGTATGACCCCTTCAGGGATGGCCGTTTGGTTATAAGGGGTATTGAAGAGGATGACAGGGATGTTCAACTCCTCATTGATCATGACTGCATTGTCATGCTTGTCTTCAAAAAAGATGTCGACATCGTGTTTCTGTGCGGTTGCAATTTTATTATGAGAACCGATCAATTCAATATGATGATACATCAAGTCCTTTGCATCAAACCATTCTTTGGTCAATTGAAGAAGCTCTGATGGACGGGCGCTTATGAAGTACAGTTCGTGATGTTCTTTCCAGTCATCAAGGATTTTCTTTGCCCCTGAAGCGAGCGGTGACTGCTTATAAATAAGCGGTTCAGCTTCTTTGAACCAATTGCCGAAGACTTCCGGGGAAATATCAAGTACTTTAGTCAGTTCGTATTGAGTTATATCATTTAAAGTAAGATTTAAATTGAAGAAATCATTTATATGAGGCAGTAAAGATTCCGGAGACGTTACAGTGCCGTCTATATCAATTCCAAAGCGTTTCATGCGTTATCATGCTCCTCTTATCCAAACTTATTCAAGTGTAACACATAACAGCTTATCCCATAAGGCTAAGTTTTGCTCGATGCAGAAAAGTACATCTTACATAAATGACAAACATTAGCATAGTAAAATACAGTCCGTGACAAACAATAAGAAGGCTCCCAAACATCGAAAGTGAGGGATTGCTGTATGGCAGATGAACGACATCGAGATCGTGAAGAGATCGACGTATATTACGACAATCCGGAAATTTTGGACAGAGACCAGGAATTCAATGAAGAAACGGCTGCAGAAATCGCTGCGCCGGTAAACGTAAGCCGCGATTTTGAGGAAGATGCAGCAGAGGAAAGCACGACTTCAGGGCGGGTGCTCGGATACTCGGCACTTGCACTATCTATTCTTTCCCTTTTCATTCTCCCAGTCATCATGGGGGCGGCCGGGATTGTACTCGGATTCGTTGCCAGAAGGCGGGGAGCAGAAACTCTTGGGGCATGGGCAATAGGGATAGGCGCAGTATCAATCATCGTTGGACTGTTTGTACTGCCCTTCTTTTAAATAAATCACTTTTTTAAAATGGGGAGCGTTTTAAAAAAGTAAAAAGAGGACTGAGTGATCAGTCCTCTTTGCTTTAATGAAGCGCCGGGCCCGTGAAACAAATGGGGGCTGAACAAGGCGCTGGAGCTTTTCTTTATAATTGTCCTTCTTTTTCTTTCTTCTCTGCTTCTTGCTTATCGTAGTATTCCTGTGCAATCTTGTCGATTTCCTTTTTCAATTCTTCGACCATTGTTTCCTCAGGAACTTTCCGGACGGTTTTTCCTTTACGGAATAAGAGACCTTCCCCGCGTGCACCGGCAATCCCGATATCCGCTTCGCGGGCTTCACCAGGTCCATTGACCGCGCAGCCGAGCACTGCGACCTTGATTGGTGCTTTAATGGTCTGGATGTATTCTTCGACTTCATTGGCGATTGAAATCAGGTCGATTTCGATACGGCCGCATGTAGGACATGAAATCAATGTTGCCGCATTTGAAGCGAGACCGAAAGATTTCAACAGCTCGCGGGCAACCTTCACTTCCTCCACAGGATCGGCACTCAGGGAGATCCTTAACGTGTTACCAATTCCGAGGCTGAGGATGGCTCCGAGACCTGCCGCACTTTTTACGGTTCCGGCAAATAACGTTCCGGACTCCGTGATCCCAAGGTGAAGAGGGTAGTCAAACGCCTGAGCGGCTTTCGTATAAGCTTCAATGGCTAAATTGACATCTGATGCCTTCATTGAAACGATGATGTCGTGAAAATCAAGGTCCTCAAGGATCTTGATATGATGAAGCGCACTCTCAACCATGCCGTCGGCTGTTGGATAGCCATATTTCTCAAGAATTTTTCTTTCCAGGCTTCCCGCATTCACCCCGATACGGATAGGGATGCCTTTTTCCTTCGCAGCCTTTACGACTGCTTCCACTTTTTCGCGGCGTCCGATATTCCCCGGATTGATCCGGATCTTATCCGCTCCGCCTTCGATCGCTTTCAAGGCAAGCTTGTAATCAAAATGGATATCCACGACTAACGGAATGTTGATCTGTTTCTTGATATCAGCGATGGCATTTGCCGCCCGCTCATCTGGGCACGCAACCCGGACAACCTGGCATCCTGCTTCCTCAAGACGGTGAATTTCCTTTACTGTCGCTTCAACGTCATGAGTCTTGGTGGTCGTCATGCTCTGTATAACTAATTCGTTGTTTCCGCCGATTGTTAAGTCCCCGACTTTTACTGGACGTGTTTTTGAACGATGTATAATTTCACTCAAGTGTAATTCGCTCCTTTAGAAAGGTTCTTCAACTATACATTATAAATAATACGAAGCCATTGTAACAGTGTTTTGCATCAATTGACAAGAATTAGGTGTACTGCAGTGAAGAAGTCAGTCGGCATATAGAGGAATTTTATACGTCCTGCCTATCTGGATCTTACCCGGCGTGGTGTCATTCAGCTCTTCAAAGTCCGAGACGACCTGTTCGATGGAGACGGGCAGCCTGCCCTGCAGTGATTCTTCTACGAGGCTTAACACAGTGTCGCCTGGTTTGATTTCCTTTTCGACATACTTTTGGGATACATCGGGTCCGGAGGGCAGGGGCACAGATTCAACATCTTCTTTCTCCATTTTCTGCGGGCGGGCGGTTACAACGGTGGAATGTTTTTCGGTTAATAAATTTAAAGTACCCTTATTTAAATCATAATAGACGCTGTAAAGAAGAATGATAATACCGAAGAAAATAAACATCCGTTTCATAATGAACCTCCTGTAAATGAAGTTGGGTAAAGGAGACAAAGGCAATGACGAACAAAAAACTGGTTACCGTGATCGGATTGCTTCCGGTTCTCATGGTACTCGGCAACTCCATGCTGATCCCCATTCTGCCGAGCATTGAGAAGGGGCTTGATATCGATGAAAGGTGGTCTGGATGGATATTAAGTTCATTTACAATTCCTGCAGCAGTCTGCATTCCGTTCATAGGTTTCTTATCAGACAGGTTCGGGCGTAATCGCCTGATCAGATATTCGTTATGGACCATCTTGGCTGGAAGTATTTTATGTGCCGTGAGTGTATGGCTGAAAGACCCGGCTTTCCTATTCATGGGAGGAAGGGGGCTTCAGGGGGTTGGGGCTGCCGGCACTGCGCCGCTGGCGATCGCGTTGGCAGGTGATCTTTACAATGGTGAAGAGCGATCCAAAGTTTTGGGGGCACTGGAAGTATTTAACGGCATGGGAAAGGTGTTGGCCCCGATTATCGGTGCGGGCCTGACAATTTTCCTGACCTGGAATCATGCATTTTGGGTTTTTCCCCTTCTTTGTCTAGCGATTCTCTTTGGTCTGAAAAGCAGCTTGGAGCTTATCAATGAAAAAAAACATACACAGGGAGTGAAAAAGTATGCAAGGGATCTTGCATCTGTAATGATGACGAAATGGAAATTGTTTCTCCCTCTATATGCGATAGGCGGAATAGGCTTATTCCTATTATTCGGCATCCTGTTCTTCCTTTCCTACCATATTGAAAATACTTTTCACATCGACGGCTTTTTTAAAGGATTTACATTTATGTTCCCGCTGGGAGCCATGACGATTTCTTCCTTTTGGAGCGGAAAAAGGATTAAGACGGATGAAGAACGGGGATGGTACTACATAAAATGGGGATTGGGATTGATGAGTGTCCCGCTGGGTATATTGGTATTCTTTCACTCATTGAGTGCGCTCCTTTTCCTCCTCACCGCATGTTTCGGAGGATTAGGGTTGATCCTTCCCGTACTTAACACATTCATTACCGGAAGTGTGGAGGAAGGAGAGAGAGGGTTTGTGGTAAGTATGTACGGAGCTGCAAGGTTTCATGGAGTTGCACTTGGACCGATTGCATACTCTTCGTGGATGAAAAATGATACCGGTATGTACATCATTACCTTTCTATTCTCTGCGGTGAATATTCTTTTGTACATGCTCGCTGGCCATCGGGGGAAAGTAAAAATAAATAATCTCATCAAGGAATAGGCAGTAATAAATATATCCATGAAAAACGGGTGTTTATTAATTTATAATTATTATAATTTGTAATGTAAATGTAATAAAAATCCCCTTTTATTAACCTATTGTAAATTTGCACAGAAATCTATTTACGTAAACTCAAAAATAGTTTAAAAATGGTATGGGGTTTTTGTTAGTTAATGTCGAAAATTTAAGTAGGGGTTGAAAAAATGGAATTAAATTGGCAAGAGATGCTGTTTCAGTTCTTTGGTGGACTGGGGATCTTCCTCTTTGGAATCAAATACATGGGGGACGGACTGCAGAAGTCTGCAGGTGAACGTCTGAAGGATATTCTTGATAAGTTCACGACCAACCCGTTCATGGGTGTACTTGCAGGTATTTTTGTAACTGTCCTGATTCAATCAAGCAGTGGTACCACGGTTATCGTGGTCGGACTTGTCAGTGCGGGCTTCATGACGCTCAGACAGGCAATCGGGGTCATCATGGGTGCGAACATCGGGACAACCGTCACTGCGTTCATCATCGGCTTTGATATTGGTGCGTATGCGCTGCCGATCATTGCAGTTGGAACCATCTTATTGTTCTTCTTTAAAAATAAAAAGATCCAGAATATCGGACAACTGGTTTTCGGTTTCGGGGCGCTCTTCTATGGTCTCGAATTGATGGGGGACGGCATGAAGCCGCTCCGTTCATTGGAATCATTCCATGATCTGACCGTCAGTATGAGTTCAAGTCCGATCCTTGGAGTGGTCATCGGTACTTTATTCACGGTGATCGTACAGAGTTCATCTGCGACAATCGGTATCCTTCAGGAACTTTATAGTTCTGACCTGATCGATTTACAGGCAGCTCTGCCGGTTTTATTCGGTGACAATATCGGAACGACCATCACCGCCGTTCTTGCGGCACTTGGTGCTTCTGTTGCAGCCAGAAGGGCAGCGGCAGTTCATGTCATGTTCAATTTGATCGGTTCAACGATCTTCCTGATCATATTGCCGTTTTTTGAAAAATTCATTGTGTTCCTTCAATCACAGCTTAACCTGAATGATCCAATGACCATCGCTTTTGCTCACGGGACGTTCAATGTGACCAATACAATCATTCAGTTCCCTTTCATTGCTTTACTCGCAGTGATCGTGACGAAACTGATCCCTGGACAGGACACATTCGTCGATTCAAACTCAAAGCATTTGGATCCAGTGTTCATTGAGCAGTCTCCATCGATCGCATTGGGACAAGCCAAGGAAGAAGTCCTTCGAATGGGTCAATTTGCGGTGAAAGGTCTGCAGGAGACAAATGAGTTCCTGAAGACGAAAAGCTCAAAAAATTCAGAGGCTGCTTATCAAATCGAAGGGGCCATCAATAACCTGGATAAGAAAATCACAAATTATTTAGTGGATCTGTCTTCTTCTTCATTATCTGAAAATGAATCAGAGCGTCACTCTATCTTGATGGACACTGTCCGTGACATAGAGCGGATCGGCGACCATTTCGAAAACATCGTTGAACTGATCGAGTATCAGCAGTCCAACAAAGTGAAAATCACGGATGATGCGATGCAGGATCTTGAAACAATGTTCAGTTTGACTATCGATACTGTTGAAAGATCTCTAACGTCACTCGATCTGAATGACACAGACATCGCACGTGAAGTAGCAGAAAAAGAAGATCAAATCGATAAAATGGAAAGAAAGCTCCGCAAGCAGCACATCCTTCGACTGAATGAAGGAAAATGCTCAGGACAGGCTGGAATCGTATTTGTCGATATCATCTCTAACCTGGAACGTATAGGGGACCACGCCGTAAATATTGCAGAAGCAGTACTCGGTGTAGAATAATAGAAGAAAGCATAGTAAAGACTGACTCAATTAGCTTGAGTCAGTCTTTTTTTAAAAGGGAGGGTGCAGTAATAATGGATGTGTTATATTGGACGATCATCATCGTACTCATGGTTTTAGCGTTCGTCGGACTTGTCTATCCGATCATACCGAGTGTTTTATTTCTGTTGGCGAGCTTTTTGCTCTATGGTGTCTTCTTTGACTTCTCCCCATTCAACTGGCTGTTTTGGACTATACAAGTCCTATTTGTGCTGTTATTATTCGGTGCAGACTACTTAGCGAATTTATTCGGTGTCAAACGTTTTGGAGGGACAAAAGCAGGGATATGGGCAGTACAATCGGTCTTCTGATCGGCCCATTCATCATACCGGTCTTCGGTATCATCCTGGGGCCATTTCTCGGGGCCATAATCGGAGAATGGATCGTCCACCGATCCTCATTCAAAAAAACCATTAAAGTCGGAATCGGCTCGGTGGTGGGATTCATCTCAAGCGTGTTCACAAAAGGATTGATACAGCTTGTGATGGTGATTTACTTTTTCTTGGTACTTTAATCTTGGTCTGAATTAAAGATTGTTATTGGTTTTGGTTCATTCCAGTGGTTGATTGGAGTGCAAGACGAAGACTCCTATCCGAAAAGCGGAAGGGCTTTGAAGAGAGGCGTGTGGCATAAGACGAATCGGCCTGGAAGGCGTTCTTTGCCTTCTTGGCCGGTTTGACTTATGACATGTGCTTCTAAGACCTGCAGCTAGACAGTTAACCCACTTGTCAAAGGAGGCTCACCAACCGCCCGCGGAAAGCGAAGTCTTGCACGGAAATCAAAAGCGCCATTTAAAACCGAATATATCGTTGGTTAAATACTAAAAAAAAGGGCATTTTAACCCTTGTAAGAATAACCAATCAAAATATTTGAACACATATAGGAGATTTGGTAATCTTATACTGAAACGTCCTGAAGAAATCTTCAGGAAACTTACATAGGGAGGAATTTTATTATGGCTTACAAATTACCTGAACTTCCTTACGCTTATGATGCCCTCGAGCCTCATATCGACAAGGAAACAATGAACATCCACCACACAAAGCACCATAACGCATATGTAACAAAAGTAAACGATGCCCTTCAAGGACATGACGACCTTCTAAGCAAATCAATCGAAGATCTTGTATCCAACCTGGATGCAGTTCCAGAAGGAGCACGCACAGCAGTCCGCAACAATGGCGGGGGACACGCTAACCATTCATTATTCTGGACGATCCTTTCTCCAAACGGCGGAGGAGCTCCAAGCGGTGAACTGGCTGACGCGATCACTTCAAAATTCGGAAGCTTTGACAAATTCAAAGAAGAATTTGCAAACGCTGCTGCAACCCGCTTCGGTTCAGGCTGGGCTTGGCTAGTCGTTAACAATGGTGAGTTGGAAGTAACAAGCACTCTTAATCAGGACAGCCCATTGATGGAAGGTAAGACACCTGTCCTTGGACTTGACGTTTGGGAGCACGCTTACTACTTGAATTATCAAAACCGTCGTCCTGACTACATCAGTGCATTCTGGAATGTAGTAAACTGGGATGAAGTGGCTAAGCGTTATTCAGCTGCAAAATAATTATCATTTAACTGAGCAGAGAGGTTCTTTTTAGAACCTCTCTTTTTTCTGCATAACTTCCCGCCCTTTTTCAAAAGATAGGGGTACGCAAAAGGGGAGTTTTAATGATGAGCAGCTTTAAAAAGATCTTAGGCGACATAGATTTAACAAGAGACCTTACCTTGTTATTGCTTATTGGCGGTTTATATTCACTTAGTATCGCGTTATCGAATACATTCGTAAATATCTATTTATGGAAACAGTCCGGTGAATTTATCGATCTCGGCATTTACAACTTGACCGTCGTGATTTTTCAACCGTTGACATTCATCCTGGCGGGAAGGCTGGCAAAAAAAGTGGACCGGGTGATCGTCTTGAGGTTCGGTGTTATCTTTTTGGCTGTATTCTACATATCCGTATTGTCTTTCGGGGAATCGGCCGAGGACTTCCTGATTGTCCTGGGTGCCCTATTGGGGATAGGATATGGTTTTTACTGGCTGGCCTTCAATGTGCTGACATTCGAAATAACCGAACCGGAGACAAGGGACTTTTTCAATGGATTCCTGGGGACCCTGACATCTGCAGGGGGAATGCTTGGCCCTATTCTTGCCGGTTATATCATTTCAAGATTTGCTTCATTTAAAGGATATACTATCGTGTTTGGCATCTCACTTGCACTATTTACCGTTGCTGTTCTGTTAAGCTTTTTCTTGAAGAGACGTCCTGCTTCGGGACGGTATCTGTTTGTAAGGATATTCGAGGAAAGAAAACATAACAATAACTGGAGGCTGATCACCAATGCCCACTTCTTTCAGGGCCTGAGGGAAGGGACCTTTGTATTCATCATTTCCGTCTTTGTGTTTATCAGCACCGGAAGTGAGTTTGCCATCGGGACATTCGGCCTGATCAATTCGGGAATTGCGTTTGTCGGCTATTATGTCGTCTCCAGGGTCATTAAGAAACAGTTCCGGAAACGCGCCATCCTTCTTGGCGGAATGCTTCTTTATCTGGCCATATTCCTGATTGTGTTTGATGTAACTTATACAAAGCTGCTCATTTATGCAGCTACGATCGCCATTGCTTATCCTATCCTGCTGGTACCTTATATTTCCATGACCTATGATGTGATAGGGACCGGATGGCAGGCAGCGGAAATGAGGATCGAATACATCGTAGTGAGGGAGTTGTTCCTCAATCTTGGGAGGATCGTATCGGTTGCAGCGTTCATAATAGCGGTGACTTACTTCAATCAGGATCAGAGCATACCGATTCTGCTTTTAATATTGGGAGCCGGCCACTCATTAATATACTTTTTTGTGAAAAAAGTGGAGTTACCTGTATCCTGAATATGTAAATACGTACAAAGAGAGGGAATCATTTCCTCTCTTTGTTGTGTGATTTCCGCTTCATGATAGTAGAAAAACTGGGTTATTTTCTATAAAATAAGGGATGGACAGAAAGATGTGCACTACTTTTACATAGAGGAAGGACTGGAACGATTGAAAAAAAGTAAGAGAAAGAAAAAGACACATGTCCCCGTAAGAATGAATTTGCTGTTTTTTGCGGTGTTCTTGTTGTTTTCTCTTTTGGTTCTGAGACTTGGGCTCGTTCAAATCGTGAACGGTGAAAGCTACAAAAAAGAAGTCGAACGAACAGAAGACGTAGTGGTGAAAACAAGTGTGCCCCGCGGCAAAATTTTTGACCGCTACGGGAATGTGATTGTCGATAACATCCCTTTAAATGCGATTACCTATACACGGACAAATAACACTTCGATTGAAGAAATGCTTGATGTAGCTTCTAAGCTTTCGGATTTTATCGAGAAAGATACAAAAGAAGTGACCGAGCGGGATAAAAAAGATTACTGGATCATCAACAACAAGGAAGAAGCAGAGGCAAAGGTGTCTGAAAAGGAAATTGAAAAGCTTCAGAACAATGAAGATTTATCAGAAGAAGAGGTGAACGCAAAAGTCTATAAAATGAGACTTGACCGGATCACTGAGAAGGAGCTCTCATCACTGACGGCTAAAGACCTGGAAGTGATTGCGATTTATAGGGAGTTTACAACCGGCTATGCACTGAATCCTCAAATCGTTAAAAACGAAGGGGTCACACCCCAGGAATTTGCGGTCGTCAGTGAACACTTGAGTGAACTTCCGGGCGTCAATACCACAACTGACTGGAAACGGTCCTATATGTTCGATGATACACTCCGGACAATCCTTGGAAATGTTTCATCCGCACGTGAAGGGCTTCCAAAGGATCTGGTAGATTCCTATTTAGCTAGAGACTACAACCGCAATGACCGGGTGGGGAAAAGCTATGTTGAATTGGAATACGAAGAAGTGCTGCAAGGCCAGAAAGAACAGATTAAAAACGTCACAAAAGGCGGAAGTGTACTCGAATCCCTTCTGATCCAGGAAGGGCAGCGAGGCAAGGACGTCGTACTGACAATCGATATGGAACTGCAGCGCGAAGTCGAAAAAATCATCGAAGAAGAATTGATGAAGCAAGTGGTCAACCGCAGTGAATCACCGGATCTTGACCGTGCCTATGTAGTCATGATGGACCCGAATACAGGTGAAATCCTCGCTATGGCCGGAAAGCAATACGTCAAGGACCCGGAAACAGGGAAGTATGAAATGCGCGATGCAGCGCTCGGCACCTTCACGACCACTTATGAAGTGGGTTCTGTGGTAAAGGGTGCAACCGTGCTGACCGGATATATGACAGGGAAACTGACTCCGGGTGAAGTGCAGATTGATGAACCGATCATCATCGGTAAAGAGGGTACCCCGAAGACATCCTGGTTCAACCGATATGGAAGGATACCGATGTCTGACCTGTATGCCTTGGAGAAGTCTTCTAACTCCTATATGTTCAAAGTGGCCATGAGGATCAATGGTCAGGAATACGTGCCGCACGCAAATATGCCGGTCAATCCGCAGGCAATCAAGACGTTCCGGAACCACTTCTCCCAATTTGGGTTGGGGGTATCAACGGGAATCGATCTTCCAGGTGAAGCGAGCGGTATCGAAGGAAACCTTACAAATCCCGGATTGCTCTTGGATTTCGCCATCGGACAATTTGACACGTATTCTACGATGCAGCTCGCACAATATGTTTCAACAATTGCGAATGACGGATATCGGGTACAGCCGCATATCATGAAAGAAATCAGGGAACCGATAGACGAGAAAGACAGGCTTGGTCCAATTCTTTATGAAAAAGAAACAAATGTATTGAATCGCGTAGAAGCGACTCAATCACAGATTGAGCATGTTCAAAAAGGATTTTACCGTGTGTATCACAGTCCTGAGGGAACGGCCTATGCACAATTCAAGGATGCCCCTTATAACGCAGCGGGTAAATCCGGTACCGCCGAGACATATATTGACGGAAAGCTGAGCTATAATACGACCTTGATCGGCTACGCTCCATTCAATCAGCCCGAAGTGGCATATGCCACATTGGTACCTGCATCGCATGTGCAGGCAAGCGGAGTCGCCGACCCTTATGTGAATAAGTATATTTCACAGCGTGTTATGGACAAGTATTTCGAATTGAAAAAAGAAAGAGCAGAAGAAATGGGAGATCCGACTTCCGTCAACAAAAAGATTGAAAATGCCGATGAGGCGGAAAAAAGACAGGAAGAAGACCGACAAGAAAATAACTGACGAATGATAATAATAGGCTGGGACAAAAGTGTTTTAGTCTGAGTAAAACCCGAGATAATTTGCACACAATGAGGCAAATTATCTCGGGTTTTTATTATGTCCAAAAAACATTTAGGTTTTAGCTGGCGAATCGGCCTGGAAGGCGTTCTTTGCCTTCTTTGCCGGTTTGACTTATGACATGTGCCTCTAAGCCCTGCAGCTAGACAGTTAACCCACTTGTCAAAGGAGGCTCACCAACCACCCGCGGAAAGCGTAGTCTTGCACGGAAATCATTAGCGGTGTAAAGGCCCTAAACTGATATTGTTCGTCTTTATATAAAATTTTTTTAGTTTTGTCCCAACCTGCAGGAAAAAAGTAACGAATTCCACTGAATAAAATGGAAGAATAATCAGCATAATACAGGTTACAAAGGTTCCAAAAATCGTCAAAGCACCCGCGCGGATAAAGAAATTTGTCGAATTTACAAAACCTTTACAAACCGTCAATACACAATTAACACTCGTCTATTAATCTAGTACTCGTAGGACAAAACAACCAATATTCTTAGGGGGAATTAAAGAATGAAGAACTTCAAGAAATACGGACTGCTTCTAATCGTAGGAATGCTTGTTGCTTTCGCAGCTGCCTGCGGGAATGGAAATGCAAGTAACAACGAAGAAGGTGGAGGCGGAGAAGGTGCCTCAGGTTCAATCGTAGTTTCAGGTTCTTCTGCGATGCAGCCATTGGTTGCAGCGGCAGCTGAAGAATTCATGGCGGAAAATCCGGAAGCAGACATCCAGGTTAACGCTGGCGGATCTGGTACAGGGTTATCCCAAGTTTCTGAAGGATCAGTTCAAATTGGTAACTCTGACGTGTTCGCTGAAGAAAAGGAAGGAATTCCTGCGGATGAGTTAGTTGACCATAAAGTAGCGGTTGTAGGTATGACTGCTGCAGTTAATCCTAATGTTGGTGTAAAAGATATTTCAAAAGAAGATCTTAAAAAAGTATTCACTGGTGAAATCAAGAACTGGAAAGAGCTTGGTGGTAAAGACCAAAAAATCACTCTTGTAAACCGTCCTGACTCTTCTGGTACTCGCGCAACTTTCGTTAAATTCGGTCTTGATGGAGAAACTCCAGCTGAAGGAATCACTGAAGATTCTTCAAACACTGTTAAGAAAATCATCAGCGAAACAGATGGGGCAATCGGTTATCTTGCTTTCTCATACTTCACAGATGACAGTGTAACTCCACTATCAGTAGATGGTGTTGAAGCAACAGATGAAAATGTTCAAAAAGGTGAATTCCCGATCTGGGCGTATCAGCACTCTTATACAAAGGGTGAACCAGACGGACTTGCAAAAGAATTCCTTGATTACATGATGAGTGAAGATGTTCAAACTGGATTATTGAAAGACCAAGGCTATATCGCAGCTACGAAAATGGAAGTAGAGCGTGACGCTGAAGGGAATCAAAAGAAGAAGTAATCGACAGTTCAATAAATCAATAGGGTAAATGCGCTCACCGCATTTGCCCTATTATATCGTATTAGGGGTGTTTGACGATTATGGAAAAACATATGCCTGCCTCAAAGAGGCTAGTGAAAAATAATAGATCTTGGATGAACGGGGAAGTTAAAGGGAAGTTCTTAGTAACGTTATCTGCAGTCATCATGATTGTTGCTACAATATCTATCACGATTTTCCTTAGCACGAAAGGATTGCAATCATTCATAAAAAATGGTGTAAGCCTCATTGAGTTCTTAACCAGCCCGGATTGGAGCCCCACAGGAGAAAACCCTGTGTATGGAGCACTGCCGTTCATCTTCGGATCCTTTGCCGTTACGATTCTTTCTGCATTGATTGCCGCCCCGCTTGGTATCGGCGGAGCAATCTTCATGACTGAAATCGCACCTTCATGGGGAAGGAAAATCATGCAGCCGATCGTCGAGCTGCTTGTAGGGATTCCGTCAGTTGTTTATGGATTTATAGGGCTTACAGTATTGGTCCCTTTTATACGCGAAAATTTTGCGGGTATGGGATTTTCACTGTTGGCAGGAACAATCGTTCTTTCTGTCATGATTCTGCCGACTGTTACGACCATTGCAACGGATGCAATGAGTTCACTGCCGAAAAGTTTAAGGGACGGGTCTTATGCTTTGGGTGCAACACGCTGGCAGACAATTAGAAAAGTATTGATACCAGCAGCACTGCCTACTTTGCTTACAGCGGTTGTGCTTGGTATGGCAAGGGCATTCGGCGAAGCACTGGCAGTTCAGATGGTCATCGGGAATACGAGGGACCTTCCTGGCAGTATATTGGATGCCTCTGCAACATTAACGACAATCATCACACTGAATATGGGACATACAACGTATGGAAGTGTTGAAAATAACACACTGTGGTCAATGGGCTTAATCTTATTAGTTATGTCATTCATATTTATTCTGATTATCCGTTATCTCTCTGCTAGGAGGAAAATCTAATGAATAGTAAAACAGCCGATAAAGTGGCGACCGGTATATTTATCGGGATCGCCGCCATCATCATTTCGATATTGGTAGCATTATTTTCATATATTTTGGTAAAAGGGGTTCCGTATATCACCTGGGATTTCCTTACCACCCCTTCAAGTGCCGTTCGTGCGGGAAGCGGGATCAGGGATCAGTTATTTAACTCTTTCTACATCCTGGTGATTACGATGATCATTACCGTCCCTCTTGGTGTCGGCGGCGGTATTTATATGGCTGAGTATGCAAAGCCGGGTAAAGTGACGGATACCATCCGTTCTTGTATAGAAGTACTTGCATCCCTTCCATCGATTGTCATTGGGATGTTCGGTTTATTAGTATTTGTTAACATCACTGGCTGGGGCTATACAATCATCGGAGGAGCACTTGCTTTGACAGTGTTCAACCTGCCCGTCATGGTACGTGTCAGCGAAGACGCAATCAGAAGTGTACCGAGGGAGCTGAAAGAAGCAAGTCTCGCTCTCGGCATCACCAATTGGCATACGGTTAAAACCGTCTTGATCCCGGGTGCATTCCCATCCATTCTTACTGGAGCCATCCTGGCCTCGGGAAGGGTTTTTGGAGAAGCGGCGGCATTATTATTCACAGCCGGCTTATCTACACCGAGACTGAATTACATGGATTGGAATCCATTTTCACCGACTTCACCGCTCAATCTTTTCAGACCTGCTGAAACACTGGCGGTACACATTTGGTCAGTAAACACACAGGGGTTAATCCCGGATGTTGATGAGAAAGCTGCAGGCGCATCTGCGGTCCTTATCATCTCTGTACTGATTTTTAATCTTGGTGCCAGATTCCTTGGAAGCTATATTCACAAGAAAATCACAGCAACAAAATAATAGAAGGTGTGATAAATGATGTCTGTACAATTAACGGAAAAACCAATTAGACCGGCCGATAAAAAATCATCCAGGGAAATCATCTTGGATGTGCAGGACCTCAACTTTTATTACGGCGATAATCATGCTGTAAAGAATATTAATATGAAAATAGAGAAGAACGCGGTAACGGCATTGATCGGTCCGTCAGGATGCGGGAAATCCACATTCCTAAGGACAGTCAATCGAATGAACGACCTCGTCCCGATTGCTCGTGCTGAAGGGAAGATCATGTATGAGGATGTCAACCTTCTCGGGAAAAACATTGACGTCGTGGCACTGAGAAAAGAGATCGGTATGGTTTTCCAAAAGCCGAATCCATTCAATAAATCAATTTATGAGAACATCACTCATGCCCTTAAGTTTTCCGGTATCAAAAAGAAGAGTACTCTTATGGACACTGTAGAAGAAAGTTTAAGGAAGGCTGCCTTATGGGATGAAGTAAAGGATCGTCTTCATACATCAGCCCTTTCTCTATCAGGCGGACAGCAGCAGCGTCTTTGCATTGCCAGGACGATTGCGATGAAACCAACCGTCATGCTGCTTGATGAGCCGGCATCTGCACTTGATCCGATTTCAAATGCAAAAATAGAGGAATTGATCACTGAATTGAAGAAAGACTATACAATCGTCATTGTTACACACAATATGGGGCAGGCTTCCCGGGTTTCCGACAAAACGGCTTTCTTCTATAACGGTGATCTGGTTGAATTTGACGAGACGGAGAAGATATTCACAAACCCATCAGAGAAACGTACGGAAGACTATATCTCAGGGCGTTTCAGTTGATCGAAGAGGATGGAGGGGTACTAAAATGACAACAGCTGTAGAAAAGAAAACGATATTCAATGTAGATGACCTGAATTTATGGTATGGAAATAACTATGCGCTAAAAAATATTACATTTCCAATCCTTGAGAAGGAAGTGACCGCCATCATCGGTCCTTCTGGCTGCGGGAAATCAACGTTTGTCAAAACGTTGAATCTGATGAATCGTTCCGTGCCCGGGATTAAAATGTCAGGTGAAATAAATTATAAAGGCAAAAACATTCTTTCGGACCGCATCGACCTGGTTGAGCTTAGGAAAAACGTCGGAATGGTCTTCCAGAAGGGGAATCCCTTCCCTCAGAGCATTTTTGACAATGTCACTTTCGGGCCAAAGATCCACGGTACCAAAAAGAAGGCTGAACTGGATGAAATCGTAGAAACCAGCCTTAAGAATGTTGCACTGTGGGATGAAGTAAAAGACCGTTTGGATGCTCCAGCGCTTGGACTTTCCGGGGGTCAGCAGCAGCGCTTGTGCATTGCCCGAGCAATGGCCACCAAGCCGGATGTCCTTTTGATGGATGAACCTACGTCCGCGCTTGACCCTATCTCTACGGTGAAAATCGAAGAGTTGATCGCAGAGCTGAAAAAACAATATACAATCGTCATCGTCACCCATAATATGCAGCAGGCTGCAAGGGTGTCGGATAAAACGGCATTTTTCCTTCTCGGGGACTTAATTGAATTGGACGAAACTGATAAAATCTTCTCAAATCCAGCTGACAAACGTACAGAAGACTACATCAGCGGCAGATTTGGCTGATTTTAGCTCATAAAAGACGATAAAGGGGAATGAATTCATGGTGAACAGAACGCATTTTGATAACAAATTGAAAGAACTGAAAGAAAAATTATTCGACATGGCTGATTTGGCAAAAGTATCTCTTAGGGAATCGATTGAGACACTTAAAACTCAAGACACAGAAAAAGCCAGGGAAATCATTAGCAAAGACCGTCTAATTAACAAATTTGATAACGAAATCAACAATATGGCTATCGTACTGATTGCGAAAGAGTCACCAGTAGCAACTGATTTGCGTAAAATCATCTCCGCTTTAAGAATTTGTTCCGAGATTGAACGGATCGGTGATATGGCCACCAATATCAGTAAAGCCACTCTGCACATCGGCGATCAAAAATTGATTAAACCGATTGAAGAAATCCCAAGGATGCTGTCGATTGCAGAAGAAATGCTTGAAGACGCCCTGAAAGCATTTTATGAAGAAGATGCTGCTGCTGCAAGAAAGATAGCCGACCGTGATGATGAAGTCGATGAGCTTTACGGAAAGCTAGTCCAGGAACTGATGACATACATCCCTCAATATCCGGACGAGATCAGCCAGATCACTCAGCTTGCGTTTACGTGCAGATATATTGAGCGCGTTGCCGACCATGTTACGAACATTTGTGAGAACGTCATTTACCTCGTGACCGGAGAGCGCTTTGATTTAAATGACTAAAATGAAAAAACCACTAGTCCAGATCGATGGACTAGTGGTTTTTTTGTATGCATCCCTTTGTAAATGGTATGTAAATTCTTTGTTAACAATCAACCGTACGTATAGAAAAAAAACGGTATCTGGTCCATAGTTTATATAGGTAAAAAGTCATATAAAACCGGGAGACTCATGTGAAAAACAAACTATCTGGCATCTTGTCGTCCATGTCCAAATTTTTTAATCGTTTTTTTCTGTCGGCATCAATAAAAAAGAAGCTTGCCTATACCTTTTTATTAAGTTCAAGTCTTTATTTGGCGGCCAGTGTAATCGCTGCCTATTCTGCAAATGGAATGTTAAGTAATATGAATTCGGTGAAAAAAACAGGTGATAAGTCTATTACCGTTACTGAGATTGGGAGATTGATCAATGCAAAAGATATCAGGATTGCAGATTATATAACGTTTCTTAATGAGGAGGATTTAAGAGAATATCGAACGTTAAGAAAAGAATTAAATAAAGAACTGAACCATTTAATGAGTTATTCAAACAGAGAAAATAAAGACTTGCTTCATAGCGTAGTGAAAAACAATAAATTGATCGATGAATTATTCATCAAGGAGGTAGCACCTGCAGTCATCCGGCTTGATGAAGAAATATATACGGAATCCAGAAAGGAAATCAGTCGGTTAAGGAATCAAAATAACAAATTACTGACTGAATTCAGGGCCGGTACATTAGAAGACCAAAACCGAATAATGAATGATATGCGGGATACTGTATTCAAATCCCTTGTTTTGGTAATCATAACTGCTGCTGCAGCACTCATCATCAGCTTCGTTCTCGTACATTTTGTTTCTGAGTATATTAAGAAAAGGGTCCATTCAATCCTGAATATTACTGATGCAGTCTCCCGTGGTGAACTAAATCATGCCCTCCGTCCGCCTGAACCCTATGAAGATGAATTAGGGAAATTAAGCAATTCCATCGGAAGTATGGTATTAAAATTAAGAGAATTGGTTACCGGCATAAACAGAGGGCACATATTGTAAATGAACAAAGCAAAGGGTTAAGGAATGTTGCACAAGCTGTCAAAGAGTCTTCCGACACAGTCACAAGCTACATCGATCATCTGACACAGAGTTCAGAGCAGCAGGCTGCATCCACACTCCAGCTTTCGCATAGCAATGAAACATTTGATCATCAGCTTTCCAATGTAGATAAGAAATGTAAACAGCTCAAAGATGTATCCGACGAGGTGAAAGCAGTCACTGTTTCAGGATACAAATCGATGAATGATACGATGAATGGGATCAATCAACTATACGATACAATAAAGCATACATATACAATGATCGACCATATGGAAGAAAGCGTAAGGCAAATTATCAAGCTTACCGATTCAATAAAAAAGATAGCTGTACAAACGAATCTTCTTTCATTGAATGCGTCGATTGAGGCCGCTAGAGCAGGAGAAGCAGGGAAAGGGTTTGCGGTGGTGGCCGATGAAGTACGTAAATTGGCAGGAGATGTACAAGGGTCCCTGGCTGAAATCAACTCTGTAGTTCACAACGTGCAGGAATCCACCGGTTCGATCACATCATCTTTGAAAAAAGGGTATACTGAGTTAAATGAAGGGAGAGAGTTAATCAATCTATCAGGTCGGCACTTCAGTAATATAAAATCACGGATTGAAGGCATGACAGGCTTTATCAACGAGATTTCCATGAGTATAGAGATGCTGAACGAAGGAAAAAAACAAATGAGCGGTGCATTTCATGCTGTGTCTGATGTGGGGGAAGAACTAAATGATGGAGCAATGATGATCAGTTCTTCTGTCCAAGAGCAGCATGTAATGGTGGAGTCGATGTTTTCCAATTCTGATTTTCTCTTGTATGAAGCCGATGAATTATCGGGGCTGGTGAAGAAATTCATAATGGAATAACCTTAAAAAAACGTGTGGACAAAACAGATGTCCGCACGTTTTTTATGGTTGTGGCTTTTTTAGTTTGTGATTTGTTTTGCGACTTCCTCTACCGTCATCTCAGAGTTAACAAGAAAATCACCGATTTGTATTTTATCAGCATACTCATTATCCACGATAAACTGTACGAAATCCTCATCTTCACTGATAATGTTAGCATCTTTCAATTTCTCTTCAATATCACCTGGGGTCATTCCAGGTTTGATTGTCAAGGTCAATTGATATTTGTCTGTCTGGCGGGCATCTTCTTCCTTGCCTTTTTCAGACTTATATCGTTCAAGTTGTTCTTTCAAGACGGAGATTTCTTTTTCTTTTTCCTGTACTTCTGACTCATTTACGACGATACTGCCTTCTGGGATAGAAGTTGAATCCTGCAAAGGAGCCTCATGAAAATAAAGATTATAAAGAAATATGATTACGGCTGTGAACAATATGCCCGCTGAAAAGGCTCTGGTTGTCTGTTTATTCATATGGGCTCCTTTCTAAAGCGCGGAAATGATGTGGGCGACTTCCGACTTTGTAAGTGCTGATTGTTTTGCAATCTGGTCCAGCGGGGTCCCCTGCTGATGGAGGGCGATGACTTGATTCCTTACCACTTCATGAATCGGTTTCTTAAGGGAGGGATTACCTTTCCGAAACACTTCTCCGTCCATCATAAGTTCTTCCTCCAGCACTTTCAGCCGTTTTTTTAATTGATAATTTTCCTGCAGAACAGTCATCGATAACTCTTCCACTTCTTTCTCGATTGCCGCATACCTGTCTTTTTGAAAAAAAGATAGAAAGAATAATAGAATGGAAAATCCCAATAATCCAATAAGTAATGTTTCCAAAAAAATCACCTCTTGCTAATTTATTCTTCCTTATTTATAGCATAGTGGCAAAGCGTTCTCTAGTGAAGGAAAGAATAATTTGTAAAAAATCTAGTTTATTTGTCAGGCGGCTCTTGATTCAACAGTGAAAATTATGTCGTAACCTAAATGAAATCGCTTTATATGCACAATTTAAGAAAAGTTGGAGAAATTATATAGGGTTTTTGCTTTATCCTTACGTTGTTTTCATCCCATTTAACAAGATACGACAAAATGCGTTTATTGTAGGTTTTTGAACGGGGTGTTACGATTGATTTAAGGATAATTGTCATAATATTTAGATGAATTCATATACTATTTGTTTATGCTGGGAGGGTCTTCAATGCTGGATGAAATAATAGAAATGAGAGAAAAGGGCATCTCGTTCAGGAAAATTGCCAAAGAGCTGGGTACGACCGTAGGAAAGGTTCAATACCAATGGGTAAAATACCAAAAGGTTCTTGAATCAGGCAGCGTTCAAATCGAACCAGCGGAAACCATAACAGAAAAAAAGAACCAGGATATCCGGATCGGGAAAGTAAAGAGAAAGGCTTCTTTAAAATCCGGCCGCCAAAGCCGCAAACCCATTATGGAAGACTTCACGATTACATACTCAACCGGGGCCAGGATCTATTGTTACTGGACGATTTCGAAGGACTGGCTGGATCATTTGAAAGATCGTTTCAATCTGGACGGTGAATTGCCTTTCATTCTCAGGTTATATGATATCACCTCCATCATCTTTAATGGGCATAATCATCACTCCTATCGTGATTCTTACGTCCCTTCAACCGAATCGGATTGGTTCATAAATGGCCTTAAAGATAATAGAAGCTATTGCATGGATTTAGGGGTGCGGATCCCTTCGGGTGAATTCATTGCAATAAAGCGTTCGAATGTCATTCATACGCCGCGGACTGCTCAGGATGCCGAATATCATAGTTTAAGAGAACTAAAAGAATTCGAGCAGGGAAGAGTGAAAGAACCCAAATGGGTGGAGCATGTAAGCACATACTCATATTATGTGATGGAGCAGGAGGATAAAGCATGAGCAATAGGCAGAACGTGATGATCTTACCCCGTTTCAATGAACCTGCAATTGAAATGGAAGATAAGAAAGAGTATATAGTAAAATGTTCGACCCTGTTTAAGGAACATTTGAACCTGATCCAAGCGCTTAAAGAAAATGACGGTGAACCCATTCCGGTGATCTTGAATCCATTGGCGCTGTGCCTCTTTTCGAAAGAGGAATTCATTGAGGCCGCCGACGAATACCTTCAAGGGATGCTGATGGGGAACAAGGAAGAAAAAGAAAAGTGGGTCAGGATTTACTCTCAATGGTTAAATTGGGAGAAGAAATTATCGGAAGCGTATAAAACTCTTATGGACGACGGAAAAGCCATCATCATACCGACCGCTCTGAATTCGATCCCTTTGACCCATTACCGGACCACAATCGGGGTTGAGGTACAGGTGAAGATCAGCATCGGGATTTTCAAGGAATATCTTGGACACGAACCGGAGTTTTTCTGGCTTCCACAAGCAGCCTACCTCCCGGGAATCGATCTTTATCTTCTCAAGGAAGGGATAAAAGCTTCGTTCATTTCCTCCTTTTCTTGCAAGTTCAGCGAGAAAGAGAATGAAGAAGCAGATATTCTTCACAGTCCAAGAGGATTGAAATTGATTCCGGTATCTTCTAAAATTCTTCAATCGAATGCCGGGGGATCAATAGAACCGATTGCCCTGGATGATGACGGGCAGAAATTGCTGGGAGTTGCAGCTTTACCTGTAAAAGACTGGCTTACTGCACCGTCAACACTTGCACGGATCGGATTCGGTTATATGGGGATGGAGGAACAATTGCCGATAATGAAGGATGCAGAGATGAAAAATCTGCGCAAAATACATGGAATGGAAGAAAAGCTTGAGGAATTGAGTGTTGCTAAGGATATAAATGCTGCCGGCTTCAAACAGTTAACTAGAGAATTCATCGCAGCGATCCAAGGGATGTCTGAGAGTTTCTTGGACGATTCTGCCTTTAACAGGACGGCATCTATCATGATGGGGGGAGATATGGAGGATCACTTTTTTCACCACCGCAAAAAAGTGAATCCACTTCCGTCAGATGAATTATTAGAGATCCCGGGGTCAAAAAAATCGGCTCAGATTGCGGATAAGCAGGATGCGGTCTTAATTCTCAGCTGGGAGTATCCACCGAATATCATTGGGGGGCTTTCGCGGCATGTTTACGATTTAGCGAATAACCTGGTCAAGAAGGGGAAGCAGGTACACGTCCTTACTGCCCGCTCAAAGGATGCTGTTGCTTATGAAACATTGGAAGGTGTGACGATTCACCGTGTACACCCTCTGCACCCCTATGAAGAGAATTTCTTTAAATGGGTGTTCGACCTGAACCAATCTTTTGTGCAATATGCACATGAGCTGATCTCTCAGGAAAAGATTACACACATTCACGCGCATGACTGGATCGTTTCAACTTCTGCCATCAAGCTGAAGGAATTTTATTCCCTCCCGCTGATCACGACCATTCACGCAACTGAACACGGCAGAAATCAGGGAATCTACACAGAACTTCAGCAGAAGATTCACCGAGAAGAGCAGTTGCTGGTCGCTGCTTCCGACCATCTGATCGTGTGCAGCGAGCATATGAAGGAAGAAGTCCGTTCATTGTTTACTTTTGATGCACCGATAGAAGTGATACCAAACGGAGTTGAATTGGAAAGACTCGGGCAAATGACCACTGATCAATCAATAGAGGAGGGCAGGCCGTATTTCTTTTCCATCGGGAGGATGGTGCATGAGAAAGGCTTTGAAACGCTTATCAGGGCCGCTTCCCTGCTAAAACGGGACGGTCACATGGTTTCGTTCATCATTGCCGGTAAAGGACCGATGCTTGATCATTACCGCCAGCTTGTGAAGAATGAAAATCTTGATGATATGGTTTTCTTCCCTGGGTTCATTTCAGATGAGAAGAGAAACGGTTATTTGAAAAGCTGTCTGGCCGTCATCTTCCCAAGTCTTTACGAACCGTTCGGCATTGTTGCCCTTGAGGCGATGGCTTTCAGGAAAGCAGTTGTTGCATCAGAGACTGGTGGACTGAAAAGCATCGTAAAGCACGAAAAGACGGGCTTATTATTCCAGCCGGATAATGACTCGGATTTATACGAAGTTCTTCTTTCATTGCTCCATGATCCTTTAAAATCTGAACGTTTGGGGGAATTTGGTTTGAAAATGGCCGAATCCATGTTCAGCTGGGAACGGATTGCTGATCAGACCTTGCATGTATATGAAGATGTCCTCCTTCAGACAAAAGTAGAAGGGCTTCGGTGATGAAAGCCGTCATCTTAGCAGGAGGAGAAGGAAAGCGGCTGAGACCGTATACGATTTCAGTCGCCAAGCCAATGGTGCCGATCCTTAATAAACCGATACTCGAGTACAGCATCAACCTGCTTCGTTCCTACGGGATCAGGGATATCTTCATTACCACCTGTTACAAAAGCAGTACCATTAAAGAATACTTCGGAAACGGAAGCCGGTTCAACGTGAATATCACGTATTTGGAAGAAAGAAAGCCGCTCGGAACCGCCGGGGGAGTCTTTTTGGCAAAGCACCTACTCGTGGAGCCTTTTCTCGTATTGAGCGGCGATGCTTTCACGAACATCCCGATCGACCAGGTAGTCCGTTTCCACCAGAGTAAGAAAGCTGCCATGACGCTTGTGTCCAAAGATGTACCGGACCCTAGGGAATATGGTATCTGCTACACCGACCAAAGCAGGAAGCTCCTCGGGTTTAAAGAAAAACCTTCTTCATGGGAGGGGAACGAGGTAAACACCGGTGTGTATATCATCGAACCTTTCCTTCTGCGGAAGTATTCACGAAAAGGGGCATTGGACTTCAGTCATGATCTTATTCCGGCTCTGCTCCACAACAATGAAGAAGTATATGTTTTCAAAACGAACGCCTACTGGAGGGATATCGGAAACCCGGAGGAATACAAGAAAGCACGTGAGGATCTCATGAGGGGGCAGTTTACAACAGATGCGGCAACTGCTGCCGGAAAAACCGAGACGGCCGTCCTTGATCCTTTCATTACCAGGGTTCAGGTAGCCTGTCCTAAAGTGAAAAAGCCAATCGTAGTTGCCAAACTGCTGGAAACCGAGTCCGTTCCCTTCATGGATGAACAGGAGTTCAAGATTGAACACCGTGACGGTGGATGGACCAGGATTGTCAGTGATCCAGACAGGGGTTTTATCATTTATTCAAAAGCGGATAGAAAAAATCTGGCAAGGGAGCTTGCCAGGTACTATGGGAAAAAAATAAAAACATGGCAAAAGGTGTAGAGGCTGATGAATAATAAACCTAATAAAAAGTTTCATATTCAAGGGATCGCCTGGAAGGAAGCCGGCTCATATATACCTCTCGAGAAAATGATGGACGGATTCGACGGTATAACAGTCAACCTGTCGGAAGCTGATGAAAATTGGGGAGAATCATTATCGTTCGAATTGGTAAATGTCACGAAGGAAACAAAGAAACTGAAAATCTTCTTTCTGGTGGAATGGCTTTCCTGTTGTGAAGAGACCATAGGAGTACTTTCCCTCTCAAAAAATGCATTCTACAACTACAGTAAAAGAGATATGGCGATGTCCAACGTGGTAACAAGTGCAGACAGTATAAAGAAATCCGTTTTCCCTTTGAATCTGAAAGGATTGCAAATGTGGAAGAAGTCTTTAAAGTCCGGAAGTCTTCATTACTATCCGATCACGAACGGTCTTCATATGATGGCCTACATGCTGGAATATACATTCAAACCTTTTGAAGTTAAACAAGGAAGGCTGTTTGCCGTTGAAGGTGCGGTAAAAGGCAATGGATTAATTTTAACGGACAGAATGAAAAACGGACTAGCATTTCAGCAGGAAAAGTGATATTATAGAAAAGTCGTATGAATAGATGAAGATAGTGAAGTTTGGAGGGAAATAATAATGCGTGTAAACATTACATTAGCTTGCACAGAAACTGGTGAGCGTAACTATATTACTACAAAAAACAAGCGTAATAATCCAGATCGTCTAGAGCTAAAAAAATATTGCCCGAAATTAAAGCGTGTGACTCTTCACCGCGAAACGAAATAAGCAGCCGGATTTTATCCGCTGCTTTTTTTTATACTTCTTTTTAGCAGCCAGGTGATCTGCTGATATAATAGTCTGTGAAAAGGAGGGACATTATGGACAAAAAAGAAATGAGAATAAGTCAGCTTGAGGTGTTAAAAGCGATTTCTCCGTTGGAATATGAACAAAAATGTTATTCAATCGAACAGCGCCTCTTTCGGTCCGAATTCTGGAAGAGCAGTGAAGTCATAGCGGTAACTGTCTCAAAGCCGCCTGAAGTAAATACGTGGAACATCATTAAAAGGGGCTGGGAAGAAGGGAAGACGATATGTGTCCCGAAATGCAAGCCGGCAGGAAAAGAACTGATCTTTCATAAACTGACATCGTTTCAAGAGCTTGAGAAAGTCTTTTATGAACTGTACGAACCCATCCCTTCCATTACTCCATCCATACATAGGGACAGCATCCAGTCAGTGATCGTCCCGGGTATCGCCTATACACAAAAAGGGTACCGGCTCGGATTCGGCGGGGGGTATTATGACCGCTTTCTTTCAGGGTATAAAGGGAAGACCTTATCATTGGCATTCAGTGATCAGCTGGTAAAAAGTCTGCCTGTTGAACCTTTCGATATTCCGGTAGCTGAAATCTTAACGGAAAGTGAACGTATACAGTGTGACTGAAATCATTATTGTCTATCTGACTATACTGCTGGTTGCAATAGGGGGATGGAAAACGGACAATCTGAGTCCTTCTGGAGCCGTATCCGCTTTTCTTATGGGTTTGATCATCTCCCAGTTTTATCATTGGAGGGGCCTGTTGTTGATCGGGGCATTCTTTCTGAGTTCCAGCATATGGTCAAAGCTGTTTTCCTCTTCAAAAAAAGAAATAGAAAGGCGGCTCGCGAAGACCTCCGTCCGAGATTGGCAGCAAGTTGCTGCGAATGGCGGGCCTTCGGTTCTTTTCATCTTATTGTTCCATTTTACCGGCCATGACTGGTGGCTCTACTCATTTGCAGCCGCTGTCGCTGCAGCAAACTCTGATACATGGGCTTCCGAAATCGGTCCATTGAGTAAAAAAGCACCGCTCTCGATCCGATCTTTCAGGAGAGTGGAAAAAGGGACTTCCGGAGCCGTATCCCTGATCGGCACAATTGCATCATTCGCAGGGGCTGTCTTTATCTCTCTTTTGTTCTTTGTTTTCATGGAGTCATTTGACTGGACGATATTTATCATGATTACAGCTGCAGGTTTTCTTGGAAATGTATTCGATACGGTGGCAGGAGCATACTGGCAGGCTGAATTCAGATGTACTGTATGTAATTCCTCCACTGAAGCACCCGTTCATTGTGGTACTGCCACTGTAAAAAACAAAGGGTATACGTGGCTGAACAATGAAGCTGTGAACTTTTTGTCCAGCCTTTTTGCAGGGGTGATCCTTTTTTTGATGTTTGTGATAATAATTGGATAAACTTCCGTATTATAATCCAAACTATTCTCAGGAGGGATCATGATGAACGGATGGATCAAATGGCTCGTAATCGGCAGCTTCATTCTCTTTTTGCTGCCTAACCGTTATCGTATACTCAACCTGCTCCTGGGGAATTTTCTTATCCGCCGCTTTGCAGTTCAAGGAGCAATGAGCATACCCGCAATTCGCTCGAAATTCATTCAAAGTACATTCAGGTAGAGATTTAGCTATGTATTATTAAAGTAAAACCCGAACCCATTTTGCATTCTAGGAAGCAAATTGGTTCGGGTTTTGAATTTGTTCAATGCATTTATCAAAATTTAGTATTTTCAGCGGATAATTGGAGTGCAAGACGTAGACTCCTGCGGGAGAAGCGTGTTGGGTGAGACTTGTCCAGCTCCAGCGGAGAGGCTCGAGGTCATAAGTCAAGAAAGCCAAAAAGCGCCTTTCCGGCTTGCTCGCCTTATGCTTGTCGCCTCTGGGCGAGCCGCCTGCGCTTTTCTGTTTGTCCAGCTCCAGGGCTTAGAGGCACAGGTCATAAGTCAACTCGCCCAAGAAGGCAAAGAACGCCTTCGTGGGCGATTCGCCTTATGCCACCCGCCTCTGACCAAAGCCCTTCCACTTTTCTAACCCGAAGGCGAAGCCGAGGAGGCTCACCAACCGCTCGCGGAAAGCGAAGTCTTGCACGGAAATCATTAGCGTGTTTAAGTGATAATAGACTCTGACCCTTATAACTTTACATTCTAAAAAAGGTAAGGGTATAGTAGCAGTAAATCAAGGAAGCCTTAGGGGTTCCTGTAAAAAAACAGAAAGTAGTGGATGTAGTGAATTTACGATATCATTACCTCTTTTGGAAGATGGCGCATTACTTAATCGAACAAAAGCATTACCGGATCCTGAATCTGTCACAGGAGCAGGATGAAATCTGGTTCGAATCCACGGTCTTAAAAGATCCTGATGTCATTAGGCTGCGCCTGAAAGATCTCGATTGGGGTTCATGGCTTGAACGGGATATTGAACAAACTGTCCGGAATGCAGATATGATAAGAAAAAAGCTCCGAAAACGAAATTTGAAAATGAAAAATATATACATAACCACCTATCCGCCTGTTGATGGTGCAGAAGGAATGATCACTGATGATTCTCATGTAGGGAAGGCTGCCGTAGAATCCATTCTGATCGACGAATCAACCGGAAAAGAAACGCTTAAACAAGACACATTATTCAGTGATGGTGACTGGGAGCTTCCTCCCGAGGTGCTTGAAGCGAACGTCGAATGGATGAGAAGAAGTGCGGTGAACGCGTCAGCAAAGCAGGCGAAGAGAGATAGGGAGTTGTTTGAAAAGGGAAAACCGTTCTTCACTTATCTCTTCATCGCGGTGCAGCTCATCATGTTTGCGATACTTGAGATGAATGGTGGAAGCCAGGACCCTCAAACGCTGATCAAATATGGGGCAAAATATAATCCGCTGATCATTGAAGGAGAATGGTGGAGACTCATCACGCCGATATTCTTACATATCGGGCTGCTGCATCTGCTCATGAATACCCTTGCTCTCTACTATCTGGGCATTGCTGTAGAAAGGATATATGGACGTATACGTTTTGTCTTCATCTACATGCTGTCAGGGATCGCAGGCTCATTTGCAAGCTACCTTTTCACTTCTAACCTTTCGGCGGGAGCGAGCGGAGCCATCTTTGGATGTTTTGGTGCCCTCCTTTATTTCGGGGTGCTGTATCCGAAAATCTTTTTCCGCACGATGGGCTTCAATATCATAGCGGTCATCATTTTAAATCTGGCTTTCGGATTCACGGTCCCAGGCATAGATAACGCCGGTCATCTCGGCGGTTTGGCAGGAGGTTTCCTTGCTGCCGGGATTGTCAGTGTCCCGGGTAATCGCAGGATTTTCAGGCAGTTTCTCATCTTGTCGGCTACCGTAATTCTTATCGGAGTATTTTATGCCGGCGACCGGCAGTCAGCTCCTTCTGAATGGGATATTAATACAGTGAACGGCGTGGCCCAGGAAAAAATTGCAGATGAAGAATGGTCGGAAGCTGAAGAATTGTTGAATGAAGTCATTGAAACGGGCACGCCGAATGCAGAGACTTACTTCTATCTTTCATATGCTGAAATAAAACTTGGGAAAACAGACACCGCCAAGGATCATTTGAGGAGTGCCATCGAGAAAAGGGATGATTTCCACGAGGCGCATTATAATCTAGCTCTGATCCTGATTGACAGCGGTGACCGTGAAGAGGCACTCAAACAAGCCAGAAAAGCTTACAGCCTCAATAAAAATGAGAAAAAATATAAAAAATTGGTTGATGAGTTAGAGGGGGATTCCTAGGATGGCGTTACCCTCTGCCTCAATAAGGAAGGATTTCCGTCTTTGTCTACCAGAACAACAAGAACTTCTTTTTTATCTTTCTTGATCAGAATTAGGGGGATGGTACTGTCGATTGAATCGATGATTGTACCGTCTTCCTTTTTTATTCCTAAATAATAGTTTTTATACAGTCCTTCCCAAAGGTTTCCGATGAGCCTATCCCATTCTGCCTTCTCAAACCCTTCCAAGGGGTCTTCCTCAAACCTTGGTAATTCAGTGAGCGGTACAGCTGTGTATTCTTCGAGAGGGATACCGTACGTTTCGACTGCTTTTTCCCATAAGTAGTCCAGCTGCTGAGATGTCACCCTGTCGAGGATGGTCTTCCATTCTTTTTCTGCGTCTGTTACAGGCTGTCTGAAAGAGTTGAGCGGGCTGAAATTAGAATCGATGACATAAAGCGTATCCTCAGTCATCTTTTGTGCACTGGTATAAGTCGCGTCTTCATCTTCATGAATTTCAGAGTAATGAAAAGCTACTGCCTCCAAGAGGCTGCTTTCTTTCCATTCTATGGTTTTTTCCTGGACGATCCCATCGGTATCCTGCTCCCATTCATTCATCTTCCCCTTCAGTCTCCCGTTGATAAATAAGAAACCCACATCCTGGCGCAGATAAGCCGGTGTATCCAGCTTGGAGGAAATCTTCCATTTCACTTCATATACATTATCTTTTTTTTCAGGAACAAGCGTGAGAAGGGTCGAAGCCGATTCATAGGCAACATTTTCATTGATCGGGAAAAAAATGATGCTTTCCTCTGTCCGCGGCTGATATATAAACTCGATGCCGACCGCCAGTATGACCATAAGGATCAAGAAGGGAAGGGCGTTCCGTAAGATTTGTTTCATATCGTTCACCTCAGTGGTTTGTCCGTTTTTAATTCCTATGTCATAAGAGGTTTTAATATGTTCCAAGGTATGATTTATGTGCAGGTTGTCTAGTATGGTAAAGATGGTAAAACATGTTAACTTATGAGGGGTGAAGGCTGAAATGACGATGGAGAAAAAGCCTGTCTCTGCGAAAATAGAGGAGAATACAAGCTTTCTGAAAGAAGTCCTGGCTGTTGATAAGAGTTTTGATGTCATAAAGCTGGATTTAGAATATGCGGAACGTAAAATGGCGATGTTTATGGTGGACGGGTTCGTAAAAGATGATATCATGCATTACTTAATGAAGCTGCTGGCAGGACTGAATCCGGAACAGCTGGAAGAAAACACGCTGGAGAAATTATTAAAAACTTATATCCCGTATATCGAGATTGAACAAGTGGACGACCTGAATAAAGTCGTGGATCTGGTGCTGGCAGGACCGACGGCTCTCGTCGTGGACGGCATCGATAAAGTCATCATCATCGATGCGAGAACCTATCCGGTCAGAGGACCGCAGGAACCGGATATCGAAAGAGTTGTAAGGGGTTCAAGGGACGGATATGTGGAGACAATCGTATTCAATACCGCCCTTACCAGAAGGAGGGTGCGCGACCCATCCCTCCGCATGGAATATATGCAGGTTGGCAGAAGGTCGAAAACGGATATTGTCGTGTCCTATCTGGAGGACATCGCCGACCCCCACTTAGTTAAAAAAATAAAGGATTCCATTTCTAAAATTGACACAGATGGACTGCCGATGGGAGAAAAAACGCTGGAAGAGTACATATCGGGAAGGCACTGGAACCCATATCCGATGGTGAGGTATACGGAGAGGCCGGATACTGCCGCAGCCCATTTATACGAAGGGCATGTCATCATCATGGTAGACGGGTCACCGAGTGTATTGATCACTCCTACGACCTTTTGGCATCATTTGCAGCATGCAGAAGAATACCGTAACAAGCCATCGGTTGGGGCTTATCTGCGTTTTGTAAGATTTATAGCAGTGTGGAGTTCCATCTTCCTGCTTCCTCTCTACTATTTATTTGCCGTGCAGCCAGACCTCCTGCCGGAACAATTCAGCTATGTCGGACCGAATGAAACGGGAGAAGTTCCCTTATTCCTTCAGTTCCTGCTGATCGAGATAGGGATCGATATATTGAGGATGGCCGCAATCCACACACCTTCATCGCTCGCCACAGCACTGGGCCTTGTAGCTGCGTTGATGATCGGTCAGGTTGCCGTTGAAGTCGGCCTGTTTGTAAACGAAGTGATCCTGTACCTTGCAATCGCTGCAATCGGGACATTTTCCACCCCGAGTTATGAACTCAGCCTGGCAAACCGGCTCGTGCGGATCTTTCTGCTCGCTGCCACTGCACTATTCGGCGTTTACGGTTTCGTCATCGGTGTCATGGCCTGGATCATTGCACTATCAAGAATGAAATCATTCGACATCCCTTATATGTGGCCGTTCATACCATTCAATTTCCGGGCTTTCAGAGACGTATTCCTGCGCTCGCCGATGCCCCTCAAAAACAGAAGGCCGCGCTTCCTGCATCCAAAAGACCCGGACCGCTAGGAATAAATAGTTTGAAGACTACCTTTGGTGTTAAACCTGGAAGGTAGTCTTTTTTGAACTTTGCTAAAGATTAAAGGTCTGTTCCAGAGGGCATCAGAAGTGGATTGGAGTGCAAGATGAAGACTCCTGGGGGAAGAGTAGCTGATAAGAAAAGCGAAGTTTAGCACGGAAATCAATAGCGGCGATGAGTGGAATCAAAAAAGTTGAGAAGTCAAAAAGAGCTTACAGAAATCAACTGCGTTGATAAACCACTTTTATGAAGAAAGAATTGAGAACACCCGGGATTTGTCATATACTTTAGTGGGAAGAGAGAAAGCAGGTGTAAGAATGAGAACGATCTATGACATTCAGCAGTTTTTGAAAAGCTATGGAACCATCATTTATACCGGACACCGTCTTTCAGACCTGCAGCTCATTGAAGACGAACTGAAGGAGCTTTACAAATCCCAGCTGATTGAAATGAGGGAGTTTCAGACAGCTCTCTTGATATTAAGGCAGGAAATTGCAATGGAAAAAGAAAAACAAGAAAAATAAGGGTGATTAGATGACAGAACAATGGCTGGTCGGAGTCGACTTAGGCGGCACGACGACAAAAATAGCATTTCTAAGTAAATACGGAGAGTTGCTACATAAATGGGAAATCCCTACGGATAAATCCGAAAACGGAAAAAACATCATCGTCAACATAGCAAAAGCGATCGACCGGAAACTCGAGGAACTCGGACAGAGCAAGGCAAAGCTGGTCGGGATCGGCATGGGTGCACCAGGGCCGGTGGATATGGCAAAAGGCATTATATATGAAGCAGTCAATCTCGGATGGGATACAAATACCCCTTTGAAAGATCTGCTTGAAGTGGAAACCGGCCTTCCGGCTGTCATTGACAACGATGCAAACTGTGCTGCACTCGGTGAAATGTGGAAAGGTGCAGGGGACGGTGCAAAGGATCTCGTCTGTGTCACACTCGGAACAGGTGTAGGCGGAGGAGTCATCACCAACGGAGACATCGTACACGGGGTAAAAGGCGCCGGCGGAGAAATTGGACATATAACAGTCGTTCCCGAAGGTGGTTTTCAATGCAATTGCGGGAAGACAGGGTGCCTTGAAACGGTTGCTTCCGCCACTGGAGTTGTGCGCCTCGCAAATGAAAAGCTGGATTCGACTTCCGATCACTCAACATTGAGGGATATCCGAAATGAAAAAGGGAAGGTCAGTGCCAAGGATGTATTTGATGCGGCAAGGAGCAATGATGAATTGGCTGTAAGCGTTGTCGGACAACTTGCTTTCTATCTTGGTCTCGCATTGGCGAATTTAGGGAATGTTTTGAATCCAGAAAAAATCGTGATCGGAGGAGGCGTGTCACAAGCAGGGGATATATTATTGAAACCAGTACTAAGCTGCTTTGAACAATTCTCTTTTCCGACTGTCAGGACATCGACCGGCCTGAGCATCGCGACATTGGGTAATGACGCAGGTGTGATAGGTGCGGCATGGCTTGTGAAAAATAAGATCTGATTTTCGCAAAGACCTGAGCTCCCATAAAGGGGGCTTTTTTTTGATGGGGAAAATCTACTGTTCCGCCAGCCGCCGAGGGACTCATGACCTGCAAGGCTCTTATGGAGACACAGTGTTTCCTGGGTCTATGGGTTCATTTTGAATAAAAAAGGAGAATATGAAACTTTTAGTTGTTTTAAACGTCTAATAGTAAGGGTAGGAGAATAAGGTGTAAAATACTATTTTACACGGGTTGTATGATATTGGGTTTGACGTTTTGTAAAAAAAGTATTAAGATAACACATGGTTCTAATTTAAAATTTACTTATTTTACCAGTTAAAAAATTACATTTTATGTTACATACGAACGAACACGTAAGTAGCAAGGAGGTTACAAAATGAAGATAAATAAGATTCCAAAGGTACCATTAGTCCTCATTGCAGCGCTGCTCCTTTGGATAAAAACATATATCGTCTATAAAACTAGTTTTGATATAAAAATAGAAAACACGATCCAGGAAATCATCCTTTTCATGAATCCATTAGGGTTCCTGCTGTTCATATTTGGAATCGGGCTCTTAATGAAAAAAGATAAATCCCGCACCCGCTATATGATCATCACAAGTTTCGTGTTGTCTTTCATCCTTTATGGGAATGTAGTCTTCTATCGATTCTTCGATGACTTCCTGACGCTCCCTGTATTATTCCAGACAAGCAACTTCTCCGATTTAGGGGGCAGCGCCAGTGCCATCATGAGTTGGAAAGATATGTTTTACTTCGTGGATGTCTTCGTCCTGATTGCGTTAATCAAATTCTTGCCTTCATGGTTTTCTCTTAAAAATTACAGCCGGGCAAGCAGGAGGGCTTATTTCCTCGTTGCGACAGCACTTGTCTTCTTCAATCTTGGACTGGCTGAATCCGAAAGGCCGCAGCTTCTCACGAGAACCTTCGACCGTGAAATGCTCGTAAAGAACATCGGGACTTACAATTACCATATTTATGATATTTTCCTGCAATCGAAATCTTCCGCCCAAAGAGCATTGGCGGACGGCAGCGAGCTGGCGGATATTGATAATTACGTAAGAGCAAATTACATTGAGCCCGATAAAGAGATGACGGGCATCGCAAAAGACAAGAATCTGATCATCGTTTCCATGGAATCACTCCAGAATTTTGTCATCAACAGTAAAGTGAACGGCGAAGAAGTTACTCCTTTCTTAAATGATTTCATCGGAGAAAGCTATTACTTTGATAACTTCTATCATCAAACGCAGCAGGGGAAAACGTCGGATTCCGAATTCATCTTGGATAATTCCCTTTACCCGTTGAACCGAGGGGCCGTTTTCTTCACACATTCAGGCAACGAATTCGACTCCATGACAGAAAAGCTCGATGCAAACGGCTATTACACAACGGCAATGCACGCCAATAATAAGAGCTTCTGGAATCGTGATATCATGTATGATTCCCTCGGGTATGAGCGCTTCTATTCTTTACCTGATTATGAAGTGACCGAAGATAATTCCGTTAACTGGGGAATGAAAGATATCCCGTTCTTCGAACAATCAGTGCAGCACATGAAAGAAATGCCAAAGCCATTCAGTACCAAAATGATCACACTGACAAATCATTACCCGTTCACACTGGATGAAGAAGATAAGTTAATCGAGCCGTATACTTCTAAGGACGGTACTGTAAACCGTTATTTCCAGACAGTCCGTTACATGGATGAGGCGTTGAAGAACTTCATCAACGATCTGAAAGAATCAGGACTTTACGAGAATTCCGTCATCGTCATGTACGGTGATCACTACGGCATCTCTGAAAATCATAATACGGCAATGAGTCAGTATCTCGGGAAAGAAGTCACTCCGTTTGTGAGTACTCAACTGCAGAGAGTCCCGCTCATCATCCATGTGCCCGGACAAGAAGGTAAGACGATTTCCAAAGTCGCAGGACAAATCGATTTGAGACCTACAATCTTGAACCTGTTGGGAATCGATACGAAAAAAGATATCCAATTCGGAGGGGACATCTTCTCTGACCAGCATGAAGATTTCACCATCCTGAGAGACGGACGCTTCATTACAAAGGATTATGTGTATGCAGGTGAGAAATGCTGGGATAAGGAGACAGAAGAAAAAACCGACATGAAATTCTGTAAACCATATCAAGAGCGTGTCACAGAAGAACTCGACTATTCCGATAAGGTCATCTATGGAGACCTGCTCCGCTTCTATGAAGAAACAGAGTATCGGGATGAAGAACAATAATTGATTGCAGAGCTTGCGAATAAGATTCGCAAGCTCTTTTTTTGTCATGAAATAATGAGCGAATCATATGAGTAAGTATGGATGTATAGCAGGGAGGTCTCATGATGAAAATCAGTGTTAGGAGCGGGGATACATTCTGGTACTACAGTCAGCTGTTTTTTATACCGGCAGGACTGATCATCGATTCAAATCCATCTCTGGATCCGAACGCCTTGAAAATCGGGTCAGAAGTGGAAATACCGGGGTTCATCAAAGAAAGTTATACAATTAAACAAGGAGATACATTCTGGAAGCTCGCGGAGCAGCGGAATATCCATGTTGACGGTCTGCTGCTTTTGAATGGTAATATAAATCCCGATGCCTTGAAGATCGGTTCGGCCATCATTTTGCCTTCAAGGGTCACTACACCTATTGTCAATGGAAGACAGGGGTACAGTTTTGAAATATTACAAAGGGATTTAACAAGACTGAAAGAAATATATCCATTCATCAGATTGCGTTCGATTGGCGAGAGTGTATTGGGGAAACCGCTTTATGAAATAAAAATAGGGGACGGTTCCAAAAAAGTCCACATGAACGCATCTTTTCATGCAAATGAATGGATCACGACTTCGGTCTTAATGACATTCCTGAATGATTTTTTACTTTCGTTGACGAATATGATGCCTATAAGGGGAGTAGAGACATTGTCCGTCTATAAGGCGGTGACACTCTCGATTGTTCCCATGGTGAATCCAGATGGGGTGGATCTTGTCCTGAAGGGGCCTCCTTCAGCGATGAAGGATCAATTGTTGAACATAAATAATGGGAGCTCTGATTTTACGGGATGGAAGGCAAATATACGCGGCGTGGATCTTAATAATCAGTTTCCTGCGAAATGGGAACTTGAAAAAGAAAGGAAAGAAGTAAAGTCCCCGGCCCCCCGGGATTTCCCAGGTGATAAGCCCCTTTCTGAGCCAGAGACGATTGCAATGGCAGAGCTTGCACAGGAAGAATTGTTCGATCGGATGCTTGCTTTACACACACAGGGCAAGGAATTTTACTGGGGATATGAGGGACTGGAACCTCCTGAAGCTGAAAGGCTTGCCGAAGATTTCGAACGGGTCAGCGGCTACAGATCTGTAAGGTACATTGACAGTTATGCGGGATATAAGGACTGGTATATAAAAGAATATAGAAAACCGGCATTTACTCTGGAACTTGGTAAAGGGATCAACCCCCTTCCCCTCTCGCAATTTGACGAGATATATAGAGATACATTGGGGATCTTTCTTGTTTCAATATATAGATGGTACTAATTTAATGGGTCAAGTAAAAAAATAGTCTTTTTTACCTGTTGAAATTAAAAATATCATAGTAGATTTTTAAGTGAAAGAGGAGTAAAATGAATCATCAGCTTTATTATTGTGATATCGTTCCTATAATGAAACCAACATGAAATGAATAAAAGAGTGGTGACCTTTGTCGATGCTGGATGGAGCAGAATCAATTGGTCATCATTTTTTGAATTTTTGTAATGTTTTTATCATATTATTGAAACATTTTGGTCTGTAATACGTACTAATTCATATAGGCGAATTTTTCGGTGAAAATAAAAAGGGGGAGTGTCTTAGTGAAAAAACTAGTCTTTATATTATTATTGGGCAGTTTGATAATGTTGGCTGGCTGCCAATCTAAAATCACTGATGCTCCCCAGACCGGTGAACAGAACCCGCAAAAACAAGAACCGTTGAAAGTAATAGGGAAAAGCATATCATCCGATACATTTATCGAAAACATCGATTGGCTATCCGATCGCGAAATCTTGACTGTAATCGAAGAAAAGGGGGCAGCGGCCTTATATATTACAGACGTCTTTAAAGGGGACAAGGAAAAGCTTGCTGAAATACCTTCTTCCTATGTCCGCTCCATGGTTTCTCCCGATAAAAGCAAGATCCTCATCCATTCAGCACCTGCTACTTACTCAGCGATGATCACGATCATCGACCTCGATGGAAAAGAGATATACAGGAGTGAAATTCCGTCTTCAGAACTAACATACGTTTGGAATGCGTTCAATACAGACAAACTTCTGATTACGAGTTTTGCAGAAGATTGGAGCTTTGAAGTATTTGAACTGGACCTGAATTCCTCTAAGTTACGATTATTGGATGTGGAAGAGCCCTTCTTGAAATGGAATTCCGAAGTATCGGTCCTTTATCAGGACTGGAACAGTGAGGAAATCAGTATATCAGCCCCTTTGATGGCCCAAAATATTCTGGATGGAAAAAAAGAAACGATTGATACGGCAAGTGTCCATTTTGAACGCTTCCCTCATTCCCTCCTTTCTGTCCATGATAATGAAAATAAGGATGATCGTTTCATGTACCAATTCATCAATGAAAATGGAGAAATCCTCTCTGAGTTCCAGGCGACATTACTGAGCCGGTATTCCGATTGGTTCATTCCTTTCTATGATATGATAGATAATAATGATGAACTGATTACCTTTAAAGCAAATGAGGCAGGCTCTTATGATACATATTCCGGTACGTTTTCTTTGGAAAAATGGAATGTGACTGATGGGAGTGAGGAGACACTGATGACAGGTCTTGCTGCTGAACCACTCCAATGCTCTCCAGCCGGGACTCATTGTTTGTATGGTAATCAACTTGAAAAAATCATTGATACCAATGATGCATCCATCATTGAATTAGTAAAAGAGGAAGGGTAGATAGTATGGCAATCGTAGACGTAACTGTTATTCCTATTGGGACTGAAACACCAAGTGTGAGTTCGTATGTTGCTGATCTTCAGAAAATCCTGCAGAAGCATGAAGATGAAGGGAATATCCGGTATCAGCTTACACCGATGAATACAATCATAGAAGGGGAACTTTCCACCTTGCTCGGAGTGATACAGGAAATTCACGAGGCCCCTTTCCAAAAAGGGATCAAGCGTGTGGCCACAAATATCAGAATCGATGATCGGAGAGATAAAAAGGGGACAATGGAAGGCAAACTTGCTTCCGTTAAGGCCCATATGGAGTAAGAAATATAGACTGTATCTCTCAAAAAGAAAAAACCCTCCATGACGGAGGGTTTTTTTCTTTTTGATTCTAGTGGCCACCCGGGTATCCGGAGTGAAGGACAGTCATAATTGTAAACCAGCCAAAAACACCTAGAGTTGCCAATGAAAACACGATTCCAAGACCATTCTTGTTTTTGAATGTGCTTACCACTGCGAATAAAGCCAATAGTGTGACCAATGCTGTAATAATTACAAGACCCATTTATATGACCCCTTTCATTGAAAATACGTTTTCCTAACAACGCTTACAAAATACATATAATCGTATGTACATAAATGCACTCATTAACATTTTATATTTTTTTCCTCTATTTGTCGAGGTCTAAAAGTTTGACACTTCTATGGCACCGAATTTGTTTTTTTCTGATCCCTGCATCTGCTACAATAATTATATCCCGATACCATAAAGGAGGTAAATGAATGAAATGGAAACAAATGCCCTTAGGACCGCTGCAGACAAACTGTTATATCCTTTGGAACGATCAGAAAAACTGTCTAATCGTAGATCCGGGTGCAGAAGGTGAGAAACTTGTAAGCTGGCTGAATGAACATAACCTTAAGCCCCTTGCCATTTTATTGACGCATGCCCATTTTGATCATATTGGAGCAGTCGATACAGTCAGGCATACATATAATATTCCGGTATATATCGATGAGAAAGAATCGGAATGGCTGACTGATCCCGGCCTGAATGGTTCCGGTTTATTCGGAATGGGTAAGATTCAAGCGGCACCTGCCGACAGAATCATCACATCTGAACATACCCTTACCATTGATGATTTTACACTTCAGGTGTTCAAGACACCCGGCCACTCTCCGGGAAGTCTTTCCTATTATGCGCAAAGTGAAGGAATAGTATTTGCAGGAGATACACTTTTTATGGGAAGCATCGGCCGGAGTGACCTGCCCGGAGGCGATCATCAAGAGCTCCTGTCAAGCATCCATGATCATCTGCTCACTCTTCCGGAAGAAACAGAAGTCCTTCCAGGCCACGGTCCGGCAACTTCGGTGGGAAATGAAATGGACGGCAATCCTTTCTTGAATGGATTTTAAGAGAAAGAAAAAAATTCCCTTTAGCATTTAAGCTAAAGGGAATTTTTTTAGTGTCCTCCTGCACCCGGAGTCATCATAAAGGTCGTCCAGTAAGTAAACCCAGCGAAGAACACAGTCAGATAGGCACCGAAAATATAAATATACATACGTTCGGAAAGTTTTAAGTAGCTTAACATAATGAAGAATCCTGTTTGGCCTAAAAAGATTAATGATGTCGTTGTCATATCGCCAAGATAAAACATTACAGCAAAAATTCCAGTCCAGAATCCAAGAACTCTGTACATACGATCCATATGTAACCCTCCTTTGCACCCTAAGTCCATCATTCAATATTATAAATGAATCATACTGCAAAAGTAAATATCTGTTTGATGATAGTTTGTGACGATTACGTGATTTCTACTCCCAGAAGCTGAAAACGTATTCCGAAACCGCCTTCACCCTGCTATTAGCAAGGTTTTGAAGCGTTTGAAAAAAATTCATAAATTACCGAGTGTAATTACTGTACAAAAGTTATACAAAAAGTATACAATGTATTTAACTAATAAGGTAACTTGCTTATTTATACAATTAAAGGAGGAATTCAAATGGAAAACTTAACGTTTTTTACTTATCCAAGCTGCACCTCTTGTAGAAAAGCAAAAAAATGGCTCAATGCAAATTCAATTGCCTTTGATGAACGCCATCTTTTCCGGGATACACCGACCCATGATGAGCTCGTCCAATTACTCTCATTAACTACTGAAGGGCTCGATGAAATCCTGGCCACCCGAAGCCAGACATTCAAACAGCTTGGGACGGATGTAAATGACCTGCCTTTATCCAAAGTGATCGACCTGATCGTCCAGGAACCGAAACTCCTTCGCCGCCCGTTATTGACCGACGGAAAAAAGCTCGTCGTCGGATACAATCCTGACGGCCTTAAGAGCTTTTCCGGTAAAAAGAGCAGTTTGAAGAAGAGCAGTTAGAGAGAAATAGAAGAGGCAGCCATCTTTTTTTGGATGGCTGCCTCTTCTGTTTTTGAGGGAGGCTGTGTTTATAATGTTGATCGTGATTGGGCCGCCTCCGTTTTTCGGTTTTCCAGCTCCGGCGGCTAGAGACTCGAGGTCATAAGATGAACTTACCAAAAAGGCAAAGAACGCCTTTCCGGTAAGTTCATCTTATGCTTGTCGCTCCTAAACGAGCCGCCTCCGCTTTTCTAACTGGGCTAGCTGGATTCGAACCAACGCATGTCGCAGTCAAAGTGCGATGCCTTACCGCTTGGCTATAGCCCAATGGGATGTTACAAGAGATAGTATGAGAAGGTTGGGTGGAAAATATACAGTGTGTTTAAAGTTTTTTTAGATAGATTATTTAATAAGAGGCAAAGGTTGATACAGAAGCTTAGAAAAGGAGTCTAGATTAGAATTATTCTTGTAAGATCATAAAATTCAAATTAGGATCATATTTTTCAGTTTAGGATCATAAATTCTTAATTTGGCGCGTATTTTTTGTCGAATGGATCATAAAACCTGAAAATGGATCATAAATCATGATCGCTCCGGAATTTCAGCGATGCATTCCGGTCATTATTCATCAAAAACTTAAAAAATTTATAAAAAAGGTAAAAAAATCCTTTGAAAATGGATATATTTTTATCCTATTGTCCGCATCTTCAACAAAAACCAAGCTGGAACCACTGCAAAGACAAAAGCAAAGCTATAGTTAACGCCCCTTTGAAAAACTTTCCATCTCAACTCAGAAAAATAAAGGATTTTGTAAACTTTTGTCGTATATAGTAGTTATGGAAAAAGAAAGGTGGTGCCACAACGATATATCAATCAGTAGAAGCTCTTTCAGAGATCATGCTCAAGGATGCCATTACCAATGATGCATCCGATATTCACTTTATCCCCAGACTCAATGATTACCACATCCAGTTCCGCAAGACGGGGGTGCTGTCCCCATTTCAATCGATCCCCCACGAACAAGGTGAAAGACTCATCGCCCATCTGAAATTCATGGCGCAGATGGATATCGGGGAAAAACGGAAACCTCAAAGCGGATCCTTCAACACGATGATCAAAGACTCCCCGGTTTCCCTCAGGATCTCCACACTGCCTACCAATCATCTCAAAGAAAGCCTGGTCATCCGGATCCTTCCGCAGGAGTTTCAGGTCCCGCTCGAAAAAATGTCCCTTTACCCTTCTTCAGCAAAAAAACTTCTAGCCCTTCTCATGTATTCCCATGGACTCATCATTTTCACAGGCCCTACTGGCAGCGGGAAAACCACGACCTTATATTCGCTCGTCCATCATTGCTCGTCCGCTCTCAACCGAAATGTCATCACGTTGGAAGATCCCATTGAGAAAGATCATGAAGATATGGTGCAGATTCAAGTGAATGAAAAAGCTGGAATCACTTATTCTGCGGGATTAAAAGCCATATTGAGGCATGATCCCGACATTATCATGGTCGGCGAGATCAGGGACAGGGAAACTGCTGAGACTGCAATAAGGGCAGCGCTTACCGGCCACCCAGTAAATATAATAGGACTCAATAAAATAAAGACAACCAAAAATTAAACTTGATCGTCTTGTATAAATCAATAAAATTCAACATCGAGAATACTAATTGAATTTGGATCTCCTGAAGATTTTTTATCTCTGTTAACGACTATCTTTTTCATGAACATTTGAAGCAGCGTTTTCTTCTCCAGTGCCTCAAGCTGGTTCCAGTTAGATTTTATATCAAGAAGGATTCCATACAAATCTTCTGTATTCATTTTTTCACCTCGAGGCTCCAATGATGTTAGTTGATTTTTGATATCATTCTCTTTGCTATTTTCCTCTTCAATCCTATTAGAGAAATCTTCATCGCTAATCATTTCATTTACCCAAGCATACTGCCATTTCTTCCGACGGTTATCAATTTCTTTTAATTCTTTTTGAAGAGCCTTCTTTTGTTGTTCATTTGCATTATCTTCTTTTTCATGGCTAACATCTTCAATGATGTCTGGATCTATTTTGAAGGTGTTCAAGTAGTTCAGAAATTGCACTTCTAAATGATTTTCCCCAATGTTAGGCAGATCGCATTTCCCTAACCGTCTTTTTGTACAGTAATAACTTCTGGGCCGAGAAATATGATCCTTTTTAGTTTTACTCTTATAATAACCATACTTTCCAGCCAGGGGAGATCCGCAGCGGGCACATTTTGCAATACCAGAGAAAATAAATTTGCTGGTCGCTGAACGGGGATGAACGATTCTGCGACTTTCTTTGATTTTTTGTACATTCTCAAATGTCTCTTTTGAAATGATTGCTGGATGTGCATCTTCAACCTCAAAATAATTTTCTTTATTTGTTCGATAGTTATATCGCATTGTACCGATATAAAGAGGGTTTGAAAGTATGTACTTAATCTTAAAGTCATTCCATATAGCACCGGATTTAGTGGTTATGTTAGATTTGTTGAAATCGATAGCAATATTCCTCATGGTCTTCCCACTGAGATAATCATCATAAATTCTTTTTACCAACATTGCTTCTCGGTCATTAATGATAAGTGTTTTATTCTCCTTATCAATCTCATATCCGTAAGGAGCTTGGTTAATAACCCAATTTCCTTCCCGGGCTTTTTGTTCCATCCCCATGCGAATACGCTCACCGGTGTTCTCACGTTCCCACTGAGCAAGTGCAGCCACAATGGTTATGAACATTCTTCCCATTGCAGTGGTCGTATCATAAACTTCCGTGGCGGACTTGAACTTGCAATCATACTTATCAAAGGTTTCTAAGATCGTATAAAGGTCTCTGACAGAGCGTGTTAGTCGATCTAAACGATATACCAACACACAATCAATCAAACCTTCCTCTATATGCTTCATCATTCGCTTCAGATTCGGCCTGTTCGTGTCTTTAGCACTGTAGCCATCATCTACATAGAATTCTAATATCTCCCATCCCTGGGACACACAGTAGGCTTTTAATCGGTCAGTTTGAGCCCGAATGGAATAACCTTCAGCTGCTTGTTCAGCTGTACTTACTCGTACGTATATTGCTGCCTTCATATGATCACTTCCTTTTGTTTAACGATATACACTCACTCAGAACAAAAAAATAGCTTAATAGGTAATATTACTAGATATTTGCAATCTTCTTTTAACCTGTTCCAATCTCATTTCACAGAGCTCGGGTGAGACTTGAAACATGATGGACATTTGATTAACTACGTCATGTTCATGAAAGGGAATATACTTAAGCATGTGATGGGGGATAGCTGCATATTGAGTAAAATGCTGGGCATCCCATTCTTGGAGTTCTCTAAATGCAGTGGGCATCATACTTTGAATTCCAGAGTGCCTTAGGATATGACATAGTTCATGAAAGAATATTTCTCTGTGCTTCTCTTTAGGCTCACGATCGTCAATAACGATATCCCTATATCTGCCCAAAATATGAAAGCTGCTGTGCATGGGTTTCTTTTTTAGGTAAATACCAAAGTAACGTGAAATTTTTTGTTCGTTAATGAGGGAGGGGGTGGAGATCCCAATTTTTCTATACATGTTAGAGACCCAGTCTTCAAGTTCAGTGGTTTGATAATATTCTTGGTACAATTTGCTCACCTCGGAAACATTATACAAACATATGTTCGTATTTTCAAGATTCTATAGTTAGTTACAAATTTTGGTTTCTAAATGGAATTTGAAAATGTACAAACAAATATAAAATAGAATCACACTCAACTTTCATATATTCCCAGTGATTTATTAGGTATAAAGTAATATTATGGTATATTAAGAATTGATTTTTAAAATTTTCATTATCTAAAGAGAAAGGTGAAACACTTGAACACATTTAAATCATTATGGAAAAAAGGTAAAGATTCAAACATAAACATAGATATTAACGACTATCTTATAGAAGCATTTAAAGTCAATATAGATGCAACATTTTTACTCGATGTAGAAGGAAACTTTCTAGCAATCAATAAGTCTGGAGAAAAGTTATTATGTGTAAGTGAAAAAGAAGTATTGGGTAAATCGTTCATCCCATATATTGATAAGATTTTTTTAGAAGAAATGATGAAAAGATTTAATAAAACCATAAAAGGTAAGCCTCAAGTAACTACAATTGATTTGAAAAACAAAAAATCACAAAACTTTAAACTACATGTGGCTGCATCACCTTGTTATAAAGACAAAAAAGTCTGTGGCATATTGGTGATTGCCAAAGACGTTACAAATGAAAGAAAACTTAAACAATCAATTGAATTAAGTAAGGAATTATTCAATCAGTATCCGGAAGGAGTATTTAGCCTAACTCCTGATCGAGAGATAAAAGCAATTAATGAATCACTGTATAAATTAACAGGATTTAATAAAAATGATATCGATTCGTACCTCGATTTTTTTCCAGAAGAACATGTAAGAGAGTTTGACTTAAACCTCAAAGCTGCTTTCTCAGGAGATTTGGTGCAATACCAAGCATTCATCTCCACTAAGCAAAACGAAGTACTTAAAACTTGCATCACCCTAATCCCCAACCTTCATGAAGATAAAGTTGAAAGCTTAACCGTTATAGTTAAGGATATTTCACTGTTAAAAGAATACGAGGCAAATATTCATAATGTACAGAGAAATCTTAATGATGCCCAGGAAATAGCCAATATTGGAAGCTGGGAATACGATTTCACTAGAGATGAAGGATATTGGTCCAAACAGTTATTTCGTATTTTCGGTATGGATCCGGAGACTGATACTCCGCCCACTTTTCAAGGATATCTAAACATGTTGCATCCAGAAGATGTAGAAGAATGTGTGAATGTAATGTCAGAAACTATACAGAAAGGAAAAAGGTTTTCACATTATTCAAGGATTATTCGGAAGGATGGGACTCAACGGATAGTTCAGGTAACAGGAAGACCTGTTTATGGAGTGGAAGATAGCGTCGAGAAAATTATTGGTACATTCTATGACATGACCGATTTCTTGGAAGTGAAAGAAAAACTTGAAGAAAAAGAAAAGCAAATAGAAACTATATATAACAATCTTGAAGAGGTTATATGGTCAATAGATGTAAAATCAAAAAAAGTACTGTTTTGCTCAAATGGATTTGAGGAGATTTACGGATATTCTTTAGAGAGTGTGATTAGTTCTCCTAGCTTTTGGGAAAATGTGCTTCATCCAAAAGATAAAGAAAAAATAATGAAATCTATAAAAGGTTTATTTGTGGGTGAAAAAGTACTTATTAAACATAGGTTTATTCATAGCTCAGGCGATACAAGATGGGCGGACACAAAGTGCTTCCCAGTATTAAATGAAAATGGTGAACTGATAAGAATTGATGGAATAATGTGGGATATAACCGAAGAAAAGGTTGCTGAAGAAAAAATTCAGCATTCTGCTTACCATGATTATTTGACGGACTTACCAAATAGAAGGATGTTTGATGAATCAGTTCAAGAATTACTAAACGATAATATGGCGAATAATTTTTCTGTTTTACTGTTGGACCTTGATAGGTTTAAACATGTTAATGATATGTTGGGTCATGAAATAGGCGACGAGTTATTAATTGCTGTTTCTAAAAGATTAAAGGAATGTGTGGCTGACAAGCACCTAGTTGCTCGAATGGGCGGAGACGAGTTTGCGGTTATTCTTTATGATGTACAAGTAGAAGAGGCAATTAGAATATCAAATCTTATCACTTCTGAAGTGAGAAAAGTATATACCATAGGAGAATTTGACCTTCATATTACTACTAGCATTGGTATTAGTGTTTACCCTTTCGAAGATGGGGAAGATGTGACCGCTAAATCTATATTAAAAACCGCAGATACTGCATTGTATAATGCAAAACACTTGGGTAGGGACACATATAAAATCTACACTCCATCAATGGATATTGAGTCCTATAAAATTTACCATCTAGAGAGAGATATGAGACAAGCTCTTCTAAATAATGATTTTTTCATTGAGTACCAAACAAAAGTTAAGACTGAAACCGGGGAGATTATTGGTGCAGAAGCATTAATTAGATGGCAGCATCCTGAATGGGGCAAAGTGTCACCAAGTGAGTTCATCCCAATTGCTGAGGAAAGTGATTTAATTTGTGAGATAGGTGAATGGGTAATTAAGAAAGTATTTGAGCAGATCAAAGAATGGAACTCTAAGAATCTCACCCCAGTACCAATTTCTGTCAATCTGTCACCGAAGCAATTACTAAAAAAGAATTTAACTGGTCTAGTTAGAGGGTTATTACACACATATCAAGTCGATCCAGGGTTAATTGAATTCGAATTAACCGAATCAACTCTCATTGAACCATCTGAGATAGTATTATCTACCATAGAACAAATTAGGGGAATGGGGATAAAAATTGCACTGGATGACTTCGGTGTAGGTTATTCGTCCATTACACATTTGAAAAACTTTAAATTAAATACTTTGAAAATTGATAAGTCATTTATTGATAACATTATGGATAAAGAAGAGGATCAGATTATAATTACAAGCTTAATTCAAATGGCTCATGGGTTAGGATTAACAATTGTAGCTGAGGGAGTAGAGGATCAAGACCAATTAAACTTTTTAAGACAAAAAGGATGCGACTATATTCAAGGGTATTTATTCAGTAAGCCTGTACTACCAAATGAATTGGAAAGGCTCCTGAAAAAGCAATTCATAAAACCAATACAAATGTCAAAAAGAAGTAACTTTGAGAATAGAAGAAAATACTTTAGAATCAATTTTACTTTTCCACTCTTAGCGGATTTGACTATCTCTGAAATAAAGGGAAAAAAAGTGAAACTTGGTACAACAGAAGTATTAATAGAGGATATTGGGCTAGGAGGAGTGAGATTCTTATCTCAAATTAACTTGCCAGTAAGAGACGATATCATTCTTATTATTGAAGCGGAGTTATTGAACCAACCAGTAATCTTACATGGGAATGTGGTATGGAAAAATGACTATATTGAAAATGTTAATCAATATGGAATGCAATTTATCTTATCAGAGCAAGAAACGAGTTCTCTTTCTAAGTTGATTAATCAGCTGCAGCTAGATTTAAAGACTAAGAAAGTAATCACTGATAGAAAGTTTCTTAAGGTTGGTCCCAAAGAATACTTTTCCAAAAGGTGATTAAAAAATACGAAAATTTGAATTTAATTAACAACCTTTAATGCCTCCCTTATTGGGAGGTTTTTTATTGAGTCTTAATAAATATCCTATATTTTAACAGGGTAATATTAGATTAATAGTAATTTTATGCTATATTAATTATGTGGTTAGTTTAATAAAAAAGTTTATGAATAGTATGCAATTTTTAGTTTTACTGGAGGTTAATACATGATATTAAAATTAGAGGGATATGATAATCCATTCAGGGTGGAAGTTGAAATAGACTATATAAATAGAATAATTCATGTTTTAGATTTATGGGATCCCAATACGACTTCCTTAATTAATGGCATTGACTTAAATGAAAATCAACAAAGAATTTTGAACTATATGAATATTGATAAAATAGGTCCTCCTGATTATTGGAAATGGTATATATATTCACCCGGGAAAATAAATAGTGTTTATAAATTTAATGACGGTGTGTTTCTAGAAGTACATAATCACCTATTTAAAGATTTTTTGGAAAGAATAAAAAATGATCTTTCTTCCTCAAAATATTTCATCCAGAAGTTAGAAATAAATAACTTCCGAAATTTCAAAAATTTACAAATAGATTTAGGTAGTAAAAAGAAAAAGCATTTAATATTAACTGGGAAAAATGGAAGTGGGAAAACATCTTTTCTATTAGAGTTGAAGAATTATTTATTGTCTTTTGAGGATGGCAACTTCCGTCATCTTAAAGAATGGAAGGAAACCATAGTAAATTTAAAAGAAAGGATAAATAACTCTAATGTAGAGAATTCAGAACGAGAGAGAATTACAAGTAATATTAAAAGCATTAAAGAATCCATGAGAAGATATGGAGAAATAAATCCAACGTTTTCAGAAGTGTACGAATTACAGTCTTCTTATGATAATGGAAACTTCATCATTGCATACTTTGATTCTAAAAGAACAACAAATATGATAGTGCCTGATTCTATAAGCAAAATTAAATTACACTTAAAATATCGTGCAGATGATCGTCCAAGTAATATTTTCATACAATATTTAGTTAATATGAAAGCGGAACAAGCTTTTGCAAATCAATCTAATGATAAGGCTTTAGTGAAAAAAATTGATAAATGGTTTAATAATTTAGAAATAGCATTTAGAGAGTTATTCGAGAGTGAAGATTTTAAACTTGAGTTTGATTTCAAAGAATTAAATTTTTTTATTAAAGAAAAAAACAAAACAAAGTATTCTTTTCAGCACCTCTCTGATGGTTACGCATCTGTAATTAATATTGTATCTGATATCTTAATGAGAATGGAAAATAAGAATAATGAAAGTGGTATTTATAATCTTGAAGGAATTGTATTAATAGATGAAATAGAAACTCATTTACATGTAAGTCTACAAAAGAAAATTTTTCCTTTTTTGTGTGCCCTTTTTCCGAGAATACAGTTTATAGTGACGACTCATTCTCCTTTTGTACTTAGCTCTGCTGAGAATTCCGTTGTTTATGACTTGGAACACAAATTACGTATCGAAGACTTATCTCCCTATTCTTATGAAGGCATTGTTGAAGCGTACTTTGGCATTGATAAGTATTCAGTAGCAGTAAAGAAAAAGTTAGAAAGATATAGAGAATTAATAGTAGGTATCGAAAACATTACTGAAGAAGATATTGATGAACTTTTTCAACTAAAACAATATTTAAAGAGTGTCCCGGATAAGTTCGCTCAAGAAGTGAAATTAGAGTTTTATAGGCTTGAACAACTAAGAAAGGAGAAGATGAGATCTTGATCTATTTTGAAAAATCTTTGCCGGCTCCTCCAAGTTTGGAAATTGAAAAACACAAAAATAATGGTACTTACCTAAAAGCAGATGTAATTAGCCAGTTAAAACAAGATTTTAAGAATAAATGCTATATTTGTGAAAATAAAGCTTTAATCTCTATTAATGTTGAACATCTAGTTTCTCATAGAGAAGATATAGATAAAAAGTTCAGTTGGGAGAACTTGTTTTTGTCTTGTTCCCACTGCAATAATATTAAATTACATCATTATGATAATATTTTAAATTGTACTATGGTAGAGGATGATATAGAAAATAGTATCAAATTAAAAGTAGATCCTTATCCAAAATCTAGTGTAGAAGTGACTGCATTAAAGAATGATGAAAGAGTTGAAAAAACTGTCGAGTTATTAAATAAAGTTTATAACGGTACTACTATATTAAAAACTGAAGAAGCAGAAACTATCAAAAAAAATTTATTAAAAGAAATTTTGGCTTTCCAGTCTCTCCTGTTTGAGTATGATGAGCTAGAACATGACCATGAAGATGACTTAGAAGAAATTAATAATATAAAGAAGCAAATTTCCAGACATTTAAGAAATAGTTCTGCATATACAGGTTTTAAGAGATGGATAATAAAAGCAAACGAATCTTTAACCATAGAATTTGGCTCCTTGTTCCTAGAACAAGAAAGTGATACGAAAACAATATGAAAATTAAGGACCCTATCATAGATAAGGGTCCTGATTCTTTGAAAAAAGTGAAAAAAGTTTCCGTTTTTGAATATTCTATCTAAGAAAGGTTGTTAGTTGACTGATATGAATGGTAGAAATTTTTACTACAATAAAGAAAATTACATACTGAAGTTAAAACCAGAAATCGAAAAATATTTTAAGGCTAAACAGTTGTTGATATTTGGTATTATTGTCCCGTTTTTTATCCCATTAAAGAATCAAAATCATTTAACATACCATGTTAACAAAAATGAGTTATGCCATTATCGTTTTCATACTATAGAAAACAAAGTAAATGTTTATACTGGTGCCTATAATGAAGAACCTCTTAATCTTCCTAAAAAGTGCACAAGAGTTGAAATGGTCTATATTTCTAAGGATAAGCCTTCATTAGATAAGTTAGAAGAATTTCTATCAGAAAAATTTGATTTGTTGGTGGGTGGGTTAAATCAATTGGTTTCTTCCATTATCGTACTGACTAAAGACCCTTATGTTTCTAAAATTACTAGAGAAGTATTAGATCCTACAATTTTATATTCAATAATAGACCCTAAGAATTATACTTTAAAATCAGAAGGTTTATTCCAATTAAACTTCAATAAGCTTGAGCAGGGCGGAGGATATCTCACTGATATAAATACTAAAAGAGTGATGGAAGGTATTGATTTATTGCCTAATAATCCATTTTTTCGTGCAGCTGAATTATTCTATGGATCAAAAAGAAGCCTTAGCAATGGTGATTACACTAGAGCTGTAATTGATTCTCAAACTTCTGTGGAAATTTTCTTAACTGCCTTGTATAAATATTTACTAAAAAAAGAAGGGTTCTCAAAAAGCGAAATTGATAAGAAAAGTAATGAGATGAGATTCAAAAGCATGGTTATAGATCATTTTCACAAAAGGCTTGGTGGGGACTTCAATGTAGATGATATTGATTCACCAGTAGGAAATTGGTGGGAAAATACATATTTATTAAGAAATAATGTTGTACACGAGGGGTATTTACCTGACTTCGAAAAAACTGAAAAATGTCTTGATGCTGTGAATACTTTAAACAATTACCTTACTGATTTATTTCATTCTGAAAAAATAAAGAAAAAGTATCCTGAACTTTCCCAATTAGTATTAAAACCAACAAATTAAATGAAATATATAAAGAGGTAAGTGGAAGAAATACTTGTTAATATAAAACTAAGATTTATTAGTTCTGGTTGATGAAATAGAAATTTACTTAGTGAAAGATAAGATTGATAGTAAAATACTTCTGGCCATATACCGATATTATCCTAGGTAACAGTAAAAATTTGGAGACGGAATGGTAGGGGAGTAAGCCTCTAGAACATAATAAAATATTAAATTAGAATAGTAAAATCCTTGGACAAGCCAACCGATATAAAAGTGAGTAAAACTAAGGAGTGTTGGTATGTCCAGTCAACTAGTAACGCATCTACTAAATTCAACAACAACAGCAATTAAGTCAGTAGTTCCATTTGAGGTACAAATGGAAAAACCAACTCTCTTCAGAGATAAGGATATCAAGACCGAATTAGGTGTTGTAATTGGAATTACAGGAGATATAAAGGGAACCATGTACCTGATGACGAAGAAGCATACAAGCAGCAGCATAGCTGAAAAAATGTATGGAGTCAGTGTGGAAGGGGATATGCTCACGTCCTTCCAAGGAGAATTTGGAAACATGATCTCAGGGAACATCAGTAGAATTATTTATAGTGAAGACGTTGAAATTGATATTACCCCGCCTACTGTAGTGGAGGGGAAAGTCACAACCAACGGTCATAAGGTTGCTCTTAAATTATCTGCGAGTATTTTGGATATTGGAGAGATGGATGTCATTTTAACTATCCACTAATTAGAAAACCCCCCTTGATTTGGGGGTTTTTGTTTACATTAAGTATCTCATAATAGTGAATTTACCCTTGAGTAATTAAGAATTTATTGAAATAATTGGTATTAGATTAGGGAAGACATATTAAATTTGAATAAAAGGGGGAGTGTCAATGAGCAACAAAGATATAGATACCAGCAGAGAACTGTCTGTTCGCGGTACTTTAACAGCAAAAGAATATAAAAAGTTTTCATCCTTTCATACTAGTAGATGGATACTGTGGATAACGATATCTACTTATATAGTACTCTTTCTAGGGTTAATATACATTCAATATAATCCAGGGGATATCTTTAATTTTGGAGACATGGCAGCAATTCTTTTGATTAGTTCAACAGTTTCAGTTTGTATAACAGCTTTAATTTTTCTTTATGCAAAAGTAATTATTCGAGTGAAAGCAACTCGAGAATATAAGAGTGACCAATTGATAAAGAATGAACTAATCTATACATTTAGTGATACTGGAATAATTCAAAAAAGAGGGAGATCGATAAGCGCAATTGATTGGAATGAAATTGTTTCTATTAAAGAATTCGCTCCGATGTTTCTTATATATGTATCAAGAAATAAAGCCATGGTAATCCCCAAAAGATTTTTCGAATCCGATGAAAAGATAAAGCTATTTAAAAAAATGATAAACGAGAATGTTACTGCTGAAAAGAATAAAATAACGGGGAATAGCTGAAGTAAATTAATTATAGGACTTATACGAACGGGCAGGTTAACGGAGTAGATGGAGGATGAGGTATATGAGTTTAGGCGGGTTAAGTTTTATTTCAATTTCGCTATTCATTTTATGTTTTTCCTTTACTCTTAATTTTATTGAAAGCTTACATGAAGGTGATAAGCGTGTTGCTGTACAGTCAAAAATAGTAGCTATTGTTTGTTTGGGACTATCCCTTTTTATTCTTTTGTTTATTCTAGTTAACTTCTAGTACCATCTCCTGCTAAGGTGGTTTTAATGGAATTCAAAAAGCTCCGAGAAATCATCTCTGAGCTTTTTGTCAATTTCGTTAGAAGTTACAAATTAATCTTCGTGAGGAGAACCCGTCAACCATTTACTTTTTCATTTTGGTGCGTTGTGTTTAAAATCAATCACCTTAGTCGTAATAGCTGCTACATTTACATCCTTATTCTCAAGTGGTGTAGATGTACCGAATGTGATTGTATCCGTCCCCAGCCTCTTGGTTCCATCAGATGAATTAACAGTGACTTTTACAACATAGGGGTATCCTAAGTCGGTTCCTTTTTCGCTTTGGAACACTTGAACGAGATCTTTCTGAGAAGGATGCAAATAAGTCACTGTAACTGAATCATTTTTATAATAGTCGCTCACTGCTTTGCCAATCTGGTTTTGAAACGCTGAAAGTATAAAATAGTCAGTAACCTGCTCCGAATCGTGTTGGCTAAGTTTTTCAGCACTAACGGATGTGTAAACTAAACTGGTTAATAGTACGGTGATTGTAACTAAAGCCAATATTCTTTTCAATTATGTTCACTCCTTTTGGTTAGATTGTGTAGAATATCCTACTTTATGCATTATTCATTCTTCTTACAAGGCAATAATGGAATCAAAAAAGCTCGGAGAATCTTCTCTGAGCTTTTTTGGTGTTTAATTATCTTTATTCCTCTGTTTCGCCTGGAACACCACATATTCAAAATGCTTCTTAATTTCTTCAATATCCTCCTGGGAAAGATCTTTCCACTTCTCAATATCAAAGAAACCAAATTGTTCTATGCCGTATTCTTTAACGAGGTTGTTTATTTCATCGAGAGAACTGGAGTTACTACCTTTATTATTAAGGGTTTCATTTGGATCATCAGTTCTTCCAAGTAAGTAGTCAACACTCACATCGTAATAATCAGCTAATTTATTTAGGGTTTCAGTATCAGGTTCACTTCGTCCATTTTCGTAATGGGAGTAGCGCGCTCTCGAGATACCAATTCGTCCTGCGACTTCTTCCTGGGTTGTTTTACCTCTTAAATTTTTCAGCCTTTTTGTTAGCATAAGCAACCCTTCCTTAGTACGGATCTATGTACGTGAATTCACGTATTAACTTTATTATAGATACAAATTTTATCGGAATAAATAAATGATAAAAAATGTATCAAAAATAGTTGACGATACAAAAAATATCGATTAATATATAGTTATTGATACAAAACGTATCAATATAGGAGGTGAAGAGATGAAAAGAAGAAAACTAATTGAGTTACGAAAACAAAGGAATCTAACTCAAAGACAAGTGGCTGAGTCATTAGGGATTTCTGAAGTATACGTAAGAAAAATTGAAAAAGGAGATTCCAATCCTGGTAGAGAAACAATGGTGAAATTTCAGCAGTTTTATCAATATGAGTTAACCGAATTGTTTCCAGATATTTTTTTGATTAATTTTGATACGGAATGTATCAACCAATAAGGAGGTGATCTGAATGAACCAACCATCAGACGAAACAATTAAAAAAATCCTACGCTACTTCTTAAAAACTTCTGTCCCAAGAATCCTCGAAGAGCGTAAAAAGAAATCTGAAAAAGCAAGTTAACTTCATTTTATGAAATAAGCCTGAACATTGAAATCCATATATAGGTAAAGAGAGGAGCAACCCTTATGAAAGTCAAGGAAGGGGAGGAGCTTGCTAGTGCGAGAAAGCGCCAAGGATTAACGCAGCAACAACTATCGTTTAAGCTTCCAATTTCAAGAGAAAGCATAGCCAAGTATGAAACAGGCAGGCAAGGGTTTCCGAAAGATCTGCGATCGATTACAGCTGAGGCCATTGATGATGAAGAGTATTACTTCGTTAGATGGAACGAATCAGCCGGCGATGTATCAATTCCGTATTTGAACGGAGAATTTATTGAACATCATCCAACATCCATGATGCTCCTGGTCAAACGAGAATCAACTGAGGCATTAGATCACTTGGAAAGAGCATGTTGGTTCAAACCAGTACAAGCTCAAACAGAATCAGAGCGAGAGGAAATGAAACGAGTGGTATTCGAAGTATTGGATGCTGCAGCAAGCATGATCAACCTTGTCGCTCTGATTACGAAAGAATATCGGTTCTCCATGGTCCAGATATTCAAGCAATGGAGACTGACCTTAAAAGCAAGGAGGCTACAGAAGTGAGCAAGCAAACATTTCTAAAGGAAGATCTTAGAAAGGCAGCACAACATCACCGTGGGACCTGGAACGCTCTACAAGCAGTAGAGGAAAACATTCAAGGAGAAAAATATAAAGAAGCCATGCTTTCGACAGTTGATTTGCTCAACTCAATTAGAGAGCTTGATAGATTAGCAGAAAAGAAAGTAAAGCAGGATGAACTCGAGTACATTACTCAAACCTTTGTGAATGTAATGTTGAAACGAAGATAGGAAGGAGTGAGGAAAATGAAGATTAAAGCAGGGGAATGGTTGAGACTTACTTCATTTGAAAAGTCGCTCTTACTTAGAAGCAAAAGTAAAAAAGCAGCAAGCTAAGGCTGTCACCAGAGCTTACTGCATCTCACTATTTTATGCGCAATTAGAATTATATAACTTGCATGATCTAGAATGCAAGTTTCATGCATTAACCATTTTAAGGAGGTGAAACAAATGCTTCAACATCCGGTTATCAGCCAAATCGAAAAACAGGGTTATCCCAATATGGTTTCTCAGCCCGAACATAACGGAATTGATTTCTTTGGAGAAGAGATCCTTACGGGAGATTCAATCGTGATTGATCCAGACAACGGAGAGGTCATTTTAGAAGACAATTTAGAGGATTACTTAATCGAGAAATGCAAGTTTCATTTCACGACGGCAGAATAAAAGACCCATGCTGGCACACGGGTCTTTTAAGAAAGAGGGGTCAACCTCAAAAAGAAAAAGTTGATACCATTCTAAAGCACTTTGAAAATAAAATCAATCGGAGGGGAAATTATGGTTTCTGTATTAGCTACTACAACAGATATGGAACGTAATGAATGGCTGGAAATGAGAAGAAAAGGAATTGGAGGATCAGACGCCTCCATTATCCTTGGACTTAATAAATATAAAACACCTTTTGAATTATGGCTTGAGAAGACCGGCCAGGTCATTGTTGAGGATTCCTCAAGTGAGGCAGCCTATTTTGGGAATCTATTTGAGGATATGGTCGCAAAAGAATTTGAAGTACGGATGGGAAAGAAAGTACGAAAACGAAATGCCATCCTGCAGCACCCTGATCATGAATTTATTATCGCGAACATCGACCGTAAGGTGGTTGGGGAAGATGCTCTCCTGGAATGTAAAACAGCCAACCAGTTTCTATTGAAGGAATGGGAGAGTGAAGAAATACCGGAGTCCTACCTGGTACAGGTGCAGCACTATTTAGGGGTCCTTGGCTACCCGAAAGCATATATTGCGGTACTTATAGGCGGTAACAGATTTATCTGTAAGGAAGTCGAACGAGACGAGGAACTGATCAATATCATCTTTGAAGCAGAAAAACATTTCTGGCAGTACCATGTGATCGAAGGGAACCCGCCGGCATTAGACGGATCCAGTGCAGCTGAAAAGTATCTGAAAGAAAAATACTCAGCTGCAGAAAAAGGTAAGACAGTTGAACTGAAGAGCAATCACAAAGATCGAATCCTTCAATACTTCGATCTAAAGAAAACAATCAGTGAACTGGAAAAGCAAAAGAAACATATTCAACATGACCTGCAGCACGAACTAAAAGAAGCCGAGCTAGGATTCTGCTCCAATTACGAAGTAGCCTGGAAGCCAATTGAATCCAATCGAGTGGATACAAAACTGTTAAAAGAGAAGTTTCCTAATATCTATCAGGAAGTCATCAAAAAGAGCTCCTACAGACGGTTTGATATCAAGGAGGCTAAATAATGGCCACCAATCAATCTCTCAAAAATCATTTAGCAAATAAGAATGGACAGGCCCCTTCAACACAGGGGGCCACCATGAAAGGGCTGCTGGCGAGTCCTTCGGTAATCAAACGATTTGAAGAGGTTTTAGGGAAGCGAGCAACACAATTTACCGCCTCGATCCTTAGCCTTTATAACAGCGAAAAGATGCTGCAGAAATCAGAGCCTATGTCGGTTATCTCTTCAGCGATGATCGCGGCCACTCTGGACCTTCCGGTAGATAAGAACTTAGGATATGCATGGATCGTCCCGTATGGGGGCAAAGCACAGTTCCAGCTCGGATATAAAGGATACATTCAGTTAGCCCTTAGAACCGGCCAGTACCGGTATATAAACGTCACTCCCATCCATGAGGGGGAGCTGATCAAATGGAACCCTCTTACTGAAGACATTGATATCGATTTTGAGCAAAGGAAGTCGGAAGTGGTCATTGGTTACGCTGCCTACTTCGAACTATTGAATGGATTTAGGAAGACGGTGTACTGGACCAAGGAGGCAGTCGAGAAGCACCGGAAGAAATTTAGTAAATCAGATTTCGGATGGAAAAATGATTGGGACGCTATGGCCATGAAGACGGTACTTAAGAATCTATTATCTAAATGGGGCATTCTTTCGGTCGAAATGCAGAAGGCCGTCATCGAAGAGAATGATCCGAGCGATGAGCGTGAAATGAAAGACATTACACCTGAAGATGATGACAACACCATTGACTATGATCTTCCGGAAGAACAGCCGGCTGAGGATAAGAAAGAAAAATCGTCCTCAAAGAAAGGCAAGAAAGATTCAGCTCAAGAAGCAATGGACATGAGTTTTGATTAACCAGGAGGTCCCTTACAAAGTCCTTCTCCCGGCATGGATCTGGGAGAAGGCTCAAAGTAAGGAAGAACTCAAGGCGTTGGTTCTGCAGTATATGAAGAGATATCCGCACTATCATGTGCGAGGAATACAAAACGGAAAAGCAATATGCGATAGAAAGGAAGAGGAAGTATGAAAGCAACTGGAATCGTTAGAAAGATCGATGAATTAGGGAGAGTCGTTATTCCAAAGGAAGTCAGGAGAACCCAAGGGTTACACACCGGGACACCATTAGAAATGTTCATTGGCCACGGAGGGATCATCTTCAGACCGTATCAAACGGATGTGACCAAACAGAATACACTTACCTGGCTCGAGACGGCCTTACAGGATGCCACCAATGTCGAAGACAGGGAATCCATTGAAGCAGCCATTTCATATGTTAAACAAGCTTAAGAGGGTGATAGTTTGAATTACCTAAAGGAACTCAAAGCTTTTAAGGATTGGCTGCTGCTGAACGATCTTAATACCAGCGCAATTGCGTTATGGCACACACTGATGGCTATAAACAATATGGCTGGCTGGAAAGAACGATTCAATGCGCCCAACTCCACAGTAGAGAAATTGACTGGCCTTTCAAAGCAAGGGCTGGTCAATGCTCGAATAAAGCTTATTGAGAACGAACTAATCGAATATGAAAAGGGCAAGAAAGGTAAGGCTCCAATCTATAAGGTAAAATCATTGGTCAACTCAGTTGACCAATCGCTATACCAATCCGATACCCAATCCATATACCAATCTGGATACCAATCCGATGACCAACAGTTGACCATACCTAAACATAAACAAAACAAAACGAAACTAAAAGATGATGTAGGAGATGATGCGCGTGTGTCTCCGAATCCATTTCAGTTTTACGAACAAGAAGGGTTTGGTGTGTTGGGTGGCTATATTCCTCAAAAGATTGTCGGCTGGTGTGATGATCTTTCGGAGGAGATGGTCTTGGAAGCCATGAAAATTGCGGTAGAGCAGGGGACAAAAAAATGGGGGTACGTTGAGGTCATCCTTAGAAACTGGTCCCAGAAAGGGATTAGGACGGTGGAGCAGTGTAAGGCTGAGCAGAAGCAATACAAAGAGCATAAGTCTAAGCGACCGCCTAACACGGCCGGCGGGAAAGTACGGCCGATCCGAAAGGAAATGCTGCCCGATTGGTTTGAGGAGTCGCAATCAAGCCAAGATGCCCCTGCCGGTGGGTCGGATGACTATGACTTCGAGAAAGAAAAAGAAAAGCTACAGGCTGAATTATTGGCCTACAGGAGGGGATGATCGATTGGGTGTTTTGTATAACACGGTTAGGCGTAAACAAGATGCCGAGGCGCAGCTCATGATTAATGATCTGTTAGCCTTGGGTATTACCAGGGCACGAACAGGGGAGAGCATTTACGACTTAAGTTATTATGATTTGAGACACGAGCTTGCCATCGCAGCTGTTACCCAGTCGAATCATTACCGGGAAAGCGAAGGGGGAAATGAATAAGTGGAGATAATCAATTTTACCGTATACGGGACTCCGGTTGCCCAGGGCCGGCCACGGTTCAGCTCTAAGGGCGGAATGGTTAAAGCATACGATCCTAAGAAGTCAAAGGACTTTAAAAAGTACGTGAAGCTTGTTGCGGCAGAACATCGACCTGAGAAGCCCCTGGAAGGACCACTTCAGTTGTTTATCAGGGTGTTCAAGCCATCGCTAAAGAGCTTCAGTAAAAAGAAACATGCAGCTGCAGAGAGTGGAGAATTGAGGCCAACCACAAAGCCGGATGTAGACAATTATGTGAAAGGGATCAAGGACGCTTGTAGTGGGGTTCTCTGGAGGGATGATAGCCAGATTGTAGAATTGTTGGCCAGCAAGTGGTACAGCGAGACACCGCGGATTGAGATTATGGTAGTGCGAATAAAAGAAAAAGGAGAGACGGGGTAAGGATCGTCTCTCTTGCAAGATTAGTTTGGACTTCTAAGATTTCAATTTAGTATTTGGTGCCTTTCTTTTTCCTTAAGTAATTTCTTCTGGTGAATGGCTGCTTCAATCAAACTAATGAAATCTTTCGAGGTCCCAACTCTTTTGGAATCAACTAGCAATTCCTTAAGTCTTTTCTCTGTTAGGTTTGTTAGTCCATTCAAAGGAGTTCACCATCCAAGGAGTTTATATTGGAGAAGTAGATGATTACTTCTTCAATTCAATTTCAGATTTATGAACGAGTATGCAATTGCTCATTTTATTTTTTTCCTTAGATATTTCTAAGTACTCAGAATCATAAATGAAATGCACAAAATACTCTTCATGGTTGTAAATTACGTTATCGCCAATAAAGAACATCATATTAATACCTCTCAAAAAATTATTTATAGGTATATACTACCAAAAATAAGATTAAGAGGGATTTTTATATTTTTTTATTTAAAGAGGTTTTAGGTACGGGTGCTTCATTATTCTTTATAAAGTAAGTAGATTAATTCTTTTAGGCATAAAGTGTGAATAATATGTTGGGTTAGGTTTTAGGTCGGATTGTTTCTGAGGTCTTTTTTATTTCTTCAGCAATTAATTGCTTCTGGTCAGGGCATTTACACCTGTAGAATTCTTTGAGAAGTAATCCTAATTTCCTTATACGATCTAACGTTTCTAGTTCTTTCATTCCATCACCTATTACAACTATAATCATAGTACAGAAAAATGTAAATATCTAGGATGAAATATTCATTTTTCATAAAATAAGAAAAAGCCAGGATCTCTCCCGGCCAGCCAACTTAATTATAACACAGGAGGGGTCTTGGTGAGACTATCAGACTTGGAAATTAACCCTAGTACATTAAAACTAGAAATTGATATAATGGATAAAGAAGGAAGTTTTGCGGTGGTGGTGTGTGATGGGAAGGCTAAAATTTCGGAGCTGCCGGCTTTTGGAGAAACGAATATTGTCACACATCAAGGGAAAGTGAAACGAATCAAATGGAATGAGGGGGAAGAGTTTTGACCTTCAGTATTTTAGCTGATATAGGGAGTGTTATTTCTGGTATCGGAGCTTTGTTTGCTTCTATTGCAGCTCTTGCAACTGTACGTGAAATGAAGAAACAGAGGGAAGATTCTATCAGGCCAGAAATAGTTTTATCTGAAGAAAAATATAGCATTGAGTATTCAGAATCTGATGACTTGCCTATTTTCATTTCGGAAAGAAAGGGGTTGGACATTCCTATATATATTATGATGAAAAATATTGGTGTAGGACCTGCTAAGAAGATAGACATGAAGTGGGATTTTAATTTTCAAAACTGTGTAGAGTTACTTTATTGCAAAGGAGAATATTATAGGTACTTAAAGAACCATAATGAAAAACAATTCGAAACAAAAAAACATGGCTATTTTACTGTTGAGGATCTTGATAGTTATTCTATTTCAATTTTAGGAGAGAAAAAAGAAATAGAAATTAGACTACCTTCTTCATATGTTCAAATATTATCGATTATGATTAATGAATTTTATATGAGCCAGGAAATTAGGAACCTGCCTAACTTAGAGTTAAACCTAAAATACTTTGATTCTCATTGGAATGAATTAGTAGACAAAGTAACCATTATCCCTTTATTAAGAGATATCTATAGAAAAGAAGTAGAGGGTGAGGTTAAATATAAATCTGATTTACAATTTAGAATTAAAGATAAATATAGTCCGACCAGCTAACTGGAGGACACTAATCGCTCACCGAATTACCGGTGTTTTGATTGGTGTCCTTTTTATTTTGTTTAGGGGTGATTATTTGGAAAATCTTCTTTCAAGCTATAAAGACAATTTATCAAAAGCCAAAAGGATGATTAAAGAAGCTTCTAATCGGGATAAATCACTGCTTAATGGAATGATAAGAGACATGCAGTATGCTATTGAATGGATGGAAACAGGAAGGCAGCCAGGAAACAAAAGGGGGGTTGAAAGATTAGCAGCATATCAAAGAGAAAGACCCTTTGATCCGTTATTGATGCAGAGATTTTTTAGGAGTCAAGATGAGACCTATGTATGGGATGAATCAGAAAATGAGAGTGTAATTTCTTCTGCAGAACAAGAAATGATAGATGATGCCTTGTCTGTCCTTACGGCTAAAGAAAAAGAAGTATATCTTATGTCTCGTGGTCACTGCTTATCATACAATAAAATTGCGAATTACTTGTGCATCAGCTCAAGTAGTGTTCAGACGATGATTGAGCGTGCAGAAAAGAAAATTGCCAAAAGAAGATATGATAGTCTCTTCTGCTTAAGCAGTTGAGCCTATTTTTTTACATTGTTAAACGAACATACGTTCTGTTATATTTATTAAAGTGAGAATGGAGTTGAAGTTTATGAGGGCTAAGGACTTACATAACACAATTATCTTAGGGGATTGCTTGGAGCAGATGAATTTAATTGAAGACAAGAGCATCGATATGATTTTATGTGATTTACCGTATGGAACCACCAGGTGCTCATGGGACGAAATTATCCCTTTTGATAAACTTTGGGAGCAATATGAACGAGTGATAAAAGATAACGGAGCGATTGTCTTAACTGCTTCCCAACCATTTACGACTAAACTGATCAGCAGCAACATGAAATTATTTAGATATGAATGGATTTGGAAGAAAGGAAAACATGTTACTGGGTTTCCGAACGCTAAGAGAATGCCCATGAAGAATCATGAAAATATTTGTGTGTTTTATAAAAGGTTACCTACATATAATCCTCAAGGGATAGTTCCCCTGGTACAAACCAAAAGAAAGAAACGACAAAAATTATCAGACATAATGGCAAATACAGATTCATTAAAGAATGAGTATGTTACCACGCATAAGAATTACCCAAGAAGCATTCTTGATTATTCTAGAGATTCAAAAACCAAACATCCGACACAGAAGCCGGTTGCTCTATTTGAATATTTGATAAAGACATATACTCACAAAGGGGAAGTGATTTTGGATAATTGTATGGGCAGTGGGACAACTGCAGTTGCTTGTTTAAATACTGGTAGAAATTTTATTGGGATTGAGAAAGATGAGTTTTGGTATATTGAAGCTCTAAAGAGAATAAAATCGGTGAATTTGTCGTAGGAAAGCCACTATTATTTGAAAAAGTATTTGGAGTTTGCAGGAAAATATCTCCTTTTGTCGAATCTTATTTTCGAAAGGAGTTGGAGGCATGAAAGATTTTACTATAAGTCTAAATTTCGAAAACAATACTTTATTGAATTACACGGTTAAAAGGGTTAGTTTAGATTTTCTAAAGCAAGAAATTCAAGATGGTGGTTGGATTGAGACCGAGGAGGAGCTAGTCAATTTGGATAAGGCCATATCTTGTCGAATTTACGAATTAGACGCACAAGGGAATTATACTTCAAATGATTATAATAACAATGTAGATGAAGATTGGCTTTAATTTTAAAGAGCATCCTTAGGGGTGCTCTTTCTTATTATAAAAGTTTTGGAGGTGGCAGGTGAGATGTAATGAAATTGACAGAAAAACAGAAACGTTTTGCTGATGAGTATGTTAAAACAGGGAATATCTCAGCTTCTTATAAAGTTGCCTATCCGAGCGTAAAAAAAGATGCAGCAGCAAGAGCATCAGGAAGTAGGCTGCTAACAAAAGCTAACGTGAGAGCATATATTGACGATCGCTTAGAGGAATTGAAGAAAGAATCAATCGCAGAACAGGATGAAATCCTACAATTCCTCACTTCCGTGATGCGCGGAGAATATACCGAACAGATACCCGTAGGGATTGGAGAAGGTGCCCAGCAGTTAGAGGACAAGGACACCTACTTGAAAGATCGTGTAAAAGCAGCAGAGCTCTTAGGCAAGCGATATGTCATGTGGACCGATAAGCAGCAAGTAGAGAACATTACACCTGTCTTTGTAGAGGATGTACCCGATGAAGACTAAGCAGCAACGAATCTCCATCAAGCAGAAGATTGGTGGAGGGTACAACCGGTTCTGGAACAACAAGCAATTTTACCGGGTAGTTAAAGGATCCCGGGGAAGTAAGAAATCGAAAACGACCGCATTGAATTTCATCCACCGAATCATGAAGTATTCCTGGGCAAACCTACTGGTTGTCCGGCGTTATTCCAACACCAACAAACAATCCACCTATACTGATTTAAAATGGGCAGCCACGCAATTAGGGGTTGCCCATTTATTTAAGTTCAATGAATCGATGCCAGAGATCACGTATATGCCTACTGGCCAGAAGATCTTGTTCAGGGGTCTTGATGATGAACTGAAAATCACATCGATCACCGTTGATGTTGGCATCTTATCTTGGGCGTGGTTTGAAGAAGCATACCAGATTGAAACGGAAGCTAAGTTCCGGACAGTAGTTGAATCCATCCGTGGTAGTTACGATGATCCTGAGTTCTTTAAACAGGTCACAGTTACGTTTAACCCGTGGTCTGAGAGGCATTGGCTTAAGAAGGTCTTTTTCGATGAAGATACCCGGGAAAAAGATACGTTTGCTATTACAACAACCTTCAGGGTGAATGAATGGCTGGATGATGTTGACCGGGCAAGATATGAAGATTTATATAGAACAAATCCTCGACGTGCCAGGATAGTCTGTGATGGTGATTGGGGAGTAGCAGAAGGGCTTGTCTTCGATAACTTTCATGTGGTTGACTTCGATATTCAACAAAAAATCAAAGAGATACAAGAAACGGCTCATGGTATGGACTTTGGATTCACGAACGATCCAACAACTTTACCGAGCTCTGTAGTTGATCTTAAGAAGAAAGAGCTATGGATCTACGATGAACATTATGAGAAAGCAATGTTAACTGAGGACATATACAAAATGATTGTGAGTAAAGGTCTTCTTAAATCAGTCATCACTGCTGACTCTGCAGAACGACGATTGATCCAAGAATTAATCAATAAAGGTGTTCGAAGAATGAGAGCTTCAGTCAAAGGGAAAGGCAGCGTAAATCAGGGGATATTATTCATTCAAGGTTTCAAGGTGTACATTCATCCAACTTGTGAACACACGATAGAAGAATTCAATACGTATACGTTTGATCAGGATAAAGACGGTAAGTGGCTGAATACTCCAGTTGATGCAAATAACCATATTATCGATGCACTTCGATACAGCCTGGAACAATATCATTTGGGAGTGGCCAAGAAAGACGAAACGTACAATGCTTTAAAAGGACTGGGTTTATAGGAGGTGGAACATGAATCACGTTAATAATTTTGAGCTTGGAGAAGGTACGAGTGGAAATGCCGGGAAGAAGAGGCGGTTCAGTAAAGAAGCAAACATACAGTACACGTTCGAGTCTGCAGAAGAGCTGGTGCAAAATACAAAGGAACTGTCTGCGATATTAAAACATCATATTGAACACCAACGTCCGAGGCTCACTGTCTTGGACGATTATTATCTCGGGGATAACACAACGATATCTGCAGCCAATAGGCGGAAAGAAGATGACAAGGCCGATCACCGGGCTAAGCACAATTATGCAAAGTATGTATCTAACTTCATGCAGGGCTTCTTCGTGGGTGTTCCTGTTTCAGTCCGCCATAAGGATAAGTCCACTCAGGAAAAAATAAATGAAATCAACGGGACAATAGAAGATGCAGCGCTTAATGCAGATATCGTTCTTGATCTTTCTATTTATGGACGGGCATATGAACTAATTCATCGGAACCAGCAGGATCAGACCAAAGTGTATCTGTCTTCACCCTTAGAAACTTTCTTAATCTATGACACTACGATTGAGAAGAACGTGATAGCGGGGATCCGATACTTCTCAGTTGGTTATGGTGGCGAACGAAGGATTAAAGTCATCCTTTATACAGACAAGAAAATCTACACGTATTTCTCTTCAAACATGGGTGATTATAATCTGACAATTGAAAGTGAGGCTGACCATCCGTTCGGTGAAGTGCCGATTAATGAACACAGTAATAATCGTTTCCGCCAGGGGGACTTCGAGAACGTCCTCGACTTGATTGATTTATATGATGCAGCTCAATCTGATACGGCAAACTATATGACTGATTTGAATGATGCAATGCTGAAGATTCTCGGTAATGTGGAACTGGATGCTGGGGAAGCAAAGAAGATGAAAGAAGCCAATATTATCTTCTTGAAGCCAACTCAAAACGCAGACGGTGCAGAAGGTCGAGTTGAAGCTGATTATATTTACAAGCAGTATGATGTGTCAGGCAGTGAGGCTTATAAAGGCAGACTGCAAACAGACATTCATAAATTCACTAATACACCGGACTTGAATGACGAGAACTTTGCTGGCCAACAAACCGGTGAAGCGATGAAGTACAAGTTATTTGGCCTGGAACAAATTCGGATCAACAAGGAACGGTTATTCAAAAGGTCTCTTAATCGTCGCTATAAGCTGATAAACAATGTCATGCACTTGGCGAGTGAAGCCGGGGAAGGAGAGTTTGAGGGGTTAACCTATAAGTTCACTCCGAACCTTCCTAAGAGCACCAAAGAAGCAGTAGACATGTTCAATGCACTTGGAGGAGAGCTCTCTCAGGAAACGAAACTGAAGATCATTCCAATGATTGTAGAAAATCCAGAAGAGGAAGAAAAGAGAATTACAAGTGAAAGGGCCAAACAAAGACAATCGATGTCCTCCGAGTATATGAGGAATTGAGGTGTGGTAGATGCCTGAGGAAGAAAGCTACTGGGTGAAAAGAGAAAGAGACAACATCAAGCGTGAACAAATGAAAGATGAAGAGGTATCAAGAAAATTAAAAGGGATCATCGATCATGCTCTTAGCGAGGTAGAAAAAGAAATCAATGCCTTTTATTCCCGGTACGCAGAAAAGAATACGATCTCTTTAGCCGAAGCTAAGAAGAGGGTGTCCGAATTTGATGTCCAATCATTTGAAAGAACAGCTGCACGATATGTGAGGGAGAAGGACTTCTCCCCGAAAGCGAATAAGGAACTCTTCACCTACAATACAAAGATGCGGATTAACCGTCAGGAGCTTCTCATGATGTATTTAAATGCTCACCTGGTATCAATGACGAATGAGCAAGAAAAGACTTTCCAAGGTTATCTGGAGCAAGCTGGAATATCTGAAGTATTGAGGCAAGCCGGAATCTTAGGAGTCAACATGGCAATCACCACTCCAACTCTTAAATCGATTGTTGGAGCTTCTTTTTATGGGGCCAATTGGTCTTCAAGGATATGGGGAGACATGGAAGCTCTAAGAGAAGAATTGGACGTTATTATCAACAGTGCAATCGTCCGTGGTGTCCATCCAAATAGGTATATCAGAAAAATTCGAGAACGATTTGATATAAGTTCATTTGAAGCTAAAAGGTTACTGATAACTGAAACTGCCAGAGTCCAGGTGGAAGCCCAAAAGTTATCCTATCAGGCTGTTTCTGATGATGAGGAAGCTGAATATGAATATGTTGCTGTAATGGATGGGAAGACCACAAAGAAATGTAAACTCTTGAATAAGAAAAAATTCAAGGTGAAGGAAATGAAGCCAGGCATCAATGCACCACCCATGCATCCGTTTTGTAGGAGTTCAACGGCTCTTGACTTGGGAGACTGGAGAGAGGAATTTTTCGCAAGCGTGAAAGATAAATACACCTTATAAGAAATTTAGTGAGCGCGTCTTTAAGCACCAGACGTTATAAACAGGCTTATTCGTTTTGACTAAAAACGTGTGAGGACGTTAACGATGGGCACCTGTGTGTTGTTGCGTGTTCATGGGTTAGGAGGAAATGAGAGTGACAGGACCAATTAATGTGTTTAATTCAGCAGCCTTTAAGAAACAGTTTGAACCTCTAAAACTAAATCTGCAGTATTTTTCCGAGCCGAATGACCCGCCTGCGGATCCACAGAATCCCGATAATCCACCAAGCGATCCACCGGAAAAGATTGAGCTTTCTGCCGAAGAACTACAGAAGAAGATTGAAGCTGAGTCAGACCGTAAGCTTGCAAAGGCACTGGAGAAGAAACAGAAAGAGTGGGAAGACCAGCTCGATCAAAGAATTGCCGATGCCAAAAAGGATGCAGAACAATATGCCAAGATGACTCAGAAAGAAAGAGAAGATGCTGAATTTAAGAAGCGACTCGAAGCCCTTGATAAGCGAGAGCGTGAATTAAACACAAAGCAGCTTCGTTCTGAAGTAGAAACAGATTTAAAAGATGAGGGACTGCCGGCTGCGTTTGCTGAATCTCTTATCAAGCTTGAGGACAACGAGAAAATCAAAGAAGCAGTGTCGAGTATCAAAAAGGAATTCGATGCTGCAGTAAATAATGCAGTGAAGGAAAAGCTTCGTCAGGATCCACCTGAAACAGGCGGTTCAAAAATAACCAACAGCAGCCATACTTCAAAAGCCGAAATGGCAAGAAAGAACAGAATCATTAAATAAGAGGAGAGAAACACTTATGCCAAAACTATTAAAACTGGATATACAATTTTTTGCACAAACATTTAGCCCGGATAACGTGATGGTTCACGAAGCGAAAGATGGGACGATTCCGGATAAGTACAACACCATGATTTTGAATGATGTAATGGAAAACTCCAAGATCATGCAGCTTGGCGTTTATGAGGAAATGACGGATAAGGAAAAGACTTTCGAATACTTTGCTGAAGGACCAGGGGCTTACTGGGTAGGTGAGACTGAGAAGATTCAAACTTCTAAACCAACCTTGCTGCAAGTCAAGATGACGGCAAAGAAGCTGGGTGTCATTCTACCAGTCTCCCGTGAGTATCTGCAGTACAGGGTTTCGAATTTCTTTGAAATCATGCGTCCAAAGATTGCAGAGGCATTCTATAAGAAGTTTGATGAAGCAGGGATCCTGAATGTAGCAAACCCATTCACTCAATCGATTGAACAATCTGTAACAGCTACTGACAACATCGTTTATGACGGAATCACTTACGATAATATCCTGGCAGTAGAAGATGAACTTTTCGAGAATGATGTAGAACCAAATGCATGGATCTCTAAAGTGCAAAACCATACTGCTTTAAGGAATGCACAAAAAGCTGAAAATGGAACATTGCAATCATTGTATGACCGTTCAAACAATACGATTGATGGGCTGCCGGCAGTGGATTTGAAATCTGCTAATCTTTCAAAAGGTACTCTTTACGCTGGGGATTTTGATCAATTGCGTTATGGTATTCCTTTTAACATTGATTATGCAATTTCAGAGGAAGCTCAACTGTCGACCATTACCAACGCGGATGGTTCACCTATCAACTTGTTTGAGCAAGAGATGGTTGCCCTGCGTGCCACTATGGATGTTGGTTTGATGATCATAAAAGATGAAGCCTTTGCTAAATTAGTCCCAGGTCCTGCCCCAGCAGCGTAATAACCATTTATCAAAGAGAGGATGATTAGGAATGCCTTACAAAGTGATACGAGCTTTCAGAGATATAGAAGATGATCATCGCGTTTATCGAAAGGGAGATACCTTCCCTTCTAAGGGTAAAGTAAGCAAGGAACGGATCTCGGAATTATCAAGCACAGAAAATAAAGTAGGGAAGCCGTTGATTGAGCAATTGGGAGTGGGGTCAGAAGAAGCCGACCAAGAGCCTGAAGGATCAAATCAATCTCCTGAAGAAAGTGAATTTCCGAAGCATACAGGCGGCCCTTGGTATGTGCTGTCTAACGGAGAAAAAATTCAGGGTAAAGAAGAAGCAATTGCTGCAGAAGCAGAATTGAAGTGATTGAATGACGATTAAAGAAAACGTCAAGATTATAGTAGGCGTTCAAGATGACCTTCAAGACAGCCAGATTGATAGATTGATTGCAAATGTAGAAGCTAGATTATTGGTCTGGTTAAAACAAAATGCTGGGATGACAGCGATACCAGAGGAGTTAATGTTCATTGTTGAGGAGCTGGTCGTGAACCGGTATAACAAGATTGGTAGTGAAGGAATGAAGTCAGAATCCATCGAGGGAAGGTCCGTTTCATTTACTGAAGACGACTTTAAACCCTATCAGTCTATCTTAGAAACGTATATTCCTAAAATCGAGACTGCAGGAAAGGTAATGTTCTTCTGATGAGATACTCCGATCGGGTAACACTTCATAAAGTTTTAGGCAGGGCTTATGATCCTTCTGTCGGAAAGACAGTTGTTGAGGTGGATGAGGGTGTTACATTATCCTGCAACACTTCTCCAATCAGCTTGGAAAGAGTGAAAGTTATATTCGGTTCCTTAGACAAGCAAATCACCACTGTGAGGCTACAGAGACCATATAAACATGAAGTTGATAAAGCTGTCATTAACGGTAATAAATACAACGTTCTCCGGCATGTGCCATACAGGTCTGAGAGCGTTTTGTTTTTGGAAGGGGTGAGCGAGTGGACTTAGATGGATTGGACGCCTTGCTTGCAAAGCTTGACCGGATGGATAGGGAGATTGAAGGTGATGTCGGGACAATCGTGAAGAACAACACCATTGAAATGACTCAGAAGGTAGTTAAGAACGCTGAATTTACTCAAGGTTATCAAACTGGCTACACCAAGAGAAACATTGAAACGAAGATAGTTAGTAATCTTGTCGGTAAAACAATCAGTAAATCCGAACACTCCGGCTACCTGGAATTCGGAACAAGGTTCATGGATGCACAACCATTCATCTTTCCTGGATTCTACAATCAGAAAAAGCAGTTCCTTGATGATTTAAATAGACTTGTAAAGTAGGTGAGTAGATGAAGTCACCAAAAATTCAACTGTTCAATGCAGTATTCAATAACTCTCTTAATCTGGGATATGACACATACGATTATCTTCCAGGGAAAGACGAGGAAGTTCCTTATCCATTTGTGCATGTAGCTGGACAGGTAGGTTCTGATGTCATAAATAACAAACAAGTGATCACCGGTAATCTATCGCAAACCATTCATGTTTGGGAGATGGCCAATAATCGAGTCCACTTTGCCGAAATGATTTATAATCTCGAAATGGCCTTGCGAAGGCTGGCACAACTCGATAATTACTACGTGAGGCTGGTCTCTCTTGATTCAAATGAAATCTTTGATAATACAACGACTGACAATCTGTTGCATGGAGTGATCCAGGCAGAATACAGAATTACCTAATAAGGAGGTAGTAGCATGGCCAACATAGCAAAAGGAGTACACAAAGTGCTCTATTTTCGGAAACTCGGTGAGGCTGCAGAGGGTGCAAAGCTTGTGTTTCAAACCGAACACTCAAAATCTTATTCCCGCGATCGTGAATCAACCGTCACGAAGGATGGTAGCGTTTCAGGTTCTGGTGCACTTGAAGATGAGGTAAGCATCTCGGCACTTCAAGCTGAAACGGATCCTACATTTACAATGCTAAGTGATTCCATTGTGGATGACTATCCAGTAGAAATGTGGGAAGTGGACTTGGCAGACAAAGTAGAGGATGAGGTTAATCCAGGTACTTTCACATTTGGTGCAGAATATCGACAAGGCTTTATCACTGAATGGGAAACAACGAATCCTGCAGAAGATGACCCTGAGGTAAGTGGAACGTTTGTCACTCAGTTCAAAAGACAGAAAGGGCGTGTCACCCTTCCGGAGGCAGACATTGAAACATTAGGATACGTCTTTCATGACGTGCTGGCGGACGATGTTGCTGATGATGGACTGGGTATACCACCAGAAGCATAAGACGGACGAAGAGGGGAAGAACCCCCTCTTTTTTATTTTGAAATTTTGAGGAGGAATAGATTTTGCATATCACCTTTAACGGAAGAGATATCGAATTATCATTTGGACTTCGCACTTTAACCACAATCGATCGTTCATTAGGGTTGGAAGTGGAAAATGTAAGTCTCGGACAAGGGCTTGAAACAATGTTGGTACCTGGCCTGCAGTCGGGAAATATCATCTGTTTGTATAAATTGATTCAGGCAGCTACTGCTCACGATAAGAAAAAGCCTAAGACAGAAGAGGACTTTGAATCAATCTTAAATGATATTGCTGAAAACGAAGGGCTGGATGAGTTCGCAGAGCAAGTCATGTATGAATTGGGAAAGCAACCTATGACCCGAAAGCTCGTTCCAGAAGAGTATCAAAAGGGGAAAGTCGTGAAGGAAGCGAGCAAGACAATAGAGGATTAACCTACGACGAGGTGGTTATCTATTCTTTGCGCAAGCTGGGGATGGAACGGTTGATCGATGTAGAAGAGATGACATTGACCGAGTTTCATTATAAGAGATATGCCCAGGAATATAAGGAAATCGATGAGGAGTATAGGCTGCATAAATTAGCTTTCCTCATTCGCAATGCAGAAGCAAAGATCAACAAAGGAACAGAAAAGAAACCGAAAGAGGAGTATGCCTTTAAAGAGTTCAAGGATTTCTTTGATTACGAGTCTGTGCTGAAAGCTGTGGACAATGAATTAGATTCAGGGAAGTCTATTGAAAAAACATCCAAGGATTTATCTCCTGCCCAAATTGCCCTGCGAAGAAATTCGAGAAAGGGGTGACTAAATGTCCAATTACTCAGTAGAAGCAGAACTGAAAGCGAACATAACGAAATTCAGAAATGCAATTCAAAAAGCTAGGGATGTTACAAAACGATTTAAACAAGAATCTGAATCTGCAGAAGATACAACATTAAAGGCTGACATTAAACCTTTAAAACGAAACATCAAAGTTGCAAAGAAATTGATGGAGCGATTCACCAGGAAAAAAGCTGAAAAAGAAGTGGATGCTGATACCGTAAGCTTCTACAGGAAAATCAATAATTTAAGTGCAAAGGCTAAAGCACTCGCTCGAGAAAAAATCATTGTCCGAGTGGAGGCAAGGGTTGATAAGTTCCAAGGGAGAATCGATCGAATAGCTAAAACAATCAGCTCTGTTGGAATAGTAACGGGGAACTTCATTGGTGGTGGGTTATTAGCAGCATTACCTGCTTTAGTACCAATCATTGCAAGCTTAACTGGGGCACTTGGAGGTTTAGTCACATCTTTTGCCGCGGCCGGCACCGGGGCTGTATTGTTCGGAAGTGTCGCGACCTCAGCTTTAAACGATGTGTTTGAAGCGAATAAGACGATTAAGGACTTACGTGAAGAGCTTGCTAACACGACTGATTTAGAAAAACGTGCTGAAATCTTAAAAGAGATCGAGCAAGCCCAGGCTAGCTTATCTAAAGAGCAGCAACGAGGATTAAAAGCCGTTCAGAAATTCGGCAAGTTTTGGGGTAAGTTCACAAAGCAGTTTGAGAAGCCGGTGATGGACATTTTCGTCCGGAGTCTAAGTCAGCTTCAGTCTCTGTTAGAAAAATTAAAGCCTGCTTTTGATGGAGCAATCAAGGCGGTCGATTCACTTTCTAAAAGTTTCAGTTCTTCTATGGAGACTAAAGAGTTCAAAGACTTCATTAAATTCCTGAATGATAATGTTGGTCCATCGATGGAAGCGATGGGTAAATCATTTTTTAATGTCATGCAAGGAATCATGAATTTAATGGTCGCATTCACTCCTCTATCGCAGGATATGCAAGGTGGGCTGGTTGGTTTAACTGAGAGGTTCGCAGCATGGTCAGCAAAATTAGAAGAATCAAAAGGATTTCAAAACTTTATCAAGTATGTGAGAGAAAACGGGCCAAAGGTTATGGCGTTGATCGGGAACCTTACTGACTTTTTAATCCAACTAGGTGTAGGTATGGCTCCACTGGGATCCAAGATTCTTGAACTAGTGAATGGATTCTTAAGTTGGTCATCAGAAATGATGAAAACCTATCCGTTAATTGGTCAGGTGATTAGTTGGATGCTATCACTCTCTGGTGTCTTGATTTCATTAACTCCACTTATCATTCTTGTGAAAACAGCCTTTGGAGGAATGGCTACATTTATATGGCTTAAGACAGGTATGATGCGGGCGAAACTGGTCACCGGAATCTCGATGATGATTAAATCATTAGGACAGTTTGTTGTACAAATGGTAACTACGGTGGCGAAATTTATAGCTCAATCAGTCATTTTCATTGCTCGATGGACCTGGATGGGAATACAAGCGTTACTACACGGGGCAAAGGTGGCAGCTGCATGGACACTGGCTACCGGTCAGAAGATGGCCATTGCAATAGCTAAAATGATAGCAACTTCAGCAGTCTTCGTTGCAAAGTGGGCGTGGATGGGAGTCCAAGCTTTGTTTCATGCTGCAAGAATGGCCGCTGCCTGGTTTATCGCGCTTGGCCCGATTGGATGGGTGACTGCAGCAGTGATTGCGCTGGTTGTGTTGATCATTGCCAACTGGGACAAGGTGAAGCAATGGACCTTGAAAATCTGGTCGGCCGTTTGGACGTGGATAAGGGATATCGCCTCGAAAATCCAGTCATGGGTTTCAAATAAATTCAGCCAGCTACAAAATGCGGTCAAAAGCTACATGCAAATGGCATTGTCTAATATCAAGGCCGTCTGGTCCTTTATTAAAAGCACGTTTAAAAATGCTCTGAATTTCTTGGTTGCTCTGCTAACTGGAGATTTTGAAGGTATGGTCAGTGCGGTGAGAAATCAGCTTGGTAACATGGAGAACCTTGTTGAAAATATATTAGGGAACATCACTGATTTTTTCAAAAGTATCGACCTTTACGAATCAGGGAAAGCGATTATCCAGAGTGCAATCGATGGTTTAGCTGCGATGAAAGGGAAGATTCTTAGCAAGGTAGAAAACATAGTCGGAGCAGTCCGGGACTTCTGGCCATTCTCTCCTGCCAAGCGAGGACCTTTGAGTGATATTCATAGAATGGACTTTAAAGGTCCAATTCGGACATCAATTGAAAAGGCAAAGTCGCCTCTGGTCCGTGCAACTTCAAAACTTGCAAGTGGTGTCAGGACAGCCTTTAATCCTGATCTGTCAGTAGACTCAGCAAGCATCCGGTCAAGTTTAAAGGGCCTGAAAAGAAGCAGCACTGCTCAAGTAAGCAGCGCGGTTAACGCAGAAGTCAAGGTGAATAACAAACAACCAGCCTATATCTACTTACAAATGGGCCGGGAAACATATAAAACCTTTGTTGATGATATTACAGAAGTCCAAACAAGAGAGCTTGATACCTTAAATAGTTTTAGATAGGAGGTACTTTATGTACGGATTTGTAAACTTAACGGAACGGGGTACATCAAGTACCTCACTGTCTATCCAAACGGTGTTTAACGGAATTAATTTTGATTCAGTGTTAAGCGATGATGAAGGAAGCTTCACAACATTGACTGTATCCGGAAGAGCTAACCTAACGAACCGCATTAATATGTTTGAAGTGCCTGGTATGGATGGACTTATGGAATCTAACGAACACAGTACGGGAGAAAGAGAAATTACGGTTAAGTATAAGATAAGTGACAAGACAAACGAGGGTTTCAGAAGACGGACCACCCTTTTGAATAGTCTGTTAGATGGATCTAAGAAGGAACTCTCCTTTACAGATGAGGATGTTGTCTATTATGCTTCCCTTTCAGTGAATGAGCTACCAGAAGAAAACAGTAATAGTTTGATAGGGACTCTGACATTTCTATGCTCTGATCCTAAGAAGTATGGTCCCGAAAAACCAATTTTTTTTGCTGGGGACTCCGCAGTTATCAACACATCGGGATCTGCAGAGTCCAATCCTGTTTTTGAATTGGAAGTCCTGGCGCCGATCACATTTGCCATGATCCAGAATCAATTTGATGAATATATGATGATTGGCCGGCCGGCTCCAGTGGAGAGTACCCCTAAAGAAGAATACACTCTCATCCTTGCCGACTTGATGAATACATTGACCGGCTGGGCTGCTGCTACAACAGTGACTAATGGATATATTCGTGGTGAGATTGAAACAGATGGAGGAAGCTTCAGGCCAAAAAGCTTTGGGACAGCTGTAGCTCCCGAAAAGTGGCAGGGGCCAGGACTTGTAAAGTCTCTTCCTGAAGAAGTTCAAGATTTTGAAATGGATTGTATTCTACGGAATAATAATGTCGACTGGGGGACGGGGATGGTGGAAGTGTATCTATTAGATGCTCTTGACCGCCAAGTGGCCCGTATCCATATGTCTGATTCCTTCCAAGGGTCAGACCGAATACACGGGAGAGTTCAACTAGGGTATGACGAATATCAACGCTTTCCTATAAACACAGCTGCCCCAGGTAACATTAAAAATTGGAACAACTTTTACGGCTTGATGAAACTGCAACGTCGGGGAAACCGGTGGTGGTTCTACTTCGCTAAGATTGTGAATGGGAAGAGGGTTTATGTCCAACAACAACATTATATTCCCCCTGTCGAAGGTATATTTGAAGATAAGATAGCCAAAATACAGGTGGTCTTCCGAAAGTGGCCGAATACAGAAGCAACCCGGATGAATATTTACAACCTTAAAGTTTGGCGGATCAATAGTTTAAAAGAAGATGAGATCCCGATCATTGCAGATGTAGGAGATAAAATTACATTTGATCATAAAAATGAAGAAATATTAATTAACGGGGAAGATGCCAAGAGTTATAAAGACTTTGGGGCATCTTATTTTACGTTGAAAAAAGGTGAGAATCAGATGATTGTTCATCCAAGCAATTCTTTTAATGTTTCCGGTATTTATAGAGAGTCATACAAGTAAGGAGGGTAGAATATGACGCAGATTCATATTTTAGATCATCAGACTGATGAGATTTTAGATATCATAACGACAAAAAATATTCTGTCCAACAAACACAGGAAATCGTTAAAAGATAACCTAGAGACATTCGATTTTACAACCTTCGCAAATAAGCCGTTCTCATCCCACCTTACCAAACGGAAACGGGTCATCATACCGGATGAAGAGAATCGATTCGTTGAACTAATCATCAATGAAACATTAAAGTATCGATCCCGAGAGGGTTTGCTAAGCGAAGTTTATACTACAGCAAGTTATCTTGAACTGAAAAAGGCTAAAGTAATCAGCCCCACATCATTGACCGGTTCAGCAGAAAATCATGTGCAGTTTGCTGTATCAGGCACTGAGTATCAGGTGGGGAATATTGTGTATGCCGGTGCGAAAGAAATTGTCATAGAAAACCACACGAACCCTTTCACTCTGTTGAAACGCATTGCCAATACATTCGGGCTAGAACTTTCCTTTCGTATTGAAACGGAAGGCAATCGAGTCACTGGACGGTATGTCGATATGGTTGAAAGAGTAGGGGATTGGAATGGAAGAGAAGCTACTTTCGGTAAAGACCTAATCGAGGTGAAACGGCGGGAAAAAGATGAAGTGGTAACGGCTCTCCTCGGTCTCGGACCTGAGAGGGAAGACGGGACGCGGCTTGAAGTCCTGGTAGAGGATAAGGAAGCCCTTGCTCGATGGGGAAGGAACGGGAAGCATTTAATCGAACCATATGAGCCACAGTCGACCGATCAGGACATGACCGAAGAAAGACTGACCGCGTTAACCGAAAACGAGCTGGAAAAGCGCGTTAAGGATATGGTGGAATATGAATCGACAATCGCAGACTTAGAGCATGTGCCAGGACTCGAAAATCAAAAGATCCGGTTCGGTGACACCATCAAAATTAAAGACGAAAAGTTCAATCCTCCTCTCTATCTGGAAGCTCGGGTGCATACCCAGGAACGATCGATCACACAAAAATCTAAAAAGAAAGTCATTCTTGGTGACTACATTGAATACACCGAGGCAGAGGTTAAATCCATTTGGAACTCCATTCAAGATCAAATCAGGAAAAAGTTCGCCCGAATGTTGGTCACAACGGTGGTGTCCAGTGCCGGAGAAGTATTTAAAAATGGATCCGGAACTACTACTTTAAAAGCCAGGGTATTTCTATCTGGCCAAGAAGTAGATGAGGACGGAGCGAATTATACTTACGTTTGGAACAAGCGGGATAAAGACGGTTTCCCGGTATCGGGTTTTAACTATAGCGGGAAAGACCTCACCGTTTCTGCAGCGGACATTGATGAGAAAGCGACGTTTACTGTAGATGTCATTCAAGATTCACTTCTCTCAATCGGAAGGATCACTATTACAAATCTTTTTGATGGAGAGCAGGGAATCCCGGGCGAGCCGGGAGACGACGGTCGTACCCCGTTTTTTCATACAGCTTGGGCGAATGATTCCACAGGAACATCGGGGTTCTCTACCTCTGATTCTACTAATAAATTGTATATCGGCACGTATACCGATTTTTCTTCTGCAGATAGTAATGATCCAAGCGAGTATAATTGGGTGAAAATCAAAGGGGAGCGTGGACCGCAGGGCCCGGAAGGACCGATCGGGCCAAATGAAATCAACGATAACACCAACTTCTCGGACAAGTTTTCTACCATCGGTAACAATTATTATTATCACAATGCACTAAGTTCAGGAGGCTGGTATCGAATTGCCGTCAACAAAGGCAGCCGAGCGTATGCGAAGTTTATTCTCGTCGATCGAACTTCTGGTAACCATCAAACCGTTAGTTTTGAAGCAACTGTAAATTACAATAATAATCCCAAGATATCTGTTATTTCTTCTTCACGATATAGTTCATCTATTCCTTTTAGTAAAGCCAGGATCTTAACAAACACAACTTATGATGATGTATACCTTGAAGTTTATGTAAACACAAGCAGATATCCTACTAGTTCTCATTGTTATATTACTGAAAATGTTCAAACAACCGGTTGGGTAGGTGTCGACTGGACCAGTGGAAATGTTCCTTCGGGATATTCAGTTTATGAAGTTAGCGTTGATATGGACGGAACAGCGACAGAAAAAGCAGACAATGCTTTCGAAAGAGCTGAAGACGCAGAGCAAAATGCTAAAGGGCATGCAGATGCAGTTTCAGAAGCAGCATACCTAGATGCCTTAGCTGATGCAGAAGATTATGCTGATCAAAACGCTGTGATGAAAGGCCAAACGTATAACGGAGTAAGCATTACAAATCAAGATGGTTTTGTAACTGCCAGAGGGGACGGTTTGGTTCGAACAGTATCTAATTCAACTCTGGGTTATGTTATCCAGAGAAGAGCTTCAACTAGTCATGCTTGGCAGAACGTTCTTTACTTTGACACTTCCGGAAACATCAAGTTTGCTGGAGAGCTTGTTGGGGCCAGTGGAACGTTTGATGGAAAAGTAAGTTCAGATAATGGCAATGGTGGTAAAGTTATCTTAAATGACGGAGTGCTACAGTCATACCGTAACGGGGTACCGGTTCTCCGAGCAGACGAAGACGGTCTTAGAATTTATGATCAAACCGGTAGTCTCGTAGGTAACATGCGTGATGGCTATGATATTACAGACGGCGACCCTGGACTTGACATCCATAGTTACATTAGCCACTTAGTTCTTGGATTCCGTTCTTCCGACGGGACTGCGAAGAACTGGTTAAAATTAGATTACGATAAGCGCTCCACTAGTTTATACGGAGCCAATCGTCCTGGCTATGACGACGGTGCGCTGTCTTTAAAATCAACATACCAAGGTGGTTCTGCTAACGGGTATGTACCTGAAGTGCGTGTCAACAACTACACGGACTCCGGTGGTACTCGTTGGTCCAATGTTCTCGTTCTTACGGGTCGTGACAACTTATCACCGGCTAACACCCATCGCACAGGATTCGAGGTTTGGCAGTACACAGGTTCCGGTACAGGTGCAAGTAAGTTAATGTTCCGATCCGATACATATGATGCCGGATGGGACTACTTCGAAATGTTCACTGACCGAGCATATTTGCCAATGAAGACGTTATTAAAGTCCAAGTCAAGTGGCTCATTCGCAGCAATGGGAGCAAAGCTGGAATCGGAACTTACAAACGCGCATGGATCGCTGGATGGTAACCTGGTGACTTGGTTCGGCCGTACGAAAATTACGGCTGGATCATACTCAAGCAATTACTTTGGACCGTTGAGTTTTTCATTCAGTGGTGCTGAAAATATCTTTTGGGTGATGGCTCAACCTTATAACGGTAATTCAACGTATTTCAATGCCCGTGTATACAATGTAAGCGCCACGGGTTTCGATGTGTATCTGGGCAACCCGGCCAACCGTGACCGAAGTGGGATATCGATCGACATTAACTTGATGGTCGTTTATGAGCCATCGTAAAGGAGGAGATTAAATGGAGATCTTCACACAGGCATGTGAAAATACAGGAAAGTGGACGGAAGGGTTAGAGGTGGAGTATTTGGACTCTGCCATCCATTTGGCGGCCGGGGCTTTCGTGGATAAAACCGGAAGGCATGAGCTTCCAGAGGTTAACTTCGACATCGCAGAAGGAACTGAATCCGTGTATGCCTTGTTCATTGTAGATAGTGCAGATGAGTACACATATGAGCTTATACAGGCAATTGATGGATTTCCGGTTTATGAAGGAACCAATCGATTAATTCACAAACACCTTTGGGTGGATGTGTTAAAGCAAGAAATTCGGATCTTTCCTGTCATCCGAAAAGAAAATGTAGAACCGGGGGTGGTACCAGATGAAGCTGAGCCCGAAAATCCAACAAGGCAATCTTAAGGCGGACACTAGTCTGCCGCAAGAAGTAGATCGTCTGCAAGCTCAGAACGCTGAACTGGCATTCGAAGTCATGACCACAACTGCAGCTCTCCAGGAAAGTCAGCAGCAGCAGGCAGATCTCATTTATGACCTGATGACGAAAGGGGTGGTGTGAGGTGGATTGGTACAAGTATATAAAAGGGTGGTATCCGATGTTCTGGTCAAAAGAGCAAGTAGGTACGGCAGTTGAATGCGAAAAAATCACAACAGCGCAATATGAAGAAATTATTGGAGAACCTTACCCGACAGTGTAGGTTTTTTTATTTTGTTTGAAGGAGGTGGTCCGGTCCACATGAAAAATAAAAAGAGGGGGCGTTTCCGTTGCAGCAGACAGAGGAGGCACAAACCATGAACCACTATGAAAAAGATATTGTGGAAATGAAAAGCGACATCAAAATTCTTGAAAAAGAAGTAAGTGATCTAAAAACCACTACTACAAGGCATGATGAGCAGATTACTACCTTAAATAACACTTTAAATAAAATTGATGAGAATACCACCTGGATTAAAAGAAAAATTACAGGTGCCATTATCACAGCAATCAGTTCCGGAGTAATCGGGGGAGCGATTGCTATTTTTTATGGCTTTATTCAAAACTAAAAGGAGTGATCATTTGATTAACTGGAAAATTAGATTTCTCAACAGAACGTTCTTGCTGCAGGTATTGGGAGCTCTATTTCTGCCCTTATTGGCTTATCAAGGATTGGCTATGGAGGATCTTACATCCTGGTCATCTGTGGGGGACCTATTCATTAAGGCTTTTACCAATCCATATTTATTGGCCATCACCGCCTGGTCTGTATTTAATGCAGTGACTGATCCAACTGTAAAAGGTATTGGAGATAGCAACAGAGCAAAATTATATGTGAAACCAAGCAACAAGTAGGGCTCTCCTCCGGAGGGCTTTTTCTTATATCAAAAATAAGGGAGAGATTAGTGTGATTAAGTTAAACTACAAAGAGAAGCATATAAAAAAGCATCCGACAACAAGAACCGGGATCAAGTTACTGAGGGTGCAAGCTGTGGTTAATCATTGGACAGCCAATTATGGAGCGTCAGCGGAGAATCATTTTAAATACTTTAACGAGACACTCCCAAACCAAAATGACGATCTGCCAGAAGACGATAAAAGATACGCAAGTGCACATATCTTTGTCGATAAGCACAAAGCTCTCGAATTAGTGCCGCTGAATGAGGTGTGTTTTGGCGCTAATGATGGTGGAACAGCTAGGTTAAAGTTGCAAACACTTAGAGCTACAGACTCAAGCTACCCTGAGGGTAACGCAAACTTACTCTGCATCCATGTAGAAATGTGTGTTGAACCAGATGGAACTATCCATCCAGATACAATCGCTCGTACAGCACTTGTTCACCAGTATTTACAGAGGAATTTCAAACAACTAAGAGAGACCAAAAATCGTTTTGTTCGCCACTTTGATGTCACCGGGAAAAACTGCCCTGCCCCTATGGTATCGAATCCTAACCTGTGGAAGGAACTCTTGGAACTGACAGATTCAAAGGTCGTAATTCCTCCTAACAAGCCGGCAGTCATAGAAGCGAAGGAAGAGAATACAGATTCCAGTAAAACAAACTGGGTGCGTTCGAAGGTTGACGACTTGAGATACTACTCTAAGCCTTCCTGGGAGGATAAAGACGTGGCAGGACACTTACCTAAAGGATACGGATTCCCACAGGCTGTGCGTAAAGTTAGAGTTGACAACGCCTGGCAGTATGAGGTAAAGAACAGCGAAGGTGAAACATACTATCTCACAGCGTCGGAGGAATTTGTTTCGGTTGAACATAAGCCGGCTACATCTACCGCGCAGAAGCCGGCTAAACCCAGGAAAAGTGGACCGATAGCAATCGGGGAAATCAAAATCGTCAATGTTTCTGCAGCTGCTATTATTCAAGACCGCCCGGATCGGAACAAGTCTAAGAACCTCGGTACAATTCAAAAAGGTAGAACGATTCAGGTGACCGGATCAGTGAAAGGGGAAAACAGTGATTCGGGTTACTGGGAAGTGATTTATGACGGTGATCTCGCATATATCACAGGTAAGTTTGGCAAATATAGTGCTTACTAAAGTATGGCCCTCTTCGTAAATGGAGAGGGTTAAATTTTTAAAAAGATTTTTAATATTTGTGTAATAATGGTAACATGTTTGTAGGATTGGCTATCCTACTATTAGCATATTGAGTTAACCCCTTCCATTGAAGGTACATACTAATGATGCTGCCTCTTCTTTAGGGAAGGGGTTTTTTGTTTGGGCTATCGTCATCAGGTAAGGTGAGGAAGTGCTGCACTTCTAATTTCAATACTTCCTCTTTAAGATCTTCTTCACCATTTATTATTAAACTTTCAATTACTGTTTCACACTCTGCTACATTCAATTCATAATCCTTGCACCATTCATATAGTCTTTCGGCTAACTCTTCTTTGGAACAATCCAGTGTGTGTTTCAACGTAAGGGTTTCGTCATTGACTCTGAGTTTCAAGTCCATTACAAATCTCATGTGGTCTATACCTCCATTACCCTTTTGTATAATTATCTTTAAAGTAAGCAATTGATTTCAAGATATAAACAAGAAGTTTCCCTGTGTAATTAGTCGGTTTTTGTGGTAAAATGTTACACGTTGACAAGTCAACCTTGGCATGTTTTTTGCACCCTCTTCAATTGAAGAGGGATTTTTTATTTTCTTTTAGCTTCCAATATAAATTAAATCTCAAAGTAATCAAACCTAAAACCTTACCATCACCTCAAGTTCTGCGACATTTTTAATACATTCCATTAACATAAGCCCAACTTGTTCACATCATTTTATAGTTATATAAACAAAAAACTTCATTACCAGTATTAGTATTTTAATATTTAAAGGTCACATCTCGCTTTTCCGGTTACTTTAGAACTAATTTAATCCTTATTTGTCAAAAATTGTAGAATAATGGATATTGATGTGATAGTTTATAAATGTTCCAAAAAAGGTAATAGGAGGTAATTAAATGAGAAAGGTATTTAAAAAGGGGATTTTAGCAACAATTGTTGCTCTAGCTGTTTCTAGTACTCTAGGTTTATCTCAAGCTTCAGCTGCACTTGATACATTAGGGTATCATTATTTGTATTTGAACAATGCAAGTGAACACTGGAATTATGCTGACTGGGATTACCAAACTTATCAACAAGCTGGCAAGACATTTGCACTGAACAGTGGTGAGGATTTTGGGGTGAAAATTGGTTTTGATCCAACAACAATTTCTTATCCGGCTTATAACGACAATCCCTATGGTACATATCAGCCAATAGTGGAAATTATGTTATATGAGTATGATGGTAACAATAATTATACCTATATAGGTAAGAAAGTAATAAATGCTGCTGATATGTACCGGAATTGGGATAATGGAACTGTTTGGTTCGATAGTTCAGTATTCTCTTCTGTTGCATCAGGAGAAAATGGTGCGATGGAAATTGATGTAAGGTATACATATAATTTTTCTGCACTAGATGACAGTAGTTATTCTACTAAAACACATGTCTCAATTTGGAGTCGATAATACAAAAACTCCCCTCTTTTACAAGCAGGGGAGTTATTGTATTCAGTATATCCAAATTTAGATATTAGTACTTGTCATAGTTAAACCTTACCATTGTCTCAAGTTCTTCCACATTTTCAATACACATTGCAACTCGTTTTAATAACTCTTCTTTGCTTGCTTTTCCATCATCAATTTCCAAGCCCAATGTAATTAATTTGTCTTTAAGAGTGATTAACTCTCCTTTTGCTGCCAATGCACTTACTAAGTCCATCAATCTCACCTCAAAATAAAAAAGCACCCCAATAAGAGTACTCAGTAAATTGTTATATTTATTTTTCCTTCTATTTAAGGAGTTTATTATCAAAAAATGAATACTTCTTTACAATCTCCTCAAAAGTTCCTTCGTCAATGTAAGGATGGTTTTCATTATCTGGACAATCCATGTGCAGTATAGTATGTAATCTGTTTAAAACCACTGGATCAGTAGGTAAATAAGCTTCCTGGCAATGTGGACAGTAAATCTTTTTCTCCATTGTAATTCACCTCCTTCCTGTCTTATTTTACTTAATTCGACAAATGTAAAACATTCCCTTTTTATTTATCAAAAAAGAAATGAATATAAATAACTGGGTTCTATCATTATCACTAGCCACCTGGTTTTAACTACCTTACACACCAAAGACGCCAAAAGTGCGGTTTACAGGCTGATGGAACTGGGGGTGCACTGGCATGATATACAGCAGACTTTGATAGGGGTATCCGCTCAAAGACTATTGAAACTCAAATGTTCAGTGTGTGAGACTGATTGCAATACGGATTGTAAAGGCAAAGGTCCGGTGAAAAGGGCCTCGGTCTATGAAATTGTGACGGGCAGTGCACTTAAGGAAGTGATTAAAGAAGCGAGGGGAGAAGATGCATATTATCAGTATCCTACTCTTCGTACACTGATCAACAAGGGGGTGGCATTGGGATTTGTTCCGGATTCTGAGTTCCGCAAATGGATACATGAAGAAAATGGATGACCAAGGGAAGTTCCTGAAGAGGACGGGTGATCTACTGGAAAAGGGATATACATTTTCAGAAGCGATTGATTTTCTTCTTGTGCCGGGGCGGAACGGTTCAGATAAATTAAAAAAGAGGATCACCAACTCTCTCCAAAAAGGAGAGCCACTCTCATCGATATTCGACCGTCAGTTCAACATGCCAAAGCAGGTATCCGCTCAGATTTATTTTGCAGAACATCATGGCGAGATGGGTGCCACGCTTAAGGAAGCAGGGGATTATCTCCTGAAAATGAGTGAGGGCAGACAAAAACTAGTGAAGGTCCTTCAATATCCTCTTTTTCTCGTAATGATCGCCATCATGCTCATGGTACTCCTCCGCAGGATTTTGTTCCCGCGCTTCCAATCGTTATACCATTCATTAGGTTATGATCAATCAGATAATTATAGTTACCTCTTTTGGTTCATCGAAAGTTTCCCCTCATATTTTTTGGGGTTCATCCTGATTGTGGCAACGATCATCCCCTTCATTTATTTATTCAGAAATAAGTTATTCCAGGTAAGCCATATCACTTTCTTGATAAGATTCCCGCTGTTGTCTTTTTTCATCAAGCATGGGCAGACACATTTCTTTGCGAGGGAACTCAGCTTTCTGCTGAAAAATGGTGTGTCGATCACTGAATCTCTTAAAATCATTGAGAGGCAGACATATCGACCCGTCCTGCAATACATTTCAAAAAAACTGCTGGACGGTTTGAAAGAAGGCCGGCCGCTGTACGACTGCACCTCTAAGATTTCCTTTTTCCAGGAAGAGTTATCTTATGTTGTTTCCCACGGTCAAAAAAACGGGAGGCTTGCAGATGAATTGAAAATGTACAGTGAAATTTGTATTGCGGAACTTGAAGAGAAGGGAAACAAGATACTCAAGTACATCCAGCCGGCGATCTTCACTTTCGTCGGATTGTTCATCATGGCCATTTATTTTTCCATCATGATGCCGCTGTTTCAAATGATGCAGGGCATTTAATTTAATCAAGAAGGAGGATCACTATGTTAAAGAATGAAAAGGGTTTTACCATGATTGAAATGATGATCGTGTTATTGGTCATTTCTGTCCTGTTATTCGTAACGATCCCGAATGTCACGAGTCAGAGCAGTAAGATCAATTCGAAAGGATGTGAAGCGTTCATCAATATGGTGGAAGGGCAGGTGGAAGCATATAAGATGGATAACGGCAATGCGATACCGGTCACGATGGCACTTCTGGTAGATAAGAAATATATTAATGAAAATCATCAAACATGCCCCGATGGACAATCACTGACGATTGATGCGGAGGGAAATGTAGACACAGTTGCGGCAGAGTAAAAAGGGTGCGTATCAAGGAGGTTATACATTCATCGAGATGCTCATTGTGCTATTGATTTTAACGGTCCTTTTATCGTTTGCTGCATTTTCAGCTGCGCCATTGAAAGAGCATACGGAAAAGAATTTTTTTATCTCCCAGCTGCAATCGGACTTGTATCTCATTCAAAGTCAAAGTTATTTTTCGCAATCCTCCACGACCCTGTTGTTTTATCCTTATGCAAATAAATATGTTGCTAAAGACTACTTTGGGAATACGCTGGTCTCCCGCTCTCTTCCGGCCGGCGTCACAATATCAGAGAACAATAAATTGAATGAAATCATTTACAACCCATCAGGCAACACCAACCGGTTCGGTCCGGTTTATTTCAATGCTGGGGAGACCACGATAAAACTATCATTCCAAATCGGACAAGGAAGATTTTATGTACAGGAATTCTAAAGGTTTTTCACTTCCCGAAAGCCTGGTCGCTTTTAGCTGTTTCATGATGATGCTCGCATTTTCCCTTCCTCTAAGCATCAGGATGATTACCACACTTGAAGAAAAACAGCATAGGGTAGAGGCAATGAAGTTCCTTCTTGAAGGGATTGAGCATGCAGTTGTGACGGATGACTATAAAAATAGTACGAGGATGTATAAGGGAGTGCTTTACACCCTGAATTGGAAAGGGAATGACCTCACCAGTCCTTGTGTAGCCTTCGAAAAGGAGGGAGTCACCGATGAAATATGTGCTTCTGAATAATAAGGGGTTCACTCTGCTCGATGCCCTGCTGTCCTTTATGATCTTTTTGGTCATATCGCTCAGCTTTCCACTTGTCATAAAAGGACTTCAGATCATCCAAAAAGAAAGCCTCCCTCCTAGGTATTATGAATGGAATCTGTTCAGCGAGAGCCTGAGAACGGAAATGTGGGGAGGGAGTAATATTCTGTATTCCCCGGAAGAAATCTCGTTTGAAAGCGATGGGGGAACCATTACGTATGAGCGGTATCAAGATTCAGTAAGGAGAAGGGTTGGCGGACTCGGGCATGAGGTCGTGCTTCAAGAAATCGATTCGTTTGTTATTACAGAAGTCCAGCAAGGAATTAAGATCTCTGTAGTGTTTAAAGAGGGAGAGAATGTTGAAAGTGAATATTATCATTACAAGTAAATTCAACCGGAAGTACCTTAATGAGGGAGGTTTTCTGCTTCCCTATTCAATGCTGTTGTTCATGATCGTCATAACGGCGGCTGTATTGTCGACAAGCCTTTTTCTCAGTAAATACCGCTATTTGGTCAATATGGGAGAAGTGTATGAAAGAAAGGTGAGCATTGCCCATGGTGCGCTCCTCGGAATGAAAGATCCTGTGCCCGCTTCAGTCATACATGAGGGGGACTTTGGTGAAACAGAAGTAGTGAATTCCCTCCTGAATGAACACGAGGTGCTGATGGAAATAACCTATCAAACAGATGAGAAGGTTTTTAAGCCGGTCTCTGTTGTGTATAATAGGGAAACAAAACAAATCATAGATTGGAAGTAATGTGCATGCCGATTTTTTTAATAGGTTTCATGGGAGTGGGGAAGACAACTGTCGGTAAGGAAATAGGGTTGCTTCAGAATCTCCCCGTAATTGATATGGATCACTTCATAGAAGAGAAGGAAGGCCGTCCGATAAAGGAAATCTTCCGGGAAGATGGTGAAGGCTTTTTCCGTACAATCGAAACACAAGCTTTGATGGAAGTGAAAAAGAAGGAAGCAGTCATCACCACAGGTGGAGGGATCATCGAACGAAAAGAGAATAGGGACATACTAAGTGAAAGCGGGAAGGTATTCCACCTTTATTGTTCATTTGAAGAGTTATGGGAGCGGCTGGAGGGAGACTGTGAACGACCGCTCGTCCTGAAAAATTCCAGGGACCAATTGCGAAATCTTTACGACCGCCGGCTGCCCCTTTATAGAAATGCCAGTAGTTCAGAAATCGATACCACCGGTAAATCGATTGAAGAGACACTGAATGAATTGAAGCGCCACATCGAATCATGATTAAATTCTGATGGTGCGGATATACTGATAGAAGCGGAAGGTGGTGCGTTTATGTCAGTAAATGATTACGTAAAGTTCATAACCCAGACATTTGTTCAGCATTACGAAAAATCCCCACATGAACGAAAAACTCTGAAACACCAGAGGAAGAATGAGCGTCCCCCTTTTTTATTCAGATGGTTCGGGGTCTTGCCATATGCCTTCCTGGTGCTGTTTAAAAAGAATAAAAAATAGGACCGCCTCTGTAAATGACAGGGCGGTTTTTCTATGCTCAATGGGTGTTCTGTAAATAGAATATTCCTCCATTGATGATATCAATTGTAATATTGGGTTCATATTGTTCTTTTAACGCCTGCTTTTCGAGGTGGTACGATTCCGGTTTTTCCTCGTGATTACCGTAAAAATGACTTAGGAGATCCAGATCTTCTTCCCATCTTTTCCTTGCTTCGTCTGCCCAGGAGAAGGATTCCTGTTCGATTCCGTTCAGCAGATAACCTTGAATTCGATTTATCCCGCTCTGCGGTTTAATGATCGGAGTCAAAGTAAAAGAAAAGTCGGGAATCTTAGGGGTCAATCTTCTCGATAACAGGTGATTGTGAAAGTCCTCCTGTATGTGGCCGTTGATCAAATTAAGACCAATGCTTTCAATCCTGTCCTTTTTCAAATTTGTCACATGAGAAATTTTGATATTCAAACCAAGCCATGGATGGAGAGGCACCTGCTGGCCGTTGAAATTCATTCTTTCTTCATAAAGACGGATATATCCTGCAAGATTTCTTGTCGAACGGAATATCTGGTGTAATCGCGGGGAGCCGAAATGGATGAGTTCCCCTTTGAAATCTTCCGGTGCTTTTTCCCCGTCCGTCACCAGAGACAAGGTCATCGGATTTGGGGTCCCGCCTGTCTTCTCCAGATAATGCCAGTAAAATGGACGGTTCATCAATTCTTTATCAAGATCGATCGTCAATTGGACGGTCATATAGCCTTCCCCATTTGCAACCAGCTCGCAGCCGTTTGCTGTAAAATAGCGTTCAAGAAATTGATGTATTTCGCGCTGCTGCATTGGCTTTTTCCTCCTTTAATTCTTCTGCGAACTGAATCATACTGGTCAGGTTTTCCATTTTGATCTTGAGCTCTCCCTCGGTTCGCGAGGAAGAGAGGATATCCGTGACGTGCTCTTCAAAATCTGAAAAATCAAGCCTCGTCAAAATCTCATCGAGCTGGCCGATCACCCTCTCGAACAGGTTGATTTTTTCATACAGCAGCTTTAGGATATGTTCTTCCACCGTATCCCTGGTGGCAAAGTTGTATATATGCACATCCTCGGTCTGGCCGAGACGGTGTACGCGTCCAATCCGCTGTTCAAGGCGCATGGGATTCCAAGGCAGGTCGAAATTGATGACATGGTGGCAGAACTGGAGGTTGATTCCTTCGCCGCCAGCTTCAGTTGCAATGAGTACCTGGGCGTGGTTTTGGAACAGCTGACGCATCCAGTCCTTCTTTCCGCCTTTGAAACCGCCCCTGAACGGTACAGAAGAGATCCCGTGCTGCTTCAGAAACCATTGCAGGTACAGCTGTGTCGCCCTGTATTCAGTGAAGATAATGACCTTGTCGTTTATCTGCTGGATCAGTTCCAGCGCTTTCTGGGCTTTTGAATTCACGGTCACGTTTTCCACTTTTTTCATGAGTGTGCCAATCGTATTCTCGAATGCGGCAGTAGGATTTTCTTTTTTCTCGATCATGTTTTTCAGCGTGTAAAAAACGGATTCCCTGCTGCTGCACGCTTCCCTTTGCAATGTGAGGAGTGAAAATGAACTGGCCGCGGCCCAGTCTTCCTGGCTCCCTTTCAATAAGTTGATACTGTCGTACAGGTCTCGTTCCGGCTGATTGAAATCAATGAGTATCGTTTTGACGTGGCGCTTCGTCCATTCAATTCCTGTATCACTCCTCCTGTTCCGGATCATGACTTTATTGATGAGCTGATTCAAGGAGTCATCATCATGGACAGTCCGGTCTCCTTTTTTGTAACGGTCGGTGAATCCGGATTCATTCCCAAGGTGCCCAGGTTTTAACAGTGAAACAAGATGGAAGATTTCTTCTACTTTATTTTGTATCGGTGTGGCTGTAAGAAGTAAGCAAAACTTTTTCTTGAGATTCTGGACAAATTCATAGTTTTTGGTTTTATGATTTTTCAGTTTGTGAGCTTCATCAATGATGACAAGGTCATAGTCCTGTTCATAAACTTTCTCGCGATGCGGGCTCCTTTTTGCGGTATCCATGGAGGAAACCACGATATCGCACTGATCCCAGACATAGCTTTTGCGCTGCGCGACGGCAGGGATGAAGAACTTGCTGTTCAGTTCATATGCCCATTGGGACACCAGTGATGCAGGGACGAGTATCAAAACCTTTTTTACGAGTCCGCGAATCATATATTCTTTTAATATCAGACCAGCTTCAATCGTTTTCCCGAGGCCCACCTCATCGGCAAGGATGGCTTTTCCGTTCATTGTTTCCACTACCTGTCTGGCAGCTTCGAGCTGATGGGGGAGCGGAGTCACATTAGCCAAATGTTTTGGTGCCTGAAGGCCCTCAAAGTTCGGGATTGCCAGATGCTGCTCACATTCTATTGCAAGCTTGTAGAGCTCCCAGCTCCCCCAGGGGCCGTCATTATTTATTAACGTATCGAGACCATCGCCCCACTCCTCATTAAATACAACGTCAACATTCATGTGAAAAACATCTCCTTATTTGATAGAAAAATGATTGCCCGGAACTTATGTTTAATGGTAGGATGAGAGTAGATTACCTAATGTTTTGAAAACTATAATAATCCGAACATTCACATCAATAACATTTCTACTGTTTATACTTCTAGTATGACCAAATGTTGCAAGGAATATTGGCGAATGATAGCAAGGGGAGAGACTGTACCATACAGCGCCGAAGGAGCAAACATCAATGTGTGAATCTCTCAGGCAAAAAGACTCTTGCTGGACGCAGCTCTGGAGAGTGTTTCCATTTGGAAGCCACCAAAGGGGAAAGCCGTTTTACCGGTAAACTTTCAGGTGAAAGGACAGAGAAACTCTTTTGAAAAAAGGGGTTTTTCTGTCTTTTTTCATGCGCGGATATTTGGCAGCAGGAAGCGTACAGAAGGAAAAGTTTGATGATATTAAGGGGGAAGTCTAATGGCAGATTTGAAAAAAACACCTCTATATGAAGTGTATAAAGAGTATGGGGGAAAGACGATCGACTTCGGAGGCTGGGCATTACCGGTTCAATTCTCAAGTATCAAAGCAGAGCACGAAGCGGTCAGGACCCGTGCAGGGCTCTTTGATGTGTCGCATATGGGAGAAATCGAAGTGAAGGGCGAAGGGGCTCTCGAATACTTACAGAAAATGATGACCAATGATGTATCCAAAGTCAAAGACGGCGGGGCTCAATATACTGCAATGTGCTATGGAGACGGCGGCACCGTTGATGACCTTCTGATTTATAAAATAAAAGATAATGACTATTTATTGGTGGTCAATGCAGCGAACATCGATAAGGATTTTGAATGGCTGAAACAGCATGAAACAGACGGAGTAGAAATCAATAATATCTCCGAGCATATGGCTCAGCTCGCTTTGCAGGGTCCGCTTGCTGAAGGTGTTTTGCAAAGGTTGACAAATGAACATTCTTTGAGCGAGATCGGGTTCTTTAAATTCCAATCCAACGTCAGCATCAATGGACGTCATGCCCTTGTCTCCCGCACAGGATACACAGGAGAAGACGGTTTTGAAATCTACTGTGATGCAGAGGATGCAGCCGCAATCTGGAAAGATATTTTAAAAGAAGGCGAGAAGGACGGGGTGCTTCCATGCGGACTCGGGGCACGCGATACCCTGCGTTTCGAAGCGAATCTAGCACTTTATGGACAGGAACTCTCAAAAGACATCTCCCCTATCGAAGCGGGGATCGGCTTTGCAGTAAAGGTGAACAAGGAGATTCCTTTCAACGGGCAGGACGCTCTGAAAAAACAGAAAGATGAAGGTGCGTCAAGAAAGATTGTCGGTATTGAAATGATCGAACGCGGCATCCCGCGTCACGGCTACAAAGTATTTTCAGGCGAGGAAGAAATCGGCGAAGTGACAACAGGGACACAGTCTCCTACTTTAAAGAAAAATGTCGGCCTTGCCCTGCTGAAAAAAGAGTTCACCTCCATCGATACAGAAATCCAGGTTGAAATCAGAGGAAAGAAAGTTAACGCAAAAGTGGTTCCGACACCATTTTATAAGAGAACTAAATAATAGGGAGGAATGACGGTCATGAAGCATCGTTATTTACCGATGACAGAGCAAGATCAACGGGAAATGTTAAATAGCATTGGAGTAAACAGCATCGACGATTTATTTGAGGATATTCCTGAGAAGGTCCGCTTCAAAGGTGAGTATAATATCAAGCCTGCCAAGTCAGAAACCGGTCTGGTGAAAGAATTGACTAAAATGGCGGCAAAAAATGCAGATTTGAAAAGTCATGCCTCCTTCCTTGGAGCGGGTGTTTATGATCACTATGCGCCGATCATCGTCGATCACGTATTGTCACGTTCAGAATTCTACACCGCGTATACGCCGTATCAGCCTGAAATCTCACAAGGTGAACTGCAGGCCATCTTTGAATTTCAAACGATGATCTGCGAACTGACGGGGATGGATGTAGCGAACTCCTCCATGTACGACGGAGGGACTGCACTGGCCGAGGCCGCCATGTTAAGCGCAGGTCAGACCCGCCGCAAAAAAGTTCTTGTTTCAAGTACGGTTCACCCTGAATCACGGGATGTTCTAAGAACGTATGCGAAGGGCCAATATATCGACGTTGTGGAGATTCCGCATCATAATGGCGTCACAGATACTGAGGAATTGAAAAAGCTTATGAGCAGTGATATTGCAGCTGTCATCGTTCAATACCCTAACTTCTTTGGAAGGGTGGAAGACCTGAAGGCGATTGAAGAAGCCGCGCACAGCGAGAAAGCAATGTTTGTCGTATCTTCCAACCCGCTATCGCTTGGTGCCCTGACACCGCCTGGAAAACTCGGAGCGGACATCGTTGTCGGGGATGCCCAGCCGTTTGGGATCCCGAGTGCGTTTGGCGGACCTCACTGCGGTTATTTTGCAGTAAGTAAAAAATTGATGCGTAAAGTTCCCGGCCGTCTAGTGGGGCAGACGGTCGATGAAGAAGGCCGGAGAGGATTTGTATTGACCCTTCAGGCCCGTGAACAGCATATCCGCCGCGATAAAGCGACATCTAATATCTGTTCAAACCAGGCTTTGAACGCGCTGGCAGCTTCCGTTGCGATGACGGCACTCGGAAAACAGGGTGTTAAAGAGATGGCCCTTCAGAATATCCAAAAAGCTCATTATGCGAAAGAGGAACTCAAGAAAAAAGGATTTGAAATCGCATTCGAAGGTCCTTCTTTCAATGAATTTGTCGTAAAAGTGAATGCCCCTGTGAAAGAAATAAACAAAAAGCTTCTAGAAAAAGAAATCATCGGCGGATATGATCTCGGTCTAGTGGATGAAGAGTTGAAGTATCATATGCTGGTTGCCGTGACTGAACTTCGCAGCAAAGAAGAAATTGATGCATTTGCACAGGAATTGGGGGATTGTCATGAATAACTTACAGGATCAGCCTCTTATCTTTGAATTATCGAAACAAGGCCGTGTCGGCTACAGCCTGCCTGAACTGGATGTACCGGAAGTAGATGTTTCTGAATTGATTCCTTCCGATTATATCCGGACGGAGGAGCCTCATTTACCGGAAGTGTCAGAGCTTGATATCATGCGCCACTATACTGCATTATCCAAACGCAACCATGGTGTTGATTCAGGATTCTACCCGCTCGGATCGTGTACGATGAAATACAACCCGAAGGTGAATGAAAATGTGGCGCGGCTAAATGGCTTTGCACATATCAACCCGCTTCAGGAACCGGAAAGTGTCCAGGGAGCACTTGAATTGATGTATGACCTTCAGGAGCATCTGAAAGAAATCACGGGCATGGACGAAGTGACTCTCCAGCCTGCTGCCGGAGCTCACGGCGAGTGGACGGGTCTAATGATGATCCGTGCTTACCATGAAGCAAACGGTGATACGAAGCGTACAAAAGTCATCGTACCTGACTCCGCCCATGGAACAAACCCTGCAAGTGCTACAGTGGCCGGTTTTGAAACGGTGACAGTGAAATCGGATGAAAATGGCCTTGTGGATCTCGAAGATCTAAAGAGGGTTGTCGGGGAAGATACTGCGGCCCTTATGCTCACAAATCCGAACACGTTGGGATTATTTGAAGAAAACATCCTGGAGATGGCAGCGATCATCCACGAAGCCGGTGGCAAGCTGTATTATGACGGTGCCAATCTGAATGCCGTCCTGTCCAAGGCGAGACCGGGGGATATGGGCTTCGATGTCGTTCACTTGAATCTCCATAAAACCTTTACGGGTCCACACGGAGGCGGAGGTCCCGGAAGCGGCCCGGTCGGTGTAAAAGAAGATTTGATCCGCTACCTCCCGAAGCCGGTTCTGGTGAAGAACGGTGATCATTTCGAATTTGACTATAACCGTCCGGATTCAATCGGCCGCGTGAAACCTTATTATGGAAACTTTGGCATCAACGTACGTGCCTATACGTATATCCGCTCGATGGGACCTGACGGGTTGAAGGCTGTAACCGAGAATGCGGTCCTTAATGCAAACTATATGATGAGAAGACTGGCTCCTCATTTTGATCTTCCATATGACCGTCACTGCAAGCATGAATTCGTCATCAGCGGTAAGCGTCAGAAAAAACTCGGAGTGAGGACACTTGATATCGCGAAAAGGCTGCTCGACTTCGGTTACCATCCGCCAACGATCTACTTCCCGTTGAACGTAGAGGAATGCATGATGATCGAACCGACTGAAACAGAGTCGAAAGAAACACTGGATTCTTTCATCGATGCTATGATCCAGATTGCAAAAGAAGCAGAGGAAACGCCTGAAATCGTCCAGGAAGCACCGCATACAACAGTAGTCAAACGAATGGACGAAACCCTTGCAGCAAGAAAACCGATTCTTCGTTATACTCCTGAAGCGTAAGTCAGGATAGTGGTATCTATAACAAAGAAAGGATTGCCGGTTAAGGCAATCCTTTCTTAATTGTAGGCTCCTTCGGCCAGGAGCTCTGGGTAAACAAACTAAGACCCCCAAAGGCAAAGTACGCCTTTTTGGGGGTCTCGTTTTATGCTTGTCGAGCTCCTGCGGCAGGAGACTCGAGTTTTTTATTTTTTATGCTTAACTTTACCTGTCCACTTTTTAAAGCCGCCTTGCAGGTGGTGAAGATTGCGGTAGCCTTTGCGGTGAAGCATCTGTGCTGCACGGGCACTTCTCATTCCGCTCTGGCAGTACAGGTAAACAGGCTGATCATTGCGGATTTCTTTTTGTCTCATTTTCATCTGTGAAAGAGGGATATTGCGGGCACCAAGAATATGTCCGTTGTTATATTCGTTGTTTTCGCGCACATCGATCAGCTGGGCTTTTCTGTAACCTGCTTTGAACTCTTCCTCTGACAATGTGTTGACCACTCTTTTTTGATTGAAGTACGTAAACAGGGAATACGCAATGATTGCTCCAAGTACGACTAATAGTATAAATAAACCATCCATCTTGCTTTCATGCTCCTTTCTTCCAATGCACTATCTACTATTATATTCATCATCGCCCAGAGAATCAAAAGAAATTTACTATTCACAGCAAAGACTTACCAATCTGTTTTCCTTTGTTTTTGGAAAAGGATTTGGTAGACTAGTAACGGATTAATACATAGGAAAACACATTAAAACCTTTTATCCAAAAATGGCCTGAATACCGGCCTGGTGTAAAAGAATGAAGCTAAAGTAAAAGAGGTATGTCGAATGTCAAAAGAAACGTGGAGATTCATCGATTCAGGCAATTGTTCGCCTTCCTTCAATATGGCGCTCGATGAGGCGCTCCTGGATTGGCATAGTGAAGGGAAAATCCCGCCGACGATCCGTTTTTATGGATGGGATCCGGCGACACTTTCTGTAGGATACTTCCAGAAAGTTGAGAAAGAAATCAATATGGAAGCCGTCAGGGAGCACGGGCTGGGCTTTGTGAGAAGGCCAACGGGAGGAAGGGGAGTCCTTCACGATGAGGAACTCACATACAGTGTCATTGTGTCCGAGGAGCACCCTGAAATGCCGAAGACTGTCACTGAAGCTTACAGGGTTATTTCAGAAGGAATATTAAAGGGATTCCAGGCGCTTGGTCTTGAAGCATACTTTGCGGTCCCGAAGACGGCTGAAGAAAGGGAAGGATTGAAAAACCCCCGTTCTGCGGTTTGCTTCGATGCACCGAGCTGGTACGAACTTGTCGTGGAGGGCCGGAAGGTGGCAGGCAGCGCTCAGACTCGCCAAAAAGGGGTCATCCTCCAGCACGGGTCCATCCTACTTGATCTTGACGAAGATAAACTGTTCAGTCTGTTTAAGTATCCTTCCGACAGGGTAAAAGAGCGTATGCAAAGAGCGTTCAAAAACAAAGCCGTTGCCATGAATGAGATCTCGTCTGAAAGAATCACGATGGATATGGCAAAAGACGCTTTTAAGAAAGGATTCGAAGAGGGACTCGATATCAATCTTGAACCATATGTGCTTTCTGAAGAAGAAACACAATATGTTGAGAATCTGGCAAAAACCCGATATGAATCCGATGAGTGGAATTTTAAACGATGAAAATTTTTTGATAGAAAAAAGCGATGCGTGTCGCTTTTTTCCTGTTTTACCAACTATTTCTGAAAATGAAAGTTTGGCAACTCCCAAATTAATAGATTACCGCCTGAATTAGGAATATTATCTATGGGATTCTGCGTTTTCCTATTATTTTCTGCTTTTTAGTCGTTTGACAAAAAAATAATTTTCTGTCCGCAACACAATATATGGTGTGTCGAAAAATATATTATACACCATATATTGTGTTTATTTATTGATTTTAAAATAAGCATATGATAACGTATTAATTGCAAATAGAAAACAAGCTAAAACAAAATAAAAGAAACATTTATGGTAGAAGGAGCTGTCTATATGACTGTTGCGTCGAAAAAAACGATGAAATTGAACAAGGAAAGATTGAATCAGGATATTGGATTGTTTCCTCAAGTGCATCCTATCACCCCGGATATGAAAACCACTCACAAAGGTGTATCCCGCTTGGTAATGATTGACCGTTATTCTTTCAAAGATACTGAAAAGATCACTCTCTCAGAAGGCGATTTTGTCGTACTGACAATCAAAGAGGATCCTAAGTTCCCTGCAAGGGGCCTTGGGTACATTACAGCCATTGATTGGGAAAACAAAAAAGCGGATGTCTGGATCGAAGAGGAATACAGAAGTGCGATCGATAAACCGCATGAAATTGAAACGGGCGTAGTGACTCGTACACTGGATGTCATTGAGAAACCATTGGAAGTCTACTATGAACAAATTGCAAAGCGAAACGCAACAGGCTTGGCCGAAGTAGAAAAAACCCCTGAAAAGAGACAAGAATGGTTTGAAAAGTTTTATCATGAGCTCGTCAACTTGCATTTCGTACCTGCAGGACGTGTTTTGTACGGAGCGGGTGCAGGGACGGACGTAACTTATTTCAACTGTTACGTGATGCCGTTCGTAGAAGATTCGCGTGAAGGGATCTCCGAGCACCGCAAGCAGGTAATGGAAATCATGAGCCGCGGCGGAGGTGTCGGAACAAATGGATCGACTCTAAGACCGCGCAACACGCTGGCAAAAGGAGTTAATGGTAAATCCTCGGGATCCGTGTCCTGGCTGGATGACATCGCGAAACTGACTCACTTGGTCGAGCAGGGCGGATCAAGACGTGGTAAAGCAGCTTAAGTGCCTCGTCTATAAATAAACCTCGTGAATTGCTGGAAACTCTTTTATGACTTATTGGCTACAACGTGACTGGAAACGGTGAGCGTGAATGCTTAAAAACAATAAGTGGATAAAGACAATCAGCAGCCAAGCTCCTAATTAGGAGAAGGTTCAACGACCATCGAAACCACGTGTAAAAGCGGAAGGGAGTAGAGTAGGGGCCAAGCGGTTCCGAAGTGCGAGGACATTCAACATTTGAATGTAAGATATGGTCTGAACTCTATGGTGACATAGAGAACTGGTGTAGCGAACTAGTGAAACGAATTGGCTCAAATGATCATGCTTTCAGATTGGCATCCTGACATCATTGAATTCATCATCTCTAAAATGCAGAATCCGCGCATCCTGCGCTATCTGCTTGAAAATACAGAAGATGAGAATATCAAGAAGGCAGCAGAAGATAAATTGAAATTCACTCCTCTGACAGAGCAGGAAGAGGCGATGTATCAGGGAATCATCAACTATAAACAGATTCCGGGCTACGGCGGATTCGACGAGAAGATCATCAAGAATGCCGAGGAAAAGCTCCGGACGGGCGGTACATACAGTGTACACAACCCGGAATTCCTGACAGGCGCCAACATCTCTGTCTGCCTGACAAGCGATTTCATGGATGCGGTCGAAAAAGACGAAGAATATGAACTGCGCTTCCCTGATGTAGAGAGTTATGATGCCGACCAGATGAAGTATTATAACGAAAATTGGCATGAAGTCGGAGATGTCCGAGAATGGGAAAAGCTTGGCTACAAGGTAAGGACATACAAAAAAATCAAGGCGAAAGAACTTTGGAACCTGGTTAATGTTTGTGCAACATACTCTGCAGAACCGGGAATCTTCTTTATTGATAATGCGAACGATATGACCAACGCAAAAGCATACGGTCAGAAAGTTGTTGCAACAAACCCATGTGGGGAACAACCCCTCGCACCATTTTCAGTCTGCAACCTGGCAGCCGTCAATTTGGCCCGTTTCGCAGACAAGGATACAAAGAAAGTGGATTTTGAAAAATTGAAGCAAACCGTTGAAGTCGGCGTGCGTATGCAGGATAACGTCATCGATGCAACGCCTTACTTCCTGGAAGAAAATAAGAAACAGGCACTCGGTGAACGCCGCGTCGGCCTTGGCGTCATGGGTCTTGCAGACCTTCTGATCTATTGTGAAAAAGAGTATGGATCTGAAGCAGGAAACAAGCTTGTGGATGAAGTGTTCGAGGTCATCGCGACCACGGCTTACCGTGCTTCCGTGGAACTTTCCAAGGAAAAAGGAAGCTTCCCGTTCCTTACAGGGGAAACAGAAGAAGAGACTGAAAGGCTGAGAAAAGCCTTCATCAATACTGGGTTCATGCAAAAGATGCCTGAAGATGTACGAGGAAACATCCTTGAGCACGGTATCCGAAACTCCCATTTATTGACGGTTGCCCCTACAGGATCAACCGGAACGATGGTCGGGGTATCGACCGGGCTTGAACCGTACTTCTCCTTCACGTATTACAGAAGCGGGCGCCTAGGTAAATTCATTGAAGTGAAAGCGGATATCGTGGAGGATTACCTGAAACGCAATCCTGAAGCGGATGCAAATGACCTCCCTGAATGGTTCATTTCTTCGATGAATCTCGCACCGGAAGCGCATGCCGATGTTCAGTGCGTCATTCAGAACTGGATCGACAGCTCCATTTCCAAAACGGTAAATGCACCAAGAGGATATACAGTGGAAGAAGTACAGAAAGTGTATGAAAGACTGTACAAAGGCGGTGCGAAAGGCGGTACTGTTTACGTTGACGGAAGCCGTGACTCGCAGGTCCTAACGCTGAAAGCAGAAGAGAACAGCTTTGACGAAGAAGAAGTCCAAGAAGAAGTGAAAACCCAAAGCAAACCGATTGTACTTCTGGACACGATTCAGGATGTGCGCTCGACTGACGTGACGATCGGCTCTGAAGTCGGAAATACTTGTCCGGTATGCCGGAAAGGTACCGTCAAGGACATGGGCGGCTGCAATACCTGTACCAATTGCGGTGCACAGTTGAAATGCGGTCTGTAAGAATATGTTCGAACTGGAGAGGGGATTTTCCCTCTCCTTTTTTATGTGTATGACCGATTCCCCAGGAGCATTAAAGGTTCTAAATGGCGCATTCCTCACTTAAAAATATACTATATACAGCTTTGAAGGAGGGGCGCCTTTGGAAATAGATGGAGTGTTTTCCGGCGGAGGGGTTAAAGGGCTCGCCTTGATAGGTGCCTGCCAGGCAATCGAAGAAAGAGGGTTACAGTTAAAGAGAGTGGCGGGAACAAGTGCAGGCGCGATCATTGCTGCATTTATTGCGGCAGGATATAAGAGCACAGAGATGAAAAATATAATGGAAGAGATGGATATCAAGAAATTATTGGACTCAAATGCACTCATCTCCCTGCCTTTTATCAAGTGGTTCAGGATCTATTACCGGCTGGGATTATATAAAGGAGCGGCTCTTGAAAACTGGATCGAGCAAAAGCTTAAAGCAAGGGGGATTTATACATTTGCAGACCTTCCGGAAAAATCGCTCAGGGTCATTGCTTCCGATTTATCGAATGGGAGGCTTCTTGTATTGCCGGATGATCTTGAGAAATACGGCATTGCCCCGCAGACATTTCCGGTTGCAAGGGCAGTCAGGATGAGCGCAAGTCTGCCGTACTTTTTTGAACCTGTAAAGCTCCGGTCGCTCGAGGGCACCAGTCTATTTGTGGACGGTGGGGTGCTCAGTAATTTTCCAATGTGGCTGTTTGACAGGGAGAATATTAAAAAGACCCGCCCTGTCATAGGGGTGAAGCTGAGTCATAATTACCTCCAGCGTCCAAAGAAAAAAATCAATAATGCAATTGACCTCTACAGTGCTCTGTTTCAGACGATGAAAGATGCGCATGATTCAAGATATATTTCCAGGAAGCATGAGAAAAATGTTATTTTTATCCCGACAGAGGGCGTGCAGACCACGGAATTTGAGTTATCCAATGAAGGAAAGAGTGAATTATTTGAAACGGGAAAGTACAAAGGAGAGCTTTTCCTGAAACAATGGACCTTTTGAAAAAAAACAATCGGGCATCGATTTTAAAAAGATGCCCGATTGTTTTTTTTATTCTTTTTTCCTTCAATGACCGTTAAGTTCGCACTGGATTTTTTTCGGTGGGAACGTTTTTTTGAAAGCTGGGAAACAGTCGGTCTATGGGACTTTGCGGTAGTCGATTTTTTCTTTAATCTCTTTTTTGATTGTTTGGCTGCTTTAAGAAACGCTCTTTGTTCGCTGCTGCCTGCGCTGCTTCTCTTGCTGAACCATTTCCGGTAAATAAAGAAAATGATTCCGATGACGGCGGCCGTGACCAGAATGTTACGCAGAAGTCCAAGGGGATTTTCGATCAGCCAGGATCCCAATCCTAAAATCGCTAAAAATAATAAGGTGAAAACCAGGATATTCCGAGCGTTCAACAAAGCCACCTCCTTATGATTCAATGATTCTTAATCCTTTATATTAGTATTGTAGACAATATTTATTCATTTTAATCGTCAATTTGGGTAGATTTTCATATGAGGGGTACTGGTGTGATAGTATACTTATTCACGTAATCACCGCTCATTAAACCTTTGAAAGTTCGACCATATTCCATGAGATGGGGGATGGTCCTTATTCTTTATTTTACTAAAAATTCTCAAAAAGAGCCAGACTGCGAAGTCGAAAAAATGAAATCAGCTTAAAAGGAATTTTATGCAAATGTTTGAAGGAATGGGACATACTATGAACGGAGGTGTTCTGGATGTCCGAACAAAATAATCAGGCTGAAAAAGTGAAAGGTGATCAAACCAATCCCGCACTGGAACAAAATCAAAGTGAAAAGCCGATGTCGTTTATAGGAATGGTCATGTTGACCGGGTTTATAGGCGGTTTGATATGGAGTTCAATTGCCTATCTTTGTTATTATTTTTCCTTTACCAAACTCGAACCAAATATTATCTTCGAACCCTGGGCAGTCGGTGACTGGAGGGAAAGATGGATAGGCATCATTTTATCTATACTGGCCTATGGAATCATCTCTATCGGTGTAGCCCTGGTCTATTATGGTGTACTCAGAAAGTTCAAATCAATGTGGGTGGGAGCAGGTTATGGGATTGTACTCTTTTTTACCGTCTTCCTGCTGTTAAGACCTCTTTTCCCGAGCATAAAATCATTTGCAGCAATCGATTATCATACGTTGATCACATCCCTTTGCATCTACATCCTGTACGGGGTCTTTATCGGATATTCGATATCATATGAGGAGAATGAGCTGAGACATGAGGAACAAAAGCAAAAGTCAGGGGAAATGGCTCGTTAACGTCCTATTATCAGATAATTTAGTAGGTAGATGGAATAGGTTTATGTTAGAATGTTCATGTTGAACATTCTTTTTTTTAGGGGTTATCTATGAAAAAAATCTTATTATTAAACGGACCTAACCTAAACCGGTTAGGAAAAAGGGAACCCGAAATCTATGGTCACACCACACTTCAGGAACTGGAAACAAATCTGAAGGAAAAAGCTGAGGAAAAAGGCTGGCAGTTACTTTCCGCTCAATCGAACCATGAAGGGGAAATGATTGATTATATCCATGAAGCTGAGGATGAAGGGGTCGCCGGTATCATTTTGAATCCGGGTGCCTTTACACATTACTCATATGCTTTGAGAGATGGAGTGGCTTCTGTGTCAGTACCTGTCATTGAAGTCCACATTTCCAATATCCATCAGCGTGAAAATTTCAGGCATCATTCCGTCATTGCCGCCGAAACAATCGGGCAGATCGTCGGACTGGGACTGCATGGGTATGAACTGGCCTTGGAGGCAATTATTCATTACATAAAAGGGAGAGTGCAAGGGGATGAAAATTGATCGATTGCGCAATACATTTTCTGAAAGCGGTATAGACGGGATGCTGATCACGAGCCCATACAACCGCCGTTACATGACGAACTTTACTGGATCTGCAGGTGTTGTTCTGATATCATGCGAAAAGGCTCTTTTCATAACAGATTTCCGATACACGGAACAGGCTGCGGAACAGGCTGCTGATTATGAAATTGTCCAGCACACAGGTCCCATCCAGGAAGAAGTCGCTAAACAAGTCTCTAAGTTAGGAATAAACAAGCTCGGTTTTGAAAAAAATTATATGACTTACAGTGCATTCGAGGGTTACCGGAAAGTGCTGGAAGCCGAACTTGTACCTGTCGCGGGTACGATTGAAAAGTTACGCTTGATTAAGACACCTGAAGAGCTTAAGATAATTAAGGATGCGGCGGACATTGCGGATGCAGCATTCAAGCATATATTGGATTTCATCAAACCGGGTGTAACGGAGCTGGAAGTGTCAAATGAGCTGGAGTTCTTTATGAGAAAAGCCGGTGCTGTTTCTTCATCGTTTGATACAATCGTGGCTTCTGGGAACCGATCAGCACTTCCGCACGGTGTAGCAAGCGATAAAGTCATTGAAAAAGGTGATTTTGTTACATTGGATTATGGTGCATACTATAAAGGATATTGTTCTGACATGACGCGTACCCTGGCCGTAGGTGAACCGAGTGAAAAACTGAAGGAGATTTATGATGTCGTCCTTCAATCGCAGCTTCTGGCCATGGAGAAAATCAAGCCGGGCATGACAGGTAAAGAAGCAGATGCGATTGCACGCGATTACATAACAGAAAAAGGTTATGGTGAGTGCTTTGGACATTCGCTGGGACATGGAATCGGTCTTGAAGTTCATGAGGGACCTGGTCTTTCCTCCCGTTCCGAAGCAGTACTTGAGCCTGGCATGATTGTAACGGTTGAACCGGGAGTGTATGTACCTGGGGTCGGCGGTGTACGTATTGAAGATGATACGCTCATCACTGAGGATTCCAATGAAACATTGACACACTCAACTAAAGATCTAATCATTCTACCATTTTAGTCCTTGAAAGAGGTCTAATTGACAATAGGAGGAACAAACATGATTTCAGTAAATGATTTTCGTACAGGTTTAACGATCGAAGTGGATAACGGCATTTGGAGAGTTATGGATTTCCAACATGTTAAACCGGGAAAAGGAGCGGCATTCGTACGCTCAAAACTTCGCAACCTGCGTACCGGAGCAGTGCAGGAAAAGACTTTCCGTGCAGGTGAAAAAGTGGCGAAAGCCCAAATCGACAACCGCAGGATGCAATACTTGTATGCTAATGGTGACATGCACGTATTCATGGATAATGAAAGTTACGAACAAATCGAATTACCTGCAGCATCCATAGAATATGAATTGAAATTCCTCAAGGAAAATATGGAAGTTCAAATCATGATGTATGAAGGGGAGACTCTTGGAGTCGAGCTTCCGAACACAGTTGAACTGACGGTAACGGAAACTGAACCCGGTATCAAAGGAGACACAGCTTCAGGCGGTTCAAAGCCTGCCACAGTAGAAACCGGGCTTGTTGTAAACGTACCGTTCTTCGTGAACGAAGGAGATGTGCTCGTTATTAATTCAACGGACGGGACATACGTGTCACGAGGATAAACCCATATCGAAAAACAAAAACCAGAAGCCTGGACAGATCAAACTCTGTCCAGGCTTTTTCTGTTTTTTTTGATCGTTATTGCTTTATTCCCGTAATGCAGCAGCGAGATATAGTGGAAAAAGCATGCTCTCATGGTGGTGTGCAGCCATGCTTTTTTGCTGTGGTTTAGTGGTTAAAATTGGTAAGTGGTGGAATTATCCGGAGAAATAAAAGAATAATTGGGGAAATTCGAAGAATATAGGTGAAAATTAAAAGATTATCGACTGTATTTCGAAGATTATGCCCCGATTCCGAAACATTTCCCATTTCGATTCCAATTTTACATGCACCTATTCCCTATTTCACTTTATAAGGTTCCTTTAAAAAAGCCCCGGTCCGCAAACTAAAATAAAATACCCCTGCAAATAGCTTCAATCCACCAATTTATTCTAAAACTGATGCTTCAATCCACTTCCCAATCGCTATTCTCTCCAGGATGAGTCATATTCTTACTTTCAAAGAATACATTGTATTATCTGGGGGCTTGTACGCCGGTATGGGAAAACTCAACCGAAAAGCCCGGTGGAAAAAGATTAGGAGGTACATTCATGCAAGAAGTTCTAGCCCTGCTACCCAGCACCATTTCCGAAAAAATCCTTTCCCTTCCACAAGACATACTGGATACAGCCGAAGAAATCAGAGTCCGTACTAACAGAGTATTGGAAGTCACGGCAAGGGGGAAACCCTTCTTTCTTCCTTACAACGTCACACTTGAAGACTCTGAACAGCTGATCAATAAACTTTCGCATCATTCTTTTTATACACTCGAGGAAGAGCTCAAAAGAGGCTACATCACAATTGATGGTGGACACCGTGTGGGGCTTGCCGGAAAAGTCATACTAGAAGGCGGAGCCGTAAAAGGGATACGTCACCTGGCCTCTTTTAATATCCGTATTGCCAGACAGAAAATCGGGATTGCAGACCCGCTGCTTCCGTTCGTGTATGACGGAAGCTGGAAGCAAACAATGATCATCGGTTCACCGCAGACGGGAAAAACCACACTGTTAAGAGATCTTGCGCGGATCATATCAACAGGTGATCCTCATAAAAAGATCCCTCCATATAAAGTGGGGATCGTGGATGAACGATCTGAAATAGCGGGCTGTGTAAATGGGGTTCCCCAACTTTTATTCGGTCCGAGGGTCGATGTCCTTGACGCATGCCCCAAAGCAGAAGGAATGATGATGCTCATCCGTTCCATGAGTCCGGATGTTTTGATTGTCGATGAAATTGGGCGCGCGGAAGACGGAGAGGCCATACAGGAAGCAGTAAATGCAGGCATTACTTTAATGATGACCATTCATGGAGCTTCGTTTGAGGAAGTGAAAAAGAGACCTGTCATCAAAGAAATCATCGGTATGCAGAGTATTGAAAGATTCATTGAGCTTAATAGAGATACAGACCCTGGACAAGTATCAAAAGTCTTGAATGAGCATGGAGAATCTCTTTTGAATAAAGTGGGTGTGACATGAATGATAAAAATTATAGGAGCAATCTTTATTCTTCTTTCTACATCGTGGGCGGGTTTTGAAGTATCCAAGTATCTTACAGAAAGACCAAGGCAGTTAAGACTGCTTAAAGTTGCCCTGCAATCTCTTGAAGCGGAAATAACCTACAGCCATACCCCGCTCCATGAAGCGGCCAGAAAAATATCCAAACAGCTTCAAAAACCGGTTTCGTGGTTTTTTGAAGGTTTCTCAAAAAAATTGACCGCACAGGAGATATCAGTCAAGAAAGCCTGGGAAGACAGCCTTGAAGAAGTGTGGAAATTGACGGCTTTCAAAACGGGAGAATATGAAATTATGAAACAGTTCGGGGAAAACCTCGGAAAACATGATCTGGTCACCCAGCAGAAGCATATCCATCTCGCTTTGAAGCATTTGGAACGTGAAGAGACCGAAGCGGTGGAAAGACAAAGAAAATATGAAAAAATGACAAAAAGCCTGGGATTTTTATCGGGCCTTCTTCTGATCATCCTGCTGCTTTAATTTATCGCAGCAAACATTTGATAAGCCGGGATGACCCGCAATGTGCGAAAAAGAAAAGCAGGAGGGAAAATTATGGGAATCGATGTGGATATCATATTTAAAATTGCAGGGGTGGGAATAGTCGTCGCCTTCTTGCACACCATCTTGGACCAGGTGGGAAAAAAAGAATACGCACAATGGGTCACGCTTTTCGGATTTATCTATATTCTGTTCATGGTTGCTTCCATCGTGGATGACTTATTCCAGAAAATAAAATCGGTCTTTCTATTTCAAGGGTAAAGGGGGAGTCTGCGATTGAGATCATTCAAATCGTCGGTATCGCACTTGTATCCACCTTTCTTGCGCTGATCGTAAAAGAACAAAAGCCTAACTTTGCATTTTTGCTCATCGTATTCGTCGGCTGCTCTATATTCCTTTTTTTGATCGATCAGATTTATACCATCATTCATATGCTTGAGAAGCTCGCGGCAAATGCCAACGTGAACCTTGTCTATGTTGAAACGATCCTGAAGATCATAGGCATCGCTTATATAGCCGAATTCGCTTCCCATATTACAAAGGATGCAGGCCAGGGGGCGATTGCTGCCAAGGTGGAGCTCGCTGGCAAGATATTGATCTTGGCAATGGCCGTACCGATTCTGACAGTAATCATAGAAACGATCATCAACATGATTCCGACCGGATGATTGAAGATGAAAGAGGTGGAAAAAATTGCAGCAATACTATCGAACACTCGTCATCGCATTGCTTTTATTCATCCTGGGTCCTTACGCTGTACAGGCTGAAGGCAGCAGTGAAGAGGGGAATCCAGGTTTTCAGGAAGGGGTCGTGACCCAGCAGCTCGATGATCTGGGCATAGACGAACTGAAAAGCTTTTGGACAAGCATCGTGGATGAATATGGCGGATATCTCCCCGAGAGTCAAAAAGGGAGCCTGATGGACTTCATCCAGGGGGAGAAAGAATTTTCAATGAAAGCCTGGTTCAGCGGTGTATTGAAGTTTGCGTTCCAAGAACTGGTGATGAATGGAAAGCTGTTGGGGACATTGATACTTCTCACGATCCTGAGCATGTTCCTCCAATCGCTCCAAAACGCCTTTGAAGGAGGTAATGTAAGCAAGGTCGCATACGGAATCATCTTCATGGTGCTGATCATCATCGCCTTGAACAGCTTTCACGTCGCGATTGATTATACGCAGGAAGCGATTTCGACGATGATTAATTTCATCATCGCCCTCATTCCCCTGCTGCTTGCATTGATCGCCGCTTCCGGAGGGGTAGTATCAGCCGCATTCTTCCATCCGGTCATCCTTTTTCTGATGAACACAAGCGGCCTGCTGATACAGAATGTCGTTCTGCCGCTTTTATTCCTTTCCGCACTATTGAGCATAGTCAGCACACTCTCGCCGCATTATAAAGTGACACAGCTTGCCAACTTACTGCGCACATGGAGCATCGGCCTGCTCGGGGTCTTCATGACGGTATTCCTCGGCGTCATCTCTGTGCAGGGTGCAACCGCGGCCGTCACCGACGGAATCACGATCCGTACCGCTAAATTCATAACCGGCAACTTTGTCCCTGTCATCGGAAGAATGTTTACTGATGCCGCCGATACAGTCATCAGCGCATCCGTACTTCTAAAAAATACGGTCGGGATAGCAGGTGTTGCAATCGTGCTGATCATTGCGGCATTTCCCGCCATTAAAATCCTGATGATCGCCTTTATTTATAAACTGGCGGCCGCACTGCTACAGCCGCTCGGGGGCGGTCCGGTCATCGATTGTCTGGATACGATCGCAAAGAGTGTAATTTATGTATTTGCGGCGCTGGCCATAGTCTCATTCATGTTCTTCTTGAGCATTACCGTCATCATTGCAGCCGGAAATATAACCATGATGGTTCGATGAAGGGGGAGCTTAGATGTCATTCCTGACTGAATGGATCACCAATATAATCGTTTTCGTATTGTTGGCAACCGTCATCGATATGCTTCTTCCGAGCTCCAGTATGCAGAAGTACGTCAAGATCGTGACAGGATTGTTGCTGATTACGATCATCCTCACTCCACTACTGAAGCTGCTGACCTCGGATGTTGATACAGTCATAGATTCCTTTCGGATTAGCGGTACTTCTCAGAATAATTCCGTAGAAAATTTAATAGAAATGAAGAAAAAAGAAATACAAGCCTCACAACGTGCATATATTTTAGAACAGATGGCTGTCCAAATGAAACAAGAAGCTGAAAAGGAGTTGATGGAGAAGAGCGGAAAAGTCATTAATAAGGTAAATATTGCTGCATCTGATTTGGAAAACATCCCAGACAGCATCACGGAAGTGACGGTCTATCTCTCAGAAAAAAAAGAGGAACAGGCCATTGAAGCCGTCCGGCATGTGGAGATCGATACAGGAGATAAGACGAGACCGGAAAAGACAGTTGAGAATATGTCCCTGGTGACCTCCTTACTAGCAGAAAAGTGGAACCTTTCACCCGAAAAAATAATCATAGCCGAAGGGGGGACTTGAAGCGACAATGAACTTTAGCAAAGGACCCATAACTCTGATAAAAGAATGGCTGTCAAAGGAAAATGCACAAACACCTCCAGAACATAAAAAAGGAAAAAAAATTCAGTACTTCCTGATTGTCCTGCTGCTCGGGGTCGCTTTCATGCTGATCAGTGATCTTTGGAAGAAAGAGCCCAGCATTGCGGTAGACAAGACCCTCCAGGAAGAAGGGGCAGAAAACGTATCTGCATTCGGCAAGGATCATAAGGATGATTCATCGATGCGGAGCTATGAAGACCAATATGAAAACCAGCTGAAAGAAGCACTCGATCAAATAACAGGGGTCAGCGAAGCCCTCGTCGTCGTCAATGTTCAATCCTCTGAACAAAAAGTGTACGAAAAAAAAGAAAGCAAGCAGTCTCAGCATACGAATGAGGAAGACAAAGAGGGCGGAAAACGGTCGATAGAAGAAAAATCAAGCGAAGAACAGATGGTCGTGATCCAGGACGGGGATAAAGAAGTCCCGGTCATCAGTGAAACGAGAAAACCTAAAGTCAGCGGCGTCCTTGTGGTAGCAAAGGGAGCCGATAATATACAAATCAAAAAAATGATATTGGAAGCTGTTACCCGCGTACTGGATGTCCCGGTTCACAGGGTATCGGTCCAACCTAAAGATTAAGGGGGAAATAATAGATGTTATTAAAAAAACAAACAGTATGGCTTTTAACGATGTTGAGTCTTGTGATCGTCCTATCCGTTTATTACATCACTTCACCTACACAGCAGGTAACGGACATGGCGGCGGAGCAGAACGAAGGCGGCAAGAAAGCGGCAGATAACAAAGAAACAGCGGCAAATGGTGATGTTGAAGTCGTCACAGACTCTGCCGGCAATGAAGTGTTCGAAGCGATGAGAATGGAAGTGGAAGACCAGCGTGCGCAGCTCCGTGAAGAACTTGAAGCGAAAGTCGGCGATCCTGAATTGTCAGCGGAAGAGAAGAGTGCAGCCTACGAACAGATGGAAAATCTCCGAGAATTGGCCATGACTGAATCGGTACTGGAAACAACGATCAAAACGATCGGTTACGACGATGCGCTTGTCAGGGCCAATGGAGACAGCATCCGCATCACCGTCAAAACAGATAAAGAACATACAAAGGCAAATGCCAACGAAATCATCCGACTCGTCATGAGCGAAGTAGGGAACGTAAAACCGGTGGCAGTGGAATTCCAGCCTACAAATTAATAATCGAAAAGGACGATCCTGATGAATGGATCGTTCTTTTTTTTGCAGTCAGGCGCATTTTGACAAAATTCTGCCCCTATTATTTTATTTTTTTGAAAAAAAGAGATAAGATAATAAAGGAGCATGTATGCGCTTTAGAGAATAGCTCGAAACACATATTGAATTTATACGAGGTATTATCGTATGATATTAGTAGCTAGTCATAATCTTTTAAACTATAAGAGGGGTGTCCAAAGTGTTAAAAATTCAAGAAATCCGTGAAATAATAAAGCTTGTCGATAACTCAAGCGTGGACGAGTTTTCATATGAGCATGAAGGTTCAAAAATCGAACTGAAGAAAAACACCGGTTCTGCACAAGGAGCGGGGATTGTCCAGGCAGAAGTGAGCCAGCCTGCTCAGCAGGCGGTACAGCAAGCACCTGCCCCTGTTCAAACAGAAGCGGCGGCTCCTGCACCTGCAGAAGAGAAGAAATCCGAAGCTGCAAGTGCGGATGATGCAAACCTACATAAAATCACGTCTCCGATGGTAGGGACGTTCTATGCATCTTCATCACCTGATTCCGATGCATATGTGAAAGTCGGATCAAAAGTGGATGACAGCAGTGTTGTCTGCATCGTTGAAGCGATGAAGCTGTTCAACGAAATCGAAGCCGAAGTAAAAGGCGAAATTGTTGAGATCTTGGTGAAAGACGGTCAACTTGTTGAATATGGACAGCCGTTATTCTTAGTCAAACCTGAATAAGGAGCGATAAACGTTATGATAAACAAGGTATTGGTTGCCAATAGAGGAGAAATAGCGGTCAGGATCATCCGTGCCTGCCGCGAATTGAATATAGAAAGTGTGGCTGTCTATTCAGAAGCCGATAAAGAAGCCTTGCACGTCCAGCTTGCCGATGAAGCATACTGCATAGGGCCGACGGCTTCAAAGGACAGTTACCTGAATTTCACGAATATCATTTCCGTGGCAAAACTGACGGACTGTGACGGGATCCATCCGGGATACGGCTTCCTGGCAGAGAACTCAGACTTTGCAGAACTGTGCCGCGAATGCAATATTACATTCATCGGACCTTCACCTGAAGCCATTTCAAAAATGGGGACAAAGGATGTTGCGCGCGAAACGATGCGTGAAGCGGGAGTGCCGATCGTACCGGGTTCAAAAGGAATCGTAAAAGACGCTGATGAAGCGGTGAAACTGGCGGATTCAATGGGATATCCCGTTATCATCAAAGCCACTGCAGGCGGCGGCGGTAAGGGGATCCGCGTTGCGAAGACAGAGGAAGATCTTGTGAAGGGTGTGAATATCACCCAGCAGGAAGCCATGACGGCATTTGGAAATCCGGGTGTTTATATTGAAAAATTCATCGAAGACTTCAGACACGTTGAAATACAGGTACTTGCCGACAACTTCGGGAACGTGATCCACCTTGGGGAACGTGATTGTACCATTCAGCGCCGTCTTCAAAAATTGATCGAAGAAACACCTTCACCCGCACTGAATGAAGAAATCCGTGCCCAAATGGGTGAGGCCGCAGTAAAAGCCGCCAAAGCGGTTGATTACACCGGGGCAGGCACGGTAGAATTTATATATGACTACAACAATCAGTCATTTTATTTTATGGAGATGAATACACGTATCCAGGTGGAGCATCCTGTGACTGAACAGGTTACAGGGGTGGATTTGATCAAGGAACAGATCAAAGTTGCATCGAATGAGAAACTTTCCCTATCCCAGGAAGAAGTTACGTTCACCGGATGGGCGATGGAGTGCCGGATCAACGCGGAGAATCCTGAAAAGAATTTCATGCCGTCAGCGGGAAGGATAGAAATGTATCTTCCTCCAGGCGGACTTGGCGTAAGAGTGGATTCTGCTGCATATCCTGGTTATATGATCCCTCCATACTATGATAGTATGATTGCGAAGGTCATCACTTATGGAGCGACCCGTGAAGAGACGATCTCACGTATGAAACGGGCTCTGAGTGAATTTGTTGTAGAAGGGGTGCATACGACCATCCCGTTCCATTTGAAATTATTAGAACATGAAACGTTTGTAGGTGGAGAGTTCAATACAAAGTTCTTGGAAAAATATGAAGTAATGAAATCCTAGTGTGAATTTTAGGAGGTGCCTGATATGGCGGAAAATCAAAACCTTTTACAAATGTCTCAAGGCAAAGACGGACTTGGGAAGATAGAAATCGCACCTGAAGTAATCGAAGTCATTGCCGGAATCGCGGCTTCCGAGGTGGAGGGCGTATCTCAAATGCGTGGAAGCTTCGCGACAGGTGTAGTCGAACGTCTTGGAAAGAAGAACCACGGCAAAGGTGTCAAGGTGGAACTTGCTGAAGAAGGGATCATCATTGATGTATATTGCATCATGAAGTTCGGCGTTTCCATCCCGACTGTTGCTCAAAAGATCCAGGATAATATTCGCCAAGCCCTGTTGAACATGACTGCGCTGGATGCAGATGAAGTGAATGTTCATATCGTGGGAGTACAGTTTGAGAACCAGACAATTGAAGCTGAAATCGAAGAAGAAATGTAAATGTATTCAGCAGGGGAGAACGGCCTTTTTATGGGCCGTTCTTTTTTGTTGTGAGAAAAACGTGCGTACAGGTATCGGTTTATGCTATTATCAAAGGTATGAAAATTGACAAACGATTAAAGGAGTAATTAGAAAATATGAAAAGAAGAGTTGCCCGTGAGAAAGCTCTACAAGCTTTGTTTCAAATAGATATGAGTGATGTGGAACCCGAAGAAGCCCTGATGAATGTGGTCGACGGGGAAGAAGTGGACGCATTCCTGAAGGATATTGTATTCGGTTTTGTGAAAAACCAGGAAACGATTGACGGAAAAATCAGGACTAATTTAGAAAAATGGTCTTTTGACCGCCTTGCCAAGGTAGATCGAAATATATTAAGAATCGGTACGTATGAATTATTATTTGTTGAAGACGTCCCGAACAAAGTCGTTATAAACGAAGCCGTTGAAATTGCCAAAACATTCGGCGACGATCAATCCAGTAAATTCGTAAATGGTGTACTTTCCAAGATAAGCCAATCTTAACAATGAGAGGAGGCTGATGATATGTCAGCTGAACTTATCGATGGCAGGCTCATCGCAAATTATTATCGTGAGCAGCTGCAAGAAACAATCTCTGAATTAAAATCACATGATGTGACTCCGGGACTTGCCGTCATTCTGGTCGGGGACAATCATGCCTCTCACACCTATGTGAGAATGAAGAGGAAAGCTTGCAGCAAGTTGGGGATTCACTCCGAACTTTACCAGTTTGAAGAATCGCTGACACAGGAAGAACTGGTGGATAAAATAGAGGAATTGAATGGGATGGATCATATACACGGCATCCTGGTCCAGCTTCCCCTGCCTCATCACATAAATCCGATCACCATCATTGAAACCATTTCCCCTTCCAAGGATGTGGATGGATTTCATCCGGTCTCGATCGGTAAGATGGTTACAAATCAGGATACATTCTATTCGTGTACCCCTCTTGGCATCATCAAGATGCTTGAGTATGAAAAGATTGATATCAGTGGAAAACATGTGGTTATATTAGGCAGGAGCAACATCGTCGGTAAGCCTGCAGGCCAATTGTTTCTAAATCGTGATGCAACCGTGACGTATTGCCACTCCAAAACAGTCAATCTCACCGACTACACCAAAAAAGCGGATATTCTTGTGTCGGCTGTCGGAAAAGCAAAGTTTATCGGTGCTGGAGATATTAAAAAAGGGGCTGTGGTCATCGATGTAGGGATGAATCGGGATGAAGAAGGCCGCCTATGCGGCGACGTTGATTTCGAAAGTGCCAGGGAAGCAGCAGGTAAAATAACACCTGTTCCCGGGGGAGTCGGTCCGATGACCATCACGATGCTTCTGTACAATACAGTGAAATCTGCAAGATGGCAGCTGGAAGATCGCCAAAAGAGATGAAAAATAGTACACTATATACAACAACTCATGAGGGACGGCATATCAGCTTGTCCCTTTATGTATTCCTGCAGGATTAAACGTGTCAGAATATACTTATAGGCTTATAAAAGGCGGGTTAACATGGAACAGGAACAATCACGTTATTTGACGGTACAGGCTCTTACAAAATACATAAAAAGGAAATTCGATCGTGATCCTCACTTATCCAATCTCTTTGTAAGGGGGGAAATCTCGAACTTCAAGCAGCATTCGAGCGGCCATATGTATTTCACTTTAAAAGATGACAGGGCAAGAATCCTTTCGGTCATGTTTTCAAGCAATAACCAAGCCCTTAAATTTCGTCCTGAAAGCGGAATGAATGTATTGATCCGCGGGGACATTTCCGTTTATGAGGCAGGCGGACAATATCAAATTTATGTAAAGGAAATGCAGCCTGACGGGATCGGCGAACTTTATCTGGCCTACGAACAATTAAAGGAAAAGCTTGATAAAGCGGGTTATTTCGATCCCAGCAGAAAAAGGATGATTCCGAAGTTTCCCGGGAAAATAGGGGTCATCACTTCTCCTACAGGTGCTGCAATAAGAGATATCATCACAACAATCAAAAGAAGGTATCCGATAGGAGAAATCCTTATTTTCCCGGCGCTTGTCCAGGGTGACCGGGCCGCCGCCTCGATTTCCGAAGCCATTGAAAAAGCCAATGAATATGGAGGGATCGATGTGCTGATCGCCGGACGCGGCGGGGGATCGATTGAAGAGCTGTGGGCGTTCAATGAAGAAGTGGTGGCCGAAGCGATCGTGAATTCAAGAATACCGGTCATATCGGCTGTGGGTCATGAAACGGACTTTACAATCGCCGATTTTGTTGCAGACTTGCGTGCCCCGACTCCGACTGGTGCAGGGGAGCTTGCCGTTCCCCACATTGATGACCTGCTGGAACGGATCATGAATCGTAAATTGAGAATGATTAAATCGTTCAAAACGAAGATAGAGGGTGAACGCAGCCGGCTGAACAGTCTTTCAAAATCGTACGCCTTAAGGAATCCCCATACCATCTACCAGCAAAAGGTGGAACATGTGGACAGATTGACAGACCAGCTTCAAAAAACGGTCACTCTCCAAGTCAGGCACCATAAGGATTCTGTTGAAGGGCTGCATTCCCGGCTGCAGAGGGTTCATCCTTCGCAGATCTTGAAGGTTCACGAGGAACGGATAAAATTCCTGGAAGAACAAGTAGGAAAACAGTTTAAAGCTGTCCTTAAAGAAAAAGGGCATCGCCTGGGCTCAGTCATTACAACTTTACATGCGCTCAGCCCACTTAAAATAATGGATAGAGGGTACAGTCTCGTATATGGAGAGGGAAAGGAACTGATTAAATCTTCCCGGCAGGTGGCGAAAGGTGATAAACTCGAAATAGATGTACAAGACGGAACGATTCAGTGCGAAGTAGACTCGGTAAAGGAGCGGGAAAATAATGGCTAAGACGAAAGAAGATTTGTCATTTGAAGAGGCAATGGAGCAATTGGAAGGCATTGTTGAGCAATTGGAGGAAGGAGAGGTTCCTTTAGAAAAAGCACTCCAGTTTTATCAAAAAGGCATGGCACTTTCTAAATACTGCCATGATACTCTCAACAGCGCAGAAAAACAGTTGACCAAAATGATCACGGATGAAGGTGAAAAATCCTTCGATATCAAAGAGGAGGACTAGTGGGTGAGCCTTCATGTTGATTTGGACATATTCCAGCAAAAGTATAAACAAAAGCTAGAAGAAACGATGGTTGGCTATGTACAGACCAAAAATATGCCTTCGACGATAAAAGAAGCCATGGTCTATTCTCTTGAAGCCGGCGGGAAAAGAATAAGGCCGGTCCTTTTACTGGCTGTCATAGAGGGTTTTAAAAAAGACCCGGAGCTTGGATTGAAGACAGCGGCTGCACTCGAAATGATTCATACATATTCTTTGATCCACGACGATCTCCCTTCAATGGACGACGATGATCTGAGAAGGGGGAAGCCGACGAACCACAAAGTTTTTGGGGAAGCGATGGCCATTCTTGCGGGTGACGGACTTCTGACACACAGTTTCGGGCTCATTGCCGAAGATCCGCTTATTACGAGTGATCAAAAGGTCAAATTGATTGGTCTCCTGGCACAAAGTGCCGGTCCTGAAGGCATGGTGGGCGGGCAGGTAGCTGATATTGAAGGTGAAAATAAAAAGCTGTCTGTCGAGGAATTGGAAACGATCCATGTTCATAAAACAGGTAAATTATTGATATTCAGTGTGCTTGCGGGAGCTGTTATCGCGGGGGCTTCAGTGGAAGAACAGGCACGGTTGGAACGCTTTGCTCATCATATCGGGCTCGCATTTCAGATCCAGGATGACATTCTGGACATCGAAGGGGAAGAAGAGTTGATCGGTAAGCGGACCGGAAGTGATGAGTCCAAACAAAAAAGTACCTATCCAGGGTTATTGACCATAGACGGCTCCAAGAAAAAACTTCAATTTCATCTTGATGAAGCGCTGAATTCCCTTGACGGGCTGAGCATGGATACGAAACTCCTTAAGCAAATTGCCCGTTTGATTGTAAACCGCAATCATTGATGTTATTGTTTGAGGAAATCCTGAAATATGATATAATACAGATATAAACATTTGGGTGGTGCAGTATTCTAGTCAACCTACCAATCCTGAAGGTGGGCCTAAAAATCCACTAAAGGGCACATCGATGAAGTTCCTGGACTTGGCTTGAGGCGCCCAGCTTTGGGTCATATCTGGGAGTAAGGCTTGAGGGCGATCCACAATGGCATGTGGGCGTTGACCCGCAAGCCGCGGAGGCTCTGTTTCTTACGCTGGCATAATGCATGTGCAATGAGAACAGAGTATGAACCTGCGACTGTGATGGGATCCATCACTAGCAGCGTAGCCTGCCTTGAGTGAAGAGAGAGGGGATTATGGTTACAAAGTACACATCAGTTGGCCATTGATATGTGCTTTTTCGTCCATATGAAATCCTTTTTGCAAAAGAGGCTAAGGATTGTGTCAAGGGTTGTTGAGGAAAACTCCTAGACTGTTCGCTTTGACATATATGAAGGATTATAGTGCGGACTAAGTGGTAATCCAGTCTAGCCTGTGGTGACGCGGCTAAGTCGGGTTTAAAGGGAAACCGCCGGTATGGCAACATCCGGTACCTGATTGGGAAAACCTACTGGACCTAAGCTGCAATTTTTACTTCATATATGACCATCCAACTACATAGGACTTATGCGTAATAGACACAGTAGAAACGGTGTGTGCAGACGATAATGAATGATACATTAAAAAACTCAATAAAATGGAGTATTAGTATTGCCGTTATCACATTCGTGTTAGCGGCTATTTTTTCAGTTACATCCAACATGGTTCTTAACGGTGTGCCGTGGGGTACGGGATTATTCGTGGTTCTTATCATCGTGTGTATAGGAATCTTTTTCGATATGCTGGGCATTGCCTCCACAGCTGCGGATGAAACACCATTCCATGCAATGGCGGCAAAGAAAGTGTACGGTGCAAAGTATTCAATCCGGATCGTAAGGAATGCCGACCGCTTTGCAAGTTTCTGTAATGATGTCATCGGTGATATTTCAGGGATCATAAGCGGTACAGCCTCAGCCATCGTCATCATACAATTAGCAGTCTCCTTCCAGCTTGAAGGCGGTTCCATCAAGGAATATATCGTCAGTGTAACGCTGACAAGCATCATCGCCTCCTTGACCGTAGGCGGGAAAGCGCTGGGGAAAACGTTTGCCATTACGTATTCTAAGGATATAATATTTAGAGTCGGGACTGTTCTTCAATTCATTGAGGATCGATTCCATATTGTGCTCATAAAAGATAAAAAAGACCAAAAGAAGAAAAAACGAAAATCAGAGAAATAAACTATATAGTCATGAAAGTGAGTGGACCCAATGGATTTACTATCAATAAAGGAGCCTTCTTTTCTTAAGTCGATGAGTAATGAGCAATTAGAAGAGCTCAGTCAAGAGATACGCCAGTTTTTAATCGGGAATCTTTCCAAAACTGGGGGTCATATTGGTCCAAACTTGGGTGTCGTGGAACTGACTGTTTCCCTTCATAAGCATTTTAACAGCCCCGTTGATAAAATTCTCTGGGACGTCGGGCATCAATCATATGTACATAAGATCCTGACAGGGCGAGCCTGTCAGTTCGATACACTGAGACAGTACAAAGGACTGTGCGGATTCCCCAAAAGGAATGAAAGCGAGCATGATGTATGGGAGACCGGCCACAGCTCAACATCCCTTTCTGCAGCCATGGGAATGGCCATTGCCCGCGATGTGAAAAAAGAAAAATCATTCATCATCCCTGTCATCGGAGACGGCGCGCTGACGGGTGGAATGGCCCTGGAAGCATTGAATCATATCGGTCATGAAAAGAAAGACATGATCGTTGTGTTGAATGATAATGAAATGTCCATCGCTCCCAATGTCGGCGCCCTGCACAGTGTACTCGGGAGATTGCGCACCGCAGGTAAATACAACTGGGTGAAAGATGAACTTGAATACATCCTCAAACGAATCCCTGCTGTCGGCGGAAGGCTTGCCAGTACGGCAGAAAGAGTGAAGGACAGCCTTAAATACCTCTTTGTTTCCGGTATGTTCTTTGAGGAACTGGGCTTCACGTATCTTGGTCCGATCGACGGCCATGACTTTAATGAACTTGAAGAAAATATCCAGTATGCGAAGAAGACAAAAGGACCGGTTCTCCTTCACGTCATTACGAAGAAAGGGAAGGGATTCAGTCCTGCAGAGTCTGACAAAAAAGGGGACTGGCATGGGACTGGCCCTTATAAAATCGATACAGGCGATATCATCAAGCCGGTTAATGCGCCCCCTTCCTGGAGCGGTCTTGTGAGTGAGACGGTGAGGAAGATTGCGAGGGAAGACGAACGAATCGTGGCGATCACGCCTGCGATGCCGGTCGGTTCGAAATTATTGGGATTTGCCGAAGAGTTTCCGGACCGGATGTTTGATGTGGGAATCGCAGAACAGCACGCAACAACGGTGGCTGCAGGGCTGGCAACCCAAAATATGAAACCGTTCCTTGCCATTTATTCCACCTTCCTTCAAAGGGCGTACGATCAGGTGGTGCATGATATTTGCAGGCAAAACCTGAATGTCTTCATCGGAATCGACCGGGCCGGACTTGTGGGGGCAGATGGAGAAACGCATCAAGGTGTATTTGATATTGCATTTTTGAGACATCTCCCGAACATGGTCATCATGATGCCGAAAGATGAAAATGAAGGTCAGCATCTGGTCAAAACGGCACTGGACTATGATGCAGGACCGATTGCACTGAGGTATCCTAGAGGCAACGGGTATGGTGTTCCGATGGATTCCGAATTGAACGCCATCCCGATCGGTGAATGGGAAGTATTGAAAAAAGGAACTGATGTCGCAGTCCTTACGTTTGGCACCACGATTCCGATGGCACTCGAAGCAGCAAAAGAACTTGAAGAGCAGGGAATTTCTGTACGTGTCGTAAATGCAAGGTTCATCAAACCGATGGATGAAAAAATGCTGAAATCCATCTTCGAAGAAGATATACCGGTCCTTACCATTGAAGAAGCTGTGCTGCAAGGCGGGTTCGGGAGCGCTGTACTTGAATACGTACAGGGAAACGGCTACAGGAATGCGGTCGTTGACCGGATCGGCATACCGGATTATTTCATCGAGCATGGAAGCGTAAAAGAATTATTGAATGAAATCGGTATGACAAAAGAGAATGTAATGGATAGGATTCTGACAATCACTCCAAAAAAACAAAAAAGGGCTTAATATATGAAAGCAAAAAAACAACGATTAGATGTGCTCTTAGTTGATAAAGGGCTTATAGAAACAAGAGAAAAAGCAAAGAGGGCCATCATGGCTGGACTGGTATACGGCAATGAAGAGAGACTGGATAAGCCTGGTGAAAAAGTAAGTGAGGATGTCCATCTCACGATCAAAGGAAAGATGATGCCGTATGTAAGCAGGGGCGGACTCAAACTTGAAAAGGCATTAAAGGTATTCGATATTGATGTAAAGGATAAGGTCATGATCGATATTGGATCCTCAACCGGAGGATTCACGGATTGCGCTCTCCAAAATGGGGCAAAGATGTCTTATGCTGTCGATGTCGGATACAACCAGCTTGCATGGAAGTTAAGACAGGATGAGAGGGTCATCGTGATGGAAAGGACGAATTTCCGTTACGTCACACCGGCTGATCTGCCAGGTGAGATGCCTTCTTTTGCATCGATTGATGTCTCTTTCATTTCACTTTCGCTCATCCTGCCGGTATTGCGGACGCTTTTAGTCCCTGGGGGCGACTGCATCGCCCTGATTAAACCTCAATTCGAAGCGGGAAAGGAACAGGTCGGCAAAAAAGGGATCGTCCGAGACCCTAAAGTCCACCTTTCAGTCATCGAGAAAATAATGAACCTGGCACTTAACGAAGGGTACGACATCCATGGCTTATCATTTTCGCCGATCACTGGAGGAGACGGGAATATCGAATTTCTTATCCATATCCGCTTCACGGGCTCTGACAGCGAAGGGAAGTCACACCTGGATATCACTCCCCAGCAAGTCATCAACGAGGCGCACAGCGAGTTCAAAGCGAATAACTAATACTTAAATGAGACTGGGACAAAAGTGTTTTAGTCTAAGTATATCCCGAACTATTTTGCAAAAGATGGAGCAAAATTAGTTCGGGATTTTAATTTGTTAAAAGTACATTTAGATTTAACCTCTTTCTAGCGGATTTCTAACGGTTGATTAGAGGGCAAGACGAAGGCTCCTGTGGGATTAACCAGCGGCTAGAGGCTCGAGGTCATAAGTCAAGCAAGCCAAAAAGGCAAAAATCGCCTTTCCGTCTTGCCCGCCTTATGCTTGCCGCCTCTGAACGAGCCGCCTCCGCTTTTCTTGTCCAGCTCCGGGGCTTAGAGGCGCATGTCATAAGCCAAAGTGTCCAAGAAGGCAAAAAGCGCATCATGGCCGCTTCGTCTTATGCCACCCGCCTCTGAGCAAAGCCCCTCCGCTTTTCATTGTCCAGCTCCGGCGGCTAGAGGCTCGAGGTCATAAGTCAAGCAAGCCAAAAAGGCAAAAATCGCCTTTCCGTCTTGCTCGCCTTATTCTTGTCGCCTCTGAACGAGCCGCCTCCGCTTTTCTTGTCCAGCTCCGGGGCTTAGAGGCACATGTCATAAGCCAAAGTGTCCAAGAAGGCAAAAAGCGCCTTCATGGCCGCTTCGTCTTATGCCACCCGCCTCTGAGCAAAGCCCCTCCGCTTTTCATTGTCCAGCTCCGGCGGCTAGAGGCTCGAGGTCATAAGTCAAGCAAGCCAAAAAGGCAAAAATCGCCTTTCCGTCTTGCTCGCCTTATGCTTGTCGCCTCTGAACGAGCCGCCTCCGCTTTTCTGTTGTACTTATCCATAAAATAGGCTACTATAAGCGTAGAGGTATAAATATACAGGCTAGGTTAGAGGTGTTTAGTTCGATGATGAACAAAGGACAACGTCATATCAAAATAAGAGAAATCATTACAAATAGAGATGTGGAAACACAGGATGAGTTGGTGGACAGCCTTAAAAATGCAGGCTTCAACGTCACTCAGGCCACTGTTTCCCGGGATATTAAAGAGCTCCACTTGGTTAAAGTCCCCCTGATGGACGGAAGATATAAATACAGCCTTCCGGCAGATCAGAGATTCAACCCTCTTCAAAAATTGAAAAGGACGCTGACCGATGCTTTCGTTAAGATTGATACGGCCGGTCATATGCTGGTCATGAAGACGCTCCCTGGCAACGCCAACGCGATCGGTGCCCTTATTGACAATCTGGATTGGGAAGAGATCCTCGGGACGATCTGCGGGGATGACACATGCCTGATCATTTGCAGAACAGAGGATGAAACGAAGGTCATAACCGAACGTTTTCTCGACATGTTATAAGATGCTTTTGTTTATACAGGCGGCGGGTGGAGAATGTTTCACCCGCTTTTCAACTTTTCGCGTTTCTTATAGTAAATAGTAGGAAATATACTCATACACGGACAATACAAAATAAGTACCTTATCAACTGAGGTGAATGTTTCTTGTTACAAGAATTATCCATTAAAAATTTTGCTATCATCGACACGCTGGCTTTATCTTTTGAAGAAGGGCTCACTGTATTATCAGGGGAAACTGGTGCTGGTAAATCAATCATCATCGATGCGATCCACCTATTGGTCGGAGGACGGGGATCTGCAGAGTACGTTCGTCATGGAGAGAAAAAAGCAGAAATAGAAGGTCTGTTCATTCTTGACGATGAAGCGCATCCTTGTTATGAAAAAGTTTCAGAATTCGGGATTGAAATCGAAGAGGGAATGATTGTTCTCCGAAGAGAGATAGCCAGCAGCGGAAAAAGTGTATGCAGGGTGAATGGCAAGCTGGTGACAATCGCCATCATGAGGGAAATTGGTGGTGCTTTGATTGATATTCACGGGCAGCATGAACATCAGGAATTGATGAATGAACATCTTCACTTATCCCTTCTTGATCAATTCGGGGGAAAAGAAATCCAGGCTAATTTAGCTTCTTACCGGGAAATCTATAAAGAATACAGTACTATACACAAGCAGCTGAGCAGATTGAATGACAACGAGCAGGAGATGGCCCACCGGTTGGACCTTATTACATTTCAGCTGAAGGAAATTCAGGAAGCGGATTTGAAACTGAATGAAGATGAAGAGCTTTTGGAAGAAAAAAGGAAACTGATGAATTTCGAGAAGTTATATGAATCGCTCCAGACCTCATATAACAGCATTCAAGGTGAAGGGAAGGGGCTGGATTGGACCGGTCTTGCAATGAGTCACCTTGAAACGGCGGCGGATCTTGACAACCAGTATCAAAAAACGCTTGAGTCAGTATCGAATGCCTTTTACGTCCTTGAAGATGCCGTCCATCAAATCAGGGGAGAATTGGATCAGCTTGAATTTGAGCCTGACCGTCTTGATCTGATCGAAACAAGATTGAATGAAATAAACAGCTTGAAGAGAAAATATGGTTCGTCGGTCGATGAAATCCTTGCATATGGATCAAAGATCGAAGAAGAAATCGAGACGATCCTGAATAAGGATTCACATATAGACGAGCTTCAGAAAAAACTCCTTTCGCTTGAGAAAGATCTGATCGTGGAAGCGAAAAATTTGACTCATACGAGAAAGAAATGGGCCAAGAAATTGACTGGAAGCATTCATGAACAGCTAAAACAGCTTTACATGGATAAGACAAAATTTGAGGTGCGCTTCAGCACGGTCCGGGATGAATCTTTTTCATTTTCACAATTTAAAAAGGATGGATGGGATCAGGTTGAATTCTACATATCCACCAATCCCGGGGAACCTTTGAAACCATTGTCAAAAGTGGCTTCAGGCGGCGAACTTTCAAGGATCATGCTTGCGCTTAAGACAATTTTTTCAAAACATCAAGGCATCACATCGATTATCTTTGATGAAGTAGATACAGGTGTAAGCGGAAGAGTGGCCCAGGCAATAGCAGAAAAAATATATCAGGTTGCCACCCACTCGCAGGTCATGTGCATTTCTCATCTCCCGCAGGTTGCTGCAATGGCTGACAGTCATTTATTCATTTCGAAAAGGCTGCTCAAGGGCAGGACAAGTACATCGGTCAAACGCCTGGAGGAGAACGAAAAGGTAAGGGAAATCTCCCGTATGATCTCAGGTGTGGAAATAACTGATTTGACACAGGAGCACGCAAAAGAGCTTCTCCAACTTGCAAATACAATAAAAGAAACATGAAAAGCTATCCATCCAGGGTAGCTTTTTTTCTTTATTACCAGTTATAAATACAGCTTTTAAAGGCAAAATTAAAACTGTAGCCAAGTAAGTGATTGTGCATTTGAAGCGAGGAGAGTGAAAATAGTGAGTTTAGACTGTTTAAGGAAATATATAGGTGGAATTCTCCTTGTTTCGCTTTGTTTTTTTGGATTTTATGAACCTGTTCAACAATTAGTGAATATACCGAACACTGTCAAAGTGATGGAAGGGGATCAAGTTGCTCTCCCCAAGGCAGGATCCGTTACGGCAATGAGTTCGTTAAACGATAAGAATGTGGCATTGCATCAAGAAAAAGGCCTTTTGTCCATTCAGGGAAAAGCGGTCGGTAAAGATGAGGTCGTGCTTGAATTAGCCGGTCTGCCAGTCAAGAAGGTCAATGTCGAGGTACTGAAAGATTTTAAAGTCATACCCGGCGGTCAATCAATCGGGGTAAAATTAAATACAGTCGGCGTTCTGGTGGTTGGGCACCATCTGGTTGACACAGATAAAGGGAAAGTATCACCTGGGGAAAAGGCGGGGATCCAGGTTGGCGATATGATCACTGAAATCAATGGGAAGAAAATTGAACAACTTGCAGATGTGGCCCCTTTTGTTCAAAAAGCGGGAGAAGAATCAAAAAGCATGGAAGTCGTCATCAAGCGTGAGGAAGAGATCGTAAAAACATCATTGATGCCTCTTAAGGAAAAAGGTGAGGACGGGTATAAACTCGGTTTATATATCCGTGACTCTGCAGCCGGTATCGGTACCATGACATTTTACGATCCGAAATCCCAAAAATACGGAGCTCTCGGCCATGTGATTTCCGATATGGATACGAAAAAGCCGATTGTGGTAGAAGATGGAGAAATCGTCAATTCAGAAGTCACGTCAATTGAAAAAGGCAGCGGAGGAAAACCGGGAGAAAAACTTGCGCGCTTCTCTGCAGACAGAAATGTTATCGGAAATATTACCCGCAACAGTCCTTTTGGGATATTTGGGGAGCTTAATCAATCGGTGGAAAATAACATCCTTGATAAACCGATGAGGATCGCCCTTTCACATCAGGTAAAAGAAGGGCCGGCGGAAATCCTTACGGTCGTGGATGGCAGTAAAGTGGAAAAATACGATGTTGAAATCGTCAGTACGATTCCACAGAAATTCCCGGCTACAAAAGGAATGGTCATACATGTAACAGATCCTGAGTTATTAGAAAAGACAGGCGGAATCGTGCAGGGGATGAGCGGAAGTCCGATCATACAGGACGGAAAGCTGATCGGAGCTGTCACCCACGTATTCGTGAATGACCCGACTAGCGGATACGGTGTCCATATCGAATGGATGCTGAGCGAAGCGGGCATCGATATTTACAAACAAAACCATGAAAGAGCAAGCTGACTTATCAAACCCTTCTACAGTGCCGGAACCAACGGCGCTTCAGATGGGTTCTTTTTATTATCATTAAATTTTTTTATAACGGGTCGGATAATTAATTACATCCTTTTCGGCGGCTGATTGGAGTTAAGACGAAGAAAATCCTGCAGGAGAAGCGGCCAGTGTGAGACATGTCCAGCTCCGGGGACAAGAGGCACGTCAACTCGTCCAAAAAGGAAAAGAACGCCTCCGCGGCCCACCTTATGCCACCCGAATTTGAGCAAAATCCTTCCGCTTTTCTTTCAGAAGGTGAAGCAGACGAGACTCACGGGTCACCCGCGGAAAGCGAAGTCCACCACGAAAACTACAGCGTTATTAGAAGTGATATACATTTGTAAGAACACGTTTATATTGATAAAATAAAGATTATTCGACAAATACTCATTCGAATAGCGAAAGAGGTCGAAAAATAAAGGAAAACAAAGTAAATGAGAGAAAATAATATATTTATTGGTATTTTTTAAAAAATAAAAGGATTTTTGGTTGCATTGTCGAAAAAGTAATTTAGAATAAAATTATAGACATGAAAAATATACACACGAATTAAAATGGATTCGAGGAGGAAACCTGTAGTGAAATCAATTAAAGTATGTGTCGTGGATGATAACCGGGAGTTAACTTCTTTGCTTGAAGACTACATTGCATCACAGGATGATATGGAAGTGGTGGGTATTGCCCATAATGGGCAGGAATGCCTGGACTTGATGGAAGAAGTTGATCCGGATGTATTGGTTCTTGATATCATCATGCCGCACCTTGATGGTCTGGCGGTACTGGAGCGGCTGCGTGAAAAGAAAACGATACCAAATGTCATTATGCTGACGGCATTCGGTCAGGAAGATGTAACGAAGAAGGCTGTCGATTTAGGAGCATCCTATTTCATCCTCAAGCCTTTCGATATGGAAAATCTGGTCAGTCATATCAGGCAGGTCAGCGGAAAGTCAAACCCAATCATCAAAAAACATTCCTCATCCAGAATGGCTGCAGAGTCTAAACCTAGAAACTTGGATGCGAGCATCACAAGCATCATTCACGAAATCGGCGTACCTGCGCATATCAAAGGCTACCTTTACCTCAGAGAAGCCATTTCCATGGTATATAATGATATCGAGCTGCTTGGCTCCATAACAAAGGTCCTTTACCCTGATATTGCCAAGAAATACAATACTACAGCTTCTCGTGTGGAACGTGCCATCCGTCATGCCATTGAAGTTGCCTGGAGCCGCGGGAATATCGATTCCATCTCTTCCTTGTTCGGATACACAGTAAGCATGTCCAAAGCGAAGCCGACCAACAGTGAATTCATTGCCATGGTTGCAGATAAGCTGAGACTAGAGCATAAGGCTTCTTGAAAAGGTAAGTAATCATTTTACATTAAAATAGTACATGAACCCGATGAATCCAGGATTTATTGGGTTTTTTATTTCTTTGAGGAGAGATTAATACATATAATATAACCGTAAAGGGTAAATCAAACTATCCAATCTAAACTTACATGGGAAGTGACGCAGAGTGACATTGATATTTGCACACAGGGGATCGGCAGGGACTCATCCCGAAAATACAATGGATGCTTTTTTGGAAGCGGAAAGAGTCGGAGCGGACGGGATTGAACTTGATGTCCAATTGACCAGGGATGGTGAAATTGTGGTCATCCATGATGAGACGGTCGACAGGACGACAAACGGAAAAGGGTTCATTAAAGACTACTCTTTAAAAGATCTGAGAAAATTGCATGCACATTACACATTTAAAAAGAAATTTTTCCATAAACAAAAAATCCCGACTCTTAATGAGGTTTTTGATTGGATGCAGCATAATGATCTTATATGCAATATCGAATTAAAGAACAGCATTATGGATTATGAAGGCATGGAAGAAAAGGTCATACAAATGATCAATAAATATGGATATTCCGATCGTGTCATCATTTCTTCTTTCAACCATTACTCGATTGTGGCCTGCAAACGGCATGATGCATCGATAGAGATTGCCCCCTTATATTCCACGGGTTTATATATGCCCTGGGTATATGCGCGGTCCCTGGGTGCTGACGCCATCCACCCCAACCAAAAGGTGGCAAGTGATGAAATCATAACAGAATCGATGAAAAACGGGGTCTCGGTAAGACCATATACAGTAAATAAAGCCCACCAGCTGAAAAGGCTGTTCTCAATCGGCTGCTCGGCCATTGTCACGGATTACCCTGAAAAGGCAAAAGAAATGAGATCAAAATACTGACGGGCAGAATGATAAAAAGCCAGCGTGGATGTCACGCTAGCTTTTTTTATTGAATCGATCCTGGACTTTGTTTCTCTTCTTGTCGCGATGCAGCACAAACCCTGCAATGAACCCAAGGCCTGCCAGGAAGAGTACCAATCCTATAATAAATTGCAGCCACAAAAACGGGATTGGGGGCTGCAGGATGCCGAAAAGCATATCTCTCATCAATTTGATGCCAAGTGCTGCCAAAGCACCAGGTACCAGCATGATAATCAGTGCAATGATCCGTACCATTATGGACATAACTCCTTTTTATCTCACTACTAGAAATTCTAACTTCATCTGGAAAATTGTCAAGCAGTTCTGAGTCATGTAAAATAAATATAAATCAAACATGAAATGAATTGCATATATCCACTTTTGGGGTGAAAAAAATTGCAAAAGGTTTTAATTATCGGCGGAGGGAAAGGCGGCACAGCGATCCTGAAGATCCTCCATGAAGTTTCTTTAATGAAAGTGATCGGAATAACCGATCTGAATGAAAGTGCTGCTGGCCTTAGGCTGGCTGAAGACTGGGGCATCCCCACGGGGAAGGACTGGAAGGCATTCCTGGATGATTCGATAGATATTGTGATTGAAGTGACGGGGGACCGGCAAGTGTTCGAGGATGTCAGGGAAGAACGGGGCAGAAACACTGTGCTCATTCCCGGAAGCGTAGCGTTTCTCATATCCAAACTCCTTGAAGAAAAAGAAGACCTGATCGGTCAGTTGACGAGCGAGTCTTTTAAACGGGATTTAATTTTTAATTCGACTGATGACGGGATGGTTGGCATCGATTCCAGAGGTACCGTCATGTTGTTCAATAAAAGTGCCGAACGGATGATAGGCCGCAGCAGTGATTCGGTGATAGGGAAACATATCAATGAAGTGATTCCTGAAAGTAGGCTCACGACGACACTGGAAACGCGGAGAACTGAGATCAATAAGGAAGTTGTCCTCAAAAACGGCCTGAAGATAATATCTAACCGCATCCCCATGATTACGGAAAACGAGGAAGTCATTGGGGCGTTCACGGTCTTTAAAGATATTACGGAAGTAGTAAATCTGGCTGAAGAAATCACAAACTTAAAAGAAATCCAGACGATGCTTGAAGCCATTATTCATTCAAGCGATGATGCTATATCTGTGGTCGACGAAGAAGGTAAGGGGATCATGATCAACCCTGCATATACAAGGATTACCGGGCTCAGCCGGGATGAAGTGATCGGCAAGCCTGCCACCGCTGATATTTCGGAAGGGGAAAGTATCCATCTGAAGGTACTTCAGACAAGGAGGGCGATCCGTGGAACGAAAATGAGAGTGGGGCCGAAGCGGAAAGAAGTCATCGTGAATGTCGCTCCCATCATCGTGAACGGGAAATTGAAAGGTAGCGTCGGCGTCATACATGACATGTCGGAGATTCAATCCCTTACTCAGGAACTGGACAGGGCGAGGAAAATCATCCGTACTCTCGAAGCTAAATATATGTTTGAAGATATCATCGGCAAGTCTGATGAGATGCAAATCGCCATTGAGCAGGCGAAACTCGGTGCGAAAACACCTGCGACCGTGCTGCTGAGAGGGGAATCGGGTACCGGGAAGGAATTGTTTGCCCATGCGATACATAATGCAAGCGACCGTAAATTCAATAAGTTCCTTCGTGTGAACTGTGCCGCATTGTCTGAGAGTCTCCTTGAAAGTGAATTATTCGGTTATGAAGAGGGTGCCTTTTCCGGTGCGAAACGGGGAGGGAAGAGGGGTTTATTTGAAGAAGCCGACAAAGGCAGCATCTTTCTGGATGAAATCGGTGAGCTCAGTGCCAATACTCAGGCGAAGCTACTAAGGGTCCTTCAGGAGAACGAAATCGTCAGGGTAGGAGGGACGAAAAGCATCAGCATCAATGTAAGGGTGATTGCTGCAACCAATGTCAACTTAGAGAAAGGCATCGCAGATGGATCCTTCAGGGAAGATTTATATTATCGTCTGAACCGGATGCCCATCCAGATACCGCCGCTCAGAAACAGAAAAAGCGACATCCCTCTCATTTCAGAAGGCCTGATTACAAAGCTGAATCAGGATTACGGAAGAAATGTAGAAGGAATAACAGAAAATGCGATAAAGAAACTGATGGAATATCACTGGCCAGGCAATGTAAGGGAGCTTGAAAATGTACTCGGCCGTGCGATGATCTTCATGAAATATAATGAAACGATCATCGACTTGAACCACCTTCCCCCGCTGGACAGCAGCGTGAAAGAAGCCGGAAAGAAAAAAGAAGGTGGAGTGCCGTCTGGGAGAGATTTAAATTCCCAGCTTGAGGAATATGAAAAAAAGATAATTCAAGAGGTTTTAGAGCAGAATAATGGTAACAAAACAGCTGCTGCAAAAATATTGAATGTTTCAGTGCGAAACTTGTATTACAAGCTTGAAAAATATAACATTGAAATAAATAGCATGAAATAAATTGCATAGTGTGAATTTTTTTGCATGGTTACAGTTGCTGAAAATAAAGCGTTTTCAACATTTGAAAGTTGGCACGCTTCTTGCAAGTAAGTAGAGTGGGAACAAATTTTTTATTGAAAGGGTTGAAATTTACCTTCATGAATCTTCAGTCTTTAGTGGAAAAAGCAACCCAAACAGAACATTCTGTAGTAGCAGTGGCAGCTGCAGAAGATAAAGAAGTACTTGAAGCTGTCGGTATGGCAGCCGACAAAAATATGGCCGAATTCATTTTGTTTGGAGACAAAGAAAAGATAGAAGCCATTATAGAAGAAAGCGTGCCTGGGATAAAATCGCATGACGCGGTAAAAATCAAGCATGCAGCTTCACCGCAAAAGGCAGCCGAGCTTGCTGTGAAAGCGGTCAGGGAAAACGAAGCAGATGCCCTGATGAAAGGGAATGTCCCTACCGCAGTCATTTTGAAAGCTGTGCTGAATAAAGAGTGGGGCCTTCGAACAGGAAATGTATTATCGCATGTCGCTGCGTTCGAAATACCTGACTTTAAGCAGCTTGTGTTCGTTACAGATGCGGCAATGAATATCACTCCTGATTTGAACCAGAAGGCGCAAATCGTAGAAAATGCCGTCAGAACAGCCGCTGCGATCGGTGTCACCACGCCTAAAGTCGCTCCGCTCGCTGCAGTTGAAACGGTGAATCCCGCCATGCAGGCCACCCTTGATGCAGCAGCGCTCACCGCAATGAATAACAGGGGGCAGATCAGAGGGTGCATCATAGATGGGCCGCTGGCTCTTGATAATGCCATCTCGCACAAGGCTGCTGAACACAAAGGAATTCAAAGTGAAGTAGCCGGACAAGCAGATATCCTGCTCGTCCCGAATATTGAAACTGGCAATGCACTGTATAAATCACTGATTTACTTTGCAAAAGCGAAAGTGGGTGCCGTGATCGCCGGTGCTAAAGCACCTATTGTGCTGACATCCAGAGCAGACAGTGCGGAAAGTAAATTATACTCACTTGCACTCGCAATCTGCTCTGCTTCTAAATAAACCATTTATCAAACACTAACTAGTAATGATCCTGGGGAGGAATTTCAAATGAAAATATTCAGCTATATGGAAAAGTATGATTATGAGCAATTAGTATTCTGTCAAGACGAAGTATCAGGATTGAAAGCAATCATCGCCATTCATGATACAACACTCGGGCCTGCTCTCGGCGGAACCCGTATGTGGACGTATGATTCGGAAGAAGCGGCAATTGAAGATGCCCTTCGCCTTGCAAAAGGCATGACTTACAAGAATGCCGCAGCCGGACTGAACCTCGGCGGTGGGAAAACGGTTATCATCGGAGATCCTCGCAAAGACAAAAATGAAGAAATGTTCCGTGCGTTCGGACGTTATATCCAGGGACTAAATGGCCGCTATATCACAGCCGAGGATGTAGGGACCACTGTGGCAGATATGGATCTGATCCATGAAGAAACAGATTATGTAACGGGTATTTCACCTGCATTCGGTTCTTCGGGCAATCCTTCACCTGTAACGGCGTACGGTGTGTACCGCGGCATGAAGGCAGCAGCAAAAGAAGCATTCGGCACGGACTCGCTTGAAGGAAAAACGATCGCTGTGCAGGGTGTAGGGAATGTTGCTTACAACATGTGTAAACACCTGCACGAAGAAGGAGCGAACCTGATTGTTACGGATATCCATAAAGAATCCGTTGATCGCGCTGTAAACGACTTTGGAGCAAAAGCAGTAGATCCTTCAGAAATCTATAGTGTTGACTGTGATATCTTTGCTCCATGTGCACTTGGCGCCATCATCAATGATGAAACCATTTCCCAGATCAAGGCCAAGGTCATTGCCGGAGCGGCGAATAACCAACTGAAAGAAACCCGTCATGGTGATGCCATCCATGAGATGGGCATCGTATATGCACCTGATTATGTCATCAATGCCGGCGGTGTAATCAATGTGGCAGATGAACTTTACGGTTATAACAGCGAAAGAGCGATGAAAAAAGTGGAGCAGGTCTATAACAATGTTGAGCGTGTCATCGAGATTGCAAAGCGTGACAACGTTCCGACATATGTAGCCGCTGACCGCATGGCGGAAGAACGAATTGAAAAAATGCGCCGTTCAAGAAGTCAATTCTTACAAAACGGGCAGCATATTCTGAGCAGACGCTGATAAACAAACATGGACGCTTGACTTCTCCAGAAGTGAAGCGTTTCTTACCTGATATAAGGGATTGATGGGAACAAGGGGTTATCTGTCATAGGGGGATATTTCAATACAGGAAAATAAAACAGCTACCCAAATGGAGGTAACAGCAGTGCAGGAAACAAAACATCGAATTTTAGTCATAAATCCCGGATCGACATCAACAAAGATTGGTGTTTTCGATGATGACCGGTCCATTTTTGAAAAAACGATCCGTCATGAAACGGAGAAAATAAATGAATTCCCAAATATCATCGATCAATATGAATTCCGTAAAAACACGATTCTCCAGACGCTTGATGAAGAAGGCATCAACATCAGTAAATTAAGTGCAGTCTGCGGACGCGGCGGTTTATTAAGACCGATTGAAGGCGGGACATATTTAGTCAATGATGAAATGCTGAAAGATTTGAGAGAAGGATTTTCAGGTCAGCATGCTTCTAATCTTGGCGGAATATTGGCTTTTGAAATTGCATCGGGACTGAATATCCCTTCCTATATTGTCGATCCAGTCGTTGTGGACGAGCTTCAACCATTGGCAAGGGTCTCCGGTTTTTCCTTGATTGAAAGAAAAAGCATATTCCACGCTTTGAATCAAAAAGCAGTGGCCAGAAGAGTGGCAAAGCAATTAGGGAAAAAGTACGAAGAACTTAATCTGATCATCACGCATATGGGAGGCGGTATCACGGTCGGTGCCCATAAAAGCGGAAAAGTGATTGATGTGAATAACGGACTGCATGGGGATGGTCCATTCAGTCCTGAAAGGGCGGGTACAGTGCCTGCCGGCGATTTGGTCGATCTCTGCTTCTCGGGAGATTATTATCGGGATGAAATCATGAAAAAGCTGGTCGGCCAAGGCGGACTTGTAGGATATCTCGGAACAAATGATGCCGTCAAAGTAGAGAAGATGATTGAAAAGGGCGATGGTAAGGCCCAGGAAGTATATGATGCAATGGCCTATCAAATCGCAAAGGAAATCGGTTCTGCAAGTGCCGTTCTGAACGGAAAGGTCGATGCGATCGTCTTAACGGGGGGACTTGCGTATGGCAAGGATTTCGTCAAGGCAATCAGTGAACGCATAAATTGGATAGCTGATGTCATCATCCATCCAGGTGAGAATGAGCTTCAGGCGCTGGCTGAAGGTGCTCTCAGAGTCCTTAAAAATGAAGAAGACCATAAAAAATATCCCGGAACAGTAAAAGAAGAAGCAACAGTATAAGTTTGAGGAGGATGCAGCTTTGGCACAAGAATATGATTTAGTCATTCTGGGCGGGGGTACGGGCGGTTATGTCGCCGCTATCCGCGCATCACAATTAGGATTGAAGACAGCTATCGTTGAAAAAGGTAAACTTGGGGGGACTTGTCTCCATAGAGGATGCATTCCGAGTAAAGCACTTTTACGCAGTGCGGAAGTTTATGCCACTGCGAAACACAGTGACAGCTTCGGTGTGAAAATCAACGGTGTGGAACTTGATTTCGAGAAAGTCCAATCCCGTAAGGATGGCATCGTCGAACAGCTTCATAAAGGTGTTCAGCACCTGATGAAACAAGGAAAAATCGATGTGTTCGAGGGAATCGGACGCATTCTTGGCCCATCTATTTTTTCTCCTATGCCAGGTACGATTTCGGTTGAGATGAACAATGGCGAAGAGAATGAGATGCTGATCCCGAAAAATGTAATCGTAGCAACAGGTTCGCGTCCTCGTTCCCTGCCGGGGCTGGAGATCGACGGTGAATATGTATTATCTTCAGATGAAGCGCTGTCACTTGAACAGCTGCCGAAATCAATCATCATCGTCGGCGGCGGTGTGATCGGTATCGAGTGGGCTTCCATGTTATCCGACTTTGACGTTCAAGTGACGGTAGTCGAGTACGCTAACAAAATCGTACCGACTGAAGATCATGAAATTTCAAAGGAAATGCAGCGATTAATGAAGAAAAAAGGCGTGAAAATCGTAACAGGTGCAAAAGTACTCCCGGAATCCCTGCAAAAAGGTGACGGAAATGTAACGATCAATGCTGAACATAAGGGCGAAGAGAAGTCATTCACTGCTGAAAAAATCCTTGTCTCTGTCGGCAGGCAGGCAAATGTAGAGGGAATAGGCCTGGAAAACACCGACATCAAAATAGAAAAAGGCTTTGTTGAAGTAAATGATTTCTTCCAAACGAAAGAATCACACATCTACGCAATCGGTGACGTCATCGGCGGTCTGCAGCTGGCTCATGTTGCTTCTCACGAGGGCATCACAGCTGTTGAGCACCTGGCCAATGAGAAACCGCAGCCGATTGACTACTCATTGATTTCAAAATGCATTTACAGCAATCCGGAAATTGCGAGCGTCGGCATGACTGAACAAGAGGCCAAGGAAAAAGGCTTCGAGCTGAAGGTTGGGAAATTCAGCTTCAGGGCAATCGGGAAGGCTCTTGTTTATGGTGAATCTGATGGTTTTGTGAAGATCATTGCCGATAAGGATACAGATGATATCCTTGGTGTCCATATGATCGGTCCTCATGTGACAGACATGATTTCCGAAGCTGGACTTGCAAGAGTTCTTGACGCAACCCCATGGGAAATCGGACATACCATCCACCCGCATCCTTCTCTATCAGAAGCGATAGGGGAAGCCGCATTGGCAGTGGACGGAAAAGCGATCCATTCTTAAAATAAGGATGTTTCCAAAAATGTTGTTGCTTTTCGTAAATAGGCTGCCAGCCTGTTTATAGATTGTGGACGTGCTCTTTCGAAATCAAGCTTATATAAGAGACGGGCAGAAAACCCGAAAATACCCAAGTTCAGGTATTTTCTTATGTGTAAAGCAGAAAAGTATGCGAAAAGAGCCTAAAACAAAGAGGGGGATTTCATTTCCCTCTCATAAAGACTTTAACCCGCAGGAGGTAAAATGATATGGCAGAGAATCGTCATGAAGAATTAGGTCTCTCTAATGAAAAAGTATTAGAAATGTATGAAACGATGCTACTTGCTAGAAAAATTGATGAGCGTATGTGGTTATTGAACCGTTCCGGGAAAATCCCATTCGTCATCTCATGTCAGGGGCAGGAAGCTGCGCAAATCGGGGCAGCCTTCGCATTGGATAAAGAAAAGGATTATGTCCTTCCATACTACCGTGATATGGGTGTTGTGCTGACATTCGGCATGACGGCTCAGGAATTGATGCTTTCTGGATTTGCCAAAGCTGAAGATCCAAACTCAGGCGGACGCCAGATGCCTGGTCACTTCGGTCAAAAGAAAAATAATATCGTAACCGGGTCTTCACCTGTTACGACTCAGGTCCCGCACGCAGTAGGAATTGCACTTGCAGGGAAAATGGAAAAGAAAGACCTTGTCACTTTCGTAACGTTCGGTGAAGGTTCTTCAAACCAGGGTGACTTCCATGAAGGTGCTAACTTCGCAGGGGTACATAAGCTTCCGGTTATCTTTATGTGTGAAAACAATAAATACGCAATCTCTGTTCCAATTGAAAAGCAATTGGCATGTGAAAATGTATCAGATCGTGCTATCGGGTATGGAATGCCAGGATACACGGTTGATGGAAATGATCCTCTGGAAGTATACAAGGCAGTTAAAGAAGCAGCAGACCGAGGCCGCCGCGGAGAAGGCCCTACTCTGATCGAAACGGTTTCTTACCGTTTGACTCCTCACTCTTCAGACGATGATGATCGAAGCTATCGTTCTCCGGATGAAGTGGCAAAAGCAAAAACGAACGACCCGATCATTACATTCGGTGCTTATCTGAAAGAGACCGGCGTAATGGATGATGCTCTTGAAAAAGAAATCAATGACCGCGTGATGAAGCAAGTGAACGAAGCAACAGATTATGCAGAAAACGCTCCATATGCCGACCCTGAATCGGCAATGAAGTTTGTATACGCAGAAGAGAAGTAAGGGGGAATAGACTATGCCAGTAATTTCATACATTGATGCCGTAACTATGGCGATTAGAGAAGAAATGGAACGGGATGAAAAAGTATTCGTACTAGGTGAGGATGTTGGGAAAAAAGGCGGTGTATTCAAAGCGACTCACGGGCTGTATGACCAATTCGGCGAAGAGCGCGTAATTGATACTCCACTTGCAGAGTCAGCCATTGCAGGTGTCGGGATCGGTGCTGCGATGTACGGTATGAGACCGATTGCCGAAATGCAGTTTGCGGATTTCATCATGCCGGCCGTAAACCAGATCATCTCCGAAGCGGCCCGAATCCGTTACCGCTCGAATAATGACTGGAGCTGTCCGATGGTCATCCGTGCACCTTACGGGGGCGGAGTACATGGAGCTTTATACCACTCGCAATCCGTTGAAGCAGTATTTGCCAATCAGCCTGGACTTAAAATCGTGATGCCTTCGACTCCTTATGATGTAAAAGGATTGTTGAAAGCGGCGATCCGTGATGAGGATCCAGTTCTTTTCTTTGAGCATAAACGTGCCTACCGCTTAATCAAAGGCGAGGTTCCTGAAGATGACTATACGCTTCCAATCGGGAAAGCGGATGTGAAACGGGAAGGTGAAGACCTCACTGTCATCACATACGGACTATCCGTCCACTTCGCACTCCAGGCTGCAGAAAAGCTTGCCCAGGATGGAATCGAAGCTCATATCCTGGATTTAAGAACGATCTATCCACTGGATAAGGAAGCCATCATCGAAGCTGCTTCTAAAACCGGTAAAGTACTGCTTGTAACCGAAGATAACAAAGAAGGAAGCATCATGGGTGAAGTATCAGCCATTATTGCAGAAAACTGCCTGTTCGAACTTGACGCACCGATCAAGCGGCTTGCCGGACCTGATATACCTGCAATGCCATATGCTCCTACAATGGAAAAATACTTTATGATCAACCCGGACAAAGTAGAAAAAGCAATGCGAGAGCTCGCAGAATTTTAATCCAACAAACATACTGAAAGCAAAACGTTAGGAGGGTTCCTCATGGGTATAGAAAAAATGAAGATGCCGCAGCTGGGGGAAAGTGTTACAGAAGGTACAATCAGTAAATGGCTCGTATCTCCCGGCGATACTGTCAATAAATATGACCCGATTGCAGAAGTGCAGACGGATAAAGTAAATGCCGAAGTGCCATCATCCTTTACAGGTACGATAAAAGAATTGATTGCTGATGAAGGAGATACATTGGAAGTCGGGGAGATCATCTGCTCGATCGAAGTGGAAGGAGCCGGCTCTGCGCCTTCGGAAGACGCTCCGAAAGAGGAAAAGAAGGAGACTGCAGGTGAGAAATCATCTCCGGCATCTGCCCAAAACAAAACGCCGAAGAAAGAAGCCGGAAATAAGGCGAGATATTCTCCGGCCGTATTGAAGCTTTCCCAGGAACACGATATCGACTTGAATCAGGTGGAGGGCACCGGAAGCGGCGGCCGCATCACCAGAAAAGATCTCAAGAAAATCATTGAATCCGGAAATATCCCTAAAGCCGGCGAAGCATCTGAAACACAACAAGCGGAAGCACAGGCACCACAGCAAGCTCCTGTAAAAGAACAAGCTCAGCCTGCAGCGGCTGCGAAGCAGGCAGCACCTGCACCGAATGTACCGGTCATGCCGGGAGATATTGAAATACCTGTTACAGGTGTCCGTAAAGCCATCGCTTCCAATATGGTAAGAAGCAAGCATGAAGCTCCACACGCCTGGACGATGATGGAAGTGGACGTGACAAACCTAGTGGAATACAGGAACTCACTCAAAACTGAATTCAAACAGCGCGAAGGCTTTAACTTAACATTCTTCGCTTTCTTCGTAAAAGCTGTGTCCCAGGCACTTAAAGAGTTCCCGCAAATCAATTCAATGTGGGCAGGGGATAAAATCATCCAGAAGAAAGATGTCAATATCTCGATCGCTGTAGCAACGGACGATGCGCTATTTGTTCCGGTCATCAAAAATGCAGATGAAAAAACGATCAAAGGCATTGCACGTGAAATCACGGACCTTGCCGGAAAAGTTCGGAGCGGCAAGCTGAAGTCCGAAGATATGCAGGGCGGCACCTTTACTGTGAATAATACCGGGTCTTTCGGCTCTGTCCAATCAATGGGTATTATCAACTATCCTCAGGCCGCCATCCTGCAGGTCGAATCGATTGTCAAACGTCCTGTCGTCATGAATAATGGCATGATTGCAGTCCGTGATATGGTGAATCTTTGTATGTCACTCGATCACCGGGTACTTGACGGCCTTGTTTGCGGAAGATTCCTCCAGCGGATCAAAGAGATTCTGGAGAATACTTCTAAGGAAAACACGTCTGTATATTAATATTCGGGATACTGCTTTTTTACAAGGCAGACCGGCATGGAAAAAGGACTGACCTGAGCGGTTAGTCCTTTTTTCTATTACCTTAAATCAGCTTATTTTCCTATTTATGGTACTTGATAAAATGAAAACACGGGACAATCTCCCTTAATATTCCTGGAAGAATAATCCTTCTGAAGAATTACATTTTTTCGTAGTGCTTTATCAGGGTAGGGAAGCCGAGCATAAAACCGCTATGACCCCTATTCCTTATTTTTAAAAATCGAAATTTTCATTTTACCCAAACCCCTCCCAATGACCCCTGTTTTTCTACCTGAAATAAAAGAATATGCCTGAAGTTATGGAATATATGAGTCTTTCATCCTTTCAGGAAAAAAGAGGAATCAGACCATTCGTTCATTTTCCGAAAATTCAGATTAATAATGACAAAAAGTTACAACATTTTACAATTAACCTTGGTTATCTTTGGTGTAACACCTACATTTTACCAGGTGATTCTATATGAGGAGGTGGATTTTTGAAGGAAACATCAATATAATCCGGGAGGGAATTAAATGAGGGGAAGAAGTAAGAGAAAGTGGTTCTCAATCGTATTGACCCTAGTAATGTTCATTCCACTAATGTTTCCATTCAACTCTAACGCAGCAAGTACTTCGATGCCGACTGTAGCAAAAGGAAAGGCTTCTACGTCGGTGAATGATACTGCAAAAGTAAATCCGCAATCGAAAATCACATCAAAGCTCCAAGATCAATTCAAGAAAGATAAGCACGTCACATACTTAGTGAAGTTCAAGGAGCAGGTAGACACTAAGGGCGTAGCAAAAAAAGCGGCTGAAAAAGCCGAGAAACAAAAGCTTACAGCTAATAATAAAAAGCTGCTGAAGCGTAATATGGTTGTTTCAGAGCTGCGTTCCACTGCCCTTGAAACTCAAGCAGAAGTAAAAAAATACTTAAACAAAGAGAAAAAGAGCGGTGCCGTCAAAAACGTGAAGGATTTCTACGTAGTCAACGGTATGGCAGTCACAAGTACAAAAGAAGTCATGGAAAAAATCGCTCAATATCCTGAGGTAGCGAAAATTCTTCCGAATGAAACCCGCCAGCTCATCCAGCCGGTAAAAGCAGATGGCTCTGCAGCCACCCTGGATGTGAAAAAGGCTGAAAAAGCGGACAATAAGCCGGCGTCAATCGAGTGGAACCTCGAGCAGATCGGTGCACCGGCCGTATGGGATATGGGAATCGACGGTGCCGGTACGGTAGTCGCATCCATCGATACCGGTGTTCAATGGAATCACCCGGCATTGAAGGAAAAATACAGAGGGTTTGATCCTCAAAATCCTGATACCCCGGATAATGAGTTCAACTGGTTCGATGCAACAGCAGGCCAGGGCACACCTTATGATGATCAAGGACATGGTACACATGTAACTGGTACCATGGTGGGTTCTGAACCAGATGGAAATAATCAGATCGGTGTTGCTCCTGGAGCGAAGTGGATTGCGGTTAAGGCATTCACTGCCAATGGAGGAACAGATGTTGACTTATTGGAGGCAGGTGAATGGATTCTCGCCCCTACTGATGCAGAAGGGAATCCGCATCCTGAAATGGCTCCGGATGTAGTCAATAACTCTTGGGGAGGCGGACCTGGCTTAGATGAATGGTACCGCGAAATGGTTGCTGCATGGAGAGCAGCGGAAATCTTCCCTGAATTCTCAGCAGGAAACACGACTTTATTCAACCCGGGTGGACCAGGTTCGGTAGCGACACCGGCAAACTATCCTGAGTCGTTTGCTACTGGTGCGACTGACAGCAGCAATCGCCTTGCGAGCTTCTCTTTACAGGGACCTTCTCCATATGACGAAGTGAAGCCCGAAATTTCAGCACCGGGCGTGAACATCCGTTCATCTGTCCCTGGCAGCGGTTATGAAGGCGGCTGGAACGGTACATCAATGGCTGGGCCGCACGTATCGGCTGTAGCCGCACTGTTAAAGCAGGTTAATTCTGATTTGACAGTCGATGATATCGAAGAGATCCTGACGTCTACAGCAGTACCGTTGACTGACGGCACATTCCCTGAATCCCCGAATAACGGTTATGGCCATGGGCTTGTGAATGCATTTGATGCAGTCTCATCAGTCATGAGCGGAATAGGTAAGATTGAAGGGAATGTATCGAAAGAAGGAGATGACTCGGAAGCTCCTGAAATCTCCCACGATGCTCCGGCGGAGGCATTCAAAGGTATGGATCTGCCTCTGCAAGCGGATGTAAATGATAATATCAGTGTCACAAATGTATCCCTTAGCTATCAGAAAGCTGATGGTGAGTGGGTTACAGTTGATGCTTCAAGAACATCCGGCGATTATACTTCCGGAACTTACGAAGCAGTCATTCCGGGTGCGGATCTGACCGGTGATGAAGTGAATTATAAGTGGACTGCTGCTGACTACGGCGGAAATGAAGCCGACAGTGATACGTATACAGTAGCTTTATTACCGGGTATCACAGTTGGATATGAGCAGGACTTTGAAACAACTCCTGCCGGCTGGACTTCATATGGAGAAGCAAACAGCTGGGAGTGGGGCGTTCCGACTACAGGACCTGGCAGCGCAGTATCCGGTGAAAAAGTATATGCAACGAATCTTGATGGAAATTATGATAATCGCGCGAATATGTCCCTGCAGATGCCTCCGATCGACCTGCCGGAAGGGAACAGCTTCCTTCAGTTCAAGCAGTGGCATGAACTTGAAAGAAACTACGATTACGGTCACGTATTTGTCTCAACAGACGGAGAGAACTGGACTCAGGCTCTGCGTGTAAATAATGTGACGGACGGCTGGGTCGACGGCGAGGTTGACTTAAGTGAATATGCCGGCCAGCGTGTTTATGTGGCATTCAATGTGACGACGGATGGAAGCGTCGTGAAACAAGGATGGTATCTGGATGATGTGAAATTGAGTGCAGAATCCATTATGCCTGCAGGCAAAGCAAAGTTAGGTTTAAAGTCTAAGAGTGACAGCTCGGCTTCGGTTTCAAAGAAACCTAGTGTGAATCCTAATAAGATTGAAATGGCTGAGCCTGCCAAGAAAGAAGCCCCTGTGGAAGGCAACTCTCCTGCTCCGGTATTATTACCGCTGCAAGCAGAGGTTACTGTGCTTGAAACTGGACGTTCTGCTTATACGAATCCGGCAGATGGATCTTATCAAATGACCCATGCTGCAGGAGAATTTACACTACAGGCTTCAACTTACGGGTACAGATCACAGACACAAAGTGTCACAGTGGAAGCCGATGAAACTTCAACAGCGAACTTTACGCTGGAAGAAATCCCGCGCGGAACTGTTTCGGGTGTTGTGACCAACCAAACGACAGGCGAACCTGTCGAAGGTGCGACAGTCTTCTTGATGGAAGATGCCGTGGTAACTCCGGTTGAAACAAATGCAGACGGTGAATACGAACTCGAAGCTTATGAAGGTGAATATACGCTCAAAATCGTTGCACCTTACTACTACAGCCAAGAGGTGAGTGTGACCATTGAAGGCGGAGAAGCTGCTGAAGCGGACGTTTCCCTTGAGCCATTCATCGGCTACCCTGGTGAAATCGGTTACGATGATGGAACAGCTGAAAATGCACGTGCCTTCTATGATGCAGGTAATGGGTGGGCCGTTAAGATGTCACTAGAAGAAGGAAACGATTCAGCAATGGTAACCGGAGGTCTATTCCGATTCTGGGATACAGAATGGCCGGTACCGGGCGGAACTGATTTCCAAGTGGCAATCTACGACGCTTCCGGAACTGACGGGGCACCTGGTAAGAAGCTCGCAGGTCCATTTGATGCAACTGCTTTAAGAAATGGCGAATGGACGCACGTCGATCTTAGTGAACACGGAATCATGGTCGATGGAGATTTCTATATGGTCTACATCCAATCTGCCCCTAACCCTAACGCACCTGGATTAGGTACAGATGAAGACGGTGAATACGCTGCGCGCAGCTGGCAGCTGGTCGGCGGAGCATGGTCGCCTTCTCCAGAAGATGAAGGAAACTATATGATCCGTGCAACAGTGAATTACGAAGTGACTGCACCAGTCATCACTTCACCTAAAGACGGTTCATATACGAAAGACGAATCGGTCACCGTTGAAGGTACTTCAGCACCTACCACTACCGTCCATCTATACAATGGGGACGATGAAGTGGCTCAAGCTGAAACGGCTGAAGACGGTACATTCTCTGCAAATGTTACCTTGGATGACGGGGAGAATGTCATTACGGCAAAAGCTGCAACAGAGCAGGGTATGACGGGGGCTTCCGAACCTGTTACGATCACGCTCGATCAGGTGAAGCCGGAACTCGCCATCACTTCTCCTGAAGAAGGACTGAAAACAAATCGCGAGGCCATCACGGTAAAAGGAACCATTAACGAAGATCACCTTGCATGGGTGAAAGTAAATGGTGAAAAAGCTACTGTGAAAGACGGCGAATTCAGCCACAGGCTTCTACTGGATCAAGGAGAAAATATCATTCAAGTTGTGGCAAAAGATAAAGCAGGCAACAAAAAGAAGAAATCGGTAACGGTCTTTGCCAAGTTCGGAGACATTGAAATCGATAATCTTCTTCCGGCTGAAGATAAAGAATTGAAAAATGGAGAATCGGTAAAAATCGAATTTGACAGCGAACCTGGATTGGATGCAACTTTCGCCATCCACATGCCGCTGACGAATGCAGGAGGACAGTTGACGAACGCAACTGAACTTCCGATGATGGAAACTTCTGAAGGACATTATGTAGGCTACTACACGGCAACGTCCAATGTGAAAGCACCTGGGGCCGTGGTTGAAGTCAAGATCTCTGACGACTATGGAAATGTAACCACTAAACGTGCTGAAGGAAAGCTTTACATCAACGCCAAAAAATAAAAAATCAAGAAGGGGGAAGAGCCGGCATGCCGGCTCTTCTTTTTTCTGATATCAATGAAGAATTGAAGAAAAGGGATTTTTTTTATATACTGAAATAGTATTGAATAAAAATTTTGAATTTTATCAAATCCGGCAGCAAAAAGAATCAAAGGGGCAGCTGAGTATAATTTTGAAAACGATTTCAAAAACGAAATGAAAGAGGGGTACATATGAAGCTTAGTGAGATGAAGAATCAATCATTCGATCCTCCCAATCTTCAAGCATGGCAGGAAGCGGCTGAAAAAGCCTTGAAAGGGAGGAGCGTAGAATCATTACATACCGAAACGTATGAAGGGATTGAACTTAAGCCGTTGTTTACCCAGGAAGATCTTCCCGCAAACGACCGGGTGGAGTCATATATACCGGGGGTGAATAAAAAGATTTCCTCCATTCAAGAGTGGAAAATCGCACAAGTGATAAAAAGGGGAACGTGGGGTGAATTATCTCATGCCCTGCAAGCGGCAATTTCAAGAGGACAAAACTGCTTGTCTTTTTCAGTGGAAGATATGCAAATGGATGAAGGGTTTGACAACTTTATCCTCGGGACTGCTGGAGAAAATCTGCCTTTATTCAACATTGAGAAGAATAATGCCGATCTGGCTGACAGACTGTCTTCCTTGGCGGATAGCGATGAATCGCTGAAAGGTTCCCACGGAGTGATCGGATATGATCCAATTTCTGAAATTGGATTCAGGCAGGGAGATTGCCCGCTTGATGAATGGACAGAAAAGACTGTCGCTGTGTCATCCAGCCTCCCGCACATCAAAACAATCGTCATCAATACGACACCCTATCACAATCAGGGAGCGAATGCCGTACAGGAGCTTGCTTATGCATTTAGTACGGGAGTCTTATATTTTAATATATTTCAAGAAAAGGGATGGTCCCCTGAAGAGATTGCTGGAAAGATACATGTTCATTTCTCGGCAGGAAGTCACTTCTTCATGGAACTTTCCAAGATAAGAGCGTTTAAAAAGGTATGGAAGGACATTCTTACTTCTTATGGCATTGATAAAGAATTGTGTGAACGCTTCATCAGTATCAGCGTTGAGACATCACAGTTCAATAAATCAGCCCTTGATCGCCATGTGAACCTGCTCCGGACGGGCGGAGAGGCATTTTCTGCCGTTCTTTCCGGCGTCGATTTTCTGGTTGTACATCCTTTTGACAGCTTATCGGGTGAGACAACCCCGCTTTCTGAAAGGGCTGCACGCAACATACAGCTGATCCTTGGGGAAGAAGCTCATTTAAATAAAGTGATCGATCCAGCCGGGGGGTCCTATTATGTGGAATGGCTGACCGAAGAGGTCGGAAGAAAAGCCTGGTCGGAATTCCTGCGGATCGATTTGGAAGGCGGAATGGCCGATTTACTGAAGAAAGGTGATATCCAGGAGAGCGTGAACAAGGTGCTGGAAAAGAGGCTTGCTGATTTATCCACGCGTTCACAATCCATGATTGGCACCAACATTTATGCAAATCCCGAAGATTTGCTTACCGGCGTGGAACCGTCAGATGACTACAGGCTTTCCCTGCCGTTTGAAAAGCTCAGGAGAAGGGCGGAAGAAATCGGAAGGGCAGGGGAAAAACCGGTCGCCGGAATCATTGGACTGGGTGAACTGAAGAGTCACAAGCCGCGCGCAGATTTTGTCAGTGGTTTCTTGTCCACAGGGGGCATCCATTCCCACCTGAGCCGTCCTTGTTTTACGAAAGAGGATGTCCTCGCCTTCATGGAAGAAACCAATTATCCATATTATGTTGTTTGCGGCAGGGATGAAGAATATGATTCATGGCTCCCATTGATCGTGGAGACAGCCGGCAATTACCATTCACAAATAAAAGTCGATGCTGCAGGTAAATTGAACGAAGAGAAGATGGCGGCCTGGACTCAGCTTGGGTTGAACGGCTGTATCCACCGGAACCAGAATATGCTGGAGAAATTGAATGATCTACTGACCATCTGGGAGGAGGAAAAGAAATGATTAAACCCGACTGGCAGGGAATGGACCCGTATTCCCCAAGGGCTGCTGCGGGAGATTTTCCTGCTCCAGGCAGCACCTATGAAACAAATGAAAATATAACGATCAAGTCGCTCTATACAGAGGAAGATACCAAGACTATGTCCCATCGTGAAGATCTGCCTGGTATTGCCCCGTTCACCCGCGGGCCGTATCCGACGATGTATGTGAACAGGCCGTGGACCGTGCGTCAATATGCAGGTTTTTCAACTGCAGAAGAAAGTAATGCGTTTTACCGGAGAAACTTAAGCATGGGGCAAAAGGGCCTTTCGGTGGCCTTCGACCTTGCGACACACCGGGGCTATGATTCAGATCACCCAAGGGTGGTGGGGGATGTCGGAAAAGCAGGGGTGGCAATCGATTCCATCCTCGATATGAAAATACTTTTCGATGGGATCCCGCTTGACCAAATGTCGGTATCCATGACGATGAACGGCGCCGTGCTGCCGATCCTTGCTTTTTATATCGTCACGGCAGAAGAACAGGGTGTGCCGCAGGAGAAGCTCTCAGGAACCATTCAAAATGATATCTTAAAAGAATACATGGTGAGGAATACGTATATATACCCGCCGGAGACTTCCATGAAAATCATAGCGGATATCTTTGAGTATACCTCCAGGAACATGCCTAAATTCAACAGCATCAGCATCTCGGGATATCATATGCAGGAAGCGGGGGCACCTGCCGATATCGAACTTGCCTATACCCTTGCAGACGGGCTTGAATACGTCAGGACCGGTTTAAAGGCGGGGATCGACATCGATTCTTTCGCACCGAGGCTGTCATTCTTTTGGGCAATCGGGATGAATTATTTCATGGAAGTGGCAAAAATGCGTGCCGCGAGAAGGATCTGGGCCAAGATGATGAAATCATTTGACCCTGAGAATGTAAAATCAATGGCGCTCAGGACCCACTCCCAAACATCAGGGTGGAGCCTGACGGAACAGGATCCTTTCAACAATGTGACCCGGACCCTGATTGAGGCGCATGCAGCAGCGATGGGCCATACCCAGTCGCTTCACACGAACGCACTAGATGAGGCCATCGCCCTGCCGACTGACTTTTCAGCACGGATCGCACGTAACACCCAGCTTTATCTGCAGGAAGAAACCTTGATCACAAAAGTCATCGACCCGTGGGCCGGTTCCCACTATGTCGAATCCCTTACCCAGCAGCTCATGGAGAAGGCATGGGAGCATATTGAAGAAATAGAAGAGCTCGGCGGGATGACGAAAGCGATCGAAACAGGTCTGCCAAAGATGAGGATCGAAGAAGCGGCTGCAAGAAGGCAGGCAATGATCGACTCAGGTAAAGAATCGATCATCGGCGTCAATAAGTACCGTCTGGATAAAGAAGATGAAATTGAAACACTCGATATTGACAATACTGCCGTCAGACAAAAGCAGATCGAGAGAATCCAAAAATTAAAAGATGAGAGAAATGAAGATGAAGTCCTGAAAGCACTGGACGCCTTGACGAACGCAGCGCAGACAGGGGGAGGGAATCTTCTAGAAAAGGCAGTTGACGCAGCACGGGCCAGAGCAACCCTCGGTGAAATATCCGGTGCAGTCGAAAAAGTATCAGGCAGGCATAAAGCGACGATAAGGAGCATAAGCGGCGTGTACAGTTCAAATTTCTCGAATGAAAATGAAATTGCAGTGGTGCAGGAAATGACCGAGGAATTCCTTGAGAACGAAGGAAGGAGACCACGTATCTTGATTGCGAAGATGGGCCAGGACGGGCACGACAGGGGTGCGAAGGTGATCAGTACGGCATTCGCCGATCTTGGATTTGACGTCGATATCGGACCGCTGTTTCAAACGCCGGAGGAAACGGCACTGCAGGCAGTCGAGAACGATGTGCATGTCATTGGGTTCAGTTCCCTTGCTGCCGGGCATAAAACCCTCCTGCCGCAGCTTGCAGCAGAGCTTCGGAAACTCGGCAGGGAAGACATATTGATTGTCGTAGGCGGCGTCATTCCTGCCAAGGATTATGAGTTCCTGCTGAATAACGGGGCATCTGCCGTGTTCGGACCTGGTACAATCATACCGGTGGCAGCACAGAAGGTGATAAAGGAAATCTATGAAGTCCTCGGTTATGAGGAAGTGACCGAATAATGGATTCCCGGAAGCCGGAGAAAAAAAGGAAATTTGTTAAGAGAAAACAAGATTCCATTTCAATTCCAGCATTGAAAGAAGGGGTCCTGAATGGAAATCGCAGTTCCTTGGCAAAAGCCATCACACTCATAGAGAGCAACGCCCCCCATCACTATGAATGGGGCCAGGAACTTCTGGGGGAATTGATGCCCCATACCGGGAACAGCCTCAGGATCGGGATTACGGGAGTCCCCGGGGCAGGGAAAAGCACCTTCATCGAAGCGTTTGGAGAAATGCTGTGCAATCAGGGGCACTCTGTTGCGGTTCTTGCAATCGATCCAAGCTCCTCCTTATCAGGGGGAAGCATCCTCGGGGATAAAACAAGGATGGAGCAGCTTTCCAAAAATCCAAAGGCGTTCGTCAGGCCGTCCCCGACAGCGGGCACGCTCGGCGGGGTTCACCGGAAAACGAATGAAACATTGCTTTTGTGTGAAGCTGCAGGATATGACATCATGATCATCGAGACCGTCGGAGTCGGGCAGAGTGAAGTGATGGTCAGACAGATGGTCGACTTCTTCCTCTTACTCGCCATCACCGGCGCGGGAGATGAGCTTCAGGGGATGAAAAAAGGCATCATGGAACTCGCAGATGCCATGGTCGTCAATAAAGCGGACGGGAAAAATAAGCAGCTCGCTGAAAAGACGAGACGTGAACTGAACCAGATCCTTCACTTTCTAGTGCCGGCTACAAAAGGATGGAACTCAAGGGCGTATACATGCTCAGCCCTTGAAAAAAGCGGTTTGAAAGAGTTATGGGATGTCATAAATGAATTCGATAAGACAACCAAAGAAACCGGCAGTTTTCAGGAAAGAAGGATGCGCCAAAAGAAAGAATGGTTTTACACCATGTTAAAAGACCGGATCCTGTCAGATTTCTTCCTGGACGAAAAAATCAAACCGGCAGTCCCGCGAATGGAAGAAAAAATCAAAAGCGGTGACCTGACCACATCCAAAGCCATCGAAGAACTGCTTCAACTGTATAAGAAGTCTTAATTCACACCTTTTTAGTCAATTTTAATTGAAAATAAAGGGACAAACTTGGTATGATGGGGGTACATCAAACTTCGTCTACCGTGAAGAATGATAAAGACATAGAGCATTGAAAAGGAGCGTCATAAAATGGATATGGATTTCAATTTATTTATGAACGATATCGTCCGCCAGGCCCGTCAGGAAATGGAGGCATCAGGATATTCACAATTAACATCAGAAGAAGAAGTGGAACAGGCTTTCACCAAGCCGGGCACTACACTTGTCATGATTAACTCAGTATGTGGTTGTGCAGGCGGAATCGCCCGCCCGGCAGCAGCACATGCAATCCATTATGATAAAAGACCGGATCAGCTTGTAACGGTATTCGCCGGCCAGGATAAAGAAGCAACCGCTAAAGCACGCAGTTACTTCACCGGCTATCCGCCTTCCTCACCATCTTTCGCCCTTTTAAAAGATGGAGAACTCTTGACAATGGTAGAAAGACATGAAATCGAAGGACACGATCCGATGTCGGTTGTAAACAAGCTTCAATCCTATTTTGATGAATATTGCGAAGAAGTTTAAGCGTCTTCAGGAATCGGCTCTTGTACAGTGTTGTTTGAGCCTTGAGTTAAACCCGGACCATTTTTAAATTGGTCCGGGTTTTTGTTTTGATTTGTTTGGGGCCAGGGACGGGTTTATGTTTCCTTATTTTTACAAGTGACGGAATTATCGCCGGAATCGAAAGATGAATGGTGGAAATCGAAGGATTAAGGGTCAAAATTAAAAGATTATTGGGCCATATTCGAAGATTACCTTGTCAATTCGAAAGATTCCACCCCGCATATAGACAAAAAGCCCGCTCTTTCATGTATTTAGACAGCCTCATCAGGAATTTTTACAGTATTGTGTAATTCAACGTAACGTTTTTTGGACTGCCGGGCAGTACACGGCAGGTTTTTATAACTATTTTCAATTTAAATTGGCCTTTTACTCATCACCAGCGGAGATCAGAACGAAGAATCCTATCAGAAAAGCGCCGGGATTTTGGGATCGACCACGGAATATAGCCGGTTGCTCAATGCTTTATCCTGAAATCAGTTGAAACAGCCGAAAACCACCGGGGAAGACTGGACTATATGGTGCAAATGACCCACTAGAGGCCGTGCAGCTGTATTTGAGAGTGAGTTTTTACTAATGAAAGTTACATAATTTTACAAATCTTCGAGTTTTGGCTGATAATCTTTGAATTCGGTCCTTTAATCTTTGAATATTGAACATTATTCTTCTAATTTTGACAATTAATCTTTTAATTTTAAGGATAATTCCATCACTTGGGAAAATAAGTAAATATATATCGATTCCCTAAACCTTTTTTTCCAGATTGGAACAGTTCCTGCCAAAAATAACGAAGCTCACCAACCACCCTTCCAAAAGCGAAGGCTTGCCCGGAAATAAACAGCGGCATCCAACCCCCATGAATATCTAGGTACCTGTTTTCTGAAAATACAAACATTAATTTATAAATATAAAAAGTATTGCATAAAAATAAAAACCTGATAAACTACAAATATACTAATTAATATACATTAATTTTTATATTTATTCATAACAGGAGGGCAACAATCAAATGAAAAAGCTTCTAATTTTATCCTTAGCACTATTATTGTCAGCCGGTCTTGCTGCATGCGGCTCGAAGGAAAGCAGCACTGCATCCGGTGATTCAAAAAAATTGATCATGGGTACATCCGCAGACTATAAACCTTTTGAGTACGTGGATACTGCAAACAGCGACCAATTCATAGGGTACGATATCGACCTTGCCAATAAGCTGGCGGATGAGCTGGGATATGAGGTTGAAATAAAGGATATGGAGTTCAGCGGCCTTATCACCGCGTTGAAGACTGGTCAAGTGGACTTCGTCCTTTCGGCGATGACACCGACCCCGGAGCGAAAAAAGAATGTGGAATTCAGTGAAGTCTATTACACGGCGAAGAACATGATCATCACAAAGACAGACAGCGGGATTTCCTCGGAAAAAGATCTGGACGGCAAGACGGTCGGGGTTCAGTTAGGTTCGATTCAGCAGGATGAAGCAGAGGGCATGCAGTCCTCCATCGATTTGAAGGTGGAAACGAGGGACCGTATTCCTGAGCTGATCCAGGATCTTCAAAATGGCCGATTCGATGCCATCATCATTGAAAATACAGTGGCCGCAGGCTACCTGGATAAGAACAATGACCTTCAAGGTTCAACGATGGAGGTCAACGAAGAAGAGGCAGGTTCTGCCATTGCTTTTCCTAAGGACAGCGAACTTACAGAAGAATTCAATGCTGTCTTAAAGAAATTAGAGGAAAACGGGGAACTCGATAAACTAGCGGAAAAATGGTTCAACGGTTAAAGGTAGCGGCAAACGAAAACGAAAGGCTGACCATCCACAAAGGTTGGCCTTTCTTCAATTTACACAGTGACGGAGGATGAAATATGAAACTTGACTTTGCACAACTGCTTCCATCGATCCCTTTTATCCTGGAAGGATTGAAGGTCACTCTGATGATCGTCGGGGCAGCAGGCATTCTCGGATTTTTATTCGGCATCATTTTATCATTATTCAAAATCAGTCCAGTCAAACCGCTGGTGTGGTTTGCTGACGCTTATACATCTGTCTTCAGGGGGACACCGCTCGTGCTGCAGCTGATGATTATTTTCTACGGATCGCCCCAGCTGTTCGGGACACAGATCGAGCCTTATACTGCGGCAATCCTATCCTTCTCATTAAACTCGGCTGCGTATATCTCGGAAATCATCCGGGCTGGCATCAATGCTGTAGATAAGGGACAGAAGGAAGCTGCGATGGCCCTCGGTATCCCCTACAGTCAAACAATGAAGGATATCATTCTGCCCCAGGCGATAAAGAACATCCTGCCTGCTTTAATGAATGAATTTATCACGCTGACAAAGGAATCAGCCATTGTCACGGTGATCGGGGCAATGGATGTAATGAGAAGATCGTATATGGTCGGAAGCGATCTTTATTCGTTCTTTGAACCGCTCCTGCTTGCAGGATTCATCTATTATATTATGGTCATGGTATTGACACTGCTCGGCAAGCTGCTTGAAAGGAGACTGAAAGGAAATGATTAAAGGAACAGCGATTACAAAATCATTCGGAAAACTTGATGTATTGAAAGGTATTGACATCACGGTTCAAAAAGGTGAAGTGCTCGCGGTGGTCGGTCCTTCGGGATCCGGGAAGTCCACCTTGCTGAGATGCCTGAATTATCTGGAGCAGCCAAGCGGCGGCACCATTCAATTCGAGGGGTTGTCTGTTGATAATAAGAATATCGGTCAGATCAGACAGGAAGTCGGGATGGTCTTTCAGCATTTTCACCTCTTCCCTCATATGACTGTGCTTGAAAATGTAACCTATTCGCCGATCAAGGTGAAGAAAGTAAAGCGTGAAAAAGCAGAGCTAATGGGCATCGAATTATTGAAAAAGGTGGGGTTGAAGGAGAAGAGCGGTGAATTTCCGAATCGGCTTTCAGGGGGGCAGAAGCAGCGTGTGGCAATCGCCCGGGCTCTGGCGATGGAACCGAAAGTCATGTTATTCGATGAACCGACATCCGCCCTTGATCCCGAAATGGTAAAGGAAGTATTGTCCGTCATGAAAGACCTGGCGAAATCCGGGATGACCATGATTATTGTCACCCACGAAATGGGGTTTGCCAAAGAAGTGGCCGACAGGGTCATATTCATGGATGACGGCAAAATCGTCGAGGAAGGGGATCCGGATGACTTCTTCCTTCAGCCGAAAACTCCGAGGGCAAAAGAATTTCTTGAAAAAGTACTATAAGCTTTATTTTTTACCGGTAAAGGTGCTGCAAGCATCGATATAGAACTAACAGAAGAAAAGAAGGGTTGGCAATGAATCAATCCTTCTTTTTCGTTCATCCATTTGTATGGTATTCTTAAAGAATCATTTTAACTGTTAGGAGAAAAAGCATGTTCCGAATAGGATATCGTACACTTAAGACCGGGATCGGGACTGCCCTGGCGATCAGTCTGGCCCAATTTTTCCAGCTTGATAATTTCGTATCGGCGGGGATCCTGACCATCCTCTGCATCCAAAACACAAAGAAAAAATCGGTTCAGGCGTCCTCAAGCAGATTTGCGGCATGTGTCATTGCCATGCTTTTCTCGGCGGCGTTCTTTGAATTCATTGCGTACCACCCGGCCGTCATTGGTCTCTTGCTTCTTGTTTTCATCCCTGTCACGGTGTCATTGCGGATTAAAGAAGGGATCGTCACCAGTTCGGTCATCATCCTTCACGTCTATTCCGCGGGAAATGTAACGCTTGGACTTTTTGAAAATGAACTGGGGATCATCGTGATCGGCATCGGGATTGCCCTCATCATGAATCTGTACATGCCGAGTGTGGAAAATAAACTAGCCGAATACCAGGAGCAGATCGAAGCAAATTTTTATAAGATTTTCTGTGAACTGATCAACCATCTCAAAACCAATCAGAGTGACTGGGACGGAAGGGAAATAACGGAAACAGAAGAATTGCTGAAAGAGGCAAAGACCCTTGCCTTCAAAGAAGTGGAAAACCACTTCCTCCGCCATGAGGACTTATATTATCTTTACTTCAAGATGAGGGAGAAGCAGTTTGAGATTTTGCAGCGGATACTGCCGATCGCTGCTTCCATTTCCATAAAAGTGGAACCGGGTAAGAAAATAGCCCATTTCCTGGAAGAACTGAGTCAGCATATCCATCCGGGCAACACAGCTCTTTTCTATCTGAAAAAATTGTACGATATGAAAGTCGAATTCGAACAGATGGAACTCCCGCAAACACGCGAGGAATTTGAAGTGCGTGCGGCGCTTTATCAGTTTGTCCGTGAGATGGAACAGTATCTATTGATCAAAAGTTCCTTCAAGGGGATTCAAAAGAATGAGAAAGGCAAAAGAGAAGTACACTACACCTAAGATCGAATGTAAAGGGTGACAGAAGCAATGCGTATACTTCTTGCCATTTTGCTGATGGCGTCTCCGATCTGGCCGCTGGGCAAGAACCCGCTGCCGGGAGATCCGTTTATCATCGTCAACAAAGAAAATAATCAGCTTGCCTTCATCAACGAAGGAAAGATTGCCGGCACATACGGTGTGGCTACAGGAAAAACCACCGAATTAACACCCGAAGGCCTCTTCACCGTAACGGTAAAAGCAAAAGATCCATACTATCGCAAAAAGAATATTCCAGGCGGTGACCCGAGGAACCCGCTGGGATCCAGGTGGATCGGGTTCGATGCAAAAGGGACTGATGGAAGGATCTACGGCGTCCACGGCACCAATCGGCCGTCAAGCATCGGAAAATATATTTCAAACGGCTGCATACGGATGCTCAATAAAAACGTAGAATTCATCTATGACAGGGTCCCCGTCGGCACAAAGATCCTCGTCGTCAAATCACCAAAAACCTTCCAGCAGTTGGGGAAGGAATATGGTGCATTGAAATAAAAAAGGATTTGCTCCCCGATAAAACGGAGGGCAAATCTTTTTTTATACCGAACCTATAATAAAAATGTCAAGCCAGCCATAATCGTGGAGGCAATCATTGCAAATAACATTAAATAAACGACTATCTTTCTCATCTTTTTATTACCCAATCGAATCTCTCCATTCATTCAGTAAAACCCTAAATAATTTTATAAGCATATTTTATCGCGTATAGATTGAGAATACAACCTGTCACCTTAAAGAAAACGCTTTAATTATTCGTGAAAATAGGAGGATTTTCGACACCCGGAATCGAATGAATAAAAAGAAGGCAAGCAGAAATTAGTAAGGGGATGGGTAGAATGAACAGAGTGGATCACATCGGGATAGCCGTATCATCAATTGAACATGTTCTTCCATTTTATGAACAAACGCTTGGATTGAAGCTGCTGAAAATGGAAGAAGTGGCATCCCAGGGAGTGAAAGTGGCTTTTATTGATGGAGGAAATATTAAACTGGAATTACTCGAACCACTACATAAAGAAAGTCCTGTTGCAAAGTTCATCGAGAAAAGGGGAGAAGGGATACATCATGTCGCTTTCGGTGTACAAGACATCAAAGACCGTCTTGCCGAATTGAAGGAAAAAGGCGTGAAAATGATCAATGAATCCCCGAAACAGGGGGCAGGCGGAGCAATGGTCGCCTTCATGCATCCAAAATCATCGCACGGCGTCCTGTACGAGCTTTGTGATAAATCAAACACCAAGGAGGATCTTGCATAATGGATATCTATGAAAAAATTAATGAACTGTATGACCGCAGGCGCGAAGTGGAGCTTGGCGGCGGTGACGCAAAAATTGATAAACAGCATGAAAAAGGGAAACTGACGGCAAGGGAAAGGATCGATATCCTGGTCGATCCGGGAAGTTTCGTTGAATTGAACCCATTCGTTGAACACAGATGTTCGGATTTCGGCTTGAACGGAGTGGAAGGACCAGGGGACGGAGTCGTCACCGGATACGGAAAAGTGGACGGTAAGCCGATTTATCTCTTTTCACAGGACTTCACTGTGTTCGGCGGGGCACTCGGGGAAATGCATGCAAAAAAAATTGCCCATGTCATGGATTTGGCCGTCAAGAACGGAGCCCCTTTCATCGGTTTGAACGACTCGGGCGGTGCGCGGATCCAGGAGGGCGTTGTGTCCCTCGACGGTTACGGGCATATCTTCTATCGTAATTCCATCTACTCGGGAGTGATCCCGCAGATTTCCGTCATCATGGGCCCATGTGCGGGAGGAGCAGTCTATTCCCCTGCGATAACGGACTTTGTTTTCATGGTGGATGAAACAAGCCAGATGTTCATCACCGGTCCAAAGGTAATAGAGACAGTGACGGGGGAAAAAATCAGTTCAGAAGACCTCGGCGGTGCGAAAGTCCACAATTCGATCAGCGGAAATGCCCATTTCAGGGGGAAGACCGAGGAAGAGGTCCTTCTCGAGGTGCGCAGATTATTAAGCTACCTGCCGCAGAACAACGAGGAAAAGCCGCCGCGCCTTGACGCGTCCGAAGAAGATGATTACCGTGCCGACTTGACCGACCTCATCCCGTTTGATGCGCTCCGGCCTTATGACGTGCGAACAGTCATCAATGAAATCGTGGACGCGGACAGCTTCATGGAGGTCCAAAAGGAATTTGCCAAAAATATCGTTGTCGGCCTTGCACGAATCAAAGGCGAAGTGGTCGGGCTCGTGTGCAATCAACCGAAGTTCATGGCGGGGGGACTAGATATCGATTCATCCGATAAGGCATCGAGGTTCATCCGTTTCTGCGATTCGTTCAATATCCCCCTTATTACATTTGAAGATGTCACCGGCTTCTTCCCGGGGATCAAACAGGAGCATGGGGGGATCATCCGTCATGGAGCAAAAATTTTATATGCCTACTCGGAAGCTACGGTGCCCAAGATGACTGTTATCCTGCGCAAAGCATACGGAGGGGCTTACGTAGCACTTAACAGCAAGTCGATTGGTGCGGATCTTGTTTTCGCATGGCCGAACGCCGAAATCGCCGTGATGGGGCCGCAGGGTGCGGCAAATATTATCTTCGCAAGGGAAATCGCTGCAAGCGATAACCCTGAAGAACTGCGCGCCCGGAAAATCGAAGAATACCGTGAGAAATTCGCCAATCCATACGTGGCAGCATCCCGGGGGATGGTGGATGATGTCATCGATCCGCGTGAAACCCGCATCAAGCTGATCCAGGGACTTGAAATGATGAGAAATAAAAAAGAAGAGAGACCGGCGAAGAAACACGGCAACATCCCTCTGTAAGGGAGTTTATTTGTCCGGTCACAGCATTCACGATATACTGGAACAGTGAATACATATTGTGGAGGTCTATTAAATGATAAATCAAGAACGTTTATTAAATGAATTCCTTGAATTGGTGCAAATCGATTCTGAAACGAAAGATGAAGCTGAAATCGCAAAAGTATTGACGAAGAAGTTCACGGACCTGGGTGTCGATGTGTACGAGGACGATACCATGGATGTGACCGGACACGGTGCCGGCAACCTGATCTGTAACCTGAAGGGTAACAAAGATGGAGTGGATACGATTTACTTCACTTCCCATATGGATACGGTGGTTCCTGCCAAAGGTGTTAAACCGACCTTGAAGGAAGACGGTTATGTTTACTCCGACGGAACGACGATCCTTGGGGCTGATGATAAAGCCGGCCTTGCGACGATGCTTGAAGCGATTACTGTACTGAAAGAACAGAATATCTCTCACGGTGACATTCAATTCATCATTACCGTAGGGGAAGAGTCGGGTCTTGTGGGGGCCAAAGCTCTTGATTCCTCTCTTGTCAAAGCGAAGTACGGTTTTGCACTGGATTCTGACGGTAAAGTCGGCAATATTATCGTGGCGGCTCCTACACAGGCGAAAATCCTGGCAACGATCTTTGGGAAAACAGCGCATGCAGGTGTGGCTCCTGAAAAAGGTGTATCAGCCATCACGATTGCAGCCAAAGCGATTGCTAAAATGCCGCTTGGCCGCATCGATGAAGAAACAACGGCGAATATCGGACGTTTCGAAGGCGGTAAAGCTACAAATATCGTATGCGAGCAAGTAGACATTTTAGCAGAGGCACGTTCACTGGTTCCTGAAAAAATGGAAGCACAAGTAGAAAAAATGAAGCATGCATTTGAAACGACAGCGGAAGAAATGGGCGGAAAGGCTGAAGTGGAAGTCCATGTCATGTATCCAGGCTTCAAGTTCAGTGACGGAGACGAAGTCGTTGAAGTTGCCAAACGTGCTGCCAAGAAAATCGGACGCCCGAGTGAACTGCTGACAAGCGGAGGGGGAAGTGATGCCAACGTCATCGCAGGCTTCGGCGTACCGACAGTGAACCTGGCGGTGGGATATGAAGAAATCCATACGAAAAATGAAAGAATGCCAGTGGAAGAACTGAACAAACTTGCAGAAATGGTCGTAGCGGTCATTCAGGAAGTAGCAGAATAAGAAAAAAGCGAAGGCGGGTCATTTGGGACGACAAGCATAAGACGAGTCAGCAGGAAACGCGTTATTTGCCTTTTTGGCTGGCTTGACTTATGACCTCGAATCCCAATCCGCCGGAGCTGCCCAATGTCCATTAACAATAGCGATTTGTTAATGGACATTTTTTCATTATTTCTAAATACATCCTTCCAAGCTCTTCAAATATATTTAATTATGGTACATTAGAAGTAACATAAACAGAGTTGAGAGGGGACATCACTAATCATGACAAAAGTAGTTGTATTCCATTCAGGCAGGGAAGAATATGCACTCCCGATCGAACAGGTCGTATCAATTGAAAAACTGGAGGGCATCAACCCGATTCCGCATCTGCCATCATACGTTCTCGGTTTGGTGAAAGTGAGAAATGAACTCATACCGGTACTGGATCTATCTTCCATATTATATGACCAAAGATCAGATAATGAAGAAGGGCTGTTTCTCCTGGTCATCCATACTGAAACACTCCAGGCAGGCCTCGTGGTAAAAGAAGCGAAAGAGATCCTGGAAGTTCCCGAAGGGGCAGTGACAGATGCCGGCCTCCTTGCATACTCCAGGACCAGGTATTTCGATGGTGTCATCAATCTCGAGGATCGTATGATCACGAAGATCGATCCGGAGGTTTTAATCGAGAGCCTTGAAGGTATGAAAGAAATCAGGGACTATGTTTACGAGCAAAAAATCTCCCAAAACTAATAAAACGAAAGATGCGATAGTATGAATTCACTTTATCCCAAGAATGGCAGGGTCATTCTTCATGTCGATATGAACAGCTTCTATGCATCGGTTGAAATGGCATTTGATCCAAGTCTTAAAGGAAAGCCGCTGGCAATCGCGGGAAACCCGAAAGAGAGAAAGGGCATCATTGTTACATGCAGCTACGAAGCCAGAAGCTTCGGGGTAAAAACAACGATGCCTCTTTGGGAAGCAAGGAAATTATGCCCGGATCTGATAATAAAAACACCGAACTTCGATCGCTACCGTGCTGCTTCAAGGGGCATGTTCGATATTCTAAGGCAATACTCCGAACTGGTGGAACCGGTTTCCATCGATGAAGGGTACATCGATATTACCGATTCATATGAAAAAGGAAGCCCGCTTGAAATAGCCTCTTCCATTCAACACCAAATCAAGAGTCAGCTGGACCTGCCCTGCTCGATCGGGATTGCGCCAAATAAATTCCTTGCAAAAACCGCTTCTGATATGAAAAAACCGATGGGTATAACTGTATTGAGGAAACGGGATATCCCGGGGAAGTTATGGCCGCTCCCTGTAATCGAAATGCACGGTGTCGGTTCTAAAACCGCCGAAAAGCTGGAAACGATCGGAGTCGTTACATGCAAAGACCTTGCAACGGCCAACGAAATACAGCTCAAATCTGTACTGGGAATCAACGGGCTGCGCTTGAAAGAACGGGCAAACGGGATAGACCGGAGAGTCGTGGATCCCGATTCGATTTATGATTATAAGAGCGTCGGAAATTCCACCACACTCCCTAGGGATACTGCGAACCAGAGTGAACTTTTATCCACCATTGAAAAGCTCTGCGCAAAAGTCTCCCAGCGGCTGCATCAGAAGGACGTTGTGGGAACGACTGTCCAGATCATGATCCGGGATAAATACCGGAAAACCATTACGAGAAGCAGAAAGACCGAAAACCCTGTCAGTACAAAAGAAGATCTCTTTCAACACGCCAGGCAGCTGTTTTTAAAGCATTGGAACGGGGATCCGGTCCGGCTGCTTGGAGTGACGGCACAGGATCTAATGGAGAAAAACGAGGCGACAGAGCAGCTTGATCTTTTCTCATATGAAAGTGCAGCCAAGGAAGAACCACTGTACAATGTACTTTCTCAATTGCAGGAAAAGTTCGGGAAAGACGCCATTTCAAAAGGGGTCAGGGGAAAAGACAAGAAACCTTCATATGATACAAAACAGGACACAAGTTTTAACAAGGACTTTTTACGCGATTAATGGGCATTCTAAATGATTGATGCGGGTGCAGGGAACGGATGATTTGCATCAGGTCCGTATTCTTGTTAGATTGAAGGGGATTGACTGCGTGTTTAAGAAAAGATTTCTATAACCAGTAAAACTCACACAGAAAGGACGTTGACCGAAATGTCTAAGCAAGAAATCGGCGTTATTGGATTGGCAGTAATGGGTAAAAACCTTGCATGGAATATTGAAAGCAGAGGATATTCTGTGTCTGTTTATAATCGTTCCCGTGAAAAGACGGATGAAATGGTGAATGAATCAACAGGAAAGAAAGTTGTTCCTACATACACAATTGAAGAGTTCGTGAACTCACTCAAAAAACCAAGGAAAATCCTCCTTATGGTAAAAGCGGGTAAAGCAACGGATGCTACAATCGATCAATTGAAGCCTTTCCTCGAGAAAGGGGATATCCTGATCGACGGCGGAAATACCTTCTTTGAAGATACTAGAAGACGAAACCAAGAACTGAGCGAATCCGGCATCCACTTCATCGGTACGGGTGTATCAGGAGGGGAAGAAGGGGCATTGACAGGCCCTTCGATCATGCCTGGCGGTCAAAAGGAAGCGTATGACCTTGTTGCTCCCATCCTTGAAGACATCGCTGCCAAAGTGAACGGTGAAGCATGTACGACCTACATCGGTCCGGACGGTGCCGGCCACTATGTGAAGATGGTTCATAACGGCATTGAATACGGGGATATGCAGCTGATCGCAGAATCTTACTTCCTTATGAAAAACGTTCTCGGTTTAAATGCCGAAGAACTCCACGAAGTGTTTGCCGACTGGAATAAAGGCGAACTCGACAGCTACCTGATCGAAATCACGGCCGATATCTTCACGAAAAAAGATGAGGAAACAGGAAAGCCGATGGTCGATGTGATCCTGGATAAAGCCGGTCAAAAGGGTACCGGGAAATGGACCAGCCAAAGTGCCCTTGACCTTGGTGTGTCCTTGCCGATCATCACTGAATCCGTCTTTGCACGCTTCATTTCAGCAATCAAAGACGAACGTGTAAAAGCGAGCAAGATCCTGAACGGTCCCGACACTTCCGAATTCAAAGGTGACAAGGAAGCGCTCATCGAATCCATTCGCAAGGCACTTTATATGAGTAAGATCGTTTCATATGCACAAGGATTCGCCCAGATGCGTTCGGCGAGCGATGAATATGATTGGAACCTTCAATACGGTGATATCGCCATGATCTTCCGAGGGGGCTGCATCATCCGTGCCCAATTCCTGCAAAAGATCAAGGAAGCGTATGACCGTGAGTCAGGCCTTGCCAATCTGCTGCTTGATCCTTACTTCAAAGAGATTGTGGAAAGTTATCAATATGCACTGCGCGAGGTCATCTCGGTTGCCGTTCAAAACGGTGTTCCGGTACCTGGATTCTCTGCTGCGCTTGCTTATTATGACAGCTACCGCACAGAGACGCTTCCTGCGAATCTGATCCAGGCACAGCGTGACTACTTTGGTGCACACACCTATCAGCGAGTTGATAAAGAAGGCACTTTCCATACTGAGTGGATGAAATAAGAATAATAGTAAAAGCCCCGCTGAAATCACAGCGGGGCTTTTTTGGTGTTTCTTTATATTAACATTGATCTACATCCAAATTTGCGATCGGCCACCAGTAGTAACCGTCTTTTGCGAGTAGATTATCGGCAGCTTTTGGTCCCATTGAACCGGACTCATAGTTAGGGAACTGTTCATCACGCGTCTTTTCCCATACTTCGGAAATTTTGTCGACGAATGCCCAGGAAAGTTTCACTTCATCCCAGTGGGTGAAATTCGTCGCGTCCCCGCGCATGCAGTCATGCAGGAGTTTTTCATATGCTTCCGGTGTGTTCATTCCGTCGACGCTGTTATTGGCGAAGTTTAATTTAACAGGAGTCGTTTCAATGTTCTGTCCTGATTTCTTCACATTCAGATGCAGGGTGATCCCTTCTTCCGGCTGAATGTGGATGACGAGCAGGTTCGGAGCCAGTGGCTTATCGGTATTATAGTAAAGATTCATCGGAATATCCTTGAATTGGATCACGATCTTCGTGGACTTCGCGGCCATCCGTTTCCCGGTGCGGATATAGAACGGCACGCCTGCCCAGCGGAAATTATCAATCATTAATTTTCCTGCTACAAACGTCTCAGTATTGGAATAGTCGTCCACATTTTCAGCTTCTCGATACCCTACCACAGTCTGTCCTTTTGAAGTGCCCGGACCATACTGTCCACGAACAAAGTAGTCCTTCACTTCATCCTGTTTGAATGGTCGGAGGGCCCTTAACACACGAACCTTTTCACTTCTGATTTCTTCAGTCGTCAGTTTGATCGGCGGCTCCATTGCGAGGAGTGCGACCATTTGAAGCATATGGTTCTGCACCATATCCCTGAGAGCACCGCTTTTTTCATAATATCTTCCGCGTTCCTCTACACCCAATTCTTCAGAAGAAGTTACCTGGATGTTTGAGATATACCGATTATTCCATAACGGCTCGAACATGGCATTCGCAAATCGGATGACTTCGATATTCTGCACCATTTCTTTACCGAGATAGTGATCGATACGATAAATTTGATCTTCAGAAAAGGATTCGCGGATATGACTGTTCAGCTGTTCAGCAGACGGCAGGTCATGTCCGAAAGGTTTTTCAATGACCAGGCGCTGGAACCCTTTCGTATCGGTCAACCCTTGTGTTTTCAAATCTTCCGTGATCGTACCGAAGAATTCCGGTGCCATTGCCAGGTAGAAGATACGATTTCCTTCCAGCTGATAATGTTCATCCAATTCTTCCGATAATTGCTTCTGAGCCTGATAAGAGTCACTGTTTGAGAGATCGTTTTGCTGATAGTAAAAATGAGAAACGAATCCCTCGATGTTTTCCTGGCTCCCCAGTGCATTATGTACGGACGTTCTTACATGCTCTTGAAATTCTTCATTCGACCAGTCACGGCGTCCGACACCGATGACGGCAAACTGTTCCGAGATTTTACCTTTTCGGAATAAATGATAAAGGGATGGATATAGTTTTCTTTTGGCTAAGTCCCCTGTAGCTCCAAAAATAGTAATCAGAGAAGAGGGTGTATCAGTGTTTTTCACAGTCATGACCTCACTTTATCTAGTTGCTTATCTGTTTTAATTGAATGGTTTCTTCCTATTTAATATCTATTACAATTACTTAATTTTAAAGATTAAACGAGGATTTAGCAAATCATTTGCTGATAAGCTTGTTATTGGGAAATATTTGGGATTTATCTGCCGCTTCCAGAGGGCAGTCGATCCCATTTCAAAATCTTCATCTTCTTTATGTTGGCTTTATTTTTAAAACTTATAACAAATTCCCGTAATTCCCGTCTGTCTGCGGAAGTGGGATGAACCGATTGAATGCTCCTTTAGCAAAGGAATTCAAACGGGAAAATATGCTATGATAAGGATACAATCGTAAGCAGGCAGGAGTGAAAAATGTGGAATTGTTATTTTTAGGAACGGGAGCCGGGGTCCCGGCAAAGCTCCGCAATGTGACAAGCATTGCTTTGAAATTATTGGAAGAAAGAGGAGCGGTGTGGCTGTTTGATTGCGGTGAAGCCACCCAGCACCAGATTTTACATACAAGTCTAAAGCCGAGAAGAATAGAAAAAATCTTTATCACCCATCTTCATGGTGATCACATATATGGACTGCCCGGCCTTCTTGGGAGCAGATCATTTCAGGGAGGGGAATCGGAGCTGGTCGTCTATGGACCAAAAGGGATCAGAGAGTTTATAGAAGTCTCATTATCCATCAGCCAGACCCATCTGAAATACCCCCTTGAAATCGTGGAAGTGGAAGAAGGGATTGTCTTTGAAGATGAGAGTTTCAGAGTAGAAGCGAAGGAACTCCAGCACGGTCTTCAGACATTTGGCTACCGAGTGGAGGAAAAGGATAAGCCAGGTGAACTCCAGGTAGACCGTTTGAAGGAGAGGGGAGTGAAGCCCGGGCCAATCTATAAGAGGCTTAAAGCGGGCGAAGCAGTGGTTCTTGATGATGGGAGCATCGTCGACGGAAAAGAGTATTTAGGCCATTCCATCCCGGGCCGCGTGGTTACCATACTCGGGGATACACGAACCTGCAGGCCTGCATATGAGCTTGCGAAGTCTGCTGATGTTCTTGTCCATGAAGCGACATTCAATAAAGATCAGGAAGAAATGGCTTATGAATATTTTCATTCTACAACCGAACAGGCCGCACAGACAGCCTCAGAATCCGGGGTCAATGTCCTGTTCCTGACCCACATCTCTTCACGGTTCGCGAAAGAATCCTGGCCGGAGCTGCAAAAGGAGGCAAGGGAAACCTTTCCTGAAAGCTACATAGCAAAAGACTTTTTGGAATATACGATACCAGTGAAAAAATAGTAGAGAGGAGACCCTGTCATGAAAACCATCTATATCGTCCGTCATGCCAAAGCTGGTGGCCAGGCGTTTCATGAATCTTTGACAGCAGAAGGGAGGGAGCAGGCGCACCGCCTCTCTTCCTTCCTTGGAAAGTATCCGATTGAAGCGATTTATTCCAGCCCTTTCACGCGAACGCTGCAAACCATCCAGCCGTTCTCAGATTGCAGCGGGATCTCCGTTCAGGAAGATGAGCGCCTGGGCGAACGGATCCTCAGTGAAAAAGATCTTCCGGATTGGAAGGACAGACTGAGGGAAAGTTTTGAGGATTTTTCACTAGCCTTTCCCGGGGGAGAATCAAATGAACAGGCAATGGCACGCGCTTCTTCTTTTATTGACGATGTCCTGGAAAGAAAAGAAGATCACATTGTCGTCGTGAGCCATGGAAACCTATCGACTTTGCTCCTTCGTTACTTCGACGAGAAGTATGGATATGATGAACTGTTCGCATTGAGCAACCCGGATGTGTATCTTGTGAAAGCGGGTGAAAGGCTGGTCCGGCGGGTTTGGGAGTTTTGATTTTAGACGGGCCGACTTTCTCAGTGAGCCGATTTTAGAGACTTTAAAAGGATGCTTGGTTCAGAGCGGAAGTGAAACTGCTCATTCAAGCATCCTTTTTATGTCCTACAGGGTTGATTTGCAGTAAGAACAAAAGATTTTTTGACTATTTTGGGGTGAACCTATTACATTTTGAGGTTTTCGGTTGGGGCCGAGGAGGGAATCTGTCCCGGTCAGATGTTTTATGATCCATTTCCGGGATTTATGATCCATTCTGCAAATATATGATCCATTTCTAGAATTTATGATCCATTCCAAAAATATATGATCCAATTTCCAGATTTATGCTCCTTTAATAATAATTATAAATAACTTAAGCTGAATCGGAGGGGACATCATAAAAGAAAACCGAGCAGAACCTGCTCGGTTTTCTCACGGAGAAGGCATTCTTGGCTTGTCGTCCCAGAACGAGCCGCCTCCGCTTTTCTAATGTCCAGCTCCAGGGCTTAGAGGCACAGGTCATAAGCCAAATCGTCCAAGAAGGCAAAGAGCGCCTTCCCGGCCGCTTCGTCTTATGCCCCCCGCCTCTGACCAAAGCCCTTCTGCTTTTCTAATGTCCAGCTCCGGCGGCCAGCCCCTCGAGACGTTTCAATCCGTCCACTGAAGTCAAAGAACGACTTCACTTGCCGGACTTCCAACGCTTGTCGGGGCTGAACGGGCCGCCTCCGCTTTTCGTCTCACCAGCCCCGTTCATACTGCTTCGGTGCTTGGATCTCTTCGTTCAGTTCGCCCGCTGCGGTGCGCGGCCAGTATGGGTTCCGGAGGAGTTCCCTTCCGAGGAAGATCAAGTCTGCACGGTCATTTTGCAGGATTTCTTCAGCTTGAAGGCCGGAGGTGATGAGGCCGACGGCTCCTGCAGGGATGCCGGCCCCTTCTTTGATGGTTTCGGCAAGCTTCACCTGATATCCAGGGTATACCGGTATCCGGGCCGGAACGACGGCTCCGGAGCTTACGTCGATCAGGTCGACACCCTGCTCCTTCATCCATTGTGAAAATACCACATAATCTTCAGCGTCCAGTCCGTCTTCGTGGTAATCTTTTGCCGATACACGCACGAGGAGGGGTCCGTCCCATACTGCTTTTATGCCGTCAATCACTTGACGGAGGAAGCGGTAGCGGTTTTCTGCAGACCCGCCATATTCATCGCTGCGTTTATTCGAGAGTGGTGACAGGAACTCGTTGATGAGGTAACCGTGGGCACCATGGATCTCGATAACATCGAAACCAGCTTTTTTGGCCCTTTCCGCGCCTTTCACGAATGCGGTGATGGTTTCTTTGATATCATCTGCTGTCATTTCCAATGGGGTTTTCATATCTTCATTGAAAGGGATTGAAGAAGGAGCGATGATGTCACCTTCCAACACGGCTTTTCTGCCGGCGTGGGCCAGCTGGATTCCTGTCTTCGCCCCTTGCTCCTTGATAAGGCTCACTAGTTCGCTCAACCCTTCAATGTGGTCGTCGCTCCAGATGCCGAGGTCCTGCGGGGAGATCCTGCCCTGCGGTGTGACCGCGGTCGCTTCCTGTATGATCAAGCCTGTACCGCCGACAGCCCTGCTCACGTAATGGGTCCGGTGCCAGTTTTCCACTTTCCCATCTTCATTATGGGAAGAGTACATGCACATCGGTGCCATCACGATACGGTTTTTCAGCTCAATATTCTTCAATGTATAAGGTTCGAACAGTTTTGATTTCAATGCAAAAAAATCCCCTTTCGCCTATATTTCGAGTACCTAAATAATAATGCGTTTTCATTATATCAGCAGCTTTTTGGTGAAGAAAGAAATCTGCTTTTTATTTTACCCGGTTCAAAAGCAATTCACTTCCCATCTCCTTGGAGCGGTTCTTTGCTGCATCGACACAATGGGTAAAGGCTTCGCTTACTCCATATTTGTCAAGGACACTGATGCCTGCTTCCGTCGTTCCGCCCGGGCTGGTTACATTCTTTCGAAGGATTTCAGCTTCGAGGCCGGATTTCTCAAGCATCACGGATGCACCTGAAATGGTTTCCCTAATCAGGGCTTTTGCCAGTTCACTGTGCAGCCCCAGGTCCACTGCCGCTTTTTCAAGCATCTCTGCGACATAATAAATATAAGCCGGTCCGCTTCCTGATACGGCTGTGATCAAATCCATTTGTTCTTCCGGGACTTCCACCGCCAAACCGACCGAAGAGAAAAACTTCATTGTCCATTCTCTCTGCTTTTCTGAGAGAGATCCATTACAGGTGACGGCCGTCGCGGATCGTCCCACTGAAGCACTCGTATTCGGCATCGCCCTTGCAATCGCCCCGTTGAATGACAGGGCTTCCCGGATCTGCTCGATGCCAATGCCCGCAAGAACAGATATGACAAGCGTACCACCGGTCAAAAAATGCTTGACGGCAGGAGCTGCAGAGTGGAAATCCTTTGGCTTCATGGCCAGGATGACCACGTCGAATGGTTCATGTGAAGGGAGGGGGGCATGCACCCCGTTTACACCGAAATGGTTTGTTACTTCTGTCAGCCGCTGACGGTTGGACCGATTCGTGACATACACGTTTTCTTTCTCCAAAACCCTTGCCTCAAGGGCCCCATTTAACAAGGCATGTGCCATTGACCCGGCACCGACAAATAATGTCTTCATTTTACTATTCCCTCCTTATGAAAAATGCTGCAGCTAATCCTGCTTGAAAAAACAAAAGACCCCTTCATCCATAAAGGACGAAAGGGTCATGCTTCCGTGGTACCACCTTGTTTTATCCACCGGGAAAGCCGGGGGATACACTTGATTTCCATGTAACGCTGGAGACGTTCTATTTTAAAGACGCTCTAAAGGCAGGTTCACAGACAAAGTGGACGACAGTGCCTTCCAGCCTGACGGGCACCGTTCTCTTGCGTCATTTGTCCGTTACTATTCTTTATCATCGCTTTACCAATATGTTATAGGTGATTATCTTAAAAAAGCAGCTTGTCTGTCAAGTGCTTATTTCAGTATATTCACAAGATAAGAAAAATGACAAAGAAAGGAATAAAATGTACACTATGAAATGAAGGATCATTCATTTTTCATGATCGAATATACTGGAATGTGGTGAAACCATGACAACAGCTTTTGTGAATAATATTGCCAAGATTACATTGTCAACTCCGTATGCGGTCGGGGACGTCAATGTCTATTTGATAAAAGGGGACGTGCTTTCCCTGGTGGATGCCGGTCCGCTGACGGATACCGCATGGGAACAGCTGAAATCCGCGCTTGGTTCATTGGGCTATTCAATTGATGATATCGAACAGATCATCCTTACCCATCATCATCCCGATCATGCAGGTTTGCTCGAAAGATTCCCGGATTCCGTGAAAATAATCGGCCATTCTTACAACCGGTACTGGATCGACAGAGATGAATATTTCCACAGATTCTATGACCGTTTTTTTCATCAATTGGGGAAGGAATCGGGGCTTCCGGATGTTTACCTTGCTGCAGTCCCGAAATTCAAAAGCCCGCTGAAGTATATGGGAAACAGGGCGCTGGACATAGTGATAAAAGAAGGGGACGCCTTACCTGGTCTGCCTGGGTGGAGGATCATCGAAACACTCGGTCATGCCCAGAGCCATCTTTCTTTTTACCGGGAAAGTGACGGGGTGATGATCGCCGGCGATCACATCCTCGCCCATATCTCTCCCAACCCGATCATCGAACCGCCCTTCGAGGGAGGGGACAAGCGGACAAAGCCTCTCCTGCAGTACAACGAATCTTTAAGGAAGTTAATGGATATCCCCATTTCATACGCTTATACAGGACACGGGGAGGAAGTCGACCATGTACATGCCCTGATCCCGAAAAGACTTACGAAACAGGCGGAAAGGGCAGAGGGGGTCCTGGGGATGATCCGCGGGAAGCAGCAGACTGTTTTCGATATTTGCAGGCTCCTGTTTCCTACGGTTTATAAAAAGGAGCTCGGCCTTACCTTGTCAGAAACAATCGGCCAATTGGATTATCTGGAATCCCTCGGGTCGATCAGAAAAGAAAAACAAGGGGATACTCTTTATTACCATGCATAATCGAGGTGAGGGAAATGAATGACAGAATCAAAGGAAAGAATATCATCATCACAGGTGCATCAGGAGGAATCGGAGAAAGAATGGCCTTGAAGGTGGCTGAGAACGGAGGGAACCTGGCCTTGATCGCACGCCGTCTTCCGCGTCTGGAGGAGCTGAAGCAAACGATCGAGGACCGCTTCCAATCAAAAGTGGAAATCTACCCGCTTGATGTTTCTGACTACGAAGAAATTCCCGGCGTTTTTCAAAAGATCCTGAATGATTTCGGAAAAGTCCACGGTCTCATCAACAATGCAGGATTCGGCATCTTCAAAGAAGCGCATGAGGTTCCTTTTGCGGAAGTGAAGGGCATGTTCGAAGTGAACGTCCTGGGTCTGATGGCATGCACGGGAGAAGTCCTGTCCCATATGCGTGAACAGGGAAACGGCCATATCATCAATATTGCTTCGCAGGCCGGAAAGTTCGCCACTCCTAAATCTAGTGCCTATTCGGCATCGAAACATGCGGTTCTCGGTTATACCAACAGCCTTCGGATGGAAGCGGCCAGATACGGTGTGAAGGTCACAGCCGTCAATCCCGGGCCGATTGCCACAGACTTCTTTTCCATTGCCGATGAATCCGGGACCTACGTGAAAAATGTCGAGAAGTGGATGCTGAAGCCTGATTTTGTAGCAGAAAAAGTGGTAGACGCCCTCTTCACAAACCGCCGGGAAATCAATCTGCCCCGCTGGATGAATGCAGGGAGTGTCGTCTATCAATTGATTCCATCATTTGTCGAAAAAGTCGGAAATAAACTTTTTTTCAAAAAATAGTGAAACCAAATAGTACTTTAGTACGTCTAATCTTACAAGGAGGGAGTCTATGAAAAAACAACCTGTTCTATTCATGCTGTGTGTCTTTTTTCTTTTATCCGGATGCAATGCTTCCGGTGTTGGCAAGCCTCAGCAAGATGAAGATTTCATAGGCTTTGCGACTGATATAGACATTTCGAATAATAAAGTACTAATCAATGACATATGGTTTTCATTCGATAAACAGACAACGTTTCATTCAGATAAAAAGAAATCGTTACATAGAGAGGATTTAAAAATCGGTCAGAAGGTAAAGGTGAAGTATGACGGGGTGAAGGGAGAATCTTTCCCCGCCAGTGCAGCAGCGCGGCAATTCATCCTGCTGACCGATGAACAAAGCGAAAAAGAAGGGGACGCCGTCGAGCTTGTGGTGAATGACCCCCGTTTTTCCCAGGTTGTCGTGCAGTCGATGGAGAAAAATCCGACAGGGATGTATTCCCTGCGCTTTAAAGACTTAGCCCTCAACCGCGATGTCCACGTGCTTATCAGCATTGAAGACAAACGCGTGATCGTGCCCATCAATACATCTGCCAAGGAATGAAAGAGCGGTCGTCAAACCGCTCTTTTTTTCGTGCAATGATCCTTCAATCGGCTGCAGCGGCAAGCAAAGCCTTTCCATCTTCCCGCAAGTCTCTACGAATCTCCACCTGTTATCCCCCGCTGGATTATTAAAAAGAAAATGAGGGTATGCACCATTGGACAGGGAAATTTTCCTTGTCAAGTAAATTTGATGCCTATTTTTTCTTTTCCGTGGGAAACTAGGGTCATCTAAGTGAAAGAAGGATGTGAATGTATGACGGGAATATTGTTAGCCCTCATCCCCGCGGTCGCATGGGGGAGTCTTGTGTTTGTAAGTGTCAAGCTCGGGGGGAATGCCTACAGTCAGACGGTCGGGATCACGATCGGATCCCTGCTGTTCGCCGCCGGTATTTTCCTTTTTAAGTCACCTGAATTATCGATGCTTGTCTGGAGTGTCGGCTTTATATCGGGTGTGTTTTGGGCGGTTGGCCAGGTAAATCAGCTGGCGAGTGTCAAATTTATCGGGGTTGCAAAGACCGTCCCCATTTCTACAGGGATGCAATTGATCGGAACGACTCTTTTTGGGGTATTGGTCTTCAAAGAATGGACGACCACTGAAACCATCATGCTTGGAAGCGGGGCTGTCATTGCGCTTATCATCGGTGTCATCCTGACTTCCTACACGCAAAAGTCCGAAGACAAAGACAATCAGCAGTTGAAAAAAGGGCTTCTGACCCTGTTTATTTCAAGCCTTGGATATATTGCATATGTCGTCATCGTCCGCTGGTTCGAAATCGACGGCTGGGAAGCCGTTTTACCGCAGGCCATTGGAATGTTCATCGGGGCGGTCGCCATCACCATCAGGCATAAGCCATTCAATAAATATACTGCCAGGAACATCTTGACCGGGCTCATGTGGGCAGCCGGAAATCTGGGGCTCTTGCTCGCACTGCCGAGAATCGGTGTGGCGACGAGCTTTTCACTGTCTCAGACCGGAATCGTGATCTCTACAATCGGAGGTTTGTTCTTCTTGGGTGAAAAGAAATCGAAGAAACAAATTCTGCTTGTGATTGCAGGATGTATCCTGATCATCATCGGCGGCGTATTGCTTGGCTTTACGAAGGAATAGTCCGGGAAAAACAGGTCTGCCGGCATTTCATAATTAATAAAGGAGGAAATTCATATGTATGCTGATTTACAAGGGAAAGTGGTCATTATTACAGGAGCTGCCACAGGGATTGGAAAGGCGATCGCCAAACGGTTTGCAGAGGAAAAGTGCAAGGTGGTCATTAATTATTTCAGTGAAGAAGAGAATCCGGAAGAACTGCTGAAGGAAATCGAACAGGGCGGGGGCACTGCATCCATCATCCAGGGGGACGTCACCAAAGAAGCGGATGTCGAAGCCTTTGTCAAATTCGCCCATGATACATATGGCAGCCTCGATATCTATGTAAATAATGCAGGCATTGAAAATGAAGTGCCGACGGAAAGACTGTCCCTTGAAGATTGGAACAAGGTGCTGAATACCAATCTGACCGGAACATTCCTTGGCTGCCGGGAAGCGGCGGAGTATATGCTGAAGAATGACATCAAGGGATCAATCATCAATATCTCTTCCGTGCATGAAATCATTCCGTGGCCGCATTTCGTTCACTATGCTGCCAGCAAAGGGGGAGTGAAGCTCTTGATGGAAAGCCTGGCATTGGAATTTGCCCCTGACGGCATCCGCGTCAACAATATAGCCCCCGGCGCCATCGATACCCCCATCAACGCCGAAAAGTTCTCCGACCCGGAAAAGAAAAAAGGTGTTGAAAAATTAATACCGCTCGGCTACATCGGCGAACCCGGACAAATTGCCTCCTGTGCCGCATTTCTTGCATCGGAACAGGCAGGCTATGTGACAGGGACGACATTGATCGCGGACGGCGGTATGACGAAGTACCCGGGATTCCAGGCCGGGAAAGGGTAATGGGATGGAGTCTGCTCTTGATCGAGCAGACTCTTTTTTATTTGCAGGCAGGCCCGCTGCCAAGGATATCCCGATTTCATGTGAGCCGCGGAAGGCGACTCAATAAGAATCATTCTAAGAAGCGCAATTATCGGGAAAGAGGCGCAATTAATTGAAAAGGTGCGCAATTATCCTTAAAGTGACGCAATAAATGAGAATCCGGCGCAATCCTTCAGATAAGCTGCGCAATTTGACTCATTACAAGGGGCCCGGGAGAATATGGGCCGCCCGCTGCGGCCCTGAGTTATCACTGAATATCCAATACTGTTGAAATCCCTTCAAAAAAGGGTGAAAACCTCTTTCCTATCACCACTATTTGAAGATCTTCCGCCTTTCGTGATGTCGGCTTAGAAGCACATGTCATAAGTCAAATCGGCCAAGAAGGCAAAGAACGCCTTCGTGACCGATTCGCCTTATGCTTGCCGCCTCTGAGCGAGCCGCCTCCGCTTTTCTAGTGTCCAGCTCCAGGGCTTAGAGGCACATGTAATAAGCCAAATTGTCCACGAAGGCAAAGATCCGCCTTCGTGGCCGTTCTGCCTTATGCCCCCCGCCTCTAATCAAAGCCCTTCCGCTTTTCGGTCTCCCGATATTTTTACTCCATTCCCAATAATTTAAGTTGAAAGCGAACGTGTATTCGTATAAAATCATACATATAATAAAAGAGAACGAACGTTCGTAGTAATAAGGAAGGAGTGAGAAGGATGACTGTCGACTACAGCGGGCTGCCGCATCACAAGATTTTATGCATCGATATGAAGAGCTTTTACGCCAGCTGTTCGGCTGTCATGCTCGGCCTCGATCCGCTCGAATGCCACTTGGCGGTTGTCGGGGACCCGGACAGGCAGGGAAGCATTGTGCTGGCTGCATCTCCCAAGTTAAAGAAGGACTTTGGCATCAAGACCGGATCCAGGATGTTCGAAATCCCAAAGGATCCCCGCATCAGGCTCGTGGAGCCGAAAATGGCCACCTACGTGCGCATATCCACTGAAATCACCCGCTTGTTTCATCGCTATGTCCCGAAAGACGCTATCCATACGTACAGCGTCGATGAAAGCTTCATCAAAATCGACGGGGCCACCCATCTGTGGGGGGACGCCATGACCATCGCCCGTAAAATCAAAGATGATATGGAAAGGGAGTTTCAGCTGCCGTGTGCGATTGGCATCGGCCCGAATCTGCTTCTATCCAAACTCTGCCTCGACCTTGAAGCAAAGAAGGAGGGAATTGCAGAGTGGAAATATGAAGACGTGCCGGAAAAGCTTTGGCCCCTGGCCCCTCTCAGCGAGATGTGGGGAATCGGCCGCCGTCTCGAAAAGACGCTCAACCGGATGGGGATCTTCTCGGTCGGGCAGCTCGCGCAGTATGACCTCGGGAAACTGGAGGCGAAATTCGGGGTGATGGGCAACCAGCTGTATTATCATGCCTGGGGTGTGGACTTGTCCGAGATTGGGGCGCCGATCATGGAAGGGCAGATCAGCTTCGGCAAGAGCCAGATCCTTTTGAGGGACTACAAGGAAAGGAAGGAAATCAAGTCTGTCATCCTTGAAATGTGCGAGGAGGTGGCCAGGAGGGCGAGGACGCACCGGAAGGCCGGACGGACCGTCAGTTTCGGGATCGGATACAGCCGGGAGGAATTCGGGGGCGGGTTTCACCGGTCGCGGACAGTCGATGAGCCGACCAATATCACGATGGATCTGTACAGGGTCTGCCTCGAGCTTTTCGAAGAGAATTATAATGGGAAGACTGTCCGGAAAATTTCCATTGCCCTTTCGAATATTGTGGAAGATGAAACGATGCAGATTTCCTTATTCGAGCCGAAACGGTGGGAGAAGCGGGAATTGGGATATGTGGTGGACAGGATCCGCCGCAAATATGGATCGGCTTCCCTGCTCAGGGCAGTATCCTATACGGAGGCGGGGACGGCAAGACATCGTGCGCGTCTGGTCGGGGGTCATAAATCGTGATGAAATCCAGGAGGTGAGCAAGTGATACGGGACCGCGGAAGAATCAAATGGACGTCCATGATGCTCCCGGAGCATGTGAAATTATTACGGGACTGGGCGAAGGAGGATACGTACGAAAAGAAAAAAGAGCTCGATGAACAAGAATTGGAAGTATTGAACGAAACGGTGGCGGAAGCAATGGAGTTTGGGAAAGCCGTAGCGATCACCCACTATGTGAATCATCGTCATGAACTGCTCGTCGGCCTCATCCATCACGCCGATTCATTGGAAGGGAAGCTGCACGTTGTGGACAGCGACGGGAAAGTCCGGTATATCCCCTTGACAGGCATCTCGGACATCCGACTTTTTGAAGAAGGCTGAAGAAAAAAGAGAGGCTGAAAGCCTCTCCGGTTTAAAGGATCATTCCTCGTCCAGCACTTTCTCAGCACGTACACAGGATTCGAATTTCCCCTTGTGGGATGCGTCGCAGAACGGCATTTTAGCAGACAGGCCGCAGCGGCACAGAGAGAAGACCTGCTTCGTAGGAAATACATTTCCGTCAGCATCGATCAGCTCCACATCCCCGCTTACACGAAGAGAACCGTTATCATTTACTTTGATTTGAGCTTTTGCCATGAAAAACCACCCTTTCTATAAAATACAAAAGTTTCCCCATACTGATAGTAAAGTGAAAGATGAAAAAATGCAATATAATAAAGGGACGAGAAAAAATATGATAGGATGGAGGGGAGGAGGAAGTCACATGAAAATTCAACTTACAGAAGCGGCAGCAGAAAAGATAAATGAGAAAACAGCAGGCCGGAGAGGCCATTTGAAATTGAAATATGATATAGACGGGTGCGGATGTGTAGTGTCAGGCGTCCCGACCTTATGGTATGTATCAGAACCGGATGAAATCGATGATGTGGCAGTCGAGACCAATCATTTTCCAATTTTGGTGGAAAAGTCGAAAACGGTTTTCCTTGATGAAGAGCTGAAAATCGATTTTTCCACAGCCAGTAATACGTTTCAACTGAAAAGTCCGGGACAGATCCTCAACGGTAGGATGAACTTCATCCTGTACCCTGGAGAATAGAGAAAAAGCCGGTCCTCAAAGGGAACCGGCTTTATTTTCGTTCAAGAGCCTTTCATACATTTCCGCAATGGCTGCCCCGTTTTTCCAGCAGTCGCTCCCATCTTCGGTACACCAGCAGGCAGACAGCACCGAGTGGCAGAATCCGTAGGAGATCAGTCTTTCATAAGAAAGGGAAAGCAGGGAAGAGAAGGCTGCCGTCCTGAATTTCAAAAGTTCATAAGGGTCTTCATGGTCCTTCCAGTGATTCAGGGTGTACTGGATGCAGTCGTATTCCCGCTCACCGATCAGCCCCTTTGGATCGATGGCCGTCCAGCCCGCCGATTCAGAATAGAGGATGTTCTCATGGTGCAGGTCGCCGTGAAGCAGGTATCGTTCCTCTGAAGAACCGAGGAGCCTGCTGAAAAGGGACTCTGCCTTTGAAATCATCTTCTCCGGCAGGGGACCGTTCCCGTCCTTAAAGCGGGATTTATAACGTCTGATCCCTTCCGACCAGGCTTCGACATCGGGAAACGGATGGGTAGTAGAAGGCTTGTGCCACAATTTTTCCGCAATAGCAGCGAAAATCTTTAACTGCTTCATTTCATCCCTCAGGGAATGAAGGGCCCGGCCGGGCTGTATATGGGTCAGGATGATCCAGCCTGCTTCCTGATCGGAATCAATGACTTTCACCATGGCATCACCGGCGAACTCGCGGAGTGCATGGAACTCGTTGGAAAACTCTTTATTGGGATAACCCATTTTCAGCACCGCAGAAGTACCGTCCGGGAGAACGGCGGGAACCACAAAGTTATAGCTCAGGGAAAAAGGTTCGCCGAATGACAGACTGCGTTTTTCCTGAAGGGAAAGAATGGTTTGCTCTGCCTGTTCGACCCAGGCCGAACCCTTGTCTCCATACATCGCTTCCATTTTTGCTTGAAAGTATTCGGGGATCATTTACTCTGCCTCCTTTCCATGGTCTACGACTTCATCAAGGAATTGCTGCACCACGCCCTCATACTTTTCGGGGTCTTCATTGTAGGATTGTGCATGGGTGCCGCGGAAATCAAGATGCATCATTTTCGGCCCCTGCTTCATGTGGAATAAATCTTCCGTCATTTTCGGCAGGATATAATCATCTTCCATGCTGTGGATGAACAGGACAGGCTTACGGATGTTCCCGATGACGGAGACAGGGGAGAGATCCTTTAACGAATAGCCCTCGCGGAATTTTAATGTCCGGTTTACGAGGGGCAGCAGGAATCCCGCAGGAATTTTCAGTTCCACGCTCATCCTGTAGGCAAGCTGTTCCCCGAAATCGGAATACGGGCAATCTGCAATATAAAAGTCTGCCCGGTCCTCGACACTCCCCCCGTAGAGAAGGATGGTGGCGGCCCCCATGGACTCGCCGTGTATGCCGAAATAGACATTCTCACCTTCCCGGAGGATCAATTCGTCGACGACTGCTTTTAAGTCGAATTTTTCGTAATATCCATAGCTGGTCGACTTCCCGCCGGATTTCCCGTGCCGCCGGTGGTCATAGATGATGGCATTGAATCCTTTTTTAATGAACAGATTCATATATTTAATGGAATTAAGCTTGTTTTCAGTAACACCATGCGCAAAGATCATGTACCTCTTATGCGGGTGGGGAGTGACGAAAACAGCATTGAGATCATATCCGTAAGGAGAGGGGATGTACACTTCTTTTTTAGGAAGCGCATCATACTCTTCCTGGATGAGCCGGAGTGCATCGATTTCCCTTGAACGAACCGATTTTTCATCTTTTTTGGGAAGGTACAGGAAGGTATTCGTAATGAAATAGCCCAGCCCGCCGATCCCGAGGGCGGATAGGAGGCCGCCTATCAAATAAGATTTTTTCTTCATGATTTCACCTCATAGACTTTCAGCTCTTCTTACATTTTAACATCAGGAGGAAAGAAGTGGAATTCACAGGGGAGGGAATAAAAAAGAAGCGCACCCAAAAGTTTGGGAGCGCTTCTAAAGAAGAATCAAGATTTTGCATTTTGCCCTTTGGTCGGGTGAATCGCTTTATCGAGTTCTTCTACGGACAGGGTGTTCGCCACTGTATCGCTGTTCGGCTTTCCTTTCTGGCTGTTTCCCTTTTCGCGCTTTTGACTCATGTTTTCATCTCCTTCGCATTCAGTCAATCTTAGAATGCTCGTGGAGCAGGAGGTGTATTCAAACTCTTATTTATTCAGCTCGTAAAGGCGGTAATATCCGCTTTCAACAGGGCGGGAGATAAACGGCTTCACGACATCGATCGCCTGCGAGAGCTTTTCGAGATCGATGCCGGTTTTCACACCCATCTCTTCCGCCATGAATACGACATCTTCGGTTGCCACATTCCCAGTGGCTCCCGGAGCAAAAGGGCATCCCCCGAGCCCGCCGGCGGAACTGTCAAAGCGATCCACCCCGGCCTGCATGGAAGCAAGGATGTTGGCAAGGGCCATTTTCCTCGTATCATGGAAATGAGCGGTCAGGAGAAGACCGGGCAGTTCACTTTTCAGTAAAGTGAACAGTGCATGGGCTTCAAGCGGATTCGCCCGGCCCACGGTATCCGCTACACTCAATTCATCCACGCCCATATCCGCGAATCTTTTACATAAGGCAAGCGTATCCTCAGGTGCGATCTTTCCTTCGTATGGACAGTAGAAGGCGGTCGAAATGCAGGCCCTCACAAAATATCCGCGTTCTTTTAACTCGTTGATGAGAGGTTCAAGGTCATTGAGCGCATCTTCAGTTGTCTTATTAATATTTTTTTGATTGAACGTATTGCTTACCCCTACAAATACAGCCACTGCCCTGCAGCCCGTTTCATAAACACGCTGAAGGCCCCTTTCATTCGGTGCAAGGACGAAATCACGCGAGCCACTGGTAAGGCACGATTCCACTATATCGCCTGCATCCTGCATCTGGGGAACCCACTTGGGAGAGACGAAAGACGTCAGCTCCATTTCCCTGATGCCGGAATCCTTCAACCGTAATATAAATTCTTTCTTCGTTTCAGTCGGAACAAAGTTCTTTTCATTCTGCAGGCCGTCCCGCGGGCCCACTTCGATAATTGTAATATTTTCAGGTAATTTCAACATATCCATCCCCCTTGTTTTTATTGTAGGAAAATTTCGACAACAAAATCAACTAAATTTTTTAAGAAAGAAAAAGGAAATTGAAGCGTTTACATAGAAAAGGTTTAAGTGGAGATATGTTTGCCTATTCTCTAGTGGATGGAATTCATGAGAATCAGTCAGAATGGGAGGAAGAGAAATGTCGAACGAAGTTGTAATCGTAAGCGCTGTCCGTACAGCCATCGGGAGCTTTAACGGCTCATTGAAGGATATTTCGGCTCCTGAGCTTGGAGCGATCGTAATCAAAGATGCCCTTGAAAAGGCAGGCGTGAAAAAAGAAGATGTCGATGAAGTGATCATGGGGAATGTCCTGCAGGCAGGATTAGGTCAAAATCCAGCAAGGCAGGCTTCCATTAAAGCAGGTTTACCCGAGAGTGTACCTGCCATGACGATAAATAAAGTATGCGGATCCGGTTTGAAAACCGTCCATCTGGCCACTCAGGCAATCCTTGCCGGGGATGCGGATATCATTGTGGCCGGCGGGATGGAGAACATGAGTCAGGCCCCGTATTTATTAAAAGGGGCAAGGAATGGATACAAAATGGGAGATCAAAAAGTCGTGGACAGTATGATTTCCGACGGCTTGTGGTGTGCGTTCAATGATTATCATATGGGAGTCACCGCTGAAAATCTGTGTGACCGCTATTCCTTATCCCGTGAAGAACAGGATGAATTTGCAGCATGGAGCCAGGAGAAAGCAAGTGCTGCCATCGAGTCAGGCAGGTTCAAGGATGAAATTGTCACGGTACATATTCCGCAGCGCAAAGGGGATCCGGTTGAGTTCAGCCAGGATGAATTTCCGCGCAAGGGCTCCACTGCAGAGAAATTATCAGGGCTCCGTGCCGCATTCAAGAAGGATGGAAGTGTCACGGCGGGCAATGCGTCAGGAATCAACGATGGGGCGGCAGCTGTCGTGGTCATGTCGAAGAAAAAAGCAGAAGAACTCGGCATCACGCCCCTTGTCACGATTAAGGGGAATGCAAATGCAGGTGTGGATCCAAGCGTGATGGGGATCGGACCGGTTGCGGCAGTGAAGAAGGTGCTGGAAAAAACAAAGATGAGCATGGAAGACATGCAGCTGATCGAGGCCAATGAGGCGTTTGCCGCACAATCATTGGCGGTGGATAAAGAACTTGGATTCAAGCGCGATGCCCTCAATGTAAACGGCGGAGCGATTGCTTTGGGACACCCTATCGGAGCGAGCGGGACAAGGATCCTTGTAACGCTGATTCATGAAATGAAGAAAAGACAGGTACAGCACGGCTTGGCTACTTTATGCATCGGCGGCGGCCAGGGTGTAGCGACAGTCGTTGAACTGCATCAATAAAAAGCAGGCTGAATGACAACTAAGGAGGGAAAACAATGAAACAGGTTTATACTTCATACAATGAAGCGGTGGCGGATATCCAGGACGGAGCCACACTGATGGTAGGAGGATTCGGACTTTGTGGAATCCCGGAGAAACTGATCCTTGCCCTGGTGGAAAAAGGAGTCAAAAACCTGACTGTCATCTCCAACAACTGCGGAGTGGATGACTGGGGTCTCGGTTTGCTGCTGAAAAATAAGCAGATCGATAAAATGATCGGTTCTTATGTAGGTGAGAATAAAGAGTTTGAAAGACAGGTATTGTCAGGTGAACTCGAAGTGGAGTTGGTCCCTCAGGGAACACTGGCCGAAAAGATCCGTGCAGGCGGCGCGGGCATCCCTGCATTTTACACGCCTGCAGGAGTGGGGACACCAGTTGCCGAAGGAAAAGAAACACGCACCTTCAATGGTAAAGAATATCTGCTGGAAGAAGCATATACGGCTGATTTCTCACTCGTCAGGGCCTGGAAAGCAGATAAAATGGGCAATCTTGTTTACAACAAGACAGCGCAGAACTTCAATCCGATGATTGCTGCTGCAGGAAAAGTAACCATTGCTGAAGCGGAAGAAATTGTAGAAATTGGAGACATCAATCCGAATGAAGTACACACTCCAAGCATCTATGTTCAACGATTGGTTCAGGCAGAGCAGGAAAAGCGTATTGAAAGAAGAACAGTCAAAGCCTAGAAGGGAGAGTGGAATAGGATGGATCGTGCGAAAATGCGTGAAAAGATCGCCAGGAGAGCGGAAAAAGAAATTCAAGATGGTTTTTATGTAAATCTGGGAATCGGAATGCCGACCCTGGTCGCCAACTATATAACAGAAAACAAGCAGGTTGTGCTTCAGTCGGAGAATGGGCTGCTCGGAATAGGACCATACCCGACGGAAGAAGAGCTTGATGCCGATCTGATCAATGCCGGGAAAGAAACGGTCACTGCCATCCCCGGTTCCGCTTACTTTAACAGTGCGGAATCCTTTGGAATGATCAGGGGGGGACATATCAATATCGCCATCCTTGGAGGAATGGAGGTTGCGGAAAACGGCGACCTTGCCAACTGGATGATCCCCGGAAAGATGATCAAGGGGATGGGCGGAGCGATGGACCTCGTACATGGCGCCCAGCGGATCATCGTTATCATGGAACATGTGAACAAAAGCGGTGAAAGCAAGATCCTTAAAGAGTGCACACTCCCTCTTACAGGGCAGGGAGTAGTCGACCGCATCATCACCGACCGTGCCGTCATGGATGTAACAGAAGACGGTCTGCTTCTGCGTGAAGTTGCGAACGGATTCACCGTCGAAGACATCCAATCGACTACAGCGGCCGAACTAAAAGTAGCGGAAGACGTCAAACTCGAAGCATACTGATGAATGAACCAACCATCCGGGAAAGCAGTACCTCCCGGATGTTTTTTTTATTTCAACATGCTATATTTCTAGTAGTGCAGTTGCTTTTTTATATTAACTTTTTTGGGATTTATATCGTGGATGTTAAATCACTCCAGCTGTTGATTGGAGTGCAGGACGAAGACTCCTAACCGAAATGCGGAAGGGCTTTGTTCAGAGGCGGTTTGGCTTATGACATGTGCCTCTAAGCCCTGCAGCTGGACAGTTCCCTTCTCTGACGAGGAGGCTCACGGGCCACCCGCGGAAAGCGAAGTCCTGCACGGAAATCAAAAGCGGTAATTAGAATTACATAACTATTTACAGTCAGGGGGATCTCCAAATGTCCAAAAAAAAGAAACAAGAAGCCGAAATGACATTAAAAAACTCAATCAATGCCGACCTGTTTGAACAGCTCAAAAATAAAAAGAAAGAGCTGGAAAAAGTGGAAGAAGTAAAAAAAGAAGAAGAACAGAAGCGTAAATCGGAAGAAAGAAAACAACGGGAGAAAAACAAATCCTTCGAGGAACTATTGAACGAAAGCGATATGAACTGGAAGAATTATAAGAAGTAAAAGTATTTTTATAGGGAGAAAAAGCTGCAAGGGGAACCTGCAGCTTTTTCTATGAAATACCTTAATTAACAAACAGCTATCATTTACAGTTTATGGGCGGGAAATTCAATTTAAGGGCGAAATTCTTGATTTAAGGGCGAAATCACCAATATAAGGGCGGAATCCTTGAAATAAGGTCGACCTGCCGGTTTTTCGACAAAAACCGCTACCGTTTCCGGCCCACTCAATTACGCCCCTCCTTGATTCTTATCACTCTATTTCATTCCATAAAACAACCCCGCCGGCAGATCCGGCGGGGTTATTTTGCACCATTCTAATCCCGGTGCTGTTCATATCGTGAAATTTTTGTCAATTGCTCCAACAGCTTCAATTCATCCGGAGAAAGCGGCGGCCGGTTGACGGCATCAATGTTTTCTTTCAGCTGGCGGGTCGAACTGGCTCCCGGGATGACCGATGCGACTCCGCGGCGGGCAAGGTCATACTGCAGGGCAAGTTCATTCATGCTTCTTGTGTCCGATGCTTTTGAACGGATGGCGCCCAAGGCTTCTTCAAGCTCGGCATAGGAATAATCCAGGTATCCGTCCTTTCTTATTTTATCTGAAGCTTTTGACAGCATCTTGTCGGAAAGAAGCCCTTTTGCAAGGGGACCCCGTGCAATGATGCTTACTTGATGTTCCTCAAGCAGGTCCATCCATTCCTCAGGACGGCGGTCGAGCAGGCTGTACTGCATCATCACGCTCTGAGCAGAAGAATGGCTTAAGAAACGTTTGATGACATTCGGACGAATCGAAGAAATACCGTATTCACGAATATAGCCTTCTTCTTTCAGTTCTTCAAATGCCTCTATACTCTCCTCAAAATTGTCCTCGATCGTCCCGCCGTGAAGCTGGTATAAATCGATATAATCCACCTTCAATCTTGAAAGGCTGTCTTTTACTGCCGACTTGATATACTCCTTGGACGGATCCCATCTCCACCCGTCCTCGACATCATTCCATCGGTTTCCGACTTTGGAGGCGATGATCACATCATCCCTCACATCTTTGAGGGCGCTGCCGACGATTTCCTCATTCCTGCCGAAGTCATATAAATCAGCGGTATCAAAATAGTTGATGCCGTTCTCAAGTGCCGTCTGAACGATTTCTTTGGCATGCGTCTCGTCGGTGCCGAGCGACATGCAGCCGAGTCCTATTTTTGAAACAGATAAATCAGATGTGCCAATTTGTCTTTTTTCCATCATATCCGTCCTTTCCATCCATACTTTCGCTATCTATTATTTTAACGAAAGAAGGGATGGTTAAACAAAGGATATGACTTTTTTACTCGGCAGGAAGCTCTTATTCTTTGACAAGTGCAGCCGTCCACTCTTTAACTGTTTCATATTTCCTGCTGTATTCCTTCAGCTTTGCCCTGACTTCCCAAGCTTTACCGGCAAGAATGATCCGGTCTTTCTCTACGATTACCTGCATGAGCGGTCACCTCATCCTTTCTTTGAAATATGGTAAAATGTATGAAGATAACGTGATAGTGAGAACAAGGAGAGTTGTTTTATGAAAAAATTCGAAGAAAAGACGCTTACGAGTGAAACCATTTATCAAGGTAAGATCATTGATCTTCAAATCGATGAAGTCGAGCTTCCAAACGGAAAGACCTCAAAAAGGGAACTGATTAAACATCCAGGGGCAGTGGCAGTCATCGCTTTGACACCCGAGGGCAGGATTGTGATGGTGGAGCAATACCGGAAGGCCCTGGAAAAGTCGATCGTCGAGATTCCGGCAGGTAAGCTGGAACCTGGCGAAGAACCTGTCAAAACTGCTGCAAGGGAGCTGGAAGAAGAAACAGGATACGGATGTGAAAACCTCCGTCACCTAATTTCTTTCTATACTTCTCCGGGATTCGCGGATGAACTTGTGCATCTTTATATCGCTGAAAATATTGCACGGATAGAGGATGCAAGGGGACCTGATGAAGACGAGTTTGTGGACCTGATAGAGGTGACGGTTGAGGAGGCGCTGAATCTCATAAAAGAGAAAAAAATCTATGATGCCAAAACAGCTTATGCCGTACAATATCTCCAACTTCAGCAGTTTTATAAATAGACTCTTTTCGCCCATGTGAAAATACCGGTACTTGGGTATTTTCAGAGATTTAAATCAAGCTTTATATAGAATACGTGTACTCATGACGTTTAAATTCGACAGGTTGACGATAGCAAGAACCTTTTAGAAAACAGCCCTTAAATAAACATAGAAAAGACGCCCCTTTTAACTGACCAAAGAGGGGCGTCTGTCTATTGGATCTGAAAAATAGCTGCGGCATAAACCTGTCCCTTCCTGCATATATTCTACTAATCGGTATCTGGGAGGAGCGTCGTGATGCGCAAAAAAATATCAAATTCAAATCCACTCGTCCAACATGTACAAGCACATTCCTCAATCTACTTATTTGTCATTACATTGTTTTTAATGGGAATCATCTTCGGGGCAATCGTGGTGAACTCGCTGTCTTTTGCTCAAAAAGAAGATTTATATTTTTATTTAAGTAAGTTCTTCAGTGAAATTGAGGGCGGGAGATTCACCTCGGCTGAAGAACTGTTCAGGCAGAGCTTCCTTCATAATGTGAAATATCTTGGTCTGATCTGGATATTGGGGATCTCGATCATCGGTCTGCCCCTGATCTTTGTGTTGATTTTCATGAAGGGGGTCGTGGTCGGTTTTTCAGTCGGCTTCCTGGTGAATCAAATGAGCTGGAGCGGATTTCTGCTTTCTTTTGTGAGCATACTGCCCCAAAACATCATCATCATCCCTGCGTTCATCTTTATAGGAGTTGTCAGTGCGAGCTTTTCACTCACGCTGATCCGGAAGATCTTTGTAAGACACAGTTCGTCGCTGCAATTTCAAATCGTTCCCTTTTTATCAAGGTATGTCATTTTCTTTGTGATTGCCGTAGGTATTGTGACCGCTGCCGCAAGTATAGAAGCATATCTTTCTCCTAATTTAATGGAAGCTGTCATTTCGAAATTGAAATAATCATTCTTAAATGAGAATCATTTTGGTTTCTTGATTATAATAATTTTATTTTGCTTATTCCTCCCTTTTTGATATAATAATATAGACGTTGACGAGGGAGGGAAGGACTATGGAAAGTCGCATTGAACGAATCAAAAAGCTGCTTCATTCCGCCAGCTATAAATTGACACCGCAGCGTGAAGCAACTGTACGCGTGCTGTTGGAGCATGAAGAAGATCACCTGAGTGCCGAAGATGTATACCTCCTCGTTAAGGAAAAATCTCCGGAAATTGGACTTGCAACGGTGTATCGCACACTCGAGCTGCTGTCTGAACTGAAAATCGTGGATAAGATCAATTTTGGTGATGGCGTTTCACGGTACGACCTTCGTCAAGAAGGAGCCGCCCATTTCCACCATCATTTAGTTTGCATCGAATGCGGTGCCGTGGATGAAATACAGGAAGATCTGCTTGAAGATGTCGAAAAGATTGTTGAGAGAGATTGGAAATTCAAAATTAAAGACCATCGATTGACCTTTCACGGAATCTGCTCAAGATGCCAGGATAAAGAGGAAGAGTCTGAATAGTAAATGGAAAAGCCCTGAAGAAGCCGGTTATTGTTTCATCTGAAACGATTCTATACATATCTTAAGGGCTTTTTTTAATCTTCATGAAATTGATTCGGTCATAATGCCTGAAGGCGGGAACCGCTCAATGCAGGAACGATATAAAAGTAGATAAATTATGTCCCCCTTGGTATAAAACAGCCCAAAATCGTCATAGCTTGTATTATAGAGACGGATGGACTGTAGAAATCATATCAAATGGAGGACAGACTTATGAAAAAGGTTCTTGGAGTGGTCTGGCAGACCATTAAAGTATTTATTTTATTTACCGGGTCCACAATCCTGTTTTATTATGGGATCATGTGGATAAGTGAAGAGTACGAAGGATACCACAAATACGATGAGCCGGAGGGAGCCGCGGTGAAAGTGTTCTCTTCCGTCGCGGATGAAGAAAGCCACTGGTATGATCGATTATTATTTTTTTATATGAACGGGGAGTAATGCAATTTGGAAGATCAAATTAAAGACTATATGCACTTTTTGATCGTTGAGAAAGGGCTCGCTAAGAATACAATTGAATCGTATCAGCGCGACTTGAAGAACTATTCATTGTACCTGGCCAATGTAGAAGAGATTTCAACTTTCAATGAGGTAACGAGGGTCAATATCGTCCAGTTCCTGGGGCATCTGAAGGATCAGGGGAAATCCTCCAAAACCGTAGCGAGGCATGTGGCTTCGATTCGATCCTTCCACCAGTTCCTCCTGAGGGAAAAAAGCACCGATCAAGATCCCACTGTGCACATTGAAACCCCGAAGACCGAGAGGAATCTCCCAAGGATACTGAGTATAGAAGAAGTGGAAGCGCTGCTTGAAGCCCCGGAGGAATCGACTCCGCTTGGAATGCGCGACAAAGCGATGCTTGAACTTCTCTACGCAACCGGCATCCGCGTGAGTGAACTCATTTCTCTTAAAATGGAAGATGTCCATCTCACAATGGGATTTGTCAGATGCATCGGAAAGGGAAATAAGGAAAGGATCATCCCGATCGGAAAGACGGCCATGACTGTCCTTGAGAAATACCTTGAAAATGCTCGGCTGAAATTAAGGTCGGAAAAGCATAAAGATGAACATCTTTTTCTCAATCATCATGGAAAAGGATTGACAAGGCAGGGATTCTGGAAAAACCTGAAGGCGCTTGCCAAAAAAGCGAACATTGAAAAAGATTTGACACCTCACACGCTGAGGCACTCTTTTGCCACTCATTTATTGGAAAACGGCGCTGATTTAAGGGCCGTCCAGGAAATGCTCGGGCATGCTGACATTTCAACGACGCAGATTTATACACATGTGACCAAAACCCGCTTAAAGGATGTTTATTCAAAATTTCATCCAAGGGCCTAGGAAAGAGAGACTTCTTAAAGATTTATCAAACTTTAAGGGGTTCTCTCTTGTTTTTTTTATAACGTAAAAGTAGAATATAGATGTCAGACTTCTGACGTGATTTTCGTATGATTGATGCGTCAGCGTAAAGGGAATGATACGCACAAGGATGCAAAATGTAACCGCTTTTTTGTTGTGTTATAAAAAGATGCGCAGATAAGCAGCTATAAATAGGAGGATTAAAAATGAGCAGCTATACATATAAAAGGGTTCACTTGATCGTGATGGATTCAGTGGGAATCGGGGAAGCACCTGATGCCGAACTGTTCAATGATCAGGGAACGGACACGCTGGGTCATATCGCTGAACATATGAATGGGCTGAATATGCCCAATATGGAAAAACTTGGTCTTTCGAATATAAAAGAGGTCAAAGGGGTGGAGAAAGCAGATTCTCCGCTTGCTTATTATACGAAGATGCAGGAGGCGTCCGTTGGGAAGGACACCATGACAGGCCACTGGGAGATCATGGGGCTTCATATCGATACGCCATTCAAGACATATCCAGACGGCTTTCCTGAAAAGCTGATCCAAAAACTTGAGGCGGAGACAGGAAGGACCGTGATCGGCAACAAACCTGCCAGCGGTACTGCGATCATCGAAGAGCTGGGGAAAGAACATATGGAAACAGGGGCGCTGATCGTTTACACATCTGCAGATCCTGTTCTGCAAATCGCCGCTCATGAAGACATTATCCCTATCGAAGAACAGTATAAAATATGTGAAATTGCGCGTGAAATTACTATGGACGAAGAATTCCTGGTCGGTCGTGTCATTGCCCGTCCATTTGTCGGAGAGCCGGGAAGCTTCAAGCGGACATCCAATCGCCATGACTATGCGTTAAAGCCATTTAACCGTACTGTCATGAATGAGCTGAAGGATTCAGGGTTCGATGTCATTGCGCTCGGTAAGATCTCAGACATTTATAATGGTGAGGGGGTAACGAAGGCAGTCCGTACGAAACACAATATGGACGGGATGGATGTTTTCATCAAAACCTTCGATGAATCATTTACCGGTCTCAGCTTCCTGAATCTGGTCGATTTCGATGCATTATATGGCCACCGCAGGGATCCTGAAGGGTATGGAAAGGCACTGGAAGAATTCGACGCACGTCTTCCGGAAGTATTCGAGAAAATGACGGAAGATGATCTTCTCCTCATCACTGCAGATCATGGAAATGATCCGACGGCACCTGGAACCGATCATACAAGGGAATATGTTCCGCTTCTTGCTTACTCGAAACGCTTCTCAAAAGGTGATGAACTCCCTCTGAGGGAAACCTTCGCTGACATCGGGGCAACTGTAGCGGATAACTTCAATGTGAACATGCCGAAATTCGGTAAAAGCTTTTTAACTCAATTAAAATAAATGAATCAAACAAGGCAGAACAGGGATAGAGATGAATGGAGGACGGGATTCCTCCATCTCATCTCCTTTTATGTTCAGCCCAGAAAAAGGAGTCGGTAAAGATGAATTTTGAAACGATACAAAATGCTGCCAACCATTTGAAAAATCAATATACGGGATCACCCAGGATTGGACTTATCCTGGGGTCAGGACTAGGGGTCCTCGCGGATGAAATCCAGAATTCCGTTAAAATCCCTTATAAAGAGATACCGGATTTTCCGGTTTCAACAGTGGCCGGTCATGCAGGACAATTGGTGTTCGGACAGCTGTCCGGACAGGAAGTCGTTGCGATGCAGGGGCGTTTTCATTACTACGAAGGATACGGATTTGACAAAGTGACATTCCCTGTACGCGTCATGAAAGAACTTGGTGTGGAAATCCTCATCGTGACCAACGCTGCAGGCGGGGTCAACGAAAATTTCGAAGCCGGAGATTTAATGTTGATTTCCGATCATATCAATAATATGGGAGGAAACCCTCTGATTGGACCGAACGATTCACGCCTTGGCGACAGGTTCCCGGATATGTCCCAGGCGTATGATAAAGAACTTCGTCAAAAGGCCCGTGAAATCGCGGACGGACTTTCCTTGAAGATTCAAGAAGGTGTATATGTAGGGAATACCGGTCCTGTGTATGAGACGCCTGCCGAAGTCAAGCTTGTGCGTACGTTGGGTGGAGACGCTGTGGGAATGTCAACAGTACCTGAAGTGATCGTTGCCCGCCATGCCGGGATCAGGGTCCTTGGAATCTCCTGCATTTCAAATATGGCTGCAGGAATATTGGATCAGCCGCTTTCACATGATGAAGTAATCGAAACTACCGAAATGGTGCGCGCTAACTTCCTGTCATATGTGAAGGAAATAGTTAAGTCCATCTAACGTATCGATTCTCCCTGTAATAGGGAAAACTAAAATCAATAGAAGTGGGGGAACGAAAAATGAGAATGGTAGATCTTATTGAAAAGAAGCGCGAAGGCAAAGAACTGACAACGGAAGAAATCCAATTCATTATAAATGGGTATACAGACGGGACCATCCCTGATTATCAGGTGAGTGCCCTGACGATGGCAATCTTTTTCAAGGATATGAGTGAAAGGGAACGTGCTGATTTAACGATGGCGATGGTCGAGTCTGGAGATCAGATTGATCTGTCGGCAATTGAAGGAATAAAAGTAGACAAGCATTCAACAGGCGGCGTCGGTGATACGACGACTCTTGTACTTGGACCACTGGTAGCATCTGTCGGAGTGCCTGTAGCGAAAATGAGCGGCCGCGGACTTGGTCATACCGGCGGGACGATTGACAAACTTGAAGCAGTAGAAGGCTTTCACGTAGAGATTGAAAACGACGAATTCATCCGTTTGGTGAATAAAAATAAATTAGCCGTCATCGGACAAAGCGGAAATCTAACGCCTGCGGATAAAAAACTTTATTCATTGCGAGATGTGACTGCAACGGTCAACTCCATCCCGCTGATCGCAAGCTCCATCATGAGCAAGAAAATCGCAGCGGGTGCAGATGCGATTGTGCTTGATGTCAAAACAGGTGCAGGAGCGTTCATGAAAACACTTCAGGACTCTGAAAACCTTGCAAAAGCGATGGTGAACATCGGGAATAACGTCGGAAGAAAAACAATGGCAGTCATCTCTGATATGAGCCAGCCGCTTGGATTTGCAATCGGGAACGCATTGGAAGTTAAAGAAGCGATCGACACCCTCAAAGGTGAAGGTCCGGATGACTTGACCGAATTATGTTTGACGCTCGGAAGTCACATGGTTTTCCTAGCCGAAAAAGCTTCATCATTAAAAGAAGCAAGGGAATTATTGAAAAAAGCAATCGAGGACGGCTCAGCCCTTGAAAGCTTTAAGGTTTTCCTTGAATCACAGGGAGGGGATGCTTCTGTTGTCGACGATCCATCCAGGCTGCCTCAAGCTCAATTCAAGGTTGAACTTCAAGCGAAGGAAGACGGCTTTGTATCAGAAATCATCGCAGATTCAGTGGGTACGGCAGCGATGTGGCTCGGAGCCGGAAGGGCGACCAAGGATTCAGTGATCGATCTGGCAGTGGGACTTGAGCTGCGCAAGAAAATCGGCGATGAAGTAAAAGCCGGTGAATCCCTCGTTACCATTTACAGCAACCAGGAAGATATTGAAGATGTAAAAAATAAACTGTATGAAAGCATCAAGGTCTCTTCTGAAAAAGTGGAAGCTCCGACATTAATTCACACGGAGATCACAGATTAATCATTAAAATTAAAGCCTTTGTGAAAGGATCATTCCTTTTGCAGGGGCTTTTTTTGTTGTTCAGTGATCAAGTGGGATGAGGGTGGGAATTCCCTTATTTTTACAAACGACGGAATTATTTGCAGAATTAAAAGATTAACGCGGAAAATTGAAAGATTAATGGGTAAAATTAAAAGATTATCGCCCTGAATTCGAAGATTAACCTGCCAAATCGAAAGATTCCTTCAATCCACCTTAAAAAGGCCTCCCTAAATCAGCGCTCGAAACCTCAAACAACGATAAATCCAGCATCCAGTATGCTTTGATCATGCCTGACGTGCGGATTTCAATCAAAATCCATTAAAAATGAAGAAATCAACAGATCATTTCGATTCGACTTAAACCCTCTGCTTCAAAGAAAAGCTGACGGAGCTTTTTTGTAAATAGCAAAAGAGTTAATACTCCGTCTTTTATAATTTCTATTTTATTTGTATAAAAATGGTTCCGATGGAAAAAATGGTTCTATAAGTATTGATTAAATTGAGAGATTTAGATTGGAGGACAGTTAAATGAAACGTGTTAGTTGTATAATGGCAGCATTCATTCTAATAGCGTCACTATTCCCTTCACTTGGTTTTGCACAGGAAAATAAATCGGAACTCGCTCAGGCTGCGAAGTCTGCTGTTTTGATTGAACGGGACACAGGGGCTGTTCTATATGACAAAAACAGTCATGAAAGGCTGGCGCCTGCTTCGATGACGAAGATCATGACGATGCTTTTGATCATGGAAGCACTGGAAAATGGGCAGATCAAATGGGATGACAAAGTCCGTACGAGTGAATACGCCGCTTCTATGGGCGGGTCTCAGATCTTCCTCGAGCCCGGGGAATCGATGACGGTCAAAGAGATGCTGACCGGTATTGCGATCGGGTCGGCAAACGATGCGTCTGTAGCGATGGCCGAGCATATTGCGGGAAGCGAAGAGGCATTCGTGGAGAAGATGAATAAAAAGGCAAAAGAGATCGGGTTGAAGGATACACAATTCCAGAATCCGACCGGTCTTCCTGCAAAGGATCATTATAGTTCTGCACATGATATGAGCATGATGGCTAAAGAATTGCTCAAATATAATGAGATCACAAAGTTTACCGGCACTTACGAGTCCTACCTCAGGGAAAACACTGAAAATAAATTCTGGCTCGTCAATACGAATAAACTGGTCCGTTTTTATGACGGAGTGGACGGGTTGAAAACAGGTTTCACAAATGAAGCGAAATACTGCCTGACTGCGACGGCGAAAAAAGGGAATATGAGGGTCATTGCAGTCGTATTCGGTGCCTCCACTCCCAAAGAGAGAAACAGTGAAGTGACAAAGATGCTTGACTATGCTTTCAATCAATATCAGACCAAACCGATGTTCAAGAAAGGCGAACAGCTTTCACAGGTGAAAGTATCCAAAGGGCAGGAGAGCAAGGTGCAGGCGGTGACCGACGAACCGATCTCCATCCTTGCCAAAAAAGGCGAAAAACTTGATAAGGTCGAACAAAAAGTGACACTGTCCAAAGACTTAAAAGCCCCTGTTAAAAAAGGGGATAAGGTGGGGACACTTGTGATTAAGAATAAAGGGAAGAAAGTCCTCGAAAGCGAGCTTGTGGCCAAACAGGATGTAAATGAAGCAAGCTGGTGGCAGTTATTCAAGCGTTCCTTCGGGATGTTTACGAAAGTTGGTAACTGACGCGAAAAAAAGCACTTATCCTGGCGAATTTCTTCTAGTTTTGTCACAGAGAAGGATATCTGCAGCATAATAGCGAAATGACTCACTATACGACAGAGAAGGAGGCTTTCTGATAGTGAGTCTTGCTATTAACCTGGAAGTGAAAAAAGATGTGTTGTGTATACGTCTTAGTGGAGAACTGGATCATCATACGGCAGAAGAATTAAGGGAACAATCTTCAAGGATTATCGAAAGTGAAAATATCAAACATATCATTTTGAATTTGGAAGAACTCGGCTTCATGGACAGCTCGGGGCTGGGTGTCATATTAGGGCGATACAAACAAATAAAACAAAAGCATGGAGAAATGGTGGTTTGCGCAATTTCCCCTGCAGTCAACCGATTATTTGAAATGTCCGGATTGTTTAAGATCATCCGTCTTGAACCTTCCGAAGAAAATGCATTACAAAGATTGGGGGTCGCCTGAATATGAGAAACGAAATGAACATTCAATTCAGTTCCCTGAGTCAAAATGAATCGTTTGCCCGGGTGACTGTCGCATCTTTTATCGCGCAGCTGGATCCGACTATGGATGAATTGACTGAAATCAAGACAGTGGTCTCTGAAGCAGTCACGAATGCCATCATCCACGGGTATGAAAACAATCCAAGCGGGACCGTCTATATCTCGGTCATTATGGAAGAAGATGGATTCATTGATATGACGATCCGGGATGAGGGAGTCGGCATTGGAGATGTGGAAGAGGCAAGACAGCCTTTATATACGTCCAAACCTGAACTCGAACGCTCGGGAATGGGCTTTACCATTATGGAAAATTTCATGGACGAGGTAGAAGTGTCATCACAACCGGGTACAGGCACCACTGTTAGATTGAAAAAGCACTTGACCAATAGTAAAGCGCTATGCAATTAAGGAGTCGTGCCTATGGATGTCGAAGTGAAAAATGAAAAATCCCAGCCTTTTTTGAAGGATCATGAAGTGAAGGAACTCATCAAGCAGAGCCAGGCGGGTGATCAGACTGCACGGGATACCATTGTGCAGAAAAACATGAGACTCGTATGGTCAGTGGTGCAGCGTTTCCTGAACCGGGGATATGAACCGGATGATCTGTTCCAAATCGGCTGTATCGGGCTGCTGAAATCAGTGGATAAGTTTGACTTAAGCTATGATGTGAAATTTTCGACGTATGCCGTTCCGATGATCATCGGCGAGATCCAGCGCTTCATCAGGGATGACGGTACCGTGAAAGTAAGCCGTTCCTTGAAGGAAATGGGAAATAAAATCCGTAAGGCAAAGGATGAACTCTCCAAAAAGTTCGGGAGGGTGCCGACTGTGGGTGAACTCGCAGAGCATCTGGAATATTCGGTCGAGGAAGTGATCATGGCCCAGGAAGCAAGCAGGGCCCCTTCATCGATTCATGAAACGGTTTATGAAAATGACGGGGATCCCATCACCCTGCTCGACCAGATTGCAGACAATGCGGATCATAAGTGGTTTGATAAGATCGCACTTAAGGAAGCGATAAGGGAATTGGATGACAGGGAGAGGTTGATCGTATATTTGAGGTACTACAAAGACCAGACCCAGTCTGAGGTTGCCGAGCGGCTTGGAATATCGCAGGTGCAGGTATCCAGGCTTGAAAAGAAAATCCTGCAGACCATGAAGGAACATATGTATACAGAATGAAATGAGGCTAGGACAAAAGTGATTTAGTCTAAGTAAAACCCGAACTAATTTGCATGAGATAAGGCAAATTAGTTCGGGTTTTTAATTTCTTCATTGCTTATTTAGGGTTTAGCTCATTCAGCGGTTGATTGGAGTGCAAGACGAAGACTCCTACAAGAAAAGCGGAAGGGCTTTGTTCAGAGGCGTGTGGCATAAGACGAATCGGCCACGAAGGCGTTCTTTGCCTTCTTGGTCGGTTTGGCTTATGACATGTGCCTCTAAGCCCTGTAGCTGGACAGTTTCCTCTCGAAGTTTGAGGAGGCTACCCGCGGAAAGCGAAGTCTTGCACGGAAATCATGAGCGTTGTTTAGAGTACACTCTATAATGTTCGTCTTTAGACATGGGATTTTAGATTTTGTTCCAGCTTCTTTGTTGCTTTATCCATACATATCGGGGTTCTTCGCCCTTACATAAATTATTTCCGTTTAACCATACTATTGGTACGAGGGGAAAATCATGTTTTCAGGAAGTGAACAGCATGGAAGGAATTGTGTACATTCGGCTGAGGCATCGTGTTCAAGTAAAGTCAGAAAGTCTAGTCAATCTCGGTCAATTGGCGCAGATCATCGCTCCTGATGGGCTGCTTGAGGACCTGAAACGTATAAATATCCACCAGGTGGCTCCTTCTGACCGGAATATCATTGTCATCGATATCATGACTGTGATCAGCAGGGTCTCTATGCATCATCCCGGGTTGGAATTCCAGACGATCGGGCCTGCACAGAGCATAATAGAAGTCATTTATGAAAAGAAGAAGGTCTCCCTTCCGTTATTCGCAGGCGTATGGCTTCTGTTGTTCATAGGTGCAGCAATGGCCATCATGAATTTTCATGAAGATGTGAGTATGAGGGAAGTCCATCAGACACTGTACCATTTCATTACAGGTGAAGTGGACCCGCATCCGCTCATGTTCCAGATTCCATATTCATTTGGACTGGGTCTCGGTATGATTCTATTCTTTAATCATATTTTCCGTAAGAGGCTGAATGAAGAACCGAGCCCGCTGGAAATAGAAATGTTCAATTACCAGCAGGATCTCGATCAATACGTAATCATGAATGAAAACAAAGAAAGTATGAAGAGATTAGATGACGATTAGTGTGATCCTGACCCTGTTTATTGGTTTTGCTGGTGGTTTGGCAGTGGGTTCCGGCTTTGTAGCCTTCTTGACGGTGCTTGGGATCATTCCGAGACTGACGCAACTGACAAAAACGATGAAGATGATCCACTATTACGAGATTGCAGTCATAACAGGGGCCCTGGCAGGAGGGTTCATCAGCCTTAATAATTACACGATGCATCTGAATCCCTTGATTCTGATCCCGATCGGACTTGCAAGCGGGGTATTTATCGGTCTTCTGGCAGCTGCCTTGACAGAAGTCCTGAATGTATTTCCCATCCTTGCCAAGAGGATCGGGATAGAAGGGCAGATTGTAGTATTGATCATGGCGATTGTCTTTGGAAAGATATTCGGTTCCCTTTTCCATTGGCTCTATTTGGTTTATCAGTGACCAATCAATCAGAATAAACGAGAGTGCAGACAGGGGTTTTTTTATGAGTGAAAAAAGATACGTGATTCTTATAACAGATGGGGATGAATATGCAAAAAGAGCAATTGAAAGGGTGGCAAAGGACTATGGCGGCCGCTGCATTTCCAGCTCGAAGGGGAATCCTACCGTCCTGCCCGGCCCTGAAATTGTGAAGCTCATAAAAAAAGCGAAGAATGACCCTGTCTTTGTCATGTTCGATGACAGCGGCTTCATCGGTGAAGGAGCCGGTGAGACAGCGTTGAAGTACGTGGCCAATCACTCTGATATAGAAGTGCTGGGAATTATAGCCGTTGCGAGCAAAACGCGACAGGCTGAATGGACCAGGGTGGACGTGTGCATTGATAAATTTGGTGAACTGACCCCATATGGAGTCGATAAATTCGGGGTCCCTGAACTTGAAATGGGAAGGATGAACGGCGACACCGTTTACTGCCTGGATGAATTAGACGTACCCGTCATTGTCGGAATCGGCGATATAGGGAAAATGGCGAAGAGAGACGATTATTCACAAGGAGCTCCCATAACGAAAAAAGCAGTGGAAATCATCTTTGAAAGGAGCGGTTATCATGGGTGAAATAAGAAAAACGCCAATTCCAAAGGACGTTGCTGTTTTGGAAGAATACATGCAGAAGCATGTCGGATTGAATAAAAGCTTCGACCTTGGCGTCAGAAAGTTAAAGATACTGAAGAAGGATGTTCAGATATACTATATCAACGGATTGACCGACGCAGGCTATATCATTGAAATAGTAGAAGAACTCGTCGGTATCAATGATCATGAGCGTCAAACAACCCGGTTATTTGAGATTGTACATAACCGGCTTGTCCATCAGTCGGTGGAACCGGTGAAAACGATCGAGGAAGCAGTCGATGAAGTCTTATCGGGACTAATCGCGGTAGTGGTGGAAGGATACTCGGAAGCATTGATTGTCGATGTGAGGAGTTATCCGGGCAGACAGCCGATGGAACCGGATACTGAAAAGGTTGTACGCGGTTCCCGTGACGGATATGTGGAAAATATCATCATCAACACTGCGTTGACCAGGAGGAGAATAAGGGATCCGAGATTAAGATTTGAAATCTTCAGGATCGGGGAAAGGTCGAAAACGGATATATCGATAGCTTATATAGATGACGTGGCCAATCCCAGTTTGATCGAAGTAATCAAAACGGAATTAAAAAACATCAAGATCGATGGTCTGACGATGGCTGATAAAACGATAGAAGAATTCCTCGTGAAACAGGGGTATAATCCTTATCCGCTTGTACGCTACACGGAAAGGGCGGACGTAGCGGCCACTCATCTATTGGAAGGGCATGTCCTGATATTTGTCGATACTTCCCCAAGTGTCATCATCACTCCGACGACGTATTTCCATCATCTTCAACACGCGGAGGAATACAGGCAATCCCCTGCTGTTGGTACATTTGTCAGATGGACGCGGTTCTTGGGCCTGCTGGCTTCATTGTTCCTTCTGCCTCTATGGTATTTGTTTGTGCTTGACCCGACCCTGCTGCCGAATGGGCTTGAATATGTCGGTCCCAATGAACAGACGAATATCCCGATCATCGCTCAATTATTCATCGCAGATCTTGGGGTGGAAATGTTCAGGATAGCAGCCATACACACTCCGACTCCGTTATCTACCGCAATGGGTTTGATCGCGGCGGTGCTCATCGGGCAGATTGCCATAGATGTCGGCTTGTTTCAGCCTGAAGTCATCCTTTATGTAGCAGTGGCTTCAATCGGGACTTTTGCTACACCAAGTTATGAACTGAGTGTTGCCAATAAAATTGCAAGATTATTCCTCCTGGTGGCAGTGGCATTCTTCCATATTCCGGGCCTTGTCATCGGCTGCACCCTTTACGTTCTGTTTGTCGCAAATATTAAATCGCTCAACACTCCTTATTTGTGGCCGCTGCTTCCTTTCCATCCTAAAGCGTTCATGCAGATCCTTATCAGGAGGTCAGTGCCGGGTGCGAAAATCCGTCCAAGCATCGTCCAGCCGCGCAATAAATACAAACAGCCGGCAAAATCGTAAGAATATTGCAACACCTCTTGATCTGTGTTAAATTACTTTTAATCAATAAAGGATCAAAGAGGGGAATGAGTCGTTTCATGCATCTTCATGGATCAGCAGAAATCAGTCATAATGGACATTTAAAGATAGGCGGGGTAAGTACGATCGATCTTGCGAAACAGTACGGTACCCCCCTGTATGTCTATGATACAGCCTTAATAAAAGAAAGAGCGAGAGGATTTAGAAAGACATTCAAGGAACTTGGTGTTAAAGCGGAAGTGGCATACGCAAGTAAAGCTTTTTCATGCATGGCAATTTTCCAGTTGATGAATGAAGAAGGACTATCCCTGGATGTGGTATCGGGCGGAGAACTTTATACGGCTCTAAAAGCAGATTTCCCTCCAGAACGGATCCATTTTAACGGAAACAATAAATCACGGAGTGAACTTGTGCTGGCTGTTAAAGAAAAGATCGGCTGCATTGTGGTGGATAATTTTTACGAACTTCAGCTCCTTTCAGAAATCACGGGTGAAATGAAGAGTAAGACAAAGGTGCTGCTAAGGGTGACCCCGGGTATCGAAGCACATACGCACGACTATATCCTGACTGGTCAGGAAGATTCGAAATTCGGCTTCGATCTGCAGAACGGACAGGCGGAAAAAGCCATGAAGCTATCGCTTGAATCAGAATACATAGAGCTGCTGGGGCTTCATTGCCACATCGGATCACAGATCTTTGAGACCACGGGTTTCATTCTTGCGGCAAGGAAAATGATCGAAAAAGCTGCTGAATGGAACTCCCTTTACGGCTTCGTCCCTGAAGTCATTAACCTGGGAGGGGGCTTCGGCATCCGATACACTCAGGAAGATGATCCCATTGCACCATCGCAATATGTTAAAGAAATGATCCTTGCAGTTAAAGAGGAAGTTTCCAGGACCGGGATGAGCATGCCCGAAATCTGGATTGAACCAGGACGGTCGCTGGTCGGTGATGCAGGTACAAGCTTATATACAATCGGATCGAGCAAAGAGGTGCCGGGCGTACGTAAGTACCTCGCCATCGACGGAGGGATGAGTGATAACATCCGTCCGGCTTTGTACAGGGCCAAATACGAGGCGCTCATAGCCAATAAGGCGGATGCCGAACCGGAGGATACCGTTTCGATAGCAGGGAAATGCTGTGAATCGGGTGATATGCTCATTTGGGATCTTCCCCTCCCCGATGCAGAAGCAGGGGATCTGTTGGCCGTCTTCTGCACAGGAGCGTATGGCTACTCGATGGCAAACAACTATAACCGCCTTCCGCGTCCCCCTGTCGTATTCGTTGAAAACGGAAAATCAAAACTGGTCATCCGCCGGGAAACCTATCGGGATCTCATTAAACTGGATGAATCCCTGACTTAAAAGAAAAAGCAGTTTGAAAGTTCTTGGGGACTTTCAAACTGCTTTTATCCTTTAAATATGGTTTAATATATGTACAATGAACAAAGACCAAACTGAACATATTATAGTGAAGGTGAAGAATACCATGAAGCTGAAAAACGGAATGTTGTTCCTGATATTATTGTTTCTCGGACTCTCAGGCGGGCTGCTCTACTGGTTCGTATTGAATTGAAATGAGATAAAAGCAGGTTGAATTACCGATTTAATTTTAGTAAGATATATACATTCATCTTATTGACGTGATTCTATTCTTGAACGGAAATCAATTTTCATTGATTTAAAAATTATTGTTTTTGTCTATAATGAATAGAAAAGCCATTATAGAGACAAAACGTAACGAGGGGTAATTATGTTAATTCGGTATAAAAAGGCATTCGAAAAGATTGCAATGGGTCTATTATCTTTCATGCCAAACGAAAAAGATTTGAAGAAGCTTCAACAAACCATGAAACAATATGAAACAGAAGACAATTGGCAGCTTTTCTTATGGAAAGAAGAAGATATTGTCGGATTAATCGGAGTGTATAAAACAGACAGCACGCTGGAAGTCCAGCATATATCTGTCAACCCTTCACACCGTCATGAGGGGATCGGAAAAGCAATGGTAAAGCAGTTGAAGGAAATGTATGCGGAGTCGATTGTAAAACCAAGTTCAGAGACGGCCTCTTTTTTCGAAAGATGTGACGAAGAGAATATCGTTTAATAATAGCAAAGAGACTAACCGGGAGCCTGCTTCTAAGTTAGTCTCTTTTTCTTGAGTGCGTTCAGTCTATCAGTGATGACAGGGGTACGGTCCCTCATGGAATGCCGGTGGATCAGTTCCTTATTCGACAGGTCACTCGGCATGCACCATGAAAATCCTTCCTTCCTGCAAAGCTCTTCGGCTTCTTTCAAAAGATCCGTATCTTTAATTGGAAGGTCGATGCTCTTATATGGCACGCTTCCGTTTATGTTATGCATTGTTTCTTCAAGGATAAGCAGTAACGCGGTAGACTCCAATCCAAGCTTTTCGAGCTCTTCCTTTTTAGCGCTCAAATTTCTCAAAGCTTTTGAAAGCATTCTTCCGGCACCCTGAACATTGTTCCTTCTGTAATGATAGAGCCCGACAGCGAGCTGGATCAGTCCCACCCAATGAGAAGAACGGTTTGCAGGGTCAACCTCTTTCCAATACTCCTCCAATACCTCATGACACTCAAAATAATCCCGGTTTCCATGGAAATAAACAAGATATTGAAGATATGCTTGAGGATAAGTCATCATATCCCTCCTTTTCGACTAGTTTATCATATATTCTATACTCTTTTAAAAATCCCTGATATTGCATATTAACAATCTTTTACCTGTTCTAGCAGTTGATTGGAGTGCAAGACGAAGACTCCTGCGGGAAAAGTGGCCGATGTGAGACCCCGGAGGCTCACGGGTCACCCGCGGAAAGCGAAGTCTTGCACGGAAATCAACTGCGGTTTAAAGGCTGAATTCAATGTACAGAGGCGCTAAGGACGATTCAAAAAATTACTATTGGAGAATAGAGCCTAATCTACTATACTTATAGAAGTAGCTAAACAGGAATGAATAGAAACTGGTGATAAAGTGGAATACAATGTCAAGATCGATGCGTTCGAAGGCCCACTCGATCTTCTTTTGCATCTTATCAATTCTTTAGAAGTCGATATATATGATATACCGATGGCTCAGATCACGGAGCAGTATTTATTATATGTACATACGATGAAAAACCTTCAGCTTGATGTGGCGAGTGAATATCTGGTCATGGCCGCGACCCTTCTTGCCATCAAGAGCAAGATGCTGCTGCCAAAGCATGAGGATGGACTTGAAGACGAAGATATAGAGTTCGAAGAGGAAGACCCGCGTGATGAATTAGTGGAAAGATTAATTGAATACAGGAAGTTCAAGGAAGCTGCCATTGAACTTAAGAGCCGCGAAGAAGAAAGGGGCCAGGTATTTACCAAACCTCCGAGCGACCTGACGGAATATGCAGAGGAATCTGAATCAAAGGATACTGAAATTCAAGTTTCATTATATGACATGCTTGGTGCTTTTCATAAATTGCTGAGACGGAAGAAAATCCAAAGGCCCACTCAGACAAGAATAACAAGACAGGAAATCTCAATTGAGAAGCGTATGGATGAAATCATGAGCAGTTTAAAGAAAGTGAAAAAGAGGACAACGTTCACTTCACTTTTTCCTTACGATGACAAAGAGCATCTGGTCGTGACATTCCTTGCTGTATTGGAATTGATGAAGAGAAAGCAGATCGTCGTTGATCAGGAAACGAATTTTAAGGAAATATTTGTAGAGCCATGTGAGGAGGCTGGACTTGTTGGACAACAATAAATGGAAAGGAATTCTGGAGAGTCTCCTTTTTGCAGCGGGCGATGAAGGGCTATCTTTGAAGCAAGTCTGTTCGGTCCTTGAACTGAACGAAGAGGAAGTGTATGAAACGCTTCAGGAACTAAAGAAAGACTATGAAGAGAATGAAGACCGGGGAATTTATATGACAGAGCTCGCAGGGACATTCCAGCTTGTGACAAAGAAGTGCAATGCCGATTATCTCAAAAGACTGGTGGAATCCCCGAACGTCAGTTCACTATCACAGGCTGCTCTTGAGACTCTGGCCATCATTGCTTATAAGCAGCCGATTACAAGAGTTGAAATTGAACAGATCAGAGGAGTCAAAACAGAACGGCCGATCCATACCCTTACTTCTAAAGGTCTCGTAAAGGAAGTGGGGAGAGCGGAAGGGACAGGGCGTGCATATTTGTTTGGCACCACCAAGGAATTCCTTGATTATTTCGGTTTGAATAATCTCGATGAACTCCCTCCTCTTCCGGAAAACATAGAAGAGGACTTTGCAGAGGATGAGGCAGATCTGTTTTTCGAAAAGTTCCAGGAAACAATATCAAATGAATGATATAGAAAGAAGTTTAACACGGTGATAGCCATTCGCCGTGTTTTTTTATTGCTCTCAAAGTCTTGAAAGTTCAGGTTTCATTCATAATGCACCTTGTCCTGCATAAACTTGTACAAACACTTCAAGTAAGTTAAAGGGGTAGATGATTGTGGGCATGAAGAAAACGAAATTTTACATATATTATATGCTTGTATTTACTTTATTGTTTGTCATGGTTTCGAAGGAAGTCCAGGCTGCTCCTTCCGTAAGTGCTCACAGGGCAATCCTGATGGACGGTGAAACGGGAAGGATATTGTATGAAAAAGATGCCCACAGCAGGAGCAGGATTGCCAGCATCACCAAAATCATGACGGCGGTACTGGCGGTCGAGTCCGGCCGGATGGATGAAGAAGTAACGGTGTCTGAGAACGCTTCAGGGACGGAAGGCTCATCGCTTTATTTGAAAGCGGGGGAAAAGATAAAACTTGAAGATCTGGTATACGGATTGATGCTCAGGTCCGGCAATGACTCTGCAGTCGCCATCGCTGAGTTCGTTGGGGGGAGTCTCGAGGGGTTTGTGCATTTAATGAATCAAAAGGCGGCTGAAATCGGGATGAAGGATTCGCATTTTTCAAATCCGCATGGACTTGATGATCATGAAGATCACTACTCGACTGCTTACGACATGGCTCTGTTGACAAAGTATGCAATGGAAAATGATTTATATAAAAAAATTGCCGGGACGAAAGTTCATACCGCACCAAATCCTGAAGAAAAATGGGATCGGAAATGGAAAAATAAAAATCGGCTGGTGACAGAACTTTATAAATACAGTACCGGGGGGAAGACGGGATATACAAAACTGGCAAAAAGGACCCTTGTCTCGACCGCCTCCAAAGATGGTGAAAATTTAATCGCCGTTACGCTCAATGCTCCTGATGACTGGAACGATCATATCGGAATGTTTGAATACGGATTTGAACAGTTCGACTACAAAATTGTCCTTGAAAAAGGGGACATCGCAAAATTTGATGATGACTTTTATAAGGGAAAGGTGTTTGTAAAACGTGATGCGATCCTTTCACTGCAAAGCGGAGAGGAAGATTCGGTCAGGATCGAATATAAAATGCTGAAACCAAAAAAGGAGTGGAAGGAATACAGAAATGTTCCGGAAGTAGTGGGCAAAGCGGTCATTTATTTGGGGAATGAAGAAGCGGAAGCCCTGCCGGTATACTTCAAAAAGGAAAAGGAACCGGTGAAAGAGAAGAGCTGGTGGAACTTTTGGTCATATTCGATAGAAACCTTCCTGGGAGTAAATCAAAATGGTTAATCTGATCTGGGTTGGGATGACCATAATCGGACTGGTGTTTGCGATCATCAATGGAAGAATGGAAGAGATTAATGAAGCAATTTTCAATTCTGCCAATGAAGCGGTGACCCTTTGTATCGGATTAATCAGCGTACTGGTATTCTGGCTGGGGATCATGAGGATCGCGCAGGAAGCCGGGCTGCTTGATAAACTGGCAAGACTGTTCAGACCCTTTGTAAAACGACTTTTCCCCGAGGTTCCTGATAATCATCCTGCAATGGGATATATCCTGTCGAATATGATTGCGAATATGTTCGGTCTCGGCAACGCTGCCACCCCGCTTGGTATAAAGGCCATGGAGCAGCTGAAAAAGCTGAACGGCGGAAGCGATTCTGCAAGCAGGTCGATGATCACATTCCTGGCGATCAATACTTCCAGTTTGACGATCATCCCGACGACCGTCATCGCAATCCGGATGAAATATGATTCCGCTTCACCCACCGAAATCGTCGGACCGACATTGATCGCCACCATGATATCGACGATTGGGGCAATATTGATAGACCGATATTTTCATTACAGACGCACTCGTCGAGAGGTGAAATAGATGCAATGGATATCGACAATTTCGCTGTGGCTCATACCAGTCATGATTGGATTTATATTAATCTATGGAACTCTGAAGAAGGTCGCCACCTACGAAGTCTTTGTAGAGGGCGGCAAAGAAGGGGTTAAAATCGCCATCTCCATCATTCCTTTTTTAATTGGAATGCTTGTTGCCATCACGGTATTCAGGGAATCGGGAGCACTGGAGTTCTTTGTAGGGCTCATCCGGCCTGCGCTGCTTACTTTAGGGATCCCGCCTGAAATTGTCCCTCTTGCCATCATCAGGCCGATCTCCGGAACCGCGGCACTGGGGATGATGAGTGATATCGTTGCAGCCTACGGACCGGATTCCTTCATCGGTAGGCTTGCATCCACACTGCAGGGAAGCACCGACACGACACTCTATGTCCTGACCGTATACTTCGGGGCTGTCGGCATCAGAAAAATGGGCGATGCCCTCAAAGTGGGACTCCTCGCAGACCTCGTCGGCATAGCAGCAGCCATCTTCATCGTCACCATCATGTTCGCATGACTTATTGGAGGATTGCTGCAGCTTGTTAGCTAACTCTTATGATTATGATACAATCAAAAGCGGTATTTGAGCTTTATTTATAATTGACAAGACAAACAGGCTGGGACAAGTGATTTAATCCCGAACTAATTTGCGTGCAATAAGGCAAATTAGTTCGGGATTTTAATTTGTATAGTGATCATTGAGATTAGCTCTTTCCAGCGGTTGATTGGAGTGCAAGACGAAGATTCCTGCGGGAAGAGTAGCTTATGTGAGACTGGTCCAGCTGCGGGGCTTAGAGGCACATGTCATAAGTCAAATCGGCCAAGAAGGCAAAGAACGCCTTCGTGGCCGATTCGCCTTATGCCACCCGCCTCTGAGCAAAGCCCCTCCGCTTTTCTCACCCGCAGGAACACAGTGACGAGGAGGCTCACGGGCTACCCGCGGAAAGCGAAGTCTTGCACGGAAATCATTAGCGGTGTTTAGAGCCCGCACTAGGTTTTTCGGCTTTTGAAAGTAGTTTTAAATTTTCGCGAAGCTCATTTAGCCTTTCTATTTTGTCTCGATTATGTAATAATTCATGAAGACAACCGTATTTGAAAAACATGATGAGGTGAAATACCGTGGAACGTTTACAAAAAGTGATTGCACACAGCGGCGTTGCATCACGACGCAAAGCTGAACAATTAATCATAGAAGGCAAAGTGAAAGTGAATGGCGCAGTCGTCAAGGAGCTCGGAACAAAAGTGTCCGCCTCCGATAAAGTCGAAGTGTCCGGCGTCCAGATCGAAAGAGAAAACAAGGTATATTACATGCTGTATAAGCCGCGAGGAGTCATTTCTGCAGTGGCGGATGACAAAGGCCGTCAAGTGGTGACGGATTTCTTCCCGGAAATAGAGGAAAGAATCTATCCCGTCGGCCGTCTTGATTACGATACATCAGGTCTGCTGCTCCTCACAAATGATGGAGAGTTTGCCAATCTGCTCATGCACCCCAGCAATCAGATAGAAAAGACCTACGTAGCCCGCTTGAAAGGCGTCCCTCCCAAGTTCAAAATCAGGGAGCTGGAAAAAGGCATCAAACTAGAAGACGGCATGACTGCACCAGCAAAGGTGAAAGTGCTCAGCATCGATAAAAAACAGGACAAGTCAATAGCCGAAATCACCATACATGAAGGAAGGAACCGCCAAGTCCGCAGAATGTTCGAAGCGATCGGTTTCCCTGTCCAAAAGCTGAAAAGGGAAAGATTTGCTTTTCTTAGCCTTCATGGTTTGAATGCAGGGGAAGGAAGAGAATTGACGCCTCATGAAGTCAAACAGCTGAGAACGCTGGCAGAAACCGGAAGCATCCGGTAAGGACGTGAAAGTGTCACATATCATTCATATATTGAAGCTTCTGAAATAATGATAAATGTTATAATGAGAAGGGAATTTTCCTTGATGTCCAAGGTGAATTCCCTACATAACGATAACGGAGCAATTTGTAGGGACTGATCTAATAATCAGGCCCTTTCCTGTTGTTAAGAGTATCATATCCAAATGTGAGAACGATTACATTGGTGGAGGGATTACAAAGTGAATAAAAAAAAACGCAGACTGCTCATACGCACTATCATCCTCATAGTGCTCGCCGCTGCAGTCGCCTATACGCTGTACGCTAATTTTACGAAGGACGAAAGAGGGCAGATCCAGGCAGGGGATCAAGCGCCTGATTTTGTACTCACAGATATGGATGGCGAAAAGCATAAGCTGTCCGATTATAAAGGACAGGGCGTATTCCTGAATTTCTGGGGAACATGGTGTAAACCCTGCGAAAAAGAAATGCCGTATATGAATAATCAATACAAAGAATTCAAAGACAAAGGCGTACAGGTTCTCGCAGTGAATGTAAGCGAATCTAAATTTCTGGTCAACCGCTTCATCTCGAAACACGGACTAGAATTTCCTGTAGTCATCGACAAGAATGGTGATGTACTGAATGCGTATGGAGTGGATCCGCTCCCTACAACATTCCTCATCAACCCCGATGGGAAAGTGGAGAGAGTCCTAACAGGCACCATGACAGAAGAAGACGTCAAAAAGTATATGGAAAGCATCCAACCATAGTGTCAACAGAGTTCGAACTTAACGTAAGGAGTTTTATTTTATGAAAGAAATAAAATGTGAATGCGGACACGTCAATCCTATAGGCACTATTCTCTGTGAATCCTGCGGACGTGCGCTTACATCAGAAGCCAAAAAAGAGAAGCTTCATGACATGCGTTATGAAGGCAGTGCAAGAAGGTCCCAGACGTATAATAAATCGATTGTCGACAAAGTGTGGAACTTCTTTTCTTCCGTGAAGGTCGGGGTCTGGCTGATTATCATCACCTTGATTGCTTCAGCCGTCGGAACGATTTTCCCGCAGGAGCAGTACATTCCATCGGTTCTTCCGCCGGATCAATTTTATGAAGAAGTATATGGATTTGCAGGGGAACTTTATTACACCCTTGGTTTCCACGATCTCTACGGATCCTGGTGGTATCTCCTGCTGATTGCTTCAATAGGAGTATCATTGGTCATCTGCAGTCTTGACCGGGTCATACCCCTTCACAGGGCGCTAAAGACCCAGCGTGTTTCACGCCATGAAAGCTTTTTGAAGCGCCAGCGTGTATATGGATTGACAAAACCGGCAAATCTGGATGGTAACCTTGAGAAAATAAAGAAAAAACTCGCCGAAAAGAAATTCAAAATCCGCGAAGAGGATGGAAACATCCTGGCAGAGAAGAATCGTTTTTCAAGATGGGGTCCCTATGTCAATCATATTGGTCTGATCATCTTCCTCATCGGCGGGATGCTCCGGTTTGTCCCGGGGATGTATATAGACGAAACAGTATGGATACGTGAAGGTGAAAAGAAAGCGGTCCCGGGTACTCATGATGAGTACTATCTCGAAAATAAAGAATTCACTCTTGAAAACTATGACGACAAGGATAAGGAAGTCTTTCAGCAAACGATTCAAAATACCGGAACGATTGCGAAAAATTATCAATCCGATGTTGTCCTGTACAAAGAATCCGAAGACGCCCTTCCTGGTGAAGAGGCAGAGTTGAAAAAAGAAAAAGAAGACTCGATCAAAGTAAACCACCCATTGAAATTCGAGAATTTTGCAGTTTATCAGACCAGCTATAAACTGGATGAATTCAAGTCTATGTCATTTACTTTTGATAACAAAGAAAGCGGAAAGACTTTCGGTGAATTCACCGTCGATCTCTTTGACCCGAAGGACAAATATGAATTCGGGGACGGATACAGTATTGAGCTGATGGGCTACTACCCTAATTTCACAGGGTTTAATGAAAATGGGGAACCTGTTTCCGACAAACCTGTTCCTGACAATCCTGCATTCTTATTTAAAATGTTCTCTCCTGATAAACCAGAAGGAGAAATCAGCTTCGTTGGAATCAGAAAAAACCTTGAACCTCTCGGCGAAAATGCATTTAAAGTCTCGTTTGCAGGTGTGGAAACCCGTGATGTTTCGGCACTGACCGTCCATAAAGATCTGACATTATGGATTCTTGCGCTGGGTGGAGCTATATTTATGATAGGAGTCATTCAAGGCGCTTACTGGCATCACCGCAGATTCTGGTTCAGGAGAACAGGGGATGGTAGTTTAATAGTTGCCGGCCATACAAATAAAGGCTGGTTCGGTTTGAAAAATGAATTGAAAACAATCCTTGAAGGAACCGATATAGATATGCCTGAAGACCAGCAAGAAAAGAAAGAAAAGGACAAGGAAGAGTAAGGAGGAACAAGGATGACAGCGACCTCAATGGCTGAGTGGAGCAGTAATCTGCTCTATATCGCCTTTATTATGTATTTAGTAGCGACTTTATTTCTTGGCGGCAGCATCCGTCAGAAAAATACGGAAGAAACAAACCAGAGTAAATGGGGGCTCATCGGAATCGTCATCACCATTATCGGTTTTGCTTCCCAGCTCGGCTTTTTCTTCCTGAGATGGGCTGTAGCCGGGCACGCCCCGGTAAGTAACCTGTTTGAATATACGACCTTTTTCGGAATGACCCTGGTAGGGGCGTTCATCATCATTTATTTCATTTATAAGAAGACGATTCTCGGGGTAGTTGCCTTGCCGATTGCATTGTTGATCATCGCATATGCCAGCATGTTCCCTAAAGATATCAGTCCGTTGATTCCTGCACTTCAAAGTGACTGGCTGAAGATCCATGTCACCACTGTTGCCGCAGGGGAAGCGATTCTCTCAATCAGTTTCGTCGCAGGATTGCTTTACTTGCTCAAATCAGTAGACCATACAAAAAAGAACAGGCAGTCATTCTGGCTTGAGGCAGTCATGTACGGAATCATAGTAGTCTTTGGATTCATCGTGGCCTCGACAGGATTCACCTTATCGAATTATGAAGCCACTTTCAATTATGTGAACCAGCAGGATCAGGAAGCGGTCTCAAAGTATACACTGCCTGCAATCGTAGGTCCGCATGAAGGTGAACTGGTCACTAAAGGGGCGATGGAACCATTGGCGGAAATGCCGGGGGTGATCAATGCCAAGAAACTGAACACGGTGATCTGGTCATTCCTCACAGGAACCATCATTTATCTGATATTGCGCCTGATATTCAGGAAGAAAATCGCAGCCAAGCTTCAGCCGGCTGTCAGGAATATTAATCTGGACCTTATGGACGAAATCGGTTATCGCTCCGTCCTGATCGGGTTTCCGGTATTTACACTGGGCGGGTTGATCTTTGCGATGATATGGGCTCAAATTGCCTGGACAAGGTTCTGGGGCTGGGACCCGAAAGAGGTTTGGGCGCTTATCACATTCTTGTTCTATGCCGCGTTCATGCATCTCCGCCTTTCTAAGGGTTGGCATGGAGAAAAGTCCGCGTGGCTCGCTGTTGTTGGTTTCGCGATCATCATGTTTAACCTGGTCGCTGTAAACCTAATCATCGCCGGACTGCATTCATACGCATAATAAGAGAGTGTAAACGGGAGGCTGACGAAACGGGAATTAAATTCTCTTTGAGTCAGCTTCTTTTTTGAATTACAATAAGGATAATAGTGAAGCAAATTAAAAAGGGGGATATACCTGTGGAAGAAAGCATTCGGATATTGATAGTGGACGATGAAGATCGCATCAGGCGATTACTTAAGATGTACTTAGAACGTGAAAATTATCTCATTGATGAGGCGGAAAATGGGGAAGAAGCGTTACATAAAGCCCTTGAAAATGACTATGACTGCATATTGCTTGATATCATGATGCCAGGCATGGACGGAGTCGAAGTCTGCAAGCATCTTCGTGAAACAAAATCGACACCTGTGATCATGCTTACAGCGAAGGGTGAAGAAGTGAACAGGGTGCAGGGGTTTGAAGTGGGGACGGATGATTATATCGTGAAGCCATTTTCCCCAAGGGAAGTAGTGCTCAGAGTGAAAGCGTTATTAAGGCGCTCTTCTAAAACCAACTACATACAAACCGAAACCAAGGCGAAAGATCTGGTTGTGTACCCTCATCTGACGATTGATAATGATGCCCACCGGGTCACTGCAGACGGGATGGATGTTAATCTCACTCCAAAAGAATATGAACTTCTATACTTCTTGTCAAAATCACCGGATAAGGTTTTCGATCGTGAACACCTTCTTAAAGAAGTGTGGCATTATGAGTTTTTCGGGGACTTAAGGACAGTGGATACCCACGTAAAAAGACTGAGGGAAAAACTGAATAAGGTATCCGAAAGTGCAGCCAAGATGATCGTCACCGTCTGGGGAGTGGGATATAAATTCGAGGTTACAAATGAATGAGGCTTTGGCGCAGTGTTGTAGGGAAACTTTGGGTCACCATTCTGCTTCTCGTGTCATTCGTCCTTTTTATCTTAACGATACTGCTACTGGAATTCTTCCAAAATTACCATGTTGATGAAGTAAAGAAAGAACTGACGAATACAGCGGAAAAAGTCGCCAGGGTGGTTGAGAACCATAAAGATTTAGACCTGGGTATGGAACTTGGAAAAGAAATCATAGATGAACCGGTCAATATCCTCATCGTCCTTGATAATGATAAGACTGTTTACTCCGACGATTCCAAGGGGATTCACCGTGAGATTCAAAACCTGATCATGAAAGACAAAGAGTTACAGCGGGTATCTGATAAAAAAACGATCAAAAAAGAATTTGAGCTATCCCCCGATTCCTCTGATAATAGATATGAAAATATCATAGTGGTCGGAACACCTCTGCACCTGGACGATCGGGACGGATCGGTCTATTTATATCAGTCGCTGGGCGTCATAAAGGACACTACAAGGCAAACGACCAGGCTGATCCTCCTTGCTGCAGGGATCGCGATCATCTTGACGACCATCTTTGCCTTTTTCCTTTCCACCCGTATCACAGCCCCGTTAAGGAAAATGCGGGAAGCGGCCTTTGAAGTGGCAAAAGGTAAATTTGATACGAAGGTACCGATCCTGACGAAAGATGAAATCGGTGAATTGGCAACCGGTTTTAACCAAATGGGAAGGCAGCTTAAATTTCATATTAATGCGCTCAGTCAGGAAAAAGAACAGCTTTCGAGTATACTGAGCAGTATGGCAGACGGTGTCATCACGTTTAACCGCGACGGAACGATCCTGATTACCAATCCTCCTGCAGACCGCTTCCTGCAGCAGTGGTATTACGAACAGAGCGACATGGGGGATGAACCGATTCCGACCTCAGTAAGGCAGCTGCTCCAAAATGTTGTGGTGACGGAAACTGAACAAACCGGTGAAATTTCCCTTCAGGGGAGATCCTATGTCGTGATTGTCAGTCCTCTTTACAATAATAATACCATCAGGGGCGCTGTAGTGGTTGTACGTGACATGACTGAAGAGAGAAGGCTGGATAAACTGCGCAAGGATTTCATTGCGAATGTCTCACATGAACTCAGGACCCCGATTTCCATGCTTCAGGGATACAGTGAAGCAATAGTCGATGATATCGCGGAATCTGAAGAAGAAAAAAAGGAAATCGCACGCATCATTTATGATGAATCCCTCAGGATGGGCAGGCTCGTGAATGACCTTCTCGATCTTGCACGTATGGAAGCCGGACATATCCGGTTGAATAAGGATTCTGTGCCGATCAAGCGGTTCATGGAAAGAGTGACAAATAAATTCCTCGGGCCTGCAAGGGATAACTCTGTGTCGATTTACTTCATGAGTAACGTTGACAAGGACAGGGAAATGATCATGGATCCCGATCGTATCGAGCAGGTATTGACCAACCTTATTGATAACGCGGTAAGGCACACGCCGGAAGATGGAACGGTCACCGTTTCATTGACAGAAGAAAAAGGCGGTTTTCTATTTCACGTCAAGGACACAGGGTCAGGAATACCTGAAGAGGACATACCTTTCGTCTTTGAGCGATTTTATAAGGCTGATAAGGCAAGGACCAGGGGTAAATCCGGGACAGGACTGGGGCTTGCCATCGCAAAGAATATCGTAGAAGCCCACAAAGGGCATATACAAGTCCACAGTAAACTGAAACATGGGACAACATTCACGTTCTTTCTACCTTTTCAGCCAGAAATCGATGAATAAACGCAACATAGCTTGAAATTGAAAGAAATGTGACGATAAATCTTGTTACATGGGAAACAATTTTCCCTAAAGAGAAGTCAACAGTAGACACCTTGATAAGCAGGTAATACTGTTGACTTTTTTGGGTAACTGTAGAATTTTCATTGAAAATCTGTTGGATTCTGTAACGTTTTTTCAAAATAATCGACTAATCAGTTGACGGGGAGGGTTAATATGAACTCCGTTTTTGACGAATTATATACAAAGTATCATCAGGATGTATTTAATTTTTTGATCTATATGGTGCATAACCGGCAGCATGCAGAAGATCTCGTACAGGAAGTCTATATACGGGTATTGAAGTCTTACCAGAATTTCGAAGGGAAGAGCTCTGAAAAAACCTGGTTGTTTTCCATAGCGAAAAATGTGGCCGTTGATCATTTCAGAAAACAAAAAAATTGGAAAAACCGCATTCTTGAAAAATTTGACTGGGGTCGGAGTGATCTGGCTTCCGGTGAAACACTTCCGGAAGAAATCGTTTTAGCAAACGAAGAAATTCAAGAGATGTACCACTGCTTGAAGGAGTGTTCGACTGACTATCGCCTTGTAATTATCATGCGTTATCTGCAGGACTTATCGATCAAAGAAACTTCAGAAGTATTGGAGTGGTCTGAAAGTAAAGTGAAGACGACTCAGCATAGAGCATTGAAATGGCTTAAACAAGAAATGACACAGCGGTTGAGGAAGGGGGATGAAAACATTGAAGAAATCAGACTGGAACGACCGTGAAGTGGAAGACTTGCTTAAAAAACTTCCGAAGCTCAATGATGATCGAACCCGCTCTTTGATTTATTCAAAAGTAGAGAAAGAAAGAAGGGCGCCGGGCAGATTTAAAAGATATGTACCGGTCATTGCGGCGCTTGCAGCCTTGTTCATCGTTGTCCTGCTTGCTCCGTCTCTTATTACACAAATGTCAGGTGAAGACAGCGCGATGGAGGGGGCTTATTCCACTGATTCTTCCGCAGGGGATTCCAAAGTTGCTGAAGATCCTCCTTCTGCTGAATCCAAGGCTGAAATAACCCGTGATGACGGATCCACAGAGGAAAACCAAATGCAAATGGCCGAAAAAAGTGATAAGGATAATAAAGAGTTCACAACTTTGAAGGAAGAAGGAAAACATGAAAGGCTTTCTTTGTTCGAAGAGGATATTGACGGCAAGTATTACTATTCCTATGGACTTGTGTCATCAGACGCGATAGCTGTACCAGTTTCAGTTCTCGCTTCTGCCGAAATGGAGGAGAAACAGACGGACTGGGTTGAGCAATATGAAGACATCTCCAGAAAGCTCCCGGAGAAAGAGTGGGGATTTCAAGACTATTTCCCGATCAAGGGAGATCTTTCGCTTAGTGAAAACAAAGAAAATGTTTTACTGACATTGGAAGATAATCACCCTTATAGCGGAAGCAGTGCAGTGGAGTCCAACTTTTATCAATCGCTGTTATATTCATTTGAGGACCGGGGGGTGAAGGGAATCACCCTGCTGACGGAAGATGGAAGCGCCCCTGAATTCAGCCACTACGGCAAATTGCCGTCGATTCCGCTTAACCGGGCTATGCATCGCCCATTTTATAGTTATTCTCCTGATGGAAAGGGAAGATATTTGGTTCCTGGCAGTTTAAGCGGGGGAAATATAAAGCAATCGATCGCTGCCATGAAAGAAACGCCATCTGATCTATATCAGAGTGTGATACCTGAACAACTCTCGGTCAATGTTACAGAATCTGATGATGGGGTGATTGTGACGTTCAGTGAAGAACTGGACTTACATTCAATGAAGGAGCAATCCGCACAGGAACTGATAGAGGGAATACTCCTTACCGCCAAGAGTTCCGGTTATCAAAAAGTTCTATTCCAAAACATCCGTCAGGAAACCTGGAATGGATTTAACTTTACAGAGCCTCTGGAAACTCCTTTGGCACCTAACAAAAAAAACCTGAATGAATAGAGTGAATCAAAAGAGACTGGAACAAAAAAGTGATTTAGTATAAGTAAAACCCGAACTAATTTGCATGAGGTGAGGCAAATTAGTTCGGGTTTTACTTTGTTCATTGTACATTTATGGTTAAGCTCATTCAGAGGCCTCTAAGCTTTATGTTTTGTCTCAACCTCTTTTTCCTTTGCATAAAAAATCTTTTTCAAGACAAACTAGCAAAAGGGAAAATTTCTCATATCATATTTTCGGAATGATATACATATAGTAATAAGTATCGGATTTCCCGGCTCGTGGAAAGTTCCAGAGTACCTTGAGGAGGACAAGCATGCTTTTAGATTATGCAAGAAGATTATTAATCGTTTTACTTTTGGCTTTATGTGTAAGTATCATGTTCCTAACCGGTAAGGAAGCAAAAGCCATGGATCAAAACACTGAAGATAAGTGGATTTTTCCAGTGGACGGTGTAATCACTGATTTATATGGAACCCGGGCAGGCACTCATAAAGGGATGGATATAGGAGGGGCGGCCGGCTCCCCTGTATATGCCTCCCTTGGAGGGATCGTGAGCAAGTCGTATTATTCAGAAAGCTATGGACACGTTGTGTTTATCACTCATGAGAATGGATATGAAACGGTATATGCTCATTTAAATGACAGAAGTGTTGCTGAAAATGATGTGGTGACATCAGGTGAACAAATCGGCCGTTTGGGAAATACAGGCAGGTCCACGGGAGCCCACTTGCATTTTGAAGTTCACCAAGGTGAATGGACATTGGACAAAAAGAATGCAATAAACCCTTTTGACATTTTTGGAGAGGGGGAAATCGGACAGCTCGTCTTTGCCAAAGGTCAGGGTCCGTATCAAACATTTGAAGCATCGGTAAACGTCCATCCTGCTGATCAAAAAGCAGCAGAAAAGAGGAACGTAATCGAACGTGAAATCATACATATTGTTAAAGAAAACGAAACTTTATGGGGAATATCACAAATTTACGGATTATCTGTTGATCAAGTAAAAGTGTGGAATGGAATGGATGCAAAAAGTAATGTCATCTTTCCTGAACAGGAGCTTAGAATCAAGGTTGGAAGTTGATTGCTTCGAATTCGAAACATTCTCCTTCCCAATTTAATGACTTTTATGTATAATGAACATGTATAAAAAAATAAGATTCGTCTTCGGGGCAGGGTGAAATTCCCTACCGGCGGTGATGAAACACTCGATGTTTCTAAGCCCGCGAGCCTTTTGTGGCAGGATTTGGTGAAATTCCAAAGCCGACAGTACAGTCTGGATGGGAGAAGATGAAGGTTTTAGCCAAAACGTTTAGAAAATGGGAAGCTGAACGTTTATTTGGGCACGCCTTTTGAAACTCCGGGATGTTAGTTAATCTGGGAGTTTTTTAGTGCTTCAATGGCTGAACGATCTTCTATGTGAGATGAATCTCCAAAGGGAGAGAAGTGCAATGAAAAAAATGACTACGCGTACGTTTGTAACAATCGGCATGTTAAGTGCCATTTCGTATGTATTAATGCTTTTTAACTTCCCAATTCCACCGTTTCCTAAATTCTTGATGGTAGATTTCAGCGATGTACCCGCTTTGATCGCCACCATTACATTAGGTCCGCTTGCCGGCATACTTGTCGAATTATTCAAGAACATCATCGACTATGTCATGACGGGGAGCGACACGGGAGTGCCAATCGGACACTTTGCAAATTTTGCAGCAGGAGTATTCCTGATCTTGCCGACTCACTTCGTATATTCCCGTTTCCAATCCAAAAAAGGGCTGTTGGCAGGATTGGTAACCGGTACCGTAGTAATGAGCATTGCGTTGGGAATACTGAATTATTTCGTCCTGCTACCTGCATATAAATATTTCATGAATTTTGAACTGCCGGCAGGAATCATCATTACGGGAATCGTACCTTTTAACATCCTCAAGGGTGCTTTGGTTACGGCAGTATTCTTATTATTATTCATTCGACTTCAAGGCTGGCTCTCGAAACAAACACCATTGAACAGAGCCGCTTGATAACATAAAAAGCCCCGCCAGCAAATGCTGACGGGGCTTTGCTGCATAGAAGCACAACCAACACACAGAAAACACAAAAGCGATCTTAAAAGATCGCTTTTGTTATGATGAACTATTCGAATTTAAGTGCGTCACCGTCAAATGGTTCGTCTGCAACTTTAATCGAGTCTGTCGGGCAGCCTTCGAATGCATCGATCATGTCATCTTCAAGTACGTCCGGCACTTCCACTGTACCCTGGTTATCATCAAGGGTCACGAATGCAATCCCTTCATCATCATAGTCATAAATATCCGGAGCAGCGGCTCCACAAGCTCCACATGCAATACATGTATCTTTGTCAACGATTGTATATTTTGGCAACGATAAAACCTCCTGAAAAAAATTCTATATATTCAATCATTCATTATACATAAAATGAGTTAGAAAAATAACCTAATTTATATTTTATAGAGGAAAGTAGAACATTTCAATAGTTAGGTCCGTTATTTATTATATTTATCCTAACTGCATAAAACAAAACATCAGAAGACATGAAATTCATGGTACAATATTTGACAATAACCTGCAATTCCAGAGGAGAAATCCCATGACTTATTTTCAATTAATATTATTATATTGCTTCAGGCAGTTAAATGGTGAACGATCTATATACTCGGCATTTCATATTTTAAAAGGTAAAAAGTCGTCCCAGTCCATACAGGATTCACATTTATTTCAATTACAGCCATTTTTTCTGTCGCTTCCCAATCTGTCCAGGGATTATTTTGATGAAAAAGTGACGGGGTTGGAAGAGCACCAATTCATTCTACTTAGTGAAGAATCAAAAGCCGTTCTGACTGAAAAAGGGGAAGCGGCATTAAATCAGCCGGCAGCTTTCTTTCCCTCCAATATGAATGGGCTCGTCTATGGGGACAGGAGTATTGTATTTTGGAGAAGGTTGAATTTATTGGTTCAGGTCCTCTCAAATATGAACCATAAAGAGTTGTCATATTATCCAGTTCAGCGGAGCAGGAATGTCCAGGACTGGATCAAGAGGTTCCTCAAGGGGGTTGCTGACAGGGAAAGACTTGCGGCTGGGTTATTCAAGGAACTCCATGATATATTAAATGATCTAGACCAAGAAGAAGATCCTTCCATCCTGGTTTACAGATTGACCGGCTTCCAGGATTATGGTTTGACGGAGGTGCAGACGGCGGAAAAAATGAACCTGACCGGGGAAGAATACCGGTTCAGATTTCTTAATCTGCTTCATGGATTACTTTCAAAAATAGATCAGCACAAAGACAAGTACATCATTTTATCTTATCTCAGTACCGTAAGCAGTAAGCAGAGGAACTTGACGCTTTCGACTGCAAAGACTTACGATTTGTATAGTCAAGGGTATTCGATTGAAGACATTTCACGAATCAGAAAGCTGAAAGTGAATACAGTAGAAGATCATTTAATCGAGATTATCTTAACACATAATCATTTAGATACAGACTGCTTTATCCCAGCTGCTGAATTAAAGAAGGCAGCTTCGGTCATGAAGGAACTGGGTACGAGGAGACTGAAGCCGATAAAGGACAGGCTGCCTCATTTGACCTATTTTCAAATAAGGATCGCTATTGCAAAGGCGGGTGGTAAAAATGGATCTCCTGCAAGAGCTTAAGGAGAGATTTGGTTATCATGATTTTAGGCGTGGACAGAAAGAAGTGATCGAATCTGTTCTCAACGGTTCGGATACATTGGCGATGCTTCCCACCGGAACGGGTAAATCCCTTTGCTTCCAGCTGCCTGGATATCTGCTTGAAGGACAGGTCATCATCGTTTCCCCTCTCCTTTCTTTGATGCAGGATCAGGTGGAGCAAATGCAAGTTAAAGGGGAAAAAAATGTCATTGCCCTCAATTCCTTCTTATCTTTTCCTGAAAAGAAGCGGGCTATCGAAAGGCTGCACACATATAAATTTATTTTCATATCCCCTGAAATGCTCAGTAACCCTGATATCAGGGAAGCTGTAGAGACCTTGACCGTGTCTTTATTTGTCATTGATGAGGCCCACTGCATATCACAATGGGGACCGGATTTCCGGCCGCATTATTTACAGCTTGGAGAAATAAGGAGGGGATTGGGAAACCCGCCTGCCCTAGCCTTGACCGCGACTGCTACGAAAGAAGTAAGAGAGGATATTAAAAACGTCCTGATATTCAAGGAACCTGCAGAAATCGTTTATTCCGTAGACCGTCAAAATATTGCTTTGACGGTTGAGAAGGTCGATACCCATCAAGAAAAGGTAAGCAGGCTTATTGATTATGCAGCTTCCTTAACAGGTCCCGGTGTCATCTATTTTTCGAGCAGGAGGCTTGCAGAGGAAATGGCTGTTCTCCTAAGGGAAAAGGGATTTGAAAATGTCACCCATTACCATGGGGGCATGGAGCAGGAAGAGCGCATATTAATTCAGCAGCAGTTTTTAACAAATAAACTGCGTATAATATGTGCAACCTCAGCTTTTGGTATGGGTGTAAATAAGGAAAATATTCGTTTTGTCATTCATTTTCACTTTTCTTCCAGCCTTGAAGCTTACTTGCAGGAAATCGGAAGAGCAGGAAGGGACGGGAAAGAGAGTGCAGCAATCGTACTTTTCACAGAACAAGATCTTTCGCTTCCATTGCATTTGATGGAGGGGGAGCTTCCTTTTGATCATCAAATTGAAGGGTTTGTCACCCTGTATCAATCAAAATCGTCCGATGAATTAGCTTCGTCCTTACAGCTCTCTGAAAGTCAATTCAGATTTTTGGACCATTATGTTCATGATCATTCAGTATCTGAGATGAACCGGCAGATCCACAATATTAAGCAGCTGCGGGATGAACGGCTGATATATAAGAAAGAAAAACTGATCTCAATGGTAAAATGGCTTCATAATGATTCCTGCAGGAGGGACGGCATCCTGCGGTATTTTGATGAGAAAATGAAGAATAAACCTGAAGATTGCTGTGATAACTGTGGTTTTGACGTGAAAGACCTCCATACATATGACACAGGAGAAGAAGTGGAGGAAATCCAGGAGATGGATTGGGAGCAGAGACTGGAAAAAATTTTAATAGGATAAGTGATGTAGATGAAGAAACAAGGCGATATCATCAAGGAGCTCACAAAAAAACAATTAACGTTTCATTTGTTTTTTACTCAAATTGTACTATTAACGATTGCCCTCTTTTTAGGTATATTGTTATTTGAAGATTGGTCCACTTTTGGAAGTCAGTTCCGTTTGACATCATCCATCTGGACTGTAGGATTATCTTTCGGATTGATTGTCGTCATGTTGGATCTCGTATTGATGAAGTACCTTCCTCCTGAGTTTTATGATGATGGAGGGGTGAATGAAAGGATATTCTCAGAACGGAATATAGGTGAAATTGCCCTCCTGGCATTCGTCATTGCGGTCAGTGAGGAAATCCTCTTCCGGGGTATCATACAATTTCACCTGGGGCTTATACTTTCCAGTATCATTTTCGCTGTCATTCACTTTCGCTATTGGGCTCATTGGTTCCTTATCATGAATATTGTTGTTTTAAGTTTTTGGATCGGCATGATTTATGAAGTGACCGGGAATTTATTGGTCACCATTATGATGCACTTTATCATTGACTTTTTATTAGGGATTTACATGCGTTTTAAGTCAAGTAAAGCAAGAAAAGAAGGGATGTCTCATGAGCAAAGACCCATTTCGTGACCTAGCAGATAAATCAAAACAGAAAATTGAAAGGGTTCAAGAGGAACCTGCTCCTAAAAAAAGGGAACCCCTGCCACCGAGAAGTGAATTACATCGAGAAAAGAAAAAAAAGAATAAAGTAAAACTGAAGTATCCATTAATCAGCCTATTGCTTTTATTTTTTATATTAATGCCTTTAACAGTTTTCAGCATATATTCATATTTTGATAACCGGAATGAGCCTTTGACGGTCTTTTCCGAAGAAAAGAACGAAGTACAGGAAGTCCAATACGAAGGCGGCGGTGACGATGGGGAGAAGGCGGCCGCTGCTGAAGAAAACCCCGACAGTGAACAGTCTGAACAAGAAGAGACGGCTGCATCAGCCAAAAAGAAGCAGAATGATAACGCAGGAGAAGAAGAATCGAAAAGCGGGAAAAAACTTCCTGCTGCAAAAGCCGCAGAAGTGGAGGAGCCTGCAAAAGCCGAAACTTCAGAATCTGCACCAGAGTCCAACCCGGAACCACCGGTACAGGAAACAAATACAAAGGTCATCTATCACACTGTACAGCCAAGTGAAACAATTTTTCGCATCGCGATGAAATACTATCATTCCCAGGATGGAATAGAGATTATTAAAAGCGCTAATAATCTCCCGACAAATGAAATTCAATCGGGACAGGTCTTGAAAATACCTCTTTCCCGGTGAATACTGCCCCGCTAAAAAGCGGGTTTTTTTATTGCCTGAAAATAGGGATTTTAATAAAGTACGATTCTATACAAGTGGACAAGTTCATAGAATGATAGAAGGGAGGGATGTGATATGCATGACTCAATCAGGGGTTTTGAAGATTGGACGGATCAAGCTACGAAACAGATGCTGCAGAATCTGATCGAAAGAAAACAAAAGTTTGACCGCGCGAAAAAAATGCATGTATCTATCTTGTGGCTTTCCGTTTTTACAGCATTTTGCTTTCTGTATTATTTAGCCAAGTCTGTGCTTGGTCCTTACTCATACTCTTTTGGCGCAATGTTTTCAGTCTATGTATCACAATCGGTCCATTTATATCTGACGGTATTTATAGGGGGGCTATTCGGAGCGGTCAAAGTCCTTCATCAGCTGAAAGAGAAAAAAGAAAAGGAGTATCAGGATTTGCGCAAGGAAATCATAGACAGGAGCAAGGACCTCTGGAAAGAAGATGCCTGGAAAAAGAGGCACGAGGTCTTCGATAAGATGAAAAGCCAATTCGATATCAATCTCTATCATGGGAGTAAGTAATAATAGCGGGGCAGGCTGCAGGAGCTGTATGAATAAAAGCGTTCGACAGGCTGGCCTGCCAAACGCTAAGAGGTTCATGCACATCAGAAGAATCTCTTTTTACCTTGTTCATCTTTAAGTATTTCAGCAGCTTCCCTGAATCGCTGCGAGTGAATGATCTCTCGTTCGCGAAGATACCTGAGCCCGTCATTCAAATCAGGGTCGTCACTTAAATTGATGATCCACTGATAGGTTGCCCTGGCTTTTTCCTCCGCTGCAATATCTTCATAAATATCTGCGATCGGATCTCCTTTGGCCTGGATATAAGATGCCGTCCAAGGGACCCCTGATGCATTATGATAAAAAAGTGCACTGTCATGACTGGCATAATGGGCATCAAGTCCGGCTGCCTTCATCATTTCAGGTGTAGCATCCTTGGTCAATTTATAAATCATGGTTGCAATCATTTCCAGATGTGCAAATTCTTCCGTTCCAATATCTGTGAGCAATCCGATTACTTTATCTGGAATCGTATACCGCTGATTCAGATACCGCAGTGCAGCTGCCAGCTCTCCATCTGCACCCCCATATTGTTCCACAAGATATTTTGCTAGTGTCGGATTGCATGTACTTACCCTGACGGGGTATTGCAGCTTCTTTTCATATGTCCACATATGAATGGATTCCTCCCTTGCTTAAGATTAAACCTGCCATGGCCACGGTGCCTCTTTCCAGTCCCATGGGTAATTTGAATAACTGTATCCAAAACTGGTCAGCGGGCCGAACTCTTTTTCAAACTTCTTTTTAATTTGTTTTCTTGTTTTTACGTACATATTGTATTGAGAAATCGCATCATGATCATCTGGGTGGGTATCAAGGTAAAGTGTCAAATCAACTATTACGAAGTCAACCGCTTGTAACTCCTCCATGATTTCATAATAATGTGCAGGAAGCTGTTTCATGGCTTTAATCTCCCTTCATTTTTTCATAGGGGCTGTAGTAAGGGTCATAAAACACTTTCCATAACGTCCCTTTCCTCAGTGCCTCCTTTGGTGCATATTGTTCCAGATTAGGAGGCTGAAACCCCAGGAAAAGGTTCGGGGGGGTCGAGTAAACCTTGGTCGTAATCGGTTTACATGGGTCAAAAGGGCTGACATAAGGGTGCCAGCTTCTATAAAAATCATGCACAAGTATCCCTCCTGTTTAGAAATTCCTTCGTAACAACATATGAATGAGTCTTAAAGAACATGTTAGAAAAATTAATAGCCTCCTGAAAGAAGGGATTTCAGTAAAAAATGTTGAATAATTTAAGCGTAGGAAATAAATAAAGAGGTGGTTCAATTGTTCGTAAAAAGTGCCATGATTCCAAAGCATAAATGCTATGTCGTCAATGAAAATGACTCAATCGGAAAAACGCTTGAAGTAATGGAGCATCACAAGATAGACGGACTTCCAGTATTATCGGGAGAACAGTATGCTGGTGTTGTGACCCGTTACAATATTTATCAGAATTTCTTTTTGTCAGGTATGGAAAGGGAGAAGTTCCTGAAAGAAACAAGGACGGCCGATATCGCCATCCATCAGGATAAATTCCTGGTTGAAAGCAATGTGTTTGAAGATACATTAGTCGAATTGCAGGACTTTCCCATCTTATCTGTCATTGACGAAAACAGGAACTTCCTGGGCCTCATAACCCGCTATGATGTACTTGATCAATTCAAAAGTGCATTCGGGATGGAAAGGAAGGGAGTGAGGATTGCTTTCACATCCGTTGAGACAGAAGGAAGGATCGCACGACTCGGGGATATTATCCAGCAATATTCAGAATCGGTCATTTCCCTTGTCACATTCGATGCGACAGATAAACTGCTTAGGCGCATCGTCCTGAAGATCGAAAAGAAAGATAACATCGATAAATTCATCAATAAACTGGAGAAATCAGGTTTCAGAATCCTTCACATTAAGGAAGAAGAATAAGGCATAATAAAATTCAATCATTCACTGTATGAATCAAAATCCTTCTCATAAGATTTATGGGAGGGATTTTATTATGCATTATATTTACAGGCTGATAGGTTCATTTATATTAGGATATTTATTCATTAAATGGTTTCCGGAAATTGAATCAAATGAGGCTTCGGGAATGATCATTGAACTTGTCCTGCATCCGGTTGAATTTTTTGCATCATCCATCATGTGCATTCTTGGCTTTATTGTACAGGGGACCCTGGTAAAGGCTGAATGCCTATTTTTAATCCGGATGTCCAAGGGGAATTTACATAAGGAACTGTTGATTGTACCTGTCCATGCATGCATGATCTATGGTCTCTCGCTGTTTGGTATTTGGGAAACTCTGATTTTTTCCTTCTTAGCGGTTTTTTATGGTATTATTTCTTTAGATTTGCGCAGGCAAGGAGGCCATCATGCTTGAAATAATAAGTATTTTATTAATGGGAGGAGCAATACTTCTCCTTTTTATGTATTACGAAGCCCACCGGAATGAAGTAAAGACTCATTCTTTTACATTTTGTGATTTTCCCGGTGATAAGGAAATGACCCTATTCTTTATCTCGGACATACATAAACGTAAACTGGATTCGGACCTGATTGATAAAGTCCGTAATAAAGCGGATTTTGCAGTTATAGGAGGGGACTTGACGGAAAAGGCGGTTCCTTTATCAAGAGTGGAGGAAAACTTGGATAAATTAGCGGAGATCGGGTCTGTTTATTTTATCTGGGGCAATAATGATTATGAAGTGAATAGTGACGAACTCCGAAAGCTGTTCAAGAAGAAAGGGGTTCACGAAATCGTGAACGATTCAGAGACACTCCAAACTGAAGGGGGTTTCGTCAATCTGGTCGGTGTGGATGATGCAAGTACGCAGAGGGCGCTATTGCCCGATGCGCTTTCCAAAACGGATCCCTCAGGGTTCAATATCTTATTGAGTCATGATCCCCGTCTGGTTAAACAGGTAAGAAAAGAAGATGGAATCAACCTTATGTTAAGCGGGCATACCCATGGCGGCCAAATCCGGCTCCTCGGCTGGGGTTTATATAAAAAAGGCAGGACAGAAGAACTTCCCCAAACCACATTATTAGTCAGCAACGGCTACGGCACTACAGCACTTCCGCTTAGATTAGGGGCACCTGCAGAAACGCATCTGATCACAATTAAACGAAAAGTACAATGAACAAAACCTATTCATTGCCTATACAAATTTTACACTGAAGGGAATCTCTACTATAATCTAAAAGAACATATGTAAAAGAAGACCGTGGGGGATTTCTATGAACGATCAAAATACGACCGGTAAATACAATATTAAAGCAGTATCCACAATACTTGGAATTCAGCCGGGTACATTGAGGGCATGGGAAAGAAGGTATAATATCATAGCCCCTGTAAGAAATGAATCAGGCCACAGACTGTATACCGAGCAGCATCTGAATATCCTGAAATGGCTTGTCTCAAAAGTGAAACAAGGGTTTACGATCAGCCAGGCAGTCGCTTTATTGGATAAGCAGGAACTCGAAGAAAACGAAGTAGTCGAGAATGTGAATAAGGATAGAAGTCAGAATATATCCGATGAACTGCTTAAAGCCCTGCTCAGATTTGATGAATCAAAGGCACATGAACTCATAAATAAATCTTTCTCCATTTATACGATCGACAAAGTAGTGATTGATATTCTCGGAAGTTTGCTTGTTCAAATCGGCGACCTGTGGGAGAGGGACGAGATAACAACTGCCCACGAACATTTCGCGAGCTCGATTCTGCGTTCGCGTATTGGCAGCATCATGCATTCATTTCCGCACAATGGGATTCTTCCCAAGGTCGTGGCGGTTTGCGGTCCAGGCGAATGGCATGAGTTGGGACTGCTGATTTTCACTCTCTATGTAAGAAGAAAAGGATTTGAAGTCATTTACCTTGGTTCCAGCATCAAAGAAGATGATATCGAAGTGGTCTTGAAGGAAGTGGAGCCAAAGTTCCTGTTCTTTTCATGTACCATGCTGGATAATGTAAGCAGCTTATTATCACTTGTTTCTTCTCTGAATGAAGATCATGAAGGGTTGGAGATTGGAATGGGCGGATTTGCAATTGATCACCTGCCGAAGGATTTAAAGGAAAAATATAAATCCCATATAGTGGGCCAGTCCAAATCTGAATGGGAAGACTGGTTAAAAAGTAAATTATAAAGCGGTGTTTATGCACTGATTTGTGCCCCCTACATAGTATGGTGTAAGTCGTCACACTCTTGGGGGGCACGCAAATGAGACTGGAGCGAATTTCCGATAACAAAATTAAATTTTCCATAAGTGTAGAGGAGCTTGAGCAAAAAGGCTTGTTTGAGCAGGAGCAATGGAAAGATTCAGTAATGTGGCATGATCTGTTTGAAGACATGCTGGATGAGGTGCAGGGTAAGTTCGGCATAGAGGCCCAGATGGAAATCACTGTGGAAATAGAATCTTTCGATGAAGAGGAAATTTGCATGATTCTCACTTTAGAACTGGATGATGAAGATTATTCAGATTTTGAAGGGAGCATGGAATTGGTGAAGCCCATCATCGAAAATGATTTATTGTTTCATTTCAATGATCTTGAAGGAACCATTGATGTGCTGAACAGGATGAGACATACATCCAAGTTCCAGGAACACCCTCTGGAGATCAGCTTTTTTTACTATGAAAGTAAATATTATCTGCTTTTTGAGAATATCCCCCGGAGCCAGCATCTACTGATAAAGACGATTGTCCTTGAATATGGAGCTTTGTCAAATCTAACCGCTTATATGATAAAGGAATATGGTCATCCAATCATCCTTAAACACGCGATGGAAAAAATGACAAAATATTTCCTCACATAACCGTTTTTTCATCACTTTTAGGTTTTGATCCTGAAAGTGTTTTTTATTTGTTTTGAATGTGAAATACAGGGAATGGATAGTAGAAAATAATTCGTCCCTCAAAAAAATGACAGCGTTTTCAAAAAAGTAGTTTATTTTTGTTTTTCTATCTTTGCAAGTAGAAATCAAACGTGTATACTATGTCATGAAAGCGGACTGGGGTCTGCTCTACAGTGAATATAACTGGGAGGTTTACATACATGGTAGCCGAGAAGGAGAAAGAAAATAACCAAGCATCCGAAAAGAACGATGTTTTGAAATCCACACAAACGGTTATTCATCTCGCATTAGATAAATTAGGATATCCAGAGGAAGTATATGAATTACTAAAAGAACCTGTACGAATGCTGACAGTTAAAATACCTGTAAGAATGGACGATGGCAAGGTTAAGGTGTTTACCGGCTTCAGGGCACAGCACAACGATGCAGTAGGTCCGACCAAAGGCGGCATCCGTTTCCATCCGAATGTCACTGAGAAGGAGGTAAAAGCTCTTTCGATTTGGATGAGCCTGAAATGCGGGATTGTCGACCTGCCCTATGGCGGCGGGAAAGGCGGAATCATTTGTGATCCCCGTGACATGTCCTTCAGGGAGCTTGAACGGCTGAGCAGGGGTTACGTCAGGGCAATCAGCCAGATTGTAGGACCGTCCAAGGACATTCCTGCACCTGATGTGTTTACAAATTCGCAGATCATGGCATGGATGATGGATGAATACAGCAGGATCGATGAATACAATTCACCCGGGTTCATTACAGGAAAACCCCTCGTACTTGGAGGATCGCATGGCAGGGAAACGGCTACTGCAAAAGGCGTGACGATCTGTATCCGGGAAGCAGCCAAGAAAAAAGGGATCAAACTGGAAGGGGCCCGGGTCGTGGTCCAGGGATTCGGTAATGCAGGCAGCTTCCTCGCAAAGTTCATGCATGATGCAGGCGCCAAAATAATCGGAATCTCCGATGCATACGGCGGTCTGCATGATGAGGAAGGATTGGATATTGATTATCTGTTGGATAGGAGGGACAGTTTTGGTACAGTCACCAAATTGTTCAATAACACAATCACAAATCAGGAATTACTTGAACTTGATTGTGACATCCTTGTCCCAGCCGCGATTGAAAATCAAATTACTGAACATAATGCACATAAAATCCGTGCAAGCATCGTCGTCGAGGCAGCAAACGGACCGACGACTTTGGATGCAACAAAAATCCTGACTGAAAGAGGGATATTGCTTGTACCTGATGTTCTTGCTTCATCAGGAGGTGTGACAGTATCCTACTTCGAGTGGGTTCAAAACAACCAGGGATATTACTGGACTGAAGAAGAAGTGGAAGAAAAACTGGAGAAGATACTGGTCCATTCATTCAACAATGTCTACGAAACCTCACAGACAAGACGGGTCGACATGAGACTGGCCGCCTACATGGTCGGCGTAAGAAAAATGGCCGAAGCCTGCCGCTTCAGGGGATGGATTTGATTTTAATAACCTTACAAAAAAGGATGGGGCTTCCCATTCTTTTTTTGATCTTAAATTTCTATTTTGTGATAATCAATCAGTTGCTTTGACCAATTACTGAAATTAATCCATAATGTTCATGGAGAATGTTTTTTATATTTGAGAACAAATACTATATTTTATAAATGAATGATTATGTTTGACAGTCCCAGCTGTTGATTGGAGTAGAAGACGCAGACTCCTATGAGAAAAGCGGAAGGGATTTTGGTCAGGGGCGGGTGGCATAAGACGAATCGGCGACGAAGGCGTTCTTTTCCTTCTTGGTCGGTTTGGCTTATGACATGGGCCTCTAAGCCCTGCAGCTAAGCAGTTATAAGTTATATCTCTTCAATGCGGGAGGCTCACGGGCTGCCCGCGGAAATCGTAGTCTTCCACGGAAATCAACAGCGGTAATGAACAGACAAAGATATTTAGCAAGGAGTGCCTGAAGTTGAGAAACGAAGAATGTATCATCGTCGGCGGAGGACCATGCGGTTTATCAACGGCGATACACCTTAAACAACAAGGAATCGACCCCCTTATCATTGAAAAAGGAAACATCGTAAACGCAATATATAACTACCCTACGCATCAGACTTTCTTTTCTTCTAGTGAAAAGCTTGAGATCGGCGATGTGCCTTTCGTCATCGAAGAGCATAAACCCCGGCGTAATCAAGCACTTGTTTATTATCGCGAAGTGTCAAAAAGGAAAGATGTAAGAATCAATCGTTTTGAATTAGTCAACAAAGTCGAGAAGAAAGACGGCGGCTTCATCATCAGCACCTCCAAAGAAACGTACCGGGCAAAATACGTCATCATCGCCACAGGTTATTATGACAACCCGAATTATATGGGGATCCCGGGTGAAGATAAGGAAAAAGTCTTTCATTATTTCAAAGAAGCTCATCCTTTTTTTGACACCGACACTGTCGTGATAGGCGGAAAAAATTCAGCGGTGGATGCAGCCTTGGAGTTGAACAAAGCAGGGTCAAGAGTGACGGTGCTTTACCGGGGAAGCGAATACTCAAAAAGTGTTAAACCATGGATCCTTCCAAACTTCGATGCACTTGTGAGGAACGGGGAAGTCAAAATGGAATTCAATGCACATCTGGAAGAAATCACGGATGATGCAGTCCTCTATACGGTGAAAGGGGAAAAGAAAGAGATCAAGAATGATTTCGTCTTTGCCATGACCGGATATCACCCGGATCACAGCTTTCTTACCAAGATGGGTATATCGATCGACCGGGAGAGCGGCCGTCCGGCATTCGATCCTGATACAATGGAAACAAATGTAGAAGGTGTATATATAGCCGGAGTGATTGCGGCAGGTAATAATGCGAACGAAATATTTATAGAAAACGGCCGGCACCACGGCGGTCTGATTGCAAGGTCCATAATAGAGAAACAGAAATAATAAGAGGCTGGGACATAAGTGATATAGCCTAAGGAAAACCCGAATGAATTTGCTTTCTAACTGGCAAATTCAATCGGGTTTTTAGTTTACATGTTGAGTTAAGTAATAGTGCTTTCCAGCGGTTGATTGGAGTGTAAGACGAAGACTCCTGCGGAAAGCGAAGTCTTGCACGGAAATCATTAGCGGTGTTTAAGCATGCTATAAAATGTTCGTCTTTAGACGGTGTTAGCAGGATTTTGTCCGCCTCTTTTGTTTATTAGTTCTTGAAAATACGCTCCATTTCTTGAAAGTCATCTGTTTGAGACAAAGCAACCATCAGCTTTATCCGTGCTTTTTGACCGTTCAGGCCGTTAGAGAATATGACTCCCTTTTCTTTTAATTGCTTTCCCCCACCCTCATAACCATATACATCCTGGGCGATGCCGTTGAAGCACCTTGAAACAAGGACTACAGGGATACGGCTGTTCAAAAGCTCAATGATACCTGGGACAGCTTCCGGTGGGAGATTACCCTGTCCGAGAGCCTCGATGACCACACCGTCGAACTTGAGGTTCTTTATTGCACCAAGAAGACTTGAATCCATACCTGCGTAAGCTTTGATTAGGGTAACTTTTTTTGTGATGTCACATACTTTATAGCTTTCGGAAGAGGTCGGCTGATGGTGAAATAATATGCCTCTCTTAGTTACGATCCCGATCGGACCATATTGAGGGCTTTGAAAGGTCGAGACGTTGCTTGTGTGTGTTTTCGTCACATTCTTCGCCGAATGGATTTCATCATTCAATACAACCAGGACACCTTTATTTTTTGATAGGGGATCGGCTGCCACCCGGACGGATGAAATAAGATTATAAAGACCATCTGCACCGATTTCATTACTTGATCTCATGGCTCCGGTCACCACGATCGACACGGGAAGGGAAATGGTCAAATCAAGAAAATAAGCCGTTTCCTCAAGAGTGTCCGTCCCGTGTGTAATCACGACACCGTCGAATTCCTGATTTTCATATTCTGCTTCTATCAAACGTTTTATTTCATGCATATGTTCCGTTGTGATATGCGGAGAAGGAAGATGGAAGGCTTCGATTACGCGGACGTCAGCTAAATTTGCCACCATTGATGTTTGGACAGACAATGGATTTTCCCTGCCCGGGATAACGGACCCCGTATCTTTATCTTCCATCATGGAGATGGTTCCACCCGTATGTATGACAAGCACATTTCTTTTCATGCATCTTTCCTCCTTGGATTTTGTTATTTTCTTTCCTACTTTAACATGATACGATTAAGAAAACTGAAAGAAAAGAGGACTTTTACTATGCTGGTGGTTTTATCAGCGGGAATAGCACCGGGCCTTGCTCTTCTGAGTTATTTTTATTTACGCGATGAGTATGAAGCTGAACCGGTTGTGCTAGTCTTTAAAACATTCATATACGGTGTCTTGATTACTTTTCCAATCATGTTTCTACAGTATGTATTAAAAGTGGAAGGGTTTGTCGATTCAAACTGGCTGAATGCCTATATTTCTTCTGGACTGCTGGAAGAATTTTTTAAATGGTTCATCCTCATGGTCGCCATTTTTCAACATGTTCATTTTAATGACCCGTATGACGGGATCATATATGGAGCAAGTGTTTCACTTGGGTTTGCAACAGTTGAAAACATATTATTCCTGTTGGCAAACGGGGTTGAATACGCATTCGGGAGAGCGCTCATGCCAGTCTCCAGCCATGCTCTCTTCGGTGTATTGATGGGTTATTATCTCGGCAAGGCCAAGTTTTCAATAAGGGACAACCGGCAGAAATGGCTGGTGATCTCGGTGATGGTCCCGCTTGCATTGCACGGGACATATAATTATATCTTTTTGTCTGAGAAGAACTGGATTTATTATATGATTCCATTCATGTTGTTCCTTTGGTGGCTTGGACTGAAGAAAGTCAAACATGCACACCGCCTGACTGCCAAAAAATACTCTCATTCAGAGTTGAAGAAAGAAATTCTTTAATAGTGTTTTAGTCTAAGTAAAACCCGAACTAATTTGCGATAGATAGGGCAAATTAGTTCGGGTTTTTATTGTTTAAAGTGCATTTTGAGTTTAGCCCTTTCAAGTGAATGATTGGAGTGCAGGGCGAAGACTCATGTGGAAAGCGAAGTCTTGCACGAAAATCATTAACGGTAAAAAGAACTTCTACTGATAATGTACGTCTTTATATGGTAGCTTTTCAGTTCTGTCACAACCTCTTTTTGGGCGGAATCTATTTGTAAGTCGCTGCAAGGTCTGTCTTTGGTGCTTCTTTGCGTTTCACTTCATCAATTTTGTTGACGAACATCTGAAACACTTTTCTTTTTTCATCAAGCTCTCTTATGTATTCCTTGAGTTCACTGTATTTTTCTTCGAATGGCTTGTGATACATTTCCCGGATATTCTCGATGATTTCTTCATTCACAGTGGACTGGATGACCTGTTTGGTGATTCCGTATTTATAGGAATAGACCTTTAATTCTTTTTTCACCTCATCGTAGTCCGTATTGATTTGGTCCAGTACTTCTGAAATGTCTTCTTTCCATTCATCCAGTGATTTGGCTAAATAATCTTCCATAATTGCCTCCCCCTTTATAAAAGACTCGAATGGTCCTTCCATTTATTATAACTCAGGCTGTTTACATCCCTTTTGCCGGAACATTACATTGTCTTTTCAAGAAAGGGGATTTTTTATTTTCATCTTGTATAAAATGGATGGCTCTACAAAAACTAGGGTTAATGTTAATTGAAGATATGGAGGTTAATGAATGATGAATAGCCGCATCAAATGGTTATGTACAACTGTCGTCATGGTGCTTGTCTGTTCTCTTTTAATGATTTCATCTGAAGGGGAGAAAGCGGACGCTTTTACAAATCAAGTCATTCAGCATGGAGCTACGGGTGATGATGTAATTGAGCTTCAATCCAGGCTTCAGTATATTGGCTACTACAATGGTAAAATCGATGGAGTTTTTGGCTGGGGCACTTATTGGGCATTAAGGAATTTCCAATATGAATTCGGCCTTCCAATCGATGGGTTAGCCGGTGCTGAAACGAAAGCAAAATTAGTGAAAGCATCAAAGTATAACGAGCAATTCGTAAAACAGCAGATAAACAAAGGGAATAAATTCAGTCACTACGGCGGCACGGATATGAGCAAGCAGAAAGGTGCAGGAGGTGGCGGAAAGACTTCACAGCCCCAGAAGCAGACTCCATCCAAACCGACGGCTGCAAACACACCGAATGGATATTCTCAAAATGATATCCAGATCTTGGCGAATGCCGTCTATGGCGAAGCCCGCGGGGAGCCATATGAAGGACAGGTGGCTGTAGCAGCGGTCATTTTAAATCGCATCGACAGTCCATCATTTCCGAATACAGCAGCAGGTGTGATCTTTGAGCCAGGTGCTTTCACTGCCGTTGCTGACGGACAGATCTACCTGACTCCTAATGAAAAAGCGAAGGAAGCAGTTCTGGATGCCATTAACGGATGGGATCCATCTTCAAATGCACTGTATTATTTTAACCCTGTTACCGCAACGAGTGATTGGATCTGGTCGAGACCGCAAATCAAGCAGATAGGGAAACATATATTCTGTAAATAACGAGGTGAAGGATATTGATACGCACTATTTTAATAGCTATACTCGTCATCGGCGTCGCTGGAACCGCCTTTTGGGGGTACCAGGAGCATCAGGAAAAAAATGCGATCCTGATCAACTCAGAAAACAACTATCAGCGTGCATTTCATGAACTGACTTATCAGGTTGACCTGCTGCACGATAAGATAGGAACAACTCTTGCCATGAATTCCAGAAAATCGCTGTCACCTGCCCTTGCAGATGTCTGGCGACTTACATCCCAGGCGCATAGTGATGTGGGTCAATTACCATTAACCTTACTGCCATTTAATAAAACCGAAGAATTTTTGAGCAAAATAGGAGATTTCAGTTACCGTGTGGCGGTGAGGGACCTGGATGATAAACCGTTGACAGATAAGGAATACGCTTCATTAGAGAACCTTTACAAACAAAGTGCCGACATCCAGAAGGAATTAAGAAGGGTGCAGCATCTTGTCATCAAGAATAATCTACGATGGATGGATGTAGAGATGGCACTTGCTTCTGGCAAGGAAAAAGCCGATAACACGATCATTGACGGCTTTAAGACGGTGGAGAAGAATGTATCGGGATATGATGAAGCAAGCTTTGGATCCACTACATTTGTAAACAGTCAAAAAAGAGATGAGAATTTCAGAAAGCTAAAAGGCGAAGAAATTTCTAAGAAAGAAGCGGAGGCAATTTTAAGGAAGTATTCCGGAATCGATAAATCAAAGGAAGCTAAAGTTGCAAGCAGCGGCAAGGGATCGGAGTTCAAATTTTATAGTGTCTCCATTGGGAATGGAAAGACAGACGCGAGTATGGATATAACACAAAAAGGGGGGTATCCCATCTGGTATATCAATAACCGTGAAGTAAAAGAGGCGAAGATCAGTTTGAATAAAGCTTCTGAACAGGCAACTAAATTCCTTAAAGAAAACAAGTTCGAAAAGTTGGAGCTGTTCGAAAGTGTCCAATACGACAAACTGGGCGTATTCACCTATGTGACTCTCCTTGATGGTGTGAGGATTTACCCTGATGCAATCAAAGTGAAAGTAGCACTAGATAACGGACAAATCGTAGGGTTTGCCGCTGAGGAATATCTGAGGAACAATCACAGCCGTGAAATTCCAGAACCCGGTATCACCCTGGAAGAAGCAAAAACAAAGACAAACCCGAACTTGAAAGTCATGGAAGAAAGACAGGCTGTCATCATCAACGACTTGAACGAAGAAGTACTGTGCTATGAATTTCTTGGAATGCTCGGAAATGACACTTACAGAATCTTCATCAATGCCGACACTGGCGAAGAAGAGAAAGTGGAAAAGCTCAAAAATGCAGAACCGATTTATGAAGAAGTTGTATAAAATGAATGGGCGGTATCCTTAAATAGGGTACCGTCTTATTAATGGCAATCAACCCATGCGGATTCACGATTGCCTAAATTACAAAAAAAGTATGGAAAGGAAGTATTTTACGTGACATAATATAGGTACATCATATCAGTAGCGGGAAAGTGAGAGTAATGCGCAATGATCAAAGCCGGAACAATACTGCAGCTTGAACCTATTCATAACGATACACCCGAGAAGTACCGATGCAGGGTGGTCGAGTCGGAAGAAGACGGGATCTTCATTGATTACCCTATACATACTAAAACCGGAAAGACCATATTCATGATGAATGGCACCCAGCTTAAAGCAAGTTTCGTCTACAATGAACAGACCGTTCTAATGTTCGAGTCGGAAGTCCTGGGCAGGAAAATTTCAAAAATCCCCATGGTACATATTCACTATCCTGGTGAGGACAAACTGGTGAAAGTACAAAGGAGACAATATGTACGCGTCGAAACCAATGCGGATATCTCCCTTTATTACGGTGATGAGTACCATCCTGCTGTCACAGAGGATATCAGTGCAGGCGGTTGTGCGGTCAGGATGAACGGAATAGAAATTGAACAGGGTGCACGCATCTCGATGATCATCGTTTTGACGATGCAAACCGGGGAATGCCACTACCTCGAAATAATGGGAAGCCTTATCCGTGTATGGGAGCGGAACAATAAAAAAATTGCAAGTATACAGTTCTTGAACTTGTCAGAAACCCAGAGGCAGGTCATCATGAGATTTTGTTTTGAAAAGCAGCTGGAACTCAGAAAAAAAGGTCTCCTTGAATAAAATTCCATCATTTACACATACTTTCTCATAAAGGATTCAATATCTTGAATGACGTGCAGATTAAGAAAAGGGTGTAATTGATGAGGGCAATAGAAAGAATATTGATAAAGCTGGCTATCATACATTTTATTTTACTTCTGGCCATCCAATTTGTTTTTCACGAACTTAATATACTGCCGGAACTTCATAAGATCGTATTTTATGAAGGGGTGGAGAAAATGGAATATAGTGAAATAGTGGAAACCATATCAAACAGCAGAAGCAGGTGAAAAGTGCCTGCTGTTTTTTGTTATTAAGAGAATTGTAACCATTTAAAAGAGAAAGTTCTTATTATGTTTGCACAATTTTATGATAGAATAGGGAAGAAATTATATGGAATTTAAGTAGGTGGATGTTTTATGAAATTACGGATTGCCATAGACGGCCCTGCGGCTGCGGGGAAGAGTACCGTCGCTAAAATTGTAGCAGGAAAGCTGTCTTATCTTTATATAGATACGGGAGCCATGTACCGTTCCCTGACGTATAAAGCAATAAAGTCGAATGTGGATGTGCATGATCAGACTGAACTGACTAAACTGCTCAAAATGACTAAAATTGAATTGGAACCTTCTGAAAAAGGTCAGCTTGTATTTCTTGACGGGGAAAATGTAACGGAAGAAATCCGTCAATCAGAAGTCACAAATTCAGTTTCGCATATAGCAGTTCATCAGCAAGTCAGAGAAGAAATGGTTAAAAGACAGCAGGAACTTGCCAGTGAGGGCGGCGTGGTAATGGATGGAAGGGATATCGGCACTCATGTCATCCCAGACGCAGAAGTGAAAATATTCCTGCTCGCGAGCGTTGAGGAAAGAGCCCAAAGACGTCACGAGGAAAATGTCTCGAAAGGGTATGCGTCAGATTTAGAGAAATTGAAAGAAGAAATCGCATTGAGGGATAAAATTGATTCAGAGCGGGAAGTTGCCCCATTGAAAAAAGCAGAGGACGCCATTGAAATAGACACGACCTCCTTATCGATCAATGAAGTCGTCGACCGCATCATGTCTCTTGTGGAAAGGAAAGGGTAGACGTGAATCTTTATTCATTTGCCAAAGGTTTAGTAAAATCCATTCTTTCGCCGCTTTACCGCATTGAAGTCGTCGGCCTGGAGCATTTCCCGAAAGAAGGCGGAGTGCTGCTCTGTGCAAACCATATTGACAATCTGGATCCCCCCGTCGTCGGGATCACCGCGCCAAGGCCTGTCTCATTCATGGCAAAGGAGGAGCTCTTCAGGGTTCCGGTCCTCGGGAAAATCCTCCCCGGGGTTCATGCTTTTCCTGTAAAGAGGGGCATGAGTGACCGTGAAGCCCTGCGAAAAGGATTGAAAGTATTGAAAGAGGGAAATGTTTTAGGATTGTTCCCGGAGGGTACTAGAAGTAAAACAGGGGAGATCGGTAAAGGTCTTGCCGGCGCCGGATTTTTTGCATTGCGATCCGACGCAAAAGTGGTACCCTGTGCAATCATCGGTCCTTACAAGCCGTTCAGAAAACTCAAAGTGGTATACGGACCGCCCGTCCCGATGGAGGAAATCAAGGAACAGAAACTCAATGCTGAGAAAACAACGGACATCATCATGGAGCATATTGCCAGCCTTATGAAATGATCGACCGGACTTTCTTGCTTGACAAATAGTTCTATTTATTAGAAGTTAATAGAAAGAATAATTTATTTAAATTGTGTAAAAATTCACAAAAATAAAATCTTTGCAGTCATGGATTAAGGAGGAGTACATAATGGAAGACATGAATGGAATTGAAGTGAAAAATCTCGAGATTGGTGAAAAAGTCAAAGGAACCGTTACCAAGGTCGAAGAGAAACAAGTCCTTGTTGATGTTAAAGATAGTAAGGTGGATGGCATCATTCCAATTAGTGAACTCTCAAGCCTTCACATTGAAAAAGCATCTGATGTAGTGAGTGAAGGGGATGTACTGGAGTTAATCGTGACAAAAGTGGAAGAGGAACTGCTTGTCCTTTCCAAGCGTAAAGTCGATGCTGAAAAAGCATGGGAAGAAATGAAAGGCCGCTTTGAAGCCGGAGAAGTATTTGAAGCCGAAGTAAAAGACGTCGTTAAAGGCGGTCTGGTCGTCGATCTTGGAGTCAGGGGATTTGTCCCGGCATCATTGGTGGAAGATCACTATGTGGAAGATTTCTCAGACTACAAGGATAAGGTCCTTACATTCAAGATTGTGGAATTGGATCAGGATAAGAACCGTCTGATCCTGTCTCATCGCGCAGTGGTTGAAGCTGAAAAACAAGAACAGAAGAAACAGCTTCTTACCGACATCGAATCCGGTGCGGTCCTTGAGGGTACTGTTCAGCGAATCACTGATTTCGGCGCATTCGTTGATATCGGCGGAGTTGACGGCCTGGTGCATATTTCCCAGCTGTCCCACGAACACGTAGAGAAGCCGTCGGACGTGGTGACTGAAGGACAAAAAGTCCAGGTGAAAGTACTGAGTGTCGATCGTGATAATGAAAGAATTTCATTATCGATTAAAGAAACACTTCCTGGGCCTTGGAGTGATATTTCTGAAAAAGCCCCTAAAGGAAGCGTACTGGACGGAGTAGTCAAACGATTGGTATCCTACGGTGCATTTGTAGAGGTATTTCCGGGTGTTGAAGGATTGGTGCATATTTCGCAAATTTCCCATAAACATATCGGTACGCCTCATGAAGTATTAAAAGAGGACCAATCGGTTAAAGTAAAAGTATTGGATGTCAACGAATCTGAACAACGACTTTCTCTTAGCATAAAAGCTTTGGAAGAGAAGGAAGAAGAAGTGACAGATTATGAAATGCCTGAAGAAAATACAGGCTTCCAATTAGGTGAAATGATTGGAGATAAATTAAAGGATCTTAAATAAAAATGGTGATGGACTTTGACTAGAGCTCAACGAAAACGGGATCATATTAATTATGCCCTTACAACAGGGCAACAGAATAAGACGGGCTTTGAAGACGTAAAGTTTGTTCATCAAAGCCTTCCGGATGCAGCCCTTGATGATACCCGTCTCCAGTCCCGAATTGGCGAACTTTCTTTAAGTTCGCCAATTTTTGTGAATGCCATGACAGGCGGAGGCGGGGAATATACATCAAAAATCAATGCTGAGTTATCTCTGTTGTCCAGGGAAACCGGGATTGGACTGGCTGTAGGTTCACAAATGTCTGCTTTGAAGGACCCGTCTGAACGAAAAACGTATGAAATAGTAAGAAAGAACAATCCTGACGGCATCATATTTGCCAACCTTGGCAGTGAAGCGTCAGTACAGCAGGCAATCGATGCAGTGGAGATGATTGAAGCAGATGCCCTTCAAGTTCATCTGAACGTCATTCAGGAATTGACTATGCCCGAAGGAGACCGTGATTTTAAGGGGGCGCTTGAACGAATTCACACGATTGCCGATCGGTTAAGTGTCCCGGTCATCGTGAAAGAAACTGGATTTGGGATCAGTAAGGAAGCTGCAATGACTCTTTCAGGTACTTCCATTTCGGCTATAGATGTCGGGGGTTACGGCGGAACGAACTTTTCTAAAATTGAAAATCAACGCCGGCAAAGGATGCTGAGTTATTTTGATGACTGGGGTATCCCCACGGCTGCATCCATTGCTGAAGCCCATTCGGTTTCTGGTCTCCCGATTCTTGCTTCGGGAGGTATTCGGAACAGCCTGGAAATTGTAAAAGCCTTGAGTCTGGGTGCCTGCTCTGTCGGAATGGCCGGAGCCATTTTGAAGTGCATCGTGGATAAGGGTCTTGAGGCCACGATAGAAGAAGTAAATGATCTTCACACTGATATACAATACCTTATGTGTGCATTAGGCTGCATGAGGACTGAAGACTTGCAAAAGGTGCCTCTTATTTTAACAGGAGAGTTGTATCATTGGCTGGCCGTAAGGGGATTGGATCCCGAAAAGTATAGTAATCGACAATTTAATGCTTGATGAAATTGGCTAGACAAAAGTCACATAGTCTAAATAAACCCGGATTAATTTGCAGTGAGATGAGGCAAATTATTCCGGGTTTTTTTATATGTTTTTTGGACGTTTCAGGGGTTTGCTCATCTCAGCGGTTGATTGGAGTGCAAGACGAAGACTCCTGCGGGAAGAGCAGCTTATTAGAAAAGCGGAAGGGCTTCGCTCAGAGGGGGGGGCATAAGACGAATTGGCCGAAGGCGTTCTTTGCCTTCTTGGGCGGTGTGGCTTATGACCTGTGCCTCTAAGCCCTGCAGCTGGACAATTAGAAAAGCGGAAGTGGGCGTTTTGCTCCCTTTGAAAAATGTTCTCAGGCTTTAGAGGCGCAATTTGCCTCAAAAGCCTAAGGTTAATTTTCAAACGGGAGCAGACCCCTGCAGCTGGACAAGTGAGACCCCGCAGGCTTTCTGAGAGGCTCACACGGGCTACCCGCGGAAAGCGAAGTCTTGCACGGAAATCATTAGCGTTGTTTAAAGCCCTCTAAATGTTCGTATATTTTACCTCTGCCTCTTCCTTGATTCGGCAGGGCTTTCCATCCCTGTTGCTCCTTTATTCTGAAGCTCCTGATCCCGGTCGGATTCAACCCGTCCACTTTGCTTTAATTTCTTTTCCTGACGATCTTTTCCCATATCAAACACCTCCTTTTCTTATTTTTTCAAGATTAAATTGAAACATACATGAATGATTTACATAAAGATTTTCCATAATGTAGATAATAGGAGGGAATGGGACATGGAGGGAATAATATTTCTTTGGGTTGCATGGGGATTATGGATCTACACGACTTTCATTATGGAAAAGAATGAAAAAGGCCGATTTCTATTTTCCTTTTATTTGTTGTGCTTGATTTGCTTGTTTCCGTATAGATTTTCCATATTATCGTATGAAGTACATGCAGACTATCTATTTTTGGCATTACTGGCGTTCATCTATATGCGCCGCCTGGGTCTGAGGCAGAAACTTTATATGCTGATTTGTATTTTGACCATAGCCATGTCATATGCAGGGGTAGGGCTTGTTGCCATTTATGATCCCGTCCTTATGATCATCGACCCTTATGTCATTGCTGCATTATTATCCATGAGTCTTGGGTTTATTTTTTACAGTTCCATAAATAAGATGAGAAATCTGTTCCTTTCTGTGATTTCGGGAACGTTGACAGGGGAAATATTCTTATCGGTCACGCTGCATAATATAGGGTTCAGCAAAATGATCGGTGATTATCTTTATATGGATACAGCGGCTTATATGGCATTGATGACCATCACCTGGAAGGCCGTTCATTCATTGAATGCCCTGATGAGCAGTAAACTATCATCCAATAAAGGGGAAATCAAAAATATATGAATGATTACGTAAACCCCGTCATTTTCGGGGTAGTCATCGGCACGTTAACCAGAATCTATATGCTCCGGACCGACTATAGGCAATACCCGACGTATTTGCACGGGAAGATCATACATATTGCACTCGGCTTCATCGCCGCAGGGCTTGGAACAATTGCGGTTCCTGCATTACTGGAAGAGAATTTCACGGCTATCACATTTTTGACAGTGGCTGCATCACAATTTCGTGACGTCAGGAATATGGAAAGGAATACATTGACTGAGCTGGATGCCTATGAGCTTGTACCAAGGGGGGCTACCTATATCGAAGGGATTGCGGTAGCATTTGAAAGCAGGAACTATCTGGTGATATTCACTTCCTTAATCGCTACTTTGGCCTATATCGTATTTAACTTTTATGCTGCCTTGGCAGTCAGTGTGGTCTGTATGTTAATCTCGCATAAATTAATGGCCGGGGGCAAGCTGAAAGATATCGTCCATATTGAATTCGTCCAACCGCATTTTGATGGTGCGGGACTATACGTGGATAATATTTATATCATGAATATAGGTCTTAAAGTCAGGCAGGAAGAAATCATGCGCTATGGAATGGGGTTCGTACTGAATCCTAAATCATTCGATGCAAGATCCACGATTGCAAACCTGGGGCAAAGGCAGGCCATCCTTCATGATGTGTCCACTTCATTGGGTATCTTTAAAGATTCGGGGACCCCTGCACTCACTCCTCTGGCTAAAAGAGACCTCGATGATGGAAGGGTGGCGGTGTTTGTCCTTCCTCAACATAAAGATGTGGAGAAAGCCATCGCGATCCTGGGGCAGGTTCCGACACTGGAAAATGCGATCAGGATGCCATCTGAGTCTAAAGCCATTCGAAAGGGGAGAGAAGCAGATTGAGTACCACCATTCAAAAATTCATCTTAGCCGCTGTGACAACCTCTCCTGATAGAATTCCCAGCGGAACAGCAGTATTTCATTGCAAAACGGACGAGGAACTGCAGAAGATCTGCGCTAACCTCGAAGCCATATTAGACGGGATTGCACATGAATTGGATACCGGCCTGTTTATCATTGTGAAACATTGATTGCCAGTTCATTCTTTTACTGATAAAATGTTAAAGTTAGGGGACTGACCCATAAGGGGGAATACAGCTTATGGGCCAGTCTTTATTATTAATAATTGAACCATTTGAAACAGTGGAAATGAAAAGGCTTAAAGGATAATGAATGAACCATAAGTCTATTCAAGAAAGGGTGAATAAAGTGTCCAAACCAGTTGTTGCAATCGTAGGGCGTCCGAATGTTGGTAAGTCCACGATTTTTAATAGGATTGTCGGCGAGAGAATATCGATAGTGGAAGATGTGCCCGGTGTTACAAGGGATCGTATATACAGTTCTGCTGAGTGGCTGACTCATGAATTTAATATTATAGATACCGGCGGAATCGAATTAGGCAATGAGCCGTTTCTTGATCAAATCAGGCAGCAGGCAGAGATTGCGATCGATGAAGCGGATGTCATCATATTCCTTACGAATGGCCGTGAAGGAGTAACCGCAGCCGATGAAATCGTAGCGAAGATACTATATCGTTCAAACAAGCCTGTAGTGCTTGGTGTCAATAAGATCGATAACCCGGAAATGCGTGAAATGGTGTATGATTTCTATTCCCTTGGATTCGGAGAACCTTTCCCGATTTCAGGTTCACACGGACTCGGGCTGGGGGATCTGCTGGACGAAGCCGCAAAGCATTTCAAAAAAGATGACGGGGAGGAATACGGAGAAGAAGTCATTAAATTCTCCTTGATCGGCCGTCCCAATGTCGGTAAGTCTTCCCTCGTAAATGCACTACTCGGTGAAGAGCGGGTCATCGTCAGCAATGTGGCTGGTACGACAAGGGATGCGATTGATTCATCTTACACGTTTGATGGACAAGAGTATGTCATCATCGATACTGCCGGAATGCGGAAAAAAGGAAAAGTATATGAAACGACTGAAAAATACAGTGTGCTGAGGGCTTTGAGAGCGATTGAACGTTCCGACGTTGTATTGGTCGTGATAGACGGTGAAGAAGGAATCATCGAGCAGGATAAAAAAATTGCAGGATATGCACATGATGCAGGACGTGCAGTGGTAATCGTCGTCAATAAGTGGGATGCAGTTGAAAAAGATGAAAAAACGATGAACAAATGGGAACAGAACATCCGTGACCACTTCCAGTTCCTTGACTATGCACCGATCATCTTCTTATCTGCAAAAACAAAGAAGAGAATCCATACGCTTCTTCCTGTCATCAATGTGGCGAGTGAAAACCATGCATTGCGTGTACAATCCAGTGTCCTGAATGAAGTAGTAATGGATGCGGTGGCAATGAATCCAACACCGACTGATAATGGCAAAAGACTCCGTATCTACTATGCAACTCAGGTGGCAGTGAAGCCGCCGACATTTGTTGTGTTTGTGAATGACCCGGAATTAATGCATTTTTCATATGAACGATTCTTGGAAAACAGAATCCGTGATGCATTTGGATTTGAAGGAACTCCTATTCGTATTATCGCTCGTGCCAGAAAATAATAAGGTAGGTGTATCAAATGAAAAACTCTGAAAAAGTGACGGTCATTGGTGCAGGAAGCTGGGGGACGGCCCTTGCCATGGTATTGGCAGACAACGGGCTTGAAGTAAGGCTATGGGGACATAAAGCAGATCAAATCCAGGAAATCAACGAACATCATACAAATCATAAGTACCTAAAGGATGTGAAACTTCCTGAGAGTATCATCGGCTATGCAGATATGAAGGAATCTCTTGATGGTATCCAGACGGTTATTTTAGCGGTTCCCACCAAAGCGATCAGACAAGTGCTGGGCCAGATCCAGGAAGTGCAGGCGAATCCTTTGACGGTTGTGCATGTGAGTAAGGGGATCGAGCCCGACAGCCTTCTGCGCATATCAGAAATCATCGAGGATGAAATGAATCCGGATAACCTGCGCTCTGTGGTCGTCCTTTCCGGACCGAGTCATGCGGAAGAAGTGAGTCTAAGGCACCCGACGACCGTGACGGTATCAGCAAAGGATATGAAATACGCAGAAGAAGTCCAGGATCTTTTCATGAACCAGAATTTTAGAGTGTACACAAATCCCGATATGCTGGGTGTTGAAATTGGAGGCGCATTGAAGAATATTATTGCTCTTGCTGCCGGCATCACCGATGGCTTGGGGTATGGAGATAATGCGAAGGCAGCCCTCATCACCAGGGGGCTCGCTGAAATCGCCCGCTTAGGCACAAAAATGGGTGCCAACCCGCTCACCTTCTCCGGTTTGACAGGTATTGGTGATTTAATTGTTACATGCACAAGTGTTCATTCGAGAAACTGGAGGGCAGGTAATATGCTCGGTAAGGGGCATAAACTCCAGGAAGTGCTTGATAATATGGGCATGGTGGTGGAAGGCGTCCGTACAACGAAAGCAGGACATCAGCTTGCCCAAAAATTCGAAGTGAAAATGCCGATCACGAATGCACTGTACGACGTATTGTTCAATAATGTAGAAGCGAAAGAAGCGGTCGATCATTTAATGTCACGAGGAAAGACAAATGAAATGGAAGATTTGGTGAATATTCTGGGCGAACGCTCATAGACCGATAAAAATCTTGCAAGAATAGGCATTAGAGGATGCGAAAGGTTCTTACCGTGCATACACTGTGATGAATATATACAGCTTTGCCTATGGATGGGTAGGTCTCTTTCAGTCTTAAGAGCAGCTCATGACTTTGGCTCGGCCTTTGGCCCGGGTCCGGAGATCATGGGTCGCTCTTCTTTTATGTGCGTTCATCTTTCGTACATTTTATTGAACAAATGCCGTTTCGGATTTGACTTGTGATATAATACATTCGATAACAGGAGGGATGTACCATGACTTCTATGATGAAAATGTGGATTTCATTTGCTTCAATGGGATCTATGTTCCTTGCAATCATAATGATTTATTTCAGCCGGTATAAAATTAAACCGAAATTCATTCGCTTTATTACTGCTTTTGTGGCTTACATACTGATGATAGCAGGCGGACTCATGATGATTTATATTGTATTCAGCGGACCAACCTACTAGCTTAAGAAAGGAAGTTTTGCAGATTGAAACGTATAGTTTTAACCGGAATGATCCTTGTGCTCACTATGACCGTCCTTTCCGGCTGTCTTTACCCTGAAAAAGAGCTCAATCAGAATCAGATCCCTTATGATGCACAGGTGAAAGCTGTTCAAGAAGCAGTGGAGCAATACCAGGACGCCAATAGCGGGCTGCTCCCGATCAAGACAAGGGATAAGGATACCCCGATCTATCAAAAATATCCGATTGATTTCAGGAAGTTATCCCCACAATACTTATCAGAGATTCCTGGAAATGCATTTGAGAACGGGGGGATCTTTCAATATGTCCTGCTGGATGTAGAAGAAAATCCAACCGTGAAGATATTCGATCTACGAATGGCGGAAAAAATAAGGGAAATCAAAATCAGAATCAACGCCCAGGGCTATCCCCCTTTTAAAGAACAGGTGGCCCACAACGTTTATAAATTGAATTATGAAGAAATAGGAATGGATAAAGAAGTATATGTCGACAGCCCCTATTCAAATAAGAAGCTTCCGCTTGTGATAAATGGGAGCGGGGAGATTTTCGTGGATTATTCGATGGATTTATATGAAAAGCTTCAATCCACGAACAAAACAATTCAAGAAGGAACCGATATCCGTACTCTGCTGACAGAGGACTCCTTGTTTGTTCCAGCCTATTCCCTTCCTTATACCATTGATGAAAAGAATGAACCTGTCTTTATGACAAAATAGGCATAACCCTTTTCCTGCAAAATATATTGTAGGAGAAGGGTTATTATTTTATGTCATCCTTTGTAGGGAGTTTTCATCAACTTCAACTGAACATAATTGCTGCGACATAATAAATTTAATTCTTAGTCATAAGGAGGTAAAAAAAACATATTAATAGTCATAAGTCATTAGGACAACATCATAAATATAGAATGTGAGGCAGAATACACGGATGAAACATCCCTGGAATATAAGATGGGAGGGAATCTCTTGGAAAGAGTCGATCTATTCAAAGACATTGCAGAAAGAACAGGCGGAGATATTTATTTAGGTGTGGTGGGAGCAGTAAGAACAGGTAAATCAACCTTCATCAAGAAGTTTATGGAGCTTGTTGTCCTTCCTAATATTGCAAGTGAAACAGAACGTGCAAGAGCGCAGGACGAACTGCCGCAAAGTGCTGCAGGAAAGACGATCATGACGACAGAACCGAAATTCGTCCCTAACCAGGCAGTATCGGTGCATGTGGACGAGGGGCTTGAAGTGAATGTGAGATTGGTAGATTGTGTAGGTTACACGGTGCCGGGGGCGAAAGGATACGAGGATGAAAATGGTCCCAGAATGATCAATACACCTTGGTACGAAGAGCCTATCCCGTTTCATGAAGCAGCCGAAATCGGTACCAGAAAAGTAATACAGGAGCATTCAACGATCGGCGTGGTGGTCACCACTGATGGTTCGATCGGGGAAATCGGAAGAAGCGACTATATCGAAGCTGAGGAAAGAGTCATCGAGGAACTGAAGGAAGTCGGTAAACCCTTCATTATGGTGATCAACTCCGCTAGGCCGCATGCGACAGAGACAGAAGAGCTGAGAGTGAAGCTTCAGGAAAAATATGACATACCAGTCCTTGCGATGAGTGTGGAAAGTATGAGGGATTCAGATGTACTGAATGTTCTTCGTGAAGCTTTGTTTGAATTCCCGGTATTAGAAGTGAATGTGAATTTACCGAGCTGGGTGATGGTGCTGAAAGAAGAACATTGGCTGCGACAGACCTATCAGGAAGCTGTTAAAGAAACGGTCAAGGATATTAAACGTCTTCGTGACGTGGACCGGGTCGTCCATTATTTCAGCGAATATGAGCATATTGAACGTGCCGGACTTGCAGGAATCGATATGGGTCAGGGTGTAGCCGAGATCGATTTATATGCACCGGATGAACTGTATGATGAAGTGCTGAAAGAAATTGTAGGCGTTGAAATCCGAGGCAAGGATCACCTGCTTGAATTGATGCAGGATTTCGCACATGCCAAAGCAGAATATGACCAGATTTCAGATGCGCTGAGAATGGTTAAACAGACAGGTTACGGAATCGCTGCGCCTTCTCTGAACGACATGAGTCTGGATGAACCGGAAATCATACGTCAGGGATCAAGATTCGGTGTAAGCCTCAAGGCCGTTGCACCTTCCATCCACATGATCAAAGTGGATGTTCAATCAAAATTCGAGCCGATCATCGGCACCGAAAAACAAAGTGAAGAACTCGTCCGGTACCTGATGCAGGATTTTGAAGACGATCCACTTTCGATTTGGAACTCCGATATATTCGGAAGAAGCCTGAGCTCCATCGTAAGAGAAGGCATCTCAGCCAAACTGTCGCTAATGCCTGAAAATGCCCGTTACAAACTGAAAGACACACTGGAAAGAATCATCAACGAAGGCTCCGGCGGCCTCATAGCCATCATCCTATAATCTCTTTTAGACTCTCTTTTGGGAGTCTTTTTTTTATTGAGACTATCTGAGATGAAATTAAAAATGCAACAGTGATGGATGAATGTTTCTATGAAAGGCGGGTTATTAAGTTGCTTGTGCAGCAATTTGTTTCAAAGATAGAAGCACGTAATTATTAGTCTTCCACGTCCCGAATTAGTTAGTGGATCAGGCCTAATATACGGAAAGATGAAATGTGAAAATCCACGAATATCAGAGTGCTAACCGCAGTAAACATTTTTGCCGTCGTGCCATGTTCTTACCTTCTGTTCCACCAAAAAAGAGGATAAAGACAAACGAATATTAGTTGTTACAATCCATTTTTTCAGGATGGTAGTGTGTAAACTTACCCATATTCAAAACCGATTCCAGCGATTGATTGGAGTGCAAAACGTAGACTCCTAACAGAAATGCGGAAGGGCTTTGAAGAGAGGCGTGTGGCATAAGGCGAATCGCCCACGAAGGCGTTCTTTGCCTTCTTGGTCGGTTTGACTTATGTCATGTGCCTCTAAGCCCTGCAGCTGGACAGTCCCCCAATGGAAAATAAGAAGAGGCTCACCAACTGCCCGCGGAAATCGGAGTTTTGAACGGAAATCATAGCGGTGTTTAAAGGCTACTATATAATGTTCGTCGTTTGACGGTGTTAGCGGGGTATTGTCCCAGCTTTTTTTAGGAATTTTTTTAATGGATTTTATATGTTAAGACAAATAATGATTTTTAAAGCTATTGATAAGTGGATACAAAATTGACAAGAAGGAGTGGATTGTAGCGGAAGGCATTTGACTCCGACGGGAAATAGAGGAAAAGTCGAGACCCCGCAGGCGGAACGCCGAGGAGGCTCGACTTCCTCCCCGCGGAAAGCAAATGCCTGCAGCGGAAAGGAACGGTCAATGTTGCAGACTCCATTATTCATATATTTTTAATACGATTTTAAAAGACAATGTTTAACCGCTCAAAAGAATGGGAACTGTTTAAGAGCAATGGATAGAGGAAGCGCTTAAGAATCTTCAAGAAATAGCAATATAAAGGCAAAATGAGGGGATTCTATTACATTTATGTATCAAATAAGAAAAGATTCCCATTAATTCTTGAATTATTCTTGCTAAGCACAATCTATTGTGATAATCTTTTAACAGAATTGTTGTTGAATATTGATTCAGCAACGTTTTCAAGCGTTTTTTCTGTACTTTATGTATAGAATCCGCTAAAGTTGTTTACTAATGATATTAAAGTAAATGAATCATGACTGAGACATTTCCTTGGGAGGAGGTGAATGGCATGAACAAGACAGAATTAATCAATGCTGTTGCAGAAGCTGCTGAGCTATCTAAGAAGGACGCTACTAAAGCGGTTGACGCTGTTTTCGATACAATTCAAGAATCACTTGCAAACGGTGATAAAGTACAATTAATCGGATTCGGTAACTTCGAAGTACGTGAGCGTGCAGCCCGTAAAGGTCGCAACCCACAAACAGGTGAAGAAATCGAAATCTCAGCTAGCAAAGTACCTGCTTTCAAACCAGGTAAAGCGCTTAAAGAAGCTGTAAAATAATTACATACTTTGAGCGTTACGAAAGGGCCGCATAAGATGCGGCCCTTTTTTCTTTGAAAAACCTAAACTTCTAAAGCACTAAGCTTTGATGAGATTATTGGCTTATGCTAATATTAACAATGTTAGTTTATTTCTTTAGGTGATAGTAGGAGGACAGCATAATGGCAGAAGTCAACCATAGCCAGATAGAAGAAGCAGTGCGTTTAATACTTGAAGCAATAGGAGAAAATCCTAATAGAGAAGGACTTTTGGATACACCTAAGCGCGTCGCAAAAATGTATGCAGAGGTTTTTTCAGGAATAGATCACGATCCCAAGGAATATTTTGAAACTATTTTCAGTGAGGACCACGAAGAATTAGTCCTTGTCAAAGATATACCGTTTTATTCAATGTGTGAACATCATTTAGTGCCTTTCTACGGACGTGCACATGTTTCCTATATTCCACGGAATGGAAGAGTCACGGGTCTGAGCAAGCTTGCCAGGGCAGTGGAATCTGTCGCAAGGAGACCTCAGCTGCAAGAAAGGATCACTTCAACGGTTGCCGATTCCATCATGGAAACCCTTGAACCATACGGTGTCATGGTTGTCGTGGAAGCGGAACATATGTGCATGACAATGAGAGGGGTCAAGAAACCAGGCTCCAGTACAGTGACGACCGCGGTGCGGGGAACTTTTAAAGAGGATTCACAAGCGCGGAACGAAGTGCTTTCATTTATCAAGAAGTAAAAGTACAGGAGTGGGATTAATGAATTCTAATGATTATGTTGTCATTAAGGCTAGTGAAGACGGCGTAAATGTAATCGGTCTTACCAGGGGCACGGACACACGCTTCCACCATTCAGAAAAGCTTGATAAAGGCGAAGTGATGATTGCTCAATTCACTGATCATACATCTGCCATCAAGGTAAGAGGGAAAGCAACGATCCTTACCAGTTATGGGGAAGTTGAAAGTGAAAATAAAAAATAGCATCTGATATGAGGGACGAACAAAGAACCATTATTCTTAGTCGTCCCCTTTGTTATATGAGAGTAAGGGAAGAAGAAATTTGAATGTAATCAGATTTGTTGATGCAGGAAATACATAGAACACTTATGGGATCTTCGGCGATTCACTATTTGTGAACGTTTTATGGTATAATATTTATTGCTGAAAATTATCATGTGAAACATAGTAGAAATGGGGAAATAGGGTATGAAATTCACTGATTACAATCATCAAGCGAATATCATTCATCAATACATAGAAGACCAGCTTCACCATTCATATCTAAAGGAGTATATTGATCAGCCGCATATTGATCGTAAACGCATCAATTATTTGCTCCTTCCATTTTTGAATGAACAAAGGATGGTCACTCAACAGGAAATGAAGTGGATTTCTACTGCTATGTTTTTGCATATTGCCCTTGAGACACATGAGAAAGTAACAATTTCTGAACGGGATTCTCTTAAAGAGAGACAATTGACTGTACTTGCCGGAGTATACTTCAGCAGCCTTTATTACAGGACACTTGCTGAAACAGGGGATCTGGGGTTGATCGAGGCATTATCGAATGCGATCAAGAAAATAAATGAATGTAAAATATCGATGTACAATGAAGAGTGTTCTTCCGTAGATGAGTTGACGGAATATATAAGAATTATTGAAACTTCGATACCTGCTCATTTCTATGAGTTTTTCAATCAGAAGGACTGGATTCCCCTTCTTTCTGACACATTTTTATATAACCGTCTCATTCAAGAACGCCTGGCATTGATCAATTCAAAAGAAACCATCTTTACGGGTGCTCTTGCTTCAATACTAAGAGAATCCGAAGAACCGGTGGACCGGAGTCTCTTATTGTCAGCCGTCGACCATGCAATGGACAAGGTTCAAAAAGACATAGAAGTTCAATTACACGAAAAGAAGCCGGGTACTCCTGCTGCCAGAGAGTTGTTTATGGAATTTCTTCCTTTCAATGAGTCTATTGCTACTACGAAATTATATGCGGAAGAAGGGTAAATGTTATGCAACAATCAAAAGAACAGAAGGTTCATGGTGTCTTTGAGAAAATCTACTCAAACTATGACAAGATGAACTCGGTAATCAGTTTCCAACAGCATAAAAAATGGCGCAAAGAGACGATGAAGCATATGAAGGTTAAAGAAGGAGCATCTGCTTTGGATGTATGCTGCGGGACGGCAGATTGGACGCTTGCACTCGGTGAGCAGGCGGGCATGAAAGGAAAAGTATTCGGATTGGATTTCAGCCAGAATATGCTGTCCATCGGAGAGGAAAAAGTAAAGTCATCTCCGCTGAATAATATTGAGCTTATCCATGGAAATGCCATGGAATTGCCATTTGAAGATAATACTTTCGATTACGTGACGATCGGATTCGGGTTAAGAAATGTTCCGGATTACCTGCAAGTGTTAAAAGAAATGAACCGTGTGTTGAAGCCTGGTGGAATGGCTGTCTGCCTTGAAACTTCACAGCCGACCATGTTTGGGTTCCGACAGCTCTACTATATGTATTTCAGATTCATCATGCCTGTCTTTGGAAGGATATTCGCAAAGAGCTTTTCTGAATATTCCTGGCTCCAGGAATCTGCAAGGGATTTCCCGGGAATGAAAGAACTGGCAGAATTGTTTGAAGAAGCCGGCTTTAAAGATATATATTTCAAGCCTTACAGCGGCGGAGTGGCTGCCATGCACGTTGGATATAAGTGATAGATAAACGCAAATTAGTAAACTGGGTGGATTAACTATGAAGCTAAACAGGATATATTCCTTTCTTAAAACAGACATAGACCAGATTGAAAAGGAACTTGAAACAGCAATCGAATCGGATTCCCGACTTTTGAATCAGGCATCCCTTCATCTTTTGCAGGCGGGCGGCAAACGGATCCGGCCCGTTTTTGTACTGCTTTCCGCGAAATTCGGGGAGTATGACATCAACTCAGTGAAAAATGCTGCCGTAGCCCTGGAGCTTATTCACATGGCTTCACTTGTTCATGATGATGTAATCGACGATGCAGAGCTGAGGAGGGGCAAGCCGACGATAAAGTCCCAGTGGGATAACAGGATAGCCATGTATACTGGAGATTATATTTTTGCCCGCGGCCTGGAATATATGACGAATATAAAGAATCCTGAAGCACATCAAATCCTTTCTCATACCATTGTGGAACTATGTAAAGGCGAAATAGCTCAGATAAAGGATAAATACCGCTGCGATCAAAATTTAAGGGATTATTTACTGAGGATAAAACGGAAGACGGCCTTATTGATAGCGGTCAGTTGTCAATTGGGTGCCATTGCATCCGGTGCTCCTGAAGAAGTACATAGAAGATTGTTCCGCTTTGGATATCATGTCGGGATGAGCTATCAAATTACAGATGACATACTGGATTTAACCGCAAGCGAAGAGGAACTCGGGAAACCTGCAGGCAGTGACTTATGGCAGGGGAATATCACACTTCCTGTTCTTTATGCCATGGAAGATCCTGCACTTAGATCAGAAATAGAACGTGTCTCTGAAAACACTTCTGCTGAAACAATGAAAAAAGTGATTGCTTCAATCCTTGCTTCGGATGCAATTGAACGGTCCCACCGTGTCAGCAGGATGTACCTTGATAAGGCGCTGGAAGATTTGGAGTATCTGCCTCAGAACCGGGTCAAGAAGACACTTAAGAATGTCGCGAACTTTATCGGGAAAAGAAAATATTGAGAAAATTTAAAATGGAAACGTTGCCAAAACCCCTGAACAGTGTTAATATTTTTCGTGGGACGTCCTCGGACAGACTATACATACATAATTAGGAGTGGGGAAGATGGAAAAAACGTTTTTAATGGTAAAGCCTGACGGCGTACAAAGAGGGTTAATCGGTGATATCGTATCACGTTTCGAGAAAAAGGGCTTCCAATTAGTCGGAGCTAAGCTTATGAGCATCTCTACTGAGCTTGCTGAAGAACACTATGGTGAACATAAAGAAAGACCTTTCTTTGGAGAATTAGTCGACTTTATCACTTCCGGACCTGTATTTGCAATGGTATGGCAAGGGGAAAATGTCATCTCCACAGCACGCGGTATGATGGGGGCCACAAACCCTAAAGATGCAGCTACAGGAACGATCCGCGGAGACTTTGGCCTTACAGTAGGAAAGAACATCATCCATGGTTCTGACTCTCCTGAAAGCGCAGTCAGAGAAATCGGCTTATTCTTCAAAGAAGAAGAGCTTGTAGAATACAGCAAACTAATGAACGAATGGATCTACTGATCCCGGTTCCATAGCTACTCGAAAAGACAGGTCAGTGATGGCTTGTCTTTTTATTTTGGAAACATATTAAAATTCTGCGTCTTCGTTCGATATATCTAATATACATGAGTTTAGCTGCAGAAAGAGTGAATGGGAATATGGTAAACGATTATGGGGATTTTGTTCAGGCAATAAAAAGAAAGACCGCAATAGATCTGTCTCTTTATAAAGAAGCCCAAATGAAAAGGAGACTGACTGCTCTCTATGAAAAAAAGGGATACTCGAGCTTTCACGATTACTACAAAGTAATCAGCTCGGATGAAAAGCAGATGGCGGAATTCCTCGACAGGATGACGATCAACGTATCGGAATTTTATCGGAATTATAAAAGATGGGAAGTTCTCGAAACCAATATCCTTCCCCGGCTCATTAAAGGCAAGAGGACATTGAAAGTATGGAGTGCTGCTTGTTCCACGGGGGAAGAACCCTATACACTGGCAATGCTTCTCTCTAAGTACCTGCCGCTGACAAGCCTTGACATCCTGGCGACAGATCTGGACGGGAATGCCCTGCAGCGGGCCAGGCACGCCATCTATCCCGAACGCTCGCTTGCTGAAGTGCCTCCTGAGATCAAACAAAAATATTTTACTGCCGAAGGCTCTCTTTACAAGGTGGATGACCGGATTAAGCAGGTCGTCACCTTTAAAAAGCAAAACCTCCTGGCTGATCCTTTTGATGCAGAATTCGATTTGATTGTGTGCAGGAATGTAATGATTTATTTCACTGAAGAAGCGAAAGACAGTTTGTATAAAAAGTTCAACGCTTCACTGATTAAAGAAGGGGTATTTTTCGTTGGGAGCACCGAACAGATTTTCAATCCCGGCCAATACGGATTTCAATCCGAAGATACATTTTTTTATAAAAAAGTCTGATTTAATGAACGGTGAAACAGAGGCTGCAGCAGCAATGCAGACAGCTTCGTATTTCATCGTTCTTTTTTGCATGACTCTAAACTTGCTGATTGGAAAGCGAGAGGAAATTTCAAAGTGCTGGCAAGGGGTGAAATGTTCAAATTTTTTAAACATAGTACTAGGAATGAATATTGAACTTATGTTATATTGGTACATAATTCTTTAACGAGTTGAAGGGGGAAAGTGTTATGAGATATTTAACATCAGGAGAATCTCATGGACCGCAATTGACAACAATCATCGAAGGCCTGCCTGCCGGGATGCCGCTGGAAGCGGAGGACATCAACGAAGATCTGGCAAGAAGGCAGAAAGGATATGGGCGCGGACGGAGAATGCAGATAGAGAAAGACCGCGTTTCAATCGTCGGTGGTGTAAGACACGGGTATACACTTGGATCCCCTTTGGGACTGGTAGTCGAGAATAAGGACTGGACTCATTGGACGAAGGTGATGGGAATTGAACCGCTGTCCCCGGGTGAAGAAGACGAAGTAAAAAGAAAAATTTCACGTCCAAGACCCGGCCATGCCGACCTGGTCGGAGGGATGAAATATGGACACCGTGATCTCAGGAACGTTCTGGAAAGATCTTCAGCCAGGGAAACGACCGTGCGGGTAGCTGCCGGATCCGTTGCGAAAAAGTTATTGAATCTCCTAGGTATCGAAGTTGTGGGACATGTTCTGGAAATAGGCGGTATAAAAGCAGAAAACGTTAAATACGATTCCATAAATGATTTAAAAGAAAGATCTGAAGAATCTCCTGTCCGCTGCCTGGATAATGAAGCGGCTGACAAAATGATGAATCTGATAGATGAAGCAAAGCAAAATGGGGATTCCATCGGGGGAGTTGTTGAAGTGATCGTAGAGGGCATGCCGCAAGGTGTCGGAAGTTATGTTCATTACGATCGAAAGCTGGATGCAAAACTGGCACGTGCCATCATGAGCATCAATGCATTCAAAGGAGTTGAATTCGGGCTCGGATTTGAAATGGCGAGAAAACCGGGAAGCGAAGTTCATGATGAGATCCTTTGGAGCGAGGAAAAAGGCTACTACAGGAGGACGAACCGCCTTGGCGGTTTTGAAGGCGGGATGACAACCGGGATGCCGATTCATATCAAAGGTGTGATGAAACCCATCCCAACCCTCTACAAACCGCTGCAAAGCGTGGATATCGATACGAAAGAGCCGTTCAAAGCAAGTATCGAGCGATCTGACAGCTGTGCCGTCCCTGCAGCGAGTGTCGTAGCAGAAGCGGTAGTGGCATGGGAACTTGCAGAAGCCATTGCAGACCAGTTCAACAGTGATCAATTTGAAAAGCTTCAAAGGGATGTTGAGAATCTTAGAAACGAATCGAAGGAATTTTAAAATGGAAAGAATCACAGTGAAAACTCCTTCCAAGTCATATGATGTTTTTCTTGGAAATACGATGACACAGAATATCATCGATTTTATTTCCTCCAACTACCCTAGTGTTTCAACCATTTGGATCATTGCGGACATTGAAGTCCATTCTCTTTATGGAAAACAATTTGCCAATGAGCTGGAGCGGGTATTTCCGGTGACTGTCTTTGAGGCACCATCCGGCGAACAGGCTAAAAGCTTTAAAGTATACGAAGAAGCCATTTCACACGGTCTCCGGAATCATGTGGACAGGAATGCTCTCGTCATTGCGTTTGGAGGCGGTGCGATTGGTGATTTTGCAGGATTCACAGCCTCCACTTTCATGAGGGGCATCCCGTTTATCTCTGTACCTACAACGATACTGGCTCATGATAGTGCGGTTGGCGGGAAAGTGGCAATCAATCATCCATTGGGAAAAAATATGGTCGGTCAGTTTTATCAGCCTGATGGTGTATTCTTTGACTTGGATTATCTCAAGAGCCTGCCTGCCGAAGAGGTGCGGTCGGGTTATGCGGAAGTGATCAAACACGCTTTCTTGTCAGATGCAGATTTCCTGAGGGAACTATATTCAAATTTCACATCGGTGAGCGAGCTGCGGGAAGAGTATATACTGCAATGTCTTCTCAGAGGAATCAAAGTAAAGGCGGAAATTGTTACTCAAGACGAAAGAGAACATGGGATCAGGGCATTCCTGAATTTCGGACATACGTATGGACACGCTGTGGAAAGCGCCAGCGGATATGGAAATCGGACTCATGGGGAATCGGTCATGATCGGGATGATTTATGCTTTGTACCTGAGTGAAAAATATTGCAGCTTGTCCTTCGATCTGAAGGAATTCGTCAATTGGATCATATCGGTCGGATATGATTTGACGGTCCCTGATCATATTACATTCACACAACTTTTGGATAAGATGAAGAACGATAAAAAATCAAAAGACGGCATGCCGGTTTTTGTACTGTTAAAGGAAATTGGTGAGCCGGTTCTTGTGACTGTTCCTGAAGAAGGCCTGATCGCTGCAGATACTTTTATCCGCGGCATATATAAATGGGCAGGAGAAAAGTAGAAAAGGATAAAAGGGAGAGTGAGAATGATGATGAGGGGAATCCGGGGAGCAACAACCGTTGAAGAGAATAGCGAAAAGGAAATTCTCCTTTCAACTCACGAGCTGCTGGGTGAAATGATCGCAAGTAACAGGATTGATCCCGACAAGGTGGCATCCGTTTTCATTTCGGCCACTGCAGATATTACAAGAGCATTTCCTGCCAAAGCGTTAAGGGAATTTGACGACTGGAAATATGTACCCGTGATGTGTATGCAGGAGTTGGATGTGCCGGGAGGGCTGGAACGCTGTATCCGGCTGATGATCCACTATAATACAGGATGTCCCCAAAAAGATATTAAGCACATATATTTGAAGAAGGCCGTTTCGTTAAGGCCGGACTTGAGTGAATAAAGAATGGAATATTAATTAATAGTCAATTGACTCACGGATTGAAAGGAAGTTTTGTATATGCAATGGAAATCACAGTTACACAATCTCAAAGCATATCAGCCCGGGAAAACGATGGAAGACGTCAAAGAGCAATTCAGTCTTGAGAAAGTGGTAAAGCTCGCATCGAATGAGAATCCTTACGGCTGTTCTCCTCAAATACAGAATTTCATCTATGATTATGCATCTTCACACGCCATCTATCCTGATGGTTACGCAAAGCGGTTACGCATGAAAGTCGCCGGCCATTTATCGGTGGAGCCCGGGCAGCTCATCTTCGGGAATGGTTCCGATGAAGTGATTCAAATCATATCCAGGGCTCTCTTGGACCCTTCGAAAAGCACCGTGATGGCTGCACCTACATTTCCGCAGTATAAACATAATGCCATTGTCGAAGGAGCAGAGGTAAGGGAAGTCCCTCTGGACGAAGAAGGCAGGCATCAGCTCTCCAAGATGCTGGACAGCATTGACGGGACTACTGCTGTCGTCTGGTTGTGTTCGCCGAATAATCCTACCGGTGAGTATATCCGTAAAGAAGAACTTCTGCATTTCCTTGACCAGGTTCCCTCAGACGTCCTGGTCGTTTTGGATGAAGCATACTATGAATATGTCACTGCTGGGGATTATTATGATTCAATCAGCCTCATTGAATCTTATCCTCAATTGGTTGTAACCCGGACCTTTTCAAAAGCATACGGGCTGGCAGGATTCAGGGTCGGCTATGGAGTTGGAAGCAGAGACGTCATAGGGAAATTGGAACCGGTCAGGGAGCCATTCAATAACAACTCCCTTGGTCAGGGGGCGGCGGCGGAGGCCATGGAAGACCAGGCTTTCATCGAGCAATGCAGAGAAAAGAACCGTGAAGGACTCCAGCAATTTTATGAGTTTTGTGAAAGCACCGGACTAAAATATATGAAATCCCAGGCGAATTTTATCCTGATTGATTTCGGACTGAGCGGCGATGAAGTATTTCAATACTTGATGAGCAAAGGTTACATTGTCCGGTCCGGCGGGGCATTGGGCTATCCTCAATCAGTGCGGATTACAGTCGGTTCCCGTGAACAAAACGAAGAATTAATCTCATTGATGAAAGAGTTTCTTGCGGTTATAAAACAATCCTGATAATTGAATGGACTCCAGCCGGAGGGTCAGCACGATTGACCTGTCCGGCTTTTTTTCCAACGTTTTTAGTCAGGATAAAGGGAGAGAATGGGAATGGAAGGCAATGTATTAATTGTAGGGATGGGACTTATCGGCGGCTCGCTTGCCCTGTGCATAAAGGAAGAGCATCCCCATGCAACGATCATTGGATACGATGTGAATCAAAAAGAATTGCGACTTGCAAAAACACTCGGTGTCATTGATGAAATGGCGCAGACCTTTGAGCATGCTGCTGAGAAAGCGGATCTTATCATCATCTCGACACCGGTGACCCAAACGGAAAAGATAATGAAAATCTTACATAATACGAATCTGAAACAGGGTGTCATCATTACCGATACGGGAAGTACAAAGGGACAAATCATGAAAGCAGCACGCCCGCTGAGTGAAAAGGGGATTCCCTTCATTGGAGGTCACCCGATGGCGGGATCCCATAAGAGCGGCGTGAGTGCAGCTAAGAAAATTCTGTTTGAGAATGCCTTCTATATGTTTACCCCTTCTGAGAATATAGAAGACCATGAGATTCAATCGCTTGAGAAGTGGCTGGGCGGCACACGTGCAAAATTCCTTATCGTCCCTCCGAAAGAGCACGATGAACTTACAGGGATGATCAGCCACTTTCCACATATCATCGCCGCTTCACTTGTGCACCAGGCGAAGGATTCTTCACAGGAACACCCATATTTAAGAAGGCTTGCTGCAGGCGGTTTCAGGGATATTACCAGAATCGCTTCTTCCAGCCCGGTGATGTGGAAAGACATCACCATGCAGAATAGTCAGGTCTTGATGGACATCCTGGAAAAGTGGAAAATAGAAATGGAAGAAGTCATCCATATGGTCAAAGAAAAGGATGCGGAAGAATTATATCGATATTTTTATGAGGCGAAGGTTTTCAGGGACGAGCTTCCGGTCCTGGCCAAAGGAGCCATACCGGCCTTTTATGATTTGTATATAGACATCCCGGATTACCCGGGGGTCATTTCTGAAGTGACGGCCTATTTAGCAGAGGAAAAAATCAGTTTGACAAATATCCGTATCCTGGAAACCAGGGAGGATGTATACGGAGTTTTGGTTATCAGCTTCCAAACCATAGAAGACAGGGAAAGAGCAGTGTTTTGTCTTAAAGAAAAAACAGCATACGAATTGTTTATCGATTAGGCTCTTTTCGTATACTTTGTTGCTTCACAACCAAGAAAATACCGGAACTTTGGTATTTTCGAGTTGTCCGTCCGTCTCTTGTTGAAGATTGAGTTCGAAAAGAGTACGTCCACAAGCTGCAATAAGGTTATAAGCCTATTTACGAAAAGCAACAATCTTTTAGAAAACAGCCATCGATTAAGGAGGAAAACCATGGACACACGTAAATTAACAAAACCATCACACGGTCTAAATGGCGAACTGCAAGTACCTGGGGATAAATCCATTTCCCACCGGGCTGTCATGTTCGGTTCTGTTGCAGAAGGTGAAACGAGGATCCATAATTTTTTAATGGGGGAAGATTGCTTAAGCACAATCGCATGCTTCAAGAGGCTGGGCGTGAAAATTGATATACAGGGTGACGAAGTACTCGTGGAAGGGAAGGGCTGGGACTCATTAACCGAGCCATCTGAAGTACTTGACACGGGTAATTCAGGGACCACGACCAGGCTGATGATGGGTCTGCTCGCAGGCAGGCCGTTTCATTCTGTCATGCTCGGCGATGAATCAATTGCGAAACGGCCCATGAAAAGGGTTACGGACCCGCTGAAGCTTTTTGGGACAAAGATCGATGGGCGTGAGGAAGGGAATTTCACCCCATTATCAATCCGGGGAGGCAACTTGAAAGCAATGCGATACACTCTGCCCGTGGCAAGTGCGCAGGTGAAGTCCGCCATCCTGCTTGCAGGGCTTCAGGCAGAGGGTGTGACAGAGGTCATCGAACCCGAGAGAACAAGGGATCACACTGAGAAAATGATCATCGAATTCGGTGGTGAAATAGACAGGGAAGGCGATACCATCAAATTGCGGGGCGGACAGCAGTTGAAAGGGACAAGTGTATACGTGCCTGGTGACATTTCCAGTGCTGCGTTCTTTATGACAGCCGCTGCGATTGTACCCGGCAGCCGGGTAATGTTAAAGAATACAGGCCTGAATGAGACCAGAACCGGCATCATCGAGGTGATGCAAAGAATGGGCGCGAAAATGGAAATAACTGAAAAAACTGGAGCGGGTGAAAGAATCGGGGATATCCTGGTCGAATTCTCGGAACTACAGGGTACAGAAATCGGCGGTGAACTGATACCCGCCCTGATAGATGAAATCCCGGTCATTGCCCTCTTGGCAACCCAGGCACAGGGTACAACTATCATCAAAGACGCAGAAGAACTCAAGGTGAAAGAAACAAACAGAATCGACGCCGTCGTGAATGAGCTGAAGAAGCTTGGTGCGGATATAGAAGCTACGGAGGATGGGATGATCATCAAAGGGAAGAAATCCCTCCAAGGTGCAGAAGTTGATTCATGGGGGGACCACCGGATTGGGATGACGCTGGCGGTAGCCTCATTAATTACTGAATCCCCTGTATTTCTGGGAAATTCGGAAGCAATCAACATATCTTATCCGGACTTCTTTGATCACCTCGGGAAGTTAACTGATTAATCTTGTTTAAGGAAGAAGACTTGTTCTTCTTCCTTAAAATTATGTCAATGAGTCATTTCCCTTCTCCTTTATACATAGCTTGTCTATAAAGGAAGGTGGAAAGATGAGTAAGTATATCATTGAAGATGCCCTGTATGCCACTGATGAATCGAACCGCAGAGTATCTTTCCTGGTGGAAGATGACAAGATAGCCGCGATTCGTGAAAAATTTTCTTATTACAGTCACATACGATTGAATATCTCACCTTTCATAATGACACCGTCTCATGTGATATGTGACACAAACCTCCCTGTTGACCTTGATTTTTCCTCATTCAAAACATATTTTTTGGACCACTTTATCTCAAAAGGCTGTGCAACGATCCTTACATCCTTTACCATTTCCTACGAATTTGAATTTTTGGGGAAACTGGAGGAGCGCAAAACGTCCCTTTTAAGCAGCCCGCTTGATTATACCATCGGACTTTCTGCTCCCGCACATTTGATCACACCTGAAGTAATCCGTTTATGTAAACGTAACCGGGTACCTGTCATATGGGTGGAAGTGGATGACATGGAAGCATTCCGATCAATCAAATGGGGATGGGTTAAAGGATTGCTCTATGATTATCGTATTACTTTTGTCCCCTTTTTTACGACAAAACTGGACAAAAAGCAAAAGATGAAGCATCTTAGAATGTGGCAAAAAACGATGAGTTCCGAGAATATCCCTCATTTTTCTGATGAAATGAAGCAGAAAGTCCCGATGTCTATATCACAATTGAAAAAAATTGGCATGTATCCACATAGAGGAAATTTTCTCCCTGGTGGAGAAATAAGTTATAACCTCTATATGAAAAAAGAAATGGACCAGTCACCTGACGATAGTTTGTTTCATTATGAAAGTCACGTTTTGAAATGTACAATGAATAGAGGGAAGTACCATTTTTTAAACGGCCGAACCTACTTTCATCCTGGTGCAGGTAAAGAGCTCAAGATCCAGACACCGGGTTTCTTCACCTGACAGGACCAGGTAACGACCTGAATGTACTATCATAGCTCGATAGAAAGGAAATAAATATGTCTCATAGTGAAAAAATGTTGACTTCTTTGGAAGAAGGTAATTTAGATGAAGCAAAAAAACACTTTAACGAAACACTGAAGTTTGGAAGTCACGAAGAAAAGTTCAGCTTGGCTGAAGAGCTCCATCACTTGGGGTTTCTGAATGAAGCAAAGGAGCTTTATGAAAATTTACTCTTATATTATCCGGGTGAGGGCGAACTGATCATAGAACTTGCGGAAGTCCTGGTCGAAATGGACAAGGAGGAAGAGGCGATAGAGCTTCTTTCACATATAGAAGAAGATGACAGTTCGTATCCCCGTGCATTGCTACTGATGGCTGATTTGTATCAGATGCAGGGTTTATTCGAAGTAAGTGAACAGAAGCTCCTTCAAGCCAAAGGCCTGCTGCCCGATGAACCTGTCATTCTATTTGGGTTAGGTGAATTATATGCGGAAACAGGCAGGTTCTTGGAAGCGATCAGATACTACACCCAGCTTGTTGATAAAGGCATCACCGAAATTGGCGGAACTTATATTCACCAGCGGCTCGCTGAAGCTTACAGTGTGGGGGGCTCCTTTGAAGAAGCCCTGGGCCATTATGAAAAAGCCATAGAAGAGCATTTGGAAATCAATACGCTTTTCGGTTTCGCTTTTACTGCATACCAGGCCGGATACTATGAAACAGCCATCGAAAAGCTTGTCTCCGTCAAGGAGCTGGATCCTGATTATCACTCGGTATATTTACTCCTTGCAAAGGCTTATGAGCATGAGGAAGAGCTCGATAAAAGCCTGGAGACGATAAGGGAAGGAATCAAGCAGGACGAGTTTAATAAAGAATTGAGTTTGTTCGGGGGAAAAATATCCCTTAAGCTTGGGTTGGATGAACAAGCAGAAGCATACCTCAGGAACTCACTGGCGCTCGACCCGGGATATCTGGAGGCGGCGCTGCTTATTAATAAGTTATTCTTCACCCAGGACCGCTTCGATGATGTGCTGGAAATTGCCGCGATGCTGGCCGCCGAGGGTGAGGAAGAACCACAGCTGGCTTGGGATCTTGCGAAGGCATATGAAGGGCTTGAACAATATAATGATGCATTAAAACAATACCGGGCTGCATATACTTATTTTAAGAATCACGAAGACTTCCTGATCGAATACGGACAATTCCTGATGGAGGAAGGTCTCAGGAAGGAAGCACTCGAAATTTATAACAGGCTGCTGGATATGGATCCTTCCAATGACGAATGGCAGGATCTCATCGAAAGACTGCAAGAATGATAATCAGCATGTGGGACACACGGTTAAGCTGTCGGAAAGTGCATTCATTCAGACTTTAAAAGAAATTAATATGGTACACGGACCTTAATTTTAATCTGGATTTCGCAGAGGAGGGAAACCAATGACCACCCCTGTTTCTGTCAACGAGAAGAAAGAATTTATCCGCTGGTTTTTAAATCGTTATCAATTGAAAAGAAGAGAATGCGTCTGGATATTGAATTATTTGATGAGCCACGATCAATTAATGAAAAAGGTTCACTTTGTAGAAGAGTCGCAATATTGTCCCAGAGGCCTGGTCATGTCGACACATTGTGTGGAGGATGTACCTTTCCGGTTCTATAAGGAAAACATCATGACGACAGATGCTGAAAAATCATTTCATGATATCCGATTGAATAAAGATGAAGATATTTATATTCAATTGAATTTCAGTAAAGCGAATTCCAGTTATCAGTTTGCAGCTGTATTGGAAGAAAATCCTTTTATGCCTAAGTATCTGCTTATCAATGAAAAAGACCGGCTGCTGGCAGAACAATTCCTGGAAGATAGTCTCCATTCATTTCAGAAAAACAGGCTGCTTCAAGCGATCGATTCCGCATTGGACAGCGGAGATAAAGAAAGGTTCACTGCATTAACGGCAGAATTGAATAATCTCGTGAAAAAAGAATGAGGGTTTCCCTCATTCTTTTTTTCTTTGGGGTCATACCTGCCATAATATTGTACATACTACAGAATAAGAGAATTTTCCTTTTATTGAAGGCACACAAAATGATATGATGGGAGGTATGAAAGAAAAGAAAAAGTGAGGGAATTTGATGAATTGGAATGTAAAAGATATTGAAGTCTTTGAAACTGAGAAAGAATACATAGATACCGCTGTGATTCCTGTTGTCCCGATTGATTTTTCACCGGAAATAAAAACGTCGGCTGCACAGACTGAATTTATTTCGCTTTTGACGTTTCACTTGGAAAGGCAGTTCAAAGGGCGCATGATCATGACTCCGGCATTCACTTATCTGATGGGCAGGACCGAAGAAAAGGCAGGTGAGCTGCAGGAATGGGGGAGCCGCCTGAAAGACAGCGGGGTGAAACATGTTTTCTTCCTCACTTCCGACAGCAATTGGAAAAAATCAGAGCAGCAGTTAAATGACCAATTGATATGGGTTCCGTCCATTCCGCTCGAACATCTGGACGAACAGTATAAGCACTCGATCATGGAAGATCAGGTGAAACAACTCCTGAACATAATTGTACAAAAATGGCAAAAAAATTCATAAAAACTTCACATTGTATCCATCTTTTAGTTTATTGAGTTATTGACCTTGTAATAAGTTTAATATATCATAGTTATGTCCTAGTTTTATATTTGTGCGAAATATGTCCGATGGACTTACCTTACGCGATAGAGGGGGGAAAAGGATGAGCAAGCAACGTGTATCTAGACGTCAATTCCTTAACTATACACTTACGGGTGTAGGCGGTTTCATGGCTGCCGGAATGCTAATGCCGATGGTTCGATTCGCTGTCGATCCAGTATTGAAGACAGAAGCAGCCGGAGACTTCATAGCGACGAAACAAAAAGTTTCAGAATTAACAAATGAGCCTGTTCGTGTCGATTATTCTTATGAACAGAAAGATGCGTGGTACACATCAGAAGTAACTCAGACTGCTTGGGTCTATAAGAACAAGGAAGGGAAAATTGTTGCTCTTTCACCGGTATGTAAGCATCTTGGATGTACGGTCAACTGGGGTGGAGACAAGAATAATCCAGAAAAGTTCTATTGCCCTTGCCATGGCGGGATGTATGAAAAGAATGGTAAGAATATTCCCGGTACACCGCCGACAGCACCGTTGGATACATATCCGACAAAAGAAAAAGACGGTATTTTATACCTTGGACAACCTGAACCAAATAAATATGTTAAGTAAGGGGGCGTAATCTGTGCTGAACAAAATCTATGACTGGGTTGACGAGCGTTTGGACATTACGCCTTTGTGGCGGGATATCGCGGATCACGAAGTTCCCGAACACGTAAACCCTGCGCACCATTTTTCTGCGTTTGTTTACTGTTTTGGCGGTCTGACATTCTTCGTAACCGTGATTCAAATCCTTTCAGGTATGTTCCTGACAATGTACTATGTACCTGATATCAAAAACGCTTGGGAATCTGTATATTATCTGCAAAATGAAGTAGCCTTCGGACAAATTGTCCGCGGGATGCACCACTGGGGAGCAAGCTTGGTAATCGTAATGATGTTCTTACATACACTGCGAGTATTCTTCCAAGGTGCATACAAGAAACCTCGTGAATTAAACTGGGTTGTTGGAGTACTTATCTTCTTTGTCATGCTGGGCCTTGGTTTCACGGGTTATTTATTACCGTGGGATATGAAAGCGCTATTTGCGACAAAGGTAGGTCTTGAGATAGCCGGTGCAACACCGTTTATCGGAGATCAGGTGAAAATGCTCCTGGCTGGAGATGCTCATATTGTCGGTGCACAGACATTGACTCGTTTCTTCGCCATTCACGTTTTCTTCCTGCCTGCTGCTCTACTTGGATTGATGGGAGCCCACTTCCTGATGATCCGTAAGCAAGGTATTTCTGGACCGCTATAAGATTCGATTGAATAAAAAACCTGAAAAACCTATTTAAAGGAGGGGGACACTATGCATCGAGGAAAAGGGATGAAGTTTGTAGGTGATTCTCGTGTACCTGTAAACAAGAAACCGAATATTCCTAAAGATTATTCGGAGTTCCCTGGGAAAACAGAAGCTTTCTGGCCGAACTTCTTACTTAAAGAATGGCTTGTAGGGGCAGTTTTCCTGATCGGTTACCTATGCTTGACGATCGCGCATCCGTCACCGCTGGAACGTATTGCGGATCCGACTGATACTGGGTATATTCCATTACCTGACTGGTATTTCTTATTCTTATACCAATTACTTAAATATACGTATGCATCCGGACCTTATAACGTAATCGGAGCGTTCGTAATTCCTGGTATTGCTTTTGGTGCGCTTCTTCTTGCACCATTCATTGACAGAGGACCTGAACGCCGTCCTGTGAAGCGTCCATTTGCTACCGGATTTATGCTATTGGCTCTTGCCGCTACGTATTTCCTGACTTGGGAATCTGTCGCTACCCATGACTGGGAAGCAGCAAAAGAACAAGGTAAGATTGTGGCAGAAGCTGAGATCGATAAAGAATCCGAAGGTTACAAAATCTTCTCAGATGAGAAAAACAGCTGTATCACTTGTCATGGAGAGAACATGACAGGAGGGGCAGCGGCACCTTCTTTGGTTGGCACCGGGTTATCACCGGATGAAATCAAAGACATCGCCAAAAACGGTAAACCGCCCGGCATGCCGGCAGGTTTATTCAAAGGAACGGATGAAGAGCTGGATAAACTGGCTGAATTCATTTCCGGTCTGAAAGCAGAATAGTATTAAAAAAGAGCCAGCAGTCGTTGGCTCTTTTTTTCTACGGAGAAATGTACCGAGAAAGGAGCAGCAATATGATTTCCTGGCTTTATCCCATATTGCGGGACAAAACATTTTTATGGATGCTTTTCATCGTCAATCTGCTTGGTACCATATACGGGTACATATGGTACATCCCGCAGTTAAAGAACACACCCGGGCAGTTTATGATCTTTGTACCTGACAGCCCTACGGCAAGCCTCTTTTTTTGCTTTGTACTTGCAGCATTTTTAATGAAGAAAAACTGGCCGATCTTCGAAGTTCTTGCCATAATCACATTATTTAAGTATGGAGTCTGGGCGGTTGTGATGAATCTGCTTACACTTTGGGTAAGCGGTGAGCTTCCCTGGGAAGGATACATGCTGATGGCTTCACATGGAGCCATGGCGGTACAGGGAATCCTGTATTCATCATTTTACCGCGTGAAAGCTTGGCATATAGCGCTCGGGGCTTTATGGACTTTACATAATGATATTATTGATTATGTATACATGCAATTCCCTGTTTACTCCAAATTGTTCCTTTATATCCAAGACATCGGATACTTCACTTTCTGGTTGAGTATATGTTCAATCCTGCTTGCCTGGTATTTTACCCAAAAGACGCCGCGTTCCAGCATCACTCTCTGATATTTAATCGTTTTTTGGTCTACTCTTGTCCACCCGTTCATAGACTTTATTAGTAGTTTTAGGGGGGACAAGTATGAAATACATGAAAGCAATATTTATCATATTTTTATTCTTCTCAATACCACAGCCATCTCTAGCAGATCACGCTCCGTCTCCGGTGAATGAACTTGATGATATTGCCGACCAGGCACTTCAATTGACGAAGGCAGGGAAATATGAGGAAGCAAAGCATCTTCTGAACTATTTCTCAGAAGAATTTGCTGCCGCGAGCATGCATCAATCGTTTTCAATGGATGAATTAAGGATCTTGACGATTTCACATAACCTTGCATTAGAGGCCATCAACCAGGCAGATGCTGGGATCGAACAAAAAGTAAACGCGGTAACGAAGTTCAGACTGGTCATGGATGCGTTATCCAGCCATTATCAGCCATTATGGGTGGAAATGGAGGATCCGATCATGGAAGCCTTCAAAGGCGTAAAGACAGCTGCAGAAAATGGTAACAGCGAGCAATATCATTCAGAACTGAATATGTTCCTCGCCAAATATAATATCATCCAGCCAAGCATTAAGCTTGATATACCTGTCGAGCAGGCACAGGCACTGGATGCGAGAATTACGTACATCGACCAATACCGGCAGAAAATCCTTGAAAGCACGGAAGCGACTGCAGAATTGACGAACCTTCAGACGGACCTTGAACACCTGTTTGAAAACAAAAAAGAAGATGAAGCCGATCCTTCTCTGTGGTGGGTGATTATTTCAACAGGAAGTATCATCGTCTCTACATTATCTTATGTAGGTTGGAGAAAATATAAAGGTCAAAGGGAATCACGTGAATCAGAACGTCAAAAAAATTGACATAGCTAATATCGCAATATAAAATCTAGTTATCTGAACATCTGGAGGTTTTCGTAATGGGTTTTCTTGTATACTTCTTACTCATTGCCCTCATTCCGATCTGGGCGCAAATGCGTGTGAAAAGTACATTTAAAAAATACTCGAGAGTTGCTACGACATCGGGTATGACAGGAAGGGAAATGGCGAGGAAGATACTTGATGAAAATGGTCTGTTTGATGTGAAAGTAGTGGAAGGCAGGGGCTTCCTCAGCGATCACTATAATCCTGTGACTAAAACGGTCGCACTATCACCCGATAATTACCATGGGCATTCAGTTGCAGGTGCAGCTGTTGCAGCTCACGAAGTGGGCCACGCCATCCAGGACGCTGAAAGTTATGCGTTCCTTCGTTTCCGTCATGCTTTGGTGCCGGTTGCCAATATCGGATCTAACATGTCATGGATTTTCCTGCTGATCGGTATGTTCACTCAAATGACCGGGATGTTCCTTCTGGGTATCATCCTGATGGCAGCAGGTGTGGTCTTTCAATTAATTACCCTGCCAGTTGAATTCAATGCATCTTCCCGTGCGATGAATCAAATTGTTTCTTTGGGACTGATCCGCAATGAAGAGGAACGTCATGCCAAGAAAGTATTGAATGCAGCGGCAATGACATATGTAGCGGCAGCTGCTGTAGCGGTAATTGAATTGTTAAGGCTCGTATTGATTTTCACTGGGATGCAAGGTGAGGATTAATCACTCCCATAAAGAAAGCCAGGCTGGATGCCTGGCTTTTTTGATGCTTCTTATCAATCATGGAGAGGATTTTTGTCAGCATCCAGCGTAAATCCTTCACCGAGTACGTCATGAACAACCGTAACGGATACAAAAGCATGAGGATCCACGGACGTAATGATATTCTTCAACCGGACGATTTCATTTTTCCCCACGACACAATAAAGGACCTCTCTGTCTTGTTTTGTGAATGAGCCGTGTCCCCTTAATACAGTGACGCCGCGGTCCATCTTTTCATTGATCACAGCAGCGATTGCTTCATGGTGGTCGGAGATGATCATCGCCCCGCGTGCTGAGTATGCACCTTCCTGCATAAAATCAATCACCTTCGCAGCGACAAATACTGCAACAAGGGTATACATTGCCTGCCTGTAATCCAAATACGTGATGAGGGAAGCAATGATGACCACTGCATCAAACATGAACATCGTTTTCCCCATGCTCCATCCAACATATTTATGAACCACTCTGGCGATTATATCAACCCCGCCCGTTGTGCCGCCATATCTGAAAATGATCCCCAAGCCTATGCCAATGAAGACACCGGCAAACAGAGCGACAAGAAATAAGTCATCCTCAAGATGAATTTCCATCTGATACCGCTGAAAAATCCATAAGAATACAGATAAGCTTACCGTTCCTATAACCGTATAATAAAAGGCCTTTCTTCCAAGCAGCTTCCAGCCTAAAAAGAACAGGGGAATATTAAGTGCAAGGTTAGAATAAGAAGGATCGATATGAAATAAGAAATAAAGAATCAAAGTAATCCCGGTGAATCCGCCTTCAGCAAGTTCATTCTGCATATTGAAATGAACCAGTCCGAACGCGAAGATCGCTGCACCTAAAAGTATGAAAAATACATTTTTAAAGCGTAAACCAAGCATCCTTGTTGTCCCTCCTTCGATGGGAAGTGTCTCATAACAGAGACATTATATAGGATGGGGATTATTGTGGCAATCCTTTAAACGAATAATTTGTAAATGTGATAAGATTTAGCTAACATGATAAAAGATGATGAAGGAGTGTGTCTTTTAATATGGCAAATGAAAAATCAATGATACAGCTTCAAAAAGAAGTTGATCAATACATAAGTCAGTTCAAAGAAGGTTATTTCAGCCCCCTGGCTATGATGGCCAGATTAACAGAAGAGATGGGCGAACTTTCGCGCGAAATTAACCATTATTATGGTGAAAAGCCCAAGAAACATACAGAAAAAGAAAAAACGGTTGAAGAAGAGCTCGGTGATGTATTATTTGTCCTCATCTGTCTGGCTAATTCTTTGGATATCTCCTTGGAGGAAGCTCATGATCGGGTCATGAATAAGTTTAACACCCGCGATAAAGATCGCTGGACAAGAAAGGAAGGCGGTGGCGAAAATGGAACAAATTAATGTGGTTATTGCCGGTCCAAGGGGCAGAATGGGAAAAGAGGCAGTTGAATTGGTTCAAGATACACCTCAATTTGCATTGATGAGCGTTATAGATCATAAAGGGGAAGCAAATGTTGACGTTCCTGTCTTTAAAGACATAAAGGAATGTTTTGAGTCATCCATCCCCCATGTCTTAATTGACTTAACGACACCTGAAGTCGGCTATCATCATACGAAGACCGCACTTGAATATGGGGTCAGACCGGTTGTAGGAACCACAGGCTTCACCCAGGAAGAATTAATCGAGTTGAGGCAGTTAGCGGAATCAAAGGGACTCGGATGCATCATCGCTCCGAATTTTGCCATCGGGGCCGTCTTGATGATGAAGTTTTCCCAGATGGCAGCTAAGTACTTTGAGGATATTGAAATCATCGAACTTCATCATGATCAAAAACTTGACGCGCCGTCAGGTACAGCCGTGAAGACTGCGGAGATGATCAAAGAAGTACGTGAAGCGAAAGTGCAGGGCCATCCCGACGAAACGGAAACCCTAAAAGGTGCTAGGGGAGCGGATATTGACGGAATGCATATCCATAGTGTCAGACTTCCCGGCTTGATTGCCCATCAGCAGGTCATGTTTGGAGCGGAGGGGCAGACCCTCACCATACGGCATGATTCATATAACAGAGCAAGCTTCATGTCGGGGGTGAAGGTATCTGTCGAAACTGTCATGAAGCTGGATACACTCGTGTATGGGTTGGAAAATATTCTGGAGTAAAGGGTGAAGCAAATGAATATCGCTTTGATTGCTCATGATAAAAAAAAGGATGACTTGATCCGCTTCGTTTTAGCATACAAGCCGATTATAGAGAAACACTCATTGTTTGCTACAGGTACGACAGGAAAGAGAATATCAGAAGAAACCGGATTATCCGTCCATCGTTTCCGCTCAGGTCCTCTGGGTGGAGATCAGGAGATAGGAGCTTATATAGCGAATGACAAAATGGATCTCATCCTGTTTTTCCGGGATCCATTGACAGCGCAGCCTCATGAACCTGATGTTTCAGCTCTTATAAGACTATGCGACGTATATTCTGTTCCATTGGCGACGAATATGGGAACAGCTGAAGTATTGGTTAAAGGGCTTGAAAGAGGGGATATTGAATGGAGAGGCGTCAAAAAGGAAAGGGAGGATTAGAGTGGCAGACGAACGAGTAGATATCCTTGCCTTTGGCGCCCATGCCGATGACGTGGAAATAGGGATGGGCGGAACACTGGCTAAATATGCAGAAGCCGGTAAAAGAATCGTCATATGTGATTTGACTGAAGCGGAGCTTTCTTCAAACGGTTCAGTTTCAATAAGGAAAAAGGAAGCACTGGCTGCGGCCGGCCATCTTGGTGTAATGGAGAGAGTGACACTGGATATACCGGACAGGGGCATCCTGCTTACCGATATACATATATCAAAAGTCGTTGAGGTCATAAGGAAATATAAACCGAAAGCGGTATTTGCTCCTTTTGAGGAAGACCGGCATCCCGATCATGGAAATGCTTCCAGGCTTGTAAGGGAGGCTTATTTTTCTTCGGGTATACGAAAATACAATCCATCTTCTCCGGTTCATAAACCTGCCAAGCTTTACTTTTATATGATCAATGGTTTTCATAAACCTCATTTTGTCATTGATATCGAGAAACATATAGAAGCGAAGCTGCAAAGCCTCCGAGCTTATGAGAGTCAATTCACAAAGGGGAAAGACGGTGTTGCCACCCCCCTGACAGATGATTACATAGAAGCGGTGGAAGCAAGGGAGAGAATGATGGGAAAAGACGCCGGAGTCCGTTATGCTGAAGGATTCTTCTCCTATAATACCCTTCTGCTGCATCAAGACTTGATAGGAGATTAAGTATGAAATTAAGAATTGGAATCACATGTTACCCTACGGTTGGGGGATCTGGAGTAGTGGCTACGGAACTTGGAAAGCTGCTCGCGGAAAAAGGCCATGAAATTCATTTCATCACTTCCAGCATCCCTTTTAGAATCAACAAAATGTACCATAATATATATTTTCACCAGGTTGAGGTCAATCAGTATTCAGTCTTTCAATACCCTCCATATGATATAGCGCTTGCCAATAAGATGGCTGAAATCATTAAGCGTGAAAATCTTGATATCCTGCATGTACATTATGCGATTCCTCATGCAGTGTGTGCCATATTGGGGAAACAGATGGCTGACAGGGACGTGAAAATTGTCACGACACTCCACGGGACGGACATAACCGTACTCGGCTATGATCCGTCACTGACAGGGGCCATTCGGTTCGGTATTGAGAAATCGGATGTCGTTACGGCTGTCTCGAACGCACTCGTCGACCAGACCCATGATTTGATCCATCCTGATAAGGAGATTAAAACAGTTTATAATTTCATCGATGAACGGGTGTACAGGCCAGTTGATTCAAGTGAATTGCGTAAAGAATACGGTATAGCCCAAGGTGAGAAGGTCATCATCCACGTCTCTAACTTCAGGGGAGTCAAAAGGGTAGGAGATGTTGTAGCCTCATTCAACCTTATCCAGAAAGAAATTCCGGCAAAATTGCTCCTGGTAGGCGACGGCCCGGAAATGACCGTCGTATGCAGGCAAGTGAAAGAATTAGGTCTGAATGACCGGGTGTTGTTCCTGGGGAAACAGGATAATCTCGAAGAACTTTACTCGATAAGCCACCTGAAGCTGCTGCTTTCCGAGAAAGAGAGTTTCGGTCTCGTCGCCCTTGAAGCCATGGCGTGCGGTGTTCCTGCGATCGGTACGGAAACCGGGGGCATCCCGGAAGTGATTGAAGAAGGATTCAACGGTTATATCTGCAAAGTGGGTGATGTAGAAGAAATTTCATCGAAAGCGATCGGCCTGCTGAGTAATGAAGAACTGCATCGTACTCTTTCTGATAATGCGCTTGAGACAGCAAGGACAAAATTCCATTCCAAGAAAATCCTGGGGCAATATGAGCAGATATACAGGGAATTAGTATAGATATTTCAATCACGTTTTTAGAGAGAAGAAGGTGTTAACATGCTGCCGAAGATATTTCAGGATGCAATCCCCCTTTTAAAGAAAATTGAACAGGCGGGCTATCAGGCCTTTTTCGTAGGAGGGTCCGTAAGGGATTACCTTCTTGGCAGGCCGATCAATGATGTGGACATTGCAACATCGGCATTTCCCGATGAAATAAAATCAATCTTCCCGCGAACAGCAGATATCGGTATCGAGCACGGGACAATTTTGGTCATCGAGAAGAAAAATGAATACGAAATCACCACATTCAGGACTGAATCAGGGTATGGCGATTTCAGGCGCCCTGATCGAGTCAAATTCATCCGGTCGCTTGAAGCTGATCTCATGCGGAGGGATTTTACCATGAACAGCATGGCTATGGATGCGGATGGTGTCATTTATGACCCATTTGATGGCCGGGACGATATCAAACAGAAATTAATCAGGACAGTGGGAGAGCCTGCAGAAAGGTTCTCCGAAGATGCCTTACGGATGCTGAGGGGTGTGCGTTTTGTGAGCCAACTCGGTTTTGAGCTTGAAACCGGCACCCGGAAGGCATTGACGGCATACTCGAATCTGCTGTCCCATATCGCCATCGAGCGGAAAACGATAGAATTTGAAAAGACCCTCAGCGGGGATTACAGGGATAAAGCGCTGGAGATTCTTATCGAGTCTGCTCTATATAAACAACTGCCGGGTCTTTCTGAAGAATCTGAAGCCATCCGTAAAATAGCCGGTCTTCCATTGGTGAAAAAATTGAGTACCGATCAAATGTGGCTGCTTTTAACAGCTGGTATGGATATTGATCCTTCTGTCTTCTTGAAAATGTGGAGGCTTCCTTCCAAGGTGATCAAGGAACGCAATAAGGAGAAGGATATTTTATCCAGAAGAATAAAAGAAGGCTGGACGAGGGAGCTGCTCTTCCGTTCAGGTTTGGAGAGAGCGGTCAATGTTGAAAAAGTGTACAACTGCATCCATTCTTTGAATTCATCCACTGAATCATTACAGGAAAAATATAAAGCACTTCCTATAAAGGATCGCAAGGAACTGAAAGTCACAGGAAATGATCTTATGAATTGGTCCGAAAAAGCCGGTGGTCCCTGGGTCAAGGAAACTCTCGAGGGTATCGAAAAGGCAATACTGAATGAAGAAATACCAAATGATCATGATACGATAAGGAGGTGGCTGGAAACATGCAATCCATCAGAAAAAAACTGATTCAGGCATTTTCAGAATCCAATGGTGAATTTCTATCAGGACAGGCTCTGGCTGAAATTGCAGGATGTTCCCGAACCGCAATATGGAAACACATCGAAGAGTTGAGAAAAGAAGGATTTAAATTGGAGGCTGTCAGGAAAAAAGGTTATCGGATCATTGATACCCCGGACAGTGTCACTGAAAACAAGATCCGCCTGGGCCTTAACACCAAGACTTTGGGACAAGCCATCCATTACGAGGAATCGGTGCCCAGCACCCAAAAGATTGCACACGATTTAGCAGGCAGCGGGGCGGTGGAAGGTACGCTTGTCATCGCTGATGAACAAACTGCCGGAAGGGGGAGGCTCATGCGTGAATGGCATTCTTCATCCGGAAACGGCATCTGGATGAGTCTGATCATGAAACCTCATCTCCCGCCGCAAAAAGCGCCGCAATTCACATTGATTACCGCTGTGGCAGTAGTGCAGGCGATTGAAGAAGTAACGGGCATGCATCCTCAAATCAAGTGGCCGAATGATATCCTGATAGATGGGAAGAAAGTTACCGGGATACTGACTGAGCTGCAGGCAGAGTCAGATAAAATAAACTCCATCATCATCGGGATCGGGATGAATGTGAATCATTCGATTGATCATTTTCCTGATGAAATCCGCCAGATTGCCACATCGCTCGCAATTGAAAAAGGGGCGCGGCTGTCCAGGGCTAAACTGGTGCAGACCGTACTCGAAAAAATGGAATCATTGTATTCACTCTATATGAAGGAAGGTTTCATACCGATCAAACTTCTGTGGGAAAGCTACGCCGTCTCGATTGGAAAGAGAATCAGGGCGCGCACGATCAATGGTACAATTGAGGGAACTGCTTTAGGAATCACTGAAGAAGGCGTACTGAAAATAGAAGATGGCGAAGGGACTATTCATAGAATCTATTCAGCGGATATCGAAGTGAATATTTAAAGGTCATCATACGGGATGAGTGAAGAAATATCTTCATACCATCCCGTTTTTCTATGTTATAATTTTGAATGGGCAGTATCGAAAGAACTGCACCCTTACAAAAGCAAGAAACATAATACTGAATAATATCTGCCTTGATCCAAATTGGACTGGGACAGAGGGTCGAAACAACAAATATAGACACTTGGGATCCTTCTGTCATTTTCAGAAGGTTTTTTTATTAGGCTGAAACAGGCCTTTGTGTTTATGAAAGTGCTTTCATATTTGTTTCGTCACCTCTGACTGCAAAGAAGGAGGAAGAAAATGAAACAGACAACTGATTTTTCAAAAATGAAACGGGAAAACGAGAAACTCACGATGCTGACGGCTTATGATTATCCAAGTGCGAAGCTGGCTGAAGAAGCAGGCATTGATTTGCTTTTGGTCGGTGACTCCCTCGGGATGGTGGTTTTAGGTTATGATTCAACAATTCCTGTCACCGTGGAGGATATGATCCATCATACGAAAGCTGTGAGAAGAGGGGCGCCCAGCACGTTCATCGTCACGGATATGCCTTTTATGACTTATCACCTTTCCAGGGAGGAAACATTGCGTACTGCGGCGCGAATCCTCCAAGATAGCGGTGCGAATGCCGTCAAGGTAGAAGGTGCCGGGGGCGTGATCGATCGGATCAAAGCGATGACGGAGGCCGGAATTCCTGTGATGGCACACTTAGGATTGACTCCTCAATCTGTAGGTGTCCTGGGAGGATACAAAGTACAGGGCAAGACTGCCCATACAGCTCAGATGCTGCTTGAAGATGCGAAAAAGTGCGAAGAAGCCGGGGCATTCTCCATTGTCCTTGAATGCGTACCCAGACAGCTGGCAAAAGAGGTAACAGATGCAGTCGGCATCCCTGTCATCGGGATCGGTGCAGGCAGCGGCACGGACGGCCAGGTCCTGGTCTTTCATGATCTCATCACGTATGGTGTCGGCAGGGTTCCGAAGTTCGTCAAACAATACAGCAACCTCGCTGAAACGATCAATGCCAGCATCGTTAACTATATAGAAGATGTAAAGGAAGGATCCTTCCCTGAAGAACAGCATTCTTTCACAATGAAGGAAGAGGAATTGCAAATGCTTTACGGGGGTAGTAAAAAGTGAAGATCATTACAAGCATGAATATACTGCGCCAAGAAATTCAAAAGCATAAAGATTCAGTCGGCTCCATCGGTTTTGTACCAACGATGGGATTCCTCCACGAAGGCCACCTCACCCTCGCAGATGAGGCAAGAAAACAAAATGAGGTTGTGGTCATGAGCATTTTTGTGAATCCATTGCAGTTCGGTCCGGACGAAGATTTCGATCGGTATCCGAGGGATATTGACCGTGACCGGGAACTCGCAGAAAATGCAGGCGTAGACATCTTATTCATTCCGGACGCTAAAGAAATGTATCCTGATGAATTATCCGTCACCATGACCGTGCATAAGCGCATTGATGTGCTTTGCGGAAAGAAACGGGAGGGTCACTTTGACGGAGTCGTCACCATTTTGGCGAAGCTGTTTCATTTAGTACAACCGTCAAGAGCCTATTTCGGCCTGAAGGATGCACAGCAGATTGCTGTAGTGGAAGGTATGGTTGAAGATTACTTCTTCCCTGTGGAAATCGTGAGGGTCCCTACGGTGAGGGAAGAGGACGGTCTTGCAAAGAGCTCACGTAATGTCTATCTGTCTGAAAGTGAACGAAAGGAAGCACCGGTCCTTTATAAGAGTCTCAAAGAAGCGGCGCAGATGATCGAGTCCGGGAAAATGAGTGTGGACGCTGTCGTTATAAAGGTGAGGGACATCCTTCAAAATGAGACCTCAGGAAAAGTCGAATATGTGGAAGCTTATTCTTTTCCACAGCTCTCCCCTGTAGACGATTTGACAGGCGAGGTGATCATAGCAGTTGCAGTACAATTCGAGAAAGCAAGGTTAATTGATAACATCATCATTTTATTGAATGAAGAGGGGAAATCAGCATGTTTAGAACAATGATGAATGGTAAAATTCACAGAGCACGTGTGACAGAAGCAAACCTGGATTATGTAGGCAGCATCACAATCGATCAAGATATCCTTGATAAAGTGGATATGATGGCAAATGAAAAAGTCCAGATCGTCAACAACAACAATGGTGCAAGACTTGAGACTTATATCATACCGGGGGAAAGGGGAAGCGGCGTCATATGCCTGAACGGAGCAGCGGCCAGGCTTGTCCAAAAAGGGGATGTCGTCATCATCATTTCCTACAAACTGATAGCAGAAGAACAGGTGAAAAGCCATGTCCCTAAAGTGGCGATCATGAACGAAAACAACCAAATCGTTGAAATGATCGGCACCGAACCCGAAGCAACGGTATATTCATAACTTGGAAGTGTCCCGACAAAAGTGTTTGAGCTTCAATAAAAACGAACTAACTTGAATTTAAGACTTCAAGTTAGTTCGTTTTTTTCTGATCCAATTTACATTCAGTAAGGCGCCGATTCCAGCGGTTAAGGACGAAAACTTAGTCTAGAAGAATAGCGTTGCTTCTCTTTTGGTTTTAGGTGTAGGTTGAAGTAAAAGACCTGAGATTTTTACTCAGAGGCAGATAGATAAAAGAAAAAAATCACCAATATCAGCGTGCCAATTCACAGTAAAGATTATTAACTTCTTGTCGAATTCTAATCTTCTGTTCCTATTAAGAAAAGAGAGGCTCAAGACCGAATAAATTAAGTTACAACCCATTTTTTTAGAATGAAATTGAATAAACTTATCCTTATATAAAACCGTTTGCAGCGTTTGCACGGAAATCAATAGCGGTGATAAGGAAATCAAGTAAGTTGATAAGTCAAAATCGCTTCTCTATGTAGGGTTGTCATAAAATTTAACCAATATCTCTTGGAATCAACCTCTTGAGGGAGCAGATTTATTTATTATATCCAGGACTCATTTGTTAAATGATTAACCCATCATGAGATCATGAGCCTTCTGAAATAAATTGTGGTACACTTATCTAGAAATCATAGATTATTATCGAAGATGGAAATATAAAGGCAGTGAAATAACATGTACCCATTCAAATTAGTTGTAGTGGATCTTGAAACTACAGGGAACTCTCCCCGCAAAGGAGAGAAAATCATACAGATATCGGCAGTGATCATCGAAAATGGGAAGATCACCGATCAATTCACCTCATTCGTTTCCCCCGGCAAGTCCATTCCTCCATTCATAGAGGAGCTTACGGGAATTAATGACGAAATGGTCAGCGGTGCACCTATGTTTGATGAGATTGCACCCAAAATCCTGGAAATATTAGATAACGGTGTGTTTGTCGCTCACAATGTAACATTCGACCTTTCTTTTTTACAGGCAGAACTTGAAGAGGCGGGCTATAACCCTTTTGCAGGCCCTGCTTTTGATACAGTTGAACTGGCCAAAATTGCTATGCCTTCAGCTGACAGCTTCAAGCTTACAGAGCTTTCAAATACACTCTCATTGAGCCATGTCAGACCGCATCAGGCTGACAGCGATGCCTATGTTACGGCTGAGATTCTGCTTCATTTCATTCAAGAACTCCATGGTCTCCCGCTTGTTACCCTGGAGAAGCTTAGGACGCTTTCAGTGCACCTCAAAAGTGACTTGTCTTTACTCTTTGATGAAATCGTTTCTCAAAAGCAAAGGCATGTCGAGGATCTCGAGTTTGGACTTGAGGTATACAGGGGTATTGCCCTTCGAACAAAAAGTGATCCTGGATCATGTTCCGATAGCTTTCATGAAATTGAATTTGATATTACGAAAAGCATGGAAAAGCATGTTTCTTCATATGAGAAAAGAAATGTACAAATTCAGATGATGAATGAAGTTAAGGAATCATTCGCTGAAGGTAAGCACCTCGTGATCGAAGCAGGTACGGGTGTCGGGAAGTCACTGGGATATTTATGGCCATCACTGCATTTTGCCAAACAGTCTGGTGAAAGAGTGGTGATCAGCACTTTTACCACCCAGCTGCAGGAACAATTGCTGCAAAAGGAAATTAAGCTTCTCGAAACAATCAGTCCATTCACGTTTCAGACAGTATTGTTGAAAGGGAAGAATCACTACATAAACTTATTCAAATTTGAACAATCACTCAGGGAAGAGGATCCCCAATATGACGTCATATTGACGAAGATGCAGATCCTGGTATGGCTGACGGGGACTGAAACCGGTGATGTCGATGAACTGAACCTTACCTCAGGCGGGCAGTTATTTTGGAACAGGCTGCGGCATGACGGGTGGCATCTTCCTCACAGTAAAGATCCCTGGGTCACGAAAGACTTTTATCTGAATGCGAGAAAACGTGCCCAGACGGCAGATATCATCATCACAAACCATTCGATGCTGCTTTCGGATATCATCAATCACGGGAATCTGATACCCGCCTTTGATTATTTAGTCATCGATGAAGCACATCATTTGGAAAAATCGGCCAGACAGCATTTGGGAATCGTGTTGGATTATCTCTCTATTAAATTCACGACTTCACAGCTCGGGACTCTTGAACAGAATCAATTATTCGAAAGACTATCCAGTCTTATGAATGCATACGAAATAGAAAGCAATCGTCATTTATTTGAAATTGATGCTTTAGTGCATCAATTTTATCAGGACCTTGAAGAAGCTATGTCTGTCCTTGCGAATGTATTCGTCAAGCATGCTAAGAAAAGAACTGGTGCCCAGAAAATACAGCTTAGAATTTCAGATGAGATGAAAAAAAGCAGGAACTGGCAGCCTGTCCATATGGCGATGGAACGGGTCATTTCAGGGATGAAGACGATAGAAAGGGAATTTCAGGATATCCTCGATTCAATAAAAAAGAAAAAGATAAAACTAAAAGACAGTGAAAAAGCGCTGGTTGAAGAGTTCTACAGCTTTTTAGTCGAATGGGATGATCTTCATCAACATTTCCGCACGGTGTTCCTTAAAGAAATGACGGATTATGTACTGTGGCTCGACGGTGATACCCGCTCGCTCCCGAACAGTCTGATCATTCAGGCCCAGCCGGTCGCAGTGGCGCGGAACTTAAAGGAAGAGCTTTTTACAAAAAAGAAGAGTATTGTATTGACCTCTGCGACATTGACTGTCAGTGAATCGTTCCATTACTTCCTGAATGAAGTAGGGCTGAACACGGAGGAAATTAAACAGCTTAAGCTATCTTCCCCCTTTGATTATGCCGGGTCAGCCACTTTATTCATACCAAATGATGTGCCTGAGATTCAGCAAGTTTCAAATGAAGAGTATATCGAATCCATCAGTTCTCATTTAATTGGAGTGGCCGAGGCCACTAAAGGCAGGATGCTCATTCTTTTCACTTCTTATGATATGCTGAGAAAAACGTACGAACTAATGAAGGAAAGCGGCTTGCTTGAAGATTATATCCTTATGGCCCAGGGAATCACGTCGGGGAGCAGGACAAGGCTGACGAAAAATTTCCAGCGGTTCGATAAAGCGATCCTGTTCGGCACCAGTTCTTTCTGGGAAGGGGTGGATATCCCCGGGGAAGATCTTTCATGCCTTGCACTGGTGAGACTTCCATTTTCACCGCCGGACGAACCTGTGATCCAGGCTAAATCTGAACTTCTGAAAGCACAGGGGAAAAATCCTTTTTCAGCTCATTCACTGCCTGAAGCAATTATCCGCTTCAAGCAGGGTGTGGGAAGATTGATAAGAAGAAGCAGCGACAGAGGTGTCATCATCGTGTATGACCGCCGAATTAAGACGACCCGCTACGGCAATGCTTTCATCGAATCAATTCCTTCCATGAATGTAAAAGAAGGAGATCTATACGATTTGATTGAGCTGATAGAAGATTGGTTGTAAAAAAATTGGAGACGAACCTGCCCCTGTTTCAGGAGCGGGTTCGTCTTATTGTATAATGCTTTTATTCTTCCGTTCCCTCCGTTCTGGTTAAATTCCATCCTTTAACGCAAAATAGAGGATAGATGAAAACTGGAGGCATGAATTATGAAAGGGGTAATATCCGCACTACTGCTGTTTCTTTTATTTTCACCGCCCGTTCACGGAATAAAAGTACCGGAATTGGACCTTAACCTGGCAGAAAATGAATACGCGATCAGCTTTCTTCCTTTAAAAAGCGGAGAGGTGGCCGTCCTTCATTTAGCTGCAGGTGACAATTATTTGATTAACACCGGTCCCCGTAGCCAAGTGAGAGAACTTTACTACTATCTGGATCAAATCAACATTAATGAAATAAAAGCGGTCATCATCACGGAGCAAGTTGAAATCTATGAGGATACACTTCTGAAACTCAGGAAGAAATATTCAATTGCTGAAATCATGGCAGGAGCCTCCTTTTCTGAACCGCTTATGGAAGCTGAAATGGCCGAATTGAAAAGTTTGAAAGAAGGGGATCGTTATCGGTTGTCTCCGGAACTGGATCTAGAAGTGATCCATGACGGCAATGAAAAACAGGAAGGACTTGATTTCTCGCTTACTTTCTTCAATCACCGCTTCCTTTGGCTGAGTTCACAGTCCAAGCATGCAGAAGGGGTATTCATGACCAAGCCTTTAAAAAATGTGAACATTGTCAAAATACCGCTCCACTCAAAGACAGAATGCATTTCAGACCCGCTCATCAAGCATATCGATCCCCAGACTGCACTTCTGTATCGTTCGAAAGAGAAATTGCTGAATGGTGACCTCCTTGAGGCAATCAATGAAGCGTGGATCGACCTCTACCTTACCGGCCAGCACGGCTTGATCACGATAAAATTCAACAAAAGTAATTATGAAGTACTTACCTTTGAACAAGATGACGGTGCATTCAAAGAACAACCCAATGAAAGCTGATCCCAGGGTCAGCTTTCGATGAAAAACTATAGGGATAAAGTTTTTTGTGTTTCTGTCTACCATATCCGGCGGGAATGTTGTTATAATGTCTGTAGTGTTTAGTAAGGAGAAGAGATCATGACGGCTATGCCCAACATCTTGGGAAGCGGCTGATGTGTAGAAGGAGGGTAATGCATTGGAGAGCAAAATTGAAATTCTTTCCACAGTTAAGATTTCGTACACAGACGATTTATATAAAGTAGTGGATGCCTTGAACAGGACATTGAAAAAAGATGATTACATGTTTGGTCTGGCCCTGGATCCCGAAGATCAAAGTCAGGCTGTACTGACCATTTATCGTACATAAAGAGGGTTGTAAATGAAAAAGTGGATTACAATTATTATCACTGCAGCGGTCATTCTTATTGGTATTTCGTCCATTCTTCTCTATCACAGTGCCCGAGGGCCGGTAAAGAAAGAATTTGATGAAGCGTCCACACGGGTGCTGAATGAGACAGCAATGGAAAAAATTGAGAAAACAACGATTTATCACGGAGCAAAATCTTACACCGTGGTCACAGGAGAAGATAAAAATGATGAAAAAACGGTTGCATTCGTTCCTAAGAAAAAAGGGGAAATAATCGTAAGAAAATGGGCTGATGGTATTACGAAAGAACAGGCAGTTAATAAACTAAAAGATGAAAAGCAGCCTGAAGAAATATTATCCGTACGATTAGGTCATGAATCCGTAGGCCCTGTATGGGAGATCACATACTTGGATAAACAGAAGAATTTAAACTATTTTTATCTTCTATTCTCTAACGGGGAATGGTGGAAAAAGATAGAAAACCTATAAGTTATTAGGAGGAACCCATCGATGAAAGTATCTTTAGCGAAAAGAGTGAGTGCACTAACACCTTCTACTACCTTGGCGATCACAGCGAAAGCGAAGGAAATGAAAGCCCAGGGTATCGATGTAATCGGTTTGGGAGCAGGTGAACCTGACTTTAATACACCGAAGCATATCATCCAGGCTGCATATGATTCACTGATTGAAGGACATACAAAATATACGCCTTCAGGTGGTACTGCCCAGCTGAAAGAAGCTGTAATCAGCAAATTCAAGCAAGATCAGAACCTGGCTTACAAACCTGCAGAAATCATCGTGACAAGCGGTGCGAAGCATGCACTTTATACTTTATTTCAAGTATTGCTGGACGATGGGGATGAAGTAATCATTCCAACTCCTTATTGGGTAAGTTACCCTGAACAAGTTAAGCTTGCGGGAGGAAACCCTGTCATTGTGGAAGGAAAACAGGAAAACTCTTATAAAATCACACCTGAGCAATTGTCAGAGTCGATTACGGAAAGAACAAAAGCGGTCATCATCAATTCCCCAAGCAATCCAACCGGCATGATTTACTCTGCTGAAGAGTTGAAGGCGATCGGTCAAATCTGTTTAGAAAAAAATATACTCATTGTTTCTGATGAAATTTATGAAAAGCTCGTTTATGACGGAAATACTCATACTTCCATTGCGGAGATTTCCGAAGAACTCAAGGAGCAGACAATCGTCATAAACGGTGTTTCAAAATCACATTCGATGACAGGCTGGAGAATCGGTTATGCTGCGGGGAATGAAACAGTCATCAAGGCAATGACGAATCTGGCAAGCCATTCAACATCGAACCCGACGACCACTTCCCAATATGGTGCCGTAGCAGCGTACATGGGAGATCAACAACCCGTGGAGGACATGAGAAAATCATTTGAGGAGCGATTGAATATCGTCTTCGAAAAGCTGAACAATATACCTGGGTTTGACTGCATCAAGCCTCAAGGTGCTTTTTATCTGTTTCCGAACGTAAAGGAAGCAGCACGCATCACTGGTTATGATAGTGTTGATCTTTTTGTTCAAGCGCTGTTAGAAGATGCAAAAGTTGCCGTCATCCCGGGTTCGGGCTTTGGTTCTGAGGATAATATCCGCTTATCCTATGCAACCAGCCTTGAATCCATGGAGCAGGCAATTGAAAGAATACATGAATTCGTTGTAAAGAAAAGTCAATAACACAACTGGGGCAGGTCGTATTTCACGTTCTGCCCTTTGCATTGGTATAAGCCTGATTCAGCCTATCTATTGCGACAATGTATCTCGAACTGTATAATATAGTACGATACATATAGCGTGTTAGTTTTTTTTGGAGGGAAAAAATCGTGAAAACAACAATTTCTCAAGTAAGTAAGTTTGTTGGTGAAGAGGTTACGATCGGTGCCTGGCTTGCCAACAAACGTTCAAGTGGTAAAATTGCATTCCTTCAGCTCCGTGATGGAACTGGATTCATTCAGGGAGTTGTAGTTAAAAGCGAAGTCGAAGAAGAAATTTTTCAAAAAGCAAAATCTCTGACTCAAGAAACGTCTTTATATGTGACAGGAGTTGTATCTGAAGATTCCCGTTCACCTTTTGGTTATGAATTACAGGTGAAATCAGTGGAGGTCATCCATGAAGCGGTGGATTATCCAATCACACCAAAAGAGCATGGTACTGAATTCCTTATGGACCACCGTCATTTATGGCTTCGTTCCCGCAAGCAGCATGCAGTGATGAAAATCCGTAATGAAATCATCAGGGCTACGTATGAATTCTTCAATCAAGAAGGGTTTGTCAAAGTCGACCCGCCAATCCTTACAGGCAGTGCTCCTGAAGGAACGACGGAATTGTTTGCAACCAAGTACTTTGACGAAGATGCCTATCTTTCTCAAAGTGGACAACTATATATGGAAGCAGCTGCCATGGCTCTTGGAAAAGTATTTTCTTTCGGGCCGACATTCAGGGCTGAAAAATCCAAAACGCGCCGTCATCTTATCGAGTTCTGGATGATCGAACCTGAAATGGCTTTCTACGATTTTAAAGACAATCTGGAAGTTCAGGAACAATATGTTTCTTATATCGTCCAATCTGTCCTTGAAAACTGTAAGCTTGAGTTGGACCGTTTGGGAAGAGATACGTCCAAATTGGAACAAATCAAAGCACCATTCCCCAGAATCACTTATGATGACGCGGTCAAGTTACTGCACGAAAAAGGATTCGACGATATCGAATGGGGAGATGATTTCGGGGCACCGCATGAGACAGCGATTGCTGAAACCTATGATAAACCTGTATTCATCACTCATTACCCGACATCCTTGAAGCCGTTTTACATGCAGCCCGACCCTGATCGTGATGATGTAGTGCTTTGTGCAGACCTTATCGCTCCTGAAGGCTACGGGGAAATCATCGGAGGTTCTGAACGGATCCACGATGCAGAACTAATGAAAAAGCGCATCGAAGAACATGAATTGGCGTCAGATGCATATAAGTGGTATCTGGAGCTGAGGGAATACGGTTCTGTCCCTCACTCAGGATTCGGTCTTGGACTTGAACGCACAGTAGCATGGATCAGCGGAGTGGAACACGTAAGAGAAACAATCCCATTCCCACGCCTCCTAAACCGTCTGTACCCATAAGGAGTTAATATTAGGCTGACTTTATTGTTGCAGAATGCAACACAAAGTCAGCTTTTTATTATCTGTATTTATCTTTTTTGACGATTTTATACTGTACTTTCATTTTTAGTGAATCTAGCAGTTGATTGGAGTGGAAGACGTAGACTCCTGCGGGAAAAGCGAGACAGGTGAGACCCCGCAGGCGTAGCCGAGGAGGCTCACCGGCCGCCCGCGGAAAGCGAAGTCATCCACGGAAATCAACTGCGGTATTCAATGTACTATGATTAAAAAGTGTTAAATAATTCTTCTGAACACATCCATATCGACATAGATAATAAGCATGATATACTTAAAGGTGAGGTGTGCCGTATATGGATTATAAACAACTAATGGTGTCCTGGATCGAAGAAGGGACACTGAATATCCCGCAATTATTACTGACAAATTATCATACCCTCGGATTAAATGAATCCGAATTTGTCCTGCTTCTTCATATCTACGGACAAATTGAAAAAGGGAACAGCTTTCCGACACCGGAGGATCTTTCGGAACATATGAGCATTTCTGCAGAATACTGTTCCTCCATCTTAAGAAAACTGATACAGCAGCAATTCCTGACGATTGATGAAGGATCTTCTCCTGACGGGATCCTTTTCGAAAAATACTCGCTTGCCCCTTTATGGGAGAAGCTTGCTGACTTTGTCATCCAAACTTCGAAGATGAAACAGATGCAAAAATCAATGGAAGAAGAAGCTGACATCTATTCTATTTTCGAACAGGAATTCGGCCGTCCGCTTTCACCGCTTGAATGTGAGACACTCAGTATGTGGCTTGACCAGGATGAACATAATTCCACGATCATCAAGGCTGCACTCCGGGAAGCGGTCATTTCCGGAAAGCTGAATTTCAGATACATCGACAGGATTCTATTTGAGTGGAAAAAGAACGGTGTCAAAACGATAGAAGATGCACGTAGTCAAAGTCAAAAGTTCAGGCCGCATCAGAAACCACAGACTCAAAATGACGCTGCGGCGCCTAAGAGGAAGTCAGTACCTTTTTATAATTGGCTGGAACAATAATGTATACGTACAAAGGGACTGCACCCAAACTGGGGACAGTCCCTTTAATCGTGTATACTGAATGATAGTGCATAGTATGAGAGTGAGGAGAAGATAAAAGTGCTGAATAAAAAACAGATACATATTTGCCTGGATGAAATGAGAAAAATGTTTCCCGACGCGCATTGCGAACTGCGCCATGAAAACCCCTTCGAGTTAGTGATTGCCGTACTGCTTTCCGCTCAATGTACAGATGCGTTAGTGAATAAAGTAACGAAAGGGCTTTTTGAAAAATACAAGACACCACATGATTACCTTGAAGTCACGCTTGAAGAACTGCAGCAGGACATTCGCTCCATCGGACTTTACCGAAATAAAGCGAAGAACATACAGAAATTGTGTGAAATTCTTTTAAAGGAATATGGCGGGGAAGTACCAAAAGAACATTCAGAACTGGTCAAACTGCCGGGGGTAGGGAGGAAGACAGCCAATGTTGTCGTGTCTGTAGCCTTCGGGGAACCTGCGCTTGCAGTCGATACTCATGTAGAGAGGGTTAGTAAGAGGCTGGGTATCTGCAGATGGAAGGACAGTGTACTTGAAGTAGAGAAGACGTTGATGGGAAAGATCCCCAGAGATGAATGGTCTGAAACCCACCATCGCTTAATTTTCTTCGGAAGATACCATTGCAAGGCACAATCGCCTCAGTGTGATGTATGTCCACTCCTAGACTTATGCCGTGAGGGACAGAAGCGCATGAAGAAAAAGGAGAAGATATGACAGCCGTACGCATGATTCTCCCTGTGAAATTGTCTGATCACTTTTTCTTTGAGAAAAATGAAGTGGTATTAAATCCTGACCGATATTTGGAAGAAGGGAATTTTTTTGCTCAGGAAATACTATTTTACAGTGGGGAAGAGCGGAATGATTTTCCCTGGGATCATGAGGAACATTCAGTAAGTGAAGTTTTGGCCGCCTGGAATGAAGTGCAGGGGATGCTGAAGGAACGCTTCAAATCACGTGATGCCACTGCACAGGTTCTCATGAAAAAAGGCATTGCTTTATTTTATATGATTCTGTTTTGGGGTAACTCCCATCCTGTAGTATTAAATGGATGGAAGTTGCAAATAAAGGATCTCTCTCTTAAACCGGTAAATATTGAAGAGAGACTGTCATTCATCAAGGAAAACCCTCACCTTTATCATTCCTATGTGCAGCTGGCAAGTTTATTTCAGGAACAACATAAACAGTTTGCGAAGGACAGGGCGATGCGCCATTTGAATAAAAACAAAAAATAAGGCAGCCGGGAATCTCCCGGCTGCCTTTCCTTTATTTCTATTGATTGAATAAACCAGGGGACGATTCGGTAGAAGTACCGCCGTCATTTCCAGTACCGCCGGTTCCGTCTCCTTCACCAGTACCGCCGTCACCGCCGCCGGTACCACCTGTTCCGTCTCCTTCACCAGTACCGCCGTCACCGCCGCCGGTACCACCTGTTCCGTCTCCTTCACCGGTACCGCCGTCACCGCCGCCGGTACCATCTCCACCAGTACCGTCACCTTCATCACCGGTTCCGCCGTCACCGCCTTGGTCATTTCCAGTACCGTTGTCATCTTGACCATTGCCCGGACCATTTTCGTTTTCTTGGCCATCTTCATTTCCCTGGCCGTTTTCATTCTCTTTTTTATCTTCTTTTTTATCTTCTTTTTCGCCTTTTACATTTACATCCACGGTTGCAGGGTCACTTCGCTCGTCGCCTTTAATGGCAACCACTTCGAAAGTAAATGTACCGGAGGATGTGATGTTTTCCACGTTCAGGCCGTTTTTATCTGTGGTCGTAAGCGTTTGTTTGTCAGCTCCATTAATCAATACGGAAACTTCAAATGTAACGCCGTCTTTTTTCTTCTTATCATAATCCCATGCAAGGGTGATCGTCTTGTCTTTTTTATTGTATTTGCCTTTCAGGCCTTTCGGAGCATCAAGTTTATCGTATTCTTTTGAAACCTTTGTCGGTTCGGTTCCTTTTACGAATAGCTCCGTGATGATCTTATCATCAGGCGTGTAGTCACTAGGCAGTCTTGCCGGATTGCTTCCTTCTTCGACCTGAACTTCCACAACACTGTCAGGTTTCTTGAAGTCGGCTGTGTCTACACCTTCATGAACATACCCCATCAAATCTTTGACGATAAATTGTGCAATGTGGCGGTCTGCCGGACTTAATGAATTTTTATTCTGCTGATCAAATCCAGTCCACACTGCTGCCGTATAATTGGTTGTATAACCGACAAACCATGAATCCGGAGCGTGTGATTTCGGAATATTGTTAGCTTCACGCGTCTTTTGATCATAGTTGGTTGTACCGGATTTTCCTGCCATCGGAAGTCCAGGGACTTTTGCATACGCACCTGTTCCCCTTGGATGATCGATGACGCTCTTCAGCATATCTGAAATCATATAGGCTGTATATTCCTTCATTGCAGGTTTCGGTTTATCATCATGCTTAATTTCTGTTTCACCGTCACGGAGGACAACTTTTTTAACTGCATGAGGCTTGTTATACACCCCCTCATTTCCGAATGCTGCATATGCACCGGCCATCTGTACAGAATTCATACCTGGTGAAACGGCACCGATTGATGCGGATTCATAGTAATGGTCGAAATCAAGTCCAAGTCCGTTTACGAATTCCTCGGCTTTTTCTTCACCGACTTCCTGGAATGCTTTGAGGGCCGTTACGTTTCGTGAATCCCATAACGCTTCTCTTATCGTGATGGGACCTTTATGCTGCATGTCGTAGTTGTTGATTTCAGCCCCATTTGAGTATTTATAAGGTTCATCCTTCAAGATGTGATATGTCGACCATTTCAGGTTTTCGACTGCAGGGCCGTAATCAAGCAGAGGCTTGATCGTCGAGCCGGGCTGTCGTTTTGTATCGATGGCATAATTGAAGCCCCTCTGGACGGATTCTTCAGTGTTCCGGCCGCCGCCGATTGCGCGGATCTCACCGGATTGGGTATCCATCAGTGTAATCCCTGCCTGCATGAGGGCGTCCTCTTTGTCAGGGTAGGCAAAGTCGATTGCTTCACCCGCAAGGATCTGCTCGACACGCTTTTGTGCATTGGTATCCAGGGTAGTATAGATCTTCAATCCATCAGAGAATAGGTTGAAGTCTCCCATTTTTTCGACCTCATCAATGACTGCATCGACGTAAGCAGGGTATTTATTTCCGTTTTCAGCTGCCAATTCCTCTTCGGAAACCAATCCTTCTGTAATCGGGATTTTTTGGGCTTCCTCTTTTTCTTTTTCACTGATCTTTCCATGCTGGGCCATGAGGGACAGCACAATATTCCTTCTTTTTTCAGCTTTTTCAGGATGTTTGAATGGGTTGTAATTGTTGGGACTCTGAGGCAGTCCGGCAATCAGGGCTGCTTCATGGAGCTTGATGTCCTTAATTTCCTTGCCATAGTAATAGTCTGCTGCAGTCGCCATGCCGTGGATCCCTCCGGACATGTAGACCTTGTTGAAATACATCTCGAAAATTTCTTCCTTGGTGTATTCCTGCTCGAGTTTGAGGGCGAGCCATGCTTCCTGGGCTTTTCTTTTCAGTGTCTTATCAGGGCTCAGGAATGAACCTTTGATCACCTGCTGGGTTATCGTAGAGGCACCTTCCGAACCGAATCCGCCGGTGACATTGGCGATGACGGCACCTCCAAGCCGGATCAGATCTATCCCGTTATGCTTATAGAAGCGGTTATCCTCTGTTGCAAGGACTGCATCCTGCATAACCTGCGGAATTTCATCAAAGTTGGCATATTCCCTGTTTTCCTTCCCGACAGTCGTGATTAACTCGCCGTTCATATCATAGATTTCTGATGCAACCGGGTCTTTAAGCAATTTTTCATCCAGCTTTGGGGCACTGGATGCGTAATATGCAAATAATCCTGCACCAGCCAACATACCGATGATGCCTATAATAAATAATGAAATGATTACACGTTTCACCATAGAGCCTTTTTTGGTTTTATTCGGTTTAGACTTCTGCTGGGCTAGACGCTTCTCTTCTCTTGACTTGTATTGACCAGCCATTTTGTTTCCTCGCTTTCAATCTTCTGTCTTTTTAGTATTGTCTAAGTTTTTATTTCTACTACCCATTATGAGATAAACTATAGATTATCTCATAAATGGTCTATCTAAAAATATAACTGATGGACTATTTTTAAATAATCAACCCGGGGATGCAGTCCCAATGGGATCCTGAACCCGCTTTCTTCGATTTCTTCTTTCCTGATTGATTTCCTGCCACCGTCTTTCATCCGGTCCCAATAAACCTTCAATGGTTGGAAAGGGAGGAAAAATACTTCTTCCGACAGTGAAAACCTCAGCAATACGAAGGTGATGCCGTCCTGCTCATGAACACTGTCCATGTGGGTGATTTGGTGTTCATGAAAATTTTGAAGGGGGAAGGAAGTTTTATTTTTCGTTTCCTTCGCTTCAAAATCAATATATCTGCCTTTATAGACCCCGTTGTAATCAGTGGTTGACGGCTGTTTGAAATAAGCTTCCTTGATGACGGCTGCACTCCTTGCCGGATAGTGGACATCCACTATTTGGACCGGAGTGGGTTTTTTATGGATGACAGCTGATTTGTGGACGAGATAATATTCGTTGGTTTCATTGATATCTTCTTCCAGTGTCATCCCGCGGTTACTGTAGGAAACCTGTTTGATTTTCGGTTTTTTAGCAGATGATTTCGAATCAGTATATTTTTTTCCATTGGGATAATGGAATTTCATGGGAATACACCTCGCAGACTAAACTATATCATAACAGAAACCACTCCATTTTGTGTGAATAATTGATTACAAATTCCTTAAGATATGACTAAAGGAGAATAAAGAAAATGGATGAATTCACTAATACCTATCGCTTTTTACCCTATATTTCAGAATTTAAACGTGATCGGGACTGGATTGATTTTTTACAAGGGTTAGTCGATTATTACAATCAAGATAATATTACAAGAACCATCGCTTATCAAAACTTTTTCCTCCTCCATCCCGAAATCAAATGGGCTTTTCTCGCATCGATGGTCTCAAGAAACGCAGGGTGGAATATGACCGATTTAGAAGGAAGAACATTTAAGGCCCTGCTGAATCCCGAAACCAGGAAGAGTCTCTTTATGACATATGAACGAGCGAATTGGACCATTTTTCAGGATGCATTCCCCCAACTTCTTATCTATCATTATTCGACGTTAAATGAAGAGAAAATGTTTCATCTTTTAAAGGAATTTCATGTGTCTGAATTTATCCAGGGAGAATGGGAACATTTTTGGGAGGGCAGGGATGGTACGAAGCTTGTCCAGTCTCAAATTATTAATGAACAGAACCTTATACAGAAGCCGGTGATCGATCATCCAGTTTATAAAGAGAAGGTCTTCCGCTCAGGTCTTTTCTTTATTGAGGACCATCTCCATTTTTGCTCTGTCGTGTTCCCGAACAGAAACGGCGATCTCTTCGGGGCAAGTGTGCATGATTTCAGGAATGTGGATGACCGGATCAAGCTGGGGAACATCCTTTATCGAATATTGTTTCATGAAAAATATCATCCAGCATTTTATGATTTTGCCATCAATGTAACGCCAACGGGATCGAGAAGGGATTATGAAGTTTTTTGCGCACCTTACCTGGCGAGGACAAATACCCCCTCGCTCCCGGAGGTGTATGATAAAGTCACCCACCATTGGGGCATCCAGGAAGACTGGTCGAGCGCCGCTAAGTTGAGGAAGTCTTGGTATAGTGAGCCTGAAATGCCTGAGGAACCCCTGTTGACTAAATGGTTTTTCCGGAAACAAGGACAAATGAAGAGGGTAGCGCGTCTGAAATCATTGTTTAAGAAAAAGAAAAAAACTGCCGGCAATGATTGATCCGGCAGTTTTTTTCTTATGAGAGGCTGTACGTTCCGCCTGCGCTTTTGTATCATCCAGCTCCAGGGCTTAGAGGCACAGGTCATAAGGCGAACCCGTCCAAGAAGGCAAAGAACGCCTTCTTGGACGGGTTCGCCTTATGCCACACGCCTCTGAGTAAAGCCCCTGCGCTTTTATTATCATCCAGCTCCGGCGGCTAGCCCCTCGAGGTCATAAGCTAAATGGACCATGAAGGCAAAGAACGCCTTCACAGCCCATTCATCTTATGCTTGTCGGGGCTGAGCGAGCCGCCTCCGCTTTTGTTAAGTAGAAGGCCTGTTTTCGCCTTCTAGTTTTGGGTTTCCTTTTGATGCTTTGGTTTGATGCTGATTGGATTCAGTCGGCTGTTTTGTGTTTTTGTTGTTTTGAGTTTTCATTATGAACACCTCCGCTTTTATTATTTGAGCTCTCATCAGTTTTATTCAGAGGCTGTCGAAAAATAATCATGCGGTTGTCCTAAATGCACTTTCTTTGACGAAACGCTTCTAGTTTTGTCAGGGGTGAAGGGAATGATTTAAAAAAGGAGAATACTTTACCTAAATCCAAAATGCCGGGGGGAAGAAATATGCTTCCAAAAGAAGATATTATGTTAAAGTTAGCTGAAATTGAGGAAAGCCTGAATCAGCTCGAACAGAGCGTGTATGACCGGGTATCAATGGAAGAGCAGGCTGAAAAATCGAAGCTGGCTGAAAAAATTGAAGAGCTCGAGGGCCGGATGGCAGCCGCGGAGAGCAGGGCGGAAACCTTCCTTAATAGGAGAGAACATTCGTTTATGACCAGAAAGCTTGAATTATCGTATAAGACATCATAAACTTACTATTATAAGTAGCATTTAATTGCTACTTTTATTTTTGTCTTACCTGCCTGGAGGTTTACTATGAAAGAGTTAATTTCTGTGACTGAAGATTTGATTGCTTTAGTCGAAAAGATGATGGATGAATACAAAAGTCGCCGGGAAACAGGGGAGAAGGGTGACTTCTATAAGGAAGTCAAGCCTTTTGCAGATGAAGTCAAAGACAGGAATGACAGGTGGAAGGAACTTTCTCTCAGCTGGATCGAAACGGAGCGGCCGAAGTATCTACACCCGCCTCAGGTCTCCAATACTTATGACAATATTGAAATGCTGTCTGTGCATTGTTTCTTTCCTGAGTCGAGTTATAACAGATTTGTCAGCCATCATCAATCCGTTCGTTATGTACTTCAAACCATTCTGGATAATCTGGTTGATGAATAAAAGGTTGGATTTTCTACACCGCTAATGATTTCCGTGCAAGACTTCGCTTTCCGCGGGTAGCCCGTGAGCCTCCTCGGCAAGCCTGCGGGAAGAAAAGCCCCGCAGCTAGACTAGTCTCACATCAGCTACTCTTCCCGCAGGAGTCTTCGTCTTGCATTCCAATCAATCGCTGGAAAAATTAAAAAAAGAAAATACAAATGCAAATAAAAAAAGCCAAACGTATTCATCAGATCGAGGAAGAATACGTTTGGCTTTTAATTAGATAGGAATACATTTACCTCAGTCTCAGGACCAATCAATAATAACTTATAATGATGGAATGGCGTGACCATAGCTCAGATTGATTTCCCTTACGAGTTCTTTATAGTTTTGCAGAGAAATTTCGTTTGAAATGTATAGTTTTTTTGTTAACATGAGGAGCTCCAGGCCATCGGCTGACTGCTGCTGTTTTTGACTCTCAAACTGTTTTAACAATTCACTAAAGTTCATATGAATTCCTCCCGATACTTTCAAGTTATTATCACTCTTCATTCATTATCCTAACATAGAAAACGTTTTCTTTAAGTTATTAGAATAATGTAACTTCCGACATTTTTTGTGGTCTTTGTCGAAAGCTCTTTTCGCATACTTTGTTGCTTTACACACAAGAGAATACCGGAACTTGGGTATTTTCTGATGTCTGTACACCTGTCGTATAAACTTGAATTCGAAAAGAGCACGTCCACAAGCAACATTCAGGCTACTAGCCAATTTCCGAAAAGCAACAAACTTTTAGAAAACAGCCTTGTCGAAAGAAAATGACTTGTTTTTTCACCGTATGACCCAGACTTTCATATTGTGTAGTAACCGAAAAAATGGGAGGGGGCTAAGTATGAATTCATATCGATATCAACCTCGTTATCAGACACCGTATTTTCCTTATCCAAATCCACATCAGGCGGCCAATCAATATATGGTGCCTTTACCAAACTTGCCAATCCAGGGAGAAGGTCAGTACTATACTTCGCCAGTTCAATATTCACCGGAATCTGTGCGTCCGAACGCTCAAATGTACCAGACAGGTTATACGAATCCATATTTTGAAAATCCTCTTCAGCATGAAGAATATAATCCCTATCAGATGAAAGCGATGCAGCAGCAGGGATACGCTAATCCATATCCAAAGGCTTCCTTTATGGCGAAACCTTCCAAATCCGGAGTGGGCAGCATCATGAACTCTTTCAAGTCCCAGGATGGCTCATTCGATTTTAACAAAGCGATGAATACTGCAGGACAGATGATGGGCGCAGTAAACCAGGTCTCTTCACTTGTGAAAGGACTTGGCGGTATATTCAAGATATAAAAATATAACAAAAAGAGCAGCTGAACCAGGCTGCTCTTTATTTCTTCAGTCATTTAATTTAATCAATGCTGATTCTTTTCCCGGATTGCTTCTCCACTTTTATTTGCAGTAATCCGTCCTTGTAAGAAGCTTTAACATTTTTTTCATTTACGACTGATGGAAACGGGATGGTGCGGCTGCTTCTGTTCATCGTTTGTTTTCTTTTAATTACTTGGCTTTTTGTATTCTCCTCAGAATATAGCTCCATATTCATTACAGTGATGGTCACAAAGTTAGGGAATACCTCCAGGTTTATTTGTTCTTTTTTAACTCCAGGCAATTCTGCCGTAATCAGGTAATAGTCATCATTTTCTTTAAAATCAACAGGAAAGGAATTAAAAGGGTTCGAGGCAGAGGTGAAGAAGTCATCAATACTCTGCAGCATGCCCCTCATGGGTTTTTCATGAAAGAATTCATTCATTGACTGCATCAGATCTCCAAACCCTTTTTTCTTGGAAGGGTCGTTTGAAAAATGGCTGTGCATGGAAGGTATCTCCTTTCGGTCAGATCTTTTCATATTAATGTATGAACTGATTGTGCATTTGTGCCTATCTCAGTTTTGTTTAAAAACCTGTCACCCGAGGAAAAGTAATAAGAAATTCCACAAAGGGGGAAATGGTATGCAAAAGCAGCACATTGGAGGGTTCGACCTGGCTTATCAAGACCGGGGTGAAGGGAAGGAGACAGTGATCCTGCTTCATGGATTCTGCGGAAGTTCTTCATATTGGGAGGAAGTGGTTCCTTTACTTGACTCCTGCCGGGTAATAACAGTCGATCTCAGAGGACACGGCCAATCAGGTATAAGCGACTCAGCATTCACTATTGAAGATATGGCGAAAGACATCCATTATTTCATGGATCAAAAGCAATTGGAAAATGTCTATTTATTCGGTCATTCGCTTGGCGGTTATATCACGCTCGCCTTTGCAGAGTTATATAAGGAAAAATTAAAAGGATACGGGCTCATCCATTCCACCGCTCTTGCCGACAGTGAGGCAGCAAAGAAAAATAGGCTGTCCTCCATCGAAAAGATCAAAAAAGAAGGGATGCATTCATTTGTGGATGATCTCGTCCCGAATCTTTTCAACCCTGAAAGACAAGAGGAATTAAAAGAAAAAATACAGACTGCTAAAGAGATAGGATATGAAACCAGCCCGATCGGTGCCATTCAAACCCTTAAAGCAATGAGGAACCGAACAGATCGTTCGGACATCGTGAAAAACAGCGATCTCCCTATCCTTCTTATAGCTGGAGAACATGACGGGGTCATACCGAAAGAAAAAGTATTCATCCAGGAAGCACCGCAAATTCATACTGAAGTGCTTCCCGACTCTGGCCACATGGGCCTCTTCGAAGAACCGGAAAAACTTACGTATATCTTAAAAGAATTTATTGTTAATTCCCAATAAAGACCAATTTGTTCCAGCAGTTGATTGGAGTGCAAGACGAAGACTCCTGCGGGAGAGTAGCTTATGTGAGACTTGTCTAGCTACAGCGGCTAGAGGCTCGAGGTCATAAGTCAAATCGGCCAAGAAGGCAAAGAGCGCCTTCGTGGCCGATTCGCCTTATCCCAACCGCCTCTCTTCAAAGCCCCTCCGCTTTTCTTCTCGGAGGCGAAGCCGAGGAGGCTCACGGGTCACCCGCGGAAAGCGTAGTCTTGCACGGAAATCAACTGCGGCGTTATATAGGGTGAAAATGTAACGGCGAAGAGATTCGTCATTTTTTATTTTTACATTCGAACATAGATTCGCTAAAATGGTCTTTAGAGGTGAAGAAGATGTTTAAGAAAAACAACCTTCAGGAACTAATCGAGAAATTCAAGAAAGACGACCAATTCAACAAACAAATCATACATTGGCATACAATAGATGAAAAACCTGCAAAGTACACAGAAATCCCTGGTATGATCGATGAAAGGATAAAGACAGCCCTGAAAGGGAGAGGGATCGAAAAGCTGTACAGCCATCAGCGTGATGCATTCCGGCTGGCGATGGAAGGGAAAAGCTTTACAGCCGTAACGCCGACCGCTTCAGGTAAAACCCTTTGCTATAACCTGCCCGTCCTGCAAACGATCATGGACGACCCGAATGCCAGGGCGCTCTATATTTTTCCGACGAAAGCCCTTGCTCAGGATCAGAAAAGCGAGCTGAATGAAATCATCTCTGAATCCGGTGCCTCCATCAATAGTTATACATACGACGGGGACACAGCGGCAAATATCAGGCAAAAAGTAAGAAAAGCCGGTCATATCGTCATTACGAACCCGGACATGCTGCATTCCGCAATCCTTCCTCATCATACAAAATGGGTCTCACTATTTGAAAACCTTAAATATGTAATAATTGATGAACTCCATATCTACAGGGGGGTATTCGGATCTCACGTGAGCAATGTAATCAGAAGGCTGAAGAGAATCTGCCGGTTTTATGGCGCTTCCCCTATATTCATCTGCACTTCTGCAACGATTGCAAATCCTAAAGAATTGTCCGAGCATCTGACGGGATCTGAAATGGAGCTGATTGATAATAATGGTGCACCAAGTGCAAAAAAGCATTTTGTCTTTTATAACCCGCCGATTGTAAATAAGCCGTTGAATATCAGACGAAGTGCCACTCTTGAGGTGAGGAGGATTGCAGGTGAACTGTTAAGGAATAAGATTCAGACCATTGTTTTCGCCCGCAGCCGGGTACGGGTGGAAATCATCCTTACCTATTTGCAGGAGTTGGTGAAGAGCCAGTTAGGTGCAAAATCGATTCGCGGATACAGAGGGGGTTATCTTCCCACCCAGAGGAGGGAAATAGAAAAAGGCCTTAGGTCGGGGGATATTTATGGAGTTGTCAGTACCAATGCTCTTGAGTTGGGTGTTGACATCGGCCAGCTTCAAGTGTGTATCATGACGGGTTATCCCGGCACGATTGCCAGTGCGTGGCAGCAGGCGGGGAGAGCCGGCAGGAGACACGGCGAATCACTCGTGATCATGGTCGCAAGCTCGAGCCCGCTCGATCAGTTCATCATTGATCATCCGGACTACTTCTTTAAGCAAACACCCGAAACAGCCAGAATCAACCCTGATAATCTGATCATCCTGATCGATCATCTTAAATGTGCAGCCTATGAACTTCCCTTTAAAGAAGGGGAACAATTCGGCCCGCATGATGTGGAGGATATTCTTGAATTTCTGGCAGAAGAGAAGCTGCTGCATAAGAATGGGGATAAATGGTATTGGATGAACGATGTTTTCCCAGCCCATAATATCAGCCTTCGATCTGCTTCTCAGGAAAATGTCATCATCATTGATCAAACCGATATTGCAGCGGTCAAAGTCATCGGGGAAATGGACCGGTTTTCTGCCATGACGCTTCTTCATGATGAGGCCATCTATCTGCACCAGGGAATCCAATATCAGGTAGAAAAACTGGATTGGGAGGAAAAGAAGGCATTTGTACGGGAAGTGGACGTCGACTACTTTACCGATGCCAACTTAGCCGTGCAGCTCAGGGTATTGGAAACAGATAAGGAAAGGAACACGGGGGCTTGCGAAACGGCATATGGTGATGTGACAGTCCAGGCCATGGCGACCATTTTCAAGAAGATCAAGTTCGATACTCACGAAAATATAGGTTCCGGGCCAATCCATCTGCCTGAGGAAGAACTACACACCAATTCGAGCTGGATATCGCTGAATGACAGTTCTTCCTTTACACAGGAACGTCTTGAGGAAGGATTGATCGGTGCAGCTCAGAGTTTAAAGTCCATCATTCCGCTTTACGTCATGTGTGATCCGAGCGATATTTTTGTGGTGCCGCAGGTAAAAGCCGCGCATAATGACAAACCGACGGTCTTCATCTATGATCGCTATCCAGGGGGAATCGGCTTAAGTGAAAAAGTATACGAACAAATTGAGCAGATTCTTTCAGAAGCAAAAAGACTGATCGAAAACTGTCCGTGTCAAACGGGCTGCCCGTCCTGCATAGGGACGGAACATTCCATGAAAACGGCAAAAGCAGATACATTGAAGCTTCTTGCTTTATTCCATGGCGAAAACAGGGAGAGGGATTAAGTGTCTCTTAAAAATAAACTTAACAGAATGAAAAAACATATTGTCAGGGAAGAACCGGAAAAAGGGAAGGACACCGCATTTAAAAGTGATATCACCAGTACAGATCTGCCCTTTAAAGAAATTTGGAAAGAACATGGTACCACAATGTACTTTGTGGACGATGACTTTTGCCTAGTCAGGGAAAAAAGATACCCTCTTCAATATCAGCACGGAAAATATAAGTTCCAAGATCTTTTAAAGGCAGTTGACGCATGGCAGAATTTCAGCGGCACTCATCCATTATCATGCAAAGGACTTTCACCCGGGGACCTGTTTTTCTTTGATACAGAAACGACCGGTTTGGGAGGGGGAGTCGGCAATACGATTTTCCTTCTCGGACATGGCAGGGTAGAAGGGGATGAAGTGGTTGTCACCCAGCACTTCCTTCCACGTCCAGGCAGCGAAATCCCACTTTATCACAGCTTCTTGAAGACAGTGGATTATAATGCTCTTGTCACCTATAACGGCAAGGCCTTTGATTGGCCGCAGGTCAGGACCAGGCACACGCTGATCAAAGAGCATGTGCCGAAACTCCCGTCATTCGGACACTTCGATTTATATCACGGCTCCAGAAGGCTTTTTAAGCATAAAATGGAGTCGGTGAAACTGATTAATGTGGAAAGAAAGGTGCTGGGGTTTGAAAGAGTGGATGATGTCCCCGGATACCTTGCACCGATGATTTATTTTGACTTCATTGAAAGAAAAGATCCACAAGGTATCCTGAGAGTCATGGAACATAATGAACTCGACATTCTCTCGTTGATCAGCTTATACACCCATTTGACTTTTCAACTGCTCGAAGTATCAGAGGATTCCACGGAGCAGGAAACCTTCGAGGCGGGAAGATGGCTTGAATATACAGGAAATGCGGATATGGCGAAAGAGCGGTTCGAACATATCGTGAACGACAGAGGAGAAACGCACCATGATTCCATTCATCATCTTGCGTTCCACTATAAAAAAGAAAAAGATTTCGATAAGGCGGCATCATTATGGGAAAGTATATTAAGGAAGTGTCCGCTACGGATGAAAGCAGTCGTGCTTGAAGAATTGGCAAAAATCTATGAGCATAAACACAGGGACTATGTGACGGCCCTAAAGAAGTGCCGGGAACTTGAAATGGTTTTAAATGAAATTTACAAGGACGAAGGGGTTAAGGAAAAAAGGCTGCAAAAGCTTTATACCAGGATAAACCGCATTACTTTAAAGGCTGAGAGGAAGAATTTAACCTGATTTGTAACACTTTCTTTAAACTAGTAAAATATCGAAAAAATATGGTTCATTCTCCTTATTTATATATTGAGAATTTTCACAAGTAGATGTAAAATGAATAATTGTGTGGAAATTATTTATGTTTAGATAGGATGATGAAAATGTACCGTGCAATATTAGTTTTATTCTTTGTCGTCATAGGTTTAACTGCATTTTTCTTTTCGAACTACTCCGAGACTCTATACAGCTTCATGTAACGGGAAACAAAGGATCACATTCTTTGCTAAATGAGCGTATTCCCAAATATTTAAAAATAGGTATTTTCATTAGTACATGTTCTCCACCCCTTTCATAGGCTATTAATGTATCGAATACATGATGAAAGGAGAACATGACTATGTTTTGTAGACCAAGACCTAGACCCTGCAACGTGCTTCCTGCAGTTGTGCACCCAACAAAAAACTGCGTAAACCAAACGTTCACCACTTATGAGGTGCCGCATATCCATCCGCAGCATACAACTACAGTAAACAATATCCAATATCAGCACAAACATTACTTCCCTCAAACCCAATCCGCAGTGGACAGTGTGACCAATCAGCAATTCAATTGCGGAGGAGGGCAAGGAGGACCAGGATTTGGCCCAGGTGGACCTGGAGGACCAGGATTTGGACCGCGCCCGCGTCCGCCGTTCGGACCATACTAATGAAATGGTAATTCAATAAGCAATGCAATTGATCCAGGTGACTTCAACGATTCTTGTTTGATATGGGAATGTGTTGAAGTCGCCGTTCTTATTTTCAGATGAGATAAAAAAGGATTACATTCAGATAATATGATACAATAGACTGTAAAGATTGGGGCAGACTATTATAGATCCCGATAGTGTGCCTGCTAAAAGGAGTTTTGCTTCTTGAGCAAAGTCGCATGCCTGACAGGTTATAAATCCTTTGAGCTGGGAATATTCAAGCAAGACGATAAAGCAGTTCACTACATAAAACAGGCACTAAAAAAAGAATTACTTTCCCTTCTTGACGAGGGACTTGAATGGGTGACGATCAGCGGTCAGCTGGGTGTGGAATTATGGGGTGCCGAAGTCGTTTTCGACCTTCAGGATGAATACCCTGACTTGAAACTGGCCGTACTGACACCATTCTTGAATCAGGAAGAAAACTGGAATGAAAACAATAAGGAATATTATGAACTGATACTCAGTCAGGCGGATTTCGTTGATTCAGTATCCAAAGAACCATATAAAAGTCCGCAGCAATTCAGAAACCGCAATCTTTTGTTCTTGAATAAGACCCAGGCTTTGATTATACTATTCGACGAAGAAAAAGAGGGCTCACCTAAATATTTTTATGAAGAAGCCCTGCGGCATAAGGAAAGTAATCCTGCATTCGAAATCAGGACCATCTCATTTCAGGATTTACAATGGGTAGTGGAAGAAGAGCAGTGGAAAACCGATAAAGTGACTATTGATAGCCACAGCAGGATCCCTGCTTTCTTAAAATGATTGACAAAATGAAGGTAATTTGAAAAAATGAAAAAGATTAATATAGAGGTGAATATGATGATCTCAGATAAAGTAAAGTTAACGGCTAAAGATATTCTGGAAAAAGAATTTAAAAGCGGTATGCGGGGGTATAAGCCCGAGGACGTGGATAAGTTCCTTGATTTGATTATAAAAGACTATGAAACCTTTCATCAGGAAATAGAAGAACTTCAACAGGAAAATCTGCGTCTGAAGAAGCAAGTAGAAGGTGCAAATAAGCGTCCTGCGGCTCAGCCTCAAGCATCCGGCACTACTAACTTCGATATTCTCAAGCGGTTATCCAATCTTGAGAAGCATGTGTTCGGGAATAAGCTTTACGATTGATCGAATGACATTTATTGACTGTTGAAATAGTCAAGATAATACTTTATAATTAGTTAGTACTGATCCTTAATAGCGTTTGGGTAATCGCTGCAGCTTACTGCTGTAGAGGAAAGTCCATGCTCGCACGGTGCTGAGATGCCCGTAGTGTTCGTGCCTAGCCAATTCATAAGCTAGGGCAGCTCAGGTTTCTGAGTTGACGGCAGGGAAAATACCTACGTCCTTTTCGGATATGGTATGACTACCTTGAAAGTGCCACAGTGACGAAGTCCTGTTAGAAATGGCAGGAGTGGAACGAGGTAAACCCCACGAGCGAGAAACCCAAATTTGGTAGGGGAACCCTTTTGGAGGAAACGAACGAAGAAAGGGACAAAGGCAAGTCCTTTGTAGATAGATGATTACCACCTTAGTACGAGATGACAAGTCGCTTGCAGTACAAAGGAACAAAACATGGCTTACAGAGCGCTGTTTCAGGAGAAGACAATTTTTTGACTACTACAAACCCAAGTGACTGATCCATTCAGGTATACAATACCTTTGGCATCAGTCCTTTTTGTTTTTTAGCCTGTATTTAAATGGCTGAATAGCAGACTATAAATAGAATAATTGGAACATACTAAGTAATTGAATTGAGACGGACGAGGTGTATTGAATGGGTACATATACATTGATTGCCACTGCGGCCATGGGACTGGAAGCAATTGTGGCAAGAGAAGTGAAGGACTTGGGATATGATTGCCAAGTAGAGAATGGAAAGGTCCTTTTCAAAGGGGACGAAACAGCGATAGCGAGAGCCAATATGTGGCTTCGAACTGCAGACCGGATCAAGATCCTGGTGGGGGAGTTCAAGGCTTATTCATTCGATGAACTTTTCGAGAATACCAAAAGCCTTTCCTGGGAGAAATACTTGCCGGAAGACGCGGAATTCCCTGTGCAGGGGAAGTCTGTCAAATCCAAGCTTTACAGTGTTCCGGATTGTCAGGCGATTGTGAAGAAAGCCATCGTCGAAAGACTAAGAAAAGCATATAAACGCACATCCTGGCTGGATGAAACAGGACCGCTGTATAAGATCGAAGTGGCGATCCATAAAGACAAAGCCAGCATTACGCTGGATACAAGCGGCCAAGGCCTACACAAAAGAGGGTACAGAATCGGACAGGGGGAGGCTCCCCTTAAGGAAACCCTTGCCGCTGCCCTGATTAAATTGACAACATGGAACCCTGACCGTCCTTTCCTTGATCCGTTTTGCGGATCCGGTACAATTCCCATCGAAGCGGCCCTTATCGGACAGAATATCGCGCCCGGGTTCAATAGGGAGTTTTTATCAGAGAAATGGTCTTTCATACCGGCTGACATATGGGATAAGGTCCGTATGGAAGCGGAGGATCTCGCCAATTATGACCAGCCGCTTGAAATAATCGGAACGGATATCGACCACAGGATGGTCAATGTTTCCAAAGAAAATGCCATGGAGGCCGGACTCGGGGATTTGGTGAAGTTCAAACAGATGCAAGTCAGGGATTTCACAACCGATCTTGAGTATGGTGTGGCAGTCGGAAACCCTCCATATGGTGAAAGACTTGGCGAAAGACCTGAGGTTGAAAAGATGTACAAAGAAATGGGAGAGGCATTCGAAAAACTTGATACCTGGTCTGTCTATATGCTCACTTCCCATGAAGATTTCGAACGGTTCTACGGCAAGCCTGCCACTAAGAAACGCAAACTCTTCAATGGATTCATCCGGACCGATTACTATCAGTATTGGGGACCGCGTCCGCCAAGAAAAGAAAATCCTGAATAAATGAATATGAATAAATCCGGCTCTTCCTGCGTATACTAGTGCTATCATTTTTAGGGGAGTGAAAAGAGGATGGAACATTCTCTGACGGATTATCACAAGATTTATCAGGCACTGGAGGGTTCTTTGTCATCCATTGTTTATGAACAAGAGGGGACAGAAAGTTTACAAGAGACCCTGATGAACGCAAAGATGAATTTAAACAGAGCTTTTCAATACGAACTGCTTAGACAAAACAGAATATACGATTAAAACAGGGACGCTCCATACAAATGGCAATTTCCCCTTTGTATGGAACGTCCTTTTTTTTGGGTGGTCAGGGAAATGGGATCATGTCATACACTTCAATTCCATTGCACGGTAAATCAACAAACAAGATAAATCAAAATAATAGATTAGCAGTAAAGCGGGATGCAGGAGGACATAATGAAAAGAAAACTACCTTTCGAATTATCAAAAGAACAATCCTTTTACGAAGCACTCTCAGATTGGATCGGTGATGTATTCTACGACATCCTGCCTGATAAAGGATTCGATCTCCGAGATGAACAAGTGTTTATGGCATTTCAACTAAATAAGGCATATAAAGAAAAACAAGTCATGTTTGCGGAGGCAGGCGTCGGAACAGGCAAGACATTGGTATATTTGCTGTACGCTTTGTCCTATGCGAGATATACAGGCAAGCCTGCCATCATTGCGTGTGCGGATGAAACCCTGATTGAACAGCTTGTAAAAAAAGACGGTGACATTGAAAAGCTGGAAAAGGCGCTTGAATTGAATATAGATGTCAGACTGGCAAAATCAAGGGAGCAATATCTCTGTATAAAAAAACTGGAGGAAAAGCTCTCCTTTAATGAAGGTTTCCATGACATCTGGGAAGGTCTCCCTGAATTTGTGCATGAGAATAACTCAATGAACAAATTCACTCATTATGGAGACCGTAAAGAGTATGCCCACCTGCCTGATGAGGAATGGAATGAAATCGGATGGGATTCTCTTCAGGATTGCATGTCATGCGTATACCGTCACCGCTGCGGACAGACCCTTCACAGAGAGCATTATCGCAAATCGGCCGACCTGATCGTATGTTCCCATGACTTCTATATGGAACATATCTGGACAAAGGATTCCCGTAAAAGGGAAGGGCAGCTGCCGCTGCTCCCTGAGGCAAGCTCGGTTGTCTTTGACGAAGGGCACCTGTTGGAATTTGCTTCTCAGAAGGCGATGACCTACAGGATGAGGATGGAGACTTTGGAAAGCCTGCTGGAAAAATTATCTGCGTCCGACATGAGGGAGTCTACCCTTTACCAGATAGAAGATATCATGATGGCGAATGAAAGATGGTTTACATTATTAGAGCAGGAAGCATGGGCTGAGAGTGGTACCGCAAGACAATATATCACTCGATCGGCTGATATTTTAAAGCAGGGAAGGCAATTAACAGAAAGTCTCGAAAGCCTTCTGAATGAATTGGTATTCGAATCTGAAATGTATGTGATGGATGAGTACTTATTGAAGGTTGTAGAGGAATACCTGGAACAGATTCAATACTCATTAAAGTTATTCCTGGAAGACGAAAAAGGAATTTATTGGCTGGAGGCGACGGAGGAAGAGCATACATTTGTCGTAATGCCGCGACTCGTGGAAGAAATACTCAGTACGAAAGTGTTCTCTCAAAATATCCCGTTCATCTTCTCATCAGCCACATTATCGTATAATAGTGATTTTTCATATGTTGCTAAGTCGCTGGGCATCAGGGAATTTGAAAAATTCTCAGTTGATTCCCCTTATGATTACGGGGAGATGATGAAAATGTTCATAGCTGATCATCTTCCAGGGGATGAAGCGAAATTTCAATATGCGGTTGATCAGATTGCAGAAAACGAAGGGAAGTCGCTTCTGTTATTCTCTTCAAAAGAAGAAATGGATTCTTTCAGGTCTTATTTAAACAAAGAATCCGATCAGGAATGGAAGGTCATTTTTGAAGGAGATAAAGAGATAAGCCATACTGTAGAGGAATTCCAGCATGACCACTCTTCTGTCCTTTGTTCGTATCATCTTTGGGAGGGCCTTGATGTACCGGGGGATGCACTGTCACAGGTAGTGATCGTTTCACTGCCTTTCCCGCCGAAAGACCCTGTATTTGATGCCAAACGAAATCATGCCGGGGACCCTGCCGGGGAAGTTGACATCCCGTATATGCTCCTTCGCACGAGACAAGGAATCGGCCGCCTCATCCGTACAACTGAAGACAGGGGAAAGGTTCATATTTTATTAAATGAGGAAGATACAGCCTTCAAACAAGTCCTTCAAACGATTCTTCCTGTGGAAGCAGAAAAAATGAAAGTCTAACGTATATGAACGTTGGATCGTTGGATCAAAGTATTTTATTAAAAATAAAACCCGAACTGATTTGCAGGCAGAAAGGCAAATCAGTTCGGGTTTTTTGTCCCGGTATCTTTATTTTATCTGTTTAATGAATAGAGATACATACATACGAAGACTAATATGATCAAAGCAACGATGGACATAAAGATGATCACAACATGAGCAGAGGTGAATGTTTGTGTATTAATATGTTTTCTCACCCGATAATAATTAATGGTTGATCCGACAATCAGGAACAAGCCCACTATAATGCTTATACCGCTGATAAGAACGGTTATGAGCTCTTGGAAGTCATTTTCACCGCTTGAAGAGCTGTGAAGGCTTGTTGTTAAAAAGCCAATCCCCAGAATGGCTATAGATGTTCGGATCCATGCCAGATACGTACGCTCATTCGCTAAATGCTGCTGAATGTATTTTGACTCATTCGTTTCTTTCAACCTGCATCATCTCGTTTCTGCTAACTAAAGTTTCCTCTTATCATTCCCTTCTTTCATCATGGAGAAAACAAAAAGGACTAAATTCCGGTCCGGATTTCTATTGTACCTTACCATTCCAGGCATGCATTCCGCCTTCAACGTTCACTACATCAAAACCCTGATATTCAAGAAAGCGATATGCTTGGCTGCTCCTCCCGCCCGATTGGCAGATGATAAAGTATTGTTTTTTCTTATCCAATTCATTCATCCTGAATTCCAAAAGTCCAAGGGGGATATTCATAACATCGGGTATTTTCCCTGCCCTGAGCTCGGCTGCCTCTCTTACATCAATAATATGTGCTGTTTCACTATTTTCGATTTTCTTTTGCAATTCATCCGTTGAGATACTTTTCATTGTCATTTTCCTTTCTGCACAATTTTATTCGGACCATGCACTCATTCCGCCTCTGACGTTTGTTACCGAATGAAACCCTGCTGAAGATAAGATCTTGCATGCTTTCGTGCTTCTCATCCCGCTTTGACAGATGACGATTATTTCCTTATCCTTCGGGAGCTTGTTCAAATTCCTTTGCAGGGTATTAAGAGGAATATTTTTAAAGCCTTTTATATGTCTTCCCTTAAATTCAGCAGGAGTCCTCACATCTATAAATTGCTTTGAAGGATCCCCCAGTTGTTTTTTCAGCTCAGAAGTAGTGAGCTGCCTGGTGTTTTTCCCTGATTTCATCTGCATTACATATAAAAGGATCAATGCTGCCATTATTAACAAACCAATAAACTCCATAAAGACACCTCTTCCAGTAAGTATAAGCTCATTTTATACCCCTATAGGTATATTGTCAATAGTAAAAGAGTGTGAACTATTTGTTCATATTAAGAAAGTGTTTTTTGATTTTTCACAGCATCTTATTTGATTTCTTTTAGAAGTATTTGTCAGAAAAATATGATAAAATAGAGAGGATGTTTATTAAGGGGGATTTAAGATGAGAGAAGAACTAGTAGAAATGAAAGACAGCTTTCTCGACTATGTCAAAAAAATGACTGCGTATAACGAAGCACTCGGCCTTTTGTTCTGGGATTTAAGGACAGGTGCTCCCAAAAATGGAGTGGAGCAGCGTTCAGAAGTCATCGGGATGCTGTCATCTGAATTATTTGCCATGTCCACTTCGAATGATATGGCTGCTTATCTCGCCAAGCTGTCTCCAAACAAGGATGAGCTTGATGAAATGACACAAAAACTGCTAGAGGAGTGCCAGAAAGAATATGACCGGAATAAAAAAATCCCGGCGTCTGAATACAAAGAATATGTTGTTCTTCAGTCAAAAGCAGAAAATATTTGGGAAGACGCAAAATCCAAAGCGGACTTCGACATGTTCCAGCCATATTTAGAGAAACTCGTATCTTACACGAAGAGGTTCATCACCTATTGGGGGTATGAGAATAATAAATATGATACCCTCCTTGATATGTATGAACCCGGTGTCACTGTGGAAATCCTTGACAGGGTGTTCGGGGAATTGAGGGACAAAATCGTTCCACTGGTACATAGAATATCAGAATCAGAAAATAAACCGAAAACGGATTTCTTATTTGAGCACTTCCCAAAGGAAAAGCAAAAGGATTTCAGTTTGAAGATACTTGCTCAAATGGGGTATGACTTCAATTCCGGAAGGCTTGATGAAACCGTTCATCCATTCGCGATCGGTTTGAATCCCGGGGACGTAAGGGTTACAACAAAATACGACGAAAAAGACTGGCGTACGGCTGTATTTGGGACGATTCACGAAGGGGGACATGCCCTTTACGAACAGAATATATCTGGAGATTTGACCGGGACGCCATTATGCTCCGGTACGTCGATGGGGATACATGAATCACAGTCATTATTTTATGAAAATTTCGTGGGGAGAAATTATTCGTTCTGGAAACAGAATTATGATTTGCTAAAACAATATGCCGATGGACAATTCGATTCAGTGGATCTTGACCAGTTTTATCAAGCGATCAATGAATCAAAGCCTTCATTGATTAGGATCGAAGCAGACGAACTGACATATGCTCTGCATATCATCATCCGCTACGAAATTGAAAAAGGCTTGTTCAACGACGAAATTGAAGTGGAAGATCTGCCTGAAATCTGGAACCAGAAGTACGAAGAATACCTTGGAATCAAGCCTGCACATAATGGTGAAGGCGTGCTCCAGGATGTTCACTGGGCAGGCGGCAGCTTCGGATACTTCCCTTCATATGCATTGGGATATATGTATGCGGCCCAATTTAAAAAAGCAATGGAGAAAGACATTCCCGACTTTGATGAAATGCTCGAAAAAGGCGATCTATCACTTATCAAAGAGTGGCTGACCGATCATGTTCATCAGTGGGGGAAAATGAGAAAGCCGCTTGAGATCCTTGAAGAGGTGACTGGCGAAGGATTGAATGCTTCTTATCTGGCAGATTATCTGATAGATAAGTATACAAAAGTTTATTCACTTTAATAAAAACCAAAAACGACCGCTTTCCAAATACGGAAGCGGTCGTTTTTTTACCATCTTTTACCAAACCTTGAACCCTTTTGAAGGCGGCGGTCCATTCTGGAACATATCCATGAAAGGTACTGTATAAGCAATCAGAATGAGAGCTGCCAGCACCGTGAGCCAGATTTTCCAATTCTCGAGGACCATCGGTGTTTTTTCAGCAGTACCTGCCACTTCCCCAATAGGGAATTCTTCTTCTCCCTTTGGTGCAAAGAAAGCCAGGTTAATGAAGATGTATAACACAAGAATGATTCCGATGAAGAGAATCGTTCCTCCGACAGCCTGGGCAACCTGATAGGGAATCCAGTCAAGTGCCTGCGGGGCATCTCCATAGGTAGAGAAAGAAGATCGTCTTGGTGCCCCCAATAAACCGACTGCGTGCATGGCACCGGACATGATGCTCATACCCGTCGACCATACGACAGCCTGCACAATGGCCATTTTATTCATTGCTTTAGTCAATACACGTCCAGTCAAGTGAGGGACCAGCCAGTAAGAAATCCCGAAGAATGTCAGCACCACTGAAGTGGCGAGTGTCAAATGAAAATGCCCTGTTACCCAGATTGTATTATGGACAACCTGGTTCATCTGGTTGGAAGCGTTGATCAATCCACCTGCACCTGCAGGGATGAAAGCGACCATGCCGATGAAAGGGACTGTAAATCGTGCATCTCCCCAAGGAAGCTTCTTAAACCAGCCGAACAGCCCTGACCCGCCCTTTGAACGTCCATACATCTCAAACGTTGCAAATAGTGAGAAAGCAGTCATCAATGAAGGGATGACAACCATGAACGTGAGAACGACCTGAAGGAATTTCCAGAATGCGTCAATACCCGGTTCTACCAGCTGGTGGTGAAAGCCGACAGGTATCGAGAATAATAGAAATAGCACAAAAGAAAGTCTGGCCAGTGCATCGGAGAAGATTTTCCCCCCTATGATTTTCGGGATGATGACGTACCATGCCATATAGGCGGGCAGTAACCAGAAATACACGAGAGGATGGCCGAAGTACCAGAATAACGTCCTGCTGATCAGTACATCGACTCTATCCACAAGACCGAGTGACCACGGCAGCAGCTGAAATAAAACAGTGCCTGCGACACCTAAAGTAGCTACTATCCAAAGGACCATATTGATAACGGCCATGAAAGTAAGCAGCGGACTCGGCTCGCCTTTATGCTCTTTTCTCCACTGTACATACTTCATGATCATTCCGGTGCCGCCTAACCAACTTCCGACCACGACAAATGTCAAACCGAGATAAAATATCCAATGAGCTTTTAGCGGAGCATAAAACGTATAAAGGACAGTTGCTTCGTTTAAAAGGATCATCACTGCCGACATCACTGTCCCGATCAGCATCACCCAGAAACCGAGCCAGCCGAACAGACGTGACGTGTTTGAATAAGTTCCGGAAGTCCTTGAAATGGCCGCATGCTGAAATCCAAGGATAAAGAACGTGGTCAATACCAGGCCGAGCAATACGCCGTGTACGGTAAGGACCTGATAATAGCCGATTCCTGCAGGCAGGGTGAAGGTTCCGGAACGGACCAGTACTTGTAACAGACCAGCCAGTCCACCGAGTGCAAGTGCAATGAAACCTACATATATATGTGCCATCGCAAGTTTTCCATCTCTGCGGTCAATTCTTATAAAACGATCTGACATTTCAGTCCACCACCTTAATCATGGATTTCATTGTATGATGACCAACGCCGCAGTACTCGTTGCAAACGACTAAAAATTCGCCGGTCTTATCCAATGTTGTTGTATATTCACTGATGTATCCAGGTTCAAGCATCATGTTAATATTTGTGCCCGCAACTTCAAACCCATGGATGACGTCTTTGGTTGTTGCAATGATTTTCAATCTGGACCCTTTGGGCACTTCTACTTCCACGGGGTTGTATAAGAAAGTGGAGGCCACAAGGACCAGTTCGTAATCCCACTCTTTCCCTTCGACTTTCTTTAATCCGGGTTTATCGAAAGGTGCAATCACGTCCACTTGTTCAGGGTTGATATAGGCCTTGGCACTCGGAGGCTGATGCCCCTGGTGAAAAGCGCTGATCCCCAAAATGATTAAAAAGATAATAAGAGAGCCGGTTCCGAGGGTCAACCACCATTTTTCATATCGATGCATATGCATGTTCAATCACTCCTTCTTCTTTAAAAACGATTAATGAATAGTAAGAATACACCGATCCATGAAAGCAAAAGGAACCCTCCAAGCAGCAGGACAGAAGTCAGGGTCCCTTTAAGGCTTGACGAATCTTCCACTTTGGTTTTTGTTTTCCTGTTCAATTCAGGATTTGGCATCATGTTCACTCCTTTCACCTTTAGAGGTGATGTTCTGAATTAACTCAATCATAATCCCTGCGCATCACGTCCATCTGTGATAAATATCACACCAATCAGGGATAATTGTGAAATAAATGTGAAGTTCGTCACATGTCATTTCAGCCATTAAGCTAAAAAGGGAATATTCTCCTGTTCCAGTAAAAAAAGCTCTGCATAAACTGAACTATCATGATTTTTTAGGGGGAAGGAAAAAATGGAGAAGTATTATTGTAATAGATGCTGTCAATTGTATACCTGCAAACAACTGTGTTCAGTTTGTGGTTCGATGGCAGAAACAAAGATTCATATTAATGTGCACTGTCAGGGAAACAAAGAAAAAGGGGGCAGGTCCGGATGATTGAGAAATTGTGTTAAAATAGAGAAGATTAAAAATTGACAGGAGTGTGGGGAATGTATTTGCCATCTTTTTCGCTTAATAATAAAACTGCAGTCATCACCGGCGCAGGCCGGGGGATAGGAAGGGCATTGAGCATCGGTCTTGCGGAAGCCGGAGCGGATGTGGTCCTTTTATCGAGAACGAGGACTGATTTGGAAGAGACAGCATCAATGGTTCAGGCAGCGGGACGCGAAGCCCATGTCATCCCTGTGGATGTGACATCCCGGGAAGAAATCAAGAGGGCTGTGCAATACATAGAAGATCAAGGGTTGAAGATTGATATTTTAATCAATAACGCTGGGATGAATATCAGGTCCAATGCTTTTGAAGTGACGGATGATGAATGGAAAATGATCATGGATACCAATTTGAAATCTGCCTTTATGATGAGTCAGGAAATCGGGTCTCATATGAAAGAAAACGGAACGGGGAAGATCATTAACATCTCTTCCGTGGCAGGTCATGTGGCCCTGCGGACCGGGGTTGTGTATGCTTCTACCAAAGCTGCGATGATTCAGATGACAAAAGTTCTGGCATTTGAATGGGGCAAACATAATATTAATGTCAACAGTATCGGTCCCTGGTATTTTAAAACGCCTTTGACCGAGGAACTCCTTAAAAATAAGGAATATGTAGACGACATCCTAGCCGTGACGCCATTGAATAGGGTAGGCGAACTTCAGGAATTGGTCGGACCTGCGGTGTTCTTGTCATCGGATGCAGGTAATTACATAACCGGACAAACATTGTTTGTTGACGGGGGAATGACCATTCAGGGTTTTTAAGAGGTTGATTGGTTGATGGCAGCCGGGTCGCGGGGACAGGTACTGCGATTCGCTTTTTTGTGGAAAATATATTGAATTTAACAAGGATTTCACTCTATACGGGTATATTTCAATAAAAGAAATCGGGGTTCTTATACTGTGAAGAGGCCGTCAGCCTGTCATTGAGGGTATATCGTGGCTAGGAATTATTTTATTATCAAAAACGGACAGTTTATTATCAAAAAATCACATTATATTATCAAAAATAGGAATATATTATCAAAAACGTTTGATCGACCACCTTTATACCCGATGGTGTATAAATTCCTGCAGCCCCCTGCTGTACCCCGTGCAATTGAGTAACAACTGCTCCAAATTCTGCTGTACTCCGGCCTAAAAAAGCGGTCTGCTCATGTCCGTTTTTTCCCCTTTCCTTATGGAACCGTCACCAAAAGAACATTGAAACGACCTGCATCCTTAACAGTCAAAGGCAGCTTTATGACCGGGTTATTCCCTATTATACCTGCTTTTCCTGTCATGACGGTCGGAGTTGTAATATCCACATTATGACCGCTGCGCGCAATCGAGGTCGCGAGATTCCCCACAATCATATTTCCTAATTCTCCCGCAAACGACTCCAGCATCTCACCAGTCAGCGGCATCCCGAACATAGAGGCTGCAAGGGATTGAAAGTTTTTTTCATTCCCGTCGATGACGAATCTTCCCTGGACATCTCCGGTCATTCCTATCGAAACGCTGAAATGCTGGTGTTCATACGGCTCTCTTAGCAAGGTCGGTTCATCATGGGTTACGCTTAATGGGACCACACCTTTTAGGGCAGTCATGAAATGATGCAATAGATCGGTAATGCTGCTGGTTAGCTTCATGTCGAAACCTCCGGAAATTTGTCAGAATTATTATATCATATTACCTAGTATAAAAGACTTAAAAACTTTCAGGTGTCGTAAACTTCTCCTTCGGACTGAAAAAGAACAATTATACATGTTCTTTCACGTTTTGGTAATGCTATCCTTACATGGAAATATGATAAGGAGAATGGATGTAATGCCTAAAATAGTGAGTGTTGAAACAGAAATCCCGCCTTATAAAATTACTCAATCCGAAGCAGCGGATTTTGCCCGGAATTTATTTTCAGGAAGCTTTAAGGATATAGACCGCCTGCTGCCGATCTTTGAAAATGGCGAGATAGAAAGCAGGTATTTTGTCGGTGACCTTGATTGGTTTTCCAAACCTCATTCCTTTCAGGAAAAGAATGATTTGTTTATCCGTTTTGCTGTGGAGATGGGAAGCAGGGCAATTGAAAAATGCATCATTAATAATGAGGTCAACTATGAAGAAATCGATGCCATATTCACGATATGCACAACCGGTCTTGCCACACCGAGTATAGAAGCAAGGATCATGAACGTCCTGCCCTTTCCATCCCATGTCAAACGCATACCGATCTGGGGATTGGGGTGCGCTGGAGGAGCGGCTGGCCTGTCACGGGCATATGAATACTGCCTTGCTTTTCCAAAGGCGAATGTGTTGGTGCTTTCCATTGAATTATGCTCATTAACGTTTCAGCATGGTGACCGTTCCAAAAGTAATTTAGTCGGGACTTCATTATTTGCAGATGGGGTGGCGTGTACCCTCGTTTGCGGAGATGAAAGCACTGCGCTGAATGAAATAGTACGCCCGCTGCCTTCAATATTTGCCACACAATCAACCACGTTGAAGAATTCACTCGATGTCATGGGCTGGAATATTAAAAATGAGGGACTTTATGTCGTGTTTTCAAAAGATATCCCAACACTGGTCACAAACTGGCTGAGACCGAATGTGGAAGAATTCATTCATTCACAGGGGATCAAAATGGAAGAAATCAAACACTTTGTGGCTCACCCCGGGGGAAAGAAAGTGATCGAGGCGTATCAGGAAGCATTGGGATTCGATGATCACATGACCCGCCATGCGCTGAAAATACTAAAGAAGTACGGCAATATGTCCTCGGTGACGATCTATTATGTCCTGAAGGAATTTTTGCAAGATGATTGCAAGAGAGGCGATATCGGCCTTGGAACAGCATTAGGACCGGGCTTCAGCTCGGAATTAGTATTGATGAGGTGGGATTGATGATATTTTTTATCCTTTTCTTTCTAGTTCTGGCTGTGCAGCGGGTGGTGGAATTGATCATTGCCCGCAAAAATGAAAAATGGATGAAAAAAAGGGGAGCGAAGGAGTACGGACAAAATCATTACAGGGCCATGGTGATGATCCATACAGCTTTCTTTGCATCCCTTTTAATTGAAGCGGGTATCTTTCATTCAGGGATTCACCCTCAGTGGAAATACCTGCTTGCAGGGTTCATACTCACCCAGGCAGGGAGGATATGGGTCATTTCATCGCTGGGGAGATATTGGAATACGAAAATAATCGTCCTCCCCGATACCGAGGTGGTGGCGACAGGGCCATATAAGTTTTTCAGGCATCCCAATTATCTTATTGTAACGGTTGAGTTGGCCATCATCCCCCTTTTATTCAATGCATATTGGACACTGATCATTTTTGCCGTCCTCAATCAGCTGATCCTCCTAACGAGGATACCGGTGGAGGAAGAGGCACTGACCCGGCAAACGAATTACAAACATGTCCATTTATCGACTCCTGGATGGATAGGCACAGAAAAGAAAGAAAAATAAAATTTCTTATTGAAAATGATTATCGTTTTTGATAGGATGTAAATGAAGATGAAAATTATTCTCAGTTGCATGTCCCGAAACTAAAAATAAGGTGGCGAATGAAATGGTATGGTTTCTAATAATGATGACAGTGGTTACATATGGATTCATAATGAAATTTGTCTTGTCTAATGTGATGAAGGATCGTCAGCCTGTTCAAAAACCTGCATCTGAACAAACCAAAACCCGACCCTTCGCAGCACCAAATCTTATACCGACACAATCAACAAGATAAGTCTCCTTCAATCGAAGGAGGCTTTTTATTTTCTCCAAATAGAGAATCCCTGAATAGGATATTAATAAGTTTCTTAGGTCTCTTCAATAAACGAAAAGCAAACCATAGAGAAATCGGGGTAAATACGATAAAATAAAAGCGTTATCATCTTTTGAAATAGAAAGGACCTTACACATGAGCCGCACTGATCAGCAAAGCACCAATTTACATACAATCCTGCACAAGCTGGCAGGATATGATGAAATATTCCGCAGTAAAGGGGATGAGGAACGTTCCCAGAAGGTAGAAAGACTGGCGGAAAAAATTCACAGGCAGGAATTCATACTTGCTTTTTGCGGGCATTTCTCTGCCGGAAAATCAACTATGATCAACTATCTGATGGGTGATGAAATACTCCCTTCGAGTCCCATCCCCACCAGTGCCAATCTGGTGAAAGTTCATCAATCTAATGAAGACTATGCAAAGATTCACTATCATACAGGCAAACCAGTCTTATTTAAGGCGCCATACGAATACTCGAAAATCAAAGAATTCTGCAAGAACGGGGAAGATGTATACTCGGTTGAAATAGGCAGAAAGAAAACGACCCTCCCTGAGGGGGTCTCAGTCCTGGATACCCCGGGCGTGGACAGTACGGATGACGCCCACAGGCTGTCCACCGAATCTGCCGTCCATTTAGCGGATGCGGTATTTTATGTCATGGATTATAATCATGTCCAATCGCAGGTGAACTTCCAATTCACTAAAGAATTAAAGCGTCATGGAGTGAATTTATATCTGGTGGTCAATCAGATTGATAAACATCAGGAGGAAGAACTGCCTTTCCAGAAGTTCAAAGAGGCTGTCAGGGATTCCTTTGCCAGCTGGGGGGTCAATCCGGACGGCATCTTCTATACCAGTCTTAAGAAATCTGACCATGAACATAATCAAATAGCAGAACTGCGGGAGTTCATCAATAAACAGGTCGTGGATAAAGAGTCACTGATCGAAGAATCCGCCCAGTCAGCCCTCTCACAACTTGTACATGAACATATCGGATGGTATGAAGATCAGCAGACCCAGGTTGAAGAAGAGGGGAAAAAACATGTCACAGATGAAGAGTGGGCAGACAAAGACGCGCTTTTAATGGAAGAAGCAAAGCTTCTGGACGAACTATCAGATAACGACGTCAGCGAATTGAGACAGTCTTTCGAAGAAGAAAGAAGCACAGTCCTTAAGAATGCATACCTTATGCCTTTTGAAACAAGGGACCTTGCGAAAGAATTCCTTGAAAGCCGGCAGCCGGACTTTAAAGTCGGATTCCTGTTCAGCAGACAAAAAACAGAAGATGAAAAGGAACGCCGGGCCAAAATCTTTAAAGAAGAAGTGAACAGCAGGATCGAAACCCAGTTGGAGTGGCATTTGAAGACACTCGGAAAATCGTTCATGAAGAAGAAAAATGTTGTTTCAACTTCCCTTTTGGATGGCTGGGAGACGCTGTCCCTCAAAGTGGATGAGCAATATTTAAATGCGTTGATCAAACCGGGGGCAAAGGTGACAGGGGATTACGTCCTTCAGTATTGCGATAATCTCTCAGAAGAATTAAAGAGGGATGCGAGAAAAAGAACGAATGATTTGCTTGAAGGCTTTCTGGAACACCTGAAAGAAGATTCGGAAAGCAAACAAAGAAGCCTGCAGGATAAGCTGCAGGCAATCCGTCAAAAAACAGTATATGTGCATAAATGGGCCCTCTTGGAAGAGGAGAAGTTCCAGCAGATAGAAAAGCTGGAAGGGATTTCGGATTCCGATAAACAAGATGGCAAGATTCTGGGCTGGGTGAATGACTGGAAAGCAAAAGAAGAAGAGTTCATTGAAGCAGACGAACTGGAAGAAAACCCTCTTGAGCCTGCAAGCGAAAGTTTAAGCAATGATGAACAGAATGACGTGCACTCCCGAGAAGTAAAGAATACTCAGGTTTCTGTGGAGGATGCAATCGACAGGCTGGACCGAATGACCCGCGTGTTCGGCAACCTGCATGGGTTCAGTAAGATTGCAGAAATATTGGAGGGCAAGCGTGAGAGACTTGCCAATCAGACATTTACGATTGCTTTATTCGGAGCCTTCAGTGCAGGGAAGTCATCCTTTGCCAATGCGCTCCTCGGCAAAAAAGTATTACCGGTCAGTCCGAACCCGACTACTGCATCCATCAATCGGATTAAGCCGGTAACGGATCAGTATCTTCATGAGACGGCAGTAGTGCAAATTAAATCGGAATCTCAACTCTATCAGGACCTGTCACATTCCTTATCCTTTTTTGACAAACGAATTGAAACTTTAGAGGATGCCTTGAAAATCATCCCCGGACTTCTAAATGAAACGGGAGGAGACGCGAAAGTAAAAATCCACCTGTCTTTCCTTTCGGCGTTTTATAATGGATATGAAGAATTCAAGAACCGCTTAGGCAGGGAAATCACAGTCGATTTAGATGATTATAAAGGATACGTAGCAGATGAAAACAAATCCTGCTTTGTTGAGTCGATCGACCTGTACTATGATTGCGAGATTACGAGGAAGGGCATCACATTGGTTGATACCCCTGGTGCGGACTCAATTAACGCACGTCATACCGGGGTGGCATTTGAATACATCAAAAACGCTGATGCCATCCTATTTGTCACCTATTATAACCACGCTTTCGCACGTGCAGACCGTGAATTCCTCATTCAGTTGGGGCGCGTAAAAGACACATTCGAACTCGATAAAATGTTCTTTATCGTCAACGCAATCGACCTCGCCAAGGATGAAGAAGAAAAGGAAGAAGTCATATCCTATGTCGGGGAGCAGCTCATTCAGTATGGTATCCGCTTCCCGAGAATTTTTGGAGTCTCATCCCTTCAGGCACTGGAGGATAAAGAGAACCCTTCCAATGGGATGACCTTTTTCAAAGACGCATTCAATTCCTTCATACAGGAAGAGCTCGTCAGCATGAGTGTGGATTCAGCAATTAGTGAATGGGAAAAAGGAATCAAGCGTTTCAAGCATTATATCGATACGGCATCGAGTGATCAATCTTTGAAACAGCAAAAAATCGAGGAATTGCATCAGACGAAAGCTGAAGTAAATGAACTTCTTGAAAAAATGACAGCCGCAGCTATCCAGCAGGAAACAGACCAGGAATTGGATGAATTGATCTATTATTTAAAACAGCGGGTATTTTTCCGGATTTCCGACTTCTTTAAGGAGGCGTTTCACTCAGGCTTGTTCATGAATGAAACGAACGATTCAAAAGCACTGCAGAACGGATTAAAGGAGTTCATAACGAGTGTAGGTTTTGATTTATCGCAGGAATTGAGAGCCACTTCCTTGAGGATTCAACAATTCATCGGTAAGCAGCTTGATTCCCATTGGGACCAAATAGAGTCCAATATACTTGAATCGGAAAAAGAAATCCTGCTTTCTTCTCCGGTATTCAGGAATGGTGAAGCCATCGAATTTCAACAGGCTTTTAAAGACATCGATCTCGAGCATTTCAAAGGGGCTTTCTCCACTTTCAGGAATGCTAAACAATTCCTCGAAAAAGGCGGGAAAAAAGAAATTCAGGAAGAGCTCGTGAAGAGGCTTCATGGACCTGCGGATGACTACCTGAAAAATGAAAAAGAAAAGATGAAATCCTGGAGTCAGCAGGATATAAATGTAAGGTTCAAGAATTTAAAAGAGGAAGCAAAATCGCAGACATTTGAACAGATCGATTCAAATATCGAAGCGTTGAGTACCACCCAGGATATTGAAAAACTCAGAAGAGAGTGGAAGTCGCTGATTGTCCAGCCCTAAAAAGATTTAAAAGGAAAAGGGGGAAGCCGCTTGAAAGTTAATCCATTTCATTGTTGTGCCACCTGTATCCATATTACTGCCAGCAAACAGTTGAACGCAAGGAAGACTTCCTATTTTTGCTCCCGTCTTGGTTATGAGACCAGGACGGACTATCGATTTTCCTGCTGGGAACCGAAGGAAGCTGTAAAGGATCTGATGAAAAAGAGGGGGATATCATGATGATGAATGTCCGGAGCGTGGATTGGCTGAAGGAACACTTGCCCGATCGAAAAGTGAGAGTGATTGATTGCAGCTTTTCATTAGGGGACTCGTCAGCTGGTAAAACCACTTATTTGAAAGGGCATATTCCGGGTGCGGTTTATTTTGATCTTGAAAAAGACTTATCCGGTCATGTGAAAGAGCATGGAGGGCGGCATCCACTGCCAAATATGAAAAACTTCCTGAGAAAAATAGAAAATGCCGGCATCGATAACGATACGGTCATCGTAGCCTATGATCAGGAAGAAGGGGCTTTTGCCAGCAGGTGCTGGTGGATGTTCCGCTATCTTGGCCATGAAGAAATCTTCGTATTGAATGGTGGATATAAAGCATGGAAGGAAGAGGGATGTGAATCAGAGACATCTGTTCCTGACTATGAAACGAAAAGTTATACTCCTTCATTCAACGAAGAAATGCTTGCTTCCCTAGAGGAAGTGAAAGGGATATCTAATCGGGAAATTCCAGGAATCTTACTAGATTCCCGCAGTGAGGAGCGTTACTTAGGTAAAGAAGAACCGATTGACCGGATACCGGGGCATATTCCGGGAGCAGTCAATATACCCTGGACAGAGGGAGTGAAGAAAGGTTACTTCCTGGAGGAAGCCAATGACCGGCGCTTTGCAAAACTTGACAGAAATACGCCAATCGTTGTTTATTGCGGGTCGGGAGTGACTGCCACGCCAAACGTCCTCGCGTTATTGGAAGCGGGATTCAGCGATGTCAAGCTGTATGCCGGGAGCTACAGTGATTGGGTCTCCTACGACCATCATAAAGTGGAAACAAATCGGACGAGCCTGTGAATGCAGGCTTGTTTTTTTTCTCCAGCTGTGGTGGCTAGAGACTGGAGGTCATAAGCCAAATCGGCCAAAAAGGCAATGAACGCCTTCCTGACCGGTTCGTCTTATGCCACCCGCCTCTGAGCAAAGCCCCTCCGCTTTTCGAATGTCCAGCTCCGGCGGCTAGGAGCTCGAGGTCATAAGCTAAACTTACCAAAAAGGCAAAGATCGCCTTTCCGGTAAGTTCATCTTATGCTTGTCGCTCCTGATCGAGCCGCCTCCGCTTTTCGATTGTCCAGCTGCGGGGCTTAGAGGCACATGTCATAAGCCAAATCGGCCAAAAAGGCAAAGAACGCCTTCCTGTCCGGTTCGTCTTATGCCACCCGCCTCTGAGCAAAGCCCCTCCGCTTTTCTAATTCCCAGTGGGGTGAGGGCTGAAATATGTTATACTTTTAATGGATTGTATATTTAAGAAACCGTGAGATTGCGGACAAAATAGATAGAGTCAGGAGTGTATGTAATGAAAAGAGATGAACACTTATTATTGATTGATGGAATGGCGCTCTTATTCCGTTCGTTTTTTGCAACAGCCGTGACAGGCCAGTTTATGATGAATTCAAAAGGGCTTCCGACCAACGGTGTACAGGGATTTATGAAGCACCTGCTGATGGCAGCAGACCATGTTAAGCCTAGCCACATCCTGGTATGCTGGGACATGGGAAGTAAAACATTCCGCAATGAAGTATATACAGACTATAAAGCCAATCGAAATGCCCCTCCGGTTGAGCTCATCCCACAATTTGATCTGGCAAAGGAAGTTGCGGAAGGCTTCAACCTTGCTAACGTCGGGGTTCCCGGTTATGAAGCGGATGACTGCATCGGGACACTTGCAAAGGCACACCATAAGGAACGCATGGTGACTGTACTGAGCGGTGATCAGGATCTGCTTCAACTGCTTGATGATGGAATCGAAATCATGCTCTTGAAAAAAGGGTTTGGAAATTATCAAACCTACACGAAGGAGCTGTTTGTAGAAGAACGCGGAATAACACCAGAGCAGTTCATAGATGTCAAAGCGCTGATGGGAGACTCCAGTGACGGATATCCGGGTGTGAAAGGCATAGGAGAAAAAACAGCCATTAAACTCATTCAGGAGCATGATGACATTTCAGGAATTTTAAGCAATCTCGATAAACTGACACCTTCCCAGCGCAAGAAAATTGAAAGTGATCTGGATATGCTCCATATCTCAAGGAAGCTTGCCGAAATACATTGTGAGGTCCCGCTGCCGCTGACAATAGAAAATGCCGTGTGGAGCCGCGTGCCGCATACTTCAATGTCATATATTGAAGAACTTGAGCTGAAGGTGCTTAGAAGATTCTTATTGAGCGCAGATTCATTGATTGCAACAAGCTAAACAATCAAAAAGTCAGGTTTTAGGCAGCCTGACTTTTTCTTTGATTTACTTTGTTACTTTCTATTCAGTTTTTTTTGCTGCATTTTCTAATTTGCTTTTTGGTTCCCCGGCGAATTCCATATCGGAAGCATTGCCCTGAGGATTTACACTGGATGCAGTATTTCCTTTATTCTTATTGTTGTTTTTGCTCATTTCTACGCCTCCTGAATCGTGATGATTACATGATTATTTTGCGTTCTGTCCCTTGAATTATCCCATGCAAACATGAATTTTTGGACAGACTAAGGGAAAGGGAGGTGTATAGCGATGAATAAAGGTGTACTGACAGCCTTACTGAGCATCTTACTCGCTCAGGGCTTCAAGATTCCCCTTCATTATATAAAAAGGAAAGAATGGAAACCGGAATTGTTTTTTCAAACAGGCGGTATGCCCAGCTCCCACAGTGCAGGGGTCGCTTCACTGACCACTTTCATTGCGTTGAAAAAGGGAGTGAAAACGATTGATTTCGCACTCTCCTTTATCTTTGGACTGATTGTCATGTATGATGCCCAGGGCATTAGACGGCAGACCGGAGAATTGACGCTGAAAGTGAACAGTCTGGATGAACTGGTCAGAAAAGCGCACGAAAAAGAATCAGTGGAATTTGAAGAAAAGAAGCCCAAGCGCCTGAAAGAAATGCTCGGCCATCAGCCTCAGGAAGTTGTGGGAGGCGCCCTGCTGGGTTTGGTGATGGGATCTTTAGGTTTTCTGCTGTCAAAAAAAGATAGGCAGAGAAAAAGATTTTTTGTAAGATGAAAGAAGACAACGCTGTAATTAGGGTGAGGGGACAAGTGAAAAAAACAACAGAAGATTTTCTCATTGATTTGGAAAACAGGGGATTTAAATTCCAGGAAGATGCAATCGGTTTTATTTATTTCGGTAAAAAATATACAGATGCACCGGATGAGCTTGTCAACAGTGCAATTGAAATCACGCTGAAGGCACAAAAAAAGTTTGATTCAAGCTTTTATATGTCTATATTGGAACGTCTGCATTCACAAAAGATAACTTCCAGGAAAGAAGCCCTTAAATGGATGGTCCATCAGGGACTCGCTTAAGAATTAAACAAGGACTTTCATGAGCAAAATGGCAAGGGTTGAATAAGAAAAATAAAACAAAAAGGAGTGCCATGCGGCCTCCTTTTTGATTAGATGAATGATCATCCATTTAAGTGAATGGCTTTCCTGGCAAGTTCATCAGCCATTTTGTTTTCTTTACTCGGCACCCATTTGATGAAAAACAATGGAATCTGATCTGCCAGCCGTAAAATATCCAGCAGAATCGATTTGTATAATGGGCTTTTGACAAATTCTTTTTCAACGGCATGCACCAATGCCTGTGAATCACTGCGGACCCAGACTGTGTCCGCATTTTTTTCAATGCAGATTTCCAGTGCTTTCTTGCAGGCGGTGAATTCCGCCAGGTGATTATCCATATCCCCGAGAGGCAATGAAAAATGCTGAACCTGTCCATTCTGTTTAATGACGATGCCGGCGCCGCTTGGACCTGGATTACCAGCACTTGCTCCATCGATATTCACTTCAAACATCAGGCGGTCACTCCTTCAAATAGAAATTAGTTGATATCTTTCGGGAATCGTTTGGCAATATAACCAAAGGGTGTGTCCAGTATGGAAATCAGCCATTTCAATAAATAGGTTGTTATGAATATCTCCATCCAGATATCGAACGGGAACGTACCGAGGAAAGCAATACTGGTAAATACAAGAGTATCCAATAATTGACTGATCATGGTACTTCCATTATTGCGTATCCAAAATTGCCTGTCTCCCGGGAACTTTTTCTTCAAATAGGAGAAGATATATACATCAGTGAATTGGCTCACCAGGTATGCAGCAAGGCTGCCGGCTGCAATTCTCGGTATCAGGCCGAAAATGGTGGACAGGGCTCCCTGTGCAATATCTTCCGGGTGGGGTTGAAATATAAGGGCCATCTGCATAATAATAGTCATAATGATCAACGTAAAGAAGCCGAGCCAAACTGCTTTTTGTGCTTCTTTTTTTCCATAGCGTTCATTTAAAATGTCAGTCACCAGGAAAGCTGAACCGTACATGGCATTACCCAAAGTGGCAGTGAGACCGAATATCTCGATCGTTTTAACGACTTGAAGATTGGCAAGTATTGTTGATAGGCCAATCCAGACAAATAACCCGGTACGCCCGAACATTCTATACATAATTAATAACAGGGAAAAAGTAATAATAACAAATAAAAGACCAAACCAGATATTAAACATGGAAATCCTCCTTTTTACAAACAATACTCTACATTATACAAATAAAAGAAACGATGAACAATATCAGACCAATACAGAAGAGAGTGATCAGGTTGAAGATGAAGCTGAAGTACAAATATGCGAGTAAAACAGCCACTGATATATGGTTTGAATCCACATGGTTCCCCAGGAAGGAAACAATGATCCATGTTGATGATTTAATGAAGACGGGGAGGGTCACCGACCTGGAAATCATCGATGAAATGGAAAATTCGTGGACAAGAAAAGAGTTTATCAAATTAAATCAAGAATTGGACAAAGAACCCCAAAACATCACCGTCTACTTTGATGGGGGATTTGATAAAAGTGCAGCACTGTCGGGGATCGGAATGGTCGTTTATTATGAAAAAGGTGATGAACGTTTCAGGATTCGTAAGAACGGGAAACTTGAAGAACTGGAAAATAATAATGAAGCCGAATATGCAGCACTCCATAATGCCCTTCTGCTTCTTGAAGAGATAGGAGTGAAAAATGCCCCCTGTACAATAAAGGGGGATTCGCAGGTAGTACTGAAGCAGCTTGAAGGGGACTGGCCATGCTTTGACGAGGCATTAAACAGATGGCTCGACCGGATAGAAGGGCAGATTGAAAAGCTGAACTTGAAGGTTACAATCGATGTATTGGACAGGAATGATAACAAAGAGGCCGATAAACTTGCCAATCAGGCTTTATTGGATAAGCAGGTACACAGTCATAAAAGGATAGAATAATTTCATTGACTAACATATATTCTATAAATAAAACTAACGTTAAGATGGTAAATGTCTAGGAGTGATGGTATGGACCGCAGACAAGCAGTTGATAAAGTGGATGAACTGATTGACACCTATTGCAGAGACTGCCTGCTAAAAGCATTTTTTCGCAAAGAATCCGGAAAAGCACGTGCACATCGATTTTGTATCAAGGAATGTACAGTAGGGGAACAGATCAAGCATTACGGGGAAAAGTTACAGTGAAAAAAATCACCGATAGAAAAGGAAAAGCGGACGATTTAAAAATCGTCCGCTTTTTTTAGCATATATGTGTGATTATAATTTGACTACGTTAGCAGCTTGAGGTCCGCGGTTGCCTTCAACAATTTCGAAAGAAACTTCTTGACCTTCTTCTAAAGATTTGAAACCTTCGCCTTGGATTGCTGAGAAATGTACGAATACATCGTCTCCGCCTTCTACTTCAATAAAGCCAAAACCTTTTTCGTTGTTAAACCATTTTACTTTACCATTTTGCATATTCTTCTAATCCTCCTAAATCAATCAAGCACTTATGGTGCTCATGGAAAATATTTATCATGAAATGTTGATTTCCACTGCTGAAGCACTAAAAATCGTTCCACTTCAATGATGTCTTTACTATACAATATGAGGATTTTAGAGTCAACATTTCGGAAATGCATTTTGCAGAAATTTTTAAAAAACTTAACTGGATGGACTAGGGATACCATATTGAATAGATCTATACTCCTGCATTACCTGATTCCAATTGCCCATAGGGTGATCCAGCACTGCTTGCTGAATGGAGTATCCGGGTTGTATTCATGCTCTTCTTATAGTAAACTTTTATTGATATTTATGGGAATTTGGAGGGTGCAGAATGCCTACACCAAGCATGGAAGACTATTTGGAACAAATTTATATGTTAATCGAAAATAAAGGGTATGCAAGAGTATCGGACATTGCAGAAGCCTTAACCGTACACCCTTCATCAGTGACGAAAATGGTGCAGAAATTAGATAAAGATGACTACCTGATTTATGAAAAATATCGTGGGCTCGTACTGACTCCAAAAGGTAATAAAATAGGAAAACGCTTAGTTTACAGGCATGAACTGCTTGAGCAATTCCTAAGGGTAATTGGTGTTAAGGAAGAACATATTTACGAAGACGTAGAAGGAATCGAACATCATCTCAGCTGGGATTCAATAGACAGGATCGGTGACCTGGTCCAGTTTTTCGAAGAAGAAGAGAAAAGACTTGAAGACTTGCGAGACGTACAAAGCCGAAGTGAATAAGAAAGTGCCGGCAAGCGGAAGACTTTCATAACGAAATGTAAAATTCAAAACTATAAAAAAGGGCTGCCCGATAAAAATCAGGAGCAGCCCTTTTACATATTTATGTTATATCAAAATATAGTCGGATATTCGTCAAATCCTTTGTTTGCTGTGTCCGAAGAGTAGATTTCGTACTCTCCCCATTCATTTTCATGAATTTCGACACCTTTTAGAATACCTTCAGCAGCTTCCAGTACGGCTTTTTGATAAGAAATGATCCTTCCCCCCGAGGTTTGAAAACTTATGATATCCCCGTGGTAATTACGCTGGACCTTCGTGATTTCCTCCATCTTCTGCCCCCCTTCCTCTATCGTTTTCACTAGTAGTATGGACAAATCTGTTCCAGTTCATAAGGAAGATGCGCTGAATTGAAAAGATAAATAGGGAAAAAAGAAGGATTTTACCGTTTATAATAAGAAATAGAGTAAGAGAATAATCAGACAGAGGTGTTAGAATGAACAAATCTGAATGGCACTCAAATGCCAGAACGCGGTGGGATGAGAATGCCGGTAATTGGCACTCTCGAAGCAGGGAAAACTGGACGACAGGGAGCCGTAAAAGTGTGATACCGTTCTTCCTTAAATCAGTAGATAGAGGAAAGAAAACCGGTGACCTGGGATGCGGGGACGGATATGGCTCCCATCTGCTTAATGAGAATGGATATAAGGTGACAGGAATGGATTTTTCTGAAAACATGGTGGAAATTGCACGAAGGCTTGAACGTGAAGGTCTGCAATTTGTGCAGGGAGACCTGACATCACTTCCATTCAAGGATAATGAATTTGATGCAGTCATGGCCATCAATTCCATTGAATGGACGGCATCTCCGGTTCTTGCACTAGATGAACTTGACAGAGTCACAGACAACGAAGGATATATATGCATCGGGCTCCTTGGCCCTACCGCACATCCAAGGGAAAATTCCTTCCCCCGCCTCCGCGGCGAAGAAGCGATATGCAACACGATGATGCCCTGGGAATTGGAAAGGCTGGCCGAACAAAAAGGCTGGAAGAAAATCGATGAAGAATGGGTATATAAAAAAGGGGTCGATGCAAACTTGACGGCATCACTTCCGAATGAATTAAGACAGGCACTAACTTTCATGACGCTGTTTATGTTTAAACGTTCATCATCATGATTGGGTGATTTTTTTAGTGCATACTAAGGTAACGGACATACCGGCTTTCTTATCGTAAGAGGAAAGAATACTAATGATAGATAAAAGGTGGATACGATGACTTTGACAACGAAGAAATTGAAAACAGATATCGAAATCGCACAGGATTCTGCTCTCCAGCCAATCCTTGAAGTCGCACGGAAAATAGGTTTGGGTGACGAAGATCTGGAGATGTATGGGAAGTATAAAGGTAAAGTCTCTTTTGATGCAATACATAACCTGAACAAACTAAAGGACGGGAAGTTAATATTGGTCACTTCCATCAACCCGACCCCTGCCGGTGAAGGAAAATCGACTGTTACGGTCGGACTGGGGGATGCACTTAATCAGTTGGATAAAAAGGCGATGATCGCCTTGAGGGAGCCTTCTTTGGGACCGGTCATGGGTATGAAAGGAGGCGCGACAGGCGGAGGATATGCACAGGTACTTCCGATGGATGAGATCAACCTGCATTTTACAGGTGACATCCACAGTATCACAACCGCTAATAATGCCCTTGCGGCAATAATCGATAATCATATACATCAGGGAAATGAATTGAATATCGATCCTAGGAGAATCGTGTGGAAGCGTGCCCTCGATATGAATGACCGCGCTTTAAGGAACATTGTAATCGGTCTCGGAGGCCCTGTACAGGGTGTACCGAGAGAAGATGGATTCGATATCACAGTGGCTTCTGAAATCATGGCAGTGTTATGTCTTTCCAAAGATCTCGATGAACTGAAAAATAGATTGGGCAGGATGGTTGTAGCTTATAATGTTAACAAAATGCCAGTCACTGTCAAAGACTTGCAGGTGGAGGGAGCACTGACATTATTACTGAAGGATGCCTTGAAACCTAACTTGGTGCAGACCATCGAGCATACTCCTGCACTTATCCATGGCGGGCCATTTGCAAATATTGCCCATGGATGCAACAGTGTCATTGCCACCAGGACTGCTTTGAAACTTTCGGATTATGTGGTGACAGAATCAGGGTTCGGTGCAGACCTAGGTGCCGAGAAATTCCTTAATATTAAGACACGTGCAGCAGGCATCTCCCCCAATGCAGTGGTTCTTGTGGCTACAATCCGGGCCTTGAAAATGCACGGCGGCCAGAGTAAGGATGAGTTGAACTCTGAAAATCTGGAAGCCTTGAACCAGGGGCTTTCCAACTTGAAAAAACATATGGAAACCCTTGATGAGTTCAATGTTTCTTATGTAGTAGCGATCAATCGGTTCATTTCAGATACAGCAAGCGAGATTGAGGCACTGAATACATGGTGTGAAAAAGAGGGAGTACCGGTATCCCTGACTGATGTATGGGCAGAAGGGGGCAGTGGAGGACTTGACCTGGCTCAAAAAGTATTATCTGTTATTGAACATAATGATAAGGAATTCACTCCCCTCTATTCATTGACCGATTCACTTCAAAATAAGATTGAGTGTATAGCAGGTAAAGTTTACGGAGCCGGAGAAGTGGATTTCTCTGTGAAAGCAAAAAAGCAGCTTGAAGAATTTGAAAAAAACGGCTGGGGAAACCTGCCTGTATGCATGGCGAAGACGCAATATTCCTTATCGGACGACCCAAGAAGGCTTGGGCGGCCGGAAGATTTCACGATAACGATCAGGGAGTTGAAACCAAAGATCGGTGCAGGATTCATCGTTGCTTTGACGGGTGAAGTCATGACAATGCCCGGGCTGCCAAAACAACCGGCTGCTTTGAAAATGGATGTTGATGAGAACGGAAAAGCCACGGGGCTTTTTTGATTAGATAAAATGTACTGGGGAGGAGGCGATTGGTATGTTTGATCCCACGGCTTTTGATAACTTAAAGGTGGTTGTTGAAGGTGAAGTGTACGACTTTGATCTGTCAGGAGAGATTTCCATCCTCGACCGGAAGGACCTATTCGATTTTGCTCATTATGAACGAACTTATATCATCCAGTATTCCCGGCCTGACTTATCAAGTTCCATAATTCTCGAACTTAAAGCGGATATGGGGCATTTTTTGGCTGAGAGAAATGGCATCCGGTCAAAGAATAAGGCCGGAGCGGCTATCCGGTTCATTTATTCCGGAAAAGAAGAATTGCATGACCATAAGGATGAACTGGAGGCTGTATGGGGGCCGGATAAAGAGTGGGAATGGATTGATATGCACTCCTCCGTCCACCCTTCAAATGTCCAGGGCGTTCTCAGCTTTAATAGAGTCATAACAGAAGAAATGGTGGATGATGTTATCCACATGGTTTCTTTTTCGATTGAGACGCTTGATATTCTTAAGTGAAGTGACATTTAGAAAAAGATCTGTAACTAAGGGGGCTGTATCGATGAAAATCGCTTGGGTGACCGATAGTACTGCTTATATTGAAGATCTATCCAAATGTGAGGAACAAGATGTGTATGTTGTGCCGATGAATATACTTATCGGTGAGAAAGAATATAAGGATGGGATCGATTTATCTCCACAAGACCTTTTTGAGAAATTAAAAGAAGAAGGGGCAGAGGTGAAAACATCACAGCCTTCCATAGGGACGTTCAAGGAATTATATGAGAAGCTTTCCGGCAGATATGATCATATTTTTTCCATTCACGTTTCTTCTCACTTCAGCGGTACGATGTCTTCTGCTTATCAGGCAGCCGAATTGTTGAAAGATACTGTTCCTTCCATTACGTGCATTGATTCAAAGACGCTGACATACCCATTGACAGAGCTCCTTGAATATGGACAATCCCTTCATAACGAAGGGGCTTCAATTGAAGATATCAAGGAATCAATTGAAGAAAAGGTTAAGACCCGGGAAGTATATGTCATGGTGGGAAGTCTTGAACAACTGCATAAGAGTGGAAGGATGAGCGGTTTATCCTTCTTCCTTGGAAGTATGCTAAAGATCAAACCCATCCTTGCGATTTCAGATGGGAAACTGGAAGTGAAAGAAAAAGTCAGGAATATCAATAAAGGCCTGGATAGGATGAGCGGCCTGCTTGGTGACGCGACTCAGCATAAGAACATCAGGAAAGTATCCATTCTGCACGGCTTAAATCACGACGAGGCACTTGAATGGATGAAAGAACTTAAAGCCAGCCACCCGCAAATTGAATTCGGGGCGTATCCCCTGGGAGCGGTCATCGATGTCCACGCAGGAGCCAACACAATAGGTATCAGCTGGTCAGAAGAAAAAAACCGATAATGAAAACATGGAGATGATGCATGAGTGTAAAAGCTTATATATCATCTCTTTAATCGTTTCGCTCCGTTTTTTGTTACAATAGGAAAGAAAGGGGATGATGAAGTGGGCCGGGACGAAATAGATAAACTGATCCAAGCATTAAAGCATGAATACAAAGATGAATCTTCAGGTCATGACTGGCATCATCTTGAACGTGTGAGAAAAAATGCCCTGCTTATTGCAGAAAGGGAAAATATAACAGCTACATATATCATCGAATTGGCCGCCCTGCTTCACGATGTTCCTGATGATAAGCTTAATGCTACAGAGGAAGAGGGGAAGAGAAAACTTGATGGGTACGTATCCATGCTCTCTTTAAAAGAAGAAGAGAAGGAAGAGCTATACGACATCATTTTCTCGATTTCCTACAAAGGCGGAAATGAAAAACCGCTGACTTCCATAAAGTCGATGATTGTAAGGGACGCAGACAGGCTGGACGCCATAGGAGCAATCGGCATTGCCAGGACATTTGCATATGGCGGGAAGAAAGGTCAGGTATTATATGACCCAGATATAGAAGAAAGGTCAGTGATGACCCTTCAGGAATACCGGACGGGAAAAAGTTCGGGCATCCATCATTTTCACGAGAAATTATTGAAATTGAAAAACTTGATGTGCACGGAAACCGGGAAGGTCCTTGCTGAAGATCGTCATGACTTCATGCTCCACTTCCTGAAGCAATTCAACAAAGAATGGAATGGTCGAGAATGAGAATGTTAACAGCTGAGAACCTGTCAAAATCATACGGAGAGAAAACGTTGTTTGACAGTATCTCGTTTTCTATAATTGAAAAGGAAAGAGTCGGCCTGATAGGTGTCAACGGCACAGGTAAATCAAGTCTCCTCAAGTTGATAGCCGGGATTGAAGAATATGATTCTGGTGAAATTACATCACCCGGAGATTATCATATTGCTTATTTGCCGCAGGAACCTGAGATAGACAGTGATTTGAGCGTCATTGGCCAGGTTTTTAGCGGAGAAGCAAAAATAATCAAAGCCATGCGGGAATATGAAACCGCCCTCCTCGAAATGGAACAGGACCCTGAAAGCAGCACATTGCAGGAGAGATTATTTGAAGCACAGAAGAGGATGGATATCCTCCATGCATGGGAGGCAAATGCCAATGCAAAAGCCATCCTGACCAAATTGGGCATTTATGATTTTTCCAAAAAAATGAGTGAACTGTCGGGAGGGCAAAAGAAAAGAGTTGCACTTGCGGGTGTTCTTATCGAGACCCCTGACCTCCTCATACTGGATGAACCTACAAACCATCTTGACTATCAGTCCATTAAATGGCTGGAAGATTACTTATCAAAATATAAAGGCTCCGTACTGCTTGTGACGCATGACAGGTATTTCCTTGATCGTGTCACAAACCGGACGTTCGAATTGGACGGAGGCAAACTTTATTCTTATACCGGGAATTATGCTTCCTTCATAGAAGCGAAGGCGTCAAGGCAGGAAAACGAACGCCTTATTTCCGAGAAGCAGCAAAACCTGTATCGCCGTGAACTGCAATGGATGAGAAGGGGTGCTAAAGCAAGGACAACAAAGCAGAAAGCAAGAATCCAGCGTTTCGAAAATCTGCAGGATAATATGCCGTCAGGCCCTGACAATTCTCAAGTGGAAATTGCAATCGGCGGGAACCGCCTCGGCAAGCAGGTATTCGAATTGAAGCAGGCAGCGAAAACCTTTGATGACAAGGTGATTTTGAAAGACTTCAATTACTTAATCAAGCCCGGTGACAGAATCGGGGTCGTTGGTAAGAATGGTAGCGGAAAGTCCACTTTTCTTAATATTCTCTCAGGGGCGGACGACCTGGATACCGGAGAGCTGATTACAGGGCAAACCGTTAAAATAGCTTACTATACCCAGGGGCATGAAGAATTGGATGAAAACATGAGGATGATTGAATATATCCGGGAAGCCGGGGAATTCATCACCACGGATAAGGGGGAAAGGATCTCAGTAACCTCCATGCTTGAGCGATTCCTTTTCCCGATGAGTACTCACGGTACCCTTATCCGCAAGCTTTCGGGCGGGGAGAAGCGGAGGCTGTTCCTTCTGAAATTACTGATGGAAAAGCCGAATGTCCTCCTGCTTGATGAACCTACCAATGATCTGGATACAGAAACACTGACAGTCCTTGAAGATTATATAAATGACTTTTCAGGTGTCGTAGTGACTGTATCCCATGATCGGTATTTCCTGGACAAAACGGCCAGTCAATTGCTCGTCTTTAACGGGGGAGGAGACATCGGCACCTACTTTGGGGAGTATACAGAGTATTTAGAGGAAGCTGAAGCAGAAGTGAGAAAGTCGGCAGCAGAAGAGAAAAAACTGGAGCCTGCACCAAAGCTGACAACTCAGCAGCCGGAGAAGGATAAAAAAAGGCTTTCCTATATGGAAAAGCGTGAATGGGATGAAATTGAAGGGAAGATTGCTTTCCTTGAGGAGAAACTGGAAAGCGTTCAGGAAGAGCTTGATCGTGCAGGCAGCAATTTTGAGCGGGCACAGGAATTGATGAATGAAAGCCAGCAATTGAACGACGAGCTGGAACACTTGATTGAAAGATGGAGCTATCTATCTGAATTTGCTGATTAAGCGCTTTGGTTTTTACAGAATATCAACTATGTTATGATGAAATAAAATAGAGATGGCAGAAAGGTGGTTAATCGTGAAAATCGTATCGATTGAACCTACGCCCAGCCCGAATACGATGAAGATCCTTTTGGATAGGGAACTCGAAGCTGGGAAAAGTAATAATTACAAAAAAGATCAGGCTGAAGGTGCACCTTCGATTATTAAAGACATCCTTCTTATAGACGGAATCAAGGGAGTTTATCATGTGGCAGATTTCCTTGCCGTTGAGAGAAATGCGAAGTTCGATTGGCAGGAGCTCCTTCCGAAGGTGAGAAAAGCATTTGGTGAAGAGACTCATGAGGCATCGGCCGAATCCCGGATGGAAGAGCATTTTGGAGAAGTGAATGTCTCCGTGCAGGTTTTTAAAGGCATCCCCATGCAGGTAAAGGTAACAGATGGAGAAACGGAGAAACGGTTTTCTCTTCCTGAGCAGTTTATGAAAGCACTGTCAGATGCCCAGCAGGACGGGGACAATGTTGTTTTGCTTCGGAAGTGGAAGGAACATGGTGTAAGATATGGTGAACTGGACGATATCGGCAGCGATGTTATAGAAGAATTGACGGCTGCATATCCAGCTTCAAGACTGGAAAGCCTCGCAGAACAGGCAGTCGAATCAAAATCTGAAGTACAGCCTGTCCGACGGAATAAACACAAAATCACACTGGATGACCTGGGAGCGCCTGATTGGCAAACCAGGTATCAAAAGCTTGAAGCGATGGATGATCCTTCACTTGAAGATCTGCCTGTCCTTGAAAAGGCACTTGAGGATGAGAAGGTGTCGATCCGGCGTTTGGCTGTGGTGTATTTAGGAATGATCGAGGACGAGCGGGTATTGCCTTATTTATACAGGGGCCTCGAAGATAAATCTGTTTCGGTCCGCCGTACTGCAGGTGATTGTTTATCTGATCTCGGATTCAAACAGGCTATGCCGCAGATGGTGAGAGCACTGCAAGATAAGAGTAAATTGGTGAGATGGCGTGCTGCAATGTTTCTTTATGAAGAAGGCGATGAATCAGCACTTCCAGGTTTAAAAGAAGCAGAAAACGACCCGGAATTCGAAGTGAAGCTGCAAGTGAAAATGGCGATTGAACGCATTGAAGGCGGAGAAGAAGCCAAAGGTTCTGTTTGGAAACAAATGACCGAAGCACGGATGCAGGACTGATATAAGTCTGGGATGAAAACATAATGGGGGGAATTTAAACATGTCAATGGCTTATGAAGAATACATGAGACAACTGGTGAAACCTATGAGACAGGAACTTGTCCAGGCGGGATTCAAGGAGCTTGGCGATGAAGAAGCAGTTGAGCAGTTTATGGAGAGTGCAGAAGGAACGACCCTGGTAGTCGTGAATTCAGTCTGCGGATGTGCAGCGGGACTTGCAAGACCTGCTGCCACACAGTCCGTCCTGAATCATGAGAAAGCTCCCGATCAGCTTGTAACAGTGTTTGCCGGCCAGGATAAGGAAGCAACAATGAAAATGAGAGAATACTTCGAAGGATATGAACCTTCATCCCCATCTATGGCATTGCTGAAAGGGAAAGAAGTGGTTCATTTCATTCCAAGAGAAGAAATTGAAGATCATGATATCGCAGACATCATTTCAAACTTGACTTCTGCATTTGACAAATATTGCTGACGAATACTTGGGGAACTCAAAAAGGGTTCCCCATTTCTGTGTTATCATTTATAGAAAATGAATCATAAAGGAGATAACCGAATTGTTTGTAACAACATGCGGGAGAGCGAACGAGAAAGTCATCGGAAAAGCACTTCAGATTGCTTCCGATTTGAAGATTCCGTATATTGACCGGGGAAAAAAATCACTGAGCCACCATATGGACAGACTGGGCAGGGACTGCTTGGTGGCAGGTAAAGAGCGCCTGGAGCTTCATGAAAGGGAAAAGAGTGGAGAACCCTTCTTCTTTCATCCTAACTCTGCATCATTCCGGATCAAGAGATTAATGAGGGGTGAAAGGGATCCCCTTGTGGAAGCGGCACGCCTTGAGGAAGGGATGAGTTTTCTCGATTGTACACTTGGGCTTGCTTCAGACAGTATCATCGCAAGTCATATAATCGGAACTGACGGAATGGTGAAGGGGATAGAGGCAAATGAGTATATCGCCTATATCATTTCTGAAGGATTGAAAAACTGGGTATCCCCCCTTGAAGATCTGAACGAAGCGATGAAAAGGGTAGAAGTCTGCTATGGCAATTTCGAAGAGAAATTGATTGACTGCGGGGACAAATCGATGGATGTGGTCTACTTTGATCCCATGTTCGAGGAAGCACTCACAGATTCAACAGGCATCAATCCGATCAGAAACTGGGCCGCCTATACGCCATTGACGGCAGAAGTGATAGAAGAGGCAAAGCGTGTTGCCCGTAAGAGAATCGTCATGAAAAACCACTACCAGTCACCACTATTCGACCAACACGGATTCCAAGTCATCAAAAGACCCTCAGCCAAATTCCATTTTGGAGTCATTGAGCTGGGTTGAGAGGCTGTGGGCAGGGGATGGTTTAGTATGAGGTGCTTCCAGCAGTTGTTTGGAGTGCAAGACGAAGACTCCTGCGGAAGAAGTGGCTAATAAGAAAAGCGGAAGGGCTTCGTTCAGAGGCGGGTGGCATAAGATGAACCGGCCGGGAAGGCGTTCCTTGCTTTCTTGGACGGTTTGGGTTATGACATGAGCCTCTAAGCCCTGCAGCTAGACAAGTGAGACCCCGCACAAAGCCGAGGAGGCTCACATGTCACCCGCGGAAAGCGAAGTCTTGCACGGAAATCAACTGCGTCGGCAAGCATTTCAAACAAAAAGACAGGCATCAACATTGCCTGTCTGCTTTTTTACATCAGTCAGTGAACCCAAGAACCACAAAATACGCCAATAACAATAAATAACCAATATTAATCATAATTCCAGTATCCATTCTAGTGCTCCTCCTTACGAAATATCCTCATTAATATACTACCACAGAAATATTTTTATATCCTACAAAAAAATGAAACCTTTTTCACTTTTTAAACGTAAAAAATAGTATAATAATAGAAGCAATACATAGGAAGGGACGTTATCTATGTCAACTTGGCTCAAAAAGTCGTTTTTTGTTCTAATATCGATCCTTACATTTGGACTGGTCTCACCCTCACAGGCATTCCTGAATGAGGAAGGTCATGCACTTGCCAAAACCAGCGGAAAACCATCCTCGGTTGAAAGCTCGGAAGAAGAAGTCCATCAAGAAGAAACGGTTCTGACAAGAGAAGATTTTATGGACCAGATGATGGAGAAGGCAGAGGAAAATTCATACTTGAAATTCGGAGCTAAGATTAAGCCATCTATTGAAGATGAATTCAAGAGCGTCATCCTTCCAAAGATGGAACGCGCAATCGAGCAGACCGCTTCACAGTATGAAGAAGATTTATCATTCCTCGTCATCTCAGAAGTTCCTCATTATGCAAAAACAGAGAAAATCTTTCATATTTACGATAACAGATCGGGAGAAGATGTCATCCGTTTTCACGTAAGAAAAGATCATCCTCCCAAAGACGGCTATTATTTCAATTTCCACTACCATACGGTTCATGATGATTTCCAGACCCATCATGATTTAGGAAGCATTTATTGGGATAAAAACACTCCACCTCAGTGGATGAGCGTTTCATAGAACGAATGTACATAAAGAGGCTGAGACAAAAGAACTTTTGCCTAAGTAAAACCCGAACTAGTTTGCCTATTCAATGGCTGATTAGTTCGGGCTTTTTGTTAGAATATACTTTTAGCTAGTTAGTTCTTTCCAGCGGTTGATTGGAGTGCAAGACGAAGACTCCCGCAGGAACGCAGTGACGAGGAGGCTCACGGGCTACCCGCGGAAAGCGAAGTCTTGCACGGAAATCATTAGCGGTATAAAGAAACTATACTGATATTGTCATTTTTTTAGTTTAGTCCCAGCCTTCTTTAATGGCTAAAAACAGAGATACCTGGTAAATTGGAAGGATTCTTTCGTAAAAGATCATTTAATAGTATGGTAGAATAGTAAGTAGAACTGTCGTCAATGGAGGTTCTTTTACATGAAACGAGCAGCTATCATTCTCTTCCTGGTCGTCGCTTCCCTTATCGTCTGGAAGCAGACACAGGCAAATTACAGCGGTATTCTATTAAAGCATTCATCCATAAAAACTGCCATGAATTTAAATTCAGAAGAACAGCTGGAGAATATTGTCCTGCTCCCGGAAACAGATTTTGATAAAAGTGAAGCCAGGGGCATCATCCGCAGACTTGATCATATTCCCAGCCATTTACTCAGCGCGGTCGATAATCAAGAGATAAAAGTCCGTTTGTTCGAAAGGAATTTAACGGATTTTTCTACTACCAGTCACTTAAAAGGAGTGACGCCGAGAGGGTATTCAAATAAGGATACGACCTGGGACGATGTACCCGGGATAGGCGGTTCCAAGCTCGTCCTCGTGAAGATCGGACATAGCGAAAAAGGAAAAGGACATGATTCGGTGAACCTGGAATTACATGAACTTGCCCACAGCATTGATCGATATGTTATCAACGATCCCTACTCGGATATGGCGTTTACTCATATATGGAAAAAAGAGGCTCCTCTTTTGTTTCCTGGTCAATCTTACTTCATTGATTACCAGGAAGAGTATTTTGCTGAAACATTTGCTTTATATTACTTAAGCAAAGATTCAAGGAATCTATTGAAAAGAAAAGCTCCATCTACGTATCAATATTTTAAGTCATTGGGTTGACTCTCAATGATGATCGAGTACACAATTAAGCAGAAGGAATATCCTTCTGCTATACATAACGAAATTACTATTCAGCGAAGGGGCAATGATGATGAAACACGGTGAACATGCATATCTGGATATGTGCCGTCATGTATTGGACAACGGCTTTAGAAAAGAGGACCGGACAGGGACCGGCACTCTATCAGTCTTCGGCTATCAAATGAGGTTTGACTTATCCAAAGGATTTCCGCTTCTGACTACCAAACGGGTGCCTTTCCGACTGGTGGCAAGTGAATTGCTGTGGTTCATAAAAGGGGATACAAATATCCGTTATTTGCTGCAGCACAATAACAATATCTGGAATGAGTGGGCTTTTAAGAACTGGGTGGAGAGCAGTGAGTATTCAGGCCCGGACATGAAGGATTTTGGATTAAGAAGCCAGGAAGATGAGGAATTCAATAAACTATACCAAAGGGAAATGGAACAGTTCAAAGAGCGTATCCTTAATGATGATGAGTTTGCAAAGAAATTTGGAGACCTGGGACCGGTTTACGGCAAGCAATGGAGGGCATGGGAAACGACTTCAGGCGGGGCAATTGATCAGTTGAAAGACTTGATCGAACAGATTAAGACCAATCCTGACTCAAGACGTTTGATTTTATCCAGCTGGTCGCCGGAGTTCGTCCCGATGATGGGACTGCCGCCTTGTCATACCCTGTTTCAATTTTACGTCGCGGATGGTAAATTGAGCTGTCAGCTTTACCAGCGCAGCGGGGATATCTTCCTCGGAATCCCTTTCAATATTGCAAGCTATGCACTGTTGACCCACTTGATTGCACATGAATGCGGCCTTTCGGTCGGGGACTTTGTCCATACGATTGGGGATGCGCATATCTATACCAATCATATTGATCAAATCACCACTCAGCTTGACCGTGAACCAAGGGCGTTTCCAAAGCTTTCACTGAACAGCGATGTCAAATCGGTGTTTGATTTTGAAATGGAAGACATCGAATTGGAAGGATACGACCCTCACCCATCCATAAAAGCACCGGTTGCTGTTTAATCATATACAGCTCCAATCTTAATATTGGAATTGAAAGGGGATAAATAATGATTTCATTTATCGTAGCGATGGACTCAAAATCAGCAATCGGAAAGAACAATGAACTTCCCTGGCACCTGCCGGCTGATCTGGCTTTCTTTAAAAAAACGACAATGGGAAAACCGATCATCATGGGGAGAAAAACCTTTGAATCAATCGGCAGGCCTCTCCCTGGAAGAGAGAATATTGTGGTCACAAGAGATAAAGACTATGTGGCCGAAGGATGTAATATTATACATGAGTTGGAGAAGATAACTGAAATTGATGAAAGTCAGGATGAAGAAATCTTTGTGATTGGCGGAGCCGAGATCTTTAATGAAATGTTTCCTTACGCAGACCGTCTATATGTTACCAGGATCGAAGAAGAATTCAGCGGGGACACTTTCTTTCCTCCTTTTGATAAAGAGGAATGGGAATTGATATCCAGTGAAAAGGGCCCTAAAGATCACAAAAACCCATATGGTTATTACTTTATGATATATGATCGAAAATAAAAGAAGAACCCAGTAAGAAAAGTGGCTGGGATAAAGTGTCTTAGTTTAATTAAAAACCGCACGTATTTGCTTAGGATGCAAATTCGTGCGGTTTTTTAGTCATGTTCAATGTACTTTTTATTATTTTCGCTCTTGCCAGCGGTTGATTGGAGTGCAAGACGCAGACTCCTGCGGGAAGAGTAGCTTATGTGAGACCCCGCAGGCTTGCCGAGGAGGCTCACGGGCTACCCGCGGAAAGCGAAGTCTTGCACGGAAATCAATAGCGGTATTTAAGGCTAATGCTAAAATTGTTGGCCTTTAAGTAAGAATATTTTAGTTTTGTTCCAGGTACTTTTTGATTTAAACATAAAGCAAAATACAGAAATACATACAGCCGCTTCCTGCAAGGACAAATAAATGCCAGATTGCATGGTTATAAGGAAGCTTATTCCATACATAGAAGATGGCACCGATCGAATACAGGATGCCCCCGGCTAACAGTAGGGAGAACCCAGCCCCGGAAAGACTGAAATAAAGCGGCTTTACGGCGATGATGACAAGCCATCCCATAACAAGATAGAAAAGGGTGGAGACCACCTGATACCGGTCGACGAAATAGCATTTGAATACCACTCCCGCCACGGCAAGCCCCCACACAATCCCGAAAAGGGTCCAGCCAAGAGCTCCCCTTACACTCACAAGCATGAACGGTGTATATGTCCCTGCAATTAAGATATATATAGCAGAGTGATCAAGAACGGCGAACAGGTTCTTGGCCTTCGATGGTTTAAAGCTGTGAAGCAGAGTGGAAAATAAATAAAGAAGGATCATCGATGCCCCGAATATGGAAAAGCTGACTATGTGCCATGGCGTACCTCTGTCTATGGATATGATGATCAGCATGACCAATGCCGGGATGCTCAATATAAATCCGATGCCATGGGTGATGGCATTGGCAAGTTCCTCTTTCCAATTTGAATAATCAAAGTCATATGTCAAAAGAAAACATCCTTTCCGACGAACAGTAATTGTTGTGTATTTATCGTAATCCTCTTTCCAAAAATCTGCAACCATTTTGCGGGAGATATTGTTTTTACGGGCGGTTTAGGTTACTCTCTTTTTAAGAAAAGAGAAGTTGAATTCGCTAAAAGGAGCAACAAATATTGCAGAGGTGACAAATCTATGTGTGGAAGGTTTTCTCTTACGACGCCGCTTGAAGAATTAGTAAACCAGTTTTTGATTGATAAATTCATCAAAGAAACTTCACCGAGATACAATGTGGCCCCGTCACAGAAAGTACTGTCGCTTATTTCAAAGAACGGTGTAAGAAAGGCAGGTGAAACGTTGTGGGGCCTTGTTCCGGGCTGGGCAAACACGAATAAATGGAAACCATTGATCAATGCGCGCAGTGAAACATTATTGGATAAACCAAGTTTTCGCTCATTGGTGCACAAAAGGAGAATGGTCATTTTTTCGGATGGGTTTTATGAATGGAAAAAAGGGGAAGGTGGCAAAATCCCTGTGCGTTTCCTTCTTAAGAGTGAGGAACCATTTGTTTTTGCCGGACTATGGGACAGGACAAGTGATGGAAGGGTCACATCAACCATCCTTACGACAAAGGCAAATGAAGTGGTCAACCCCGTCCATGACAGGATGCCGGTCATACTGAAGAATAATGATGATATTGAAAAATGGCTGGATACAGACAAATATCGCTTTGAAGAAGCTTCACCCTTATTAAGGTCGTATCCCGGGGAAGAAATGAAGAGCTATGAGGTTTCGATGATTGTGAATTCGCCCAAAAACGATAGTAAAGAATGTATCACCCCTGCTTGAACACAATTTTTTTCAGTTTTGCAAAATTAGACATTATATGCGCTTCATCCTGAGGTATAATAAGAATACAAACGGGTATAAAAGAGGATTGATACTTTGCTGACAAAAACCATTGAGTTCAAATCAAAGTATGGAAGGAAAGTCAAAATCTTAGAAGTCCCTGTATTAAAGGAAGACAGCCCGCTCTCCTTCAGAGTAAATCTGAAATTAAATGCTTTCATAATGAAAATCTCCAAAGACGAAACGAACAGGTCGGCATTCAGTTTCAGGGAATATCTGAAGAAAACAATGAAATGGTCCGATTATGAACAAGTTTACCACAATTCAGAACTGAAAAATAATGCATGACCACCTGCGCTGCATCCAGGAGAGTTTCCACTCTGGATCCAGCCTTTTTCTTTTCTGGAACGTTAACTTCATCAATTGATAAAATCTATTTAATTCCTGACTCGTAAACGTTATAATACAAGGGATATGGTAGAAGGATGTGGCTAAGTTGAACAAAATAAAAATCGTTACAGATTCAACAGGAGATTTAACAGAGAAAGAAATAAATGATTTGGACATTCATGTTGTTCCTCTATCCATCACCATCGATGGGGAAACATATTTAGATAGGGTTGAATTGACTCCTTCGAGCTTTTTGGAAAAGATGAGGAATTCAAAGGAACTCCCTAAAAGCTCGCAGCCCCCTGCCGGAGCTTTCCTTGAAAAATACGACGAATTAGGAAAAGATGGATCGATCATACTCTCGATTCATATGACCGGCAATATGAGTGGAACTGTAAGATCGGCAGAATCTGCTGCAGAAATGTCTTCTTCACAGGTGAAGGTAGTAGATTCACGATTCATTTCAAGGGGCCTTGCTTTTCAAGTAATCGAAGCTGCCAAGCTTGCAAAAGCGGGAAAATCGCTTGAAGAAATCCTTCGTTCGATCGAAGAAATCCGAAATAAAACCGATTTGTTTGTTGTCGTCGATACATTAGAAAACCTTGTAAAGGGCGGCAGGATCGGAAAGGGCAGGGCAATGATCGGCTCTTTGCTTAATATCAAACCGATCGCATCACTGGCAGGCGGGGAGTATACCCCGGTGGCAAAGGTCCGAAGTCATTCTCAGGTTGTAAAATACTTAACTTCCCAATTCGTTGATGACGTCAAGGGGAAAACAATCCGCGGTGTCGGCCTGGTCCATGCGGATGGAATGAAACTGGCTCAGAATATAAAAAATAAGATCAAAGAAAAGACCGGGTTTGATGAATTTGAGATAGGTGAAACGACTCCCGTCATCAGTACCCATACTGGAATCGGGGCTATTGGATTTATGTACTATACAGATTAAATCGCAAAACGGCGGAGGGTCCTTCGCCGTTTTTGACGTTACGGGAAAAATCCCGAATACCTTTGTGATTCAAATATACATTTAATAACATATACTAATTATATGAACATTCATCTTAGAAAGCAGTTTACAATTCGTTTATGTATTCTTAACAAAGGTTTTACTGATATACTGTCGTGATATAATAATATTAAAGTGTAGGCGAGGTGAAGCAGATGAAAAGGATAGCATTCTTCATGCTTGCTTTTGTTCTTCTATTATCGGGATGTTCCATGGAAGATGCAGCAGAACATGTAACAAGGGAAGTTTCGTTATGGGATAAAGAGACCCCAAACGAAGACTTCATACCGAAAAATTTAAAAATCGTCTCAATCGGGGATTCCCTCACTCAGGGAGTAGGCGACAGCACGAAAAGTGGAGGGTATGTACCTTATCTTGAGGATCACCTTGAGTCTATGGAAGGTATAAATAATGCACAGTTCCATAATTACGGGGTAAGGGGAAACCGCACGGATCAGCTGCTGAAACGGTTGAAAGAAGACAAAGTGAAAAAGTCGATCGAAGAATCTGATGTCGTCATGATCACCATTGGAGGAAACGATGTCATGAAGATTTTCAGGGAAAATCTTTCTCATTTGAGTCTGGAAGTTTTTCAAGAAGAAAAACGCTTGTATCAGGAAAGGCTTTCTGAAATCATGAAGACGATCAAAAGCTATAACCCGGATGCAGGGGTCGTGCTTGTCGGACTATATAATCCATTTAATACTTGGTTCTCTGAAATAGATGAAGTAAATCAAATCATTTCCAATTGGAACAGTGCAAGCGAACAGGTATTGAGCAGCTATGATAAAACGCTCTTTATAAAAATTGACGATTTGTTTATCGACAGCGGGGATACACTGCTCTATGAAGATTACTTCCATCCAAATGATGAAGGATATAAACTGATTGCGGACCGGATGTTTGAGACTCTTTCACAAGGGGAAACAATTGCAAGACTGACTGATTAACGATATATAGCCAGAAGAGGAGAAGCCGTTATGAAGAACAAATGGAAGGCAGGTTTTTTTGCCTTATTGGGAGCGTTGATTGCAGGAATCGTCATACTGCTAATCATGATTTTTGCTCCAGCCGAAAACGATGAATTACCCTTAAACAAAAATAATACTGACAAAGAAGTAGGGTTTGATGTCAGATCGAACAAGCACGACCTGAATCTCATCATCGAACACTATATTGAAGAAGAGGGCCTGAAAGGTCCGGTCGACTACGATGTGAAATTAAAAGATGATGTAGAATTGCACGGATCTGTGCCTGTTTTTACGTCAGACCTGGATTTCAAGCTTACCTTTGAACCCAAGGCACTGGAGAACGGGGATATCCTCCTTAAACAGAAATCAATTTCAGTTGGAGCCCTGAACTTGCCTGTATCGTATGTTTTGAAGGTCATCAGGGACTCATATAATTTTCCTGAATGGGTTAAGATCCAGCCGAGTGATGAGTTAATTTACGTGTCACTTCAGGATATGAAACTCAAAAGTGATATTAAAGTGCGTGCAAAGGAATTTGACCTGGAAAAAGACAACATCATGTTCAGATTGTTAGTGCCTGTAGATCAGGCTCAATAAAAAAAGGATGACCAAAACGGTCATCTTTTTTTATCCTTTTAATAATAGAGTTTCGAGTCCGGGTTCACCCTCTGCGAATCCTACGGCGACAATGGTATATGGCTGATTGGCTTTTAAACTTACGCCAGGTATATCCAGCACTGTATTTTTTGTACCAGCGATTCTTGCTTCAAGGTTAACCGTCATTGGAGTCAGATTTAAATATTCAGTTGCCTGTTTGAAAGAAATGTCCGGAAATACTGTGTCTCCCCCTTTTACACCTATATCGACCGCAGGGGCATCAGGTGAGAGATGAATGAATTTGATCTTGGTTTCCCCGTTCGGGACTGACGGATCGTCTATATACGGAAGAAGCTGCAGTTTTTTGGAAGTGCCGACAGCAGCAAGTGTATATACCTTGCCCGGCTCAATTTTAACTTTTTTGCTGATCAGCGTGTTGACGCCGGTGCCGGCTGGATAGATATCTATGTGGTATTTGCCTGCAGGCAGCGTAAGATAATCACTGATATCCTTGAATGCCACATCCCTTAAGACACGGTTGGCATTGATATATATATCTACACTTGGTGCATCGGGGACGGCGTGAAGTACTCTGACATAAGCTGGCTGGCTGGAAAGATTCATTTCTCTCTGCTGGGCTTGGAGGGCAAGATTCATATATTTTATATGCTTTTGATAATAATGAATATGCATGGAAGGATTACTGTATTTATAATATCCCGCCAGTAAATCGTATAAAGAAGCCTTATTTAGATAATCTTGTTGATTTCTCATCGCTTTCTCCCCTTTAATCTTTCTCAACACCTTAGAATATGCATATGAAGTAAAATGGTGAAAGTACCCATTTTTATATATTCTTCAGAAAAAATAAAAATTTCTCTTGAATCCTCAGAATCTTTAAGCGATAATATACTTAACTTACAGAAAGCGGGTGATGAGATATGAGCAGACAAATGATCAATCAAAAAGCATATCAGCATAAATATGTCTCTGCATGTCAGCATACCGCTTTAACCGGTGATTTAAATTAGTGGTCTTCTTATACCCTGATGAATGAATCCGTTGGCGTGCAGAGCGCTAATGGATTTTTTTTATTTTGGGAGGACTATGGATGAAAACGATCAGAACACAATTATTCGAGAACAAACTGGAGTCGTTGGGGGAAGGACAGTTAAGCCTAACCAGGCTTGGAAGGGTAGTGACCGAACAAAAAGGCGCATACAGGGTCATGACTCAATCCGATGACTTGCTTTGTAAAATATCCGGGAAATTCCGTTTTGAAGCGGTCAGCAGGGAAGGCCTGCCTGCAGTCGGGGACTGGGTTTCACTTAATGAAGAAGGTAATATCATAGAAAGAGTATTTCCGAGAAACAGCAAATTCTCAAGGAAGAAAGCAGGGTTGGAAGCGGAGGAACAAATCATCGCTGCCAACATTGATACAATTTTCATCCTTTCTTCCCTAAATGATGATTTGAATATCGGAAGAATCGAACGTTATTTATTGCTCTGCTGGGAAAGCGGGGCGAATCCAGTGGTTGTATTGACGAAGGCTGATGCGTGTACAAATGCTGCCGAAAAGAGAAAAGCGGTGGAAGACAAATTATTTGGGGTGAAGGTCCTTACCATCAGCTCGATCACCAAAGAAGGAATCGAACAGTTGAACCCCTATTTAGAAATGGGTAAAACAGTGGCGTTAGTCGGTTCTTCAGGTGTAGGAAAGTCGACTTTGACAAATCTTCTCATTGAAGCAGATGTTCAGAAAACGAAAGAGGTCAGGGGCGGTGATGATAAGGGACGGCATACGACGACACATAGGGAATTATTCCTATTGGGAAATGGGGCCTCCCTTATCGATACACCAGGGATGAGAGAAATACAATTATGGCAGGGACAGGACGGATTGTCTGCTCAATTCGGTGACATCGAAGAGCTGGGGTTGTCATGCAGGTTCAATGACTGCTCCCATGACGGTGAACCGGGCTGCAGGATCAAGGAAGCAATCCTGGCAGGTGAACTTGATCATAACCGATTGAATCATTACCACAAGCTTCAGAGGGAGATTGCCTATACAGAAAGAAGAGGGAACAAGCGGCTGGAATCCCTGGAACGAAAAAAATGGAAAAACATCGGGAAACAGCGCAAGCTCAAATAACGTATAAAAGATTGATTCTCTAGAGAGTCAATCTTTTTAATTTTTCACTTATATGAGTTAAAATTTCTTAAAAAGGGAAAAGTCTAATTATCACTATGAAAGGTTGATGAGGATGTCAAATGAGCAAAGGTTACAAAAGGCCGCGTTTGCCGGAGGATGTTTCTGGTGTATGGTGAAACCATTCGATGAACAGCCGGGTATCGTGAGTGTCACCTCGGGGTATACAGGGGGCAGCACCAGGAACCCTACATATCAGGAGGTATGTTCCGAAACGACTGGACATTACGAAGCTGTACAAATCTTATTTGATCCTGAAGTGTTTCCTTATGAAAAATTACTTGACGTGTATTGGCAGCAGATCGATCCAACAGATCCAGGCGGCCAATTTTTTGACAGGGGCCATTCCTATAAGACAGCTATTTTTTATTATAATGATGAACAAAGGACGGCGGCTGAGAAATCAAAGCAGGAACTCGGGGTGTCAGGTAAATTTGACAAGCCCATCGCAACAGCCATCCTGCCCGCAAAGGAATTTTATCCTGCCGAGGAATATCATCAGGATTACTATAAGAAAAACCCAGGGCATTATGAACGGTACAGCCATGGTTCAGGAAGAAAGGCTTTTATAGAAGAACATTGGGGGGAGAAATCATGAAAGATAAAGAAGAACTCAAGAAAAAGCTATCACCAGTCCAGTACGAAGTGACACAGAATAATGGCACAGAACCGCCATTTAGAAATGAATACTGGAATGAGTTCAAAGAAGGAATCTATGTTGACGTCGTTTCAGGAGAAGCACTTTTCAGCTCAAAGGATAAATACGATGCAGGCTGCGGATGGCCAAGCTTCACAAAACCCATCGACCAATCGGAAATTGCAGAAAAAGAGGATCGGAGCCATTTCATGGTACGAACCGAAGTCAGGAGCAAATCAGCTGATTCCCATTTGGGGCATGTGTTTGATGACGGACCGGGTCCGACGAAACTAAGGTATTGCATCAACTCGGCGGCGCTCCGCTTCATCCCATATGAGAAGCTGGAAGAAGAGGGATACGGTAAGTATAAGAGGTTATTCTAAGAAGCTGGTATTGTTGTGAGTACTTTCACATATGTGCTAAAATGAGATTTGCATGTTTATGCAGTTGTACATATGTGTAAATACTTAATATAGGAAGGTGAAAGTCTTATGCTAAAAAAACTATTTGGTAAAAAAGAGGAAGCACCTAAAACTGTCGTTGCATCGGCACCGCTGACAGGAACGGTCAAATCGCTTGATGAAGTTCCGGATCCGGTATTCTCCCAGAAGATGATGGGGGATGGAATCGCAATCGATCCTTCAGAAGGCAAGGTCGTTTCACCAGTGGACGGGGAAATCATGCAGCTCTTCCCTACTAAGCATGCTGTCGGAATCAAAGCAAAAAATGGAGCTGAACTGCTGATCCATATCGGACTAGAAACGGTTTCCATGAATGGTGAGGGCTTTGAGGCACATGTGTCGGAAGGATCAAAAGTGAATAAAGGGGATGCCCTTATTACATTTGATCTTGACTTGGTGAAAGAAAAAGCGAAGAGCACGATTACCCCTATCATCCTGACAAACGGAGACAACATGGGTGAGCTGGTTAAGAAAGAGGCTGTTTCTGTAACGGCAGGAAAAGAAGAAGTATTGGAAATAACTGCAGAGTAAGATACGTAAAAAGGTGTGTTCACACCGCTCCAGGGCGGAAGTGGACACACCTTTTTTTTATGGAAAAAAAACCTGGCCTAGGCATAGTCTCTAAAAAGCATCCATCATAATATTAAATAAATATTAGTTTAGTAAATACTACATGGAATTGTAAGTATCTCATCGTATATAGAAAAGGTGTAGAGATTATTTAGCGACTGCATGCAAGGACCATGTCCATACTGTTGGTTAGTATTCCACCTAAATTAAGTGTGTCTGCGTTTGTATGTTACTTAAAAGGAAAGAGTAGTTTAATGATATTTGATCGCCAAATAAAATTTGAAGTAACGAAATAGTAGGAGTTTTGAATAAACCCGGACCAACTTGACGCCGCTTTGGTGAATTCGGGATATTATTTGTTATTAGTAAATTTACTATTAAGCACTTTCCAGCGGTCGATTTGGCTTATGACATGTGCCTCTAAGCCCTGCAGCTGGACATGTGACACCCCGCAGGAACGAGGTGGCGAGGAGGCTCACGGGCTACCCGTGGAAAGCGAAGTCTTGCACGGAAATCATTAGCGGTATTTAAAGTCCACTCTAAAATGTTCGCTCTTTTAACCTTGACAAAAAAATTACCCCAGGCGGAGCGTTTTCTTTTTTGGGCAAAATGGGCAAATACACAAACAGTGGCCGGGCACTTGACATACATTGTCATTGTAAATAAAAAATGAGGAGAGATAGATATGTATAAAGGTGCTGTAGAACCTGCATATACACAATGCTACCCAGGTTATGGATATCCAGTTGGCGGAGTAGGCTGCGGAAATGGCTTTGCTTTGATTGTTGTATTGTTTATTTTGCTCATTATTATCGGAGCTGTATGTTACTGTAATTAAATTGGATGAAAAAAAGGTGCTGAAGCAGACTGCTCCGGCACCTTTTATTTATTCAGGAGAACTAAATTTTAAAGCTTGATACAAGTTCTTTTAGTTTTTCAGCCTGCTGTGATAATTCAGAGGCACTTGCAGTGACTTCCTGCATGGCAGCCGACCCCTGTTCGGATGCCGCTGCGGTTGACTCGGTGTTGGATGCGGTGGCAGCAGCAATTTCATTTACCTGTGCAAATGAATTCGCAACTTCCTGGCTCAGATTGAGTGTGGCTTGTATATGATCCACCATTTCATTCACAACGACAGTCGTTTTACTCGTCTGATTAAGGATATCCTCAAGGGAAGCATTTGTTTCATTTGTGATCTCCACCCCGGCGATGACTTCTTTCACACCTTCTGAGTTTTGTTTAATGATTTCGTCTACTTCTTCTTGAATACTGTGTACGATTTCCGTCACGCCTTTTGCTGCCTTTTGTGATTGTTCGGCCAGCTTTCGTACTTCGTCGGCTACAACTGCAAATCCCCGTCCGTGTTCACCTGCACGGGCAGCCTCGATCGCTGCATTCAGGGCTAGGAGATTGGTTTGTTCTGCAATCTCAGTGATTGTGCCGATGATGGTGGTAATCTCAGAAGAACGCTTACCGAGAGCTTCAACTGTTTGACTTGTGTTGGCCATTGTTTCTTCGATATTCTGCATTTTAGTGGAAGAAGCCTGAACAGAGTTTCCTCCTTTTTCGGCTACATTCCTCATATCATTTGCAGTCTGTTTCACTAACTCGGCCTGATTGAACAGAAAACGCGCTGCTTCTTCGAGGCTGTTCATCTTTTCAGATGAGTTTGACATTTTCAAGGTTGTCTGATCGGTCCCTGCAGCAATCTCACTTGACGTTTCGGCAATGGACGTGATGGTCCTTGATGTTTCCTCGGCAGAAGCCAATAATTGCTGTGAACTTGCCGATACATTTTCAGCCATCTCTGATACTTGTCTGACCAGGACGGATATCCCTTCAATGAGCTGGTTTGTGTCTGAAGCGAGTCCGGCCAATTCATCCTTTGACTTGACCTTTATCCGTTTCGTCAAGTCTCCGCCGGCATTGGCGATTTCCAGAATGGAACGGCTGATCTTGTTAACATTGGTTTTAATATTCTTTGAAAGAACAAAACCAAAAAATGCAGCCAAAAGTACAGCGAACGCGGATAAACTGATGGTCGCAATCTTAGAAATCGTGACCTGCTGATTCAATGAATCTATCCTTTTCCCAAGATCTTTTTCCTGATCGACGACAATCATATCTACATAAGAACGGATTCCATCGAGGTATTTCTTTCCAGTCCCAGACTCCACCAGCGCTGCCGCTTTTTCAAGTCCGTCATCTTTCCTCGTGTCGATGACCCTGTCAACGAACTGAATCCAGTATTCATATTGTTTAGTGATTTTCTCCATCTTATCGAGTTGTTCCTCGTCGTCCTTCAGCAGGCTTGTCAGATCTTTGAAATGGTTTTCAACCTCTCTCTTCCCATTATCATATGGGGCCAAAAATCCGGTTGCTCCCGTGATGACAAATCCCTGTTCACCAATTTCAATGTCATTCAATACTTTCGATAAGTCCTTCACTTTCGTATCCACTTTCATGTCGTATTGTATCAGTGTGTTGATTTCACTCTCCAGCTTCATCATATTGTAATAAGAAGTTGAAGCAAGAATCAATAAGACGATGGTCAACAGACCAAATGAAAGCACCACTTTTCCGCGGATCGTGCGGAAATAAGTAAGGAATCCCCGATCTTTCTTTTTCTTTTGCCCTGCCGCTTTCTTTTTCTTTGCTTTAGGCAATTTGGTTGGTTTTTTACCTTTTTTATTAAACACTGCATCCCCCTCCTGGACGTGTAAAAAGTAGCATCAAAGGATGAACTTACCATTATTCTACCCATAATATTCAGATTAATCTAGTCTATTTAGGTAACTTTATGTCGAATTTTAACTGTTAAACAGGGACTTTAGTAATATTTTTTGTTCTGGATAAAGATTGTCTATCAAGTTTCATATTTTTTGAAATGCAAAGAAAGATTCGGGATTCCATACATATGAATGAAGTATGGGAACTTTCATCTAATGAACAGCCGAATGATAAAGGAGCTTACACTCTAGTCTCAGGAGGGAGAATATGCCTCATTCACATTTAATCAAACCCTTGATTGGTGATCATTATCCGATGATCGATTTTGGGAAGGGTATTTACTTGTACGACAAGTCAGGGCGGGAATATGTAGATGCATGTTCAGGCGCAGTCACTACTAACCTGGGGCATGGGATGGAAGAAATCATCCAATCAATAGTAGATCAGGGAAACAAGGTGGCATTTGTCTATCGTTCGCAGTTCAGCAATCAGCCTGCAGAAGATCTTGCAGCATTCCTTTATGAAAAAACGGGCTATCCATGGAGTTTCTTTGTAAACAGCGGTTCCGAAGCAGTGGAAACGGCCATTAAGATTGCACTGCAGCATTGGCAGGAAAAAGGCATGCCTTCTAAACGCAGAGTCCTTTCAAGGTGGCTGAGCTATCATGGAATCACGTTTGGGGCCTTATCTGCTTCTGGTCATCCAGTCCGGAGGGAGCGCTTCGACTCGGTCATAGGGGATTGGCCGGCCATTGAGCCTCCATATTGTTCAAGATGTCCATTCGGCAAGACGTATCCTTCATGCGGACTTGCCTGCGCAGAGCAGCTTGAAATCATCATATCAAGAATTGGGGCGGATAATATCGCCGCTTTCATTGCAGAGCCGATCATCGGGGCTGCAGGGGGCGCCATAACACCCCCTAAGGATTATTACTTACGCATTAAAGAAATCTGTGAAAGGAATGACATTTTGTTCATTTCCGATGAAGTCATGACCGGATGCGGAAGGACCGGTACATTCATGGCCCTTGATCAATGGGGGGTAGAGGCAGATATTGCAGCAGTGGGAAAAGGATTGAGTGCAGGTTATTCCCCGATTGCGGCAACACTCATATCCGATCGTGTGATGGATCCGATTTTAAATGGGACAAGGGTTGTGATGAGCGGACACACGTTCAGCGGGAATCCGCTGTCTTCCGCGGCGGCTCTTGCTGTCCTGAAGCTGATAGATTCTGAGAAAATCATTGATAGTGTGGACAGTAAAAGTACGTACTTAATAAATTTACTGGCTAAATTGAAGAATGAATTTTCTTTCATAGAAGAAATAAGAGGAAAGGGTCTATTGCTGGGAATCGAATTTGAGCCGATAGGTGAAGCAAACGGGGGTTCTTTTACTTCTTCGGTTGTGTCTACGGGAGTGGAAAACGGAATCCTGCTGTACCCGGCTGCAGCTGGAATCGACGGCAGGAAGGGTTCGGCCATTATCCTGGCTCCGCCTTTGAACAGCTCAAAACGGGAACTCGAAGAAATATATAAACGGTTACGTTCAACCTTGCAAACGATAGAAAAAAACTCGGGAGGAAGTTCGTAATGGCTGAAAAGCTGAATAAAATCCGCAGCTACGAAGAGATCCGGCCTCTTTTTCTTCATCATATGTGTTTAATGTTCGGCGGGTTTGGAGGTGTGGGATCGCCCCCGACGCTCATAAAGTGCATCCTTGAGTGGGGGATAAGAGACCTTACAATCATCGGAAATGACACCGGTTTCCCCCATATAGGGATTGGACAGCTGATTGCTGATAACAGAGTTAAAAAAGTGATTGCCTCACATATCGGTTCGAATCCGATTGCAGGGAGGTTGATGAGTGAAGGGACGCTTGAAGTGGAGTTTTCCCCGCAGGGTATTTTGGCTGAAAGAATAAGGGCAGGCGGTGTGGGGCTGAAAGGGATCTTGACTGATATCGGTATCGACGATCCCTACTTGAACAAAGGAAAACCTGTGATTGAACTAGACGGCGCCTCTTATTTGTTCGAGTCCGCTTTAACCGCCAAGGTCGGCATCGTCTTTGCCAAAAAAGCGGATCCATTTGGGAACCTGATTTATGACAAAAGTGCAAGAAACACGAACCCTTTGGTTGCAATGGCTGCAGATATAACCATTGTGGAAGCAGAGGAAATCGTGGAAAACGGAGAGTTAGATCCTGAAGAGGTCGTGACCTCCGGAGTATTCGTCGATCATATTGTACCTTCTGAAGGAGTCGACTGGAAATGGATATGGGAATAAAGAATAAACTTGCGAAACGTGCTGCACGTGAAGTAAAGGAAGGAATGACCGTCAATCTGGGAATTGGCATCCCTTCGCTCGTACCCAATCATCTGCCTTCAGGGTATGGAGCCGTCTTTCAATCGGAAAATGGCATCGTCGGGATAGGTGCTGCCCCGCCAAAGGGCAAAGAAGATGAAAATTTATGCAACGCAGGCGGGTTTCCGGTCTCTTTAGTGAACGGGGGGAGCTATACAGACAGCGCTGTTTCATTTGCGATGATCAGGCGGGGCAAAATTGATCTGACGATATTGGGTTCTCTGCAGGTAAGTGAAAAAGGGGATTTGGCAAACTGGATCATTCCCGGTAAAAAAGTGCCCGGGATGGGAGGGGCTACGGAGCTTGCTTCCAAGGCAAAAAGGGTGATTGTATTAATGACACATCTCGACAAGCATAATACCAGCAAGCTTGTTAAAGAATGTACGCTCCCCTTAACGGCTAAGCAGTGTGTGTCCATGATCATTACAGACAGGGGAGTTTTCTCGATAAATCAAGGTCGGTTGATATTGGTCGAAATATTCCGTCCCTATACGTTAAAAGAAATCAAGGATTGCACGGACGCCGATTTTGTTACAAGCCCCGACTTACTCTATATCGATTAGAAACGGGAAGGAGAGGGACTGAATTGAGTGATATACACCGTCTGATAAAGAATAAATTGGATGAAAAAAAGAAAAGTACCGTGGAACTTCTTCAAAAGATGGTTCAGGAGGAAAGTACGAGGGGGAGCGAATACAGGGCTCAGGCTGTCATCATCGAAAAATGCAGGGAGTTGGGGTTGGACCTCGATATTTGGGAAGTACAGGAACAAGAACTGAAAGAGCATCCTTTTTACCGGTGTGACCGCACTGATTTTAATGGGAATCCAAATCTGACAGCTGTTTTGAAAGGGACCGGCGGCGGCAGGAGCCTGATCTTGAATGGTCATATCGATGTTGTTCCTGAAGGAGACAGATCGGATTGGAAAGTCGATCCTTACAGCGGGACTGTCATCGAGGGGAAGTTATACGGCAGGGGTTCGACTGATATGAAGGGAGGGACGGCCTCCCTATTGTTGGCGATAGAAATTATACAAGAACTTGAAACTCCACTAAAAGGAGATATCATCTTTCAAAGCGTAATAGAAGAAGAAAGCGGTGGTACCGGTACCCTGTCAGCATTATTGCGGGGCTATACAGCGGATGGTGCGGTGATACCCGAGCCTACAAATATGAAGATTTTCCCGAAGCAGCAGGGTTCGATGTGGTTCAGGCTTGCCGTTAAAGGGAAGGCTGCCCACGGAGGCACCAGGTACGAAGGGGTCAATGCAATTGAAAAGGGATTCAGTGTCATCACAGCACTAAAAAATCTTGAGCGGGAAAGAAACGAGAGGGTACATGATCCATTGTATGAAAAGGTCCCCATTCCCTTACCAATTAACATAGGGAGAATTGAAAGCGGAAAGTGGCCATCTTCAGTGCCGGATTTAGCTGTGATCGAGGGGAGAGTCGGAGTTGGACCTTGGGAGACAATGGATGACGTTGAAAAGGAATTTGAAGAATGCCTTTCTGCAATGAGTGAAGTTGATCCCTGGTTTAAAGATCATCCAGTTGAAATTGAATGGTTTGGCGGGCGGTGGCAGCCAAGCGACTTATCACCCGAACATCCTATCATGACCTCGCTGAAAGCCAAGTTTAATGAAGTCATGAGTACAGAACCGGTAATAGAGGCTTCCCCCTGGGGCACTGATGGAGGGATTCTTTACCAGGGCGGAGGAATACCCGTTGTCGTTTTCGGTCCGGGGAAAACAGAACTTGCACATGATGCAAATGAATACATTGAATTGGAAAAAGTCTTTCAAGCGGCAGAAGTATTATCCCTGTTTATTATTGATTGGTGTAATGGGAAGGAATGACCGAAGCCCTGCCTTTAATGTAGAGACTCGAAGTAATATCCATTCTCTAGGGATGACAGGCAGTTCATTTTTGAGGGGATGTTTGTTTCATATCCTCTCAGACCGATTCATATGTTGATAAAAAAAGGGTGCTTGCTTATGCAGATGTATGAAGAAATCGAGCAGTCAAAACTTTCAGCTGCATTATATCTAGATGAGATGAACAAAAGGATCCGGGTCGATCTGGCAAGGGGGGATCTCACATCTCTTCTGACATACGTAGAAAACAAGGCTGCCACTTTTCCTTGTGAAAAAATTATTTTTAAGGCGAGGGAACATCAATTCAGGACTCTGTTGGAAAAGGGGTTTGTGCACGAAGGGATGATCTCTCATTATTTCAACGGGGACCGTGCTCATTTCCTCTCAAGATTTTTAAGGGAAGAACGACGGTCAAGTAACCATTGGAGTGAAGAAGATGCCATTCTTTCCTCCGTTCAAAACTTGGGGGTTAAACCCTTCGTAAAGAACGATGATCATCCCATTTTGCTGGCGGGAAGCGGGGATGCAGCTGAGTTAGCCACCCTGTATAAAGAAGTTTTCCAGGTTTATCCGGTACCCCTGCAAGATCCCGCATACATCAAGGATGCGATGGGAAAAGGAACTATTTTTGTATGCATACGTGAAAACAACCAAATCATCAGCGCTGCATCGGCAGAAATTGATGATCAGCATCATAATGCAGAAGTGACGGATTGTGCAACACTTCCTCAGTACAGAAAGGGAGGCTACATGAAGAGTCTGATTATGAAGCTTGAGGAAGAGCTGCTGCTGCGGGGGATATTCTGTGTTTATACCATTGCCAGGGCCCTTTCCTTTGGGATGAATGCTGCCTTTCATCAATTAGGCTATCAATATGGGGGAAGGCTCGCAAATAATTGTTATATTTACGATAAGCTGGAAGATATGAATATATGGGAAAAAGATCTAGGGCGTTGAATCATTCTGGAAAAGGATGAAAAGACCAGGCTGATAGAGCGGGCCGGCCATCATATGGTTCTTATGGTGAAACTTTATGAAAGATGGTGGATGAATTGAAGATGAACCTATATAGACCAAAGAGGGACTGGAAGGATATTGAGTTGTGGAAGGATGTAACAGAGGAACAATGGAATAACTGGCTGTGGCAGCTGACAAATACAATAAGAACCCTTGATGACTTAAAAAAAGTCGTGAATCTGACTCCCGAGGAAGAAGAGGGGGTAAGAATTTCAACAAAGACGATTCCCCTGAATATTACACCCTACTATGCCTGGCTGATGAATGAAAACGATCCCAGATGTCCTATAAGAATGCAATCAGTTCCAATAGGAAAAGAAATCAATAAGACAAAATATGATTTGGAGGATCCCCTCCATGAGGATGAGGATTCGCCGGTACCCGGTTTGACACATCGATATCCGGACAGGGTTCTTTTCCTCGTGACAAATCAGTGTTCCATGTACTGCCGTTATTGTACAAGAAGGCGCTTTTCGGGACAAATCGGCATGGGTGTGCCGAAAAAACAACTGGATGCCGCAATCGAATATATCCGTGAGACCCCGGCTGTGCGGGACGTATTACTGTCGGGAGGGGATGGGTTATTGATCAATGATCAAATCCTGGAATATATCCTGAAGAACCTCCGGGAAATCCCGCATGTTGAAATCATCAGGATCGGTACCAGGGCCCCGGTGGTATTCCCGCAGCGGATCACAGAGAATCTTTGCAGCATATTGAAAAAATATCATCCTGTTTGGTTGAACACACATTTCAATACGTCTATCGAAATCACGGAAGAATCGAAAAAAGCCTGCGAAATGCTTGCCGATGCAGGGGTGCCTGTAGGGAACCAGGCGGTCATCCTGGCGGGGATCAATGACAGTACCCCGATCATGAAGAAACTGATGCATGATTTGGTCAAGATACGCGTGCGGCCGTATTATATTTATCAATGTGATCTTTCAGAAGGCATCGGGCATTTCAGGGCACCTGTGGCCAAGGGACTGGAAATCATGGAAGGCTTGAGGGGACATACTTCTGGATATGCAGTGCCTACTTTCGTATTGGATGCTCCGGGAGGCGGAGGGAAAATATCCCTTCAGCCTAACTATCTCATCTCACAAAGTGCTTCTAAAGTCGTTGTCCGGAACTTTGAGGGAGTGATTTCAACGTATCCCGAACCGCAGGGATATATAGCCGGAAGAGCGGATGAATATTTTAAGGAAATCTATCATGATGAAGAAATTAAAGATACAACCATAGGAATTGCGGGCTTGATGAATGACACTCATGCCTCTTTGACCCCGAATGGATTAAAAAGGCTGGAGAGAAGGAAACAGTACGAGGATGACCCATCTCATCATTCCTTGAAGAACTTCAGGGATAAACGGGATCAGCTGAAAGAAAAGAAGCATAAAGCCATGCTTGCAAAAATGGAAAATACAGCCGTCAAAAAGGATGACAGTGCCGATGGAAAATAACATCAGGTGCGAGTGGTGCGGTGAAGCAGAAGTCGCCAAGGAAAAAGGAAATGTATACTGGGAACTTCCGGACGGCACCAGGGCAATCACAATAGAACAAGTCCCGGTGCTCAACTGCAAAAAATGCGGGATGGAATATCAGGAGGAGCATGTAATCAATGAAATTGAAGATCAATTAATGTTGATAGACACCAAAAAGCTCACGGACCGGCTTACGTACGAAGAACTTTTGAAAATTCCAAGATTCCTAAAGAAGAATTATTTCCGTTTTTAGCATCATGCTTTACGGATGCCCCATCATCCGCTATCCTTTTAAAAAAGACAGTTTTATAAGGACAGGTGGTTTGATGAGAAAGTCATTTTATCATTATTTAATGAAACACAGGCAGCCGACAGCGAAAGATGATATAACGAGGTTTGCCAACGAAGCATATGATGATCACAGCTTCCCGAAACAATCGTGGGATTACGATGAAATCAGTTCATACCTCGAAATGAATGGTTCATACCTTGAGAGCATGATCATCTTTGACCGGGCATGGGATCTATATCTAATAGAAGAAAAAGGATAAGAAATAGACTGACTGAAGTGAATCTTTGAACTGAAGTCAGTCTTTTTTTTCCTCAATTGACCAGAGAGATAGTGGGTATCCGTCCAGATTCGATGAGGGAAGCGGAAAACCGAATTCTTGTATCCCGTTACAGTGATAACTGCATATTATATAAAAAAGGCGATTAAGGGTGAGGGGAGAATGAAGAATCGAAAAGAGCCTAAATTCAGGGTAGGAGAAACGGTAGTCGTGACAATCTACGGTACAGTAGGGAAGATAACGAATATAAAAAAACTGGATGGGGAATTCCTTTATGAAGTAAACGATAGTGAAGGCCTATTCAAAGAAAAAGCACTGGAGCTCCTGGAATCTTATGACGGTTATATTTTCGAACAAGAACAAATCGATATCGAATATAAATTTTTATTTGGAGATCTGGTCATCGTTAAGGGGTATGAAGAGGATTTATTTAAAGTGGTCGGATTCCGGACAGAGATCTGGCGCTATAAAGACGATGCCTGGGAAGACGTCATATACGAATTGATGAGGATAACCGACGGGGAATGGCTGGAAGCAGACGAAGATGAAATCACTCTTGTAGCAGATGAAGAACAGGCGGAAGCGTTCATTAAAAAGTATGGTTTTGTGTTTCCTCATAAAAAGGATGCCAAGACCAAACTCCTTAAGTCCCCTTCACATAAAACAAGCTGGGTGGACCAGCTGCTCGATTATTATAATGACTATAAAGCTCTTTATCTTTTCTTTCGCGATCCCACGTATAAAAAGAAAATGGAGCATGTCCTTGAGCAATTGAAAAATCACGCAAATTCTCACTCCGCAGTCAAAGAGAAGGAATAATCCACATAATATATAAAAATAGCGGAACACTTATCAATAAGAAAGATATCAGTATGGCACGAAGAACCCATTGCATACAGGCTGCAATTTTCCCTTCGCCGCTTTCAAAATCTTTTAGTGTGGATCGGCCTTTTTTGATCAATGTCAACATATATAATCGCTCCTCTAATCTTAATGGTAAAGTGTATGCTTGTCCTGAACCTCATATGAAAACTTTTTTTCTGCTGGCATAACTAAGCTGTCAGCATCATAAATTGAGAATCAAAGGGGGCGATCAAATGCGGGAGATAGAAGTCTTTATCGACACTGAAGAAATTGCCGACTTCTTCATGAAAGAACTTGTGCAAAGAGGCTATGTTCCTTCCGAAGAAGAACTTGAGGAACTGGCGGACATAACCTTCGAGTATCTGATTGCCAAGTGCATCATTGACGAGGAATGGGAAGAGGACGTATAAATTCGAATGAAAAGGCCCGTCCCTCTGGCGCATTCATATGTGCCGGGGGGCGGACCTTTTTTATTTTTGAAACCAAAGGAAACATATAACCGTATATATAGATACAATAAATTTGAATGGGGGAACCCCGGGTGCTAAAGAAAATACTGAAGAGTTTATTAGGATCACATTCTAAGCCGCACTACTACAGTTCAAGTGATAATTGGAAGAAGTATAAAAAGCATAAACATTATGGTCATCATCATTACAAGAAAAAATATAAGAGTAAAAGTTTCTTCTCAAGCTTTTTCAGCAGCTAGGACACATCATGATCGGATCCCTGTTTCGAAGGATGGTTGACGGATTTGAAGTAGTATGGAAAAGCGGGGAAAGAATCAATCAATTCCAGGTCATGACCTGTTTGGGAAAAGGGAGCTACGGCACCGCTTATGATGTAAGGCAGGTCCATACCGGGGATAGAGCTGTATTGAAAAGGGTACGCCCTTATAAAAAATGGTTTACCGATTCCATGAAATACATTGATAATGAAACGGCTGTCCTGGAAGTACTGAACCATCCCCGGTTTCCTGAAATATATGAAAAAGGTGTGTTTAAACAGACTCCCTATTTCATCATGGAAAAAATGGATGGCAGGACGTTTGAAGATTTGATTTTTAAGGAAGGAAAAACCTATTCTGAAGAAGAATCTTTAGACTTAGGCATTCAATTGGTGAAATTGATCATGGTTATCCATAAGAGCGGCTATTTACACAGGGATCTGAGGATCCCGAACATCTTGTGGGATAACGGAGTCATAAACATCATCGACTTCGGCCTGGCGTGCAGGATACAAAGAGATAATTCGGAAGTTCCTCTTCTACATAAGGAATATATGAGGGAAAAGACTGCAAAAAGTGATTTATATGCACTCGGACATTTCCTGTTGTTCCTTCTGTATTCATCTTACGAGCCGGTTGAACGTAAAGAAAGGAGTTGGGAGGAAGAACTGGACATCAGCCCGGCAACCAGGGGATTGATCCAAAAACTGCTCAGGTATGACGGTTCTTTTGAAAATGCGGAACAAGCTTATATGGAACTAATGAAAATAAGATATGATTTAAGCAGAAGATAAGGGAGGAATAGGCATGTCGTTTTTTAATAAAGTGTTTGCATCATTTGGAATCGGTGCAGCAACAGTGGATACGAAGTTGGAAAAATCAAGCTATCAAGCCGGTGAAACGGCAAAAGGTGTTGTGGAAATCAAAGGGGGGAGTACTTCCCAGACGATCGATTCGATCTATCTCACTCTTTATACAACGTATATCCGTGAGTCGGATGATAAAAAATATACTGACTATGCTCCGATTCAAAAGGTTCAAATATCAGAACCATTCACAATCGGGGAAAATGAAAAGAGAGAAATCCCGTTTTCGTTCACTCTTCCATTTGAAACGCCAATCACATACGGCAATACAAGGGTGTGGGTGGCAACGGGTCTTGATATAAAAAATTCGGTGGACCCAAAAGATAAAGATTATATTGAAATCGTTCCCCATAACTTAATAAATGGCATTCTCCAATCTGTACAGGATCTTGGTTTCAGGATAAGGAAGGTCGAATGCGAACAGGCTCCCCGCCGATTCAGGGGAAGATATCCGTTCATTCAGGAGTTTGAATTCGTTCCTGTAAGCGGAGCGTATCAGCGTTCATTGGATGAAATCGAGCTGATGTTTCTTAATCAGTCAGAGGAGCAGGCAGATGTGTTGATTGAAGTGGACCGCAGAGCAAGAGGGCTTGGGGGATTTCTGGCTGAAGCACTCGAAATGGACGAATCAATGGTAAAGATGACGATCCGTTCAAGCGATCTGCCCCACCTGTCTTCAAAGCTGAAAGAAACCATCGACAAATTCATTTAAGACGTTTCGACAAAGGTTCTCATTTTTTGATGAAGGATTCGACAGCCCCTTTGTTTAATACTAATAGTACTACTTAACCGGAGGGGTGCTCATGCTGTTACTTGAAAAAATCAAACGTCCCAGAATGCTGAGGTCAAATTATGACATCACTGTATTTCAAACTCCAAAATACGGGGAAGACAAGGGCTACCAGAAGGTGTACAGGATATCAATAAAAGCGAATAATCATGAAGAGGCACTATATGAAACGTTCAGGATCTTTAATGTACCCGACCTCATGCCCGCAGATTACAAAGGCAGGTATATGGCAACCCGCGATATCATTTTTATAGATGAGGGAAGAAGGGGTCATTTCTATTATCGATTGCAGCCAAACGGCTGGAAAAGGATCAACCGGATCCTTCTGCATTGATTGAAAATAAAGGAAAGACACCCGTAATGGAGTCTTTCCTTTTTTCACTTCATCAAAGGTTGTGGCCGGGCCCGTTCTTTCTGTTTACCGTTGAATGCTCTTTCGCATGGGCATTGTGTTCGGCCTCGATTGCTTCTTTAGGAATGTGATTATTTTTCTTTGGCGAATTGATTCTGTTACGGTGCTTTTTACCCAAAAGGATCCCTCCGTGTTATTAAGATTTTAGCCTTTCGGTTCTTGAAGAGTTAGGCTGAGTCCCCGAGCGGGTGGAAGGGTTTGTTTCATTCGCATGCTGGACGGCCTGCTTAAGTTTCTTGCTCATTTTTTCCTTCGTCATGACCATACCTCCTTCCATCTATAGTCTTTCCAGTCCGACGCTTCCTATCCGTGAACTCTGAAGGCGTTGCATAAGCTTAAGAAAAGGATTACAATGGTACTTCAGTAAGTTCTATAATAGGAGGAATTGTAAGATGAGCATACATATTAATGCCAAAGAAAATGAAATTGCAGAAACGGTCTTACTGCCGGGAGATCCGTTAAGGGCTAAATATATAGCAGAGACATTCTTGGAGAATCCTGTTTGTTATAACGAAGTTCGCAATATGTTCGGGTACACCGGAACGTATAAAGGAAAAAGAATCAGTGTACAGGGCACAGGAATGGGGGTCCCGTCCATCTCCATTTATATCAACGAATTGATGCAAAGTTACAATGTGCAGAATTTGATCCGCGTAGGTACTTGCGGAGCAATCCAGAAGGATGTCAAAGTACGTGATGTAATCCTTGCCATGACTTCTTCAACAGATTCGCAAATGAACAAGTTGACTTTTAATGGGATCGACTATGCCCCGACTGCTGACTTCGATTTGCTGAAACGCGCTTACGAAAGCGGAGTCGAAAAAGGACTTAGCCTGAAAGTGGGGAACGTATTCACGGCGGATATGTTCTATAACGATAATGCGGAACATGAAAAATGGGCTCAATATGGAATCCTTGCAATTGAAATGGAAACATCGGCTCTTTATACATTGGCTGCAAAATATGGCCGTAACGCCCTTTCCGTATTGACCGTCAGCGACCACATCCTGACAGGTGAAGAAACGTCAGCCGAAGAGCGCCAAACGACTTTCAATGAAATGATTGAAGTGGCTCTCGAAGCAGCAATCAAGGAATAACCCGGAAAGATAACGCTTTCTTAAACTGCTTACTTAAATGGTAAGCAGTTTTATTATGCAATAATCCTGAATACAGTAGGATTATCCTATTACATGTCAGTCAATCCATGTTAATATGTAGTTTGTAACAATATAGAGAAACTAGGTGAAAGTATGAAAAAGGTCATCCTGGTTATTGCCGGCTCCCTTGTCATTTTGTCCGGGTGTCAGCAAGCACAAGAATGGACCCAGAATTTATTCGGTGAAAAACAGTCCGAAGAAACAAAGGACACAGAAGAAAACAACAGCTCAGGGATGAAGGAATCCCCGGATGCAACTCCAGGTGACGAGGGTGGCGGTGAAGTTGCGGAAGAAGAGACGGTCCCGCCCGAGCTTCAATTGGAATCACAATTCTTCAATCAAGTGAAGCTAGTGGATGGAAAGCAGGTCATTCAGAACCCTGCCAATATACTTGCACTTGTAAATAAGGAATTCGCGCTGGGTGAGTATAAACCGGAAGATTTGGTGCGTCCAAAAGTTCCATTCGTTTTCGGAAACGAGGACCTGGAAAAGGCCCATCTCCGTGAGGAAGCTGCAAAGGCCCTCGAGCAAATGTTTGCGGCTGCGAAATCTGAACAAATCTATCTCACAGCTATTTCAGGTTATCGTTCTTATGATTACCAGGAAATGCTCTTGAATCGTGAAATCGAGCAGTTCGGCAAAGAAAAGGCCGTCATGGCCGTTGCACCGCCTGGACAAAGTGAACATCAGTCCGGACTGGCAATGGATATCTCAAGCCAGAGCAATGATTTCCAGGTGAATATTGAATTCGCCCAAACGAAAGAAGGGAAATGGCTGGCAGCCAATGCACATAAATACGGGTTTATCCTCCGCTACCCTGAAGATAAAGTCGATATTACACAATACCAGTATGAACCTTGGCATTTCAGATACGTAGGAAAAGACGCCGCCAAAGTCATATATGAAAATGACTGGTCACTTGAAGAATACTTTAAAAATGTAAAAGAAATATAAGTGAAAGGCAGGAAGCTATGCGCTTCCTGTTTTTTTATTTTCAAAAGGGGCTGCTAGCTTGTAAAGAAGCACTAAAATTTGAACCCTGCTGAAATAGAAAGACTTTTTCACCCTCTTCTCTCATAAACAATAATAAAGGGGGTCTGTCCAAATGGACCCGATCGGAGGGAAGAGGGATGTTTAAAGGTTTTTATATTCTGGTGTTAGGCAGTGTGCTCGTTGGTATAGGGATTAACCTTTATTTTGTGCCGCATCACTTCCTGGACGGGGGCATGATCGGCATCGGGCTCATATTCCACTATTGGTTCGGCTTTAAGCCCGGACTAACCATCATTCTTTTGAGCATCCCGCTCTATTGTTTGGCATTCATTAAGGACCGGCCGCTATTTTATAACAGTATCCATGGGTTATGGCTGTCCTCGTTTATGATTGATTTTTTTCACAGATGGAAAGACTTTCACATTCTTCCCCCGTTGTTAAGCGCTTTTATCGGAGGGGCGTTTGTCGGCATTGGGATCGGTTTGATGCTCAGGGCTGATTCAGCAACCGGCGGTACGGACTTACTCGCCCAATTAATCGGAAAGAGTTCAGGGTTTAACGTGGGAAAGCTGATTTTTGCAATCGATAGTGTGGTCCTTCTTATCGGATGGTCGATCATCGGGCTGGAATCATTTTTGTATTCCCTGTTCGCAATAAGTACAGTAGGTTTTTTTACGACAATTTTGACACATCATAAGGATAGTGATGGATATTCCTTTCACTAAGTGATAAAAGCTGATAGAATAAAGAAGTTATCTGATTGTCCATGCCTGGATGATCGCACTTACGGTTTGGATACATAGCAATGAAAGTGGTGAAAACCTTGGAACAGAATAAATCAACAGATCAATCAGTCACTCAAGAAGAAAATCAAACAAGTTATTTGAAAATAAAAAAGTTCAAATTTGTGATGCTTCTCTTTTTCCTAGTATTCGCAACAGCGGGAATCACAACCTTCGCATTGGCGTTCGGGGATGAAAAGGCAGTTAATGTAGGTGTCACAGAAAGATCCGAATTTAAAAAGCTTTATGAAGCTTATGATAAATTAAATGAAAATTACTATAAGGACCTAAAGGATGAAACGCTCGTCAACGGAGCAATCAACGGCATGCTCGAGAGTGTGGGAGATCCTTATTCTGATTATATGAACGAGGAAGAAGCCAAAAAGTTTCAGGAAAGCATATCTTCATCTTTTGAAGGGATCGGTGCAGAAATTCAAGAGAAGGAAGGGTATGTTTCAATCGTTTCACCAATCAAAGGGTCGCCTGCTGAAAAAGCGGGACTGCAGCCCAATGATAAGATTCTGAAGGTCGATGGGAAAAGTATACAGGGTATGTCTGTTACTGACGCGGTACTTTTAATCCGCGGCGAGAAAGGCACGAAGGTAACGTTGACAATCCAGCGTCCTGGTCAGGAAGAATCGATGGAAGTGACAATCACTAGAGACGAGATTCCGATTGAAACGGTATATGCAGAAATGAAGGATAACGGAGTCGCTGAAATTCAAATTACAAGCTTCTCTGAAAATACCTATAAAGAATTGGTGAATGCATTGAATGAAATGCAGGATAAAGGGATGAAAAAGCTCGTATTAGATCTGAGACAAAATCCTGGCGGCCTGCTGGATCAGGCAATCAAAATTTCAAATCTTTTCGTACCTGAAGGGGAAGTACTCTTCCAAGTCGAAGACAATAATGGGAAAGTCGAAAAATATGTGGCAGAAGGCGGCCAGAAGGTGACAGTCCCAACCGCGGTCCTTGTAGATGAAGGAAGTGCAAGTGCTTCGGAAATACTGTCTTCCGCTGTAAGTGAGTCAAATGATATTCCGCTGGTCGGGACAAAAACATTCGGTAAAGGGACCGTTCAGACCGCAGAAGAATTTGAGGACGGTTCGAACATGAAATTCACCACGGCTAAATGGCTCACGCCGAAAGGGAATTGGATCCATGAAAAAGGAATCAATCCCGATTACGAAGTGAAGATGCCGGATTACGCACAGCTTCCTTATATCAATCCGGATAAAGAACTGAAAGAAAGTGACATGTCCGAAACAGTGAAGGCGGCAGAACAAATGTTGAATGCTCTCGAATTCAACCCGGGAAATGTTGACGGCTATTACGATGAAGATACAAAAGCCGCCGTACAGCAGTTCCAGGAAAAAAATAAACTGGAATCAACTGGCATACTAAAAGGCGAAACAACCGTCAAACTGATGGACCAGCTCCGCCAAAAACTAAAAGAAAACGACCCTCAATTCAAAAAAGCAGTTGAGGTATTAAATAAACAATAATTTGCTAAGCCTCTTGGACAGCTTTTGAAGCTTTATTTCATGGGTACAGCAAATCAAATATCAAAAAAAAACGCACTGTATTTCACATTGAAATCAACAGTGCGTTTTTTTGATTTTGTTGAATAACAACAAAGGAGGTTAATCGAGAAACAAGTTAAATTTAGATGCGATAAATAATTTAAAACTGCTATTCAATTATCGGGCCATTTAATCGAATAAGGGGATTGCTCAATATTATGATATTTGAAATAATTGGTATTGAAAGATAGTTATTAATTATTAATAGAAGGATATTGAGGTGGATTTATATGCCTAAAATTGACAATATGTTAGCAATTCTATGGATGCTCCGTTCAGGTGAAAAAATTACTGCAAAACAAATTTCAGAAAAGCTAGAGATGAATATAAGGACTGTGTATCGTTATATTGATACCATTTCAACAAGTGGCGTACCTATCATTTCAGAACCAGGACATAATGGTGGATACACTTTATTGAATAATTTTATTGAGGCTTCTCTTTTTTTTGAATGTGAAGAGCAAACTTCACTATTTCATGCTGCTGTTTTTGCTGAAGAAGCCGGATATTATGGAGGTGAAGCACTAAATAGGGCCATTTCAAAACTAAGTAAATACTCAAATCAAGAGCAGGAAACAAAGATAAACCAACGTTTAACTAGCCTTGAAGTAATAAGTCGATTAAGTTCAACTATGGAACCTTTTCTGAAGGAGTTGGAGCAGGCCGTAGCTGACGTGTACTCAGTAAAAATTCTTCACCATAAAAGTGGGGAAAAGCAATTAAATTATAGGTTGGTAGATCCGTACAGAATGATCTATTGGAATAATAAGTGGTATGTGATTGGATTTTGTCATCTTAGAAATGATATCCGTAGTTTTAGAGTAGATCGAATTGAAAGTCTAATGCTAACCGAAAATAAGTTTAACCGGCCAGAAGATTTTTCAGCACGTGACTTTTTTATTAAAAACCTTCTTCCAGCTATAGAAAATAAGGAAGAGATTATTTCTTTGGTTATTAATGGGGATAAAAATGTATTGGCTGATATTTGCCAGCATTGGTTTTTAGGACATTATTTACAAGAACGGACTTCAAATCAAGCAGTTTTTCTTCTTGAAAAAGATATGATGCATACATATGTACCTTATTTACTTTTACCATACAATAAATCTATTAAAGTTATTGAGCCAATAAGTCTTAAGAAAAGACTTATTGAAGTTCTGTCGGAATTAATAAAATTTTATCAAGAATGATAACTTCCCTGACGCTAACTGTCAGGGAAGTTTTATTATAATAGCAATATCAATTGTGATTGGAGTGTTATTGGATGCAAACAAAAAAAGTTTTTCTATATGTATTTAATACAATGTCAGACTGGGAATATGGATATTTAATTGCTGAACTAAACTCTGGAAGGTATTTCAAAAAAGATGTAGCACCCTTAAAAGTTATTACAGTAGGTGCTAATAAAGAAATGATTACTACTATGGGAGGAGTGAGCATAAAACCAGATATTTCCCTTGATGAATGTACTCTTGAGAGTAAAGATCTTTTAATCCTACCAGGAGGAACTACTTGGAGTGAAGAAATTCATCAACCTATCTTGGATAGAATTGGCCAAGCTTTAAAGCTTGGCACTAATGTTGCTGCAATTTGTGGTGCAACTGATGCCCTTGCGAATATGGGATACTTAGATACTAGAAAGCATACAAGTAATAACTTAGAATATACTAAAATGGTATGTCCGAACTATAAAGGAGAAAAGTTCTATGAGTTGGGATCTGCGGTATCCCATTCGAATTTGGTTACTGCATCAGGAATAGCTCCTCTGGAATTTGCAATGGAGGTACTGAAAAAAATAGATGTATTTACACCAGATGCATTACATTCATGGTATAGCCTAAATAAGACTCATAAACCCCAATACTTCTTCCAGTTAATGAATTCAATAAATAAATGAAGTAACAGAAAAGCTCAATTTCTCTATTTAGATTTGTAGAGAAGTTGTGCTTTTTAATTTGGAATATCCTTATTATAAGATTGGAATTTGATGAAGCCAATATGTTAGTTATTAATTTCCTATTAAGAAAAGACATTTCCCTCAACTTACTTGTATAGAAGAATTCCCAATGACCAACAATGATGATAACAAAGTATGAGGTGATCGAAATGTTTAAAAAATGGACTGCTATTCCAATCGTATTGCTGATAACATTCATCATATATGCAGCGATGAATACGTCCACCCAATCCACTCTACCTTCCGAAATGACAGAAATCCAGCAGGATGCAGATGTAAAAAGCACAAATGAAACGGAGAAAACAAACACCATCTTTCCAATAAATAAAGAAGAGGCAGGGAAACCCATCAATGTGCTTGTAGTCGGGTCTGATCAAAGAAAAAATGAAGCAGAGAGGGCAGACGTGCTGATAGTCGCTCAATATGTCCCCAATCAACCAACACTAAAACTCATCTCGATTATGAGGGACACCTATGTGGATATCCCCGGGTACGGTAAAAGTAAAATAAATCATGCCTATGCGTGGGGCGGCAATGACCTTGTAAAGAAATCACTGAAACAAAATTTTGATCTTGAAATTAATCACACCGTGAATCTTAATTTTCAAGATTTTATAAATATGATGGGAATCATTTTCCCGGAAGGTGTTCAGGTCCCCATAACCGAGGGGATGATCAGTCACTGGAAGTGGGATAAACAACCGGGCACGCAGAAGCTGAAGGGTGGAGAAATACTTCAATATGTTCGTTACCGCGGGGATGTATCCAGTGATTTCGGGAGGGTGGAAAGACAGCAGGAAATCATTGCACTTGCTGAAAAAAATATCATGGAGAAGTTGAAATCAGGAAAAGGTATACCTACTGCGATCGAGTTGGTGCGTGAGGGTTTTAAAAACGTCGAGACAACATTTTCGGTTGATCAGGTTATGAAGCACGGACTATCTTTTCTGTTTCATCCGATCGACTCCGTCGAAACCATCAGGATCCCGGTGGAAGGCAGCTACCAAAGCATTACGAAACCTGGGGCGGGAGATGTATTGGAAATGGATGAAACCACCAATATCCAGGCACTGAGAGAGTTTAGCTACTGATGCCGGAGTGGATCAGGGAGGGAAGTTATCAGCGGAGTCGAGATCCAGGAAGTTCTCGATGCGTTTCATTTTTCGTCCGATCAATTGATTTAAATAACCCTTATATTTTTCATCTTCCGATTGATCATACTCATATTGAAGTATTTTTAAGTGTTCCAAATGTTCCTGGAGGGAGCGTTCCTCACTGTCCGAACCGCCCGATTGTACTTTCCTTAGTATGACATCTACCAATTTATCATTTGTGGCTTCAATTGTTTTGGTACCCTGCCGCACATAAATAGCTCCGTAGCGCAGCTCTCCTCTTGTTACAATTGAAGTATAAGGGACGTATCTGGGGTCGTAATCAATGATCAGCACCTGAAAACGTTTCATATTTAAAAAAGGATGGATATTTCCGGTGAAAATAAAATCTTCCGTTCTATATCGAAGATACTTTGGAAGAAGGTGCTGAAGTTTATTATCAACATCCGCCTTGTCAAGGAACTCTTCTTCAGATAATCCTTTTAATTCTAATGAACCATCATCATATTGCATGACTCCGATGATAATGCAGCCGCCTCCTGAATTGGAAATGGCCAGGACATGTTTTGCAAGTTTGGAGACTTCGATCCAGTCGGATTTGAAATCAACATAATCAGTTTCCCCAGTGTTGAGGAGCAGCAGGTCTTTCAGTGTTTCATGGGAAGGGTTCTTCAGAAAATCCCGCAGCTTTATGGGTACAATTTTTTCATAGAACAAAGAAATCCCCACCCTTCGATTAGAAATTAATGCAGACCGGACTTTTCACTTTCTACTATTATATAGCTTTCCAGTGTGCCGTTAGAACAATCAGTTCAATGACATTGTATTTAGGTCATGTTTTATATAAAATGAAGGGATGTAGATTGTAGTAAAAGTGGGGAGGAACAATGGTGAAGAAAGAAGTATATATCTTATCCGGGTTTCTTGGAAGTGGAAAAACAACATTATTGAAACATGTACTTCAAGCGTTAAAAGAAGAAAATAAAAAACCCGCTGTTTTGATGAATGAACTGGGCAGTGTGTCGATTGACAGTGATGCCGTGGAGGCAGATACATCCATGAGAGAACTTCTGGACGGATGTATCTGCTGTACTATTTCAGATAAACTGGAAGCACAGTTACAGGATCTTCTGGTCAACGAACAATTTGATGTGCTGATCATTGAAACAACAGGAGCCGCACACCCCGTCGAAGTAGTGGATTCCATCCTGTCTCCATTATTTGCTGACAGGTTTGAGTTCAAAGGGATCATAACGGTAGTGGACGGCAAGCAGTGGAAGGAACGTTCTCAATTCAGTCCGTCAGTTTTACACCTTATGAGGGAACAGATCCGGCATGCACAGTATATCATTGCGAATAAAGTGGATCTCCTGACTGAGATGGAGCAGGGAACATTCATTTACGAATTACAACAAATTAATAATCGGGCTAAAGTATATTTGACTAACTATGCGAAAGTTTCAATGAAAGATATTTTTTCAGAGGCAGCTGAAATAAAAATAGAGGGTTATGAAAAGGCATCAATAGGCAGGCACCTTTCCCTGCAGGCGGTGGTTTACACATTTAAAGGGGAGGTAGATGGAGAGGAGTTTGAGGAATGGGTTAGAAAGCAGCCCGAGACCATCTACAGAATGAAAGGATATATCCCGCTCAAAGGAAAAAAATATCCGGCGATGTTCCAATATTCATATGGGATGCCCCTCTTTATGCAGGCTGATATGAAATACAAAACCAATTTTGTCATAATCGGTGAAGAATTATCTAAAGCAGATATTTTACAGTCACTGCAAGCAATAGATCATTATTAAATAAATAAAAGGGGCCGGCCGCTATGTGGCTGCCCCTTTCATCTTAATGATTGCTTTCCCCGAACTTCTTGAAAGTCATTTCATCTTCCACAAGTCCGCATGCGGCACATTGTACCTTTAATTCAGGTCCATTATAGGCGAGATGAAAAGGATCAAGCTGACCTTCCTCATATTGCTGGACAACTTGTCCTGACTGCGGATCCAGTTTCACGCTTTGCGGTACCTGCTGGATGATATTGAACCTTGTGCGGTTCGTCCGGCAATTCGGACAACGATACGGTGTAGTCATAACCAATCACCTTTCTTTGTTTTTTTCTAGTATGTTCAGTTGGATAATATTTATGTAAAGGAGTACGAACGTGAATACTGCTGCCTATGAAGTTTTACTTAAAGAGTACAGTTCTGTTTGGAAAAATAGAAATTTATATGATGAAAATCAGTCACCGGAACAAATCCTGAAAGAAGCCATCAAACGAGAGCTCCTTGACCAAAACAGCCACCCGCGTGTCAGAAAGCCGATATCAGAAAAATATATATCTGCATCCAAACGCATTCTCGAATCCGGCTTATCATCGGAGTCTAAGGTGAAACTGCTTGATTTACACATACAAATGATCGATCAACTTAAAGGGTAATCATCTGCAGATCCTTTAAATTCAGATTATTTCGTTTCGAGACTTTTTTCTTTTCATTATACCCTTGAAGGTATATAATACAACATAGATTATTGAAAAAAGGATGATGCAGAATGCTTCTGTTTATTACTCTTGCTATATTCAGCGTTCTTATATATATGGTGTACTATCGTTATGCACCCGTACGTGTTAAAGAAATGAGCGATAAGGAACTGCGTGACTGCCATATTATACTCGACGTCCGGGATTATCAGGATTCATATAAATCGAACTGCGACCAGGCGCTGGCCATCCCTTGCGGCTACTTAAAACGTTATTATCATGAGATTCCAAAAGGACCGATTGTCGTGATCGGCAGTTCTTCAGTCGAGTACAATGTGAGTGTGAGACAATTAAAACGTTTAGGATTCAATGTAGTGGGATATATAAGTGCAGTAAGGAAACAACCATGCAAGGGAAGTTTGTCTATGGGATAATATACCTTGTTTTTTTGAAACGGTATTGTAATATCCGTTACAAAAGGACCTGCTTTTTTAGGGTGTCAACATTGATTTTTCGGTAAATTTTAGAGGTGTGAGTCAAAATATTCAAATGCCGGAAATGTAAGTTAATCTAGTGATTCCTTTATTTATAATAGATTTCGAGTTTGAAGGATAAATTGTTTTTCAAAACTGAACAATTCAAACGCAATTACCATTTCCTCCCGTAAATGTAACACAAAAAGGGTGTTATGATGAATGTGCAGCAAGAAAACAACACATTCACTAAGGAGGAATTCATCTCTATGAATAAGAAGAAAATGTTATCAGCAGCAACAGCATTAACATTATTAGCATCACCGCTTGCAGCAGGAAGTGCAGATGCAGCAAGTCCTGAGCAAGTGAAAACGAAAGTACAGACTCTTCAATTAAACGGTAATCAACAAGATTTAAATAAATATATCCAAGACATCCTATCAAAATATGGAGTCGATGGTCAAAATATCAATCTGCAAGGTCAGAATATCAATCTTCAAGATTGTGTGAATGGTCAGGTTCCACAGCAAGGTCAAAAAGCTCAAGCTCCTGCCCCGCAAGAGGCACCAAAAGCTGAAGCACCTGCACCAGAGCAGCAAGCACCTAAAGCTGAAGCACCAGAAGCAGCTGCCCCTGCGCCTCAAGAACAACAGGCACAGCCGCAAGCTGAACAAAAGCAGCAAGCTGAACCAACGGCAGAAACTGGCCAGTTGAGTGAATATGAACAAAAAGTGGTCGAATTGACTAACCAGGAACGTGCAAAACAAGGTCTTCCTGCGCTTAAAGTAGATGCTGAACTAAGTAAAGTAGCAAAAGAAAAGTCTCGCGATATGCAGGCAAACAACTACTTTGATCATAACAGCCCGACTTATGGTTCTCCATTTGATATGATGAAGCAATTCGGCATCGAATATTCATCTGCAGGAGAGAACATTGCAATGGGTCAGCCAACTCCTGAAGAAGTAGTACAGGCTTGGATGAACAGTGAAGGCCACCGTAAAAACATCATGAACTCAAACTACACTCACATTGGTGTAGGATACGTTGAAAACGGTCATTACTGGACACAGCAATTCATTTCTAAATAAGGATCAACATCCTGAGCAGCCTCTTACAAAGGGGCTGCTTTTTCTTATGTAGAGGAACAGATTTAAAATCAGCCACAAAATAAGAGACCAGCTCAGAAATGTTCGAGTCTAAGAAAAATGTCTGGATTGCATGATGGTCTTGTGAAGCGCTTTTCCAGTTTTTTAATTATTCTAGCTATTGTTTAGAGTGCAAGACGTAGACTCCTGCGGGATGAGTAGCTAATGTGAGACTTGTCCAGCTACAGGGCCACCAAAGCCCTTCTGCTTTTCTAACCCGCAGGAGCGGACGCGACGAGGAGGCTCACGGGCTACCCGCGGAAAGCGAAGTCTTGCACGGAAATCAATAGCGGTATATGAACCGTTTCTACTCAGCTTAAATATGAAGACAGCTAATAGTTGCATTTCATCTTAATGATTCTTAGTATGGTAATATAAAGACTTTGTGGAGTGGATTTTGGTGTACAATGATAAATCAGTTCTTATAACGGGAGGCGCCAAAGGATTAGGCAGCCGGACCGCAATAGAATTTTCGAAGAGCGGTTATAAAGTATTCATAAATTATCGACAGGATGAAGGTCATGCAAATGATTTTGCAAGGCAATTAATGAGCACTTACGGGAATGAAGTTGTTCCCGTCAAGGGTGACGTCTCAGATCCTGAAGAGTGCAAGAACATGACTGAGTTTATCATTCAGGAATCAGGCGGTATAGATGTCTTGATCCACAATGCCGGCCCTTATGTAAAGGAACGAAAGACATTTGATGAATATTCCCCTGATGAATGGAATTACATAGTTGATGGGAATCTGAACAGCGTATTTTACCTGACCCGGTTGTTGATTCCTCAAATGAGGGAAAATAAATGGGGCAGAATCATCACATTCGGTTATGATCGTGTGGAAACTTCCCCTGGATGGATATACAGGTCAGCTTTTGCGGCAGCCAAGGCGGGACTGGCTTCTTTCACAAAAACAATTTCAATCGAGGAAGCCCATAATGGGATCACTGCAAATATGGTCTGTCCAGGTGATATTGTCGGTGATTGGAAAGAGGATGAAATCGAACATGCCCAAAAAGAAAGGGATCCCTTTACTCCCGTCGGCCGTCCCGGGACAGGGGAAGACCTTGCGAGGGTCGTTGAATTCCTTTGCAGGGAAGAATCTGATTTCATTACAGGTGCAATTATCCCGGTCACCGGGGGAAAAGATGTACTCGGGAAGATATTCCATAAATAAAAGAGATTCGCTCCATTACGGGCGAATCTCTTTTTTTAAGCTTTTCCGTCCATATATTCCCTTTTGAATCTTTTTTGAATAAGAAGCAATCTGCCTGAAAGGGTCAATGCACCTGCAGTCAAGCCAGAAGTAAGGCCAAGCCAGTATCCATAAGGGCCGAATTCCGTATAATTTGCCAACAGGTAACCGAGTGGCAATCCGATCACCCAATAAGAAACCAATGCCATGATAAACGTGATATTGACATCCTTATATCCCCTGAGAGCCCCCTGTACCGGTGCCTGGACCGCGTCGGAAAGTTGAAAGAATACAGCGTATAAAAGGAAATGACCTATGAGTTCAAGTACATGGGAGTCATCTGTATACAGATACGATATTTCAGTACGGAAAGCATAGAGAATCAATCCGTACATCACCGCCAGTATAAGAGCGATCAAAACGCCCATCCAGCTGTAGATTTTTGCGTCTTTAAGTCTTTTCGCCCCAACTTCAAAGCCCACGACAATGGTCAGGGCCATGGAGATGCTTAAAGGGATCATGTAAAGGAAGGATGCAAAATTCAAGGCTGCCTGATGAGCCGCTATGACCGAGGTTGTATACTCACTCATCAACAACGTGACAGCCGAAAAGATACTTACTTCAAAAAAGATCGAAAGTCCGATCGGGACACCGATCTTGAAGATTTCTTTCCATTTTGTGAAGCTGGGTTTTTGAATCGCTTTAAAGATGAAGAACTCCCGGAAAGGACTTTTCGTATGAATCACCCAGAATGCAACAATTGTGATGACCCAGTAGGTGATGGCTGAAGCATAGCCTGCCCCGACTCCGCCAAGTTCCGGGAACCCGAGTTTTCCGAAAATCAAAACATAATTCAATACAACATTTATCGGGAGTGATAATAATGTGATGAACATCGTCACCCTTGTCAGACCGAGTGCATCGATGAAGGATCTTAAAACATTGTAGACAAATAAGGGAATCATCCCGAATGATAACGCGATCAAGTATTCTCTTGCAACCCTGTGCACATTCTCTTCAAGATCCATGCCTGTAAGAATCGGATCCATGACGGCCGAACCGATTATGAGGACAATCAAGGACAGGAATATGGCAGCGTACACACCTTGAAAGACGGTGTATGGGACTTCCTTCTTCCTGCCTCCGCCAATCAGTTGGGCAACAATCGGGGTCACTGCCAGGAGAATCCCGCTTAAGCCAGTGAATACCGGTACCCACAGGGATGAACCGATGGCAACCCCGGCGAGATCAGTGGGGGAGTATTGTCCTGACATGATCGTATCAAAAAAATTCATCGCGAACATGCCGAGTTGAGTGACAAGGATAGGGACGAGGATGAAGGAAAGCTGTCCCAGCTTTCCTTTTATATTGTATGTCTGTTTCATGGACTGTCTCCTTGGTCAATTTAATCTTTCCGAATGCTGAAGTGCTTTTCTGATAATCCGTAAATACACTATCATACTGTACCATAATTCCTGCAGCCAAAGTAACTCCAAGGTTCCCGGTGTAATAAACTTCTTAGAGGGTATTAGAGGAAATGAAGGATTCATTGTTCTATCCGCTGCTTATTTTTGATAAAGTGTATAATGATAGTTTAAAATGCTACCGATAATAATGAGATTGGAGTACATATACATGAACAAGCATATTTTATTTACCGGCGGAGGTTCTGCCGGCCATGTTACAGTGAACACAGCATTGATTCCTCATTTTGAAAAAGAAGGCTGGAGAATTACCTACATAGGCTCGGAAGAAGGGATTGAAAAGGAGATCATCACGGATCAGTTCCCCCACGTCCCGTACAAAAGTATATCGAGCGGTAAACTTCGCCGTTATTTCTCATGGAAGAATTTCACCGACCCCTTCAGGGTAATGAAGGGGGTAATAGAAGCTTTGTCCGTCATCCGGAAAACAAAACCGGATATCATCTTTTCTAAAGGCGGCTTTGTCTCGGTCCCTGTGGTAATGGCAGCAAAAATGGCGAAAGTGCCGGTCGCGATCCACGAATCAGATGTCACGCCGGGTCTGGCAAATAAATTGGCCGTTCCTTTCGCTACAAAGATTTTCACTACCTTTCCTGAAACAGTGAAGACACTCCCTGCAGAAAAGTCTTTATGTGCGGGTGCCATCATTCGCGAGGAACTGTTCAAAGGGGACGCATCGGAAGGAAAGAGACTTTCAGGATTTTATGATGAAAAGCCTGTGCTGATGATCATGGGGGGAAGTCTAGGGGCAAGAAAAATAAACGAAGCGGTAAGAGCGAATCTCGAAGAACTTTCTTCAAACTTCCAGATCATCCATATCTGCGGGAAAGGGAATATCGAAGAGCAATACAAGCAAAAAGGCTACAGGCAGTATGAATTCATAAAAGCGGACCTGCCGCATTATCTGGCGATGACTGACTATGTCATCTCACGTGCAGGGTCCAACTCCATTTTTGAATTTCTGGCACTGAAAAAACCAATGCTCCTGATCCCGCTCTCAAGGGAAGCGAGCAGGGGGGATCAAATCCTGAATGCAAACAGCTTTGTAAAACATGGCTATGCCCTTTCATTGGAAGAAGAAGAGTTAAACGAAGAAAGCTTTTTAACTAAGGTCAAAGAATTACAAACAAACAGGGATACAATCATCAGCAGCATGGAAAAAGGTGAAAAAGCTTATACCATCCAAGACATGTATGAGGAACTTTCATCAATGGCCCGTTAAAAAGTCATCTGCAAGCCCTTCAAGCATATAGTATACAAATGGTTGAAGGGGAGTAGTCAAATGGCTTATCAATTTTCAAAAGGATGGTACCTGCAAGAGCTTAAAAAGATGGGAATCAATCATCATCCAATCGAAAAGAGAAAATTGGAAAACTATAAAACGTTTGTCGTCCGGAATTTGTATTTTGAGAAAATCGCCAAAAAGAAGTAAGAGAAGTAAATATTAGAACAGAACTGAACGCAAGGTGCTTGTCTGGAATTTTCAGATAGGCCGTGTTCAGTTCTTTTTTTATGAATAACCCTTATCTCGAAGCGTATGGAACTTTGTCAGTTGGTTATAATAATGTTTCCTGTTTTGATTAGGAAAAACTTTTTTCACCTTTTTTCATTTAATTTTCATGTTAATTGATTATAGTAACTGTATTAACGAAACCAGAGGTAAGCATATGACAACGAAATCAAGACAAAACACTCACTCTTCTTTTTTAGCGAATACGATTCCAAACCCAAGGGAACGTAAGTCAATACTCCTTTATCTGACCGGGAGCATTCTTTTGGCGGGTGCAGGTATCCTCCTCATTTCAGCTTATAGGGATCTCCTTATGGGGATGGATGAAGACTCCTACGAAGAATTGCTCGAACAATTCGGTTCCGTTGCAAGAATTGTATATTTTGCAGTCCTCAGCATCTTTCCTGTTTTCTTATTGATGAAGTGGAAAGGCTTGAAAGAGATCAGGTTGAGAAATATTGAATTTAAGCGCATTATCCAATTTACTGGGAAACTGCTGAGGAAATGGCATGTCCCGCTTGCACTGCTCGCTTCAGCAGTAGTTGTGCTGCATGGGGGATTGGCATTAGCCAGAGATTTTCACTGGGATTTCACGAACACGACAGGAATCCTTTCAAGCATCATACTCTTCTTCCTTATGATAATGGGCTTTAAGCGCTTTAAAAGGAAGGATAAAAGCTGGCATCTTAAACTTGCCATTACGTTTACCGTACTGTTTATGATCCACGCTTCATTTTGACAGACAGTACAGACATGAAAAAAAGGTTATCACATCAGGCAATACCTTCTGTGATAACCTTTCGTCATTTTACGCTTCAAGCGCCTGCTCTTCCTCGGCAGATTGCTGAAGCTGATATAAATAAAGTGTGTAAAGATCTTTAGGGATTTCATATAAATCATAAACCTCTTCCTGAGCATTTAATTGATCATAAAGAGATTTCCTCGAATCATTCGCCTTTACGACGTAAGGGAGTTTTTCCGCGGCCTTTTGAGAGCGGGTATTCACCTTTCGGATCCTCATGAAAATCGTTTCCATGCCCAGTTCAAAGAAAAGTTCGGAAAAGAATGCATCTTTTGCAGGCTGATTATACCCCTTGCCGTGATACGGCTTGCCAATCCATGTACCAAGGAATCCTGCGTTTTCCTGGATATCGAATAAATTAATCGTGCCGATTGCATTGCCCCATTCATCCAAAATGGTCCTCGAAATCAATTCGCCGCGTTCTTCAGCTTCTATCGTTTGTTTTGACAAGAATAGAAATTCTTCATAGGAATTCGCTTTTTGACGCACAAAAGGGAAGACATCCGGGTGCACCATCAGGTCATAAAGAGTATGACACTCATGTAATTCACGTTTCTTGATCATAGTAGACCCTCCTTGAGGGCAGTCTTCATACGTACGAATCCACCCTCGAAATTTTTAAAAGTTAACTAAAAAATTTCGGGGTGGGAATCGAACCCACTAAGACCAGTCAAGAAACTGGTGGCGCACCTTTTGCCTTCCCTCCATTACAATCGCTCTATTATAAATAGATCGCGCTAAAGAACAATGTAATCGGAAATATATATCCTTCTGTATCATATATGAATTTTTTCAAAAAGGGAATAGGGAAAATGATGAATTTCGTTAAAAATTTTTAACAAATTTCTACAAATTCTGATAAACAATTTCACCATTGACCAAGGTCATGACAGGCTTTGCCATGAAGTGGAAAGGATGGTGGCTCCAAATGACCAAATCTGCATCTTTACCGGTCTCAAGAGAGCCGATTCTATCGTCGACCCCGAGGTTTCTGGCTGGCGAAATCGTTATCCCTTCCAATGCTTTCTGCTCATCCAGACCTTCACGAACAGAGATTGCTGCACACATATTCAGATACTGGATAGGGGTATAAGGGTGGTCGGTGGTAATGGAGACCCCAACACCAGCTTCGGTCAATTTTTGATACGTGATCCAGCTCTTGTTTTTCAATTCGACTTTAGACCGGCGGGTAAAAGTCGGACCGACCGAGACCATCAGCTTTTTCCCTTTTAATTCATCAGCGATAAGGTGCCCCTCAGTACAATGTTCAATCCGCAAGTCGAGATTGAATTCTTCTGCAAAGCGGATGGCCGACAGGATGTCGTCCGCCCGGTGGGCATGAATCCTTACAGGAATTTCTCTTTTCAATGCGGAAACGAGGGGGGCCACTCTCAGCTCTTCAGGCTGGTCACAATATTTAGCTGAAAAGAAAGCTTCTCTCAACATACCCATGATCCCCATTCTGGTGATCGAATCATTATTCCCGTTACTGTGAATTCGTTTTGGATTTTCGCCCAAAGCCAATTTCAATCCTGACGTTTCCTTCAGCATCATCTTACGGATGGAGGAACCGTGTGTCTTGATGACGGAGGTCGTGCCGCCGATTACATTGGCACTCCCTGGCATTACGTTCACGGCAGTGACCCCGTACTTCAGTGCATCCGTAAATCCTGGGTCGAGCGGGTAGACGCCATCGAAAGCACGGATATGGGGGGTCATAGGTTCGATTGTTTCATTTGCATCGTTACCTGCCCATCCAGTTCCTTCATCGTATAGCCCCAGATGGGTGTGAGCATCGATGAAGCCTGGAAATACATACTTCCCCCTGCAGTCAATCACTTTAATATTAGGAGGGACATCGATTTTTTGATTGTAGATTTGCTTAATTTTCCCGTCTGAAATGTATATGGAACCATTGGCTATCGGCTGGGAAGTGACCGGATAGATGACCGCGTTTATTAATAGTATGGAATTCATGGCTAATCCTTTCATTTTCCGAGTGGTATATTACTCCTATTTTAATCAATTTTCCCTAAAAAAAGAAGTCAGGCATTCTTTTTATTTCGAATAAATGAGTAGAACAGATACCCACATGTGGCTGCGATGGCAATGAAGCTGAGAGGCTTTATGTATCTGACCCCGATCACTTCTATATGTTCCCAGTGGGTTCCAAGTTCCATTCCAATGACCATGAATAACAGTGTCCATGGAAGCATGGCTGCAAATGTATACAGAGTGAAAGCAGGCAGGGACATACGGCTTATTCCTGCCGGGATGCTGATTGCATGGCGCACTACCGGAATGAACCTCGCAGTGAAAATAACGATGGTGCCATAACGCCTGAACCATGACTCTGCTGATTCGATATGTTTTTCAGATATGAACAAGTATTTCCCGTATTTCTTGAAAAATGGCCTGCCGCCGTAATACCCAAGCCAGTAAAGAAAGAGCTGGGCGACAGTCCCTCCGATCACCCCTGCCAGAAATGCCCCTATAAAAGAAAATTTCCCCGAACTGACCATAAAGCCCGCATAACTTAAAACAAGCTCACTTGGAATGACTTCGATCATGAGGGCAAGTGCGACTCCTATATATCCCCAATCCGTTAACATTGTCAGAATATCAGTCAACCACTCGTGATTCATCCTATACCTCCTACATGACTCCTGAGAATTGCAGAATGAGAATCAAGATCCCCAATGCCCACACATAATAAGAAAAGATTTTTAAAGAATGCTTTTTTAAGAAATTAACCATCGAAACAATGGCGAGGTACCCGAAGACAGCCGCTGTAACCGTGCCAACTGCAAGGCTAGAAAACGAAATCGCCTCCACATGGCCGCTCATCATTTCCTTGCCCTGAAAGACAATTCCACCCAGGATCGCCGGTGTTGAGAGAAGGAATGAAAAATAAGCCGCCGTTTCCCTGTCGAGCTTCCGGAAAAGCCCCGCTGCTATGGTAAGCCCGGACCGTGATAAGGCAGGAAAAATGGCCGCGGCCTGAAAGCTTCCGATCACAAGGGCATCCGTATAGCTGATATCATCCAGCTTCTTATGTCCGTTCTTCACCCCATCCGCCATGAACATGATCAATCCCGTCGCAAGGAATTCCCATCCGATCGTAGAGCCGCTTTTCGATATTGAGTCGAAAAAATCCTCAAAAGACAAGCCGATGATCACTGCTGGGACTGTTCCGAGTACCAGGATCCATGTCAGTTTACTGAAAGGGTGCCTGATCATGTGGTGAAGTTCTTTCTGATAAAAGACCAGCACCGCCACAAGAGTCCCGATATGCAGCATCGTATCAAGGAATAACCCTGCTTCCTCAAGACCAAAAGCGAACCTTCCCAGAAAAAGATGTCCGGTGCTTGAAATCGGAAGGAACTCGGTCAATCCCTGTATGATTCCGAGCACAAAAGCTTCAAATTTATCCATTTAGCATCGAACCTTTCATTTGAATTACGTTGGACAAACCACCTCACTTAACGTATATTCATAAGCGCCGGATTTCATGAAAAAGTTCGCCATATGATGAAACTTTTATAAAGGGAAAACGTAAATATAGAAGAGGCATTTATTATCATTTTAAAGGAGGGAATAAGATGCCCTCGAAAGACGAAAGATTACTGGCAGCACTTATCTATGTAATAAGCTTTTTCACAGTCTTCATTGGACCAATCATCCTATGGCTCTGGAAAAGAGATGACTCCGAATTCATTGATTACCACGGGAAAGAATACCTTAACTTCCTCATTTCCTATACAATCTACGGAATCGTCAGCTCCATACTCGTGATCGTACTGATCGGACTCGTCATTGCCCCGATCGTAGGAATCCTGGCCCTTGTCTTCACAATCCTGGCAGCCATCAAAGCCTACGAAGGAGAAACCTACCGAATCCCGACAGTCATACATTTTATTAAGTAGGTAAATTCAGTTTTGACTTTGGCTTTTCTTGATGTAATGTTTGAAAATGGTGATATTGAGTTAAGTAGCTTTCACTTGGTTGAAAATTCAGAGTGGATTGGAGCGTAAGGCACTTGACTCCGACGGGAAATAGAGGAAAAGTCGAGACCCCGCAGGCGGAACGCCGAAGAGGCTCGACTTCCTCCCCGCGGAAAGCAAGTGCCTGAAGCGAAAAGGAACGGTCTGAGTTCAGCAATATAATTTTTATACGTTAAGAGCTCATGGTCAAACAAACCGTGAGCTCTTACCCATTTATCTGGAATTCTATTGACATTTACAGCCCAAACTTGATAGTTTATATAAAAATAACTTCTCAAATACATAATTTGATAGACGCCAAGGCATAAGGAAGAAGGGAAGAAAAACATGACACGGATCGATAACAAAGAAAGACTGCTCAGACTCATGACCATCTTCAGCCAGGAAACAGATGAAGACCATGAACTCAGCCTCGATGAAATCATTCACCGTTTCCAACAAATTTACGGCCCTGACGTAAAGCTGAATAAAAACTCCTTGAAAGATGATATCAATCACCTTATCAATCACTCGTTCGATGTGACCATCAACCAGGAAAAAGACGGACTTCCGAAATACTACAGTCATCAATATCGTCTGTTTGAATTATATGAACTCCGCATGCTGGTCGATGCCGTAGTATCCGCAAAATTCATTACAAAACAAGAAACAAGGCAGCTGATTGGTAAAATTAGAAAATTGACAAGCAACCACCAGGGAAAGAAGCTTCAAAATGAAATTCAAGTCGATTCTTCCATAAAGAGTGAAAGCCCCTACATTAGATTGGCGATTCACGACCTTCACCAGGCCATCTCAGAACGCCGCGTCATCACCTTTCAATACGGCCGGTATGACATTGACAAGAATTTCAACCTGAGTCACGAAGGCAGCCTTTACAAAGTAAAGCCATACGCACTTACGTGGGCAAATGATTTTTATTATTTAATCGCCTACTATTATGAGGCGGGCGAAATCCGTCATTACCGGGTAGATCGTCTGCGGAATGTCTCCATCCTGGAGGAATCCTTTCCATATGAATCATTTGATGTTTCTAAATACGTTCAATCCACCTTTCAAATGTTTGCCGGCGATGAAGAATGGATCAAGGTTAAATTCCATAACGGATTGATCAATGTCATCATCGATAAGTTCGGCAAGGAAGCAGACATCCGTAAATATGATGATGAGCACTTCATACTATCAACCAAAGCAAGGATCAGCGGCGGACTCGTCAACTGGATCCTGAACTTCGGCTCCCAGGCAAAAGTGATTTCCCCCAATTCACTGTTCCAAACCGTAAAAGAAGAAGTAACCAAGATGAACAACCTATATGAATACTGAAAAATGTTGAGACTAAAGTTATTTGTTCTCTATAAACCCGAACTAATTTCCATGAGATAAGGCAAATTGGTTCGGGTTATTAATTTTTAATGAGCATTTAGGATTTAGCTCTTTCCAGCGGTTGATTGGAGTGCAAGACGAAGACTCCTGCGGGAAGAGTAGCTTATAAGAAAAGCGGAAGGGCTTTGCTCAGAGGCGTGTGGCATAAGACGAATCGGCCTGGAAGGCGTTCTTTGCCTTCTTGGACGGTTTGATTTATGACATGTGCCTCTAAGCCCTGCAGCTGGACAGGTGAGACCCCGGAGGCAAAGCCGAGGAGGCTCACGGGCTACCCGCGGAAAGCGAAGTCTTGCACGGAAATCATTAGCGGTATAAAGTGGTCGTCTTTATACGGTAGCTTTTTCATTTTGTGTCTAGAAAAATTTTTTTGAACGATTTACCTTCCTCTGCGTCTTATCTATAGAAAAACAAAAGGAGGAAACAAACATGCAGGAACTACAACAAGCATTACAAACGATAAACTGGGGGCTGATTGCCCCGCTCATCATATTACAACTTATCCTTATGGTCACAGCAGTCATCGACCTGATCAGGATAAAGCACACAAACGGACCCAAATGGATGTGGCTTCTGGTCGTATTGTTCATAAACCTGATCGGTCCGATCATTTATTTCATTTTCGGAAGGAGACAAAATGGATGAATGTACTTGAAGTGACAGCTCTTGAAAAGAAGTATAAAGAAAAGCATGCAGTCAAAGGGATTTCATTTCAACTTGAGAAAGGGAATTGTACAGCTCTCATCGGTCCGAATGGCGCAGGCAAAACGACCACTTTAAATATACTGACAGGACTGACGCCGCCTACAAGCGGAAGCTTCACGACGCCAGAGCATTCTGGTGATATCCGGTCAATCATTGGGTATCTCCCTCAATATCCTTCATTCTTCGAGTGGATGACAGGAATGGAATATTTAACTTTTTCAGGTGAAATCACCGGGCTGTCAAGGGTCGATTCACGTCAAAGAAGTGAAGAATTACTCACGCTCGTCAACTTGAATGAAGGAAAAAACAGAAAGATCAGCCAATATTCAGGGGGAATGAAGCAAAGGCTGGGGATTGCCCAGGCTCTTATTCATCAACCTAAACTCGTGATCCTCGATGAACCGGTTTCCGCACTTGATCCGTTTGGACGCAGGGAGGTACTTGATCTTCTGAACGAATTAAAAAAACACACGACCATCCTGTTTTCAACCCACATACTGAATGATGCAGAGCAAGTATGTGACGATGTGCTTTTTCTTTACGACGGCAAATTGATCGAGCAGGGGCCATTGTCCGATATTAAGGCGAAGCATCAGACCTCAACCATGAAGATAGAATTCAAAGGAAGTGCAGTACATTACAAGAATATTCTTCAGGACTTACCGTGGGTCAACCAGATAAAAGTAGAAAAAGAGTCTCTGATTTTTGAAGTGGAAGATATAGAAGAAGGAAGAAGCCGGTTATTCCGCATCATTGCCGAGGGCAACTGGCCGGTGGTACGGCTTGGAAGCAGCGATCAAAGTTTAGAGGAATTATTTATGAAGGTGATGAGATAAATGAAGATCACATGGGTTTTATTTAAAAAAGAGATGATGGAATCTGCCCGTAATTTCAAGTGGCTCTGGATGCCGATCGTATTCATCCTGTTCGGGGTCACCGAACCTTTGACGGCTTATTATCTGCCCGATATTCTACAGTCCTTGGGGGATCTGCCCGAGGGGGCAGTAATAGAGATTCCGCCTCCTTCTTCCGCAGAAATTCTTATGTCCTCCATCGGCCAGATGAATACACTTGGAGTGCTTGTAATCATCCTTGCTTTCATGGGGATTGTCTCAGGCGAGAGGAAAAGCGGTAATGCAGCGATGATTCTTGTTAAGCCGGTGTCCTTTCATGCTTATATATACTCGAAATGGGCAGCGGCACTCCTTCTTATATGGACTTCTTATATCCTTGGTCTCGCTTCAACCTGGTATTATATTAATTTATTGTTTGAGAATATATCCCCGGCTGCCTTCTTTCAGTCACTGGCCGTATACGGCATGTGGCTGACGTTCTTATTGACGATGCTCTTATTCTTCAGTTCAATGGTTAAAGCATCCGGGGCAGCAGCTTTTTCTGCGGTAGCGGTTTCCATTATCCTCAGCTTTTTATCCGGGTCGCTGCCAGAAAAGATGAAATGGTCTCCTTCACGGCTTTCTTCCTACATTCCGGAAATAGTGAGCGGTCAGGGGTGGGCCGGCGATCTTACCATTGCCATGCTGGGTACAGGGGGATTATGTCTGTTATTATTGATATTGACTCCAAATCTATTTAGACGGAAAGAACTTACGTAATTCAATGAATAAGGGGACATTATATGACGAGGAACCGGGCAGGGATACTGATAATCGAGCAGAATAAAATTGCTGTGATTAAAAGGACCATTGGAAAAGATAAATATTTTGTCATTCCCGGCGGCGGGGTGGATGAGGGTGAATCATTCGAAGAGGCAGCCGTGCGTGAAGCAGAAGAAGAGCTTGGAATTGAAGTGAAAGAACTTTACCTTGCGCTGGAATTTGAGCAAAATGGTTCCCAAAAGTATTTTTTTGGAGGAAAATATATAGGTGAATTGGGCCGTGGGACAGGGGAAGAATACCGGTCCGGTAGAGGAACTTATCTTCCGTGCTGGATTGATCTGCATCGACTGAAAGATGTGGTGCTTTATCCGGAGGAAGTGAAGTTATACCTGTTACAACAGTGACCAGGAGGCATTATTCATGATGATTGACCAAACAGGACTTGTGCTTGAAGGCGGAGGAATGAGAGGCATTTACACTGCAGGGGTCCTTGAGTACTTTCTGGAAAACGATTTGCATTTTCCTTATGTTACGGGCGTTTCTGCAGGAGCCTGCAATGCGGCGTCTTATATTTCCAGGCAGGCAGGGAGAAATAAAAAGGTGAATATAGGTTTCATACGGGATCCGAGATACCTGAGCTGGAAAAATTATTGGAAGACCGGTGAATTATTCGGTATGGATTATGTTTTTGATGAAATCCCGAATAAACTGGTTCCTTATGATTATAAAGCTTTTCAATCCAGTGAAACCGAGTTTGTCATTGGCACCACGGATTGTCACAGCGGGGAACCGCGTTACTTTTCACGAAATGATTACGGGGAAGACATATTAACGATCATAAGGGCATCAAGCTCTCTTCCTTTTTTTGCGCCAGTTGTGGAATACGGCGGGCATCATCTCCTTGACGGGGGAATCAGCGATCCGATCCCAATTCACAAAGCGGAAGAAGATGGTTTCAAGAAGAATATCGTGGTTCTCACCCGGAATAAAGGCTATTACAAGAAGCCGTCCCGGTTCTCTTTCTTCATCAAAAGAAAATACCCGCACTACCCGGAACTTCATAAAACCCTCATGAATCGCTATCTGGTTTACAACCAGACGGTAAAAGAGCTCGAGGAAAAAGAGAAAGAAGGAAAGGTCCTCATCATCCAGCCGCGGCTGCCATTAAAGGTAAGCAGGATTGAAAAGGACCCCAATAAGCTGGATGAATTGTATGAGCAGGGATATGAGGATGCAAAGAACAAGCATAGCGAAATCCTGAAATGGGCCGAAATCGCTCCCGCTGAAGCAACCCCCTCATAAAAAGTGATTTCATGCTTGAGGCTGACGAGTGTAGAATCAAATATAGCAATGTAAAAAAGAGTGCCAAATCAAGTTGATTTTGTCGCTCTTTTTTATTTGACAATCTTTCTTGCCGAAAGTTCACATGATGTTAGCGCATGTGATAGACCCCCCATCCTTCATAAAAAACCAAGTACTGAAAATTAACCTGAAAGTATTTCTATATTGAAATCGAGGCTGTTTTGGTTTTTCATTTTTCATTTTTCATTCAATAGAGCTTTTGCAAAAGCTAAAAACGCTCAATATTTAAGCCATGTTTGTTCCTACCTCCCCGCTAACCTTCGCTCTCCTATTTCAAGATTAATAAGTTAAAGTTACTTTATCTAGTGTTTGTTTGAAATTACAGGTGGGTTTTAGGCCATTCCAGCGGTTGATTGCAGTGCAAGACGAAGTCTCCTCATTTCCTTACTGGGGATAATTGTCCAGCTTCACGGCTTAGAGGCACATGTCATAAGCCAAACCGACCAAGAAGGCAAAGAGCGCCTTCGTGGCCGATTCGTCTTATGCCACACGCCTCTGACCAAAGCCCTTCCGCTTTTCGGATGGAAAGCGAAGTCTTCCACGGAAATCAATAGCGGCGTTTAGAACCCTGCTTATTAAATAGGGGTCTTCGCTTTTAAACAGAACCGATTACTTTAAAGGGTCTTTTTTTTATCCTCCAAACATACATATGGTAATGATTCGTGGAAAGGACGAGCATTCATGAACCTTTATCATATATACAGGAACGAACAGCACACATTGCTTTATCATGGTATTATGTATTTGCTGATTGGCGTCGGTATGCTCCTGGTGGTAGAAGAACTTTTTTACTTTCCGCTGCTGCTGTTTATACCTGCCATGACGAACCTCTATTTAAGCCGCAGCATCAAGAAGGAAATCAGGAAGTCAACCCGGCTGTTTTATGAAGAAATCCCGGTTTCGAGCCACTCTCTCATAGGAGTCAAGACCAAAGAAGCCTTCTATTACTTAAAATCAAATGGCTGGTCCAGTTATTCACTTCAGAGGACCTCCCTCATCAATAGTCCCAAGCATTATGTTTTTCAGCGAAAAGATAAATTACCTCTAACACTTTATAAGTGGAGCAGACGGGTCATCATTGCCAATGAGAAAAAAAACATAGAATATAGACTCAAATATCACAGCTTGACTGCGATTGAATGGGTAAATGAAGAAGATGGAGAGACGATCCTTTTGTATAAAGGGAATAAGAGGTGGGTTTTGAATTATAAAGGAAAAAACCGTCTATCCCTGCAAAAAGGCTTCCTCCCACAAAGCTTTCAGAGACTGTTCGACAGTCATCACAGCCATGTAACGTTTTTTGAAGCCTATTCAGAAGCGGATGATTGGCTGCTGATTTTCCTATGGCTTGTTGATTCAGATTATTTTCTTACTTCTTAGTCATTGTTTGAAAGAGATGGGGAATCCTATTCAGGTACTGGAGGTGAGAAGATGAATGCAAGTTATAAACAATGCCTGACTGCCTTGAGGAACTGCATGGAGGCATGCAATGTCTGCTATCATGCGTCATTAAAGGAAGAACAACGTATGATGCAATGCATCGAACTTGATCGTGAATGCGCCGACATTTGTTCATATGCTATAAATGCGATTCAAAGAAGCAGCAAATTTGTGTCCGGCATTCTTACACTTTGTGCTGAAATCTGCGAGGCATGCGGAAAAGAGTGTGATACACACGACCACAGGCATTGCAAGGACTGTGCCGCAGCATGCTTCGACTGTGCCGAGGAATGCAGGAAACTTGTTTGAATGAAAGGAATGATTCCTTAAAGAAGGGACATTCCTTTTTTGATTTTTTGGTCCAAATGATTCAAATTTTTAATGAGATGAGTATCAGAAGTGAACTCTGGTAGAAAACTATGATAGAATAATGTTAATCGAATATGGTTTCCTTCGGGGCAGGGTGAAATTCCCTACCGGCGGTGATGAGCAAAGAGCTCTCAGTCCGTGACCCGGCTGACTAAGGTCAGACGGTGGATTTGGTGAAATTCCAAAGCCGACAGTGATAGTCTGGATGGGAGAAGGAAAGGCAGTATTTATTGATGGGAAAGCAGAGAACCATATTGATTGGATTTTTCTGAATAGTATCATTAAATATGTTTATTTGTCATGCCAATCTCCCCAAGTTATTTTTCTTGGGGTTTTATTTTTATATAGAGAGAGGAGGTATACTTATGGAGCACAAGGATTATATGCAGCTTGCACTTACGATGGCCGCGGCCACCAAGGGACAGACATCACCGAACCCGGCAGTGGGAGCCGTCGTTGTTAAAAACGGTGAAATTGCAGGGATGGGTGCCCATTTAAAGGCTGGAGAAGGACATGCTGAAGTCCTTGCCATTACTGCAGCAGGTGAAAAGGCAGATGGTGCAGACATATACGTCACACTGGAACCTTGTTCTCATTATGGCAGAACTCCGCCGTGTTCACAGCTTATCATTAAGAGCGGAATCAAAAGGGTGTTCATTGCCACGACAGATCCGAACCCGCTGGTAGCCGGCAAGGGAATAGAGCAGCTCCGGCAGGCCGGTGTGGAGGTTCATATAGGGGAAGGCAGGGAAGAAGCACTGGAACTCAATAAACATTTCTTTCATTATATGAAGTATCAAACCCCCTATGTGACGCTGAAAACCGCCGTTACCCTTGACGGCAAGACTGCTGTTGCTTCAGGAGACAGCAAATGGATTACATCTGAAGAATCAAGGCTCGATGTCCACTATGATCGTCACCGGCATGACGCGATATTAGTTGGAGTCAATACAATCATCCGCGATAACCCGCACCTTACCACCCGTTTGCCCCAAGGTGGAAAAAACCCCATTCGAATTATTTTAGATAATACCCTTAGAACTCCACTTGAGTCCAATGTTGTAAGAGATAAAGAAAGTAAGACGATCATCATGACGAGTGATTCAATTACGGAAGAGGACAAGGTCCCTTACCTGCAAGAAGGTTGTGAAGTCATAACTCTCCCGGATAAACGGATCGATTTGCAATCAGTGTTAAAAGAATTAGGCAAGAATTCAATCCAGTCCGTTTATGTAGAAGGCGGATCATCGGTCCATGGATCTTTTCTTGAACAGAAAGCTTTTCAGGAACTCATCATCTATATGGCGCCGAAGCTCATCGGCGGCTGGGATGCTCATACCAGTTTTGGCGGGAGTGGAGTATCTGCCATTAAAGAAGGTCTTGAGATGAATATCGTTTCGGTGAAAACAATCGGGCCTGATATAAAAATAACGGCTCACCCAAAAAAACACTCCAATATGAAAGAAGGCTGATGAATTGTTTACCGGAATCATAGAGGAAATCGGGAAAATCGATCAAATTAATAAAGCTGCGGCATCGATGGTGCTTTCCATATCTGCCCGCAAAATTCTGAAAGATGTCCATATCGGGGACAGCATAAGCATAAACGGAGTTTGTTTGACGGTTACGTCTTTTACTGACAGCAGGTTTCAAGTCGACGTGATGCCGGAAACATTCGAGGCGACGACACTCAGGGATTTGACGGCCGGGTCTCGTGTGAATCTCGAGAGAGCAATGGCAGCAGGCGGACGTTTCGGCGGCCATTTTGTCAATGGACACGTTGACGGTATAGGAACGATCACGAGGCTCGAACAAGTTGAAAATGCCGTCTATGTAGATATTTCTGTACCAAAAGAACTTTCACCTTATTTCATTATGAAGGGGTCCGTTGCGATCGACGGCACATCCCTGACTGTATTTGGACTGAGCGATGATTCCATCACGGTATCACTCATCCCGCAAACGAGGGGAGATACGGTCCTGGGTCAAAAGAAGACAGGAGATAAGGTCAACGTGGAATGCGATGTCATGGCCAAGTATTTTCACCGATTTTATGAACAGGCACAGCGAAAAGAAAGAAGTACAAGTAAAATCAGCTATGAATTCTTGAACAATCACGGATTTGCTGATTAACCGAGGAGGAACTCCAGATGTTTCATACAATCGAAGAAGCAGTAGAAGATTTGAGAAACGGGAAGGTCGTCATCGTAGTTGACGATGAAAATCGTGAAAATGAAGGAGACTTCATTGCCCTTGCTGAAAAAGCGGCGCCTGAAGTCATAAATTTCATGGCGAAAGAAGGAAGGGGCCTTATCTGCGCTCCCATATCAGAAGAACTCTCAACCCGTCTGAAACTTTCTCCGATGACGGATGAAAATACAGATCCACACGGAACGGCGTTTACAATCAGTATTGATCACCGGTCTTCGACGACAGGGATCAGTGCTTTCGAAAGGTCGGAAACCATTCAACAGCTTCTGAACCCGTTGTCACAGCCGGATGATTTCAAGCGCCCGGGACATGTTTTCCCGCTGGTTGCAAAAAAAGGCGGGGTGTTGAAACGGGCAGGTCACACGGAAGCAGCCATTGATCTCGCAACGATTGCCGGATCCAAACCGGCCGGTGTCATTTGTGAAATCATGAATGAAGACGGCACAATGGCAAGAGTCCCTGAATTAATGAAGATTGCTGAAAAATGGGATTTAAAAATCATTACAATCGAAGAATTGATCCGTTACCGGCGCAGCAAAGAAAAACTTGTCACAAGAGAGGTCGAAATCGAACTGCCGACTGAGTTCGGTCAATTTAAAGCGGTTGCCTATACGGAGAACCTGACTGGAAAAGAACATATCGCACTTGTCAAAGGTGAGTGGAAAGAAAATGAAGACGTCCTGGTCAGGGTTCATTCTGAATGCCTTACAGGTGATGTCTTCGGTTCGAACCGATGCGACTGCGGGCCGCAGCTCGCCACGGCACTTGCCCAGATCGAAGAAGCAGGGCAGGGGGTCCTGCTGTATATGCGGCAGGAAGGACGGGGCATCGGCCTGATCAACAAACTGAAAGCGTATAAGCTGCAGGAAGAGGGTTTTGACACGGTTGAAGCCAACCATAAACTCGGCTTCGGGGCAGACCTGAGGGAATATGGCATTGGTGCCCAGATTCTCAGGGATTTGAACATAAAGCGCATCAAGCTGTTAACGAATAACCCCCGGAAAATCGCAGGCATAAAAGGGTATGGATTGGATATCGTCGATCGTGTGCCGATCCAGATCCCGGCCAAACTGGAAAATGAAAAGTATCTAAAAACAAAACATGTAAAACTGGGTCATTTATTAAAATTCTAATATTATATTATCTAATTGGAGGAATGAAAAATGAAAACAATTTACGAAGGTAATTTAGTCGGAACAGGCCTGAAAGTGGCAATCGTGGTATCCAGATTCAATGAATTCATCACATCCAAGCTGCTTGGCGGGGCTGAAGATGCACTGAAGCGCCATGGCATCGAAGAAAATGATATCTCGGTAACATGGGTTCCGGGTGCATTTGAAATCCCGATGATTGCCAAGAAACTGGCTCGTTCCGGTAAATATGATGCCGTCATCACCCTTGGTACGGTCATCCGCGGAGCAACTGCCCACTTTGAATATGTAAGCGGAGAAGTAGCCAAAGGAGTGGCTGGTCTTGCATTGCAGGAAGATATCCCGGTCATCTTCGGTGTCCTTACCACTGACACGATCGAGCAGGCAATCGAGCGAGCTGGTACAAAGGCAGGAAACAAAGGATGGGAAGCGGCAGTGTCGGCGATTGAAATGGCGAATCTGGTTCGTGCGATTGATCAATAAAATCATCCCAAACAACAAAAAAACCGGTTCCATAGGGAATCGGTTTTTTTGTTGTAATTATCGTTTTTTATCATTGAGGGCAGTAATAGACCAAGTGAAGTATATGTACTTCTTGTTTTCACTATTAGTATGAATATCTAAATAAATGTTATAATTATCTAAATAATCAAAATTGCAAGTGGGGAATAAAAGAGGAAGGTGAATGGGTGGACAATCTTCGTTATAAATGGGAGCCATATTTATCATATGGGCAGTTATTCAAGTTTGCTAAAAACAAAGTGGTGTATCATCAGGGACAAGCCGGGAGAGGAATCTATTATTTGAAAAAGGGGGAAATAAAAGTTACTCTTTTATCCGACAAAGGGGATGAGCGGATTATTAACATGGTTCCCCCTGGGATGCTGTTTGGCGAGCATGGAATTTATGGTGAGCCATATTTGACAAGCGGGACAACGACCTGCCCCTCAATAATTTATTTTTTTTCAAATGATACAATTGCTTCAATCTGTAAGGACCAACCAGCTGCAGGTGAAATTTATACGGATTCATTAATATACAAATTCAGAACTCTTGCTGAAATCATTGCTCATTTAGACAGCCCGGTTGAACAGCAGATGGCTTTTTATTTGCTAAAGCTCGTACAAGAAAACGGGAATACTTCTCTGAACCAGACTGCTTTTTCAAAATACATTGGTACTTCTCGAATTACAGTGAACAAAATCGTACAGAAATGGAAACATAAAGGATATATAGAGCTGCACAAGCGTAAAATCATTATTAATGACCATGCTAAAATCAGTATGATTGCTAATAATGCGAATAATGATTAACAACGAACCAGGTTTCTAAGGGAATCTGGTTTTTTTATATAGTATTTTCGTTTATCTACTCCTATGATGCCCGCTTCCCTCCATTGTTTTAATACTTTATAAACAGTGACTCTTGTGAGACCTGTGCAGCAGGCGAGGTCTTGCTGGGAAATAGGAATCTCGAAATTTTTAAATTCATCACAAATATTGTGAAGCAATACGGCAAGTTTTTGCTCTGATGTAAGCGCATTCAAATTAATCCGATCCAAAAGGATTTTCATCTTATGAATGACACTTTTTGAAAAGAGTTTGAAGAGCTCCGGGTGTAGAATCATAAGTTTTCGGAATTCATCTGAGGAGAAATGATAGACCACAGAATTTTTTACTGCAATTGCTGTGGTGAAATGAGTTTGATGGTCGAGTGATTGAACACCCAATAGTTGATTTGGTATGACAATGTTAAGCATATTTTCTTTACCGGATGCTGTTTCGGTAACAATTCTAATCAGCCCTTTCTGTAAATAATAAAACCCTTCGCCCTGATTACCCTGCCTGTAGATACATTCTTTTTTTCTGAAAAATTGACGTGTACCATACTTTAAATAATCCTCCCAATGAAAAATTTCTTCATAAACTGTGGCCATTATATTACCTCCCAAAAAAGTGAAGTCAATATTTAACATAATCATAGGAGAGTTTAAGCAAAAATTCTATATAAAAGTTAGATAATTTAGACTTTTCTAAAACTAATCTGAAAAAAACGTTAAATAGGCTACAGTTATGTTGAAAAATTAGTATTACAATTCATTATGAAATTTCCTATAAAATTTTCAGGAGGGTGTATATGGGAATCAGGACTGGAGCTCAATATATTGAAGCAGTTAAAGCACGAAAACCTGAGGTTTGGCTTTCAGGTAAAAAGGTTGAAAATTTGTTTGAAATGCCGGTTTTTAAGCAGCCGATCCTTGAAATCGCTAAGCTGTATGACATGCAGCATGATCCAGAATTCCAAGATAAGATCACACATGTTTGTGAGGAAACTGGCGAGAGGGTGAATAATGCGTTTCTTACTCCGAAAAGTTATGAAGATTTAGTCAAACGCCGAAATGTTTTCGAAGCATATGCGAAGGCAACTTTTGGATTGATGGGGAGAACTCCAGATTTCTTGAATGTTGTAGTTACGTCCATGTACTACAATTCTTGGTTCTTCGAAAAATACAATAAAAACTGGGCAGAAAATGTCCGCAATTATTATAAATACATTCGGGACAACGACATTTTTCTGACGCATGCAATCATTAATCCTCAAAATGACCGGAGTAAAACTTCGCATGAGCAAAAAGATACTTACACGCATCTAGGTGCAGTCAAGGAGACTCCGGATGGGCTGGTTGTAAGGGGAGCAAAAATGCTTGCGACGCTTGCACCGGTGACAGATGAAGTGATCATTTACTCATTCCCGGGATTTGCGCCTGGTGATGAAAAATATGCACTGGCTTTTGCGATTCCGATTGATACACCGGGGCTGCGTATTATCTGCAGGGAGCCGATGCAGGATGGTACACGTTCGTTCTTTGATCATCCCCTTGCTTCCAGATTCGAAGAAATGGATGCTTTGCTTGTTTTTGATGATGTTGTCGTACCATGGGACAGAGTTTTCTTATATAACAATGTAGAAGCAGCCAATAAACTTTATCCAATGACAGGTGCAGGCCAGCAGCCGGCTCATCAATCAGGTGTCAGAGGCCTCGTTAAGCTGGAATTCGCAACTCAGGTTGCAATGAAGGTTGCAGATACGATTGGGGTTGATGGATATTTAAATGTTCAGGAGCAGCTAGGCGAGCTTGCCCAGTCTCTTGAATCGATCAGAGCGTTATTAAAAGTAGCTGAATATGAGCATACATTAACCGAGCATGGAGAGGCAATGCCGGATTATGTAGCATTAGAAACAATCCGTGGTTTACTTCCTAAACTGTATCCTAGAGCGATCGAGGTCATTCAGATAGTTGGAGCCGGAGGTTTGCTGATGTCCCCTACGGGAGCTGATTTTGAAAATGCTGAATTAAGAAAATCAATTGACAATTACTATGTCGGCCGTGAAGGTGTCTCTTCACTGGAAAGAGTCAGCATATTTAAACTTGCATGGGATTTATGCGGTGAAGCTTTCGGCCAGCGATTGCTCCAGTATGAGCGCTATTATACTGGTGACCCTATCCGCAAGAGAGGTATTTTCTATAACAACTATAAACGCCTGACACCACTTACGATGGTTGATGAAGCACTTCGGGGCGCATTGCCGGACAATAAGGAAGCGCTTACAAAATAGACTTCAAATAAACAGGAGGAGAAAGTCAAATGGAAGCACATGTTTATTCATCGTTGGAATTGCCTGGATCTGTGGTTGCCATTGGCGCTTTTGACGGAGTCCACAGAGGGCATCAAGCCGTGATCCGGCAGTCAGTGCAGAGAAGCAGGAAATTGAAGGTCCCAAGTGTGGTGTATACATTTGACCCTCCCCCGCGTGTGTTTTTTCAAGGCGCAAAAATGTTGACCACGGTGGACGAAAAGTTATGGAAGCTCAAGAAATTAGGTGTCCAACATACAGTGGTTACGCAATTTGATGAAGTTTATGCAAAGAAAAGCGCGTCCGAATTTATCCATAGTTTAGAAAAACTTAATCCGGTAGAGATTATGGTTGGCGGAGATTTTCGCTTTGGTAAAGACAGAATTGGAGATATTTCACTTCTCGAAAAATATTTCAAAGTAAGCGTAACAAAGCCGGTGTTATGCTCACAAGGAAGCATCATATCTTCTACCCGGATACGTCAGCTTATATCAGAGGGGGAGGTCAACCTCTCTAATGCACTTCTAGGCTGGGATTTCAGTCCTGCATTTAATGCAGACTTTACCAATAATCATATTTTACAAGAATAGGAGGGGTATTGTATGAAATTACTGGGGATTTCAGGCACGATCATAGGTGCGAAGACAGGAATCGTTATTCGTAAGGTGCTGGAAGAGGTAAGAAAAAACCACCCGGATATCGAAGTGGAAATGCTGGATATGATGGATTATAACGTTGAGTTCTGTGATGGCCGCCCGCTTGAGAAATATTCTGATGATACAAGGGCTGTAATTGAGAAAGTTTCTTCAGCAGATTTTTATGTGATCGGGACACCTATTTTTCAAGGGTCGATTCCAGGGGTGCTGAAAAACCTCTTTGATTTGATCCATCCTGATGCTTTCCGCAATAAAGTGATGGGGTTTGTCGCTAATGGCGGAACTTATCAGCATTTTCTTGTAATCGAAAATCAGTTGAAACCAATTGCCAGCTACTTCCGGGCATTTGTAGCCCCTGCCTATGTATACGCAAACTACGATCATTTTAATATGGAAAATGAAATAGTGGATGAGGGTTTATTGAACCGGATTTCATATCTCGCAGACGAAGTAGTCCATATGCATAAGTCGTTAAAAGTTAACCCTGTAAAGATTGTGGAATGATTTTAAAAGTAAACGTGATAGCACGGTTGCCCTACTAAAGTTTATTTAATGATTTTCTAGAATTGAAGGGAGAAGAGAATATAATGAAAAGCCAATTTACTCCAATTAATCTTATGAAATTTATTGAGGAAAATAGAGATCAGCTTAAGCCCCCGGTTAATAATAAGGTCATCTGGAAAGATGCTGAACTGATGGTGATGCTATTAGGCGGACCTAACAAAAGACGGGATTTTCACGTTGATCCCTCTGAAGAGGTTTTCTATCAAATACAGGGAAGCTGTTATGTAGAGGTGATCAATTATGAAGGAAAGCGCGAAGTAGTGGAAGTAAAAGAAGGGGAAATGTTCCATCTGCCTGCTAATGTGCCTCACTCTCCACACCGTATTGAAAACACAATCGGACTTGTAATAGAGCGTAATCGTGCTGAAGGTGAATTGGAAGACTTTGTTTGGTTCTGTGATGAATGCGACCACGAAATGCACCGGGCAACAATTCAGTTGACAAATATTGAACAGCAGGTGAAGGAAGCGATCGCGAGCTTTAATGGCAATGAGGAACTTCGTAAGTGCAAAAATTGCGGTTATATGATGCCTCCGGAAGCGAGTGAATGGAAATGCGAATAGACTTTCATACACATATCATCCCAGAAAATTTCAGCGAACTGACAAAGCGTTTTAGCGGGGAAAAATGGCCAACCCTTGAACGGACATGTGCGTGCGGTGCAAATATCATGATTGCAGGTAATGTGTTTCGTGAAGTAACCGACCAGGTGTGGAGTGCAGAAAAGCGGATTAAGGATATGGAGAGGGAAGGCGTGGATATGCAAGTTCTTTCTCCAATCCCTGTGACCTTCTCATATTGGGCTCCAGCTGAAGAGGCAGAAACTTTGGCTCGCGTACAGAATGATTTCATTGCTGATATAGTAAATCAGTACCCCTCTAGATTCATTGGCATGGGTGCTGTACCAATGCAGAATGTAGAAGTCGCAATCAGAGAAATGGACCGCTGTAAGCATGAGTTAGGCTTGAGCGGAATTGAGATCGGTACAAATATTAATGGGGTTAATCTTGATGACCCTTGTTTTATAGAGTTCTTTGAAATGGCAGAAAAATGGGAGGTGCCTTTGTTTATCCACCCGTGGGAAACACTTGGCAAGGAGCGGATGCCGCGTCATAACCTGATGTACACCGTTGGAATGCCAAGTGAAACAGCTCTGGCCGGAGCAAGCTTGATTCTTGGGGGAATTATGGATAAGTTCCCCAGGCTGAAAATATGCCTGGCACATGGCGGGGGCGCACTGCCTTATTTACTCCCCCGTCTGGATCAAGGCTGGAAAGTCTGGCCACACCTCCGTCTTCTCGATAAACCGCCTAGTCATTACGCGAAACAATTTTACTTTGATTCGCTGGTGAATGAGCCTGTAAACCTGAACTACTTAATACAGAATTTCGGCCATGAACGAATCATAATGGGCTCTGATTATCCATTTCTGCTAAGAGAGGTGCCTCCAGGTAAGATAATTGATGAAACGGTCGGGTTGTCCAAGGAACAGACGGAAGCGATGCTCGGTAAAAATGCGCTGCGTTTCTTGAATATTCCTGTTAAAGTGGGGAGTTGATCTTATGAAACAAGTACAGGTGTCACCAGAAGCACGTTTGAAGGAATTGGGTCTGAACTTGCCTGATCCACGTCATGCTGCAGGGAATTATGTGAGCTGTGTGAGGACGGGTAATCTGATTTTTACATCCGGACAGGGTACGAATGAATTCCGAGGACGGCTGGGAGAGGATGTTTCGATTGAGATTGGGTACAATGCAGCCAAGCAGTGCATGTTGAACTTATTGACCGTTTTGAAGCAGGAGCTTGGTGAGTTGAGCAAAGTGAAGAGAGTTGTAAAAGTACTTGGGTTCGTGAATAGCGCCCCTGACTTTACCGATCAGCCGAATGTGATGAATGGTGCATCGGACCTGCTCGTCCAGGTATTTGGCGAGCGCGGGAAGCATGGCCGTTCCGCTGTAGGTATGGCACAGCTGCCGCTTAACAATGCAGTAGAGGTTGAAATGGTAGTTGAAGTAGAGGAAGAGGAGGCTGATTTAGGATGAATCTGACTCAATCACTGAAAATAAAAGATGCCAGACTGTTTATTAATGGTGAATATCGTGATGCGTTGACAAGTGAAACATTTGATACATTCGATCCGTCGACAAATAAAAAACTGGCCACTGTTGCAATGGCTGGTGTTGAGGATGCAAAACACGCAATCGATGCAGCGCAAAAAACGTTTGAAAGCGGTGTTTGGAGCGAGCTGCCGGTTGCCGAAAGATCTAAAATTTTGTGCAGAATGTCTGATCTGATCATGGAAAAAGTGGATGAATTAGCGCTCGTCGAAACCCTTGATGTCGGTAAGCCGATCAAGGAAAGCCGAGGGTTTGATATTCCGCGGGCGGCTGCGAATTTGCGCTTCTTCGCAGAGATGGCTAACTATGTAAATCATGAGCATTATGATCAGGCAAGATACATGTCTTATTCAAAATATGCTCCTGCCGGGGTGACAAGCTTGATCATACCATGGAACCTGCCATTCATGCAGATGACATGGAAGGCATCGGCGGCAATGGCTGCAGGCAATACAGTGGTGGTTAAGCCGGCATCATATACTCCATTGAGCGCTGTGATGCTTGGCGATATTGCCAATGAGGCGGGATTGCCGCCGGGGGTGTTGAACATTATCACTGGACCTGGAAGTACAGTCGGAACGGAGATGACCAGAAATCCTTCCGTCAGGCGAATTTCGTTTGTAGGCGACAGTACGACTGGCCGAACGGTGATGCAGAATGCTGCATCACAGCTGATTCCGGTTTCTTTGGAGCTTGGAGGGAAGTCTGCGAATATTGTGTTTGAGGATGCTGATCTGGATGAAGCGGTTACTGGCTCGGTTGAAGCGATATTCAGAAATCAAGGTGAGATTTGTTTGGCTGGTTCGCGCTTGCTTGTGCAGGAAAGCATTTACGATAAATTTTTAGAAAAGTTCGTTAAATCTGCACGTTCTATTAAGGTCGGTAATCCTCTGGATGAAAATACAGATATGGGGGCTCTCGTTTCGAAAGCCCATCTCGATAGTGTTGATGAATATGTTCAAATCGGGGTGAAAGAAGGAGCGAAACTTGCGACTGGTGGAAAGCGTGTCAGAGGCCTGGGAGAAGGTAATTTTTATGAACCTACTGTTCTATATGATGTAGACAATAAGATGCGCGTGGCCCAGGAAGAGATTTTTGGTCCTGTGCTGACTGTAATTCCTTTTAAAACGGAGGATGATGCGGTTCGAATCGCAAATGATTCAATGTATGGACTGGCGGGTGTTGTCTGGACAAATGATCTTCGCAGGGCACATCGTGTAGCAGCTAATGTGAATACAGGTCTATTATGGATAAACTGCTGGTATTATAGAGACCTCCGTACACCGTTCGGCGGATCGAAAGCGAGCGGTATTGGACGTGAAGGAGGCAGACACAGTTTCGAGTTTTATACTGAAGCGAAGACAATTACGATGAAGCTATAACGATTAAACGTTTCAATCCTATAAATACATCTATTTAAATTGTAAAAAAGGCTGGTGATTACATGGATGCAACAGTTGGAAATATTGCTGCAACCCTTTTAAATGCGGAAAAAAGCAAAATAGCCGTCCCTCCCATAACCTCACAATTCACAGATATCAGTGTAACAGATGCCTACAACGTCCAGCTCGAAATTGTAAAGACAAAGCTTAAAGAAGGGCGTGCAATCATAGGCAAGAAGGTCGGGTTAACGAGTGTGGCGATGCAAAAGATGCTTGGAGTTGAAGAGCCTGATTATGGTCATTTACTTGATGACATGAAGGTGGAAAATGGCGGAGCTGTCATGATGTCAAATTTCTTAAGTCCAAAAATCGAGGCGGAAATCGGCTTCGTATTAGCCGATGACTTAAATGGACCGAATGTCACTTTCCTGGATGTACTTATGGCTACGAAATATGTGGTACCAACCCTCGAAATTATTGACAGCCGGATAGCAGATTGGAAGATTGGTCTGGTAGATACTGTGGCTGATAATGGGTCTTCCGCAAAGGTTGTAGTTGGAGAACAGGTGACAGACATTAATGGATTAGACCTCCGCAGTGTTGGAATGATTTTATCCAAAAATGGTGAGATGATCGCAACAGGTTCCGGAGCTGCTGCTCTTGGCCATCCGGCCCATGCGATTGCCTGGCTGGCAAATAAGCTTCATGAGTTCGGGATTCCACTTAGGGCTGGGGAACTGATTTTGCCTGGAGCATTATCTGCTGCCGTAAGTGTATCTGAAGGAGATACAATAACAGCACAGTTCGGACCGTTGGGATCTGTATCAGTTACGTTTGAGCAGGGGGTATAAAAGTTGGAGAAAATCAAAGCAGCCATCATTGGGTCCGGAAATATCGGAACAGATTTGATGTATAAGCTTGAGCGAAGTAAGTTCATTGAGTTAAAGGCGATGATTGGGATTGACTCAGAGTCAGATGGATTGAAACGCGCGAAGGAACGAGGATATCTTGCCTTCGATAATGGCATCCAGGCGTTGAAGGAACATCCTGAAGTCGCAGACATTGTATTTGATGCGACCTCCGCAAAAACACATGTAAGGCATGCCAAGATTCTCGCTGAGTTGGGAAAGTTGGCCATTGACCTGACGCCGGCAGCCCGGGGGCCATTCGTTTCACCAGCAGTAAAAACAGGGGATTACCTTAGCGAGAAAAATGTCAACATGATAACCTGCGGAGGGCAGGCGACAATTCCAATCGTCCATGCAATCAACTCCGTAGCTGATGTTAGTTATGCGGAAATTGTAGCAACCATTTCGTCCAAAAGTGCAGGACCTGGGACACGTGCAAACATTGATGAATTCACAATTACAACTCGCCGGGGCATTGAAGATGTGGGAGGTGCTGACAATGGGAAGGCACTGATTATTCTGAATCCCGCAGACCCTCCGATTTTGATGAGGGACACGATTTATTGTGAAGTGAAAAATATGGACGAAGGTGCGATAACGAAATCGATAGAGCAGATGGTAGATAAGGTGAAGCAATACGTTCCGGGATATCGTCTTAAGCAGGACCCTTTGTTTGATGGAAAGAAAGTTACTGTATTCATTGAGGTGGAGGGAGCGGGAGACTATTTCCCGGTTTATGCAGGAAATCTTGATATCATGACTGCTGCTGCGACCCGGGTTGCAGAGGATTTTGCAATTCAAATGCTTGAAAAGCAGAGTGTCAAATCGAAAGGCTAGGTGAATTTTTTGAATCGCAAAAGTGATAAGCCTATTAAAGTTACCGAAGTTTGTCTGCGTGACGGCAGTCATGTCATGCAGCATCAATTTACTGAAGAGCAGGTTCGGCGCGTCACACGTGAGCTTGATGAAGCAGGGATGCATTATATCGAAGTCAGCCATGGCGATGGTTTAGGCGGATCCACCCTGCAGTATGGAAAGTCTCTCGTTGATGAAATGAAACTGATTGAAGCAGCTGTTGATGAATGTAAAGACTCAAAGGTGGCTGTGCTTCTTATACCTGGAATCGGTACGGTACACGAGCTCAAGAAGGCTCATCAGGCAGGAGCGAGTCTGGTAAGGATAGCAACGCATGTTACTGAAGCAGATGTTTCTGCTCAACATATCACCATGGCGCGGGACCTTGGTATGGAAGCACTTGGATTTCTGATGATGGCACATATGGCCCCGACAGAAAAATTGGTTGAGCAGGCGAAACTGATGGAAAGCTATGGCGCCCAAGCAGTATATGTGACTGATTCCGCAGGTGCTCTCTTGCCCCATGAAGTAAAAGAAAGAATTGCCGCTCTGAGAGACTCCTTGTCTATTGAAGTGGGTTTCCATGCTCATAATAATCTTTCATTGGCAGTTTCCAATACACTGGCTGCTATTGAAGAGGGGGCGACGAGGATTGATGGAAGCATTCGCTGTCTGGGTGCCGGTGCAGGGAACGCACAAACCGAAGTTCTATTATCCGTGTTGGATCGTATGGGATTAGACCTGGGTATCGATATTTATAAGATGATGGACTTGGCTGAAAATACAGTAGGCCCACTAATTCCAAAACCACAGGAAATTAATAGAGGGAGCCTGGTCCTTGGATATGCGGGTGTGTATTCCAGTTTCCTGCTGCATGCTGAACGTGCCGGTCAGAGATTCGGTATTGATTCTAGAGATATATTAATAGAGTTGGGCAAACGGAAAGTGGTTGGCGGCCAGGAGGATATGATCCTTGATGTTGCTGCTGAATTGGCAAAAACCAAGAAATTGGAGGTGTAATAAATGGCAATTACAAAAGGTGTCGACCTTGAAATCGTAGAATACTTATATTCCGCAGAAAGAGAACGCCGTGAAGTTGTAAAAGTAACCGACCGTTACCCGGAACTGAGTTTTGAGGAAGCATATTCGATCCAGGAAAAATTGATTGAAAGACGTCAGAGGGACGGAGCTCGGAAAATTGGTCTAAAGCTTGGTTTAACGAGTAAAGCGAAGCAGCAAATGATGGGGGTTCATGAAGCAATATATGGACATCTGACGGATGATATGCTCGGGTTAGAGTGGGAACCCCTTGATTTTTCAGCTTTTATCCATCCAAAAGCAGAGCCAGAAGTTGCTTTTTTTATCGAAAAAGATCTAGAAGGAACAAATGTAACGGCCGAGGATGTACTGCGAGTGACAAAATTTGTAGCTCCAGCAATCGAAATTATCGACAGCCGCTATTTAAACTTCAAATTCACTCTGGCTGATGTTATTGCAGATAACTGCTCTTCCTCAAAATTCCTCATCGGAAGCAAGTGGATGTCGCCAAAGGATTTAGACTTGGGACAGCTTGGAATGGTGATGTCGAAAAACGGCCAGGTTGTTCAAACGGGGTCGAGTGCAGCGGTACTCGGGCATCCGGCAACTTCTGTTGCGTGGGCGGTCAATAAGCTTGGGGAAGCTGGAAAAGGCATTAAAAAGGGAGAAGTAATATTGAGTGGAGCAGTGTCAGAAGCAATCAGTTTCGAACCAAATGACACAGTTATTGTACAATTCGCGGAGCTTGGCAGTGTATCTTTCACATGCGATTCAAGCACATAGTATGTGACTAATAAGTGCCTTCTTGTAAAACTGAATATTCTAAATTTATAGATAAATAATCACATTCAACGTTAACTACTTTACACTTTTGCTAGGTAAAAGTAATTATAATCACAGATAGAGGCGGTTTAGGCATTAATATGATAACGCTTTCAAAAAATGGGATAAAAAGGGGTGCGGGAAATGATTCATTTAAGGAAATCAGGGCTGACAATTTTAATTTTATTACTCTTGTTAACAACTGTAGCATGCAGTAACAACACGGAAGCAGAGCCCGCTTCAGGATCTGAAAAGAAATATACATTCAAGCTGGCGCACATTACCCCAACAGATCATATGTGGCACAAGGCCGCAGAAAAATTCAAAGAAGAACTGGACAAGCGTTCTGAAGGAAGAATGAAAGTTGAAATTTATCCTGCAAGCCAACTGGGAACAGAAGCTGATATGGTTCAGCAAATTTCTGCAGGCTCTGTAGACTTTGGCTTTATAACTGCGGCATATATGAGTTCACGGGCTCCCGCTTTTACAGCCTGGTTTGCCCCATATGCTTTCAAAGATTTGGAAGCTGCGAATGCTTCACGTGATACGGAAATTGCTAAGAAAATCCTTGCCACATTGGATGACCAGGGCATTAAAGGGTTGGATTATTTGTTTGCAGGTAACCGCGTTATGCTTTTCAAGGATAAGGAAGTCAAGAAGCCGGAAGACATGAAGGGACTTTCCTTCCGCGTAACTCCAAGCCCTCCGCTCCAGGATTTTTACAAATCACTTGGCGCTTCACCTGAATCGCTGCCGCTTCCTGAGGTATATGCAGCAATCCAAACCGGTGTAATTGATGGTATGGATATGGATCTAGACGCGACCATCACCAATAAATATCATGAAGTTGCTAAATATGGTGCTGTGACGAATCACATGGTGTGGCCGGCAGTGGCTATGATGAATAAAGAAAAATATGAAAAAATGTCTGATAATGACAAAAAGATTATAGATGAGTCCATTAAAGCTGCTGCAGAATATGCAGTAAAAACACGTTCCTCACAAGAGGAAGAATTTAAGAAGACGCTCAGTGATGAAGGAATGAAAATCTATGAAATCGACCAAAAGCTATTCGAGCCTTATATCAAGGAGTTTGATGAAAAGTATGGGCCAACTGACCCGTTGATCCAGGAGTTCATAGATACTTTCCGAAAATAACCTAGTGGAGGGAAATAAGTGAAATACGTTAGTAATATAGTAGCCAGTTTCGAAAAGAAACTGGCTATTATCCTAATGTTCGCCATGGCTGTCATTGTTGCCGCTGCAGTACTTTTTAGATACGTATTTAAAGAGCCCCTGTTCTGGGCAGGGGAAGTATCTGTATTTCTATTGATTTACATAACATTCATAGGCGGGAGCCTCGGGCTTAAATATAAGACACAGGCATCCATGACGCTTATTACGGATTATCTTCCGGAAAAGGTGAATAAATGGGTGGCGATTTTGGCACATATATTTATGCTCCTATTCATGTCCATTCTATTATTCTATTGTTTCTCATGGATTACTTCACCTTCAGTTGCAATTCAAAAATCGAGCGCAATCTTGATGCCCATGTGGATTCCTTATGCGATTCTGCCAGTTGGACTGCTATGTGCATCAATCCATCTAATCAGTAATATGATAGACATTACAAATAATCAACGGTTTGATAGTGAAATGATGAATAACCTCCACGCTGCAGCAAAGGAGAGTGAAGAAAAATGATAGCACTTGTCATATTGGCATTTGTCGTCTTTTTATTGATGGGGATTCCAATATCATTGGTACTGGGTATGACGACAATTGTATATTTTCTGGTTACCGGCAACACAATGCTGCTCGAGTCAACACCACAAAGGTTGTACTCAGGTATGGAGAATTTTGGGCTGCTTGCAATTCCATTGTTCATGTTGACAGGAGAGCTGATGAATAGCGGTGGTATCACTAACAGGCTTGTTGTCTTCGCAAGAAAGCTTGTCGGGCATGTTAGAGGAGGACTTGCTTATGTTACGGTAATCTCCAATATGTTCCTGGCTTCAATTCTGGGATCGGCAAATGCCCAGGCGGCGATGATGAGCAAGGTCATGGTCCCCGAGATGGAAAAAGAAGGTTACAATCGTGAGTTCTCATCTGCTTTAACGCTGGCTTCCTCAATTGTAGCGCCGATCATTCCGCCTAGTATGATTTTTATCATTTATGGAACCTTGTCTGGTACGTCAATTGGCGGTCTTTTTATGGCTGGTATTATCCCTGGAACAATTTTTGGGATAGGATTTGTGGCATTGATTGCGTATTTAGGTTATAAAAATAACTTCCCTAGGAGTGAAAGAGCAAGTTTTGCAGTCATCTGGTCTTCATTTGTAAAAGTGCTGCCCGCCCTTCTGGTTCCTTTTGTCATTACTGTCGGTATCCTTAGCGGAGCGTTTACCGCTACAGAGTCTGCGGCAGTAGCAAGTGTGATTGCGTTTGGGGTAGGGAAGTTTTTTTATAGAGAGTTGAAGTGGAGAAGTTTCCCCGGAATTTTAGTGAATACGGTTATCGGTACTGCTACGGTTACATTCTTGATTGCAATGGCAAACTTGTTTGGCTGGCTGATTGCCTTTGAACAGATTCCACAGATGATTGCAAATTCAATGCTTTCTATATCTGATAACCCGTTTGTATTTCTCTTGTTGGTCAATATCTTTCTTTTAGTAATTGGAACTCTTCTGGATGGGATTGCTGCGCTCATTATCCTGGTACCCGTTTTTATGCCGTTAGTTACGGCGTTTCAAATTGACCCTATCCATTTCGGGGTGATCATTTGTATTAACCTGACAATTGGCCTGCTGACACCTCCAGTTGGCACGGGGTTATTCATCGTATCTTCCATTGCTGAAGTGAAATTTGAACGATTAATAAGAGCAGTAATGCCAATGCTTTTATTGGGAATTGCCATGCTCTTAATAGTTACTTATTGGGAACAAACTACATTATTTATTCCAAGATTATTAGGATTTTAAAAGCAGTGGATGGCACCTGCCCGGTGACATCCACTGCATTTATCGAAAGGTGATGTCCTATGCCTATTATCCACATAGAGATACTTGAGGGGCGGAGTGATGAGAAAGTTAGGGAGTTAATTAATGGGATTACAAAAATCACTGTTCAAACACTTAATGTAAAACCTGATCAGGTCAGGGTTATCATACACCCAATTCCTCGAAGATATTGGGGTGTTGGGGGGATTACAAAGGAGGAATAAATTTATCAACCCAGTAAGGTGTCCACTGCGATCTTTCGTGAGAAAAATATTAAGGCAGTTTAACCAGGGAAACCCGAACAATTATTTGGTTCTTTAAGTAGAACTTAAATTTGTTCGGGTTTTAATTTGAAGGGAGGTAAAAAATATTTTTTATAGCAGCTATATATCTCAATTCTCTTGATATCATCAAAGAATAAAGTATTTATTGGCAAACCCCCGCCTTTTTGCTACAATAATATCTTGTGGCTCACCCTTTTGGGGATTGAGCGGGTAGGGAGAGGGCAGTTTTATAGGAAGATTATATGAAGGAACGTAAAGGTATTTTTCAGTTAAAGGATCATGGTACCTCGTTCAAGCAGGAGATAATGGCTGGTGCAATCGGTTATTTTACGATTGTGTACATTATCGCAGTAAATGCACTCATTCTTTCTGAAGCTGGAATTCCATTCGAAGGGGCAGTCATGGCGACCATACTGGCTTCCTTTGTCGGGTGTGTGGTCATGGCCTTCTGGGCGAATGCGCCAATTCTTCTGGTTCCGGGAATGGGCATCAATGCGATGTTTACATTTACGCTGGTGAAATCTTCTGGTTTGATGTGGCAGGAAGCTTTAGCTGTCGTTGTTGTTTCCGGGATACTCTTCATGATTATTGCGTTTACAAAGCTTTCAAAAGTATTATCGGAAGCCATCCCAAAAACATTGAAAGAGGCCATCACGGTCGGTCTCGGAATGTTTTTAATGTTTATCGGCCTTGAAAAAGGCGGTCTGATCCAAAGAGGGGACTCAGCCCTCATCACGATCGGTGACTTTGGGGAACTTAAGGTGTTAGCTACCGTGCTCACCTTTCTGGTTACGATTTTCCTTTTCATCCGCAACGTAAAAGGACAATTTTTATGGAGTATCGCTTTTGGTACATTGCTTGGTTTCCTGTTTGGAATCGAGCCGTCCATATCCGGCAGCACATTTCACTGGAGTGAATACGGGCAGGTATTTGGACAGATTTCATTTGATTCGATCATGAAAATCCCGTTTTGGATTGCAGTGTTCTCAGTGACAATGGTTTTGGTATTTGAGAATATTGGTCTGATCCACGGTCATGTAGACATGATCGGCCAGCCTCAAAAGTATCCAAAAGCCTTCCAGGCAAATGCTTTTTCAGCATTCACATCGGGCTTCTTCGGAACGAGTCCGACCGTTTCCACTGTTGAAAGTGCAGCAGCTATGACAGCCGGGGGAAGGACAGGATTGACGTCTCTGACGACAGGGGTATTATTCCTTGGATCCGTTTTGTTCATTCCTTATTTAAAATGGATTCCGGACCATGCAATCGCTCCGATCCTCATTATCATCGGCGGATTGATGATCCAGAATATCCGTCATATGGATCTCAGGGATCTGACGGAAGCATTTCCGGCCATCTTCATCATTGCGATGATTCCTTTCACTTATAGCATTGCAGACGGAATAGCCATCGGATTCATTATGTATCCGATCTTAAAAATGGCTACCGGTAAAGCAAGGGAAGTATCCATCCCACTTTACATCATTGCCGGGTTATTCCTGATGAACTTCTTTGTTCATTCTATACATTGATAGATTACCAAAAAAAGAGACGGCATCCTGCCGTCTCTTTTTTTCCCGATAATACCGAAAGATACTCAATATGACAAAGGAACTGCAATAAACCCATAAATATACAAATGATGTAGACTTTCCACGATTTTCTTGATACTATGAAGAAAAAATATATCAAAATGACCATTTTTATTACATATATTGGTCCTGTATGGTTAAAGGGCAGGGGTGGAAAAAATGGAAGTGTTTGTGGCGAGGCAGCCTATTTTTGATGTGAATGAGGAAAAGGCAGCCTACGAGCTTCTATATAGACAAAGTCAAATGAATTTGTTTCCTGATATAGATGGGGATACAGCAACAGCCGATGTCATCATTAACAGTTTCCTGAACATAGGGATAGATTCATTGTCCTCAGGTAAACCATGTTTTATCAATTTCACTGAAAATCTATTGAATTTAAAAGTACCTACATATTTTAATCCAAGTCAGATTGTGGTGGAGATTCTGGAATCGGTAGAACCGAGCAGGAATGTAGTGGACATCTGTCTGGAACTTAAAAGACTGGGATACAAGATTGCATTGGATGATTTTATCTTTAATGAATCGAATCCTTATTGCAAGGCGCTTATGAAGGCAGCTGACTATGTAAAGGTCGATTTTCTTGCAACAACCGGGGAGATGAGAAGAAGGATTGAAGTGTTGTCTCCGCTTCTTGGTTATAAGCTGATCGCGGAAAAATTGGAAACCGAGCAGCAGTACCGGGAGGCAAGGGAAAGGGGATATCATTACTTCCAAGGGTACTTTTTCAGCAAACCGAAGGTCATCGCATCACATGATGTTCCGGTATATTTTCATTCCTACTATTCCATCATTCAGAGCCTGGAGATGGCAGAACCAAGCATTGATGTCATCAGCGGCCTGATCGAACAGGATCTCTCGCTTTCTTATAAACTGTTGAAATTGATCAATTCACCTGCTTACAGACCGAAGCATAAAATTCATTCTATACGGCAGGCGATTGTACTGCTTGGTTTGATGGAAATAAAACGGTGGATATATGTCCTGGCAGTCAGGGAACAGGCAACGCATAAGGAAAAGATGAAGAATGAGGTGATATCCTTATGCCTGATAAGGGCAAAGATGTGTGAGCTCACAGCAAAGAAGTTAACTGGAAAAGTCAATGCGTCAAGCTATTTTCTGACCGGGATGTTCTCCCTAATGGATGCCATCCTGTCTGTTCCGATGAAGAAGATCCTGGAGGATTTGCCATTGAACGATGAAATATGCGATGCATTGATAGGAAACTCCAATGAGTTGAAGGATATGCTTGAATTGGTCATTTCTGTCGAGAAGGCTGAATGGAAGGACCTTGATGGAAAAATGGCTGAGTTAAATCTGACACAGCAGGAAATTTCAGAAAGCTATCAGCAGGCATGCCATTGGGCAGAAGAGCTGCTTACACATGAACTTACCCATTAAGTACTCACCATACAGATTTATAAGTGCCCGGCTTCAGGAATTTCCTCTGCGGTTTGATATAACGCTTTAACTCCATAAGCAGGAGTCGCTGGATTTTTCTTGAGCTGACTTGCTTCGCGATGTCAGCAGGAAACGGGTATATGCCCATTGAATTAAATCTGACCCTGAAAAGGCCTTCATGAAGAAGGTCTTTTTTTTCGTTGAAGATCCTGCAGAAGGTAAGAACGTCGAGGGAGTCATACTCATCCCCGGCATCACTTACCTGCTTCACTTGAAATCTGAATTGTAATTCCTCCATGTCACTTACACCCCGCTCATAATCTTTCCGTTTCACATTTGAGCATTCAACTTAGTAAACTGATAAAGAATTGAACAGTGCGTTGCCAAATGTATTCGTTTGTGGCAAGCTTAGTATAAATTATTTTAAAAATCGCTGCCGGCTGTTGATTACAAAGGATTTCCCTTCGGATTCTGGACTTATCCAAATGATAATGAATAGTTTGGCAGATTGCAAGTAACGGGGGGCTTCGAGATGAAACTAAATGTACTTAAATGCCATGGTTCCGGGAATGACTTTTTATTGATTGATGAACTATCCAATCCCTGCACTTTTACAGAAGAGGAAAGACAGAACTTGGCATTGTCGTTATGTGACCGACAAAAAGGGATTGGTGCTGATGGGATCCTGTTCGTACTTGAGAGCAAGCGGTGCGATGCTGTCATGAGGGTCTTTAATGCAGACGGTTCCGAAGCTTCCATGTGCGGTAATGGACTGAGGTGCGTTGGAAGGTATGTGTGTGAATTAACAGGCAGGGATTCAATCGTCATTGAAACGATGAAGGCTGATTTGAAAGTTGCATCAGCACCCAGCATCTATGACGACATCCCCACTTATAATGTGGAAATTTCACCGGTTTATTTCGATCTGGATAAAGTACCGATGAATATGGAACATTCGCAAGTGATCGATCAAAAGATCCCTGAAATATCCGATCGCCTCCAATTTACGGTACTGGCTGTTCCGAACCCGCATCTAATCAGTATGGTGAAGGCAGGCAGTATCATATCAAATGAACAGAAACAGATTTCAGAAACGGTCAACGGTCCAAACAATCTGTTTCCGGACGGGGTGAATGTAAGTTTTGTTCACGAGATTGAAAAAGGGTCCATCTATGTCCGTACATTTGAAAGAGGGGTAGGTTTCACAAATGCGTGCGGTACAGCAATGTCCGCCTCAAGTCTGGTCACATGCCTGCTCGGCCTTAATGAACCTGGCGAAGAAATCGATGTTTTTAATAACGGCGGAAAGGTACGGGTGGTGGTGAATCGTAAAGATACCGGTGAGTACTTCATGGAATTAATCGGTAATGCCACCTATCTATTCGAAGCTGAACTCCAATTAACCTTATCGGAGCCGGAAAACTTCGAGATATTATCACAAACCGATCTTAATGAAGAAGCGGCCTATGGACTTCTCCAAGATCACGCCAAAAAAGTCGTCGATCGTAAGATATTTACAAATGCATAAAGAAGTGAGCCTGGACACATTTGTCCAGGCTTACTTTTTGGCGTTTCCATTCAGGAATGTGATCACATCATTAAAGGGCTGCTGAGCCTTGGCATGGTCGAACTCGCGGAAGGGACAGCCGAGCTTTGTTAACCGCTTTAACACTTCCTTCATGGTAAACTTCTCAGGAGTCAGCTCTTCATTTACTTCATGCCACCAGAGTGGTGCAGCCACCAGGGCTTTGTCGTTCCCTCTCAATGAGTAAGGAGCGATGATCGTTTTTCCTTCAGCATGCTGAATGTAATCCACGTACAGCCGGCCTTTCCTGTTCTTTTTTAACCTCTCGATTGTGAAATCATCAGGATAATTGGATACAAGGTAATGAGCAATGAATTCCGTGAAAACCCCAGTGTCTTTCCATGAATAACCCCGGGGCAGCGGAATATAGACCTGAAGGCCTTTGTTTCCTGAAGTTTTAACAAAGCTCCTTAAGTTCAGTCCCTCAAACAAATCTTTCATGACAAGGGCTGCCTTCACCGCGAGAGAAAACTCCGCCCTGCTTGGGGGATCTAAGTCAAAGACAATCTCATTGACATCTCCTTGCCCCGCTTTCTGAAAAGGGACGTGAAATTCCAGTGCCAGCTGGTTTCCAAGCCAAATAAGAGTCTCCAAGCCATTGCAGATGATATATTCAATCCCATCCTGTCCATAAGTCTCTACATATTCAGGAGCATATTCAGGGACATTTTTTTGATAAAAAGAGTCTCCATACATCCCATGGGGGTAGCGGATACACGTCAATGGCCGGTTATCCAGGAAAGGAAGCATGACAGCTGAAACCCGGCGAAGGTACCGGATAAAATCTAACTTGGTAACAGGAGGTTCTTCCCAAAGAGGCTTGTCCGGGTGCGTGATGTCTACGTTTTGGGGAAGGCTTGCTTCATCCAGTAAAAATCTTTCCATCGTACACTCTTCTGGCCGGGTTGAGAACATGAACTGTTTGAAATGCGGCTCCCTTAATTGATTTTCATGCCAATTCAGATAGAGAACCTCAACGCAGATAGACGGGTCGATATAATAATGACTGTCCTCTTTGAGCGAATGATTTGCTTTGATGATTTCTTTCAGCGTCCTTTTCTCATCGGGTGAAATACCAAAATGAAACAATCCGATTTTCTTAATTTCTTTTCCTTCAAATACGCCTATGTGAAAATAATCATTGGATACATCGACCGAAGTGATAAAACATAAGCATTTTTTCCAGTTTTTTATTTTCAGCCATGCCGGACTCCGTTTTCCTTCTTCCCAATTGCTGTCCACCAGTTTTGCAACTACCCCTTCACCTTCTTCTTTTACGACTCCCCCCCATACTTTATTCCACTCTTTATAAGAGGGAATCATCTGCAAGGCAGCCGGGTTTGCAGGATCTGGAATAATGGGGATGCCTTCAACTGTAAAAAGTTTCTTTAGCGCCTCTTTCCGTTCCTTATAGGGAGAATCCTGCCATCGTTCATTCCCGCTTCGCAATAGGTCGAACGCTAAGAATTTGACCGGTCTTGCGGCTGCTGCCTCTTTGACTTTTTGATTGTTCTTCATCCTTCCCCTGATCTGCAATTCAAAGAACTCACTGCAATACGCAGAACGCAGAATGGCCACCTCACCATCCAGAACGAGTGGGAGGGAAAGGGAAGCTGTTTGAAGCAAATCCGTTATGTATGCTTTTATTTCGGGGAAATGAGGCAGTAAATCTTTGTTGTTCCTGCTGGTGAGTGAAATGACGCCTGAAGCATCAATTTTTAAAATCCCTCTGAATCCATCATATTTTACTTCATAGTTCCATTTACCTTTGTTCGGAGCTTCAGTGGTGAGAGTCGGCAGCATCGGTCTCATTAGGCATCTCCTTGAATGTTTTTGTTTAGTGTTGCCGGTAAACCCGCAGATTATTTCCAGATGTTTTAGTGAATGAAGCACTGAAAGTAATTAAAAGATAAAGCTAACAGGATTTACTATATATAAAGGAGGGTATTGTAATGCATACAGTTTGGAAAGGTTCCATCAGTTTCGGGTTGGTGAACATCCCGATCAAATTGCATTCCGCAACCGAGGACCGGGATGTTAAACTCCGATCTCTTCATAAAGAATGCCACACACCCATCAAATATGAAAAAGTCTGCCCGGTCTGTGATAAGGAAATCGATAATAAAGACATTGTAAAAGGGTATGAGGTGACAAAAGGAAAATTTGTAGTATTGGAAGAGGACGAGCTGAATGCAATAAAAGAAGCAAATGACGAAAAGGCTGTTGAGATATTGGATTTTATTAAAATTGACGAAATCGATCCGATCTTCTATGACAGAAGTTATTTCGTTTCCCCTAATGACGGCGGGAAAAAGGCTTATTCACTTCTCAGGAAAGCATTGGTGACTTCAGGGAAAGTCGGGATTGCCAAAATTACGATGAGATCGAAAGAGCAGTTGTCCGTAGTAAGGGTTTATAATAATACACTTGTGATGGAAACGATTCATTATCCTGATGAAGTAAGACCCTCGAAAGACGTTCCGAATGTACCCGAGAACGATGACATTTCAGAAAAGGAATTGGAGACCGCAACCATGCTGATCGAACAACTGACTGCCGAGTTTCAGCCTGAAAACTACCACGATGAATACCGTGAAAGGCTTAGTCAGCTGATCGAATCGAAGCAGACAGGGGAAAAGGTTGTAACCGCCAAGGAGAAAGCTCCAAGAGAAAATGTGACAGATTTGATGGCAGCACTGCAGGCATCAATCGATTCAACGAAGCCGGATAAACAGGAAAAGAAAGAAAAGAAGAAGACAGAAAAAAAGAAACCCGCAAAAAAGAAAGCAACAACTACAAAGAAAAAAGCACAATAATTATCAGTAAAAGGGCAGGAGATATTAGGTGGAGGAAAGGCAGAAGAAAAAAGCAGTATTTTTTATCATTTCGTTGATCTGTTTAAGTATATTTACCTGGGGATTCGTTTCGATCCTGGAAGAGTGGAAGGAGAACGAAATTGCCGGTTTCGACAACGGTGTCTTCGATATCGTCCATTCTTTCATTTCACCAAAGCTGACGACATTGATGACATCCATCACGTTTTTAGGCGGGGTGAAATGGCTGAGCATATGTACAGTCGGTATTGTCATTGTCTTGTTATTCATGAAAAAATATCCTCTGGCTTTATTTGTAGCTTTGACTGTCGGCCTTGGAGCGGCTTTCAATTGGCTGCTGAAGTGGATATTCAAACGGGACCGGCCTGATATAGAAGCACTGATTGAGCAGGGAGGATACAGCTTTCCGAGCGGACATTCAATGGGATCGTTCATTTTTTACGGTGCCGCGGCATTTATGCTGTTCCGCGCCTTGGATAAACGCTTGTATAAATGGATCTGTGTAGTCTTCCTATCACTATTGATTATATCGATCGGACTGAGCAGGGTTTATCTCGGCGTGCACTATCCCAGTGACATCATCGCAGGATTTACAGCCGGGGGAGCCTGGCTCACACTTTGCATGTCCGTCTATATCTATTTCTACAAACGCAGTGATTGGAAGTATATAGATGAATGAAAAGAGGCTAGGACAAAAGTGATTTAGTCTAAGTAAAACCCGAACTAATTTGGCTGAGATAAGGCAAATTAGTTCGGGTTTTTAATTTTTTCATTGCTCATTTAGGGTTTAGCTCATTCAGCGGGTGATTGGAGTGCAAGACGAAGACTCCTGCGGGAAGAGTAGCTTATAAGAAAAGCGGAAGGGCTTTGCTCAGAGGCGTGTGGCATAAGACGAATCGGCCACGAAGGCGTTCTATGCCTTCGTGGTCGGTTTGACTTATGACATGTGCCTCTAAGCCCTGCAGCTAGACAAGTGAGACCCCGCAGGACCTTTAGCTCCGAGGAGGCTCACGGGCTACCCGCGGAAAGCGAAGTCTTGCACGGAAATCATTAGCGTTGTTTAGAGTCCACTCTATATTGTTCGTCTTTAGACATGGGATATTAAGTTATGTCCCAGCCTCTTAAATTTTTATTGCAGCGATTAATCAAAATAAATTGAAGACATATGGACCGAACGAAGAGACATAGAGAAGGATATATACCCCCATGAAATAAAAGACTCCACCGAACGTACCCCAGTCAGGATTTCGTCCAAACTTCCAAATAAGAGCGGTCAACAGACTGATGACCGTGACACCTACATATCCGCTCCCGGTAAAGGTGAGGTATTCCGGGGCTGCAAAATAAAAATATCCATTCAATGCCTTGCCCATGAATGTAAGGGGCATGATCAAAAAGATCAGGATAGAAGCATATTCGACCCAGTTAATGCCGTCTTTTTCAAAGATGTTGGGCTTGATCATATATAAAACGATCAACAGGAACAAAGATGGCAGCACCCAATAGAAGGAAATCAGGATCGTTATGACACTGCTGAAAATCATCATTACAGTGTTATTCACAGCCTCCTTAACACTCCTTTTATTCAGTTCGACGCTTGCCGAAATCATTGTCGGGTCTTTAGATGCACCGAATAATTCATACGTATCCCCGCCGTAATCCAGCCAGGCAATGCTGTTCGAGTTTAACTGGAAAGGCAGGTAAGAATAATGTTTGGTGGTGCCGATTGTTTTTGCATCAAGTTGTGATTCATCTTCTAGGGGAGCCAGGTATACACGTACCGAGTTTTGATCGCTGGCTTTGTGGCCTTCTGAAGTGAATAACACAGAGGGCTTGCCTTCAATGGTCACCAATTTAGCAGATCGGGGTCCTTGAAGCTTCTCTCCGGAATCAACGTTTAAAAATGAAAGGGTTTCAGGTTTGAGTGTCTTTGTTCCAATTTCCTGAAGTGGGGATTGCAGCTTTAATATCTTGTAACTTAAAGCACCCTGAGCCCTCATCTGTTCATTGTAAAGGATGGTCATCTTGTCATCCTTCACCCCATAGGTCAAACCGTCAATGTGTTGATTAGTCGAGATTTTGACCGATGCAAAAGGATCCCCTACTATTTGTTCGTTTTCATCCATATACTGTAGAACAGCATTCGCATCATTTTGATGAACCTGTACAATCGCGCTGCCATTATCCCCTTGATAAATCTCCATTATATCTTTTGGGAACGTGTGTATCTTGTTATAGGATAAATCAGCTGTATTCAATGAAAAAAGCTCATTCTTACTCCAATAATATACCCGTTCCTTTCCAGTGCTAATGCCGTCCACTTCTTGCGTGATGACGGTATCTTTATTATTTTCAGTTGCAACCAGACGGTCTGATTTCTTTTGGATGAAGACGGATCCATCAGTCCAGAAAGGATTTCCCCTTGTAATTTTTGTATTCACTGCAGAATCTTCCTGGAGATTCAGTTGTTCATCGAATTTCAGCCCATGTACTTTTCCGTTGTCAGTCAGGAAAAGGGTATCATCATTGAAGAATGCCTGCGGGCGTTCTTCAGAAGTGAAACCAAGCGGTACCGAACGGCTCCAATCAGGCTGAGGCTGTTTCTTGACCTCCAGTAACTGGTGGATAAATAGCGCACCAATCAGCAGAAGCATGATTAATAAAGGTACACCGAATGACTTTAGTTTTTCTTTCACCAAAATCCCCCTCAATCTTTCTCTATCTATATTTTTATTTCAATTTAGAATTTTACCACAATTCCTTTCTGTTGACACCAAATATTTCCTTCCAGTGATCCGACGTGATTTAAAAATTCATGACTTTATGGAAAGCAGGGAGTGGTTCTTATGTTTTCACCGGATAAGATGATGGACTTTCAACTATTTTCACTCACACATGTATTGACGCTGCTGCTGTTTTTCCTGTCAGCCGCGGGCTTGGTAAGATGGTACGGAAAGAGCAGGAATAGTAAATGGATCGGAACTGTCTTGTTATGTATATTATGTGCTTCAGAAATCAGTTATCAAATATGGTCGCTCGTCACCGGGAACTGGACAATTCAGTCCACACTGCCTCTTCATCTCTGCAGTATCAGCACGTTTGTCGGCATCTACCTTTACTTCAAACGGGACAGCAAAATCTTCTATCTATTTCTTTATATTGGTTTTATCCCTCCCATTCTTGCACTCATCACTCCCGATAATCCATATTCTTTCCCGCACTATCGATATATCAAATACTTCCTTCATCATATGGCCATTCCTTTAATGGTGCTGTTTTTGTTTTATCACGATCATTATCAGGTGAGGAAATCATCAATCTTTTTTGGACTGGGACTGCTCAACTGTCTGGCCGTCCCTATATTCATCCTGAACAAAGTCAGCGGATCGAACTATTTCTTCCTGGCAGGCCCGCCTGAAGGAACAACTCCGCTGTTATGGTTCGGGGATGACGCCGTATATATTATCAATCTGGAAATCGCCGCTGTAATCGTCTTTACGGTCAATTATCTATTATTCAAGAGACTGGGGGGGATAAGGGGGAATGAAAAAGATTCATCACTTATGGTTAATGAACGGAATCAAGAAAAATAAATGAATATTTTGTGTTGACAAAGAAGTTGATAAGAATTACAATGATATTGAAAATCATTCTCAATTAAAAACACAAGAGTTTCCCCCTCTTTCTTTTATATTGGAGAATGGTTCATGATTACCCCCCTTTAATAAATTGCAAAAAGACAATCCCGGAGTGCAGAATCCGGGATTGTCTTTTTTTATTGCAATTCACTTTGCCCTGTCGTAAATTGTAAATGGATGCGTATGCCTTAATCATAAAGGAGTGAAAAGAGAGTGAGTGAAAAAGAAGACAAAAGATTTCATATCGCTCATCGTGAAGCAATAATCGGTATTGTCCTGGCAGTGATAAATTTTCTATGGTGGTTTGGCTTTGCGTTTGGACTCGGGGGCGGCCCCGTTTCTGAATATGATTGGATTTTGGGAATGCCCGCATGGTTTTTTTACAGCTGTGTAGCTGGTTTTCTGCTTATGGTGCTGCTGGTGATTTTCGTTGTCAGATATATGCTCACAGATATTCCTTTTGATGATGAAGAGGAGGAATATCATGAATAGCATGGCCATATTGCCAATGATCTTATTTTTAGTCATTATTTTTATTGTGGGAGTTTATTCCTCAAGAAACATACGAAAGGCAGATTCCTTCGTTCAGGATTATTTCCTGGGCAGCAGGCAGCTTGGCGGTTTCATCCTCGCCATGACCATGATTGCAACGTATGGAAGCGCAAGCAGTTTCATAGGCGGCCCCGGGGCTGCTTACTCATACGGTTTATCCTGGGTACTTCTTGCGATGTCCCAAGTGGTCACCGGATATTTCGTCCTGCTTGTCCTCGGAAAAAAGTTTGCCATCATGTCACGCAAATATAACGCTGTGACCCTGGTGGATTATTTGCAAGGACGTTATCAAAGCCATTACATAACGATTCTTTCCGCTCTCGCCATCATCATTTTCCTGTTCTCTGCGATGATTGCCCAATGGGTCGGGGGAGCGAGATTGATCGAATCGTTGACGGGTCTGTCTTATAAGAGTGCCTTGTTCCTCTTTGCCGCTTCCGTATTGATTTATGTCATCGTCGGCGGCTTCAGGGCTGTGGCTGTGACAGATGCAATTCAGGGAGTCGTCATGCTAGTGGGAACGATCATCCTGTTGATTGCGACGATCATTGCAGGCGGGGGAATGGAAAACATCATGATGGATCTGAAGGCGGAAAATCCTAACCTGCTGACTCCAAATGGAGCGAATGGCGAGCTGAGTGCAAGATATATATCATCATTTTGGATCCTGGTCGGAGTCGGGGTTGTCGGTCTTCCGCAAGTGGCTGTCAGGGCGATGAGTTATAAGAATTCCCGCTCTATGCACCGTGCCCTCGTAATCGGGACAATCGTAGTCGGGACTATCATGCTCGGTATGCACCTGATCGGGGTGCTGGCACGTGCGGTGATGCCCGGGGTGGAAGTGGCCGACAAAGTCATGCCGCTGCTTGCCCTGGAAGTACTTCCTCCGTGGCTTGCCGGCATCGTCCTCGCGGCTCCGATGGCTGCGATCATGTCCACCGTAGACTCGCTTCTTCTGATTGTCTCTTCAGCCATCGTAAAAGATGTATACATGAATTTCATCAATAAGGATGCGGATGAAAAAAAGGTGAAAAGGATGAGCTTGACGGTTACGTCGCTAATCGGGATTGCCGTGTTCCTAATGGCATTGAGCCCGCCAGAATTGATCATCTGGCTGAATTTATTCTCATTCGGGGGGCTGGAAGCCGTATTCATCTGGCCGATCGTCCTCGGGCTGTACTGGAAGACAGGAAATGCCTATGGAGCACTTGCTTCCATGCTTTCAGGGATGATTTCCTATATCCTGTTCCACAGCTTCCTGCCCAACTACCTGGACATGAACACAGTCGTCATCCCGATCCTGATATCGTTCATCGTCTACGTATCAGTATCATTGATGACGAAACAAAAACGTATTCAATGAGTACTTCCGGACAGTCTTTCAAAGGCTGTCCATTTTTTTAGGTCTTGAACGGAACTAAAAAAGCGATGTTCCTGAGAATAAAAGGAATTTCAGATAGTAAAAGAGAATTTTAAAAGAGGGGTGAGGAAATTGACATTGAAACTGACAAAATATAAGGATATCAATGAGTTTTACAAAAGAGTCTATCCGTTTCTGATAAAAAAGGAAGCTGAAAATAATCTGCCGCTTGGACTGTTGAACAGTATAAAATCGGGGAGCAGATACAATAACCCGCTTCTTGTGAGCGCAGAGAATGAAGACGGCAGTATAAAAGGAGCCTTCATTATGACACCGCCGCACAACCTGGTGTCTGTACTCCAAATAAATGACAATGAATACAGCACCATTGCACAAGAGCTGAATACACTGCTCAGTGAAGAAGGAATCGAGGTACCCGGGTTCGTCTCTGAAAAAGTTTCTGCAGAAAAACTTACGCAGGCCTGGTGCAATTTGAAAGGCTGCGAGCATGAGATCGGCATGGATCAGCGCATTTATAAACTGGATCATGTCAATGAAATCGAGATCCCTGAAGGAAAATTGATACAGCCTGATGAAAGGCATCTTACACTCCTTTCTGATTGGATCAAATGTTTCACTGTAGAAACCGGAGTGCGTCCCCTCACCGAAAGTGAGGCACTCGAACGTGCTGAAGATATGATTGCAAATGAAAACTATCTGTACTTTTGGGAAACTGACGGAAAACCTGTTTCCATGGCAAGGGGCGGACGATGGACGGACAACGGTATAACCGTAAATTTTGTCTACACACCAAAGCCCTTCAGGAAAAAAGGATATGCCTCCGCAGTCGTAGCAGGCTTAAGCAGCAAACTGCTGGAGGAGTATAAATTCTGTACCCTCTACACAGACCTGGAGAATCCAACTTCCAACAAAATTTACATGGATATTGGATACGTTCCAGTCTGTGATTCATTAATGGTGAATATTAAATAAAGTTTGCACTCTATTTGTCTTGTTTTTATAATTAATTCTGGAAATATCCAGCGGTTGATTGGAGTGCAAGACGCAGACTCCTGCGGGAAGAGTAGCTAATGTGAGACCCCGCAGGAACGCAGTGACGAGGAGGCTCACGGGCTGCCCGCGGAAAGCGGAGTCTTGCACGGAAATCATAAGCGGAATTAAGAAGCTGAACAAAATTAGATTTTTTTGTTGACATCCGGTGTAAAACAAATTAGTATAATAAACAATAATTCAATGAGCGAACGGCTTCGACGAAGAGGAGTACCTTTTGCAGACACTGAAGAGAGCTGGTGGGTGGTGTGAACCAGTGTGGATGCGTCAGGGAATGGACTTCCGAGCCTCCAAACCGAAATCCTTTAGGGAGAGTAGGCTTTGGCGAATGTCTTATCGTTACAAAAGACACGCATTCAAGCCGGCCGGCTTCGATGCGGATGAGTGGACTGCGAGAAGCAGTCAACAAAGGTGGCACCACGGGTATCCCGTCCTTTTTATAAGGATAGGGATGCCCTTTTTTTATTTCAAAAAACTTAATCGTGAAAATCGAAGAATAAGAGTAGTAAGCTTAAGTGAAGCTTTACAGAGAGCCCGGGAAAGGTGAGACCCTGGCAGGATAGCTTAAGATGAATGGACTTATGAGAGATGACTTGAACAATGCAGTAGGGTCATACGGGTTTCCTCCGTTATAAGGATAGAATATCGGGTTTTCATGACCCCGTATTCGAAAAGAAGAGGGAGTAAGTTTCTTACTCCAACCTGAGGTGGCACCGCGGTCAGCATCGTCCTCTATAAGCACAATACTATTGTGCTTATAGGGGACTTTTTTATTTGTCCAGCTTCAGCGCCTGGACCCTCGAGACGTTTAGGTCTGCCCGTTGAAGTCAAAGGTCGACTTCACCGGTCAGTCCAGAAGCGTTTGTCGGGGCTGAACAAGGAGCTTACTCTTTTATTTTGAATGGAGGAATGGCAAGTGAACCAGCAGAGAGAAATACATTATGCAGCGAAGGAATTGAACGGCGACTTGTATACACCGATTTCGCTTTTTCAATCATTGAAGGGATCCAAGAAATTTCTGCTTGAGAGCTCCCTGAAGCATGAACAGTCAGGCAGATATTCCTTCGTTGGTTGTGATCCCTATCTTGAATGTAAAGCGGCCGGAAGCCGGGTGGAGATCTTAAAACACCGAACAGGAGAAAGGGAAGAGAGGGAAGGCGATCCGATTAAAATCATCCAGGATTTGATTCCGCATGTTGAGCAAATGGACATTGACCTCCCGTTCACCGGGGGAGCGGTCGGATATCTAGGATATGATGTGATCCGCCAATACGAAAAGATCGGATCCGTTCCAGAGGATGAACTGGATATGCCCGATATCCATCTGATGTTTTATGAAAAGGTCATCGTGTTTGATCATGCAGAGCAGAAAATGGTTGTGGTGGTTCAGGATGAGTCCAAAGAGAAGCTTGAGGAGAAGTTGACTCAAGTGGAGAAGGAAATAACGAATGTCTTTCTTGAGGTCCACAGTGTCGAGCTAAACGGGCTGACATTTGAATCCCAGATTTCAGAAGAGGACTATATCCAGCAAGTGAAATCAGCGAAGGAACATATCAGGAAGGGAGACATCTTCCAGGTCGTCCTTTCCCAGAGGATGCGTGCCGCATTTAAGGGGGATTCCTTCACTTTTTACCGGCGCCTGCGACAGTCCAATCCTTCTCCCTATATGTTTTATATCGATTTTGGGGATTATGTCGTCCTTGGGGCTTCGCCTGAAAGCCTGGTCAAGGTCCAGGGCAAGAAGATCACGACAAACCCGATTGCAGGCACAAGGAGGCGGGGGACGAATGACGATGAAGACCTTCGTTTGGAGCATGAATTGTCTGCGGATGAAAAAGAACTAGCGGAGCACAGGATGCTGGTCGACCTGGGGAGGAACGACTTGGGAAAAGTGTGCGAGGGGGGATCCATCATGCTCACGAAGTATATGCTGGTCGAGCGTTACAAGTATGTGATGCACCTTGTATCGGAAGTAAAAGGGATTCTGAAAGATGGCATCACACCTCTGGAAGCACTCGTAAGCTGTCTGCCCGCAGGGACGGTGAGCGGAGCACCAAAAATCAGGGCAATGCAAATCATCAATGAGCTCGAAGGCAGGAAAAGAGGGGTGTATTCAGGAGCGATCGGCTATCTCGGAGTCAACGGAAACCTGGACTTCGCACTGGCCATCAGGACGCTCGTTTTGAAGGATCACACAGCTTATGTCCAGGCAGGTGCAGGCATTGTATATGACTCAGACCCCAAAAGTGAATACGAGGAAACGATGAATAAAGCAAAATCTTTATTGGAGGTGGGAAAATGATCCTGCTCATCGACAACTACGATTCCTTCACATATAACCTGTATCAATATTTACTGGAGCTGGGTGAGGATGTCCTGATAAAAAGAAACGATGAAATCACCTTAGAGGGAATACAGGAATTAAAGCCGGAGGGAATCATCTTATCTCCAGGACCCGGAACACCTGTAGATGCGGGCATCTGCATAGAAATTATACAGAATCTTCACGCTAGTGCGCCGATTCTCGGGGTATGTCTGGGTCATCAGGCAATAGCTGCTGCATTCGGCGCGAAAGTGGTGATTGCAGAAAGGATCATGCATGGAAAGACATCACTGATCAGACATGAAGGTGATGGGGTGTTCCAATATCTGTCCCAGCCGCTCACCGTGATGAGGTACCACTCGCTGGTCGTCGAAAAGGAATCCCTTCCGCAGCAGTTCCAGGTCACCGCATCCTCTATGGATGACAATCAGATCATGGCGATCAAGCACAGACGATATCCGCTGTTCGGTGTTCAATTTCATCCGGAATCAATCGGCACCGAGACAGGGAAAAAAATACTCAGTAACTTTTTAGAAGAGATGAGAAAGGGGAATAACCGTGAAAGAGTTTCTGCAAAAGCTATCTAACGGACATTCTTTAGAAAAAGATGAGATGAGAAGAGCAGCACACCAGCTATTCAATGAGGAAACGACTGATAGTCAGATTGCATGTTTCCTGACACTCCTGAAAATGAAAGGTGAATCGGTTGAAGAAATCACCGGGCTTGTCGAAGTGCTGAGAGAAAAAGCACTGCCAGTTAAAAGCAGCATGAGCGGCGTCCTTGATAACTGCGGGACGGGAGGGGACGGTTCCCACAGCTTCAATATCAGCACGACGAGCGCGTTTGTGCTGGCCGGGGCAGGGATTAAGGTTGCCAAACATGGAAACAGGAGCATTTCAAGCAGAACCGGAAGTGCAGATGTGCTTGAGCATTTAGGAATATCCCTGGATTTTAGGGCGGATGAGATCAATGATCTCCTATCTGAATGCAATATTGCGTTTCTTTACGCCCCTCACATCCATTCCGGGCTTAAGAGGATCATGAAGGTGAGAAAAGAACTGAAAATACCGACCATCTTCAATTTGATCGGCCCGTTGACGAACCCTGTGGAGCTGGAGACTCAATTGATCGGGGTGTACAGGAGAGATCGACTGGAGACGATGGCAAGGGTTCTCCATGAACTTGGCAGAAGGAGGGCGGTCGTACTGAACGGAGCGGACTACATGGATGAAGCTTCCCTTGCAGGTGAGAATCATCTTGTCCTCCTTGAAAATGGCAGGATCACGTCCTTTACGCTGACAGCTGAAGATGTTGGCATGCCTCATTATCCGAACAGCATGATCAAGGGAGCGGGATCTTCCGAGAATGCCGCCATCCTTCGCGATGTACTGGAAGGAAAAGAAGGGGCCCATCTGGATACCGTGGTATTCAATGCGGGGATTGCGCTTTTTGCCCACGGCAGTGTGTCAAGTGTTGCCGAGGGAGTCAAAGCGGCACGGGACAGCATTGCCTCAGGTAAAGCTATAAATGCCCTTCAGGCCCTCGTGGAGTACAGTCAATCGAAAAGGAAGCAGGTGATCTAAGTGGCTGACATACTTGAGAGAATAATAGAAAAGAAAGCGGAAGAAATCAAAAGCCTTAAACAATCAGGATATAAACGGTATGAAAACGCGGATAATCCTCATGTTAACAAGTTATATGATGCATTGCTTAAGGCTGAAAAGCTTGGGGTGATAGCGGAAATTAAGCGTGCATCGCCTTCGAAGGGGGATATAAGGACAGAGGTGGATCCCCCCGTGCAGGCAAAAGAATATGAAAGGGCCGGAGCGGCTGCCATTTCGGTCTTGACCGACACCCTTTTCTTTAAGGGGCAAATGGAAGACCTGGCAAGGGTCAGGGAGGAAGTATCGATTCCGATCCTCTGTAAGGATTTCATTCTTGATCCCATCCAGATTGACCGCGCAAAGGACGCGGGTGCAACTATCATCCTCCTGATTGTGGCAGCCCTTGAACGCCCTATTCTTCGGTCGCTTTTCCACTACGCCGAAAGTCAGGGGCTCGAAGTACTCGTGGAAGTTCATGATGAGGAAGAAATGAAGACTGCACTCGATCTCGGTGCAAAAATCATAGGAATTAACAACCGAAATCTTAAGACATTCGAAGTCAGCCTTGATGTGACGGAAAGGCTGGCTGGAATGATTCACAATGAGGAGGTTGTGCTGATCAGCGAAAGCGGGATCCGGCATGACGAGGATTGTATCCGGGCTGCTAACGCTGGCGCACATGGCGTACTCGTAGGAGAAACGTTAATGAGAAGTGATGATACAGGCAGAGTGCTGGCTTCCCTGCAGGTGAAAAAGGGGGAAGGACGATGACAAAAGTCAAAGTGTGCGGCATCCGGGAACGGGAGGAAGCAAAATGGGCTGCAGACGCAGGCGCCGATGCCGTCGGATTCGTATTTGCCGAAAGTAAACGGAGGGTGACGCTCGAGAAGGCTGCTGACATAGCAGATTCACTTCCGAAGGATATTCTGAAGATCGGGGTCTTCGTCAATGCTTCTGAGAGCGAACTTCAATATGCGATGGATGTGGTGAAGCTCGATTATGTCCAGCTGCACGGGGATGAAACACCGGAATTTTGCAGGGAGCTTACCATTCCATTTATTAAAGCCATCTCAATCAGGGAAAAAAGCGATCTGCAAGCCTTGCAGAGATACGGCAGCGGACTTCTTTTGGTGGACAGCGGAAAGGGACCATTCAGGGGAGGAAATGGTACCACTTTCGACTGGGAATATCTATCAGACTATGAATCCCTAAAGGATAACATTATCCTTGCCGGCGGTTTAAAGAAAGAGAATGTCACGGAAGCAATCAAGAAAACGGAACCATATATGGTGGATGTTTCGAGCGGTGTGGAACGGAACGGCAGAAAAGACTGCAAAATGATCAAAGCATTCATTGAAGAAGTAAAATCATTCCAAAAAGAAGAAAGCGGGGAATATTCATGACTTACGCACAACCGGATCAAAAAGGATCATTCGGTCAATTCGGCGGGAGATATGTACCTGAAACATTGATGACAGCAGTAAAAGAGTTGGAGACGGCATATGAGGAGGCATCCCAGGATGAAGCGTTCCAAAAGAAACTTCAATATTATTTAAAGGATTATGTCGGCAGGGAAAATCCGCTCTATTTTGCAGAAAACTTAACAAACCGGTTAGGCGGGGCAAAACTGTACCTGAAAAGGGAGGACCTCAATCATACCGGTGCCCATAAAATCAATAACACGATTGGGCAGGCGCTGCTTGCAGAACGGATGGGTAAAAGAAAAATCGTCGCGGAAACCGGCGCAGGGCAGCACGGTGTAGCGACTGCCACGGTCTGTGCGTTAATGAACCTTGAATGTGTGATTTTCATGGGCGAAGAGGACATCAGGCGGCAGAAATTGAATGTATTCCGCATGGAGCTGCTAGGGGCGAAGGTGGTCAGTGTCACGTCAGGAAGCGCAACTCTGAAGGATGCAGTGAATGAAGCTCTCCGCTACTGGGTGGCGAACGTGGAGGACACCCATTACATCATCGGTTCGGTCCTCGGTCCGCACCCATTCCCGAAAATGGTCAGAGATTTTCAAAGTGTGATTGGGAAGGAAACAAAGGAGCAATTTTTCAAGGTAGAACATTCACTTCCAGACGCCATCGTTGCATGCGTAGGAGGAGGGAGCAATGCAGCCGGGATGTTCCATCCGTTCATCGAAGATCAGGGTGTGGATCTTTACGGGGTTGAAGCTGCAGGATCAGGTCTCGAGACAGATAAACATGCGGCTACCCTTACGCTTGGGACCCCAGGTATTTTGCATGGAAGTCTGATGTATCTCCTTCAGGATGGGGATGGCCAGATCCAGGAAGCGCACTCCGTTTCAGCGGGGCTTGATTATCCTGGTGTGGGACCTGAACATAGTTACCTGAAAGAAATCGAGCGGGTAAAGTATACATCTATCACAGATCAGGAAGCACTCGAAGCATTCCAATTACTGTCCCAGACCGAAGGAATCATCCCGGCCCTTGAAAGCTCTCATGCAGTTGCCTACGCTGTCAAATTGGCAGGGATGATGGAACGGGATGAGTCAGTCGTCATTTGCCTATCTGGCCGGGGAGACAAGGATGTAGAACAAGTGAAGGAAATGTTAGGAGGTCATCTGAATGGGTAAGGTGTTTTTAGAACAGACATTCCAATATGAACTGGATAAAGGGAACAAACTCTTCGTCCCTTATATTATGGCTGGAGACGGGGGAATCGAGAGTTTCATAGAGACGTTGAAGCGCCTGGAAGAAGCCGGGGCTTCTGCAATTGAAGTTGGGATTCCTTTTTCGGACCCTGTGGCTGACGGTCCTACGATTCAGAAAGCGGGTAATAGGGCCCTGGAACATGGTGTGAATCTGCAACAGGTACTGGATGAACTCGTTACTAGAAGAGAAGAAATCGGGGTACCACTAGTGTTCATGAGCTACATCAATCCCATTTTCAAATATGGCATTGATCGTTTCTTCCTTCAATGTGAAGAAGCCGGTGTCGACGGGCTTATCATTCCGGACCTTCCCGCAGAGCACAGGGACCTGGTTTCTTCCCCGGCCGAGGAACATGGCATCGCTATCATCCAGCTCGCTACGCTGACGAGTTCTGAAAAAAGGATCCGGGAGCTTGCCGGACTATCGGAAGGATTTTTATATGCCGTAACGATTAACGGTACGACCGGTGCAAGAAACGAAGTCAATCAGAACATCGGAAAGCATCTGCAAGTATTAAAACGGCATAGTAAGGTGCCTGTGCTCGCCGGCTTCGGCATCTCGACACCTGACCATGTGAGGGAGATGACCCGTAACTGCGACGGTGTCATTGTGGGGAGCAGGGTCATTGACCTTCTTCAGGAGAATAAGCTTGATGAAATAAAAGAATTGATCGATGCTGTGAAAGAGAACCCTCTGTTGAAAAAATAATCATAATGTAAGTACTTCCGCGGCATTAAAGATGCGATGATGGGACAAAAGTGATTTAGTCTTTGTATAACTCGAACTAATTTGTATGAGATTAAGCAAATTAGTTCGGGTTTTTTAATTTGTTCACTGTGCATTTAGAATATAGCTAATTACAGCGGTTGATTGGAGTGCAAGACGAAAACACTCCTGCGGGGAAAGTAGCGGACGTGAGACCTTTCCAGCTACAGGGCTTAGAGGCACGTGTCATAAGCCAAACCGACCAAGAAGGCAAAGAACGCCTTCGTGGCTGATTCGTCTTATGCCACACGCCTCTCTTCAAAGCCCTTCCGCTTTTCTTCCGGCAGGGAGGTACGACCGAGGAGGCTCACGGGCTACCCGCGGAAAGCGAAGTCTTGCACGGAAATCATTAGCGTTGTTTAGACTCCGTTCTAAAAAGTTCGTCTTTAGACATTGGCTTTTAAGTTTTGTCCCAATCTCGTTTTTAAGGCACTTGATAATTTTTATCCCAATACAAGCAAACATTTGTCACAAAATATACACCTAGGGGTATATTGTTTTTTCTTATCTATCTTCATATAATGAAGATGTAAGCAGAATTTAAATTAAATTTGTGAAATGTTGAACAAAAAGAAAGGGAAAAGAGGAGAATGATAATGAAGAAAAAAATTGTCATCGTGGGTGGAGTTGCCGGAGGGGCCACAGCTGCAGCTAGATTGCGCCGGTTAAGTGAAGAAGATGAAATTATTATCATCGAGAAGGGGGAATACATCTCCTTCGCAAATTGCGGACTTCCTTATTATATCGGTGGGGTCATCTCCAGCCGGGAGGCACTATTAATTCAATCTGTAGAAGGGATGGCAAAAAAATTCAACCTCGATATCCGTAATTTCAATGAGGTCAGAGAGATTGATCGTGATCAAAAGAAGATAATCGTGAGAAAAGTTAAAACTGGTGAAACATATGAGGAAAGCTACGATAAATTAATCCTGTCCCCGGGAGCGCGCCCAATCGTTCCTTCCTTGGAAGGTCTTACTGATGCAGGAAATGTGTTTACTCTAAGGAATATCCCGGATACAGATAGAATAAAATCCTGGGTCGACGACAAGAAGCCTGAATATGCAGTGATCGTAGGCGGTGGATTCATTGGTCTGGAGATGGCGGAAAATCTTCAACAGCGCGGAATGAATGTTTCCGTGATTGAATTGGGAAGTCAGGTAATGGCTCCGATTGATTATGAGATGGCGTCAATTGTAAACCGTGAACTTGAAATCAATGGGGTCGAATTATACCTCAATGATGGAGTGAAAGCGATAAAAGATCAAGGGCGCACAATCATACTTCAGAGCGGAAAGGAACTAAAAAGTGATATCACCATCCTCTCTATCGGAGTGCGTCCGGAAAATGAACTTGCCATTAATGCAGGTTTGACATTAGGAGAGCGTGGAGGAATTGCAGTAAATAATCATCTTCAAACAGAGGATCCGGATATTTACGCCATTGGCGACGTGATTGAAGTAAAAGACTATATACAAGGAACACCGGCAATGATTCCACTAGCATGGCCTGCCAACCGGCAGGGACGCCTCGCCGCAGATCATATAAATGGCAGAAAAGCGGAATATAAAGGGACCCTGGGTACGTCTGTAGCAAAAGTATTCGAACTGACCGTTGCTTCTACAGGGAATAATGAAAAATCACTTAAACGTCTGGGTGTAGAATATGAAGCTCTGCATATACACCCATATTCCAATGCTTCCTATTATCCAGGAGGCAGCCAGCTCTCAATAAAGATGCTATTTCACCCTAAAACAGGTGAAATATTCGGTGCACAAGCGGTTGGATATAAAGGTGTTGAAAAGCGCATCGATGTGATAGCGACAGCCATCAAAGGGAAATTAAAAGTATGGGATCTTGCCGACCTTGAGTTGGCATATGCTCCTCCTTACTCTTCTGCGAAGGACCCTGTTAATATCGCGGGTTATATTGCCGGAAATGTAGTGAGTGGAGATTTGAGTCTCGTACATCATCATGAAATTGATGAGATTGTTAACAATGGGGGCGTTCTTATAGATGTAAGAGAACCTGAAGAAAGGGAAGTTGGATTTATTTCAGGCTCAATTAATATCCCATTAGGGGAACTAAGAGAACGGTTAAAGGAACTGCCTGATGAAATGCATATTTATGTCAATTGTCAAGTTGGGTTAAGAGGGTATTTGGCAGTTAAAATCTTAACAAACAATGGAATTAAGGCAAGCAATCTAAGCGGCGGTTATAAAACATATGCGTTAAGTAAGTGATTTTAAAAGAGAAGGGTCTTATTCCCTTCTCTTTTAAAATTCTTATGGATTAATGGATAAGATAAAGATTGCAGAAATTATTTTTCGCATTTTACCAAAACAGTTAATGAAGGACGTATTTTCTTGTAGGATGTCTCGATGTTCTTAAATCCTGCGGAGGTCAATCGTTCACTGATCTCCCTGCCATAGCCCCGCGCCCTGCTGTCCTTTTCTTCTTCCCCTCGGGGCTGAACCGTTATCACCAGCGTTCCCCCCGGCTTCAACATATGATATAAATGGGATAGGGCTTTGTCCGTGTCAGACCACAGGGGGTAGTTGTTTACTGAAAAGATGTGATCATATTGTTTGTCTTCAAGCTGGAACTCAGAAATATCGTGTACGAAGAGATGAACCTTTTCTTTTTTGATTGCATCCTTATTCTTTTGACCCGCGGCTTCCTTCATGGTGGAGGAAATATCGACACCATCCACCGTGCAGCCGGGGTATTTCTGTATAATTTTCTGGATGCAATATCCCGGTCCATACCCTATTTCAAGAATATGGTCCCCCCTCCGGATCGGCATCTTGTTGATGGACCATTTATTGATTTTTCGATTATCTATTTCCATTACCTTGCCAACCATCCATCCCAGGATGCCTTTAGGCTGTCTGAATTGTTTTTGCAGTGAAAAAGTCATAGGATCTCCTCTTTTAAGATTGATAATACAATCATTCCACCATATGTACATATTGAAACATGTTTAAAGGACAGTTTTAGAACATGAAGCAAGGAGGGAGAACAATGAAAATAACAGTGCTTTCTGATACTCATCTGCCGAAGGGGAGAAGAAAGCTTCCCGACAATCTCATCAAGGATATACAGGAAAGTGAGTTCATCATCCATGCAGGGGATTTTCAGAGTGCAGAGTCTTACAAAGAGATAGCGCGATTCGGAGAGTTGGTGGGGGTCTATGGAAATGTAGACGACCGGGAGATAAGAAACATATTGCCAAAAAGAAGGGTATGTTTGATTAATGGTGTAAAGATAGGGATCGTACATGGTGACGGCAAAGGTAAAACCACTGAAAAGAGAGCAAGGGAAGCCTTCGATAATGAGGAAGTCGATATGATCATTTTTGGTCACTCTCATATCCCTTATTTGCGTTACCATGATGGAGTGCTGCTGTTCAATCCCGGATCACCCACAGATAAGCGGAAGATGCCGGTGTTTTCACACGGGCTGATGGAAATCGAACATGGTGGAAGCTGGTCGATCCAGCACAAGTTTTATTCATGATGAAAGAAGGCGGAGAAATATCATCACCTCTCCGCCTGCTTCGCTTACAGCTTATATCGATAATAGTCCTGACTGTAAATCGTCCGAAAACCGCTTGTTTCATAAAGTTTCAGAGCATGGCTGTTTTCAGCTGCAACATCCAGGAAGATGTCATCCGTCCATTTTGATTCTTCAGAAACGACATAAGAAAGTGCTTTCCGCCCGATTCCTCTCCGTTGGTATTTGGGGTCGATGGCAAACCCGTAGATGAAGCTTTGCCCCTTGATGCGCTGCACGCGGATTTTTCCGACAGTCTGCCCGTCAGCCTCTATCATCAAGCTTTTCAGTCCCTGCTCAGTGAGCATTTGTTTAAGCATGGCTTCCGCATCGGTGCGGCTCTGTCCGAAACAGTCGATATCCAGCGATATGCATTGAGGAATATCATCTTCAGTCATTCCTCTGGTCATCACACTCTTTGACAGTGTTATTCCGCTGCCAGGCTCCCATTTCATTTCATATTCAGTGAAATCATAATCAGCATCAATGGCTTCAACAAATGTTTTTCCCGAACCAGATGTGCCCGGGACATTGATCAGCAGGGACCCGGCATTTCGGTCTTTTAAAGAAATCATGGCCTTTTTAAACAACTCTTTAAATATCCCTTCTCCCCTATGGCCGGGATGGACCATTCCACATAATTCATATTGGACTCCGAAACCGTATAGAGCCAGAAATCCAAGCAGATTTTTATTGGAATAATGAAAGAAGTCATCATGGTCAGCTGTGCGGTGTTGGAGCATATCCCAATTCAATTTAAGTTTGATTCCCTCATGTGTTTCACAAATATCCTGCAATGCTTTTATGTCATCCAATTGTTTTTGATTCAGCATAATACCCTCCTGTTAAAAGATGGAATTTTCTTACTGATTTTATGTGATAATGCTTGGTTACACAACATTTTTTTATGGAGTGATTGTGAAAAATATGTAAAGAACCTTCCCCTGATGGCGAACAATAAAGTGAAGAGTAGGCCGTCCAGTCATCTTTACACGTTCGAAGGGTGGCCTTTTACTGTTTTGTAGTCCGGCTAAGCGTACGGATCAGGGTATGTATCTGAGCTTTTGATCTGGATTTCAATTTTGTGCTCGAATACCGGTTGGTTTTGCTCGAACCTGTCTGTATTGTGCTCGAAATCAGGTTATTTGTGCTCGAAAACTCCCCTTTTATGCTCGAACTGTCGAATCCAGAGTACGTTGACTAACACTGCACCTTCAAGCGCTTGGACATCAGAGGGATATTTCTACCTGGCAGGGGTATTCAATCATTTTATGAGAGGGCCCCTCTCACTTAAGTGCGGTATTTTTAATATAAGTGCTAAATTTTGATTATAAGTGCTATATTCTTCAGTTTATGTGCGAACTACCGATTTTCCAACAATATTCGACACCCGTAAACATCTATATACCTGTACCGGTATTTAGAGGAGATCTCTCCGTTATATCCAATTCTATAAAAAATGCTTCACAAACCGGTAGAGCAGCCACAACCATTTTCTTAACTAGTGGTTGATTGGTTGATTGAAGCACATGGTCATGTCACATGCGGGAAGGTGCCATCCGCCTGCTCATCGGCAATGGCGGTCTTGAAAGCTGGTACCCGGCTTTGTTTAAACCATTTCCAAGAAGCCTGCTTGTTTAGAACGAAAAAACCGTACCTAAATTGTATTCCCCAATTAGGTACGGTGTATCTAAAAACAATCTCAACTGGTTCACTCTTTCATTTGAATCCGCTGAATCACTTCATGCAGATCATCCGGTTTTAAAAATTCGAGAGGGGAGAATCCTTTTTCGAACATAACCGAATCGCTTTCAATCATCAGAATATACCTGCCGTTGACTTTTGCTAAATGAATGCTGTCTCCGAAGTCGGAGAGGAGGGCTTTCACCGATACATGGTCAAGCTTCACTTTCAGCTCCACCTCGGGCGACTGTTCGACGATCTGGGAGGCAGCTTCCACTACTTGATCGGTGGAAAAGCGTTCTTGCAGTTCCCGCTTCGGACTGATTGCCCATTCTTCCATTGCCTGCTCGAATTCGACCCGTTCGTCACTTTCTTCATTATATGTCTCTTCAATATGTTCTTTGACCATACCGTAAACCTGGGATTTAACGATTTCAGGCATTGATTTCTCGAATTCCACCCATTTCAGGAAATCTTCAAAGTAACGCGAATGTGATGACTGGTGAATCTTTAGTTCGGCGGCATCCATCATCCCTTCTTCAGGCATGAAGGGATACTGGACCGATTTCATATTTTTAGTGGTGATGGCCATTTCAACGTTATGTATAAGTGTCGATGCATCGGTGATCCGGGCAACCTTTGGTTCGAAATCGCACTTCATGATGAAGACAAACGGGTCATCGAAAAATTTGGTTAATTTGGCTGTAGCGATGACCAGAGCCCCGCCCCTGACCGCACTGGTTTCGATATACATTTGTGCCAGCTGGTCACAGGCTTCCCTGAATGTTTCTTTGTCTTCTGCGGACCTTGTTTTATGAAATAAATTGTAATTTGGGTTGGAGGTTAATTCATGTCCGGGTTCAACAATGAATCTGCCAATTTTCGTAGGGGCTGAGTCAGACTTGGCGTGACGGTCAACCTTTCTTTTCACGATCTTTGTCAACTCACCGTCCAGGAATGTTTTCAGATCACTTTCTTCGTATTGTTCTGTTGTCAGGGTTTGGAAGTGTTTAACATGTTTCTCTGCTTCTTCGCCTTTTCCGTCGACTTGAATTAAGTAAAAAGATAAATATTGAATCTTGAACTCCATTTTTGAACTCCATTTCCTTTGAGGATGTTTTTTCTTTAAAGAATTCCTCTGTTTTTTCAGTATAAGTAAGCATATATCGTTCGTCAATTCAGTAATGAATTTTAGTATTTAAGGGATACTAGGGGGAACTGACTTATTAACACCGAAGTAGATATTTTCAGGAAGGAAGAAGGTGAAAGATATGGGACAGCAATCAGTATGGGAGCTGATTAAGAAAGGAAATAAGTCCTCTTTGTATGCGATGATCGGCAATACGGTACTGGCAATCGCAAAAGGCGGGGCTTATATTGTCAGCGGAAGCGGTGCTATGTTTGCATCATCCATGCACTCACTGGCTGATTCAGTCAATCAGGGGTTCGTATTTATCGGCAGTGTCCTGTCTGAAAAAGAACCGACAAGGAAATTCCCCACAGGTTTCGGAAGAGTTATTAACTTGTTTTGTATGATTGCGGTTATAGTCGTATCGATCATGGCTTACGAAACTATAAAAGAAGGTTTCCATTTGATTAGTCATCCGGCAAAAGTAAAAGGAATCCTGCTCAATGTATCCATTTTACTGTTGAATATCATCATCGACGGAGCGATTTTAGTGAAAGTCATGAAAGAGATCGGGGAAGAATCCAGGGATATCAGGAAGGGTTTAGGAGTCGTGACAGGAGCGGTCAAGAATGTAAAGAAAGCGTCCCCTCCTACAAGGCTTGTCTTTTATGAAGATATTGTGGCTGTAAGCGGAGCTGTTTTTGCCCTCATTGCGGTCATTGTTTCTTATTATTCCTCCTTTTTATTATTGGATGGAATCGTCACCATCATCATAGGGTGCCTGATGGTATTTGTTGCTTTCAGGGTTGGGTATGACAATATGGTCGGTTTAATCGGAGTGGCAGCCCCTAAAGACGTAGAGGATAAAGTAGGTAAAATGATCCTCGAGCATGAACAGGTAGTCGATATTTACAAGATGAGAATCATCCAGGAAGGAAGATATTATCATGTCGAAGCGTATCTTGAGCTTGAAAGAGGTCTCCAGTTATCGCAGGCTGACGATATTAAATTCGCGATACAGGATCAGTTAACCTCGGACCCTGACATTTCTGATGCGACTCTCGGCATCCTTGAAGACGACGGCATCAGGAAGTGGAAGAGCAGCAATATTGATTGAATTCCTATCACTCTGCAGTATCGTCTGTGTTTCAAATTAATGATCCTTCGCAGTTTCTTATCATTTGGTCCACCCTCAGATTCATATTATAATGTAAGAAAAGTGAAACTGGGGGTAGAAGAATGGACGCAGAGCATATCATGCATTCAATCATGGGGCGCACCCCGAAAATCCTCGGCAGCGAAAAGTATAGTGAATTTGCCATTTTTGTGCCTTTGATTGAAGTGGATGGGGAAACACATATTTTGTTCGAAGTCAGGTCTTTTAATATGCGCAGGCAGCCGGGGGAAATCTGCTTTCCAGGAGGTAAGATCGATCGCGTCGACAGAGATGCGGAGGGTGCAGCCCTGCGAGAAACCTCAGAAGAATTGGGGATTGATCGAAAGATGATTTCAGCTGTTCAACCGCTGGACTATCTGGTATCTCCTTTTGGGACAATTATCTATCCTTTTGCTGGAATCTTAAATGTGGATGTAAAGGACCTGGACCCGAACAAGGCGGAAGTTGAAGAGATCTTTACCTCCCCTTTAAGAGAACTTCAAATGAAAGAGCCTGAATTATATAACATTGAATTTAAGATGGAGCCAGAAAAAGGGTTTCCATATGAGAACATTCCCGGGGGAGAAAATTATAACTTTCAGGCAAGAAATATGAAGGAACATTTTTATTATTATGAGGACAAAGTAATTTGGGGACTGACGGCAAGGATTCTTCATCATTTTATTGAGCTCATCTCAGATAATAAATAATTTTCAACACTTTATTACCAAATTGGACATACTTATTCGATATATACTTTCTTACAGCAAGAGTTTTGTCTGAGAAAGTATTTTTCCATATGTTCTTGTCGGCATTTGTTTGGTTTGTTTCCGTTTAAAAAGAGGTAAATAGTAAACAAATAAATGTATGACTGGAGGTAATTACATGATTATTCGTGCTAAATCATGGAGAATGCTCAGTGTTCAGGAAAAAATGTTTATTTTGAAGGCGGTATGTAATAAGACCAATCAGCCCCGGAAAGTCGCGGTGAAATGACATCCTATTCTATTACGGACTAATTCAACCGGAGAGAATTTTACTGATTTACCATATATGAATCTGCACCCGATGGAATTCTCTCTTCCTCATTGATTCCCCAAAACGACCATCCTTTTCTGATCCCGCAATATTTGAAGTTACACAGGCAATCTTATGTTAAAATATATCAGAAGCAACCACCGTCCCTGCGGGGATGGGATGAAGCAATAGACAATATGCAGGAGGAAAGTGAACATTGAAAAAGTACATACTAGTCTTTACGATCTTGTTAATCATTTTATCAGGATGTAATCGCAACGCAGCTGAGATGATTACGGATGGTAAAGTCATCATCAACAAAGAAGACAGCACCGTCACTTTTAAAGGCATGCTAACCGACCGCAATCTGGATGTAGACACACCTTTCCAGGCTCGCTTTTTTCTTCAAGGCGGCACGATCAGAAACGCCCTTGGCAAGGATCTGATTTATACAGATAAAGAATTGAAAAGCGATTCGGATTTAAAGAAATCTGAAGAGTATGAGGTGGAAACGACCATCGAATTGAAGCAGCCTGACAAAATCGACGAGTTGATAAAAGCGATAAAGGATAAAGACGAAAAAGTGGTCACGATTGAAGTGATTAACGATAACGGACGGCTGGATGATAAAGTGATACATAAAGTGGAAGAGAAATAGAGCCTGATTACGGCTCTTTTTTCTATTAAGCGGACTGAAGGAGCCATATTGTCCATTCTGTATCATGCTTTTTCTTTACAATCAAGGAAGGAATTGAACAATTTTTATCTAATAGTTAGTAGTGGGATACGAAAGGGGTTATAGAGATGGATGATTCAATCTTTTTGATTAAGGAAAAAAAGGATTTTAAAAAGGACTTTTCACTGCTTGCATCAATGATGGATTATGCGAGATTAACAACGATTCAGGAGGTTGAAAATCTTTCCGTGGAAGAACTGGATTACAGGGTTCACGAAGAGGCAAATTCAATCGGGATGCTACTGGCTCATTTTGATGCAGTTGAAAAAATTTATCAGAAGCTTACCTTTGAAGATGTAAGTGATGAAGAGGTGGACCGTTACGCTGATTCGCTCGAGCCTGCACTGAGCCTTGGTAAAGCTGCTGAAGTGATCAAAGGAAAGGAAGCCGGTGAGTATCTCGCGCAATTAAGCGGGACCCGGGACAGGACATACAGCAAGTTCAGGGAGCTGCCGGAAGAATGGCTCTATGAAGAGACGGATTGGTGGTATGGGAAGAAAGGAAACAACTTTTTTAAATGGTTTCATGTGTTCGAGGATGAAATCAATCACCGCGGACAGATACGCATGATAAAAAAGATCTTCAGCAAAGAAAAGGAAACGGTCGAATAAATTGATCCGTTCTTGAGTTTTGGTGGTTTGTCTGTTATAGTATATATAATTATTTTTGTTCGGTTAATCCTGTTCGGGCAGAAGAACATTCGTCTTGAAACTTAATCGAAACAAGAATATTAATATTTTTATGTGCAACTGCACTGGGAGGTACTTGTTTTATGCTACAAGGTAAAGTTAAATGGTTCAACGCAGAAAAAGGTTTCGGTTTCATCGAAGTTGAAGGTCAAGACGATGTATTTGTTCACTTCTCTGCTATTCAAGGTGAAGGCTACAAGTCACTTGAAGAAGGACAAGACGTTACATTTGAAATCGTTGAAGGTGCTCGTGGACCACAAGCAGCCAACGTTCAAAAGTAATTAAATAGTAAAACTGCAGACAGAGTACGTTTTAGCGTACTCTGTTTTTTGATGAATATATAAAAACGCCTACATACTAGAAGTGACAAATAGTAACGTCTGTTTCAAAAATCGTAACGGAGGGGTGATGGAATTTGTGGGGATATTTTAAGAAGTTTTTTATCTTTGCAGGAGTATTTGTCGGGACGAGCATTGTATTGAGCATCATCACAGGATTGGTACTTACCTATTTCTATGAAGAAGGCGGCTTTACAGGTCATCCATTGATAAGCACACTGATTAACGTGATTTCAGCGGGGGTGGCTGTTTTGGCTGCTTATAAACCCTTTAATAAAAAGGTGAGATATTCTGGGGAGATCAAATAACTCCCTTTTATAACATAAGTAATGAAAGACAAAGAGCAAGAGACCCGAAAAAATAGGTCTCTTGCTCTTTTTATTAAGTATACAGCTCTTGAATACTATGTCTGATTACTTATTGTTTTGGTTTTGCTGCTGCTGTTGCTGTTGAGCAGCTTTACGAGCTTTTTGAGCTGCGTTTTGCTCTTGAGCGAATTCAGCTTCATTTTTTTGTTGTTGTGGCTTTTGATTGTTGTTTGTCATGGTTATCACCTCCGTCCATCTTAAGATGTCCGTTTGCAAAAGAATTATTCTATAAAATTATTTTTTTCTCTTTCTCATTCTATCTTCGCATTCCATCCACTCCAGGCGGATTTTATCTTACCTTTCAATCTTTTGATTAGCCGTATTATAGTTGGGGAAATACTAAGCTCGTATCATTATACCCGTACGTTTCAATCAGGAAGAAAGAAGGAGGATAATGTTGAGGAAATTTACATCAATGTTTTGGATATCAATCTCGATTGGTATCGTTTTTGTGTTATGGGGAGTGATCTTTCCTGAAAATCTGGTTGCTGTAATGACAGATCTGCAGGCGGTGCTCCTTGATAAATTTGGATGGTTCTATCAATTCTCGGCTACTTTCTTTTTTGTGGTTGCTTTATTTTTTGCATTCAGTAAATACGGAAAGATCAAATTGGGCAAGGATGATGATAAGCCTGATTATTCGACTCCGACCTGGTTTGCCATGTTATTTAGTGCAGGTATGGGAATCGGCCTCTTATTTTATGGTGTGTCGGAACCAGTCTCCCATTATGCCTCTCCTCCATTCGGAAAAGGGAACTCGATTGAATCTGCAAAAGTCGGACTGCGATACACGTATCTTCATTGGGGGTTTCATGCATGGGCCATCTATGCAGTAGTCGCATTGGCGCTTGCTTACTATAAGTTCAGAAAAGGTCTGCCTGGACTGATGAGTGCGACTTTATATCCAGTCATCGGGGACAGAACCAAAGGGCCAATCGGGTATATTGTTGATATCATCGCAGTATTTGCAACGATTTTCGGAGTGGCGATTTCGCTTGGAATCGGAGCGCAGCAAATAAACAGCGGCTTGAATTATCTATTGAATATCCCGGTAAGCTTCACTATACAGCTGATCATTATGGGGATTGCCACCATATTATTCATTACTTCTGCTGCATCAGGACTTTCAAAAGGAATAAAATATTTAAGTAATGTCAATATGCTACTGGCTGTTGTCTTATTCTTCAGTTTCTTGTTATTGGGCCCGGCACAGTTCGTGCTTGAATTATTTTTAACCACATTCGGAAGTTACTTGCAGAAGCTTCCAAGCATGGGGCTTAGATTTTCACCTTTTAATAAGGAAGATAATCAATGGGTCAAGGACTGGACCATCTTTTACTGGGCATGGTGGATCTCGTGGACTCCGTTTGTCGGAACATTCATCGCACGGGTATCGAAAGGGAGGACGGTCCGTGAATTCATTGTCGCGGTCATTATCGTGCCTACCCTGGTTTGTTCGCTATGGTTTGGTGTGTTCGGCGGGACAGGATTATATTTTGACGTGATCAAAGGAGTGGATGTAGCCGGGCAGAGTCTTGAAACCGCTCTGTTTTACGTCTATGACCAGATGCCATTAAGCGCTCTGCTTTCGGTCATATCACTGTTTCTGATCATTACATTCTTTGTGACATCTGCTGACTCTGCAACATTTGTTCTTGGAATGCAAACCTCAAATGGAAGTCTGAATCCCCCGTTTTTTGTAAAGTTCAGTTGGGGTATCATTCTGGCTGCCATCGCGGCAATTCTTATGGGGACAGGCGGGATAAGCGGGCTTCAGGCAGCGACTATCATCACCGCACTTCCTCTCGGGGTAATCCTTCTGGTCATGACATATGGGATGCTGCTTTCATTCCAGAAAGAAATAAATGGGGCAAAAAATAAATAGATAACAACCAAGCCCCCTGGAAACCTTTGGGAACCAGGGGGTAATTAATTTTTTATAAGAAAAATAATAAAGAAATGGATGACCCCTTCGCAAATTCTAAGATAAGAAAGGATGTATAACGTCCATGGACCGAATAATCAGCAGTCTTTTAGAACTGGAGGAACAGTACGGAATTAAAATCCTATACGCAGTGGAGGCAGGGAGCAGAGCCTGGGGATACGCGTCAGAACATAGCGATTACGATGTAAGGTTCATTTACGTTCATCCAGTACGTCACTATCTCTCCCTTCAAACGAAAAGGGATGTAATAGAAAAGAAGGTGGATTACCAGTTAGAACTGGCGGGATGGGATCTGAAAAAAGCTCTTTCTCTCCTTCACAGATCGAACCCCTCCATTCTTGAATGGTTAACAGAGGAAAACATTTATCTGAAACATGATTCAATAAAAAAAATCAGGGACCTGTCGAAACATAGTTTCTCGGCTTATAAGGTGCTTAAACATTATGTAAGAATGGCAAAAAAGAATTTGAATCTGATGGAAGAGCCGTATACACAAGTAAAAGACTATATTCATATCATCAGACCATTCCTATCAAGTTTATGGCTCTTAAAGCTGCGTACTTTTCCTCCAAATCAAATCGCAGCCATAATGAAAGAGTTGAATCTCGGAGAATCACTCAGAAGAGAAATTGAACACATCCTGCACCTGAAAATACAAGGCAAGGAACAAATGGACAGTCAGTATTTCTCTCATTCAGTTAAAAAAATAAAACAAGATCTCGGAGAAATAGAAACACATATATCGGGATTTGTCGATAAGGTAGGAGACATTGAAGAATTCAATGATGTTTTTCTCCATATTCTCGAAGGAATTTGGGGTAGAAAAGGGGAGGGGATTGACTGATTAACGGTTAGCCCTTATGTCTGAAATGCATAACTGATATCTTCATGGAGACAATATTTAGAAACAAGCCCAGATGAAGGTGTTAAAAAATGAGTGGTTTTGATAAGAAGAATAAGAGGAAATTGAAACAGCTTATTCCTGCTGAAGAAGGACAGACGTTCCCCGTGGATGAAAGAATAGAAAAAATAAAAACAGGATTATATAATACTGATGATCTGAAAATCAGAGAGCTCACTTTCAATGAGAAATCTCTGTTTGTTTTATTTGTGGATTCCGTCATTGATAATAAGAATTTGCAAACTTATGTCATTCAGCCCATCAATGAAAAAAGAGAAGGGAAGCTTGAGAATGTAGTCAGTGCAAATTCGATCATTGAAGCAACGGATATTGATGAAGCATTGAGTGCCATGGTGGACGGCCACTGTCTGATATTAATAGACGGCGCTAAAGACATGCACCTGATCAGCATGCCGAAAGTGGACCAGAATATTAAGGAACCCATGAATGAAAAAGTAATCCGGGGTTCACACCAGGGTTTTAACGAAAGCATCACGAAAAATATTCACTACATCAGGGAAAGAATATCAAATCCAAGGGTGACCGTAAAATACGCAAACGTAGGAGAGACAACAAATACGAAATATGCACTGGTGTATGTTTCAGAACTGACAAATCCTGATTTGTTGAACAGAATCGAAAATCGTATCAGCTACATCGCTGCAGACTCGATCCAATCACCGGGCTATTTTGAAGAATATCTAGAAGATGATTCCTTCTCCCCTTTTCCGCAGTTTCTTAATACAGAGAGGCCGGACAGGGTGGCTGCTAACCTGATGGAAGGAAGGGTCGCCCTCGTCATGGAGGGAAGCCCTACAGTCTTGATCTTTCCTGTTACGTTCTTCAGTTTTTTACAGACAACAGAGGATTATAATAACCGATCATTCATCAGCTCATTCTTCCGGATCGTCCGGTTATTCAGTTTCGTGATTGCACTTTGTCTGCCCGCTTTTTATATTGCAGTCATTTCGTTTAATTATGAAATCATCCCGGTGGAAATTATTTTCTCGATTAAAAGTTCATTGGAATATGTTCCTTTTCCACCGCTCATTGAAGCCATGATCATGCAGCTTACCCTTGAATTGCTTCGAGAAGCGTCGATCAGGCTGCCGAATCCTATCGCGCAGACAATCGGTGTCGTCGGAGGTCTTGTCATCGGGACGGCAGTAGTGGAAGCGAATCTTGTATCGAACACGATGGTCATTGTGGTAGCGATCACAGCGATTTCATCTTTTGTCATACCATCCAATGAATTGAGCACTTCACTAAGGATTCTGGGTTTTCCTCTTATGCTGATGGCCGCTCTCTTTGGAATATACGGCATCGTGATTGGTCTCATACTCATCTTCATTCATATATCCAAATTAAAATCACTTGGAGAGTATTACTTCTACCCGGTTGCCCCGCTGGATGTCGGCAGGTTGAAAGATACTCTCATCCGGGTACCAATCTGGATGGTAAAGACGAGACCGAAGGATTTGAAAGCCCGATACAAATGGAGGGCATCATCTGGGTCAAGGGGATGGAAAAAAGATGAAAAAGCAGATTAAGCTAACTTCTTTTCAATTAAGCATCTTTATCATTCAAACCCAGATCGGTGTAGGCGTCCTGGGACTTCCTTTTAATGTGTTCTCTGTCTCCAAAGGGGACGCATGGATGTCCGTCCTGGTAGCAGGGGCTCTCGTCCAGTGTATCATTACAATCCTATGGCTATTAGGGCGCAGATTTCCTTCGAAATCACTTTTCGATTATTCAAGAGTCATTCTCGGTAAATTTGCATCCACATTAATAACGTTCGGTTACCTCATCTATGGAGTGCTTGTTGTCATTATCATTTTGATGTATGCGACTGCCATCGTGAAATCCTGGTCACTTCTTCTTACACCCACATGGGCTGTAATGTTAATGCTCATTATCCCAGGGTTTTATTTGGGCAAAGAAAAGGTAATGGAAATCAGCAACGTCTATGTAGTTGTGACAATCCTGATTGTCCTGCTGGTCGTCGTGTCAACAATCGTACTTTTCATTTATCCGGTTGATTGGCGCTATTTGTTCCCGATGGGGACATCCGGAGGGTTGACCATACTGAAAGGGGCAAAGGAAGCCTATTTTTCCATGCTGGGATTTGAACTTCTGTTGATCCTCTATCCTTATTTCCAGCACAATGGAAGTACTGCAATTTATAAAGCGGCGACTGCTGCGAATCTGTCCGTGACGCTTGTATATACGTTCCTGACAATCGTCAGCACAGTCACATTCAGTCCTGAAGAACTTAAAATCGTGCCGCAGCCCGTACTTTATTATGTTAAATCCCTCTACCTGCAAGTGGTGGAGAGGGTCGATTTGCTGTTTGCTTCATTCTGGGTCGTGAACGTCATTACATCTTTGACAAGTTACTTATTTCTTTGTACAGAATGCTGCAGTCATCTGTTCAAGAAGTTCAAGAAGCTAAAAAGAGGCTATTGCACAGTATTTTGGGGTGGGTTTGCATATTGTATCGCCCTGATCCCAGGGAAATTATCGGAGATGGACATAGTGAATAAGTGGGTTCTTGCCTTATCGTATATTTTTGTGCTTATTATCCCCATTACCCTATTGGGTGTATCGCTGATCTTCAAGAAAAAGGAGAGTGAAAGTGCTTGAATAAGAAGCTGAAGGCAGCATTGAGTTTACTTTTACTTCACTTATGTCTGGCAGGCTGCTGGGATCAACGATTGCTGAAGGATTCAAGGCTTGTCTATTCTTCGGCTTTTGATCAGGAAGACGACAACACAATATTAACGACTGCCATCATAAGAGACTTTCAGGGGGAATTCCCAACCAATGTAGAGCTCCAGGCAGTTGGCAAAACCCTGAGGGAAACCCGGATGAAGATGGACCGTAAAATCAATGGGAGGTTCGAACCTTCAAAGAACAGGGTCTTTGTACTTGGGGAGGACTTGGCGAAAAAAGACATGTATCAATTCCTTGATGTGTTTTACAGGGATCCCTCCAGTTCCATCTCAGCAAAAATAGCCATTGCGAAAGGACATGGGGGAGATCTTCTTTCAACATTGGGACAGAAGAATACACTTATCTCTGAATACCTTGCTGAGCAGATCACTAGTGCGGAAAACGCAACAGAGGTGGAAAAACAAAATCTGCAGACTGTATGTACGGTGATGTTTGATGAAGGAAAAGACTTCATGCTTCCCCTGCTTGCTTTGAAGAATAATGAAATAGAGTTAGAAGGGAATGCCCTTTTCCATAAGCACTCCATGACAGGGGAACTGAGTGTTACGCAATCTACATTATTCCTTGCACTTGCCAACAAAAAAGCAAAATTGGCAAGGTTTATTTCAGAAATGGATAAAGAAAATAAGTCCCCGCTGGATGACTATATTTCATATAGTCTGATAAAACCTAAGTCTAAAATGAAAATCATTTCTGATTCTCCGTATGATATAAAGGTTGAAATTAGCATGAAAACAGGAATTACAATTGTAGAATTTCCGGCGGATAAACTAACCGATAAGAAAAATGTTAAAAAAATCAACCAAAAAATACAGCATGATCTGCAGAAGCGAGCAGAAAAACTCATAGAAACGATTCAAACCGCCAATTCCGATGTTTTCGGTATAGGGAGGGAACTGATTGCATTCCATCCCAAAACATGGGAGAAAGTAAATTGGGATGAAGACTACAGAAAAATTACCATTATCCCAAAAATTAAAACAGAAATCGTTGGGAATGGGATCATAAATTAAAGTGTCCAGAAGAATCTGGACACTTTTTTATGACACGGTTTTCAACCCGATAATGCTGAAGATAATCAACCCGATGAAAAATAACCGGGAAGGATTTTTTTCTTCTTTAAAGAACAGCATCCCGATCAGAACCGCTCCTGCAGAACCAATCCCAGTCCAAATGCCATACCCTGTAGAAACAGGAATGTGAAGAAGGGACAGGGACAATAAATAAAAACTAAGAGCCCCAGCAGAAAAACTGAGTATGGACGGCACAAATTTTTTATAACCATCCGACAGCTTCATAAAGGTAACCATGATCACTTCACATAAACCTGCTGCAATCAAAATCATCCAAGCCATTCTTCTGCCACCTTTTCTTCGGTTTCTTTTTTATCACTCATTTTCAGTCCGATAACACCAAAAATGAGAGTTGTGATAAATACAATTTTCATCATATTGATTTCCTCCTGGAGAAAGGTCATACCAACGATCGCAGTTCCAGCAGCTCCTATCCCGGTAAAGACAGCATAAGCTGTGCCGATCGGCAGCATTCTCATCGAATTAGAGAAAAAATAAAAACTGACCAGGATCAGACCCGCTGTAATGACACTGGGCATGGGTTTCGTGAAACCTTCTGATAAATAGAGTCCAGTGGCCCAGCCGATTTCAAGCAGGCCGCCTATGATGACATAAATCCAACCCATGGATCATTCTCCTTTCCCTTTGAAAATACCAAGATTATATACTTTCCACACTGAATCCATTCGCTGCCGGAAAACTTGTTCATTATAATAATGATGTTCGAGGAATATACCATCTACCAAACAAAAGAAAGAAGCAGCAAATTCATTCCCGTCCACTTCACGGAGAATATCTGCCGCCTGGGCATCCTTATAAATCGCAGATAATATCTCTGTGACCACATTCTCGAATTCAAAGAACTTTTCTTCAATCATTTTTTTGAACTGTGGGGGCGGAAAAAAGGTGACCCTCTTCCAAAGTAACGCTTCCTCGGTTGTCATCAATCGTTGGCAATAAAGATCGAACAGCATTCGCAGGTTCGTTTTCGGTTCATCTTTTTTCATTTGCTCCTGAATATGTTGATATGCCGTTGTTTCAGAGAGCAGCAGATCATCCAATACAGCACAAAAAATATCCTCTTTATGATCAAAATGATTATAAATGGAGGGCTTTTTAATTCCAACCGCAAGGGCGATTTCATGAAGTGATGTATCTTCGTAGCCTTTTTCACCGAATAAGCGTAACGCAGCTTTCTTGATTCTTATTTTATTGCTCTGTTTCAAATCAAAAACCTCCAATAAACTAACTACCGTTTGTTAGTTCGGAGTATAACTTTTTTATGAGATTAATGCAATAGAAAAGATCTGTCATTTTTCCGGATTGATATACATATAATGGCTCTGTTGATTTTAACAGAGAGGCCGGGAGTTCATGAAAAGAGTACAAGTGAAATTTGTTGTGTTGGGTATACTGCTGGTATGTCTGCTTCTGCTGTTTAAAGTTCTCAATGATTTCGAAGGGAAGAAATGGATGATCATAGAGGAAAAATATTATCCCGGAAACACCCCCGGGATCCTGTTCGGAATCAACTCAGGGAACGCGTTGAAAAGAACCGGACAGAAATGTGCCATAGAATTCAAAAACGCCGATCGAAGCGAAATTTATCCGTTAGATTGTGACAGATACACTGATTTCCGGATTGGGGAAAAAGTAAAGGTGACAGTCAGTAAGGGTTCCATTGTGAAAATCAGAAGAAAATAATACGGCTTTACATTTCCCATCTTTTGAGAAAAACGCTACTATTAAATATAAAGATCACTTTATCAAAGGAGGGAGTAAAAATGACCAATAATCGAGACCTAGTGCAATACTTTGTAGTGAATAAAGACGTGAATATGTCAAAAGGTAAAACAGCTGCACAAGTTGCTCATGCTGCAACCTTAAGCACCCTGGAAATGGTGTCTGACAAAACTTCATTCGCTGATCGCCAGCCGGATTTCGTGGAGTGGCTGCAAACCGGAATGAAAAAAATCATCTTAAAAGGCAGTCAACCCCAACTGGAGAAACTTGAGAAAGGTGGATTTTTCAGCATCCGAGACAGCGGCTTGACGGAGATTCAGAAAGGGTCGCTTACCGTCATAGCGCTGCCGCCAATGGATAAGTGGGAAGCAAAAGAGATTGTAGGGCACCTTACATTATTGAAGAATTAAACATAATCAAGGAGGAGTGAATATGTTTTCTCGAATAGATACCATACATATTTCAGTCAAAGACCTGGAACGGGCCAGGGAATGGTATAGGTCTGTACTTGAGCTCGAGGAGATTTTCCACACCGGGCAGTATATCGTCTTCAAAGTGGGCACCGGTGAAACACCGATCACCATACAGGAGGGAGAAATTCATTCTTCATCGACGCGGACCATTCTGTTCTCTGATGCGTTGGAGGAAACTAGACTGAAGCTGATCGACCGGCAAGTGAAAGTCGGGGAAATTCAGACAGATGGTGGTGTGACATATTTTGATTTTATTGACCTTGACGGCAATCGGTTTGAAGTATGTCACTTTCTATCCGTCTAACTACCTGTTATGATTAAGTCTCACAGTAAATGTTAATAAGTTGATTTACTGGATGAATTTTCAATATGTTGCTTAGGGGAGGTGGAATAGTATGGATCAAGGTATGGGAATGGAAGGAATCGGGGTATTCTTTGGACTTTTTAGTATTTTGTATATAGGAATCGCACTATTTATTACGGTATTGACGATTGTGTTCATCTTTAAGGCCATGAGTTTCATGAAACATAAAACTGAAAACGACCGCAGGCTGTTGCAGGCCCTTGAAAAAATGGACCCGACTCATAAGCATGAAGACAAAGAATATTTATAGTGAATAACATTACCATTAAATCCAATGAAGCTTAAAATAACATGTTGACTTCAGAGGTGCAAACAAGCAAATAGTAAAGCAAAACGCACTGTATTTCATAATGAAATTCACAGTGTGTTTTTTGTTGTAACTAAAGATCTTATAGAACACTTAGATTTCGAACGGGCGGGTCACTTGAAGAAGGGGTATCTCTTCTGATGGCAGAATATCTATGAAAAAGTATGGTTTACCAAATGATAGCAAAAACTGGGGCAGCAATATTGAGCCAAGAAATTTTCAACTGTTACATAGAAAGTTTAATAAAAAGAGTTCCAAAGTTTGAAGACCCTGTATACATAGAGTGTCTCCATAATATTTACGATATGTTCAAGTCTGTGTCGTTTACCAAGTTTTAAATCACGGAGATTATCATTTAGGGAATACCATAATAACTAATGGAAACACACTTTATATTTTGGATTGGGAAAAAGCTTTTATAGGAGACCCTCGTTATGATATTGCACATACTCTTGTCTTGGGATACTCGTGGTTCGGGACTAGTTCAAAGAACCTATGCTAGATGCTTATCAGAACATCACGAACAAGAGAATTGCCCATTTGGATTGTTTTGAAGATTTATCAAGTTTTGACTCATTTACTAAAATGGTTCCCTTAATAGAAGGTGCCGATGATTCCCATATTCGTGACAGGTCGTTTGAATGGTTAATGAGACGTTACGAACTGTTTGTCAGACATAACGGAAAGAGAATAAATGCAGCTGAAGAATACTTACTCTCTAAATGTGTTCCATTCAAACTTTAGTTTTTAAGAGGGAAATTAGTTTAGGTATTAATTTGTTTGAAATGTACATTTAGGTTTAGCTCCACCAGCGGTTGATTGGAGTGCAAGACGTAGACTCCTGCGGGAGAAGTAGCTGATGTGAGACTTGTCTAGCTGCGGGGCTTAGAGGCACATGTCATAAGCCAAACCGGCCAAGAAGGCAAAGTACGCCTTCGTGGCCGATTCGTCTTATGCCACACGCCTCTGAGCAAAGCCCCTCCGCTTTTCTTCCCGCAGGAGCGCACGCGACGAGGAGGCTCACGGGCTACCCGCGGAAAGCGAAGTCTTGTACGGAAATCTCTAGCGGTATTTAGACCCCCTAAACTGAAATTTTTGTATGAAGAGTGTTTTTTTAGTTATGTCCAAGCCATCTTGTTGGAATGACATACACTGAATTACAGAATGGTACTACGTGATATTTTGGAAGTTTGCAACTCTCAAGTGAACCCGTTAAGCTAAGACTTCCAAGGTAATATTTTAAGGATAGGGAAGGGAGAATTTCATGGGATACATAGAGGATTTAAGAAAACTGATTGGGACCCGGCCGGTAATCCTGCCCGGAGCAGTGGTGATCATTTTAAATAAACATAACCAGGTACTCCTTCAGCAAAGACGATTCCCGAACGGTAAATGGGGATTGCCCGGAGGATTGATGGAACTGGCAGAATCCACTGAAGAAACTGCTCGAAGAGAAGTAAAGGAGGAAACAAACCTCCAATTGGGGAAACTTCACTTACTAAACGTGTACTCCGGCAAAGACCACTATATTAAAGCTGAAAACGGAGATGAATTCTACGTCGTTGCCACCGCCTATTTTACAAACGAATTTCACGGGCATATGAAAGCAGAGAAATCAGAATCCATTTCTTTGAAATTTTTCCCGCTTGATGACCTGCCGTCAAGCATGGTCAGAAGCCATGAAGAAATGGTACAGGAATATAAGGATAAATATTATATTTCCTAAAACAGAAGTTTACTACAAAAGTCTTGTATGCAATTCAACAGTATTCTTCAGTTTTCTTAAAAAAAATAAAATACACCCCCAAAAAATGATCCTGCTTCAACGAATAGTGTAATAACAAAGATCATTTTAAACAACCGGGAGGTATTTTAAGTATGAATATCGATGAAATACTGGAAGATACCGCACATCTTGCAAAAGAGGATATCCATTCACCAATCTATACATTCGATATTGACCGTCTGTTGGAACAAACTGACGACCTTTAAAGAGAGATATATTTTAATAAATTCTTATAAAAAAGGAAAGTCCCGTAAAGTGGACTTTCCTTTTTTGACGTCAAAGCTTTGTCTCTTTTAGCTTAATCATGACGTTTATGTTTATTTACCAGTTCTTTCAACATATTGATGATCGTTGCTCTTTCTTCATGATTGAAATTCTGAACCCATTTGTTGATAAGAAGATTCTCATCGCTCGAAAGATCCCTGTGTAAAGCATCTGTAAAGATTTCTTTGATTTCAGAGCCTTTTTTATGGTTATCAATTCCAACTTCTGGTTTCATAGATTGACTGCCTCCTTGTTTTTTTATTTATTTTCCCTAATATTGGTTATCGAAACATCTTCTTGGTGAATATCCGTTTACATGCCCGTTGATTTTTTATCCTCCATTACCTTAGTGGTTATGATAAAATCAGTGAAATAGGTATTTTGATAGAAAGGAAGATAAATACATGACTAGTATTTGCATCGTGCGACATGGGCAGACGGATTGGAATTTACATGGAAGACTGCAGGGGCAGACGGATATACCCCTTAATGAAACCGGCAGAAAGCAGGCTGAAGAATGCAGGGAGTTTCTTAAAGGTATGGAGTGGGATGTGGTCGTCACGACTTCACTTAAGAGAGCGAAAGAAACCGCAGAAATCATCAATAAAGACCTGAATCTGCCCTTGATTGAAATGGATGAGTTCAAGGAACGATATTTTGGCGACGGTGAAGGGCTGACACGAGAAGTGAGGAATGAGAAGTATCCTGAATTTATCTTTCCTGGTATGGAGTCCAGGGAGGACCTTGATAGAAGGATCGAAGAAGGGTTGCAGTCTGTCAGTACAAAGTTTCCTGACAAAAAAATCTTACTTGTGTCACACGGGGCCGTGATCCATGCAATCATCAAAAAGTTTCATATGGAAGGCAGTCAGCTCGAGGAATTCAAGTTGTTCAATGGCTGCTTGACTAATATAAGCCTCAAAAAGAATATCTGGAATGTGGAAAATTATAATGTAACAGAACACTTAATGGAATGTAAGAAATAACATATATGACAGGGGTGACGAGACAATGGCAGTCATTTTATTCGATGGTGTCTGTAATCTATGCAGCAGCTCTGTTCAATTCATCATCCAAAGGGATCCAGGAAAGGTGTTTAAGTTCGCTTCGCTGCAAAGTGAAACCGGAAAAAGGTATAAGGAGTTGTTCAATATTTTGGCCTCCACTGATAGCATAGTGCTCATCAAGGATGATAAAGTGTATATTGAGTCAACGGCTGCACTCCTGATAGCATCGCGATTAAAATGGCCGTGGAATTGGTTCCGCATTTTTCTCGGTATTCCTAAACCGATTAGGGATAAAGTTTATAAGTGGATAGCAGCAAACCGGTACAAGTGGTTCGGCCGAAAGGAATCCTGTATGCTCCCGAGCAAAGAAGACCGGGACAGGTTCATATGATAATGGAGACAAAACTTAAAAACCGATGTCTAAAGATGAACATTTTAGAGTGAACTCTAAACAACGCTAATGATTTCCGTGCAAGACTTCGCTTTCCGCGGGCAGCCCGTGAGCCTCCTCGGCATGCCTGCGGGGTCTCACCTGTCCAGCTGCAGGGCTTAGAGGCACATGTCATAAGTCAAACCGACCAAGAAGGCAAAGAACGCCTTCGTGGTCGATTCGCCTTATGCCACACGCCTCTCTTCAAAGCCCTTCCGCTTTTCTTATAAGCTACTCTTCCCGCAGGAGTCTTCGTCTTGCACTCCAATCAACCGCTGAATGAGCTAATCCCTAAATGTACAATGAACAAATTAAAAACCCGAACTAATTTGCCGCATTAGTTCGGGTTTTACTTAGATTATTTCACTTTTGTCCCAACTCTTTTTTAAATAGTCAAGTTCCCATGACATGAACGGCCATTTTCCGATGCCGTGGGCCGTCAAACTCACAGAAATAAATCCCTTGCCAGGTCCCCAGCAGTAACCGTCCATCCTTAACAAGGACTGTCTGTGAATGACCTGTCGTGCTCGTTTTCAAATGCGCAGCCGTATTGCCTTCCCCATGAAGGTCCTTGGTATGATTCCAGGGATAGACTTCATCCAGGCGCCTGATAAAATCAGTCTTGACATCGGGGTCGGCATTCTCATTGACTGTAATGCCCGCAGTGGTATGAAGGGATTGTATAATGACTGCTCCGTTTGATATACCGGATTTATCTACAAACTCCTGAACACGGTCAGTGACTTCTATCATTTCATCGCGCTTGCTGGTTTCCAGTTCCATTATTTTCATCTTTCAATCTCCTTCCTTGAGCATTCAGCTCAATGTTTCCTTTATTCTCCTTGCCAGGCTGACACCTTCTTTGTTATCTCCGTGAAGACAGATTGTATCTGCCTGTATTGAAATGACTTCACCGTTTGCCGTAACCACTTCCTGTCTTTTGACCATCCTCATCACTTGTTCTTCCACCTTATCTGCATCATGTAGTACGGAATTTGGAAGCGACCTCGGTGTGAGGCTGCCGTCCGACTGATACGTGCGGTCCGCGAATACTTCATGGGCGACCGTAAGCCCGGCCTCATTACCTGCGCTCGTCAGTTCACTTCCTGAGAGGCCGAATAATATGAGGGAATCATCGATATCACGTACAGCCCTCGCAATTGACTGGGACAGTTCAGCGTCCTTGGCAGCCATATTATATAATGCACCATGAGGTTTCACATGCGTTAGCGTCCCGCCTTTCGCCTTTACAATCGCCTGCAGTGCACCAACTTGATATAAAATGATTGAATACGCTTCATGTGAATTGATGGCCATACTCCTGCGGCCGAAACCCTGCAGGTCCGGCAGGCCGGGGTGAGCCCCGATCTTAAGCCCATGCGAGAGCGCCTGCTCCACCGTTTTCATCATTACCAGAGGGTCACCCGCATGAAAGCCGCATGCTATATTGACAGAGTCTACATACTTCATCATCTCTTCATCCTGCCCAATCGTGTAAGCCCCGAAGCTCTCTCCCAAATCACAATTCAAATCGATTTTCATCACAAGCATCCTTTCTTTCTTGAGCTATTAATGCAATATAATTGTTTATTATCTTATCATAAGTATGTATAGTAAAAAGAAAAAGCTTGATCCTAGGAAGGACTAAGCTTTAATTTGACCTTTTTGTAAAGGATTTTTATTTTTCCTTCTTCAGCTGGGTGGTTATCGTTAATAACCTTTGTACGAAGTATAAAATAAATGATTTCCTCAGCAATGGCAAATAGTATCAATAATGACACAAATAAAGAGATCCAGAAAGTCACCGACATCATTCCTTTCATAACAGGGATAATACAGTATATGGGTATATGTACCACTTAATGAAAACAGTTAAACACAGGTTGCAGCGTAAACATTTTCATAACTTGAGGATAAGTAGATTATAAATTTATTATGTAAACTCCTTATTTTAGCGGAATTTTATCATCTTCTCATCAGATTTTAATATTAAGGGAGCATGATGAACTTAGAGCAAAAAAGGGAGGTAATGATATGATGATGTTCATACGCTTCATACCCATCCTGTTTTTCAGCATCACGGCTTTGACGTTGTTTACGTTTCAGGGAATTGAGATTTTCCATGCCTTTTATGATTTTTTTTCAAAGAAATAAACGGATCAGAGATATAGCAGGTGAGTAAATGAAAAAAGTTTTATTAATCGAAGATGAAAAAAACCTATCACGTTTTATAGAACTTGAGCTTAAATATGAAGGATATGAAATCGGTCTTGCGTTTACAGGCAGGGACGGGCTGGACATGGCATTGAATGAAGAGTGGGATGTGATTCTGCTGGACCTCATGCTTCCCGGGCTCAATGGATTGGAGGTCTGCCGAAGAATCCGGCAGAGCAAGGAGACGCCGATCCTGATGATCACAGCGCGCGATAGTGTAATGGACAGAGTCTCCGGCCTCGACAGCGGAGCAGATGATTATATCGTAAAGCCTTTTGCAATCGAAGAGCTGCTCGCAAGGCTCCGCGCCGTTTTCCGGAGGACACAGAATGATGTCCCGCAGTCGCCCGTAACATCATATGTTCACAACAACCTGACTGTGTATAAGGAATCACGACAGGTATTCAAGGAAGGCAGCGAAATAGAAGTGACAAAGAGAGAATACGATTTATTGCTTGCCTTCCTGGAAAACAAGAATATTGTCCTGACAAGGGAAGTCCTTCTGAATAAAGTATGGGGATACGATACGGAAGTCGAAACCAATGTCGTGGACGTCTATGTCAGGTATTTACGGAATAAACTTGACTCTCCGGAAGAGGAAAGCATCATCCAGACGGTCCGCGGCACTGGATATGTGATGAGATCATGAAAAAGTTAAAGAGGTGGATCAAACCGACGTCCTTGAAGGTCAAATGGGCTTTGGCAGCGGGGTCCGCCATATTTCTAGCTTTCTTTCTATTCAGCTTCTTCCAATATCATGCCATTAACAAATGGATGCTTGATGAAGAAGAGAATAACTTCAGCAGGGTCCTTGATGAAATCACCGTATTCTTCAAACAGCGCGGGCAAAATGTGAAGCTTGAGGATATTTATGAAAGCAGAGACCTCATGAAGCAAATTGCAGAAAAAGATCAAACAATCAGGATATTGGACCGTCAGGGGAAGCAGGCCTTGGAAATCAGAGGGGAAAATGAGCCTGCTTTTTATATTCCTTTCCAGCCGGTCAGAGATAAAGAAGTAAAGTTGATCGAAACCGATGATAAAAAAATCCTTATCGGCCATTCTCCTATTCTTTCAAATCAATTCAATGGATACGTAGAAATCATCCAGCCCCTGAATCGTTATGAAAGTATCATGAAAAACCTCTTCTGGATGATGTCCTTCACCGGGGTTGCAGCATTATTATTAAGTGCGCTGCTTGGCTACTTAATGGCTCGGAATTTCATAAGGCCGTTGAATAAGTTATCAGAGGCCATGCGCTCCATTGAAAGGAATGGGTTTCAACGAAGAGTGGAAGCGACGAACGCTCATGATGAAATCAGTGAGCTTTCTCAAATCTTCAATAAGATGATGATCGAAATAGAGAGGTCATTCAGGCAGCAGCAGCAGTTTGTGGAAGATGCCTCCCATGAATTAAGGACCCCCATCCAGGTCCTGGAGGGACATCTCTCCTTACTGAACAGATGGGGGAAAAAGGACCCTTCGATCCTGGAGGAATCATTACAGGTTTCCCTCGAGGAGCTTGACAGAGTCAAACGCCTAGTGGGAGAACTGCTTGAGTTATCAAAGGCCGACCGTGAACTGGCGGATTATGAAAATGCCAAAGTAAATATTAAAGAAGTTTCACGCAAAATCATCCGTGATTTTGCATTCCTTCACCAGGACTATGATTTCGAACTCAGGGATGATCTCAAGGAGACTGCAGAGGCATTTATGTTAAAGAGGCATCTGGAACAAATACTGGTCATCTTACTGGATAATGCGGTGAAATACTCCGAAACACGGACCCGGGTGGAGGTCCGGATGTACGAACAGGACAAGCTGCTTGTACTTGAAGTGAAGGATGAAGGGATCGGAATACCTGAAGAAGACCTGCAAAAGGTGTTTGACCGTTTTTACCGTGTGGATAAAGCGAGAAGCAGGGAAAAAGGCGGTTACGGACTGGGGCTGGCAATTGCCTCCAAACTGATCTATAACTATGGCGGTACAATTGAAGCTTCGAGGAATGAACCTGCTGGAACAATTATACGTGTTTCATTGAAACGGGCAGCAAAACTCGAGGAAGAGAAATAGACGTCTCAGTATTTTTCTGAGACGTCTATTTCTGTGTACTGCATATCGACGCTTCTCGGGATTTTTAATTCAAGCACCCCATCCTTATATTGCGCCATCGCTCCTTTTTTCTTAACAAGTGAAGGAAGTGTCAGAACCTGCCGGTCTCCCTGTTCGGGTATATTCTCTATGATTGCCTGGTTGGATGTGTGATAAATCTTCATCTGTTTCATCCAATCTTCATTGGGGATCTTCATCCGGATATAAACATCCTCAAACGTTTCAAATATATTAATAGGGATTTGATTTTGCTGAGAAGGGGTTCCTTGATCGCGTTGTGGAGGTTCGCTCTCCATCGGATGAATGAAAGGCTGGTGGCCTTTCATTGCTTCATTTGGGTTCATCATACTGCTCCAACCGCCTGGAAACATATTCTTCATCATATTCTGTACATAAGAGTCAATTTCTTTAGGGTTCATGTTATTCATTTGTTCCTTCATGTCTTTATTGAACGGGAACAAGCTCCATGGAAACATAAGCATCACCTTTCTTTGGCGCACACGATCTTACTTAGACAGTCCGTTATAAACAGTATTGGTTGATATATCGTATGCAGAAATGGGCGAAGAGTTCAGGTGAAGAAGGATTAATCATTCCGGTTTGAGGGAATGGGATATTAAAGCTTGCACTATAGAATTCTAACATTCAATAAAAAAGACAGAATTTGATAAAAAGTATTTGGTTTTTTTTAGTAAGAGTAGTAAGATGGTTTATGAAAAAAGTTACCCGAGTAACGATTATAAGAGGGTGGAGAAGAAAGCGCTTAATAAAAAGTTATTTCAAAATAGTCCATTTTATATGAAGTTTTTCACAAATCATTATGGGAATATAAGTAAATGAGTATAGGATTAAGTCGAACACAAAATTTTAAGAAATTTGTCATAAAGACTTTAACTTACTACTTCACAGTGATAAAATATCTCTGTAAGCGTTTTAGTGCTTAAATAATATTATTCTTGCATAACAATTTTCAGAAATTGTAAGTGGAAGGATACCTGATACCCAAATTATACTAACTGGCAAATAGTTGGAGGTTTTTCAAAATGAAAAAGCAATCGACAAACCAAGGCGAGCCATGGCATTCCTTTTATGGACCAAATCTGGGCTACGTGATGGAGGTCTATGAACAATTTCTTGAGGATCCATCTGAAGTAGACCCTGAACTGAGGGAGTTATTTGAACAATGGGGGCCTCCTACTGCTGAAGATGCTGCAGTGATGGCAAGTGCGCAGAAAGCAGACGCTTCATTTACTCTGCCTGCCCAGCCGACGGCGCTTAGCAAGATGGTCGCAGCCGTCAAGCTTGCAGATAATATCCGTACATATGGTCATTTGGCTGCTGACATCAACCCGCTCAATGACCGCAATAAAGATACAAGAAGAATCGAACTTTCAGAGTTCGACTTGACCGAGGAAGACCTTAAGAACATCCCGGTTGAGTTCCTATGCCCTGATGCACCGTCCCATATCAAAGACGGCCTTCAGGCAGTGAATCATTTGAAAGAAGTTTACACAAGGAAACTTGCATTCGAATATGCACATGTTCATGAGCTGGAAGAAAAGAACTGGCTCAGGGAAAAAATCGAGTCAGGTTCATATTTTTCACCATTGTCCAAAGAACAGAAAGTGTCCTTATTAAAACGCCTGGCCGAAGTGGATGGATTTGAAAAATATGTCCACCGCACATTCGTTGGACAAAAGCGCTTCTCGATCGAAGGTTTGGACACCATGGTGCCTTTACTCGATGAGTTGATCCGCTATTCCGTTGAAGCAGGAGCGAAGACGGTGAATATCGGTATGGCTCACCGCGGAAGGCTGAATGTCCTTGCACATGTAATCGGCAAGCCGTACGAAATGATCTTTGCTGAATTCCAGCATGCACCAAGTAAAGACCTGATTCCATCAGAAGGTTCCATCGGCATCACTTTCGGATGGACAGGAGATGTCAAGTATCATCTTGGAGCAGACAGGGAAATCTCCCCGCAGGCCATGCCGACTGCAAGAGCACGCGTGACATTGGCGAATAATCCGAGCCATTTGGAAGTAGTGAGCCCGATCGTTGCCGGCTATACACGTGCTGCACAGGAGAACCGGGAAGAAAACGGATATCCAGTCCAATCATCCGAAACATCCTATGCGGTCATGATTCATGGAGATGCAGCATTCCCTGGACAGGGAGTCGTTGCTGAAACATTAAATATGAGCAGGCTGCGCGGATATAATACAGGTGGATCCATCCACCTTATCGCGAATAATATGATCGGATTCACCACGGAGAGCCGTGATTCCCGTTCTACTAAATATGCTTCTGACACAGCAAAGGGCTTTGAAGTGCCAATTGTGCACGTAAATGCAGATGATCCTGAAGCTTGTATGGCAGCTGCCGTCTTAGCCTATGAATATCGTAAAACATTCGGCAAGGATTTCGTCATCGACCTTATCGGGTACCGAAGATTCGGTCACAACGAGATGGATGAACCGATGGTGACGAATCCTCAGATGTATTCCATCATCCAGAATCATCCGAATGTCAAAAAACTGTACGCTGAACAACTGATTTCCGACGAGATCATCTCTCAGGAGGAAGTCGAAAAAATGGACTCAGAAGTGGAAGAAGTGCTGAAGGCGGCCTACGATAAGGTCCCGGCGAAGGATGAAGATCCAGATACGGTCCTTGCACCGCCGGAAGACGTGGCAAACGGTCTGCCGGAACTTAACACATCCGTGGAATTCGATAAGCTGAAGCATATTAATGAAGAGCTGCTTCAATGGCCGGAAGGTTTCAATGTGTTCAAGAAGCTCGGAAAGATCCTGCAAAGACGCAGCCAGGCCTTTGAAGGCAAGGGGAAAATCGACTGGGCACATGCAGAGACACTCGCATTTGCATCCATCCTTAAAGACGGCACCCCGATCCGATTGACCGGCCAGGACTCTGAGCGCGGTACATTCGCACAGCGCCACCTTGTCCTGCATGATGAAAAAACAGGGGAAGAATACATCCCGCTGCACCATATTGCGGAAAGCAATGCATCGTTTGTCGTCCATAACAGCCCTTTGACTGAAACAGCGGTTGTCGGGTATGAGTACGGCTATAATGTTTTTGCACCTGAGACCCTCGTTCTTTGGGAAGCTCAATTCGGTGATTTCTCTAATATGGCACAAGTCATGTTCGATCAGTTCATTTCAGCCGGCCGCGCCAAGTGGGGTCAGAAAACAGGTCTTGTCATGCTTCTTCCACACGGATATGAAGGTCAGGGTCCTGAACACTCAAGTGCCCGTCTTGAGAGATTCCTTCAGTTGGGCGGAGAGTATAACTGGACAGTCGCCAACTGCTCGACTGCAGGGCAGTATTTTCACGTACTGAGACGCCAGGCAGCTATCCTGCAAAAAGAAGAAGTCAGGCCTCTTGTTATCATGACGCCTAAGAGCCTGCTTCGTAATCAATTCGCATCCGTAACTGCGGAAGAGCTTGCAGAGGGAGAATTCCATTCAGTACTCGAGCAAAAAGGATTGGGAGAAAACCGTGAAGCTGTAGAGCGGATTGTAATCGGCAGCGGTAAGATTGCAATCGACCTTGAAGAAAAGCTGCAGGGCATGGATGAAACGGATTGGCTTCATATACTTAGACTTGAAGAAATTTATCCGTTCCCTAAAAATGATATGGAAGAAATCATTGGAAGATATCCTAACCTGAAAGAATTGGTCTGGATCCAGGAAGAACCGAAGAATATGGGAGCATGGACATTTGTTGAACCAAGACTGCGTGACTTGGCATCAGAAGGTGTTGACGTTCAATATGTAGGACGCAGAAGACGTTCAAGTCCTTCTGAAGGGGAACCTACTGTACACAAAAAAGAACAAGCACGTATCATTAGCGAAGCGTTAACTCGATAAGAAAGAGGAGGACATCACAGTGGCAGAAATCAAAGTTCCAGAATTGGCAGAATCAATTACAGAAGGTACGATTGCTCAATGGTTGAAGCAGCCTGGCGATTATGTTGAAAAAGGCGAATACATCGTAGAACTAGAAACAGATAAAGTAAATGTAGAAGTGATTTCTGAAGAAGCGGGCACCATTCAAGAACTAAAAGCCGATGAAGGTGACACTGTAGAGGTTGGTCAGGTCATCGCAATTGTGGGAGCAGGCGGGGAAGCTCCGGCACCTGCAGACAAAAAAGAAGAAAAAGAGGAACCACAGCAGCAGGAAAAAGCTGAGGAGAAAGCTCCTAAAGAAGAAGCTCCTGCATCAAAAGACGATAAAAAAAATCGTCCGATCGCTTCTCCTGCAGCCCGTAAGCTTGCGCGTGAAAAAGGAATCGACCTTTCTCAAGTACCTACCGACCCGCTTGGAAGAGTGAGAAAGCAAGATATCGAAGCGTATGAGAACAAGCCGGCATCCGCGCCTGCTAAGCCTGCTCAGGAAGCAAAGAAAGCTCCTGCCAAGAAAGATGACGGTAAGCCGGTCGTTCGTGAAAAAATGTCCCGCAGAAGACAGACCATTGCGAAGCGTCTTGTAGAAGTACAACAGACAGCTGCAATGCTGACCACTTTCAATGAAATTGACATGTCTGCCGTCATGGAATTGAGAAAGCGCAAAAAAGACAAATTCTTTGAAGATCATGATGTTCGACTTGGATTCATGAGCTTCTTCACAAAAGCTGTAACAGCGGCGCTGAAAAAATATCCTTACGTTAATGCAGAAATTGACGGCGATGAAATCGTCCTTAAGAAGTATTACGATGTAGGTGTTGCTGTATCAACGGATGATGGTCTTGTAGTACCGGTTGTAAGAAATTGCGACCGCAAGAACTTTGCAGAAATTGAAGGCGAAATCATGGAGCTTGCAACAAAAGCAAGAAATAACAAGCTTGCACTGTCCGATCTTCAAGGCGGATCCTTCACCATCACCAACGGGGGAGTATTCGGTTCGTTATTATCCACACCGATCTTAAACGGACCTCAGGTAGGTATCCTGGGAATGCATACAATCCAGCTCCGACCTGTAGCGATCGATAAAGAGAACATGGAGAACCGCCCAATGATGTATATCGCGCTTTCTTATGATCACCGAATCATTGACGGGAAAGAAGCGGTAGGATTCCTGGCTACAATCAAGAACCTTCTTGAAAACCCTGAAGATTTACTGCTTGAAGGATAAGTTTTACCTTACTGAATATAGATGAATGTGTTTGCCGGTACGCTTCGTGTGTACCGGTTTTTTTTTGTGACAGGCCTCACTGATTTTTACTATCTGCATAAAATATAGAAATAGGAAAATATTTTTCCTTGGGTAAAAAGGGGTGGAATCATGAAGGACCGGCGAGCAAAGAGACTGATATACTGTGCTTATATATTGAATAAGATAGGCTTACTCGATTACAGCCAAATGAAGCATCTGGAGAAAAAATATTCGAAAAAACCGGGCATCACGAAGTGAACATGAAAAAGACAGACTCCTGGCAGGAGTCTGTCAACCAACTATTCTCAGGGGATGAGAATCATTTGTTTTTGTTTTATCTTGTTTACGGTTGTCATGATTTCCTAAAAGGCTTCAACCCTCGAGTGCGGATCTCTTTTCTTAATAATTGAATCCAATCTTGATCATTCCCTTGCTTCTCAGCATCGCGATAAGCTGCCACTAACTGTTCATTACTTAAGATTTTCATGACCAACCTCCTAGGAATGTTTAAAATATAGAATTTTCTATATTTTCTCTATATTTTACATAGAAACTGCCTATTTGAAAAGAGTTTTTATTAAATTCCTTCAAAAGTAGCATTTTAAGATATTTTGTAGAAAGTCGTTTATTTATTTGGTTATTTGTCTAAAGAAATAGTTTGATCTTTTTTTAAATTATATTAGTTTGAAAATTTTAATTTTTGTGATAATATACACGCATATCATATTTTTTAATGTAAGCGATACCATTCTAAGGGGGATATTTGAATTGACGGACATTCTGGAAACCACTATTGGGGAACTGCTTGAAGAAAAAGCACGTATACAGCCAAACAAAGATGCAGTGGTTTATGCTGACAGGGGTTTAAGATGGACTTATAAAGAGTTGAACGAGAAATGCAGACAGGCAGCAAGGGGTTTCATGAAGCTCGGCATCGAAAAGGGTGAACATATTGCCATTTGGGCTTCAAATACACCTGAATGGATCTTAAGTCAGTTTTCAACAGGTAAGATGGGAGCGGTCCTGGTAACAGTCAATACAAATTACCGCACAGCTGAACTCGAATACCTGTTAAGGCAGTCTGACAGCACGACCATCATCTTGATGGAAGAATACCGGGGGGCCTCGTATATCAAAATGCTTTATGAGATCTGTCCTGAATTAAAAGACTCTGAACCTGGCAAATTACATAGTGAAAAACTGCCAAAATTAAAAAATGTCATTGTGATGGGAGATAAGAAATTTCCAGGCACGTTCAAGTGGGACGAAATCATGGCACTGGGAAGAGAAGTGGATGATGAATCTCTGGATAATAGGATGGGGAGCCTGGCGCCACAGGAAGTCATTAATATGCAGTATACCTCGGGGACGACCGGTTTTCCAAAAGGTGTCATGCTGACTCACTCGAATATTGTGAATAACGCGTATAATGTCGCCGGCTGTATGAGATTGACCAGTGAAGATCGCTTGTGCATACCAGTCCCATTCTTTCACTGTTTTGGCTGCGTGATGGGGACGCTTGCTTGTGTGACTGTCGGTGCTGCCATGATACCCGTGCAGGAATTCAATCCATCTCAAGTACTCCAGGTCGTACAAGATGAAAAGTGCACGGCATTGCATGGGGTTCCCACCATGTTCATCGGGGAATTGAATCTGCCTGATTTCGATCGATATGACCTCGGCAGTCTGAGAACCGGGATCATGGCAGGAAGCAACTGTCCGATCGAAGTCATGAAAGATGTCATGAATAAAATGGGTGCCGAGGAAATCACCATCGCCTATGGTCAGACGGAATCCTCGCCCGTCATCACCCAGACCCGTACCCATGATCCCCTCGAATTGAAGGTGGAAACAGTCGGCAGGGCACTTCCCAACGTGGAAGTTAAAATTGTGGAGCCGGGGACCGACCTTGAAGTACCCACAGGTACACAGGGGGAGCTCTGTACCAGGGGATATCACGTAATGAAAGGCTATTACAAAAACGAAGAAGCGACCAAAGCGGCCATCGACGATGATGAATGGCTGCACACAGGGGACCTGGCCGTGATGGATGAGTACGGCTATTGCAGGATCACTGGCAGGCTCAAGGATATGATCATTAGAGGCGGTGAAAATATCTACCCACGTGAAATTGAGGAGTTTTTGTACTCGCATCCCAAAGTACTCGATGTTCAGGTAATCGGAATCCCGGATGAAACGTTCGGTGAAGAAGTAATGGCTTGGATCATTCTAAAAGAAGGGCAATCCGCAACCACCGGTGAAATCAGAGATTACTGCAGCGGCAAAATTTCACGCCACAAGATTCCAAGATTCATTGAATTTACAGATTCCTACCCGATGACCGCATCAGGAAAGATCCAAAAATTCAAACTCAAAGAACAAGCCCAACAAGCAATCACTCCCAAGGGATAAATGAATATTAAAGTGCATTCTTGAAGACACTGGGAAATAGGATGCTAGGTGAAAAAAATCCAAACTATAATTTTGAATCTAAGGGGTTCAAATTAGTTTGGATTTTTTTGTGATGATTATGTCTTGCAGCTTGATATAGCGATTGATTTGAGGGCAAGATGTACTAAGAGAAGTCTCTACAAATATTTAAATGATTTATTTGAGTAGTTATCCAAATTCAAAACCGATTCCAGCGATTGATTGGAGTGCAGGACGAAGACTCCTGCGGGAGAAGTGACCAATGTGAGACCCGCAAGGCGAAGCCGAGGAGGCTCACGGGTCACCCGCGGAAAGCGAAGTCTTGCACGGAAATCATTAGCGGTATCAGAAGTCTTCACTTGATTTGTTTGGGTTTTATACACTTTTTCTATTTGAAAGTCTGAAAAGTTATCAAATAAGGCAATAAATCTATTTCACTGAAAAATCAAACAGAATTTGATAAAATGAATCTATTCATTATAGATAAAGGGGAGAGACAGCTTGAACGTTTTCGTTTACGGAACATTAAGAAGGTACGAAGAAAATCATTCACTTTTAAAAGATGCACCATTACAATATGAACAAGCTTGGACCCAAGGCACATTATATGACACCGGCAATGGATACCCAGCCCTTAAAGAAGGGGAAGGGACCGTTTATGGCGAAATATATAAGATAAATGAAGAGCTACTCGCCAAACTCGATGAAATCGAGGATTATATAGAAGGCAGAGAGGAAAACCTGTACAACCGGCAGCTGCAGCAAGTAAATACGGACCGCGGGCCGATTGAAGCATTTGTTTACTATGGGCTTGAAGGAAAATTATTTCAAACCGAAATTTCCTCAGGCGATTGGAAGGTTCACCGATTCATTCAGGAAAAGCCGGAGAGGATATTGTATTTTGCTTATGGATCCTGTATGGACGACGACCGCTTTAAACTTGCAAAAGTGGATCATCATTTTAAAAAATGCATGGGAGCGGGCTCCTTGGATGGATACTCAATGAAGTATCTTTTCAAAGTGGCTGACGGCGGACGCGGAGATATCATTGAAGATGGCGGAAAGATGGAAGGAGTCGTTTACGATATTCCCCAGGACGCGGTAGAGTATCTGTTTACAAGAGAAGGAGTCGCGCCCGGCTGGTACAGAGCGGCTTTCGTGGATGTAGTGATAGGCGGAGAGGTTTATCAAGATGTCCTCACATTTATTGTTAAAACGAAATTTGATGAAGTACTCCCCCCTGAACACTATGCCAGGGAAATTCTAAGAGGGAGCCTTCCCCATGTAAGTGCTGCCTATCATTCGAAGTTGCAGCAGCAGCTCATAGATTTGGGGATGGTCGAAGAACAGGTCAAGAATTTACTGAAAGACCCCGAAACTTCTGAATGAGTCACAAAAATTCATCGTTCTCAGGAGCATCTAATGTCCATATTTCAAACGTGTAAAATGCACTACATCCTGGATAGAAACGAGGTGCAAGATGGATCTCTTACTTGAGCTGGTGGACCAATACGGGTATATCGCAATGTTTCTATTCAGCTGGATTGTATTCCTCGGGTTACCGGTACCGAACGAGATAGCAGCTGCCTTCGCGGGATATCTTACAGAGTGGAGACATTTCGATCCCTACACCTCGTTTTTATTTATGTACAGCGGATTATTGAGCTATGGTATATTCGGGTACTTTGCAGGTGACCGTTTTGGAACAAGACTGATGATCCGGAAGTTCAAAAACGGGAAGATGCAGACCCTTATGGAAAAGGGTGAAAACTGGATTGAGAGATATGGGTCATTCGCTATTTCTATAAGTTATTTCATCCCCGGGGTCCGACTTGTGATGCCTTATATCGCGGGCACAGCTAAAGGCATAACGCTTATAAAATTCATCATATATGCCGCCCCTTCTGCCTTTGTATGGGCCCTCGTATACTTTCAGATCGGAAGGTATTTTCCGAAGAGTTTTCGCCGGATCGTGGAAGAAGTCAGTTTAAAAGCAGGCATCGTTGCTGGAGTCCTTGTTTCTTGTATTCTGATTTACGTCCTGCTGAAATTGTTAAAGAGAAAGTATCCTTCAGTCCTCAGGAAAAGAATCAGATATCGAAAATAAATGAACCGATTTAACGATATCCGTTAAATCGGTTTAACTGTGTGTGGATGAATCATCAATGATCGTGAAGTAATCTCCAAAAACCCCGATTGCCTTAATAGTGAATCTATCGCCGTTTTGATCCTCGTAAACTTTCCCTACTGTATTAAACAGTAAGTATCCCTTTTTGATTGTAGAGCCGGTTTCAATCAATGTGTACACCGAATTTTCTTCTGCTTTTCTTGTACACGATACCTTCTCTTTACAGTCTATCTGATATTCCTCTTCAAGCCAGGCATAGAATTGTTCTTCTGACGGTCTGTGGGTAGTCATATACCAGGCGAGAAGAAGCAGGGAAATCAAAAAAATCTGCTGCATTACTTTTTTCATTGAATAGCGCCTTTCAACTTGGATTCTCCTATAATATACCATGTCATGCCTCTTCATTACAGGTGATTTGTGATAAATCCTTAAAAAGAGAATGGATACTGCAGAAAGTTTGCTGTTGAACAAATCTTTGGGGAAGAATATACTGAATACAAACGCATTTAGGAGGATTCTGATGATACATCATACATGGACAGAAAATAGTGCAGTGAAAAAAGTGAAATGTGTACATACCGATGCCAAAAAATACACCGTTGCGAATGTGCTGGAAATCGGCAAAGAATACGAAGTGAAAAATGAATCTGAAGATTACTACTTTGTAATCGATGAAAGCGGAAAAATGGGCGGCTTTTATAAAGAGTACTTCGAAGAAATAAAATAATATTTTCGTAAAGCTGATTTCTTCAAACGGACGGGAATCAGCTTTTTACTTTCTGGGGGGATCGTAATGAGGGAGCAAGCATACACAATCAGGCCTGCGAAGCTTGAAGATCTGCCAACAATCTTTCAGTTATTTTTGGAGTATGAAGAGAAGGTTTACGGAGAGAGGCAGACAAGCGAATTGGAAGTAAGGGAAATACTGACGACCATTGATGAAAACGACCGTAAAGCCCTTTGGAAAGAAGGGAAGCTGGCCGGATTCTCACTTTTGACCGTAAAAGACCACCGTCTTCCGTCTCTTCTGATGGTTTACCCTGAAGAAGAGATGGGTGTTATGATGAATGAATTGCTGAAGGAACTTGTTCATTCAGCTGTCAGTAAAAAAGAGAACGAGAGAGATGAAAGAGTCATCGTTTTATCTGCCAATCTTGAAACGGAAAGCAAAACTCTTGAAGATTATGGCTTCACTCCCGTCCGGCACTGGTTTCAAATGAACATGGATTTAACGGATTACAACGTGAAATTGCCAGATAAAGAGGATGGGCCGGTATTGTCGACTTTCAGTTTGGATGAAACCGAAATGCTGCATGAGTTATTTGAAGAGGTTTTCTCCGATCATTACGATTACCACCCAACGAGCCTTGAAGATTTCAAGAAAAGGTTTCAAAGGGAACTATTTGATCCAAGCCTCTGGTTTTTATTGAAAAAAGAGAATGAACCGATCGGCTTTATTATGTGCACAGTCAATGATGAGTCTGGGCTGGGTGAAATAACCCATTTGGGTGTGCGAAAAGACTGCAGGAACAGAGGATACGCAACAATCCTGCTCCATCATGCATTCACCATCCTGAAGGAAAGGGGTATGAACACTGCAGCTCTATCCGTAGACAGTGAATCCCTTACAGACGCGACAATCGTTTATCAAAAAGCAGGGATGCACGTTCATCGAAGTTTTACGCGCATGGACTTTACAGTATAAACTTTTTAAACATCCGACCAGGATATTTTTTTTGTCCAGCTAAGGCGGCTAGGGGCTCGAGGTCATAAGATAAACTGACCAAAAAGGCAAAGAGCGCCTTTCGGTAAGTTCATCTTATGCTTGTCGTCTCTGGGCGAGCCGCCTCCGCTTTTCGGTTATGCCCCGCAGTCCCGTGATATACTTTTTTTGCAGTGAAAGCGCTCTTACATGTATGATGTGTCTAGTAGACCATTTGAAAGGATGTCATGGATGAATCACGAAACTACTTTACCGCAATCGGTGATTGAAATCATAAATGAAAGAAGAGACCAATTCAACAGCACAGAGTATGGATTCCTGATCGGTGAAGGAGGATACTCATCGAGTGACGGCCACATTATTGAAGACAGCATCATCTCATTATCAATGGGGAAAAACCTGCTCCTGAAAGGTCCGACAGGTTCAGGAAAGACCAAGTTGTCCGATACCCTTTCTTCCATTTTCTCGCAGCCGATGCACAGCATTAACTGCTCAGTGGATCTGGATGCAGAAGCATTGCTCGGATATAAGACGATTTCTGAAAAGAACGGGAAAAACTCAATTGAATTTATCGAAGGACCTGTAATTCAGGCAATGAAGAAAGGTCATCTATTATATATTGATGAAATCAATATGGCCAAGCCCGAAACCCTGCCGATATTGAACGGTGTACTTGATTACCGGAGAAGCATAACGAATCCATTCACGGGAGAAGTAATAAAAGCGTCTCCTGCATTCGGAGTCATTGCAGCAATCAATGAGGGTTATGTAGGGACAGTTCCTTTGAATGAAGCATTGAAAAACAGGTTTGTCGTTGTGGATGTCCCGTATATTGAAGGAGACGTTCTGAAGGAAGTCATTAAAAGTCAGAGCCAGTTGAAAAATGAGAAGCTGATCCATACTTTCGTCGAGCTGTCTTCTGATTTATTGGTTCAGGTGAAAAACGGTCAAGTCTCAGAAGAGGCTGCTTCCATCCGTGCCTTACTCGATGCATGCGATCTTGCCGTTTACTTGCCGGCAAAGCGCGCCATCCAGCGCGGTATCATTGATAAGCTGGAAGATGAGAGGGAGAAAGCGGCTATAAAAAATATAGCGGAAACCTTGTTTGAGTGAGGGATCGATAATGGAAAGGTTCATACAATTCAACGATGAAACCATTGACTCATTTTTATTTATGGAAATGGCGGATTTAGCGAAGACACTTGCCAGAAACGGGGATATGGAACTGAAATACGGTCCGTTTTCTTATGTTGATTATAAGCAGCAAATCGTCTATGTCAGCCATTTTTGGGATCATCGAAAAAGAATGGATGAAGTCAACGGCTTAAAAAGCGATGTGTATCTGCGAACTGTGGGAAATTTATCTGAAACGGATAATGAAACAGTGGGGAACTACATCCGGAAAATCAAGAAGACTTCCATTCCAAAATTTGCAAAACAGTTGTTTGTCATGGGGGAGGATTTGCGCCTGGAGGAAATCTGTAAATCCAAAAGACCTGGGACAAAACAGGTATTCTACACAAGAAGAGAGCTGTACCGGCAATATTTTCAGGCACAGTTAAAAGTGAATTTGACCAAGAGTGTGTTCACTGACTCATTGTTCAATGCTTTATTTCTATTATTGAATGCCCAGTCCCCTTTGGAGGAAGCACCCGCAATTAATGAGGAAATCGACTTGGCCATGCCATATATGCAGTCAGCAATCACAAGGTTTTACGAAACGAATTCGACCGCCGATGTAGTCGGTATCTGCCTTCAGATCATTGAAGTGGTCGAGGAGATTGTGAAGAAAGATATGCTCAATGAATACTTTCATCTCCCTGAAGATGCACATGAACAAAATGATATTCCTGTCGATACCTTTGAGGACCTTAAACGAAAGGATCCACTGGCGAATCAGGATGTCCTTGAGGAAGAAAGCACAGGTGATGAAGAAGTGATTGATGAAGAGTTTCGTACCTGGCACAGGGAAACAGAAGACAAAGGTGAATCCTTTTTACAGTTCGATCTGGATCAGGGCTCGCAGTCAGACCTAATGGGTGAAGGCGTCCGCGAAGGCGACGATGGTGACCAGGCCCTGGCGATGGTGCAGGGGTCAGCTCAAGAGACCGAAAGAGAACAATATCAAAACGTAAGAGCAGCAGAGAAAGAACATGAAGAATTGAATGGCGGAGGGGAAAATAAGTACGGGAAGGATAATCGATTTGCCCTCCCTTACTTCCTTTACCCGGAAATACCGACAGCTGAAGAGCAGAGTGTTTACGGTAATTATAAATCTGCCATTGCTCCCTTACAGAAAAAATTGAAAAAAATGATTGAAAAGACGCTGGAGCATAAACGGATCCAGCCCCGGTCTGATTTGCACTTCGGACGCTTGAATAAGAAGCTGCTCCGCTTTTTGACAGATGATAATCCAAGACTGTTCTATAAAAAACAGAACCCATCATCTGAAATTGATGCAGTCTTCTCCCTCCTGGTCGATTGCTCAGGTTCGATGTTCGATAAAATGGATCAAACGAAGCAGGGAATCACTTTATTTCATGAATCGCTGAAGTCTGTCCGCGTACCTCATGAAGTGGTCGGATTCTGGGAAGATACCAATCGGGCAACAAAGACTCATCAGCCTAACTATCTGAAGCCTGTATTGGATTACACATCTTCTTTAAAGCCAGCCTCAGGAGCGGAAATCATGCAGCTCGAGCCTGAAGAAGACAACAGGGACGGGTTTGCCATTCGATTGATGACTGAGCGGATATTAAGAAGGAACGAAAACCAGAAATTCCTGCTTGTCTTTTCAGACGGCGAACCCGCAGCGATGGAATATGATCAAAACGGGATCGTCGATACGCATGAAGCTGTATTGGATGCAAGGAAGCAGGGAATAGAAGTCATCAACGTTTTCCTATCGAATGGACCGATTGATGAAGGACAGCGTAATACCATCCAGAACATATACGGCAATTACAGCATCCTTGTTTCCGAGATCGAGGAACTCCCGGATGTGTTATTCCCGCTGCTTCGGAAATTGTTATATAAAAGCATCTGACTTGATGAAGATGATGCGAAAGGGAAAGCCCGGACTAATTTGCCTTTTCATGAGGGTAATTAGTTCGGGTTTTTTTATGTTTAGGAGTAGTCATTATGTTTATAGTCGGGACCGGCTCTTGTTTTAGGTGCGGAATTTCGCTTTCTGAGGGCAGACCGTGATCCTTAGTCCGATTCAAAAGGTACAGGTGCAGGGCTCGTTACATCATCAGCGATTTTGACGATGGGTCTTTTTAGCAATGTTAGGTCGACTTACTCAATTTTTGTAAGAAAAAAGGGTCTCAAGATTCAAAATGTGGATGGTTTCATGGTTAAAAGCAGGGAAAGAGCTGTCACCAGTCGTCAAAATTCCTGCATAAGGAAATATACGAGCCACTTTCAAGATTTACAAGCCACTTTTAAAATATACGAGCCACTTTCAAGATTTAAAAGCCGCATTTTAAAATTACAAGCCACTTTATACGTTTTTCAAGCCACTTGTCGAATAATCTTTAGGTTGTTGCCGTAAAACCGGTGCGTGGAAGCTTTTCCATGACAGGGGCAAAATCCTCAATGGCGAATTGGCTTCTGCCATTAAGCATAAACCTTTGAAAAACCTTTGAAGCAGCAAGAGGCTGCCAGTGACCAAAGCTGAAATAAGGTTTAGATTTTCCCAGAAAGGCAATTAATGTACCATAAGAGAATGATGGTATTTATTGGAGGGGACGTCATGGAAGAAATCGATTTTCATCATATATTCGAATTGGGCCTGATAATGGTTATGATTGCGGCAGGTATCACCGCATTCGCAAAAAAGCTGAAGCAGCCTTATCCGATTGCACTGGTCATTATAGGTGCATTGATCGGGCTATTTAATATTCCAGTATTGGAACCCCTTAAAGATTTCATTACGGAAGGGGAGGTTTTCAACTTTGTCATCATCACCCTTTTCCTTCCTGCATTACTTGGGGAGGCAGCTTTAAAGCTGCCTTATTCTCAATTGAATTCAAATAAGGAGCCTGTAATGGCATTGGCCTTCGGCGGAACGTTTCTATCCTTCTTGATCATCGGGTTCTCAGCGTATTATTTCTTTGACCTTCCTGTACCGGCGGCATTCGTCTTCGGTGCGTTGATGAGTGCGACTGATCCTGTCAGTGTCCTTTCCATCTTTAAAAGTGTCGGGGTAAAGAAGAGGCTCGCTGTCGTCATTGAAGGGGAGAGCTTATTCAATGACGGGCTGGCCGTGGTATTATTTAATATTTCCGCGTTCTATTTACTCACATACATAGACGCTGGCTGGGCTGGGCTAGGCAGCGGGTTATGGGAATTCATACGGGTGGTATCGCTGGGAGTCATCATCGGGGGTTCACTAGGATATGCATTTTCCGTCCTTACAAAATACTTCGATGATTATCCGCTAGAAATCATATTCAGTATCATTCTTTTCTACGGATCCTTCCTGATGGCAGAAAGTGTTCATGCATCAGGGGTCATTGCCGTCGTGATCGCTGCCCTGATTTTCGGAAACTACGGCGGGAAAATCGGTATGAGCCCGACGACAAAATTGAACATCAGCAGTTTCTGGGACGTCGCTGCATTACTGGCGAATTCACTTGTTTTCCTGATGGTCGGCCTCGAAATCACCAGGATCGATCTTGTTGATAAATGGCCGCTGATTTTTGCCGCGATTGGAATCGTCCTGGTTGCGAGGAGTATCGCTGTGTATACTAGTCTGTCGCTGATCAATAATTTTCCGCACAACTGGAAGCATATCTTGAATTGGGGCGGATTGAAGGGTTCCCTCTCAGTCGCTCTCGTCCTCAGTCTGCCTAGGGACTTCCCGGCAAGGGAGGACGTACTGATCCTTGCATTCAGTGTCGTGCTTTTCAGCCTGGTCGTACAGGGGTTGACCATAAAGCCGCTGATTTCGTTGATGGGTGTAAAAGCCGAAGGGGGAGAACATGGTGAATTCCAGGAGCTGTTATCCCATGTTCATCGTTATGAAACGGCCATATCTGAGATTCACAGAGTGAAACAGAAACTCTATATCACCGACCCGGTTTCTGAAGAAATGATGGAAATGTACAAAAAAAGAATTGATATCATAAGGGCACAGTTGAATGAACTGTATGAAACATATCCGGAATTAAAGAAAAAACAACTATCAACATTAAGAAAGCATGCCCTTTATGCCGAATACGATGCAATTGCGAAACTTGAAAAAGAAGAGATCATATCAAGTACCCTTGCAGAAAAGCAGTATGATGCGATTACCGATGAGATTGTCAATAGTGAAGAAAAATAAGAGGCGCCCGCGGGCACCTCTTATTTTTTGATTTCCATCAGCTTTTGTTTTAACTCCTGTTCCATCACGGCCATATCCTGTTCTGCCTGGAGGCGCTTCTGGCGTCCTTCGGCCTGGATGGTCAATGTCTCTTCGATTGTGGCGATTAAATTTTCCTGGGTTTTCTTGAGGGTTTCCACATCGATGATGCCCCGTTCATTTTCTCTAGCGGTTTCGATACTGTTAGTTTTCAGCATTTCCGAGTTCTTCAACAGAAGATCATTGGTGGTCTGGGAAACCTGCTTCTGGGCCGTCACCGCTTTTTGCTGATTTAAAAGGGTGAGGGCGATCGCAATTTGATTCTTCCAGAGCGGGATCGCAGTAAGGATGGACGCCTGGATCTTTTCCGCAAGAGCCTGATTGGTATTCTGGATCAAACGGATTTGCGGAGCGGATTGAATCGTCATCTGCCTGCTCAGTTTAAGGTCGTGGATCCTCTTGTCGAGGCGGTCCAGGAACTGCATCGTATCGTTCACTTCCTGGAAAATCAATTCGTCACCCGATTCCTCTGCTTTTCTCCTAAGCGAAGGAAGGAGGGTGTTCTGAATCTCATCCCGTTTGATTTCCGCTGCGGCGATGTAAATATTCAGTGCCTGAAAATAATCCTTATTCTTATCATAAAGTGTTTCGAGCAGCCTGTTGTCATCGAGCAATGTCTTTTGAGAATGTTCCAGTCTTACAGAGATGCGGTCGATCTGGGATCCGATCTTCTGATATTTAGAGAGTACCTCCTGGATCGAAGAGGATACTTTCCGGAACAATTTTTTGAAGATCCCTTTTTGCTTTGAATTCAGTTCATCAGGATTCATCTGCTCCAATTTTTTCATAAGGTCGCTCAATACATCCCCGATCGGCCCGATATCCCTCTTCTGCACATGCTCAAGCATGGAATGGGAGAAGCTCGACAGCTGGTTTTGTGCTGCTGTCCCATATTTCAGTATAGCCTCGTAGTCCTTGTAATCGATCTGCTCTGCAAGTTGTTTGGCCTTGGCCTGCTGTTCTTTCGGCAGACGGTCCAATAAAGCAGGCGCAGTTTCGGATTTTCTTTCCTGTTCATCAGAGAAGGGGTTGGAAAGGAGCTGATCCAGCTCGTTAAGCTCTTGACGTTGTTCCATCATAAAACCTCCATCATCTATTTTAAATCTTTATTTTGTGTTAGATGTTTATTAGCGAAAGTCAATTCCATTTTCAAATGATCCATATCATCTGCCACCACCATCTGCAGATCCTTCTCCAGGGAGTCAATCAGTTCATCCAGGGTGGATCGGGTCTGCTGGAGGGAAAGGAACGTCTCCTGGCTTTTGCCCGGTTGTGAAGCAAGGAATGTATATTTCTCTGTCAGTTCAACAACTGAATCCAGGTTATAGTAGAAAAAGGATTCAGCCGAGTAATAACGCTTGGGGTCCTTTGACACCAATTGAAAGATTCTCCTAGTCAGCCGGTTGATCTCCAGGATCTGCTTGAAAGCACCAAGCGACCGCACTTTAAGCTGCTGTTTTTGGAGCCGTTTGACTTTTTCCTTCGCTTCTTTTAAATTCTTGCCGATGTATCGATATTCCTTTCTCGTCAAACCTTTTTTGTTAAGCCAAACGCTCCGCTGAATTTCCTTTATGGTAAAAAAGGATGCGATTCCGGTCGCGGTCCCTGCAAGCAGAGTGAGTGGGAATCCGATATCAAATGCAAGTAAATACACCGCAAAACTAGTTGTGCCGATTGTAATGGAGACAACACTTCTTAAGAGAAAGTGCAAAAAAGTATTCATTTCATCTACCCCTTAATAGAATGCTTACCTTTTATACGTGGAAGTGACTGAAAAAGTTTCATGCAGTTACTATTATTGTACCAGAAGAGGGAGCTGCGGGCATACTTCCCAGGATGTATAAAGTCACTTATTTTGTAAGGAATTGACATCATTCTTTCATTTATATAACAAATCGGGGATTTGTGATTAAAGTATCATTTTTTTGATAAAATGGTTTAGTAGATTGACGGGACAGGTGTGTGAAGATATGAAAAAAACGTTATTGCTGATGACCATCATGCTCTTCTGGGGATTTTCGACTATGGCATCGGCACAAGTGAATACAGTAAAAAAGCCTGATGCACTCTTTAGTAAATCGGCTGTATTGATAGATTCAGAAACGGGGAGCATCCTTTACTCCAAGGATGCCCATAAGAAAATGAACCCTGCCAGTATTACGAAGATCGCTACAGCTATATATGCGATTGAAAACAGCAGCCTTGATGAAACAGTCACAGTCAGTGAAATAGCAGCCGGGACGGAAGGATCCACTGTCTATCTGCTGCCCGGAGAGAAGATATCCATGCATCAGCTGCTTCAGGGGTTGATGGTCAACTCGGGGAATGATGCTGCCGTCGCGATCGCGGAGCATACGGTGGGATCGGTGGAAGAATTCACAGAGAAGCTGAATCAATTCCTGAAGGATGAAGTCGGGGTGAAGGATACACACTTCGTGAATCCCCACGGGCTTTATGATAAGGATCATTATACGACGGCCTACGATATGGCCAAGATCACAAGCTATGCAACGAAAAACGATGCATTCAGGGCACTCTTTGATATCGAATCACTTGAATGGTCCTCTGAAGGATGGAATACCACCCTGTATAACCACCATAAAATGGTCAAGGGAGAAATGCCTTATCCCGAAGTGATAGGCGGGAAGAACGGATTTGTACCCGAAGCCAATCATACCCTTGTGACTTCTGCTGAAAATGATGGTGTATCGGTTGTCGCCGTGACGATGGATGCGCAGAGTAAAAGAGCTATATATGCGGATACCCGGGCACTCCTTGATTACGGTTTAAATCAGTTTACGCGGACGTATGTTTCGAAGGACAGTGACTTTCAAACAGAAAACGGCTCATACAAGTTGCAATCAGATTTCTATTACACGAAGCCGTTCAACCAATCTGTGAATGAAGTGGTCGATAAAAACGGAATGTTGACGATATTTAACGAAGACAATGAAGAGATTGCTTCCACCAAGCTCCAGCCTGTTAACCACTCTGATAAAAAGCAGCAGGTTCTGGCATCGAACAGTCACTCCGCCGGACATAGTGAATGGGAGTATTCATCTTTTTTCTATCCAGTATTTCTTTATATGATTATTCTAGTGATAGCAGGTATATCAATGATGAGATTAAGGGAGCGGGAATATTAGACTTGGCTGGTTCTTAATACCGCTAATGATTTCCGTACAAGACTACGCTTTCCGAGGATAGACCTTGAGCCTCCTATCGCTGGATCAGCGGGGAGGACCTGTCCAGCTGCAGGGGGTAGAGGCACATGTCATAAGCCAAACCGTCCAAGAAGGCAAAGAGCGCCTTCCAGGCCGGTTCGTCTTATGCCACACGCATCTGGGCAAAGCCCTTCCGCTCTTCTGTTAGGAGTCTTCGTCTTGCACTCCAATCAACCGCTAGTTCATGCTATAATCCAAATTTCACTGTCATTAAATAATATATAAAACCCGAACCAAATTGCCTCATATAACGCAATTTGGTTCGGGTTTTTTTCTATTTCTCAAATACTCTTCTTTTAATCCACAATGATATACCCGATCATCGGGCCGCTTTGTTCCATCGTTGTGTGGGTTTCACAAATGATGCGGTAGGTGCCTTCTTTGGAGAATGTGACATCGACAACGGTTTCTTTGCCTTTTTCAACCGTGCCTTTGATGTTTGTCCCTTCAATATGGAATGGGTGAGCTTTGCCGTTTACCCCATGGATCCGGAGCTGTATGCGTTTATCCTTTTCCACGACGATTGTACCGGGATCCCAGCGGTACGACTCGATTTCCCGGCCATCGGCTGTCTTCGACTTGAATTCCCCGGTCACCAATTCGAATGTCTGCACATGGGCAGAATCCAATGAAACCGTCGGATAAGAATTCTGTGATTTATAAGCCCAAATGGATCCCAGACTGATAATTAAGAGGGTGAAAAAGATAACGATAAGGGATGATTTCTTCAATACTAAAAACTTCAAGTTTTCTCTTCCTCCTTTTTAAATATATAGAACAGCCATTATTTTATTGTTATGCATGAAAGGGAGAGAACTTGTCTATTTAATATGGAGGAGTTACGAAACGATTTTCTTGATTTTCGTTATTAGTAATGTAAAATAGTTTGGGAAGAATAAGGAGGGTGAAGCATTGGAGCCAATAAGGAAAGTGATACTTACCAGAAGCGATGCGGAACCATGGTGGTTTTTTGAAGACTGGCAAAAGGATATCGTCCAAACATGGGAATATGTAGAGGAATCGGCGGCCGTTGAAAAATATAAAACTGAAATCTCAAGGCTGAGAAATATATTCCCCAATGTAAAAACCAAGAATTATCAATCAATTGCATTCTGGAATCCCGAAGAACTGGAATTCTGTGAAGCATGTGACGATGATGCGCAGATCTATCACGGCATCATTTTGTTTGAAGACGAACAGCCTATGGAAATCGATGAAGAAATGATGGAAGAAATAAAAGGGTTATTGGCTGGCGGCTAAAAGGAATGCAGATGATTACTGCATTCTTTTTTCATTTAGGCTCTTTTCGCACACTTTGTTGCTTTGCACACTAGAAAATACCGGAACTTGGGTATTTTCGGTTTGTTAGTCCGTCTGTTGTTTAAACTTAGGTTCGAAAAGAGCACGTCCACAAGCCACATTAGACTGCAAGCCAATTTACGAAAAGCAACAATCTTTTAGAAAACAGCCTTGATTTGAAGAGTGGGAAGTCATTTGATCTTTACATAAAAAGGAAGGTATTTGGGGAGCATAAGAAACGGAGGTGATGGAAATGAGCAAAAGGAAAGAAGACCCATCAAAAGCAATGTTAGGTTCATCCCAGACAGAAGGGCAGGGAACGACGAAAAGGGAATTGCCCGGCGGTTCCCCGGCGGATTCTTCGCGGTCGAAGAAGAAAAAGTGACCCAGTCTTCACGGGTACCGTTCTAGTCCATAGGTCAGCTGTATATATTAATATGTAAGCAAGTATGATATAATGGAATTAATCGCAGAATGAAACCTACACAATAACCGGCTTTTCATTATATACCCACATCATTTTTTCTTAAGCTACATTACCACAAATCAGTTTTTTCGTGCCCGGCATGGAAATCCTGCTTATCTTAAAGGAGGACATTCAATGGCTTTTGGTCGTCGAAATCAAGTAGAAGAAGAAATAAAAACTGAGGAAACGGAAATTTGGGCCTGTTCTTCCGCTGATTGCAAAGGGTGGATGAGGGATAACTTCAAGAGCGAAGATACACCTAAATGCCCGCTCTGCAACGCTGATATGGAGAAATCGACTAAAGTACTGCAGGTCGTGGATAATCCCCACCCAACGATGAAATCGTCCTGATCGAGCAAAGAATCAATCATTTGATTGGTTCTTTTTTTTGTTTATTTTAAAACGCTTTTTTTGTTCCTGAATAGTATGTAGTGTACTATGCGTAAAAGGAGGGAGCACCATGTCCGGTAAAAACAAAAAGGAAAAAGAAGTGCCGACGATGCCAGAGAAGGATGAACATTCAATATGGGACAGCTTTTGGAAGCTTGAGAGACCTGAAGCTGAAGCAAGACCAGAAGCTGATGAACAGAAGACAGAAGAAACCACGTTCAGGTGGTTCTGATTTTTTTAGGACTGCAGAGGAGATCATCGCCTCTGCAGTTTTTATTTGCTTCATGCAATTTCTGCTATGTTTATAAATGCTCTCTTATTGGTAGAAATAACTATAGAAGAACGAAGGAGGAATGTTGGAATTGATCATTGATAACGTACGCCTATATGATGGACAGGATTTCAAACGAGAAGGCGGGATCCATCATGTGGTCATTGAAGAAGGAAAAATAAGAAATATCCGGAAAGGCAGAACGAAGGAAAAGGGCTCGCATGTCGTAGACGGCAAGGAAAGGGTCATGACACCGGCATTCCATGACTCGCATATGCATTTCCTGCGCTACGGCTTGATGAAGAGGGAATTAGATCTGAGGCATGTTACGGGCTGGGAACAGATGAAGGAGGAAGTGCGCTCACATTATCCTCAAATGGAAGACGGTGACTGGGTTGTGGGAAGAGGATTGGATGATAGCTCATTCACTGACCGGGAATCTCTCCTTCAGGCAAAGGACCTCGATGAACTGCATCTGCATACATATATGTTCTTTCTGCATCAGGACGGGCATGAATGTGTTGTCAATCATAAAGTAATGGATCTACTGGAGCAGGAAGAAGAGTTTTCTGACATCCCGGACGATTTTAAGGAAAAGGACGATGAAGGAAACTGGACAGGGCGCTTCAAAGATACGGCAGTTCATTATATCAAACATCATTTTCGAAGCAGGAGCACTCAAGATGCAATAGATGCACTGAATGACGGTATCCCCCATCTTCTCAAAAATGGGATCACCACTATCCACACCGAAGATTTGAACTTCATCGGTTCATTCGACAGGCTGTGGAGTGCCTATACTTCTTTGGAAAAGGATGGAAAGCTTCCGATCAGGGCTTATCTGCATCACTATATTTTTAAGAAGAAGCATTTGGAAGACTATCTGGAATCTCATCCATTCCGTACCGGTGAAGGCACAGATAAAGTGAAAGTGGGAGCGGTGAAGGTGTTCCTTGATGGGACACAAAGGCTTCATACTTCTGCCATGAGAATCCCGTATAAAGATAAAAAAGATACGGCAGGGAATGCAGTTTATTCACAGCAGGAACTGAATGATATTGTATCGCTTGCAGGCCAGAACGGCATGCAGGTAGCAGTGCACGCCATAGGGGACAGGGCGGTGGAACAGGCAATCACCGCGTTTGAGCAGCCTGAGGCGAATACAGAAACCCTTCGTCACAGGATCATCCATGCCCAAACTCTTGGTCAAGATCTTTTATACCGGTTAGAGAAGCTTCACACTGTCATTGAGACTCAGCCTTCATTCCTCCTCAGTGAGTGGGATAAGAAAGAAAAGTGGGTAGGGGAGGAGCTGGCGCCTTATTGTGATGCGTTCAAGAGTATGCTCAATCACAATGTTCCGATTACGCTCAGTTCCGATTTGCCCATAGGGTCGCTTAATCCTTTTGAAGGGATCTTCGCAGCAGTGAATCGGACTGACTTTGAAGGTAATCCCGAAGGCGGCTGGCAGCCCCAGGAAAAGCTTACCGTCGACGAAGCTTTTATTGGTTATACCTCGACACCGACACTCATTGAATTAAACGAAGAGCATAATCATGGCAGGCTGACTATCGGAGAGAGGGCGGATTTCCTGCTCATCGACCGCCACCCTCTGGAAGTCCCTGAAAATGAGCTTCACCATATTCAAGTTGTGGAGACATGGGCTGAAGGTGAAAAATTTTACAGCAAAAACTGAAAATAATCGGTTAGACGGCGATCCGGGGAGTGGATGTTTCCCCTGGATCGTTTTGTTTTTGTGTATAAGTTGGCACAATGAAAAATGTAGATTACAATAAAGAAAGCAAAATGAAAGGAGGCTGAAAGTGATTGGAAAATGCTCATGAAATACTCAAACAATACTTTGGGTACTCAGAATTCAGAAAAGGTCAAGACGAAATCATATCCAACGTCTTATCAGGCAAGAATACAGCCGGTATCATGCCAACCGGCGGAGGGAAATCAATTTGTTATCAAGTTCCCTCATTGCTGCTTGAGGGCGTCACCCTTGTCATTTCTCCTTTGATTTCTTTAATGAAAGACCAGGTCGATTCGCTGACATTCCAAGGTATACCTGCCACATACATAAACAGCACACTCAGTGCAGCCGAAGTGGAAGAGCGGATGGAAGAACTCTCATACGGAGAATACAAACTGCTGTATATAGCACCTGAACGGCTGGAATCCCCGCAATTTATCCGCTATCTCAATTCATTGGAGATACCGCTGGTCGCTGTGGATGAAGCTCACTGCTTATCTCAATGGGGACATGATTTCAGGCCTAGCTATATGGGAATCTATGATGCAGTGAATCAACTATCTTCACACCCTGTCATATTGGCTTTGACCGCCACGGCAACCCCTCAAGTTCAACGTGATATCCTCAACCATCTGCATATCCCCTCAGAAAACAAGGTATTGACTGGTTTTCAGCGAAACAATCTTTTCTTTAATGTGTTAAAAGGTGAGGACAGGAAACGCTGGATCGGTCAATATGTCGGGAGGAACAGCCAGCAGTCAGGGATCATCTATTGCGCAACCCGCAAGGAAGTTGAAAATGTGCATGATTACTTGGTGAAAAAGGGAGTGCCGGCAGGGAAATATCACGGCGGACTGTCCGATTCGCTCAGGCTCGAACAGCAGGAATCGTTTTTAAATGACTCCATCATGGTAATGGTCGCCACGAATGCATTCGGGATGGGGATCAACAAATCAAATGTAAGATACGTCGTTCATTATCAAATCCCGAAAAATATGGAAGCGTACTATCAGGAAGCCGGCCGTGCCGGGCGGGACGGAGTGGAAAGCGAATGCATCCTGCTCTTTTCCCCGCAGGACATCCAGACCCAGCGGTACATCATCGATCAGAACGTGATGAGTCCGGAACTTCATCATAATGAATTGCAGAAACTGAGGGACATGGTGGATTTTGTGCATACTGAAACCTGCCTTCAGAATTATATCCTTTCTTATTTTGGGGAAGAGTCTGAGGGTGAATGCGGTCACTGCAGCAACTGTCTGGATGATAGGGAGTCGGAGGATGTCACGGTCAAAGCCCAGATGGTGCTTTCATGCATGATCCGGATGAACGAACGTTTCGGCACCTCCATGATCAGCGGCGTGCTGACCGGCTCTAAGGGAAAGAAAATCCTTGATTTCAGATTCGATAAGCTGTCGACATACGGGTTGCTGAAGGGAGAGTCGCAAAAGGAAGTCGGCCTCTTCATTGACTACTTGATTTCAGAACGCATCATCGATGTAGAGGGAGGAAGCTATCCGGTACTTAAAGTCTCAAGTAAAGGACGGGAAGTTTTAATAGGGGAAAGGAAGGTTACACGCAAGAAACAGGTCGCCCCTGCCCCAGTCTTATCGAATGAAGACGAATTATTCCAGGTCCTGAGGGATTTGAGAAAAGCCATTGCAAAAGAGGAAGGGGTTCCTCCGTTTGTCATCTTTTCAGACAAAACGCTGCATGATATGTGCCTGAAGCAGCCTTCTGATGAAGCTGGGTTCCTCAATGTCAGCGGAGTCGGAGAAAGTAAACTCGAACGCTACGGTGAATTATTCATGAAAGAAATCGAATCCTTCTTAAATGACAATCAAGGCTATACCCGTAAGATTGAAGAAGAACCGGCTGAATCCCCAACACCAAGGGGGAAGGGACAATCAGACGACCCATCCCATTTGGTCACGTTCAAAATGTTCAGCGAAGATAAGGATATTAAAGAAATTGCTTCAGCTCGGGGAATGAGTACGGCAACGATCGAAAATCATATTATCCGCTCCTACGAAGAAGGGCTTTTGGATGATTGGAGCCGCTTTTTTACCGATGAAGAAGAGTCAATGATCGAATCAGCTGTTAACAAAACAGGGGAAAAACCCCTGAAGCCGATAAAAGAGGAACTGCCCGACGAAATATCCTATTTTCAGATAAAGGGATATCTTGCTAAAAAGAGATTGCATTAGAAAGTGTCTTAAATAAGTAAAACCCGAACTAATTTGGATATTAGTTCGGGTTTTTAGTTTGAAAATACATTTAGATATTATCTCTTACCAGCGGTTGATTGGAGTGCAAGACGCAGACTCCTATCAGAAATGCGGAAGGGCTTTGCTCAGAGGTGTGTGGCATAAGACGAATCGGTCACGAAGGCGTTCTTTGCCTTCTTGGCCGGTTTGGCTTATGACATGTTCCTCTAAGCCCTGGAGCTGGACAGTTCCTCTCCCCGTTAATAAGAATAGGAGGCTCACAAGCTACCCGCGGAAAGCGGAGTCCTGCACGGAAATCATTAGCGTTGTTTATAGTTCACTCTAAAAAGCTGTTCGCTGTTAGATCCAACCATCAAAAAAACCAATCAGGGAAGCTGCCCTGATTGGTTTTTTGCAATCCAGCATAAAATATATGAAGGATAGTGATTTACGCTTTTTGAGATGCTTTCAGTTCAAGGAATTCATCATAAGTCGTCTGCTTATCAATGATTCCGCCATCCTTGATTTCAATGATGCGGTTTGCAATCGTCTGAATGAACTGATGGTCATGGGAAGCAAAGATCATGGCACCCTTAAACGCAATCAGTCCATTATTTAATGCTGTGATGGACTCAAGATCCAAGTGGTTGGTAGGCTCATCCAATAACAGGACGTTTGAGCCGCTCAGCATCATCTTGGAAAGCATGCAGCGGACTTTTTCCCCACCTGAAAGAACGCTCGGCTTCTTCAGCACTTCTTCACCGGAGAACAACATGCGTCCCAGGAATCCGCGGAGGAACGTCTCACTTTCATCTTCTGGGGAATACTGGCGCAGCCAGTCTACCAATGTAGGCTCAGATCCCTCAAAGTACTCCGTGTTATCTTTAGGGAAATAAGCCTGAGAGGTAGTTACACCCCATTTAAACGATCCGCTGTCAGGCTCCATTTCGCCTGCAAGGATTTTGAAGAGGGTCGTCTTTGCAATTTCATCAGCGCCTACAAGAGCGATCTTATCCTCTTTGTTCATGATGAAGCTGACGTTATCCAAGACCTTGACTCCGTCGATCGTTTTCGTCAACCCTTCGACTCTTAATACGTCGTTCCCGATTTCACGCTCGGGCTTGAACTGAACATAAGGGTAACGGCGTGAACTTGGCTTGATATCATCAAGTGAGATTTTATCCAAGAGTTTTTTACGTGAGGTCGCCTGCTTCGATTTGGAAGCATTGGCTGAGAATCTCGCAACGAAAGCCTGGAGCTCCTTGATTTTTTCTTCTTTCTTTTTATTCTGATCCTGAGCCATTTTCAGAGCGAGCTGGCTGGACTCATACCAGAAATCATAGTTACCGACATAAATCTGGAGCTTTCCAAAATCAAGGTCGGCAATGTGCGTACATACCTTATTCAAGAAATGACGGTCATGGGATACAACGATGACCGTATTTTCAAAGTTGATCAAGAATTCTTCAAGCCACTGGATTGCCTGGATATCCAAGTGGTTGGTAGGCTCATCAAGAAGCAGGACATCGGGTTTTCCGAATAATGCCTGTGCAAGAAGAACTTTTACTTTATCTCCACCTGTAAGCTCGGACATCTGCTTTGCATGCAGATCTTCCCCGATACCAAGGCCTTTTAACAGGATGGCGGCTTCCGATTCTGCTTCCCATCCGTTCAATTCAGCGAACTCGCCTTCCAATTCAGCGGCTCTCATGCCATCTTCATCAGAGAAATCTTCTTTCATATAAATAGCGTCTTTTTCCTGCATCACTTCATAAAGACGGGTATGTCCCATTATGACGACTTTCAATACTTCATATTCTTCATATTCAAAGTGATCCTGCTTCAAAACAGCGAGGCGCTCACCAGGAGACATGGAAACATTCCCTGTCTGCGCTTCGATATCCCCGGAAAGGATTTTGAGGAAAGTTGATTTACCCGCGCCGTTCGCACCGATCAATCCATAACAATTACCCGGGGTAAATTTTATATTCACGTCTTCGAATAACTTGCGGTCTCCGAAACGTAAGCTAACATCTGATACTTGAATCATTCATACTACCTCCCAATACTCAATCTAAAAGATTATAACATGCGTACGGGTCAAAAAGATAGCGTTTAAGGGAATGAAGTCAACCCGGTCCACAGTAACGGGAAGCTCGCTTTTTAAAATGGGCGGTGATTGACAACTTTTTATTTTGATAAATGAGATCAATTGGAGTACACTATAAATACATAAATTCCAATCAGAAAGGTATGAATTAAATGAATGCACCCCATTCGATACCCAAACCTTTAGTCGATAGCAATCAAATCTTCATTATAATAACTGTCTTAATCTCGTGGATCACAAAGGAGCCTTGGATCCTGTTCATTCCTTTTTTAGCCGTGTTTTCAGGTGTCTTGTTAAAATATAACCCCGTTATAAAGATAGGGAGATTGTTTCTGAAGAAAGCTCCAGCTGAGTACCGCCAGGAAGATGCCGCCCAGCAGCGATTCAATGCAGGGATTGCATCGGTTTGTCTGGGTGCGGCCCTTATCAGCAGCAGTGCCGGATGGGTGACAGGATACTATCTGTTTTCAGGTATGGTCCTGGCCGCGGCTGCCGTTGCGCTTGCAGGATTCTGTATAGGATGTTTCGTCCGCTACCAATGGCAGCGGTTCCGGTATAAATTGAGAACCGCAAAATGATATACTGTATATTAAATGGCCGGCCCTCTGAGTTTTGAGGGCCGGCCATTCTATTATGAAATATTGGTGAAGATAAAAGAAAGGATGATGCCAAGAGCAGAAACGAACCCGACAATCGGTCCTCCTTCTTCAAATGCTTCCGGCAGCATGGTAGAAGAGACCATCGCGAGTAACCCGCCGGCACCGAATGCACCGATGATATATTCCGTGCTCTCAGGTGCACCCTCCAAAAACACGTATCCCAAGAGAGCGCTCAGTGATGAAACGATCACAACACTCCCCCATAATACCAATATCTTCTTCGTGCTGTAGCTGTCGAGCTTCAACCCGATGCTGCTGGACAATGCTTCGGGGAAATTGCTGATAAAAATGGCGATGATGAACACCCATTGAACCGACTGGCCGCCAAGGAAGCTGATCCCGATAATAATCGATTCCGGGATGGCATCCATCAGTGTCCCTATGTAAATGGCCAGTCCTGAGTGATCGTGCGGATTCTTCTGTGAACGTTTCCGCTGGCTGCCGCCTTTTTTATTGATCCATAATTCGAATAATGTAAAAACAGCCGCACCTGCCAGGAACATGATCGTAATATGCAGGATATTGGCATTCCCGCCAGCTTCACTAAGCAAATCGAAGGTAGCTGATCCAATGATTAGTCCAGTTCCGAAAGCCATGATAAAGGCTGTGATTTTCTTGGGAATTTTAAAATGGATCCCCAATAGGGCTCCCAGAAATAACGATAAACTTGCCACTCCTCCCCAAAGTGCCGCCTGCGCCACATCCATTCCCCCTTGCTGAGTTTTTTCTGCTCCAAATTGATTACTTGTATCATTCCCTATTATCACTTCCCTTTAAACAAGGGAGAAAAATGTATAAGAAATGAGATTGGGGAAATAGTAAGAGGGATGATTCAAAGTAAAATTCAAGGAGGAAACATCATGAAGAAATACATCGTCTTAACGTTAATGGGTGTCATGTTCGCAGGTGCGGCAGCAGGCTGCGGGACCAACAATGATAATATGAACGAGCAGGGCATGAACACTAATTATGACAATGGAGCTCTTGAAAGAGTCGGATATGACCAGAACAGACCAAGGGATTACATGAACGTGAATGATAATAATATGGGTAATACAGTAAATGAAGATTACTCACTTTCAAAAGAAGCTGCAAACAATGTAGCGGACTTGAAAGATGTGGACAGAGCATATGTCATCACAACGGCACGCAACGCGTATGTTGCAGTCACGTTGACGAATGGTGACAAAGGAAACATCAGTAAAAACCTCGAAGACAAGATTGCCGGAAAAGTAAGAAAGGCAGATGCCGGACTGGATAATGTCTACGTATCAGCCAATCCTGATTTTGTTGATCGAATGAAGGGATATGGCGATAAGTTTCAAAATGGAAAACCGATTAAAGGGCTTGGGGAAGAATTAAGCACTACATTCCGCAGAGTATTCCCTGACCGCCAGTAAAAATGACTAAAAAGCCGTCGAGTCGAGACTCGGCGGCTTTTTTAGTCATTTTTCAGGTGGTCAGTGTCTGAACGATTCGGTATACTATTTAGCATACCGAAATAATTAAAGGGGGAGATTCTTTGGCTCAGGCAGCCTTGAAATCAGTACATAAACAAAATGCTACGATATACGGAATTTTATTTGCCATCAGTTCGGGGCATTTTATCAATGATACCTTGCAGGCGGTCGTACCGGCCATGTTCCCGATCATAGAGAAGTCCCTTCAGTTAAGCTATACGCAAATCGGATGGATTGCGTTCTCTTTGAATATGACGTCCTCACTGCTGCAGCCTGTATTTGGTTATTATGCTGATAAGAAATCAAGACCCTATTTACTGCCATTAGGCATGTTTTCCAGTTTGATTGGGCTTGTCGGCTTTGCTTTATCCGGGCATTTCTTGTGGATCATCCTTTCTGTGTTGTTCATCGGCTTTGGTTCCGCGATCTTTCATCCTGAAGGTTCGAGGGTGGCCTATATGGCTGCCGGCCAGAGGAGAGGGCTTGCTCAATCGATTTATCAGGTCGGCGGGAATACGGGACAGTCACTCGCACCCATCATTACAGCCTTTATCTTCGTTCCTTTCGGACAAAAAGGGGCACTGTGGTTCTCGATTGCAGCGATTTTCGGGATTCTCGTTTTATTAAGGGTATCTAAATGGTATTCTGAACGGGTAAAGGAGACTGAATCCATTCAAATTCGCTCGAAGAAAGTTACTCCTTCCAAGCCGTCGCCACTTCACAACAAGATCAAATGGGCGATGGTGCTGGTCGTATTCCTTGTGTTTGCCCGTTCCTGGTATGGTGCAGGTCTGTCCAATTATTATCAATTTTATTTAATAGAAGATTACGGGTTATCCATCAAGAAGGCGCAGGCCTATATTTTCGCTTTCATGTTTGCCGGTGTACTCGGTACGTTCCTTGGAGGCCCGTTAGCTGACAGATTCGGCAAACGGAATATCATTTTCTTTTCGATGCTTGGCGCAGCACCGTTGACACTGGCGCTTCCGTATCTGCCGCTTGAGGTCGTTTTTCCCGTTATTTTCTGCATAGGATTCATCATTTCCTCAAGCTTCAGCGTCATCGTGGTGTATGCTCAGGAGCTGCTGCCTAAAAAGATCGGAATGGTTTCAGGGCTCACGGTCGGCTTTGCATTCGGGATGGGTGCAGTAGGGGCTGTTCTCTTCGGGGGATTAGCGGATCTTTATTCGATAAGGTTCGTCATGATTTTGTGCAGTTTCCTGCCGCTCCTCGGAATGCTGACATTCCTGCTGCCGACGGATGAGATGGTCCGGAAGTTGAATCATTGATCTGTAAATGTTGGTATTTTCGAAATATACTTTTTACTTTTTGCGAAGAATAGACACTATACACATAGAAGAAAAAAAGATATATTAATTCAATACACGTGTAATGAGCGGATTGTTGCTATTACAAAATGAATGGGAGGAATCTGAATAATGTCTTCGCTGAAACCCGGAACGGTTGAAGAACTATATGTCGACCAGGAAGTCCCATACGGCTTCTTTTTAACCAATGATGAGGAGGACCGCGTGCTGCTCCATCATTCAGAAATCACAGATGAAATTCAAGAAGGGGATACTGTCAAAGTATTCCTTTATCACGACAAGGATGTCAGACTGACGTCGACCATGCGCATCCCGAAAGTACAGGTGGGAGCATACGGATGGGCGGAAGTAGTGGATAAACGGGAAGACTTGGGAGTGTTCGTTAATATCGGACTGCCTAAGGATATTCTGGTATCCGCAGACGACCTTCCAAAGTTTCTTTCCCTGTGGCCTGAACCCGGCGATCAACTTTTCTTGTCATTGAACCGCGACAAGCAGGACCGTCTGTACGGGAAGCTTGCCACAGAGAATATTATTGAACAAGTATCGAGAAGAGCTTCAAGGGAAATGCTGAATGCAAAAGTACAGGGGAGGGTATACCGACTGTTGAAAGTGGGTACATTCTTTTTGTCCGAGCAGGGATATCGCTGTTTTGTCCATGAAAATGAACGGAAGCAAGAGCCGAGACTCGGGGAGCTTGTTGAGGGAAGAGTCATCGACGTGAAGGATGACGGAAACCTGAATGCCTCTTTCCTTCCATTAAAACAGGAAAAGATGCAAGATGATGCCGAAGTGATCCTCTCTTACCTTGAGCAGCGCAATGGCGCCATTCCGTTCTGGGACAAAAGCCAGCCGGATGAAATCAAGGAACGCTTCAATATGAGCAAAGCTTCCTTTAAACGGGCGATTGGAAAGCTGATGAAGGAAAACAAGGTTTATCAAGAAGAAGGCTGGACGTACTTGAAAAAATAAAATAAAGACTGAAGAAGAGCGGAGATTGGTTCCGCCCTTCTTTTTTTATATGCAATTAACGCATGCGTTCCTCCAGTATCTATATGTTAGAATGGAGTGGAGGAGGGATTTAATGGAAAATGCATTTGATTATACATTAGAAAAGGCTGGACTTGATGATCTTGATACTGTTTTATACTTACTTAAAGATGCCTCAAAATGGCTGAAAACCAAAGGTCTTCAGCAGTGGGATTATTATTTGACGGATATGGAGGGGAATCTTAAAGAAATCTCTGATTCGATTAAGAAGGGCTCAACTTATTTACTACTTATAGAAAATAGGGCAGTGGGAACTTTGACGTTGGAAAATTCGCCGAATGAATGGGATTGTGAGTTGTGGGGATCTGATGCAGATGAAGACGTGTGTATGTATTTACATCGCTTAGTGGTGGATCGTGAGTGGAGAGGGAAAGGATTGGGTGACATCTGTTTAGATTGGGCTGAATCTTACTGTCAGGAAAATGGATATGAAAAGATAAGGTTTGATTGTCTGCACAGCAATAAAAGACTGAATCAATATTATCAGAGAAGATTTCCATTGAAGGAGACCGTCCATATCCACGGAGTGCACAACAAGTACGAAAAGATAGTTGCAGAACCGAGAAAATCTGGCGATTGATGGCTTTTCTTGGTGGAGGATTTCCCCGGTTCCTTATTCTTAAGTTATACAAAAGGTATCATTCTATTCATCGCGGGCTAAACATCATCATTCATTTTGTTTTATTTCCTCGCCATGTTCAGCATTTTTGTAATTCACTTTGTCTTCATCCGGGTAAGGATCGAAGTAATTGACAGCTTTGCCGGGACCTTCAAAACCTACTACCTGTTCCTTGTCCGATTGATTTTTTTCATCATGCAAAACCCCCTTTCCTTCTTAGTATTTGAGAAAGGGGGTTTTGTCATCCGGGATTATTGCTGCCAGTGGCGGTCGATGAATTCATCCCTGCCTGATACTTCACGGTCCTTTTTATATTCATCAGGATTTTTCTTGTAAAATTTTTGATGATATTCTTCGGCACGATAAAAAGGTGCGGCCGGAAGAATCTTTGTGACGATCGGCTTTTGGAATTTTCCGCTTTCGGCCATTTTCTGTTTGGAAGCCTGGGCTTCTTCTTTTTGTTTATCATTGTGATAAAAGATAGCCGTGCGATACTGATTCCCGCGATCATGGAACTGTCCTCCATCGTCTGTCGGATCGATCTGCGGCCAATAAAGGTCCAATAATTCCTGATAAGAAAATAAGGAAGGATCAAATGTGATCTGGACTACTTCATAATGTCCAGAATCCCCTTTTTTTACGTCTTCATAAGAAGGGTTATCGACATGGCCGCCTGAATAACCCGATTCGACTTCTATGATGCCGGGTAATTCATCAAATGGTTTAACCATGCACCAGAAACATCCTCCGGCAAACGTGGCATGTTGAATTTCTTTCGTCATTCCAAGAACCTCCCGCAGCTTTTTGCTGCTGTAATGTGGTAAAGAAAGTTAAGATTGAACAAATTTTATCACTTCGCATGAGGGTTTGACAATCAAAAAGATGCATCTGTGAAGCAAAAAGATATTTACCGGACGGGGATGCTCCTGTATAATTCATTTGAACGGAAAATTACATAGTTGAATGTTTGGGTGAAGCGGAATAGATTATATTCCATCGCTTCTTAAAAGGGAAGTTGGTGCAATTCCAACGCGGTCCCGCCACTGTGAATGGGAGCAAACTGCAGGAACCACTGTATGAAAATACGGGAAGGTGCAGCAAGCAATGACCATGAGCCAGGAGACCTGCCTGACATCTTAATGACACTGGTACTACGCGGATAGGAAGGTGTAACGTGCATACTTGGATTCAACCTGTTTTTTATATGCATTTTACACAGCATCCCCATACCGGCCGGGGATGTTTTTTTATTTGGAAAGAGTGAAAGCGGTTTTTATTATGACAGAAAGTAGGAGAGAACAATGAAAAGAATCAGTCTATTATTAATGTTAATGCTGTCTGTGTTATTTACGGCTGCCTGCGGGAGCGAGCCTGGTAATCAAAACAGCGGACAGGGTACCGAAGAGAAAGCTGCCGAAGAATCGGTTTCGGTAAAAGACGCCTTAGGGGCTGAAATTACGCTTGAATCAAGACCGGAGAAAATTGTTACGTTAATCCCGAGTAATACGGAAATACTATTCGAACTCGGACTGGGTGAAGAAGTGGTCGGGGTGACCGATTTTGATAACTACCCTGAGGAAGCGGCCGAGAAGGAGAAGATCGGCGGAATTGAATTCAATGTGGAGAAAATCATCAGCCTGGATCCCGATCTGGTGCTTGCGCATGAATCCACGGCGGTAAGCGCAAAAGAAGGACTGGATCAACTGCGTGACGCCGGGATCACTGTCTATGTGGTACGTGATACACAGAAAATCAACGAAGTATATACCATCATTGAGAACATCGGGAAATTGACAAGAACGAAAGGCGATGCGGATAAGCTGGTTGCTTCCATGAAGAAAGACCTTGATGAATTAAAATCAAAGGCCGGGGAAATCAAAGAGAAGAAGAAGGTATATGTAGAGGTGGCACCGGCACCGGATATTTATTCTACCGGGAATAATACATTCATCAATGAAATGCTTGAACTAATCAATGCGGAAAATGCCATGAAAGATCAGGAAGGCTGGATAGCAGTGAACCAGGAAGAAGTCATTTCCGCAAATCCTGATGTCATCATCACGACTTACGGTGATCATGAACAAGTATTGAGCCGAGACGGTTGGCAGGATGTAAATGCAGTGAAAAACGAACAGGTTTATGATGTCAACACGGACCTCGTTACGCGTACCGGCCCGAGATTGGTTGAAGGAGTAGAGGAAATTGCCAAGTCTGTTTATCCGGAGATTTTCAAAGAATAACATATGGGTTGTTTATCTGATTGCGCTGGCCATCCTCATCCTGGCGCTTTTAGCGGGGATATCAATAGGGACTGTAAAGGTTCCGATCATAGATATCATCAAGATCATCAGTGCCGAATGGCTGCCGGGTGTCCCTATTGGGGGTGTCGATCCCATGCATTCAAATATTGTATTTTCCATTCGTTTACCGCGTGTACTGCTAGCTTTACTTGTGGGAGGCTCGCTGGCTGTTGCCGGGGCCTCCTTTCAAGGGCTGCTGCGGAATCCACTCGCTGATCCGTATACCCTTGGAATGTCTTCAGGTGCATCGGTGGGAGCGGTCGTCACCCTCTTTTTTAATATAAGCCTTCCGTTTCTCGGTTTATTCACGCTGCCTGTACTCAGTATCATAGGATCATTGTTCACTGTATTCCTCGTATTGGCGTTCGCAAGGAAGGTCGACCGAACGATGAAGGTGGAAACGATCATACTGACAGGAATCATCTTCAGCTCATTTCTCGGCTCTGTCATTTCCCTCATGATTGCTTTATCAGGGGAAGAGCTGAGGCAGATCATCGGCTGGCTGCTCGGCAGTGTATCAATGAGAGGCTGGGATTATATTTTTATTGTCCTGCCATTTTTTATTCTGGGAACGTTGATTTTGATGTTTAATGCAAAAGAATTGAACGGGATGAGCTTCGGTGAAGAACAGGCCCGTCATATAGGGATTTCCGTTCAGAAGAGAAAATACTTGATTCTGATTGCGGGAAGCACATTGACAGGTGCGGCCGTTGCCGTTTCAGGGACGATCGGATTTGTCGGACTGGTGATCCCTCACTTTATCAGGAGGATCATTGGATACGATCATTCGCATGTGCTGCCGCTCTCCATCATTATTGGCGGGGCATTCCTCGTGGTGGCCGATCTCGTGTCCCGAATGATCATCAGTCCATCCGAATTGCCGATCGGAGTGATCACTGCTTTGATCGGGGCACCGATTTTTGCTTATATTCTGATCAAGAAGAAGGGGGGATAACATGCTTGAAGTCCATCAGATTTCCGTTGGGTATGAGGATGCATCCGTTGTGGAAAACATTGATTTTCATGTAGGCACAGGTGAGTTTTTCGGTATCCTTGGGCCGAATGGCAGCGGGAAAACGACTCTTTTGAAGGCTTTGTCGGGCATCCTTCCTTATACTGCAGGGACCATTCGATTGAACGGGAAACCGTTGAATCATTATTCATCCAAGGAGCTGGCGAAACTTGTAGCCGTGCTTCCCCAGATTACCTCGCACTCCTTTTCCTACAGGGTGAAGGAGACGGTCATGCTGGGTCGTTATCCTCATCAAAATGGGTTATTTAAGTCGGTTTCCCCCCAAGATGAAGAAATCGTTCAGCAGGCATTGAGGCAAACCGGGGTCGAAGCCCTTCAGGACCGGAGGCTGGACGAGCTTTCCGGAGGGGAGAAGCAAAGGGTGTATCTCGCACAGGCGCTTGCACAGGAACCAAAAGTCATCCTGCTCGATGAACCGACCAATCATTTGGATCTTTCCTATCAAAAGAATTTGCTGGAATTATTGAAAAAACAAACAAAAGACCAGGGATTGACCGTAATCTCGATTTTCCATGATTTGAACCTGGCAAGCCTTTATTGCGACCGCCTCATCATGCTGAATAAGGGTGAAACGAAAATAGTCGATCATCCGGAAGAAGTATTAAAGGAAGAACATATAAGGGAAGTATACGCTACAGAAGTACATAAGCAAGCCCATCCACAGGTGGCCAAACCGCAGATCGTCATCCTTCCCGAAGACAATCCGGCAGCGGAAGCAGCTCAGCCGGGGGAGGCTTTCTTGCATGTTACACCTGAAATGATCACCTATCGGTCGCCAGTCCATATGAAGTGTATGTCTTCAGGCGTGACCGGATCCGGATTTGGATGGTATAAAAATGCGGTGAACAGATACGTGTCCCCACATTATGATTGCACCGATTACAGAGAAGATATGATGAATTTTCTAGTGGGAAACGATCTCGATCCATCTTTTACAGTGGGAATGATGACGGCGGTGAATCTCGAAGATGTGGCATATGACTCGTATTTGATGGAAGGACATTCGATCTTTGTCGTCGTGACAGCAGGCGTCGGAAATGCAGTGGATGTGACTGCAGTACATGAGTATCCCCAAGAGCTGAGGCCGGGTACGATCAATACATGGGTTTTCGTTAACGGCAGGCTTTCGGATGAAGCCTTTATCGAGGCGCTGGTCATTTCCACCGAAGCGAAAGTAAAAGCGATGCAGGAGCAGAATGTCGTTGACCACCGAACAGGAACCCTTGCCACGGGAACACCGACGGACAGCATCCTGATCGCATCGACCCACCAGGGGACATCCTACCCCTTTGCCGGAAGCGTGACACCGCTTGGACGGCTGATTGGAAAAGGCGTATTCGAAACGACGAAGAAAGCTATTGAATCGTACAGGAAAAGATCGCGCAAATCATGAAAATGTGCGAATTGTGGGCTGGATCTCTATTTAAGGATAGGGGCCCGGCTTTTTTAGTGGCCAGTGGTTTAATCTTTTTTTGTAAGGGTAATACCTTTTAGGACCAATTAAACGGACTTTCTAAAAGGCGGGGACCATTTTATCCTAGGCTGGAAGCACGAAATTTTAGAGATATATCCTGCCAGTTATGGTAGTATGAACTATATATTCTTGTCCCTTTGGTAATTCATGCATGCTGCTCCATAACCTGAGTATTGAGTTACCGGGGAATGTAGAGTAAAATCTTTCAATAGCTTGCTGCCATTTCATTTAACAAAGAAGGTGGAACAATGGAATCAAGACTCGACCGTAAGAAAACGAAGAAAAAAAGAGGCAGAAAAATAATATTAGTGCTATTATTGATCATTTTTTGTTTAGTGGGTTATTCTGCGTTTCAATTTTATAGAGGCTATCAAATGGCCGATGGTGAACAAAATATGAAGAACTATAAATTCAATGGTGTTAAAGACGAAAACGGAAAGATAAATGTATTGCTGTTGGGCGTTGACAGCAGGGGCGAGGAGAAGTCCCGTACAGATACCATGATGCTCGCTCAAGTCGATCCTAAAACCAATGAAACGAAACTGGTTTCATTTATGCGTGATATTTATGTGGAGATCCCGGGATACCAGAATTATAAGTTGAACACAGCGTTCTATCTCGGAGGCCCTGAATTGCTGCGCAAAACGATAAAGCATAACTTTGATATCGACATCCAGTATTATATGATGGTCGACTTCAAAGGATTTGAACAATCCGTCGATATTCTTGCCCCTGAAGGGATTGAAATGGATGTAGAGAAAGCGATGTCTGAAAACATCGGAGTTTCGCTTCAGCCAGGGGTGCAGAAGCTGCACGGGAAAGAATTATTAGGATACGCAAGATTCCGTCATGATGCAGAAGGTGACTTTGGACGGGTTGAGAGACAGCAAAAAGTCATCACCGCACTTAAAGAAGAGGTACTCAGCGTCGGCGGTGTCACGAAGCTGCCGAAACTTGCCGGTTCCATCCAGCCTTACATTCAGACGAATATGAGCAAACTCGATCAAATATCGCTGGTCAAAGATGTCTTGTTAAGTAACAAGGATGAAATCGACAAGCTGACAATCCCGGTCGAGGGCTCCTATGATTTTGGAAGCTACGAGGGAGTCGGTTCAGTCATCGAATTGGACTTTGATCAAAACATCCAGGCATTGAAGGATTTCCTGAATGGAAAGAGCTCCGATGAAGTGACGGAATAATAATTGAAAAATGGTTAAGAATGCACATCGGACGATTTTGTCTGATGTGCATTTTTTTGTAGGAGAGTGGGGTGATGATTGGGTGCTTGGGCGTTGATTGAGGTGTGGAGGTGTGATTGGCGGGCCTGATTGTGGTGTGCCGCTTCCTTAATGTATATTGAGGTCGTTTTTAACTTATTTTTCCAAGTGACGGAATTATCGCTGAAATTAAAAGATTATTGGCCGGTTTCGAAAGATTATCAGCCGAAATTAAAAGATTATCGGTCAAAATTCGAAGATTAAAGGCCAAAATTAAAAGATTCCCCAACCAAACGGCTATAGTCCTTCAACTCACCCCCTCAAAACCCCGCTTAATCCCCAATTGTAAATCCAATAATTCTGATTATACGGGATTATTAGTGATTTGAAGCTCTCAGAAGGCATTTGAACCACATAAATGGGAATGACAACGCTTCCACTTTCTTTTTCGGCGTATTCCTTACTACTTCCGGATATCGCCTTGATATCATTTACCAGCGTGTTACGATTATAAACGTTGTGAACAAAACACAGGACAAAACAAACATTGAAAACAAAAAATAACATTAAAAATAAAAACATAACTGAAAAACAACCTTATTAAATGAAAGAAACGGAGTGGATATTTTTGTTGAAAAATAAAACAATCGCTTTTCTTGGTGCAGGTAATATGGCTGAAGCAATGATTTCCGGAACGGTACAGAGTGGAAAGATTGCTAAGGATCAAATCATTGTCTCCAACCGAAGCAACAAAGAAAAACTTCAGGAAATAAATGAAAAGTACGGTGTACGCACATTATTGAAGGATCAACTTCCGTTCAGCGAAATCGATATCCTCATCCTTGCAATGAAACCAAAGGATATAGATAAAGCGCTGGATTCAATCAATCATCTCGTCAAGAGCGATACAGTCATCATGTCGGTGCTGGCAGGAATCACGACATCACACATGGAAGAACAGCTTCCCGGCGGTCAATCTGTCATCCGCGTGATGCCGAATACGTCAAGTATGCTTAAAGAGTCTGCTACAGCAATCAGTGCCGGCAGATTCACTTCAGAAGAAGATATGATGAATGCGAAAGAACTTTTATCAAGTATCGGTGAAGTGTATGTAATCGATGAAAGTAAGATGGATATTTTCACAGGGATTGCCGGAAGCGGACCAGCTTACTTCTATTATTTAATGGAACACATCGAAAAGACAGGAGCAGAAGCCGGACTTGATCCTCAAATGGCACGGAAAATCGGTGCACAGACCATTTTCGGGGCTGCCAAAATGATGCTGGAAAGAGAAGAAACACCAACACAACTAAGAGAAAACGTAACATCCCCTAATGGCACAACAGCTGCCGGCCTTGATGCACTTGCACAATTCGGCGGAGGTAAAGCTATCTCAGAAGCTGTAAAAGGAGCAGAAAAAAGATCGAAGGAAATTAGCTCTGAATTACAGTCCCGTCAACTCGTGACAAACTAAAATAAGACAAAAACCAAACCTCAAATATAAAATTACCATTTATATAAATGTACGAAGCTTAACAGAAATACAAGTCCGTCCCTCATCACAATGAAGGGACGAGGGGCGGACCTTTTTACTAGGAGTGATTGGATGTCCCAAGAAAACAAGCAGAAACGTATTGTGATCAAGATTGGAAGCAGTTCTTTGACAAGTCTTCACGGAGAAATGAGCAGAAGGAAGCTCGAACGCCTGGTGGACGAAGTGGTGCGTCTGAAAGATGACGGCCATGAAGTATTACTTGTGTCTTCAGGAGCAGTGGCTGCCGGTTACAGGAAATTAGGCTGCCTTACGCGCCCAAGCTCATTACCTGAGAAGCAGGCTGCAGCCGCAATCGGGCAAGGTTTATTGATTGAAGCATATTCTGATCTATTTATTTCACACGGATACGTTGCTTCTCAAATTCTGATTACTCGTAGTGATTTTTCAGATGAAGACCGCTATAATAATGCGCGCAACACAATCAATGTGCTGCTTGAACGAGGCATCATCCCGATTGTAAACGAAAATGATACGGTAACAGTAGATCGATTGAAGTTCGGAGACAACGATACGCTTTCAGCGAAAGTCGCAGCATTGGTTGACGCTGATCAATTGATTATCCTGTCCGACATCGACGGTTTATACGATTCCGATCCGCGCAAGAATCCTGAAGCTGAATTACTGGAAAGTGTAACTGAAATCAGTGAGGACATTGAAGATATGGCCGGAGAACCGGGAAGTTCGGTTGGAACCGGCGGCATGCGTTCTAAAATTGATGCATTCAAAATTACAATGGCATCCGGAATCCCTGCATTCCTTGGTAAATCAGGAAATACGAACATCATCTATGACGCTGTGCAGCATACAGCGAAAGGTACGTATTTCGAATCTGCAGATGATGCAGTGAATCTCGATTCCAAGAAGCAATGGATCGCATTCAACTCAGGTCCTGAAGGTGAAATCACCATTGACTTAGAGGCGAAAGACCGAATCCTTGAAAGAAAAGAAAGCCTGACGATAAACGATATCTATACAGTAAAAGGACGCTTCGATAAAGGGGCAGTCGTTCGGATTCTTGACAGTAACAACGAAGAAATCGGACTAGGAATGGTCAACTTCCGTTCAGGCCAGCTCAAAAACCCATCCGAAATCAAAGACGACCAAATCGCCGTAGAAATCGACCACCTCGTCTGCCACATCGAAGTACCAATCCCGGTTGGGGTGTAAGCTAAATAAACATTGATTTTCAGGTATGTGAATCCTGAGCATGATTTTTACGATTCTTTGACTTTATAACAGTTCTTTACCAGCGGTTGATTGGAGTGCAAGTCGCAGACTCCTGCGGGAAATGCGGAGTAGGGGAGACCCCGGTAACGAAGCCGAGGAGGCTCCCCATCCGCCCGCGGAAAGCGAAGTCTTGCACGGAAATCAACAGCGGTCTAAAGAAGGCTTAAACAGAGACAAATGGTATTTTAAACTATAACAGGAGGCATTTGATGACTTTAACAATCGAAAAAACTGATGTAAAAAAACAAGCAATGATGGCAAAAAAAGCTGCAAAAACACTAAGCTTACTGACAACCGAACAAAAAAACAAAGCATTGCATAAACTTGCCGATCACCTGGATGCAAACTACCAGACCATTCTGGATGAAAACGAAAAAGATCTGCAAAGAGGACGCGAAAAAGGATTCGAAGAAGCATTCATGGATCGTCTTTCATTGACGAAAGAACGAGTGGAAGATTTCGCTAACGGACTCAGACAAGTCGCTGACCTGGAAGATCCGACTGGCAAGGTTGTTTCAGACTGGACCCTTGAAAACCAGCTTCAGGTGCAAAAGGTGACCGTACCCCTGGGTGTGATCGGTATGATTTATGAAGCCCGTCCAAATGTGACAGTGGATGCAACAGGGCTTGCATTGAAATCAGGAAATGCAATCGTACTCAAAGGCGGTTCGAATGCCATCACTTCCAACAAAGCGATTGTAGACGTCATGCATGATGCATTGGAACAGACAGACATCCCTAAAGAAGCGGTCCAGTTCATTAATACGACAGACCGTGAAGCAGCGAATGAACTGTTTACCATGAAGGAGCATATCGATGTGTTGATTCCACGCGGCGGCGGTGCCCTTATCAATGCAGTCGTCAATAATGCGACAGTGCCAGTGCTTGAGACTGGCGTAGGAAATTGCCACATTTATATTGATAAAGAGGCTGATGTGGAGAAGGCATTAAACATCCTCATCAACGCCAAGACTGATCGTCCCGCTGTGTGTAATGCAGCTGAAACAGTCATCATTCATGAAGAATGGTTCAATGAACACAAAGATGCATTAACTGAAAAATTGGCTGGATATAATGTTTCTATCCATGGAGATGAAAAAGTAACAGCTGCTATTGACGGTGCCAAGCCTGCTGGTGAAGAAGACTGGGCGAACGAATATTTAAGCCTTGATATCGCAGTGAAGGTCGTTGGAAATCTTGATGATGCAGTTGACCATATCGAACAATATGGCACAAAACATTCAGAAGCGATCGTGACTGAAAATGAAGAAACGGCTAAAAGGTTCATGACGCTTGTCGATGCAGCAGCACTCTATCATAATGCATCCACCCGTTTCACTGACGGAGGAGCATTGGGCTTCGGTGCAGAAATCGGCATATCCACACAGAAATTGCATGCAAGAGGACCAATGGGTCTCCCTGCATTGACAACAATCAAATATATGATGCATGGTACAGGTCAAATCCGATAATAACAAAGCAGGACTCCCCGATTAATCTTCGGGGAGTTTTTTTGTTAATTGAAAAAGTTCATTCATGGCCATCAATACACTCATGCAATGCTTGAACAGAATGCACACCTTGCTGATGGCAAAGCTTAAGCAGTTCCTCAAATAATTCAGCTGTCATGATGGCATCATTCAGTGCATGGTGGCGGGTCCTTTTTCTAATTCCAAATTTCGCTACCATAGCATCCAAATAACAGTCATTCCTCTGCATCAATGCATTTGCAAGCGCGAATGAATCGATGTATTCGGGATAGAACGAGGGGAGTTCCCATTTATTCACACGCTTTTGGAGGAAATTGATATCAAAACTGGCTGGATGGGCCACCAAAATCGTGCCCTTGGCGAATTCAAGGAACTGCTTCAATCCGACAGGGAATTTTACAGCATGCTTGAAATCCTTCCTTCTCAGACCCGTGAATTTTTTGGTTTCTCTGGACACCGTTTGAAGCGGGTCGATGACTTTATAAAAGGTTTCTTTTTCCTGTACAGACCCATTGAAAAACTTCACGGCTCCGATTGAAATGATTTCATCCCCGACTTCGGGAAAGAATCCTGTCGTCTCAAGGTCGAAAATAGTGAACGTGCAATCATTCAAGTGTTTCTTCTGGAAAGTGAATTTTTCATTTTCAAATTCTTTTAAGGTTTCGGAGATTTTGTAGTAAGACGGCCGTGCTTTTTCTTCCCGTAACTGGGCACGGAAGAAGAACTGCTGCCATAAATAATATTTTATGATCCGAAAGCCTACATTAATTCCGATATCATTCATCAGACCACCCGATTTCTGTTAAAGCTTATTTCCATCACTTGCTGTAATCGGTTTGCAATCTGGATGGCTTCCTTCAATCTTTGCCGTTCATCTTTTGATAATTCACGTACATCAATATCATTGCTGAGCGGTTTGCCTTCTTTTAACTCTTTAAGATTCTGCCGTGTACGCAGGGTTAACAGAATATGCATGGCCAATTTGACATTTTCGGCATCCCTGGGGTGGAAAGCCTGCATGTTCTTCAGTGCATTCACCCTTTTGATGGTATTCACTTCTTTAACCCCATATTTGACGCAGTGGATCCGAATCATGTTGACGATTTGCATGAGGCCGGATTTCTTAATGTTGAATAAGTGGTTTTTCGGCTTAAGATTGACCCTCCCAAGTGGTCCGACAGGGAGCTTGAAGCGTAGGGCGTCTTTTCTCAAAAGCTGCTGCATGCTGAGTGAACGTTTTGATTTTTCGGCAAGATAACGGCGGATTTCCTCTGCAATTGAATAATCCCCATATATCGGACGGAAATCATAGAACATGGTCGTGTTCTGCACTTCCTGCGCGTCAATTTCATGCAGCCAATCATCGATTGCTTTTTTCCAATCGGTATAAGACCGCTTCCACTTTTGCTCCTTTGCCATGATTCCGCCTGTGCATTCAGGGAATCCGCATGCATCAAGCTTTTGATTTAATTTTTCGGTGAATGCCTGGAAGTATGAATCCACTCTTTTAGTGTCAGATAAATGGCTGTAATCGTCAAGGATGATTCCGTTATCCTGGTCGGTGTGGAATCCCTGCTCACTCCGGCCCTGGCTTCCCATGACGATGAAGCAGTAATTGATCGGAGAGCGTCCGTATCCTTCTTCTCGCATCTCCTTCTCCGTCAATTGTATGATTTTCCTGTGCAGGCGGTCATTATAGTTGCTGATTACCTCACATACATCATAACCGGGGCTTTCCTGGAGGAGGAGGTCTCCGATGAATTGCTGGAACGTCTCACTTTTAACGGTTGCAAGCTGAACCAGGTCTTCATTTTTAACCGCTTTTTGGATGCGGTACGATAAATCCAGGTAGTTGGAATCCTGGATATTCAAGAAAGAGGTACTTGTCAATACACCTACAACGGCATCATTCCGCATGATCGGAACGAAATCTACTTCTTCATGCTTAAAATAAGAGAGTGCTTCATAAGCAAAGGATTCATCCCGGATCCAGAAAGGATTCCTCTTCATCCAGTCTTTCACTTTTTCCCGCCGGTCGGGTTCGGTGATATAGGAGAGGATTTCCCTCTGCGTGAGAATCCCTTTTAAGGTTTTATCTGAATCCACGACGACGAGCCCGTATGTATCCCTGTCTTTCATCACGTTTGCAGCTTCTAGAATCGAGTCCTCTTCATGAATGAAAGAAGGGGAGTCCATCAGATTATGTACCTTGGTCCGGAAAAGCGTGATATTTTCATCATCCTGGTCGGAGGATTTCGATTTGATTTCGTCATAAAGCGTCTTCATGCGGTTTCCGATGCTTTCAAAGATGATTTTTGAAAAATCATTATTCCTCGTCATGATATCGAGGAGCCTGCTTTTCTGAATCCGGAAGACATTGCAATTTTCCATAGCCTGAACAGAGAACGTCATTTCCCCGCTTGTCAGCATGATCATGATCCCGATCAGATCACCTGGGTAGTAGAAGCGCAATGAATATTGTTTTCCGCTTGAACGGTGAAGGACATTTTTCGCAAGTCCGGAAACAAGAAAATAAATATCCAGTTCCTCTACCGTCTCATCTTCATGAAAGAGAAATTCCCCTTTTTTAAAGGTTGTATATTTTGAACCTGAAATAATATAATGCAGTTGATCTTCTGTCAGTACATCAAATGGATATACGTTTTTAACGATTTCCAACAGTTCATGCTGCTCCAAATGTATCCCTCCTTTTAGAAATCATTCCATAGTACTCTATCATAGAATTCCCCAATAGGTAAACGATAAAACAGGAAGGGAATGTGCGGTGTGATAAGCATTTCAGGCTGCGGTGGCAAAAAAAAGCATCCCCTGAAAAGAGAGGGGATACAGCACATCACTCTATTATGAAGTCAGCCGCTTCTTTTAACGAGGGAAATACGTAATCGGCACCATAGAGAGGGGAAGGGGAGCCGGAGATCAAAATGGTCTTGCATCCGGCTTTACGCCCGGCCTCGATGTCAGGTTCCCTGTCGCCGATCATATAGGAGGAATCAAGGTCCAGATCGTATTTTTCAGCAAGATCCAAAATCATGCCCGGCTCAGGTTTCCTGCATGCACAGCCTTCATGGGGCTTATGGGTGCAGCATGAAACTTCATGAATCTTCCCGCCTGCCGTTTCAAGTTCTCCTACCATAAAGTCATGAATCTGCTCCAGATGCCCATGAGATAAGTATCCAAGACCGACGCCGCCTTGATTCGTCACGACAAACAACATATATCCTTCATCGGATAATAATGTAACTGCTTCTTTCACACCTTCGAGGAAATAAAACTGTTCCGGCTTGTTCACGAACTTCACTCTTTTTGTTTTCACTTCATTGATGACCCCGTCACGATCCAGAAATATTGCTTTATTCAACATTAACACCCCATATTCGATAGATTTCTACAATGCCCCATAACATTTGTCGCTTCTTGCGGTTTCCGAGGAAATAATGACAGATTATTCTGTCATTATTTCCTCTGTTGAATTACGGGAAATTTCCTGTGTCATTTAGAAAACATATTGTCGTATACAAGTTTACCCATCATGACCCGTAATTTTCATTTAAAGCTGTTTTCTAAAAGATTATTTCTTTTTGTATATAGGTTTATAACCTTAATACAGCTTTGGACGTGCTCTTTTCGAACTCAAGCTTCAACAAGAGACGGGTGGACAACCCGAAAATACCCAAGTTCAGGTATAGCAACAAAGTATACGAAAAGAACCACATAGAAAAAGAAAAGGAAGTTTCAAATGAAACTTCCCTCAAACTCAGTATTTCTTGATGAATACCACTTTTAAATAGTCGCCCTGCTTGTATTGATTGATGGTCTTGAAGTCCTCAGGCAAGGAGTATTCCTCCAGCAATTTGTAAGAACCGCCCGTTTCCTTGAATGCTTTATCAATAAATCCCTTGAATTTTTTCATATCAAACGTGCTGCAATTCGTTGAAGCCACGATCACACCATTTTTTTTGGTGATGGCAATGGCTTCTTTTAAAAGATCCTTATAATCTTTTGAAGCAGAGAAGGTATGTTTTTTAGAGCGGGCAAAGCTCGGCGGATCCAGGATGACCATATCAAAGGAGAGTTCTTTTTTTACCGCGAATTTGAAATATTTAAACACATCTTCCACGATGATATTCTCGGATTCGTAGTCTATTCCATTGATACTGAATTGTTCGATGGTTTTACTCAGGCTGCGGTTTGCCAAGTCGACGCTTGTAGTTTCTGCAGCGCCTCCCAGGGCGGCGAATACCGAAAAAGCCCCCGTGTATGAGAAAGTATTAAGCACTTTTTTACCATCTGCGTATTCATCCCGGATACGTTTTCTTACTTCCCGTTGATCGAGGAACACGCCAACCATTGCACCATCATTCAGGTAGATGGCAAACTGGACGCCGTTTTCCTTCACAAGAAGAGGGAAGGAAGGACGATCACCGTCAACAAAATCATCTTCATCCACATACTTTCCTTCAACTGAAAAGCGCTTTTTTTGGTAAAGCCCTTTATAATTCGGAAGTTTCTTAATGGCCGAGATGATATCTTCTTTAAAAGAGTAGGCCCCTTTACTGTACCACTGGATCAGGTAATATCCTTCGAAGTAATCAAGGGTAATACCGCCGAAGCCGTCCCCTTCACTATTGAATACCCGGAATGCAGTCGTGTCTTCATCATAGAAAAAATGAAGCCTTTGATTTACGGCATTTTGGAGCTTCCGATTGAAGAATGCCCCATCGATCGCTTCTTGCTCTTTCCAGCTGACAAGCCAGCCGAGTCCTTTATTTTGCTTACCGTAATATCCCCTTGAAATGAAGTTCCTTTTGGAATCTGTCAGAGTAAGGATCGTCCCTTCCTCAAGGTCATTCAGGTCCGTCAGAACATTATCCTTATTCAAAAGGGGAAATCCTTTTTGAAATTGTTTTGTGAATTTTGGGTTGGGTTTTATCATGATTTCAGCAGTCATGCACTTCATCCTTACTTAACTATAGTCTTGTGTAGTATAGAACTTCTGGGGATTTTACGCAACCGGGGATTGAGAGGTGAGAGGGGGGGGACGGGGTTATTAATAAAGTCTGGAAATAAACTATATAAGTAAAGACTCTCCATAACGCTTATGATTTCCGTGCAACACTTCGCTTTTCGCGGGCGGGTGGGGAGCCTCCTACCCATTTTAAGCATAGCGTGATTGGCCAGCTGCAGGGCTTAGAGGCAAATGTCATAAGCCAAACCGTCCAAGAAGGCAAAGAACGCCTTCGTGGCCGATTCGTCTTATGCCACACGCCTCTTTGCAAAGCCCTTCCGCTTTTCTGTTAGGAGACTTCGTCTTGCACTCCAATCAACCGCTGGTAATAGCTAAATCTAAGAGTGTACATGAAAAATTAAAAACCCGAATGAATTCGCCTCTTAGCAATTTATTCGGGTTTTATTTAGTCAATAAAGTTCTATCCCAGTCTCTTACAATGACTATTTCCCCCATAAAAAATCACCGAGGAGCCTGTCGACTTTTGTGGTTTCATGGAGTCCGCTGTGTGAGATGGTCGGGTCGTATACAACTTGGGATGAAAATTCATTTCGGTCAAACAGTTTTTCACTTCCAAGTGCGCTTGGTACGTTCACGACGTCGTCCCCGGAACCTGCGATGGATAAGATCTTGATTCCCGGATCGATCATATGCCGATTGAGATATAGGTGTTTAAGCGCTCTGGACTGTGGTTTTAAATCAATGACGGCCGCCCCGGTATTGATTTGATCATAAGAATCTTTCGTCACGCCTTCAAATGGGGTGGCGATGGTTATGAACTTGTGGGTCGCAGGCAGAAAATCTTTACCCCGGGCGTTTTCCAGGTATTTGGTGGAAGCGAGTCCGCCCATCGAATGACCGACTAGATTGATGTTATCGACCTGAAAGCTGTGATGCATAAGCTTCAATGCATTTTCCAGCCATATTGCCTGTTTGTCGAGTGCTGCCCGATTATCTTCGAAAATGACCTGGACCAGAGGAGGGGAGGAAGGGTTTTTTGGAATGGTACCTTTATAGGAGACGCTTCCGTTCTCGGACACATAGATCTCCAGTGTCTTTTTTCCCCAGCCGTGATGATGTTCGAAGCGGTCCAGCATCGTTCTGAATGAATTATAGGTCCCTTTGTAGCCATGTACAAACACAGTAGGATATTTCTCCACTGCCGTCAAAGCTTTTTCGCTTGATTGTACGTTGGATGATTTAAATATCGTGAATATGATGAAAAGAGTGGCCAATATCAGCCCGCTCCAAACCAATGTATGTTTATTCGTGAAGGTTGACAAATGTATCGCTCCTTTAATCCCTATATTATTATTGTAAGCGATAGAAGGGGTATTGAAAATGTTATAAATGAAATTTTATTGTCATAATGGATGTAATTTATGGAAATTAATTAAGGAGAGAGGTCTACATGGGATAGTGGGAGTTATTTAGAATCATTCTCATGAGATCATATATTTGGAATTAGGATCATAAATTTTTATTTAGGAACGTATATTTCTAATTAGGATCGTAAATCCTCAAATAGGATCGTAAATCTCGGACTAGGATCATAAATTCCCAAAATGGATTACAAACACCTGTTAGGGTATACCACGCGACCCATTTACCACCCAAAAAACCCCTCACCGTCACAAAAATCACTTTATAAAAACATTCAAACTAACAAAAAACCCGAACAAATCCGAATTTCACACAAAAAATTCGAATCATGTTCGGGTTTACATTTTTACTTTTACATTATCCGGCGACTATAAACAATGATCTACACCCAATCTCCATTCCTAAAGATAGGCTCCAGGGTGCCATCCGCTTTTTCTCCATCGATATTCAATTCATTGGAGCCGATCATGAAGTCAACGTGGATCATGCTTTGGTTGAAGCCGACGTCATTCAATTCTTCCTCAGTCAGGTTGTTTCCATTTTCAACGCAGACGGACAGTGCACGTCCGAGTGCGATGTGGCATGAAGCATTTTCATCATAGAGTGTGTTATTAAAGATGATGTTCGTGTTTGAAATCGGTGAGTCATGTGGGACAAGCGCGACTTCTCCGAGGTATGAAGCACCTTCGTCCGCAACCAGAAGATTTTTTAATGTTTCATATCCCTCTTGCGCTGAGAAATCGACTACCTTCCCGTCCTTGAAGGTCAGCGTGAAGTCTTTGATTAATGTACCCGCATAATTGAGCGGTTTCGTTGAAGAAACGATTCCATTCACACTCGTTCTATCCGGGATCGTGAATACTTCTTCCGTCGGCAGGTTCGGTACAAACGGAGTCCCGCGGTCATTCGTGAACTGGGCGCTGATCCACTTCGTCTGCTGGTGGAATCCAATCGTCAAATCGGTCCCCGGTCCTTTATAATGCAGTTTGCGGTAGCCAGCTTCATTCAGCAGGCGGGCTCTTTTATTCAGTTCGCCAATATGCTTTTCCCACCGGTCCACTGATTCTTCGCGGTCCGTCCGGGTGGTGTAGAAGATATTTTCCCATAGCTTCTCGACTGCATCTTCCCTTTCTAAGCCAGGGAACACACTTTCAGCCCATTGTCGTGTCGGATAGGCCGCAATCAGCCAGCTGATTTTTCCGCCGCCGATATAGGACGAGAACTCTTTGGATGCTTCTGCACCCACTTTATTGAGTAACGCTACCCGCTCAGGATCGGCATCCTTGAGAAGGGACGGGTCAGGAGCGATGAGGTTCAAGAGTGCAACATTGTTCTCGGCCATCTCAATGTACCCCTTCTGCTTCCAATGAGGGTATACTTTCAACCCTTCCTCACTGGATTTTTCCAGTCTGATTTTCTTCAATTCTTCATCGTAGAAGTCCGTCATGACATGGAGTGCCCCGGCTTCGTATGCTTTATTCGTGACCATGCGCACGAATTCATATGTAGTGACAGGCGCGGAAATAAGTACCTGCTGTCCTTCCTGGATGTTCAGGCCGACTCTGACGATGAGGTCGGCGTATCTCTCTAAATTTTCATTGTAACGTGTGTTCATTGTTTTATTCCCCCTTTGGTATCTACCTTTTTAACTATATATCTTTGTTCTGAAAATTTCTATTTATTTGATGGATATTTTCGGCATGATTTCAAAAGATAAATCTATATGAAGGAAGTGATCATGTTGGATATCCATTTAATTTGGAAGGCCATTCTAGTAGTTCTCGGAGGAACACTCCTTTTGCGGATTGCAGGCAGGAAGTCTATTTCGCAGATGTCCCTTGCCCAAGTCGTGATTATGATCGGGATCGGGTCCCTGCTTGTTCAGCCGATTGCAGGGGAGAGTATATGGACCACTTTGTTTGTGGGGTTGATCCTTGTGGTTTCCCTGGTTGTGATTGAATATATGCAAATCAAGGCAGATTGGATTGAAAAGTTCATCACAGGAAGGTCGAAGGTGCTGATAAAAGACGGGGAACTGCAAACGGATACCCTGAAAAAACTCAGGCTTACCGTTGATCAGCTGGAAATGAAACTGAGGCAGAACCAGATCAGCAAGCTATCGGATGTCCAAGAAGCAACGTTGGAACCGAACGGCCAAGTGGGATTCATTCTTAAGGAAAGCAGCCGGCCGGCTACTAATAATGATGTACATCTTTTGAAACAAGAAGTTTTTGCACTTAGGCAATTGATCGGGAGCCTTTCCTTGAATGGACAGCAGTATATACCGCAGTCACCCGTTAATGGCAAGAACAAAGAGGAAGGGAATGACTTGTTTAAGGAAGTGGCATTGGAATCACATACAATAGAGCCGCCGCGCAACTTGCAATAAACAAACGAAAAGACTGGTTATAGGCTAACCAGTCTTTCTGTTTATAAGATTATTGTTTCACGCTGTATGGCGGGAAATCTTCTTCTGGGGAATTGATCACAACCACCCCACCGAGCGCCATTGCGGTCAGACTTACAGCGATAACGAGTTGTTTCATTTTTTTCACATTCTCACCTCCCTATAAGGACAGCATCTCTTCATAAATGGAATTGGATTCCTTTAAGTGGAATGCTGCATTTTTATATCTCCTAACTCCCTGATAATATTGACCAAGGAATTTAGAATACTCGGCATATAAAAGCTGTTCACCGTTTTCTTTGAAGTAGGGCAGGATATATTCCTTCATGAAGTGTTCAAAGCCTGTCGGGAAATCATCCAATGCGTACTGATAATACGACAATTGATAATATTTACCCGGGAACACGTCCTTTGAGCAAAGTGCGAGCCCCTTAGGAAGCCAGTAGCGTACCTGATTGAAGCGGTTAAGTTTATAGTATTCTTTTACAAGTGCCAAAATGGAATTGAGCTTTCCTTCCACGTCAGATTCCTTTAACTCGATGCTTCTTAAATAATGCTGGATCGCTTCTTCGCTTTTATTCATGACCGACTTTAAGTAGCCCAGATTCTGCTCCACCATGGATGTGAGTCTGTTGTAGTTGATTGATTTGCTTATGAAATTTGCCCAATCATAATGTTTGAGGGCTTCTTCACTGTATCGGATCCTTCTATAACAAATACCCAGGAGCAAGTGGACTTCAGCACACCTTTGCTGAAAGTACACCCCCTGGAAGATGGACAATGATTTTTCCCCGTAATAGATAGCAAGCCTGTACATATTCAATCTCGTAAGGACTAGGCTGAATAAATAATAGAGATCAGCCCGTTCTTCTTCATTTGTTACACTGCCCAGAACATAGTAGGTTTCGGCCTCTTTCAATTCTGTGAGGGCTTTGTCATATTGTTGTACTGCATAGTAGTAATTGCCTTTATATCTGTGGTAGTAAAATCTCAGTGTATCGTTTAATTCCTTATAATGACTATGGATGCGGGCCAGGTTCGTGCGGACACTCTCAAGGTCTGAATGGATCAATTGGTAACGAATAAAGAGTATTTTATATAAAAGCTGCGGAGTCAGGTCATCCGTTTCATTCAGCAGTTTTTTTATTTCATCATGGTATGATTCGGCTGCCTCTAGGTCTTTCCAAAGGAGGGAGCGGTTCCATTTCTCAAGCAGTTTATTCAATTCCTGCTCATCGTTCTGAAGGGAAGATACGCCAAGGCGTTCACATAACAACTGAATGATCTCTTCAGACGGGAAGACTTGATTATTCTCGAGCTTTGAAAGATATGATACCGAAATAATCCCCTTTGATAATTCTTCTTGTGTCAGGTTCTTTTTTTGTCTGTGGAAGCGGATTTTAGAGCCGATATTCATCTTCTTACTCCTTATTTATCATGTTAGGGCCGAATGCGTGCTTATATTATAGAAGAAACACGTTGACTTCGAAGTGTCTTTACACTACCCATTAAAATAGTAACACAATAAAGAACCGAATGTTATGAATATTCCTATAATTATATTTTTTATAGGTAAATGGAATTATTTTCATTTTAGTAAGGTTATGTATTCCGGACTGACGGCTCGCGCGCTTTTTTGTTATACTATCATCAATACATAATAAAAGCGGGGGAATACATACCATGATTGATTTACGGAGCGATACAGTCACAAAACCTACTAAAGAAATGCGGCTTGCGGCATTCGAAGCGGAAGTGGGTGATGATGTATATGGGGAAGATCCGACGGTCCTAAAGCTTGAAGAAGAAGCTGCAAGGGTACTCGGCAAGGAAAAAGCATTGTTTGTCACGAGCGGCACACAGGGGAATCAAATCGCGGTTCTGACGCATACACGTCCCGGAAATGAAATCATCCTCGAAGAGAACTCGCATATTTTCTATTATGAATCAGGAGCAGTTGCTGCTCTGGCGGGGGTACAGACGAGAACACTTCCAGGCATAAAAGGGGCAATGGACCCGGATGATGTTGAAAATGCAATTCGGGATGAAGATCAGCATTTTCCCGAGACAGGACTGATCTGTCTGGAGAATACCCACAACCGGGCCGGCGGTGCGATCGTTTCGCCGGAAAATATGGAAGCAATTCATGCAGTCGCACGGAAGCATTCGATACCCCTCCACGTAGACGGGGCAAGGTTATTTAATGCATCAGCTGCTGCAGGGAAAGATGTGAAGGAATTCACCCGCCATTGTGACACGGTGCAGATTTGTCTGTCGAAAGGACTGGGGGCCCCGGTCGGCTCGATCATTGCCGGCGACTCTTCATTTATTCAAAGGGCAAGGAAGTGGAGAAAGCGGCTTGGAGGGGGCTTAAGGCAGGCGGGTATACTTGCTGCACCCGGTTTGGTTGCCTTGACTAATATGAGGAGGCGGTTGTCAGAAGACCATAAAAAAGCCGCCATCCTTAAAGAAGCTCTGGAAACATGTGAGGGAATCTCTATCATGAATGATGTTGATACGAATATTGTCGTAGCGGATGTAAAAGAGAGAGGGAACACCTCGGCAGAGTTTGTGGAGATCCTGAGGGACAAGGGGATTTTGATAGGCGGTTTCGGTCCTTATGCAGTCAGGTTTGTGACGCATTATGATGTGAGTATGGAACAAGTGGAGGAAGCCGCAGAGATTCTTAGATCTCTGTAAAGCGCGGTAACCATTCATGAAGATGCCGGTTCCTGCAGGGAGGAATCCCGCGGAACCGGAACCAAGGGGAAATGGATTCGGCCAGCTTCTTATTGCTGATTTTGTGGATGAAGATTCTTTCCCTGGTGATGGTGCCATCTCATCATATAGCCGTTTTCCTTGAGTTTCTTGTAGCGTTCTTCCATCTTCTTGAGCATCATGTCTCCTTGTTCCTTCGTGAACACACCATATTCAACATATTTATTGATCAGTTCTTTCTTTGAGTTGAATAACTGCTGATGCAATTTGTCCAATTCTTGCTTCTGGTCATCTGTCAGATTGACTTTCTGCGGGGCGGCCGGCTGTCCTTCAGCTGCTGCATATCCGTTGAAGCCGAAGCTCAGTAGACATACTGTTAAAAGGGTCATGAGTATTTTTTTCATACATATTCCTTCTTTCTATCAAGTTTCATTGATAGTTTCTGCATCGGGATAGCAATATATGTGTATAAGTCTGTTTATTTTAGAAGTGCGTAAAACTTCACAATCAGGAGAAAGGTGGTTAAAACGTGTTAAATAAATTTCTATCAAGTATCGGAATCGGTCATGTCAAAGTAGATACCGTGGTCAGTAAAGGCGAAATCAAACAAGGGGACACCATCCACGGGGAAGTCATTCTTGAAGGAGGGAATGCAGACCAGCCGATCAATGAGGTAAGGCTTGTCCTCCTTCACAAGTATGAGGAAGATAAAGAGGACAGTGATTTCCCATATCATGAAAAGGAGCTGAATACGGTCATCCTGAATGATATCGGAACAATCAAAGCGGGGGAGAAAAAAACGATCCCTTTTCAGTTCCCGACTGAAACCAGTCATCCCAAAACGGATGACACCAACGAAACGCTGTTAAGGACGACCGTGGATATCCCTCAGGCGGTGGACCCGACGGATGAAGACAGTATCATCGTTAGTTAAGAATGGAACCGGATGGATATCCGGTTCTTTTTTCATATGACGAATTTCCTGATCATTTCAATCAGCTTATGCACCATGTAACTTACCGTTGAAAACCGGGATAAGCCAATGTAAAATGTAGTAAGCATTACATTCTAAAAATTCTGTATTTTCAACCAAGACTTCCTTCTTGAATGAATGGGATGTACTGCCTGCTCTATATCATGTTGAAGGAGGATTATCATGGGAGGAATTTGGCTTGCACTAATAGGGGGGATTGTATTTTTATTAGGGTATAAGTATTACTCTAAGCTGATTGCTGAACGGATTTATCGATTGGATCCCGATTATGTTACACCAGCACATCAGTATAAAGATGGGGTTGACTTCGTTCCTACAAATAAGTTCGTGCTGTGGGGGCATCACTTCACATCTGTAGCCGGTGCTGCACCGATTGTCGGACCGGCAATTGCGGTTTATTGGGGCTGGCTGCCTGCGTTTCTATGGGTCATACTCGGTACCGTATTTGCTGCCGGAGTTCATGATTTCGGCACACTCGTCCTTTCTGTGAGAAACAAAGGACAATCAGTCGGGACACTGGCTAGCAAGTTAATTGGAAAACGGGCAAAGGTTCTGTTTTTATTCATTATTTTAATCCTCGTATTGATGGTAAATGCCGTCTTTGCATGGGTCATTGCGAACTTATTCATTACTTTCCCGGCAAGTGTGCTGTCCGTATTCATCCAAATACCGCTGGCTGTCTGGATAGGGTACAGGGTTTATAAGCGGAGCGGAAGCATGCTTCTCCCGTCGCTGGTTGCTTTGGCAGTCATGTATCTTTCCGCTGTCGTGGCAAGCAGGGTGGAATTCCTGCAGATCGATTTTGTGCAGTATTTCGGAGGTGAAGGCGCTGTTTCTTTATTTGGATTAAGCTCTACCAGTATGGCATTCTTTGCATGGATCATCATCCTGATGATATATGTATATATTGCCTCGACGCTTCCGGTTTGGAAGCTGCTGCAGCCGAGGGATTATATCAATTCGCATCAACTGGTAGTCGGCCTGGGGTTATTGTATTTGGGTCTATTATTTTCAAATCCTAAGATTACGGCACCGATGACGAACAGTTCTGCCGACGTTTCGTGGTTCCCGCTGCTATTCATCACGATCGCGTGCGGAGCGATTTCCGGATTCCACGGTCTTGTATCGTCAGGTACTTCATCCAAGCAGCTGAATAATGAAACAGAAGCAAGGTTTGTCGGGTATTTGGGAGCTGTGGGTGAAGGGGCACTCGCACTGATTGCAATCATCGCATGTATAACATTTTTCCCGAATATTGCAGAGTTCAAAGCTACATACAGCGGGTTTGCAGCTGCAAGTGGAGCAGGACTTGGCGTATTTATCAAGGGTGCAGGGCAATTGGCGGCAGGTCTCGGAATCCCGGCTGATATAGCTGCCACGATCGTATCCGTCATCATCGTGAGCTTTGCTGCAACGACGCTGGACTCTTCCGTCCGGTTGATGAGATATATCATCGCCGAACTGGGTGAGGAATATAACGTCATGCCATTGACGAAAACGCATGTGGCGACAACGATTGCGGTTGTATCGAGTGCAGCCCTAACACTTCTGCCACAAGGTCCTAAGGGGTTCGGATCCGGCGGATATCTGCTATGGCCGTTATTCGGTACATCCAACCAATTGCTTGCAGGCATCAGCCTGCTCTTGATCACCATCTGGCTCAAGAGACAGGGAAGGAATTATATCGCGACCTTGATCCCGATGCTGTTCCTGATGTTCATGACACTGTGGGCCATGATCAACCAAGTGATCTTTGAATGGTCGGGAGCAGGTGAGACGGAAGGGAATATGCTGCTATTCATCTTTGGAAGCATCATCTTGATTTTCACTCTGTGGATTTTGATCACAGCCGCTTCTTCGCTTTCGAAAAAAGGGGAAGATCCAACACAGTTCACAGCCTGAAAAAAGGGACCTTTTTGAGTGCCAAAAAGGTCCCTTCCATTATTTCGAGGGGAGGGGACATAGTGATGAACGCCGCAATACTTGAGAAATTCAAGCGCCTCATTCATTTATATGATGAAATCATCCGGCACCCCCATAAGACAGAAATCGCAAGGGAATTAAGAGATGAGGACGACTTGTTTTTCTTACTTTTATATTCTGACATGCTCGGGTTGCCGAATCCGGTATTTTATTACACATTGGAACTTTATCCATTCATGCTTGAAAAATTTCATGACTGGCATTTACGCATGGGAATGGAGCATTCCCCGCTTGAGGGAATAAGATGCTGCTGATACAGCGAAAGGAGGGGAGAGAATGAATACAATTGAAAAACAATCTATCGTGTTTGTAGGAGGTAAAGGAGGAGTCGGTAAATCCACCTCTGCTTCTGCACTTGCAATGATGTTTGCCCAATCCGGAGATAAGACGCTGATCATTTCCACAGACCCCGCTCACAATTTAGGGGACATTTTCCACACACATATCGGAGGGGAGAAAGTGCAGCTGGGGGACAATCTGTGGGGACTCGAAATTGACCCCGACCAGGAAACTAGATCCTATATAAAAGGGGTGAAGGGCAACCTAAAGGGCATGATCAAGTCGTCGATGATTGACGAGGTCCACCGGCAGATTGATATGGCTGCCTCGGCGCCAGGTGCTGAGGAAGCAGCTTTATTCGACAGGATGGTATCGATCATCCTAGAGGAGAAGGAACATTTTGATAAAATCATCTTTGACACGGCACCCACTGGTCATACAATCAGGCTCCTGTCACTTCCGGAGTTGATGGGCGTATGGATGGACGGCATGCTTGAAAGAAGAAAGAAGACAAATAAAAACTACTCCCAATTACTGAATGACGGCGAACCGGTGGAAGATCCTATATTTGATGCATTACATAAAAGAAGGGAAAAATTCGCTCAGGTCCGCTCCATCCTGCTTGACCCGACGAAGACAGGATTCATCTTTGTCCTGATCCCCGAGCGGCTTCCGATCCTTGAAACAGAAAAAGCCATCGAATTAATGAAAAGAGTTCAACTGAACATTCAGGGCCTCATCGTCAACAAAATCCTCCCGGAAACAGCCGACGGAGAATTCCTTCAAAAAAGAAAAGATCAGGAAAAGGAATACCTGCAGCTCATGAAAACCAAATTCACAGAACAAGAACTCTACCAAATCCCACTACTCGAAGAAGACATCTGCACCCCCGATCACCTAAAAACATTCGCCCGGCATCTGCGGGCAGAAGTATCCCCGGGGGGATGATTAGCGGGGGATGCAAACAGTCAGTCAAACCGGACTTGGGCAACAATTCAATATAAGTAAAGCCGGATTTGATTTCTTTTAAGGAATCAGATCCGGCTTTATATTTGAGAGGAAGAAAAGAATATTAACTCGACCCAGCGGTTGATTGTAGAGCTCGACGCAGACTCCCATCCGAAATGTGAATGGGCTTTGAACAGGGCGTGAGGTAAAAGTTGAATCGTCTGCGAATGCGTTCTATGACTTCATGCACTATTTATCTTATGTTTCTGTTCTTTTTATTGGATATTTTTAGTAAGTGGTGGAATAATTCCTGAAATTCAAAGATTATTCCGGAGAATTCGAAGATTATTGCCCTGAATTCAAAGAAAAAGCCCAATTTTCGAAAGATTACCGGCCGAAATTAAAAGATTACCTCATTCGCTCCCGTTCCTCAGGCTGCATTATAGCGCTTATTGAGCCGAAACGCTGATTATTCCTAATTGGCGAGCTATGCCATTCCGTTTACTGGTTCAAAAATGCTTAAAACCTCCGAGAATACTTTTAAAACATTCAAGGCATACATGAAAAACACAACATAGAGGAGCAAGTCGCGGGAGGATCTAATGAGAGAAATGGCAGAAGGCGTAAGTGCCGTAAGCTGAAAGCGAAGTCCTGCACGGAAATCAAAAGCGGCATTAGAAGTACACTCTATATAATAGTTATTCCGGTCAAATAGGCAGACCTAAAAAAAATTTCACGAACCACTTGACTAAATACTCCATAGGGTATATTATAGTCAATGTAGCAAGAACACATCACAACTAAGCGTGTTTCTGGGAGGTGTCTACATGGAATACAATTCTCAAGTTAAAAATCGAATCAAACGTGTTGAAGGGCAGCTCCGGGGAATTTTACGAATGATGGAGCAGGGGGAAGATTGCAAAGATGTGATTTCCCAGCTGTCAGCAGCCAAAACGGCTCTTGATCGTTCCGTCGGCTTGATTGTAAGTTTAAACCTTGTTGAATGTGTGAGAGATTCACAAGAGTCCGGTGAAAACACGGATGAATTCGTGAAAGAAGCAGTGAACCTGTTAGTGAAAAGCAGATAAATAAAAAGTGTTGACAACTTTTTTTATATCATTTAACATACCCTTATAGGTATTTTAAGTTATAAAATATAAACAAACATTTAGGAGGAATTACGAATGAACGCAGATAAAGTACTAGACGCAAAAGGATTAGCTTGCCCGATGCCAATCGTGAAAACAAGAAAGGCAATTAAAGAAATTGAATCAGGACAGATCCTTGAAGTCCAAACGACTGATAAAGGTGCAAAGAGTGATTTGACTGCTTGGGCTAAGTCAGGTGGACATGAACTTGTAGATTCTAAAGAAGAAAATGATGTATTCACATTCTGGATTAAAAAAGGATAAATTTTTTTGAGGGGAAACATACCCCCTCTTGTATTTTAAAGGAGGAAAACAGATGTCAGAGACAAAATCAACTAATATTATTCTCTTCAGTGGAGATTATGATAAAGCGATGGCTGCATACATCATCGCAAATGGTGCTGCTGCATACGACCATGAGGTAACGATTTTCCATACTTTCTGGGGCTTGAATGCACTGAGAAAAGAAGAAATGGTTCCAGTGAAGAAAAGTTTCATGGAAAAAATGTTCGGCAAAATGATGCCGCGCGGTGCCGATAAATTGGGATTATCCAATATGCACTTTGCAGGAATGGGACCGAAAATGATTAAAGGTGTTATGAAAAAGCATAATGCGATGCCTCTCCCAGATTTAATTGATATGGCAAAAGAGCAAGATGTTAAGCTTGTTGCCTGCACGATGACAATGGATCTATTGGGACTTCATAAAGATGAACTGATGGATGAAATAGAGTATGCGGGTGTGGCTGCATATTTGGCAGACGCTGAAAACGGCAACGTAAATCTCTTTATCTAATTTTTTTTGAAATAAAATATACCCTATGAGGTAATTGGAGGTTCTTTTATGACTATTGAAGCAAATTTCGTTCTAGATGCAAAGGGTTTGGCATGTCCGATGCCGATCGTGAAAACGAAGAAAGCGATGAAAGATCTTGAATCCGGCCAAGTGATCGAAATCCAGGCAACGGATAAAGGATCTAAAGCAGATCTGCAGGCATGGGCAAAGAGTTCAGGTCATGACTATCTCGGTACGATTGAAGAAGGCGATGTACTAAAGCATTTCGTTCGTAAATCAAGCGGCGAAGACAGTGCGGAACGCAAGCATGAAGCTGTTACGAATAATGAAGATTTAGCAGGAAAGCTCGACGACGAAAATACGCTCGTACTGGATGTTCGTGAAAAAGCAGAATATGCGTTCAAACATATTCCAGGAGCAGTATCGATTCCACTTGGTGAATTGGAAGCAAAAGCGGATGAACTTGCGAAAGACAAAAACATTTATGTTGTTTGCCGTACAGGGAACCGCAGTGACATGGCTGCACAATTACTTGCCGACAAAGGTTTTGCCAATGTCATCAATGTAGTGCCAGGCATGAGCGAATGGTCAGGGGAAGTCGAATCAGACGTTGAATAATTGATAGTGACAATTACACTGATTGATATAAATGCATGATAAAAATTTTGGGAGGTTGAAACAATGGCAGTTAAAGCAATGAGTCCTAAAGAAGTGGCTAAAAAAGTAATGAACAACGAAGAATTGTTTATCTTGGATGTACGTAATGTAGATGCTTTCGAAGATTGGAAAGTCGAAGGGCATACTTTTGAATATCTTAACATCCCGTACTTCGATCTTCTTGATGGAGTGGAAGAAATTTTAGAAAAACTTCCGAAAGATAAAGATGTTTTGGTTGTATGTGCAAAAGAAGGGTCTTCCGTCATGGTTGCAGAGATGCTTTCTGACGAAGGACTGGATGTTTCTTATTTAGAAGGCGGAATGAAAGCATGGAGTGAACATCTTGAACCTGTAAAAGTCGGCGATCTCACTGATGGCGGCGAACTGTATCAATTCGTCCGTTTAGGTAAAGGCTGTCTTTCATACATGGTGGTTTCTAATGGTGAAGCCGCAGTGGTAGATGCTACACGCATGACTGATATTTTCATCAATTTTGCAAAAGATAAGAATGCAGAAATCACGAATGTATTCGATACTCACCTGCATGCCGATCACATCTCAGGCGGACGTAAAATCGCTGAAGCGACGAATGCGACTTACTGGCTGCCTCCTAAAGATGCAGAGGAAGTAACGTTTGAATATGCTGCGCTTGAAGATGGCAATAAAGTGGCTATCGGTAACTCAACAATCGATATCAATGCACTCTATTCACCTGGACATACAATCGGATCAACTTCTTTCGTCATTGACGAGAAATATCTGTTATCAGGGGATATCCTGTTCGTAGACAGTATTGGACGTCCGGACCTTGCCGGTAAAGCAGAGGACTGGGTTGCTGATTTGAGAGAAAGTCTTTATAAACGTTATAAAAACTTATCAATGGAACTGACAGTACTTCCTGCTCACTTCATGATCATCGATGAATTGAACGAGGACGGTACGGTCGGCGAAAAACTGGGCACTCTTTTTGCGAAGAACCACGGTTTGAATATCGAAGACGAAGAAGAGTTCAGAAAGCTTGTTTCCGAGAACCTTCCTCCTCAACCGAATGCATATCAGGAAATCCGTGAAACAAACATGGGTAAAATTACTCCCGATGATGAGAAGCAGCGTGAAATGGAAATCGGTCCAAACCGCTGTGCAGTCCGCTAAGCGAATCTTAAAAGCTTGAGTACTAAATGGGAACCTTGAAAAGGTTCCCATTTAAAATGATGCATTTCGCAAAGCTGTATGATCATAAATCAAAAGAGCTCATGAAAAGGAGGAACTGACGAATGGATTTGGCATTTATCATTACTATATTTTTAATCGGCTTTATTGGATCTTATATTTCAGGAATGGTTGGAATCGGGGGAAGCATCATCAAATATCCCATGCTTCTGTATATCCCGCCATTACTGGGGGTAGCGACATTCTCAGCACATGAAGTTTCAGGCATCAGTGCCGTACAGGTATTCTTCGCCACACTCGGAGGCGTATGGGCTTACCGGAAAGGCGGCTACTTGAACAAGACGCTTATCGCCTATATGGGTGTAAGCATCCTGATCGGGAGCTTCATCGGAGGATACGGTTCCAAGGCAATGAGTGAAGATGGCATCAATCTTGTCTATGGGATTCTGGCATTGGCAGCAGCCATCATGATGTTCATCCCTAAAAAAGGGATCGATGACATCAAGTTTGAAGATGTAAAGTTCAATAAATGGCTGGCAGCCGTATTGTCCCTGATTGTCGGGGTCGGTGCAGGGATTGTAGGGGCTGCGGGAGCGTTCCTGCTGGTTCCGATCATGCTGGTTGTCCTTAAAATCCCTACCAAAATGACGATTGCATCCTCACTTGCCATCACGCTGATTTCTTCCATCGGTTCAACCGTCGGCAAGATCAGTACAGGGCAGGTAGACTATGTGCCTGCATTGATCATGGTAGTGGCAAGCTTGATCGCTTCTCCATTAGGGGCAATGGCAGGTAAGAAGATGAATACAAAGATTTTACAAACAATATTGGCCCTGTTGATACTGGGTACAGCCATTAAAATTTGGCTGGACATTCTATAAGATGCATGCCTGTCCCGCTGTAATGCTTACACTTGCAGAAGGGACAGGTGTTTTTTTTGATTAAGTTTTCAGAATTGAGCTAAAAAAATACACAAATCATGAGTTTTTCGTTACAATGTAGTTACTGAGGAAATTTAAACCAATTCATGAATGGAGGGATCGGGTACAGTGTCTGATGAAGCACAGGGCAAAATAGGGCTGCTGCAAGAACAGGGGATGAGCGCTTCAGAACAGGATATGAGAAACCTGGAGCATAACGCCGAGCTATACAGGCGGATTGTTGAATTCTCCCCAGACACCGTCATCATTACAAAGAATGATGTGTGTCAATATATCAATGAAACCGGAATGAAGCTGCTGCATGCAGAGAGTAAATCAGAGATCATGAATAAAAGCATACTCGACTTTGTTCATGAGGACGAAAGGGAATCACTTAAAGACCGAGTGACGAACTTGAATCAAGGCGAAACAGCTTTGCCTCATCCTTATACATTGATCTGTCTCGACGGCTCGGTTGCAGAGGTTGAAATGAAAGCCATTCCCACATTCTTTAATAATGAAAAAGCAATACATATCATTGTACGGGACCTTTCTGAACAAAAAATAACCCAGGAACTGATGATGAAATCCGAGAAATTATCTGTCGCCGGGCAGCTGGCTGCAGGGATTGCACATGAAATCAGAAATCCGATTACATCCATAAAGGGATTCCTCCAACTGATGGAGAGCGATATACCCGAGAAGAAAGATTATTTTGAAGTGGTTTCCTCTGAAATAAACAGAATCGAAACAATCCTGAACGAATTACTTGCCCTGGCCAAACCGAAAGTTTCTGACATGAAAGAAGTGAATCTGATTGAATTGGTCAATCAGGTTGTCACTCTGCTCAATACAGATGCCATCATGAAAGACATTGAAATAAATCCGGTATTCAATTGCAGCCGGTGCAAGGTGATATGTGATGAAAACCGCATCAAACAAGTCTTCATAAATTTCATAAAAAATGCAATGGAGGCGATGCCTGCAGGCGGGAAAGTAATGATTGAAGTGGAGCAGTCCGATCTTGTCACGGTGATCAGGTTCACTGACGAAGGGGAAGGCATTCCTGAAGAAATTGCCGGAAGAATCGGAGAACCTTTTTTTACGACCAAAAGCGATGGGACGGGTCTCGGCATCATGGTCAGTAAACAAATCATCGAGAATCATTCAGGTAAAGTAATGATCAGCAGTGATACAAATGGTACCTGTGTCGAAGTAGAGATACCATTATCCTATAGCAGATGACAAAACGATGAGGGTCGATCCATCATCGTTTTTTGCTGTAGTAACGGATTGGTAACTTTAACGTAAAGAAAAAACTGAAACTTATTTCAATATTAAACGTCTATTACAATGTAGAAAAATAAGACCAGAGGATGATGCAAAGTTAGTTAAGTACTTGTACAATGAGTGAAGTTTCATGGAGAGCATTAATAGCAAAAATCATTGAAGCATCAAAAAGGAGAATGAATGATGAAAAAGCTGATTAGTTCTGTACTCGCTATTCTATTAGTGATTGGAATCGTACAGCCTGCAATGGCTTCAGATAACAATAAGCAAGAAGAGAGCATCAATGAAAAATTCGGGGTGCCGATTGTCGTATATGGCGAGACACTATCGGAACAGCAAAAAAAGACCGTGCAAGATGAACTCGGAATCGATGAAAATACCGACGTTGAGGAATTCACTGTAACAGGGGATGACCTTGTGAAATACATTGAGGGAGAAAATAGAAATGCCCGTATGTTCTCCTCTGCGAAAATTACAAGGCAGGAAAAAGGTCAGGGTCTGAATGTCGAGATTGTGACTCCGGATCAGATTACAGAAGTGACCGAATCCATGTATGCCAATGCATTATTGACAGCTGGTGTTGAAAATGCAGATGTCGAAGTCGCTTCACCCGTAAAAGTAAGCGGACACTCTGCTTTGACTGGTATTTATAAGGCATATGATGTCAGCGGGGAACAACTTGATTCCGTACGCATGGAAGTGGCGAACGAGGAGTTGAATGTAGCAACTGAATTAGCGAAGGATGCAGGGATTGATAAAGAAAAGGTCAGTGAACTTCTGACAGAAATAAAAAAGGAAATAGCGGAACAGGATCCGGCAACAAAAGAAGAAGTGGAACAAATCGTGGAAGAGAAGCTGAAGACGATGAATATCGAACTCAGCCCTGAAGACCGTCAGCTGTTGATTGATCTGTTTGATAAAATCAGGTCACTGGATATCAACTTCGACAACGTCCAGCAGCAGCTTGAAGATCTGACAAAGGATATTCAAACGACCATCAAAGATATTGTGAATGACGAAAGCTTTGGTCAAAAAGTATCCGATTTCTTTAAAGGATTATTGGATGCGATTGCTGAACTATTCAGGTCGATTAAAAATGCATTATCTTGATCTTAAGCCCAATTTGTTTGGGCTTTTTTTTATGGTCAAAAGATTTTGGGGAAGTTGGTCTATAGCATAAGAGAGATGGTTATATTTGGAGTCACCTGTAGAGTGATTTTAATGGCCGTTGGGGAGTAGATAATTCCCTGGTTTCACCGGTGCCGACCTTGAAAATCTTCTTAACGAGGCACTCGTTGCCGCAAAATTCAGTTTGAATACACTCGAGTTGGGGTTTTCGGTTTGATAAGAGGACTTTTGATGGATTTAAATTGGGATTGATGCATTGATAAATGGAAATTAATTGGTTATTCTTTCGATTTTGGTTATTAATCTTCGAAATTCAGGCAATAATCTTTTAATTTCCATCATTAATCTTCGAATTAACGACATTATTCTTTCAATTTTGTGAATAATTCCACCACTTACCAAAAAAATCCAAAAAATCACACATTGCGGACGGACAAGAGAGGATCGGCATAATCACATAACTCCCGGGACAGGTGTACAACGGTACTGAATGAACCTGGTTACCTGTCTCCGGCTATCGAAAGAACCGGTATGCCCGCCGCCACGCCATCTGTAAACAAAAATTGATATTAAGTTTATGTTGCAGTTTTATAATGTGAATCGACATATATGAAGGAGGTAACATCATAATGAAAAAATGGCTTTATCCCGTAACAGATTGGGTTTCGACGAAGCGGGGGATGTGGATTACGATCATTGCCTGGCTGGTGCTGATGGTCGGGTTGAGTGCTGGGCCGAGGCTTGGTGACTATAAAGTGAGTAATTTTCAATCACTGCCTGACGACGCTGCGTCCATTATCGCAGACAATAAAATTGAAGAGTCATTCCCGAATGAGCAGGGAACTCCCGGGATCCTTGTATTTCACAATGATTCAGGTGATGTGAAGATAGGTGAAGTAAATAAGATTTTAGAAGCGATCGAGGATGAAGGTATTAAGGGCATTGATCGCATTGTTGATATCAGTAAGCTTCCACCGAAGGCGCTGGAAGGATTTACTTCTGAAGACGGTTCAACAGTGATTGTTCCAATGGAACTTAAGAAAGGACTTGGAAACAAGGACTATTCTGAAATCAATGACAGGGCGTCAGAAGTCGGCAATAAGGCTGCGGATTCTTTTGCAGACATGGAATTTTACATCACCGGTCCAGCGGGGATCGCCGGGGATGCGACAAAACTATTTGAACAGGCGGATGTCGTCTTACTGCTTGCGACGATTGTGATTGTTTTGGTGCTTTTGATTGTCATTTATCGTTCACCGCTGCTTGCATTCATCCCGCTTCTTGCAACGATCATCGTCTATCAGGTGGTGAATCAGTGTGTGGCCCTGATGGGGGCTGCGGGCTTGGAAATAAACAATTCGACGACTTCGATCATGAGTATATTGCTCTTCGCTGCCGTCATTGATTATTCCTTATTTGTGTTCTCGCGTTACCGCGAGGGGCTTTATCAGGTGGAGAGTAAATATACTGCCATGAAGAATGCCATGCGTGCCACCGGGGAGCCTGTGTTTTTTGCAGGGGGAACCGTTATGGCGGCCATGCTGATTTTATTCTTTGCTGAATTCCGTGATTATCAGAACTTTGCTCCGGTTTTCGGACTGGCGATGTTCTTCATTATGCTTGCATCGATTACGCTTGTTCCTGCGTTATTCACTTTATTCGGACGTAAGGCGTTTTGGCCAAAGGTACCGAAATATGGCGGAGAAGAAGAGTTGAAACACACGTTTTGGAAGTCGGTTGCCCGGTTTGTGGTCAGTAAACCTTGGATCAGCGGCGGATTGACGGGGATTTTCCTGGTGGTGACTGCACTAAATGTGATGAACATTGAGTTTGAGTTTGATACCGTGAAGAAATTCCCTGAGGATTTACCTTCACGGACAGGGTATGAAATTGTAGAATTCCAGTTTGATAAGGGGGAGCTTGCTCCAACTACGCTGCTCATTGAAAGCAATGAGGCTATAACGCCTGAAAAAGCAGATGAAATCAAGAACGAATGGGAGAGACTGGATGAGATCGCATCTGTCCGGAAGTCAGGGCAAACGGAGGATAACACGGCAGTGAAATACAGTGTCGCTTTATCTATGAATCCATATTCGAAAGATGCCATCGACTTCATGGAAGACCTTGTGGGCTCAACTCCTGAAATGCTCAGTGAACTTTCCGTTGATGGAGAGGCTTATTATGCAGGCGTCACGGCCAAGCTTGTGGATGAGAGTAACGTGAATAACAGGGATATCGTGACAATTGTGATCCTTGAAACGGTACTCATACTGGGTCTGTTGGTAGCCCTTACCCGTGCGATAAAATTACCTTTATATATGGTGGGAACCATTTTGCTTTCTTATGTCTCCGCGCTGGGACTGGGGATTTTCCTTGTTGATGTGTTGTTCGGTTTTGATGCCATCAGTACACGCGTCCCAGTTTATGCCTTTATCTTCCTGGTGGCCCTGGGTGTGGATTATAACATCATCCTGGTATCACGTTTTATGGAAGAAAGAAAAACGCACGGTGTCAGGAAAGGCCTTGAAATTGCGATGATGAACACTGGCGGCGTCATCTCATCTGCAGGGATCATTCTGGCTGCCACATTTGCAGCTTTGACCACGATGCCGATTGCTGATTTATTCGTTTTCGGCTTTATGGTGGCAGTGGGGATCCTGATGGATACTTTCCTGGTTCGCGGTGTGCTGCTGCCTGCAGTGATTTTGGCATTTGAAAAGGATCATCAAACCTCTCATACTAAGGGATAATAGAAATACGAAGGTTAACCGGCGTATTTGCTTATAGGAGGTCAGTATGAAAATTCTCGTTGTAGATGATGATGTTAATATCCAAAAGCTAGTCTCTATTCATTTAAGCCGGAAGGGATATCAACCACTGAAGGCGAATGATGCAGAGGAAGCTCTGGAAATCGTTGAAAAGATGGCCGTCGATTTAGCGGTGGTTGATGTGATGATGCCCGGAATGGATGGATATGAACTGACCGGGATTTTATCGGATGTTTATGACATTCCCGTCATCCTTTTGACTGCTAAAGGGCAGTTGGATGATAAGGAGCGGGGCTTTTTATCCGGTTCGGAAGATTATATTGTGAAGCCCTTTGAGGTCAAAGAGCTGTTATACCGTGTTGCCGTTGTCTTGCGCAGGGTGGAGCGGGCAATGGAAACGGTTATTAGGGCAGGGAATTTGGTGCTTGACCGCAAAAACTTCGAAGTGATGATCAGTCAAGAGACGATCCTCTTTCCATTGAAAGAATTTGAATTACTGAGTATTCTTGCATCGCGGGCGCAGCGGATTGCGCCCCGGGCTCTGTTGATCGAACAGATATGGGGAATCGATAATGAAGGAAGCGAACAAACCCTAAATACACATATTAACCGGATCCGTGAACGTCTAAAGAAATATGAGGCGGGTGTCGAGATCCAAACGGTCAGAGGGATCGGGTATAAGCTAAAGGTGATCGAATGAGGACGCTGTACAGGAAATTTGTCGCAGCGACTCTCTTGATCCTTAGCATCAGTGTCATAATAGGTTTGTTTCTGACCAATTGGATATACCTGAACTCCACCAAGCAAAAGATCGATCATCAAAACGTCGGGATCGCTAAAGAGATCGTTGCGAGCATAGAGGGGATGCACGGCCACCAGACTGCCCTCACTCCATATTTAGAATCAGTCGGGAAACTGGGTTATCAAGTGCTCGTGATCAATGAGGATGGGGACAAACGATTTTTCGGTGAGGAGTTTGCAAAGAAAAAGCTTTCAGGTGAAGCCCGAAAGGTAATGGATGAAAGGAAAATCTATCACGGCATGAGTGAGGATTCGAGCCAGGCCTTCATGATGGGACACTTTTCTAATGATGTACGCAATACGGTCGGTGTACCCTTTACTTCCAATGGAGAGCAGTATGCCTTGTTCATGCGCCCCAACAACAAATTGCTATTCTCTGATATTCACATGATCCTTGCGTGGTTCATTTTAGCCGTTGCTATATTCAGTATCATCGGCATGATTTGGTTTGCGAAGCATTTGATCAAGCCCATTACCCAGTTGACGGAAGCAACAAAAGAATTGACTCGTGAGAATTTCAAATATGAGTTGAACATCAGCCGCAGGGATGAAATCGGTCAGCTGGCACAAAGCTTCACCATCATGCAGCGGCAATTACAGCATAACGATGAAGCACGTAAATCCTTCATCAGCAATGTGTCCCATGATTTTCAATCACCACTGATGAATATACAGGGATATGCAGATTTAATTAAGGCGGGTGTGACCAAGGAAGAGAGCGATCAGTACCTCGGGATCATTGATGATGAATCAAAACGGCTATCCCATTTAACAAAACAGTTATTGATCATAACGTCTTTGGATCAAGAAGCCTACCCAATGAAAATTTCAAAGGTTCGGGTGGACGAACAAATCAAGCAGGCGATCCGCAGGTATCAATGGCTCATTGAGGAAAAAGAGCTCGATGTCTCGTACAATCTTGGTTCATGTATTCTCAAATACGATGCCGAACTGATGTCGAATGTATGGGATAACCTCATGACCAATGCCATAAAGTACAGCGGTCAAGGAGACAGCATCTGGATCGGCTTGGAGGAGAAAGAGGAAGAACTTGTAATCACGTTTAAGGATACCGGAATCGGAATGACACAAGACGAAATGGACCAGATCTTTGATCGCTTTTACCGTGTGGATACAGCGAGAAAGAAGGGAGGGACCGGACTTGGTCTCTCTATAGTAAAGCAGATCATTGACCTGCACCAAGGAAAGATCAATGTAAAAAGTAAAGCGGGGGCGGGAACGATCTTCACGATCACCCTTCCTGCTATATAAAGAAGGATAATGGAGGAGAAAAAATGGAACAAGTTTGGAGTTTGAGATTGATACGATTTGCGGCTGTATTTGGCATCATCGGTACGTATTTGGGGTCGCATATGGCCGGAGCGATGGACTACGCCCTCAAACCGATTCATGCCCACATACTGCTGGTCGGCTGGCTTTCCGTTTTTGCATGGGGGATTTTCTACAAGGTATATACGGTGAAATATAAGAAGATGGTGGCAGTTCACAGCATTTTCGGGATGGCAGGAGCTCTCGGATTGACGTTGGGAATGTGGATGTACAACCTGAATCCATTTCAACTGAATGAAACACTCATCACTGTGTTTTTTATAGTAGGGGGGACCTTGCTCCTGCTGGCCTTTCTATTGTTTGCCGTGGTTACTTTCATGGTGGAAAGAAAAACAGTATAGGATCAGCTCCATTCCTATAAATTGCTGTCTGAACGACGATTTTATGTTTAGTATTTCACAAACCAGGATAAACCCTCTATATGACTTAACTATATAGGAGGCTTTTAAAATGGGAAGACTCAATCAAAAAATCACTGTGATCACAGGGGCTGCGACCGGAATCGGGGAAGCCACTGCCAATGTTTTTGCTGAAGAAGGGGCTGTGGTCATCTGCGCGGATGTGGATGAATTCCAGGTGAGGAAGACGGCTGAAGATATTAAATCTAAAGACGGAACGGCAGAAGCCTATCACCTTGATGTATCGAGCGAGGAGAGTGTGAAGAAGTTTGCCGAGTATTTGAAGGATACGTACGGAAAGATCGATGTGCTGTTCAACAATGCAGGTGTGGATGAACAGGGCGGGAAGGTCCATGAATACCCGGTCGAGCTCTTTGATAAAATCATTGCAGTCGACCTGCGTGGCACGTTCCTCGTCAGTAAATACCTGATCCCGCTTATGCTTGATAACGGAGGAAGCATCATTAACAACGGTTCGATGTCCGGTCATGCAGCCGACCTTGACCGTTCTGGTTATAACGCAGCAAAAGGCGGCATCATCAACTTCACAAAAGCGATGGCAATCGATTACGCACGCCACGGGATCCGGGTCAACTCCCTGTCTCCAGGAACGATCGAAACCCCGCTTATTGATAAACTCGTCGGAAGCAAGCAGGACGAGATGGGGCAGAAATTCAGGGACGCCAACAGATGGATCACCCCGATGGGCCGCCTCGGCAGTCCGCGCGACATGGCCGCCGTCGCACTGTTCCTGGCATCGGATGACAGCGCCTATGTGACAGGAGAAGACATCAAGGCGGACGGCGGCATCATGGCGTATACATGGCCCGGTAAGATGTTGATTGAAGAGGATGAGTGGAAGAAGGATACGGAATAAAATAGTAGAGTACGGCTCCTTGTCTTTTGACAGGGAGCTCTTTTATATGGATTGAATGATTTTGGAAGATTATGGTTTAATTATCAGAATAGTCATGATATAATCACCCGTAAAGCAAGGAAAGGAGACACACCATGATTAAAATCATTTATCTCAACCCATTCGATCATTAGAGTGCTGTCTGTGTTTGGAAGCCTCCTTGATTTTTACTAGTACATATAACGTCTAGTAAAATGCTGGGAGGATCAAATATGAATAGACAGTTGACGATTTTATTGATTGGAAGAATCATAACGAATTTTGCGGACAGTTTTTATATGATCGCGACCATTTGGTATGTGAAATCATTGACGGCTTCACCGCTGCTGATTGGATTGACCAGTGCAGTGGCGATCCTGCCGGTCACGATACAATTCCTGTACGGACCGGTGATCGATCGTTTTTCAAAAAAGACCATTCTATACGCAGCGATGTTCGGGCAGGGGGCACTGGTAAGCGTCATTTCGATCCTTTATTACTCCAACATCCTTTGGCTGCCAGTACTGTTTCTGATGATGTTCATGGCACTTTCCTTATCAGAAAGTACATATCCCACAGAAAGTGCATTAATCGAGCGGCTTGCACCAAAGGAAAAACTGACTAAGGTGAACGCCATCTTTTCTTTTTCCTATCAGACTCTTGATATCATTTGTGATGCGGTTTCAGGCATTCTGATTGCATTCGTCGGACTTGGTGTCGTTTATATTACGAACAGCTTTCTGCTGGTGATGACCGGTCTAATATTCCTTGTATATCTGAAGGTACCTAAATCTGAGAAGGAATCTGAAGTCTCTACATTAGGTTTCTTCCGGCAGTACAAAGAAGATTTCATAGAGGGTTTCGGGGTCGTCAAGTCGAAGCGCAGGCTGTTAAGCATCATGGTCGGAGTGATGGGGATGAATCTGGTGGCGACCATGGGACTCGCCATGCTCCCGCTCATCTCGGATACATCCGCAGAATATGGATTCTGGCTGACCGCCATATCCGTCGGCACCCTCACCGGGACCGTCCTTTCAAGCAAGGTGGAAAAGATCCCGCTCAACCGGATATTGCCCCTTGTGGCCGTCTGGGCAGGCATATTCTGGCTGCTGGCTTTCGCTGTCAGGGAAGCCCGGTTCCTGCCGTATCTGTTCTTCGCCTTCTCATGGGCGGGGATCGGCATCTTAAGCATCTATATACAGACGATGATTCAGGTCAATTTGCCAAGAAACCATGTCGGCATCGGGTTTGCCTTCATTTCATCGCTGCTGGGCTCGCTGAGTCCCCTCGGTTTCTTCCTGGGCGGATTGATTGGTGAACTGACTTCAGGGATGTTCCTGGTGGGCATATCTGGAACAGGGTATCTTGTGTTCTCGATTTACTTCCTGGTGAATCCAAAATTGAGGACGTTGAATGCACCTTTGAATGTCAGGTTTGAAGAATCGGCTTGATGGATTGCGGGTAACTGGATTCCGTGAAATAGGATTAGTAATAGGGTATAAAATCGCTCTGGTTTTATACTCTATTTTTCTATATTATCTTTATATTTGAAAGTGAGGTGGGAATGATGGAGAAACTCTTAGATGATTTTACAAAAATGCATAATGAATTCATCAATGATTGGGCCAATGCCATGAGTACAGGTGACACCACCTCAATTGAAAGAATGGCAGCTGATTATTATGTAGCATTTTTTAAGAGTGGAAATGAAAAGCCACTTTATTTTACAAGAGAAGAAGCCATAAGCGGGATGAAACAATCGGTCACTCATTTCTTGGGTGCAGAAAAGAAGTTTGAAAATCGATTGATCCGGCTGAGAGATGAAGGAAATGCAGTCGTATTTTATGAACAATTGATAGTAAGAGATGAAAAAGTCCTGGCTCGATTATTTACGATTGAAAATTGGAACTTGGAGAATGGAAAATGGGTGGTTATTAGAGAGATAGAAGAAGCCATTTAGCAGGTTTTGGTGTTTTTTAACATAAGTTGGTTTTCTGGCTGTTAACTATACGGGTTTGGTAGTGTTATAGGGGGTATTATCTGGTCATGGACCGTGTCTATTATCAAAACCGGCCAGCTTATTATCAAAAATTTGGATATATTATCAAAACTAAACCATTTATTATCAAAAATAGTATTATATTATCAAAAACTTGAATACACAGTGAATAATACAAAGGGGGGAATTTATTTATCGAGGTCATTTCCCCCCAATTAATTTGTCCCAAGTCCCAGCAGCAACGCGCCCCAACCTGTGGGAGCCAGGCCGCCCACGACCTAACAAATCACTTTTCCTTCTTATAAAACCGCCTGGCTTTAGCACGATTGCCGCAATCGGCCATGGAACACCAGCGGCGGCTCCGGTTACGGCTCGTATCAAAGAATAACCATCCACATGGATCTCCCTCGCATTGTTTCACCCGTTCAAGATGGTCTTTCGAAACGAGTAAATCTACGGCAGACTGGAAGATTGGAGGGAGCATCATATCCAGGTTATCCCCGGCGTAATCGAACTTCATTGTGAACTGATCCTTTTCATGGATTACCTGAAGCTTTCGGTAGAAGCTGCTCACAAATTCATTGAAGCGGTCCAGGTCTTTCTCAAGCGGCGATGTGTCCTCCGCAATCGATTTGAAGATGCGATACATCACTTCCCGCATCTCAACTGCCAGCTTCAAAACACCCCCGGCTTCAGCCGGTTTTTCCTCCGCTTTTAAAAGAAGGGCTTTTGCTTGTTGTCCGTTCAAGACTCGGGCATGGATGCACCAGTCGACCAATTCTGCATAACCCGTAAACCATTCCCGCCTTTTTTCTGCACTTTCCCGCCAACTGACGGTATTGATGAAATCCATACATAGTCGTTCTCCGACCATCATATAAGGGTTCGTTTCTGACATGTTCAAAACTCCTTTTCTGTAACCATCATAATACATATTGACAGTTAGAAACAACCGGGTTACACTATAACCGTCTAAAGTAGTTTTGGTGGTTAAATACGATTTCAGGAGGTACAGAGATGAACAATCCAATGTTGGCAGCTGTTGAAACATTGTTGAATGAAACATTTGAGGGACCTGGTGAGAATGGAAGCTGGTACACAGAATCTAAGCCTGGAAGCGGTATATTCGGAACGCTTGAGAAACTTTCGTCAGATGAAGCATCGATTTCTGTTAACGGAACGACAATCGCCGCCCAAACGGAACATACCCGCTATTACCTGTGGGTTGCGAACTCCTATTTAAATGGGGAAGAGCCTGAGAAGGATTGGGGAGCATCCTGGAAAATCACTGACGTTGATCACATGACCTGGGAAAGATTCAAAAAAGAACTTCAACAAGAATACACAACATTGCTGAAAAAGGTTGATTCACTTGACTCCTTGGATGAACAGACATCGAATGGGCTGTTGGGAGCGATTGCCCACTCCGCCTATCATCTCGGTTCTATAAGACAAATGGTTAAGGGACTCTGAGGCCTATCCAATTACAAGCAAAGAAAGCTCCAGGGAATTCCCCGGAGCTTTTTAATATTAGTATACCCCAACTGCATCCCATGCTGCTTTTACAGAGTTATAAGTCGAGCTTCCGGTTCCATACAGGTCCGCTGCTGATTGAAGAAGAGCGGCACGTGCGTAGCTGAAGTTGCTTGTCGGCGTTAAGTAAACCGTCAATGCGCGGTAGTAGATCTTTTCGGCTTTTGCTTTACCGATGCGTTGGATCGTGTTGTAGGCTGCTTTGTTCGGGATACCTGAGTTCGTATGAACGCCGCCATTATCAGAAGATGTATTGACATAGTCATTCATATGAGCCGGCTGTCCATATTGAGTCGGATTTGACAGGCTGCGAAGGGCATCGCCTGAAACGCCAGGTGTGTAGACATCTTCACCCATCAAGTAATCGCCAGGATCGAGGAAGTATCCAAATACATCCGAGAACGATTCGTTCAGTGCCCCTGATTGATATTGATACTGAAGACCAGCAGTACGTTCTGTCACGGCATGGGTCAATTCATGTGCGACAACGTCCAACGCTCCTGACAGGGAAGTGAAGGTCGATCCGTCGCCGTCACCGTATACCATTTGGGAACCGTTCCAGAAAGCATTGTTGTAGTTGCTGCCGTAGTGGACAGTGGAGCGGATGGTGGCCCCGTTATTATCAAAGCTGTTGCGGTTATGTGTGTTTTTATAATAGTCATACACTTTACCCGCGTAGGCATGGGCATCTACGTCAGCAGATTGGGAATAGGCTGTCCAGGCGTTGTTGCTGTCTACTGAATAGTAACCTGGAAGACTGGAGCCGTTATTCGCTGTTAGTGTTTCAATGACTCCGTTCATTGGTTTTGTGACGTCAAAAAGATAATAAGTGCCATTTTCATAATAAGTGTTCAATGATTTGTAATCATCAAGTACACCATATCCATACCCGGTTGTTCCCGCATCGCTCACTGCATTGACTGCTTCGAGGATCCGGCCGTCTTCAGCGTCGACGAAGATCTGCCAGTTGGCACCGTAAGGCTTGATGAATTGAAGTTGAACTTTGTAGGCAAGGTTGAATTCGCCGTCTTTCTCATGGATGACCAGGTCATTTTTCACTGTTGTATTTTCGATGTCGCTCTTAGGTCCTGCCACGTTTTGATAATCCACAACCGTATCGCTTTTTGATAGGTTGATATGTTTCCATGCAAGGTCAGACGCAGCATTTTTGGAAATGGAGGATTTGGTCTTTGTTACCTTTTTGGCTGCTTTGTCATATAGCTGCCCGGTAGCACCCGTCACTTCATTCTCTTTATTTGTATGAATAATGAAGGTTGCCCCGTCGATTGGCACCCCTTTGATCGTTTGAGAAAAACGATAGTGGGTGGATCCAAGCTCATCCGTCGTTTTTTCGATGAGGGTAAGCTCGGAATGAGGATCGATCTTGAACAACTCTTTATTGGCCTTCATGAATTTCTTTACATCTTTTTCGTTCTTTACAATACCTTTTGACAGCTTCCCGGATAGGAAGTCCGGACCTTTTTTATCTATAAGTTTTTGATGGATGTCCATATTGGAAGTGATAGAATCCGTAGATGATTGCGCGAATGTTGTTCCAGTAAAGGATGCACTGAATACAAGGGATGTTCCTAATGCTAAACTGACTAATTTTTTCTTCGACATAATTACAATTCCCCTTTTTTATAATGTAATAGAGAAATAGCTATTTCTTTTAGCTCCGGCAGCTAATTTGAATTCTAGTAAAATAAACTTGATAAGACAATGAAAATTATGGAAATAGTAAGTTAATTTAGAATATTTACTATTTTCCGTTTCCGCTTTTGCGTAAATGGAAGGAAGGATTCTTTGTTTTTCTCCTACTTTTAACAAAGATTATTTTTTTAGGCATATTCGACATTTTTTTCTATATAAGAATTTGTATTCCTATTATAATGGGAAATTAGAAATCTTAGATGTCAGGGGATGACCTCGATGGTGGACCAGCAGAAAAAAACTCAGAGAGCATGTCCCTGAGTTTATTTTGATAAATATGATTTAAGCAAAACTATTTTTCTGTACATGTCTTTAAAAAGAATCGAGCGGTCTTCCAATATTGTCACATAATCCTTGTGAGGTTCCACCAGCTTTTCGAAATTCCTCCCAATGTCCGTGCCCAGCACTCTAATTACCGGTCTAAGCAGCTTTTTATAGATGGGCAGTTTGGTCCCTTTTGGAGAGAACTTATCAAAAATGACAATTTTGCCATCCGGTTTCAAGACCCGTACGATTTCCCCGAAACACCGGTTTTCATCAGGAACAACCGATAAGATCAGGCTTGCCACCACCAAATCAAATTGATCATCAGCAAAGGCCATATCTTGAGCATCCATCTTTAAAAATTCGATAGTAGAATGGTTGAATTTTTCCCGTGCCTTCTGAAGCATCGCCTCTGAGTAATCGATAGCCGTGATATCAAATTTATCAATATCCACCAACTCCAAATCTGCGCCGGTACCAACCCCTACAAAAAGAATTTTCTGCCCCTCGTCTTTAAATATCCCATCACTGAAAATCTGTTTGCGTGCCTTAAGAAATAACCCGGAATTGAAAAGCTGGTCGTATAAACCAGAACCGAGTCTGTAGATGAATTTGTTCCAGGGGTTGTTCATTTGTCACCTCTTTTTTCTTCATGATTTGGTTCATGTCCAGTAAGTTTTTGCAAAACATCCCCTTCGCTCTATATTGAATCCTCTATGATTACAATAACATAAAATTTACCAAAAAATGTCTTCAGATATGAAGAACGAACACCGGCTTTCCCGCCGTTGTTCGTTTTCTTTTTAATAAAGAGTTTAGAAACGTTTCCGATTAATCATTTATGATAAAGATAGGGGACTGACCGCCGCTGCCTCCACCATAAAATTCAATTTGATTTTGAGAAAATCCTGGTGTGGTCACCGCTTTCAATCTGAATTGTGTTTTTCCGTTTTTATTGATTTGGGTCAAAGAAGCACCTGACAGCTTGAGATCAATATAACCGGATGCTGGAGGGGATTGGAAGACAGCTGCGTTACCCAAACTGGCAAGTGCTGAGTAATCGCTTTGCTCAATCCCGGCAGCCCCGAAGGTTCCATTTTTTATATCGGCAGAAATAGATGAAACCGTGCCGGCAACAGACTTAATGTAGAGGCGGATGGTGGCCGATTGGATGGCGGTCTGTCCCAATTGGCTCGTATCGAATGACAGAATTCCTCTGTACGTATCCGTGTTATACATCCCCTTGTCACCGACCTTGATGTCCCCGGTCCCTATGCTATCTGCTGTTAACTGTCCGGCGAAACCGTCTTCTGCGGAAATGGACGAAATCGTGACGCCTTCACTTGGAGGGGAGGATTCATCGATCACATAGATTTCCTGTTTGATAGTCTCTGAATTACCTGAAGGGTCAAGACTGAAGTAACGGAGAATGGTATCATCGGTGATTTGGATCGGTCCTGTGTATAAGGCAGATTGAATGGTCGGATCTGATCCGTCCGTAGTATAGTAGGTGGAAGCTTCTTCGTTGGTTTGAAGTGTGACCTGGACCGGTGCGTTATACGTGCCTCCTTCGGGAGAGGCCGAAGTAACCGGCGCAGTTGTGTCATTTTCTCCACCGCCTCTGTCAGTGAAGGAGTCAAAAAACTCCCACATCATTCGGCTCGCATCCGGACCTTGCGGATCGGTGTAGCTTCCCTGTGAACTCCCGCCGGACCAGGCGTGGCCCATACCCTGTATTGTCACTTTTCTCATCCACACACGTCTGTCCAAGCCTTCGAAATCACTGACGTTGTAGCTTCTGCCTCCTGATACAACGGCGTTAACCGTCCGTTCGGGTTGGTCATCGATCCAGCCGTCAGCTATTCCGTTCTCTGCTAAATCATTGGTGGCAGCCCACTGCGAAATGACCTGATTCCCGTTTACAGGATAGACCGTGTAATCGGATGTACCATGAAAAACAATGACAGGCATAATCTTTGCCCGACTGCTCATTGCCTGGTAAGCAAGGTTCCCCTGCTGCACAGGACTCGGCCCGCCGCTTGACATCGCGGTGAAGGCACCTGTCATACTGGTTGCAGCTTTATATTCCAGACCGGCACCGACACCAATGCCGGAAAAGAGATCAGGGTACGCGGCCCCCATGATGACACTCATCGCAGCACCTGCTGAAAGCCCCGATGCATAAACCTCATCTCCCTGGATTGAATAGGAACTTTTAACTTTGTTCACCATACCCGCTATGACAGCAGGCTCACCGCTTCCACGAGCCTGATGGGCGGATTCAAACCAGTTCCAGCACTTATTTGAATTCGCGCTGCTCGTTTGCTCCGGATAAAGGACCAGAAACCCTTTTTCATCGGCCAGTGTGTTCATCCGCGTGCCTGCGGCAAATTGATTCGCATCCTGAGTGCACCCATGAAGCATGACATACAAAGGATAACTTCTGCTTGCATCATACCCATTTGGAACATAGAGCTTATAAGGCTTAGCGCCATAAGAACCATCAAGAAACTGACCTGCTGCCGCCGCCGGACCCGGAAACAATACACATGCACTTATTAGCATCAAAGCAACCATCGTCAAACACAACCGTTTAACCTTCATAAAAATGAATCAACTCCCTTCTCTTGATAGTAGAAGCTTAAAGGAGTGGAGTTACAAACGAGTTACAGAAGAGGGGGATATAGTGCTGGCCGGCAGTCATGCATGGTGAAATAAAGGGGATGATCCCTTTTTGAAGAATACATATATAAGATCATTCACTTAAATGGAGGAAACCAATTGAATAAACTCAAAAACAACGGTTACGAATTCATGGATTTTTTGCGCATCAACGAAGAAGAAATGAGTACATACAGACCGCTTGCCGGTTCTTTTGCAGTAGTGAAGTACGGGGGGAAAGTTCTCATGTGCTATAACGTATGGCGTAAGCAGTGGGAATTGCCGGCAGGACGAAGGGAAGGGGTTGAAACCCCAAAGGAATGCGCCATGCGGGAACTTTATGAAGAAACGGGGCAAGTGATAACCGACATGGAGTTCAGTGGTCTTTTAAAATCGAAGAATACTAAAAATGGGGACGTCAAATACAATCCCGTGTATGTAACAGTCATTGAAGAAATTCAGCCATTTATCGAGAATGAAGAAACATCCGAAATAAGGCTTTGGGATTTAAAAGAAGAAATAGGCGATCTTGATATGGTTGATATCAGGATATTGGATTTTGTGTGATAGTGGGATCATTAAATCAAAGGGGAAGTATGGCGTAATGAAAAGTGAGAAAAGTAACAGAAAATGGAGCCAAACGAAGTCCAATAAATATAAACAATATTTTTGGTCCAGGTTCCCCTTCTTATTTATCCCTTTATCAGTGGTGTTCTTTTACTCAGAAGACATCATGGAACAAGGATTTTCGGAATGGGAAGACCTTGGCCGCCTCATCCTACTCTCGATCCTCCCTGCACTGGTCGTGAGTGCATTCATTCTTTCAGTGAGATGGCGGTTAAAAGTGAAGCAGGACGGGTCGAGGGGACAGGTACCGTGACCCACGTTAAAAAAGGGTCCGCAAACGAAAATTGACCATCTTTTTAATTGGATTATAGTCAATTATTCTATTTTAATGTCAAAATTGCTTTGAAGGGACAAAAGTAGGGTTGTAACCCGGGGTATTATAGGGGCTTGAATGTCTTTTATTATCAAAAATGGCAGTCTTATCAAGAACCACCCATTTATTATCAAAAAAAGAAATATATTTTCAAAAACATAATATCCATCCTCTCTATACCCAGTGGTGTATCTTGCATTCTGCTACTCGATAACTGCCAGTTTGTTCGGGAGACAGGGACAAAAACGACGCCTATTACCAAGCAGACAGCCGTTCCGCTCCAAACGGTGGGTGTACTGTACTTTCATGTGATTGAAGTATTCAGGACGCAATGAGGTTCTGGTGGAGCGGCTTCCTGAGGAATGCAAAAGGAGTATCCCCGGCCGTCAAATGTCGCCACGTGTATCGGGGTGGAGCCAAAGTTGGCTAGCTTCATCACAAGATTTATCATTTCCAAGGTCCACAATCTCATTTCCATGAGGTCAGCAAGGTCTTTGCCGCCGTAAATGCAGCAGCAGAAGTTGAATTTAATGTAAAAAACGCTGGGAAAAGAGATAAAAGTCAGTTTAATTGATCAAGGCTTCATAAGAGCTGTCCCACCCGAATGGCCGGCTCTTTTTCGTACGCTCTTTTCCGAAAAATATTTCTATTATTTTACAAAAAATATGTTAAACTATCGAAAGGAATTTATTTGATGATGAAAGGGGATTTGCGCTAAATGGAATTCAGGGGTTCAAGTGCGTATGATCAGGAAGATTTCTTTTCAACCTATATGAAACGAAGGGATCGGAAGGACAGCCCTAATAATGCAATCGAGGGGCCGATCATCGATGAGCTTTTGAGCAACGTCCAAAATAAAGAAGTCCTGGACCTCGGATGCGGGGATGCCGTTTTTGGCAAGGAATTATTGGATAAGGGTGCTGCCTCCTACACCGGGGTGGAGGGTTCTGAACAAATGGCGGCCGCAGCCAGGCTGAATATGTCCGGTAAAAATGGGACCATCATCCGCGAGACCATGGAATCATATCATTATCCGAAGGAAGCTTTCGATATCGTCACATCTCGTTTTGCCATCCATTATGTTCCGGCCATCGAAACATTGTTTCAAGACATACATAAAGCATTGAAGAAAAATGGGCGGTTTGTGTTCAGCGTGCAGCACCCTCTCACTACTTCGTCGTTTGTTAGCAAGAAAACGGGTGACAAACGCGGGAACTGGATTGTGGACGATTATTTTCTTGAAGGGGAAAGAAAAGAACCGTGGATCGATCAAGTGGTGGTCAAATATCACCGGACGATCGAGCAATATTTTCGGACGCTGTTGTCATGCGGTTTTACCGTCAAGGATTTGCGTGAAGGGACGCCAATGCTCGAACACTTCAGCAGTGAAGAAGAATTTGTGAGAAGGCAAAGGATTCCGGTTGTGCTTGCTTTTTCTTGCATCAAATAAGATTTGCGGTACACATATCAGAGGAGCGGAAGGCGGCAGGGCTGCCTTCCGCTTACTTTAAAGGGGCGACGGCAATGCTTCTGAATAGAACGAGTAAGGCAGACATGAGTCCTCTTAAAAAATCAGTCTTGCAAACAGGGAATCTGCTTTTTTGGATGATTGGTATTATATTTCTTTTTATATTGGGTAATTTGCTCCTTAAGATCAATACATATGGATTTGAAAGTGGCGTGAAGAGCACGGCCAATACACTGGAGATCTTTTCTAAGCCACTGGTTTCACCGCTGAAATGGTCGTCACAACAGGAAACCGGAATTCATCATTTAATTGTGAAAATGATAGTTTTTTGTACTGTTTTCACCTTTGGATTCTGGGTGAGGCAGTATTTTAAAGTGGCAGGTGAGCTTTTGCTGCTGGTGTTTTTCATTGCTTCAGGCATTTGGTATTACGTATATTTTTTAAGTTATGCGGTGATTTAGATGCTAGAGAGAAAGCCTGGTGTCCGAATGATAAATAAGATTAGAGAACTTCCTGAAAAGGCTGCCTTTACAATAGGCTTGTCAATGATCTTTGTTTGTCCAATCGTATTGCTTTTCATCCCGGTGGATAAATGGATGACGATCGCCTTTCAGGGTATTGTCGGATTTATTTCTATCCTATTTATCCTGAGTGCGGCGGAAAAGAGGCATGCACGATCTGCTATTGATAAATGAATGACGTTTGAGATGAGGACCTTGACTCCTATCACTACATAGTATAAAATGTTCTTAATTTTCAATACTGTCGGCTATGAAGAGAAGAGTAGTTGGGATCGGTTATTTTCAGAGAGCTCCGGTTGGTGGGATGGAGTAATAATGATCTTAATGAAAAAAGGCTCAGAGCTTCGCACGGATCCAGGGTTTCCCTGGTGATACTGCGACGGGATCTCCCGTTACAGAGATAGGGTATACTCAACTATTTATATTTTGACGTACCCGAAGAGGTTGGTATGGCGACATATCAATAAACTGGGGTGGTACCACGGAGCATAATACTCTCGTCCTCAAGATGATGAATCTTGGGGGTGGGAGTTTTTTTGTTTTTAAATAGATTCGATATGATAATAAACCAAAGAACGGAGTGAACGGTATGAGTATCGAGCAGACAGAAGGCAGACTGAAAAAGGCACAAGCGATGAGAATGCAAGGAATAGATGTATATCCGGAAAGGTTTTCCATTAATCATAAACTTGCAGAGGCAGTTCGGCTTGAAGATGGTATAACAGGAGTCAGAGCAGCGGGAAGAATCATGGGAATCAGGAACTTCAAGAAACTGGTGTTCATTACAATCTCAAATATACATGGCAGTCTGCAGCTTCTACTCAAGAAGGATGAAGTGGGAGAGGGTCCGTTTGAACACTTTCAAAATTTGGTGGACATCGGTGATTTTATCGGTGTGGAAGGAAGCATGTACACCACGGGGGCAGGAGAGAAAACGCTGCGGATCGAGCATTATGTTTTCCTCGGCAAAGCGTTGAGGAGTCTGCCGGATAAATGGCATGGGCTGAGCAACATAGATGTCCGTTACAGGCAGCGTTACCTGGACCTGATGATGACCAGTGAAACCCAAAGCCGCATGCTGTCCAGAAGCAAGATGGTCCGCGCTATTCGACGATTTTTTGAAGATCAGGATTTCATTGAAGTGGAAACGCCAATCCTGCAGCATACCTCCTCCGGTGCGCTGGCAAAACCATTCAGGACTCATCACAATGCCCTGGATACAGATCTGAACCTCCGGATCGCGCCGGAAACATATTTGAAAAGGCTGATCACAGGCGGTTTTACCAAAGTATTTGAATTCGCAAAATGTTTCCGGAATGAAGGAATCAGTCCCCAGCATCTTCAAGAGTTCACGATGGTCGAGGGATATGCAGCCTTCTGGAACTATGAAGACACGATGAAACTCATGCGTGAGATGGTGCTGTATGTACTTGAACACACTTTTGGAACAACCACAATTCATTTAAACAGCCAGGCGATTGATTTTTCCCAGCAGTGGGAAGCTGTTTCCTTCAGGGAGTTGATTCAGCGGGAAACAGGGATTGATATCAACCTTTATCCAACCTCAGAAGAATTGATTCTAGAGACCCGCAGGAGAAACATCGAGCTTGAACATGACGATATTCATTCTCTAGGAAGAGGAAATTTGATTGATTTGCTTTATAAAAAAACATGCCGGCCAAAGCTGATCAAACCCACATTCCTGATCCAGCATCCAATCGATCTCTCACCCCTTGCAAGGGCAAATGACGAAGACCCTGCCCTTACCGACCGATTCCAGCTGGTCGTGAACGGGGCCGAAATCATCAATGCGTATTCAGAACTCGTCGATCCAATTGAACAAAGAAAACGGTTAGAGGAACAAGCCATCCTTAAGAGCAATGGAGATTCAGAAGCGATGGAAATGGATGAGGAATACCTGACCGCCATGGAATACGGGATGCCGCCCATCTCAGGATGGGGATTCGGCATTGAGCGTTTGCTGATGGTATTGACGGACAGCGATACGATTAAGGATTGTGTGTTATTTCCGTTGACTAGGAAGTTGTAATTTGATGAATTGGGCTTGTATTGGCTGGATTGTGAGTGGGGCGTGGGGACAGGAACCGTGCCCCATTCTAAATTGGTGTTGAAGATAAAAGGGAGCTGTATATTTTACTCGAATTTCACTAAGTTTTAGGGGTTATCGAATTAATTGATCAGGTTAGTCCAAAATAACAGGGAGTTCAGGCGACCATAGGGGGGTATTATTGGTGCTCTGCTTGTTTATATTATCAAAAATGCCACACTTATTATCAAAACTTATTTTCAATGCCTAAAATACCTAGCAAGGTATAAGTGTATAAGGAGTAGGAATCCAAAAAAGAGATGGTTAAAATAGTTGAAAAGAGCCGGTTTCTCATATAGAGTGAGAAACCGGCTCTTATCTAATCTATGACATAAAACGAATCGAAGAATAACCAGAGTGCGGGTGCTGTGCGGAGCGTTCCTGTTTGTAAACGGCCTTCAGTTGAGGTGTTGAAAGGGTTTCTAAATCCTGTTTTTCCTTCACCATGGAGTCTTTGAGCATTTGATAAATTCCTTTGTTCTGATTGAGTGAGGCTTGATTTGCCATCATTTCCTTCCTCCTCTAAGAAAAGAATTCTCGAAAATATAGGGTCAGGGTAAAGTTTATATTATCATAATGCCTATAAACCTTATCTGTCAAGTCGGGATTAGAGCGGGCAAATTGAAATGCAACTTGCTAGAAGCTCTTGATTTTACGGCCCGGTACCTTCTGGAAATATGATAAAGTATTGGTAAACGAAATGCTGGTGGGAAGGGAACTCGATCATTATTCCCTGTAGTGATCGGTGTTTGGGTAGAAGGGTAAAAGAGAAACCCTTGTAAAAGAAACCGGCAGCGAAAAGTATGTGGTCACGTTTAAGGAGAACTGGGACACAGGCACCGAGAAAGGGGAGTATTCCCTATCTTATAAGGTGGAGTGTGGAAGTTCGACAATAACGGATAGACCGGGGATATGCCGCCATACTATAAAACTTCTAAGTCATTCAGGGGTGAGCAGATGGAAATTTTTATGCTGAATGCGATTGTTATCTTTTTACTTGTTTTGTTATCGATCGAAGGATTATTAAGGAAAGTACATAAGTCGAATACAGAAATCCTAAAGGAATTGCGGGAGTTAAATAAGGAATGAAGGTTATTCACATAGGAGGGATATCATGAGCAGCTTGATAAGATACAATCTCTTCTTATTTGTCCTGTTTACTATTTTGTTATACTTTGCAGTGAGCTGGGTCCAGCTGTTTGGCGCTTATACGCAGCTTTTCAACATTTTTACGATTATCGTGCTCCTTGTTCTGGGAATTTATTACCCGCGTTTCAGCAAGGGGATCAGTGAGCGGATGGTCAGGAAAACTAAGATTATCTGGACGGCTGGGTTTTTAGTTGTATTGGCTGGGGTGATGGCCGGTAGTTCAGTTATCAGTGATGGTATCTTTTATTTACTGTTTATCATTACCGGGGTGTTTTTGGTTATGAATCTTAAGAAGTGAGCGACGGTGGTTTATTTTTCTAGGCGCGGTACCTGTCCCCATGGCTCCTCCCATGACTTCTATTGCGTATTTTTTGTGGGTATTTCGTAGGGTTTCGTTGTTTGTAAAAGGAAATATAGGGAAGGGTGTAGAAAAAGCTAGAGGAATAGGCATATTTAAGAAAGCGTTTTCTTTATGTGAGAGGGGACGTTTCACTTTTGGTTTGAATCGAAACCGGTTTCGCTGTTGGACCGTGATGCACATCTTGAGGTTCTGCTGCAGAGGGAAATCTTTTTATAACAAAAAACGAAAGCGGTTTCGTAATTGGGCGATGGTGCTAAGAAGGAATTAAACCCTTCTTCACATATACAAACAAAGGGAGGAAACAAGGAATGCGAAACAAAGTGGTGATGGTGATGCTTGTGTTGGGGCTGGCGTTATCTGTTGTACTGCCTGCGGGGGCAAAGGGGCCGGTCGGCAGCGGGGATGAGGCCATGTTGAAGCGCTGGGAGGAACGAGGAATCTTCAAAGGGATAGGAAAACTGAAGAAAGATCCTCATGAGGCGTTGTCCAGGCTGGAATTTGCGGCACTTATTCATAGGTTGGTTGGCAATGGGAAGGAAGAAATGCCTTCAAATAAGGCGAGTATCTTGAAGTATGCGAAGGAGCTTGGATACTGGGATGAAGTGTTTGGGGAAGGAGCGGATGCAAATTCGGCGGTGAAAAAGAAAGAAGCCCTCGAGGTTGTCGAGTTTTTGCTTCCGGGAAGCAAACCTTTTTCTAGTGAGGATGGCAGTCAGCCGCTGAAGCTGTTGGATGCGATTCAACTGTTCAATGATAAGGCGTATGGCTTTTATCATAAGGCAGGTGTGTATTCCAGCGAGACCATAGAGGGGAATGCGCTTGTTAATCAAGGAAATGTAACACTCCAGGATGTTAAGATCAATGGTGATCTTCACATAACCGCCGGCGCTCAGACGGGGAATGTTTTGTTGAAAAATGTACGTGTCGATGGGAAGGTTTATATCGATGAGAAGGTCCAGAATCAGGTACGTTCGGAAGGGTCAAAGCTTGGACAGGTCACGGTGTATCAGGCCGGTACGACTGAGTCGGACTGGACGCTGGTGTGGTCTGATGAATTCATTTCGAATGAAATCGATCCAGAGAAGTGGACGTATGATATCGGGAACTGGATTGTGGATGAAAACGGGAAGGGAATCTCTCCCGGGTGGGGAAATAATGAGCTTGAATATTACACGGATTCCCCTGAAAATTCGTTCATCCGCGACGGAAATCTTGTGATCAAGGCAAAGAAGGAAAGAAGACCGATCACAGATGAATTCGGTTCATATGATTATTCTTCTGCCAAATTAAAGACCAAGGGCTTGTTTTCTAAAAAATACGGGAAGTTCGAGGCAAGGATGAAGCTTCCGGAAGGCCAGGGGTTCTGGCCGGCATTTTGGATGATGCCTGAAGATAGTGTGTATGGTAATTGGCCGACTTCCGGGGAAATCGACATCATGGAATCGGCCGGCAGGGAAACGAGCAAGATCGGTGGTACGATTCATTACGGAGCTGAGTACCCGAATAACACGTATACGGGGGCTGAGTATCATTTTCCGGAGGGTGAGGATACGACCGGCTATCATACGTATGCCATTGAATGGGAGCCTGGTGAAATCCGCTGGTACGTTGACGGGCAGCTTTATCAGACGTTGAATGACTGGTTCAGCCAGGGGACGAATCAGGCTGATAAGTATGCGTACCCTGCGCCATTCGATCAGGAGTTTTATGTGATTCTGAATCTGGCGGTTGGCGGCTGGTATGGAGGAGATCCTGACCGGACGACGCCTTTCCCGGGTGAGATGGAAGTGGATTATGTCCGTGTGTATGAGCTGACGGGCAGGGATTATATGGATCCGGTTGAGCCTGAACAGGTGAAGGAAGAGCTTCCTGAAGGGGCCAAGTTCCCGCTTGAGGATGGAAACTATATTTATGATGCAGGGTATATGGAGCCATTTACTGTAGTGGATGCGTCCGGCGAAACGCTGGACGGGACATACTGGAATTTCTTAACGCTTCCGGACTTCGGGGGAAGCGGAACAATCACGAAGGAAGAGGCAGACGGCGTTTCTTTTGCCAAAACAGCGGTTTCGAATCCTGGAAATGCGTTGTGGGCGCTGCAATTGATTCAGAATGTGTCACTGGCGGAAGGCGGCACGTATAAGGTAAGCTTTGATGCGAAGTCGAATACGGATCGTGCGATGATGTCGAAAGTGTCGGGCGGGGCCGAAAGAGGGTACGCCAATTATTCGGGCGAGCAGACGATCCAATTGACGGATCAGGTGCAGTCGTATGAGTATACCTTCACACACCGCCAGGCTACGGATATCGCGGCAAGACTTGAGTTCAACATGGGTGCGAACGGGAATGCGCCGGTATGGATAGGGAATGTCCGCTTGGAGGAAGTGGAGCCGGTCGATCCCGAGGGGGCATCGAAAATACCTCTTCCTGACGGCAACCACATTTATAACGGCACTTTTGATCAAGGTGATATGACGCGATTGAAGTATTGGGATCTTGTGGTGAATGAGCCTGCAGCGGCGACGGCCGATGTGTCTGAAGAAGCAAGGGAGCTGCATGTCGGGATCACCGACGGCGGTTTGGCTGCCGGTGATGTCGTGGTGAGGCAGACTGGCTTGCAGCTTGATGCAGGGGCGGATTATGAGTTGACGTTCGATGTTCGTGCTTCAGCTGACCGGTCGATTGAGGTCGGTTTTGTGAGTGAAGACGGTAATGTGAATTATTCGGATTCAATACCAGTCAGTTTGAACGGCGAGATGTCAACGCATACGGTCGCATTTACGATGCCTGAGGGGGAGAGCGATGAGTTTGGTCAGCTGCTGTTAAAGCTTGGCGGTACGATTGGCGATGTGTATGTAGATAATGTGAGGCTGGTAAAGACGTCGATTGACGTAGAGTTGGAGCCGGTGAGGAATGGGGATTTTGCAGCAGGTCTGGAATCGTGGAGTCATTATATCCATAATGATGCCATTGCAGCCGTTAACGGAGATAATGGAATGTTAAATGTCGATATTCAGAACGCGGGGCAGGAAACCTGGAGTGTTCTGGCGGAGCAGCCGGGTCTGGAACTCGGCCAGGGACTGACCTATGAATTGTCGTTTGATGCGCGTTCGACGGTTGTACGTACTATGGAAGTGACTCTTGAGAATGCGGGTTACTATCGTCATTTCTCCGACCAGATTTCGTTGGATGGGCAGATGGAAAACTACACCTTTGAGTTTGTAATGGGCGCGAATGATACAGTATCGCTGAAATTCTTAATGGGGCAATTTGCAGGTGCACACGAAATCACGATTGATAATGTGGTACTTCGTGTGAAGGAATAGAAGAAATGGGGACTGCCTGCTGCGGCAGTCCCTTTTTGTGATGATTTTCTTTAATCTGTATTTTGCCTCTTTTTCCTATTCAACCAGTACATCAGGAAAAAACCCAGTGTGAGTCCAACACTATACGTAACGATATAAGCCATTTCAAATTTGCCGATCAGTGATAATACTACGAAGATGATGGTGCCGATTAGGAAAGGGAAGTACCAGCGGTTCATTGAAAAAATTCCTTTCTAATAAAAGTAGATAGTTAGAACTATACCCAGTTTTTGAGTGGTGAATCTTTACCTGCAAAATAAATAGATTCATTAAGAAATTGTCTAAAATTCCTACGGATAGGCCCTATTACCTCTTTTTCAGAATTTTACAAATAAATTACATTCTATTAATTTTTTTCCTTTATGATAAAGATGTCATTTATTGATGAATCCAATCAAAATATGGAAATGGCTATAGGAGGCTGAGGGATGAGAAGATGCTTGAAAAAGGTAGTACCTGTTGTTCTGTCATTTGCAGTTGCCGGCAGCATGGTTCTGCCCAATGTTGCAGGGGCCCTGGGTGATTTCGATTTAGATTCCAGCGTGGTACATACACCGATCAATGAATACCGGGCCGATCTCGCACCTGGTGTTAAGGAGAAGCATTACAGTTTTGAAGGAAGTGACGGGAAGAAGATTGAGAGTTTTGTAGTGGAAGTTGATGTTCAGAATCCGAGTGTATCGATTGAAGCGGGAACCCCTGATGACGGCGAGGAGTATGGTCTGCAGCCTGTCAGGCAGCAGGCAAGTGCCGCCGATGGTGAAAACCATAAGGTGGTGGCTGCCGTGAACGCCGATTTTTATAATATGGCGACAGGCGAACCCAACGGGATTCTGTTTAAAGATGGAGTCGGGATAAAAGATCAACTTCGACAGGGGTGGGGTTTTTTTGGCATCAAAAAGTCCGGTGAAGCCGTCATTGGAAGTACAGCAGAATATGATGTGGTCAAGGATCAGCTGCAAGAAGCCCTCGGTGGAAATGCGATTCTCGTAAAGGACAGTCAAGTCTATCAGACTCCTAAAACGGGAGCGGATAGGGAACCCCGCACGGCTGTTGGGATCAAAGCGGATGGAAGTGTGTTCTTTACCGTAATCGACGGCAGACAGGAGCCTTATTCAAGCGGGATATCCATGCCTGATTTGGCACAATTGATGATTGATTTGGGCGCGGTGACGGCCCTTAACCTGGATGGCGGCGGTTCATCCACTTTTACAACCCGTACACTTGGAGGTGACGATCTCGAGATTGATAATATGCCCCCCGACCGTGGGGAGAGAAGTGTAGCCAACTCATGGCTTGTCGTCTCAGAAGAGCCTTCTGATCATACCTTTGACTCTGCATATGTTTACCCTTATGATCAATCCTTCACTCCGGGATCTACGATCGATTTCGGTGCAAAAGGCAGGGACAAGTCCATGGCATCAGCCCCTCTTCCAGTCGCTGATCTGACTTGGGAATTATCTGATGCGTCATTTGGGACAATTGATGAAAATGGAGTGTTTCAATCCAATGGGAAAACAGGTCAATTTCACGCAGTGCTGAACCATCAGGGAAAAGAGGTAGGCAAAAGCATCATTGAGATTGCTGCTCCTGATGAAATTTCTTTCTCTTCCCCTGAACTGACGGCAGCCAGAAACAGTGAAATCCCGTTAGGTTTTCAAACAAAATATGAAAAACGGATAGTCGATTGGAAGTTGGAAGACATTGAGTTTGACATACCGGAAGGATTAGGCACGATTGATGAGGAAGGTGTCCTCCATACGGGGGATGAGAGTGTGAGCGGCACCATCACAGCCCGGCTGAAGGGTACAGATTTGACAGCTGAGTTGAAGATCTCTGTAGGAATGCTTCCACAGGTGCTTTTTGACTTCGAAGAGGACTTAGGTACATGGAAGACATCAACAGCGAACCGGGGAGAAAAAGGAAGCCTGAGCCTGGCGGAGTATCCAGAACCCGTACGATTTGGGGATCAGTCACTTAAGCTTGATTATGATTTCACCGGTGCCCAAACAGGGACGACCCTCGGAGTTTACGCCGGTCCGGGAGTGAATACCGAGATCGAAGGGGATCCGCAAAGCATCGGCATGTGGGTATACGCAACGCCGGAAGCACACGGGTACTGGCTCCGGATGCTGATTGTGGATGGGAATAACAAGAATCAATCCGTTAATCTGACCGCTGAGAAGCCCGGGATTGACTGGGTTGGATGGAAATACATCGAGGCAGAGATCCCGGCATCCTTTACAGGACCATTCAAGATCTCCGGGACCCAGGCTATCAGAATGATGTCGACGAAATCCGGCATCACAGGACCTATGACGAAAGGGTCTCTTTATATTGATAATATACGTGCGGTGTACGGAGAAAAAGTTGATGACCTGTATTCTCCGGTCATTGAGTCCATAAATGCGGAAGACAAGGAATATACCACCAGCTCGGTGAATATAAAAGCAGACGTCCGTGAGTATGAAGACGATCCTTACAAAACGGGTATCGATTGGGAAAAGATCAAACTGTACGTGGACGGCAATGAGTATTCCAAGCGTAAGGGACACTTTTCCTATGATATGGATGGCTCAATCTCTCTCAGCGGATTAGGGTGGGCGGATGGTACCCATCAAATCACGCTGATGGTGCCTGATAAATTTGGGAATCAGGCGGTTAAAACAGCATATTTTACAGTCAATACTGGGTCTCCAAAGATTGAAATCGATCAAGCTGAAGAGAAAGCATATTTAGGGGATACCTTTGAACTGGCTGTGAAAGCAACAAATCCAGCTGAAATCTCTGAATCTGCCTTGTCATTGAAAGTGGATCGGAATTTTACAGTGGAAGACATCATCTTTTCACCGGGCTTCGCTGGAAGCACATCAAGCTATGATGATAAAACGGGTATCCTGACCCTGCATCTCGAAAACAGCGGGAAAACCGTCGGAACAGAAGAAGCAGCCATTATTCCGATAAGGGTGCCGGCATCCACGAAAGAAGGCAGCAAAGTGAATGTGGAGTTGATCGAGGGGGAAACCACCTATGTTCAACCTCGGGAAGAGACATTCATCCCGACCTATTCGATGAAACCGCTCAGTGTGGAAGTAGAGGCTGCGCTTAAAGTCGAAGCGGAACCACTGTTAATCGGAGAGCCTGCACATATCCAGGTAATGGATCAGGAAGGCAAACCTGTCAGTGGAGCTGAAGTTTTTGCGACAATCGAAGGAAACGATGAACTTCTTGGGAAAACAAATGACGACGGTTCACTCCTCGTGGATTCGCTCACAAATGAGATCAAAAACATCAGCTTGTTCTCAGTGAAAGACGGAAAATATTCATTCAAGATGGAAACACAGACGTACCCGGCTTTAGTGGAGGAGGATGAAATAAAAAATATTATTTCACCGACCACCGATGACCCATATAAATCGAAAAGCTTTACCTGGATGTCGAGCCCGTTAGGAAAAGGCGAGACACCGGTCATCCAATATGCAAGGAAAAAGGATTATGACAAGAAAGGTGATAAGGGCCTTCTCACCGCAAAGGGATCATGGAGCAATCAAGTATTCTCCGGGGAGTTGGATATTACCAAGAATGGCATCGCACGCGTGAATCAGGTTACTTTGAAGAAACTGAAACAGGACACGACCTACGTTTACCGGGTCGGGAATGGGGAGACCTGGAGTGATATGCAGGAATTCACTACGCTGAAAAGAAAAAATCAATTTGAGTTCTCGGTATTGGGGGACACCCAATCACCGTCCGACTTAAGCCTGTTTGACCAGATTCTTTCCAATATCAACGGACAGGATTCGGCATTTATGATCCATGTCGGAGACCTCGTCGATGAATCTTCTAAATTCACCCAATGGGATGATGTATTGGGAGTGATGAGTCAATACGATAATATCCGTACGACTAATCTTGTATCAGCCCTTGGTAATCATGAATATATGGGAGACAGTGATGCCAGTACAGCAAAAGCCATCCTGGGCTCACCGACGAATGGTCCGGATACGGACAAAGGCGGTACGTATTCAGTCGATTATCATAACATGCACATTAGCGTGCTTGGATTTACAAGTGACGATAAAGTATTAGATCAACAATTGGAATGGCTGAAAAAAGATATGAAGAGTTCAGATAAACCATGGAAAATACTCGTCACCCATAAGCCTCCGTACTATACTAATCCGTTCGGCGGCAATGAAATCATGAAGGAAAAACTGCCCCCGGTAGCAGATGAACTTGGAATCGACATCGTCTTCTCCGGTCACGATCATGCGTACGGCAGAACTAAGAAACTGAAAGAAGGCAAGGAGGATGAAAATGGTACCGTCTATGTCGTTGCAGGCACTACCGGTAGAAAGCACTACGATGCAGCGGCAGATGAGAAATTTGAATACGTCAACATGGAAAACATTGCAGTCTATATGAGTGCGAAGGTGGATAAGGATACCATCACATTCATCACCCGCACATCAGACGGCGATGTGATTGATGAGTTCAGTGTGCTGAATGAAGAATACGATCTGAAAGACGCTGAAGAAGAGTAGGATGGATTGGTGTCAGGTACCCGTTGTGAACGGGAGGGGCTTGGCACCATTTTTAATTTGAAAATATGATGGAAATGTTGCAGCGGGGAAGAAGATCACCCTTTAACCGAGAGGGATATAGAGGAAAACCCTTCTGCTTTATAGAATATTTGAAAGGATAGGATTTAAAGATACCGGATTTTATAAGGTTAAAGAAGGAGGATAGATTATGCTGTTTATGCTAATCGTCAAAGCCTCGAAAAATTCTGAAGCCGGAAACCTTCCGAGCCAGGAACTGATGGATGCCATGACGAAGTACAATGAAGAATTAGTTGAAGCTGGGGTTCGGATTATGGCTAAGGGACTTCACCCAAGTTCAGATGGGATACGCATTTCGTATCCTGATCCTGATGAAAAGCCTGTATTTACGGAAGGACCTTTTAAAGAATCAAACGACTTGATTGCCGGATTCATTCTGATTGATGTGAAGTCTAAGGAAGAAGCGCTCAAATGGGCGATGAGGATGCCGGATCCCCAGGGAGAAGGGGAAGGTCAGATTGAATTGCGGCAGGTATTTTAGCGTGTTGACTGATAACAAGGGGGAAATACTATGGAGAAAAAAATAACATTCATTCGTTCCGGCAATTTGGCATCCGTCGATTATGCCTATGCAAGCAGCATTCCTGCCGGGATAGATGTTTTGTTTTTGGCAGGGGCGTGCCCCCTGGATAAGGAAGGGAACGTTCTACATCCAAGTACATATGAACAGCAGGCAAAATTGTGTGTGGAGAATTTGAAGGAAGTGTTAAAAGAGAGTGATGCAGCCTTGGAGGATGTGGTCTATACGAGAGTGCTGGTTGCTTCAGCGGACCGCTCAGATTTAGTAGCTTCCTGGAGCGCGATTCGCGAAGAGTTTGGCGAACACGATGTCCCGAGCACCTTATCGGGTGTTACGGTGCTGGGGTATGAACAACAGTTGGTGGAAATTGAGGCTGTGGCGGCAGTGGATAGGGAGGGCGGAGTAAGAAGAAGATAGAAGTGGGCGGCAAAGTAGGACTCGGCAATGAAGACTCCAAACTACTCTGAGTTGGATATGTTACATCATATAATATAGCGTGGGCCTGGACCCGGTAAGTCAGTTCCACGCGCAAAGATTATTCGACAAGTGGCGCGAATATCAGCCAAAGTGGCGCAATAATTTAAATTCCGGCGCAATTATCCGGGAAGTGGCTTAATTATTCAGATTCCTGCGCAATTATCCCGCAATCTGCACGATAACTATTTGTATATTCATAGTCTTAATTATAATGTCCCTGCAAAATTGACTTAAGAATTAATTTTGATAGAAATCCTCTCTCTTTTACATTAAAACAGTCAAACTATCATAACTTTTCAAGGAGATTCTCACTTCACCCCAATCACAGCCACCGTCTGATACCCCCGCGAAACTGGTCCGGCCAATACTCCGACCTCCGAAAAATTTAAACTTTCCATCACCGGGATCAGTTCCCTATGAATCATTTGTTTAACCGAAGCCCATTCATCTCCGTCTTTCCCGTCACAAAGTGTAATTATGACTCTGCCTCCAGGCTTCAGCACCCTGTGTATTTCTTCAAAAGAACTGAATAGATCTTTCCAAAAATAAACTGAATGGATGCTGTACACTGCTGAAAATTGGTCATCATAAAAAGGCATTTCATCGACACTGCCGTGGACTAACTTTATCCGATGCTGCCTGATTGCTTTCTTGTTGCGCAACGCAGCGGAGTGAATGAGGGTTACTGACAGATCCAACCCGATCACATGGTGACCGCCATTCATCGAGGAGATCTGTTTTAATGCAAAACCTGCCCCGCAGCCGACCTCCAGGACACGTTCATTCTGCTGAAGCTTTAAATTTTGTATGGTCCAAAGAGTTTCCGGTTGATGCTGGCGAATCATCTTTTCCCCGATAAAACGTCCGAGCAGTCCAGTGGGCAGTCCGTACTGGTTATCAATGATGTTCTGGAATCTTGTTTTGAGATTCATAAAAAAATACCTCCTAAAGTTACTGTATTTACACTATAATTTTCTTATATCTATTAAACAATCGTATATAAGTTATAGTTACTATTGAATATTTTTATAGTATGGAGTGGTTGGAATGGAGATCAATCAGTTAAAAGCATTCGAGCTTGTAGCGAGGCTCGGGTCATACAGCAAGGCTTCGAGATATCTGGATGTGTCCCAGCCGACAATCAGCCTGAGGATAAAAGAGTTAGAGAAAGATGTCGGCGGATATCTTTTTGTCCGTTCAGGTAAACGGATGGTGCTGACAGAGTTAGGGAAGGGTTTCCTTCCATATGCAAGACAGGCACTTGAAATCCTGATTAAAGGCAAAGAAAGGGCGCTTTCTATTAAAGAAGGGACAAGGGGGGAGATCGCGATTGGGACGCTCCCGACTTTTACAACCGGTCCTTTCACCTCTATATTGATGGAGATGCAGCATCGTTTTCCTGACATCGATGTGACCATCCATACAGGCCATAACCAGCAAATCATCGACATGCTTTATGATGGATTCGTTAAAATGGGGTTAATCACATCTCCGTTTTTTAATAAAGACCTGAAGAAGCTGCATACAATCAAAGAAACCCTCGTCTTCGTCGCTCATCACAGTCACCCATTAACCGGAATGAAGGGTTACGGAATAGAAGATATTTTTGCTAGCGGCAAACCATACATCATGACCGATTGGAGCGAAGAGAGTAAACATTTGCAGAAGACGCATATACACTTCGGAACCGACTCAATTGAATTACCGCCGGCTACCGCATTGGACTTCATCCGACAAGAAATGGGAGCAGCATTGCTCACGGAATCCATGGTATCGCAACTCATTAAAAAAGGGATATTGGTAAAGCTCGAACCAAACGATGTGCCTGTATTATACAGAGAAATCGCGTTGGTCAGCCTTGACCGTGAGCAGTCCCTGCCGCCGACTTCACAGCTTTTCGTAAAAACAGTAAAAAGCGGGTCATGGGGACAGGTACGTTGACCCGATTTTTAAGCCTGTTCTCTTTTTTAGGAAAACATTAACATAATCATTGACATTTCATTCCATACATATATAATTTAAGTAATTAAGTAAACACTTAAATAATAAAAAAGGAGGGACGGACTTGTCGATCAACGAGTTGTTTAAGGCCCTTTCGGATGAGAATAGAAGAAAGATCCTGGACCTTCTGCGGAAGGGGGATTTGACAGCAGGTGAGATTGCGGAGCATTTTGACATCAGCAAACCGGGGATCTCGCAGCATTTATCGGTGTTAAAACATGCCGAATTGGTGTATGCGTTCAAGAAGGGGCAATTTGTGTATTATTCGTTGAATTCATCGGTTTTTCAGGATGTCTTGAAATGGGTAGTACAATTTAATTCCAGGGGGGAGAACGAATGAACAGTAAGTTCTTTATCAGTTTTTTGACGGTTTCAACATTTGCGGTAAGTATCTATCTTTACGTTAATGGCATTGGAACAATGGATTCTTCTTATGGACCGGAAGAGGTCATTCTTTTTGCGATCCCGTCCACAATGATGTTGGTTGCCATCCAGCTCTTCACTATGCCGGTTCTCTTAAAACAGGGCGATTTTTTCTCAAGATTCAAGAAGGGAATGGACTACATCTTTGTATCCCTCATTCTCATTTTATTGATCCTGCATATCGGGCTGCTTCTGCTGGCTTCCGGAACAGAATTAGACTTATTAAGGCTGCTTCCGGTTCTCGTGGGGACGGTCCTGATTACCACTGCCAACACCCTTCCTAGATTCCAACTGAACACCATAGACCAACCCGCATCACAAAAAAATTCAACACAACAAATCTGGAACATCACACTCAGACCGTTCGCATACCCGCTGTTCTGGGGGGGCATCATCATGTTTCTCTGTGTATTCCTTCAAGGTACCTTCATGCTGATCAGCTTCTTTGCGGTCTTGGTCATAACGCTTGTGACGGCCTTATCCAGGGCATACAGAGCCTATCAGCTTCATTTATCCAAATTGTAAAGGGGGAAAAATATGAACGAGACAAGAACTTGTCCAGAGTGCCTGTCCCGGAGAAATGCTGCCGGGGAATTTAAGGGTTATGGTGCCATGTTTCGAAAGCATTCCGTACTGAAAAACTCGCCAGTCGATGCTTGTTTCTGTTTGGACTGCGGGACGATTTTGCTTCTTAAGGTAAGGAACACCGAAAAATTCAGTTAGGCCCATGTATCTGAGCAATGATTTTTTAAAATAATAACAAAAAACAGACGGCTCATGCTGAGTCCGTCTGTTTTTAAAGGCCCGTCCCTCAGCACGGTATTGGCAATGCTCAAAATCAGAAAGTAAAAGTCTCCCCATCCTCAGGCACAATCACATGCGAAGAAATTCCTTTTTCTTCTGCAAATTTTCTAAGTTCTTTTCTTGATAGTGTCCAGTGGTTGACTGCTTCCATGTGTACCGCAATGATGGTGGCGTCTTGGGCAGCCTCTGCTGTTTCAAGAACATCCTGCTTCCCCATGACGAGGGATCCGCCTTCAATGAATTGGTTGTCACCGGCGTTTACCACGACGATATCAGGCTGGTGGGTCTCGATTTCTTCGCGGACTCCGGCGTACCAGACCGTATCTCCTGCTACATAAAGGATTTTTTCATCTGTGTGTTTAAAGACGACACCGCATACCGGACCGGCAAATTTCAGGATTTCACCACGGCCGTGCTCGCCTTTTGTTTTGGTTAGTTGAATATCATCGAATGAAGAGTTCTCTCCCAGTACTTCTACATGTTGAAAACCGTCATTTTTCACTGCGCTTGCGTCTTCTTCACTTTGAACAAACATTTTAATATCTTTAGGAAGGATTTCTTTGGCTGCTTCGTCATAGTGATCCGGATGCAGATGTGTCACGATGACAGCATCGATGTCCTTTACGATTTCCTCGTTTGAAACCGGCAGACCGATCAATGGGTTTTGTTGATCCTGCCTAACTGAATTCGGGAAAGGAGGGTAGCTGCCCTTTTCAGCAAGGAATGGATCGATCAGGAATTTCCTTCCGGCATAATGAACAATCAAGGTTGCATTTCTAATTAGTTGTAACTTCATCACTCATTCGCTCCTTATCTTTATAAAATCCTTAGTACAATGTATATTTTATATGAGAACACAAATGCAATACATAATGGAACGAAAGTGTTTTGCCCGTTTTACTTTATTAATGAAAGGAGTTGGGCCGATGATTGATCAGACGGATTTGAAAATTATTGAAGAATTGTCCCAAAACAGCCGGATCACGATGAAAGAATTAGGCGGTAAAGTCCACTTGACCGCACCCGCTGCCTCAGCCAGGGTGGCAAAATTGGAGGACAGCGGCATCATTGAGGGCTATACCATCACTATCAATCAGAAGAAGATGGGGTATACGGTGCATGCCATTCTCCAAATCTTCTTGAGAAGTGCAAATCATCAACCATATCTGTCTTTCGTCAAGGACAACACTGAATGTGTCATAAACAATTATAAAGTCAGCGGAGAAAGCTGCTATCTCCTCGAATGCAAATTTCAGAACAACGAAATACTGGATGAATTCCTTACAAAACTGAGTGATCTCGTCAGCTACAAGCTCTCGATCGTAATTAATAAGTGAGCCGCGGGGACAGGTCCCGTGCCCCAAACAGCAGGGAAACTGGCGATATAAGATAACTTAAAATCAGGTAATTAGCGCATTCCTTTAGGAGGTCGGGCAAAATGGAAAACGTGACGTCGATTAAATGTGAAAATATTACTGAAGAAATCATTCAGGAGTATAAAGAAAAAGGATTCAAGTTGATTTTTCAAGAATATGTAATGGAGCATGAGCTAAAAGAAATTCCTCAAATCAACACGTCTGTACCTTTACGATTCCAAAGTTGGTCATCCACTTCGAAGGCGGACTTTTATGAAGTATATGATGCGTCTTTCAAGGACCGGCCGGGATTTCCGGGGTGGTCAATGGATAAATGGGTCGGGTGGATTGCGTCCAGTCCTACCTTCCTCAAAGCACAGTCCTACCTTGCCGCTGTCGACAACCAAGCAGCAGGATTTATTGCACTGGATACCGACCCTGAATTTCCTAACACAAAAGCGTACATCATTCAAGTCGGAGTAATCCCGGAATGGCGGGGGAAAGGGATCGCTGCCTCACTCACCTGCAAATGCCTGGAAGAATGCCGTCAAGACGGTATAAATTCGGTCACCCTGCACGTCAATCAAAACAATCCTGGAGCCATCCGCTTATATGAACGTCTGGGATTTGAAACCGTGCGTACCAGAGGGAGATTTGAAACGGGTCATGGGGAGAGTCCCAGTGGCGCACAGCTGAATAATTCCAATGATAAATGAGGGAAATGAATGAAAACAACCCAATTGCCGTTAGTGAAACTAAGGGAGTTAACCATGGATGACGCAGAAGACCGCTACCGGTGGTGCCTCGATAAAGAAGTCACCAAACACCTGAACATGCCGGAAAAATATCCCCCATTCAGCATGGAAGAGACCAGGAACTGGATCAACATGTGCATAAACAAAACAAATGGCTATGAACAAAAAGCCATCGTCACGGAAGAGGGCACACACATAGGCTGGATCGACTTGAAACATATCGATCACCTGAACAAACACGCAGAATTGGGCATTGCAATTGGTGATAAAGCCTATTGGGGGAAGGGCTATGGTCTGGCTGCTATGAAAGAAATGCTCCAATGGGGATTCAATGAACTGGGATTGAATAAAATCTGGCTTCGGGTGGAAGTGGACAATGAGAAAGCGATAAAATCGTATTTGCGAATGGGGTATGTAGAAGAAGGAATTCTGCGGCATGACCGGTTGAGGAATGGGGAATTCGTCGATCGGCTGAGGATGAGTATACTTCAATCAGAATTTTTAATGTAACGTCTGTAAATGAAGGGGGAAGAGAAATTGATAAGTACAGAAAGAGAGATAATTAACCTCATCCAAAATGATGAGAGGATGATGGGAATTCTGCATGCAGCGGGCAGCCTGCATCTGCCGGATTGGTGGATATGCGCCGGATTTGTCCGGTCAAAGATCTGGGATGAACTGCACGGATTTAAAGAGAGAACGGAGACCCCCGATGTTGACGTGATCTATTTTAACGAAAGCAACCTGGAAAAGGAAACGGAAAAAAGAATGGAGTCTGCACTCCACGACATGTTACCTGAAGTACCCTGGTCCGTTAAAAATGAGGCAAGAATGCATGTGGTAAATGATATTTCACCTTATGAGTCCACTGAAGACGCGATATCAAAGTTTCCTGAGACAGCGACTGCTCTCGGTGTAAAATTGGACAGCAATCAAGATCTTATCCTGACTGCCCCATGGGGACTGGATGATGTACTCAATATGGAGGTAAGGCCGACTCCATATTTTAACGAGACACAACAAAGAGCTGTCATTTATGAGGAAAGGATCCTCAAGAAAAATTGGAAAGCCCTTTGGCCGGAAATCAAGGTGTATCACACAAGTTGGAAGCCATGATAACACTTCATCGTCAGCACAACAGCACCGCATTTCTCCCGGTGGCAGCACATGTAGAAAGTACCTTTGAAAAAGTGATTTGTACAGGGGCTTCCACTTTCATCATCCACGGGGATGAAGTCGTCTTTGAACAATACTTAGGCAGGCAGTCGGCTGCCGATGATGCCAGGATGGTCCAGGCGGACACACAGTTCCACATCGCTTCAGTTAGAAAAACATATATCGGTTTTGCCGTCTCGTATGCCCTGCATTATGGATACATTAAGAATATTGATGATAAGGTAATCTGCTATTTGCCTGACCTGGATGAGCCTGCATGGAAACCGGTCACGATCAGGCATCTGCTTACGCACACGCATGGATTGAAAACCGAAGAAGGGAAGACTTACCGCGAGTTCGAGCCCGGCACAGACTGGTCGTACAAACAAATCGGAATCGAAGCCCTGACCCGGCTTGTGAAGGTGACAACAGGCAACTCTGTTGCAGAAATCCTCCATGAAGCAGTCTTCACCCCGCTCGGATTAAGCGAATCAGATTGGTACGCTGAAAAAAACGAGCGGCTCGTTGACGTAATCCTGCGCTATGAAGGGGACGAAGACTGGCGGACAAGCGAAAGCACGGAAGGCGACAAGATGAACATGTACGTCTCCACCAGGGAGCTGGCGTACTGGGGATACTTCCATTTGAAAAAAGGAAAAATAAACGGGAAGCAAATCGTCCCACGGGAAATCATCGATATGGCCGTTTCCCTTCAAAGTCCTGCCACTCTCCATAAAGACGCCCCTCAAAACGGCTTTCTATGGTTCGTTAAAGATCTGCCTGCCAACAAGACAGAGATAGGGCCACTGGTCCCGGAAGGTTCCTATCAGCTTCTCGGTTTCACGAATGCAACCGTGCTCGTCATCCCAGAGAAAGATCTCGTTGCCGTCAGGATGTTTAATAGTTTCGGTTCACCCGAGGGGTATGATTATTTGGAGGATGTACGTTCGTTTGGGGATACGGTGATGGAGTGTGTAGGAGAATGATGAGGTGCCGGCCATCGGAAGAACATACAGGAGATTGGAGTCAGCATAGACTGATATTTTTCAGCATGAGATTAAAAAATTCAGCACAAATTGATGAGAAGTCAGCATTATGAGACCACGGTTCCGATTGTATCCCACCATCGGAACCTTTTTTGCGTGATTTTCTGTTGATGGAAATTCAGGTTTGATGGATAATGGGTATCAGGTAAAAAGTGGAATTTAGGATTCCCAAAGCTATCAAAGTTTAAGAGATTGAGAGGTTTAAAGTTACATGGAAGATAACGACAGATATTTTTTAGAAATGGTTTTAAGCGAAGCGGAGCAGGCGCTGAAAGAGAACACCTATCCGATTGGTGCGGTGATTGTCGATGAATACAACAATCTGATTGCGACTGGCAGAAATCGTGTACACCCTCAGCAGGATGCGACGGCCCATGCAGAGATAGATGCAATCCGGAATGCCGGGGAAGCGATTCTGCAGGCAAAAGTTCACCGAAGAAAATTGACCATGTATACATCCGTAGAGCCCTGCCCCATGTGTACAGGTGCCATCTTGTTTTCGCATATCAAAAAAGTCGTGTGGGCGATGAATGACGATATTGGATTTGGCGGCTACAGAAAAATAAGGGATTCGTACATGTTTGATGATCGATTTAGTGTAGTGGAACTTATTGAGGAGCCATTTTTGGACTTGAAGGAAAGGCAGTCTGCCCTCATGAAAGAATGGGCCAGGAATCCGAATGATATGGTGAATTTACGAAAAGCTGTTTGTAAATCTTTATAGGATATTTAATGCAGAAAATTTTTAAAAACAATGAGGTGTGAAAATGAAAAAACTACTAATTCCATTCTTTATATTATCCCTGTCCATCCTGCTCATGGCGTGCAGTGAGGAAGCTAAAACAGACGGGCAGCATGCCGATAACGAAGACAGTAAAGAAACAGAGGAAGAAGTTCTCCAGTCAGACAGCGGGGATGAATCTGTAAGCGCCGACTCATCGGAAGATACTAAGCTTGCTGAATCCGATACCGAATCTTCGTCAGAGAACGGGGACAGCCAATCAAAAAGTCAGGAAGAAAGCCCACTGTCCCACTACTCAGCTAAAGAAATAGAGTACGCCAGGGTCTGGCTGCAGGTGATTGGAAATAAAGAGGAAGCGAAAATAAACATCCAACATATTTCAGCTGGAGAAGCCTTAAACCCTTATGATGAAGACAGCGCCGTCTATCCGGAAAACGTTATTATGCTGGGTGGGGATATCATGGCTGACGGAACGGTCACATACAACGGAAATGGAGATGGCACGATTAACATATACAATATTCCCTCGCATTGGCCGAGTGCCCAGCAGATCGAAGGATCGATGAGGGATTATACCGATAAGATCATATCCAATACAGAAAAAGTATATATTAACCCAGGGAACGATGAGGAAGTCATTGAGCTGATTAAGAAGCTGAATAGCTAAAGAATTTAGGAAAGGACTGCAAGAGAAGGATTATCTGATGATCCACATACTCATCTTCGATAAAATTCGGTACTAAAAGGATTTTCCATTGTGGAGATCCTTTTTCAATTACGATGAAACTCTGTCATCCTGATGAAAGAAGTTGATTCCCGCAATCTGCATGCTATACGGGGGTGGAATCTCCCTGAAGTTTCAAAGCAAAGGGGTATCGTGTTTTTTATGTGTGGGATTTTTCATATAAGAGCGAAATTCAGATTTTTAAGAGCGAAAAATTAAATTTAAGAGCGACATTTTCAATATATGAGCGAAGTACCGATTTATCGACAAAATTCACTTTCTACCTCATCGTTTATACATATTGGTATAACCTGCAATTTGAAAGTATGTAAAGTAAACTTGACTTATTTAATAAATGTAAAGTAACCTTTACAAAAGAAGGTGAATGGATGAAAAATAAAATTAAAGAACTTCGGGCTGACAGAAGGATGACACAGGATCAGTTGGCCGCCCGCCTGAATGTTTCCAGGCAAACCATTATCTCGCTGGAAAGGGAACGGTATAACCCATCGATCAATCTTGCCTTTAAAGTTGCACGTGTATTCCAGTGCAGCATTGAAGATATCTTTATTTATGAGGAGGACAACGAATGAAGAACAATAAACCGATATTTTTGGTGCTGGGGATCATCATGCTATTGAATGCTTGCCTTGTCAACGGTGCGTACATATCCTCCGGAAAGTTTCCGGAAGGAATCATGACAGTGGCGCTTGCCATCATGAGCTTTTGCATGGCCTACTTATCTGATCACTTTGCAGCAAAAGATGAACGAGCACAGAAAATCAGGGAACGCGGGGTTTTCGTCAGTTACTTCTGGATGCTGGGATTTATCATCCTTCTGATGGCGTTTGTTAATCCATATGTGGGACCCCTGCAGCTTTCTGCGTATCACTTATTGCTCTTGATGGCATCCCTGTATATATCGGTAGTGTTTTTGAACATGGTTTATTATGCCAGGAAGTATTGAGGGGAGAAAGGAGGGCGAAAGCTTGTCTGATATCCAATGGCATATCATGATTGATTCGATAGCTGCCGTTGTAATCATCATCAGTATTTCGACGGTCTTTCTTCTATCCCTTGTTATCACAGGCCTTCTTGGGGAATTCACAATATACATGATTATATATGGTATCGTAGTGGTCATTGCATCTTATCGAACACTATTTGAAACTGATAAGGAAATTGAAAAAAGCCCCAAGGCTAAGTTCTCAGTGAACTCTGGGGCTTTCATCTTGCGGGCCATCCATCTTATCAATAAAGATGGTTCCATCCGTCTGCAGCTCTGCGTAAAAGACATTGGCACTTGACTGGATTCCCTTCTGGACTAACTGCTGGTCGACCCATTCCTTGTTGATATTGTATTGCTGAAGATGTTTCTCATTGTAGCGGCCATCTTCGATTATGGGGATCGGGATTGGATATTGTTTAATTGCTGGTGTGGCTTTCATACGGTCTTCTTTGGTTAAAGGCTGTTTCGCTTCTTTTTTCAAAATTGAAAGTGTTCCGTCCGTTTCAAAGATGGCATAATCCACATCTTTAATAGAAAAGACATTTTTCTTACGGAGCAGCTCATTCAATGCATCCAGATCCAGCCTTAACTTCTTGAGCTCGTGATCCATGATGTTTCCTTGCCGGATCACGACTTTAGGGCTTCCTTCCACTGCCTTGCGGACTCCTTTAGACTTTAAATCAATGAGCCCCGTCACCAACGTAAATAATGTCCAAGCCGCCAAGGCAAGCACCCCGTTTCGAATGCTTAAGGTGGAATCGACAGCAAGAGATGCACCCAGCGTTCCCAATGCGATGGCCGAGACAAAGTTAAAGAAAGTCATTTGGGAGATTTCTTTTCTGCCCATCACCCGCGTAAGGAAGAGCAGTGTCAAAAATGAAAGAATCAGTCGGATGCCGAGTTCTGCAATATTCATTACTTTCCTCCTTCTTTACAGAGATATGGTTTAGTGTGGACAAAATTGTCCGGTTCACTCAAAAAGTTATAAATAAACTGGATGGAAAATAAGATTGGTAACGAGGTAAAAACAATTAGTGTAAGAGCTTATCCGTCACTGGAAAAGTTCTTTTTTTTGAAAAATTTCTCTTGAGTAAGTGGTTGGTGTTTGAAATAATTGGAAGTGAGAGGGGTTCAAAAAGTTATTTAGAATAAATAGAATTGATGAGCCAATTGGATTATCTCGAAGTTGAGACTCGATATCTTGAAGGTTTTAAAGAAACCTGTTTCGACCGAAAACCTCGCGCTTGAATTGAACGATTCAGAAAGGAAGTCTGCAAGAGGCAAAGAGTTGTGAATAGAATGCAATAAAGGAGGTGATTTATATGCTGTGGTGGATTTTGGGGATATCCGTCGTGTTTGCTGTGGTCAGTGCTTTGATCAGAGGCAGGAACCAGAAAAGTTCTTTTGAAGTGAGCAATGAACATGAAAGACAGATTCAAGAAGAAGAGCGTGTAAAGGCGGGAAGCTGGTTTAATGGGGGCAATCAATGACTGGGGACAAGATGAGCTTATCGGGAAGCAGGATAAGTTCTTTTTTTATTATAAGAGAGTGATGTAATGAAGTAAGGGTGGATGACCATATTAGGAGGCTTTTTATTTGGGTCGATCATTTCATTTTTCACGTCGGAATATAACACTTGGAGATATATTTTTATTGATGACAGCGGGGAGATTGGAAGAGTGAATGAGCTTGACTTTAATCATATGATTAATATGCTTCTCATGATGGTTGGGAGCGGGGGCAATTATTTTATATTGAAAGTTGTCGAGTGTCCAAAGAAACGTTGGTTGAAAGAATAAAGCTGAACATCTGCATTGAGATCTCCAGCTTTACAATAAACTCACTGTTTCATAGTAAACAAATCCTCAGATACTGCAGTCACCTGATTCTTTTCCTTCACTTTCACTGTCTTCGTCTTTTTAAGGGGTTCCTCATGTTCAATCAAGATACTCCTCAATTGGGAGCTGATGATATTCATGCAAAAAATGATAAGGGAGAAAAATGCAAGCGGAGCAAGGACCAGCAGCGGGTTTGAAAAAATGAGCTGAATATTCATTCCGATGGTTGCCGCCCATTCGTTGGTTTCTGAAAAGTAGACCGGATTGCTCGGATCCAGATTAGAATAGGCGAATTCAGCAATCTTCAATCCTCCCAGAGCCATCAGCATGATCCCGAGCTGAATAAGCAGAGAAAGGGCCTGGGCGACCTGTTCTGAAAATAAGACAATAGAATGTCTCAAGAATTGAGGAAGCATATGCTTCTTCATGATATTAAAGCGGCCTGCCCCCAGTGTCCTTGATACCTGGATGAATTCCTCATTTAAGAAAAGCTTCATTTCTTCTCCCAGATAGATCCCGAGAGAAGGAGTAGCGATGAAAGCAATGACGCAAAGTTGGATAAAGAAGTACTCATCGGACGGCAGAAAGCCCGGCTGAAAGGAACCTTCCAGCGGAATCAGGATAGCGAACACGACAATGGCAAGGGGTATATATTGAAAAGCTTCCCCCAAACCCCTGACTACCTTGCCGATGAACGATGGGACAAACGTATAGAAGACGGCGAATATGAAACCGAATATGATTCTCAATAAAGCGATGAACAAAGCGGCAAAAATCGTATATTTAGCACCTGCCAGCAATAACAAGAAGAAGTTTCTTCCCAGCCTGTCGCTTCCGAGCGGCGGCATTTCTTCAGGCGTAAATGGCGGGGCGGCAATCAGCCTTCCCTGTTCATTCTTTAAATAATTTACAATGGCATCATATTCCGGATACCAGAAAGGAATCAGGAAGCTGATGACAACCAAGGCCGACGGGATCAGGACAGGTATGAATAACTCTTTCAGAAGCTGCCTAGACATGGGACGCCCCACCTTTCAACCATTTATTCAGTGTATATGAGCCAGTCTGAAAGACAATGAAAAAGGGCACAAAAATCATGAGCATCCCGAGGAAAAACGCTGCTCCGGAAGTCGTTGATGCCCTGAACAACACCATCATGAAACCGTTCATTTTAAACAAGATCTCGATTACAAATAAGTTTGAAAGCATCAAAAGAAAGATCGGTTTCAAGTGAAGGAAGAAATGGATCCATACATTCCGGAATAAATGGAACCACACCGTGTAGGATTTTTTGAATCCTTTTGCATACGAGAACTCTACATAGGGCTTGCTTTCTTCTTCCTTCAACTGAAATAAAAACTGCTTGATCAAGAAGACAACCGGTAAAACGGTCAGACAGATGATCGGCAGGAAATAGGTTCTCTCATCTTGCAGCGCGTACAAATTGAAAAGCAGCATTCCCGATTTTTTAAATAACCATATAATGATAATTTGAAAAGACACCACGATGAATACCTCAGGCAGTGCATCCATCACATTCAAAAATTTCTGCGAGAGCCTGTATAAGCGCCGGGGCAGCAGCATCATAAAATAACTGATCAAGACAGAAATGATAATCGCCAGGAAAAAAGAACTGATCAAAATCGTGAAAGAATAACCATATGTACTAAAAAAAACTTCAGGCAGTGAATATAAGCGTTCGTTATCCCCTAAATAGATTGAAATTGAAGCGGGGTCCATGATTTCTGTTAATGACTGATACAGCTGATCGAAATAGTAGCCTACTGTAAGGACAAGCTGAGTATCATAAGCAAGCAGCGAACCGACTCCGCTCAGAAAGAACAATCCTAAAATGACAATAAAAAAATGAAAGGATGTATCCACAATCCTTTTCATGCAATCTCCTCCAAAATTATTACAAAATAATACAATTTTTTCATGTTTAATGCTACAATAACTAAACGAAGTTGTAAATATTTTTAGAATAATGAGTATTAAAGCGGGTGTTCTTAATGGTACCGAAAAAAAAGTTTCTTCCAATGGTCTTCTGTATATTGTTGACGACTCTCCTGACTGCCTGCCGGCTGGATTTTACGAAAGATAAAAGCAGTGTCAGAGAGATGATCAAATCAACAGACGGAATAACTGTTCTTGAAGAAAAGAAAGAAGAGGCTGAAAATAAGTCTTCTGAAAAAAAAGAGAAACCTACCTATTCAATCGAGGGGTCCGTCACACTTGATTCCACAAATATCCTCTTGAAGGGGAAAACGGATCTTCCACCTGAAGCAATTGTGTACACCAGGCTGCTGGCATATCCTAAGGATGCCACCTTGAAAGATATAAAAGCCTATCGTACCAAACCTTATATGAAAATCATCTCGGAGGATTATTTGTCGGTGGAGGCTGACGGTTCGTTCCAGTCAACCGAGCTGGAGCGTCCGGATTTTCCGCAGCGATACCGCCTTGATGTCCTTTTTGCTCCGGAAAGGGCGGAAGAATCCATGCAGAAAAAGCTGGTGAAAGAAGGAGAGAGTATCGAAGATCTGAAAGGAATGACGAGGATCGACCTACCGTCCAGAAATGAATTTCTGGACGATGTCGTGCAAGGTTACATCAGGCAGGTGAATATTATGCCATTTGATGAACAGGACGGGGACAATGTGACACTTGAACTGGTTGAGGTGGAGGAAGTGGAATAACACGGCAAAAGCCTATAAAAATTGGAGGGGCTAAATGGGATTCATCATCACCTTTTTAGCAATTTGGTTATGCAGTTTTATCATTGCCCGTCTTTTAAGTCCTTTCGGAAAGACTCTTTGGAGAAATGATCTAGCAATCACATGTGCTCAGGCATTGATCATCACATTATTGCTTGTTTCATTTTCAAACTAGATGGGGGTATATACAATGAAATATCTTTGGGCGGCCATCAATCTGCTGATTCCGGTTTTACTGTTATTCCTTATTTTTTCTACTTGGATTGGGTATATTGCAGAAAGCCTCAGAGACTTCTTTCACTTCAAGTGGGCTGCCATCTGTCTGATTATGCTGGGGTATATGCTGAACTTTAAAAAGCGGACGGCGGGTCTGATCATTGTGGGGGTTGGCACAGCTGCTTGGTTTCTAATTTGAACCGGAGCAGCTGCACGCAGGTGGCATTCCCTCTTCATCCTTGAACTCATCCATTTAAAGGGATATCTAAGAACATTTCATACCTTCTTTTTTCCGTGTTCAGCTCATACACCCTTATAAAATCCACTTTAAAAGCTGGATAGGGTGTCAACTCCTCTATTGCTGTTCTCTCCATTTCGTTTAATACATCTTTCGACAGTGGGGTAGAAATATTTTCGCCATATTGCTCCTTCCCAAGGGTCAAATGAGGAACAAAGTCATCGAGCTCAAAATACCTCTTTATCAATTCATCTGATGGTGAAATCCCTTTTACTATTTTTTGATGGAGGATATGTAATTCGTCAGAATCCACACTCAAATAAAGAATAGTATCGCCAAAATACTTCGGTTTACCCAAGAACACTTGAAATGGGCTGACATTTCCGCATATTCGTTTCACGTTCTCTATCCATTCTTTGTCGGGAGTCAGACCCCCTTGTGCTTTCAGTGTTATATGGGGTTCCACACCCGATTTGCTGATCCATTTACGTTGAAATTGCTCAATTCTTTCATTATATCCTTTTGGCGGGACGATCCCTATGAAATATTCCACTTTCATTTCTTTCCACCCCTGATTCATCCGTTTTGAATAGTTTACCAGAAATGAACAATTGGAACATCCTGTTTTAAAACAAAGTAGCTGTTCAAACCGTCTAACTAGCAGGTTCAATTATTTTTATTTATAAAACCCGGTTGCTAATAAAATTCTTTGGAACGGTTCTTTTCAATTATCATCACCGGACTATCACTTCTAGCCGGCATACCGGTCCTATTTTAGGGAAGAGCCGGAGAAAGAAACCGATAAATTTAAGTATTGTGTAAGAGAAGAGGGGAATTTATGTTTTGGATAAAATTTTGCCTGATTGTGTTCATCGTTTTTATTTTAAATTCATGCGTTAAATTCCTCATAAGAAAAGTCTTTCATATTAAGAAAGTGAAGAGAAAGGTATTTTCCTATAACCTTATAAATGAGCGGCACCGCAAAATAGACAAATGGATTAGGTTAATTTCTGCAATTACTCTCATCAGTTTAAGCTGGTTCATGATTTATGACAATAAACATTATATATTCCGATACTTAATTGGGGTAGTTATGCTCGCCGTACTGGACTATCTAGTAAGGGCATATTTTGAGTGGAAACACAGTGAATATCCCAAGCAAGCCGTTTTGACGGTGGTCGAAATGGTGATGATCGTAACGGCGATTTTTACAGTCTTTCAATTGGGGTGGCTTGGTTCCTGAGTGAGCCATGGGGACAGGTACCGTGGCTCACTTACTCTAAGAGCGGAGGGTATGGAAATTATTGTTAATTTTTAATTATCCGAGAAAAAATTCAGTTCCATTAAACAAAATCAGCACATATCTCCAGAATTCAATTCAGGCAGGGATCTTAGGGTTCCATAAGACCTCGGGAGTTCTTTAGAAGGCTTTCAACCATATGAATCAAAGCCATATTACATTATTTGTGTTGCGCTTTTCGAAAATGCAAACCGAATTTACAGGCTGCTTTTAATACAAACTTTCTTCGTTTTTTAAGCCGCTTGATGAAAAAATTCAATCCAATCCATCTAGAAATGAAAAAAAACCTTAAGTTGGAGCTTATCAACCAATAGTTTAGGAGGAAGGAAGCATTTAGGGTGCCGTTGTTTCCTTCCTTTTACCTCACCCCATCTCTCTCTTATAGGTGGAAAGAATCCTTTCTTTGTTAATGTTATGAATTGCGACAAAAATGAACTAATTATGTCGAATGTTGTCTATGGAAGTATTTCCACTCTGCTAGTTGAAAGGGGGTGAAATCATGCACATAAGACATTGTATTTTAATGGGTGTATTGGGGGCGGCTATTTTCCTTCCGGCTCATGCGTTTGCAGGGAAAAACGAGGCAGCGGCAGAGCCCGGTAATGCCCGCGTTACTGAGGTACATACGCAAGCAAATGAAAAAAATCCCAAGATCGAACCAAGGTCAAAAGCCGTACCTGAAGTTCCTGAACCGGTGAGAAAGCGTGTGAAAAAAGAGGTCCCAAAACCAGAACCGGGCAGGGCCAAACATGAGGATGCAAAAGAAAAGAACGTACCACCGGCCAATGGGCACAATCCTCAAAATGATAAATCTGCAGGTCCTCAAACCCATAAAAGGAAAGGTGTCCGCGTTTCAAAGTCTTCGGTAAATGCAGCAGATAAAAAGAAGTCCGTAAGAAAGGTTCAGCAAACAGAACCGAAGCAGAAAAGAGAGCTAGCTTCTAACTTAACTAAGAAGAAGCGTATTGTTGAACCCGCGAAACCTGAAAGAGAAAAAGAAGTTCTCTTACAAAAGCAGCAGGAAACAAGTTTCGTTCTCTTGGAAAGTGACCAATTTTCTCAAGTCAAGAAGAATACCGCTCCACGAACACCTTCGCATCAAGAAGGCAGGGGCACTTCTCCTGAAAAGAGGGAAATCCCTGGAGAAGTAGAGGCAGTGAACAACGCCCCACAGCGGCTTCCTTCCTCTGGGGGACACTCTCAGGAAACGGTCAGTCAAGGGACAGGCATGGTAAGCTTCATTCACCATCCGGCCGATTGGGATATCGGGTTGAAGCTTCGCACTATCTACCATTCACGTGAAGATACATATTGTTATCAATGGATAAATGCACCACCATCACCGCCGCCCAAGGCAGCTCCTTTTATCTACTAAAGTATGAATCTAATTAGAATCTCAGTGATAAAAGGAGTAAATAAAACATGAAACATTATTTAAACACTAAGAAACTAGTAAAAACTATCGTTGTTCCAGCGGTCTTGTCATTCGGATTGATCACAGGCGGAAGTGTAACAGCTGCTTCCGGATTCGAGAAAGGTTCGGGGGAGAGTGCCGAGACCCTTGAAGCCGGCAGTATCAAAATGAATCAGCCGGACAAGAAGGCTGAAGCGGCAGACCGAGACGTTCCTGCTCATATCAAAGCAGAAGAAAAATCCCAATCCCATACAAAAGAAAAAGCGGACGCTCAGCAGAAGGAAGAAAGCAAGGGTCAATCACAGTCAGAATCAAAGGCCGCAGACCCGGTCAAGCCTGCACACCCTGAAACTCCTTCAAAGGCAGATACAAACAAAAATGCCGAACAGAAGCAAAAGGCAGAAGACAGAAAGCTGGATGCCCAGGCGAATGCAAGAGCAGGAGATAAACCTGAACGGGCGTCCCGGCCTTCAAATGCAAAAGCAGATGAAAAAGCTGAGAATCAGCAGAAGGCTGCAAAAGCGGGTAAATCGCAGGCTGCCATCCATGCAAGTGAAAAAGCTTTGGAGAACGCGAACGAAAACGCAGCGATTATCTCCCATACTGAAGTTTTGCAAGACTACCTTTTCGGATCTGACTCTGCCACATCTGCAAATCCTGAAGGACAGGACTTCTACATCGGTAAGCTGGGTTATGGAAGTCTGGACCAATTCGATGAGAGTACTGGCAGCGGAATCTTTTTCAGCAGTGACAGAGCGGAAGAGGCAAGCTATGTATATGGGTACTGGTTCTTATCCGGCATCCAGGTGGCACCTGAAGGAATGTCTCCGACAGAATGGGGAGAAGAGCAGGCGAAACTGGCTCTTGATGCCTATGAGGAAATGAAACTTGTATATGGATCTAAAGTCAGACCGGTTATCTTTATCGATGTCGAACCGTCTCTTACCGGCATGGGGGAGTATGACTATATCAATAATCAATTGATTTATAGTGCTTTCGTCAATTACCTTAATGAATTTGGAGAAGGCGTCACACCTGGTACCTATTCTTCTACCTGGAGCTGGGACGTGACGATGGGCAGCTACTCACCTGACACACCGGGTGCATACTGGCTCGCTTATTACACTGGCGATCTACCATCCGAGTCTGAACTGACAACAAGCAATCCATATTGGATCACGTTCCCAGGTACAGATGAGCAGGCACAAATCTGGCAATATTATGGCGGCTTTGACGATTATAATGTAGCGTCTATGCTTCCATAATTTTGAAGGACATACATGAAGGATAAATGATGAAATGCTCGGCATCCGCCGATTTTGTTCATTGGCCCCGCCCATATTTCTGGCGCGGGGCTTCTTTTGAATTTTTCAGGACTGGTAAAAGAGCCATGGGCACTAGTATGGTGGTGGCGGATGGCGGGGGTAAGGTGGTCATTTTTTACAGCATAAATGGTCATTGACTCTGTTTCGAAGGGGAGAGAGGCTCTCTAAGGATGATATCATCATCTCTCCTAAAAGAACGATTCAAGACTGCTTGCACCACATTCAAGCTACTTTTCAAAAATTATGAGCCGCGTTCCGAACTTACGTGCCGTTTTTTCATTATTCAAGCCACTTTCCCTGTGTTTCAAGAAACTTGTCGAAAAATTTTTAATCGCTTTTAAGCAACGTTCCAAGAAAGAAGAATTTAAAAATAAAAAACCGGCACGCCAAATGCTAAGGGGTTCCGTTCAGGGAGAGAAAATAGCAAATAGCATTATAAATAGCAGGCTAATTCGCATATGAATTAGACCTGCTTTATTTGTTGTTATAGCAGTGTTCTCATTCGATTTGAGGGTAAATTAGCACACCAAATAGCACCTTAATAAACAATCGCACAATAATTATTGTACAGCTAAAAAATGAGGTGCTAATTAGGGTGTTAAATGACTTGTCAATTCGCATTTCGTTCTTGCGGATATGAACCTTCATTGAGGAATTCTGTGATACAATTGAAAATAATGGATATTCCATTAAAGGGCAGGTTACTGGAATAGTCGAAACTTAGATAATGAGGATTTCGTTTAATATTAAAGAGTTTTTTAGAAAAGGGGTTATGTAATGAATTCGCAAACTTATATGTTGTTAGGATGGCTAAGTATTCTTACCAGTGGAGTCATTTATACTTTAGAGCGATTAACTAATGCCATTGTGTTTGTTGGTGTAAATGTTAGTGATGAAATGTTCTCAGCTCAACCAGGTTCACCGTCTCTCTTTGGCAATTGGTTTTTCATTTTATTTTTGTTTTTAAGCCTTTGGTTCTTCTATAATTCCAAGAAAGTAAAATAAAATAGTTGGATTTTTGGTCTGATCTCCGGCACACGAAAACGTTAGTGTGACAGGGGACAGGCCACGTTTCGTGAAAGTTCTTCAACGAAATGGCAGGTTACTTGAAGAAGGAATCCAAATATTCCGTATCGAATTATTTTATAAATTTCATGAAAAGATAACAACCGATGCAGTTCAATACCGTTCACATTGAAAGATTATTTATATAACGTACGAAAGGCTGGAATAACTCATGGTAAAAAAAGAAGCACCAAAAATTGAAACAGAACGATTGATTTTACGTCCGAGAGCGGAAAAAGACATTCCAAATATGCTTAAAATGTTTAACAGTGATGAAGTAAGAGAATTTCTTGGAATTAATCCCCCTCGTGATGAACACTCAATGGTAGAAATGGTTAGGAATCGTACTGAAACAAAATGGACGGTCGCCTTAAAAGATACGGATGAATTCATCGGTGATGTCATGATTCCAGAAATAGCAGAAGGTTATCTTGGCGAAATTGGCTATCGCTTCATGAGGGAGCATTGGGGAAGCGGTTTTGCGTATGAAGCGGTTTCCGCGGTCATTGAGCATTGTAAAAGCACATTAAACTTTAAACGCCTATTTGCTACTATAGAAAATAAAATTATACCGTCAAAAAAGTTAATTGAAAAACTCGGATTTACTTTGGTGGCGGTGCTGCCTGAATCGCATTTACAAGGCAGAGTTGCCGATGTAGCTTACTATTCTCGGATAGTATAAGTATTCTTACGCTCTCCTGAGAAAAATGAAAAGACCGGTGAGGGTTTAAATTGGGGATATTTTTTGAAGAGGATTAGGCGGGAAGATATTAAAAGAGTATTTAGTCGTTGTGAATAATTGGCTTATTCCACAAAAAGGGGCGTGTGCTTAACAAGCAGCCGCCCTTTGTTCAAGTGAAGGGCAGGTTAATTGAAGAATACCTAGAATTACTTCTGTAATGACAAATTTTTGGAGGAGTTTATGACTGGAAGTGCTGTTGGTCAAAAAGTAAACTTAGAAGGTATTGAACTATATTATGAATACATAAAAAGTTGTACTGATAATTTAACAATCGTTTTTGAGTCTGGATATGGTTGGGACTTGAATAACTGGAATTCGATTAAAAACGATGTTTCAAAGTTTGCAAATGTATTCTTCTATGATAGGGACGGTATTGGGAGAAGCGAGAAGAGTAGCAAACCAAAACATAGTATGCAAATTATCAATAATCTGAGAAATTTACTCAAAGAAGCCGAAGTCAAACCTCCGTATCTACTAGTAGGGCATTCTTTCGGGGGTGTAAACGCTAGATTATTTGCTAATAGGTATCCAGAAGAGGTCGCAGGAGTAATTCTGTTGGATTCCGTTCACGAAGAACAAAATAAAAAGATGGTTCCATTATTTACAGAGAAAGTCCAAAAAGATTATTTAGGACAGTTTGCAGTAGAAGCTACACTAAGCGAGTTTGAAGAAAGTTTGGAGCAAGTAAAAGGAATAAAACTTGGAGAAATTCCTCTTCTTGTCATTACAGGCGGTACACAGTCCCATCATACAAACCAGTCTATGGCTCAATGGATGATGTTTCAGAAGGAACTTGCCAACCTCTCCACAACAAGTAATCACCTTGTTATTAAGGAGGCTGGACACGCCGTCCACATCGACGAACCTCAATTAGTTATAAATGCTATTAAGGAAATGAAGTCTAAACTATAAATGATTCTTCCATTATAGGTGGCAATAAGTGAAGATCAGCTAATGATCCGGCTATTGCCCTTATTCAATTTATGAGCAAGTTAACGGAATAAGCGAAACTAAAAATTGTTGGTCTTCGTCAAATTTATTAAGAAGAAACGGGGTGCAGTTTAGAGAGGGGGTAGTTAATAATGAAATTTTTAAAATTAGTTGCATATTGTGTAACGGCACTATTTTTATTCACAGGATGCCAATCAAGTGATAATGCTGCAATAGAAGTAAAAATGAAGAGTAATGAAGAATTGAAGGAAATTGCCGATACTTACACTTACGAGGATTATAAAAGGGTGCTTGAAGAGGCAGTGGCTGAAGCAAGTAAGTTTGAGAAAGACGGGAAATTAAACAAATGGATAATAAGGACTTTAGCCCAAGAAAAATTAAACTATGAAACCGATTTAACAGATGACCAAGTTTTAAAATTAGCAGAAAAATCTCTGGAAGAAGATAAAGTGTGGAAGTCCATTGCAGAAGATAAATACGACGTTACTGTTACTGAAGATCAAGTAGATAAGTATATCAAGGAAGGTCCTGATACTTTTGATTTACCCCAAACAAGCATATGCTGATGCTTTAGGCTTATCTCTAGAAGAACTTAACCACAATTTTGACAGGGACATTTATGAAAAGAATGTTATGTGGTTAAAACTCAAACCAGAGCTAGAAAAGAAATACGGCATCACAGATAATAATAAACAAGTTGAAAAATATGAAGAGGAAGTTGAAAAACAACTTTAGTACCCCTTGTTCCGCTAAAGGGGGCGTTTGCTTAACAAGCAGCCGACCTTTGTTCAAGCATAGGGCAGGATAGTTAAATAAACAAGAATGTATTTTAATGTGATTATGTGAGGTGCAAAGGGGAAATCCGTAATGGCTATATTCAAAAATTCAATATTAGAATTAGTGCAATTTAATAAAAGTGATATTAAGGATTTAATGGAGTTATCAGCATCAGTCGGGTGGGATTATGATGAATATGAGATTGGCACAGTCTTATCATCTGGTAAGATATTCGGACATAAGAATGCGGAGGGGAAAATTGTTTCTAGTGCGGCAATAGTCCTTTATGATAATAAGTTGGCTTCGATTGGTATGGTGATTGTTCATAAAGAGTATAGGGGAATGGGACTAGGAAAAGACGCTACCCAAAAGTGTCTAGATTTTACTTCAAGTAATACTTCAATTATGTTAATTGCAACCGAAGAAGGCAGACCCCTTTATGATAAAATGGGCTTTATTACTGTCGATTGTGTTCATAAGTTCCTTTGCGATGAATATAACCCATTAAACAGAAGCGGTGATGTTACTATTAAAAGGTTCAGTAGTAATAATATTACAGAAATTTTAAAGTTAGATAAGGCTGCATTTGGAGATAAAAGAAGCAAATTTCTCCAAAATAGAATAAACCAATCAGAACAATGCCTAGTAGTTAGAGATAACAAAGCGAACATTATTGGTTATGGAATATCTATTTTAGGACCAGTTAATCTGATATTAGGACCTATTGTAGCACCTGAGTCTCAAACAGCTGCTTTAATATTAGATAAGTTAGCTTCTAGACATCAAGGGAAATTAAGGATTGATGTGCCATCAGGCAATGAAGATTTTATGTTATTTCTGGAGCAGCAAGGCTTTAAACAAGTGAGTCAACCACCAGTAATGGTGATTAATTCTGCTGAAATGCCGCCTAGAAACAAAACATTATTCGGAATTGCTGCCCAGATTTTTGGCTAAATAAGATATTTCTTATGACCTCTAATCGGGCAGCATTTCTATAATAAACCTAACTTTGTGAAACAATGCACTTAAACTAAAGGGGGCTATAACGGAATAAGAAGGTAGATGTGCTTAAGTTAGTATTATTTCATTGTATAAATAAAGTTTTAATGGAGTGATTCATTCCTAATAATAGGAGTTCTGAGAAAGAACTTATAAGATCATTAATGGAGTTATCCGCGCACGTTACATAGTAGGGAGTTGCTTCAAGGACTTCTATCGCAATTATTTTTGCTGAATAGAGCCTCCCCCAATGAAGGGGTGTGGGGGCTATTTGCTTTTTACTAGTCAATTAATTAAATATGGAACAAAAGGATTGGTTGTTTATGGTAAAATTAATACCGTAGAAAAAACATGCTTAGAGCAGTACCAAATTCTAATATGTACAGAAGAAATTTATGAAGGAATGAAATAAGTCCACTAATAATTTTTTAACAGTATTGTAGTTATGGTTCAGCTTTGAAATACTTTTAGTAGGAGATTATCACTACGCTTCTCTTAAAAATATTCAATAAATTAATTCATAGACCTATCGGTAAGAGTTGGTATAGGGGTTCTATAACAAAAGGAGAGAGAATCTTGTCTACTACTTTAATTACGTTGGCGACTGGGTTATCAATAAATTTTTTGTCAAGTTTAATATCGGAGCAAAAATTGAAACTAAACGAAAAAGATACCATAAAAGGAATTCAAATTAGAATAAGTGATTTTAATCGTAAATATGATAATACTGAATTAGATACCTTCACCTTTCAAAAGTATTTTGAAACATCAAACGTGGAAAATAGGCTATTTAATCGAATTTTTACTTTATCCACGGATGAAGTAGCGAATATAGAGTTGTTCAAAATAGAAGTTGCTAAGGATGCAATAGATTATGTAAATCAACAGTATCAATTAAGAGGAAGAAGCAATATTAAGGATGAAGAAATTTTTTATGAGTACTTTAATGGACTGATAGATGAATTAATAGGAATTAGAGCTAATCTTCTACCCTTTAAAGATATTGCGCAAACAGCAATTATTGTTGATGAGATCCGTGACGGAAAGAAAGAGATAGTTGAAAGAATTGAAGAATTGCGGAAGATACACAATCCATTTGCCGATGATAAAATAAATGAAGTGAAAGAGTTAATAAGTGTTTATAAGTTTGAAGAAGCTTTAAATGAATTAAACGAAGCTTTAGAAGCACAAAATACTTTAAGTAACTCTCAGATTGAGGAATTATACTATCAAAGAGCAAGAATATATATTAATACTAACAACTATAAAGAATTAGAAACTGTAAAGAATAAAATAGAAAACATTAATAAAAATTCGAAATTTATAAATGAAATAAATTTTTATATTGCATGCCACGAAAAAAACCGTCACTTATTCACTCAGGTTTATGAGCGGTTAAAAGAATTGAAGTATTCTCAAAATAAATTACAAACAAAAGAAGCACACTTTTATTTAGTTAATGGGCAAGTAGAAATAGTTAAAGATGTTCTTTTAAAGGGGAATGAATTAAAGAATGACTTAGAAGAAGATCACGAAGCACAGTATCTTTATGGTTTTTTATTAATGAACCAAGGGGATTTTGATCTTGCAAAAAAATCTTTTGAAAAAGCTTATTCAATACAAAAAAATATACGATATAAATATAATGCTCTTCTTATGGAACATAATGTAATAATGGAAAAAGAAATGATTCTTGATTATACCAATAATCAAAAAATGAAAATAGAAAATCTTATCCATCAATTTAGAAATATACGGTATATAACTAAATTTTTTAGCGTTGAAGAACTTATTTCCTATTGGGAATGCCTTTTAAACTTAATATCTTTAGTTGATAAAAAAGAATTACTTAACGAGATTGAAAATATTGAGCAGAGTATAATAAATGATACTAGTATTAAAAGCCTTATTGCAGGAACTTATTTTTTTAATGGAATGGAAAATAAAGCAAAGGAGATTCTAGAGGATATTTGGAAGGGGAATCTTGATAATACAATAAAACTATTTATTATCTTAGAAAAAGAAGAAGCTTGGCAATCTATTTTGAATAATTACCAACAGTTGCCCTCACAAGAGTTTTCTGAACATCCTATAATTATTGCAATACATCAACAGGCAAAATACAAAGTATTTGGATATGATGCAATAAAAGAAGAAAATATGCTTTTACTGGAGAGGGAAAGTAGTGTTCCAGTTTTTTTATATAACTGTTTAATAAGCGCACTTGAAAATAGTGATGAAGAGTCCATCGATAAAACATTATTTATAATCAAATCAAAAAAATATTCGGAAGAAAATATTATCTTTTTATCTGAGCCACTATTAAAATATAAAAGATATGATGAGGTTAGACAAATAATTGAAGGTGAATCATTAGAAAACGAACGGTTATTTGATTTATATATTCAAACTTTTGATGAATTGAACGTTCATTCCGAGTTAACAAGGGAAGTTTATGATAAGGTAAAATCCCTTTATGACAGCGGTAATCGATTTGAAAATTTATTGAAATTTAAAGTTAATCTCGAAGTGACTCTAGGAATATCAAGAAAAGTAATTAAGACTTTAGAGGAATACAAAAACATATTTGGTATTGATGAATTTTATGCTAAAAACTTAATTGTTTTTAAATTAGAAAAGAGAAGTTTTCATGGAAGTGAAGAAGAAATAAAATATTTGTTGAATTCCTCAAATATTGAACACCTTCAACTTGTAGCAGCTTATAAAGCTGGACAGGGACTATGGGAAGAAGCAAAAACTCTGAGTATGAGAGCGTTATACCTTTCACACGACCATTTAAAAAAAGAAATACTATATAATTATGTTATCTTTAATTTTTCGAACTTAGATCAAGAGGAAAATGAAGCAGAGTTAAGTACTGTAAAAGTAAATTCAGTAGTCACTATAAGTAACAGCAAAAAAACGAGAATCATTGCAATTCATCAACAAAAGGATTTAATTAAAAAACCAGGAGAATACAAATTCAACTGTGAAAATTATTCTTCTGATGATCCTATCGGGTTAATATTATTGTCCGATGGAGAAAAAGGAGAACTTATTCAACTGTTTGATGGGGAGTATAAGATTGATAACATAGTAAATCTTCCTGTTTATTTTAACCAATTTGCTTTGGGGAAATTAGAAAAAGACTATCCTGAACATGGATTTTATGATGTTTTATCAGCAGTCAGTCCTGAAGTTTTGTTCGAACAATTAAAAGCTTCTTTAGCTATTATAAACAAACAAACCAATCAACAGATTGATAATTATAATTTTGGTATTGAAACAGGGGTGCCAATTTCTCATTTGTCAGGAAAAAATATTGATAGTTATGCTGAGATGATAATTTCTTTACTGAATTTTCCCAAGCAACATCTGTATGCTGGAGAAGTTTCAGTTTTTAATAGTAAAAAATATGTATTATCACTTAGTTCTATTATAATGTTAGCTAATTTGAATATATTAGAAAAAACATTAAATATTAAAGAGCAATTTGTAATTTCTGAAGCTACATTAGGAAGCATAGAACGAGGGGTAAAGGAATCTCAAAAGCATGTAAAAGTCAGTGTGGGAAATGTTGTGTTAGGGGAAAACGGAAAAATAAGTAGTTATTCTTATACAGATGAAGATAAAAAGAATAGAAAGAAATATTGGACAAAAATCTTAATTGCTATTAAGCAGATTGAAGTTATGAGTGATGAGATTGGAGACTGTTATATATATGATTTATTAGAACAGCACCTCTTAGATGGTGATATAGAAGATATAGAAATCAGTAGGAAAACTAATAGGGTTTTGGTATCAGATGATCTCTTCATTAGAAAAATACACCATAGTTTGACAAATATTAATAACACTACAAATATAGTTGGGTTACTTTTCTCAGAAAACCTACTAACTATGGAAGAGTTATTAGAATTAATCAATAAACTTGCTAAAACTAAATATCTTTATCCATTAAATAGTGAAATATTATTGGAATTATACCATTGGGTAATTTCTATAAAAGAAACAGATAAAAGAAAATCAAACTTTGTTAAGTTAAAGGAAGTATATAAAAATATTTTAGATGAAGATTCTTCTCCCCATTACAATATAATTCATAAAGAATTTGTTGACCTTGCTGTGCAAAATAGATTGCCTTCCATAGGAATTTATAAACTGGTAGAAGAACCATTAAAATTAATGCCCTTTAATCAGTTTATAGAAGAAAAAAAACATGAAATATTTAATAATGTGTATAACTTAGAATAGGTTTTCTGCATATTCATGTTCAATCATCTAATTCTTCACCTTTTATCCGGAGAGAACATGAAATACGGATTGGCTCAAACATATTAATGATTAGAAATAAAGACATGATTGTTTAGTTTTCAAATTTATTATATTTGAATTATCTTAAAGCATCAAAAAGGTTATGTCCAATTCAATACATTTTAAACAATTACTAGGGTTGGATATAAAAACAGCAAAAGAAGCATTCTCAAAGTTTTTAGAAGATAAAACTTTGACGGTAAGCCAAATTCATTTCATTAATAGTATCATTGATTTTTTTGTTTCCAATGGTCGGCTGGATGCTAAAAAGCTGTTTTAAGAGCAAACGTTTACAGGGTTACATCCAAGTGGAATTATCGGTCTGTTCCTTGATTAGACAAAACGCATGCGTTTTAGAATTATAGTTATTTCAAGTATCTAGTGTTCAATTAAAGGGACTTTAACGGAATAAGAAGATAATAAAGACATAAAAACCCAGAGCTAATAACTCTGGGTTTTTTACTGTTAAAAAGGGTGCTGTTTACATCGCTATTTCTGCTGCTAATTGGGGTGTGATTTAAGGTTTTCCCTCCCTCAACGGAACCCATTAGCCAAATGCGAACCGGTTTTTCTAGTGGGAGTAAATTAAATCCCTGCCCAAACATCCTTGCCGAACCGGCCGTCCCGTTCAAGCTGATCGAGCCAGTTCTTCGATTCTTCCTCAGAAGTACCGTGGACTTCCCGGGACGCCGACAGAAGGGTGTCTTCGACTTCAGGAGCCATCCTGCTGCCGTCACCGCAAATATAGAGATGTGCGCCGCGGTCCAAGAGCTCTATCAGGTGGTGGGCGTCCTCATTCATCAGATGCTGTACATACACTTTCGGCTGTCCTTCCATTCGTGAGAACGCAGTATGGAGTGTGACGATGCCATTCTGTTCATCCCGTTCGAGTTCATCGCGGTAGATGAAATCTTGGTCACAATGACGGCATCCGAAATAGAGATGCGCCTCGCCAACCGGCATTCCTTGTTCCTTAAGAATGCGGCGCGCTTGCAGGAAGCCTCTGAACGGAGCCACGCCGGTACCCGGTCCGACCATGATGATCGGCGTTTCAGGGTCAGCCGGCAGCTCGAAATTCGACTGAGGTGTGCGGATGAAGCATGCAATGTCTTCTCCTTTTTCCAATCTCGCGAGGTAATTGGAAGCGACACCTTCATACTCACCCATTCCGCTCCAAGCATCGTCCCTGACAACACCAACCGTAATGCTCAGTTGTCCAGCATCGACAGAAGGGGAAGACGAGATGGAATAATATCTAGGCTTAAGAGCAGGGAGCAGTTCCATGAACCGTTCAAACGGCAGCTCGCATGCTTCGTATTTTTCTATAAAATCGAGCATGGAGATGCGTTTTTTCAAAACCTGCTCCTGATAGACCCCTTCTTCAAGCAGGGCTTCCAGTTCTTTCTTATGAGGCGGACACACCGTATAGGCCGCCAGTTCCCTGATTTGGGCCCGGGTGGCCGCTTCCTGTAATTCCACGCAGTGAGAAAGAATATCCGATAAGGAAACCGGGCGGTCGAGGGGCAGATGTGCTGCGCTCCGTCCGCTTGCAGACAGAACTACCTGGTCATTTCCTTTCAGGCCGAAACGCTTCAATACGCGATTCACATTTTTCACACTGTTTTTCGGAAGTACCCCGAGGTGATCCCCTTCTTTATAGGATAGCCCTGACGGCAGGGCCACCTCGATATGACGGGTGCTTCTTCCGCTGTCAGATGTCTGAAGCTCACGATTATCAAGGATAGTTGTATTTACTGCTTCATAAGACAGCGCAAGCGGTGAACCGCCGATGCCGCTGACAAATTCCATACTGAGACTGTTACGTTCCTTTCCGCCCTTATTTTCAACTTTCAGGCCGAATGTCTCGACAGCATCAGCCCACATACTGTCTTTCCACTGTTCAAGCTGCTCTTCGAAGTCGCCGCTCGCATCGCCTTCTCCGCGTCTTGAAAATCTTTCGGCGCCTTTTTCTGCAAGTTTTTCGTCTATCAGTCTTGGGACGTTCTGATATGTGCTGGCCCAATTGTGATCACCACAGCCGAAAACAGCGTAATGGACGCCTTCAAGTTCGCCCGGCTTCACTTCTTCAAGCCATTGGACAAATTGTCCGGCATTGCTTGGCGGCTTGCCGTTGTAGGAGGAAGTGACAATCAAAACGGCACCCTCTGTAGGAAGACTGCCTACGCGGTCGTTAAGAGGGGAGACCTCCGTTCGCACGCCGTGGAAACTGGCCGTATCGGCAAGCTCCTTCGCCACACCTTCAGCCGTACCGGCATCAGAACCGTAAAGGACAAGAAGTGGACGGTCATTGAGGCCAGATACGACAGGTGCCTCGTTAACACCAGTTTCTTTTTTCTCCTGTGTTTTTTCACTTGAACCTGAAGCATAAAGAGAGAAGTCGACAGCCGTCTGCTCACGTTGTTTGACTTTTATTTTAAAATCACCCGGTTTCAGCGTCAGGGTTTGTTTGACATTGAGCTGGTAGTCCTGATCATCGATGAACTCGAAATGCTTCAGGAGCATGCCGAGGACGATGGTTGCTTCGTGGAGGGCGAACTGCATCCCAATGCACGCACGCTGCCCGTTGCCGAACGGTTTGTATGCATGATGAGGCACTTTTTCCGGGTTCTCGAACCGTTCTGGATGGAATTCGTCTGCATCATCTCCCCATGCGTCCCTATCCCGGTGCAGTTCTGGGATAAGAACGGTGATTCGTTCTTCCTCTTTTTTGACCGGGTACTTACCGGCAAGGAGGGTATCCTCTTTCGCATACAAGCTGAATGCAGGAGCCGTAGGCCATAAGCGAAGTGATTCATTCAGTATCATCCGGACATATTTCAAATCAATCACTTGTTTATAGGTCGGTGCATGTCCTGAAAATACTTGGTCCACTTCCTCGTAGGCCTTCATCAATTTATCAGGATTTTTCATCAGGAAGTAGAGGGCGAATGATAAGAGCCCGCTTGTTGTTTCGTGCCCTGCAATCAGGAAGGTGATGATCTGGTACCGGATATTCTCATCATCCAGATTCTCTCCGGTTTCAGGATCCTTCACATTCAACATACGGGATAACAAATCGTTCTCTTCCTGAGATCCATTAGCCTTCCGTTCAGCGATGATGTTGTCGACCATCGAGAACATCGTCTGTATATCATGCTTGTATTGACGCTTCGTCCGCACCATCAGTTTATCCTGTATGTCCAGTCTCTGCAGCTGGTGCATCGCTTCATCCATTGCCCGGACCATACTGATAATGAACGGATGGGGGCTTTCCCTGTAAAAACTGTTGAACCTGTAGTTGAAACCGCACAGTCCAATCGTATCCAATGTCAAGCGCGTCATATCTTCCGGCACATCGATTTCTTCATTGGGATTCAGCCGCGCCCATTTCTGGACAAGCTGCACACCGATGTCCACCATCATATCGTGGTAATCCTTCATCGCCCTCTGGCTGAAAGTCGGCATGAGGATATTGTGAGCCTTGCTCCAATTCTTCTCATCGGTACGGCTTGTGAAAAGCCCGTCTCCGCCGAATGCACGCACCTTTTCGAGTGCACCTTCAATGCTTTTATCAAATCTTGACTGGTCGCATACCTCTCTTACCAGTTCATGCCCCGATACGAGGATCGTGGATGATGAAGGGGTCTGCAGACGGAAGATGGGACCCTGCTCCTCTGCGAGCTTCATAAACGACAACGTCGGATTATCCTTGTCAATAAGCGGGAGATGTCCGAGCGGACCATATGTTTTAGGTTGTGGGATTTCTTCATATTTTTCCATTGAAAACATCCTTTCAGATCATAATAGATGGAACAAATGATCATTTGATGAAGTTTGCCCGGAGGCTGTGTTTGATCATTTCCTTCCATTGTGCTACGTCCTTTGTGACAGATGAGAAGGGACTCAGGATATGGGGGGCTGCCTGTTGATAGGAAACGGATGATAAAAGCATCACGATGAGCTCTTCCGGGTCCTGATCGGCAAGCACTCCCATTTCGATACCCTTTACGATAAATGGATAACTCTGTTCATGGAAAGGTTTGATCAGGAGTTCAAATAAATGATCGAACCTTTCGCCTTTTTGAATGCTTTCATTCATGACAAATAAACTGAACTCGCGATGCTCAAACGTCATTTCGACCAATTTGTCAAAAAGCTCGCCGAGGAGGTGCCTCATATCAGCGGAATCCTTTACTGAACCGAGATCGAAGTCATTAATTTCGAGTACTTCCCCGGACAGCTTCAGGATGACGGCTTTCCACAGGTCCATTTTCGAACCGAAGTGGTACTTGATCAGCGCCATATTCACATTGGCATCCGCCGCAATCTCACGCAGGCTCGTTTCCTCGAACCCTTTAGTCGAAAACAGATGCGTGGCAGAGATCAATAATTCCTGCCTGGCTACTTCCTTATTCAATCTGGGTCTCCCCGGCGCTCTCTTATGTTCATGTGATTGAGTCATAATCGAAGTTCCTTTCTTTAATTAATCAACTGATTAATTAATATGCGTATAGTATCGGATATCTGTAATGGAAAGTCAAACAATAACCGGAGCGGGTCAGGGGGACAGGTACGTTGACCCATTTTTTAGACGAGGGATTAGCGGTTTGGACAGGTACAATGGCCTGATTTTCATGGTCAGTTACCATGGCCGGTATTCTTGACTGGTGAGTGTTTGGGATGTGGTTTTTTGGTTTGTTCAGTATAAAAAGAATAAGTCAGCATATACCCGGGAAATTGAGCATAAACTCATTTTTCAGCATATCTCTTCAGAATTCAGCATAAAACAAGACGTTCCAAGGATCAGAAAGGGTCATCATGGTACTGGAATTGGTCCTAAGAGCTGCCACCCACAAACTTCAAGGCCGTTTCCCAGCATTTTCGTTCTACTTTTCAAAAATACATTCCTCTTTCCAAATTTTCGTTCCACTTTTGAAAATACATCCCTCTTTCCAAAAATACGTTCCACTTTCCCCGTTTATCTACCAACTTGTCGAAAAATCTCTGGACCATGACCGGGGAAAATGAACCGTGGGACGGGAGGAGATCGAACCTAGAGGAAAGGACTGGCCCGGGCTGTGGAAAGGGAACGCTGCCCGGAATACCGAGCAACTTTTCACGTTAATCTGTCCGACCAATAGCCACCAAAAAAGGACATGACCGATTCAGTCATGTCCTTTCATCTTCTTCCTGTTCCGTTCCTTAAGGATTCACAGTCGGGAACCCGAATCCGGAAGCATAGTCATCGCCTGCTGCTGCTCCGGAGCCGCCGAGGATATCGTTATTCTTCGCGCGGTCCTGGATTTCTGAGCGGAGCTGTGCTGCAGAGAAGTTAGGGTTTTCCGCCCAGATTTTCGCTGCAAGTCCCGAGACGTGAGGGGTTGCCATGGATGTACCGCTGATGGTGTTATACGTGCCATCGTACCAGGTTGATTCAATCGCACGTCCCGGTGCGGATACTTCGACATCACGCACACCGATCACGTAGTCGCCATCCGTATTTGGATTTCCGCGGGAAGAGAAATCAGCTACGCGGTAAGTCCCATTTTGCTGAACATCTTCAAGCGCTGCGACAGCAACCGCATTTTCCACTGCACCAGGATAACCGATCGTATTGGCACTTGGCCCTTCGTTACCTGCTGCAGCGACGACAAGCACACCTTTGTTATAGGCATAGTTGACGGCGTCCGTGATCAGCGGACTTTCAGAACTGGCTCCGAGAGACATGGAAATGACCGTGTTGACATTCAGGCGGTCACTTTCATCCGCAGCATACCGGATAGCAGCTGCAATGTCATCGGAGTATCCTGATCCGCGGTCATTTAATACTTTGTAGGACCAAAGTTTGGCATCCGGTGCCACCCCGTAGATCCCATCGCCAGCACCGCCGTCGGCAAGTACCGTCCCTGAAACATGGGTGCCGTGTCCGTTTTTATCTTCACAGAAGTTTGTGACGAGGCTTGCTTTTCGCTGGGAGAAATCGTTACACTGTTCAACATTGTTAGCGAGATCCGGGTGATTTTTATTTGCCCCGGTATCAAGGACCGCCACCTTTACGCCGTCACCGCCGGATGTGGCACTTATGTCCGAGTTCTCATACATGGCTTCGATTCCCCATGGCGTCTGATCACTCGGTGCGGCGGCTGCATTCGAACCAGGTTTGGCATCCAATGATACTTCCTCTACAAGTTTTACAGATAGGTTTTTATTCTTTTGCAGAGCGTAATACTGCGCTTCTGTCACTTCGGTGGAAAATCCCTTCTGGTCAAAATCCCAGCGGACACCGTAATTCTGCTTCGCATTGACTTCTGCACTGTCATTGGTGGATGAGATTAGAACGCGGACTTTTTCCCCTTTTGCCGTGGCATCTGCCGTACTGTTGAAAGACGGGCTGACCAGAAGTGCACTCATTACGACAGTCCCAAGAATCTTTCCTACTTTCATTTACAACATCCTCTCCATTTTGTTTGCTAACAAACCTTCTTCTTTCTCCCTAAAAAAGTTCGCCTCCCCGCTCTGGTATATTGCCAAGAATCATCTAGACCAAAAACTATGTAGAGATTCTTACAAACCGAATTGTAACAATATTTAGTCATTAACAGAATAGGTTGAAAATTCTTATAAAAGTAAAAAAGTGGAATATATATGATAAGAATTTGCAATTTGAATGGAAGTGAGGAAAATTTTCATGAAACAGAGGCTGATCAAGCTTTTTTAACGGGCATATAGACCTAGATTTTCCCAACCTGATTTATAAGATTTTTCAGGGACGAAATTAGCAGGGTGGCTGCAAAGCAAAAAAAAGAGATTTAATCTAAGACTATAGTGATATGGTAAAATATAGAATGTGAAGCGAACGGCACTATTGCCAACCATCATTCAATAAAAAATCAGGAGGGATCTATGTGGCTTCAAAAGAAACCCTGCACGTTCTAAACGGAACAGAAATGCACAAGCATTTCAAACAAACTAAGTTTCTTGATTCTGACCTAATGATCCCATTTAATGAGGCCATGTGTTACGGGGACACATGCGAGGTAGTTTTTTCAGATGAATTCAACAACATTCGGGCGCAGGTGCATCAAGTCACACCAACTCAATATGCTGACATCACCCTGAAGCCATTGCAGCCTCTCTTCAACGGGGAATTTGACCGTCTCAGCCTTTGGTTCGACGAGGACATGTTCTGCCAGATGAATCTGCTGACCATCCTTGCCTGGTTGGACCAATCCGATTATAGAGGTCCGATCGATCTAAACATTGTCGGCAATCGTTTTCAACCTGTGGATTCTTATAGCTTGAAGGCAAAAGGATTTGATTCACTGTACAAAGAAGTGATGATTCATCAAACAATCCCTGTGGATGTCCATCCGCCTCCTTTAAACAAAGGGATTCATCTTTATTTGGATTATCTTAAGAAAGATAGCGATCTTATGGTATATATTCAGGAACACCCGGATGTCCCGGTAACCGAACTTGTGTCTGATTTAATCAGGAGATTTAAAGAGTACGGGTTGGGGGATACGCAATATGCAGAGATTATAAAAACTCATCGTCGAACTCTGTAAAGGATATTAAATTTCTTGTGAAATTGATGAAGTTTAATGGAAGAGGAAAGTTGAAAAACAAGTCTATTTTTTTATCAAAAAGGAGCCCGACATTGGAAAATCTACTAAATATCGTTCACCAACTGGATGAAACATTCAAAATTAAAAACTTCGGCAAAGACCCTGCTTTCAGCAGATATATCCCTCAGGTATATGAAGGGAAATTTGATTGGAGAAAAAAATTCGAGCCGGAATTCAATGAGTTTTTCAATGGCTTGATGATAAAAGGTTCACCGAAAGTGAAGAATATCTTTTTGGCCGTTTTCCCAACAAAACATGTTTTAGAAAGGTTTATTGAAAAAGGGGAATCCGGAGACCTGCTCTTTATGCATCATCCTATATTGATGGAGTCCGGTGATCCGAATGGACAGTGGGGAAGGGGATTCGTTCCAATTGAAGAATCGCTGTTGGATCAAATCATAAGCAAGGGACTATCCGTTTACACATGCCATATTCCGATGGACTATCACGGATCGTTGGGGACAAGCCACGCGATTGCGGAAGCATTAAATGTGGATATTACAGACAGGTTCATCCATGACGAAAAATACGGTTATATAGGTATCATTGGCAATGTTCAACCTACCAAGTCTGAAGACTTAAGCGATAATCTCAAACGTATTTTCGATGTCCCTTATGTGGATTTTGAGGGACGGAAAAAAGAGATTAATAAAGTGGCCATCGTTGCCGGCTGCGGCGACAAAACTCAATGGATGAAGCTCGCTGAAGACAAAGGGGCAGATGCATATATCTCTGGGGAAATCCACTGCCATATCGATAACGATTATGGGAGGAATAGGTTTGAAGAAGTTATTGAGTACGCCAGTCAAACAAACATGTCTTTGATTGGAGTTTCCCATGCTGCTTCTGAATATTTAGTGAAGAAAACATTGATGGCTCCTTGGTTTGAGGAGAATTTTGATCTGGAAACTATTAATTTGATTCCGCAAAAGGATTGGTGGCTGTAAACAACATTATTAATTAGGAAGTGATCAAATGCAAGGCTACAACGTCTTAATGATTTACGACAAAGAAATGACCAAGCTGTTAATGTGTGAGAGGCTGAAAGAACCGTACAAGGGACTGCGTAATTTAGTCGGCGGGAAAATTGAAGAAGGAGAAACAGGGCTGGAGGCTGCTTATAGAGAATTATTAGAAGAAACTTCTATAACCGCCGAGGATGTTACTCTTCATCATTTAATGGATTTTACGTACTACCATCTAAAATGTTTTGTAGAAGTGTATGTCGGCAGACTGAACCGGAATGTATCGGTTTCAGGGGATGAAAATATACTCTATTGGTCTGGTTTGGATCAGAACTTCTATGATATGTCCTTGTATGCCGGAGAAGGGAATATTGGACATATGATTGAGCAGGTGAATTTAGTTAAAGGAAGACTGTTTTCAGCAGCAACTTAAGACATTTAGTGTGAAAATCCAGGAGGGGGATCGTCTAAATCGAATAGGATTGCTTTATAAGCGTTGATTTGATTTCAAAGCCTTTATTAATGAGATTTATCAATTCAGTTTGAGCTATCAGATTTAATCCTGAAATTCATTCTTTTGATAAATTAATGACGGATTTCTATCCATAGCATGAAGAGGAGCGGGGTAAATGCCTGATCTTATTGGTATAGACGGCAATGCATTAAAAGAAGAAACAGATAAAAAAGAGGTATTTCTAATTGAAAACGGCAATGAAACAAGGGCAGGTTTTACTACAGAAACAATAAAATTTGGTTTAAGGGATGGAAAGGAGGTCATTGAAAGAGAGCAGGCTTTAACTTCCGACATATTAGGGAATCGAAAAAGTATCACGATTGTTGAAAAGGCTTCTTTCAAACCCGTTTCTTTTACTGATTACATAGATGATGTCCAAAGTGTAAAAGCAAGTTATGGGGATAACACGGTGAGTATAGAAAAAGAGGGAAAGCAATATAACAAAACGCTTCCAAGTTGTTATGATACTTTTTCCGTGGAGATGATCTTAAGGGCCTTGCCGTTAAGAAGCAGGTATACATTGGATTTTAATGGATTCAATGCCGTATCAGACTCTGAGGTTACTGTCAGGATTAGCGTAGCAGAAGAGGAACGTAGTAAAAAAGGTCCAGGCGAATTCGTCGATGCATGGAAAGTGAAGACATACTTCGGGGAAACCTTGCAATATTACTGGATCGACACAGTGAGTAAAGAATTGCTCAAGCAGTCATCCCTGGTGGGAGAGGGATTGACTTTAGAATTTAGAAGGTAAACAAATGGGAGGAGGTTAGACAAAATGGGAAAGTATCCAAACCTAAAGATATTCACTCGCTAGTGGCAGAGGCTGCTGGAAAGTGAGTAGAGAGCGGTCTTTGCTGTTTCTTATACATTTTATGAGAAAGCAGGGACGTTTATGGGATATAAAAAGGCAAGCGATGTACTGCCGAAAGAATTAGTGCAGATCATCCAGGAATATATTGACGGGGATTATGTTTACATCCCGAGGAAAAGAGGAAGTCAGCTTTCCTGGGGAGAGAAAAATGGGACAAGGCAAGCTTTTAAAGAGAGAGATCAAATGATTTATAGGCGTTACATTAATGGTGCTTCAAAAGCGAAACTGGCTGAAGTGTACCACCTATCTCTCAAGAGCATCGAGAGGATTATCTACAAAGAAAAGAATAAGTGATTATGAGGAGTGTCTTATGCAGAGATAAAGCATAAGGCATTTTTTTTGCTCATTATCACTACATAACAGGACTTTAGGGAGCGAGATATAACCGGATGCTATAAAATGGAAGTAATGAAATGAAAGGGTGAGATTGGTAGATGGGTTATACAATCAGGAAGAGAACTCAGGAAGATGTGGCTGAATTCATTACGTGGACTTATGAAGGAGTGTATTCATTTTACGATAATAACATTCAGGAGGAAAAAATAAAAGGCTTCCTCCAAAGTGTCAATACCGACCAAATGTATTCAGTTGTGGATGGTCAAGGAGAATTGCTCGGCAACTGCGAATTCTTTGAGGTGGGAGACCCATCGGAAGAAATAATAGCTGTTGGCGTTCAAATGAGGCCTGATCTAACAGGAAAAGGAAATGGACTCGAATTTATACAATCCATCATCGAACAGGGAAGAAGATTAATAGGGTATAACCATTTGGAGTTGGCGGTCGCGGAATTCAATAAACGCGCCATCCATGTTTATGAACAAGCAGGTTTTAAAAGAAAAGGAGACTTTGAGAACACAATCAGAGGTGAAGATTACAATTTCATCATTATGGAAAAGGACTGGAAAATCGAAAGGGATGGTGACGGTAAACAAAGAATCATCAGAAAACCCTGAATGGTTGTGGTAAAATTTAACTTATTAGATATATCGAGGTGACATGATGAAACAATGGTTTGGATCTGCAGCAATCTGCATCAACGAGCGTAATGAAGTCCTTATGGTTCGGGGCAATGATAGTGATAGATGGGCCATTCCGTCAGGCGGTATTGAAATAGGAGAGACGCCTGAAGATTGCTGCATAAGGGAAGTGAAAGAAGAGACAGGGTATGAGGTCAGGATCCTCGAGAAACTGACTATTAAAGAGACCGTATTAAAAGGAATCAAAGTGAGAACCCATTATTTTAAAGTGGAAAAGCTGGGTGATAGTGCAGGTATCAATGATCCGGATGAAACAATTAGTGAAGCAGCCTGGAAGTCATTATCTAATCTACATGACTTGGACCACATGTATCCGGAAGATGTGCAGACGATTTTAGGTTGCAGCGATTTAATTATAGGTTGACAGGGTTTGGCTTACTTAACGTTCACAATCTTACAAAGAGAATTTACAAAGTACAGGTTGAAGAAAGGAATTCTATGAAAATGTCGGACTGCCTTTTTGAAGAAAAATATGTAAAAGTAAAACACTTCAATATTTGTGTGAAAGTATTCGGAGAACAGAAATGGAAACCAACGGTAGTGATGGACGCAGGATACGGAGACTATTCTAAAACGTGGGAAAACATCGCCCCAGTTATTGCTGAAGAAACAGGAGTTATTCTGTATGACCGGGCGGGGCTTGGTAACAGTGAAAAGAGTTCAACCCCGCGAACAAGTGACAATATGGTTGATGAGTTAAAAGAAATGCTCACGGAAATGAACATACATCCGCCATATTTACTCGTTGGCCATTCATTTGGCGGGGTGAATATGAGATTGTTTGCAACCAAGTACCCTGAAAAAGTCAGCGGGTTGATTTTAGTCGACTCCACACCGGAGGATTATAGAGAAGATTTCCTTCCTACTATGCCGGCTGAGTTTCAAAAAGCATATAAGGATCAGTTCGTTTATGAAAGCAATTATAAAGAATTTATAGAGAGTTTAAAATTGGTTAAGAAATCAAGGAAGCAGCTCAATATCCCTTTGGCCGTCATTGCAGCCGGGAAGAAAGCTCATTATTCTGCCTCCTCACAACAGCTCTGGAACAATATGCAAAAGGAGCTGCTTACCATATCGACAAACAGCCGGTTTATTCTCGCTGAAAACAGTGCTCACTATATTCAGTATGACGAGCCCATGGTTGTAGTTGAAGCCATTAAACGTTTAATTTGAGGTGCTGAATGATTATTTATTATGGAACTCCTTCTATAGAAACAGAACGATTATTGCTGCAAAAGTTCACGCTTACTGATACTCTGGCCGCATTTGACAACTGGCTCTCTGACGAACGGGTGTCAGACAACCGGGTGAGTGCCGCGCATCAATCCGTTTCAGAAACAAAGGAGCGGGTGAATCGGATTCTTTCAGACTATGAAAGTGAAGAGTTCTGCTATTGGGCAATAAAGCTTAAGGAAAGCGGAGAACTGATAGGCGAGATTGATTTATATGATATGGAAGAAGCTACGGGAAATTGTGAGGTCAGTTATTCGCTAGGATACCGGTGGTGGAACAAAGGCTATGGCACAGAAGCATTGAGGGCAGTTGTGGAATTCGGTTTCACTAAAATGAAACTGCATAAGATTTCTGCTGCTCATAACACAGATAATCCTGCATCCGGGAGAATCATGAACAAAGCCGGGATGATGCAGGAAGGAACAATCCGGGATATGATCCGGAATTCGAAGAATCAATATAAGGATTGTGCGGTTTACGGGATTCTGCAAGAAGATTATTTTAGTGGAAATAATGGAAACAGATATATTTTAAACCTATCAATCTAACGTTTTTTATTTGGAGGATTAAATGGAATTACTATTTATTAGACATGGACAAGGTGAACACACCCTGGATGTACCTGACAGCTTACATACTTCAGATCCTTCCTTAACCTTTGAGGGAATCAACCAAGCAAAGGAGCTGAAAAGGAATTTTTCTTTAACCCACTCCGATGTCCTGATCATCAGCCCGGTTAGAAGAACACTGCAAACCGCTCAAATCTGGAGTGAAGACACGGCATGCAAGAAAATAGTCAGTCCCCTCGTATCACCAAGAATGTTTCCCCAGAATCCAGAATGGGTGACCCTGCCCTGTGATCAAATACTCACTAAAGACAAAATAAGAGAAGATTTTCCAGACTTTCATGTGGAGGAAGAACGTGCAGGGGAATGGTGGGAAAAAGGGATAAACACATTGCCGGATACAGAGTTTCAGATACTGGCGAAAGATTTTCTGGAATGGTGTAAATCGTTCGGGAATCATCGAATATATATAGTTTCCCATGACGGGACGATTACTTCCTACCGCCAGTTTATCACCGGCAGAGAGCTTAGCAGAAAAGATTTCCCTAAGGAAACCGGGTTTCTCGAAGTTCAATATAATCGGTGAAGTTAATCATCTAAAAAAGGAGAGCTCCCATGAATGCACTCATCATTAAATCACCCTGGATCGATAGGATCTTTGAAGGAAAGAAAACGTGGGAAATAAGGGGATCGAACACAAAAAACCGCGGGAAGATTGCGCTGATCAAAAGCGGTTCGGGCATGGTCTATGGCGAAGTCGATCTCATTGATAGTAAAGAGTTGAATTTAACAGAGTACCAGGAAAGCAGAAGATTCCACGGTGTGGAAAGTGAAGCTGCTTCTGTACTGCCATACAAAAGAACGTACGCCTGGGTGCTTGATAATCCGAAGATCTATAAACAGCCTGTTCCTTATAAGCATCCGATGGGTGCGGTCATTTGGGTCAGGCTGCCCGAATAGGAATGATTAAAATGAAACAAAACTCACTTATGCTGCTTGGTAAAAAAGAATTGAAATGGATACAAAATGAATTACCGCCGCTCGCACACGATGAAGTCCTGGTGAAAACAATAGCAGGGGCGATCAGCATCGGAGCGGAACTGCCGCAGTATCTTGAAACAGACATCACAGAGAGGCAGCCGGTCTATCCTAAAGAAACCGGGTATGAAAACTATGGTGAAATCATAGAGGTCGGTAAAGGGGTTGCCAAGCTCAAAAAAGGAGATAGAGTCATTGCTTCCTTCGGGCATAAAGATTTTGGGGTCATTCCAGAATATAAAGCCTTACCAGTTCCAAGAGATATCCATTACACCAATGCACTGCTTACCATATTGTCATGTGACGCAGCAAAAGGAGTAATGAAACTAAATCCAGGCAAAGAAGACAAAGTATTGGTGACCGGAATGGGGACTATGGGCATTCTGACGGTTTATTTTCTCAGGGAATATATGAATGTGAAGCACATTGATGTTGTAGAACCGAACGCTACCAGGGGGCACTTAGCGGAAAAAATAGGGGCAAGTGATGTATTTCCAAACACCTCGGAATGCCCAAAGGATTTTTATGACTACGGCTTGGAGTGCTCAGGGAACAATGCCGCATTTCATTGCCTGCAAATATCCCTTCTGCCTGAAGCTGGACTATGCATCCTGTCTGACGGAAATAAGGACATCTTTGAACTCCAGCCTGAATTTTATGAGAAGGAATTAAGAATTTTAGGCTCGAGTGACGGCTGGAATTACCGTAAGCATTCCCTGTGGTATTTTGAAAATGTGAAAAGCAGAGGCTCGGTTCTCAATCAATTGTTTGAACTCACCATCGGGAAGGAAGAGTTGATCCGATGTTTTGAAGATTTGGGAGAAGGACGCATGAACCCTTTGAAAGTATTGGTGAAGTATTAACCTTCAACTGAACAGGAGGAGGTACATGATGGATCCGAAACAGAATCAAAAGCTGCGTAAGGTTCAATCCATATACAGAAAAAAGAAATACAGACGCCGGACCGGAAGTGAGGAAAACAGAACCTGGACACTGGTGGTAGGGATAAGTGTCCTGATCATGTTTTTCTTTCTGATCATGAGTGTTTTGTTTGATATCGGTGTATCGCTGCCGTCGTTTTTTGGAAGATGATTTTTTTACCCTGACCTGAAGGACTGAAGACATTAAGCACACAATGCTTTAAAGGAACATACAGACAGGGGGAATTTGATGAACATTTCATTGCATTCACCAATAAATGCAGAACAACTGGCACGGTTTATAGAAAAAATGAATACGAAACAATCAAGCCATGTCGGCTATTGCGGTGAGGAGAAAAACGAAATCTTAGATGCTCTCCTGAATGACTTTTCCGATAAGGAACTCGAAGATTCATTCATTGTTGCGTACAGAGATGATCGAATCGTTGGAGCCGTAGGGTTTGATATTGACATTGATGAAAAGACGGCTGAGGTTTGGGGGCCATTTTTAGAAGACGGAGAGAGGTGGGATGACCTTGCCGTTTCCATATGGCAGCAAGCCTCTATATTATTAAGAATGAATGATATTAAAAGTGTCTCTTTTTTCTTGAACCAGTTCAATACAGTTGCCATACAATTTGTATCCTTGCTGAAGGGAGTTTGCAGGGGGAAACATTTAATCTTAAAGGCTTCCAGGAAAAATCATCAACTCAGCAATGAACATTAGAAAGTATCCTCAGTCAAACCTGAGTAAAAGTCTGGTTTCTTGAAGTTACACAAACAATCATTTCCCAATACGTATTACCACGGAGATTACATTTGGGATAAATTGAGTGATGAAAATCAGCTGCTGACTGCAGTAGCTGGCAATGATGACCTTGCCGGCTATGTGTATATTGAAGCCTCGCCAAGACATGGTGAAGGGAGGATTGAATACATAGCTGTCTCTAAGAAACATCGAAAAAAGGGAGTCGGCGCATTGCTTGTCAAAGCGGCTCTCAATACCTTGTTTGAGCATTCCTCAATAAATGAGATAGTACTTTGTGTAAATGAAGAAAACAAAACGGCCGTAAATCTATATACAGCTGCGGGGTTTGATGTGCAGTATGAAATGATGCTTTATCAGGTTCAAGTCAGGTAGATTAATTTTGCCTGAATTCCTGTCACTGTAAAAACATACAGAAAGGGGAACCGGCTGAAATGGTCAATACTCTCCCAGGTAAAATTGCAGCAATTATACTGGTGGTTTTTGTTATTCAACTTATTGCCTTTATCGTTGCTGTGTTTTCAAGTAATGGGTTTGGGGCTATGGTGAATTTTATTCAATTTGCCCCTTCTACGGCAGTGATGGGTCTGTTATTCGGCGCCCTCGGCGTGAAAAAGGAAAAGGGTGCAGGAAGGATGATTTCGGTTATTACTTTACTGATAGGCTTAATCTTTGCCGGGATTTCACTGATTATTTTATTTGGTTATTCTTTTGGGGGATAAAACTGTTTTAATAGAACATCGTGCCTGGATTGACCTATAGCCGAAGTTCCATTTTTTAATCTTTCTCCGAAAACATTAATTTTCAAATGCAATTCGCACTCCAAAACAATACCCTACGACTAAAGTAGCACCCGGCCATCATCTAAATGAAGGAAGAATCCACCAGGAATTTTCTGTAATCTAAAGATACATAAATCTTTGGAGGAATGAATAATGAAAAAATACATCTGTACGACGTGCGGAGTCCAATATCCTGCAAGTACTTGTGAGCCGGATCACTGTCCGATTTGTGAAGAAGAAAGGCAATATGTAAATCCTGAAGGCCAGTCATGGACGACCCATGTTGAATTGGCGGAGAGCGGAAACTATAAAAATACCATTACAAAAGAGGAAGAAGGTCTTTACAGTATCACGACAACTCCGAAACTAGGGATCGGGCAAACAGCTTATCTGGTCATTGGTGATGGTTTCAATGTTCTATGGGACTGTATCACGTACCTCGATGACGAAACAATTGCATTCATTCGTTCATTGGGTGGTATCGATGCGATTGCCCTTTCTCACCCCCACTACTATTCAAGGCAGGCAGATTGGGCCGAAGTGTTCGACGCGCCGATTTATATCCATCATGATGACCGCGAATGGATTATGGAACCGAGTGGATATATCCAACTTTGGAAAGGTGAAGAGAAAGCGTTGAGTGAATGGGTGATTTTGCATCGTCTCGGAGGGCATTTTAAAGGCGGAGCAGTGCTACATTGGGAAAATGGGGTTGACGGGAAAGGCAAGCTTCTTTCTGGGGATATCATTCAAGTGGTTGCGGATACGAAATGGGTGAGCTTTATGTACAGCTACCCGAACTTGATCCCCCTGCCAGCTGAAAAAGTAGAAGAGATGGCTGCAAAAGTGCGGGATCTGCCTTTTGAAAGGTTATACAATGCTTTTCATAAAGTGGTAAAAGAAAATGCCGATGAAGCGGTTCAGAGATCTGCGGAGCGCTATATTAAAGCGGTTAATGGGGATTGGTTTGAGACGTGAATAACAGCCTGCCCTTTTTGGACCGGAAAATAAAAAGATTCATAAGTAAATAGAAGCACTTCTTATTCATTTTTTGTATTATCCCAAATGACTGGTATTGAATTATTATGGAATTGAAGAAGGCAGGCATAACTTATAATTTGTTCAAATGGGGGAATCAACATGAAAGCGGTCATACAAAATGAATTTGGAAATGCGGATGTCCTGCGGTTTGCAGAAGTGGACAGGCCGCACATACAAGAAGGGGAGGTGTTGATCCGGACCGCATATACGAGCGTCAACTATGCTGATATCAAGAAACGTAATGGTGCAAAAGGGAAGGGGAAATTCCCTATGATTCTTGGGCTCGACGCAGCCGGGACAATTGAGGAGGCCGGGCGTGATTCACCATTTTCGGTTGGAGACCGCGTCATGGCGTTTCCTAGTGCAGGTTCATATGCAGAATATGTAAAAGCGAAAGAATCATTGGTCTTCAAGATTCCTGATAAGTTGTCGTTCGAAAAGGCTGCAGCCATGCCAACAGTTTCGATTTTATCTTATCTCTTGATTCATGAAATTGGGGAAGTGAAAGAAGGAGACACGGTTGTCGTTCACAGTGCTGCAGGCGGCGTCGGTTCCATGCTGGTGCAAATGTCGAAACTGGCAGGCGCAGAAAGCGTGATCGCCACGGTTGGCGACCTTGGTAAAGAAGAGTACGTGAAAGAATTAGGCGCGGATGCAGTTTGTACATATGACACTTTTACCGATATCACCACAGATAAAACCGATGGGCGGGGCGCAGATGTGATTTTCGATTCTGTTGCAGGTGAAGTGACCGGCAAAAGTATGGATTGCCTTGCCCTCTACGGCACGCTTGTGCAATTCGGCAACAGCAGCGGTAAAGCCGGCGTCTTTAAAACCAGCGACGTTCATAGCAGCTGCAGGAATGTGAAGGGGTTCAGCTTAGGAACGACGAGAAAGTACAGGCCGGAACGTCTATGGCCCGTTGCGGAGAAAGTGCTGGAACTCTTTTCTACGGAAAAAGTGAAACTTCCGATTGCGAGGGTGTTTGACTTGAGGGATGCTGCGCTTGCTCATCAACTGGTGGAGGGCCGGCAGTATGAGGGGAAGGTTTTGTTAAGGGTTTAATAGTGATTTGAGTGAATGTTAATTTCTAGTGTGGCTGCACAAATACAATATGATAAAAGACTTAGGGGGTCCTTTTATGATAGAAGTGAAAAAGGCTGGTACTGAACATATCAAAGGAATAATCAATGTTTGTTCAGAGGGATATAGAGATACATATAAGGAAACACATGCAGATACATATATAGAAAGAGTCATAGCTGAATTTTATCATCATGATCGAATTCTTAAGGAAATCACCCATACAAGCAGCGATTGGAATGGATGGTATGTGGCGATAGAAGGACACAAAGTTGTCGGCGCAATCGGCGGAGGACTGATCAGTATAGAAGAGGGAGAAATCTTTGTCCTTTATCTAGACCCAAATCGCAGGGGGGAAGGAATAGGAACCAAACTGTTACAAGGTTTTACTGACGTGCAGCGGGAAAACGGAGCGAAAAAGCAGTGGGTGTCTGTTGCCAAAGGAAATGAAAAGGGGATCCCTTTTTATGAAGCGCGAAAATTCGAGTTTGTAAAGGAACAAGAGAGTTTCGGGAATACAGAAGGGGAAGGTTATCTTTCGTGGAGATATTGTAGAAGTGTGTAATTTAGTAGAGAAAAAAGTCTTTCTGATACTATAGTAAATAAATAATAATGATTAGGAAGGAGGACTGACCGTGGACATTTTCCTGATCTCCACCATTGCTTCCATAGCAACTGTTATCATTTTCTCACTCCTATTCAAAAACAAAACCAAAATTGATAAAGGATTTAAGATGAATTATTTTGGATTATCTTATAGGAGAAAAATGATTCGGACATTAATATCCTTTCCGCTCATCGTGTTAATCACGATTTTCATGATGTACATAGACTTAAGCAAAGCAATAAAAATTAGTTTTGTTCTTTTCATCCTTGTGGCGTTTGCGATCCAATTTTTCTATAACTATTATATGTGGAAGAAAAAAGAAAGCTAGATAGGGCGGGAGAAAGGACCGCTGACCCGTATTGCTTATCTAAGTAATTTAAGCAAAAAACAAAATAAGTCAGCATATATAAAAAAATTCAGCACAAATACATTTTTATCACCATAAATCTGAAAAATCATCATTATTGGTGAAGATTCAGCATAATACTGGCTCACTCAGGTTATTGTAGAGGGGAAACGAGGCAGTAGTGGGTTATGTGGCTGCTGGTCACTTGTTTTCAAGCCACTTTACGTCTTTTTCAAGCCACTTTTTAAAAATGCGTTCCACTTTCTTAATTTACGCACCCCTTTTACAAAAATACGATCCACTTTTCCAATTTTTCAAGCCACTTGTCGAAAAATCTTTAAAACAGTGGCACCTACCTATTCCAAGAGGTGTAAGGAAAAGAACCGTGCCCTAACCCTTTCCGCACCCACAACAAACCAAAGAAGCCCCGCCCCCAAAAAAGGGAATCACGGGACTTCAACATATCACTTATTAAGCGGCTTCCGTTCCATTCTTATCCTCACTAGCTTTAGATCTAAACCCGATAAAGAACAACACCGCCAAAACCACGATGATCGCTGCAAACAGGACACCGGCAGAATCAAACAGTTTTACAAGGTTGCCAAGCACGATTCCGACAACACCGAAGTCGGCATCACCGAATGTGGTTCCCTGGAATCCTAACGATCCAAGGACCGGCAGCAATAGAGCAGGGAGGAAGCTGATCATGACACCGTTTGCCATTGAACCGATGATTGCGCCGCGGCGGCCGCCGGTTGAGTTTCCGAAGACTCCTGCCGCTGCACCTGTGAAGAAGTGGGGGACGAGTCCCGGGACGATGACCTTTAAGCCGAGCAATGGCAGGAACAGCATGCTGACAAGTCCTGCGATGAAACTAAACAGGAAGCCGATGATGACAGCGTTACCCGCGAACGGGAAGATGGCCGGGCAATCAAGGGCAGGTTTAGCATTCGGGACGATTTTGTCCGCGATGCCTTTGAAGGCAGGGACGATTTCTCCAAGGAGCATGCGCACACCCGCAAGGATGATGTAGACACCCGCAGCAAATGTGATCCCCTGCATGAACGCGAACACAAGGAAGTTCTGTCCGTCGCTCAGCTGACCTTCAACGAAAGCAGGCCCAGCCGCGCCAGCGACGATGAAGAACAAGATGACCATCGTCAAGGATACGGAAACGGAGGTATCCCTGAGGAATCCGAGTGATTTCGGAACTTTTATTTCCTCTGTTGATTTGGAACCTTTTCCTACGACTTTCCCTACTGCGGCGGAAGCCAGATATCCGACCGAACCGAAGTGACCGATGGCAAAGTCATCAGAACCGGTGACCTTGCGAGTGAACGGTTGAAGCATCGCCGGTGAAAGGACCATCAGTGAACCAAGGATGATCGAGCCAAGGATGATCAATGGCACACCGGAAAGACCTCCAGTCGTAAGGATGACAGCAATCAAGCAGGCCATGAACATCGTATGGTGACCGGTTAAGAAGATATATTTAAAAGGACTGAAACGTGCAATCAGAATGTTCACGACCATACCGAACAGCATGATCATCGCTGTTTCTGTACCAAAGCTTTCCTGGGCCAGTGCTACGATCGCTTCATTGTTGGGGATGACCCCGTCGACCGCGAAGGCTTCGTTGAACATGCTGCTGAATTGACCGAGTGACTGGACAAGCACATTCGCACCCGCTCCGAGTATGACGAAGCCCATCACGGTCTTCAGTGTGCCGGAAACGACATCCCCGGAATTTTTCTTCTGGACAAGAAGGCCGACAAGAGCAAAGAGTCCGACAAGGATTGCAGGTGTACCAAGGATGTCTTTCATAATGATATCAACCATTTATATCGCTCCTTTGTTTGAAAAATGGGACTAGATATTTTGTTCCAACGCAGACTTCAATTCGTTTTTATCCATCAGGTTCTTCAGTTTAACGACATTTTTGCGGCCGTCTTCAAGGCTGCCCACTATATCTTCGGAACCGATGAACAGATCCGCCTGTTCCGTTTTCGCAGTTGTCAGATCCGTATGGGAAACCTCTGCTTCTTTGCCCATGTCCTTAAGAGCCGCTTTAATATTCATCTCCACGATCATGCTGCTTCCTAATCCATTTCCACATACTACTAATACTTTTTTCATGTTGTTTTCCTCCTCTAATTTATACTTCAATTGTTTGGTTTATTAAGTCGATTACGGTGTTTGAATCTTCTGTTGAAATCAGCTTCTCCACATTTTCTTCATTGGACAGCAGTTCAGTGAGCTGGGCCAATGCTTTTAGATGGGTTTGATTATCGATCGCGGCCAATACGATGATCAGCTGGGCACGATGCTTTTCTTTTTCGGAAAAATAAACAGGTTCTTTCAGCCTCAGAAAACTCATCCCCAGCTCCTCGACCCCTGTTTCCGGACGTGCATGGGGGATGGCGATCCCCGGGGCAATCACGATATAAGGGCCTAATTCCTTTACATTTTCAATCATAGCTTTCACATATGACGGGGTGATAGAGTGCTGGGCGATGAGCGGACGGGAAGCTGTTTCGATGGCTTCTTCCCAAGTGTCCACGCTGTCTTTCAGTACGATCGTTTCTTCTGTCAGTAATTCATTGAGCATAGGCTTTCTTAGCTCCTTTAGCTGTGGAGTTTTTTGTTCAAGGAAGCGGACCAGTTCATGCTTTAACTCATCTTCTTGATGGACGTCAGCATGGCGTTTGATGAGATCGATGAGGTGATCGGTCATCGCTTTCCCGGGTGCATTCGGATCGAACAGCTCATTCATCCGATGCATGACCCGTTCCTTTTCCACGTTCGTCAGGATAGCGGGAACATGGATGACGGGAATGTCCTTTGCTTTTATATAATTGGTTGAAAAAATGACGTCTGCCGAATGGTGTTTCGTCTGGTATTCCCTCATGGAGATCGTGGCGGTCACATTCAGTCCTGCAATCAGATTCTCCAGCTGGGTCCTTAGCATATTGGACGTGCCGATTCCGTTTTCACAGACGATAATGGACCTGAACTTCGTTTCCACTGACTTTTTCTCTTTAGACAGCCAGCCGCCAAAATGAAGGGTGATATAGGCAGCTTCTTCTTCAGGCACTCGTTTCCCGACATATAGTTCCAAATGCCTGATCACCCGTTTGGTCAGGTGAAAAATGTCCGGGTAGGTATCCTGGATGCTTCCGGCCAAATCATTGACGATATGGAGCCCGTACTTCAGCCGGTAATAGGTCGGCTTAATATGGGAGATCAGGTTTTCTTCCAGTCCTCGCCGGTCGTCGAATACCACACACGAATACAATTGAAAATCATCAATCATATTGCGGACAACTTCCCTGAGTCCTGATAATTCCTGTTCGGTGTAATGATCAAAATTATCATGCTGAACCTTCGAACCAAGCAGGTTCATGGTGATAAAGCAGGTTTCATCTTCAGGGAAGGTGACCCCCTTGTAAGCTTCAAGTTTTTGTGTGATGAGCGTGGCGGCCTTGAAGGCATCCGTTTGCTTGAGTACCTCTTTTTCAGCCCTGGGCACCTGGATGAATTCATCGAGATCGATCCGCTTTATGACTATTAAGATCTGCAGCGATAAAATCTCGACCATTTCATCCGTCAGCGTCAACCCCATGTCACTTTCCGCTTCGAAAAGAATTTCCCTCACTACTCGTCTCTGATCGGTTTCACTTGACCAGGTGGAAGCTTCGGGGTGAATCATCTTGTAGACCTCATTCCGGACATTCTGCCAATCTTCATGTGAGAAGATGGCTGCGAGAATGGTGGAGAGCATCGTTCTCTTTGCTTCCTCGGACCCACGCAGGCGGTACCCGGAACCTTTCTTGTAATAAAGCTCTAAACCGGCATCCTTGAAATCCTGCTTGATCTCTTTAATCTCCTTCGCAATCGTCCCGCGGCTCATGCTCGTCAAGTCCATGAAGACTTTCATGGTCGCGTCCTGTTCTTCAAGTAAGATTTTTGCCTTAATCAGCACTCCGCGTTCCTGCTTCGATAATTGATACTGCCAATCTTCAAAACTCTCATCTTGCTTCAGCATCAGCTTCGATTTCGATTGAGGGGGCAGGAACAAACCCTGACCATGTTTACTATCAATCGGTTCTAACTTCTGAGTCCGCAGCCAGCTATTGATCTGGTCGAGGTCATAATAAATGGTCCGCTGGGACAAATTCATCCTTTCGACCAAAACCTTCGTCGGGACAGGCTCGTCAGATTGCTGAATGATGGATAATAGGTGTGCACGTCTCTTATCCAATACCATGAGGATCCTCCTTACAGCTGTCATCTGGCTTGAATTTTGCATTTTTATATTCTTGAATTAATTGATGATCATCTTATGAATCTAGTATAAGGGCTATTTTAAAGGAATGAAAGGGGTTTCAGTGTATAGAGTTTGTTTGTTTAATTTTGCAAAATTGAACAGTTAAGAGGTTTGAGTGATATTTACTTCCATTAAAAGGATGGCATGGAATTTAAATGAGTACACTTCTCCCGTTGGGAAAATGGAAAGAGCCCGGGAAAACCAGTTCTCAGCAGATTCTGGCTGTGATAAACTGGTATTATCATATTTTTCCAAATCGTGTGAAATAGAGGAGAACAATTCATGCAAAACTCCACACGCTTCAAACCAGAGTATATAACTTTCTCGCTGATCGTCATCATAGGCACGGTTTTAGTGTTGACACTATTTACTGGCTTGGCTTCCATACAAGGCAGCCTTACATTTATTTTAATTATTGTATTTCTTTCCTTTTTAACAGCTGATCTTAAGAAGGGGTTCTCTAAATACAAATCACCAAATACAGCCTATAAGTATGTAGTATTGATATTTCTGTTCTCTTTCTTAACACTCATGTAAATACCGATATTTAATTTAACAAGGGAATTCCAAAATATCGGAGTTCCCTTTCTTTAACCAAATCAAAGGAGGAAATGAAATGACCAACGACTTTTATTGTGATGAAGTATTAAGCGGGAATACCGAAGTGAAGAAAGTGCTGGAAACCGATCATGTGCTGGCTTATCATCATACCCGTCCATTTTATCCTGTACATATTGTGGCCATTCCGAAGAGCCATATTTCGTCTTTAATTACGTTGGAGGACAGTGATAATGAATTGCTGCTCGAACTGATGGGAGTGATCAGGAAGGTTGCTGCCATGATAACCGAGGAGCACGGTGCATGCCGTGTGATTACCAATTTGGGGAACTATCAGGATTCTAAGCATCTGCATTGGCATATTGTTTCGGGGAAGCCGGCGGGGTGATGAAATTAATTAAGAGAAGGTAATGACAAGGGGAATGGAGTTATCGGAACAATGAAGATAAAAATGATACCGAAGCAATGGAAAACAAACAGACTCTTCATAAAGGACATGACTGAAGAAGAAATTCAACCCGTCCAGGAACTGTACGAACAAGGAAGCTACATCCATCAATGGGACGGCGGCAGCTTTGATAAAGAGTATGCTTACCGCTGTTTTACCGAGGGTGACATTCCGCCTGGTGGAACTAATGCTCAATTTAAAATTCAAGTGATCCGGTTAAAGGGTAATGGACACCTTGCTGGATTGCTGACCACGTATCACGGCTACCCGGCAACTGAATCCTTTTATATTAACTACCTGTATATTGAAAAGGAATTCCATAGAAAAGGTCTTGGTCAGGAAGTGGTCAGTGAACTCTTATCTATTATGGAGCAAGCTGGATATCGAGAAGTGCGGGCAAATGTAGCAATCAAAAATTGGCCCGCACTCAGGTTTTGGACGGAGCAGGGGCTTGATACCATTCAGGGGATTTATGGCGATAGAGAATACGGTGCCTGTAAATATGCTGATATAGAGCTGGTAAAGGTTTTTTAGATTGAAGACACCCGGCGTAACAGGTTAACTGGAAAATGAAAGGATGGGGATGATCATGCAAACCTTCATCTACATGATCAGACACGGTGACTCACCCAAAGAAGGAAATGAAAGAAAACGGGTTTTAACGGAAAAAGGAAGACAAGACGCTCAACGAATTACCCGGATATTAAAAAAAGAGGGGATAGACGCGGTCGTTTCAAGTCCTTATATCCGTTCGGTACTAACGGTTGAACCACTCGCCAAAGAGTTAGGGAAGTAAGTAGTAGTGATTGAAAACCTTAAAGAGAAAATTTCCTCAGCAGAAGACATTCGGGTAGCAGACAAAGAGCTGATGCCGTTACTGATTAAATCGTTCTCTGAACCGCACTTTGCCTTGAAGGGTGCGGAATCCAATGCTGCATGCCAGCAACGGGCTATAGGTGCTCTTAAAGATTTATTAACAACCTATTCAGGACAAAAAATAGCACTTGGTACACACGGAATCGTTATGACACTGATGATGAATTTTTACGATGATAAGTTTGACTTGAGTTTCTTATACAGCACCACCAAGCCGGATATTTATAAAATGGCGTTTGATGGAGAAGAATTAGTTGCCGTGCACAGGCTGGGGGATAAAGCTGAGGTTTGCTTATAAAGCATAATGAGGAGGAGATCATCATGATTGTTGAAGGAAGAGAATACACTGTACCAGGTTTGCGTTACGTAATTAGGTCAGCCAAACCTGAGGATGCAGAGGCACTGTCCGCTGTCAGGCTGCAAATCGATGGAGAGACTGAGAACATGGACAGGGAAAAAGGAGAAGCCTACATAGACGCGGAAGGATTTGAGGAAATCATAAAAACAGATTCGGACAGTCCTGTCAATCTGTTTCTTGTAGCAGAAACAAACGGCCGGATTGCGGGTTTCTCCAGATGTGAAGGGAATAATTTAAAAAGGACTTCTCACAGGGTGGAGTTCGGAGTCGGGGTATTGAAGGAGTTCTGGGGACATGGAATCGGAAAGAATCTCTTACAGGAATCCATCCTTTGGGCAGACTCGAATCAATTAAGGAAAATCACGCTGAGTGTCCTTGAAACCAATGAAAATGCGATAAAACTGTATAAGAAACTTGGTTTTGAAGTGGAAGGTGTACTAAAAGATGACAAGCGGTTATCTGACGGAAACTATTATCATACCATCGTGATGGGAAGGATTCAGAAGTTGGTTGATCAATAAATCGAATTTTTCGGGAGGCTCTAATGAAAATCTATCAATTCAGCAAAGAGGCAGGAAAGAAAATCACTCAATTTGATTCGGACTTTATGATGTCCCGGATTACACTTACCCAGAAACCCGCTCATATAGGCTGCATGTATCTTGAAGAAAACGGGGTGATTGGTTATCACGAAGCCGTGGTGCCTCAGCTTCTGCTGATCGTAAAGGGTGAAGGCTTGGCCAGAGGGGAATCAAACGAATTCATCAAGGTCCACGCCGGGGATGCGGTGTACTGGGAGGGCGGCGAATGGCATGAAACGAAATCGGAAACAGGTCTCACTGCGATTGTTATAGAGGGCGAAGAGTTAGATACTTCATTTTTAAAGAGTATATAGAAAAAGCAGCTTCGCATGGGAGGGGTAGGAGTGGAGAAGATTTTAGTGAAAACAGGGATTTATTCATTTATTGTTCCTTTCTTTTTATTTGTCGCCTTACTTAAAAGAGAAAAGTCGACAACCGATGTGGAAGGTATGAGCTTGTTTGAAGTAACACCATTTCCGGAGTTTTTCTTTAAGATATTCAGATATTCCGTCATCATTTCAATCATAGGGGTCGTCGTGGCCTTTTTATATGTCCGTTATCTAAAGGATGAAATTTCCGAATCTAAAAAGGAGTGACAAGATGGTGAAAGCAGTGGATTCGGCCTCTTAAGGGTGAAAATTCCATACTTTAGGAGGCGTGTAATATGACATTTAATCGTATTGATCAGGAAAATTGGCAGAGGAAAGAATACTTTGAGTACTATCTGCAGCAGCAGACAACGTTCAGCATGACAAATAATATTTCGATCACTAGACTTTTGGAGAATCTTAAGGAAAAGAAATATAAGCTCTACCCTGGGTTTATTTATATGGTGACGAGGGTTGTTAATGAGCACAGAGAATTCAGGACGGGTTTCAATGAAGAAGGGGAGCTAGGGTATTGGCCGGAGATTTGCCCGGCTTACACGATCTTTGACGGGCGGTCCCACACCTTTTCATGCATCTGGACGCCGGTTACAGATGATTTTGCAACGTTTCATGCCCACTATTTGAAGGATGTTGAAATCTATAATGGGACGGGACGTTTATTTCCCAAAAAACCTATGCCCGTAAATCATATTCCGATTTCAATGGTTCCGTGGAGTTCCTTCACGGCATTTAATTTGAACATAGGAACCGGACGTGATTATTTACTGCCGATCATTACTGCTGGCAAGTATTCATACGCAGATGGTGAAGTTCTGCTCCCTGTTTCAATGCAGATTCATCATGCCGTTTGTGACGGGTATCATGCAGGTGTGTTCATGAATGAACTGCAGGATCTTGCAGATAACAGCGGAGATTGGTTATAAGGAATTTAGAAGTAATAAAACACAGGGACGGCTCGTGCGACTCGTCCCTGTGTTTTTTCCATTACTGATAATTAACAACCGCCGGACTCGGATCCATCTTCAACACTTCTTCAGGTGTCAGGACCGGTACATCCTTATCATAAAAAATCTTGAATCCTCCATATTGATTCGGTTCTTCACGTATGTACTTTCCGTATAGGGCCTGTTTGTCCGCAGCCGGTCCCCAACCGTCAAAGTTGATGGCGACCTGGACGTTTTCCGTTCCCTGGATCTTATCTTTATGGGTCAAAACGGGCCCTGTGAACTGGTGGACCATTACAAGTTTATCGGGCAGATTGTTCTTTTCTGTCAGCTCGGAAATATACTCGACTGCCTCCTGTATCTTCCTTCCATCAACCTGACCGAGATCCTCGCCGGGCTTCTCCCCTTCTGCGACGTGAAATTCGGTATCTATCGCAAGGTGGACCTGAGGGTGCTTCAGCCATTTCTCGACCATCTTCACCTGATTCATGACGGTGTCCGTGCCGAGCTGAATATCAAGGATCACAAGCGCATCATGCTTTTCAGCAAGTTTCACATAGGTTTCAATATTCTTTTCTGCGGTCATCCGCACATAATCCCCGTCTGGACCCGCTTCATTTTGGGCCATCGTTGTAATCAGCTCAATCGTCGGCACCGCCGGACGTTCGGGATCGAGGTCAGAGTAAGCCTGAGTTTGTTCCTTCAATTTTTTCATGAACGCTTCAGGTTCCACCGTACCCAGGATCCCCATATTTTTAGACTGGGGTGTCCCGTAGTAGGTAACCAGCCTGTGATCCTTCAATGGCCCATCGGAGAGATCTTCCTTTCCGTTTGCGAGCGTTTCACCAACAGGTACTTTTCGTTCTGTATCCTTATCCTGTTTTTCTTCTTTAGAATCAGACTGTGCTTCATCAAGGTTTTCTTCGTTTTCTTCCTCAGGGATTTCCTTCTTCTCCTCTTTGGAAAGGCGTTCCTTCAGAGACACAGCATCTTCAGAAGGTTCCAGTGCTTTAAAGGGTTGTTCTGGTTCTTTCGGTTCTTCTTTTTCCTTTTTCTCAGTTGCACTGTCTTTTCCTTGTTTCTTGTCCGCATCTTGGGTTTCCTTCGCATTCTCTTTTATCGCTGGACTACTCGAACACGCTCCGAGAATTAGTGACCCAGCTGCAAGCATCATTAATAGTTTCTTCATATCCATACACCCTTTCTACAAAGAAGATTATGGAGGAATATGAAACCTATGTAAAACAATTTGGTATTTTTCTTGATTGGAAGTTTTTGAGAATTATGCTAATCAGCGGCAGAGTGCTGCGATTTACCATAAAAGGGATATTGGAGAAGTTTGTCGAATGTTTCTACTAGCATATAAAAATTGGAGTGAACCCATAATGGAACTCAGCATAAATAGTGAGTGTTTTCATAAAGCTATATCCGAAGTCAGTAAAGCCGTATCCCTGAAGACACCTTTCCCGATATTGACGGGCATTAAGATAACTGCAGAAGAAGATGCCCTGGTCCTGATCGGAAGCAACTCAGATCTTATTATTGAAAAAAAGATACCGTTGACAATCGACGGCGCGAGGGTATTGGAGGTTAAGCAAACCGGCAGTGTCGTCGTAACGGCGAAATATATAAGTGAAATCGTGAAGAAATTACCCGGAGATATCCATGTAAAAGCAGACGGGAAGCAGCTCATCACTCTGCAATCCGGTGAAATCATCACCAGTCTGAAAGGATTTCCTTCAGAAGAATATCCTAACATGCCCGTGATTGACGAAAGCAGTCCTATCAGAATCCCTAGTACTGAATTACTCGAAATGATCAAACAGACTGCCTTTGCTGTTGCAAAGAATGAAAGCCGACCGGTCCTGACGGGGGTTAACCTGTTTTTTAAAGAAAATCATCTAACATGTGCTGCAACGAATTCCCACCGCCTAGCATTAAGGGAGCTCAAGATCGATTCAAATATTAGAGGATCATTCATTATCCCAAGCACAAGCATAAATGAGCTCGTAAAGTTGATTCCAGGCGAAACTGAAATCATACATATCTTTCTGAGTGACAGTTACATCGTATTTAAAACAGCTGATTCATCCCTATTTTCAAGGTTGATTGAAGGTAACTATCCAAACGTTTCAGCACTGATACCCAAAGATTCCAAGACAGTCATAACCCTCGACACAAAACAATTTTTAAAAGGGATCGACCGTGCCTGTCTTTTCGCAAGTGAATGGAAGAACAATAATGTACATCTGGAAATAATAAACGGGTCACGGCTGAAGATTTCCTCCACTTCATCTGAAATAGGCAGAATAGAAGAAACCCAACCTTTTAAAAACATTGAAGGGGGAAGCGAATTAAGCATCTCACTGGATGCGAATTTTATGATCGACTCCCTGAAAGCAATAAAGGAAGAAGAAATAAATGTAAGTTTTGGCGGCTCCATGAAGCCTATCCTGATCGAACCAGTCGGAAACCCTTCCTGCCTGCATCTGATTTCTCCGGTGCGGTCGTATTAGCTTTGTAGGCCGGACAGCGGTCTAAGCTGGAAATTATTCAATCGTTTTCATTTTTTTTAGCCATTTACAACCAAAACCACTCCGCAGCCGTCATACTTATGCAAAAAAGACGATAAAGGGGAGATGCGCTATGAGTTACATTTATCTTATTCTTGCTGGAATCGTGATAGCGACCGGATTTCAGGTTTTACAGAAATATACAAAATCAAACTCGTTCTTTCATGTTGCATTCTTTTTGATTCTTGCGATTCTATCGGTTCTGACATGGATGATCAGCCTTGCTGCAGGAGGGTGGACCGGAATCAGCTTAACTTCCCTGGCCCTGAACGCACTTATCTTATCCATTTCAGGACTCTGCTCATCATTTATATTAAGCTTCCTAACCGGGTCGAGGGGAAAGGTACCTTGACCCGATTATCTGGCGTTGCACAATGAGAAGAGGTAGCGGCTTGTGCTTCTGAAGTGCACCCAGATTAGAATGATTATCAAAGGATCATATAATTCTAAAATGAATCATATTTTTCTGAAATGGATCATAAATTCTGAAACAGGCGCGTATTTTTTGTCGAATGGATCATAAATCCCTGAAATGGATCATAAATGGTTTCGGCCATCACTTCAATCAATAAAACCAGTCATCTCCATTGAAAAATTGGACTTAGGATAAGCAATGAACGAAAACGGAAAAATTTTTGCCAATAATCGAGATAAATAATTCTGAAAAGGGCAGGTTCTGGCGATCGGACCTGTCCTTAACTATGCATTCTTTCAAGCTTGGTCACGGGACCTGACATCCATGGCTCATCCGCCAACTCATAACCATTAGTATAAAAAAATATCTTTTGGGAAGTACTGTTAGAAACGATCAAGAGGACTGAAAATGGATAATTATACAAATGACAACACAGCCAGAAGATATAGAGCTCATGTGAGTCTCCTTGGCACCACACAAATTCACCTTAAGAATCCTTATATTATGGCATGGTGGAGTGCTGCATTTCCCGGGTTTGGACACCTATTGTTATCAAAATATCTCAGAGGTTTTGTTTTGTTTATCTGGGAAGTAGTAGTCAATATTCAGTCAAACCTGAATTTGGCAATGGTATATTCATTTCAAGGTGAAATTGATTTGGCAAAAGAAGTCCTTGATACACGATGGCTGCTAATATATATTCCGGTTTATATATTTGCCATTTGGGATAGTTATCGCACAACGGTGGACTTGAACAATGTGTTTGTTCTGGCAGACCGGGAAGAACATAAAATCAATTCATTCAGTATAGGTGCACTCGAAATCAATTATTTGGATAAACGTAACCCTGTTATGGCGGTACTTTGGTCTTTATTCATTCCTGGGCTGGGCCAGCTGTACATACATCGAATTGTAACCGCCTTCTTTGTCATCATTTGGGTGGTTGTCTTTTTTTATTACTCACAAGGACTTGAAGCGATCTCACTTTTATTTTTGGGAGAAATCGAAAAAGCAACTAATGTGGTGGAATCTGAGTGGCTGCTGTTTTTCCCTTCTTTGTATGGGTTTTCTATATATGACTCATATATCAATACCGTTGAAAACAATAAACTGTATGATAAAGAACAGCGTAAATTTTTTTTGGAGCATTATCAATCTCCATCTTTTAAAGTATTAAAGGGGCAGAAGGTGAAATAGTCAATGCAGCTCTTTTCGACATTCGAACATACCATCCATATAGAATTGGCGGTGGCGACATTGGAGAAGAAAGGGATCGCCAAAGAGAATATCTTCATTGTCCCCCTTGATAACATGACAGAGGAGCGGAAAGTATTCGATACGATGCACCGTTCTGATGGGACTTCCTTAATTGATATTGGAGCCGCACTAGCTACCGCATTTGCAGTAATCGGAGCCAGTATTGGTTTTGAATTGAAATGGGGTCCCATCTATTGGGGACTGATCGGGGCGGCAGCAGGTTTCATCCTCGGCTTTGCCATCCGTCTTTTCACTGAAAAAATAATGAAAAAGAGAAGAAGAGTACTGAAAGGCTTCCATTCCGAAATCATCATGATCATAGACTGCGAAGAATCTGAAGGCGAACTGGTAGAAAACATACTTTTCAAACACTATGCCTTGGGAGTGGCGAAAGTCATTTAAATCGGCCAGCCCCTTTTGCGGCGGGTCGGTGGGATAGATCCCACTTAAGTTATTGTGGTGCTGTGCCATAGCAGATTAGAATGATTATCAAAGAATCATATAATTCAAAAATGAATCATATTTTTCTGGAATGGATCATAAATCCTGAAACAGGCGCGTATTTTTTGTCGAATGGATCATAAATCCCTGAAATGGATCATAAATGGTTCCGCTCATCATTTTCAGTCCATAAAAGATTGGCAGCTCCGATGAAAAACAGGGCTTAAGATAAGAAATGAACTAAAACAGACAAATTTTTCTCAGTAACAGAGATAAATATATCTGAAAAGGGCAGGAACCGTTGATCGGACCTGTCTTTTACTATGTACTCTCTTAAAAATGGGTCACATGACCTGTCCACCTGGTTCTAACCATACAATGGAATAATATGTTAATATAAATTGTGTACATAAGAGGGGGAGATGACAATAGAAAGGGTCTATTTTTTACACGGGTTTATGGGAACTGGGGAGACACATTTCTCAAACCAGATTACCAATATGAGTAATGATTACGATTGCATCCTCATTGATTTACCGGGGCACGGTAATGCAGCAGTTGATGCATCGCACGATTATTTCGAAGATGCCTTAAAATATGTCGTCACTCAAATCAAGAATAAGGGAGAAGGCTTCATCATGGGATTGTCATTGGGTGCTTCTTTAGCTATGCATATCGCCCTCAGGGAGCCGGATCTAGTCAAAGGAATAGTCCTTACAGGTTATTCACCGTCTATCCCCGAAGAGTTAAAAGGCGGTATGGAGAAGCAAAACGAGTACTTTCTAAACATTGAGGAGAATGATAGAGATATAGCAGCTCACTTCATGTCCCTGCACGGAGAAAAGTGGAAAGCTACGCTCAAAAAGGTTCTACATATTATGACTTTCCATTATCCTGCAGTAACTCAAGCAGAAATTGAACAGATTAAGGTACCGGTGCTAGTACTGAATGGAAGCAGCGAATGGCATGAAGTGGAAGCGGTCACCTTCTTGAAGCAAGCAAACCATAAAATTAATGCGGGCTTAGTTCCTTTTACCGGGCATACAGCGAATATAGAGGAGCCGGGAATTTACAATGGAATCGTAAGAAGGTTTTTAGAAGAAAGTCAGGAATCAGCCCATCTACTGACGTAAAAATAAGCAGGTGAACACAATTGAATAGAATCATAGACAAATTAAAAGAAATAGAAACCGGCCAAGCCGGAATGATGATTTACTCCATCAAAGAACAAAAGATGATAGCATCCTGGAATGCAGGACTCACAGTCCCTATGGCCTCTGCGGCAAAAGTGGCCATAGGTTATTGCATGGCTAAATGGGCAGAAGAAGGAAGTCTGAATTGGGACGACATGGTAGAGGGTGTTTCTTTTAACCCGAAGGAAGACAGCAAAGAACTCTATCCCCATCTGCAAGATAGAAAAACGCTGCCTTTAAGGGAAGTGGTGGAAGTCATGATTGCCTGCCATGACAGCTTTGCGGCAAAGAGTATAGTGGGTGCATTCGGCGGATGGGAAAAGGTAAATGAGGAAATTCAAGCAGACTTTCGTTCTATCCTGGTAAAAGAAGATCCGAGACATCCTGATAACAAAGGAATGCTTTCTGAATTGGCTGAGTTAATGAAGAGGATTTATCAAGGATACAATAAGCACCCCATGCTATGGACTCCGATCATAAACGGATTGGTAAGACAAAGGGGAGACATAGGCTCGATTCCAGGACATCACCTCAACCACATGACAGGGGGTCTGAAACATGCTGCTGTAGACCTTGGTATAATGGGTGATTTCAATAATAATCCATATACCTTTGCTGTAGGGGTCGTGAATGTACCGGATAGAAATGAACACGGGGAGGCTGACCATAAAATAGTGCAGGCTATGAATCTCGCATATGAGGAATACGAGGATCAGTGAGTTTAGTAGGATGAATACTGGTATCCTGCGTTTTCACAAAGGAGAAATAGACGTTGACCCATATAGAAAAAAGACTGACAGAGAAAAACATGAAGTTACTGAAAATGGAAGTTATACAAGGAGCTCACGCTGGGGAAATCTACAGACTCGAAGTTCTGACGGAAAATGGTGAAAACACGAGTTTGATCTATAAAGAATTCGCATCAGAGCGAAACAATGAAGTTGAAATCTTTTCAATGCTTTCTTCCTGTATTGAACCCTTCAGTAAAGTAATAACACTGTGGGCATCACACCCCCAGGCTATTTTGATTGATGACTTGGGTTCACCTTTGAAAAATGAGTTCAGTCTCTTATCCGCCCAACATAAAAAAGCTCTTTTAGAAAAAGTTTTGAAGAGGTTTGCCGCCCTGCATTATTCAAAAGTAAACATAAGAGAAGGGTTAAAGGTTCACACATTGAATTCAGTATGGCTGGAATGGGCTAAAAATCAACTGAAACGTTTATGTTACGAGTGTAGCTGGGCTGAATCAAACTGGAGTAAGACGATCGAGCAAACATATACAAAGTTGAACGTGACTAATTACAAGCAGAAATGTCCACAAGTCATCACTCACGGAGATCCCCATCTAGAAAACATCTTTTATCAAGACAGCCAAGTTTGGTTCATCGATTGGGAGTGGGCTGCGAAGTCTTCTCCTTTAAGGGATATCACTATTTTGTGCCAGGATATCTATGATCCAAACTTAATTCAATTCATCAGCACATCTTACTACAAAAAGTTAAAAAATCTTGCCATTCCTTTCGAAGATTATCTGCAGGATTTCAATTACTTTTATATAGACCACACCACCATGATGCTCGCATGGGAAATCGAGAAATTTTTCCTTGGCTACACTTCCGAAGGTCAGATTCAAGAAATAGTAGAGTTTAAAATAAACGAGATCATAAAAGTGACCAATGAACAAATCAAATGGTCCACATAATATTGATTGAAATGAGGCATCCCATCTCCATTTATTAAAAAAAGATAAACGTATGACAATTACAAGATAAAAGGGAGCGGTGCAATCGATGGACAGGTTATTCGGAGCATTAATTATGTCAATGGTTCTTCTAACTTCAGCTTTGATATCGGTTATGTTATCTGAAGAAGGATTCGCTTTTTCCTTGATTTGTATAGGTTTGGCTGCCCTTATAGGCATGATATTGTTAACTAATAGCAAAGGTATAAGCCCTGGAGGACGATTATCTGATAAAGAAATAGAAAAGGAATTAGATAAAACTAAAGGCAAGTAAATCATTACTAAGTTAATTGACAGAATTCCAAGGAGGCTATTCATGACCTACAAAATCGTATTCCTCGACGTAGACGGAACGATTACTCACCACGAAGACGGGACCATTCCGGAGTCCACAATCGAGGCAGTAAAAGAGTTGAAAAACAAAGGGTTGAAAGTGGTGGCTGCGACTGGAAGGCCGTTATCCATGTGCAGTGAACTGGAGGAATTGGGAATCGATACGTTTATCACGGCAAATGGGGGTTACGCCAAGCATCAACATGAAGTAATTCACAGCGTGCCAATGGCGAAGGAAATCGTGAAAGAAGTAATGGAGTTTGCCAAACTGGAAAAGAACGGTTTGTCGTTTTATACCGAAGGGTTTACTATGAATGGGGTAGCGGAAGAGAAAATCTCAACGGCTCTTCAGGAAACCCTGTCTCTTTATGAGTACCCCGAGACAAATTCCGCCATCCATGAAGAAGATGTGTTTTTATTGTGCCTGTTTGCAGATGATGAAAAAGTTGAAAAATACATAAAAAGATTCCCGCATCTTACTTTCAGGAGATGGCATCCCTATGTTTTGAATGTTCTGCAGGAGGATGTCTCAAAATCACGGGCGATCTTGAAAACGCTGGAGTACTTCGGATTCCATCAATCGGAGGCGATTGCCTTTGGCGACGGCGAAAATGATATTGATATGCTCGAATTGGCCGGTCTTGGCATCGCGATGGGCAACGGGAGTGAAAAATTGAAGGCTGCTGCCGATTTCGTAACGAAACCGTCGGGGGAAGACGGGATAGAGTTTGCGTTGAGGAAGTTTGGTGTTATTTAACTTTTAACCGGTGGAAGCGACCAATTTTATAAATAGAGAGGGGTTCTACCATGAATGGTCCAGATCTAAAAGCGAGATCACCTTGGTCCAAATTAAATGATGTTCAGGCTGTTAAACTGTCACCACAAGATAATAGGGTTGACCATGACATCACGATACCCGGGAGCAAAAGTTTTACAAACCGGGCATTGATTATGGCTGCTTTAGCTGAAGGAACTACCACCTTGACGGGGATTCTGAAAAGCGATGATTCCTATTGGTGCATCGAAGCTCTCCGGAAGCTCGGCGTTCACGTCGAAGTCGAACAGGAAAAGGTGACGGTCCATGGATGCGGCGGGAAGTGGCCGGTAAAAGCAGGAGGAGTCTACATCGGGGCTGCTGGAACGATTGCCCGCTTCCTGCCTGGTGCGCTCGCAGCCGATACAGAAGGCGATTGGACCATCGAGGCTAGCAGCCGGATGAGTGAACGGCCGATTGAACCGTTGCTGAATGCCCTCGAGCATCTCGGTGCCGAGATTGAATACCTGGATAAAAAAGGGTACCTGCCAATCCGCATAAAAGCATGCGGCATCAAGGGAGGCCGGGTGAGCATCTCCGGCAAAGTCTCCAGTCAATTCACAAGTGGGGTCCTCATGGCATCTCCATATGCTAAAAAAGAAGTAACCGTGACGATTCCTGATTCCATCGTTCAGAAGGAGTATGTAAGAATCACGTTGAACTTGATGGAGCAATTCGGTGTGAAAGCAGCTTTCAATGAGGACCTTTCTGAAATGAAGGTTCCAGTTTCTCACTATGTTGGCAGGGAACTTGAGCTTGAAGCCGACGCCTCAACGGCAAGCTATTTCATGGCTTTGGCAGCCATCACGAATGGTCGGATCAAAATCAATAATCTTTCCATCAAAACGAATCAGCCTGATATCGGAATGGTGGATGTGTACGAAAGGATGGGCTGCACCGTTGTCAGGGGCGAAGATTATATCGAACTGACAGGGACCCCGTCATTAGTAGGCGGATTTAACATCAGCATGAAAGAAATGTCCGATCAGGCCCTGACCCTTGCTGCGATCGCGCCATTCGCATCAGGCCCGATTACTATCAGGGATGTAGAACATATCCGCCACCACGAATCGGACCGGATCAGTGCGATCTGTACAGAGTTAGGGAAGCTTGGAATCAGGGTCGAGGAGTTTTGCGATGGATTGACCGTCCACCCGGGCATTCCGAAAGCTGCCCCACTTGAATCCTACGACGATCACCGCGTTGCTATGTCGCTGGCGTTGATCGGGACAAAGGTTCCCGGCGTGGTCATCCAGGACCCTGGCTGTGTGTCGAAGACCTGCCCGGGTTATTTTGGGATATTATCGGGGTTGGGTGTCGGAGTTGAGTATTTGAAGTGATTGGTTGGGGGAGAATCCTGACTTGTCATATGAAGGCCATCCCGGCGTATGTAATACATACCGGGACAGGCTTTCTTTTTTTACCTGAAAAAGGAAAAAAGGAGTGGCCCCTAGAATATAAAACTATCAAACAAATCAGAGAGGAAGTCACTATGAAAGAATTCCGTGGGCACTCATATACAATTAGGAATTATCAAGATAAAGATGCAGACCAAATCGCAGGCGTTGATTTTATGGCGATGCTTGCCTATCGATATAACGATGATTATATTTCAGAAAATACTTTCTGTGCGGTAAATGCGGAAGGGGGAATCCTTGGTTTCGCTCACGTTGTACCTGACTCCACCTGGTTTGTGATAGAAGATGGCAGCATGCCGGCAGATTTCGTGCATAAATTGAATGTAGATATTACGTTAAATGAATACCTGAATCCTCCGGAAAAGCTGCAGGAAGAATTATGGGGCTGCATCTTAAATCGGGCAATTGAATATAGGGACCGTTATCCTGAAAAAAGGGTCAGGGTCAGCCATACCATCTCCACCGTAGACCTGGAGGAAATGGATTTTTATCTGTCGAAAGGTTTTGATACGAAAAGGACGCACTTAGTGATGAAGAGGGATCTGATGGAAGAGATACCCCATCATCCCCTTCCGGAGGGTATGGTGATCAAAAACTGGAAGATGGATTCGCAGCAGGAAGAAGAACAGTATCTTGAAGCGGAAGCGAAGGGAGATTTGAACGGGGCTCCGTGGAGTCTCAACCACTTGAAATGGACCAAAGGCGGCGGGGAGTGGGCTGAGTTTACCGCTTTCTATAAAAATGAAGTGGCCGGCAGTGTCATGACCTGGAGCCTGGGAGAAGAACGCGGCGCAACTGAGAATATTTTTGTTCTTCCTGAATGGAGGCGGAAAGGAGTAGCAAAAGCTGTTGTAACCGAGGCTTTGAAGCACCTGAGAGCCCATGGGAAAAAGGAAGCGACTTTAGGTGTTTTCGGTGATAATGGAGGAGCTCTCTCCTTATATCTGGCGTTGGGTTATAGGATGATGGATACGGTTTTGGAGTTTGGATGGGATTTGTAAACATAGCGAATATGAAGTGGGGTCGGCTCCAAGATAGGCCGATTTTTTCATGAGGGAAGGCAGAAACATTTTGAAAGTGATAATGATAATTGTTATCATTTAAAATAAAGAGAGAATCCTATACAACGGAGGAATGAATGATGGATAAAACAAATTCAAGCTTGGCTAAAACGATACGTGAGCGCCGCTCGATTAAAAGCGGCTATCTTGATAAAAAAGTGACAGAAGAAACCGTACTTGAGATTCTAGATGACGCCGTTTGGGCTCCGAACCATGGGCTTCGCGAACCTTGGCGATTTATTTTCGTTTCTGCAAAAGAAAAGGACGGCTTTGTTGAAGACTTAGTAAAAACCTTTTCTCCTGACATGCAGGAAAACAGACGGAACTATTTCAGCCAGCCTGCTGCATTCCTTATCGTTGTCATGAAAGAAGATCCAAGACAAAAGCAGTGGGAAGAAAATTTTGGTGCGGTCGGCGCGCTGATTCAAAATTTTCAGCTGCTCGCCTGGGAACGTAAGCTAGGCGTAGTTTGGAAGACGAACCCGCACATCTATGATCCTAAGGTGCGCGACCTGCTCGGTGTGGAGCCTGGCGAAAAGATTGCCGGCTTCCTGCACATGGGCTATTTTGATAAAGTGCCGCCGGGACGCGGGCGGACTTCAGCTGAGGAGAAGTTTACGGTTTATAAGAAGTGAGGTTTGGTTTGAAAAGTGCTTTTTTGGTTTGGTTATGTGCCTATCTTTGATTAACCGGTAAGTAGTGCCTTGGAGGGGTGGTTGCGTTTTTATTTAGAATCATTCTCGTAAGATCATAAATCCTGGATTAGGATCGTATTTCTAAGTTTAGGATCGTAAATTTTGAATTAGGATCGTATTTCTCAGATTAGGATCATAAATCTTGAATTAGGATCGTATATGCCCCACCCCACCAGATTGGGGGCTAGAAAAGCCGGATTTTTACAAAGAACTCTTATAAATCCAAGTATTTAGGCACATAAATTGTGGAATAGCCCTTCTTAAGTTACAAATACTGAACAAGAGGTGAACCACTTTGAAAAAAATTAAAATCCTGTTCAGTCTGACAATATTTTTCTTTAGCTATTATCAGCGAGCAGATGCCACCACATTAACTGAAGCTGATACTGAATTATGCGATACCCTGAAATATGCTCTAATCAGCAGCCTTAGAGAGCCTATTGATCAGGCTGTTGAAATCATTTATAAAGAGGATAAGCGTGCACCGGATGGGCTCACCTGGGCAGCTTATCAAACAGAAATTTTGAAGATAAAGCAGATATTCGGAGCTGGAGGGGACTACGACATAACGCTGCTGGTCAAGCCTTATTATCGTGGTCATATCACGTACGGGGAGGATATTATCATTGTGAGGTCAGACGGGAAGTTGGTGGGGTATAAACATGTAAAGACTTATCCAAAGGTCGATTTTTAAAAAGAATGGCTGCTGTTATAAGCGGGGCTCAGTAATCAATCGATTCCCCGACTACTATTTCATTACCAGTTTCTATATCGACTATTGCCTTCCGTGTATGGTACTTATTCTTTTTATTAATCGTTACACTGTAGTAAAAATAGACCTGACGTTTTGGACTTACATTTTCAAGTTTGTTTTTTTTATATTCCCACAAAAGATGTTTATGCCCTTTAAGTTCTTGATCAACAATATTAAATGTGTCTCGGTAGAGGGTTTTTTCACGAATCGTAATATCTGCATGATCAAGTTCCTTATATTCTAAAGCCGGGTGAGAAGAGTAGTAATCAGAAGCACTTGAGGCGTTCAGCTCTTTGTCACAGTTATCAGGATAAAAATAGTCGGGAGAGGCACATATAACCTGAGCGGCATTTATCGAAACAAGGACGGAGCATAGAAGGATAATAACCACTAACTTCGATTGCAATATCTTCACTCCTAATCATTTAGTCCATTTTAATATCTCCTTAAACACAAAAAAGAACCAAGTCAATTCGACTTGGTTCTTCCCTATACCCCAATTATACCAAACACCATAAAAAATGTTCAGTCTATTAATTGGATTTTTTATCCATTATATTGAAAAAGAACGAAAAAGGAGGGTGTAAGGATGATTTCTGGTTACGCGACAGTGAATGGAACAAGTGAATACCTAAGTAAATCCTGGATGCCTTATCGTAAGTCGCATGTGTTCTGTGCTCCGCCTATAGCCATGGGGACCCACCTGGGAGAGATGAATGAGATGGATTCGGCACTTTACCGTGAAGGGATTGAGTATGGGCTGCTGAATGGACTGAACTTCATCGATACGGCGATTAATTACCGCGGGATGCGATCGGAACGGGATGTCGGCCATGTGTTAAATTCTTTGATAAAGAGTGGCGCAATCAAGAGGGAAGAGGTGATCGTCTCCACAAAAGCGGGCATCATACCCGGGGATATAAAGGCAAACCTGGTCCCGGCGGATTATCTGCAAAAAATCCTCCTGGATGGCGGCATCATCAAAGAATCGGAGCTGAACATCGTCGACACACACCGACACGTACTGGCCCCTGAATATTACCGGTTTGCCATTGAAAAAAGCAAGAAGCATCTCCATCTTGAAACGATTGATCTTTATTACATCCACAACCCAGAAATCTCCATGATGACACTCGGCCCTGATTTATTTTATCAACAAGTGGAAAAGCTTTTCACGTTTTTTGAAGAGCAGGTTCAAAGCGGCAATCTCCACTACTATGGATTTGCTACTTGGAGCGGGCTCTTAAACTCCCCGAAAGAAGACGGCTATATTTCAATCGAAGAAACCGTGAACACCGCAAAAAGAGTCGCAGGGGAGGGGCATCACTTTAAATTCATTCAATTTCCCCTGAATAAACAGATGAATCAGGCAGTCAAAAATCTGAACCAGCGTGTAAACGGTAAGTGGCTGACGATCATCGAAGCTGCACAAGAGCTTGGGATCTATTCGACTACCAGTGCCCCGTTCAATTTGGGAAAGATTTTTGACGAAGGGAACGACCCTCAAAACGTATTAAAGGCTGTCACTCGCACGAATGGCGTTTTCTCAACCATGGTCGGAATGAAGAAGGTTCTTCATATCAAAGAAAACTTAGCCATCTTCCAGAATCACACCGCAGTCAATAAGCGATAAACATTAAAAAAAGCTCAGCTTCAACACTGAGCTTTTTGCTTATTCTTGAAGCTTCAAATCAAACGTTTCGGACTGCCCATCCCACATTACAGTCACCGTGACTTCTGTATCATCACTAATCTTCCGACCGGAGGGATCCGTTTCGTTTCCATCCCTGATTATACCGTTTTTATCTAACGTAGCGCCGGTTCTGCCAAATCCATCGATACTTTCCACTGCATACTCGACATCCTCTACAGACTCAACTTCATCACCCGTATATTTCAAAACGAAATCCTGCTTCTCAAAATCACTCGATTGATTCACCTTCAGCTCAGCCTGCCAGTGATCGGATTTTCCGGAAAAACTGAAATCCTTGGCACCGCAAGCCGTTAACAACAATAAAGCTGCCAACAGAAACAACGTCACCATTTTTATCCTCAAACGCATCCCACTCCATTCTTCATAAAATAAAGGCTTACTGTACACTATGTCAGCATTATCCTTAAAAGAAGGATCCCCTCTGCTTTACAGCTGCCTCCAGAATTTGTTGATAAATCCCATTCCAGTCCTGATAATAATCAGTAACTTCACTTGGTCTGATCAACTTTCTCTCACCCGACTCATACTGTCCTTTGAATTCATGGAACTGGTCAATATCCATTCGAAAAAAAACCTGATACCCTACTTTTGGATACAGCCCATTTTCAACCCACACGGGGTTTTCATTGTGATCGACAGTGATATACCCCAGAAGGGTGAGGCTACCCGACACATATCCTTCTTCATAAGCTTCACGCTTCATGCATACCTCAGGGGTTTCGCCTTCCTCGATGTGACCTCCGGGAAAATCCCATCCCCGATGATTTAAATTGACCAGCATCAACCTGTCATCCTTGAAACAAAATCCGTGAACGCTCGTGATACACTCTTTTGATGGAAGCTGCGCGACGGGGTTCCAGGTCAATTTCACCCTGGCTTCTCCCCATTTGACGTATGTACTCGTCATAAAGTTGTCTCCTTTAAATCGATTAATTTTTTTTCAAGAACGATTTTTTGCCGGCCCTTTTTATCGGTATATGTCTCCATGACATCAAATCCATGTTTGATATTTAGTATCAGCATATCCCGCCACTTGTTCATGGTCTTAGTTTGGACAATATGATATCCATTTTCTTTTAAAAACTGATGCTGCAAACCCAGTAACCGGGAAGCGATCCCGTGTTTTCGGTAATCCGCGCTCACGCCGCCAAGCCAGCTGTAAAACGTGCGGGAGTCAAGTTCATACCCGACTTTATATCCGATTACATTCTCATTCAGCTTAGCTATCATGACCAACAGTCGGGGTTTTTCCTTCATTTTATTAATTAGATCATCGCCACTGCCGAAAATCCCCTTATGCAGCTGCAAGATGCCATGGAGCGTATCTCCATCCGGCATTGATTGAATCACCGAATAATCGATCTCCAAGAAATTCACCTCTCGTTCTTTTGCTTTGAAAATACGTATCTCGTATTTATGAAAAACAATGTACCCAAGAAACACAACGCCACCGTGATTCAGCTTGCAATAGCTGAATAATTACTTTTCAAAATATATTCACTGATTAAATATATAACGATCATCAATGCCATCACGGCATACATACCCTTCACATATTTCATCTGTTCCCACCTTGTAAGAAATTACAAAACTCATAAACTCGTATGAAACGACCAGACAACAAGAAAAATGTTTACAATCCCCCAGGCAGTGGAGGCCGCAATCCACCACAGGATGGAGTGAACGGTTTCTAGTCTTTTTTTAATATAAACAAGACCTGCCACACCGATGAAAAAGAAACCCAATATCATTAAAAGCAAGAAATTCACGCCGATACCACCCTTCCTTCCAAATTATTTATCGAGCAGCAGAAGCAGATAACTTCCTGCACACAGAAAGATTGCCACTTGAGTGATGATATAAACGGAGAGTTCAAATGGAGTCAGTTTTCGTTGTTTTTTCGTTTTTTTGAAATGACGGAAGTAAAAGAGCGAGCAGAGGAGAAGTATGGCAGCGGAAAGTTGGAATATGTTCTCTAACAAAACAGTCAGAAGATCATCTCCTTTCATAATTTTATTTTACCATAAGATTCCAATGTTTTGGTTTGACACCCTTTATAAATTTCATAATGGTTCCTTTGGCCGGATATTAAAACCGAACGTATGTGCTATAATGAAAGTACACAACATAAAGAGCTGCGGGGCAGCGGCTCACTCTCCCAGGAGAAGGGAGGTGATTCGCTGAATGATTGCTGTCGGAGAGGTGCTGCAAATCATGATAGGGTTCGGAACATTGATCGTAGCAATTATCGCGGTTACGCAAAAAAAGAAGTAACCATCGTCCCCCATGCTCATGAGGTAAATTGATGATTACTTCGATTCTGCTGACTCATTGTGAGCCGCTGCACGCCGGGTGCAGTTTATGTTGTGGAGGAGTCCTGATGGCAGTCGGGGCTCCTTTTTACGTTTAATTTGTTATCTTTATTATATACATAATCTGTGGAGTGAGTAAAGAATGGAGATAGAGGTTGAATTTAGCGCTGGGACGGCCATGATCCCTGCATTTTTCTCAGCTGGATGATTTGCCCGGTATGATAGGCTTCGTGCATAAAGATGTCAAGTAATTTTCTTTCAAGGGATTCAATGTCGCTTTCAGACAGCGTACTTACGGCCTGCCTTAATTGTTGCTGTGCATTTTCAGCACGTTCAACGACTTTTTCCCATTCCTCATCTGACTCCTTTTGATCCGTGAGAGCAAACGTTTCATCGCCGTCCAGATGATGATTCCAATCGCGCCCTTCAAGAGTTGCAGCCATTCTTTCCTTGTAATACATCAGATGGTTTACATTTTCCCAAATACTTTTCGCTGCTTTTCCTGACGGTTTCCATATCGCCTGCTCTGCTGTCAGCCCTGCGACTGCATCCTTGAACGGTGCGTACCAACTCTCTTTATCGTAGGCGGAATCCAGTACATATAAAAGTAAGTCACGTTGCTTCAAACTTATCTCCTCCTTGATTAAATTCTCTTAAACTAATTCAAGATTGATAGGAGAAACCCTTTTCTTTTTTATTGAGTTAATGATCCCGGTTTGAAATAATTGGGATAAGAATGAGTAGGAGGACGATATGGCAGCGGATAATCTACACACACTTGGGAATGAAATCAGGGAAATCGAGCACAGGTTCAAACAGGAGATCGAGCCGTTCCGGTCCGAACTTTGGGGGTACTGTTACAAATTGACGAGGTCCCCATGGGATGCAGAGGACCTCGTTCAGGATACACTGCTGAAATCCCTCGGAATGCTTGCAAAAATGCACCAGCCGGTTCATACGAAAGCGTACATATTCAGGATCGCCACGAATCTTTGGATAGATAAAAAAAGAAGGGACCGTAATCAGGAGCAGCCGCTGATCGAGGAACTTCACCACGACAACGGCGCAGCCTTCGATTTTCAATTGATCGACAATCTGGATTATTTGATCGACCATTTGACGCCGGTTCAATATGTAACATTAATTTTAACAGAAGCTTTTCAGTTCAAGGCGAAAGAAGCTGCCGGCATTATCGGTACATCGGAGAACGCGGTATATGCCAATCTCAGCAGGGCGAGGGCAGTCCTTAAGAAAATTGGCGACATTCCAGCATCAGGAGAGGTTCGTACTGCAGATCTTTCTCCGGACGGGCCGCTGGCGGTTTTGCTCGAGGGATTCAGGTCGAAGGACCCCGAGTACATTGCCTCGATCCTGAGTAAAGATGTGATCGTTGACATCACCCATGCTGGAGTGGAAATGGGACTGGATGAAACGAAGAAGAATTCACTGAAAGACTGGAAGCAGATCGTGGACGAGCAGCATGAAATCGTGGCTGAATATAGAGAATTGTGGGGCTTGCCGGTTGTGGCCGAATTTGAAAAGAAGGCGGACGGCAAACTGTATTTGAGCAACATCCATTATGTTGAGGCATATGAGGATGAAATCACCTACTGGAAGTTTTACTGTTTTTCGTGGGATCTCATGAAGCTCGCAGCCGATGAACTCGGCGTCGGGCTCAATGCCGCCTATTTTTATCATATTTATTAATTTCCTCTGTAAGGTTTTTCGTGTTCCATACGTTCTAATGGTGATGGCGAAAAAATTCAGGGGAGTGGTTTTTGTTGAAAAGTCCAGTTGGTAACCAGATAAATACGGTGTTTGTCCATGTCAGCAACTTGAGAGAATCCGTACGGTGGTATTCGGAATTATTGGGACAGGAGTACGATTTGAACGAAGTGGCTGATCCCGTTTATAACTTGGAAATGAATCACTTTACGGGACTGACCCTGGATGCGGGGCCGGCAGGGAAGAGGAAACAGCTGAATCCGTTGGATGAACCGCTGTTTAATTTCCACACGGACGACATTGATGAGGCTTTCACGTTTGTGAATGAGTTGGGGATTGAGGTTGCTGAAGGCATCGTACGGTTTGATGACTTTTCGTTTTTTATGGTTAGGGATCCGGACGGGAATGTGGTGATGATCTGTACAGGGTGATTAATGGTCAAACTTTGGTGCCGGTTGATAATGAAGGGAAGGTCATGGTTCAGACCCGGAAGCTGATTGGTGGAAAACGGGAGGTCATTGTCAGACCGAGTGGTAAACGAGCAGTCATTGGTCAGACTCAGGAGGTCATTGGTCAAACTTGAAAGATTATTGGCCGATTTCGAAAGATTATCTAACAATATTCGAAGATTTATGGTCTGAATTCAAAGATTAATAATGATTTTAAAGTTAGTCTAAAAAGTGGACACACAAAGATGATAATAGGGCATAACTATAACTATTATTAATAAGGACGTGTATCCATGGGAAAGTATTATACAAACGAATATAAAGAATACGTAGCTAAAATGGTTGCTGAAGAAGGTAGAAAAGGGACTGAAGTGGCTTATGAGTTAGAGATTCCTTATGCTACCATGATGCGCTGGGTCAAACTTTACAATGAGAAAAAGGCTGCTGAACAATCCGGTGAGCACATCACTCCTTCCGAATTGGAAAAGTTGAAAAAAGCACACGAC
>NZ_KQ758482.1:0-474323 GCF_001456935.1 [Bacillus] enclensis | reverse complement strand
ATACGGATGAATTCATCGGTGATGTCATGATTCCAGAAATAGCAGAAGGTTATCTTGGCGAAATTGGCTATCGCTTCATGAGGGAGCATTGGGGAAGCGGTTTTGCGTATGAAGCGGTTTCCGCGGTCATTGAGCATTGTAAAAGCACATTAAACTTTAAACGCCTATTTGCTACTATAGAAAATAAAATTATACCGTCAAAAAAGTTAATTGAAAAACTCGGATTTACTTTGGTGGCGGTGCTGCCTGAATCGCATTTACAAGGCAGAGTTGCCGATGTAGCTTACTATTCTCGGATAGTATAAGTATTCTTACGCTCTCCTGAGAAAAATGAAAAGACCGGTGAGGGTTTAAATTGGGGATATTTTTTGAAGAGGATTAGGCGGGAAGATATTAAAAGAGTATTTAGTCGTTGTGAATAATTGGCTTATTCCACAAAAAGGGGCGTGTGCTTAACAAGCAGCCGCCCTTTGTTCAAGTGAAGGGCAGGTTAATTGAAGAATACCTAGAATTACTTCTGTAATGACAAATTTTTGGAGGAGTTTATGACTGGAAGTGCTGTTGGTCAAAAAGTAAACTTAGAAGGTATTGAACTATATTATGAATACATAAAAAGTTGTACTGATAATTTAACAATCGTTTTTGAGTCTGGATATGGTTGGGACTTGAATAACTGGAATTCGATTAAAAACGATGTTTCAAAGTTTGCAAATGTATTCTTCTATGATAGGGACGGTATTGGGAGAAGCGAGAAGAGTAGCAAACCAAAACATAGTATGCAAATTATCAATAATCTGAGAAATTTACTCAAAGAAGCCGAAGTCAAACCTCCGTATCTACTAGTAGGGCATTCTTTCGGGGGTGTAAACGCTAGATTATTTGCTAATAGGTATCCAGAAGAGGTCGCAGGAGTAATTCTGTTGGATTCCGTTCACGAAGAACAAAATAAAAAGATGGTTCCATTATTTACAGAGAAAGTCCAAAAAGATTATTTAGGACAGTTTGCAGTAGAAGCTACACTAAGCGAGTTTGAAGAAAGTTTGGAGCAAGTAAAAGGAATAAAACTTGGAGAAATTCCTCTTCTTGTCATTACAGGCGGTACACAGTCCCATCATACAAACCAGTCTATGGCTCAATGGATGATGTTTCAGAAGGAACTTGCCAACCTCTCCACAACAAGTAATCACCTTGTTATTAAGGAGGCTGGACACGCCGTCCACATCGACGAACCTCAATTAGTTATAAATGCTATTAAGGAAATGAAGTCTAAACTATAAATGATTCTTCCATTATAGGTGGCAATAAGTGAAGATCAGCTAATGATCCGGCTATTGCCCTTATTCAATTTATGAGCAAGTTAACGGAATAAGCGAAACTAAAAATTGTTGGTCTTCGTCAAATTTATTAAGAAGAAACGGGGTGCAGTTTAGAGAGGGGGTAGTTAATAATGAAATTTTTAAAATTAGTTGCATATTGTGTAACGGCACTATTTTTATTCACAGGATGCCAATCAAGTGATAATGCTGCAATAGAAGTAAAAATGAAGAGTAATGAAGAATTGAAGGAAATTGCCGATACTTACACTTACGAGGATTATAAAAGGGTGCTTGAAGAGGCAGTGGCTGAAGCAAGTAAGTTTGAGAAAGACGGGAAATTAAACAAATGGATAATAAGGACTTTAGCCCAAGAAAAATTAAACTATGAAACCGATTTAACAGATGACCAAGTTTTAAAATTAGCAGAAAAATCTCTGGAAGAAGATAAAGTGTGGAAGTCCATTGCAGAAGATAAATACGACGTTACTGTTACTGAAGATCAAGTAGATAAGTATATCAAGGAAGGTCCTGATACTTTTGATTTACCCCAAACAAGCATATGCTGATGCTTTAGGCTTATCTCTAGAAGAACTTAACCACAATTTTGACAGGGACATTTATGAAAAGAATGTTATGTGGTTAAAACTCAAACCAGAGCTAGAAAAGAAATACGGCATCACAGATAATAATAAACAAGTTGAAAAATATGAAGAGGAAGTTGAAAAACAACTTTAGTACCCCTTGTTCCGCTAAAGGGGGCGTTTGCTTAACAAGCAGCCGACCTTTGTTCAAGCATAGGGCAGGATAGTTAAATAATTAAGAATGTATTTTAATATGATTATGTGAGGTACAAAGGGGAAATCCGTAATGGCTATATTCAAAAATTCAATATTAGAATTAGTGCAATTTAATAAAAGTGATATTAAGGATTTAATGGAGTTATCAGCATCAGTCGGGTGGGATTATGATGAATATGAGATTGGCACAGTCTTATCATCCGGTAAGATATTCGGACATAAGAATGCGGAGGGGAAAATTGTTTCTAGTGCGGCAATAGTCCTTTATGATAATAAGTTGGCTTCGATTGGTATGGTGATTGTTCATAAAGAGTATAGGGGAATGGGACTAGGGAAAGACGCTACCCAAAAGTGTCTAGATTTTACTTCAAGCAATACTTCAATTATGTTAATTGCAACCGAAGAAGGCAGACCCCTTTATGATAAAATGGGCTTTATAACTGTCGATTGTGTTCATAAGTTCCTTTGCGAGGGATATAAACCATTAAACAAAAGCGGGGATGTTACTATTGAAAGGTTCAATAGTAATAATATTACAGAAATTTTAAAGTTAGATAAGGCTGCATTTGGAGATAAAAGAAGCAAATTTCTCCAAAATAGAATAAACCAATCAGAACAATGCCTAGTAGTTAGAGATAACAAAGCGAACATTATTGGTTATGGAATATCTATTTTAGGACCAGTTAATCTGATATTAGGACCTATTGTAGCACCTGAGTCTCAAACAGCTGCTTTAATATTAGATAAGTTAGCTTCTAGACATCAAGGGAAATTAAGGATTGATGTGCCATCAGGCAATGAAGATTTTATGATATTTCTGGAGCAGCAAGGCTTTAAACAAGTGAGTCAACCACCAGTAATGGTGATTAATTTGCTGAAATGCCGCCTAGAAACAAAACATTATTCGGAATTGCTGCCCAGATTTTTGGCTAAATAAGATATTTCTTATGACCTCTAATCGGGCAGCATTTCTATAATAAACCTAACTTTGTGAAACCATGCACTTAAACTAAAGGGGGCGTTTGCTGAACAAGCAGCCGCCCTTTGTTCAAGTAAAGGGCAGAATACTTGAAGAAGGAAAGTGGAAAATATATTCTAAATTAAAACTTTGAGGGAATGTGAAAATGAGCCAATCATCAGCACAATATTATGCTTTTATAGAAGAAATATTAAAATGTAGAAAAGTGTGGGCGATAAAAGATGAACAAGGGTTTCCAAGCACGACAAATATCAATGGTCAAACATCAATCCCTTTTTGGTCATTGAAGTCGAGAGCAGAGAAAGTCATCAAAAATGTACCGACATTTAGTAATTTTCAACCACACGAAATTTCATTAGAAGATTTTATTAATAGATGGTTAAATGGATTAGAGAAGGACAGTTTATATGTTGGCGTTAATTGGAGTGGAAAAAGAGCAACAGGTTATGACATAAAGCCAAATGAAGTGCTTGAACGAATTAGATATGAGCAAAGTAAAAAGTGAAGTTGTTCCATTAACGGGCGCTATAGCTGAAGATCAGGCAGATGATCTTCAGCTTTTTTTATAGTTATAGGGAAGCTTAGGGGAAGAAAAGTGAATGAACCCATTACTAGCTGCATAAATCAGTTGTACAGAGATAATAATGTTTTTAATTTGGAATTATTATGGGGTAAAGATCATAAGTAAAGGAAATATCTTGGTGACAGTCGAATAGTAGACTAGAAGTATAATTAACTATTCCAATAAGGAGGATTCATGTGCGTCCTCGACCATTATGTATTGAAAATCCAGAACATGATAGGTATGTTAGTCTTGTGCCAGATGGAGATATTGAAGAAATACTTAGTAAGCAACGGACTAAGACGATTTCCCTCTTAAGCGGCGTGTCAGAGGAGTCAGCAGGGAAGGCGTACGCACCAGGGAAATGGACGTTAAAAGAAGTGGTTGGGCATATGACCGACTCGGAGCGTGTGATGTCGTATCGAATGCTGGCCATTGCACGAAATGAAAGTGAACCACTGCCAGCAATGGAACAGGATCAATACGTCTCTGCGGCGAACTTCAACAAATTATCCTGGGAGCAGTTACTGGCTGGTTTGGACGCGGTGCGCGCTAATACGTTAAGCCTTATTTCAACCATTGATGATGAAGCGTGGGTTCGCAGTGGAACTGTCATGAACAGCCCGGTTTCGGTAGATATCATTGCATATGGCATTGCCGGGCACGAGTTGCACCATTTGAACGTGATTCGGGATAAATACTTATAATTGGATTTGGGGTCTGACCCCCGGCACATGAAAGCGTTAGTGTGCCGGGGGACAGGCCCCGTTTCGTGACAGTGGATGGCATTTCTTCATCTTGAGTTAACTTTGCAGCCTGTATTCCCTTCATTAAATTTGGGGTATAGGCTGCTTATCTTTTCTATGTCCTCTTTCTGCCAGCTTTTATAATGAACATGGTTTGCAGAGTTGAATATATACTCCCAAAGAAAGTTAACGCGATGCCGCTTATGATAAAGCGTTTCCGGTTCATTTCTTGACCCAGATGCGTGAAATATAAGTGAACAAGTGTGCACGTGATCATTAATACGATGGTAGGCAGAGATTTTTTCATGTAAATACGCCTCTTTCTATGTATGTTACTTATTATTTTTTGCTTAAATTAAAAAAATATTCCTGAAAAGGGTGTCTTGATAAAAAAGTGATTATATTTTAAGGGAACATTAAATTATTTAATTATAAAATTAATTATTTTAATAAAAATATTAATAATATTAATTTTTGTCATTTACATATTTTGTTTATTGATATATAATCAAGACAAATAAAAGAAAGGACTTTCATTATGGCTTATAAAGTAATTACGAATTGTCCGGTCTGCAGTGAAACGATGAAGATTACAAAGCTTCAGTGTTCTCATTGTCAGACGACGATTGAAAATGAGTTTGAGTTATCGAAGCTGGCGTCGTTGTCGCCGGATCAGCTTCATTTTGTGGAAGTGTTTTTGATGTGCAGGGGGAATATCAAGGAAGTTGAGAAGGAGCTGGGGATTTCGTATCCGACGGTCCGGGGCAAGCTGACTGACATCATTTCATCTCTTGGTTATGTAGAGAAGAAGAAAAACGATGTTGACGAGAAGAAGGTTGTCACGATGCTCGAGAATGGCGAAATCACTCCGGAGGAAGCCATTAAGCTTTTAAAAAACGAATAGGGGGAACGTTCCATGAATGAGGAAATCACGAGAGTGTTGACGATGGTGCAGGATGGGAAAATCGACGCGGCGAAGGGGGCCGAACTGATCACTGTGTTGAAAGAGAAGGAAGCGACTGGTGTCAGGGTGGCAGAAAAGCCGGCAGCTTATGCAGACAAGACGCTGAAAGTCCGTGTCGTATCAGCCGAAGGTGACAACGTCGCAGCCAATCTGCCGATCAAGTTGATCAAGGCGGTCTTGAAGGCAGGACACAGCATTGCAGCGGGCATCCCGCAATCCGAGAAATATGTAAAGGATATCGACATCAACCTGATCACGGAAGCCATCGAGAATGAACTGGAAGGCCCGATTGTCGATGTGAAATCGGCAAACGGAGATACCGTTTCCGTCATCATCGAATAGGGAACTGCCGATGCTGCATATAAAAGTGAAATCAAACGACACCCGGTTCACCATCCCGATTCCATATGCCATCTTGAACGTCGGTATATCCATCCTATCCTCCAAGTTTTTTCACCAACGCCTCCATCATTGGACGAAAGAGCATTTTAAGAAAAAGCAGCTGGACTTTACGATCATGGACATCGACAGAAAAGCGTTGAAGCCCGTCTATAGGGAACTGAAAAAGCATAGGGGGCTTGTGCTTGTGGATGTGAAGGCGAAGGATGGGACGGAGGTTGTGATCAGGCTGTAATTGAAGGAACGCAGACGGTTATGTGAGACCGGTTGCGTTTTTTTTGAAGTTTCTTGCTCTCAGCAGGTTTGTCCAGCGGCACCCTCATACTCGTAATTATTGCTTGCGTTCCAACGATCTAAAAAACTCATAACTGTAATGATCTATTTGTTTTCATTTCGTCTCTTTATAAAATAATAGGCTGACTCAGCGAAATATAGAAACAGAAGGAAATAGAGGACGAATAATTCGATAACTTCCATTACCCGAAATGGACTGACAGTATTTTGCAAGGCATGCGAAAAATCAAACCCTTGGAGAATATCGATACTTAGGGAAAAAGCCATTAAACATCCTAACATCAAAAGGGAAATACCCATGATTTTCATACAGATCACTCTCCTCCTTCTAGGTTTTCTTATTGTTCCCGTATCATACAGTGATATCTTTTGTTAAAAATTACATAATAACCCCGTATAGGGTTAAAGTAATAAAAAATAAAAGAAGGGTGCCTGATGATATGCCTTCGTACATTAAAGGTCGAAAATCAAAAAAGAACAAGCAGCAGGATGCTGAAAATCAAGCTGCAGTTCACTCTGATGACCATATACAAGAGTCATTATCAGCCAACCTTGCCATCATTCGAGAGAAGACGGGGAACAGCTCAGACGTCGTCGTTCGTCAATTGAAATTGGGGAGAAACTCCGATATTAAAACAGCCATTGTGTATATCGAAGGCATCGTAGACAATCAATCGATTCAAGAGTTCCTACTTCAATCGATGATGAAAGATGATGAGAAAGAGAAATTGATTCAGGAGGATGCGTTGGATCGGATCTCTGAAGACATGATGACGGTTGGTAATGTGTCTGCCTCCAATACCTGGGATGAGCTGTTTTTATCCTTAATGGCAGGGGATACCCTTATCCTCGTAGATGGAATCGCTAAGGCTTTGAGTGCATCCACGCAAGGCGGAGAAAAACGTTCCATTTCAGAATCCACCACGCAGATGGTGGTCCGCGGTCCAAAAGGGGCGTTTACAGAGTCGATTGCGACGAATACATCCATGGTGCGCCGCATTATTAAGACTCCCGATCTATGGATGGAGTCCTTTAAAGTTGGCCGCGTGACCAAAACAGATGTGACGCTTATGTACATAAACGGCATTGCCAATGATCAAGTGGTTGACGAGGTCCGTCAGCGAATAAACAAGATTGACATTGACAGCATTTTAGAATCAGGCTATATCGAACAATTAATTGAAGACCAAACCATGACGCCTTTTCCGACTATTTTTAACACCGAAAGACCTGATGTGGTGGCCGGGAATCTGTTTGAGGGAAGGATCGCCATTTTTGTTGATGGAACGCCATTTGTGCTGATTGCACCTGCTGTGTTTATTCAATTTTTCCAATCGGCAGAGGATTATTATGTACGTTATGATATTGCGACATCAATCCGCCTTTTGCGTATTTTGATGTTTTTCATTTCGCTTATTGCGCCTGCTTCCTTTGTGGCAGTCACCACCTTCCACCAGGAAATGGTGCCCACAACACTCATAGTGGCCATTGCGGCTCAGCGGGAAGCCGTGCCTTTTCCCGCATTCGTGGAAGCTCTTCTTATGGAACTAACATTTGAAATCTTAAGGGAAGCCGGGATCCGTCTGCCTAAAGCGATTGGTTCGGCTGTTTCCATTGTCGGTGCCCTTGTGATCGGGCAGGCAGCTGTCCAAGCGAGCATTGTATCACCTGCTATGGTCATTATCGTATCGATCACGGCGATTGCCAGTTTTGCCACTCCATCCTTTGATATGGCCATTTCAGTCCGGTTGCTGCGGTTTTTGTTTATGATCGGTGCAGCCACATTCGGTTTCTACGGCATCATATTAATCCTCTTGATGATGGTCGTCCATTTAAGCGGCTTACGTTCATTTGGAGTTCCCTATATGGCCCCGTTTGCTCCTTTTATACCGTTGAATAATGGAGACACATTCATAAGGCTGCCATGGTGGACACTAAGACAAAGACCACGCTTAATTAGTGCGAATACCCGGCGGGAAGGGAAGAGTCAGCACCCTCAGCCTCCTGCATCCCGCGGTATGGTCAATCGTGATTTTAAAGAAGGTGGCAGTAATGAAGCGTAGGCTGTTTTTTCTTATAATATTGGTGACAATCCCCGTCTTGCTCTCAGGTTGCTGGAGCAAAAAAGAGTTAACTGATCTTGCGATTGTGGCGGCTATGGGAGTAGATAAATCAGAAGACGGGAAATATGCCGTGACACTTCAAATTATCAATCCTGGGAATGTGGCTGGAGGCATACGCGGGAGTGGTCCACAAAGCCCGCCTGTTACCATTTATTCGGCTACAGGTAATAATTTGGTGGAAGCAAGCAGGACTGCATCCAGCAAGATATCCCGAAGATTATATTATGCACATACAAACCTGGTGGTTGTCGGGGAGAACCTGGCACAAGACGAAGGATTGGCTCCGATCATCGATGCGATCGACCGGGATCATGAATTTCGAATCACCACAACGATGGTGATTACCCATCAGTCAACTGCAGAAGAGCTTGTGAAGGCATTAACCCCCGTTGATAAGATTCCTGCAAATAAGGTGCTTAAAACACTGGAATTCACCCAAAAGATTGGGGGGAAAAACATTAAAACATCGGTGCAGGACGTGATGAAGGGCCTTCAATCCCTGAATGGCGATACCGTGGTATCAGGGTTTCGTCTTTCAGGAGATTCCAAGCATGCCAGCAGTTTAGAGAACCTTCAGGAAAGTGAGCCTGAAGCTACCCTTCAAGCCAGTGGTATCGCCATTCTGAAAGAAGGCAAATTAGTCGATTGGCTGTATGGAAGAAATGCCAGAGGAACGATTTGGATTCTGGATAAAATCCAAGGGACAAACATCAACATTGATTGGAAGGGAAAGAAAGATGCCATCTCCTACCAAACTGTCCGTCAAAAAACGGATGTATCAGCGCACGTAAAGAATGGCCGCCCCTCTATCTCTATTCATACACGCGTGGAAGGAGGCATAGGGGAAATGAATAATGTCCCTGTGGATATAACAGATGTGAAGGTTATTTCAAAAATGGAAAAAGAATTGGCAAAAGAGGTTAAAAAAGAAATAAAACAAGCGATTGAACAAGCTCAAACAAATAAAGCGGATATCTTTGAGTTTGGAGATGTCATCCGCCGTAAAAGTCCAAGTGACTGGCAGCGGCTAAAACCGATGTGGAACGAGGTATATTTTCCAGAATTGAATGTGGATATTACCGTCGAAGCTTACATCCGTCGTGCCGGTTTAAGAAATAAATCGTTTCTATCAACTATAGAAGAAAACCAGCAGTGATGAAAAGGAGGTACCAGCAGAGTGGAGAAAGCAAAAATCAGTGCCAGCCAGCTCTTTATCTTAATGGTTCTGTTTGAACTGGGGAGTGCTTTGCTAGTACCTCTTGCGATAGACGCAAAACAGGATGCCTGGTTAGCCATTCTGCTGGGAATGGCAGTCAGTTTTGTTCTTTTACTCGTCTATCATCAACTTTATTGGTATTATCCTGATCTTTTGCCCACCGAGTACATGCAAAAAATTCTGGGAAAAGCGATAGGAAGCGTACTTGCCTTTCTTTATCTTTTTTACTTTATGTATGACGCCTCCAGGATCCTTCGCGATTTTGGTGAAATGCTGTTAACCTTTGCCTATCCTGAAACTCCGCTGTTCATTGCAAATGCATTGTTAATACTGGTCATTATCTATATGGTGCGAAAAGGGATCGAGGTCATCGCGAGATCGGGAGAACTGCTTTTTATCCTTATGTTTATGCTTTCGGTCATTGGGTTTATATTGATTGTGAGTTCTGGTTTAATCGATATGACCAACTTACAACCCGTACTTGAAGAAGGAATTGTCCCTGTCCTGAAGGTGGTATTTACTCAAACCTTATATTTCCCCTTTGCAGAAGTGTTTGTATTCACCATGATATTGCCGTATTTGAACAATCCCAAGAAGGTAAGGCTGACGATGTTTTGTGCAACAGGATTAAGTGGAATCAATTTGATTCTTACGATGCTCATTAACATTAGCGTGCTTGGTGTAGACCTGACTGCACGTTCCCAATTTCCGCTTCTCAGTACGGTTCAAACTATCCAGGTAGCTGATTTCCTGGAACGCCTGGATGTGTTTTTCATGCTTGCCTTGGTGATTGGGATTTTCTTTAAGATAAGCATACTGTTTTATGCAGCTGTCATAGGATCTGCCAGTTTATTTAAGGTTAAATCGCCTTCACGACTTTGCTATCCTTTGGGGCTTGTCGTTTTATTTATGTCGATGACAATTGCGAGCAATTTCCAAGAACATATCCATGAAGGATTAGAGATAGCCATGTTTGTCCTGCATCTGCCTCTCTTAGTGATTGTTCCGATAATTCTTCTGCTGGTTGCGTTTTTGAGAAATAGGAAGAAGGAAAGTTCGTTTTAGGGGGAAGGGTGAAGGTGAAAATGACATGCACGCCTTTTATATTTAAAACAAACACTTACCGTACTTTGGCCACTTAAGTATTATTCCCTTCCCAAAGAGCAAACAAATCAAAGGCTTCCTGGCAGAACGCTTTAGTATATGGATTAGCAATCCATGCTCAGCATCAAACAGGCCCCCATGTTCAATGAATACGGGGGCCTGTTGCGGCGGGGGACATACCCCGAAACAAGCAAACTTATTGATTATGCAATGTTTATTGATACGCGGTTAGATATTGCAATGGCTAGTAGAATAACATGAGATTATAAAAATAGTCCTTATTTCTATAGGTATTCCCTCAAGGTTTCCTGAAGCGTTCCTCTTGTGTCGATATCCTTGTCAAAGCGGATTCCTGAATGAACCATTCTCTTAACGAGATCTGGTCGTAAACCGGTAAGGATCGCTCTGCATCCCATCATTGATAGACCGGCTAAAATTTTCTCGAATTCATCGATAACATCAATTTCCATTAAGGCCATACCTGATAAATCGATAATAAGAGATTGGATTCGTGATGTGGAAATTTCATTGAAAACCTTCTCCTCAATGATTTGCATACGATATGAATCCATCGATCCGATCAGAGGCAAGACGGAAACATTTTCCCTTACAGGAATGATGGGGACAGATAAATGTTCGACAATCTCCCTTTGTTTGTGCAGCATTTCATCTTTATATGAAGAATAACTTATAAAAAAGCTGTTGAGGAACTGGTCAATCCGATCGTTAACGTATTTCTCCATATCAAAAAAGTCATCTCGGGTATCCGTGATCTTCTTATTGGATTCCAGGTCGTGTATTAACTGCCACAAGGTTCTTCTTATAGCTTGTACCCATTCCAATTTTAAGGATAGTGTTAAAGAATAAGTCGCCCATGCAATACCTTCCTGTTCTGCAAAAGAAGTTAATTCTTCATCCTTTTGTTCAAGGACATAGGATATGAGTTTTCGTGCATTTTTTAATAGATCTATGTTTCCTCGATCTAAGATATCTTTTATCTTAATCGATACGTTTACAGCTTCGGAAAGCAATTTCTCGTTGAATGCTTCCCCGTTATCAAGGATATAAGAGTGAACTTCATCACTTACTTTGGACATCAATTCCATAAAATGTCTCCCCCTGTTTTTTACTTGAAGTTGACATGCATAAAAGAACCTATAAGTCTGAACTAAAGGCTCTTACACATATCTACTCTTGCCCGGAATATAATTTATAATCTTATAGTTTAATCCCAGTCAAAAACTCCTTATTAAAAAAACAAACAATAATATATACCCTTTACAATGGGCCATAAACCTATTTGCCTGCAAAATTTCACCTTTAAATTTTTTGTCATGCCTTAAGCGATTCAGCAAGAATGTAGTTATTACAATGAAGATACAGGAGCGTATGAAGTAAAATGTACAGAAGAAAGCAAACATAAGGTTGAAAATTGTTATTAAATCGTAGGGGGAGTTGATCTAAGAAGGAATAACGCTTTTTTGTTGCAGACCAAAGAAAACCGATCGGGATTTTGCTAAGCGGGACTTTAGAAAGAATCTTTGTAAAACACTGAAAATAGTATTGACGATGGAATGAATCCTCTTTATAATCGACTTCATACTCAATTAACAAGTAATACCAAAAAACAATTTTAGATCTCTTATCAAGAGCGGCGGAGGGATAGGCCCGATGAAGCCCGGCAACCTGCAGTGTCAGACTGTAAAGGTGCCAATTCCTACAGATTCAGATGAATCTGGAAGATAAGGGGAGGAGAATGATTATTTAGCCCTCTTCTTAATAAGAAGAGGGCTTTTCTGTATACCCCTTTCTTTTCCGCTCATATGAATCTATCCTGCGCTTAAAGTGAAAATCATAAAAAGGAGGATGAATGATGTCAACGATTAATGTGGCAATACTCGGGTTCGGAACGGTGGGGCAAGGGGTTTGTGAAGCAATCGATACTCATCAGGACAGACTGAAGGAAGTACTGGGAAAAGAGGTTAAGGTAAGGGCCATCCTTATTAAAGATCCCGCAAAAGAGAGGGACATTGATCCATCCATACACGTCACAACGGATTTCCAAGATATCCTGGATGTCCCGGACCTCCACGTGATGTTTGAAGCAATCGTGGGGGAGGAACCGACCTATACGTATTTAACAAAAGCCATTGAGAAGGGAATTCATATTATCACCGCCAATAAAGCGATGTTTGCGAAACATGGTCCGGGACTATTGGAAAAAGCAAAAAGGAACGGAGTATCGGTCGGATTTGAAGCAACGACAGCTGGAGGAATACCGGTGATCGGCAGTATCAGACAGCTTCTGAAGGTGAATGAAATCCGGCAAATTCAAGGGATTTTGAATGGGACGTCCAACTTCATCTTATCTCAAATGAGAACCAGGGGTCTTTCCTTTGATGCAGCTTTAAAGATTGCTCAGGAGAAGGGCTACGCTGAAGCCGATCCGAACAATGATATTGAAGGCCGTGATGCGTTCTATAAATTGTTGATTTTAAGTCAAACAGCCTTTGGACGGCAGCCTGACTGGAATGATATTCAATGCAAAGGGATATCCCATTTAACTGCAGAGTGGCTTCAGGCAGCGGAATCTTTTCGATTAAGGTTCAAGCACGCAGGTACTCTCTGGCGAGATTCAGCCGACCACATCAAAGGTGAAGTAGCACCCGTCCTAGTCCACGAGACCCATCCCTTTTACGGTGTGGAGGATGTAGAGAATGCGATATCGCTAAAGGGCAGCCTCGTAGGAAGAATTACCTTGCTTGGTCCGGGAGCTGGAAAATTGCCTACAGGCAGCGCAATGGTAGAGGATTTTCTTTCGTTAATCGAAAGGAAGTACACTGCATCTGCCGAAAGCAGAGCGGTGGCCGGGGAGGTTCTTGTTGAACGTACACACCAATGGGTTCTAAGAATCCGTAAAGGGGATGAATATCAAAACTGGTTCCCATCGTTCACGTTACTGGATCATATTCAGCTTGGAGATTTCTTGTACGTATTTGTTGAAGGCAGGAAAGAGACACTGGAATCGCTGCTTCGGACGCAGTGTCATATTCAGGCGGTGCCTATTCTAAAGGAAATTCCCTTAGAAAATGAAGTGAAGACTGGAACTGCAGTGCATTAATAAAATAGGTCTGAAAAGAAAGTAGGGGTATCATTGAGTATAATTGTTCAAAAGTTTGGTGGAACCTCTGTTGGTACGACAGATCGGATGAAGCGAATGGTCTCTCATGTCATAAAGGAAAGAGAAAAAGGTCATGATGTTATCGTAGTAGTATCAGCAATGAATAAAACGACAGATACACTCGTTAGATTGGCTGGGGAACTCTCTGCAAAGCCATGTAAGAGAGAAATGGATATGCTCTTAAGTACCGGTGAACAGGTGACGATCTCCCTTTTGACAATGGCGTTGCAGCAAAGGGGGCTGGAATCCGTATCCCTAACAGGCAGACAGGCGGGAATCCAAACGAATGGGGTATTCGGAAATGCCAAGATTACCTCAATCAATACCGATCGGATAAAATCTGAGCTATCAAAAGGACGCATCGTCGTGGTAGCCGGTTTTCAAGGAATCACAGATATAGGAGAAGTAACGACGTTAGGCAGGGGTGGTTCAGATACAACCGCAGCTGCTCTTGCCGCCGCTTTAAAAGCGGATAGGTGTGATATTTATACGGATGTAGACGGGGTGTATACGTCGGATCCGCGAATCGTTCCACAGGTAGCAAAAATCGACACCCTCTCCTATGATGAGATGCTGCGATTAGCTGCCATGGGAGCTGGTGTCCTGCATCCAAGAGCGATTAAACATGCAAAGGAACATCTTGTGCCGCTTGTGGTTTGCTCCAGTATGGATGAGGGACTGGGAACCGTCATCAGTGAAGGAACACAGAGAAAAGCCCGTATTCTCGGAATTGCCTTCCAAAAAGACATTTCTGTTATAAAAATCCATGATTGCCGGGGTGGAGAATCACTGATTCTTTATGATCTCGATTCTCATCATATTGAGACAGAAATCATTAAATTCAATGACACCCTGATCCTCATAGTAAAAGATAAGGATTTTCGGGAAGTAAAGAGAATCGTTGGTCAATATAATCAAGCCTATTCTTCTGTAGAAGAGAAAGAAAGCCTATCAAAGATTTCTGTGATCGGGCGCATTAACTCCCATGAGGGAAAAGAGAACGTTACAAACATTTTTCATGACTGCCATATTGCGAAGGAGTTAATATGGGAATCCCCGGCGGGAATAAGTGCGCTCGTTGACAGGAGTGATGTTGAAAAGGCTGCCAGGATCCTTCATATGCACTTTGGTTTGGATAGTGTAGAATCAATGAGAGCTGTTTTGTGAGCGGATTGAAAGGTACTGCACCGAATTAATTTCAGAAGGGGTTGTTTAGTATGCTTTCCGATAAGAAAAGCGATACCCTCGTGATTCTCGTTCATGAAATTCACGGTGTGAATCAGCATATGAGGTATATTTCCAGTTTGATCGATCAATTTGAGGTTGATGTCATCTGTCCAAATTTATATCCATCGGGGATATCAGCGGGAGAAAGTGAAGAAGAGGTTTATGACACCTTTTTGAAGTATGTCGGGTTTCAAAAAGCGGCATCACAGATCAAGGAATCCATTGAGGGAAAAAGAGGGAAGTATAAAAACATTTATGTAGTTGGTTTCAGTGCCGGGGCCACGGCTGCCTGGCTATGCAGTGAGCACGAAGGGGTTTCAGGCGTGCTGTGTTTCTATGGGTCGAGGATAAGAGACTATGTTGAAGTGAATCCAATTGCACGTACAATATTGTTCTTTTCAAGCACGGAAAAGTCGTTTGATGTAAACCCTCTTATCACGGGACTTGAGAAGAAAGAGAATCAGAATATCGACATTCATCTGTTTGACGCTGAGCATGGATTTGCCAATCCGTATTCGAAAGCGTTCTGCCAGAAAGCTTTTGATTCAACGTTTGCCCTTCTGAAAAAGACTTTAGAGCTCGGGTCGGTTAATCAATCAAGGATTACCCGGCCGGGAACACGCATCTGAACTTTCATAAATAAAACAGCCTGTCCAAATCCGTAATCGGATTTTTGGGCAGGCTGTTTTTTAGTAAACTTACTCTGGAAGTAAAACTTCATCGATCACATGGATAACCCCATTCGAAGCCTGGATATCCGCCTGAGTCACGTTGGCATCATTGACACGGACGGGATCGAGGGAAATCTGAACTGGTTTCTTGGCCAGTGTTTCCACTTGTGAGCCTTCTTTTAAATCTGTCGACATCACTTTACCGGAAAGTACGTGGTAGAGGAGAATGTCCTTCAAGTCTTCCCTTGCCAGTAATTCATCAGCGGTAATGCCTAATTTCTTCAAGAGCTTTGCGAATGCAGTGTCAGTCGGCGCGAATACCGTATACGGCCCTTCACCTTTCAATGTTTCAACCAGACCGGCTTTTTCCAAAGCGGCTGCAAGTGTTTTGAACTGGCCGGCTTCCACTGCAGTGTCGACGATATCCTTGGTTGCCGGAGTCCCGCCTTCAACAGCTGATACTCCATTCGACATTGTCATGAAAACCATGAATGCTGCCATCATGAAAGCAAATGTTTTCTTTTTCATTCGTCTTACCTCCTGCTGTTTTTATGTAAACATGTGTTTACTCAGAAAGTAGTATGTGTTTGTTTAGTAGGATTATCCATTTTTCTTATATTAGCGCGGGATTGCCCAATATGTAGATTACATACGACAAAACCGCTTTCTCTAACCAGGTGACTATAGATTTTGTCAAAAATAAAAGTTTGACAATTTTAAAAATTGTGTTAATATTTACCTATAAGTTTAATATATAAAACTTGGTTTATTATAATAAACCATGGAGGTTAAAGGTTTATGAAACAAAAGTATTGGGTCCCTGCTTTAGAACGAGCTAATTTAATCATTGAGTTAATTGCAAATCACCCTTCCAAATTGAGATTAATTGATCTCTCTAAAAAGTTAGATATTAATAAAAGCTCCATGTACTCCTTGTTGAACACACTCGAAACGATAGGCTGGATTAAAAAAGATAAACAGGATTTTTATACATTAGGACCAGTATTGGGATCGTATAGTTCCGCTTATTTTAGCCAATACGACATTTTGGAAACCTTTTCATTGGAAGCAAGGAATTCCATTAATATTGTTGATGAGCATATTCAACTGGGGACGTTGGTAGGGAAAGAAACTTTTTATTTAGCCAGGGAAGATGGGAGCTCACCGGCGCGCTTAGTAACAGATCCCGGTATGAAATTTCCAGCTTACGCTTCAGCGATAGGCAAAATTAATTTATCACAATTGAATTATGAAGAATTAGTAGAGTTGTATCCTGAAAAAGTATTTGAAAAGAAAACAGAAAATACGGTGGAAACCGTTGATGAACTATGGGAGCAACTAGTGAAAGCAAAAAAAGACGGCTTTATTACAGAAGAACAGGAAGGAGCCATTGGTTTTTGTTGTGTAGCAGCCCCTATTTATAATCAAGAAAATCAGATCACAGCGGGAGTAAGTTTTACGATGTTGGAAAATAGCTGGAAGGAAAAGCGGGAAATGGCTACTGAAGAAATTATGAAGCTAGCAAAAAAGTTGTCTACAAATCAATCATTTGTAAATAAATAAATGAAAGCAGGGATAGGATGAAGCTACTTACTTATCACGTGAAAAATGAAAAGAAAATTGGAGTTCTGGAAAACGATTTGGTTTATTGTTTGGCAGAACTTGCAGAACTTTATAATGCTGAAAGAAATGAAAGCGTCACCATTGAAGGGGATATGCTTTCCCTGATTGAAAACCATCAAACTGCAATCCACAACATATGGGATTGGGTGCAGACAAATCCAAGCAAGACAGAGGGCAGTGCCGTACCTGTTCAGGAAGTGACAATCGCAGCCCCTATTTCAAATCCTGGAAAGGTGGTTTGTGTAGGGAATAATTACATGGATCATTGTATCGAACAAAATGTAGAACCTCCAAAGAAGCCAATGATCTTCTCAAAATGGGCGACTTGCATTATTGCAGATGGAGAAGACATCGTGCTTCCTCCAGATTCAGAACAGGTTGACTATGAAGCTGAACTCGCCGTGGTCATAGGCAAAGCCGGGAAAAATATTTCGGAGGAAGAAGCCTTTGATCATGTATTTGGCTATACCATATTAAATGATGTAAGCGCACGAGATATACAATTTGAGGACGTACAGTGGGTACGTGGGAAATCCTATGACACATTTGCTCCCTTAGGTCCTGTCATTGTAACAAAAGATGAAATTGAAGATCCTCACAACCTAGACATCAGATTGGAAGTTAATGGTGAACCTCTTCAGGATTCTAACACAAAACATCTAATCTTTAACATTCCACACATCATCTCTTATCTATCAAAAGGGTTTACGTTTCAACCTGGAGATATCATCGCGACTGGAACCCCTCATGGAGTAGGCGTGTTCCGCAACCCTCAAATATTCTTACAACCTGGTGATTCCTGCAAAATAGAAATTCAATCAATTGGAGTATTAGAAAACAAAGTAGTCAACTAGGAGGAAAGCTATGAAAGTCTTATCTTGGAATGGTCCAAAACAAATTGATGTAGAAGAACGCCCAATGCCGGAATGCAAAAAAGATGAGGTGCTGATCAGGGTTGACGTAGTCGGGATCTGCGGGTCGGAAATTGAAGGATTCCTGGGTCACAACAGTCTGCGCGTACCTCCACTCATTATGGGGCACGAATTCAGTGGTTATATCGAGGAAATGGGGGATGAGGTGCAGAATGTATTGATCGGCTCCAAGGTTGTTGTAAATCCCTTGATCAGTTGTGGAAGTTGTCCAAAATGCAGGAGGGGCCTTGAGAATTTATGTGACAACAGGCAAATCATCGGTGTCCACCGGCCTGGTGCATTTGCTGAATATGTAGTGGTGCCGGCGAGTTCGGTCATAGAGGTTCCTAAAAGTTTAGATTCGTATACCGCCTCATTATCAGAACCTTTAGCTTGTTGTTTAAGAGCGGTCAGAAGGGCCTTGGCACAGCATCCGTTTTCAAATGTGTTGATTTATGGGGCTGGTGCAATCGGAGTGTTAAGTGGTTTTGTGGCAGATATTCTAGGAGCCAGAAAAGTAGTCATTGCAGACATTAACAATGATCGTTTGAACACCTTGAATAATGTCGGTTTTAATCATACTTTAAATCCAAATGAAGAAAGCTTTGAAGAGAAATTAAGTGAAATGGCTGGTCCTGAAGGAATCGATGTAGTCATTGATGCAGCCGGTTTTCTGCCGACACGTACACAAGCAGCCAGTATCGTGAATACGGGAGGGGTCATCATGAATATCGGCCTTGGTATAGATGAAACCCCTTTACCTGTAAATGTATTCATAAGAAGTGAAATTACTGTATTAGGTTCTTTTTGCTACACGAAACAAGATTTCCATGATGCAGTGAATCTTCTCGTAGATTCGAAGATTGATATAAAAGGGTGGACTCAAGAACGGGAATTAAATGAAGGTCAGCAAGCTTTCTTGGATCTCATCGGAAACAGGGTTGAAAACAGCAAGATTTTTCTAAGTTAATAAATTTTCAGGAGGTAACTCATGGGTGTGACTGGGCGAAAAATTACGGCAGTAAGGGCTTATGTAGCAAGCGGCGGCGGGGGAGATTATCACGATCAGAAAGAAGAACACTGGATTGTGAATCAAATCTCTACTCCGATGAGTATTTATCCGGATTATAAAAAGACGAGAACCAGCTTTGGAATAAATGCATTAAAGACATTGGTTGTTGAAATTGAGTCAGACAATGGTGAAGTGGGAGTGGGGATTTCCACCGGGGGAGTTCCTGCTGCCTGGATCGTCATGAACCACTTGGATCGATTCATTGTCGATCAGCCAGTTGAAAATATTGAACAAATTTGGGACCAGATGTACCGGTCTACCATGTATTACGGAAGAAAAGGCGTAGTCATGAATGCGATATCAGCTGTCGATTTAGCTTTATGGGACCTATTGGGGAAAATTCGCGAGGAGCCGGTTTATGCAATGATTGGCGGGAAAGTGCGTGAAGAAATTCCGTGCTATGCGACAGGGCCGCGTCCTGACCTGGCAAAAGAAATGGGGTTTATCGGAGGGAAGCTTCCATTAGTATTTGGTCCGGCCGATGGGGAAGAAGGACTCAGAAAGAACCTGGAAACCGCAGCTTCGATGAGAGAGAAGGTAGGCGATGACTTCTGGCTGATGTGGGATTGCTGGATGTCGTTAGACCTCCCTTATGCACAAAAACTGATGCAAAAATCTGATGAGCTCGGTTTTAAATGGATAGAAGAGTGTTTTAATCCTGATGATTACTGGGCCTACAGAGATCTGAAGAAGAGGGCATCAAATAATATCCTTGTAACAGGAGGAGAGCATGAGGCTACCCGGTACGGGTTCCGGATGCTTCTGGAATTCTGTGATTTGGACATCGTCCAGCCTGACGTTGGCTGGTGCGGCGGGTTAACAGAATTAATTAAGATTGGGAACCTGGCAGAATCATATGGAAAATATGTCATTCCTCATGGCAGCGGAATTTATAGCTATCATTATGTAGTAACAAAGACAAACAGCCCTTTTGCAGAATACTTGGTGATGAGCCCTAAAGCGGATGAAGTGGTCCCTCAGTATTATCCGCTATTAGAAGGAGAAGTGATCCCGGTTAACGGGAAAGTGAAGCTGAATGACAGACCAGGGTTTGGAGTGAGTCTGAACAATACTTCAAACTTACAACTGATCCATAAAGATTAACTATTTTTAAATAAAGGGGATGGAATACGTGAAGAAAATAATGATTATTTTCACATTAGTAATCTTGTCTTTTGGTCTTGCAGCTTGTAATGGTAGTAACCAGGAAACGAATTCAGGCACCGCTTCAAGCGCTTCTGGCGGGGAAGAGATGACGATTCGTTTAGGATCCCACTTACCTCCCAGCCACTCAGTTATTGCAGTGACTGAAAAATTCAAGGAGATTGTTGAAGGAAAATCTGACGGCCGTATTACTGTGGAAATTCACCCTTCAGGTGAACTGGGCGGACAGAGTGAATTGATTCAATCCCTTCAAGTAGGGTCTGTTGAAATGACAATAAATGATGCCGGTGTCCTATCAAACTTCGCTCCTAAAGTCGGGGTGCTGGATTTACCTTACACGTTTAAAGATTATGATCACGTCCATAAGGTACTGGATAGTCCTGTTGCAGAGGAATTAGAAAAAGAGCTGGATGCGATTGGAATTAAATCAATTGGTTGGGTTGATTCTGCATTCCGTGATTTGTTAGTGAATAAGGAAGTCTCTTCAATTAAAGATGTAAATGGCCTGAAAATAAGGGTTCCTGATGCTCCCCAATATTTAAGGACCGTACAATCATGGGGGGCTTCCGCCAGTACGATTCCGTGGGGTGACTTGTATACTTCTCTTGAAACTGGAGTAGTAGACGGTTTTGAAGGTTCAGCTGAGAGTATCCATTCATCAGCCCTGCATGAAGTGGTGGATTATCGAGTGCCGACAGAGCATATCTTCACGGTCCTGTCATTAAACATCAGCAAAAGTGTATTTGAAGGCATGTCGAGTGAAGATCAGAAGTTGATTGAAGAAGCAGGACGCGAAGCTGCCCTGTATGGAAGAGATTTAGCCATGGAAAGAGATGTTGAGTATAAAGAGAAATTAGAAGAAGAGGGTTTGAAAACTCTCGAGATCGATAAAGAAAGTTACAAAAAAGCAGCCATGGAATTTGTTAATGAGTACGCGAAAGAAATTGAAGTGACGGATCTGTTAGAAGAAATTAAAGAACTTCAATAAATAATATAGGCCAGCAAACGTTTGCTGGTCTTCCTTTTTAAAAATAAAAGGGGTGAAGACCTTGGAAAAGGGATTTAACAAAGTCATTAGGGTATTGTTAGTAACCTTATTTTCAATCATTACGTTATTAGCAGTAGTACAAGTCGTAACCCGGTTTGCAGGAATATCGATGAGCTGGATAGATGAAGCGATGAGGTTTTTGTTTATTTGGTTTGCATTTATAGGATCAGCTTATGCCATACGTGAAAAAAAACATATTGTTGTAGATTTACTGAGTGAATCAATTTCAAAAAATATAATCAGAGTACTGGATGTTCTCGTACATCTCATAATGCTATCATTCATCTTTGTTTTAATTAAATATGGATATGAGGTAGCAAATGTAATGGGGATTCAGAAGTCTTCTTCCATGAGGATTCCTATGTTTTATGTATTTTTAGCAATACCGATCAGTGGTTTATTGATGCTTTTTTACACGATATTGAACCTGGTGGATTTAATTAAAGGAAAGGAGGAACGTATATGACGCTTTTAATCATGTTTGGTATTCTAATTATTTTACTTGTCATTAGAATGCCGGTAGCGTTTGCTATTGGAGTATCTTCAATTGTGACTTTGCTCATTACAACGGATGTAACCCTATCGCTTATCATTCCTAGAATTTTTAATACTCTGAATAGCTTTACGTTCCTTGCTATTCCTTTCTTCATGCTGGCGGGTTCGATTATGGAGCATGGAGGTATATCGACCAGACTTGTTCGTTTTGCAAATAGCTTATTAGGTCATATTAAAGGCGGACTTGGTCATGCCACGATCTTTACCAGCACGATTTTTGCAGGGATATCCGGCTCTGCATCAGCGGATACCTCAGCGGTTGGATCCGTGATGATTCCATCTATGGTCAGACGTGGGTATCCAAGAGGATATGCTGCAGCATTGACTGCCTGTGCCGGTGCCATTGGACCGATCATCCCGCCAAGTATCATCATGATCATTTACGGATCACTTACGGGATTATCTATTTCCAAGTTATTTTTAGCAGGAGCCATACCAGGGGTTATCATGGCCATAGGTTTAATCATCACAAACTATCTTGGTGCCATCAAATATAACCTGCCTTACGAAAAGAGGGCTACGTTAAAAGAAGTCTGGAAGAGCTTCTTGGATGCATTTTGGGCATTGCTTGCCCCTGTGATTATAATCGGGGGAATACTATTAGGTTTCTTTACAGCTACTGAAGCGAGTGTAGTCGCAGTCATTTACTCACTGCTGGTAAGTATGTTCATTTACAAGGAACTAAATCTAAAAGACTTGTATAAAGTGATCATACAATCAACTCATACAAGCGTAATGGTTCTATTTATTGCAGTGACCGCCTCCATTTTTGGGTGGATACTGGCCAATGAAAAGCTGCCTTTGAAGATTTCGACATGGCTGAGTGAATTTACAACGAATACTTACCTGATCATGCTTCTAATTGTTATTATTCTCTTAATCATTGGATGTGTAATCGAAACCATCGCAGCATCGATTATCTTTATTCCAGTTCTTGCAACAATTGCTGCAGCAAGTGGGTTTGACCCTTACCATTTTGCCACTGTAGTTGCAATCTGTTTGATAATAGGAGGCGTGACACCACCTGTAGGAGTACTTCTCTTTATCACAAATGGTATTGCTGAGGCGAGATTTAAAGATACTCTTAAATATCTGGTACCGTTCTTCACTTTAATCCTTATCGTTGTATTAATGGTAGCTTATATTCCGTCGTTGTCCACCTTTCTACCAAGTTTAATTGAGTAGGATTAACCTTTTCCCTGGGCTGGGGAAAAGGTTTTTTTGTTTGAATCACTTCTGGATAATTAAACTGTGAGCCATGGGGACAGGTCCCGTGGTTCTTTTTTTGAGATAGTTAAAAGAGCCACTTCACCTGTCCCCGTGGCTCTTTCTAAAATTAATCAAAAGGGATAGGTAATTTATGTTAAAATTTTGTAGTAAACAATGTGTCTTGTTCCGTTTAAGGTGCAGGACTATTGAAAAGAAGGAAAAGATTGGACTACCAAAGGGGAGAATCATGATGTTAAAAGTAAGGCCTTTAGAAGATAACGACTATGAATTGATTAAGCAGGCAGAAAGCGTGATAGAAAAGAATTATCGGTATGGACGGCATCATATTGGTGCAGCAGTCAGGACAACAACCGGGAATGTTTTTTCAGCCGTTCACGTAGAAGCGAATGTGGGAAGGATAACAGTGTGCGGAGAAGCAATGGCGATCGGCAAGTCCATTTCAGAAGGAGACCACGAATTTGAAACGATCGTAGCAGTCGCTCACCCTCATCCACACGAAGATATAGAAAAATGCTGGGTAGTCGCTCCCTGTGGTATGTGCCGGGAGTTAATCAGTGATTATGGAAAAAATACGGATGTCATCATTTCGTATAATGATGAGTTAGTGAAGTGCAATGTCATGGAGTTACTGCCTGAGAAGTACACAAGCGATATTGAATAATACCTTAAACGTGAACCAGTGGGTCAGGCCCCCTGATTCTTTTGAACTAAAAAGATGAATGAGGAAGAGCCACTGTACCTGTCCCCGTGGCTCATCAAAAAATCAATAAAAAAGGAAAATGGCGTGTCAAATCTTTGTCAGATTGCACGCCATTCTATATGTCATATATATGATGTGGACCTCTATTCGGCACGATTTACGAATGTAGTCGGTTAGGTTAGTGAAAATAAGACTTTGAAATCCGTAAAAGGAGGGAGCTGAACTTTCCTATTTCTTGTCATTCTTCACCCGGTTTTTACCTATACCTCTCAAAATATAGATGATGATCGTAAGTGTCCGCTGTACTGCCGGGTCCCTAAGGGCACCAAGCAATCCGAAAAAACCGGTTCTTTTGGTAGGTGGTCTTTCCTTACCTATATTTAGATTACGGGTGTTTCGGACACTCAGCGTTTCGATGCCTTCGAAATTCAGGCTGCCGAGCAATTCAGTCATACGGGCCAAATTGTTTAGAATGGCCGCGTTTTGGTCTTTATTGGCTTCCTTTGAAAAATTATGAAGAATATCTTCCTGGTGATTTACCATGGCGCTCAATGTATCGAGATTTCGGTTCTCATCCATATGTTTGATGATTCCAATGACTTTTAGCAGGGAGTTCTTATTTTCAGACAAAGCTTCTATCAGTTCATTCAGGTTCTGCTCCTGGATTTTTTCTTTGGGAACTTCTAGGCGGACAACCTTATCAATGGATTTAGCCATTCTGATCTACCTCATTTCCTGGAAAAACGTAATCTTCTCGCTTCCATTTGCGGTCAACCTCAGGTCCCATTTGTGGATTCCTGGTAGCCCAGCGGTGATTATTAAATGGAATGGGTGATTTCCCTTTTTTCTCGAGAACTTCCACTTTGGCAGGAACTTCTTTATAAGCCGGTGTATCGGTATCTTTATCCACATTGTTGCTGGTTAAATAGTTAACCGCATTTTTCCCGTCGCTGTTTAAGGTGATGAACAATTCTTTTCCAAAGACTTCCTTTGTCACATGCACCCGTCCAGTGCTCTCCCCATTATCGTTGGAAAGCTTAATCAAGGCACCTTCTTCAATTTCAAGTTCCTCAGCCATTTTTTCAGATACTTCAAAGAATGGTTCTGGAGCTTTGGTTCGGATGCCTTTTGTATGGGAGGTCATGTTTCCTTCATGGAAATGCTCAAGTATCCGGCCATTGTTCACATGGTAATCATGCCCTTTTTTTGCAGGGTAATTGTATTCAAATTCAAGGGGATAGAATCGGGCTTTCCCATCATCAAAATGAAAACCATCTGTATAAAGGAGAGGTGTATCCGTTCCATCTTCTTGTACTGGCCATTGCAGACTGTTAAACCCTTCTAATTTATCATACGAAACCCCAGCCATGAGTGGAGTCAGTGAAGCAGCCTCATCCATGATATCTGCAGGGGAATCATAACCCCAATTGAATCCGAGTTTTTCAGCTATCCCTGAATAAATCTCCCAGTCGGCTCTTGCTTCTCCCAGGGGATCAAGGGCTTTATAAATACGCTGAATTCGACGCTCGGTATTTGTGAAGGTTCCTTCTTTTTCTACACTTGGGACTGCAGGAAGAACAACATCGGCGTACTCTGCGGTTTTTGTAAGGAAAAGATCCTGTACGACGAAAAACTCCAGCTTTTCAAATGCGCCTGTCACATAGTTAATGTTTGAGTCCACGATTCCCATATCTTCTCCGGTGACATACAATCCTTTAAGATTTCCTTCGTGGATTTCCTCCACCATTTCGTGATTGTCCATACCGATATCCTTAGAAAGTTCAGTTTCCCAAGCCTTTTCAAATTTTTGGCGGATTTCATTATCTTCCACACTTTGGTAGCCAGGGAACGTATTCGGCATACTGCCAAAATCGCTTGCTCCCTGCACATTATTATGACCGCGAAGGGGATATGCCCCTGCTCCTGGTTTTCCGTAATTTCCGGTAACTAAAAGGAGGTTTGAAATCGCAGTGGAAGTATCAGATCCGATTTGATGCTGAGTAACTCCCATTGCCCAACAAATGGCTGTTGTACCTGCTCTGTGGATATTCTCAGCGACAGTCTTTAGATGTTCTTTCGAAATTCCCGTTCTTTCCTCAGCATATTCCAGAGTAAAGGGAGCGAGGCTTTGGTAATATTCATCGAAATCATTCACTTTATTATGGATGAAATCTTTATCATGCCAGTCCTGGTCAATGATATATTTCGATAGTGCAGATAACCATACGAGATCAGTTCCCGGGTTAGGATGTAAAAATAGATCAGCTCTTCGTGCCATTTCATGTTTTCTCAAGTCAGCTACAATCAGTTTTTGACCGAAGAGTTTGTGAGAACGTTTGATCTTAGAAGCGAGGACGGGATGGGCATCTGCTGTGTTTGTCCCAACCAGCATGACAAGGTCGGCACGTGCGATATCCTCCATGGAACCTGCATCCCCGCCATACCCGACTGTTCTGAATAATCCTTTCGTAGCGGGAGACTGACAATAGCGGGAACAATTATCCACGTTATTTGTTCCAATCACCTGTCTTGCTAATTTTTGCAGAAGATAAGATTCTTCATTTGTTGCTTTAGAAGAAGCTATGAAACCAAGGGCATCAGGACCGTTCTTTTCTTTGATTTCCTTAAACTTTGCTGCAACATAATTGAGGGCTTCTTCCCACTCGACTTCTTTGAAATGATCTCCTTCACGGATTAAAGGACGACTGAGACGTTTGTCACTATTCACATGACCATAACCGAATTTACCTTTCACACAGGAAGCAATTCCGTTAGCAGGTGCTTCTTCAGTGGGTGACATTTTTAGCACTTCTCTTCCCTTTGTCCAGACATTAAAGCTGCAACCCACTCCGCAATAAGTACACACGGTTTTGGTTTTTTTGATTTGATCATCCCTCATCTGGGCTTCTGAATCTGAAACAGCGAAAAGGGGCCCGTATCCTGTTTCAACATTTTTTGTAATATCAATCATCGAACGCAGCAGGCTGGTATTATAGCCAGTTAAATATCCGGCTTTTCCCAGCATATCGTTTTCCATAAGAGCGTTACACGGGCATACGGTTACACATTGACCGCAGCTGACACAAGAGGATTGATCAATCGGGACATCGTTATCCCATATGACCCGGGGCTCTTTGCGTTCCCAGTCTATGGACAGTGTTTCGTTGACTTCGATATCCTGGCATGCTTCTACACATTTTCCGCAGAGGATACATTGATCCGGATCATAACGATAGAATTGTCCGGAGAAATCTTTTTCATATGGTTTTGGTTCAAATGGCTTCATTTGATGTTCGAGGCCCATCTGGGCTACGGTATTGTGGAGGGTGCAGTCGCCATTGTTTTTTTCACAGACGGTACAATAAAGTTCGTGATTTTCAAGAATGGTATCCATTGCTTTGAATCTTGCTTCTTTCACATTTGAAAGCTCTGTTTTAATATCCATTGCTTCTTGAAGTGTTGTACCACAGGCTCTTTTGAGTTCTCCGTTAATGGAAACGATGCATGTATCGCAGGTTTCGATAGCACCTAGGCTTTCTTGATAGCAGACCTGTGGAATTTCCACTTTTTTTAAATTGAGAAATTCCAGAACAGACAGACCTGGATCTGCCTCATATTCCATTCCATTAATAAAAACTGATAATTTTCCTTCCATATTAAAACTCCCCTGCTCAACAAGTTTAGATGGTTTCCGATGGATGTAAGACTGCCTCCGTGATTCTTTCAGGATGGGTGTATACATTCATTCGGTTTCCTCTGATAAATCCAATGGCTGTGATTCCTAAATCATCTGCTAATTCTAATGCAAGATTAGTAGGGGCGGACTTAGAAAGCAGAATGCCGATCCCCATTTTGGAAATCTTCAGCAGCACTTCCGAAGAGATTCTGCCACTGAAAGCAATGACCTTATCTTTAACTGGAATGTGATTCATGAGGCAGTATCCATAAAGCTTATCCAGTGCGTTATGTCTTCCGATATCCTGATAACATTGGATTAAGCCGGTGCTGCTGCAAATAGCTGCATTATGCATTCCTCCGGTTCTCTGAAACTCCTCGGAATGATTTTGAAGCTCTTGCATGTGATGGATGGCTTGGAGAGCGGTAAGCTCTGTTTTGGCCGTAATCGTTTTGGCTGTAAGCATATCGTTTGTAAAATAGAATTGTCTGCTTTTTCCGCAGCAGGAACCAATAAATCGTTTTGAAGTATTTTTTGCTCTGTCTTCAGGCAGTTTGTCAATTTCAATATAGGCAAACCCTTTTTCACGATCGATGGAGAGACTGGTTATTTCCTTATAGCGGCGAATAATCCCCTCGGAAGCAAGGAATCCCACGACCATTTCCTCCAGGTTGGAAGGAGTGCAGACCATTGTCGCCCATTCTTCTCCATTTAATCGTAGGGTAAGCGGGAATTCAGCTGCTACCTCATCGACTTCGTCAAAAAAGACTCCGTTTTCATATTTGCGGACAGCACGGGTCAGAATACTTTTGTCCTCCAACAGCACACCCTCCCTTATGTAAAAATAACATCATCATCTTTTGCTTTCCCTATTAGGAAGGAAGGGAAAACATAAAATTTAAAATTTTTTAAAAAATTGTTTCATATTTAATATATACCCATTCGTTTTTTGTTCTTTAAACAAGCAGGGAGGTTTTCTACTAGTTAATAAAAAATTAAGTGCGTATACGAATATAAGTGAACCGTTTGGGGTAAAAAATAATGTTTCTATGATTCTCTATTTTTAAAATAGTTCGATTAAATGATAGTGTTGAGGATAAAGGGATGGAAAGACTCCGCAGGATAAGAAGAGCGTTTTTCCCATATATACTTAAAACACTAACGTTGATAGAGTCTGAAAAGGGGCAGATGCTAAAATGAGTGATAGATATTCCCGTCAAAAGCTGTTTAAACCGCTTGGAGAAGCCGGGCAGGAAAAAATAGCTAAAAAACATGTAATCATTATCGGGGCCGGCGCTTTGGGATCTGTCAATGCAGAATCTCTTGTAAGAGCCGGAATTGGCAGATTGACTATAATCGATCGGGATTATGTTGAGATGAGCAATCTTCATCGTCAGCAGTTATATACAGAGAAAGATGCGATGGAGGGTTTACCTAAAGCGGTTGCTGCAAAAAATAGATTGAACGAGATTAACTCAGAAACCCATATCACCGCCTATGTAGCAGAAGCTGATGCAGAAATGCTGGCAGAGCTGGTAAAGGATGCAGATATTTTGTTGGATTGCACGGATAACTTTGATATTCGTTTTATTATAAATGACATCTCTATTAAATATCAGATTCCTTGGATTTATGGATCTTGTGTCGGAAGTTCAGGGATGAGCTATACCATTCTTCCGGGAAAGACGCCGTGCTTAAATTGCTTAACAGAATCCTTTCCGATATCAGGAGGGACATGTGATTCTTCCGGTATCATAGCTCCTGCTGTGCAAATGACAGCCGCCTATCAAACAACAGAAGTCCTAAAGCTCTTGGCAGATGATCATCAATCATTGAGAGAAGGAGTATTAACCTTCGATTTATGGGGCAATCAATCCTATCATATGAAAGTATCAAAGGCTAAAAAAGATGAGTGTCCTACCTGTGGTGATAAACCTGTTTATCCATATTTACAATATGAAAACCGCACCAAAACGACGGTTCTTTGTGGAAGGGATACGGTTCAGATCAGATCGCCGCATATTAAACTTTCATTAAATGAAATCGAAAGAAACTTAGAGGGGCTCGGTGATATTAAACGTAATCCTTATTTACTTTCATTTACATACGATCCTTATAGAATTGTGTTTTTTCATGATGGACGAACATTTATTCATGGAACCAATGATATGAACGAAGCTAAAAACATATATCATCGCTTTATCGGATAAGAGAATGGAGGCAGCCGATGTTAGAAAGTCGAACACCCATCAAGGTAGAAGAAGCCATAGACCGTGTACTAAGGTATAAAAAGAAAGGAAGCACAGAATCAATAGCCATAGAGGATGCCTATGGCAGAGTACTGGGAGACAATCTGCTTGCAGATCATGATGTCCCTCTATTTGACCGGTCCCCGTATGATGGATTTGCGATAAGAGCGGAAGATACTACATATGCGTCCCGGGAGACTCCTGTTCATCTGGAGGTTGTTTCCGAAATTGGAGCAGGAAGTGTGTACAATCAGCCAATAAAAGAAAACCAAGCAGTCAGGATCATGACAGGCGCACCTATTCCGGAGGGATGTAACGCAGTTGTCATGCTTGAATTGGTGAAAAACATTGAAAAAGACGGAAGAGCATTTATTACGGTCAACCGGTCGTTTAGTGGCGGTGACAATATTTCCTTTCGGGGTGAGGATACTAAAAAGGGGACTATACTGGCTGAAAAAGGATCCCATATCAATCCTGGAATTGCTGCACTTCTCGCCACTTTCGGCTATAAAAAAGTACCTGTCAGCAGGAAACCGAAAGTAGGCGTCTTAGCTACCGGAAGTGAATTGCTGGCAATCGATGAACCCCTTCAGCCTGGGAAAATCCGCAATAGTAATTCATATATGATTCTCTCTCAGATTGAACGCGCAGGGGGCGAAGGTATTCTCTTGGGGCAATTAAGCGATGATTTGGACCTCTGCTTTCAACATGTGAGAAGTGCCCTGCAAGAGGTTGACTTTCTCATCACAACAGGTGGTGTATCAGTCGGGGATTATGATTACCTGCCGGAGATTTATCAAAAACTTGGAGCCAATGTTTTATTTAATAAAGTAGGGATGCGGCCGGGAAGTGTCACGACAGTTGCTGAAAAGGATGGGAAGCTGCTGTTCGGATTATCTGGAAATCCATCTGCTTGCTATGTAGGTTTTGAATTATTCGTTCGACCGGTTATGAGAGGTTTCTTACAATGTCCTAATCTTTTTGTAAGAAATGAAGAAGCGGTGCTTGGTGTGGATTTTCCAAAACCAAATCCATTTACCCGGTTTGTCAGGGGGGAGATGACGTTTTCAGACGGAAGAGTGGTCGCCAAGCCTACTGGTCTCGATAAGTCAGGTGTCGTTTCCTCATTAGCCTCAGCCAATGTTCTAATTGTGCTTCCTGGTGGAACAAGGGGGTATAAACAAGGCATGCCAGTAAAGGTGCTACTGTTGGAAGACCAACAGGGCAGTTTTTCTGTTAATAATCTATTCCAGAAATCAATAGGAAGTGAAGAAAGGATGCAGCATCGTGAGTGAAGAGCTATTTGAAGTGACAGATGTTCCTATTAAGCCAGAAAAGGTATCTGCGAAAGTTGAAAGCAGAGATGCCGGAGCCGTGACCATATTTTGCGGTACCGTTAGAGAATGGACAAAAGGCAGAAAAACACTGTACTTAGAGTATCAAGCATATGAATCGATGGCGGTAAAGAAGCTGGCGGAAATCGGGGAGCAGGTGAAGGGAAAATGGCCGACTGCGAAGGTTGCTATCACCCATCGAGTGGGCAGGCTTGAAATATCTGATCTTGCAGTGGTCATAGCCGTATCCTCTCCCCACCGGAAAGCGGCATATGAAGCAAATGAATTTGTGATCGAACAGATTAAAAAGATTGTTCCTATTTGGAAAAAAGAACATTGGGAAGATGGAGAACTGTGGATAGGAGATCAACTTCAGCAGGTGGAATATTCTAACGGGAAACCGATGAAAGGGAGTGCAGCTGATGATTAAAGTATTGCTTTTTGCCCATTTACAGGAAGAAGCAGGTCAACAAGAAGTGTCTATTGACAAAGGGGATCTAACCGTAAAAGAGATAAAGGAACTGATGATCAACGATTATCATCTTTCCCGTTTAGATGGAGTTATGGTGGCCGTCAATGAACAATATGCCCTTGAGGATGAAGTGATTTCTTCAGGAGACGTTGTTGCGTTCATCCCCCCGGTCAGCGGAGGATAAGCATGATTGATAGGACCTTTTCGCAAAGGCTGCTGTTATCTTACAGAAGGAAGTAGTTGCAGGATGCTCGCTTACCGAGGGGATGGCAGAAAAACGGCATTCCCAAGACCACAGTTTTTCCAAAACAGCATTAAAAAAGGGGGAGAATCCAGTGCTGCAGGAGCATAGAAAAGCATCGACTAAAAAAGTTACATGCAAAGTTATAACAGTAAGCGATACGAGAACAAAAGAAACGGATAAAAGCGGAGGGCTCCTTATGGAATTACTCCAACGATCCGGACATGAAGTGGCTGATTATGAAATTATAAAAGATGAAAAAACTCTCATAAATGCTTCACTGGAAAAAGCAATACATAACAATCAAATACAGGCGGTTTTATTAAACGGTGGAACCGGGATAAGCAATAGAGATGTTACGATAGAAGCAGTAAAAGCTTTATTGGATAAAGAATTGGTAGGGTTTGGTGAGATTTTCCGCTTTTTAAGTTATCGGGATGATATTGGTTCGGCTGCCATTCTTTCAAGGGCGATTGCAGGAATTTCCAATAACACGATTATTTTTTCGATGCCGGGCTCATCCGGTGCTGTAAAGCTTGCGATGGAACAATTAATCATTCCCGAAATAGGTCATATTGCAAATGAAATGACAAAAGATTTGAGGTAGAAAGAAAAAATGAAGAGAAAAAAGATACTGACCATTCTTTCCATTATGCTGCTCTTAACTGGATGTGCTCCTAAAGATAAGAATAAGGTTACTCTGACCATATCAGCAGCTGCCAGCCTTAAAGATAGTATGATGGAGGTAAAGAAGGATTTCGAAAAAGAACACCCTGATATTCATATCGTCTTTAACTTTGGTGGTACGGGGGCCTTAAGAAAACAAGTGGAACAAGGAGCCCCGAGTGATGTTTTTCTTTCTGCATCAAAAAAAGATTATGAAAGATTGGTAGACCGAGGATTTATCGATTCAAACTTGGGAGGAGAGTTCTTAACAAATCGATTAGTGATAATCGCTCCTAAATCCAGCACCATATCCAGCCTTGATGGTCTTTCCCCTTCCAAGAATAAGCTTGCCATTGGAAATCCGGAATTTGTACCGGCAGGAAGCTATGCTAAAGAGGCATTAATAGGAATGAATAAATGGAACAAGGTAAAGGATCAGCTTGTATTCTCCAAAGATGTAAGAGGTGTTCTTACACTGGTAGAAAATCAGTCTGTGTCTTTAGGGGTGGTTTATGCTAGTGATTTAATGGTCAGCGAAAAGGTGAAATCAATCCAGTTGATAAATCCCTCCCTGTATTCAAGGATTGGTTATTATGCGGGCGTATTGCAAAAAAGCAAACATCCTAAAGAAGCTGCTGTTTTTACCAAATTTGTAATAGATGACAAAAGAAAAGAAACCTTTGAAAAATTTGGATTTACGAAAGGGTAATATGTAAAAAGTAGGTGGATATTAGAATGGAATCATTTTGGTTCCCTATCAAGCTTTCCCTTTTGGTAGCAGGAGCATCAACTATTTTTACTTTCATTGTTTCAGTACTGCTCTCACATAAATACTCCCGGATCAACTTTCGTGGAAAAACCTTTTTGGAAACTCTTTTCATTCTCCCGTTGGTATTGCCGCCTTCAGTCATTGGATTTATCCTGTTGATTATGTTTGGGATCAATAGTCCGATAGGGAGAGGAATAGAAAAGGTCATGGGGGAAACGATTTTGTTTACACCATACGCCGCCATAGTTGCAGCCGTCGTTGTAGCTTTTCCATTAATGTATCAATCAGCAAAAGCAGGATTTTTAAGCATTGATGGAGATATCGAAGCAGCTTCGCGGGTGGATGGGGCCTCAGAGGCAAAGGTACTCATGTATGTTTCGATCCCGCTCGCAAGCAGATCCTTGCTCACAGGAGCGATATTAAGCTTCACAAGGGCATTGGGGGAATTTGGGGCAACGTTAATGTTTGCCGGTAACATTCCAGGGAAAACAAAAACCATCTCAACTGCCATCTACGTAGCTATAGAATCAGGAGAAGACAGTTTAGCTTGGAAATACGTAGGAATAAGCATTGCTATTTCTTTCATCTTTCTCTTTTTTGTAAATCGAATCAACGGCCGGCCCTGATATACATAACAGTAAATCTTAGATTTCATCAGGACTGTGGGATTCATAATAAAGCAGGGATTAGAGCTGTTCCCGGTTGAAATCGCCGTTTTTCCCACCCGATTTATGCTGCAAGTATGTTGGACCGATAATCATGCCTTTATCTACGGATTTGCACATATCATACACGCAAAGGGCTGTAGCAGCGGCGGCAGTCAAAGCTTCCATTTCAACCCCTGTGCTCCCTTTCGTTTTCACTTCTGAAGTAATATGCAAATCGTATGCAGCTTCACTTATTTCTTTCCATGTAAAAGATATATTTACACTGCTGATTGGAATTGGGTGGCACATAGGAATAATAGTAGCTGTTTGTTTTGCTGCCATTATTCCGGCAACTTGAGCCACACCAAGCACATCGCCTTTTTTAAAATCATGGTCTACTATTTTTTGATAAATATCTTTATTAACTTGAATAGATGAGAGGGCAATCGCCGTTCTGACGGTTTCATCCTTACTGGATATATCCACCATTTTCGCTCTTCCCTCTTCATTAAAATGAGTAAATTTGGACATTGTTTTCACCTCTGTTGTTAGTGTAATCGTATTTAAATGGAAAGTAAAACTTGAATGGAAAGAGGTGTAGGGATTTGTTCAATGATATTCCGGTCCTGCAGGTAGTGGGGTTTAAAAATAGCGGGAAGACTTCCTTAGTTTGTAACATGATCAAATGGGCTTCTGAATTTGGAATTTCTGTTTCTTCCTGCAAGCATCATGGACATGGGGGAAAACCGGATACGGTTGAAAATACCGATAGTACTTTTCATCAGCAGGCAGGGGCAGAGATATCAGGTGTAGAAGGTGATGGAGTGCTCCAGTTATCCATTTCGAGAAAGGAATGGAAGCTTGATGACATTCTCTCATTTTATTCTTATATTAAAACGGATTTAATTATATGTGAGGGATTTAAAAAGGAACGATACCCAAAGGTGGTCCTTCTCCGCGAGCGGAGTGATGATCGAATCCTTCAGGAAGTCGAGAATGTGATTGCGGTGATAGCACCTTTCCCTATTGAAAATCAAAAGGACACCATCGCCTATTTTTCGAAAGACAAGATGAAAGAATTTTCACATTGGTATCTTAAGTGGGTTCAGAAAGCTCTTTCAAACTAAGGAGGATGATTATGCGTGATAGTAAAATAGCCGGAGTAATTGTGGCCGGCGGCCAATCCAAACGATTTGGAAGTGACAAGGCTTTTTCACTATACAAAGGAAAGCCATTTTTTCAGCATTCCTTACAAGCGGTTTCTTCAATCACCGATGAGGTTATCATTGTAACAAGCGCAGCTTTATTCTCCCAATTCAATGGTTTACCAAACATACAGGTGACAGAGGATTTAGAAGAATTCCAAGGATGCGGACCTTTAGGGGGGATCTATACTGCCATGAGTAAGTATAAAGCGGAATGGTACGTCATACTGCCTATAGATGTTCCACTGGTGACAAGCAGCTTAGTCAATCGATTAGTAAGTAAAATTGACACAAGATATGATGCGATCGTTCCAATCATCAATGGTAAGCTTCAACCTTTATTAGCTGTGTACCGGGATACTGTTAAGGAGAAAATCTACTGTCTGCTTGTTAGTGAAGACTACAAAATGGGTAATGTATTGAAAGGCTTCTCTGTACTCTACTTAAGTGAAGAAGAAGTTGGAGAAATTGAAGCGTTTCATAATATTAATACAAAGAAAGACTTTGATACTTATATAAAATAAGAGAATCGAATAGGCAGAAAAGAGGATATACCTAATTGGAGTGAGCAATGCATGGAACATTTAGTAGATAAGCGAGCCAGATCTCTTCGTGATTTGAGGATTTCTGTAACGGATCGATGTAATTTCCGCTGCAGATATTGCATGCCGAAAGAAATTTTTGGTGCAGACTATCCATTTTTAGAAAGAGAAGAAATCCTTTCTTTTGAGGAAATCACTCGTTTAGCAGGCATTTTTTCTGAATTTGGTGTTGAAAAAATCAGGCTCACAGGTGGGGAGCCCCTGCTCAGAAAAAATTTACCCGATTTAATTGAAAGCTTATATAAAGTATCAGGAATAGAAGATATCGCCTTAACCACAAATGGAGTATTCCTTCCGAAGTATGCCAAACAATTGAAAGAAGCTGGCCTTACAAGGGTCAATGTGAGCCTGGACTCCCTGAATGATAAAGTGTTTAAGAAAATCAACGATATGGGAAGGGGAGTACAGCCGGTATTAGATGGGATTAAAGCTGCTCAACAAGAAGGCCTGGAAGTAAAAGTGAATATGGTAGTGAAAAAAGGTTTAAGCGACGATGAAATCATGCCAATGGTCCATTATTTTAAAAAGGAAGGCATTACCCTTCGATTTATTGAGTTTATGGATGTTGGAACCACAAACGGCTGGAATTATAAAGATGTTATCAGTAAGAAGGAGATTCATGATTTAATAAATAGTCATTACCCATTAGAATCTGTTGAGCCTGGTTATTTTGGAGAAGTGGCAAAAAGGTATCGTTATGCCGGAACCGACACTGAAGTAGGATTTATTTCTTCCGTGACAGAAAGTTTCTGTTCCAGTTGCACTCGGGCAAGGCTGTCAACAGATGGTAAGCTCTTCACCTGCCTGTTTGCTCAAAGTGGGTTTGATTTAAAGGAAATGGTTCGAGGGAATGCCTCTGATGAGGAACTGAAGCAAGCAATCAGGGGTGTATGGGAAAAACGTGACGATCGTTATTCTGAAATCAGAACTGAAGAAAGTCAAAAATCCAGGAAAATTGAAATGTCCTATATTGGCGGTTGATGATATATACCCACACTCATTGTATACTGTTCCGTTTTGGGGTGCATATCATGTAAACGACATTATGGTGCTTGTTCAGCAAACGCTCCATATAACTTCCTCAGTTTTATGTTTATCTACAATCACTATTCCAACCAATCATCAGTCACCTGTTTGTATTTAGAATCTCCAACAACTTTAGGTAATTCGACGTGTTTGAGCCAAGGGGACAGGTCCCCTGGTTTTTTTTAGGTAGTAAGATAAATGAGGAAGGGTCATTGTACCTGTCCCCTTGGCTCATAATCTTCCCACTAAATGAATAAGGTAAAACAGTATTTTCTTGAAGGTGGGAGGCTGAATGAAGAAGCTTACAAGTTGGATAATGGGGATTTTTCCTCGTACACGTAAAGAGAAATGGACCCTCGTTATGGGGGCCCAATACGAACCTCAACAATTTGGCCAGCCGGTTGAACGAGGAGAGTCTTCGCCCGTACGTACCAGTGATCTTGAAAAATATTTCCGTCCTTCCTGCATCCCCATTAAAAATACTCTTCTCAAGGACTTTCAATTTTTTGATCCCTATTATGAAAAAAGCTATAAGGAAGTGAAACTCCCTGCTGCATTGACCCGCACTGCTGATGAAACGATCTTACATTATTTTAGTATTTTAAGAGAGGCAGAAAATCTCACTGATAAGCAGATGGGCGGGTGCGGAACGGTGGGGATGGCAAAGCTGCCCTTTCCTGTTGCTTACAATTTTTTCACTGACGACTATCAAAAAAGGGTTTCCTATCATGATTATCTCCAATCGTTTGCCGGGATCGGGCATCTGAATTTAATTAAGATGAATAGACTCCCAGATGATGGAGACACCGTATCCTATTTCATCGAACTAGAAAGCATCGAAGGTTCATCAAAGGGTGTCACCTATTTTGCTTATTATTACGGCTATATCCAATTGAAGAAGGTTCATAATCTTTATAAAATCGACCACATGAGATTATACGGAGAGAACTTCCTGTGTGCAGCCTATCACCTGTGGCAGCATGATGCGGAAGCCGTCGTCGGCATTATGTACGGAGACTGGTGCAAGCTGGTCAAAAAACAGCTGCATGTCAAACAAGATGGGTACGTCAAAATCATTGATTTCATCGGCACGGATGGAGCCGATTACCGGTTTGTATTTTATCAATTAACGAATGATACGGATGTATTGATTTCTCAATTTAAAATGGATGCTGCGGGAGTCTGGAAACCCATTGCCATCGATCCGGAAGAATGCCTTAAAAACTAGGCGGTTATCATTGAATGGTTTGTAGGAAATAATCTAATTGCCATCCAATTAACGTGGTGAGTTGGAGATGTTCCTCTAGAATCTCTGCTGGGTTTAAACTGTTTAATTGTTCCAAATAAGGGGATATAACTGAATATGATCGTCTTTCGTTAATGAAGGAGAGGGTTGGGGGAAATGAATACAAGCTTATCTTTGTGGACTATTTTAATAATAAGTGTGGCACTTTTGATATTTTGTTTATATAAGGTGTTCAGCTCTCCTCCAGATAGTAAGAATAATTTAACAATTAAAATCCCGGCAGTAATGATATCACTTTCCATATCATTACTGCTAACTGTGCTTATATTTATCATACTCACGACTAATAATTGACCAGCCCTTAACATGGACACATTTATCCCCCTCGATGTGAAAGAAGAAAATTAAATAAGTATACAAGGAAGCGCGGGGAGCAAGCCTGCGCTTCTATTTATTTATAAACACACCATGAAAAAATTGGAACCAAATCCCATCTCAACCGTAAATAAAGAAAGACGTAAAAACGGGAGGCACTTATATGAAAGAACTTTATATAAAGCAAAAGGTATTCAGTCTCAGCGGGAAATTCACGGTGAAGGATCAGGAGGAGAAGGACCGTTATTATGTGGAGGGAAGCTTCATGAAGGTCCCGAAGACGTTCTCCATATTGAATGCAAGCAGGGACGAAGTTGCACTCATCACGAAAAAGGTATTCAGCTTCTTGCCGAAGTTCTACGTTGAGGTCAATGGGCAGGATGTAGTGACGATCAAGAAGGAATTCTCCTTTTTAAAAGCACGCTATACGATCGATGCGGCAGGCATTGAAGTGCGCGGTAACTGGTGGGATATGAACTTTCAGGTATTGCAGCATGGCAAGGTAGTAGGTGAAGTGGATAAGAAGTGGTTCAGCTGGGGCGACAGCTACAGGGTGCAGGTGCTGGATGAAGAGATGGAGACGATTGTGATTGCACTGGTGATTGCGATTGATTGTGTGAAGGCGGATGAGTCGTCTTCTTCTTCGAGTATATCTTTTGATTAAAGCAATGAAGCGAGAATTATAGTGGAGGTGCCAATCGTGTTCGGTAATAAACCCCAATGTTCTATCTGCAGTAAAGAAATCAAGGGCGATGATGTGGTGTATGTGAAGATGCGTTATCCGAAGCATAAAGGGATGACTGAGATTAAAGCGTATTTGAAAAATGAAGGCAGGTTTATTTGTGAGGAGTGCTTTGATAAGGGAGACGATTGATTTAAGGTAGCAGGGGATACTCTAGTTTCTCATTAAAAAATGGGGGACTGCCCCCCATTAACGTGGGAAGGGAGGCAGACCCTGAACTTCAATGGCCTGTGAAGGAACTTGCCGATGAAATCATCGACCTCTGCTGATTACCCGCAATCTCTCTTCTAAACCGGTTAAGACTTCATCCGGCACTTCCTTGAACTTGATATCCTCCCCAAGGAAAAGCAGCCAATTGATCATATCGGTTAATTCTTCGGGCATAGTAACGTTGATGAAAGCCTTCAGTATGGCTGTGGCCTGGTAGGGATTCGTATAGGAAATGGAGAATTTAAATGGATGGTATTTCTTGAACTGGGCGACTGCATTAGGACCCAATTCGATGACAAGGTTGATCATTTCTTTCTGCTTACTTAGTTTTTCCAGAACCTTCTTCTTAGTTACTCGTTTATTCGTGTGATATGGCTCTACATTGGTAAGGTGGTCAACTGGAAAGACCCTCTTTTTTTCTTCTTTTAAGTCAAATCCTTCTATTAGCCAAATGCTCTTTTCACGATAAAGATGCAAGATAAAAATGGGATAAGCCTTTATGGACTTCTCCTCTTTAATGGTGAGTAATAAATGGTTATCCATCAGAAGCAGTTGGATGAGCTTTTCTAACATCGGGTGAGGGAGGTCTGTCAGGTCAAGTAAATCAGGATTACTGGGATTGGTCCCTTCGAATAGCAGGATTTGATTTAACAGAACCAGGCTTTCTTGCTGATAATCCGGTATCAGGCCGAGTAATTTTTCTGCCAGCGACTGCCGGCTTTTTAGATAGGGCAGCTGTTGATTCCTTGAGGCCATGAAGGCTATAAAAAGTGCTTTGACTTCACTATCGGTAAAGTGAATGGAAGGCAGGACAGAGTTGTTCATGACAGCATACCCGCCATCTCTTCCAACCTCTGACTCCAGCGGCATCCCCATGGATTCAATTTCCCTGATATCACGGATAGCAGTCGAACGGGAGATATTGAATTCCTGCATGATTTCTGAAATGGTAAAGTAGGATCGGTTGTTGATATACCGCATGATGGTATTGATCCGTTCAACTTTTTTCATTTGACCCTCCTAAACAGTATCATTTTTTGACATGATTCAATGCTATTATAAACTCAGGAAGTCAAAAAACAAATTATTAAGGAGGAAATTTGAAATGGCAAATTATTTATTAGAAGAAAAAGAAAGCTTCATGGTTTTAGGTATGGGGACAGAACTTAAGAGTGATTACAGAGACTTTGAAGGTATTCATAAGGAAAAAGCAGAATTCTGGCAAGCCGTCAATCAAGATGGAAGACTCGATAAGCTGAAGAATGTCGCCGCGAATGACTATCTTTTTGTAGTAAATGAAGCAGTGAACAACAAGATGATGCACTATGTCGGGGTCATAACAAAGGAGTCGTTGCCAGAGGCATCCAGACTGATCCAATTTCCTGCAGGGGAATACATCGTTGTCAAAGGGGAAGCGAGTACCGATGAAGAGCTGGCTAACAAGCTTACCGGTATTGCCTTTGGTGAAGTCCTTATGGAAGTAACAGAGGTATCGTATGTTGGTGCTCCGAATACAGCGGTGGTGATGGGAGAACAAGACGGAATGGTATATGGTGAAATGTGGATTCCTGTTGTTAGGAATTAGGGCAATAAGGAGCATGGCCACGAAAAAAGCTTGGGGACTCCCAAGCTTTTACTTGTGGCTTCATATGAATATCCTACTCTCCTGAAAATTGGGGCCTGACCCCCGATCTGCTAACGTATTAACGTGGAGGGGGGTCAGTCCCTTTACTTCTTACCTTTTCAGAGTGAAGTTTTGATTATCACCCCTCACTGTTTTCTACGAAAAATCTTCTAATCACCGAACCTATTTCACAGGAAGGTTCAAAAACCTTTTCCTGCTCCGCTAGAAGATTCCCTAAAAGAGTTCCATAAAAAATTTGTGACATATGTTCTATAAAAATTCCAAAAATTATAATAAAATGAATATATGTGTAAAAAGAAGCTATGCTTTTTAATTTGTATCGATTATTACGGATTCAACGAGTATAGAGGATTTTATAAATATGTTCTTCATATACTGGGATGAGGTAAGGGGATAGTCGAAAAGCATTAGGAGGTTTTTATGGGGTTATTTAAGGGATTTGGAAAAAGAAGCAACACAATCACGTATACAATCAGACATGATTCAAATGGATATTATCAGGTGGGTTTCCGTATGGGATCCAAAGGAGAGGATCTTTTTGCTGTGGATCAGTTGGAGGATGCGGAGAGCGCAGTGGATGAGCTTTCCCGCAAGCTTGGTGAGAGTCCTTCTTCTTCACTGTGGGAAACAAGGGATTTTATAAAAAAACAACGATCATATCATAGCATCAGGGATAATTTTCAGGTCGATGTGGTGGATAATGGAAACGTAATGACTACCTATGATCCCGATACTGGAAGAATTTCTTATAACACCTATTTAGGAATATCGTTTGATTCTGTTGAAGGAATTCCGGTTGAAGAGACGCTGGCAGTTAGAGAAAACGAGCATGGCTTTTGGGTCATTGATCATGTCCTGGCACTGGGTGCAATAGATTGGGAAGGTTACAGGACGAGAGAGGATGCAATATTTGCTGCTTCTAGATATATAAATGAGATTAATGAGCCTGTTGATGAACTTTTTCAACTCCTGGAAGATAGTGAGTATAAGAGCTATCTACTTGATCTCAGGCATGACATCCTGGATGAACTCGGTTACACGGGAGGGAAGAAAAAGTTCAAGCGAGAGCGAATTGAAAATACAAATTCACATAGAAATCAGGATGACTTGAACGACACGGATTCAAATGGTGAAGTATTAAAACCGTCAAAGAGTTTGGAAAGACATGAGAACAAAAATTATGTTAAGACAACCAATTTAGCTGAAGGTCAACATTTTTCCCAAAAGCTGGATCGACTGATTGGATTATCGGTCATTAAAAATGAAGTCCATTCGATGGTTCAGAGTTTCAATGGACAGAAACGTTTGGAAGAGCAAGGAATTCATACAAAGAAGCCGCTTCTCCATATGGTATTTGAAGGACCGCCAGGAACCGGTAAAACAGAAGTAGCCAGGCTGATGGCTGAGATCTTGCACAGCTTCGGCTATATAGAAGAAAACAAATGTATAGAGGTGTCACGGAAAGATCTGGTTGGAAGATACATTGGTGACACCGCGAAAGATACAGACAAATGGATTCAAAGGGCAAAAGGGGGAGTCTTGTTCATAGATGAAGCATACGCCCTCGCCAATGGAGGAGAGAATGATTATGGTTCTGAAGCAATTGAGGTAATTCTTAAAGCAATGGAAGATCTCCGGGATGAGATCGTTTTCATTTTCGCGGGTTATAGCTTTGAAATGAAAAAGTTCCTGGATATGAATCCCGGTCTCGAATCGAGAATAGGAAAGTTCTTTCAGTTCCCGGATTATACACCGAAGGAAATGAAAGAAATTACGCTCGCAATGCTCAAGTCATCATCCTTCCGATTAGAGAAAGAGTCCGAAGAAGCCATCGAGGTGGAGATCAATCGAGCAGCACAAAAGGGAGTCATCGCGGGGAATGCGAGATGGGCAAGGTCCTTCAGCGAGCGGATCCTTGAGCAGCATCGCATTTACATCAGCCATGAACATGTGAATGAGGTTACGGTCATTCAGCCCGAAACCGTCAAGAAGGCAGGTACGAACAGGCTTGCCGGCCGGGATCAGGAAGGGATGAAGGGGCTGCGTGATGAAGCATTGATGGAATTGGAAAATATGGTGGGCCTCGATGATTTAAAAAATGAAGTCAGGCGCATCTTGAATTTCATCTATATTCAGAAAGAACGAGAGAAGAAAGGGTTGAAATCTGAACTTGGTTCTCTCCATATGGCATTCACGGGTCCTCCGGGCACAGGGAAAACAACGGTGGCAAGGATCATTGGGAAGTTCCTGAGTGGTTCCGGCGTCCTTGAGAAAGGCCATTTCGTCGAAGCGACCCGCAGCGATTTTGTTGGAAAATATGTGGGCCATACAAGTGAACGGACGAAAGAGACGTTTGAAAAAGCAAAAGGCGGGGTTTTATTTATCGATGAAGCGTATTCGCTCGTACAGGGGGAACGTGATGATTTCGGTCAGGAAGCCGTTGATACGCTGATTGCCTTAATGGAAAATCACCGAAAAGAGGTAGTCGTCATCCTTGCAGGCTATGATCATGAAATTGATCAGTTGATGGAATCGAACCCTGGTTTCGACTCAAGAATACGAAATCGCTTCACATTCCCGAGTCTTGACGCTGAAGCGCTCTACTTCATTCTGGAAAAAGGACTAAGGGATCGGGATTATAAGGTTCCCGGAGAGACAAAAGATGCTATCCTGACATATATCAAGGGGCAAATGACTCTGTATCAAGCGGAAGTAGCAAAAGGGAACGGTCGATGGGCGAGGAACCAGGTTGATAAAATCGTATTGAATCAAAGTGATCGCTTGGCGGCAGGAGATGACAGCGATTTAGAAGTGATCCTCCCGGAAGATGTACTGGGTGCGGCCTTTTACGAAAGGGATAAACGATAAGAAAGCAAGAATCTGATGAGTAAGGGGCTATTCAGAGGATGAAAAAAATATTGATTGTTTGCTTAATACTCCTATTACCTTATGTTCTCATAAAACAAGTAAACGGGAGTACGGAAGATGCCTGCAGGCAGGAAGTGAGAGGAGAACCGGGTGAAATAGTTCAAACCGCGTTGAAATTTTCTCATCTGGCTTATGCTGACTTTGATGATCCTTCCTCAGTTAAAGGGAAGCCTGTAGCCTCATTATTTGATAGCCATGAAGAGTTGGACATAACATTTTCTGAATTCAACGATGCGCTTGAGGAAAAAGGGGTTAACGATTTTTCAGAGGGTTTGGAGGATTGGTACGTTCTAAATGCAGACGGAGATAAGGGGTCATTTTGGAGCTCTCTTGGTTTTTGGGGTGCTGCATTTATAAAGGAAGATACGCTGATTGTATCTTTTAGGGGGACAGATGACACCAGTTCTATTTCATATGACTTAGCAGCTGTTGTTCTGCAAACAGATGTTTCAACACAAGTTAACCAGGCGAAGGAGTTTATGAATGCGGTTAAAGAACAAGCCGAAGCAAAAGGAATTAAAGAGGTTTATTTAACTGGGCATTCGCTTGGGGGCTTCCTTGTCCAGAAAGTAATCCTTGAAATAGAGGATGGAAAACTTCCTGGTTATTCTATGGATGAAAAGAAAGGAGCACTGAAAGTCAGCGGTGGTATAACATTTAACGCCCCAGGATTTAAAAATCCCAAGGGGCCTCATCTGGAGAATTTAATTAGTGAGAAGCAGTTCAACAATAATTGCGGATTTCATGTTGAGAATTATATCGTTTCAGAAGATCTGGTAGGTAATTATGGGAGGCATATAGGCGTCAGCTATTATTTGGATGGTCAAGGCCATGCAATTGCCGGCATGCATAATTCTCTCGGTAAAGCGGCTGAGAGCAATGGGAAACCACTAATAATTGCACTTGCAGATGGAACGTTTTCAGAATTGACATTCATGGGCATTGCGGGTGAGGTACTGAATGAAATTGGAATGTTCATCCCTTTTTTAATCCTTCTATTTATCTTGATTAATCTATTCCGGAAGAAATTTAGTTCTCGCGGGTTTGGCTCACTTATAAATTACATTATTTTATGGGGAGTTGTGTGTTTAATAGTCTATGATCTTTTTCATAATTTTGCTCTGAGTGCTAGCTTGGCCAGCCTATTTATTCTGGTTCTTTGGATATTGGTGAGGCGTTGAATATGAGGTGGGAAAGGAATATAGTTTTTATGGACCTGACCCTGAGCAGAGTTTAAATTTAGCGTTATGAGACGAGTGAGGTATTCGATCTTTAGTGGTTGATTGATTGCGGAAGTGTAAGATCTTAAAAGAATGGCCACAAAAAAATTCGACTTTATCAAGGTGACATGATAGCCATAAGAAAAAAGCTTGGGAACGGTACCGCCCCCCGAAAGTTAGAGTCGAAAATCTAACTTTGGGGGTAAGCACCAACCCCAAGCTTTTTGTATGTCTTCTGAACCGATATCCTACTCTCCAACCATCCCGTCTCCATCATTATCCCGCATATGAGGGTATAACCAATGATCGCTTGTGATTGGCATGCTGAAGCCGGCTGCTTTTGCTTCTTTGATCGTCACCAGTCCACTGCCGTCCGTGTCAATGCTTGAGAGATCGCCTTCTGTGGTTGAATTCGTTGTATCTGTGCTGGAGCTCGTTGAACTGGAAGGTTTACTTTCTGTCAGACCGAGTGATTCGTTTACTTCATCAGGGTTCACATTGTCGAATGTATCAACGATTACGTTCCCTCTTAGCGTATAGGTATACTGATAACTTGAAGGGATCTGCGTTTCCGTGTTTGGATAGGTGATAATGGCTTCGAAATCAGTGGCTCCACCTGCGTCCCGGATACTTTTTTCCATATACGCTTGATCACCGTGCCGGTTAAGCGTGCTGTCTTGAGGGGTGATATTATAAGCGTTTGATACCCCGCCGAGAGAGTCGGCAATGATATGCCCTTCATCCAATACATCACTTTCGATGCCGGGAACCTTTGCCTCATCAGAGTAGTATCTGCCGGACGATGTTACCGGCTCCGTGCGGTCATCCTGTAAAATGATTTCGTCTGCAATGACGCGCACCAGCTGACCGTATTCATTCGTGAATGCCCAATACTTCCGGTCCCCAAAACCAATGTCAACGACAACGTTCGGTTGACGATACCCAGACAAATCACCACCATCGACTTCAAGGAGATCGAATCCTGGAAACCCTTCTTCATTTGTTTCGGTTGAGGTTTCTTCTGCGACTGCTTCCTCTGCTTCAGGCCCATCCACAGCCTCCGGAGCAGCTTCTTCCGTTTCACCTTTACTATCAGCATTCTCCGTGGCTTCTACTTTCGGATCTGCTTCTTCATCTGGTGCGGCTGCGCCTTCTACGTTGGCACAACCAACGATGACCATACTCGTTAAAAGCAAGAGTAATCCGTTTAGTTTCATTTTCATTGTGTAGACACCCCTATAATATGTTTCTGAAAGATTGACATCATTTCTTCATTTTACCGCAAATTGTTAAAATTCCTTTATATTTTAACTAATCAGAATAATCACATTTAAAGTACTAATAATAAACTCATACCGTTAATAAGGTAAGGGTTTTTAGGCAAAAAAAGAACAGACACCCCCTTTTCAGGTGCCGGTTCTAGAATACATATGCGAATGTCTTCTTGTTTATACGTTGGATATAGGCCATGATCTGGAATGGGTTGTGGATTTCCTGGCAGCTCCATTTAGGTAAGATCGTCTGCAATGTCGTAGCATCTAATGTCCCAGTGATTTCGTTTTACATATTGAAATATTTAACAAAAACTCCACTCACGGTGCGGTGCTGGTTCCCAGATTCCTTATCGAATACACATCCAGAACCGGAAGGAACAATTGTCATTGAGTAGAACCACAGGGCTTGGCTTTATGATTTCGTTCTATTAAACTGTAAATAACTCATCCTATTGTAATTAATTTACAATAGCGAGAGCGCCGAAAGTCTAATCAATACTTAATGGAAAATATGAGCGTGATAATATCAGCAAAAATGATGATTGAAAGGAGACGGGTCAATGGCATTTTTTAGCAAATTATTCGGAAAAAGCAGAAGCCCTAAACAACCCAAAGGGAAAGATCCCAGCTACTTTTCTACTCTGGAACTTTTCATTATTTATAAAGGGGATGCTGATAGTGACAGTCATGAGGACGATGTGTATACAAAATTAGAAGATGAGTTTTGGGGGTATCGTTCTCTAGGCGAATCGGGTGTGATGTCATCCTACTGGGCCAAAGATTACGGTGTTCCTTTACCAGCTTTTCCTAAATACCCACTTATAGGAGTCTTTAAGCTTACCGCATATAAGGGAGTCAAAGAAGGGTATAAACATCCTCTTTTTATTTCATCTAATAAAGAAGAGGTGAAGAAATTTTTTGAAGAATATGAGAAAGAGAGGGAACAAGAGAACTTGAGTTAAATGGGATTTAAGGAAAATTGTGGCCTGCCCCCCCCAGTCGGTTACCGCTTTAACGCCGAGGGAGGAAAAGCCTTGAACTTCCAATTCAGTCAATTGATAACATGATAAGAAAAAGTAGGTGCTTACTTTGAATGTAAGATCCTACTTTTTCTCTTAGCCAACTTAATAACTTCCTTCACATCAGACCCTCTGTAAATAGTCGTCCTTCTAGTATGATCGGTAAAATAAATCTCCCCGTATTCCTGTTCACGGGTAAAGCCAAGAATCATAAAGTTGTAGGTTTGCTTTTCTTTGAATAGGATTAATTCTTGTTTGTTGATGTAAATCCCCCCAATTAACGAATAAGTCATTCTTTTTCTGGTTTCATCTCTTGATCTATTATATCAAATTCCTTAAAAATATAATCCATACTGATTCCTGTTTTGTTATATATGACGCATAATGTCAGTGCACTAGGGACGCTTTTTCCCCGCTCAATCTTGCTATAGCCTTCTTCTGACATATGGATTCCAGCGAATTCAGCCTGTGTCATTCCAAGTTCATATCTTCTCCGTTTTAAATATTCACCCGAAAATTTCGCGAAATCTTCTTTTGTCAAAGAATTCTCCCCTTTTTACAACCAATATCAAATGGGGAAAAACGAACTCTACGAACTGTAGTTTGAATTATTAAAAATTATGTAAAATAAACGAAGAATATTTTTTCATTATGTACTTATTGATAAGCATCTACTACTTGCCGTTAATTAATATGGGGTGCTTGTTGTTACTCGCTAAGGGGAATGTTCAAAAAGTGGGGGAGTATGCCACTATTAAAATGTTAAAATATAGATATTATAAAAACAGGAGGTCACTAACATGCCGACCTATAACAAGTTAGTCCGAGATAAAATACCTCAAATCATTGAAAGTAAAGGCAAGAAGATTTCCACAAAGGTCCTGAACGATGAAGACTATATAAAGTATTTAAAAGTAAAGGCTTATGAGGAACTAGACGAGTACTGTTCGGCTGAAACGGATGGAGAAGCAGTGGAAGAGCTTGCTGATTTGTTGGAAATTATCCGGGCTTTGGCCAAGCAGCATGGATCTTCTATAGAGGAAGTGGAAGCAGTGCGGATAGAAAAGGCTGAGAAGCGTGGGGGATTTGAGGAGAAGGTGTTTTTGATTAGAGTGGAGGATTATTTCCAATGATTTTGTAACTCATCTATTACATAGGAAAAATAAATTTCTAAGCAAGGTGGAAATCAATGAACAGCGCTGAATTAAAAGATAGAATCAACAACCTGTCCATATGGAAAAAAGGGGACCAGAGAGCCCCGCATAAACCTTTATTAATTTTATTTGCATTGGGACAGCTTCAAGCTGACAAACCCAGATTCATAAGTTATGAAGTTACAAGGGAGAAGCTGACGGAGCTGTTGAGGGAAATTTGGTCCGCTCAGGAAATCCTATTATCCTGAAGAACTTTTTGTACGTTTGAGAAGAGACGGGATATGGCTTCTGGATAAAGAAGCCAATGCAGAGAGTCCAAGTAATCGTTCAGTTACTGGCGATGGGATTGCAGGGGGATTCACCCCGGAAGTTAATCAACTTCTAAAAAATGACTCGAGGCTCGTACAGGAGGTTGCCCATATCATATAGGATAGTCAATTTCCTTAAACAATCCACCAGGACATACTGGATGCGCTTGGACTGGATTTTACCATTTATACAAAAAATAAAAGAGATCCTAAATTTAGGGAGAAGATCCTCAGGGCTTATGGGTAATGAGGATGCTGCAGCACTCTACAATTCTAAAGGTGTGAAAGTTGATGAAATGCCTTAAATATACATTGGATCGTTTTGAAGGAGACAAAGCAGTATTACTCATAAAAGGTGATGAAACGGTAGAAGAAATTATTTCGAAAAAGAGTATACTGCATACTAAAGAAGGAAATATATATGAAAAATGTTTTTCGAACGATTACAAAGTATTCAAGGTGCACTACCTAGAAAAAGAAACAATAAATACTCGGAAAAGATCCTTAGAAATATTGAACAGGATAAAGGAAAAATAAAAGTCACCAGAATTTTAATCAAGTATAATAAAAATGGTCAGTGGCTGAATTGCCATTGACCATTTTTATTAAAACCATTTTAGTGTAGATTTAATTTCTATACACTCTATATAATTTTTTTGAAATAATCTACTAAAATGCGGTTTAAGATATATTTTTATATTTTTTCGATATAACTTATCCATTCATTAAAGTGTGGACATTGATCTCTTATTTTATCTAATCCAATATTCTGTACTGCAATTGGACCATGTAATGGCTTTTCATAATTATCTAGTTCTGAAAGTATTCTTTTGGAGGGAGCTGTTTGAGGTGAATTATTAATGAGTTCTGGCGAATCATATTGTAAAGCTATTCTATTTAACCTCTCCAACTTTCTTGTACTAAAGAAACCAGTTAATGAATGTGCATCACAGAATATCAAACTTTCAAATTCATGAAGCATAATAAAAGGTAAAAATTTATCATTATTTATATGCCTGGCGAATTCGGTTTCAAGATGATTTACTTTATCATAGCAATTACTATCTGGAGTTGAACCATATCCGGGGAAATTGGAAGGCAAGCCATAATAATCAATTAATGTAGTAATCAAATCAAAATGAGAAGATTTTAAGAGACGAGTTATATCTCGGTTTACCTGATCGAAATCTGAAAAACCACCTCTATGCGCTCTTAAGTTTTTAACTTTTTTCGTACATACCATCGTAACATCCACAAAAATCTGTTTTTCTAAAAAGTAAGGTTTAAGAACTTTATTTACAAATGCTTCCTCAGTTTGCCCCTCTACTAACATCATTACATGTCTCATTGTCTTGGTCTACCTCCAAGCAGGTTTTTATCCCAAAGCTCTCCTAACGAATAATCTTCAAACCAATCCTCTAATTGTTCTTTATCTAAACGATTAAACTTTGATACATTATTAATATAATCAACTACAATGATATCCTCTGGATCGAAATTGTCCATTAATGCCAGAGATTGTGTGGAAATAATTATTTGGGTCTTTTTTGAGACGCTTTGGAAAAGTGAAGAAAGAACATTTATAGCAAAGGGATGTAAACCAAGTTCTGGTTCATCTAAGATAATCGTACTTGGTAAGTTAGGTTGTAAGAGTAAGACAGATATACATATAAATCTAAGGGTCCCATCTGACAACTGACTTACATCAAAATAATCATCTGACTTCTCGTTAAACCATTTTAATCGTATTTTACTCTCATCTAATTTGGATGGAGAAAGATTAAAACCTTTTATAAAAGGAGCAACTAATTGTACAGTTTGAAGTATAGCTTTATAATTTTCTGGATGCTTTTCTTTTAATAAATATAGAAAGCTTGCTAAGTTTGATGCATCTTCTCTAAAATAGTTATTATCTTCTACATAGCAAGTTTGTTTCATCTTGGAAGTGTCACTAGTATCATGGAAATGGTATACTTTCCACTGTCTTAAGTTTCTAATAATATGGTCTGCTATTACTGTCCTGTGAGGATTCCTTTTCGATTCTTCGAGAAGTTGTGTTTCAACATGACCAGAACCCAAGCTGTTAATTAATGGATTATCATAGCCTTCTCCTAAAAAGCCTAGCTCTTCTGATGAAAAGTATAGTTTAGAATCATCTGTTATTTTCCAGTTTACGCGGTAAGAGTTTTGTCCAAAGTATAAACTAAAATAAATATTCTCAGTTTCTTTAGTTCCAAAGTAAAACAAAGTGTTAGCTCCACCTGATTTTATAACAGCATTTTGGAAATTTTCATTCACTACGTTATTTAATATCTTAAAAAAAGAAATGAAATTTGACTTTCCGGCACCATTAGCTCCTATTAAAACGTTTAAAGGTGCTAGTTTAATATCCAGGTCTTTGATTGATTTAAATCCTTTAATAATTACCCTATCAAGTTTTTTCAAATTTCCTCCCCCTTTATCTTATTTTCATTATCACCATTATACTTTAGTTTTAGATTCTTCATATACAATTTTTGTTATTTTCCCCTTCTATAAATATCAGTTCTAATACACGAAAATGCTCGGGCCTTAATACGGCAGAAATAAATGGTAGATCTTTAGAAATAAGATCGATTAAAAGCTCTTCCTCAACCTTGTTAGCTTTATTCCGTAAAAGGTCCAGTTAATGGAAGAAAGTTGTTGAGTTTTTGTGATTTTTTTGAAATAATTGTAATGAAAAGAAGTGATGGGGACTTATATATGGTGAAAAAACAAGCAACGATTGATCAGTACTTAATTTCAAATTGTCTATTCATTATTGATGAATTTAACGAACGATTTAATTATGTAAATGATAAAAGTGAATTAAAGGATATTGCAGACTCAGGATTTAGTGAAGCTGATTTAACTGTTCGATTAGGTTATCCATTTAGACAGATGGCAAAATTTAATATGCAGGGACCTGACACTAGAGATATTATTGTTGATTCAAAAGATTTCTTAATTGAAGTAAAGTTTCTCCGCAATTTTCAAAGGGGTGGGGGAAAAGCAAATAAAATTACATGGAAGGAAATAAAAAAAGATTTTGATTGGTTATATACTGAGATAAGCTAAGGTAATAAAGGAACACGGGCATTTATTATTGGCTGGTTTAATGCTGTAGATAGATTGAGTCAAATAGTCCAGTTAGGAAAAGGTAAAGGAATGGTACCAGATATTGATGAAGATAAAATGAAGTATTTTCCTTTTTTAAATAGAACCGGACAGAAGACAAAAGATATTTTCTATATGTATCCTTACGCCTATGAGCCGATACCAATACGAATTCCAGGATATGCAGGTAAGGGTGCAAATTGTATGTTTTTTGGCAAGGAAAAGGATAAATTCCACATGGCTTTATATTGGTAAGTGTGTAAGTGCATTTTCAGAAAAATATTTAAGTAATCAGTCTCTGATGAAGCATATTGTTGTATTCTTTAAATATCGTGGCAGTTTAGCTTAACAAGTAAAAAGAAATTTTTGAACATAAGACAAATGGAAGTCGCATTCCTTTTAGTGAAGAACACAAAAAAGCAAATGACGCTTTCCTTGCAGGATTTTTAGCTCCAATAGGTGGTCATATAAAAGGCGATTAAATAAATGAGCCTCAAACTGGCACGTCAGTGCGTGGCGTTGATAAAGTTAAAATAGCTTGTAATCAATAGGTTTAGTGAATTATAAGTTGAAAATGAAGTTAGGTTATGTTCCCTCAAACTGTTTTGTTTGGGGGCTTATTTATTATGAGGGTCTTATTATATGCAAAAATAGCTATTACCATTTACACAAAGTTGCAAAGTATAGTTGAAAAAATTCGATAAATCGAAAAAACGATTGACATGTCGAAATAAAACTAATAAGTTTAATATGGATTAATAGTGTGTTTTATATCGAATTATTGCGAGGTGCGATATGAATATCAATTATAAAGGGTTATGGAAGATACTTATTGATAGAGATATGAGTAAATCTGACCTTCGTAGTACAACGGGTATTGCTGCAAGTACTTTTACAAGGATGTATAAGAATGAATATGTGTCGTTAGAAGTCTTGGCGCGTATTTGTATAGCACTCAAATGTCAACTTAGTGATATTGTAGAAGTCGAGCTATGCCCTGAGGATGATGTGAAATCAAAAGATATGTAATTAACTAAATAGACGCAAATTTTTAGGAGGACAACATGACAAAATCTAACTTTACTAAAGTAATGCTTGATGAAACCTCTATGAATGTAAATAAAGAGGTTAGCTTGGTTTTTTCTATTGCAAATACACTAAGAGGTACATATAAATCGGATAAATATAAAGATGTAATTATTCCTATGATTATAATACGCCGTATAGAGTGTGCTCTGGCTTCAACAAAAGACAAGGTTGTAGAATTGTTTGAAAAAAATCCAAATACTCCAAGTAGAATTTTAGAACGTGCTTCGGGCTTTAAATTTTATAATACGAGTAGATATACATTAAAAGAGTTATTGAATGATTCACATAATATTGCTACCAACTTTAACAGCTATATAGAAAGTTTTTCCTCCAATATACAAGAAATTATTCGTAGTCTAGATTTTGAAAAAGAGATAATGAAAATGGATAAAAATAACCGTCTCCTGGGTGTTGTTAAGAAGTTTTCAGAATTGGACTTAGATCCAGAAACTATAGATGGAATAAAAATGGGTTATATGTTTGAAGAGATAATTCAAAGATTTTCTGAAAATGCTGAAGCCGGTGACCACTATACACCTCGTGAGGTAATCCGACTATTGGTTAATATTATGTTAGCAGAGGGCTGTGACGATTTATTTAATGAGGGAAAAATCACTACAGTTTTGGATATGGCATGCGGTACAGGCGGAATGCTATCAACTACTTATGATTTTGTTAAACGGATGAACTCGGATGCTGATATAAGATTGTTTGGACAGGAGATAAATCCAGAATCTTATGCGATATGTTTGGCAGATATGCTTATCAAGGGCCAAAATGCAGAGAACATTCGCTTTCAGGACACAATGAAAAATGATTGCTTCGATGACCAGTCGATGCGAATTGTCATTGCAAATCCTCCATTTGGTACACCATGGGGAGGTAAAGATGCGGCTGATGGTGTGGAGAAAGCAGTTAAAGAAGAGTTCAAGAGAAAAAATGGACGTTTTTCAGCAGGGCTTCCATCAACTGGGGATATGCAATTGCTATTTATGCAACATGCTATCTATAAAATGGATGAAAATTTTGGACGTGCTGCTATTATCACTAATGGTTCACCGCTCTTTAGTGGGAACACTACAAGTGGCGAAAGTCAAATTCGTAGATATATGCTTGAGAATGACTTGATAGAGGCTATCATCGCCCTGCCTAGTGACTTATTTTACAATACTAATATTAGTATATACGCATTTATTCTTTCAAAGAACAAGCGTCCTGAACGTAAAGGTAAGGTACAACTAATTAATGCAGTTGATTTTTGGAAGCCACTCAAAAAGTCATTGGGTAAAAAGCGAAAAGAGATATCACGTGAGGATATTAAAACAATAACTGAGATTTATGCCTCCTTTAAACCTGGGCCAAACTGTAAGGTATTAAAAAACGAAGAGTTTATGTATAAAGAATATGCTGTTTACCAGCCATTACAAAGAACAGGTAGTATCTCTATAGAGAACATTGACCGATTAAAAAATAGTCCCTTCTTTACTTCAAATGCACATATCTTTAATGAAACAGATTTTGAGGTACTATCTGAGATGAATCCTCGTTCTGCTGCTGACGAAAAGAAGTTCAAAAAACATCAAAAAGGTAAGAAGTTTACAGAGGAAGTTATTACAATATTAAGCCAAAACGCATCTGAGGAGATTTATAAGAACTTTTCAGATTTTGAGAGGCTATTGAAGAAAATTCTGAATGAAGTCGAGGGAATTACACCTAGCCGTCTTCGTGGAATTGCAATGGAGCTTTCAGTTATGGATAAAACAGCAGTCATACAAAAGGATAGCAAGGGAAGAGTGCTATATGACCCTTCTACAAAAGATGTGGAGCTTGTAAAACTAACACAGGATATTGAGGAGTATTTTAAGACTGAAGTTTATCCTTATGTACCTGATGCCCATTTTGTATACGAATTTGATGAGAATAAAAAGGCAAGTGCTTCCAATAAGGAGAAGTTAGGGGCAGAGTTTTCTTTTACACGTTTTTTCTATAAGTACAAGGAGCCAGAAAAAGCAGAGAATCTGTTGAATCAATTCATAGAATTGGAAAAATCCCTTACTGGAAGAGTGGCTAATCTAATTGAAAGCGAGTTTTTAAAGTGATGGGCCAAATGAAACCTAGCGATAGCATTTGGATTAACAATATACCTTCTGAATGGGATATGTATAGATTAAAGTTTTTAATCGATAAGCGTGATAATGGAGCTTGGGGAGAAGAGGAAACAAATAATAGTAATGATGTAATATGTATTCGAGTTGCAGATTTTGATTACCAAAATTCGTCAATTAAAAACAATGATTTTACTTATAGGAATTACGACAAAGCAACAATTAAGAAATTGCAACTTGAAAAAGGAGATATTTTAATTGAAAAGTCTGGTGGTGGTGAAAAAACACCAGTGGGACGGACCGTGATCTTTAATGAAGATTTTGATGCGTTATTCTCAAACTTCGTTGAAAGACTCAGGACAAATAGATTAGTTGTGCCGGGTTATTTACAATTTTTGTTCGTTGCTATGTATCAAGATGATATAACCAAGCAATATATTAAGCAAACTACAGGAATTCAAAACTTAGATTTAACATCTTTACTTGCCAATGAAAAATTCTGTGTGCCCTCTTTATCTGAACAACAAGTCATTGCTAAATTCCTTGAATCCGAATGTTCGAAAATTAATTCTATAATTAACGATATGGAACGGCAGGTAGAGATCTTAAATCAACATAAAAAGTCTCTTATAACTGAAACGGTGACAAAAGGGTTGGATAAGACTGTACAAATGAAAACTAGTGAAGTCGAATGGATTGGTCATATACCAGAGCATTGGGAAATTAAACGACTTAAATATCATCTTGATTCAGTAGAAAGCGGCACTAGTGTAAATGCTGCGAATTTCCCTGCAGAAGTTTGGGAATATGGTGTTTTGAAAACAAGCTGTGTATATCATGATAGATTTTCGCCTAGTGAAAACAAAAAAGTAAATGATGATGAAATTGATCTTGTTAGTTGTCGTGTAAAAAAAGATAGATTAATTGTGAGTCGTATGAATACTCCAGAATGGGTAGGGGCATGTGGTTATGTTGATGAAAATTATAATAATTTGTTTTTACCAGACCGTCTTTGGCAAGTGAAGTTCAAGGAAAATATTGTCTGTAAATACGCTTGGTATTATTTGACATCAATAGGGGTTAGGAACTGGATCGGTGTAATTGCAACAGGCTCTAGTAACAGTATGAAAAATATTTCTCAAACACAGTTTGGTGATTTGCCATTTATCTCTCCTATATACGACGAACAACATGAAATAGTAAAATTTCTAGATGACAGATGTTCAAAGATCGATGCAATTCTAGGTGAGAAGCAACAATCAATTGAAACCATGAAGCAGTATAAGAAGTCCCTCATTTTTGAATATGTAACAGGAAAAAAACGATTAAAGGAGGTTGAAGAAGCATGCCAGTAACAGCAAATCAGTTGCGAGAAAAAGAAGATTATCAACAATTAATTTTAGAACGACTAAAAGAGGATAATGGCTACCTTATCCGCCCTGCAGTAAAATACAACCCTAGATTGGCAATTGATACCGAAGTGTTACTTCAGTTTTTGGAAAACACACAACCGGATGTAATGGAAAGGTTGAGAAAGTTTTACAAAAACAAAACTGAACAGACTATTATAAACTTTATCAATCAAGAAATTAATAAGTCTAGTAGAAGTTTGATTGATGTCCTAAAAAATGGCGTGGAATTTGATAATGGTGCAACACTACAACTAATGTTTCGTCAGCCAGCAACTTCTTTTAATCAGAAGGCAACGGGACTATATAACGCAAATATCCTGTCTGTTATGGAGGAGGTCTATCATAAAGAGGACGAGCGTATAGATCTGGTTATATTCCTAAATGGACTTGCTATATTTGCTGTTGAGCTAAAGTGTAATACCTCGGGTCAAAATTATGAGGATGCTATTAAGCAATTTAAGGAAGAACGTGATCATAACACTCGCCTGTTTAAATTCAAATCCGGTTGTTTAACTAGCTTTGCGATGGACTTAAAGGAAGTCTTTATGTGCACCGAGCTAAAAGGAATGTCCTCATTCTTCCGTCCATTTAACAAAGGATCTGAAGATTACGGCAGAGGAAACCCGCATAATAAGAACGGAATCAACGTTTCTTATATGTGGGAGGATATTTGGAAAAAGGATAAGATCATTTTTCTGATTGAGCGCTTTATTTTTGTGGAGCAAAAAGAAACTAAGGATCCTGACACAGGTAAAAAAAGTTACTCAGAAAGTTTGATATTTCCACGTTACCATCAGCTTCGGTGCATAGAAAAATTGATGGATGATATGATTGAAAACCGCTCAAGTAGTAATTATTTAATTGAACATTCGGCGGGTTCTGGCAAAACAAATACCATAGCCTGGTTAGCTCATATACTTTCATCCCTGTATGACCGTTCTGAGAAGAACATTTTCGATACTATTCTAATCATTACTGATAGAATTATTGTGGATAGACAGTTGCAAGATGCAGTGTCAGGAATTGATCATAAATTGGGTCAAATTAAGGTTATGGATGATAAATGTACATCCACAGATTTAGCCGATGCACTGGCGGGAAATACAAAGATAGTCGTAACAACAATTCATAAATTTTACTATATTTTAGAGCAAAATTTGTTAGGGCATATGGGAAATAAGAGCTTTGCAGTTCTAATAGATGAAGCACACTCCTCTACAGGTGGTACTTTAATGAATGCTGTAACCACTGTGCTTTCAGGTGGAGAAACTGATGATGAAATAACAGAAGAAGATAAAATTCTTGATGAAATACAAAAGTGTGGTAAACAGGAAAATGTTTCAATGATTGCTTTTACAGCAACGCCAAAACCTGAGACTATTCAACTGTTTGGAACACTGAACGAACATGGGCAAAAAAGCGCCTTCGATCTGTATCCAATGAAGCAGGCCATTGAAGAAGGATATATCTTGAATGTGTTGAACAATTATGTGACATGGAAAACATATTTTCATTTAAATAAAAAGATTGAGGAAGATCCAGAACTACATTCCATCGCTGCAAAGCGAAAGATCGCTAGATTTATCGACTTACATGATACTAACATTGCTCAGAAGATAGAAATAATTATTGAACATTTCAGAACAAACGTTGCTCATTTATTGGATGGGAAGGCAAAAGCGATGGTTGTAACATCTTCTCGTGAAGCGGCAGTCCGTTATAAGCAGGAATGTGAAAAATACATTATTTCTAATGGTTATACCGATATTCATGCTCTTGTTGCTTTTTCTGGAAAGGTGCCAATTGAGGGGGAAGACTATACAGAGCCGGTTATGAATGGTGTTAGCGAAGAAGAGTTGCGAGAGGAATTTGATAAAAGTAGTTATCAAGTGCTCCTTGTAGCAAATAAATATCAAACGGGTTTTGACCAGCCTAAGCTGGTGGCTATGTATGTGGATAAGAAGTTGCATAAAACTTCTGCTGTTCAAACATTATCTCGCCTAAATCGTATCTACCCTCCTTATGAAAAAACAACTTTCATTCTTGATTTTAAGAATGAATATGATGATATTAAAAGAGCTTTTGAGCCTTATTTTAAAGACACTATTTTGTTTGAAACAATTACTCCTTCAGATATTCGTCATGTAGAAAAGGCTATTGATGGATATGGTATTCTGGATGCGGATGACATAGATTTATTTAATACATATCTATATCAGGATAAGCGTACAAGTAAGGATAAGTCAAAAATGTGGTCACTTTTAGATAAGTCATTGAGGGAATTTGATCAAAAGGCAGAACTAGAGAAGGTTGAAGTTCGTGGAACAATTAAACAATTTTTGAAGGGTTATATCTTCTTGATTCAAGCTACTGCCTATGAAAATGTTACTTTGCATAAGAAATACAACTTTTTGTCTTATCTAATCAAGGAAATTAATGTTGGGGGAGGAGGTAATGATTTTGACGTCGCTGACAAAATTACTGTTAGTAGCTTTAGGCAAGAAAAAACTTTTGAAAATAAAACAGCCGATGTTAAATCTACTCCAGAAGTAAAACTCAAAAAACCTACACCTTCTAATCCAGAGGTTGTAAATAAGAAGTTATTGTCAGCAATAATAAATGAAATAAATTCTTTGTATGATAAAGATTATGAGCCGGATGTGGCATCAAAATCTGCAATGCAAATTCGAGATTTATTATTAAAAGATGGAAGATTAAGAGCGAGTGCTAAAAATAACCCAATTGATGATTTCAAATTCACCTATGAAGATAGCGTCGAAGATGCATTGGTGGCAGGGTACGAGCAAAACATGGATTTCTATACATTGTTACTTGAAAATGCAGAACTCCGGGAGCGGATTACCAATGTGTATATGGAAGAAATTTATAGGTTATTAAGAGAGGATAAATAGATCCAACCGGATGTTTCAGAGGATACCTTTGTGTGATCAATAGCTTTACTTAGCCCTTTATGTTTTTCTGTTTTAAGACATAAATAAAAAAGTGATTTTAGGATCTGACCCCCAGTCGGTTAACGCATTAACTCGCCGGGGGACAGTCCCCAAAATCCGTGCTCCTTTTGAGGATTGCTTGGTTGTATTGCATTAATAATGAGGAGTTCTAGATACACGGATATCTTGAACTTTTTTCTTTTCGACCACATCCCAACCTCCAACAAACTAGTTACGGGATAAAATCTCAAATGGTTTTGAAAAGACGAGGAAGAAATTTTTAACAGAAACTCTTACCGATGAATACTACATAAAGTACTTAAAAGAAAAAAGCTATGAAAAGCTAGAGGAGTATTGTGACGCTGAAACTGACGGGGAGGCAGTTGAAGAACTTGCTGATTTGTTAGAGGTCATCCATGCATTAGCTAGGCATTACGGGTCTTCGATTGATGAAGTAGAAGCTGTCTGTAAAGATAGAACTGAGAAGCGCGGCGGGTTCGAAGAAAAGATATTTTTGATTGAGGTAGAGGGTTGATTCATTTAATTTAATTTAATTGAAATAGTTTACCCTTCTTTTAGGATAGTGTGCTACAAGACTGACCTATATAGGAAAACGGCATACATCAATACGTTGTTTTAATAGGATATTGAAAAAATATTGAAGTCTTCTTCGCATACTGCAAGAAGGCTATTTTATATGGAAATTTTTTGCTAAACTAGAGAAAACGACGTTTAGGAGACACCTATGATAATAGAAATCTTAAAAGCAATGGCAGAACAAACTAAAATAATAGAAACCATATCACAGAAGAATAAAAACTTCATTAGAAAAATTGATGAAAAAGGTATTTATGTAGAGACGGAGTCATCATTTGAGAAGTTCCGGCGTGGAGAAAAGACGACTTCACTGGAGTTAATTTCCTATGAGTTTATTAAACAAGCATGGCAAGAATTTTCCTTTAAGCGGGTGGCTTCAAAAGAGGACTTTGTTAGAACACGGGGGAGAACTTCATTAATAATGTCATTTTTTGCAAAGCTTCCTTTTGTAAAGGTAGTAGAAAATGGACAAAAGACAGCGATTTCGTTTATAGAGTTTAAAACAGATGATTTGCCAAATGAGCACATCCACAAAGTAAAGACCTTTTTAGAGGAAATCATTGAGGGTACTTATCATCCCGAAAGATTAAGTGAACAACTAGAAGGTAATGAGTATCGAATCAAATCAAGAGCGCGCCAGGACTTAAGGTTGCTAGGCTTCCTAGATAAGAATCAACATCAAAACAAGGAGCTTATTAACAAATACATTCAATCTTCTAATAAGATTGATCTATTAAGGGAAGAAATTTTACATAAACAGTATTTTAGAATCGCACTTGAAATATTGGGTTTATTAGAAGATCATACAACAAATGAGAAAAAGAGAGTCTTGATTGAACTAGGAAAACTAATCGTAAGGAATTCACTTGGAAATAATTTGATGGTAGATAGTGTAGCCAAAGAAAGAACTACCAATCTTCTCAAATGGCTTCAATATGTAGATTTAATAGATGAAGAGTACACACCCAATATTCAAGTCAATACACTAAAGGAGCACCCTATGGTGAATACATTGATCCGTGAAAAACTCTTATATATCATGAATAACTATGTTTCAGCAAAGGCACAACCTTTCGGAGGGAACGCGCTTGGAGCTTATGTAAGGAATGATGTGCCTAAAGAATTTCAAAAGCTTCCTTGTTTGAATGATAAATATGTTGTTACTGGCTCTGTGGGTCAAGGTAACTGGGCATCTGTACCTTGGATTGCTATTATGAATAAAGAAATTACAACTTCTACACAAAGAGGCTATTATATCGTTTATTTATTCAGTGAAGATATGAGTAGACTTTATTTAACGTTAGCCCAGGGAGTAACAGAAACCACAAAAGAAGAGATGTTAAAGCGTAAGCAAGAGATACGAGATCACGTTGAAATGAGAGCTTCGATTAAGAAAGATAATGATTTATATCTAGGAGAGTCAAGTAAAGCAAAGGGGTATGCTCTATCAACTGCTGCTTACATTGAATATCAAAAAGATGAAATGCCCTCTGAAAGAGAGTTTGTGGAAGATTTAGAGAGTATGATTTCCTATTATGAGAGATACATTGTTTATTCTAAATCACAAGTCAATACAGAGGATTTGTTGCCGGAAGTTGAGGAAACCGCAGTCGAGTTTAGGAATGACAGTGAATTGGTTGAGCATATCCATTTTTATATTTCTACTAAAGGATTCTATTATGAACGGAGAGATATTAATAATTTATATCTTTCTTTAAAGACAAAGCCTTTTGTTATTCTCTCCGGTATCTCAGGAACTGGAAAAACAAAAATCGTCCAACTCTTTGCTGAGAGTCTAGGAGCAACCGCAGATAACGGACAATTCGCTTTAATCCCTGTCCGACCTGATTGGAGCGACGGATCAGATCTTATTGGCTACCGTGACATTAAAGGCGAATTTCAAGCAGGACCATTCACAAAGGTATTAATGGAGGCTAATAAACCCGAAAACAGGGATAAGCCTTATTTTGTATTGTTAGATGAGATGAATCTAGCCAGAGTGGAATACTACTTCAGTGATTTGCTGAGTGTTATGGAAAGCCGTGATCGTAAGGAAGGTGAGTTGGTCTCTGCTCCTGTGGTTGAGGAGATGGAAGTTGGCCGATTGCTGATGAGAGACAATCTATTTATCATTGGGACGGTTAATATGGATGAAACGACTCATCCATTCAGTCCGAAGGTTTTAGACCGTGCCAATACGATTGAATACAATGAGGTGGTTCTGGATCACTTTGGTTTCTTGAGTAAAGATTCTGTTGCTGAACCAATGCCTGTTTCGAATAAGCAGGTGGCTGGAAGGTTTCTGAATTTGAAGGATGCTTTTTTTGATCATGAAGATTTGGTTAAAAAGGTTACTAGTTTACTAGTTGAAGTGAATTCAATTTTAGAACCGATTAAGGCTCATTATGGTTACCGTGTTCGGAACGAGGTTTGTTTTTATATGATTTATAACGACGAAGGGCAACTGATGGCGTTTGATGAGGCGTTTGATTATCAGTTGCTTCAGAAGGTGCTTCCGCGGTTAACTGGTAATGATCTTAAAACGGAAGATGCACTGAAGAAGTTGTTCAGTTTTTGTACGAGTCATGAGTGGATGGATGAAGATGTCGAGTCGATTGTGAAAGAAGCTCGTTTCTCGAAATCAGCTAAAAAACTGTCTAATATGATACCAAAGATTATGCATGACGGCTTCACTTCTTTTTGGGGTAGTTAAGGATGAGTGGATCGGAGACGAAAGAGCTTCTGTACATTGAAACGGAGGATTTGTCGCTTTATATTAAGGGGACTCCATATAATGCCCGATTTGAGAGTCTTTCACAGTATCGAAAGCACTCTGTGATAGAGAAAGAGGCTATGAGGTTTAAGGTGAACGGGGAGAACATAGATTCAGTTGAACTTTATGATGTGGAGACGGATTCGCTTGAAGTCGAAGAGGGACATTCATATTCTCCTATTTTCTTTGAGAATGGCACTTATCAGCTTGTGATTTCCCCGAAGAATGATAAGGCATTAACATTTTATCATGAGCATCCGGGTTTAAGGAATGCTGTTGAGCCTGTTGGGAGAGGGAATAATCCGATTCTGATGGGGAACTTGCAGTTCATTAATGAAGTCGGATTCACGAGCTTTCAAGTGAAGCATAAGGGGAAGACATTAGTTGATGTTACACTTGAGATTTTCCCAACGAAGTTAAGTTATAAGGACGATTACCGTAAGCTGCTTGAAGAGGTGAATGATGAAGTCTATAATCTGGCCTTTCATTTTATTAAGAAGACGTTTTTAGGAGCCTCGAATCATTTGTCAGAGAATCCTTCGTTAACTGAGTTTTACCGGTTGATCGAGTTTTATTTCGAAAGTTTTATCAAGTCGATTCAGCGCATTGAGGAGCAGCCGCATCATCAGCTGCTGACAGAGCATCAGATGGTAAGAGGTGAGCGGATCAAGAAGCTGGATAGCAAGGGGAGAAAGCACTTACGCCGCAACCCTCGTTTATTTGTTGAAACGGAGAATGGTATGGTCCTGCATGATAAGCCTGTGTTCCCAGTGAAAGGCTTAAATGCTCGGAAAACGATTACCTACGATACGTTAGAGAATCGGTTTGTAAAGTGGATGATGGAGCGGCTAACACACAAGTTAGCGGATTTGGCTAAGAGGGTTGCCAGTCAGTCAGGCAGGTATGAGCGGGCGGTTGATGAGGAACTGCTGGGTAACATCATGTCCATGCAGAAGAAGTTAAAGGCTTATATGAACAAGCCGTTTTGGAAGAGTATCAGCTCCATTGATCGAACAGTGACGAGTATGGTGATTCAACGGAAGATTGGGTACCGGGATGTTTATAAGATTTATTTGGTGGTTACGAGAGGGCTGGCGTTAGAAGGCGAGCTGTTTAAGATGTCTGTGAAGGATGTAGCGACTCTTTATGAGTATTGGACGTATTTGAAGATGGGCCAGATCCTGCGGAAAAACTATGTATCGGAGTACCAGGACGTTGTGGCAATCCGTCACGGGTCTTTGTTTGTTGATCTGGACCAGTCATCAAATGCAAAACAGGTATTTACTCATCCTCAGACGGGCGAGCGGATTGTTCTTTCTTTTCAGAAGAGAGAAGGAAAGCTGCCTACGGTGACGCAGAAGCCTGATATTATGCTTGAAGTCGAGAAGAAGCATTCGCATAACAGATATCATTATGTGTTTGATGCGAAATATCGGATTGATTTCGGTTTTGGGACGGGTGATGCCGAGAAGGTCGGACCGCTTGAAGAGGACATCAATACGATGCACCGCTACCGGGATGCGCTGGTGAAGAAGCATGATCAGCGTGACAGCTATGAGCGATATTCCTTTGGAGCATATGTACTGTTCCCTTGGAATGAAGAGCAGGCTTATTTAGAGCATCCTTTTTATAAGAGTATTGATGAAGTGAATATTGGCGGGCTGCCGTTCCTGCCGAATTCAACCGTGTTGGTTGAGCGGTTAGTTGACCGGCTTGTTGAGAGTAATCCTGAGGATCTGCAGGAGGAGGGCGTCTTGCCGACTGGAGCATGGAATCACTGGGAGTCTTCGCTTGATGAGAAGGTGTTGGTAGGTACGGTGAATGATGCTAGGATGTATCGGGATTATAAGAGGGATGGATATTTCGAGTTGGATGCTGCTGGGCTAAGGAAAGGTTGGCAGAGTTCTGCGTATGTGGCGTTGTATGTGACTAGTGAGGTTAGTGCTGAGACTGAAGTTGCTAATGGGATTGAGTTTTATGGGCAAGTTCAAGATGTTAAGATACAAGGTCCTCGGGTGAGGTTTGAAGTTGAGAGTTGGCGTAAGCTGAAGCATGGGATTCGTCCGGTTGGTTATGGAATTCAGTCTCATATGTTGACGACGATTACTTTACTTGAGCAAGCTCAGGAGCTTCCGGAGTTGTTTATGAAGTCTGGTGAGGAGATTAAGTTGTGGCGGATGCTGCGTCGGCTATCTAGTAAGGTATTCACTAGCTTAGATGATACTTCTATTGATCGGGCTAGGAAGGTTCAGGCTTATCAGATTGGGCATGTTGAGGTGTTATTTAATTCAGTGAAAAAGCAGATTGAAGTTTTGCAGAATGATGAATTGTTAAATACTGTTTCATTAGACGTTTTACTAAAGTATCCTGCACAGGCGTTTAAGGTAATAAAGGAAAGTGTTTATAGGTAAAATGAAGTTTCTATTAATTAAGATTCGGATTCTTCCGGATCTTATAGTTATTACTTGAATTTAAAGGAAAGATCTTTATCAACCTGCCCTTGCCAATGGGGCAGGTTATACTATGTAGTTAATTTTTTTATCAATCTGCTGGAAGTGAAATATCATTCATATAACAATAAGCCACCGCCTGGCCGATACCAAATCTTCTTAACAGACTCTGCTCATTTTCTTGGAAATTCTTTAACAATTCGGAAGTAACCTCTTTACCATCGAACCTTTTTCTACCGGCATCACTACCCTCCTCAATGATCATCCATTTGATAGGCTCAAATGCACAAACCACTTTACCTCGATTAATGCCAATCACATATTTAATATGAGTGAGTCTAGCCTTATTAATTTTCCAGTTTCCTCGTGCTGCTTCGTAAAAATTTTTCCCATCTTTAAGGCCATTATGTATTTTTAAGATTAGTATTTCTTCCTTCACTTTCAACTCCCCTTTTTAAATGAACTTAAATAATATTGAGTTAATCATAAACCTACAAAAACTCCAAAACAAGGAGTAAAAAGGATATTTAATGTTTTTGTAGAATGTTTGGTTATATGGAATATATTGGGGTGATGAAATGGATAGAATTCTTCAATTACATTACAAATTTTTTGAAAATATACAAAGTGATTTAGAAATAAGAGAGCTTCTACAGAGCGAAAACATAACAGTACTAGATGGCTTCTATAAAAATTTTGAATTAGTTAGTAACTACTACAAATTGGTTTATTCATCTGAAGCATCAAGAATTGTTCTCTGTGGGATTAATCCAGGAAGAAATGGTGCTGGTAAGACAGGCATACCTTTTCTGGACTTTGAGTCAGTTTCAAGTCTAGTACCAAACATTAATAGAAGTGATAAAGAACAGAGTGCACAATTTATTAAGTCTATAATCGATGAATTAGGAAATAAAACGTATTTTAATGCCGTTCACATGACCAATCTATCATGGTTTGGATTTGTGAAAAATAATAAAAACCTTAATTATTATGACTTACCTGATCCATTACCCGCTCTCTTTACTGAGTCATTCATTTCGGAAATGAATATTGTAAAACCTAAGATCATTGTCCCATTAAGCCAAAGAGTAGAAAAGACATTGAAACAAATGCAAAAAGCAGGAAAATTACAATATCCAGTATCATCCCGGTTACCACATCCATATTATTGTTCAATTGGGCAAAATGCAATTAAGTATAAAGAAGTCTATGTAAAAATGATAAATGAACTTAGGGAAGACAAGGCTAATGTTTTATTATAATTCGCTTAATTATGTTTGTATATAAGTTGACTGGCAGTTGAGAAGTCGCAATTAAAGGGCTTCTCTTTTTGGTGTATATGGATTAGGGACTTTTACTAAACTGAAATTTTCACTTATTTGAAAATTAATGATTTTTATTTGTTAAAATTATAGGAAATAGATTCTAAAAAAGGGTGATTTTAAAATGAAAGCTTCTGAAACTAACTTCTTGAAATTTCTTCAAGGTCCAAAGCAATTTATTATTCCGATTTATCAGAGGAAATATAGTTGGACATTGGAGCAGTGCAGACAGCTTTGGAATGATATTATTCGTGCCTCAAACGATGATGAGATAAAGGGACATTTCGTAGGTTCTGTAGTTTACATAGAAAAAGGTTTGTACCAGATTTCTGCTGTACCCCAATTACTCGTTATTGACGGACAGCAACGTATGACAACTTTAACCTTATTGTTGTTAGCACTTGGTAAAGCCATAAAAAGCAATGAAGAGATTCATGAGATTACAAGTAAAAAAATTAAGAATAGGTATCTTGTAAATAATGATGAAGAGGATGATCTGTATCATAAAATGTTGTTAACTAAATCCGATAAAGAAACGTTACTAAGTTTAATTGAAGATAGAGATTTACCGGACGAATATTCAACTAGGGTCTTTGAGAACTTTCGATTTTTTATTGATCAAATATATAAAAGCGGAATTAATTTAAACAAACTTTATCATGGTATAAATAAACTTATTGTCGTTGATATCTCTCTTGATCGAGATCATGATAATCCACAATTAATATTTGAAAGTTTAAACTCGACAGGACTTGAGTTATCTCAAGCTGATTTAATTCGAAATTACGTGTTAATGAAACTTGAACCAAAGGAACAGGAGTTGCTTTATAAGAATTATTGGTACCCAATGGAGAAGGGATTTGGTAATTATAACGAATCTTCTATATTTGATAGATTTATGCGTGATTATCTAACTTTAAAAACCGGGCGCATACCTAATATTAAGAAAGTGTATTCTGAGTTTAAAGAGTACGCTTCTAGGCAAAATGATTCTACTATAGAAGACATTTTAAGAGATATCTACAAATACTCTAAATACTTTGTTCGCTTAGCTTTTCAGACAGAAAGAGATCAGGAAATAAACGATATACTAAAAGATATTAATTCTTTAAAGGTTGATGTATCCTATCCGTTCTTGCTTGAAGTTTATGATGATTATAATAATCAAATCTTAACCAAGGATAACTTTCTATCAATTTTAAAATTAGTAGAGTCATATGTATTCCGCAGAGCGATATGTGGAATTCCTACAAATTCACTAAATAAAACATTTTCAACGTTAAGCAAGGAATTGGATAATGATAAGTACGTGGAGAGTATGCAGGCAGCTTTTATACTTAAAGATTCATATAAAAGGTTTCCGGACAATGATGAATTTACAAGGGAACTAAAGGTAAAGGATATTTATAACTTTAGAAATCGTAATTATATACTTAGAAAGCTTGAGAACGAGAATAGAAAAGAAATCGTAAATATTGAAGCTTACACAATAGAACATATAATGCCACAAAATAAAAACTTGTCAGATGAGTGGAGAGAGCAACTTGGCGAAGATTGGGAAAACATTCAAAAGAAATATCTTCATACATTAGGGAATCTTACACTTACCAGGTATAACTCTGAATTAAGTGATAGACCGTTCATTATTAAAAGAGACATAGAGGGTGGATTTGCAGATAGTCCGCTACGTTTAAATAAAGGTTTGGGTCAGCTTGAAGAATGGAATGAAGAAGAAATTATAAAAAGAGGAAAAAGACTAGTAGAAAAAGCCATTTCAATTTGGGGGTATCCTGAACTATCAAATCAAGAACTAGCAGCTTATAAGAAAAAACCACATGAAAAGGATAATGTTACTTATACAATCAATGATTATAGTGAATTAACTGGCGAAATACTAGAATTGTTTGAGGAATTAAGAAAAAGAATTTGCAATTTAGATACTTCTGTAAGAGAAGAATATAAAAAACTATATATTGCGTATAAAATCACTACTAACTTTGTAGACATTGTGCCTCAAAAAAGCAGACTTCGATTAAGTTTAAATATGGCTTTTGACGAAATACACGATCCGAAAGGACTTTGTAGAGATGTTACCAATTTAGGAAGGTGGGGGAATGGTGACGTTGAATTAGGTGCATCAAGTTTTAACGATATTGATGATGCTATGGATCTGATCAAGCAATCCTTTGAGAAACATAGGGAAGAAAGGGAGTAGGTAGATGTTTTGGGACATGTTAATACTAATTACTTCTTTTTTTGGAGGAGCATTAGGTACCTTTGGTATATTAAAGTTCTTTCCTACTTTACTAACAAACCTTTTATCTGAGGTGCACCAACAAAAAAATAGAGTATTATTAGAAGATATCAAAAAATGTACATCAAATTCAGCTTGAATTTTTAAGGAACGACTTTAATGTTAAGTTAGAAGATGTCCGGTTAAATTCACAAAAAATGGTCGAGGATCATAAAAATCATTTGCAAGACGTTGCAAGATACTCTGAATATCAATTTAAACTTTATAATGAATTATGGGCAAGTTTATATGATTTAAGTATGAGGCAGATAAATATGGAAGCGTGCCAGTGTAATAAATATGAAGTCATTTGCTAAACAATTATTTGAAACCAAAAAGAAAGTAGGACAAAATATACTGTTAATTAGAGAAGATCATTACAGAGCTTATTAGATATAATAAATGCATTTGAAGAATTTAGAATAGGAAAAGATGATTTAATTTCTATACAAAGTAGGAGAACTAATGTAAGTATGGTTGATAGAGATGTTGTTAATATAATTGAAGTTAATGAGGAAATAAAGAATCAATATAATGTCTTGTTAGACAGGTTAGCTGGTGACTTTAAGAATCATGTAAGTATATCAATGAGAAGCAAAGAAGAGCAAATGGAATTTTTATATGAGAGTAATTTTGATGAGAGAGGGAGATTACTTCGATCGTCTAAATGAAATTATAAGTAGCGTAGGTCATTATTGTGAAAATCCGTACCCGATTGTGAAGTTGATTGATATGCTGGACAAGCGGATTGCATTGACCGCATCTTGGTTGTTCATGAAGGGACGATATCAGGGGGGCTTAAAAGAAGAGCCACACAACATGAAAGAATCATGACATAGGTGGACAGCAGGTCACGCACACGAATAATGCACTTAAAACGAATTATCTCGGCAATGCCATACGTAGTGATTGTGAATGCTAAAATAAAAATAAATGAGGAAGTTTATTTTAAACTTCCTCATTTATTTTTATGTTTTAGTTTGTATTTTTTTACTTGGTCAATATCAATATAACATTTAAATTTATCTCTACTTTTTAAAAAAGATGTTACCCAGTGAGGAGGGGAAATTCTAATCGATTCCTCGCAAAACAACCTGATTTCGTCAAGACCTGAATTTTCAAGTGCCAAGTTTATAATTGTAACAAAACTATCCTTCCTATTTCCAGTAACCACATACAGTCTCAGTTGAGTAGAATTTTTAATTAATTCAAATAATCCCCTAAAGTTATTCTCTCCTTTTAAAGATGAATGAATCAAATATTCCATATATAAATTAGATGAATCATTATTAATTTTCAATAACTGTTTATTATTACTTTCATCTATGAATTCAAAAATATAATATAAATCTTTTATAGGTAATTCATGATGAAATTTTAATATTACGTTTTCATTATAATCCAAATTTATTTTTATTGATGGACTCAAATAATCAACTATTAGTTCATTATCTGAAATGTTAAAGTTAGATTCAAAGAAATTAGACACATTTTTATATTTTATTCTATTCTTATTATCTATTTTTAACGGTGGGTTCTTGTTGAATTGTTTTAATATTATAGGCAGAAAGAAAAATGTAGCAGAAATAATTGTTGTTGAAAGTGTAATAACAAAAGAGTTACCCAATGTTTGATCTTCTTGGGGTTGATTAATTTTATACCCCATGCCTGAAAATAACCAAATTATCAAAGAAGAATATGAAATAATAGAAAAGAATATGTAAGTGAATTTATATACAATCTGGTTAGAGAGAATATTAATAATTTCACTTAGTTTGGAGTTAAATTCATTAGGAGTAATTTCCTTTATTTTAATTAATTTCTTTATTTCGCCCAGAATTTCATTAGAATGGTATATTAGTCTTTCATTAAATTGGCTAAAAATTATTGTTGTTAAAGCTAATAAGGCAGCTACAACCGCTGAAGTCCAAGCAAGATATGTAATTGAGGATGTTGTAATTCCCTCAATAAATAAATGAAAATCTGAGGCTATGTCAAGGTAACTTTCTTTATTCATAACGCGTCACAATTTGTATTGATAATTTTATTACATCCTCAATAATTTCAAAATTATTCGTCAAAGGAAATGTAACAAGGCCATTACTGTAAATTTTTATTAAATATGCATGTTCATTCGTATTAAGTGTTCCAACTATTCCATAAACGTTATCAAATTGGGATATATTGAAGTTTTCGATATTTGTGAAATCTTCATTATTATTTTTCAAGGGGATTTTAGGTATATGATATTTCAATTCGCCTTTGCTCAAATGGTTCATAATCCGTTTGAAATATTTAATATGTTGAACACTAGATGTAAAAAGAAAAAAATAATTAAACTTTCTAATGAAATTTATTACATTCATCTTTCCATATTCAAATGAATTGGTATAATGAACCTCCCCCATACAACTATTATTATAGAAATTGATGGAAAAAAACTTTCGAGAAAAATTCTTATTTCCATTGTCTTCAAAAAAAGAGTGGTCTTTTAAATGTTTTTCAGCGTTAAAATTTTTAATTTCCACAATAATGAAACTGTTAGAAAAAAACATAACCAACCTCCTTTATGAATCGATGGAAAATATCACCGGGAACGTTTCGATGAAATATTTTTTTATCTCAATTCTATCTTTTTCGTCATTTACTTTTTTAAGTACAGATTTTTGAATTTCATTTACAGTTTGGTTTAATGATTTAGGTTTAGGAAGTTCTTTATGAATAATATTTTCACCTTTAGAGATAGTATCTTCAGCATAAATCAAGTGCATGAGGCTACTTTGGAGATTTATACATATTTCTCTTCTCCTATACTCGCTAATGTCTTCTTCACTAAAGATAAATGCAAGCTTATTCTTTAAATCGATTGTGAAAGTTGTACTAAAGTATTCTTCAATTCCATTTTGTTTTTTGTCGGTGAATTCTAAGAATAACCTTACTGTGTGTACTTCATCGCTTGAATGTATTCTTTGTAGTACCTCAGGTGCTTTAAGCAAATCTGTGCCTTTTAATTTCACACCCTGAATATTTTGTGAATCTAAATTAGTAAAGCTAATTGATTCTAAATTTATATTGTAACCTAAAACAGGTATTGTTTCATAAAGCAAATTAATAATTAACAGCGTTGTAGCTGAGAATTCAGTTGTATTCTGTTTCTTTAATGTTTGGACCCTTTTTAAGATATAAATTGGTTGTATATTATAGCCCATCGATTTGAAATAACTTACAAGTTTATTATGACTTTTATAGTTCGCCGATTTAGAAGAAATGAATTTATTGTTCCTTAAATCAAATATTACAGTAATGGGACCATGATTTTTTAAATGCTCTTTCCCTGATATGGGATTTTCAGTGTATTCTCTATACTCCAGGTCACATACAACTATATTTTGTTGGCTGTCTAACTTGATTTCATTTAACAAGGTAAATTCAAATTCTCCAAATCTCACCTTGCTCTTTTTCATTTTATTCTTTTTGAAAAGCTTTTTAAAGTTAGTAAAAAATACAACACTATCTTGTGTTGTGTTTTTAAAATCAAAAACATAATTTGGATTTTGTGTAGAAAATGAATATTCCATTTTAAAATACAATTTATCAAGTATGTCCTCAGCTTCATCTTCTCGAGAATTAATGTAATCTACTATGTATAAATAGCACTCTTTTTCGTTAGTAAATGAAACTTTTGCTCCAGAATTTGCTTGAAAAAAATCACTGATTTCTTGTAACCTCTTAGTTTTTGTTAAATTATTTTTCATTTTTTTATTGTAGTATGCTGTAAAACGCTGTATATCCATAAAATATTTCCCCCGGTAAATAATAACATTTTCATCAATTTTACCAAATTACTTAAATCAGGGCTATGAAAAAATAGAAGAATTACGAGTTTCTTTCTGAAGCACGGGGACGGTACTCTTGCTTCCTTTTGCATGAAGTAAATCGCACACACAAAATAAATTTTTTTCGCTAGTCTAGTATCTGTCTGCCTGTCAGAAGTTTAGACCAAGTAGTGCTTAAAAGGTATTGAGTCAGCCTGATTAGCGAATAGAAGATTTTTTCAATAAGAAGTAACGCCTTAACCGTATATGGGACAGGAAGCATAAGAACCATCCTCGTGCTTCCCATTGCGATCTCCGTGAAGGAATGATCATAAACGAACAAGTGATTTACTTCAAAGGGAGGATTCCTGATGAATATAGATCCTTAAATGATAAAGAGCAATCTTGGCAAAGGGTGCCGGGATTGCTCTTTTTGCTGTGGGTTCAGGGTGGCTTTGCAGAAGGCCATTTTGTTCAATGTAATGCAGCCAGGTAACAACAATTGATCTCGAATTAAATCATTTGGGAAAGAAATATAAATTTTTTTCAATCAAAGGTGTCCTTTTCACAACTAAATCAATATATAGGAGGTGAATAAGAAAAAGGAGTGATTTGGAATGGCATTGATTGGGTGGACGAAGTTTGAGAGAAGTATTTTGGAGTCCAGGGTGTTCTGTCACCCGGAGGATGTGCGCATTTATTTGTGGATTTTGAATCATGCGGTGGTGAAGGATGGTGTCGTGGTGGGTGACCGGGTATTGAAGAAGGGGCAGTATGTGCAGTCGATCGGGGAGCTTCGGGACAAGCTTGTGTTTTATAACGGGAAGAAGAAGGAGAGGTTTAGTTCGTCAAAGGTTCAGCGGTCGATCAAGCGGCTTGAGAAGGAAGGACTGTTTACTGCAGAGAAGTTCAGGAGCGGGTATCTGTTTACGGTGAGGGAGGCAAGGGACCCTGTAAGGGATCCGCAGACTGTGGATATTACATTGAATGAAGAGGATATGACCGATACAAACCGGCACGAAGGGGATGCCGGCATCATTTTGCCCTCGCGATGTGAATCAGCAAAGAAGGACAATTGGGACAGCAACGGTAACAGAAATAAGAATGTAAAGAACGTAGAGAACGAAAAGAAAAAAACACTCACCACCCTAACGAATACTATGGCAGATAGATTGGCGCTCATCACGGAGCACTTCCTGGTGAGGAGGGGCGGAAGCTTTTCGCTATCACCGGTCGATCAGATGGCGCTTGAGAAGATCAGCCTGCATGAGATGTCGGTGGACGAGCTGAAGGCGTTCATGGATGAGCAGTTCGAGAAAATCAAGGTGTATGAGCCGAACGCCACGATTCACAGTCCGAAGTATTTGCTGAAAGCCTTGGAGAGACGGGAGTCGCCGGAAAAGAGGATGGCCGAGCTGGATGCGATGCTTGACCGGCTGGAAGAGAGCTTGAACGATTATGACGAAGAATGAGTTCAGGGAGCTTATGAATCTGCTGCATCTGGCGTATCCGGCAAAGAAGCTTCCGGAAACAACGATGAATCTATGGTTCGGACTGCTGAGGGAGTGTAGTTTTAGAGAGGTGAAAAGACGGCTGGACGACCATATCAGACAGCACAAATATATCCCGGGTGTCTCTCAGCTTTATGTGAGTCCCGAGACGGAAACGACGGTGCTTGACATGCTTGGGGAATGGGAGAAGGAGGGAGTGGATCGGCTTGAACACATTGAGCGAGGGAGCGGACCGAAGAAACCTTGGGAGCGATGAAGCGGTCTTACGGCTGCTGCATGAAGCAGAGAGTATGATCCTCGGGGCTGTGCTGCTGGAAGAGGGCAGGATCCACCAGGTCAGCCTCGAGACGAAGCACTTCACCCAGTCGAGGAACCGGATCGTGTTCGGGGCGATGAAGGATCTGCAGAAGAAGAATGTCGAGATCAACCCGGTGACGCTTGTGGAAGAGCTGCAGGATCAAACCGAGAATGCAGGGGGTGTCACCTATCTTCTGGAGCTCTCGGCTCATTGTCCGTCGGTTGGGAATCTCGGCTATTACGAGAAGATCGTGATGAAATACTATGACCTGAGTGTGATCCGGAATTCGGCCAGCCATTTTTTGAATGATTACACCCCGGAATCTGCACAGGATCTGTACAAGGTGCTCATCGAGATGCATAACGAACAGAGTCATGACGAGGAGACGAAAGAGAGTATCCTTATGGAACTCTATGAATCTCTTTATGAGGAGCGGAGGGGGATGCCGGGGGTGAACACCGGGTTCCCTGCGTTGAACGGGCTGACGGGGGGCTGGAAGGAAGGCGAACTCATCATCCTCGCGGCACGTCCGTCGATGGGGAAGACGGCGCTCGCGATCCAGCTCGCATGGGAGAGCACGAAGGAAGAGGGGGTGCCGCTCGTCTTTTCCCTCGAGATGAGCTCGAAGCAAATCATGCAGCGGCTGCTCTCGAATCTGTCCGATATCAATATGATGAAATGGCATAACCCGTATAAATACTTATCGAAAGAAGAAATGCCCCGGATGCAGGAAGCGTTGAACTCGGTCTACAAAGCGAACCTGCAGCTTGCGGATAACGGATTGATCACGCTGATGGAAATCAGGCAGCGGATCTTGAATCTTAAGCGGGAGTATCCAACTCAACCGTTTTTGGTGGTGATCGATTACTTGCAGCTGATTAACGTGAAGGAGCGGTTTGACCGGCATGATTTGATGATCGGGCATATCACAAAGCAGCTGAAGAGCATGGCGAAGGAATTCGGGATCCCGATCATCCTGCTGTCCCAGCTGTCGCGGGGCGTAGAATCCAGGGATGACAAGAGACCGAGGCTGTCGGATCTTCGGGACTCCGGGAATATCGAGCAGGATGCGGATATTGTGTTGTTTTTATATCGGGATGAATATTACAACAGTGCATCTGAAGTGGGGGATGTTGTGGAAGTGAAGGTGGCGAAGAACCGGAACGGACCGGTGGGGACGGTGAAGCTGAGGTTTAAGAAGGAGTGCGGGCGGTTTAGTGGGAATGGGAAGTGAAGCGGTACGAGGGGACAGGTTCATTGTCCCAGTTTGGGTCGGGGGCGGGTCGCAGGGACAGGAACCCTGACCCGGTTGGAGTGGTTTATTTTTATAAAAAAGAAGGGGAGTGACGGGGATGTTTATGACGAAGGCTGCGGTTGAGTCCGGGGATTCTTTTTTAGAAGAAGGCAGGAAGATGTATCGGTTGTTGATCGACTTGATGGGGGCAGCGGATGTGAGGGAGGATGGGCTGGGGTTCTTGAGTTATGGTGAGATTTGGCGGGCTTGCTGTGAGCGGGGGATGTTCTTGTTACATAAAGAGGGGTTTGCGGTGATGATGGATGGGTTGACGTGGATGGAAACGGAAGGGCTTTTGAGGAGGGAGAGGGTTACTGGGGGGAGTTGGTTTGGGGCTGGTAGACATTCATTTGTTTGAAGTGATGTGAGAGGGTTTTTAGGATTTCGGGGTCTGACCCCCACTTCGGTAACCCTTTAGTGTGCCGGGGGACAGACCCCGATAATCTGAGTAGTACGATGACAAAACTTAATAGGAATTTGCTAGTATTGATAGGGCCAGATTATTTTGGTCTTTTTTTTGTTCATTTAAAATTCAGCCTGAAAAGTGAACACACCCAAATGATCCTTTGTACACATTAAGTATCATTAAAAGTGACGTGTTCACCTTAGTAAAATAATGTTTACTCGGTTAAAAAAGAAAAAATCATAGGTGCTCTTTCCTTAAAAAAGGCATAGCTATGCTCACCATCACTAATAATTTCAAACTCTGTACGTGGTACTTTCTCTTTTAAAAGATCATAAATGACTTTATTTGAATGCAGGAACTCCTTGTTTATCATTTCTTTATTTCCGGATTCCTTATCTCCGCTGTCGAGGTAAATCGTTTCAACTAAAGAAAGGTCAGATTCCTTAATCAGCTTTTCAATTTCCTCCTGGTTACGGAAGAAAGCAGAAGAAAATACAGCTATATTTCTGAATATATGAGGATAACGGCACATTGCGTATACGGAAATAAGCCCGCCTAAAGAGATACCAGCCATAGCAGTATGATCCTTTATTGTCCGATAGTTTTTGTCTATGAATGGCTTTAATTCATTCACGATAAATTCCACATACTCTTTCCCTTTTCCGCCAGATGTTTGCAGCTGTCCTATAATTTTTCTGCTGTACTCCCCATTTACCCAAGGGCAATATTCGTTCAGGCGGTCTTCTGTATTCAGGTCTATTCCTACAACGATAACTTCTAATCCTCTTTCGTCCAGATACTTTTCAAGTTCTAAAGAAGTACCTCCAATAGCATCCTCATCATTAAAAACATTCTGACCATCATGCATATATAAAACAGGATATTTTTTCTTTCCATGATTGTAACCCTTAGGTAAATAAACCCTGATTTGTCTGTCTTGTTTGAATGAAGTCATATGTATAGGGAATGTTTCTAGCAAACTAACTCCTCCTCTAGCTCCTTTTTTTATTAAGTTCTCCAACCACTGTGGAAAGTCCTTTTTCAGAAGTATGGGTACGGTTCTCTTGCTTCCCAATACATTCCACTTTCTATATTGACGTGCAACATTTTAAAATACAGGGAATTTCGGGGTCTGACCCCCACTTCGGTAACCCTTTAGTGTGCTGGGGGACAGACCCCGATAATCTTGAAAAAATTTCCGAAAATCTAAAAAAATGAAACTATCTGTCTGCCCCAATCGTCAAACAGGAAACTTATACAAGAAAGGAATAAAAATGGAAAAAAGAGAAAGAGATTACATCCTTGACCAAGCCATGGTTGACTATGGTGACGAATTGGTAAGGCTTGCCTATACATATGTAAAGGAAGAGCACATGGCAAAAGACCTTGCGCAAAATGCCTTTGTCAAATGCTACAACCATCTAGAACACTTCCGAAAAGACTCTGAACTTCGGACATGGCTCTACAGGATTACTATAAATGAATGTAAAGATTACTTAAAGAGTTGGAAATATAAGAAGGTTCAACTGGTGCACTATCTACAAGAAAATACGCAAAAATATCAGAAATCATTGGATCAAAACGTCGTTCAAAATTCTGTCAATCAGGAAATCAAAGAGATTGTCTTTTCCTTACCAACAAAATACAAGGAAATCATCTATCTCTATTATTATCTCTCAATGACCATTGATGAAATATCGGAGGTTACTGGTGTGAATGCAAATACGGTAAAAACCAGGCTGAGGAGAGGGAGAAAGGTTTTAAAACCTATGATGGAGGAGGCAGAAATCTATGGATCCCATTAACTTTAAGAAGGCGATTAAGCTAACCCAAGAGTCGCTTCAATTTACAAAACAAGATCGGGAAGAAGTATTAAAGAAAATACATGAGAAAAATCAATTAAAGGCTACTGGAACTGTAGGGGTAATGAATAAAAAACACCTATTTCCAGCGGTGGCTACTCTTATATTGGTATCGCTATTCCTTCTTGTATTTATTCCTTCATTGACAGGTGATCACAGTGATAATCAGATGTTAAGTCTTTCTAATGCCGATGAAAAAGAGGAGGATCAGGTGACTTCAATATTGGTGATGGTTGCCAATGAAAACAAGTCGACGGACATCAACCTTCTCTTTACTGTTAATAAGAGAACTAAAAAGGTAAATGTCATTCTGCTTCCTCCAAGCCTTAAGGTTCCCATCTTGAATGCAGATAAAGAGCACCTAACTGAGGATAAACTTACTCTTGCTTTTGGTTTGAGGGGCAGTGCAGTTGCAGTAAATAATACCGTGGAAAAGGCATTGAATATGCCAATTGATTATTACTTTATGTGGGAAAGGGAAGAAGTTGAAGAATTTCTCAATTCGATGGAAGACATTCAGATAAACGTAAAAGAGAATATAGAAATGAAGTCAGCTAACGGAAACAATTATACTTACTATAAGGGAATGGAAAATGTCAGTGGTGAAGAAATGGCTAGAATCTTATCAATCGACGGTGAACACCAACTACCACCTTATTTTATGAATAAACTTTTTTCACACATGCTTACTTATTTTAGTACAAGTGATTTCAAATCTTTCAGGCAACAAGGAGTAAGCAATGTTTCACCTGAAGAAATGAAGAGAGTATTCAACGAAATGGATTCTTTGGATATTAACACAATTTCTCTGGAAGGATTTTTACATCCTAATATAACTGATGGATTATTCTATGTTGAATTGGATGAAACCTTTAAAGCGCGGTTATCAAAACAATTGGTCGAGTTTAAATAAGTTCAGTTTGGTGGTTAAATGAACAGAATTTTGAACGTTCTGGGGATAAAGACAAACGGGATAATAATATACGTTCTTTCTTAGTTTGAAGAATCTAGAATGGTTGAAAAGAGATGCAATAATAATTGAGCTAAAATTGGTGTCGGCACCCTTTTTACACGGTGACGATTTGAGCAGGGATCTAAATAGAGTGGGGACGGTTCTTTTTCTTGGCCTTTCGACCATCCCCAAAAAAGTAGAGTGAGACCCTCCCTGTATGCTCAATTTAGTAACAGTTAAATAAAGTATCACTCAGAGAGGTAGAATCTATATGAATGAAAAAGTAGACAGAAAAATGTATAGAAGAAATAGAAAACGAAAAAAAAGAAAAATCATTTTATTAATCTCTTTTATATTTTTTCTTGTTTTTTTACTTGGTGCTTCTTTTGTATTTTTTCAGTATCAAGCTGGACTTGAAAAAACAGCCAACGATTCAGTAATTCTTGATCAGAAGGTTGAGTTTAATGGAGCAGCGCTTAAAAAGGGAATGACTAATGTTTTGTTGCTTGGAACTGATGCAAGGGGAGAGGAAGTATCAAGAACTGACACCATAATGGTCGCCCAATATAATTCGGATAACAATGAAGTGAAAATCTTATCCATTATGAGAGACTCCTATGTTGATATACCTGGTCATGGGTCACAAAAAATCAACGCTGCATTTGCAATTGGTGGACCAGAACTATTGAGAAAAACATTAAAAGAAAATTTTGATATTGATATTCAATATTACTCCATAATAGACTTTAAAGGTTTTTCCAGTATTATCGATGAGGTATTTCCAGATGGTGTCGAAATTGACATTAAAAAAGAAATGGTCAAAGGGATTAATCCTCCACTTTATCCTGGACTGCAAAAACTTGACGGAGATCAGTTGCTTAGTTATGTGAGATTCCGTAAAGATATGGAAAGTGATTTCGGCAGAGTACGCAGACAGCAAGAAGTTCTTAAGTTACTAACAGATGAGATGACTGATTTACAAGGAGTTATTAAAATTCCCAAAACATTAGGGATAATTAAGCCTTTTATTAATACTAATATTAAGACATCCCAAGTACTCTCCATAGCTACTTCAGTATTAGGAGAAAAAGACAATAACATTGAATCAATGAGAATCCCATTAGATAACACATATACCGACGAGTATTATGATGGTGTCGGGTTAGTACTTGACTTAGATATTAGTGAAAATAAAAAAGCTATCAAAGATTTTCTGTCTGAGTAATTAGGTAATGGGGCTGGGACATAACCAGCTTCCGATAGTAAAAAAGAAGAATTTGTGAAGCATGGGGGACGGTTCCTACTTAACAATAGGGAACCGTCCCCTGTTAAGTTCTATGGTAAATATTTTGAATTTTCCACCTAATACAGGTAATCTATAATAAAGAAAAAACTGTAAAAAGGAGGAACCGCTATGGAAAACACTCTAATTAAAGCAGATGATTACATAACCTTATGGGGCATCATCGTAGTCTGGGCTTCAGCAAGTATCTACTTAGAACAGCGTTACAGCTGGGCAGCGAAGATATCTGGTGCGATTGTTGCGCTGATTGGGGCTATTGTTCTATCAAATACCGGTATCATTCCTACAGCGTCGCCGGTTTATGATGCGGTCTGGACGTTTATCATTCCGCTCGCGATTCCGCTGCTGCTTTTTCATGTGAACTTTAAAAGGATCTGGCAGGAAAGCGGACGGCTGTTGATTATTTTCCTGCTCAGTTCAATCGGTACGGTTGCAGGGGTGATCATTAGTTTCTTTCTATTGAAGGATCATATACCGGTCCTTGATAAAATTGGCGCCATGCTTAGTGCCTCTTATATTGGCGGCGGGGTCAATTTTGCCGCGATGGCAGCGAAATTCGAAGCACCCGGGGAAATGGTTTCTTCCGCAGTGGTCGCTGACAATTTGATGATGGCCATTTATTTCATCGTTCTGATGATGATACCGGCCATGAACTTTTTTAGAAAACGCTTCAAAGCGCCGCATGTGGAAAAGGTGGAAAGCGGAAGTGTCAGGGAAGAGGGTAAGACACTCGCCGAAAGCTTTTGGGAGCGGAAGGATATCTCCCTGAAGGATATCGCATTGTCAGTAGGGACTGCCTTCCTGCTCGTGATGGTTTCGTTTAAGGTTGCAGCATTCCTGGACGGGGCGATTCCTTCCGGGGAGGGGACGTCTTTCTTTTTAAATCTGCTGAATGGATTGTTCGGGGACCAGTACTTGATGTTGACGACACTGACATTCTTGGTGCTTGCCCTGTTTCCGAGGTATTTCGAATCGATTAACGGAAGCCAGGAAATCGGTACGTTCCTCATTTACTTGTTTTTCGTAGTGATCGGCATTCCGGCATCGATTCCGCTCATCGTGCAAAATGCTCCCCTGCTGCTCGTATTTGTATTCATTATCGTCGTCGTGAACATGGCGGTATCACTGACTGCAGGAAAGCTCTTAAAATATGACCTTGAGGAAATTCTCCTGGCCAGCAATGCCAATGTGGGCGGCCCGACAACCGCTGCAGCGATGGCGATTGCGAAAGGATGGAAGGATTTGATTGGACCGATTCTTGTTGTGGGGACGTTGGGATATATTATCGGGAACTATGTAGGGACTACGTTGGGGATATGGTTTTCTGGAATTATGTAAATGGCACCTCCCGCTAGGAATCTGCTATATTCTCTTTATCGCTATTGTAAAAGGGTAAAGGGGGATGATTCTTGAGGGGGGTAATAAACTGTAAACGGTTTGATTCATAATAAGCGTGAAATTATTTTTATTTAGGAGTGTACTAAATGACTGCAACTAACAAACTCGAATTAATTATTGAAAAATCTTTAAGCTTGCCTGGGGTGAAGGTTTCCAGGGAAGATTTTTTAACGAGCGTGTTCTCTAAACGAAAAGATGCGGCCCAGCTAAAGGAGATTGTAGAGAAGGGGCCATATGGTGCAGGGGTAACCAGGAAGGAAATTGATAACATTGCTAAGTCGATCATTCATAAAAGAACGTTGACAAGTACATCCATCTCATTTGGGGCCGGGCTTCCGGGAGGGCTTGCCATGGCAGGGACGATCCCCGGGGATGTCATCCAATTCTACGGGATAGCCATGAGGCTCGCCCAAGAATTGGCCTATTTATATGGACATCACGACTTATGGTTGGAGGAACACCTGGATACAGAGAGAGCACGGGATAAAATCATCGTTTTCTTGGGTGTCATGTTTGGAGTGGGAGGTTCCACTTCAGCAATTAAATTCCTGTCCTCAAGCCTATCTAAGCAGGTATTGAAAAAGTTGCCTCAAAAAGCATTAACGAAAACAGTTTACTACCCGATTATTAAGAAGATTGCCGGATATATAGGCGTAAAGCTCACCAAAGAGACATTTGCCGAGGGTCTTTCTAAAGCAATCCCAGTGGTAGGGGGAGTAATATCTGGTTCCATTACCTATAGCACTATGAGACCCATGGGAAAAAGATTGGCCGTAACATTATCAGAAACCCTTGTCATGACAGACGAGGAAGTCAAAGAAGAATTTTATGAACTGCGTAAAGAATTTCCTGAGATTATTGATGTTGAGTTTGAAGAGATTGAGGATATCGAAGTATGAAGCTTTACCGTGGAACAGGAGGAGTATCTCTTGCTTCTAAAGCACAATCTCATTCCTTTTGCTTCCGATGGAGCATAGAATGGAAACTAGTACGTTACGTGTGGAGTAGGGGAAAAGCCGGAGGTAACTTCCAACGCTTACCTAGTGCCAACGATCGTTAAAGACATAGTTTAGAGATACTAGCATCGATTTTGTTTTGAAAATGAGTAATATCTTATTTATTAGAAGAGCCTGTTACTCCCGAGCTAAAAGACCTAATATTGGTAAATTGTTATAATCAGAGTAATTAGAAATAGAGAGGATTAAATAGTATGGAGACTTACATAAAAAGAATTGAAGACCTTCAAATAACCTCTAATATCGCTCGAAATAGAGAGATGATATTCCTTATTGAAGAAGAAAAGGAACTTGAAGGCCAAGAACAAGTGTTAGAACGTTTAGAACGAATTAAGTTAGTTTTAGACGCTCTAGAAAGCAGAATAAATTCTGCTGATTTCATTCTCACGCCCTACGATTCTATTAAAGCCATCAATGACAACTTAAACAATATGTATACTCAAATAAACAGCTATAAAGGTAATAATCAAATCGGAAATCTAACTAATGCGAATGCAAATTGCGATACCATCCTAAAGCTTATACAACATCTCTCTATCCCTCGTTCTATTGAAGATCTTGAGCAATTTAGAGAACATATCCATACAGTAAAGCGTTCAATTAGTCAACACCGTGCAAATGTAGCAGATGACGGTGAAAAGGTAGCTGAATTAAAGACTACATTAGAAAGTGAAACTACTGATTTAACACAAAAACTTACAAGCTATGAAGAAGAAATTAGAACTTTAAAAGAAAATCTTCCCAAGCAAATCGAAGAACTATTAATTACACAAAAAGATGTTTTTATTAGAGAAAAAGAAAAAGTTTTAGAAGAAGAAAGGGATGCTTATGTAGAACAATTAGGGGAACTAATCGAAAAAGTTGATCAACAAGTAGGTGAAACGAATAAAAGCTTAAGAAAAAAAGAAAGTGAACTTAATGAATTATTTGAGTTGGTGACAGATAAAACAATAAGTGGAGAGTTTAATAAAGCAGCTAAAGATGAAGACAAAGCAAGGAAAATGTGGACTGGTTTAACTATAGGAGGCTTCGGAGCATTAATTTTGTATTCCGTTTGGGTATTCTTCGCTTCTGAATTTTTTGTTGAAACTCCGCCACAATTTACATTGGTGGAAATCATCAAGAAACTTTCAATAACTCTAGGTATTGGTGCACTCATTACATATTCAGCCAAACAAGCTGGGGACCATAAAAGAGAAGCACGATACAATCGAAATGTACAAATGAAAATCCAGTCAATCAACCCATACTTGCAAAATTACGAAGATGAATCTCCTCAAGAAGTGAAAGATATGAAGCTTAAATTAGCTGATCATTTGTTTACCAAAGAGACAGCAGCTACAACTTACAATGAGAGCAACCAACAAAATAAAGCTGACAGTAACCATATAGCATTACAAACTATACTAGAGCTTTTAAAACAATCTAATATTCCCAAATAAAAGAGGGAGATGAGACGGGTACGGCTCTATTCTTCGTATTTTAAAAAAGTAGGAGGAGAACCGGCCCAGTCAACGTTTATACTGCAGGAAAGCTCTTAAAATATGACCTTGAAGAAATCCTCCTTGCCAGCAATCCAATGTCGGCGGTCCGACAACAGCTGCAGCCATGGCGATTGCGAAAGGATGGAAGGATTTGATTGGACCGATTCTTGTTGTGGGGACGTTAGGTTATATTATTGGGAACTATATTGGGACTACGCTGGGGATGTGGTTTTCTGGGTTTATGTAAAAGGCTCTGCCCGCAAGAAATCATTCTGTGTCCCATAACGGGACAAAGGCGGGGACGTTTCTGCTTGTAGATGAAATGTCACCAATTAAATTGATTCAACCCATAATGACTGCAGATAAAAGACTCGAAATGATTATTGGGAAACTTCTAATAAGTGGAGGTTTCCAGGGGAGATTTTTTAACCAAAGTATTCTCCAAGCAAAGATCCTTCCGACGTGGTACTAAGAGCGAGATGAGAAGTAAGGAAAGCTGCTTAAAAAACCATTAAATATAAGCCAGGTAGAGTAAAGAAAAGAGACGTGCTTCTTTTAATAACAAAAGAAGCACGTCTTTTTTATGCCATTAAAATTGTGCTATCTCATATGATGCTTTGAAAGACTACTGCAGAATCTGTCGTAATTTGTATATTAAAAATAGTATGAAAATTTTAAATAAACTGTTTACATATAACGTCATATGACGTATTATAATTATCAATATGATGTCACATAACATCATAAAATCTCGGAGGTGCTTTTCATGACACAATCATTATCTCACTCAACAACCAAAAACAATGGAAAGGAAGGTATGAAACAAGAGCATGTAAATCAAATTCAAAACGCCATTAGCGCAATTGAGAAGAGAAATATTCAAAATGTATTTTTCGTAGCTTGCGGAGGATCAATGGCTTCCTTATCGTTTGGTGACTACTTCGTCACGAAAGATACTGGAAAACCAAGCTTCGTTTATACTTCTAACGAATTTGTCCATTCTCAACCTAAAGGGTTAAATGAAAACAGTCTGGTTATCCTGCGTTCTCACTCTGGAACAACACCGGAAACAGTCAAAGCAGCTACATATGCGCGAAATATAGGTGCTCTCACTGTTGCCATCTCTATGGATACTGAATCCCCGCTTTGCAAAGAAGCAGAATACGTCCTTCACTACAATTACAAAGATGGATCAAATGCCATTGACGGAGAAATCGGTATTTATTACACATTTATTTTCAAATTGTTAAAAACCCTTACAGGTGACGAAAAGTATGATCGAGGAATTGAACAGTTAAGCAATCTTGAAGGATTAATCGAAACGAATCAGGAGAAGCATAAAGAGGCAGCCTTTGAATTCGGTAAACGGAATAAGAGAGAGAAAACCATTTATACGATGGCAAGCGGCGCGTATATCCATCATGCATACTCATTCACCAGCTGCCTGCTGATGGAAATGTTATGGATCAACTCAAATGCGATTCATTCAGGTGAATACTTCCACGGTCCGTTTGAAATCACGGATTATGATGTTCCATTCCTGCTGATTGTAGGTGAGGGTCCAAGTAAGCCATTAGATCAGCGTGCGCTGGATTTCGTCACAAAATACAGTGAGAAAGTAGAAGTGGTGGACGTCAGCAAATTCGATTACAGCGGTGTGGATGATGATTTGAAAGAGTATTTCGGTCCAGCCCTGGCAGGTCCTGTCATGCGCCTGTATGCAGATGGTTTGGCAGAACATACTGGCCACCCGCTGTCTGTTAGAAGATACATGTGGAAAATGGAGTATTAATTGTCATTCACTTGGTGTAAAATCTATTAAAAAAATAACGGTATGGATGAGGGGATAATAGTGAAAAAAATGTTGAGCTTTCTTCTGGCAGGCTTTACCGCTGCCAGTCTTCTGGCAGGTTGTAACTCATCTGACTCAAGTTCCGCATCTAAAGAAGGGGAGGTCGTTATTGACTTCTTTCACCGTTGGCCAAATGAGCCCAGAAAATCATTCTATGATGAGAAAATAAAAGAGTTTGAAGAATCGCATCCTGGTGTCACCATTAATGTCGATTCTGTTTTAAATGACTCTTATAAAGAAAAGGTAAGAGTTTTAGTATCAAATGATGGCCTGCCTGATATTTTCTCTTCATGGTCAGACTCTTTTGCTGAAAATCTAGTCAGCTCTGGCAGGATAAAAGAACTAGATGATATCATTAGTGAAGATCAAGAATGGAGTGGGAATATCCTTGAATCCCAATATCAAGGCTTCACCTTTGATGATAAAACATATGGTATCCCTTTCACAGTAGATGGAAAAGCCTTCTTCTACAACAAAGAAATCTTTGAAAAAAATAATATCGAGGTTCCAAAGACTTACGATGAGATGCTTAAAGCATTGGATCAATTAAAGTCGGCTGGCTATGAAACTCCTCTTGTCGAAGGATTAACAAATGCCTGGGCTATTTCCCACTATATGGGGACAATCTTTGACCGTGTAGTGGATCCTGAAGTCCGCGAGGCAGACTATAAATTGGAAAGTTCTTCACCTTATACTGATGAAGGATATATTAAAGGGTTGGAGATGTTCCAAGAGCTGACTGGTTATATGGGAGAAGTCTCCACTGCCATTGATCACGAAGCAGCACGAAATATGTTTGCCGCTGGAGAGGTACCGGTTCTTTATATGCAATTTGCTGAAGTAGGGTTGGTACAAGAGATTGGGGATGTAGAAATTGGTTTCTTCAACTTCCCTGAAGTAACGGATGGAGAAGGTCGGGCGGATTCCCTGACCGGTGCCCCTGAAGGCTGGATGCTCAGCAAAGATGCTCCTGAAGAAGCGGTTGAATTCCTGAAATTCTTAACTTCTGAGGAAACAGCTCAGGAATTCACGAAAGCAGACGGCCAATTAAATGCCGTGAAAAATGGTGTCACGGAAGAGAATACGAGTCCTACCAGCTATGAAGCGTATCAAATTGTGTTAGATGCATCCAATACAGCTCCATGGTTTGACAATGCGGTTGATATTACGATTGCGGATATCTTCATGCGCGGCGGTCAGGAACTCGCAACGAAACAAAAAACACCAAAAGATATCATGAAAGAGGTTCAAACTGAAGCAGCGAAAATGAGTGAGTAAAAAGGAGGGCCCTGACATTCGGGTGTCGGGGCTTTCTCATTATCGTGAAAGTGGGTGACACACATGAATGCTAAAAAACTGTCTATTACGCCAATTTTATTCCTTCTGCCAACCGTCCTATTTTTAGGTGTTTTCATTTACATACCACTCATTCAAAACTTTTATAACAGTTTCTTTGATTTCAATGTGTTTTCAGATTCAAAAGAGTTTGTGGGTTTAAGTAATATAAAAGAATTGTTCCGCGATGAAGTGATTGGTACCGCATTCTTGAACAATTTGAAATATGGAGCGATATCGGTGATCTTTCAGATATTCTTTGCCTTGATACTTGCAAGTATTTTGGAAGATAAATTGTTTCGCAGAGTCGCTCCAGCACTGAGGGTCATTTATTTTATTCCTGTCATGATCTCCATTTCGGTCATCGCTCTGTTGTTTGGTTTTGTATATAATCCTCAGATCGGTTTGTTAAACAGCTTTCTAGAGTTAATCGGACTCGGTGATCTTGCTAAACCCTGGCTTGGCAACTCGACGACCGCGATTTACAGTGTCATTGCCATGTCACAATGGCAGAGTATCGGCTTAATCACGATGCTGTTCATTGTCGCTATTCAAAAAATCCCTGCTGAATTGTATGAAGCCTCCCACATAGATGGTGCCGGGAAAATCCGTCAGTTCTTTCATATTACACTTCCTCAAGTAAAGGAAACCATGTTTGTCAATCTGCTGATTACAGTCACTGGTTCCATCCTGGTCTTTAATGAACCCTATATTTTAACCAATGGCGGACCTGGTAACAGTTCGATGACACTAGCCGTCCATATGTATCAAAATGGATTCTTTAAGGACAATATGGGGTATGCTTCTTCAATCGCTACCCTGATGTTTTTGTTGTCGGCGATCTTTGCATTAGTCCAGATCAAAGTGTCTAAAACAGGGAAGGAGGATTAAAGATGAAACTAGAAAATCTTGCAACTGAAAAAACAGTTTTACCTGCTGCCCAAAGAAGCTATATGCCGCTCAAAACACGTATTTCCAGAAACATCGTTTTTCTTGGATTATTAATTTTCGCTTTGATGATCCTATATCCGCTTTTTTGGATGTTTATCTCTTCTTTTAAAAGTTATCAGGAAATTTATACAAACGTGTGGGCACTTCCGAGTGAATGGCACGTTGAAAATTACGCATTGGCCTGGGAAAAAGGAATTCAAAACTACTTCCTGAATAGTGCTTATGTTACTGGTTTCTCAATCCTCCTTACGGTGATGTCAGGTACGATGGCTGCCTTTGTCCTGGCCCGGTACCGGAATCGCTGGATTGATGCGGCTCTTCTATTCATCATTGGCGGTTTGATGATGAATCCAGAGGTTGCTCTCATTCCTTTGTTTGAGATTCTAACATTCTTTAACTTAATTGATACGAGATGGGCATTAATTTTAACGTATGTGGCTTACCGGCTTCCTCTTACGATTATCCTCATCCGCGCTTTTTTCATTACTGTTCCAAAAGAACTATCAGAATCTGCTTTGATTGATGGATGCAGCGAGTTTGGGATCTATTGGAGGATTTACTTGCCTTTGTCCATCCCGATCGTCATTACTTCCGTCATTATAAACGCCTTCTATGCATGGAATGAGTTTTTATTTGCGACGGTTTTTATCAATTCCAGTGAATTGAAAACGATCCCATCCGGTTTGATGGTATTCAGGGATGCTTTAAGAACCGATTGGGGTGTCTTATTATCTGGAATGGTGATTGCATCAGTACCGATGGTTATACTGTTGATTGTGCTGCAAAAATACTTAGTGCGAGGCTTATCAGAAGGCTCGGTGAAAGGATAGAAACCTATGAAACTGATTACAATTGGTGACAATGTTGTAGACTGCTATTTGGATCGTAACGAATATTTTCCGGGCGGGAATTGTGTGAATGTCGCTGTAAATGCAAAACGCAATGGCGCAAGCACGGTTGCTTATATTGGTATTTTTGCTACAGATGGACCTGCTGATCATATAAAGGCAGCACTGCAGGAAGAAGGGGTAGACTTCCGATTCTCACGGGAGGCTATAGGCATTACCGGCCAGCCAAAAGTGGCGCTTACAGAAGAGAACGACAGGGTATTTGTCGGCGGACCTAAAGACACTGTCCAACATCGCTTTAAAATCCAGCTTATACCGGAAGAAGTGGACTACCTTAAACAATTCGACCTATGCCATGTAAGCTGCTATTCTTCCATGGAAAGTGAACTGGTTAAGATTTCGAAAGAGATTAAAATATCGTATGATTTTTCAAATCGAAAAGATCTGGACTATATCTCCTCTATTGCCCCGTATGTATCTTATGCTTTCTTCTCGGCTGCAGAACTATCAGAAACAGAACTGGATGAATTTGTTGAAAGCCTTGCACCGTTTGGCTTTGAAATAATCGGGTTGACACGGGGAGGGGAGCCTGCGGTATTTGTTCATAATCAAACCATCTACAAACAAACATTACGCAGAATAGAAGTGGTCGATACAATGGGGGCAGGAGACAGCTTGATTGCCGGCTTTCTAACCGAATATGTGAAGAGTAACGACATCGAAAAGGCAATTGAAAAAGGGACAGTCTCAGCTGAAAACACATGTCAAGTATATGGAGGATTTGGCTACCCTGCAAAAATGTAATTCATTTTATTTCAACCGTGGTTCATGTATAATTATTGTAAAATTGAGATATTGAGGCGTTGACAATGGAAAAAGACAATCTGCAGCATTATTTATATGAAGAAATCATGACTGGCCTTAAACAATATATTGATAACAATGGATTAAAAGAAGGAGATAAAATTCCTACTGAAAAAGAGCTGGGGGATTTGTTTAATGCCAGCAGGATATCCATCAGACGTGCCATCAAGGAATTAGTGAATGAAGGTACGCTGAAAATTGTCAGAGGTAAAGGAACATTTGTAAGCGCTCAGCGAAAAGAAATTCATCTGTTGGATTTGCAAGGTTTTTCAGAAGGACTGACAACCGATAATGATACTATCACGAAAGATATCATTTCCATCCAGAAAGTGAATAGAAACGAGGATTTAGACAGGGTTTTTGAGAAGCGATACGACGAATATATTGAACTGGTAAGAAAAGTGTATCGCAATGACCAGGAGCTAAGCCTGGACTTTGCCTATTTGCCGACAGACCTTTATCCTGGCATCGAAGAAAAAATTACGCCCGAAAGTTCAACCTTCGCCATCATCCATGATGATTATGGAGTAAAGTTTAAAAGAGTAAATAAGAACTTAGAGTTTATTCATCCTGATGAAGAAGTGCAAAGACATTTAAAGGTAAATAGCTTAAATTTACTCGTATCGGTGGATAAAGTGATCTTCGGGGAAAAGGATACTCCCGTCCATTATTCCAAATACTATTTAATTGCGGAACGGGTGAAATTGAGTTTGGAACATATTATAGACCAAGACTAATAAAAGAGGGTGAAGGGAATGTATAAAGCAGTTATTTTTGATTTTGATGGACTGATCTTAGATACGGAAACCCTTCATGTGGAAATATTTCAAGAAATGTTCAATGACCATGGTCTTGAATTTCCTTATGCCGATTGGATTGAACATATCGGTACAAAAAGCACATTCACTGTCTTTGATCTATTAGAAAGGGAACTTGCCTCGGTGAAGGTAGACCGTGATCTCTTAAAAGCCCAAAACCAGCAGAAATTTTCAGAACGGGTACGCGTGCTCGAGGCACGGCCGGGGGTCCTTGAATACTTGAAGGGTGCTAAATCCGAAGGGCTAAGGATTGGACTGGCATCAAGCTCGAACAGAAAGTGGGTCACGGAACATTTAACGAACCTTGATCTGATCGATTATTTTGAAACAATCAGAACGGCAGATGACGTAGAATTCGTTAAGCCGGATCCTGCTTTATATAAGCTTGCAGCAGAAGACTTGAATGTATCGCCTTCAGAGTGCATTGCCTTCGAAGATTCTGCAAATGGAGCATCGGCTGCTGTTGAGGCCGGCTTAACATGTATCATTGTCCCTAATCAAACGACCCGGGAACTTGAATTTCCAACTGTGAAACATAGGCTGAACTCCATGAGTGACGTATCATTCTATCAACTGCTGGAAGAAATGAATATCCATTTTGGTAAGGATTAGTTATTTGTTGGCAAGCTGATGGATCTGCTCTTTTTTGATTGCGGTAGAGAGGGAGATTTTCATGCTTTGAAGCACAAGGCAGAGTGGGAACAGTGCCCACTCTGCTTTTTATCTTTTCTTGGAGAAATTGCTCACCCTGAAAGGTAGGACAGAGGGGGCGATTCTCCTTCTACTTTTTCGGTAGGATGAGAACCGTCACCAATCAACATAATCAATGCGGCATGAATAGGGTATCCTTTTATGAAAACCCCTGACTGTCAAACATATAAAGAAGTGAAGTAGGCAGCATAAGAAAGGTTGATACGATGTACATAGAATTTATTGCGACAACGTTAGAAGATGCTTTAATAATTGAACAATCCGGGGCAGACCGGATTGAGCTGGTATCCGCTTTAACAGAGGGCGGTTTAACTCCAAGTCACTCCTTAATCGAAGCAGCAGTTAACCGTGTAAGCATTCCGGTCAATGTGATGGTAAGACCGCACAGTCAAACATTTTGTTACTCTTATGACGATATTCTGATCATGAAGAATGATATACACATAATCCGTTCATTAGGTGCGAATGCTGTAGTACTAGGAGTGCTGAATGAGAATCATGAAGTCAACCAACACATGCTTGAAGAGTTATTAACCGAATGCAGTGGACTGGAAGTTACATTTCATCGGGCAATTGATTCTACAAACAATCCCGTTCAGGCGGCAAAAACATTAGCTCAATACAAAGAAATCACAACAATCTTAACTTCTGGCGGAAATGGTGAATTTTCCAGTCGCTTGCAAACTATACAGGAAATGAAAACAGTCTCTGAGCATATTTCAATTTTGGTTGGAAGTGGATTAAATGCAAGCAATATTTGTACTGTTCATTCAGCCGTAAATACAGGCTATTATCATTTTGGTACAGCTGTGCGAAAAAATCATAGTCCGATCGAAGGGATTCACCTGGAAAAAGCGAAGGAAATTGTTCAACTGTTAAAAGGTTGATAAGCATAGAAGCAGCATGTCCCTCAAATTAATACTATTTTAACAAAGCCTCTAAAGTGGTAAGCTAGTGATTCAGTGTCAAGATAATGAACAGGAGGTCAACCCATGAATATAGATAACAACGATATATTGATTCGTTTACGATATGCTTTGGATATAAAAAATACAGAGATGGTGGAGATTTTTAAGCTTGGCGGCATGGATTTGTCTAAAGAGGAAGTGATGAAGGTCCTGACCAAATCAGTGGACGAGGATGATCATCAGGAAAATCATATACCATGTGATGATGAAATGTTCGAGTCGTTTTTAAATGGATTCATTACATTTAAAAGAGGCAAACAGGAGCCTAAGCCGGGACAGCCGGAACGGCCGGCAATAACGTATGAACACGTAAATAATCTTCTCCTCAAGAAAGTGAAAATTGCGCTCTCTTTGACAAGTGAAGATATGATCGACATCCTCGAAGATGCGGGTGTGAAGGTCACCAAAGGCGAAATGAGCGCCATTTTACGGAGAGAAGGCCATAAGAATTACCAAATTTGTGGTGACCGATATGCCAGGAATTTCTTAAAAGGATTAACGATCAGATACAGGGGATAAATCATGAATCATACTTTTTTAGGTGAGACGATATATCTTGATATTAAGTACAAAAATCGAAAATCCATTGGTATTTATCTTGATCATTATGGAAATGTCGAGGTACATGCCCCGAAAGGCACGCCGGACGAGTCTATCATTCAATTAGTAGAGGATAAATGGGATGTGATTCTGAGGAATTCGAAAGAAAGGAAGGACCGTCTGAATGGGCCCCAGGAAAAGGTCTATGATCAGGGTGAGCAGTTTCTGTATGTAGGCAAGGTCTTTCCTATAGAAGTCCATCACGATCCATCCAGCCCGCAGGATCATGTCCTGTTTGATGAAACGACCATCCATGTCTATGTCAAACAGCTGGAGGATGAACGAATCAAACAAGCTTTGAAACGCTTTTATTATCAACAGTGCAAAGCGTTAGTAGAGAAAAGTATTTCTTCACACCAGCATCATTTTAAAACAAAGCCGCATTCGATCCGAATTACAGACAGCACCAAAACATGGGGAACCTGTGACGCCAAAAGACAGCTGACCTTTAACTGGAAGCTGGCCATGGCTCCCCGGGAAGTGGTCGATTATGTAGTCGTCCATGAAATGTGCCATATGGTGCATCTTAATCATGACCGTTCCTTCTGGCGTCTTGTTGGAAAAATTGTGCCGGATTATAAAGAGAAAGAAAACTGGCTGGCAGCATCCAGTTGGAAGATGACGGTGTAGCAGGTTGGGATAGTAGTGTAATCTGGTTTGCCGAAAGATTTGCTGAGGGGGCGGGTGAGGGTAAAGAAGCCAGCAGGAATGTATTTATCATTCAGCCCGCTTTTCTAGTGGGAAGATCCGTTTATCCATGCGGGTAAGTCAGTAAAAACACCAGAAAGGATGTCCCAAACAGACAGCGACTTCTAGAGTGAGGGACGGTTCCGGCTTTACTTTTCTCGTTATACAAAAAAGTAGGATGAGAACCGTCCCCAGTTAACATGCACAGGTACCTTTTATTTTAAGTAGTGAGAGATATAAAGTTAGTCAAATTATTAAGAAAAACAACTAATGAAAAGAAGATGGTATGTAGTGAAGTTAGCTTCCTAATTACCATCTTCTTTATTCTGTTCAGCAAATTACTTGATTTTCAAATTATAATCTTCAGCAGTCGCATATTTACATTAAGCATCAAGATTAACTCTGACCATTTGGTATCAGTTATCTTACTTTGTTTAAATAGTTTTATATACCATTATTTTTAATTGATGCTCTAAGTATAAGCCATCAAATTATTCGATATATAATGATTCTAAGTTTTGTTTGATTACTTCCATTACTTCCAATTCCATAAATTTTATTCCTCCCCTCGTGAAACCTTAAATTCACGAATAATTCAATAGGTTTCGAATTATTAATCGAAAAAATTATCCTTGAAACCAATAAATGGTATTATAAAAATAGAATGTTTTTTTGTCTATTTATTGAACCTGAAATTTATTATTTCAAAGAAAAATGTGGGAGGTTATAAATTGAAAATACAATTTAGAGAATGGATTTACAATCAAAATATATCAGTTAGAACTACTCGATTAATTGACGAAGCTTTTATATGCTATAAGGGTGAAGCATATAAAGCTGCACTCTTGTTTTCCTTTATAGCATTTCAAAATATCATTAAGGAAAGAATGTTACAATCTAATAGGCCACCCGGTATACCAGAAGGGCTTTGGATTAATATTCAACAAGAATTAAGAGATGATGATAAGTGGGATAGATCTATAATTTCAAATATTGATAGAAACCAGCCGACTAGTATCTTCAATCTATCAGAAGAAATGAAGAGACAGTATACCTACTGGAAGGATAGAAGGAATGATTGTGCGCATGCAAAAAGCAATATAATTGATGCAAGTCATGTTGAAACCTTCTGGCTTTTTATTCGATCAAGCCTTTCAAAATTTAATGTTAATGGAGGTAAAGAGTCTTTGATCGAAAAAATCAAATTATTTTATGATAAAAACTATACACCTAGAGATGAGGACCCAAAACCAATAATAGAAGATATTCCATCTTCTATTGAATCTAATACAGATTTAAAAGAAATATTGAGTGTAATATATGAATTTGATAAGACTGAGATAGATTTCAATTTAAATATATGGAAACAATTATTTACTCTTGAAGAAGAAAATAGGGAAGTGTTGTTAGGATTTTTAAAGGAAAGGGATAACTTACTCTTAGAAATATTAATATATGACCCCAGTAAAATAAGTTTCTTTTGCGATGACCCTGGCTTTATTCGAACTATATGGACAAATAAAATTTACAATTCTTTTACGCACTATAAAATTGTTTTGGGATTGCTAAGGAATGATTTAATACCTGAAAATCAACTAAGGGAATTTGTGTCTACTGTAACTAATAAAATAAATACAGATTTATTTAGGCAAGCTGAAGAAGCCGACATCACCGTGTTAGAAAATTCGGGATTTTTTGGTTTGTTTTATAAATTAGCATTTGTTGATATAAAAATAAATAACTTCGATTGGGCAAGAGAAAATAAATATTTAATTGTGCAATATATAAAGAGATATGGACTTGATGAAGTAATAGTAAAAGCTTGTAACAATACATTTATGACTTCGTCACATCCTTGGAAATTGCAAGAGGCATTAAATGATATGTTTAAGGAAAATCCACAGTTGGTTGATGAGTATAAGAAAATTAATGAAGAAATTGATGGACTTTTACCTGAATATTTATTTTGATAACAACAAAAGAAGTATATTTATCTTTTACTATAAATTTTAAAACATATGATACATAGAATAGAGGTAAAAAATGGATAAGTGTGTTGAGTACTTAGAAGAGAATATGAAATTGCCTTTAACCTATGAGGGTGATTTTTTTAACTATATTTCAAACTATTTAGAGGGTTATAGAATTGCGGTAGAACAACTAGAGCATAATTTGGGAAGTGATACTACAGCAAAAATTAAAACTGTAAGTTATGCCGTTAGTAATGCAGTACTTGAATATTTTAAAGGAAATCCCGCATCAGCCTATCATGACTTTAGTGATGTACTAAATGATATTGAGAAGGAACTTACTGGATTGAACATAGCTGAAAGCTCCTTAACTTATTTTCGTATAAGAGAGAATAATGGCGGAAGTAGTCATAATTTTACCAGAGGGGAAATGTTCCATATTCCTTTTGAGTTAAGGTCATTAGTTAGTACACAGAGATTTAGTATACCGGGTTTACCTTCGATATATTTAGGGAGTACATTATACGTCTGTTGGGAAGAAATGAATAGACCGAATTTCAAGAATCTTAATTGTTCTATGTATAAAAGTAGAAAAACACTTACTTTAATAGATTTAGGAATACCACCGTTATTTATTGCTAAATATTGCGATCAAAAACTTAAGAAGGGTGAAAATGCTCTCGTCGAAAATATACTAAAGACATATTTTTTATTATGGCCACTTATTGCAGCTAGCTCAGTAAAAGTAAATAAGAAAAATCACCCATTTAAGCCAGAATATATTATTCCTCAACTATTACTTCAGTATGTAACAAATGAAAAAGAGTTTGATGGTATTAGGTACCTATCAGTGAATACATCATATTCACCAAATAACTATTTGTTACATCACAACTATGTTTTTCCTGCCAAAACTGTTGAAGAAGAAGGGCATTGTAAAGAATTATTGGATTATTTTGAACTAACTCCAGGTATTCCATGGCAGTTTTTTGAGATTCATAATTCCCAAGGTTTACCTTCTGGTGAAGAATATACTCATGAAAAACAATTAGAAATTGAGGGTGTGCCCTCAATACAATATGGTAAAACAGACTTTGGTAAATTTGAGAGGTTTTTAAGCTCAGTAGTATCTGTAGGAAAAGTAAATAGTTAATTATATACTTGTACTTTTGTCTGAGACTTATTAAAACATAGTTTAAATGCTAATGCAGCATGGGGGACGGTTCTTTTGCTTCCAAAATACAAGAACCGTCCCCGTCCCCGTTCTTCCATGTTGGGACTACGCTGGGGATGTGGTTTTCTGGTTTGATGTAAGTTGTGAGTAGGACGGTTCACACTCTGCTTTTCATCTCTTCTTGGGAAAATTGCTCACTATGAAAAGTAGGGTAGAGTAGGGTCTGTTCCCGCTCTACTTTTCTCGTTATACAAAATAAAAGGTCCCAAGGTTAACGTAAGTCAGCAATCACAGCACCTCCATTTTTATCATCCCAGGTCTATTAAGGTATACTAATGGCAACTAACAACGAACATTGCTTGCGGGAAGCAAGGAGCGGAGGTGATCCCTTGTCTAAGTCGGTTTGTATTATTGGTGCGGGTGTGGGCGGATTGACGGCGGCTGCTTATTTGGCGAAAGCAGGGTATAAGGTGACGGTCCTTGAGAAGGCGACGACTGTTGGAGGTTCAGCAGGGTGGTATGTCCGGAGGGGCCGGAAGTTTCCGACAGGCGCGACGATTGCGTTTGGCTTGGAGGAAAAGGGCTTGTTGAGAACCGTGTTGAACGAGCTGGATATCGACCTGCCTGCGGAGGAACTGCTTCACCCCATGGATGTCATTTTGCCGGAAGGGAAGGTTTCGGTCGTGAAAAGTCCGGCGTTATGGACACAGGAACTGAAGGAAGCATTTCAGCCGAGAAGCGCGGATGTGGTCAGGTTCTGGGAGGCTCTTCAACGAATAAGTGATGATGTCCTGGCTGTGACAGAAAGCAGGGTTTCGCTGCCCGTCAGAAAACGTTATGACTTGGGAAGCCTGCCTCTTCACGCTGTACGGCATCCGATTTCAATGGCCCGCTTGGCGCGGTATGCGCTGTATACAGTGGAAGATCTCATGAGAAAATATGATCTTGAATCGTATGAGCCGTTGCGGCAATTACTGAACGCTCAGCTTCTTGATGCGGTGCAGACGGATGTCACGGAGGCAGCGTTGCTTCCATCAAGTCTGGCTCTGACGATTTACCGCAGAGGCAGTTTTTTTATAGAAAACGGTATGGGCCAGCTGGGAAAAGCAATGGCTCATCACATTAAAGATCTCGGCGGCGAGATCATGAAAGTCTCTCCGGTTGAAAGCCTTGTCTATGAAGAAAGCCGGAAACAATGGCGTGTGACCAGTCGTAAATGTACGTCTTCCTTCGACTTTGTGATCAACAATTCAGGCATCTCCTTCGGGGAGGGAACGAGCTATGAGAGTGGGGAAGAGTTTTCCTGGGGAGCCTTTCGGGTCGATGCCATTTTGTCTAGTGAAGGGTTGAGCGGGAAGTTAAAGGAAAAGACACTCCCTTTCGCTTATCAAATCGTTCCGAGCCTGGATTCTCACACTCTCAGAGCAAACACCCATGGACCTGTTTATGTCACCTTCAATCATGCTGTTGACCGAAAAGGTGAATTGGTGGAAGGGGAGGTGATGATGACGGTCTCGCTGCATACTGAATTGGAGAGCTGGTCGGGGTATACAGAGGATGAGTATAAACAAATCAAGGAGAGGGTGACAGAAGAGATCCTCGCCGAGATCGGGAAGGTCATCCCGGTAAAAGAGAACCTCCTGTATGCAGAAGCGGGCACTCCCCTGACCTATGAGCGCTATATCGGAAAAAGGGCCGTCGGGGGCTATCCGTTCACCGTTCGAAATGCCATCACCAGGCCGAAAAGTGTCCGGTCTTCACTGCCGCAGTTGTACATTGCCGGCGAACAGGTCTTTCCGGGGCCGGGGACGTTGTCATCGGTTCTTAGTGGGTATTATGCGGCTAGGAGTGTTATGGGGGATGATAAGTGAAGGTGTCGTGTATCTATATAAAGAGAATTTGAGGTAGAGATGGGACGGTTCCCACTCTACTTTTTCTTTTAAAAGAAAGACATAGGGACAGGCAATTCGGTTTTTTCAAAATAATAGGCCCCAAGTACCCAAAGTTTCTGAATTTTGCTAAAATAGAAGATACCTAGAACAGAAGGCGAATGGTGCCCGGATGAGTATACTGAAAGATTTCCTGCTGCAGTTTACATTAATGGTTATCCCTATCTTCAGTTACTTTACGTTTATTCTGGAGAAGGTGAAAGAGGACCGGGCAATTAAGATGTTCATGACCCTTTTGTGGGGAGTGTCCATCCTATTGTGCATGTCCTTTCCCGTGGAATACGGCGGAGGCGCACGACTCGATATTCGGTTTATCCCTCTGTTATTCGGGACGTTATACCTCGGAGTTTGGCCCGGCGTGTTTTTGTCATTCCTCATCATTCTTTACCGCCTGACTTTCGGAATCAGCATGGGGGTTGTGACGACGGTCGATGTGCTCATCCTTACGCTCCCTGTTATTTTTTACGTGCAGCGATTATTTTTACGAGTGAACAGGGATCGAAGAATCATGATTGCAACTGGATTATCGTTCCTGTACTGTCTCTGCGGCATGATGGTATTTGGGGGCATGAATGGATTCTCCATCCCTGTATTGAAAGTGCAGGTCATTCATCTGATTTTTACTATTGCCGTCACGGGGTTCTGTACCGTGTTGATCGAGAAAATCCATGAGATCCACGAGCTCAGGCTGGAGGTCCAGGACACGGAAAGATTCAGGGTGATCAGTGAACTCACCGGTGTGTTTGCCCATGAAATCCGAAATCCTATGCAGGTGAGCAGGGGATTTCTGCAGCTCCTCGATGATCCCGACCTCCCTTATCGCCAGAAAGAATACATCAAATTGTCGATTGAAGAATTAGACCGCGCGAATGAAATCATCCACGACTTTCTCGCTTTAGGCAAACCCTCCAACAGTACATATGGCACCATCAATGTCAGTGAACAATTAAAACGGACAGCTGCGCTTATTCAAACCTTCAACGTAAATCACCAGGTTGAATTACAAATAGACATCCAGGATGACTGCTGGATGAAAGCAGATCCCCAGAAACTGAACCAATCCCTGCTCAATTTCTTGAAAAATGCAGTGGAGTCCATGCCGAATGGCGGAACCGTATCGCTATCTTGTCACCAAACCATCGATGGACACATCAGGATCACCGTTAAGGACCAGGGAGTCGGCATGAACCCGAAACAGGTCCAGCGAATTGGATCCCCCTATTATTCTTTAAAAGAAAATGGAACGGGACTCGGGATGATGGTCAGTTACCAAATCATCCGATCCTTTAACGGGAAGATTCGTGTGGAAAGTGAGGAAGGGGTGGGGACGGAGTTTGTGATTGAGTTTCCGAGTGTCCAGGCATGAGAAAACGGCGTTGACTTTTTGTTGGTCAACGCCGTTTTCTTTTTTGTTCTAAGAGTGGGGAGGCGGTTTCAAATTGGTATAAACCGTTTCTGGTTAATTAAAACCAGTAGTACCTGTCCCTTTGGTTTAAGCAATCCCTGCCTTCATCAACATCCCATCCAACGGCCGCCCCATAATACCTTCCAGCCACTTAGACGTTTCCAAAAGCTTTTCAAGGTTGGTATTCGTTTCAATGCCCATGCCATGAAACATATTGACCATATCTTCCGTACACACGTTGCCGACAGCTTTAGGGGCGAATGGACAGCCTCCCATGCCGGCGATGGAAGAGTCAAATCGGCGGACGCCGGCTTGATAGCCTGCTAGAGTATTAGCAAGGCCGAGGCCGCGTGTGTTATGAAAGTGGAGACCCAATGACAGATCTTCGCCGAATTGGTCTTTGAAGGCGTGAACGACAGTCTGAACTTGGATTGGATTTGCCATACCTGTAGTATCAGCTAGAGTAAGTTCTGTACAGCCGGCTTTCATAAATTCATCCGCTGTGAATAATACTTTTTCGAGGGAAACTTCGCCTTCGAAAGGGCAGCCGAATGCAGTGCCGAGGACACCGACGGCCTTTTTATTCGCCTGGACGCCTTCTTTGATGACTTCGCTTAATTCTGAGACGGCCTGATCGACCGTTCGTTTTGCATTTCTCAGATTGAATGTGTCGCTCGTTGTCGTGACGACGTGTAAATAATCGATATCCGTTTGAAGAGCGCGAGTGAGACCCGAGCGGCTGAGGACTAGCCCTCCATATTTGACACCCTTGTCTTTCGGGAGCTGGAGGAGAACTTCTTCTGCATCAGCCATCTGGGGAACGACTTTTGGATTAACAAATGAAACGGCTTCAATGTAGGTGATTCCTGCTTCAATCAATTGATTAATCAGTTCTACTTTATCTTTTGTTGTAACCATCTTGCACTCATTTTGCAGACCATCCCTTGGACCAACCTCACAGATCTCAATCATTTCTTTTCCTCCTCTTAATCAACTATTTTTTATCTCTTGCAAATGCTTCAACACATGATCGCGGCCTTGATAGATATGCTCGTGCATCGCAATTTTCGCCCGCTCCGGCTCTTTATTGCGAATTGCTTGAAGGATTGTTTTGTGAACCTCAAGTGATTGTTTAAGTTGATAATCGTTATACCAGTAAAATGATCTATATACAATGGGAACCACCACGACCTTTGAGAGATGAAAGTGGATATGAGCATTGTTCGATGCTTGAATGATGACTTCGTGGAATCGTTGATTGACGGCTACGATTTCTTTGATGCTGTCCATATCCGACTCCACATGTTCATTGATGACTCTTTCATAGACGATGTTTGCTTCTTCCATTTTCCGGATGTCGTCATCCGTCCTGTAGATGGCAGCCTGACTCGCAGCATATCCTTCCAGGATCGTCCGAAGATCATAAATCTGACGGATGTCTTCTGTTGTGAAGTTCCGGACTCCGACCCCGCGTTTTAACGGAACGACCAGCCCGTCTGATTCCAAATGTTTGATTGCCTCCCGGATGGGGGTTCTGCTCAAGTTTAATTCCTTTGCGAGAAATTCCTCACCCAATCTCATGCCCGGTTCGAACTTCCCGTCGATAATGGCCCCTTTTATGTATTCGTATGCATCCATGTCAACACCTCACGTCCATTGTATACAAACTATTTAGAAAACACAATATTTTTATGATGTAAGCGGTCTATTTACCCTTTTTTAAATAAGTTATTGACTTATTGTATACAAGCGTTTAAATTTGTATACAAGATTAAGAAAATTCAAACAGGAGGGATGGAATTGGCTGAACATACGCTGCCTTTAGAAGGTTTACGTGTCATAGAACTTGGAACATTGCTGGCGGGACCTTTCAGCGGACGGCTGCTTGCTGACTTTGGAGCTGAGGTCATTAAAGTGGAACCACCCGGGAAAGCAGACCCGATGAGAAATTGGGGGAAATCGAAGGATGGAGTCGGTCTCTGGTGGCCGATCCAGTCCAGGAATAAGAAATCGATCACGTTGAATCTGCGGGAAGAGAAAGGCCAGAATCTTTTAAAAGAACTCGTCAAAGAAGCGGATATCGTCATCGAAAACTTCAGGCCCGGGACGATGGAGAAATGGAATCTTTCTTATGAAACCCTGTCTGAAATCAACCCGAGATTGATCATGGTCAGAACGTCAGGGTTCGGCCAGACCGGACCTTACAAGGACCGTGCCGGGTTCGGAAGTGTCGGGGAAGCGATGGGTGGCCTGCGGAATGTGACAGGTTTCAAAGATCGTCCGCCTTCAAGGATCGGGGTGTCTGTAGGGGATACGCTTACTGCTTTGTTTGCCACGATCGGGTGCCTGGTGGCTGTCCATGAAAGAACGAAATCAGGGAAGGGGCAAGTAGTGGATACGGCCCTCTATGAATCTGTCTTTTCGATCATGGAAAGCTTGATACCGGATTACATGCTGGCTGGTTACATAAGGGAGAGGATGGGGAATATCCTGCCTGGTGTCGCGCCGTCCAATATTTATTTCACCTTGGATAAGACCTATATCGTCATCGGCGCAAATGCCGACGGTGTGTTCAAACGCTTATGCGAGGCGATGGGGCAGCCGGAACTGAGCGAGGATCCAAGATTTGCGACCCATCATGCCAGAGGGGAAAATATGAAACTCTTGGATTCTTTAATCGAGGAGTGGACCAAATCGCTCAATGCGAAGGATGCCCTGCAGATTTTAGAAGAAAAAGGGGTACCGTCAGGCTTGATTTACACAGCCAAGGAAATCCTCGAGGACCCTCACTATAAGGAAAGGGAAATGATCATCAACGTCGAGCACCCGGAGCTTGGGGATTTCCCGATGCCAGGCGTTGTGCCTAAACTGAGCCGTACCCCGGGGAAGGTGAAGGAACCGGGCGCAGAACGGATGGGCAAGCATAATGAAGAGATTTATATCCAGCTGTTGGGGCTTCAGGAAGAACAATTAAGAGAGTTGGAGAATGAGAATATCGTGTAGGGGGGAAAAGGGTGGCTAAAACGTTATATGAAAAGATTTGGGACCATCATGTCGTACGGGAAGAAGAGGGACTTCCTTCTCTCTTATACATCGATTTTCATTTGGTGAATGAAGTGACCTCTCCCCAAGCCTTCGAAGGGTTGAGGATGAAGAAGCGGTCCGTTCGTAAGCCGGATCTGACACTTGCGACGATAGATCATGCGATACCGACGAGAAACCGCTCCGCCCCTTTTCAAGATCAACTTGCGAGGGAGCAGGTGGAGGCGCTGGCGGAAAATTGCAGACAATTTGGAATCGAACTTTTCGATTTGCAAAGTGAATTTCAGGGGATTGTCCACGTCATCGCACCTGAACTTGGATTGACCCAGCCCGGTCAGACGATTGTATGCGGGGACAGTCATACGTCCACTCACGGTGCGTTCGGGGCGCTCGCTTTCGGGATTGGGACAAGTGAAGTCGAGCATGTATTGGCAACTCAGACGCTGAAGCAGTACAAGTCCAAAACGCTCGAAATAAATGTAAGCGGTTCCCTTCCGGCAGGCACGACGGCCAAGGATCTTATTCTCACGATCATCGGGAAGTTCGGGCATGATTTTGCCACTGGACATGTGATCGAATACCGGGGTGAGGCGATCCAAAGTCTTTCGATGGAAGAGAGAATGACGGTCTGCAATATGTCCATTGAAATGGGAGGAAGAGCAGGGCTCATCCAGTCGGATCAAAAGACGTTCGATTATCTGAAAGGAAAGAAATATGCTCCCGTGGATGGGGAGTGGGAGCAGGCTCTTACAGAATGGAAGGAGCTTTATACGGATAGTGATGCGGTTTTTGACTTGTCGATCGAAGTGGACGCTTCCGAGGTCGTACCCCAGGTGACATGGGGGACCAATCCCGGTCAGGTCACCGGGATCGATTCACGTGTTCCTTCACTGGATGGGCTGCCTTCGGAACAGCAAAAAGCTGCGGAGAAGGCGATGACGTATATGGGGGTGACACCGGGGACACCGATGCACTCCATTCCAATCGATAAAGTGTTTATCGGTTCATGTACCAACAGCCGGATAGAAGATCTCCGGAAAGCTGCAGGCATTGTGAAGGGATATAAAGTGGCTGATTCCGTTACAGCGTTGGTCGTACCGGGCTCTCAACAGGTGAAACAGCAAGCTGAAAGGGAAGGCCTTCATTCCATTTTTATAGAAGCTGGTTTTGAATGGCGTGAATCGGGATGCAGCATGTGCCTCGGGATGAACGACGATATCGTGCTGCCGGGTGAACGGTGTGCCTCGACGTCCAATCGCAATTTTGAAGGAAGACAGGGAAGGAATGCCCGGACACATCTGGTCAGTCCTGAAATGGCGGCTGCTGCTGCGATCATGGGGCATTTTACCGATGTGCGAAAGTGGGAAACTCAGTCAAGGGAGGAGGTGCAGCCATGACAGAAGCTTTCACTGAACTGACGGGGAAAGTGATCCCATTGGATGCCATCAATGTGGATACGGATGCCATCCTCCCGAAGCAGTTCCTCAAACGGATCAAACGGACAGGGTTCGGGGAATTCCTTTTCTATGACTGGCGGTATGAAAATGGAAAAGAAAAAGAGGGCTTCGTTCTGAATCAGGAACTCTACCGGGATGCGCCGATCTTATTGACCGGAAAGAATTTCGGGTGTGGTTCTTCGAGGGAGCATGCTCCTTGGGCACTCGCGGATTTCGGGATACGGGTGATCATTGCGCCTTCCTTTGCAGACATCTTTTATAATAACTGCTTTAAAAATGGATTGCTGCCGATTGTCCTGGAAGAAAGGGAAGTCGAGGTTCTTTTCAGGAAGGCGGAGAAAACACCGGGTTACAGACTGAATGTTGATCTTGTAAAGCAAACCGTTTCGGATGACAGCGGCTTCAACAGTCATTTTATCGTGGAACCTTATCGTAAGGAACTGCTTTTAAAGGGACTGGACGAAATCGATTCTACTTTGGAAAATAAAGATAGTATTGACTCCTTTGAAAAACATCACAGTATTCATTATCGTCTCAAATCTTAGTTTGAAGAGTTGTTGAATTAAAACATGTGATAGGAGGAAAATCATGAAACAGAATCAAATCAAGGAACCGATCCGGAAAGTATGGATCTGGATTGGTTTACTGCTGCTTGTCCTTGCAATCGTCCCTTGGTATTTTCCATCCAGTGCAGTTGAACCGATCATCCTGGGATTTCCGTTATGGGCTTTTATTTCTACTGTCTTTTCCATCCTGCTGTGCGGTTACCTGAGCTGGCTGTGTGTCACGCAATGGAACATTGTCGAGGATGAAGAAGAACAGATGAAAGGAGGAGAATAGAAGATGGATTTAACGTTTGCAGGCGCGGATGGTATTATCATCCTTTCGGTATTCGCAGTTGTCATGCTGCTCATCGGGTATTTGTCCGGAAGAGGGGATAAAAACTTGCATCAAAGTTTGTCCGGATATTACTTGGCTGGAAGAAATTTAGGATTTATTGCTTTATTCTTTACGCTTTATGCCACTCAGTATAGCGGTAATACCATTGTAGGGTATGCTCCAGCTGCCTATCGAACTGGGTTTTCCTGGTTACAGTCTATTTCCTTCATGACGATCATCATCGGTATTTACTTATTATTTGCTCCCAGACTCTATGTCATCGCAAAACGAAAGAACTTTGTCACACCGACAGATTGGATCCAGCATCGATTTAATTCAAAAGCCGTCACCCTTCTCAGTATTTTTCTCATGCTATGGGGACTTGGTAACTATTTATTAGAACAACTGGTAGCCATCGGTCAGGCTGTATCCGGTATGACCGGAGGAACGGTTCCTTATCAAATTGCAGTCCTTGTCTTTATTTTCGTCATGCTCGCGTATGAGTGGATGGGCGGGATGAAAGCGGTTGCTTTTACCGACGTCATGCAAGGCTTGATCCTGATGGTGGGTATCATTGTGTTCCTGATTGGGGGATTATACCTGGTTGGAGGAAACTTTGGTGATGTGACCCGTTACATCAATGAAATGGAACCTGTCAAAACAGCGGTTCCAGCAATGGATGTGTCGATTAATTGGTTTAGTATGCTCGTGCTTGTAGGATTGGGTGCAAGTATTTATCCACATGCGGTTCAGAGAATTTATTCCGCCCAGAGTGAAAAGACATTGAAGAAATCTTTCTCACGAATGGCGTGGATGCCGCCTATCACGACAGGGTTAGTTTTCGTCATCGGTATTATCGGTATCATGCTTTATCCAGGTCTGGATAAAGGGGGATCCGAAACAATCGTCGGACTCATGGCGAACGATATTGCGGCGATCAACCCATTCTTCTATTGGATCATGATCATCTTCTTCGGCGGGATCGTAGCCGCGATCGTGTCGACTGCCGATTCAGTATTGCTCAGTTTCTCTTCCATGCTCTCAAATGATGTGTATGGGAAGTTCATCAACCCGGGTGCATCAGAGCATAAGAAAGTAATGGTCGGGAAAATCGGAGGAATCATCGCCGTCTTCCTTCTATTATGGATTGCGTGGAATCCTCCGGGGACGCTGTATGAAATCTTTGTATTGAAATTTGAGTTGTTGGTTCAAGTCTTCCCGGCGTTCGTCCTTGGACTCTACTGGAAGCGACTCGACAAGCGGTCTGTATTCTGGGGAATGCTGATAGGTGCTGTACTTGCAGGATTCCTGACCTTTACAGGACATAAGACAGTGTACGGAATCCATGGGGGAGTCATCGGGCTGACATTGAACTTCCTGATCTGTGTGGCAGGGTCCCTTCTCGTTCCTGTTTCGAAAAAGAGCATGGTGATCGAGGATGAGCCTATGTCATTAGATGTGAAAGCGTAGCAGACCTATGAATACTGCTCAACAACAGATGGAGAGGGCCGTTTACCGGGAACCTTGGAGGATGCTTGCGTGCCTCCTCCTTGCCCAATTATTGGTGGCTTTTATCGGGAGAAGCGTGGGGCCGTTGGGTGTCCTCATTGGAGAAGACCTGGAATTGACGAAATCTCAAATCGGCATGCTGCCTGCCGCCCTCTTTCTGGGGCAGGGACTTGCTTCGATCCCGGTAGGGTTTGTCGTCGATCAAACCGGTTCAAAAAAATTACTGCTGGTTATCTCTTTAGTTGTAGGCGGCAGCTTCATTCTCATGACATTCTCCCATCAATTCGGGTTCGTACTCCTTCTCGTTGCCATTGGGGGATTGGGGTACGGGGCGATGCATCCTGTGACAAACAGGGGAATCATTCATTGGTTCCAGCGGACTCAACGCGGATTTGCGATGGGAATCAAGCAGACGGGCATTACCACAGGATCAGCTCTTGCAGGGCTGGTTCTTCTGCCTTTAGCTTCGGTTTATGGGTGGAGGCATGTAGTTGCCATAGCGTGTATGCTGCTGATCATTGGCGGGGTGGTTGCTTTTACCCTTTATCATGATTCAGTTAAGGAAACGAATAATGGGGAGAAGGACCGGGCTTCATTTTTATATTCAATGAAACATATGCTGGCGAACAAGCCGCTGATGATCGTCAGCATCAGTGCGATGGGATTGAGCGGCTCCCAGCTGTGCCTGGTCACCTATATCGTCATTTATTGCTATGAATACTTGCATATCTCCCTCTTTTTATCAGGGGTACTTCTCGTCATTTCAGAAATATGCGGATCGATCGGCCGGATCGTCTGGGGACTTATCAGTGACCGGCTGTTTAAAGGGAAACGCGTCATTGTGCTGATGATCATTTCGGGAATAGCCGGGGCGGCGAGTTTGACCCTGGCATTCTTACCTTCCAATACGGCATTCCTGGTGATGATTCCGATCACGATGGTGTTCGGATTTGCCATATCCGGTTTTAATGCGCTGTGGATGAATGTGGCCAGTGAGGTAGTGGATGTCAGGTTTTCCGGGTTATCCAGCGGATTTAGTATCACACTTGGGTCAATGGGTGTCATCACATTGCCGCCGTTATTTGGATTTGTTGTGGATTCGTTCGGGAGTTTTACGGCTGGATGGCTGATGATTGTCGGTGTGATGATTCTGGTGTTTTTGTTATTGCTAATGTTGATTTTGGAGTTGAAAAAGAAATCGGCATACTAGGTTTAGTCTTCGTGCTGTACATGAAAGGAGTTTGGAATAGTGGAATTTAATCCTGAGGAGTTAGTAGAAAAACAAGTTTATAAGCTGTTGAGCGGATCCGTGGTACCGAGGCCAATCGCATGGGTGTCTACTGTATCGTCATCCGGTACCTTGAATCTCGCGCCGTTCAGCTTTTTTTCGGTGGCGTCGAGGAATCCGCCTATGCTATCAATTTCAGTGGGACCCGGTGTAGGAGAGAGGGAAGGGACGGAGAAGGATACGCTTGTTAATATCCGGGATGAGAAAGAATTCGTCATTAATGTTGTCCCAACCTTTCTTGGAAATGAAATGCAGAAAAGTGCTGAGAACCTTCCGAGCAGCGTTGATGAGTTTGAAGCGGCGGGAGTAACGGCGATTGACAGTGTCGTGGTGAGGCCGAAACGTGTGAAAGAGGCACCCATCCAAATGGAATGCAGGCTTGAACAAATCATCAAACTGGGCAGTGACCACTTAATCATCGGCCGAATGCTGCGTTACCATATTGATGAAGCATACTATCTAGGAAACTATAAGATTGATTTGGATAAACTGCAGCCGCTCGGTAGGCTGGCGGGTAATTATAGTGAGATGGGGGATTATTTTTATTTGCCGAGGTGAGTGGCTGGGTGGTTTGTGAATAGAAGGGATAGGAACTGTGGTTTTTTTGAAGGGAGAACCGCAGGGACAGGTGCCGGGGGTTTAAAATAGACCGGGGTGCCTGTCCTTTTGCAGGATTCGGTTCATTTTTTAGCCTATATAGACGAAAAGTCAGCAAAACTTTATATGGGGCAGGTGACCTCATGTTGAAAACCCCGGTACAAAGGGATTTTTAGATGAATGAGGAACAGGTCTTATGCTCCAATTTTCGTTTTCGATCCACTTTTCAACTTTTTCAAGCAACATTTTGAAAATACGATCCACTTTTCAGATTTACGTGCAAGATTTTCATTTTTCATTCCACTTTTCTTAGTTTCCGTGCAACTTGTCGAATAATCTTTAGATGGTGGATTAGATGGTGGATTTGAATTTCCATTGAGAAGTTTGTGAAAAGCCGCGGGGACAGGTACCGCGGTTTTTACCTGTAGAAATACCGGCATCTCTGTCCCCGTACTTTCACCCTACCGGAGTACCTGTCCCTATGATTACTGAATTTATATCTGACTATTTTTAATTTTCAATTTACTAATACTTAAACATGATCAATCATGCTACTATAAAAGATAGAAAGCCAAAAAAGGGGATGGTCTTATGAGGGGTACCGAACTGTTTATTAATGACCACTTGCTTGATCTCATTTTTGAGAGTGCTTATTACGGGATTGTCATTGTGGATTGCGAGGGGATAATCCAATACATAAGCAATAACTATTGTGAGTTTTTAGAGGCAGACCGGGAAGAGGTGATTGGGAAGCATGTGACGGATGTGATTGAAAATACCAGAATGCACCTTATCCCGCGGACAGGTCAGAAGGATATGGCGGATGTGCAGCTGCTGAGAGGGGAGTTCGTGATTGCCAATCGAATTCCCATCATCGAAAACAATGAAATCCTGGGGGCGATCGGCACCATCCTTTTCAGGGATCTTGATGATTGGAAGAAGATGAATAGTCATATAAAGGATGTCCTTTCAGAGCTCAATTATTATCGCAATGAATGGGAAACCGAGAATGGACTTAAGTATTCCCTGCATGATCTTATCGGTAACACTCCTGAGGTCACCGAGTTGAAAGAACGTGTGAAACGGGTGGCCAGCGGGGATATTTCCGTACTGCTCAGGGGGGAGAGCGGAACCGGAAAGGAAATCCTGGCCCAGAGTATACATAAACTTAGTGAGCGCAGCGACAAGCCTTTTGTGAAAGTGAATTGCGGTTCCATACCGGAACACTTGTTGGAGTCGGAGCTTTTTGGGTATGAGGAAGGGGCATTTACTGGTGCGAAAAAGGGAGGGAAGATAGGGAAGTTCGAGTTTGCGGCCGGCGGAACGATTTTTCTGGACGAGATCGGAGACATGCCTCAGCACATGCAGGTAAAGCTGCTGCGTGTTCTGCAGGAAAAGGAATTCGAGCCGGTCGGGGCGCTGCAGCCGAAAAAAATCAATATCCGTGTGATAGCTGCGACGAATCGTCCCCTGGAAAAAATGATCGCGGACAAGCTGTTCCGAGAGGATTTATTTTACCGGGTCAATGCTGTTCAACTCTTCATTCCTCCGCTTAGGGAGCGGACGGAGGATATTCATTTACTTGTTGATCATTTTTTGAAAAAAGTAACGGTGAGGATCGGGAAGCGTGTCACATCAGTCTCCCCGGAGGCCCTGTCCATTATCGAACAATATGAGTGGCCGGGGAATATCAGGGAGCTGGAAAATGTCATCGATGCAGGTGTCCATTTATCAGACGGCGAGATAATGGGAATCGAGGCTTTACCGGATTATTTGGTGAAAAGCAAGACCACCAAGATGGAAAAACGAAGTCTGAAGAACATAATAGAAGAGACGGAGAAAAAAGCAATCGAACGGGCTTTAAAACAGTGCGGATACGATAAAAATAAGGCTGCTGAGTCGCTGGGAATAGGGAATTCCACGATCTATGACAAAATAAAAAAATATACGATTACTGATTGTGTTGAATAAATCCGGGAGTTCGGAATTCTTTCCGAGCACCCGGATTTTTTTCTTTTTATCCACATACCGCGTATTTATGGGATTTACTAGCTGTATTGAATAACTAGAAAATTCAGAAAAGTAAAAATGCGTTCTGGGAAATCGGAAAAAATATCAATTTTAGATGTTAGCCAATCCTGGGGAATCAAGCGAATACGGGGCATTTCTTTTTTGGCACGAATCTTGCAAAGAGTATTTATAAAGGGAGGCAAGTTTTAGAAAGTACATTCTTACTCGGAATTGTATGCGCTTACATAATTAAGGAGGGAGTCAATTGGATGTCGGATATTTTACAAGAAGAATGGCGAACGATCTAAACCCTCAGAACCCATCAAAAATCGCCATTAAAGAAGAGTCGGGAAAATCGTGGACATACAGGGATCTTCACCGGGTTTCGAATGCTTATGCAAATAAACTTCGTGAAATGGGTGTGAGAAAAGGGGACCGCGTTGGGATTCTACTTTATAACTGCCTGGAATACTTCGGTCTTTATTTCGCTGCCGCCAAGATCGGGGCGATTGCTGTCCGGCTTAATTTCCGTCTCTCAAGCAATGAGTTTGAATACCTGCTTAACGATTCGGATACAAAAATACTCTGTTTCCATTCAGATTTGGCCAGTGAGCTTGAGCCTGTGCGCAGCAAAGTCTCTGTGCAGCGGTTTATTTGCCTTCCACACGAAGACGGGAACATTCCAAACTGGGCTGAAAGCTGGCGGGTTTTAGAGAACGGATCAACAGATGAACTCAGGTCTGAAAACATCAAACTGAACGAACCAGTCATGCTGATGTATACGTCGGGAACGACTGGAAGGCCCAAGGGTGCCATCTGGACTCACGAAACGACCTTTTGGTTCTCCTCGATGCAGGCATTAAAGTGGAATTTTACCGGGCAGGAGGTCGGCATGACGACCGGACCCCTTTACCATGTTGGGGCCATGGAGGATATCGCCCTTCCCATCCTCATGATGGGAGGAACGATGATCATCACAAGAAGCCAGGGATTTGAGATTGGCAGGATCCTGGGAGTGATGGAGAGGGAGAGGGTGAACGAATGTTTTTTATTCCCCTTCATGATTTATGAAATGCTGAACGATCCGGATATAAGCAGGTATCAGCTGGAGGATTTGAAGACGATTTACACCGGCGGAGATCCGCTCATGCCATGGGCACTTGAAAAATTAAAGGAGCAATTCCCGCATATAGGGGTCGTTCAGGTATACGGGCTGACAGAGGGAACGCCGATTGCCGCATGTTTGAATCCAGAGGATGTTTTTACAAAAGGACATACCGTCGGAAAGCCTCTGCCTTTAACGGAGATTCATATCATTGATGAAAATGGTGATCAGCTCCCTCCAGGTGAGGTCGGGGAGATTGCCATTAAGAGCCCTGCTGTTTCAGCCGGCTATTGGAGAAAGCCTGAAGCGACCAGGGAAACATTCGTAAATGGTTTTTGCAGGACAGGGGACTTGGGCCGGCTCGATCAGGATGGCTACCTGACGATTGCAGGCAGGAAAAAAGATATGATTCGAAGCGGCGGCGAGAATATCTATGCGGCTGAAATCGAGGATGTCCTCTACCGGATTGACGGCATAAGGGAGGTCTCCATCATTGGTGTCCCTGATCCACACTATATCGAAGCGGTTTGCGCAGTGGTTGTGAAAGATGAGGGTGCCAATCTTACTGAACAAGGAATCATTGATTATTGTAAAAGCCAGCTAGCCAGCTACAAGAAGCCAAGGAAGGTCATATTTGTGAATGAATTGCCGCGCACACCATCCGGGAAGGTGCAGAAATTTATTTTAAGAAATCAATACAGCCATAAGTGAGGAGGGTACGGATGAAAAAAATACAGGTTGTTTCATGGTCAAAACAGCAGTGTATTGCCACAGTTACGATCGATAATCCGCCTGTGAATGTGCTGAGCGCCGAGGTCATCGAGCAATTGTCAGCCGCCGCGGATGAAATCGGAAGTGATTCCAGTGTGAAGGTCGTCATTTTGACCGGGGCCGGTGATAAGGCATTTGTGGCAGGAGGGGATATCAAGGGTTTTCCTGACTGGACAGGTAAAGGGGTGGAGCTGGCCAAGCAAAAATCGCTCTGGCTGCAGGAACCGCTCAACAAGATTGAACGACTGCCCCAGCCTACGATTGCGGCGATCAATGGTTTTGCATTGGGAGGCGGCTGTGAACTTGCGTTAAGTTGTGACATCCGGATTGCTGAGGAGCAGGTCAAGATCGGCCTTCCTGAAATAAAGCTGGGGTTGTTCCCGGGGGCTGGAGGGACGCAGAGACTGCCGAGGCTTGTAGGGAAAGCCAGGGCTAAGGAAATGATTTTTACCGGAGAACCTCTGACCGCTGAAGAAGCGAACCGGATTGGGCTGGTTAATCACGTTGTTCCAAATGGAGAGGCGTTGAAAAAAGCGGTGGAGCTTGCCGAAAAAATCAGCCGGTATTCTTCCCCATCACTTTCTTTTGCCAAACGTTCAATAGATAACGGTTTTGAACAGCATGTGGATGAAGGGCTTGTTACCGAAGCCGAATATTTCGGCCGGGTCTTTCAAACGAAGGACGTGAAGGAGGGGGTGGAGGCTTTTATCCAAAAAAGGGAGCCGAATTTTGTTGACAGGTAATAAACGAATATAAAAGGAGGGATTGACTTGTTTGGATTATCGCCGTTAATGACTTTCATGTTATTTGTATTTTGGCCGGGCGCCATTGTGGCAGCAGGCATCTGGGGAGCTGTGGCGTTCAAAAACAATGAAGAGGAGGATGTTTCATGATATTAGCGATTGGAATCATTTATTTGCTTGTCATATTGGTTATCGGATTACTTTCAATGAGGCATCAAAAGGATATGGATACGTTTTATACGGGAGGAAGAAGGTTCGGCCCCTGGCTTGTGGCGCTCGCAGTTTCATCCACAACCATGTCGGGGTACGGATTCATCGGGCTGACGGGACTCGTTTATGAACATGGCTATGCCATCTTCATGATCGGAATCTTTGCCACGGCGGGGATATTCGTCAGCTTTCTAGTCTTGGCGAAGCCAATGAGGAGAATCACACAAAAATTCGGGGCATTGACGATTCCGGATCTTCTGGAAGTCCGCTATAACAGTAAAGCCATCCGTGCGATCACCGCCCTGGCGATATTAGGCGGCGCAATCGGTTACCAGATGGCTCAATACAAAGCCCTCGGGAACATGCTGCAAACCGTTCTTGGAGTTGACTATAAGCTCGCGTTGTTTATCGGTGTTGCCATCCTGACCGTTTACGTAGTCGGCGGCGGTATGATCAGCGCTGTCTGGACGGATTTCATTCAGATGATCGTCATGGTGGCCGGGGCTCTGATCGTCTTCATCGGCGGGATGAGAATGGTTGGCGGCATGTCCCAGCTTAACTCGGAACTTGCCGGCATGAACCCTGATTTGGTGCAGGCATTCCATACAACCGGCCCGATCGGCATTTTCGCCTTTATCTCATATTTCTTCATTTATGTAATCGGCCATCAAGGACAGCCGCATGTTGTATCCAAGTTTTACATGATCAAGAAGCTTTCCATGCTGAAATGGGCGTGCATCATTGCTGCGGGTACGTATGGACTTACTGCGTTATTATGGTTTGTCGGTCTCTACACAAAAGTCATGGTCAATCGCGGGGAAATGGTGGCTCCTGCCTCACCGGATATGGTGGCGCCGATGTTTATCGAAAACTTCTTCCCGCCGGTGATTGCCGGATTGATCTTCGCAGCTGTCATGGCTGCCATCATGTCGACAAGCGAGGCGTTCCTGCTGGTTGCAAGCTCATCCATCGTAAGGGATATCTATCAGCAAATCATTAAAAAAGGTGAAAAGCTTCCTGAAAAGAAAGAATTGGCCCTGTCCAGATGGTTCACATTGGCCATCATCGTCTTGACATTCCTGCTTTCCCTGAATCCGCCGGATCTTGTAGGATGGCTCGGAAACGCTTCATGGGGAATATTCGCCGCTTCACTGGTACCGGTATTAAGCATCGGAATCCTTTGGAAGCGCGCCACCAGAGTCGCTGCCATCTGGTCATCGGCCCTTGGATTCATCTTCAGTATCGGTCTTTATATTTTAAAAGTGAAGGGTGTCTATGTTCCAGCCCTTGATACTGGAGCAATTGCGATGATTATTTCGACCGTATCACTTGTCGGAATCTCTCTTGTAACAAAACACGAAGCAAGTCCGATATTTGAAAAAACCTCTAAAGATAAAACAGCCGGGGAAGATCCGGCTGCTGCGAATTTTTCTTGATTGTGTTGGTGGCAGGTGCTTTTGCGCGATGGTGCGTGGGGAGTGCCTGTCGTTTTTTTGGGGGTGAGCCGCGGGTGAACCGGGGGGACAGGTACCGTGGCTCTTTTGGTTGATGGGATAGGAGAGTGGAGCGAGAACCGCAGTGGCAGGTACTGCGGTTTTTTTATGGTTAAAGTAGATCCGGTACCTTTCCTTATAATATTTGCTGGATTTTGTTCATTTTTCAGCTTAAATGGACGAAAAGTCAGTGAATTTGTATATGGGGCTAGGGGCTGGATATTGATAACCCCGGTGCTAAGGGATTTTTATATGAATGAAGAGTCGGTCTTATGCTCCAATTTTCGTTTTCAATCCACTTTTCCACTTTTTCAAGCAACATTTTGAAAATACGATCCACTTTTCAGATTTACGTGCAAGATTTTCATTTTTCATTCCACTTTTCTTTGTTTTCGTGCAACTTGTCGAATAATCTTTAGACGGTAGTTTCGTTTTTCTGGCAAGCAGATGATCGGTTCGCCTTTGGAGAAGTGTTGAGGGACAGGCACCAGTCATTATGAGTTTAGTGTGGAAAGGAGGTGAGAGACCCCACTCAGTTACGACCGTTATTGATTTCCTGCCATTATTCCTCCACTTCTGAGCCACCGTACCTGTCCCCCCGGCTCTCTACTTGACAATAAATGAACAATTTATTATCGTAATCTAAAACCGAATACGTTATTTATATTCGTATAACTCCAATAATATGGTTTGGAGGTCTCTACCAGGAACCAAAAAATCCTGATTACGAAGAAGATACTTTTTCTTGTATTTTCTTCGTAATCAGGATTTTTTTATGAGAAATTGAGGAGGTCCATTAATGAATATTGCTGATATGCCAAAGATTGAATTGCACTGCCATTTGGATGGGAGTGTTCGGCCTGAAACGATTATCGATATTGCCAAAAGGGATGGCATCCGTATCCCGTCTGAGAATATAGAAGAGATGAAAGAAGAGCTCATTGCTCCGCTGGACTGCAGGTCATTAGATGAATACTTGGAGAAATTCTCGATCCCCAATGCAGTCATGCAGACTAAGGAAAATTTGAAGAGGATTACTTTTGAGCTTTTTGAAGACGCTGCAAATGAACAGGTGAAATACATGGAGGTACGGTTCGCTCCATTGCTTCATACACATCAGGGATTATCCGTTGAAGAAATCATTGCAAGTGTGATCGAGGGGATGCAGGAAGCAGAAGGGCAATTTGATATCAGAGGGAATATCATTTTATCCTGCATGAGGACGATGGCTCCTGAACGTGCTTTTGAGGTCGTGGAAAAGGGGAAGGTTTTCCTTGGCAAGGGAGTCGTCGCGATTGATTTATGTGCTTCCGAAGAGGAAGGGTTCTGCGCGAAATTCATTGAACCCATCTCGCTTGCCAGGGAATATGGCTACAGAGTCACGATCCACGCAGGTGAAACGGGGATCGGAAGAAATGTGCTCGAGGCTGTTGAATGGCTCGGGGCTGAAAGAATCGGCCACGGTGTATATATAAAAGACTGCGATGAAGCCTATCAGGTTGTGAAGAATAAACAGATCGTGCTGGAAATCTGCCCGACCAGTAATGTACAGACCAAAGCTGTTACCCGATTCGAGGATCATCCCTTATACGATTTCCACAGGGACGGAATCAGCGTCACCATCAATACCGATAACAGAACGGTATCGGATACAACGATGACGAAGGAATTTAATGTGGTCTGGAATCAGTTTGATATGAGCGGTGAGGATTACAGGGAGATCTATATGAACAGCGTGGAAGCCGCTTTTGCAAGTGATGAGATTAAAGAAGAGTTGAAGAAGTATTTGGTGGAGTAGAGAGCCAGGGGAACAGGTCATGAGGCCTGTTCCGCTGCGATCATGCTAAGTCGTATAGGAGCAGGTACGTTTTTTATGGAAATAAATCTGAGTCCAATATCATCCTAAAATATGGTACTCTTGAAGATAACAAGACTATTTGTTATCGGTAAGGAGGCGCATACTAATGAAGGTGAAAATAACCCGGATTCTTGAGAACATGGCAGCCATCCTTTTGGTGATGTGGGGTATTCTTCAAGCCTTCTTTTTTCCTAAATATGGGTATGGAACGGAACTTGGCTACTATGTGAATATTGCAGGTCCTGCCCTGTTTTCGTTGTGGCTGTTGACTCTGGCCATCAAACATGGTGTGGAAAAAGATTTTAAAAAGTTTAGTCTGTATCTCCTGCTATCTGTTTTCATCGCTTATGTGTCTGCACCTTTCGTTCTCTAACTGGACTGTAGGCTGATTTAAAGGCTGAAAGACGCAGCGGTACCAAGATGGCCAATAAAGGCAATGAAAGCAATAATATTAATAGACCTTTGTATAAAAGAAAGAAGGATTTTTATGAAATCAATATTATTAATTGGACAATCGAATATGGCAGGCAGAGGGTTTCTTGAGGATGTAACGCCAATTTATAATGAGCACATACATATGCTGCGGAACGGCAGATGGCAAATGATGGCGGAGCCGATTAATGTGGATCGTCACATATCTGGTGTTGGACCCGCAGCTTCTTTTGCTCAGGCTTGGACAGAGGATCATCCAGGCGAGTCCGTAGGGGTCATACCATGTGCCGAGGGAGGAAGCTCCATTGATGAATGGGCAATAGATGGCCTCTTAACAAGACATGCAATTTCAGAAGCGAAATTTGCTATGGAAACAAGTGAAATAGTAGGTATCCTTTGGCATCAAGGTGAAAGCGACAGTTACGGAGGGCGTTATAAGACGTATGAGGATAAATTACTTTTATTATTCAAACACTTGAGAAAAGAATTGAATGCACCAGATATCCCGATTATGATCGGTGAGCTGGGGCAATATCTCGGCGAATCAGGATTTGGAAAAAGCGCTGTCGAATATAAACAAATAAACCAGGTATTATCCAGGGTTGCTCATACCGAAAAAAATTGCTATTTCGTAACCTCGAAAGGCTTGACGTCAAACCCGGATGGCATCCATATTGATGCTGTTTCACAAAGGAAATTTGGTTTAAGATACTATGAAGCTTTTTCAAAACAGACGCATGTTTTAGATAGATTAGAAATAGAGGACGAATGGGTTGGAAATCTAACAAAACGTGAATTAACTAAAAACGAACAGATCTTTGTTCAAAGTACGAAGTTTGCTTTAGGACAATTGAGTTTTGAGGATTTTTCTATCAATATCTCCACTATCAATGAAAATAAGTAATACAAAAATGTTTAACAAAGGACGCCCTTCTTGAATAAGGAGGCGTCTTTTTTGCATTGAGTTGGATTCTAACAACATTTAAAAGGGAAGGGGGCTGGTGAATAAGAGGGTGTGAAGGATTCCGCATATACAAATGTGGCCGTAACAGTACAGAAAGATACTATATGAAAACAGAGCCGGATAGCCTTGTTTTATTAGTACTCTGCTCTAATATTTTTTCTGTATTACCGGTATCCTGGGCTGGTAACCGTTATGAGGTTGGGCTTAAATAAGAAAAAAAGCGAGCCCCATGCTTGCTTTTTTAGTAACTTCATATATTCATAATGTCAATAACACCGAATTCATCCAAACATCCCCTTAATCGATTTAATGACCTTCAGTGCTTCTTTATTCTTTTTATCTATTTTGGTTTCGCCCTTAAGATGCGTCACTTTTTTAGGGGCGGGCTTCTTATTTTCGTCCTTGTCCATGTTTTCACACTCCTGTTCCTGCTTGGTTACTATCCATCATATTCAGGAGGAGGGAAGAAGTATACTCATAAAATAAGTAAGCAGGGTGCAAGATAGCTTTCTGCACCCGGGTTGTTTTAAAGCGAATAAAAAAGATAAATTAAGTTGGTGATGTGGATCGCATCAACCTCCAACACTTCACCGATATCCTCTTTTAAGACGACAATGAACTGGTCTGTCTCCATAAATACAGGTACAAGCATGCTTTCATCCTCGATCAGAGGAACGACAGCTGATTGTGCCAGAATTTCCACATCCTCTTCCTCACTGTCGAAGTCAAAGTTGTTAATGGTCTTGATTTGTTCTACTGTCATCCTGATTCCTTCAGTTAACCGGTAGGCATCTACAAGCACTTCGATCTCATCGGCAGCCAATCCCTCTATCACTGAAGGATCTGCATCATCAGCTGAAAATTCAATAAGGGGGATCCGGTGAATCTGAATGTCGAAACCGAACTTTTCAGCATAGAGGTCAAGATAGTTACGTAACTCTTGATCCGTGTAATTCCTGAATGGAAGCAGCTCACTGTTGGTTTGAATCATTTCAGACATCGCTTCGACCCGGTAGACCATGGCTTTATGAATCTTGTCATTGGCCTTGATGATCTCTTCCACGTAATCGGTGTAATGAAATTCAGCACTCCAAATTTTCATGATGCTCGGAGTCAGCAGAAGGGCGATATCCATAAAAACCACGATGGCAGTCAGGGTCAGGATCAACTCCCAATCAGCCAATCGGATTTCATCCAGCAATAAACCGAGGGAGATGGCTCCGATAAACAATGTATAAAGTGTTTTCCGCAATGTCCGGAGAGACACATGATATCTTAACGGTTTAAAGATGAAAAAAGCTAAATTCGCCAGCGAAAAGACCAGCAAAACAACAATGTAAAGTTTAAAAGCCATGCCACCCCTCCTGCTTATTTCTGTCTGCCAGCCTATTGAGAGTGCCAGTTAATTAAAGTATCTTTCTAGTATTTTATTGGGGAATGGTTAGATGATTCCTTTTTTCTTGAGGAGCGTTGGGGTTGGGGCATAGGGGACAGGTACTGCGGTTTTTTGTTGATTAAAATCGGAGTGCCCGTCCATTTGGTTGTTTGTTGTACCAGGGGGATTCTTAAAAACCACGGATTCTATTCGTTTTTCAGAATAAATGGCCGAGAAGTAGGTAAATCACGTTATGAATGGGGTCACTTCATGATGAAAATTTCGGTTTTAAAGGATTCCTGATTGAAGAGAAACCGGTTTTGACTCTTCAGATATCGTTTTCGATCCACTTTTCAACCTTTTCAAGCCACATTTTAAAAATACGAGCCACTTTCTAGATTTACGAGCCACTTTTTTTATTTTTCAAGCCACTTTCCTCTGTTTTCGAGCAACTTGTCGAATAATCTTTAGATGGTGAATCGACTTTCTCTTAAATAGATGATTCTTTTTCCGTAAAAGAATATCGGGATTGTTATGGGTTTGGGGTGAACTTGAATAAATGGGATGAAGCTGGGGAGCAACAATGGATAACGACATAAATGGTGTTGTGAGCCGGGGATATTTTGGTTACATAAAGAGGGGGTTGCGGTGATGATGGATATGTTATGTTGCCGTGGATGGAGGAGGAAGGGCTTGTGAGGAGGGAGAAGGCTGGGGAGAGTTTGTTGGAACGAATAGATGAATAGATTCTCTCCCCATCTTCAGTCAACCAAGTTCCCTTTTAAGACCGAGAAGATTTTTTACATAAAAAATAACCTGCCCCATTTCGGGACAGGTCATTTCCTCAGCCTGCTTTTTGATTTGATTTATTCTTTTTATCCGTTTTCCATTGATTCATTTGGATATCATATTCTTTTCCAAGCTCCTTGACCAATCCATAGCACATGACGAGCACGACGAATGTAAGTGGAAGTGCACTTACGATGATTGCTGTCTGCAGGCCGGTCAGGCCGCCGGATGCCATCAGAACGAGTGTGGACGCGACAAGGATTATTCCCCATATCACTTTCACACGATTAGGAGGGTTTAATTCCCCGCCTGTTGTGAGCATTCCAAGAACAAAGGTGGCCGAGTCGGCTGATGTGACAAAGAAGGTCGTGATAAGAGCGACAGTCAATACCGATAAAAGCGCGCCGAACGGAAGATGTTGATAAACAAAGAATAGAGCGGTTTCCAGGCTTTGTCCTGAAACATCCAAGCCCTTCACCATCTCGAGGTTGATTCCCGTTCCGCCGAATACTGTGAACCATAAGGCACAGACAAGCGATGGCACAAGTAAGACCGCGACCGTGAACTCACGGATGGTACGCCCTTTGGACACACGTGCAATGAACATTCCCACAAACGGAGTCCAGGAAATCCACCAAGCCCAATAAAACACAGTCCAGCCTTGGGTCCACGCTGCTTCATCTGCATTAAAAGGCGACAAGCGCAAGCCCATTTGAACGACATTTTGCAAATAGCTGCCCATGGTGGTGGTAAACATATTCATCAAGAATAAGGTTGGCCCAAGTATGAGTATGGCAATAAACAATATGACCGCCAACGACATATTGATATTACTTAATAACTTGATTCCCTTTGAAATGCCTGTAGTCGCTGAAACAATGAAAAGTACAGTGATGATCATCATGATGAGGAACTGGACGAAAAAGTTGTTCGGAATTCCAATCAGATATTCCAGTCCAGCATTGATCTGTTGAGATCCCAATCCTAATGATGCCGCAACGCCAAATAATGTGGCAAACACGGCGACAACATCAATTGTCTTACCGATTGGGCCTTTCACCTTTTCACCAATTACAGGATGAAGAGTTGCACTCATCAATCCGGGAGCTCCTCTGTTAAACTTCTGATAGGCCAGTGCCAATGCAACGATGGCATAAATCGCCCACGCATGCAGTCCCCAATGAAGCCAGGTATATCGCATTCCCATAATGCCCGATTGTGCCGTCCCGCCTTCTCCTGCAGGTGGCGAGGAAAAATGAGAGATTGGTTCAGAGACACCGTAAAATAACAAACCGATTCCCATTCCGGCCGAAAATAACATCGCGAACCAGGTCGGTCGGCTGAATTCGGGTTGTGAATCTTCTTTTCCTAATTTGATTTTTCCATACTTACTGAAAATCATAAATGCGGCAAATATGAGGAAAAAGGTGGCGACCAGCTGATAAAACCAGCCAAATTTCTCAAGTACAAATCCTTTTGCTACTTCCATTGCAGCTCCCAATTGTTCGGGTATCAACACCCCGATCAGGACGAAAACCACTGCAATTCCTACCGAGATCCTAAATACGGACCTGTCCATTCGCATCAATCCTTTACTACTTTAATAGATAATCCTTAATACCTAGTACAACTATCCATTAAACCATAATTTGAAAAAATAGAAAAAGTCCTGTCGCTTTCATATTTCGTCAAATTTCGCGGTTATCAACATGGAGATGAGTTCACCCTTGTTAGGTATACAATTACTAGGGGATGGTTGTGAATACTCCCTCATCCTACACTTTGAAGCTCATTCACTTTCGCAATGGGACAGGTACCTTCTCTCAGTTGGAAGGATCGAATTTTAAAAAAGAAGGGGAGATGACGGGCTGGGGTTCTTGAGTTACGGGGAGATCTGGCGGGCTTGCTATGAACGGGGGTTGTTTAGGTTATATAAAGAGGGAGTTGCGGTGATGATGGATGTGTTGACGTGGATGGAGGAGGAAGGGCTTGTTAGGAGGGAGAGGGTTACTGTTGGGAATCACATACCAGCCTGATAAATCGAGCCCCGGAATGCGATTCCCCACACCAACCCGTCCCTTATTCAAAATAGTCGTCTCCTTCTAGATGAATAATTAAATCATTAAGGTGCCCGAGCGCCTTTAAGCCGTTGTTAATGTCTTTTTTCATATCTTTTAATCTTTTTTCCAGGATCATAATTATTTCATTGAAGTTCTTCTGATCTAATTCTTTCAGGATATGCTGGCACTGTTCGAATCCTATGCCAGACAGCCGCAGTAACTTAATAGTAAAGAGTCGGTTCAATAACCTTTGATTGAAATAGCGGTAATTATTGTCACCCCTTATTGGTTCAAACAACTGATGCTGCTCCCATACCCGTAATGTTGAAACCGGGAGATTTATTATGTCAGATATCTCGCTTATTGTGATGAGCCGGTCAATTCGTTTGGCTAATGAATCCTCGTTTACCCCATGTTTACTGATTGTCTTTTTCAACTGAGAAATGACATGCTTCCCCTCTTTGTAATTCCCGACCAGTTTTGCTTGGAATTCAATTGCAAGAACAGTAGCAGCTTCTGCATCCTTTTCCACAAGTAATTTCATCATTTTAGCTACTTCCGTCCATGAATATCCGATCAACATTCTTCTGGATGCCTGGAAAAATACTTTATGGGTCTCATTGTACAACCGATAATTGTTATCACCTCTATCAGCTCGAGGGATAAGCTTCCAGGTTTCATATTTCCTAAGTAAATCCGGGCTTAAATGAAAAGGACGTGTAATCTCAATTCCTTTGTACGCTTTAATAGAAATCACCTCAACCTTAAAATAAAACCTTAAAATCTCATTCCAGCTTATATAAGAGTATACACTATTTATTTTGATGAAATCAGTCTAAACCCTAGAACCTTGCATTAGAGTAGTATCATGGATATATAAGGTATTTTATGGAAGGTAAATCTGTTTTTAGAGGAGGACAAATATGATTCACGTTAAGAATGCAGGAAAAACATATGAGGTCCCTGTTAGAGAATCAGGACTTAAAGGAGCACTATCAAGCTTTATCAGACGTGAGAAAAAAGAGGTACCTGCAGTCTCAGATATTTCGTTTGAAATCGGGAAAGGGGAGATGGTCGGTTTTATTGGTTCAAATGGGGCCGGGAAGAGTACAACCTTGAAAATGCTCAGTGGAATTTTGCACCCCTCATCAGGGGAGGTCTCAGTTTTAGATTACATACCTCATCACCGTCAAAAGGAGTATCTTAAGAAAATCGCTTTAATTAGAGGAAGTAAACCTCTTTTTGCACCAGCTGATTTAACGGCACTTGATGCCTTGAACATGCAGCGGATTATTTATGATTTGAATTTTAGACCATTTACTAGGGACTTAAATAAGATCGTGGATTGGTTGGGGATAGAACCTTATTATAAAAAACCGTTGAGAACGTTGTCTCTAGGTGAACGAATGCGCTGTGGTTTAGCATGTTCATTAGTGTATAACCCTGAAGTGCTTTTTCTAGATGAGCCTACTATCGGGCTCGATACAAATGCTCAACATCGCATTCGGCATTTTTTAAAAGAATATAACAGGGAAACGAATGCAACGATCCTGTTGACTTCACATTACATGGAAGATGTTACACAACTATGTAAACGAATGATGGTGATCGATAAGGGGAAGTTGCTATTTGATGGGGAAATTGAAAAATTAGTCGAACGTTTAACACCCTATAAACTGATTGTATTTACCCCAGAGCAATCTGCAGGTATAAATGTTGAGCGCTATGGGGCAGTGATGGATTTGCAAAATGGGAGGTACACGTTACGCGTGCCAAATCAACAAGTTCCGGCCGTTACTGCCCGCTTACTATCAGAGGTTTCAATCCTTGATTTGACCGTTGAAAATCCACCTTTTGAACAAACGATTGAGCAATTATACAAATCGGAGGTGGTGTAATGATATGAATAAAACCGGGGTTTTAAATTCATTTCGTTTAATTAAAGGTTATACAGCCTGGAAGACAATGGATGTATTCAGCTGGAGAACATTCATCTACCTATTGGTATTTTCTCATTTAATTACGCCGCTTGTTTCCTTGTTGGTTTGGCAGGCTGTCACTTCTCAAGAACAAAGTGTCGGCGGCTGGGGATCTTCTCAGTTCCTGGTCTATTATCTGGCTATTGTCATGGTGCGCCAGCTCACTGTTTCCTACGAGCATCATATGTTGGGGATGAACATCTATAGTGGTGAAGTAACGAATCTGTTATTAAAGCCACATCATTTACTTTATGCGGTCATAGGAGAAAACCTTGCAGTGAAAATCGTCTCGTATACCGTTTCAATCCCGTTGATTATCGGGCTGTGGATTTGGTTTACACCTGAAAATCCACCCTCAATACTAAATATTGCCCTGTTTATTCTGACTGTAATCAATGCATGTATTCTGCGCTTTCTTTGGCTTTACTTGCTGACGCTCACTGCTTTTTGGACAGAAAAAACGCAATCGCTGGTTAACACTGGCGAAGTAGCCATTTTTCTAATTGGTGGAGAGGCAGCCCCGCTCTTTCTAATCAAAGGGGGATTTGGAGACCTATTGAATCACCTTCCTTTTTATGGAATGTTGGGCTTTCCAGCTGAAACCTTAACTGGAACTAAAGGAATTGCTGTAAGTACAGGAATTGCATTACAGTACGGATGGATATTCATCCTGCTTCTTTTGTGTTCTTTTGTCTATAAAAAAGGAATCAAAAGATATTCAGCTCTTGGGGGTTAATAAATGAAAAAGAAGGCCGCTTTGATTTCTCTATTCTTTAAAACGTCACTCATGACTCAACTGCCTTATAGAGTAAACTTTGTCACGCAAGCTATCTCTACCTTATTTTATTTTGCGAGTGGGATTTTTGGTCTCAGTATTGTCTTTAATTACACGGATTCATTAGCAGGATGGTCCTTTTTCGAGATTGTCACATTGTTAGGTGTCTACCAATTTGTTGCAGGTGTCCTTGCCTTTTTTGTAATGGGCAATGTTGAAAGACTTCCAGACAAAATCGTCGATGGTCATTTAGATGAAACTATCTTAATGCCTGAAAACTCACAATTTCTTTCTAGCTTTGGAAGCTGTAATGTATGGGCTATCAATGATATTTTGTTAGGTCTTTTTATTATAATCGGAGCCGTATCCCTCAAGATCACTCAGTTGACAGAGGTGCCAGGTCAATTTTCACTTCAATTCGTTCAGTTTATTATTTTAATGGCCTGCTCGCTGCTGATCAGTTATTCATTCAGAATGTGGATTGCAACGCTCGCCTTCTGGCTTGGAAGAACCGGTGGAGGATTCGTCCTTTTCTCAAGTATTTGGACAATGGGTAAATATCCCGTAGACATGTATCCCCCTTTCATCAAGTGGCTTCTTTACACCTTAGTGCCGGTTGGGATTGTAGCAGCTATACCAACTTATGTGCTCTTCAATGGTCTTTCGGCGTTACCGTTCCTGGGGTTAATAGGTATTACGCTGCTCATATACCTCTTTACTAATTATTTGTGGAAGAGGGGGATGAGGCGTTATTCGAGTGCAACTTCATAGGGGAAAGGGCAGCATGGGGGACGGTTCCTATGCTGCTTTTTGAGAATGGAACTGCACCGCCAACTATCGTCACTGACGGTGTGGATAACCGTTTCCAGCAAAGAGCAGGAGTTTTAAAAAGGTCTGGATACTTCCCTTCATCCTCACTGCTATACTATTTATAACTACACATTTTAAATAAAAAAACCCTTTTTTCTTAAAAAGTGGGACTTTTCTCCATCGGCGAACGTCTGTTGAGTGAAAAATACAATTCATGGTGGTGTGATATGACAAAGAGTGCTGGACAAGATTTCCAAGAAGAACGATCGATCAGATACCTAGTCACCAAATATGGAGAGGATGTTAAGAGACTTATATACTCATACGTAAAAAACTGGAGTGCAGCTGAGGACTTGATGCAGGAGGTTTTCATCACGGTCTATGGGAAGATGGATACCTTGGAAAACGCAAGCTCGGCGAAAGCATGGATTTTTTCTATTGCTGCAAATAAGTCGAAGGATTATCTTCGAAGCTGGCATTATCGTAAATTGTTGTTGACGAATACATTTTCGTTGACAACCAGTAAAGAGGGTCCGGAAGATTTACTGCTGAAACAACAGGAGAAAACGGAACTGAGTGAAGCGGTTTTTGCTCTTCCTGTGAAATACAGAGAGGTCATCATATTCTTTTATTATCAGGAGTTGAGGATTGAAGAGATTTCAGAAGTCCTTGGGATCAACTCTTCCACGATCAGAACCAGATTATCCAGGGCCCGCAGCCTTTTAAATCAAAAGCTTGGAGGCGATCTCGATGAGCAATAAACGAATTTATGATGCGATTCACAATCATATCGGAAAAGGAGAGGTCTTTTCAAAAGAAGAGGAGTATGAATTGCTCACCAAGATAGAGAATCATCATGTTCCTCCGGCCAAGAGAAAATGGTTTCCTGAATTAGTAGGTTTGAGCCTTGCAGGTGCAGCGGTTCTGGTGATGATTGGGTTGATCGGCAGTCAAACGGGACTATTTTCATTTCTCGGAGGCGGACAGCCTGACAAGTTGGATACTTCACTCTTGAAGGAAAGTGAAATCCACGGACTTGAGGATATGTCAGAGGAGCGGAGGGAAGAGTTCCTGACCAGGCAGCCAAAAGCCTACTATGCTGAATCGGTGGACGACGCTCTTAACGCTTTACCTTTCAAACTGAACTTGCCCGAAAAGCTGCCATTTGATTCAGCATTTGTTGTCGAAGGAATTAACGACTGGCACTACCCGTCCAATACAGATGGAAAGGACATCTCGGCTACCTTTAGGGCTGCCAAGGGTAACGAATTCATCCTGATTGAAGCCATTGACTTTGAACAGGAGTTTGTAGAAAGTGGGAACCAGTCAGAGACCTCCGTTGAAGAAGTAGAACTCAAAAAAGGAATCCAAGGCAATTTGGAAATGATGAGTAGCGGAGGAAAAATCCAATTTGAAAACAAGAAAGGGATAAAAATAAAGATCTATCTACATGACTCTGAAAATATTTATAATGCGCGTGAAGTGTTAATGGATCTTGCTAATCAGATGGTTGATTAATTTTTAAAAGTATGACGAAGTGGAGTGGGGATGATTCCCGCTCTATTTTTTTTGAATCATCGCGTGGATTTACCGTGTAAAAGGGGAAGTGCAAGATCCGTCATCGCGCTCCCTGTTTAAAATACATGACAATATGTAATATATAATTGACATATTTGGAGTATTCTGAATATACTGTAAGTAAGGAGGGAATTTCTTGAAGAACCGAAAAATGAAGATGGCGCGAGTGGAAGCGGATGTGTCACAAGAAAAGTTAGCTGGCATCGTTGGCGTCACCAGGCAGACGATCAATCTGATCGAAGCAGGAAACTATAACCCGAGCCTGAAATTATGTACAGCCATTTGCAAAGCTCTAAATAAAACGTTGAACGATTTATTTTGGGAGGAATGACGGTGAGTGTTGAAAAAATGGTAAATGAAACAAAGATAACCATTGGTGTACTTATGTTTGTAAGCTTGGCCCTTCTTGTCACCTGGTTTATTTTCGACATAACGGAAGTATCTTTCATGAACAACAAAGCTCTGCTCGCTTTTTCGCTTATTCCTCTTAGTGCAGCCCTAGCTTCTTTCCTTAAACTGATGAAAATAAAAAAGAACCCTAAAGTAATCCTTTCTGAAACGGATGAAAGACTTGTCGCCGAAAAAAATGAAGCCGATGCAAAAGCATTAAAGTTGCTCCAAGGCGTTTTGTTCCTATCGTATTTAGGCTACACATTTATCATCCCCGAGGACACCTTCAACTCGATTGGATGGTGGATCACGTTAATCGTTCTGCTCCTATCACTGTTCGCTCCATTGATCTTCCGCCATATCACGAAAGAAACATGAAATAAGGATGGTCATCAGAGGATGGGTGTCGATTGGTCCCTGATAATTTGACATGACATGGACCACTAAGGTCAAACCAACATTATTCTTTGTGCTCGGTCAGATTTAAACACTTTTAGAGAGGTGGAGGGCAAATGGGGAGTGGAATGTTTTTACTTCTAATTGTATTGACTACAGTGATTATTATTAGAAGAAAAAAATAGACTTTTTTTATTAATGGCAGAGTGGGAAGAATCCCACTCTTTTTCATATCACATGAAAAAGCAGCCGTTTTATCAGCTGCAACTTCTTCTCATCAACGTTATCACATCAACGTTATCACATAGGGGGATTCATGCTGAAGATTTATAGTGTTTCAATAGACCATTACAAATATTTTAACAATCATTGAGTTAAAAGCAATACATAAATACGATGAAAAAAAGTTTAACATTGACTTAGAGTAAACTCTAAGGAGTATGGTTTCAATATAAGGTAGTCAAACCTTCCCAAACAACAAGTATTAAGGCGAGGTGATATTGGATGAAGTATCGTATTGGAGAGTTATCCAAAGAAATAGGTGTAAGTGAGCATACGTTGAGATACTACGAAAAAGAAGGGTTGGTAATACCGGAACGGAATGAAAATAATATTCGATATTACACAGAAGAACATAAGCTGTGGGCAGAATTTATCCTTCACATGAAAGAGACGGGAATGTCTTTGGAAGATTTGAAAAGATACACGAAATCATGGGAATTAGGTGACGCGGGTATTCCTGAACTGCTTGAAATACTGGTTGATCACCGTGACAAAGTAATGGATAAGCTGGAAACCTATAAAAAGAACCTGGAGTTAGTCAATACAAAGATTGCTTTTTATCAACGTAATTTAAAGAAAAACAGAACGGATGACCTATATGAAGAGTTTGTACAAAGAAAAAAGAATGGGGGAAAATGATTTTTAACGCTTGACTTAGAGTTTTCTCTAAGAAATATAATGACCCTCGTATTAACTAATAGGGAGGAATGAACATGGTAAGACATGAAGAAGTAAAAAATGGCGTTATTTTCCCGGCGGGTGAAAAGAATGAAGCTTTTTCACAATTTTTCACAGGGCAGAGTTATCTGCAGTCCTTAGTATTTGATCCTAATGTGAATGTGGTTGTCGGGAATGTCACCTTTGAACCAGGATGCAGAAATAACTGGCATATTCACCGGGGTGGCTATCAGATCTTATTAGTAACTGGTGGCGAAGGCTGGTATCAGGAAGAAGGTAAACCTGCTCAACTCCTGAAAGCCGGTGATGTCATTGTCACCTATGATGGTGTGAAACATTGGCATGGCGCTGCAAAAGACAGTTGGTTTGAACACATCGCCATTACAGCGGGCAAGCCGGAATGGCTGGAGCCTGTGGATGATGAATTATATAGCAAATTATAAAAGATGAATGGCAACATAAAATGGAGAGGGAGATGTTCTAGATGATGTTAAAAGAAAACTATACTCTATCCAATGGAGTAGAGATTCCTAAATTGGGTCTTGGTACTTGGATGATTGATGATGCCGATGTTACACAAGCAGTTGTGGATGCTGTGAAAATCGGATATCGACATATCGATACGGCGCAGGCATATGCCAATGAACGAGGTGTCGGAGAAGGAATCAGGGCTTGTGGTGTGAACAGAGAGGATTTGTTTATCACAACAAAACTTGCTGCAGAAATAAAGTCTTATGAAGAAGCCGTCTCATCCATTGATCAATCACTGAAGACGATGGGCCTGGACTACATCGATATGATGATCATTCACAGCCCGCAACCATGGATGGATTTCGGTGACGAGGACCGTCATTTCGAAGGCAACCGTGAAGCATGGAGAGCCCTTGAAGAAGCATACAATGCAGGAAAGCTTCGCGCCATAGGCTTATCTAACTTTCAAAAAGAGGACCTTGACAACATTCTTAGTTCTTGTACAGTCAAGCCGATGGTCAACCAGATCTTGGCTCATATAAGCAATACACCTGCAGACTTGATTGAATATACTCAAGAAAAGGGCATTCTCGTCGAGGCTTATTCACCGATTGCTCATGGAGAATTGCTGAAGAATCAAAAAGTTGTCGAGCTTGCAGAAAAATACGATGTCTCTGTTCCTCAATTAAGTATTCGATATGATCTGCAGATTGGACTTCTTCCGTTACCTAAGACAGCAAACCCTGAGCATATGAAAAATAATGCAGAAGTGGATTTTGTTATTTCTGAGGAGGATATGGAGTTCTTGAAAAATATTGAAGGCATCAAAGATTATGGTGAAGCGAGCATGATGCCTGTATTTGGTGGGAAGCTGAAGTAATAAAAACGTTCTTGTTAAAAACAGGGAAGCAAGGGGACGGTTCTCTTGCTTCTTTCTCATTCTTGCAGAGGATTTAATAGGAGAACTGTGATGGTTAATTTCTTTAAGAGAGAGTGAAGAACAGCCTTCACCTTATAAACGCTCAACCAACTTGTCGAAAATCTTTTAGGGAGGCACTATGGAATCACTGTAGAAAGTAGATGAGAAACTTTCCTGGTTAACCTAAAGTTTAGTTAGGGTGGGTAGGGACAGTTATGGTAGAGTGGGGCCGATTCCCACTCTGCTTTTCTCTTTTTCTAAGAAAAATTGAACCAGATCTGCCAAAAGTATCACTGCACGGTTTGATCCCCTGCAAAAAACAGCTTTAAAATACTCGTCAGTTACCTGAATTCCTATATCATGAGAAATACATTCCTTTTTCAGCATTTACGTTCCACTTTTGAAAATTACGTGCATCTTTCCATATTTACGTGCATCATTTTAAAAATACATTCCACTTTTCAGTTTTATCAACCAACTTGTCGAAAAATCCTTGAGAGAGGTTGGGAAGTGCCTAGCGCTTTTTGAGAAGTAGGATGAGAGTCTCTTCTAAGTTTACGAACGGTGTATATGATGGATGTGTTGATGTGGATGACGGAAGAGGTTAAGTGGGGTGGCGGTTAAAGGGCCATTTAATGAAAGATGATAGTATGACCTGAATTTGGGATAACCAACAAAAGCTCAGTTCCTTTAAAATACAGGAACTGAGCTTAGTTTTTAATAAGACCTAAGGTGATGGATCTAGAAGCAATAGTTTAAAACGATATTAAAACATCTATTCCTTTCTGATCTTGTTTAACCATCTTAGAGCTGGTGCAAAACTTGCAGTGTTGAGCACATAAAAATAGCGTTTTCCTCGATTTGTTGCGGTCTAAATCGCTGCGGACGTTAATGCGTGATTTAGTTGGTTTGGTCAGCAAGCTTGACCAGTACATGAGCCATATGCTCCCGCTCTTCTTTATTGGCCACGCTCCACATCTCATTCAACACTTTCTGTTCCCGGTTTCGCGGCTCCTCGTGTTCCGCTAAATAGTCTGCAACGCGCTTAGCCCCCTTAGAAAGAGCTTCTTCACTAAGACCCAGCTTCTCTCCCTTTTGAACCTGATTTCCCAGGTAGTTCTTGAAAGAGTCAAAATGCTGCAGAATTTCCTCTTTTTTGTCTTCATTCATCTGTGCCGCTGCTTGTTTTGGATCGTGTGCGATAATGAATTCCTCCTTTGTTATGGTTAATAGTGTCTTTCCCGTAAAAAATAGAAATAAACAGTGAAGGACACATCGGAATTCGGGGTGATGTTTTTGGAAGAGTGGTATCGGTGAATTGCTAACTTACTATTCATTGTAAAAAATGAAGGAACCTCCCTTAACAGTAAAGAGCTTCACCCAATTTAAGGTTGAGGCGCTTTTTCCTTTTATGAGCCAGTTTAGAAATACAGGGTTGTCCAATCATGAGTTATTTGAAATAATTAGGAAAAATGTAAATTAAATGAATATACTGTTTAATGAGTTGGTTATGGCAGGAAGGGAATTTAACGATGAATTTCAACAAGCAAGAAACAAATCAACGGCTGAGAATTGCGCAAAGCTTATATAGAAAGAAGAAGCATAAAAAGGTAAAACGGAATAATGTGAGCAAAGCGTGGACAGTATTTATCGTTGCTTTTTTCGTGATTGCACTTTTATTTCTTGTGATAAGTGAGTTGTTTTTTATGGATGCAGGGATACCCATACCTAAATTATTCAAGAAGATAGCAAACGATTTAAACAATTCGTTTTAAATAGGACTGCCTGCCCCTTATAGGGAAGAGCGTTTTTCCAATACACGCTTCAATAGTTGAATATGTGGCCGGCTGAACGGATTCCTTGTCTCGTAAGATCTGCAGGAATATAAATACAGAAGCAAAAAGGGGGTATATCCGGTGGAATTCAGTCTTGGTGACTTTTCTATTGTTCTCCCGCCTTTCTTCATTACCATCTTTGCCATCATTATTCTTTTCTTTTTAGTCAGGTGGAGTAAGCAATTAGAAACAGGCCGTTACAAAGTGTTTATTTACTTTTTGATCAGTACACATATTGGTCCCGGATTTTCTGAGGATACAAAAGAAGGGACCTTCGAGCTGTGGTTTCCTTTAGGATTTATCGTTGTATTATTTTATATGTTTTTAAGTAAAAGAAAACATCCATCTAAAATGAAAGCCAGTATATTAGGGTGTTGTGTAGCACTGTATAGGTTGATTCTGCATTATGCTGGTTGATTGGGGCAGCGTGGGGAGGGTTCCCATTATACTGAATCTGCACCACTAAACATCTTTACTGATGGTGTGGATTAGAGCTGTCCCCGGCTAACCCCTTAAACGTTCACCAAAGTGGGAGGTAATGAGTTTGGAAATGATGAATACTATTCAAGAATTATTAACCAGTGGACTTGCTTTTGCAGTTTATATTGCCATACCAGCGTTTATATTCATAAAAGCTATTAGGAAAAAGAAGCTCCCTTCCAATCAATATACTCCGTTGGACGATATTCTTAACGGTAAAGTAAATGATCCTGAGGATGATGATTATAAAGGTTAATTCAACATAACAAACACTGGGAACCAATATGTCTTATTGAAAAACATACAAAGGCAGGTGCTGCTGCCATAATACCTGTTTGGTTTACAGAAAGCACAAGAAATGTCTCCGTGCTTCTATGTAAGGAAGTATTTTAAAAAAACCTGGAAGCTCATGCTATTCTTCCAGGTTTTTTGCTGCAAAGAGTTTGTTATTCTACCATTAACAAGGTTGTCCAGCAATAGAATTGGCAAGTTCTCTAATCCTATCTCCAGTAGTAGTGTTGATCAATAAATCTGCAAGCAGAGCTACAACAATCAATAGAAGATAGACTAAGAATTTTCCAAGAAGACAAAGTAAAGAACTTAGAGTATTCATTTAACTTCACCTCCCTCTTACAGCTATCTTTATAAGAGGCCTCTTATATTGTTCATACTATGAAATAAAAGAGAGAAGGTATAAGCGAACATAACAAGAATCAAAAAAGGGTTGTCCAATTATGCATAAATAGATTACTAAGTTCTAAATCCTACCTTCCTTGAATCATTATTCGATTAACCCGAATACATCTCGACCGCACGTATACTTGTCCATACAGATTTATAAATTATGAATAGTATATAGAGAGCTTTACGTAAAACGAAGGGAGGTAAGTAAATGAAGAAATCAAATTCCACAAGTCTTACCAATCAGACCTTTTCAAATCGTGTGGAACGAGCAGAGTTTGATGATAACTGGAAGACCATTATTTCCCCAACAGGCTATGTGATCTATGTTGCATTGGCTGAACGTTCACAAATGGAAGTGTTATTAAACGATGGCTCGAGCAGGCTGGTCATTTTCCCAAAAAGAGGCACGGTGACAGTCGGAGGCGGGGGAACAACTCACTTCAGCAAACCTCATGAAACCATCATACTTTAAGCAGTTTATTCCCACTGTCCTCTCTTTCAATTCCATCACTCTACTATACTACTGATAGGAAGCAAGGGACGGCTCCTTTGCTTCCTTTTTCATATGTATGGAAAATGGGGGGATACAACGCTCACACAAGATAAATTACATATAAATATTTTACCAAGTAAGAGAGTGCCCCCTTCTTTTTGCCTATTTTGTGATAAAATAATAGAAACATATCTTTCGTATTTGTGTCTCTGTAGTAAAATATTTACCTGTTCCGGGCTATTATATTTACAGCATCACCCGCAAAAAATGCAGTCAGGAGGTGCCCTATGGAGATGGAGATGGAGATGGTAGGAAATGATCCGTCCCTGTATCGAGACATGATTAAAAAGTTAGCATATCCGGTCTTACTGATTGAAATAGTGAACGAGGAGATTGATCATTATCGACTTTTTGAAGTGAATGAAGCAGCCTGTGCTTTACTGAAGCTTCCGGAAAAAGAGTTGATGGAGAAAGATGTGATGTCCTTTTTCAGCCACCTGTCCCCCCTCGCATTCAGCACAATTAAAAATCTCTTTTTTACAAATGAAAAATTTACAACGATCCTTGATGTTCCGGATGGAAACGGCACCATGATTCCTGTGGAATTGAATGTATCCTTGAATGACATAGAAGGGAAACGCATCGTTTTCTGCCTGCTGAAAGAATATTCGACCCCCTGCTGTTATCACGAAGTCCTTAAAGAAGAAAACAATTACCTTAATACCATCATGAACACCACACAGTCCATTGTATTGATCCTGGATAAGGAAGGACGCATTGCTCATTGGAATAACTTCACGGAATCGTTCAGCGGGTACCGGCTCGAAGAAGTGCAATACATGAAGTTTTGGGAACTTTTTTTAGAAAAAGACGAAGAAAACCGAATCATAGACAACTATTTGTCCGGGAAAATCCCCTCTGATTACGAGAATTATTGGTTGATAAAGAATGGTGAAAAAAGACACATCAAATGGAAAAATGTCGTATTCAACGATCCAACCGGAAATTTAGAGTATGTTGTAGCGACAGGAGTGGATATCACCGAGCAGGTTCATTCTCTTAATGAGCTGGAAAACAGCAAGGAAAAATATAAGACACTGGTCTCGTCCATGGACGACTTCGTTTTCACGATTGATCAATCGTTGACTGTCATGAGCGTATTCGGAAAGTGGATCGAATCAAACGGGTTCACGAAGGAAATGTTCGAAGGGGAGTCGATTGAGAAGATCTTCAACGGTTCCCGTCTGCACCTGGATGCAGCCCGGCAGGCGTTATCAGGTAAAACGACTGAATTTGAATGGGAATTCACGATAAACGATAAGAAGCACTATTTTCACAGTGTATTGTCACCGATCATTTTAAAAGACCACGTCATCAAGAAGGTTGTCGGCGTGACCCGTGATATAACGGAAAAGAAAACACTTGAAGAGCATCATAAAAGGATCTATGAAGCCGTGACCAGCGGTGTGGTCCTTCAAGATTCGACCGGAAAAATCGTTTATGCGAACAAAAATGCAAGTGACATTCTTGGATACAATAAAGAGGCATTAATCACAATGTCTTCCATGAATGAGGAGTGGGAAGCATTAAATGATTCAGGCGATGGTATCTCAGGGGAAGAACACCCGGCTATGAAAACGTTACGTACCGGAGAATCCCACAGCAATGTTGAAATGTCCATTTACAATCCTGCAAGGAACGAAAAAAGATGGATACTCGTTGACACGAGAGCCATTTTTGAATTAGGCAGCAGCGAAAAGATTGAATATGTGATTTCCACCTTTCGAGATATCACAAAGAAAAAGGAAATGGATCTGCTCCTTAAACAGTCTGAAAAACTTGCACTGGTTGGACAACTGGCTTCGGGGATCGCACATGAAATCCGGAACCCGCTTACGGGGATCATGGGGTTTTTGAAATTGATCGAAGAAGGCGATGATAAAAATAAACTATTTGATTTCCTTCCCGTCATAAAAACAGAGCTGGAGCAAATCAACCGCTTTACCGATGAATTCATAGAACTGTCCCACTCGCAGGATGATGAATGGACGGATGTTGAAATGGGCGGCATCATACAGTCCGCCCTTACTGCAGTTGGTACGGACCTTAATGGCAAACAAATCACAACGGTTATAGAATCCGATTTTCATGATGGGCTGCTTTTACACGGTATCAAGCCTCAGCTCAAACAGCTTTTTATCAACCTGTTCAAAAATTCGATCGAAGCCATGTCACCGGCCGGGCACCTTATCGTAAAGCTGGACCGTGTGGAAGATAAAGCCCGGATCCGTGTAATCGATAACGGAAAAGGGATCAGTAAAGCCCGGTTAAAGCACCTCTGTGAGCCATACTATTCCATTAAAGAAAAAGGGACGGGCCTCGGATTGATGCGGTGCCTGAAGATCACCCATCAGCATAATGGGAAAATCTATTTTGACAGTGAAGAAGGGAAAGGAACCGTTGTTACGATAGAGCTTTCGTGCTTGGAGTAGAGCTAGGGTGGGGACGGTTCCCGCTCTACTTTTTTTATAGAAAAATGAAGCATGGGGACGGTTCTCGTGCTTCATTTTTGATTAGTAGGAAGCGGCAGAACCGTCCCCGTGTTTCCAGGGTTGAACAATTATTAAGATTTGAGCAAAACTTCATTTTACCTCGCAATAAAATAGGTTGTCAACACTTAATTTGTATTTTTATCATAAAAATGCTATAATTATTAACAAGTGATTTTTTTATATTGAACGTTTTGTTAAAAATCATATTTATTCCGTAGGGGAATTCAAACAGTTTTTGTGAGCTTTTAGGCAATAGGACCCGAGATATTATACAAGGAGGACTAATATATTGAATTTAATCAATAAGAAAGTTACACATGAGCGGTTTGGTACGGGAAGTATCGTTAAACAAAATGATACGGTAGTTGAAATACATTTCGCCTCGGAAAATAAAAAATTTGTTTACCCGGATGTATTTGGACAGCACTTGAAACTACATGATAAAAATGCTGCCAATTCACTTGAAAAAATTTTACACGAGCAGGAAATGGAACTCAAAGAGGAAGAAATGCAGAAGGAAGAGGAAAAGGCACGGCAAAGAAAAAACCAGGAGCTTCGAGCGGATCATGAAAAACTTATGAAAAATCATAAACTTCATCCCGAATCGCAGATGGTTTATCGGTGCGATACAGAAGAACAGAGTAGTCCCTTTTCAGATTGGACGGTTTCCTCTGGTGAAATAAAAAGTGGTAATAATAAGGGTAAGCCAAACAAGCCCAGTCGCTTACACCAAAACAGTGCGGTCCTGCTGACAACGGTCGATCCCGGCATCCCTGAAAAAGACAGACGGATATTAGGAGTCTATATGGTGAAGGATAATTTCATCGGTAAACTTTGTGAAGATGGGAATATTCCTGCCCATTCCCATTACAGACTGAAACTTACAGACGAGGAATCGAAGCAGATGCCTTTTTGGAAGTACTATGTCAATGAAAAATCCCCTCAAAAAACGACTTGGAATACAGGGAAGTACCGTTATTTTGATAATTCATGGATGGCTCAGATTTTGCGCGACATCGTCTCATTGAAAAGTGACACGGAGGAACAAGAGCTGGCACAACAATTTCTGGACCACTTCTCTAAGATGAATCAAATAGTAGAGCAGGAGTTAAAAGAGCCAAATGGGGCTTTATTGCGTGCTTAGATAAAAACAGTGGAGGACTGGCACATTTAAGGTAAGAGAGAGTGTTAGGTTCACTGCGAATAGTTTTAAAAAGGGACAAGGCGGCCGCCTTGTCCCTTTTAGTCGTTTTTGGCCATCTTACTTGTTCCTTCGCCTCCTTTTAAGCACAGCCCTCATTTTATGTGGGGTGAGTTTGAAACGACTATCCTAGCTTTAATGGTAAAATGTTACTTATACTCGATTGTGTAAGGAGATGAATAGGTTGCTTAGCCTTTCTGTTACAAGACTCGGTGAAACTGTATTGAATACCCAAAGGAAGTTACAGGGATGGATCTGACCGTGTTTCATTATGTTTCCAGTTGCCATGAATTCAGGTTGGTATCGAGATATCAAAGGGGCAGGAATTATGTTTGGGAAACACTGATCCGGTTCACTTACTTCGGAAGCAGTACTAAGAAATATTGCAAATGGGGGAATGAAAATGCTGGAAGGTTTTAATAGTAAACATTTCATGCTGCAGAAGGTCAGTCCCAATGTTTATGCAGCGATAGCAAAGGTAGGCAGCGGTTCAGCAGCGAAGAGTAGGGCGGGGACGGTTCCTATTCTGCTTTTTAAGAATTGAACTTCACCACCAAGTATCTTCACAGACGGGGTGGAAAGCCATGAAGCATCGGGTCGATTCTGCTGCTTTCATCTAATTCACAAAAAAGAAGCACGAGAACCGTCCCCATGATTCTACATGCTTAAAAGGGGGTCCAGTAATGGGAAAGAAAAATTATTTGATCGAAGGCGTTTCCTGTACCGGTAAAACTTCGGTCTGCAATGAATTGCAGAAACGCGGTTACCACTCCATTCATGGTGACCGTGAATTGGCTTATCAGGGAGATCCGGAAACGGGTAAGCGGACGGGTACAGCTTCGCACGAGAATCATATTTGGGATGTAGAGAAAGTTAAATCTTTAGTCGCCAACCAGGATCATGAGGTAACATTTTTCTGCGGCGGGTCCAGGAACTATTCGAAATTCATCCATCTATTTGACGGAGTGTTTGTTCTCGAAGTTGATAGTGCCACATTGAAGAGGCGCCTTGATGATCGACCCCAAGATGAGTTTGGGGGAAAGAAAAAAGGAGCGGGAATTCGTTTTACGATTGCATCAAACGAAAGAAGATATTCCTAAAGACGGAATCATCATCGACGCTGCTGTTCCAATCGGACAGGTTGTTGATGATATCGTTCGGCGATGCAAGTAATCTAGTAGAGCGGGGACGATTCCCGCTCTGCTTTTTAAGAATTGTATTTTCACCACCAAATATTTTTACTAAAGGTGTGGAGAAACGTATCCAGCAAAAGCAGGATGAGAACCATCCACGGCTAACCCAAAAAAAGAGAGAGGTGGAATGTATGGATAGAAAACAGTCACACAACGTTTCTGACTTAATGGCAAAGATTAAACTTGTAAAAGGAGAAAATTTTGTCACGATCGAACATACAAGCAGCCTGACGGATCAAGAACTAATGGAACTTATACCATATTTGATGAAACAGCCATTTATACAAACCAGTAAAAATGTAAATATCCTTGTGGATCGTAAATTCAGCAAAGAGACAGCCACTCTTTTAAAAGAGTATGGGTTTAAGTTACATGATAAGAACGTCACGGTTCGCAAGGTGCTTGATGAATTAGCTGAATTTGAAGACGGTTTTTTATTAAAGGATTTATCTGAACTTCCGGTAGCAGAGTTTAAAAGGGTCTGGGAAGCTTCCATGAAAGGATCATTAAATGCGCCATCCTCACTGAATATGGATGAACAAATGCGAAGTGTAGAGATGGAATTAGGCGATGACTATAAGAAATCCTGCATGATTGCTTATGAAAATGGAGCTCCAATCGGGGTTGTTATGCCTCATATAGAACCCGGGACTTCAGAAGAGGGAAGGCTCTTTTATTTTGGAATCATCCCAGGCGAAAGAGGGAAGGGGAAAAGCAGACTTCTTCATAAGCAAGCACTGGAGATTTTAAAAAGGGACTTTAAAGCTTCTTATTACATTGGAAGTACTGGTCACAACAACCTTCCGATGCTTAAGACATTCGAACGTAACGGATGTGCGGTTGTTGAGCGGAATAAGGTTTTTAAAAAGATAAATAGAAATTTAAAATAAAGGGAGAAGGGCAAATGATAGAAGAATTTAATAGTAAACATTTTAATCTTGAAAAGGTCAGTCCCAGTGTTTATGCAGCAATAGCAAAGGAAGGCGGCGGATCAGCAGCGAATGCAGGTTTTGTTGACTTAGGGGATAAGGTGATGGTGTTTGACACATTCAACACACAGCAAGCATCAGAAGATTTAAGGTATATTGCTGAAAAAGTGACTAAACAGCCCATAACATGGGTGATCAATAGTCATTGGCATGGTGATCATATACGAGGTAACCAGACATTTAATGATCGTAACATTATATCAAGTGAAATCACCTATTCAAAAATGAAAGAGATTCATCCCTCAAGAATCAGTAAGCAGAAAAATGATCTTCAAGGATTATCAGACTACATTGAGTCCCTAAGCAAAAAGAATGATCCTGCATTACAGGATCAAATACATTTCCTGCGTGAGTTAGAACGATCATTGCCGACTTTAAAATTGACTTTACCCCACCAAACTTACAGTGGCGAATTGACATTCTTCGGAACAACATGCAGTGCCAAACTTTTCTCATTGGGGGGTGGACATTCCATTTGTGATACCATCCTATATATCCCGGAAGAAAAAGTGATCTTCATGGGAGATTTATTATTTGTACGCTGTCACCCTACATTTTTTGAAGAATCAAACCCTGATAAATGGGTTGAGATTTTAAGGAAGGTTGTAGATTTTGATTTTGAGGCGGCAATTCCGGGACATGGTTCCGTGGGAGGCAAGGATGATGTCATTCAACTAATCCTTTACATAAATGAACTGCAAGATGCAGTTAGAGAATGCGGTAGCATAGAGGAAATCGATATACCTGAAAAGTACAGGGATTGGAAATCTCCTGACGTTTTTTATCAGAATATAAAACTGTTGAATCATGCACAAAACGGGTTATCTGATTAGTTTTTACCTTAATTTGAAAGTGCATGTTCAACGCAAGGTGCCGTTGATCCAAGGAGGATTAACGGCGTTTTTGTGGAATAACTTATTGAACCAACATAACTAGTTGTATATGGGCCCATTCCAGGTTTGTGGATGCCTCCGGTCGAGAATACAGCTGAAATGTTTGTGGATGAAGTGGTGAAGCTGCATAATCGTTAAAATGTGGGTGGTATCGCGGGTTAAATCTGTCCTTCTTAGTGGGACAGGCTTTTTGAATTTGGCTGGATGACCATGTTGATGTTCATTTGCTGATGGAATGAATTGGTTAGTCGGCATTAGGAAAATAAAGAGGGGGGTTGTTTTATGAAACGAGTGGATGTCACCTATATGCTTCTATTTGATGAACCGGGAGAGAAGGTACTGTTGGTGAAAAATACTGGGAAGAACGGGTCGTATTATACACTTCCTGGAGGTGCAGCAGAGCCAGGGGAAACACTTGAGGAAGCTGCGATTAGAGAAGTGAAGGAAGAGACAGGCCTGGATGCTGAAATAGGGGATATTTTTTCTGTGGGTGAGGGATTTTTTGAGGACCGGGGGCACCACGCCGTTTTCTTTACGTTCAGAGGGAAGATAACCGGTGGAGAGATTACGATAACCCGGCCTGAAGAAATAGAAGAGGTTACGTGGATGGATGCTGAAGATGCTGAAGAGTACGTCCATATTACAAGAGGTACAACAGGGCTGCTCAAGGGTGACGCGTCAGCACCGTATTTGCTTAGAAAAAGAAGTGATTTATCTTCTTAAGTAAAAGGGGAGACATTCGTTTTTTCATAATCGAGCGGAGCTGAAATGAAAGTAAAGAAGGAGTTATGGTTAAAAAAATGACAAGTGAGGATTTCTATGAAGCAATTAACATTCCATGAGTTACAAGACTACCTTGCATTAAAATACAAAGAAGGGCGCACTTCTTCTGCTCTGTTTATGAAATTGGTAGAAGAGATTGGCGAGGTGGCAGAGGTATTAAACCAGCTGGAAGGCAGGAAAGAAAATTCCGAGGATGCATCTTTAGAAAAAGAGTTAGTGGATGTTATCCATTACGCCGTGGCCATTGCAAGCATAAATGATATCGATTTAACAGAGGCCATGATTAAAAAAGATAAACAAGCTGCCATTAAATATAATCAATCTCCAAATTTAGAAGAATTTTTAGTGCAAATGAAATGACATCCGCATAGAGTTGAGAAGGCCGTGCTCCAAGAAGGATTCACGGCCTTTATTGTTGAATTTCTTATGGAAAGAAGAAGGGTGAAGGATTCCTGTCAAGGTGATTCCTTCCTCACAATCACAAGGAGATGAAGTGATGAAACTACTGCTCACATCTGCAGGCGTCAATAACAAAAGCATACATGATGCGTTGACCGGCATGCTCGACAAGCCGATCGCCGAATCCACCGCACTGTGCATCCCGACCGCTATGTACGGACACCCCTGGGTCGGACCCGGTGTAAGAACCTGGGAGTTCATCAGCGGTAATTCGGAGAATCCCATGGTGGACCTTGGCTGGAAGTCGGTCGGCGTGCTGGAGCTCACGGCGCTGCCAAGTATCGATGAAGAACGGTGGATGCCGCTGGTCAAGGAGACGGACGTTCTGCTGGTATCTGGCGGCGACGCGTTGTATCTGAATTACTGGATGAAGAAATCCGGGATGGCAGAGCTTTTGCCGTCTCTGAAGGGCGTGTATGTGGGAATGAGCGCGGGGAGCATGGTGATGGCCCCTCGCATCGGGGAATTCTTCGTCGGCTGGACTCCGCCACAAGGCGGCGATGACGCGCTGGGACTGGTCGACTTTTCAATCTTCCCCCACCTCGATCACGAGATGCTGCCGCATAACACGATGGCTGCCGCGGAGAAATGGGCAGCCGGGATGGAGGGACCGGCATACGCGATTGATGATGAAACGGCGATCAAAGTGATTGATGGTGAGGTTGAGGTGATTACTGCAGGGAATTGGAGATTGTTTTCGAAGTGATGTTATTTTGCTGTGCGGACAGCATGGGGGATGGTTCCCAGCTTTGCAAGAACCGTCCTCTTACTTCAAAGTTGTATGATTACACTGGGCGAATGGGGAAAGAAAATAATGAAGCTACTATTTAATGAAATTCTCAACGATGAGTTGACGATTAAGGAAATTCAAGCAGCATTTGAGGCTGAAGTAATCACCTCAAAAGAACTCGTATTGTATTATCTGGACAGAATCGCTAAGTATGACCAAAGCGGGCCGAAATTGAATTCGATACTGGAGATCAATCCTGACGCTATTTTTATTGCAGAGGGTTTGGACCATGAAAGGAAGACGAGGGGAGTCAGAGGTCCGCTTCATGGTATTCCTGTTTTGCTTAAAGACAATATCGAAACCAACGATCATATGCATACAGGTGCTGGCACTTTGGCTTTGGAACGGCATTCCGGGGCAAAAGATGCTTTTTTAGTGGAGAAACTGCGGGAAGCAGGAGCGGTCATTCTTGGTAAAACCAATATGACCGAACTGGCGAATGGAATGTCTACAACCATGTGGGCAGGTTACAGTTCAAGAGGCGGTCAGACGTTAAATCCTTATGGTCCGGGCGAGTTTTTTGTAGGAGGTTCCAGTACAGGCTCCGCTGTCGCAGTCGCGGCCAACTTGACCGTAATGGCCATCGGGACAGAAACAGATGCGTCCATTCTTAGTCCCGCCACCCAAAACTCGGTAGTGGGCATCAAACCAACAGTGGGGCTGATCAGCCGCAGCGGAATTGTTCCTTTTACCTACACCCAAGATACTCCGGGTCCTTTTGCAAGGACGGTCACTGATGCAGCAATTCTATTAGGTGCTTTAACCGGTGTCGACCAGGCTGATCCGGCTACATATAAAAGTGAGGGTTTATCATTTCAAGATTATACATCCTTTCTTGATCCGGAAGGACTGGAAGGCGCAAGGATTGGTGTATTCAATCATGCTTCCGAAGATTATTACAAAGAGTCAGGAGAGTATGATGAGGACCTTTTTCAACGTGTCATCGGGACTTTGAGAAATAAAGGAGCAGAAGTAATCGATAAAATAGACATCCCATCCTTTCACAGGGAGTGGAGTTGGGGGGTTCCCATTTACGAAATGAAACATGCATTGGGAAATTACCTTTCCAGATTGCCTTCACACCTGCCTGTCCATTCCGACAAAGAATTGATTCATTTCAATAAATCGAATGAAGAGAATACCTTAAAGTACGGACAGAATATGCTTGAATATAGAGCGGGGCTGCCACACAATACTTTAGCTAACCCTGAATATTTACAGGCAAAACTCCAAGACTTATATTTTTCCCAAGAGCAGGGCATCGATTTTGCATTAAAAAAATTCAACCTGGATGCCATATTGTTTCCTTCTTATATCGGGTCTACTATTAGTGCCAAAGCGGGCTACCCTTCGATTGCAGTCCCGGCAGGTTATATGAAAAACGGAAGACCATTTGGAGTAACCTTCGCCGGAAGCGCCTTTAGTGAGGGAACATTGATCAAGCTGGGGTATTCTTTTGAACAAGCTGCAAAACATCGGAAACCCCCAGTTTTTAAGTGACTTGAACAAGAAACAGGCAGAGGGGAGATGGGGCTTGCCCTCATTTTCTCTTGCTTCGAAGAATAGGAGCGGTCTCTGGCATAGTGTATTTAGAGTAGAGCGGGACGGTTCCTGCTCTACTATTTTTTTACTGTAAAATGGAAAATTTATGATAAACTAACAAGGTGGTTTTGAAAAACGGTTCCGGGATTTACTAGGCAGTATTGTGTACTTTTAACAGGGGGAATTCGGTGGTAACTCTTAGAAAGAATAAAGAAAGTAAAACAACTGATACTATCTTACTTGTATTATTACTAATCTATTTTCTAAAGAATACAATTGACCTATTTGTTGTGGACCTCATGCCGGAATTAGCAGATAACATCTTTTGGGTATTCATTACCCTGATATGTATCATCATTTTTTTCATAAATAAAAGGTACATCTATTTTTCTATTATGCTTGGAATTTTAGTAGTGGGTTTAGTTACTTTTTAGTGCTTAATAGTTTCCTGAAGCTCCAGGAAAGCGTGGTTTCTTCTACTTTTTAACCGAAAAATGAACTGAATCTTCAAATTTGCTTCACTGTAAAGCTCGATCCGATGAGAAAAGCAGTATAAGGACCGTGCTTCTTGGTGTATATATTGAAATACGTGCAACTTTCCGGATTTACGTTCCACTTTTAAAAAATACGTTCCTCTTTCCACATTTACGTGCAGCATTTAAAAAATACATTCCACTTTTCCAGTTTATCAACCAACTTGTCGAAAAATCGGGTGAATCAGGGTGAATCACTCTGAGAGGCAGTCCCTGGTCAACTCAGTAGTAAATTTACGGAAATGAGGGGGTTCTATGAAGGCGATAGTGAATGGAATGAAGAACATGTTTTTAGACTTATTTGCAATGGGAAAAGGCTTTATCTATGGTTTTGTGATGGTTGCACTGCTCATTCTGGTTGGCGGAGCTTTGTTATACGGTGTTTTGTACCTTCGAAATATTTTCATTTAGATAAGAAAAAATTGGAGATGTAGATGAAATGAATCAGAGTTTACAAGAAAAGATAGAGAAAATAACAGGTTCCATACATAAGACCAACACATTGGACGAACAAGGCTGGACCTCGAAGGTGCGGAGGATTTTTACATCGGATCGTTCATATTTACTCAAAAGCTCTTTTAAGGAAAAATATCGAGAGTGGTTGAAGGAAGAGGCTCAGGTTTTAAAAAAACTGAGTGAAAATCCAGAAATATCAGTTCCCGAATACTATGGCTTTATAGAGGAAAAAGACGGTGACCATCTGATCATGTCATTTGAGGATGGGATGTCCTTGACGGCAGCTTTAACCAAAGCAGCGTCGGAAACCGAAAGGAAATCGTTGATCAGGAGTTTTGGACGATTTCTTCATGAATTTCATGAAAAAGAGCCACTGGATATTTTCAAAAGCGAGGGTGATTGGTTACAAGACCAGCTTCTTAAAGCACAATACTATGCTGAAAATGGCCAGTGTGACGGAAATTTATCTTTATTAGAGAATTTGAAGGCTGACAGACCGTCTCCCGTAAACCAGACGATGATACATGGTGACTGCACAGCGGAATAATGTATTCGTGGTAGATGGAGAGGTACGGATGTTTATTGATGTAGCCGGTATGACAGTGGGTGATCCCCGATATGATGAGTCCCTGGCAATAAGGAAATTTATAAGTAACGCAGAATACGTACAGGCTTTTTATGAGGGATATACGCGGTATAGGGTGACAAAGGAAGAATTTCATTATTTTGATGAGGGGTTGTATGAGTTTTTCTAGAAAGGCAACTCATATAGGCGCCAGGCCAGAGGAGGGCAGGCGCCGTTTTTTAGGGGGCAGCCCCCTCCCTAAAATCGATAAATATTCGTAATCTGCGTAATCGGCACGCCGGCCATCGGCAGCAGCAGCTGCAGTTCATCCGAAATGACACTGATGTAATCGGCACCTTCGCGGAATCCGTATCGCTCTTTTATATTGATGTCGAAGTTGCATTTAACCTGCACGGCGATATCGCCTTCCCGGTCGAACGGGGGTGAGACGGATTGGACGTCGAATGTATGGCCATTTTTACTGAAAGAATTGATGGTTTTAATTGCTTTTGGTTTATAGTTTTTGACGGCCTTGGGGGTATAGGAAAAGGTCACCCAGCCGGTTGCATTAATCATGAAGAACACCTCGGATTTTTGTAAAAGGTATTCTTGAAGTATAGCAAAAGAGTCGATTTGTGAATAGGGATGGGATTGGGAAGAACGCGGGGACAGTTTTTTTGCGTTGAATCCACATGCTGGCAGGTTAAAAAAAGGAAAAGGAGGTATTGGATGAGAAGACTTGTATTGATAGCAGGGTCAATTGGAGTGGCCATATTCATATTTGTGTTGAGTGCTTATCGGTTCACGCCGGAAAGTGCCGCCCTAAGTAATCCTGCCGTGACAGATGACTTTGAATATGTGGATCAAAAGGGGATTGGCGAGGCTGAGGTTCTATTATTCAAAAGTGATGTGAAAGAGGAGTATATGACAGTATTAGCTGAAAAGTCAGGGTTTTTATATAGAAGTAATACTTCCACCTATACCCCGTATACTTCTGACCCTCTCCAGCTTATTGGAGGCATGAGCGTTACCACCGAAGAAAATTCCCTTACTTATTTGAGTGTGTTGTCAAAAGATGAGAAGGTGGCCTATATCGAAGCGGGAGTGGAGCCCCATGTCGAACGCAGGGAGGTGAGTAAAGGGGAGCGTGTTACGTTTTTGTTTCCGTTTAGCGAGCAGATAGACAAACTTAATGCCACGGCCTTTGATGAAAAAGGTAAGGAGCTCTACTACTTTGGCTATCCGAAGGGGACCAATATGTTCAGGCAGGAGGATTTCAGGTGGCATGAGTATAAGTGAGATGCGAGGGGATACGTTTGAAACACGGGGAAGGTATGCATGCTTTGGAAACAGGAGAGCCTTCCCCTATGCTTTCAGGTTAGAAATTAGAATTTTGAGTTAGAAGGAACCTATTTGAGGTTCATGATGAGGGTATACGGAAGATTGGTTCTGGCCAATCGCTCAAACGTTTGACTCTGATGATGCAGGTTAACTTTCGGGGCGATTTTCCAGGGTGAAGACCCGCTTATCGATGTCTGTAATTCTTGTATTGAGGTAACGAAAGTCCGTTTCCGAGCGTTGGGCGCCAACTTTTAACATCGCGATGACATCTTCTGTTTGTGAGGCTTCAATTCGATTGACTGTTTCTTTAATGTCTTTTACATCAGTACTTAACGTCATCATGTCCGCTTTTACGTCAGATCTTAACTCTTTCATGTTCGATTGTACGTCAGTTCTTAACGTCATCATGTCGGCTTGTACGTCAGATTTCAACTCTTGCATTTCCGCCTGTACGTCAGATCTTAACTCTTTCATGTCCGCTTGTAAGTCAGTTCTAAACTCTTGCATTTCTGCCTGTACGTCAGTTCTCAACTCTTTCATATCCGATTGTAAGTCAGTTCTAAACTCTCTCATATCCGCTTGCACGTCAGTTCTTAACTCTTTCATGTTACTTTCAAGTTCTTTCACATTACTGTCAAGCTCTTTTATGTTACGCTGAATATCGTTTAACATGTTCATGATTTGCTTCTCCATTTTTCTAACCTCCTTTTTACCATTATAGTGGAAAGAAAACGAGGATACCAGCCTGAGATTTAGGGGGCTGTAAAAGTTATAAGGGCAGGAGCCATGATTGAGGAAGAGGGGCGGTTCTCTTGTGTGAACCGTCCCTCAATGATAAAAATCCCCAATTAATCCCTCATATACTCCTCCACCAATTCATAACACCGGTCCTTCGTAGACTCGTACAGAGAGATGTACCACGCCACATATTCAAACGTGCCGCCTTCATACTTCAGCCGTTCTTTCTCTGCTTTTTCTTCCTTTTCCTTGATCCATTCCAGTTGTTCGGCCTTTAATTCGGCCATGACCTCTGGGGAGAGCTCTTTTTTCAAGAGGGCATAGATTTCATTCAAGGCGCCGTCATATTTTTCGTATGCGACCCCGTAATAGTTTTTCATCGCATTGGTGACCCCTTTATCGGAATCCTTTTTATATGGAAGGGCATCGAGTTCTTTTTGGATGTTGTCCAGCTTTTCTGCGTATGCTTGTTTTCCTTCAACTTTTGTGACCGTAACCTCCTGGTCTGAACTTTCCGTGCTGCTGTTTTCAGAGGAAGACTCGTTCGGCTGATCCTCCTCATTTTCATCACTGGACGTTGTACTTTCTGCAGATGAGTCATCCGGTTTTGAAGAATCCTCTGTGCTTGCTGAGATCGCATCGGATTCCGGCTGTTCGGCCGCATCCTCATCGGGGGATTGACTGCAGGCCGACATTCCCATGAGTAACATAGCGGAAAGGGCCGATACTACTAATCTTTTATTCATTGTTACAGCTCCAATCTTTTGTTAAAAATGCGCGTATGGATTATTTTAACATATCCAGATATATCCTTCTAATGAAACCGGAATGTTTGATGCGCTTCCTGCTTTTTTATATGAAAAAAGGAATCTTTTTGGTTTAAATCTAACTGGACGCCCGGATATTTCATGAAAATTAGTAGTATTTTCCGTCTTGAGTTATCCAAAATCGCTCCACGATTAAAATACAAACCACTTTTCAGGATTTTCAAGCCACCTTTGAAAAATACGTGCCACTTTCCAAATTTACGTGCAACATTTGAAAAATACATTCCACTTTTTCTATTTATCAACCCACTTGTCGAAAAATCTTTAGAACACCATTTCGTGAGGATCCTATCACTCTGCGTTCATAGTGAAAAGCAGGGGAAGAACCGTCCCTCGTAAACCGTTGTAACAAGATTATTGATGATAAAACTTACTATTTTGGTAAAATATAAATAAAGAATTTTAAGAAAAGAGCTGGAACCCTGCTTACAGTATTCCCCGTCTAATAAAGAAGGCGGTTATTTAATTCATTTAAAGGGAGAATATAATGACGACTTTTTTCTTGATTCTTATAGGGGTGTTTATTGTCTCGGCAAATATCATTGGGTTTCTTTCCTTTAAAAAAGAAAAGAGCCTGTATTCCGCTGCTTTTACAATCTTGCTGTTTTCGGTTGTATTCGGAGGGTTCAGCGGTGTATTGGCACTGGTTATGATTCGTGATGCTTTTGCCATTTTCTATGGATTGCAGGTGGGATTTTATTTGTTGATCAATAGTCTAGTTGTTTTGTTGGCTGCGATTTTAGTAACGGTGGTTAGGAAATATAAGGAGGGGTGAAAAAGCATCATACGAGCGAAATGAGGAATATTAAATGAACTTTAAATGTGATACGTGTGCAACTGATGTGAAAAATACTATTACTCACCTTCAAAAAGAGATTACCAACATACTAGACGCTGAGCTGATAGGATTCTATTTACACGGTTCTTTAGCAATGGGGGGCTTCAACCCTCATACCAGTGATATTGATATAGTGATCGTCACGGACCAGCCGATCCGGGTTGAAATGAAAAGGAGACTGGCAAAGCTCCTGCTTTTGTCTTCCAATGACCCCTGCCCCATTGAAATAAGCTTCCTGCATAAGGGACAATTAAAAGAATGGCAGCATCCTTGTGAATTTGATTTTCATTTTAGTGAGTTTTGGAGAGAGCGGTACGAAGGGGATTTGTATCGCAGGCAGGCCGATACATGAAGTCTTCCCGGTGGTTCCCCGGTCTGATTATATCTCGTCAATAGTAGGAGATTTTCATGACTGTCTTGAAAACATCGAGGAAGATCCCATTTATTGTACGCTCAATATGATTCGGGTTTTCTGGTACTTAAAAGAAGGTGTCATTTCTTCAAAGCAGGAAGCAGGTGAATGGGGAGTAATAAATTTGCCGGAAGAGTTTAGGGTGACGATTAAAAAGGTGAACGATTGTTATTCGGGTAAAAATGATGATTGTACATTTACTAAGGAGGAACTTGTGATAATTAGGGATCATTTTTCTGATCATGTTCAGGAGTTATTGAGGTGACGGGGCTTATCCTGGGTGGGATAAGCTTTTTTGTTTGGAAAAATAGATTGAGTTCTTGGTGGTGGTTTGAAATAATTGGTAGTAAAGGGAATGAATCGAGGTGAATGGCTGTGTATGAATGGCTTAAAGAAATTGAAGAGCCTGAATATCCTTATAAGGATGAATCGGGGGAGTTACGATTAAAAAGGATTCAATCGAATACCTCATTAGATAAAATGAGCCCCATTTTTCAACTATTCGCTTCGGTAAATGTTATTTTCCAACAGGATTTCTTAGCATCATTTCCTGTTCCAAATCGTCATGCTTTAAAGATTGTTCAAAATGAGATTGTGCCACATTTTCTAGAAGTTAAAGAGATCTACACTGATAAAGAATTAATAGAAATAAATGTGAGATTTTTGAAAAAAGAGTCCCGGAAAAGGTTATCTGACTTGCTTTCAGCGGATATTCACCCGATCGTGCCGGATTTGTATAGAGACGTAGAATTTAATATATCCCCATATCCTAGAAAGGTAAAGTATTATTTAGTGAATCAAGATAAGATTCAACAAAAGGTACTTGATGGGATGGAAGATATAAGCGGATTTCTCAGGTCTTCATTCTTTGAGAGTAAGGGATTATTAACATTTATGCCGTCAGGGTGGTTACTGGAAGATTCCTTGAGAGAGTCAGTGACATTACAATCAATGAGTACCTTTGCAAAGAAAATCATTCTTATGGTTAATGAAAATGATAATCGGGTTATTGGACTTAATGTTTATGGATGAAGCAAGGAAGTATGGGGACAGTTAAGAAAGCTGAAAAAGGAGAAACGTACTTATGAACGTAACGAATGGGGAGTTCACCGTAAATTTAAATGGAATTGATCACTGGGTGAAAATAGAGGGAAGTGAAAATGGCACATTACCACTAGTTATTATCCACGGTGGACCAGGCGGTAATCACTATGTTTTTGAAAGAACTGCCGGGCCATTTTTATCGCAGACAAGGACTGTCATTTATTATGAACAGCGTGGTTGCGGCAGGTCCCAAAAGCCAGGGGCGGATGAGGATTATACCATTGATTTCCTGATTCGTGATTTTAGAGAATTAAAGAGTTGGCTGGGTGCAGAAAAGGTAGATTTGCTTGGATACTCTTTCGGCGGGGAGTTAGCCCTGGAATTTTCAAGTGCGATCCCTGAAGAGATAAACCAAATGATTTTGTCGGCACCGAGTTTAATGAATACGGATATTCAAAAGATGGTGCAACTAACGGGCTTTATGTCCATAGCCGATCCATCCTTATATGAGAAAATTTCTTTGCTTCATCAAGAAGGATTGGCTTTGGATGAGATTTATAACCAGGTATGGGCTCTGGTGGACTCAGAGACTGTCGATTTATTGTTATTTGAGAATCAAGATGTGGCAAGTAAAAACAGAGCGTTATGGGAAGAAAGTAAATTAACCAATACAGGTTTAATGATGAATGCCCTCACATCCAACCTATCAGACAGTCCCTTAATCCCTCGCCTGGGGGAAATCAAACATGAAACGCTGATTATTACAGGAGTATTCGATCGAAATACAGGCATACCCATTTCTAAAATCATACACAAGAAACTAAGAAACAGTACCATGGCATTATTTGAAAAGAGTGCACACTTTCCTGACTTGGAGGAGACAGAGAAGTTTGTAGAGGTTGTACAACATTTCTTGGAATCAAAATAACGAACCTTAAGGGATATTACCATGGGGAGGAAATCCCTTTTGTAATTAATGTGGAATGACAATAAAAAAGTAGGAGTTTCATAAATGAAAATGGCCGAACAAACATATCCAACCATAAAAGACCTCATCTCACTGCCAACCATATCAAGCCCCAACATAAGCGACGACGGCAAAAACACCGCATTCGTCAAACGTACAGCTGACTGGAACGACAATGCATATAAGAATCACATATGGATCTTTGAAAATAACAACGGAGACCCCCGCGAGTTAATAGAGGGTACGTCCCCATTATGGTCGCCGGACTCTCGGAATCTTGCATACCTCCGCTCGGCTGATGGGGGAAATCAAATTTTTGCAGAGTCATTGGATGGTGACAGCAGGGTTCAGGTGACGGATGAGGAAGAAGGAGTAAGTGCATTCAAGTGGGATCCAGCCGGCAAGGGATTTTATTATATGGCCCCATCAAATGAATCCCAGGATATAAAGAAACGCAGGGAGATCTATGGGGACTTCCATTATGCAGGCAAGGAATACCGGAATCATTGTCTATATTACAAGGATACTAGTGAAAATGGCGCGGCACATCCACTAACGGACGGTAAGGATTTTCATATTCATGAATTTGATGTTTCAAGTGACGGAAAAAAGGCTGTGTTGCTGGCGGCACCAAGCCCGGATATGGGTGATTATTTTAAACGGGATTTTTACATATTGGATATTGAAGCCGGCGGGCTGGAAAAGCTGAATGTCGATAAGCTGCTGGGAGGGGGCGTGTGCTTTTCGCCCGATGGCAGCAAACTATGTTACGCAGCAAGCATCCGGGAGAAGGAGTATTATAGAACCCGCATTCAGGACAGCACCCTGGAGATATTCGATCTTCATACGGGGCATCGGACGCAGCCTTTAACTGATAGTGATAGTACGGTTGTTCCATTACGTTGGACAAGAAAAGGAATTTTGATTAAATGGCAGGATAAGACGAATGTTTGCATGGGGCTGCTATCCGAGGACGGCACGGTAGAAATGGTCAGCAGGGATGGTTTTATACTGGGTGCATCCGTGACTGCCGATGGAAAGCATCTATCTTTTATCAAGGCACTGCCGAATGAAACGTTTGAAGTCTATGTGGACGATAAAAAGATAACAGATGAAAACAGCTTTTTCAACAGCAGGCTTAAAAGTGATAGGGAAGTCATCTCGTGGAAAAGTCATGATGGTCTTGAAATAGGGGGAGTATTAACAACCCCGGCAGCGTTTGATGAGGATAGGAACTATCCTTTATTGGTTCTCATCCATGGCGGTCCGGCGTGGGCATCCTTCCCGATCCATTCAGGCTGTTTCAATGATAAGTATCCGGTTGAAACCTTTATTGAAAAAGGCTTTATCGTGCTGGAACCTAACTACAGGGGAAGTTCCGGTTATGGCAATGAATTTTTAAAAGCGAACTATCGACACCTGGGACTCGGGGACTGCGACGATATCATATCCGGGGTGGATGCCCTTGTTGACAAGGGAATTGCCGATAAGGAACGGGTTGGGGTAATGGGATGGAGCCAGGGCGGATTCATTTCAGCCTTCTGTTCCATCTATAGTGACCGCTTCAAGGCCGCGTCAGTCGGCGGCGGGATCACGAATTGGCGCCACCATTATGCCAACACTGATATCCCTTGGTTCATCAGGATGCATCTTGGAAATAATCCATGGAATGACCAGGAGATTTATGAGAAAACCTCACCCATGACCTATATCAAATCTGCCTGCACGCCCACTTTGATCCAGCACGGCGAAGTGGATGCGAGGGTTCCGGTAACCAATTCGTATGAGCTGTATCGGGGATTGAAGGATATGGGCGTGGAGACGGAGTTGGTCGTGTTTAAGGGGATGGCTTATAGTTCTGAGCAGCCGGGGGTAAATAGGGCTGTGATGGAGCAGAATTTGGGGTGGTTTTTGGAGAGGGTGCTTGGGGAGTAGAGTCGGGGACGGTTCCCGCTCTGCTTTTCTTATTTTATAAGAAAAAAAGGTCCATGGGATTTAAAGTGGTTACTGGGAGGCTGGATTCACTTTGAAAAGCAGGAGAAATACGGGCCCGGGTTGGCCAAATCTCTTCTAGATCAAGAATACGAGCAACTTTCCTGCATTTACGTGCCACTTTTGAAAAATACGATCCACTTACTTCATTTTCCTTTAAAAAATACATTCCACATTTTCTGTTTATCAACCTGCTTGTCGAAAAATATTTGGGTCATCGGGCCAGAATAGAGTGGGGGACGGATCCCTAAAGTAAGGGAAGAACGGTCCCCGGCTACCAATAATGGATTAGGCGTATGGCTGAAGAAAAAATGAAAGTTTTACAACCGATCATAGATCAGTAGTTGAAGCTTACTTATGATTCCCTTCAAGGTTTCCCTCAAACAAATCAATGATTTGCAAGAATCTCTCTGCCTCTCTGAATGTGTGATCAGCTAAAAGGGGATGAATATTGCTCTTTATACGACAAGCCTCAATTAATTCTCTTGCTGTTTTCTTAAAATCACGTAACGAAACCACTGATACTCTGTTTTGGTCCAAGAACTGATCCAACATTGGTTCGGTCTCTGATTGAGGACGCATGGAGTCTAAATCAACAGCCTGAAACACCAGTTGATCAAAATCATGGCTGAATTCCCTGGCCTGTTCAACCAATTGCCTCTCTGAAGGATCTAATAGATGGCCGATGAACTTAGCATGGTCAGCCATAATTTTTAAAAAGAAAACATTTTCTTTAATTACGTCGTCTGGTGTAGGTGCCAGCCTCCCTTCATTTAGCTCCTTTAATCGATTGGCGAAGTAAGCTGCTTCCCTGCTTATGTGGTCAATTAACAATGGAAAATTGTTATGCCGGATTTCACACCTCAGGGTTAAATCTAAAACTTTTCGTTTATAGCTCCATATTGCTGCAGCCGCTTGATAAACCTCTCTATTGAATGCCTGGACCTCACGCAAGCCCGAGTTAATCGTAAATCTGGATAACTTTTCTTCTATCCTTTCAAACATCGTTATAAACTGTTTAGCCTCTTCAATGAGCTGTGACTGCTCATAGGTAAAACCCAAACTTAAAAATAATGCATGCTCTTTCATTATCCTGGACCAAAACCTTATTTCATCCAGTGATCTTGCCACGAATGGATTCGTCATCAAATCCTCCTCCTTTATTGAACATTCCATTCAAATAGATATGTTTAGGGAGGTTGTCATATTCAAGGTGGACTTACGGGAACTTAGCACTGTTTATTCAAAGGAGAATAATCTGTGAAAGGGGAAATGTAGCAATTCAAGCAGAATTGGATATCTTTCTGGAGGGCTTCAGGGGAAGGTGACTAATAGCCTGAGAGTTGGGCAGGAATGATTCACGTTCTCCTTTTCTCTTTTAACGGATCAAGATGCAGAAAATAATTAGCGGTTTATAAAAGGGCGAGTTTAATTAGTTGAAATAGGGTACCGCATCTTAATGGATGCGGCTTTTTTATTGAGCAAACGGGATGTAATTATAGTACGTGGGGACTGTATCCTTGCTGCTTAAAGCGGGAAAGGTTCCGACTCTTTCGTCGGGACAATGCACCATCCACCGAAAAGCAGGGTAGGACTGTGCACTGACTTAATCGTATATAACCGCTTTTCCCTCTTCACGCAATTGTTTCAGTGAAGCGAGCATATGGTTTATTTCTTCATCGGAATGTCTTTCCCACTCACTTAATTCAGCTGTTATTTTCAATGCTGATTTGGACCTGTAAGAACGGGTCGGGTTCCCGGGGAATCTTTTATCGGTTACGTTCGGGTCATTTTCGAATTCACCCGTTGGTTCGACGATGTAAATTCTTTCTTTTGACTCTGTGGCCGCCAATTCAGCACCCCATTTAGCCGCATCCAATGTGGCCGTGAAATAGATATAATTCGACTTTTTGTCTTGGTAGTTCGATTTGTATTGTGGTACTAAGAGATCTCCAATTTTCAGCGCTGCTTTTGTACCATGAAAGAACGGACCTTTATCTAACACAGCTTTTTCGGTATCCATACTGATACACCTCTTCTTTGGATTTGTATCTAATAGTATAGGGGAGTATAAGGAGAAAATGCAGTCTGTAAAGAATTTTTTATTCATAGTATAATGGAAGTAGAGAGGGATGTGAGCGACGTTTTTCATACATCTGCATACGAAAACAGGGACTCCACGAGCAGGGAGTCCCTTTGTTGTTCTGGAGGAGGGCGGGGATGGTTCCCGCTCTGCTTTTATCTTTTTTCAACTTAAAAATGGGAATCATCAACGTAAATTTACAATGTATCGTTGAATTCTTTTTTGAAAGAAGGCATATAAGCGGCTCCGGGTATGCAGAATCTACAACCGATTAAAGATACATTCCACTTTCAGGATTTACGTGCCACGTTTAGAAAATACAATCCACTTTTCAAATTTACGTGCAACATTTAAAAAATACATTCCACTTTCCTGTTTTTCAAGCAACTTGTCGAAAAATCTTTGAGTCAGCATTGGGAGAGGAGCCAGTTACTCTGCGTTAAAAATAGGGTGGAACCGTCTCCAATCAACACCCGATAACTGTTAAAAGCAGAAGATAAACCGTCCTTAATCAACCCAGGCACTATATCCCCGCGGCAAAACCACAACTTCCTCAACCAAAAAATCAAGCCGCCGAAACACTTCGGGGGCCTTCAAACCAAATCTATATTCTATTGAGCGATCTTTTCTCCAACCTCCAACTGCTGAGCACGCTGGCGTTTCGATTTCCTGAAATAAAGCAATTCGTAGAACACAGGAACGACAACCAAAGTCAGCACGGTGGCTCCTGCCAGCCCGCCGATGACGACAACAGCAAGCGATTTCGATACGAGACTTCCATCTTCGGTGTGGCCGAATAGAAGCGGAAGCATGGCGCAGATGGTGGCAACCGCCGTCATGACGACTGGGCGAAGCCGGGTGCCGCATGCTTCGAGAATCGCGTCGCGGATGATCATCGTTTCTTCGTTCTGCTTGACGCGGTCGATCAGGACGATGGCGTTCGTGACGACGATACCGATCAGCATCAGCGCTCCGATGAGGGCTGTTGCATCTGCAGGCACCCTTGCGATGAGCAGTCCGAGGACGGCCCCGATGGAGGCGAGCGGCAGCGTAATCAAAATGGCAAGCGGTGCTTTCAATGTCTTAAAGGTCAGGACCATGATCAGGTAGACGATCAGGATGGAAGCAAGCATGGTCAACCCGAGATCCTTGAAGTCATCCGCCTGCTGAGCGGCTGCTCCGCCGGTATCCAGGGAGACGCCTTTCGGAAGGTCGATATCCTTAATTTCCGTCGCAATATTTTTCGAAATGACCGACAGCTCTTCCGGTTCAACCTCGGCTGTTACCCGGACATATAAGTCACCATCTTTATGAAGGACGGTGCTTGGTTTCTCTTCTTCCGTGATGGAAGCAACGTCGGTAAGCGGCTGGATGCCTGAACTTGTTGCGATTGTTAAATCCTTCAAATCGGACAAGGTATCCGGATTGACGCCGGCGTCCAGGAACACAGGAGTTGGTGCGTCATCCAGGTTAATGGCCCCGATCGGCTGCGGATTCAGCAAGGAGCGGATCTGCATGGCCGTTTGCTGGGCATTCGCTTTTTCCGTGTTGACGTTCACCGTGAAGACGGGTGACGTTTTCTCCTGGTTGCTTGAGACTTTCTTTACTCCGTCCACATCGCTGATTTTATCCATCAGCGTTTTTGAAGTGGCCAGAAGTTCATCCGTGTCATTTCCGACGACGTCGTAGGTGATGCTTGAGTTGGATGATCCCCCGAAGATGGACGACGGTGACGCGGTGATGGTCACATCCTTCTCATCTTTTTTCGCTTCATTCACCTGTTCAATGAAGGATTCAGCATCCCCATCTTCCTTCATGATAACGGTATAAAATACGGTGTCTGAATCACTTACGGCTCCGTATTGGGCATTTTCTTCGCTTGAACCGTACTGGGTGATCAGATGGTCGTACCCTTCAAACTTAGAAATTTTGTCTTCGAAGTCTGTCATGCGCTGCTTTATGGTGTCTTGCGGTGCATCACTCGGGAATTCCATTGTGACAGCGACAAATGAAGCATCATTTGCATTGGTTGCTGCTTTCGGCAGTGTGATGTAAAGGGCAATCGATCCCCCGAACACAAGAATGGCCAAAAGGATTGGAACGAATTTATGATTTAAGGACCATCGCAGTACGTTCACATAACGGTGCGGTGTGCGGTGGCTTGGCAAGGTTGTGTTTTTCAACATGCCTCGGCTTAGCAATGGCACGACGGTCAAGGCTACAAGCAGGGAAGCGAGCAGCGAGTACGTCACTGTCAATCCGAATGGAAGCAGGAATGCTTTCAGCGAGCCGTTGACGAGTCCCATCGGCAGGAATACCGCCACGGTAATGAGCGTGGACGACGTGATTGCACGCGAAACCTCCATGGTGGATTGCAGCACATTCTGCTTCGTGATCTTTGCATTCTGACTGCGCCGGAAGATGTTTTCAACGACGACGATGCTGTCATCGACCAGGCGTCCGACCGCCACAGCCACTCCGCCGAGCGTAAGGATGTTCAATGTGACTCCGGATAACCAGAGCAGGAAAAGCGTAATGCAGAGCGATAATGGGATGGAGACGGCGGTTACGAGCGTCGGCTTGAATTTTCTTAGGAACAGAAGAATGACCAGTGTTGCGAACAGTGCACCCAGGGCCACTTCCCGCACCATGCTGTTCACCGAGTTCTCCACCATTTCACCCGTTGTGAACAGGGCGGTGGCTTCGACCCCTTCATAATCGCTGTTGATTTTATCAACCGTTTCTGTCACTTGTTCTCCTGCCGTGACTGCACTGGCATCACTTTCTTTAAAAAGGACAACGGCGAGCGCTTCTTTCCCGTTTACCCGGGTGATGATGTCTTCAGGCTTCACTTTTTCAACGGTTGCGATGTCCTTCAGTTTGACTGCAGGCGCATTCGGGACCTGCATCGGAACAGGCAGGTTCTTCAGTGCGTCAACGGAAGTCAGATTATCCGTGACGTTGATGGTACTCTTTTGACCATCGATGGTGGTGCTGCCGGCTGAGGCTGAAACATCCTGCCCCTGGAGCACGCCCATCACCGCGTTGACCGGGATTTGAAACTCTTTCAGCTTGTCGTGGTCAAGATTGATTTGGATACGCGGGCTGTTTTCCCCGGCGAAGGTGACCTGTGAGAGGCCGGATTGCTTCTCGAACAACGGTCTGAACTCATCGTTGGCAAGATCAAGATTTTCTTTCGTCAATCCTTCATCAAATGTCACCGACACCTGACCGATTGGTATCATGGAAGTATTCAGCTGCGAGATCAGCGGCTCTCCCACTCCTTCGGGAAGACGGATTCCTTTGATCGCATCCTCGACTTTATTCTTGGCTTCTTTCATGTCGGTTTTCGAATCAAAGTTGAGTGTAACCTGGGAATATCCTTCCCCGGTCGTGGACAGGATCGATGTTTTTCCTGAAATCGATGTGACCGCCTGCTCCACGGGTTCTGTGACATTCGTTGTCATGGAACCGGCGTCATACCCTTGCGCCAGGGTGACGACCGTCACTTGCGGATTGTCCGCTTCAGGCAAAAATTCCATGGGCAGACGGAAATAGCTGATGATACCGATAATCAATGTGATGACGACCAAAAGGCCCATGGCTGCCTTATTGCGAAACCCCCAGTTTATTAAAGCTTGCATGTGTTTCCCCCCTGATACTTATGGTTTATTTTTCCTTCTTTATAAAGGTACTGCATTGCTGTCTGATTCACAGCCTCCTCCAGGCCAATATTTTCCTAGGTCTTGAGGCGTAGATCATCCTCCTTTACTTTGGCAGAGCAGGGACGGTTCTTTATGTACATAATGAAAAAACTTTCTCCCCGGTTAACCTAAACGAATAGCCACAAGAATCATTTTACTGAGGAGCAGGGCGAGGTATTCTTAAAGTCTGTAAAAATTTTTGCAGAGCCGGCTGCCTCACCTGTTAAAATATTCCTGTTACAATATAGTATTATAGACCTAATGATGAAGAGTGGGAATATCGAATTGTTGGATTTTGTGAAAATAGTAGAGAGGGAGCGTTATTTACAAGAGAAAAGGGTCAATATCTTAAAAAATGGTTCACTACGTGCGTTGATCCCCGATAAAAGGAGCAGAAGCACCGCCGCCGGTTACCCAAAATCGGCGGAAACTAAAATTACATTCCACTTTCATGCATTTACGTGCCACTTTTAAAAAATGCAATCCACTTTCCTCATTTACGTGCAACAATTAAAAAATACATTCCACTTTTCCTGTTTATCAACAAACTTGTCGAAAAATCTTGGGGAGAGCCTGGTGAGAGTGGGAGTGGGGCACGCCCTGAATAAGCAGGAAAAAACCGTCCCCGATACTGCCGGAGCTGTGAGGGTTAACACTGCCCCCAAAACTCTATTATTTGAACGTAGAAATCGACATACATGATATGCTTTTCAAGAAAAATACATAAATTTGAAACTTTTATTATGAATAGGTGCCACTAATAAGCAAAGGGGGGCAAAATCAGGTGCAAATTGAAAACGAACGTTTAGTTAAAAAAGCAATCAAAGGAAACAAGAATGCTTTTGAAAAGTTAGTTCAGCAGCATTATGAACAAATCTACAGGACTGCTTATCTGTATGTACACAACGAAGAAGATGCGTTGGATGCCGTGCAGGAAGCAGCCTACCAGGCTTATAAATCGATCCGTACGTTGAAACATCCGGAGTATTTCCTGACCTGGCTGACAAGGATCGTAATCAACTGTGCGGTGGATGTGATCAGAAAACGGGGCAAAGTGGTGCCGATGAATGATGAGTATTTGTCCAATGTGGCGGATGAATCAACTCCGGACATTGAAGCGGCCTCAGAGCTGTGGCATGCCATCGGGCAGCTGAAACACAATCACCGTACCGCCATCATCCTATTCTATTATCATGATTATTCGATCAAGACGATCAGCCGGGTAATGGACATCCCGGAGAATACCGTAAAGACCTACTTAAGCAGAGGGAAAGCCGAGTTAAAAAAGGTTTATGAAAAAGAGGAGGAGAGATCCCATGGATAATAAGAAACTTAATGAGGCAGTTGAACAAATACCGGTGCCAAAAGAAAAAGTGTACAACGCCATTTCCAAAGGGATCAACCGGGATGCGGGTAGTGGTCATGGAACGAAAAAGAAGATACTGGCCGGTGCTGTATCTGCTGCCGCTGTCCTTGGACTTACCTTAGCTTCCGGATTTGTCAGTCCTGCCATGAATAATGTCCTGGCCAATGCACCGTTAATCGGGGGGATTTTTCAAGAATTCAATGATCAGATGGGTGTGGATCTCGCCAGTCAGGATGCCGTGACCGAACTGAATCAGGCTGTTACGAAAAATGGCGTGACGGTCAAACTGACAAGCGCTTACTTTGATGGAAGTATCGTGTCCATCACCGGATTTGTGGACGACGGGGTTGAGAATGGGCGGAACGAAGAAGGCGAAGTCAGCTTTGACGTGAATTTTGAAAACAATAAAGGGGACAATGATCCCTGGCTGAACGGAAAGTCAAACGACATAAGGAAAGTAGAGAGCGGGTACCACTTTCAATGGAAAATGAATTATCCTCATGAAACATTCAATGAGAATTTCACTCTTCCCGTAACAATCCACAATATCAACGGAATCCAGGGAGAATGGAACTTCGATATACCGGTCAGGCAGGATGTGAATCGTACGGTTGCGATTGATCAAGGGCAGGAGTATCCGGACATGGGGACCAGCATCAGGATCAAAGAGATTCTCACCGCAAAAGAGTCGTCTTCCCTTGTGTATGAAACCACGCAGCAATATAAGTATGATGACATCAGGATTTCAAAAGCGGTGGATGAGAAAGGGAATGTGTATCGGTTTGGCAACCAAACGATACTCTCGGAGTCGGAACAAGAAGAGGGATACCATAATACCGTCCGGACAGAAATGACCAAGCTGAAGGCCGGCATCACTTCCCTGACGTTTTATCCGGAGATTAGTATAACAGCTCCAAGAGAAGAACAGCTGCTGGATAAGAAGTCATTCACATTAAAAAGCGAGCGCCTTGGTTTAGGGCTTCAGGTCAATGATGTTGAACAGAAGGGCGATCAAGTAGTCGTGGATTATCAACTCACCGGGCTACCGGAGAACATTAGTGATCATAAACAGGAAGTCACCAAGCATAATCTGGGATATGCCTTCTGGCTGGTTGATAAAGATTACGTATCAAAAATAGATCCGGACAATCCGTTTCCGCCTAAAAATCATGGGATTACTTTAAATAAAGTGAAAGTGGTCGATCAAGCGACTGCTCATTACCAATCCACATTCGACTTGAATGGGGATAACAAAATACAGGACTTTAATCTGGAAGATACGGTCCTCCAGTTTGAATTCTCGTCGTTTGCCTCTTCTGAGGAGTTGAAACCATTTACGGTTGAGGTCGCGGCGGGGGATGAATAAATAGCTGAAGGAGTAATAGGGAGACGATGACTCAGGGGGGCATCGTCTTTCTTTTATAGACGCTTAACAGGGTAAAATTTATCTTGAGTTAGCTGCCTGATTTTGAAATAATTGGTAGTGAGTCCAATGAAATTTAAGGGGAAAACAAAGGGGGAAATGTTGATGTCAAAACCAATCGTGAATCAAATCGGAGCTGCCTTCATTCCTGTGAGTGACATTGAAAGGGCACGCGACTGGTATTGTGACATATTGGGATTACCGGCAGATGGAGAGATTTTATTCGGTCACCTGTACATACTGCCTATGAACGGAACGGATATCGTACTCGACAGCAAAATCCATTCAGAGGAAACGATCTATAAAGCACCGCCTTTCCATTTCAACACCAATGATATCGAAGAAGCCTATGAATACATGAAAAGCAAAAACGTAGAACTCACAACCGGCATTGAAGGGAACTGGTTCAATTTTAGAGATCCGGACGGGAATCATTTGATGGTTTGTCAGTGTTAGATGGACCGCTGAACGGTGATCAGATGATAAAGATACAGGCAGGGGGATTTCAGTGCATCCAATAACCGTAATAGAGATGTTAATGTCTGCTGCTCTTATCTTTCTTCTTTTTGTGACAGCCTTTTTATTGCCGGCAAAGATAAGGAGATTGAGTATCATTGCTGCATCGTCTGCCACTGTACTAATACTGTTATTCTTTGCCCTTCGACCCTTTTGGATCGATTATCATGTATCCAGGAAGACAGAACAACTCAATCATTATCTTGAGAGAAAGTACCCCGGTCAAGAATGGAAAATCAGCCGCCGAATCGGGAGGCAGTACAACCCTTATCATTTGATGGTGGAGTTCGAAAACGAAAAAGGATGGACATATACGTATTCAGTAGTAGATGAAAAGAATATCTGCCAAAGCGTTTGGACACCGCCCGAAGGCAGACTGCCTAATCAAGGGGAACATTTTGAACGTAACGAATGTGAGTAAATGGTTTTAGCTGAAGGTTGGATGGGCAGGCTTTCAGCTTTTTTTGTATCAATAGTGAAAGCAAATCTTTGATAAGCGCACCAAGTAAAGCAGCGCAGGACATACATACAGACCACAGCTGAATGGCTTAAAGAGGGGATAACCTATGTCAGTAAACATATTTCAACTTCACATTAAATCAGTAGAGATAGATGAAGTAAAAGCTTTTTTGGTGAATTGGCTGGAGGATAAATATGGAATAATACCCGCCGTTCACTCAAAGCAGAATTCTTCGTTTTCGTTCTTTCATAATGAAATCCCGACACACTTTTCCTTATGTGAGATGCATGATGGATGGGTAACGGTTTTACATGATTCCTATGAACAGCTTGAGGAATTAACGTCCAGGCTTTCTTCTTTTTTCCACACAATGGTTATTCATGCATTGGCGCAGAGTACGGTTGACACCTATCATTTAACCATCTTTCAGGAGGGGAATCTTTTACGGAGGATCAATGTTGGTGAAGGGTATGCAGGTATAGATCAATACGGTGAGCCGCTTTCATTTGAGAAGATCATGGTGGGCAGTGAGGCCGGGACGGGAGAAGACGATTCCCGCATTTTTGACTACAATGATATGTACGCATACTGCCTTCATTTTAATATAGATCTTTTAACCGACCCTGCTGAAAAAGATGGGTCGTGGGAAGTCATAGAGGTTCAAGCTGACCCTGCACCCACCGAAAGTCCACACATTTTCTCCTTTCTTAATAAAATTTTTTCTCGTGGTAAAAAAGGAAAATAAGGGGTAGGGTGGGGGCGGGTCCCGCTCTGCTCCTTTCAAGTGATAAGGTGGATTTTATCATAGACAACGCCGGAGGTCATAAGAGTGCAGAAGCATACCCAATCTAATATATACATAAATGGGGAGGGCAAACTATGTCAGTGCGAAACAAGATCAATCGGTTCTCTTTTGTTTGTGCAGCATGCATTACTTTGGCTGCGGCACTGAATTATGGTTCTTTCAATTTTGCAAAAAATGCCTGCGTGGAGAACAATAAGACACCATTCGTAGATAAGAGTTTTCTAGCAATTAATTGGTCGGTTTCGTGTTAATGAATAAAAAAGAGCGGGGGCGCCTGCTCTTTTTTTTTATCGAAAACCGAAAACCTTCACTTTACTGCTGGATTTTGCCGTGAAAAGCAGGCATTGAATCTGCCAGGTATGCCAAATCGTTATACAATCCACATTCCGTATATAAGAGCCACTTTTCAAATTTACGGACCGCTTTTGAAAAATACAAGCCACTTGTCGATAAATCTTTAACCCCCGTGCACAAAGGCCAAGCCTAGAATGCGTCAGCCCCAGCCTTTCCGTTATTAGATCTTTTCTTTTACTAATTCTGTAAATACCATTGACTATTCAGTTGAACTGTATTATCTTATTATTAAGTTGAACTATATAGTCGAACTGAATAGAGGGTGAAAAGGTGAAACACAAATTATTACCGTTGTCTGAAACCATGCATTATATTTTACTTGCTCTGCGTGAGCCGCTCCATGGGTATGCCGCCATGCAGAAGATCGAAAAGTTGAGTAACGGAACGGTTATTTTAGCAGCCGGGACATTATACGGTGCACTTGATAACTTGAATAAGCACGGGTGGATAGAGTCTGTTGGAGAATCGGGCAGGAAAAAAATCTATAAGATCACTTCAGAAGGCAGCGCTGTATTGGAAATGGAACAGAAAAGGCTATTGCATATTTTATCCCTGTACGAAGGAAGTGAAATAAATGAAGAAATTTAAAATGTTCTTTGATATTGAAGAAGAGGAGCGCTGGCTGAATGAGCAATTACAAAAAGGCTATCGCTGTACAGAGATTAGCGGTCTGGGATTCTACACTTTTGAACGAAGCGACAAGAGATATGTAATGCGGCTTGATTACCAGGATTATTTATCAAAGAAAAAGTTCAGAGAGTACAAAGAGATTTATGAAGACTTCGGCTGGGAGTATCTAAGAGGCCCCTGGCTTGGTGGAATCCGGTATTGGCAAAAAGAAGCTGATGGTCAAACTGAAATCTTCTCGGACCGCCAATCAAAGAAGTATTATTATAAAAGACTGAAAGATTATTCATTTGTGTTAAGTATGCTTTTTTTATCGTATTCATTTATCCTTTACAAGGATTCCGGATTCTACCATGACGGCCTATGGAATATGGAAGGTTCATTGTTTTGGAAGGCATTTTTATTCGAAACTCCATTTGTCCTGTTGAAATTGATACCTGCACTTTTTGTTGTGCTATTTGGCAGCAGCTTCTATAAAGCGTATCGGAAGTATTCGATGTTAAGAGAAGAGTAGGGTTGGGCATTTTTCCGCTCTGCTTTTTTCATTTTATAAGAAAAAATCAACGATAACCTCTAAAAGTTTCCGTTAACCGTAAAATTCAATCTGAAAATGTAAGCATATGAACCTTTCCGGCTATGTGGAACCCAGGTAATTAGAGAATACGAACCACTTTCCGGATTTTCGTGCGACTTTTAGAAAATACGAACCACTTTCCACATTTACGTGCAGCATTTTAAAAATACATTCCATTTTTCCCTTTTTCCATGCAACTTGTCGAAAAATCTTTGGTTCGTGCTCATCGAGACAGGTATATTGGATTGGCGCTGGAGTCGAACCCTCGACTCTGGAGAATGGGGACGATTCACTAACAAGAAAAAAAGGACCAATCCTAAAAAATCGGACCTGCAGTTCTGGATCGACCGTAAAAAGTGGATGTGAATCATCCCCAATTAACCCCAAAGCACAATCAAACCCGTCCCTCTCCCACAAATAGTGATATAATAAGTCTCTAAAAAACTTGTAAGGGCGTAGATAAAAATGAAATACATATGGGAGCAATATATGAAAGTGCCGTTTGTTTTGAAGATGTCTGCCGGATTCCTTCTCGGGATTGCCGCCGGTCTGATTTTCAAGGCAGATGCTGAAGTCCTGAAGCCGTTCGGAACCGTGCTGATCCATCTACTCAGTTTGATTGCGATTCCGGTCATCTTCCTTACGGTGGTGCAGGCGGTGAACAAGATGAGTGTCACCCAGCTTGGCAGGATGGGCTGGAAGCTGATCCTCTATTATACAGCCACGACGGCTGCTGCTGTGTTCATCGGTCTTGGGTTGGCCTTCTGGTTCAATCCGGGGATGAATTTGTCGCTGCCGGACGCTCAGGTGGAAGAGCCGAAAACACCTCACTTCTCGGATGTTCTGCTTCAGATCATCCCGGATAATCTGTTTCAGGCTTTTGCAGGGGGAGACACCCTTGCAATCATGTTTTTGGCCGTAATCATGGGGATTGCGATTTCGTGGATGAAGTTTTCTGCAGATAAGAGTATGAAGGAGTACGGGAATCTCCTTGATAAGGTGTTTGCAGCCTTCAATGAGATGTTCTACATCCTCCTGAAAGGAGTCCTTGTTTACGCGCCGTTCGGTGTTTTTGCCATAAGTGCAGCCACTTTCGGCCAGCAGGGATGGGAAACGATTCAATCTCTCGCCGGGTTCGTTGGGGTCTTTTACGCAGGGATCATCCTCCTTTGGATCGTTGTGTATGCAGGCTTCTTGAAGTGGTCCGGGCAGCCGGTTCTCTCATTCTTCAAGAGAACGAAAGAAGCGTATAGCACAGCCTTTTTCACCTCGAGCAGCATTGCGTCTTTGCCGGTTGCGATTCAGTCAGCCAAAAAAGCAGGGGTCTCCGATAAGGCGGCAAACTTTGCCCTTCCGCTCGGCGCCATCTTCAATTCAGACGGCGGGGCATTGCGCATGGGTGTCTCGATCGTATTCGCGGCAAACGTGACAAACTTACAGCTTTCAGTCTCTGATCTGTTGATGATCGTTCTGGTCGGGACACTTCTTTCAATCGGAACTTCGGGAGTCCCGGCTGCGGGGCTCGTCACATTATCAGCCGTCTTGACGATGTTCGGTTTACCGCTGGAGATTGTCGCACTTATTGCCGGAGTCGATGCCCTCATCGGCATGGGCGGAACGGCATCGAATGTGATGGGCGATATCGTCGGATCTGCTGTTGTGGATGAAGCTGGAGAGGAGAAAGTAGAGCCTTCGGTGGTTTAAATAAATGTATATGGATTGGGACGGGTCTCTCTTGAGGGATCCGTCCCTCTTTTTTCGGGGGTGGTTCCACCTCTTTTTTAAAAAAATGAATGTGCTCTGCTGGGTTCAGGGTAATAAAGCAGAATTTAAGCCGTCCCAAGTTGTCCAGGTCCCCTGAAATCAAAAATACGGTCCACTCTTCAGCATTTACGGTCCACTTTTGAAAAATACGAGCCACTTTCAACATTTACGAGCCACATTATAAAAATACGAGCCACTTTCCCCGTTTTTCAAGCAACTTGTCGAAAAATCTCTATTCAAAAGGGTAGAGTCACACTGAAGGCAGGTCCCCAATCGCAAATTCAACCACCATTAAAGATTCTCCGTATTAATCCTCGGGGTCTCCTGTTTAAGAGTTGCCGCTGCCTTGGCATTCTCATTGTTTCGATCATTTTTCTCTTCGTTTTTTAATGTGCGATCTTCTTTCTTTTTGTCAGCCATCCAAAACACCTCCTATCGATAATATGCTCAATTTTCCCTTTAGAAATTAAAATGAAACACTGACCGGTTTCCTCAGCGGGGAATTTATTATGCAATATTGGAGACTCTTCATAATAACAAGAAATGAGGAGGGGTCTTATGGAGTTACACGGAAGTGAGTGGAAGGACAGGGCGATGCATGCAATGCATACGCTGAAAGACAATGTGAAGGAGAGGTTCTATTCCATCGCTGATATTCCAAATTCTACTGTGCCGGAATTGGCTGAGTTTATTCAGCAGCACCCTGATACCCGGGAGATCAGAAAGAATTTACTTGGAAGCGACTATACCTTTTATAAACTGGATACGGAAAATTATCAGCTCTATTTGGAAACCAGGGGTGAACGTATTTTACAACTGGACGGGTATTCAAACGGGAAGAAATTCGTTTCCCATCGATCTTATCGGGATGGCGTAAATATGGATTCACCGATTAAATTGAATTGAGGGCAGGACGGGCTTTCTTTTAAAGAGGGCCTGTTTTTTAATTTGGGGTAAGCTTAAACTTTGGTCGTTTAATTAGCTCGGAGCTTTTTGGGCATTATCATGTCTCCAAAGACGGACATGCCCAACACTGAAGTGCTTAAAATAATATCTTATCATGTAAAGTGTTCCTGAGTTGTTCGATTTGGTATACTTAATCCATCTGGAAACAAGGTTGTGTGAAACATTGGAACTTAAAAATAGCTATGGAAGATTTATTAACAGACTTACTTCTGTTCAACTGATTGTGTTATTTTATACGGTCGCTGCCATTATCTCTACTACTTTATTGAGCCTGCCTATTGCCCATAAGCCGGACATGCATTGGTCTTTCATTGATGCTTTATTTACGGCTGTGAGTGCCATAAGTGTGACTGGTTTGACCGTTGTGCCTACTTCCGAGACATTTAGTGTGACCGGATACTTTATTCTGGCTTTCATTCTGCAATTCGGCGGAATCGGGATTATGACGCTTGGAACGTTTATATGGATCCTGTTTGGTAAACGGATTGGCCTGAAGGACCGGCAGCTGATCATGACGGATCAAAACAGATCGTCTTTTTCAGGGCTGGTCAAGCTGATGAGGCAGATCCTTATCATTGTGCTGGCCATTGAGCTCATCGGGGCCCTTATACTTGGTGTCTATTTTATAGGCTATTATCCGACTTGGGAAGAAGCGTTCATCCAAGGTTTTTTCGCTTCGGTCAGTGCCACGACAAATGCCGGATTTGATATTACGGGTACTTCCCTCATTCCGTTTGCAAATGATTACTTTGTGCAGACGATCAATATTATCCTGCTCATTCTGGGGGCGATCGGGTTTCCTGTACTGATCGAATTGAAGGAATGGATTTCCCATAAGGGAGAAACGCCTTATCGGTTTACCTTGTTCACCAAGCTTACGACGCTCACATTCTTTCTCTTAATCGTACTTGGAACATTGTTCATCCTGCTTTTTGAAAAGAATCATTATTTCAGTGATAAATCCTGGCATGAGTCCCTTTTCTACTCATTGTTTCAGTCCGTTTCTACAAGGAATGGGGGACTTGCGACCATGGATGTCAGTGAATTTACGAATCCTACATTAATGTTCATGAGCGGACTCATGTTCATCGGAGCCTCGCCGAGCAGTGTGGGCGGAGGGATTCGGACAACCACCTTTGCGATCATGATCCTGAGTATTTACTTTTTCGCAAAAGGGAGAAGCACCATCAAGGTATTTGGACGGGAAGTGCATCCTGAAGATATTCTCAGATCCTTCATTGTCATCGCGACAGCTTTTTTCATATGTTTCTCTGCTATCCTGGCAATGATTTATTTCGAGCCTGAATTCAGTATCATGGAAATCATATTCGAAGTCATGTCCGCATTCGGAACGACCGGACTTTCCATGGGCATTACCGCTGACCTCAGTACGATCGGAAAAGTGATCATCATTGCGCTCATGTTCATAGGAAGGATCGGGATCTTTTCGTTCTTATTCTTAATAAGAGGAAAAACAATAAATGAAAAATTCCATTATCCGAAGGAGAGAGTGATCATCGGATGATCAATCAGAGCTGCTGGGTTCAGGTCTTTTGTTGGATGTTCATTGGATTATTGGTAGGGAAAACATTATTTTATTTAGTGGAATCAAACATCAATGAGCTTCATTGGATAGAACAACATCATCTTTTGACGATTAACAGCGTTGCTCTGATATTTGGACTTTATGGTTTCGTGATTTGGCGGATGGATAAGAAGAAAAGTTATTGATTCGTGGAAAAACAGAGCGGGGGACGTTTCCCGTTCTGTTTTTTCTTTTCATGAAGATAAAACGAACCTTGTCGTAAAAGCTTCAAGATTGGTGTGAAACAACGAAGAAAACCAGGGTAAGAACGGTCCGGGTTAGACCCAATATCCTCACTCTTAACAAATACATTCCCTTTTCAGCAGTTACCGTGCCGCTTTTAGAATATACGATCCACTTTCCACCTTTGCGTGCAATATTTTAAAAATACATTCCACTTTTCCCATTTATCAACCAACTTGTCGAAAACTATTCAGGCAGCCGCTGCGGTGCCCGGCGATTACCCTCAAGTCTTTTATAAGAGGACCTGTTTTTCATGAAGGCGCATGACCTCCTCGAAGACATATATGATACTATTGTAAATAATGGAAGTTTTTACTTCGTGCCAACTAGGGGGAGTATGATGGATCTACATATCAGAGAAGCCACAAAGAATGATTACGACATCATTCATCACATACAAAAACAAGTGCATGAACTGCACACAAAGGAGCGGCCGGACCATTATAAGATGGCGGATACGACGCTGGACAGAGAGTATTTCAACAGCTTGATTGATGGGGAATACACCAGGGTGTTTTTGCTCGAAGATGAGCAGCCGATCGCGTATTCAATCCTCACGATCAAGAATACAGCGGAAAGACCCATTCTCATTCCAAGGAAAGTTGTCTATATGGACGATTTCGGTGTCGACCAGGCTTACAGGGGGAAAGGAATGGGGAAACTTTTCTTTGGTAAAATCGTAGAGTTCGCCAAAAGGATGGAAGCAGACTCATTGGAACTGGGCGTGTGGGAGTTCAATGACGATGCGATAAAATTCTATGAATCTATGAAATTAGAGACGAAGACGAGGTTGATGGGGATTGATTTGAAGTAAGGAAGAGGGGGTTTTATTTGAAGAAATTAATAATATCCTTCCTGTTTATCGTGTTAGTGGCAGGTTGTAACCAGAAGAGCATCAAGCATAATAAGGATTTGGAAGAGTCTATTTTCACCATTGTTGATGACGAAAATAATAGTGAGATATCGGTCGGAGCCCTGACAGATTTCAAGTGGGATCAGGCATTCTTATTCGAACCTTATACTCCGGATGAGCAGATGGAAAAGGAACTGGGTGTTGAGTTTGAAGATCCCAGCAATCTCAGGAGCAGGGATGATATCTATTTATTGGTCTTTCTGCACGGTGGAGAGGTTGTGCAATATGCAGAAATAGATCGTCAGGGGGCTGATTTTTCGATTGGTGGTGTTGAGTTTCTTACCCCGGAACAGGATGTGATAGAAATCTCACGGGACTAGAGGTGGGCACTTTTTGAAAAAACGTTAATAAGGAATGAGCAAATGATGACAAATAAGTCTAAGTTAATAGGTCTGATTCTAATAGTCTTAGCTTTTATCACCGTATCAGCGGCACTAAATTATGGCTCGTTTGCTTTTGCGAAAAAAGCTTGTACCGACAACAATAAGACCCCGATGGTTGAAACGGGTTTACTTGCATTTAATTGGTCGGTTTCCTGCAAATAAAATAGGAAAGCCGTCTCAAATGGCCGCCTATTTTGAAATTTCATTGATATGATTAATGTTTTTAACCAATACTAGCATCAAATACTTTGCTGGAGTGGTTAACGTTGATTACGAAGGATCAGGGAAAGAGGCTGGATGTGATTCTGGATCAACAAGAGAAGGTTGTTTCCATGTGGATGGATTATTGGAAAGAATTCTCTGCTGTTGATACTGTCCCATTCTGGGTCATTATTTCGATGCTGGTGGTGCCTCTGGTCATTATTTATTTTAAAATTGACCGGACAAAGGCTTTACAAATAGGTTTTTACGGATTCAATATCCATACGTGGTTTACATATTCTGATGCGATCGCCATGAGGACGGGCTACGTATATTACCCGTTTCAGGCGATACCCATTTTGCCCGTTAACTTTGCCCTGGATGCTTCACTTGTCCCAGTCACCTACATGCTTGTTTATCAGTGGTGTATCAATAACAATAAAAATGTACTTCTTTACGGTGTATTGACCAGTATATTTTTTGCTTTCTTATTCAAGCCAGTCATGAACGCATGGGATTTCATCCAGCTGGGGAATGGGATGAATTTCTTTTATCTATTCCTCAATTATCTTGGCATCTTAATTATGGCAATCATCATTACGAAGGTCTTTCTTTATTTTGAGAACCAGGCGAAAAAGACTGGGAAGGCGGATTAGAAGCGTGGGAATGGAACTTGCACATAACTTTAAAAAGAATGGATTAAATTCCATTCTTTTTTTGCTTTCCTGAAGTCTTTTTTATAAAATCTGTGCTGGAAATTGGCTGTACCTGATAAAAGACACCGATGTGTCAGCCAAACAGGTCCTTCTGCCACTGTGTATGATGAATACAAGCCACTTTCCGTGTATTTCAAGCCATGTTAGGATGATACGGTCCACATTCCATATTTACGAGCCACTTTCTCAAAGTAAAGCCACTTCTCCTTTTTTTTAAGCCACTTGTCAAAAAATCTTTGCTGCGTGATTTTCATACAGGCTGAATCCAGCTTTTCCAAAGTTTCATTTAAACAACAACCCCGACAATCGATTTCTCCATAAGAAGATTATCCCCATCCGCCAACGGGTATATTTACCCAAAGACGACAAAATTAGAAAGGATGATACCGTGCTTACAACCATTTCTTGGATTTTCTTGGGGATGGGATTGCTGTCATCCCTGATCATTTTAGTGGATGTGTCCAAGCATCCCCAGAAGATGACGATCATGAATGTAGTGTGGCCGATCAACGGCTGGTTTTTCGGACCGATTGCCCTGTGGACATACTTCAAATGGGGGAGGGTGAAGGCGAAAAATATAGAGAAGGAAGATGACCGGAGGCATGCAGCCAAAGTGTTCGTGTCTACGAGTCACTGCTCGGCAGGCTGTTCCTTCGGGGATGCCATCGGGGTTCCGATTGTCGCAGTGACGGGTATCATGGTTGCCGGTTCGACTCTATTCGCACATTATACGGTTGAATTTATCCTCGCCTATGTATTTGGCATCATCTTTCAATTCTATGCGATTTATCCAATGAACAAAGAAGACGGTAAGCTCAACGCCCTCAAGCAGGCGGTGAAGGCCGATTCTCTTTCCCTGATTGCGTTCGAAATCGGGATGTTCGGATGGATGGCCATCGTCGAATATGTATTATTCACTCAGCCTCCGAAACCATCAGAACCCGCCTATTGGTTCATGATGCAAATTGCTATGATACTAGGTTTTCTAACCAGCTATCCAGCCAATAAACTGTTGATCAAGAAAGGGCTGAAGGAAGCGATGTGATGGGGGGAACGGAAGGCTCTTTTTAGAAAGTTTGGGCCAGCCCCAGGTGTTGAGGTCCCCGGTGGAACGGGGGCTTCTTTTTTAAATGGAAACGGCCTAAAACATTTAATTGGATCAGTGCTTTTCTGAAAATATGGGGCTCGATCGACGTTTTTTTAAAACTATAACGTTCAAAATCTTGTGAGCAGGCGATACGGCCGGTCACACCGGGGGTATTTTCGCTCCAGGGGTGATGTTTATTATTAAAAAAGGCCCTCTTATTATCAAAAATCCTATTATATTATCAAATCCTCTTCGAAGCCCCTTTTAGTACCCGGTACCGTATACCAATTCTAACCCCAGCCAACCCCAAAGCAGGTTTCCACCCCATCCCCGTTGAATACATACTAAAAGTATTTTAAAAAGTGAGGTCAGCCTATGTTCCATGCTGTTATTACAAAATTTCTGCGTCTCCTCCCAGATAAAGCGCTGAAAAACCCGATGATTCCCCGTCAGGATGTTGAGATGAAAAAGGATATGGTGGTTGAAACGTCCGTTGCACCCACTCCCATTTCCATCTATTATCCCCTCGGGGCACGGAAGGAAAGGTATCCTGTTTATTTCAATTTCCATGGCGGGGCGTTCATCATGAATAACAAGGAACTCGATGATCCTTATTGCCGCTTTCTGGCCAACGAGGCAGAGTGCGTGGTGATCAATGTTGAGTACGGGAAGGCGCCGGAGTTCCCTTTTCCGAAACCGATCCATCAGGGCTATGACATTCTTCAGTGGGTGAAGGAGAACGCTGATGAATTGAAGATTGATAGAAGAAAAATCATGGTGGGCGGACAGAGTTCCGGTGCGAATATCGCCGCAGCCCTCTGTCTCTACCTTGAAGAAAAAGGGGACGACCAGCCGCTGCTGCAGGTGCTGTCCTGCCCGATGCTGGATTTTGTCACACCGCATGCGGATAAGCCGGAACCGGATAAGTGGCGTGCCCGCTATCCTCAGGTGGCTCAGTTCATCAACATGTGTTACGTGCCGGATAAGGAGCTGGCCGCACATCCCCTCGCGTCGCCTGTCCGTGCGGAGGTGAAAGGGCATTTGGCTCCGGCCCTCATTCTCATAGCCGAATACGATGCCTTCAGGCCGGAAGCCGAATGTTATGTGGAGAAATTAAAAACGGCAGGGGTGAGCGTTCAGGATGAGCTGTTCACGGAGTGTGCCCATGCATTCACCCATATGGGGCCGAAAGAAAAGGCGGAAGAGGCATGGCGGTTGATCACGGGGAAAATCAAAGCGGCGGCCGGCACACAGGAAAGTTGAAACACACCCAAAGTTTTTTGAAGGAGAACAAGGGTATAAAATAAGGGCTGAGGATACAGACTTGATAGCATCACAAAAAGGCTGAACCAAGCCGTTTTATCAGATTTTAACGATCCGGAGAGGGATCAGGAGGAGACCGATATGGACACAGTGCATGGGCAAGCGGTTTTTACATTTCATGAGGGAAAAAGCGGCGGGTACAAGGATTTACATAAAGGCAGTATCAATGGAAATGGAGGTGCGTTTACGGATGAAAAATAAAACTGTTCTCGTCATCGGAGGCGGACTCGGCGGATTGTCGGCTGCGATTTCACTGGCACAGGCCGGATACGATGTCTCCTTATATGAAAAAAACAATCACATCGGCGGGAAGCTGAACCGGCTGGATCAGGATGGTTTCGGCTTTGATCTCGGACCGTCCATCCTGACGATGCCGCAGATTTTTGAGCGTTTATTTGCAGCGAGCGGAAAATCGATGAAGGACTACGTCCGGATCGAGAAGCTGGATCATCAGTGGCGCTCCTTTTTTCCAGATGGAAATGTCATAGACTTATATGAAAATTTGACCGACATGCTGGAGAAGAATCCGTCCCTGACTGAAAAGGATATCTCTGAATATCAGGATCTGCTGGACTATTCGAAAACGCTTTATGACATGACGGATAAGACCTATTTCCAGCATGGTGTCGACCGGACGAGGGAAATCATGAAGCATACGGGCCTGTTCAGTGCAATCAAGAACTTTGATCTGTTTTCGACGGTCCACGGCGCCATTGATAAACGGATCAGCAATGAGCAATTTCGCGATATGCTTTCCTATTTCATCAAGTACGTCGGTTCGTCGCCTTATGATGCTCCCGCCGTGCTGAATATGATGATCTACATGCAGCATGACCAGGGTGTGTGGTATGTGCCCGGCGGTTTGAACAAGCTCGCAGACGGACTCGTGAAGCTGGCGGAAGAAGTGGGCGTCAACTTCCATCTCGGAAAGCCGATCGTCAAACTTGAAAAAAAGGACGGCGAGATCACGGGGGCCGTATTGGAAGACGGGACCATGCTGACGGCGGATTATTTCGTTTCCAATATGGAAGTCATTCCGGTTTACGAGAGACTGCTGGAGGAAGACAGCCATTATATTAAAAAATTGAAAAAGAAATTCGAGCCGGCGAGCTCCGGACTCGTCATGCATCTCGGCGTGAAGAAAAGCTATCCGCAGCTGCGCCATCATAATTTCTTTTTTGCTGAAAACATGAAGGAGCAGATGCAATCGATCTTCCATCGCCGCGAGCTGCCAAAGGATCCGGTCATTTATCTGGTCAACGTCAATAAGACCGATCCGACGCAGGCTCCTCCGGGTCATGAAAATATAAAAGTGCTGCCGCATATTCCTTTTATCCGGGACGAGAACCCGTTTACGCAACAGGACTATGAACAATTCGCTGAGCGGACTCTGATCAAATTGGAAAAAATGGGCCTCGAAGGCTTACGCGAGAATATTGTCACCAGGGATATGTGGACCCCGGAAGATATCAGGAGGACATACGGCTCCGACCGCGGCGCGATCTACGGGACCGTGTCGGACAAAAAGAAGAATAAAGGATTCAAGCATCCGAAACAGAGTGAACGCTATAACAATCTCTATTTTGTCGGCGGCACAGTGAACCCTGGCGGTGGAATGCCGATGGTTACGTTGAGCGGCCAGCTGGTAGGCAGGAAAATTGTGGAGAGGGATTCATCCCTTGCCTGATGACCGGAAAGGGGAGGGGGGAAGCCCCGGCATCATCGATGAAGCGGCGCGTTCTCCGCGAACTTGGGTTGGGGAATTCCCGCCTTTTTCCGGGCAAATGTGATCATATTGACATAGCGGTTGTTGCAATACCTGATATTTGGAAACAATGGTATGAGAAAAGGTTGAGGGGTTTTTGGAGAGGAGGGAATGCACATGAGTAAAAAGGTGATTATCGTCGGTGCAGGTGTCGCGGGGCTTGCCAGTGCCATCAGACTGCAGCACGCGGGGTATCAGGTGGAGCTGTATGAGAAAGGATCCACACCCGGCGGCAAGATGAACCGGATTGAGCTGGATGGCTACACATTCGATCTCGGTCCGAGCATCGTCATGATGCCTGAGCTGTACCGCGAACTGTTCGAATTATGCGGACGCGATCCAGACGATTATATTCCGATGCAAAAATTAGATCCGATTTACCGCGCGTATTTCAGTGACATTCCCGACAAACCCTTTGACATTTCCTCGGACCTTACCGAACTCACCAAGACGATTGAATCGATCAGCGAAGAGGACACGGCAGGTTTTTTTAACTACCTGCATGAAATTTACAAACGGTTCGTCATTGCAAAGAATCACATCCTCCATCGGCCATTCCGCAAGAGGTCTGATTTTTACAACCTTCCGATGCTGAAGAAAGCGCTGAAACTGAAACCGTACGACACGGCCGATTCTTTTATCGGAAAATTCATCAAAAATGAACGGCTGAAGCAGCTAATCAGCTTTCAGACATTATACATAGGCATTTCTCCGTTGAAGAGCCCGTCTTTTTATACGATGATCCCAATGATTCAGTTTTTATATGGAGTTTGGTTCATCAAGGGCGGGATGTTTACGATGGCCCTTGCGATGGAGAGGCTCTTCAAGGAACTTGGCGGGACCATTCATTACGGGAAAGCTGTTGATGAAATTAGCATTGGGAATCGCAGGGCGGACGGGATCATCGTTGAGGGCCAGAAAATCCCTTCGGATTATGTCGTCTGTAATGCAGACTTCCCTTACGCCATGAAACACTTGGTCAAAGATAAAAGGGCGAAAGGGAAGTTCACCGATAAAAAAATCGACAGTATGAAATATTCCTGTTCCTGTTTTCTCTTATATCTCGGAATGGACCGTAAATATGAAGAAATCGAGCATGTACATAATTTTATTTTCAATGAAAACCTCAATCAGAATCTGGAGGATATTTTTGACGGCAAGAAACTGACCAATGCCTCCTTTTATGTCTATATCGCTTCAAAATTGGACCCTTCCCTTGCACCCGAGGGGAAAGACGGTTTGTATATCCTGATGCCCGTCTCCAATGTAGCGGCCGCAGACTATCAATGGGACGAGGAGACCATCTCGTATTATCGAAGCTATATTTTAAATGAACTGAAGAAGATCCGCGGGTTTGAAAACATCGAAAATGAGATTGTAACAGAAACGTGCACCACACCACTCGACTTCCAATCGAAATTCAATGCTTATAACGGTGCGACGTTTGGGCTGCAGCCAACGCTGGATCAGAGCAACCACTATCGTCCGCAAAGCAAGGCCAGCCACTGTGAGAATTTATATTTTACAGGAAGCAGCACCCACCCCGGCGCCGGTGTCCCGATCGTGCTGTTATCGGCAAGGATCACGGCGCAGGAACTGATCCAGGACGATACCGGGGAGATGTATGATTACTCAGTGAAATAGAGGTTTAGTGTTGAGGGTATGCTCTCACGCAGAAAGGAGGCGGGTTTTATGACAACATCGGAAGTGATTAGTCTAGCGATTGGGTTTCTGGCCGTGTTGATCGGCATCCCCATGTTCTGGTCCTTGCCGGTTCCCGGGTTCTCCAACAGAAACTCGGCCGGCCTCCCGTTTCTGTCCATTATCATCCCTGCCAGGAATGAAGAGGGCAGGATCCCGCCGTTACTGCAATCCTTGCAGGAGCAGCGGTTCAAGCAATTTGAAATACTGGTGGTGGATGACGATTCAACTGACAAAACGTCGGAAGTTGCGGAAAGATACGGTGCTACGGTCCTGAAGAACACAGGGGCAGGGAAGTCTTCGGCCTGCTGGATCGGTGCCGAAAAGGCAAAAGGGAGCTGGCTGTTGTTTTTGGATGCAGATACGCGGTTCACCAGTGTGGATGGCATCCGTAGTCTGATGCAGTTCTACCAGTCAAAAGGAGCCCGGGGCATCGTTGCGTTGCAGCCCTTTCATACAGTGGAACGGTGGTATGAACATCTCTCCATTGTCTTTAACATCATCGTTGTGGTGGGGATGAATCTGTTTACGATCTGGGGATCACGGTTTAAAACCGCCGGCTCGTTCGGTCCCTGCATACTATGTAACCGGGACGATTATTTTTTGTCTGGAGGGCACTTGGGAATCGAGGGGGCCATCATGGATGACCTCGCCCTGGGGGAGGCATTTCTTGAAAAAAATCTCCCGGTCCGCTGCCTCGGCGGCAAAGGAATCATTTCGCTGCGCATGTACCCGGAAGGCCTCGGCAGCCTGATCGAAGGCTGGTGCAAAAGCTTTGCAGTCGGCTCCAAATCCACCCATCCAGCCGTCATGCTGATGGTCATCTTCTGGATTGCCGGCAGTTTCATCACATCCGGGGCATTGCTCACTTCCATCATTGAATGGGACGTTCCAGCATTGATATTTAGCGGAGTGATGTATATCCTCTATATGCTTCAAACAGCATGGTTTGCCCGCAGGGTCGGCAACTTCAGATGGGCGGTTTTCCCATTTTATCCGATACTGTTTGTGTTTTTTGCAGGGGTCTATCTGTACTCCTTCATCAGGGTGAATGTATTTCATTCGGTGAATTGGAAGGGGCGGAAGATCAAGGTTTGATTAGTGGGTGCTGGGTGCTACGGTCGTTGGCGTGGTTTGGCGGATGTTTGCGGCGGGTCGGGGGGACAGGTACCTTGACCCAGCCGGAATAGTTGGTCGGAAGTGAGATTTTGGGTTGGATATTCACCTTTTTGTTCGAATTTCAGTCACGTTTCGTTAATATCCGGTATCAACGATTGTGAGTGTCCATTTTAGGGTGGCGTTCCAGTTGTCATCGGGGGTATTAATGGGCGCTGGCTTATTTTTATTATCAAAAACGGCCTGCTTATTATCAAAAATCACAATATATTATCAAAAACCAACCATTTATTATCAAAAATAGAAATATATTATCAAAACTGGGTTTTGTCCGTTTGTAATACCTGGTGGCGTATAAAATCGGTGGTGTTCCAGTGGAGAGATAGGAAGGTACCTGCGCTTTTTTACCGATAAAAAGCATGCCTATGAGAGCAGATGTAAAAACATTTCCGATATAAAATTCCATCCATTTTGCTTGTCTGAAAAGCTTTTTTACAAAATCTCTTTGAAAAATGCGTCAGGGCGGGTCGGAAGCAACCTGTGTTCAGCTAAACAGCTTCATTTTTCACCCCGCTATAGAAAATACATTCCATTTTCCAAATTTACGTGCCACTTTCGGAAAATACATTCCACATTCCAAATTTCCATTCCACATTTCAAAAATACATTCCACTTTCTGTGTTTATCAACCAACTTGTCGAAAAATCATTTGGCCCTTGTAACACTTCATAAGAATCAAAGACCAACAAATCAGCAAAGAATGAATAATTCGCTTCAAGAAGCGCTTCCGAATTTATGGGTAAATTGGTCGGACTATAAGAAATTAATTATTGAGAATGAAAGGGTATTTTGAAATGATTGGTAGTAAGGGGATGGCCAAAACGTATTCACTTAACAGGAATGCGTTTTTTATTTTCTGAAAAAATTTCTAAAAAAGTGAAATAAAAAGAAATTTAAATCGACTTATTAATAAGTGTGCACATGGGTGGGGGTTACGTTCGATGTCAGGCAACAGGATTTCTGACTGGTTTTACCAATATAATAAGGATATTTATCATTTCCTGATTTACTATACAGGTTCTGCGGATATTGAGGACTTGGTTCAGGAAGTGTTTTACCGTGCGCTTAAAGGGATTGACCACTTTCAAGAGAAATCCAGCCCTAAGACATGGTTGTTTGGTATCGCCAGGAATGTGGGGTTAGATGAAATTAGAAAGAATAAACGTTCAAGAATCATTAACATATTGGCGGGCAGAGAAATCGAGGATCTCAATGATAATAATCCTGAGAACATACTGCAGTTTAATGAACAAAACAAAATTCTTTATGAGGCAATCCACTCTCTAAAAAGGAATTATCGGGATGTCATCATCTTGAGAGGTATAAAAGAGTTTACGGTATCGGAAACGGCGAACGTATTAAATTGGAATGAAAACAAAGTAAGAATTACATATCACCGGGCGTTAAAAGCTCTACAAAACAAGAAGGAGGGGCTGCAGTGAGAAAGGAATATGACAATCAGCAGATTGATCAACTGGTAAATGAAATCAAAGCAATGCCGAAACCGGATTATGACCAGCATTTTAATCGATCTGTCCAGGAGAAAATACATAAAAATTTAATGGATGTCTCCAAAAAACAGGAAAAGAAAAAGTTCTTTCGAAACAAGCTGCAGCCTCTCTTACTGAGTCTTGCGGGAATAGCTGTATTAGTGATGATCATGTCGTTTGTCGCTCCTTTTGATCAATTCACTACAAACAATGCAGGCAAGACTGAATCCTTTCAATTCTCAGGAAATGTATACAATCTTCCCAAATTAGTTGTCATTAAAGGATTAAGCAATTTTCCTGAAGGTACAATCATTACGGTCGAAAAATCGGGTGAGGAAGAAAACTCTTTTGTACTTGAAGATGAAGTGAAAGTCGATCGTGATGGGGCGTTTCAGTTTGTGACTGAACGCGTGAAGAGGGATGAGGAATTTCTTCTTAACGTCATCATCTATCCTCATCTTCAGACACAGCGTGTGAAAAACATATTGGGGGAGCGGGGAGAAGAGTTAAAAGATGTAAAGAATACGAAAGGCTCCTTTAAATATCGATTCAACGGCAACGATTACTACGGACTGAAGTTGATGGGAGTGGTGTATCGAGTCGACACGACTGAGTACCATCTAATGCCGAACCATCTGAGGGAAATTGAAGCCATCGAAGAGTAAGGTGTGGTGATGGTCTAAAAACGCAGGAATAAAGATGATTGGAGTGAGCGTAGTGAAATCTGTGATTAAACCTGTTATGGAGCCATTGTTGATCATTTTTGGGATTGTGCTGGTTAGTTCGACATCTGCAGTATTTGATGCAGGAACTTCCTATATCGATAGTCTGCTGTCCGTTTTTCAAGACATCGTCAGGCCGAACGAGCTTGTTTATGTCAATCCTGTTTCTGAAATTGAACGGAATGTTTTTCCCATCCTATTCATCGCCTTTTTTAGCAGCGCCAGGATTGTGTTTCTTGCTTTGGGGATTGCCCTTCTCACTTCAGTTCTGCTGCTCGTATTTTATTTTTTTGCAAGTGGATTTTTTAAAAAAATTATCAAGGCTTGTTCAGTCGTTGTGAGCTCACTCCCTGATATCTTCATTATTGCCGTCCTTCAACTCGGCGTTGTCGTCTTCTTTAAGAGCACTGGTGTCTTGTTAATTGATGTTGCAGCAACCGGGGAAAATCAAGTGATCTTGTTTCCTGCTGTGATATTGAGTATTTTACCCACTTTTTTCTTTTTGGGATTGCTGGTTTCCTTTTTAAAAGAAGAAGAACATTTATCATATGTTGAGCTGGCGAAGAGCAAGGGATTGAATAAGTATCACATTTTGTTTATACATATGATCCGGAATATCTTGATCAGTGTCACGTATCACGGGAAGCAGATTGTGTGGATGATGCTGTCCAATTTATTGATTCTGGAATATCTTTTTAATGTATTTGGTGTTACTTCTTTTCTATTTTCCTATAATTCTCCTTCTATCTTTGCAATCACTGCCATCCTGTTATTCATCCCCATCTACATTTTTCTTAAGGGCCTTCAGGTGTTCATTAAGAGAAGGATTGGAAAGGAGATGAGTTTATGACGCGGGGGAAAGCATTGATTTTAATTATACTGTGCATTAGTTTTATGCTCCTGTTGCTCGCTAGCAGCCTGACATTTAACTATATGTATGAAGGGAATATCCCGCAAACCCTGCTTGCTTACAGCCAGGATGGAAAGGTCATTGGGAAAGCACCCTTTGGTCCTTCCATCGAACATCCCTTTGGAACAGACCGGAACGGATACGATATGTTCGCTAAAGTACTGCAGGGAGCACAATATACTCTTGGTGCGGCAGTCGTCATCTCACTTTTGAGCTTTGGGGTCTCTTTTATCGCAGGGGTCGTTTGGGGATTTAGGAACTCTGCCAATCAATTCATTTCTCAAACAATATTATCTTCCCTATATTTCATCCCTCAATCCATCATTGCTTACAACATACTATTCCCGTTACTTTGGGAACCGCAGGGAGGTTTTGACACAACTTTTACGGAAAGGGTAATTCTGACCGGTATCACCCTTGCCATAATTACTATTCCGACCACAGCCGTATTAATCTCGAATGAGACCAGGGAGATACTGAAAAAAGAATTCATATCAAGTGCAAAGGTGCTCGGAGGCAGCAGGTTCTTCCTATTCAAAAAACATGTCATGCCACACTTGAAGCTAAGACTCTTCATCATTTATCCAAAAATCGTTATTCAGGTATTATTGATTATTGCTCATCTTGGTTATTTCCAGTTGTTCTTTGGCGGGACAGACGTATGTTATGGACCTTTCTGTGATCCACCCAAACCAATCGTCCAGGAATGGGCAGGACTCATGGCCCTGAATTTCGATGAACTCTTCAATGCCTGGTGGATCTTCATGGTACCCATGATATTTTTCTCTTTGACGATCCTTTCTTTGAATGGGATTGCCAGGGGAGTAGAAGCTTTGTTAGATTCCAATGTCCAAGTTGATGTGAAAAAGGGGAGGGAAGAAAAGGCGAGTCAAATAAAGAATAATAAGAGAGTGGTCAACGTTGAAGATTTGAAGCGGGTGAGTGGTTGAATTGAGTGAGAGGACGGGACAGCTCCCGCACTGATTTTAGTAATATACGAGTTTGCAAAGGATGGATAGCATTCCATCCTTTGCGATTTTCTGGAGACTATTTTTTTGTAAATTCTCTTCTAAAGGGGACCAGACTCGGGAGTGGGTCGCCGTTCTGAAGGTCAAATACGCGCTTATTTCCTCCCCTGATTAAAATACATTCCACTTTCCCAATTTACGTGCCACTTTCGAAAAATACGTGCCCCATTCCAAATTTCCATTCCAATTTTCCAAAATACATTCCACTTTCTGTGTTTATCAACCAACTTGTCGAAAAATCTTTAAAATGGAAGGGGGCTGGTTCAAAAAACGGCCCCTTTCACACGTGAAGCAGTCACTCCACAGCCTTCTTAAGAATTTCATTCCAATGGGATAAATAAAGTAAGTGTCCTTCTTTTTCGATAAAGGAATATGTGGACGCTGGATACCGTTGACGAAGGTATTCAGATGCAGCGGGGGTCCATACATTATCTTCGCTGCCCTGCCATATATTCACTTTCGTATCGAGGAGAGGCTGCGCTTTGGTGCTGATATTTTTGCAAAGTGCGCGGGCATCGGAATATACCCCGAGTCCGCGATTGTGATAACTTTCCACAGCGCCCCTGATGATGGCCGGTTTCATTATTGGGTCATTTGCCACTTTTTTATCCTCTTCCACCATTTGGTTGATGGACTCTTGGATGGCAGAATCCAAGTCTTTGGTTAGTTTCTTACTAAAACTTTTAAAAAAGTATTTTGTCAAAATAGGTAGGTATCTGTTCATGCTGCTGATCATCTTCCAATTTGAGGGCAGGATGTTCCTGGTTTCCTTGCTGTTCAGAGGGATGGCGCTGCTGACTAAGTTCAGTGAAGAGACCCTTTCAGGATATTTCTCTGCGAAGACCTGACTGTACAATCCTCCGGCTGACCAACCTATAATCGAAGCCTTATCGATATTTTTTGCCATTAGAAAATCATTTACTGTATCAGCAAAATCCTCGGGGGAATAGTTCGCCGCAAGGTCTGATGCCCCGTAACCCGGGCGGTTGACCGCAAAGAAACGGATATTATTTGCATCCAATATGTTTGGATCAGGGTGGATGGCGCCCGCCGACGAACCAAAGCCGTGAAAGAAGAGAACGGTATTCTCATTCGTATCCCCGTACTCTCTATACGATAATTTCCGTTCATCTTTTAAATGGATCAATGAGTCATTGTATGTACCCACCATAATGCACCTCGATTTTTCTTCTTTTTTCCAATTACTATTCAACATAAAACTCTAAAATCCCTCTAATGGGTGACGCTTACATGGGCCGATTCACGGGAATGCTGCCGAGTTACGGAGGATTTCGTGTATTCAGTATGGAAGAAGTAATTGAAGTATAATAATCACGGCAAGGGAGAGAACATGATGTCTGAAAAAATCGGTACCGTCCAGGAAGTGCTTGAAACTTACAAGAAGGCAGTAAATGAGAGGGACAGCGGAAGATTTTTAAAAATGTATGCATCTGACGTTCATATTTATGACTGCTGGGGGAGCTGGGAGTGCAAAGGGATCGATGCTTGGAGGGATAACGTTTGTGGCTGGTTTAATGATTTGAAGGAAAACGGCGACGTGCTGAAAGTGAGTGTGGAGGATATTGTGATTGAAGAAAATACGAATCTCGCATTCGTCCATTGTGCGATTACGTATGCTGCTTACAAAGAAGGATCTGATGAGAAACTCCGCCAGATGACCAACCGGTTTACATTTGGTCTGAAACGGGTGAACGGCTCCTGGCTGATTACCCACGAACACTCATCATTGCCGATTAATATGGAGGATGGGAAGGGTATGTTTGATTTGAGGTGAGTGTGACGGCTGGCGGCGGTCCCAATCCCGACCACAGCCACGGATAGGGAATTCAAGGCTGTTTTTAATGCGTTTTTCCCTTATCCTTTTTCCAGTTATAAGGCTTGTTAGCCCAATTCACAAGCAACATAGCCAGGAATATAAAAAAACAAATGCTGAGATTGGTTGTCCACTTGATGGGGCCATTTGTGATACCTTGCCAGATTGTCAGTGCCAAGAGATAGATGATAGGGTACCGGATGCTTTTCTTAACCAATGATACTGCCCCCTTTTTTAGCAGGCTGCCTTTTGTGTTCGGAGCAGCCGCTATTTAAGTATAACGCACTATCCAATTTTTGTAAGGTTATTTAAAACCAAAAGGAGTAGATTTATTATGCAAAAGGTCACCCCATTTTTGATGTTTCAAGACGGAAAGGCAGAGGAAGCGATGAATTTCTACACCTCTCTTGTGGAGGACTCCGAAATCACGGATATTGTTCGATACGGCGCTAATGAAAACGGGGACGAAGGGACTGTGATGCAGGCAGCCTTCACCTTAAAGGGACAGGAGTTCATGTGCATCGACAGCAATATTAACCACCAGTTTACCTTCACCCCTTCTTTCTCGATATATGTGACATGTGATACTGAAGAGGAACTCGATCATCTTTATGAGAAGCTGAATGAAGGCGGGCAGGAGCTTATGCCGGTGGGGAATTATGGGTTCAGCAAGAAGTTTGGCTGGTTGAATGATAGGTTTGGGGTATCGTGGCAGTTGAATTTTCCAGGGTGAGTTTGAGTGTGGTGAGTAGGGTAGTGTCGTGTGTCCGCGGGGCGTGGGGGCTGGTAACGCGGCATCAAAATGTGTGCAGTGGGTCATGGGGACAGGTACCTCGACCCGAAAAAGTATAGAGTGGATCATGGAGACAGATATTATGACCCAAATAGTGGTCAAAATATAGTAATTTGACAGGGAAATCCACCTTTTTGGCCGAATTTCCCTTTGTTTTAGTCAAGATACGTTTAGGATGGCACGCTGGTGCAGGTTTTTGTAGTGTCGGCGGGGGTATTATGGGGTGTGTGATCGAATTTATTATCAAAAATGATTAATTTATTATCGAAAAATCCAATTATATTATCAAAAATCCAATTATATTATCAAAAATCAAAGATTTATTATCAAAAATTCCCAATATATTATCAAAACCATGTTTGTGTCGCTCTAAATACCCTTATGTGTATATGTTCAGTAGCCAACAGGGGACGGCTCACCCCACCCAAATTAGCACGATGAGAACCGTCCCCGGTCAACTTCAGATCCCCCCATCCCAATAAGCGGGATAAGAACCTCCTCCGGTCAAACATCAATCGGCTAACCACCGATCAACCAATCAACCAATCCCCTTCAAAGCCTCCTTATAACGCTGATAATAAGCCTCAACATTATTCAACAGCAGTAATTCAGTATACAGATAAACTTTCATATTAAAGTTGTTGAAATCGATGGTGGTCAGCTCTTGAATTTTTTTGATACGGTAATTCAAGGTGTTGGGATGGATGAACAGTTCATTGGCGGTCTGTTTACCCTTTCCGTCGTTCTTCAGATAGACTTCGAGTGTCCGGAGCAGGTCTGTCTGTTTTTTGACATCATTTCTGATCAGTGACAGCAGGTCATCGCTGTAATAATCCTTTGATGTGTTTTTTTCGTAAAGGGCAGGCAGGTACCGGTAAATGCCCAGTTGTGCGAATTCCCGCGGCATCGATTCTGGGCGCGGGCTGATAAAGTTGGCGGTTTCGATGACCTCAGACGCTTCCAGGAAGCTCTTTCTCATTTGATAGAGGGAGGTGTATTCTTTTCCGATCCCGATCAGGAAGTTGTAGAATTCTTCACCTGTTTGTTCCTTGACCTTTCCGGCCAGATCCCTGGCTAATTCCAGTGATGAAAATGGTTTATCTGCTTTGCCGTAAAGTACGAGGATCACCTGGTATTCCGTTTTCAACGCGTAGATCGTTGTGCTGAAGGCGGATTCTTGGACGATCCTCTCCAGATGGTGGAGCATCGGTTTATATTGTGGCGATGTAATTGAATAAACGGCCACGGTGAACCGTTCCGGCAAGGTCAGTTTGACGAGAGAAGCATCATGGCGCAGCTGGCTTTCGCTTCCATATTCATGCTGAAGGAGACGCCATAATACTTCTTCTTTTTTGTCTTTTTTAAAATTTGCCTTCGCGTAAATATCATTGATCAGATTTCCGAGGTAAGGAGAGATCTCTTCAAGGAAGGCAAGCTCTTCCGTTTGGAGAAGCCGACCTGATTCCTGGACCCAGATATACCCGATCGTATTCCCGAGATACTTTGCGGCAATGACGACACGCTGGTGGAACCCCAGTTCTTCCATCGGCTGGACCCGGATCGGACTGGATTGACTTTCAAGCCGGTGTACGATGCCTTCTTTTTTCAGCCGGTCGATGATGAAGATCGGACATTTTTTTGTAAGGATTGTCTTTTGCTGTGTTTGATCGAATTTATCGAAAGAGGAACTGTAGGAAATCAATTCGAAATTTTTGTTTTCAATAATGACGGGGTTGCCTAGTTTTGAACTGATCAATTCCGTCGCTTTATGGATGTCTTCTGCCTGGAGGATTAAATCTTTTGCTTCCATAGGGATCTTACCTTTCCACGAGAGTTATTACCCCTATTATAGCGTTTAATTTTTGAATGAAAAGAAAAAGCCCCCCGTTGGCAGGGGAGCTTTTGTCATTGGAAGCTTATTCGTTTTTGAGATGGTCTGTATCCGGACGCCCTGATTTTGCATCAGGACCGGACGTTCAGACCGCCAAATTCAATCTTATTCTTCATCCATGAAAGGATAAGAAATGTCTGTTGTCGGTGCAAAGTTTTCCTTGATGATACGCGGGCTGGTCCAGCGGATCATGTTGAAGACAGAGCCTGCTTTATCGTTTGTACCGGAACCGCGTGAACCGCCGAATGGCTGCTGGTTGATCACGGCGCCTGTTGGTTTGTCATTGATATAGAAGTTTCCGGCTGCACCGGATAGGCGGCGCTCAAGGTGCATGATCGCTTCACGGTCCTGTGCGAAGATCGCGCCTGTCAATGCATACATGGATGCCGTATCGACTGCAGTCAATGTGTCTTCCAATTGGTCATTTTCATATACATAAATCGTCAAGACTGGTCCGAAGATTTCTTCTGTCATCGTTTTGAAGTTTGGATTCGTTGTCACGATGACTGTCGGTTGAACGAAGTAGCCTTTAGAATCATCATACGTGCCGCCGGCAATGATTTCTGCTTCCTCGGAATCTGCCGCATAGTCGATGTAGCTTGTGATGGAATCGAAAGCCGGTTTATCGATGACCGCACCCATGAAGTTCCTGAAGTCACGTACATCGCCGACTTTAAGCTTAGCGGTTTCTTCCAGCACACCAGCCTTCACTTCTTCCCACATGCTTGCAGGGATGTAGGCACGGGAGGCTGCTGAACATTTTTGACCTTGGTATTCAAATGCTCCGCGGACAAGTGCAGCGACCACTTTGTCTGCCTGTGCTGTTTCGTGGGCGAATACAAAGTCTTTTCCGCCTGTTTCCCCGACGAGACGAGGGTATGATTTGTAGTTCATGATGTTTTCTCCGACGTTTTTCCAGATGGTCTGGAATGTGCTTGTTGATCCGGTAAAGTGGAATCCGGACATGCGAGGGTCCGTCAAGACTACCTCTGATACCTGCGAACCGCGGGAAGGGACGAAGTTGATGACCCCTTTAGGCAATCCTGCTTCTTCTAAAATACGCATGAAGTAGTAGTTTGATAGTACAGAAGTTGACGCCGGTTTCCAAACGACTACGTTCCCCATGATGGCAGGTGCTGATGGCAGGTTCCCGCCGATTGCCGTGAAGTTGAATGGGGAGATCGCCAGTACGAAACCATCCAATGGACGGTATTCCAAACGGTTCCAGATATTTTTCATGCTGTCCGGCTGCATTTGATAGATTTGATTTGCATAATCGACACCGAAGCGCAGGAAGTCTGCTAATTCTTGTGCAGCATCAATTTCAGTTTGATAAGCTGTTTTCGATTGACCCAGCATCGTAGCTGAATTGATGACGTCACGGTAAGGTCCGGAAATCAAATCCGCCGCTTTCAGGAAAATGGATGCACGGTGCTGCCACGGCATGTTGGCCCAAGATTCTTTTGCAGCCATTGCAGCATCTACAGCATCACGCAGCTCTTTTTCACCAGCAAGCGAAAAGTTTGCAAGGACATGTTGATGATCATGCGGCATGACGACTTGCTTCACTGAATCCGTCTTGATGTTTTCTCCATTGATGATCACAGGGATATCGACTACTGTCTCTGATTGGCGCTTTAATTCTGCCTTTAATGTTTCTCTTTCTTTTGTACCTGGGGCATATGTATTGCCAGGCTCATTTTTAGGTGTTGGAATATTGAAAACTCCGTTACTCATATTTTTCACGTTCCTTCCTTAAATTGATTGTTATGATTTAAAAACTATTTACTGAAAATTCCCTTCAAAGCAAACGCGATGTTTGCCGGTCTTTCCGCCAGCCTTCTCATGAAGTATCCGTACCAATCCTCACCGTAAGGCAGGTAAATACGGACGGTATACCCTTTTTTCACTAGATCGGCCTGCAATTGATTCCTCATTCCATAAAGCATCTGGAATTCAAAGCGGTCGTTCGGGATGTTGTGTTCTTTCACTAACCCGATGGTGTAATCGATGATTGCCTCATCATGGCTTGCCACGGCTGTATAATGACCGTTTAAAAGCTGCTTTTTGATGAGATGTTTCAGGTTCTCATCCACCTTTTGCTTTTCCGGGAAAGCAACTTTACCTGATTCTTTATATGCACCCTTCACCAGCCTCAAATATGGAGAGAACTGCTGGAGGGCCTCGACATCTTCATCTGATCGATAAAGATAGGACTGGATGACTGTTCCCACGTTGTCGTACTTCTGCCGGAGTGTTTTGTAAATATCAAGGATGGCTGGGCACCTGGACGAATCCTCCATATCGAGGGTGACTGTGATTCCATACTGTTTCGCCTTGGATAAAATCAATTCCATATGTTCCAGCACAAGATCGCGGCTGATATCCAATCCCAGCGATGTCAGTTTCACAGACATTTCAGTGTCCAGCTGATGATGAGCGATTGCCATTAAACTCTCGATACACTCCCTGACATGTTCCCGTGCATCATCCACGGAATCAACAAATTCACCTAGGTGATCGACTGTAACCTGGAATCCTTCCTGGTTCAATTGAGTAATCAATGGAATGGCCTGTGAAAAGGTTTGGCCCCCAATGATCTTGTTGGCCCCAAATTTAGATCCCCATCGCTTGGCCATTCGGTCCAATGCCTTATTGTAGGACAGATACAAGAAAAAGCGTTTACTTATGGCTTCCAAGATCGCCACACCTCCTTGTATTGACTGTTTCCCTTCAGTACAGGGTGAATAAACTGAAAATCGTTAAACTATTTCCTCTGTTAAGAAAATTATAACGATAAATACCTGTTTTAAACAACGTGTTCCAACCACAATAAATTCGGTGATGATTTATGGTTTAGACACAAAAGGGGGAGGGGTAGTGGGGACGGCGGGTCGCAGGTGGGTCGTGGGGACAGGTACCATGACCCAAATTAGCGTTTTGAGAACAAGAGTGGTGTGGGGAGAATACCCGGGCATCCATAGGCCCCGGTTTATTATTTTTGGCTAGGGCGTAAGAGATTATTGCCCTTTGTTGTAAAATTTGGAATAATTGGATTAAAGAAAACTCGTGTAAAGAAGCATGTGCTGCTGCGGGAATTGTACTGGTTAGGTGTACTCTGCCTAAAAAGGCTGTCCTCCAGGAGTTTGACAGGCAGCCAAAAGGAAGGGATATGATAAAATGATTACGTTGAATCCAATCGGTGTTGCTTATAATGAACGGAATGAGATTGAAGATGATTACTGGGGGAAGGTGGTTTCGAAGATCATTCTGGATGATTCCCTTCCGGAAGATTCGCTGAGTGGAATCGAATCTTTTTCTCATGTGGAGATTATTTTTCATTTCCATAAAGTCGATCAGGCCAAAATCATAACAGGTGCCCGCCATCCCCGGAACGATGTGAATCTCCCAAAGGCAGGGATATTCAGCCAGCGTGGCAAAAACAGGCCCAATCAACTTGGGTTGACGACGGCAAGGGTTATAAAACGAGAGGGAAGAACCTTATTTTTAGCGGGTCTGGACTGTATCAACGAAACGCCGATATTGGATATAAAGCCTGTCATGAAGGAATTTCTTCCGAAAGAGCCGATTACCCAGCCCGAGTGGACACATGATATAATGAAGCATTATTGGGAGTGAACTGAGGGACCTGTCCCCATGTTTCTTAGAGATTTTGCAGGCGAGAGGATGAACCAAATGGCAAAAAAGAAAAATGAAACGTTTGAATGGATTAAATCTTTGGGTGTTGCGCTGGTCATCGTGTTAGTTGTCCGGGCTTTCTTGTTTACACCCATCCTTGTTGACGGGGCTTCGATGAATACGACATTACACGATCAGGACCGGATGATTGTATCCAAGATAGGGGAACCGGAAAGATTCGATATTGTAGTGTTCCACGCAAATGAGAAACAGGATTATATCAAGCGTGTGATCGGTTTGCCTGGAGATAAAATCGAGTACAGGGACGACACCTTGTATGTAAATGGAAAAGCGTATAAGGAGCCATACCTCGATGAGCAGAAAGCACAAATAGATGGCGAGTTAACGAGGTCATTTAGGCTGGAGGATACCGCTGTCGGACAGGCCACTGTACCCGAGGGGCATTTATTCGTCATGGGGGATAACAGAAGGAACAGCACGGACAGCCGGATAATCGGGGCGGTCCCTATGGATCAGGTTGTAGGGACGACGAATGTTGTTTTTTATCCGTTAAAGGATATGAAGATTATTAAAAATAAATAGATTTGTAGGAGAAAAGCTGAAGATTGGTGATGGGTCTTCAGCTTTTTTTAGAAAAAGGAGACGCTCTCTGCTTTGCAGGCATCGATTGGGTTGCTGGTGGTTGTTTACCGTTAATTATTGGTAGTTATGCATATCACAGTGTGGTATATTGATAAAAACATCAAAAGCAGGTGAAGAAGTCCGACATAGAAGCGGCCTGGTACACAAGGCTGATTTATGATTGGGAACGAGTGGAAAATCAATTTGAAGCAAGCTGATGAAAGCATGTTCTTATGCTTATTTAGTATGCCGATTGATTTTTTACTCTACGGACTTCTTTCCTTTTTAAAACCGCAGAGTAATCTCTGTGGTTTTTTTGTGTTTGAAAAATTAGAATGGAGTGGTTTTTATGAAACGGTATGTTATTCATGATGGAGAAATCGATGTAAGGATCACAGAATGGGGGGGTGAGGATAAACCGGTGATTTTTTGCCTGCATGGGCTGGGGAGTACAGGTCTCAGTTTTATAGAAATAGCTGAAGAACTGAAGGGTGAGTACAGGATCATCAGCATAGATGCTCCAGGTCACGGTAAAAGCGATCCATTCACCCGTGCCGAATGCTATGAAATGCCTGCGCTGGCTGGTTGGCTGGATAAAATACTAGACTTGCTGAAAATCGATACATTCTATTTTTTATCGCATTCGTGGGGAAGTTTTGTTTCGTTATTCTACATATTGAACTTCTCGGAGAAGGTACTGGGGGCAATCCTGATTGACGGCGGGTATCAAACAAAAAGACGATTGTCCATTTCAATGGAAGAGGAGGTGGCACTTCAAGAAAAAGATTTTGAAGAATACGCAGTAACCTGGGAAGAATTTTTGGATGTAGCAGTGTTTGGCGACTCCCGAAGAACGCCGTTATTGTTGACTGCAGCCAAGGATCTAGCCCTTCAAAAGGATGGGAAGTATTATTGGCACGCAAGGGGAGAAACGGGCGGTAACATCATTAGAGGCATGCACAAGAATGAAACGGAGGATATTTATGAAAAACTCCCCCGCCACCTGGACATTTGCCTGCTTCGGGCAGCGCTGCCTGAATCACGAACTCCATACAGGAACCTGACCGCCGGCATTTTTGAACAAAAAACCGGTGCAACGGTGAAACTGATTCCGAACACGTCTCATATGCTGCATTGGGATGATCCCGGGGTGGTGATTAGGGAAATTAGATATAGATGGTGAAGTGCAAAAATTGACCCACCTTCATCATAAATTTATTAATTGATTGTACAACTAAAGTGAATTTGAAATAATTGGTATAAGTGGAAGATGAAGAAAAATTTAATGCTATTTTGTTAGATTTCCCGTTTCAGATGCATCTCTATATATGGAGGTGTTGAAAGGAGTCCAATCTATATGTCAGGTACTGGTACTTTAGTTGAATTGGGTGAAAGCCGTTTAATTGAGGGAGAATTAAAGGGTTTGGATATTGAAAATTTCAAACAATTAGAAAAAGGGAAACTTGTTGAACAGGCAAGGAAAGGAGATCAGGAAGCATTCAATGAATTGGTAAGAATGCATAGGGCCAAAGCGCATGGCTGGGCTTATTCGGTAGCAAAAGATACATTCTTGGCGGAAGATATCGTCCAGGAAGCTTTATTCAGGGCATTTATTAAACTCGGGACCCTTCTGGATACAAATAAGTTCACTCCCTGGTTAAAGCAGATTGTTAGAAATGAAGCTTATATGAAGATGAGAATTGCGAGTTACAAAATGGAGAGTTCGCTGTCTTCTCAACCGACACAACACAAAGAGCCCACCGTCGATTGGGGAGATATCGATCAGGTTTTATCATTTCTTTCATACAAAGCATCAGAAAAGTCCAGAGAGAACAATCCAGAAGAGTACATGATGAGGTTAAGTGTGGTGGATGGTATTTGTTCTTTATTGAAGTGTCTGAGCAAAAGAGAAAAAGCTTTTTTTGAAGCATATTTTTTCGACGATCTACCTCCACGTAAAATTGCAGAGCTCTTCAATACTTCGAAAGCCAATGTGTACAATACCATCTCCCGGGCAAAAGTCAAAGTCCAAAAGGAGAGGATCCGTATATGTATTCATGATTACGTAGAGAAAAAAGCGGAACGGGGAGCAAGAAAACAAAAGATTTTGTCCATACCTGAGATCTAAATGGGGGAATTAAAATTGGAAAGAAAACAACTAGTTAATGAAAATCATTGGCTGAGAACAAAGACTTCTGCTGCATCAGCCATCCATGGCGCAATTAAATATACGGATAAAAAATATTTGAACCTCATAGATGTGATGGGACTTACCAGTCATGCCTTCCGAATAAACATTGATTCGAAAGAGATCAATGTCGCAGGCCCTACCGCGATTCCTGGTGGATATTTGATGAGGAAAAGTTTAACGAACCTTGGTTTCACAAGTAATCTGGCAGATTCAGAGGCCCCAGCAAAACCAGATAAAGTTGAACAGACTCTAGAATTGATTCAAGATTCCATCGATCGCGGGATACCCGCAATCGGATTTGATTTATTCATTCCGGAATTCGGTTTGATCTACGGGTATGACGATACTAAAAAGGTATTTTTCGCTAAGGATTGTTCTAGAGATGGAGAAGTGACTTATGAGGAATACTCGGATATCAGAGGTGTATTGTACTCCACCACTATAGAAGAAAGCCTTCCACACTCTAAATATGAGATGCTGCGAATGGCATTGGATACTATACTGGATCACGCTCACGGAAGGGAATGGCAGGGTCCCTTTGAAGATAAGTATGTCATTGGGTTAAAAGCGTATGATACATGGGTGGATGTGTTGGAAAAAGGAAATGCAGATCCCCATGGCAATGCATTTAATGCTCTTGTTGTTTCCGATGCAAGGGAATTTGCGGTGAAATTCTTACATGACCTTACCATCAAGTGGGTTGGTACGAATATTGTGGAAAGGGGTGTAAGAAAATTCGCATCAGATGCTGTGAAACATTATACGACCGCAGCAAAGGCTTTGGTTGAACTTCGGGAGTTGTTTCCTTTCCCACATGGTGGTGAACCAGCTGAGAAAGGAAATAAAGAAAAGGCCGTTCAATTATTAAAAAAAGCAAAGGAAGCCGAGGAGGAAGGATTGAAATGTCTGCAAACCTTATCGGATTTCATGAATAATTATTATGCGGAAAAATGGGTTCATTAATTATTTCAGGGAGGTACCATAATGCCAGTGAAAGTGATACAGGACGAAAAAGTCATAACACTTCAAGAGATGAAATTGGTAGGATACAGGGTTTGGTGTGCTGGAGAAGAGTATGCAGAAGAGATTCCTAAAACATCTCGATTAATAGGGAATCGTCTGAAAGAAATAAAAAAGGTGAGAAATAAAGACGAAGATGGGTACTGGGTGGCCATCGAAGTGGAAGAGTTCGAGGATATCCCAAAAGATATGGTTACTCTCACGATTCCTGCGCAAAAGTATGCAAGAGCAATATACAGAGGTTCAAACAAAAGGATTTTCGATGCTTATGATCAACTGCATAAATGGGAATCAGAACAGGGTTATCAGCGATCAACTGATAAATGGAATGTCGAGATTTTTCAATCCTGGCAGAATCCCGATCAACTGATAGTAGAATTATTCGATGCCATTCAATAGGGAAGGGGGATGTTTAGGTATGAATGAAAAATTATGGAGAGTTGGAACAACTTATATACCTGTAACCAACGTCGATCAATCGGCAGATTGGTATGTAGAGAAGCTTGGTGCCGAGCTTGGTTTTATAGATAAAGATAAGGCGATAGTAAATCTCGCAGATCAGAGTATATTTCTTGTAAAGGCAGCAGAGAACCAAAGTTTAAACTTCATCGATAGTTATGGGAATGAACGTTTTTCCCTGACGTTTGAAGTGAATGGAATGGATGCTCTTGAAAAATTTCATTATGACTTTATACGGAAAGGTATGAAAGTAGGGGAGATTGAAGACAGAGGTCATGCAGGAAGGAACTTTGTTTTTGAGGATATTGACGGGAATATGTTTGATGTTTGGAGTGAGTTGAGCATAGCGTTCAAGGAGAAGCATTTTAAGAAGGCATGATGTAAAACAAAGCCCTTAAAGAACGAGTGAGGTGAACGAGTCTCTTTGCGGACGCAAAAGAAAAGCAAGGCATGCGTTGGTTGACCTTAAGAGGTCTTAAAAAAGTTTCAATGCAGGCTGCTTACATTCGCTGCCATGGATCTTAAGAAATTGGCAAACTGGACTTGGCGAGGGCCATGTCCCTCCAAGAAATAGAAGGAAAATCTTTAAGATAACAGTAAAACCCACTTTCGCTTACAACGAGGGTGGGGTTTGTCTAAGGCCTGAAGTTTGGGAGATTACCAAGCTTTCGTTATTAAATATGTAGGCATATTAAATAAAATGATTCAAATAAATCTCTCTAAATACTCCCCAAATATTTTGTTCATCACTTTAGGCGTGTTTTCTACATAAACATTCATTTGTTCAATATTCGATTCGAATGTAGCAGAGTTACTTTCTTCTGTAGGAAAATCGGATATTCCTTTAATAATGATACACTCAACATCATTCTTCTTACAGATATAAGCAATTGCACCCGCTTCTGTATCGGCAATTATTATTTTATTTTCTTTTAGCTCTAAATAGTCCTTCCACATCACGACTGCTTTATCAGCGGTGCCAATTGTTCCGGTATGAAAATTAGAACCATATTTTGATAGTTCAATATCGACAATGAAAGATTGTTTAATAAAAGGCTCGATTTCTTTTACTGTGCAATCATATTGAACGGCTTTATTGGGTACAAAAATATCCAAATTACTGAACCTGTCATCTATTCCTGCACATGTGCCGGCAACGATGACTTTCGTTAAATTAAACTTAGAAATCATATACTGATTACCGCCAACACCATTTACTTTTCTTACACCGGTACTATAAAAAACAAGCTCAGTATCATTCATTGTTCTCATGAAATACTCGCCATAAGGATAACCGAAACGTTCGTCATCTTTTATGCTGAAGTATTCTAATGTCGCTTCATATTCCCACTTCGTCGCTATACTTATTCCGATTATTGACTTATCACCCTGCTTTTTGTCTATAAAGAACGTTTTTATCAACGCCGACTTCAAATCCAACATTATATAATATAGATTTTTTAGGCTAACCTTCCACGGTGAAATCTTTAAGTGTATTTTAACATATAATGTTATAAATCCTTGAGTTTTCTTGGAAGATTATAAAATCAAATAACACGTAAAATGGCCCCCCTGACTCGCACGATGACAATATTCATTGTTAAGTCGTTGTGCGGGGGGATTTAACGTTACTATCTAAAGGTTTATAAATCAACGATAACAACCCTGCGGTTTACAGTGCTACAAGGTATACTGATTCTTATGCCGCCACGAAAACGGGACTGCCTACTATATTTGGTCATCCTAATTTTTTTTACATTGTTTTGTTTTGAATATTTTGAAATAATTGAAGATGGTAAGATTAGGAATTCTTTTAAGATAATAAAGCTGGCGAAAGAAGATGGCTGTAATTCATAGAGGATATAAGGATGAAAATGACTATAAAATGATCCGTCAGTTCGACATAGACACAGTATTGGAGGGACCTTATGGGATACATAATGAATTTAAGAAAAATAGTGGGAAGCCGCCCGCTGATTATGGCAGGGGCATGCGTCATATTGGTTAACAGCAGGAATGAATTATTGCTGCAACGCCGCACTGACAATCATTGCTGGGGGCTGGCTGGCGGTTCCCTTGAGTTGGGAGAATCCTTGGAAGAAGCGGCCAAAAGGGAGTTATTTGAAGAGACGGGCCTGACAGCATCTAAACTGAAGTTGTTCAATGTCTATTCAGGACAAGACTTTTACTACAAGTATCCTCACGGGGATGAAGTATTTAATGTGGTGACAGCGTTTATATGTGACTCGTATGAGGGAGTGTTAAAAAAGGGAGAAAATGAAGTTGAAAAATTGCAGTTTTTTAATGTGAATGAAATCCCTTCTAACATTAATCCCACTGACTCACCAATCATTGATGAGTATAGACAGAAATTTTCATGAAAGTAATGATGCAGATTTGTGTTTTTATAAATAGAAGGGGGACCATCAATTGCAGGCGAAACCAAAAGCTGGATTTAGTTATTCAGCTGAGAAAGCAGGCGGTGTATGAAAAAGGAGACGATACAACCAGAAGAGTTAAAGAAGGCTATGGCAGAATCCTGGTCTGTTAAGTCAAGTTCTAAATGGAGCAGGGAAAACCCTGCGAAAGGACAGTGTGGTGTGACCGCATTGGTGGTCAATGACCTTTTAGGCGGGGAAATAAAAAAGACCAAACTGGCCGAGGGTTGGCATTTTTATAATTTCATAAGTGGGAAACGATACGACTTCACCGCTTCTCAATTTAGTGAAAACATCACCTATACGTATGTCCCTTCAAACAGAGAGGAAGCCTTTTCTGATACGAATGCAGAGCAGTATTGCTGCTTGAAACAAAAAGTGTGGACTGTTTTACGTTGGTGAAATCCATCCAAGTACAGGGGGATCATTATATGAAAAAGAAAAAAATAGCAATCCTGATCACTTCACTCGTGGTTCTCTCCGCTTTTTTTGCCTGGTATCAATCCACGAGGGTATATGGTAATGATAAGCAATCCATCATTGAAGTGATCAAGTCAGTTGAAGGTTATGAAGAAAAAGACATTCAACTTGTACAAATCAATGATTTTGATGATGTAAGGATTGCAGGGTTTCTAGCCAATCAACAGCCATCCTATATACAGTTTGCCAAAAATGAAAAAGGTAATTATGAGTGGAAGCATATTGAATCCAATCAGGAAGAGGCATTTGCAATGTTTTTACCTGGCAGGGAACTTGAAAAGATTATGTTCGTAACTAATGGTGAAAATGACATTGCAAAAATGACGGTGGATATTAACGGGGAAACCCTGGAACAAACGTTCCCTCCTTACGAGCCGAGCGTAACCTGGGTTGATCTGCCTGAATCAAGAGATGGTGGATATGAGTATCGGAACTACACCTATTACGATGAAAATGGGGTTATGATTGATAAGTATGAATGATTTACGGATGACTGACCGGAGCTGAATGACGGTTACCACTCCCCTGCTCTGGATGCTATTTTAGGGGGTAATAAAATAATATTTATAAGGGGAAAGCAATGAAACAGAAAACACCACAAGGGTTATTCAGAATCGATTGCCAAGATCTTTATCTTCAAGAGTTTTCAATCGAAGATGCAATCAATATTTACAAAATATCAAATCAACCTGAAATCTATCATTTCCTCCCTGACTGGAAATCCACCAAGGAACAGAGACTTGAATGGGTAACAAATTACGAAATACCGGCAAACAAAGCATTCCTTGATGCAGCTGCAAACATGACCGACATCGGAGACCATTTTTTAAAACTGGGTGTATTTATTAAGGAAACGGATGAACTGATCGGTTGGTGCTGTACAGGCATCAAAGAAGAGCTGCCTGAACCGAATAGAGAAATCATGTATGCCATTTCAAGTGAATACCAGGGGAAGGGGTACGCAACGAAAGCCGCTATGGGATTGATTGACTATCTGTTTTCGCATACAAATGTAGAAACCCTAAACGCAGTGGCTTTAATCAACAACGTCCCATCAAACAAGGTGATTGAGAAGTGCGGGTTTACCTGTCGAGGTAAACAGATGATCGAAAACGAACGTTATCATCACTACATATTGAGTAAGTCAGAGTGGAAGAAAAAACGCTAAGCAGGCACTTGTTGTTCAGGGGCGGGGGCAATTTTAAGATTCGGTCTTCCAACTAAGCAAGATTAATCAAAGGAGGAAATTACAATGGCCAAAAGTGACGACCAACAGGACATTCCAGTATGGGCATACGAAAAAATAGAGCTTAAAAACCCTGATCCTCAGTGGATGGACAAAGGAAATCAAGAAAAAGAAGAGCTGTTCCATCTACTATCACGATTCGGTGTGAAGCAGGTGGAGCATATCGGCAGTACAGCCATCCCTCATCTTCCCGCAAAACCCATCATCGACTTAATGGCTTCCTTTTCATCATTTGAAGAGGTGGACCAAATAGCAGAACGCCTGCACCAGTGGCATTACGCCCCCTGAATTGGATAAACAGCCTTGGAGAAGATTTTTCGTCAAGGTGGAGAATGACAAACGGACGGCCCACCTTCAACTCATGCTGGAAGGGGAAGAGCGGTGGGAGAAGCATCTTATCTTTCGGGATAAACTAAGAGAGAATCGACACCTTGTAGAAGAATACGCGACTATCAAATACAAGCTGGCGCAGGAATTTCAAGATGATCGAGAAGGATATACAGAAGCGAAGAAGGAATTTATAGATAAGGTGTTGAGTGAAAGCTCTACCTTCAAGGGGGATCACAATGAACAAGGTGACACTCAATAAGATACCGGCCGACGTGGCCATCACGGTCTCAGAAGATGGCATGATTTTGCCGGACTCTCTGAAAGAATCCATCAACACATATTGGAATTCCCTTCTGGAAAAATGCAGGCCATTTCAAAGAGGAGACGTATTTTCCATAAAAGAAATGACAGAAACGGAGAAGGAATTACGCGTGACCTTGCAAAGGACTGATTTTGCCCATTTTATTTACGGTAAACATTTCGATTTGCCTGATGAATTCAAGTGTCGTGTGATTGTAGCGAACGCGCTCATCTTAACAAGGGACAACCATTTTGTTCTGGGCCAGATGAACAGCCGCACTGCCAATCCCGGACGTGTACAGTTCATTGCAGGCGGGATAGACGGCAGCGATGTAAAAGAAAATACAGTCGACATCATGGGCTGCCTCTTTCGTGAAACAAGTGAAGAAGTCGGGCTCGATCTGAATGACCAAAACCTGGTATTGAATATCGAACCCCGGTATGTCGTACACTGGGGTAATATTGCGCTTATCTATCTGATTAAAATGAACATTGATTCAGCTGAATTTCTGGCTCATTACGAACAATTTGAAACTAGTTTGCGAGATAGAAAGGAGACGCCGGAGTTTTCGTCGATTCAACTCTTGCCGGCAGAACCTGAGTCAATTTCCCGATTCTTTGAACAGGATGAACGGCCGAGGGTGGATTTTCTTGGGGACGTGTTGAAATGGGAAATGAAGAGTAGGTCTCTACTCTAACTAGAAAGATTTTTAGAATAAGCAAGGTGGAGAGGTACTTTGACAACCATTAAAGAAATAGGGCGTTTTTGCCCGACGGATCATAACGGAAACATCTTAAATGATGCCAGCCTGCAGAACATCAATCCAGGGTTTATGAAGGTAATAGAAGAGACGATCCAACATTACAAGACTCATTTAAAAGAAGACTTGCACAGCATATACATAAGGGGCTCTATCCCACGCGGGTTGGGGATAGAAGGTGTTTCAGATCTGGATACGATCACTCTTACGAAAAGGAACATTCATGACTTGGACCTTGGATGGGTGGAGAAGTCTGAACACTATTTAAACGAGGAGTATAGATGTGTAGATGGGGTGGAATTTAGTTTCTATTCCGTTGAGGAGGTTTTAAACACGAATCACTTCTCTATCATACCGTTCATGATCAAGACTCACAGTGTATGTGTGTATGGCGAAGATGTACGTGTACACCTGCCTGAATTTAAAGCCGATATCACACTTGGAAATGCACATCTTGTGAATCTGAAGAGACAAATCGACCAGGCGAAAGAGGACCTCGTCGGTAATGACGATGAGGAGGATATTGTCGATTGCTGCAGATGGATCATGAAAATCATCGTGCGGGCGGGCCTTGCCCTTGTCATTGATAAAGAATCCAAGTATACAAGGGATTTGTACCCGGCTTATACACTGTTCGCGAAGCATTATCCAGGGAAAGAAACTGAGATGAAACAAGCTCTTCATTATGCGGTCAATCCGGTGGAAAGCCGGGATGAGATACTGGCATTCCTGGAGGGGATGGGAAGCTGGATGATCAATGAAGCTGATAAATGGCTGGACGTTCATAACCCCAAAAAGGAATGGAATCTGTAGAATAGTAGAACAGAGCGGAATTGTGCTTGCCAAAGGGGCCGCCACGGTATTTTCTTCTAACGGCTTTCCTTAAAACGAGGTACTGAAATTCGTGAAATATAGGGGTGCTGTATGAAACTAAGCAAGATTAATATAGAAGAACGAATGCAACATTATCACATCAGCGGATTAAGCTTGGCAACCATTAAAGACGGGCAGATGAGTGCAAATGAATCTCATGGTGTACGTGAAACGGGAACCCAAAAATTTGTGGACACTGACACTATGTTTAATGCCTGTTCGATAAGTAAGTTCGTAACAGGGATGCTTGTTATGATCCTGGCTGATCAGGGGGTTCTTGATTTGGACGCGGATGTCAATGACCAGCTTTTGACATGGAAGGTACCCCATCACAGGTTTTCTGCCAAAGTGACGCTGCGCCGATTACTCTCCCATCAATCAGGGATCATGGATCCGGATGGCAGTTTTCCAGAACGTAAGCTGACAGATTCAGTCCCTTCCATGGTGGAGGTATTGGAAGGGAAGACCTCCTATTGTAAAACTCCGATAGAAGTGAACGTCGAGCCGGGGAGTGAATTTCACTATTCAGATGCAGGTTATTGCATCATACAGCAGGTTATCGAAGATGTAACGGGCAAGCCTTTTGCAACATTAGCAAGCGAGCTGATTTTCAACCCGTTAAAGATGAAACATAGCTCATTCCCGACGGATATTTTTAAAGAGAGCATGACAAACTTTTCCTTCGGGCACAACAAGGATGGTCAATTGATTGATGGCGGGTACTCCATCTACCCCTACCCGGCAGCTTCAGGACTATGGACAACCCCTGAGGATTTAGCCAGATTGGTCATTGAGTTAACCGGTTCATTAAAGGGGCAAAGCAAGATCGGCCTAACTGATGTGAAAGCTGACGAAATGATCCGTTCTCAAGGTTGTAAGGAATGGGCCGGACTGGGAGTGTTTTTGGATGGGGCAGAAGAAGAGCTTGAGATTTCTTCCCTGGGATGGGGAATCGGCTGCCAATCCATGGTGGCTGCATACCCTCATCTGGGAAAAGGCCTCATCATCATGACCAATACAGATACAGGTCTACACCAGATGAAAGGGTTGATTGGTGAGGTCTATCACTCTATGAAAAAACGATAAAGCCGGGGGGACGGGTACACTGGCCCAAGGCTTCGGGTTAGCTATGAGGCCTGTCCAAGTCTTTTTGATTGTGAATTTTAAATAAGGGGGAGCTGGCAAATGAACTTCGAACTGATGGATATCTTTCGCATGGAATTTGATTTTTGCTGGAACAAGGAGGCCTGGTTTTTACCTTTGGAATCTGCGCTTAAGGATTTGGATTCTACTCATGCAAGCTGGCAGCCTCCCGGGGGAGGAAATACGATCTGGCAAATTGTGAACCACCTCAATTATTACAATGCGGTCCTCATTAAACAACTCAATGATCCAATATTACGGAAAAAGGAATCCAGCGGCAAGGCTGCTTTTGGAGACATCGGAGAACCGGCAGGTCTTGAATGGGAGTCGGTTTTGGCAGAGGACACTTTTGGAGGCAGCGGGGAAGCTGAGAATACTGAGAAATGGGACGCTGTCCTCGAAGAAACACGCCAGATTTGTGGGGAATTACGAAAAACATTGGCACGGGGGAGTGATAGTCAGCTCGATGAGGAACGGATTGGCAGGCTTGCCCGGCAAATGTTGCACAACGCCTACCATATCGGGCAAATTGTGCTGATCCGTAAACAACAAGGGTCCTGGCCGGAAGAGCGGGGATGATTTGTGCTTTCTCTGGCAGCCAATAAGGGAGAGGATCCTATATATTCCGGTGTTTATTAATGTTTTAGAGGCGGGAATCTTTCTTTACCTTCCTAGTCGTGAAGGGTTCAAGTGATCAGCAGGGTATTATCGGGTATACGAGACTTCAGCCTCCAGCCCCAACCCCAACCCCAACCCCAACCCCCATTACCACCAACCGCAGTACCCATCCCATTTCGAAGCATGCGCGAATCCGGTCCATGCTTCTTTTTATTGCCCTTCATCTCCCTCCAATTTCCAAATTAGGCTTTTACATCAGTAACAACACCTCCCTAAATCACATAAATTGTTTGGGAGTGTTCATATGACTAGTGAATACACCTAATGACAGAACTTTTTCTTAAAAGATGTTTCTTGGATGAGGGCCACTGGCTATTTTATTTGGGAGGTAATGAAGATGATGAATAATTTTCACCATGAACTTCAAGGTCTAAATGTAGGGGATTTCCAGGTAACACAGCCTGTTTCCTGGGATCAGCATATGTATGATCCAAATGACGAAAGGCTTTTCCTTGGATTTGGGGGCTGTTTCGGGTTTGGCTTCTCTTGCTTCTTCAGTTGTTTTGGCTGCGGAGGATGCTTCCGCTGCGGCGGATGCGGACGCTGCGGAGGGTGTGGCCGTTGCGGTGGCTGCGGCAGATGCGGTCGCTGAGGACGTTAATCAGCATGTAGAATATAGTGTTCAAAAGGATCCCTGCATGAATCAGCGCAGGGGTCTTTCTTTTTTATGAGAGCACGATCCCCGCATGAAATCCGGCCCCCTAAAGCGTTCCCAGAAACTGAACCAGCCGCTTCTGATTTTCTTTACATAAGGGACAAATTGAGTTTCATACGATAGTAATGACGGTCACTACAACAATTGAAAGCAGCGGGGGAAGGAGGAGCGTTATGGAAAAGTTGGACCCTTCTATGCGCTTGAAAGTGAAGAGAGATACGTTTTACCTCCCTGAACCAGACAGGGGTGTTTATTTCAGGAATAACCAGTGCTCTTTCCGGATGGAAGGCAGCGGGATCGATCAGTGGGTAGAGAAGCTGCTGCCGATGTTCAATGGGGAATACTCGCTTGAGTATATGACGAACGGACTGCCGGATGCTTATAAAAACAGGGTCATGGAAATTGCGGAGGTCCTGCACTCCAATGGATTTGTCCGCGATGTGAGCAGGGATCTGCCGCACGGGCTGCCCCGGCATGCCGTGGAAAAGTTCGCATCACAGATCGAGTTTGTAGATAGTTTGGCAGATTCGGGTGCATCAAGATTTGAGACCTACCGCCATTCCAATGTGCTGGCAGTGGGTTCCGGTCCTTTTTTGACCTCACTCGTTTCTTCTCTGATCGAATCCGGGACGGCAAAGCTGCAGGTTCTGATCACAGATGAAGCGCCGACGAATAGAGGACGGATTCTCGAGCATGTGGACCATGCCCGTCAAACTGATCCGGAGCTGGAGCTGCATGGAGTCGCGTTCAGTGAAGACGGGTGGCGGGAGACTTTGAAGCCGTTCGATTTAATTTTATATGTGACGCAAAACGAAAACCTTGAGGAATTGGACCGGCTCCAGGCCATTTGCAGGGAGGATAAAAAGCTGTTTGTCCCGGCAATCTGCCACCAGCAGAAAGGTATCGCCGGGCCGATCATCCATCCTGATTCAGAGGCTGGCTGGAACTTTGCATGGAGACGCATACACACCACTGCATTTAGAAAAAAAGAACAGTGCCCTGCCCCATCGGCGATCCCGGCCGCGATGCTCGCGAACATGATTGTCTTTGAAGCGTTTAAAGAGATAACGGGAGTGACGAAACCGACCCAGAGAAATCGGATCTTCCTGCTGGACACAGAAACGCTTGAAGGAAGCTGGCATTCCTTTTTGCCGCATCCGCTGGAGACCGGGAATAAAGCGGCTGAAGCTGTCCGGAACCTGGAAACCCGGCTGGAGCAGGGATCAGAAAGAAGCGATACTGAAAAAATACTGTATTTCTTCAGTCTGCTGACGTCAAAGGAGACAGGGGTTTTCCATGTATGGGAGGAAGGAGATACAAAGCAGCTGCCGCTTGCGCAGTGCCGTGTCAGGCCGGTTGATGTATTGTCCGGGGGCCCGGCAGAACTGCTGGATGAGATGGTCTGCAGCGGCTTGACCCATGAAGAGGCACGGCGGGAAGCAGGGCTGCAAGGAATAGAGGCATACGCTTCAAGGCTGGCCCGTTCGATTGTTCCTTATCGTAAAGGTGAATACATGGCGGCCTGCACAGGGACGACGTTTGCGGAAAGCGTGGGACGCGGGATCCGGAAATGTCTGACGGATGAGCTGAGAAAAAGGGAAAGTGTTCAACCATGTGCCATTTCCCGGCTTGAGTTGGATGAGGTCGAGGATGAAAGGTGCAGGTTTTATCTAAAGGCACTGACCACGATGCAGGGAGACCCGGAAATCGGGGTGGGTGAGGACGTGGCCGGATTTCCTGTCGTCTATGTACGCGGGAAAAACGGCTGGTATGGAAATGCAGATTTCACGCGCACCTCCGCACTTAGGAAATCGCTGCAGCATGCGATTTTTCAAGCCCAGAACGGTACCGATGCTTTTGATGCCAAACCTGTTGCTGCTGTATTTGCAGAAGGAAGTGCAGGGAGAATCGCGATTTCTAGCGATGAAGATGGGATCCAGCCTGATTCCTTGAAAGAAGCCATTGAAACCTTGAAGAGGAATGGGATGCGGGCAGCGGTGTATGAACTGGAGATGGAACCCGTTTTTAAAAAAGAGCTCCAAGGCGTGTTTGCTGTGCTGCTGCGAGAGGAGGAAGCCCAATGAATTCTTTCGTGGTGATTGTCGGGGACGGGATGCTTGCGGACCGGGTTTGTGCGCAGATTTCCGCCTGGTATCCCGTGTTCAGGCAAAGCAATTTTAAAAAAAGATTTCCTGTGCGTGCGGATTTGGTGCTGGCACTGGATGATATGTGGAATCCTGCCGTTCATCAGCAGGCAGAAGAAGTGACGAGGGGGGCCCAAGTCCCGTGGCTGAGGGGATTTATTTCGTTCGGGGAGGGAGTCATCGGGCCGCTCGTCCGTCCAGACAGACCGGGATGCTCGCAATGTGCCGATCTGCGGCGTCTCCTCGGCGGGAAGGAACGCCATGAGATGCGGGAAGTGCAGGGGAAACTGGCTGAAGCCGGCGGAATGACGAGGGACCCGTGGGCGTCAAATACCGGTCTCGTGCATATGGCTCACATCATTGCAGCAGAAGCGCGCCGGGTGATTGAGGGCGAAAGGCCGCATTCGGCAGGCAGGGTATGTCTGACCGAACTGAAATCATTGAACAGCTCGTGGCACTCCTTCGTTCCCGACTCTTTATGCGGGGTCTGCAGCCGGATTCCGGACGATACACCGGAACTCGCCCGTGTGTCCCTTCAGCCCAGCCCGAAAATCAACAGGGGCAGTTTTCGCTGTAAACCGCTGGGTGGGTTGAAAGACGTTCTTGTAAAAGATTATCTCGATAATAGGACGGGACTTTTTAACAGTAAGATGTATGACCTGGTGACGCCGTTTGCGGATGCGAGTGTCAATATGCCGATGTTCGACGGGGATGAAGGGACGGCCGGCCGGACTCAAGTATACTCGGACAGCGAGCTGACCGCCATCCTTGAAGGACTGGAGCGCCACTGCGGACTGGAGCCGCGCGGCAAGCGGACCGTCGTCCATGACAGCTACCGGAATGTGAAGGGGCAGGCACTCGATCCTTTGAAGGTCGGCGTGCACACCGATGAACAATATGCCATGCCAGGATTTCCATTTGCGAAGTTCGATCCGGACAGGGCGATTGACTGGGTGTGGGGCTACTCTCTCATCGAAGAGCGGCCGATCCTCGTCCCTGAACTGTTGAGCTATTACAGTCTAGGGTGCGGCTCAGCCGGTTTTGTCTATGAGACGTCCAATGGCTGTGCATTAGGCGGAAGCCGGGAGGAAGCAATTTTTTACGGAATCATGGAGGTCGTCGAACGGGATTCATTCCTGTTGACCTGGTATGCAGAGCTCAATCTGCCGCGTCTTGATCCGCTGTCTGCCGGGGATGAGGAACTGGAGTTGATGATTGAGCGGATGCGGGCGGTCGCGGGGTATGATCTTTATTTGTATAACGCCACGATGGAGCATGGGATCCCGAGTATCTTTGCGATAGCAAAGAACAGGAAGGATGCAGGATTGAATCTGATCCTTGCGGCTGGCGCGCATCTGGATCCTGTCAGGGCGGCCAAGAGCGCGATCCAGGAGCTTGCCGGGATGATGCTGAATCTTGATGAAAAGCTGGAGAAGAACAAGGGGAAATATGAAAAAATGCTGAACGATGACTCGCTGGTGAGGCAGATGGATGATCACGGCATGCTGTATGGGCTGCCGCAGGCGGAAGAACGGCTGGGATTTTTACTGAACGACAGCCGGCCATTGCGGAGTTTCGAGGGGGAATTCAAATGGACGTCCGTCCACGGTGATCTTACGGATGACCTGAAGGATCTCCTTGCCGCATTGGGCAGCCGGGACCTGGATGTCATTGTCGTTGACCAGACCGCGCCGGAACTGGAAAAGAACGGCCTGCACTGTGTGAAAGTCCTGATCCCGGGCATGCTGCCGATGACATTCGGGCATCATCTTACCCGTCTGACAGGACTCGAACGGGTACTGAACGTCCCGGCGGAACTCGGCTATGCCGACCGGCCGTTATCATTCGAACAGCTCAATCAAAAACCGCATCCGTTTCCTTAGGATACTCGGGAGGTTAGGAGGATGAATCTGGAAGAGTTTCTGCACAATCTGCAATTTGATATCGAGCGCGCCAATCAGCCGAACTGGGAAGCGGACTGGGATGATGCGCCACTCCCCTATAAGCTGTACCGGAAATTGCCGGGGGTGGCATTGTCTGCAGAAGTACCGCTGTCCCTCACCGGGATCCGGCCGCCGTCTGAACCTGATTTAGAAAGACTCGGCCATTTTCTCTGGTATGTCTACGGGATCACCGCGGTAACCCAGTCGGTGTATGGGGATGATCCCGGGGAAGAGGCGCCTTACCCCGTCCACTCGTACCGGCGGTTTGCTCCCTCCGGAGGGGCGCTGTATCCGAATGAACTTTATCTTTATTTAAAATTGGATGATCTGCCGGAGGGAATCTACCATTATGATGCCGCCCGTCATCGCCTCGACTTACTCAGGGAAGGGAATTTTGATTCGTATGTGGAACGGGCACTCGGCAATCGCTGTGACATCTCATCCTGTTTCGGCACGGTATTTGTCTCCACCCGATTCTGGAAAAACTTTTTCAAATATAATAACTTTTCTTACCGGCTGCAGGGGCTGGATGCCGGCGTTGCGGTTGGACAGCTGATTGAAACAGGCAAACGGTTTGGGTTTGAGTCAGGGGTGTATACTCAGTTTCTTGATACAGCCGTCAACCACCTGCTTGGACTGAACGAGGAAGAAGAAAACGTCTATTCTGTGATCCCGCTTTCGGCGGCTGTAACGAATTGGGCCGGAACCAGGAGGGGAATGGGAGGCGAATTCACGAGTGCAGAATTATGCCGGAAGATGCCTTCTATTACTACTGAACATTTCGAATGGTCGGAAAAGGTCAGGGAGTTTCCGATGTTACTCGCGGTGAACGAAGCTTCCAAGCTGGATTGTACCGGGTATTTTAGCAGGCTGGGCAGACTGCCGCGTGTTGACGGCTGGGAAAAAGAAATCCATTTGCCTGAGGCCGGGGCGCTCGAGTATGATTTTGTTTCGGCGTGCAAAAACCGTTATTCACCTGAGATGGATTTTGCGATGGGGAAGGTGAGCCAGGAGCAGCTGTCGGTTTTATTGAAAAGTGCACATCACTCTTTCCGAAACGACATAGATGAAATGACTTTCGACGTGGAACCCCGTGTTTCGATATACGGGTGTTTCTATAATGTAGAAGGCATACCTGATGGCGCCTACCACTATGACAGCGGCCGTCATTCATTGCGGCAGATCGATACAGGGGATTACCGCCTGCAGCTGCAATCAGGTTTGTCAATGGATAACGTCAATCTGCTTCAGGTGCCGCTGTGCCTTCACATCGTCGCTAACAAAGAACATTATAAAAACACCCTCGGATACCGAGGCTACAGGATCATGCAGATGGAAGCCGGCATGCTTGTCCAGCGACTGCTTTTGACTGCTTCCGCTTTGGGATTTGGCGGACACCCGCTGCTTGGGTTTGATACGACGCTGACGGATCGGATTTATGGATTGGAATTTGAGGGTGGAAGGACTGATTCTGGGGATCGAACTGCCGATTCGGGTGGCCGCACGACAGATTACGGTGGCAGAACCACCCTGATCCAAATACCAATCGGGCCATTTCGGGAGCGGGGATGGATGAAAGGGAGCTTATTGAGTTAGTGCAGTGCCGTGGGGATCGGGGGAGCCGCTTTTTGGTACTGATCGCTGCAGGTTTGATTGTGGTTTCTTGTAGATCGGGAACGGTTCCCGGTCTACTTTTTTATATAGAAAATCCTGGCCGTATTTATCACACTTCTTAAGCTGAATTAATCCGGTTAGTTTACTATTAATATTGAATTATGTGGGGAATTGAAGTATATGATGGTGAAATAGGTTAAATGTAGGTTGGGGGAGGATAATAGACGCCCGGATTACCCGGATTAAGATTCTATTGTGGTATTAAAGCGATTTTGCGTGATGAATCCAGTCATATTTAAGATTAGATGGCACTTGAATATCTAATAATGGGGGTTGTGACAGCTGGAATTGGAAATTAATTGGTTATTCTTTTAATTTCCGGTGGTAATCTTCGAAATTGGGTCGATAATCTTTTAATTTTCACCTATAATCTTCGAATTTAGCGGATTATTCTTTCGATTCTGCGATTAATTCAACCATATACCAAATAAATTTAATTCAACTGCTTACATAGCATGTCTGTGGAAGGTCAAGAAGACAGGCGTCACCTTGGGATCAGGTATATCCACAGAGCGGGGAAAGTTCCCAACCTATTTTTTGCGCGTTCTGTATCATAAATTCATACATAATTACATTAAAAAGCACAATGTCCCTCTTTTACCACGATGAGAAATCAGTAGTACATTTATACTCTTTTATATCCGTGTCCCAGTTTTTGTTTTTTCTACTGTTCTGAAGGGAAAACGCAGACTAGATACCAGATCTTTACTGGAAGTATTCTGAATTTAGTTATAAGACTGTTGAAAAGGAGGTTATCTAATGAATGAAGAAAAAGACAAGGACTCCATTGAACAGCAGAAAAAGAAGGAAGGAGGCCAGGACATAGATCCCCAGCGTGATACGGCCAAGCCTGCACACAGCAGGAATGAAAAGACCGACAAATAATTATAAAATCCCTGCTTACAGTCATCATCCATTGACTGGGAGGGTTTCTTATATAGGAGAATCCTTAAAAAAGGAGGAATGCACAATGAACAAGAAAATCCCTGTCACGTCTGTAAAATCCGGCCATCTGATTGAACCGGCACCGGGTATTCATCAATACACCAATCAGGTAGTCAATCTTTTTTTCATTGATATTGAAGGTGATTCAAATCGCTGGGTGCTGATTGATGCCGGGATGCCAAAGTCCGCTGACGAAATAATGGAACAGGCGGAAAAGCTTTACGGAAAGGGTGCGCGTCCGGAAGCCATCTACCTGACACACGGTCACTTTGATCATATCGGCAGTCTTGAAAAGCTAATCAGTGTTTGGGACGTGCCGGTATATGCCCATAAGGAGGAGTTCCCTTATTTAACCGGGGAGCTTGATTATCCTAAGCCTGACCCGAATGCAGGTAAAGGCATGGTGGTGAAACTGTCTCCAAAGCTCTTCCCGAATGAGGGGATCGATATAAGCGGAAACATTCACCCCTATTCAGATGATCATCAGCTGCCCCACCTGCCGGGCTGGCAATGGATTCACACGCCGGGGCATACACCGGGACATGTCTCGTTTTATCATCACGATAGCAGGATCCTGATCGCAGGTGACGCATTAATTACCGTTAAACAGGAATCCTTATCCCACGTACTCACTCAGCAGAAGGAGCTTGATAGTCCCCCGGATTATCTGACGCAAAATCAGGATTTAGCCTTCCGATCAATCAAGGTGATCCTGAGTATGAAGCCGCATCTTCTGCTCAGCGGTCATGGGAAGCCGATGAATGTGGAGGAGTTGAATAAGAGTGTCGGGGATTTGGATTAGAAATAAAGTGAAGCCTTTCTGATTATGGGAGGGCTTCACTTTTTTAGTCGTATCAGTTTGATAATCCCCATGCTGTTCAGGGTAGTGGGGGAACGATATTTCACATGGTAAAATCCTTCCCCGCTGCCTGGCGAATGTTCTTTAATAAGAAAAGAAGCGGGAGAAATCAGGGCAGTACATATAAATTTCGAATTGAGTGTGAAATTGAAGCTTCGGAGGGCTGGATTAGATTAAATGGAGGTTGAGGCTGGATAATAGAACACCGTTTTTTGTCAGGAATGGAGGTTTGAAGCTATACTCCGTGGTTAATTCAGGCACATTTGGTTTTGAGACTTCGTTAGAGGACTCTTGATAGAGTTTGAAAGGGGAATGTTGCAGATGGAATTGGAAAAAAGTTGGTTATTCTTTCGATTCTGGTCGTTAATCTTCGAAATGAATTCGAAAATCTTTTAATTTCCACCTTAAATCTTCTAATTTAGACGATTATTCTTTCAATTCTGCCTATAATTCCATCAATTACCAAGATAATCCATAATTTCAGACTGCGGTAGTAGCCGTAACCACCGGTCAACGGCAGTGATATTAATGAACCGGGGTACCTGTCCACATGAATTTTATGGTACTATCTCAATAAGAAGCACAAGCGGAATACAGGAGGCAGCCATGCCAAAAACGAAATACATTGAGATTTATGAAGACCTGAAACATAAGATTGAACAGAATATTTATGAGTACCAGCAGCTGCTGCCTTCGGAGAACACACTGGTGAAGGAGTATGAGTGCTCGCGGAATACGGTGCGTCGTGCGATCGGGAATCTGGTGAACGACGGGTATGTTCAGACGAAGCACGGGCAGGGCGTACGTGTCATTTATCAGGATTTCAAGCAGAATGAATATATGTTCGGGGAGACGGAGTCGTTCAAGGAGTTTGCCCGGCGAAATCATAAGCAGCATGAGACGAAGGTGATTTTGTTTGAGGAACTGACGGTGGATGAGGAGATTCATGCGCACACGCTGATCCCGGTCGGGGTCGAGGTGTATCATCTGAAGCGGGTCCGCTACCTTGAAGGAAAACCTGTCATCATGGACCACAACTATTTCAGGAAGGATGTCGTGAAGGGGCTGACGGCCGAGATCGCGGAGGATTCCATTTATCAATATCTCGACAGGGAGCTCGATCAGCGTGCGGTCACCGCGAAGCGGAAGATGGTGGTGGAACGTACGACGGAAGAGGATGAGACTTATTTAAATCTCGACGGATTCAACAGCGTCGTCGTCGTGACGAGCCATATCTTCAATTCGGATGGTGTCATGTTTGAGCATACCCAGTCGCGGCATACGCCGGGGAATTTTGTGTTTTTTGATCAGACACGGAGGAAGTAGGAACTGAGGCGGATTGCTCACCGCGGGAGATCGGCCGGTCATACCGGATAGATTCAGCAGCTGGAATTTGTCAGGAGGAGGACTCTCTCAATATGAGGGTGGTTCTCCTTTTACTTTTATTAGACATACAGGGGGTAAAATGAAGAAATTATTTTTAACATCACTTGCAATAAGTACTTTGACTCTCGGATTATCAGCGTGTTCGCCAAAACCGGATACACCGGAAGAGATTTTGGATGCTTCCATCAAGGCAATGGAAGAAACGAATAGTTTTCAGATAGACATGAATATTGACCAGGATCTCATATACGGACCTCCAAGAGGCGAACTTGACAAACAGACAGCTAAGATTGTGACAGATTACGTCAAGGAACCAGAAGGATTGCATCTCAACACTCAAATGAACGTGGCCGGTGCAAAGGTTGATGCAGAAATGTATCTTGCAGAAAGCGAAGTGTATACGACTTCTTCGAGATGGGATCACTGGTACAAAGGGAAGGAGGATGGTTATCAGCCGTCTCTGGATACGGTCAGGAAGATGGTGGACCTGGATAAGAGACTGGAATGGTTAAAAACTCATTCAGAAGAAATGGAAGTAAAGGAAGAGGAGGAACAATGGGTTCTTACCTTCACCGGTGAAGGTGACAAATTCAATCGCTTCACTGAATTCATACTGGATCTTTCCAAACCGGCTCTTTATCACTCCAAATACTTGGAAGATATTAAAACAAACGACCTGACTTACAGTATTTACATCAATCGGGAAAGCTTTCTGCCCGCCAAGTCTGATATCAACATGGATATCGAGATGATGAATGAACTGGATGGTAACGAGATGGCCACCACCCAAACCATTAAAGAGACTTACACGAAGATAGACGAAATTGAGGCCATTACCATTCCTTCAGAGGTGAAGGATACGGCGAAGGATAAGTTTTAGTTCAGACGGAAATCGACCGCGATCATGGATTCTATTGCAGATGAGGTTGGCTAAGAATCACAAAAATTTAACAACATAAAGGGAGAAGGGTACATGGAGAAATTTTACGTAGCATCCAGCTTTCGTAACCTCGATGCTGTCCGCTATGTCACCAGTAAATTAGTAGATAACGGTTATTTTCATACATACGATTGGACCACCAGTGAAAAGTCAAAAGGCTCATTAACATTGGATGATCTAAAAACAATCGGAGAGAATGAGAAAAAGGCTGTCATGGAGTCTGATTTTATTGTTGTTTTATTACCCGGCGGGAAAGGGACACATATTGAATTGGGTATTGCCCTCGGCCAGGGAAAGCGGATCTTTCTTTATTCGCCGGACAGAGAGATAGAGAACGTGGAAACGACGAGTACGTTTTATCACTTACCTGAAGTGGAAAAGTGTTTCGGGACACTTGATGATTTATTGAAGAAAATTTCAGGATGAATGGCTTTTTATCTAGGGCTTTTTTTGAAAGAAACAAAATAGGTAAGTAGAAACACCCAGGATCTTAAAGCCTGGGTGTTTTACTGTCTAATTGTTTTTCAGAATACGTCTTGTATTATCCAGCCAGTCTCCCAGCCAAATGAATAAACACACTCGACGTCCATGTATGCGCAAGATCCCTCAATCCCTCACCGGTCTCAGCATGGAAGTTCTCCGCGAATCCTCCGTGCTTGCAAAGGTCAAGGAATTTCCAGGCTACGTCCTTCGCCAGTTCATGTTCCCCGCATTCTTCAAATGCTTCCACGAACAGAAGGGTGGTCGGCGCCCAGATCGGGCCGCGCCAGTAGGCATCTTCTTCATAAAGAGGGCTGTCGATTGCTTCAGAGGCGATTCCCCATTTGGTCAGGTAGCGGTCGCTCTTCAGTGTCTCGATCATTTTTCTGCGGGCAGATTCCGGCAGTTTTTCCCCAAGTATGATGGAAACCAGTGGCAGATAGCCTTCGCTTTCGATCTCTTTTCTGTCCCTTGTGAAGCGGGCGACGGGCAGGTCGTCAACTAGGAAGTATTCGCAGAATTTCTCTGTGTATCTGTCCGCTTCTTTTTCCCAGTGGGCTTGGTCTTCTGTCCTGTTGAGTTTTCCAGCCACGACTGCGAGCATGTCCATCGATTTGATCAGGAAGGCTGTCAGGTCGGGTGAATCGATGATGTCGGCATCCCTGAACACGGTGCTGTTGTCCTGGCCGGAGTCATTTCCGTGATGGTATTCGCAGATACCGTCGCGGTTGAAGTCCTTGTATTGAAGGTAGAATTCTACGTGTCTCTTGATCTGTGAAAAAATGGTCTCCAGCTGTTCGGTGGAGAGGGTCATCTTTTCCATCATCTTCAAGACGAACAAACCTTGCACCGGCGGCTTGGAGAAGTTCCAGCGGATGGTCGAGTCGCTGACGGAACCCGGGATCTGGCCTTTGTCGTCCTGGTGGTCGAATAGAAGCTGGATCTGATCCCATGCGAGTTCATCGTCGACACCGGCAAGGGCCAGTCCGTTGAAGGCGTTGTCCCAGCTCCATACACCAGGGAAGTTTGCATTCGACATATACATCGCTTTTCGTTTCAGCAGGCCTTGCTCATTGACGATGCAGGTCCAGTTCAAATACGCGGCTTCTCTCAGTGTTTGTTCATATCCTGCAGGGACAGCCGGCTGTTTTTCCAAGAATGATAGAAAATGATTCGTGCTTTTATCGAGTGCGGCCTCGAATGAGTAGTCCCGTTCTTCAGGGAAACCCCCATTGGTCGGCACGTCTTCGATAACACATAGGAAGTCCCCGGCACCTTCAAGTTGGGAAATATGAATAGAAGACAGATTATCCGCCTCGACCGTGCTCCCGGTTGTGTCCATGAAAACATTCTGCTGAAGGGAGACGTTGCCGTCCGGGGCAAAGATCATGTACTTGGTGAGATTCTTGTAGCTGTTGATCAGGCAGAATTCTTCGCCGGGATTCCCTAATAGATAGTTGTATTCGAAGTTGAATACTGGCTGGGTGTCGAGGATGAGCCCGACATTGTCTCCGGTTCCTTTTACAAAAATACGCTCGGAATCCTCGAAGCAGAGGTGAAGTTCCCCTTCGTCGAAGGAAAGTGAGATCTGGAATTCGTCTGCTTCATATGTGTAAGGAACGGGGCTTCCGTTCACGGCCGGGATGACCTTTAGGGCATTTTGGTGCTGCTTGGATTTCCCCCTAACCGAGTTCAGGTACAAGCCTGTTTTTTCTGGCGTTTCTCTTTTCTGGTAAGTGAGGGCCATATAGGAACCGAAGTGGCTCATCGGTGTAATGCTAATATCCATATTGAACACTCCTTTTTCAAAATTGTCTTGACATTAATTGATAACAATTTATACTGTACTATAACGAACTTGTTTAAACAAGTTGAAAATTTTATGAAAGCGATTTATTGAAGGAGGTCACGAGGATGAGCTTTAAGGAAAATGTTGCTGATATCATAAAAAATATAGGCGGCTCCGGGAACGTCAGCAGTGCGTCGCATTGTGTGACAAGACTGCGCCTGGTGCTGGTGGATGAAAGTTTAGTAGATAAAGATGCCCTTGAAGAAAATGAACTGGTGAAAGGGACGTTCACGGCGAGCGGTCAATTCCAGGTGATCATCGGTCCGGGCATGATTGAAAGGGTTTACAGCGAATTTGTCACGCAAACCGGTGCGGAGGCCGTGACGAAGGATGATATGAAGAAGGAAGTGGCCGAGAAGGGGAATGTCATCCAGAAGGGCGTCCGGGTGCTCGCGGATATCTTCATACCGATCCTGCCGGCGATCGTTGCGGCCGGTCTATTGCTCGGGCTGAATAATATGCTCGCCAATCCAGGCATCTTCTATGATGAAAAATCACTGCTTGACGTTCACACCGGCTGGACAGGCTTTGCCGAATTCATCAATGTGATTGCGAATACAGCGTTTACATTCCTTCCGGTGCTCATCGCCTGGTCGGCTGCGAAGAAGTTCGGTGGAAGCCCGCTGCTTGGGATCGTACTTGGTTTGTTACTAGTTCACCCATCGCTTATGTCCGCTTATGCATATGCGGAGAATCCGGGGGACGTTGAATACTGGAGCCTGTTCGGATGGGACATTGCGAAGATCGGGTATCAGGGTCAGGTCCTGCCGGTCATTTTTGCGACATGGATCTTGACCTGGTCTGAAAAGCAATTGAAGAGGGTCATCACGGATAATTTACAGATGATTTTTGTGGCACCGCTTGCATTGGTATTCGCGGGGTTGCTGACGTTTGGAGTCATCGGACCGATCACGATGACAGGTTCGAACTGGATCACAGACGGCATCCTGTATCTGTTTGAAGTATCGCCTGTCATTGCCGGCGCCGTGTATGGATTCATCTCCGGTCCGCTTGTGATCACAGGGATGCATCACATCTTCCTGGGTGTCAACTTGCAAATGGCCGGAACGCTTGGCTACGTTACACTGTGGCCGATCGGGGAAACGGTTACACTTGCCCAAGGTGCTGCAGCATTGACGATGTTCTTCATCATTAAGCAGAACAAGAAATTGAAAGGTGTTTCTTTAACGGCAACACTGTCTGCATGGCTAGGGGTAACGGAACCGGCCATCTACGGTATCAACCTCCGATTCCGCTATCCGTTCATCGCTGTGATGATCGGAAGCGCGGTCGGAAGTGCTTACTTGGCCGCACAGGGAGTGAAGGCGACATCCGTAGGAGTGGGCGGCGTGTTATCATTCCTGTCCGTTTATCCGGAACACTGGACATTCTACTTTACGGGCATGGCCATTACGTTTATCATCACGGTTGGATTGACGTTCGGGTTCTTTAAGAGTAATTTCTTTAAGAAGACGGCTGATGGAAAAGCTGGTGCTAAGAGTGGTGCTGGTGAGAAGAAGTTGAAAGCGGAAAATGTATCGGTTTGATGATTTTTACGGGGTACCCAGTGATGGGGCCTCGTTTTTTTGGTTGTATAGGGTCGAGAGGGGGGGCTCATGCTTGTTATCGGGGGGTATTATCGGGTCATGAATTGTGTTTATTATCAAAACCGGCCGACTTATTATCAAAAATCCCAATATATTATCAAAACCGACCCATTTATTATCAAAAATAGAAATATATTATCAAAAACTTGTAATCATCGCTTTTAATACGTGGTGGTGTATCGTTGAGAGTTCTGAGGCAGAAATGCACCCAGAGCCCCAGACCGGCCCCCTCTTACCATACACGCAGTCCAACATCGTCCCTGATATACGCCTCCCGCCAAGATACTTATCCAAAAAGTAAGGTGTGAACCGTCCCCAACTAACCTCATCTTTTACGGTCTATCCACGATGATCCAAGCTAACGCAAGAGGGGGAACAACGTTTTCACAAGCTTTAAAGACCCCAGGGATGGTAAAAAATAAATAGTAATAGATTGTTTGATTAAAAACCCGGAATTAGGTAAAATCTTTTTATATTCATTTTTTTGAAACGGCTGGGGGGATGGAAATGGGACAGAGAAGCTAAGATTGCTTGCGGGACGCGCAGGAATATATGTTGGTACGTATCAGCGCGGGCTGCTGAAAGCCGGAAGGTCTGCTTCTCATGACAGGTTCTATGCTATCCCTTCATTAGATAAGTAGATTCATAAGCTTTCATCTCCCGTCATCATTTACTTTGTGAATGTATTTTTAAAAATAATGGAGGTGTAAGCCTCGTCCATGGATGAGGCTGCTAATTGACAACGTCTATAAATTTACTTTTGATTGCTTTATTGATTGCTTTGACCGCATTTTTCGTGGCGACTGAGTTCGCGATTGTGAAGGTGCGGGGGTCGAAAATCGACCAGCTTGTTGCCGAGGGCAGAAAGGGGTCGATGGCGGCGAAGAAAGTCGTGACGCATCTCGACGAGTATCTGTCTGCCTGTCAGCTCGGGATCACCATCACAGCCCTTGGACTGGGGTGGCTTGGTGAGCCTACCGTTGAGAAAATCCTGCATCCATTGTTCGCTTATATGGAGCTGAATGAGACACTCACGCATCTGCTGTCATTCGGTATCGCATTTGCGCTTGTGACCTTCCTTCACGTCGTGGTCGGCGAACTGGCACCGAAAACAGTGGCGATCCAGAAAGCCGAGGCTGTGACATTGCTGTTCGCTGGCCCGATCATCTGGTTCTACCGGGTCATGTATCCGTTTATTTGGCTTTTGAACGGTTCAGCCAGGGTGTTTGTGGGTATATTTGGACTAAAGACTGCTTCTGAGCATGACGAGGTCCATACTGAAGAAGAGCTGCGGATCCTTCTTTCGGAAAGCTATCAAAGCGGGGAAATCAATAAGAATGAATTGAAGTATGTGAACAACATCTTTGAATTCGATGAGCGGATCGCCAAGGAAATCATGGTGCCGCGAAAAGAAATCGTCTCGCTTTCGATCGACGATACATTCGCCGACGTGGTGGAGACACTGAGAAAAGAGAATTTCACCCGTTATCCGGTTATCGATGGTGATAAGGATAACATCAAAGGGTTCGTCAATATGAAGGAGCTTCTGACGGAGACGGTGACAAGGAATCTTGAAGAGGACCATTTCAGGGTTCATTCGTTCCTTAATCCGATCATTACCGTCATCGAGACGATTGCGATCCATGACCTGCTTGTGAAGATGCAGAAGGAACGCGTGCATATCGCAGTGCTGATCGATGAATACGGCGGAACGGCCGGGATTGTGACGGTTGAGGACATCCTTGAAGAAATCGTCGGTGAGATCCGTGATGAATTTGATGAGGATGAGGTCGCCGAGGTCAGAAAGCTGAAGGAAGGACATTACCTGCTTGATTCGAAGGTGCTGATCAATGAGGTGAACGCTCTTCTGGGCATTTCGATCGACGTTGGGGAACTTGACATCGACACGATCGGAGGCTGGTTCATGACGCATAACATCAATTCCAAAATCGGCAGTGTCATCGAAGAAGAGGGATACCGCTTCAAGATCATTGAAAAAGACGGCATCCAGCTCCGTTACCTTGAAGTGACGAAGCTTTAAATGCAAGAAAAGCAACTGGTTTGGTAGACCGGTTGCTTCTTTTCATACTTATGAACATTCTTTTAAGGTAGGTGATTCAATTGGCAAAAAGCAAACTGTATCGATGGAGCATCCAGATTCTCATCATCTTGACCATCATTTATGTCGCAACGAAAGTCCAGTTTTTATTTCAGCCGATCGGGGTCCTGTTCTCCACAATCTTTTTCCCGATCATCATTGCCGGATTCCTTTATTTCCTGTTGAATCCCCTGGTGAATCTGCTTGAAAAACTGAAGCTGCCGAGGTCGGTCGCCATCCTTGTCCTTTATGCATTGATCATCGGGGCGATCAGCCTGATTATCGGAAATATCGCACCGATCATTTCAAAACAGGTGACCGGACTGATTAACGATATGCCTGACTATGTAAGGCAGACCCGTGATTATATCATCCATTTATCCGAGAGTGAACAGTTCAAGTGGATGATGAATCAGGATTATGTTCCGCTTGAGGATATCGAGAAACGTCTGGGTGAGTATGCCAATACCCTTCCTGACAATATCACCACCGCCATCACTGGATTTTTCGGCATCCTGACAAGCATAGCGATCACGATCGTCACGGTTCCATTCCTGTTGTTCTTCATGTTCAAGGACGGACATAAGCTTCCGAATGCGATTGCAAAATTCATGCCGGATGCGTATCGCGAAGAAGGATTGAAAACATTGCACGACACGAATGATACACTGGCCGCATACATCCAGGGGCAGCTTCTCGTCGGCCTGTTCGTCGGGACACTGACCTTCATCGGCTATCTGATCATCGGGCTTCCGTACGCGCTGGTGATGGCCCTCATCGGAGCGGTCACGAACATCATCCCGTACCTGGGGCCGTTCCTTGGGGCAGCTCCGGCCGTCATCATCGCATTGTTCGATTCACCGACGAAAGCCATTCTCGTCGTGGTCGTCATCCTGATCGCCCAGCAGATCGAAGGGAACGTGCTGTCGCCGCTCATCCTCGGGAAGAGCCTCGACACACACCCTGCAACGATCATCATCCTGCTCCTTGTGGCAGGTAATCTTGCCGGAATCCTCGGCATGATCCTTGCGATCCCGACGTATGCAGTGGCGAAGACCATCGTCGTGAATGTCGTGAAGTTCATCAGAATGCGCCGGTATAACTTGAGTGAGTTGAAAAAAGAATAGTGTGTTTCAATAGAAAGCCCGTCCCTCCATTATCAGAGGGACGGGCTTTTTCATCTGTTATAAAAAATGATTTAACTTCTCATAAATGGAGGTCAGCTGACGGCGCTCGTCTTTTGACAGCTTTTCAAAAAGATTCCTGCGCAGATTCTGACCTTCGTCGGCTGCTTTGTTGACCATTTCGATCCCTGCATCCGTTATTTCCAGATAGCTGTTTCTCCGGTCCTTCTCATCGAATAATCGTACGATTAGATCCTTCGATACAAGTTTATTAGCCAGATTGGTTAGGGAGGGAGGGGTGATGCCCAGGTTTTTGGCGATATCGGATGGACGGCTTTTCCCGTTCACCTGCAAATGGCTGAGGACCAAGATGTGAGAGATGCCGAGGCTTTCCTTGAACGACTTGTTCCACTGTATGAGGAGTTTATTTGTGACTTGATCCATTGTGTGAAGCAATTCAAATATCGATTGATCTTTCATAGCGGATATCCTGCCTTTTTTTAAGAATAAGAAGCCCTCATCATACCAATGGGGCTTCACAGCTGATTCTATCATATCACATTATTGAGCGGAGAATCCTCCATCGATCACGAGCTCGGCTCCGGTGATGTAAGAAGACTCATCAGAGGCAAAATATAAGGCGGCGTTAGCGATATCCCCGGGTTTCCCTAAACGCTGCAGGGGTGTGGCCATGATGAGCTGTCCCAGAAGCTCCTTCGAAGTCTGAAGGCCCTGGGTCATCGGGGTCTCGATGATGCCCGGAAAGAGGGTGTTCACACGTACTCCCTGGCGTCCAAACGTCGTGGCCGCTGCCTTTGACAGAGCCCGGACTGCTCCTTTCGAGGCTGAATAATGATTGAACCCTTGTCCGATTTGGGCGGTGTAGGAAGAGATATTGATGATGGATCCTTTTTTCTGCTCTGCCATGATGGGAGCGATGTGTTTGATTCCTGCGAATGGGCCGTAGCCGTTGATCGACAGCATCTTATCCCAATCCTCCAGACCGATTTCCTGGAAAGGCTTTTCTGAAGAAATTCCGGCATTGTTGACAAGGATATCGATTTTTCCGAACCGTTCCTTCACCTCTTCTGCCAAAGCAGCCCAGTCTTCATCCGAACTTACATTTAGTTTCATCCCGTAGACGTTTTTCTTTTTACTTGCTTTCCTTAACGCTGTTTCATTGATGTCGGCGGCAATGACGATCGCCCCTTCTCTTGCAAAAAGGTCAACCATGTTCTCCCCGATGCCTGAGGCTCCGCCTGTGATGATCGCCACTTTATTCTCGAGTCTTCCCATTTTCTATTCCTCCCCAAATTGTATCAGTTATTATTTAGTCGTCTAACTATTAGACAACTAAATAATAACATCTTTTAAAGCAGGAGGCTACAAATTGAGTGCTGGATGTTATATCCAAACAAGCAGTTGTTTGAGGAGGAAATCTTTGTCTTGGAGTGGAACTAGTAGAGGAGACGCCGGTTTTACCGGCCGGGGAAAAGGGGGAAGATTCATGTTCATCGTCAACGTTGAAGCAGCTATCCATCGTGATGGAAAGTGGCTCTTAATAAGAAGAAGTGAAAAAGAGGAGCATGCGGCGGGGGAACTTTCACTCGTCGGAGGGAAATGTGATCCTGAAGGGGTGTCGAGTGACATACTCGAACGGACCCTGATCCGGGAAGTGGAGGAAGAAGTGGGAGCGGTGATAGGCGGGCTTGTCTATGTGAACAGTTCTTCCTTTGTAACGGATACGGGGGTAAACGTGGTTGATATCGTGTTCCTTTGTCAGCTTCAATCCGGCGAGCCTTACCCGAAGAGTCCGGATGAAGTCGGTGAGGTGTTGTGGATGACGACGTCTGAAATATTGTCAAATGAGGAAATCCCGGATTATTTAAAAACGAATGTCTCGCTTGCAGAGACGAAGCTTCAGGGTGCCGGCTGCTCATAATGAAAAAAGTGTTCATGACATCATGAACACTTCAGCCTGACCATGATCGTCACGCCGCCCTGGTTCGCGTTACGCCGATCGTGGCGGCAGGATGCGGGTTATCATCCTGTCTTTAGCTTAAAGTATGAAACGCGTTTCAGAGCAAGGGAATTTTTTGAAAAATGTAAAGGAGAGTCCAACATGATGTATTTTTTTATTTTCATCGGAGTCATCGTTCTTTATTTTGGAATCAGGATTTGGATCGGCTCCAGAAAGATGGTTTTTTATGGGAACAGCTTGAAAAATCAATCTCGCAATTCCAGAGATGAAGCATATGAAAAATCTGCACAGCATGCCCCTCAGCTTAGGAATAACAATAACCGGGGCGGGGGTCCTGCATAACTATTCTTGATAGGGGATTGTATGATGAAAAAATGGATCGGGATTATAAGCACACTCATTCTGATGTTTCTTATTTTGCACAGCACACCGCATCTGGCAGTAAGGACCAGCGTTTTTGTCATGGGATATCCTGCCGCAGCATTGAAATCAGGCATTGCAGACGATGTATTTCAAAAATATGTGGATACAGACGATTTAAGCGGATCAAATGAAAAAGTATACACCCTCACAGAGCCGCCGGTAGAAGAAGCCACCCAGGGGCAGTTGAGGAATTATCGCGTAAAGAAAATCGGTTTTCTGCATTTCGCTGAGTATTATGGTGAAGGGTGAACCTAGCTTAAAGGGGGGAGTAAATGAAACTCGACATAAAAGAAGAATTTCACACCGATGATCTTGAGGAAATGAAAGCAGTCTATCAATCTGTGGGATGGATGAAGCATTCTCCTGAGGTGATTAAGCAGGTCTTTGAATCCAGCAATGTCATTGTGATTGTCAAAGCAGAGGAACAGGTTGTCGGTTTTGGAAGGGCCCTGTCTGACGGTGTGTTCAATGCCGCCATCTATGATATCGTCGTTCACCGGGAGTTTCAAAATCAAGGCATCGCCTGTAAGATCATGAGGAGGTTATTGGAAAGACTCGAGGGAGTTTCCTGCGTCCATTTGATTTCCACGAGCGGGAATGAGGAGTTTTATAAGAAGTGCGGTTTCAGAAAGGTGAAGACGGGGATGGCGCGGTATATCCGGGAGGAATTGCAGGATGAGTATCTTGAGTGATGCTTGTCTTTTTTTGTTTGGAAGCAGCGGTTTTTGAGTTTGATAATAAATAGGCAATTGTGATGATATACGCTGGGATTTGCTTGTATTTCAAAAAGATCGCAGATTGGTTCAGTGATGATGGGGTGTTTTGATAATAAATCGTTGATTTTCGATAATAAAACTTTTGATTTCGATAATAAAATTCGGATTTTCGATAATAACCCCCGATTTAATCCATCGCAATGGTTGATTTACTCTCCTTTTTAAGTGGAGGCAGCCAAATTATAGTTCCGAATACATGTATTGGGTGTTTTTTAGGTGGGTTTTAATAAAAAGTGGTCTTGAAACAACACAAATAAAGCCTGTACTCCGCTTTTTTCAAGAATGGAAGCGGCTGTAATGAGGGATAGTTTGTGGCTCAACCCAAACAAAAAGCCCGCATCCAGGCCAACCAGGATGCAGGCATCTTTCCCAATCAATACAAGTTAAAGATATAAGGGCCTATGAACGTAATGTAGAGCAGGATATACGTGCCCATGAAGTAAAATGCGCCGCCCATCGAGCCCCAATCCGGGTCCCGGCCGAATTTCCAGATGGCGAGAGTGATGACCGTCAGGAAGGTGATGACGGCATAGCCACTGCCCGGAAAGAGGAGATACCCCGGGGCCATCTGCTCAAAGTAGGCATTCATTGCATTCTGCGTATAGGAAACCGGCATGAAAATAAAGATGATGATGGAAAGGTACTCAACCCAGCTGATCCCGTCTTTCTCGAATGCGTTCGGCTTAAAGATGTACATGAGGATTAGTAAGAACAGGGAAGGCAGCACCCAGTAGAATGAAGTCATGATTGTCACCAGGCTGCTGAACATCATGAGCACGCCGTTATTGATGGCTTCTTTAACAGAACTCTTCGACCAGTTGGTGCTTTCCGAGATGACCTCCGGATTTCGGGAGCTCCCTTTCAGTGCATAGTCTGCTCCGTCATAATTCACCCAGACAATCGCTTCATCGGAAATCTTCACCGGCGGATAGGATACGTGTTTCGTCGTACTCACCGGTGCTGCACTGAAGACTGCACCATCTTCTAAAGGTGCGGCATACACGCTGACCGTGTTGTTATCCCCGATCTTTGTGCCTTCCGATGTAAGGAGGATCATTTCTCTCCCTTCCATTTCCATCAGCTGCACGCCCCCGGGACTCATCAGCTTCTGTCCGGTATCACTAAGATCGAACTCTACTTTTTCCCCTTCCAGCATGGAATTTCCTATCTTCCCAACTGGAGTCTCGAGCTTGAATACATTATAGGCAAGTGTTCCCTGGCTCCTTGACTTTTGATTATAAAAAACAAGCAGGTTTCCGTCCTTTATTTTAAACGTAAGTCCATCCATCTTCTTATTAGGTGAGCTGTCGACAGTCAGGAAAGCGCCGCTCGCAAGCTGCTTTTCATCTAAGTAATAAAGAACGTCGTGTGTATTGTCTTTCTCGACTTGAACGACCGCGCTCCCGTTGTCTGCCACATACATGCCGGCAATGGCATTCGGGAAGGTATGAACATCGGAGGAGGTTCTTTTCTCCACATCGTACCGGCTCAATGTACCGTCTTTCCAGAAGAAGACGTCATTCTTTCCTGTTCCGAGACCGGCAATATCTTTTTCAAGAATCTGTTCTTCGCCGCTGGAGGACAAAAGTAAATTTCCGCCTTTATAAAAAATGTACTGCTTTCCATCCGTCCAAAATGGGTACCCTCTCGTAATCTTTGTTTTTGTCGTGCTCTCTTCGGAGATTGCCAGTTTATCATTCATCTTGATTGTCTGCACATGACCGTCTGATGCGATATGTATCTTGTCTTCAGCATCCACAAATACCTGGGGCTTCTCCTTGAACGATTCCTCGAATGGCAGCGACCTGCTCCATCCCTGTTGCGGAAGCTCTTTCACAAGCAGCAGTTGATGGACGAATAGTGCTGCTATAAATATCAACGTAATCCCAATTGGCAATCCAAAGGCTTTCAACTTCTCTTTCATTGCATAACATCCCCCATAGTTGTCTGTATAATTTTGAATTTTAACACAAAGGTGCCGTCATAACACCATAATTTTACAAATCACTAAATCAGAGCACACTAAAATTCACTGTATATGGTACGATTACAAATAGTTGGGATTTATAAAAGAAAGGAGATGACGAACATGTTTGTTTGGTTGAATCTTGGAAGCCTGGTGCTTGGCTTGATTGCATGGGTGCTGCCATTGATAACCCTTGTGGCTGATAAAAAAGAAAACAATCCGCATCGGGGCATGCTCTCCATCATAAGCTTCAGCGCATGCGGTGTTTCATTATGTTTTCAGATTCTATATATCTATCATAAGGTAACGGTTGAGGACTGGAGTGCCCTCCTCGATACGATGTACGCCGTCGCGTCAGCTTCGGTCCTTCTTCTGGCCGTCACCATCCTGTTGAATCTTCTGGCGTTCATCGGACAACAGAGAACGGGCAAAAAGGTGTTGGGGTGAAAACTTAAATCGAGCACCTAACGTCTAATGATGAAGACTGAAAAGATGGAGAGGAGGATCATCACCTTGAAAAAATACTCTTGGCTGAGTTGGGGTTCTGCAGGAATCCCGGTTGGTTTATTCATCCTGTTGTTTGCGGTGCCTGGCATTGCGGAGCAATCAGTGGTTAAAGGTATCTTTTATGTATTATTTTTAGGGGCTCCAATATCTATTATTTTAAGTGTTATTGCACTATTCAAGAAAAGTGAAAAGAATGGATTTGCTGTGCTGGGGCTGTCCTTATCCATGCTGCTGGCCGGTTCCCTTATTTACCTGCTCCTGCTTGGTTTCGGGATGGGGGAAGCGTAAGTCGATAAGAGATAAAGGGGGAAGATCGCATGAAGAAAAAATTAAGTTTTCTGTCGTTTGTCTTGTTTTTAATAGGAGCCTTATTCTACGTCATGATGCTCTTTGGACGTGATGAATTTCTGCTGGCAGGCGTGAGCTGCTCCGCGGCGGGATTGATCATTGCCTTGTTTTCAGAAAGAGGGACGTTTAAAAAAATCGCCATCGCCGGAAATGGTGTCATCGTGGGCGTCGCGCTCATTGTACCGTTTATCGTGACGACGTTTTTTTGGAACACGCCTTGATTTAGGGGGAGGGTCTGCTATTGGAAGAGTTAGAATGGATGGCCAATGCAAAATCGCTGCCGGAGCCTCACAGGTATGCGGTGTGTGCATACGAAGATATGCCGATCAAAGAGTTTTACGAAGGAGTATTTGAAGACGTCTTTATTTTTTATCATCCTTTCATCAAACCCCGAACGCTCGACTATGAGCGATTCATGCCGGATACGTATCCTGCAAGAATGGAAATCCTTAAACATTGTGAAGCAGTCACATGGGAACAGGTTTTAGCGCTGACCGGGATACCGGATGCCGCTCAGTTGGATATCGGACTGCGCTCATTGATTTATGGATTGAAAAGGGAATTTGCAAATGATAAAACCGCTAAGATCATCGCAAATATTTGCGAACAGGAAAAGATTGTGTGTCCAACCGAGGGTCTTTTCCCTGAAATCATCATGGCCGGCCTTTTAGAAAGTATTAAAAATCTTGGCCATGATTGGATCTGGTGCGGGGATGAATTCTGCACAGAGAGAAAATTGGAGTATACGGCCGACTTGATCAAGGATTTGGATTTGCTCCACAGGGAACGGAGGAATCTCTTTACCCATGATCAATCCATTTTGATCACAACTCATTGGGACAGCCATTTTTCCATGCTTTGTTCTGATAAGGCCACATTGAAAAAAATAGTGGAAGAGTGTCAATTGGAAGGGTTTTATTGTAATGAAAAGACAGAAATATATTGGAGTCTGAGTAACTAGCTGTTTAGGAGGTGTCAAATTGTCTGAAGGACTGCTTCATCATATCGAAATCTACGTATCCGATCTGAAGAAATCATTAGAGTTCTGGGGATGGTTTTTAGCTGAACTGGGGTATCATTCTTATCAGAAATGGGAGAAGGGAGAAAGCTGGAAGCTCGGGGAGACCTATCTTGTGTTTGTGCAGACGGAGGAGAGGTTCCTTGACGAACCTTATCACAGGTGCAGGACGGGATTGAACCATTTGGCGTTTCATGCGGCTTCCCGCGGACGGGTGGATGAGATGACGGAAAAGCTGAGGGAGAAGGGGGCAAGGATCCTCTATGAAAACCTCCACCCTTTTGCAGGCGGGGAGGATTATTATGCCGTGTACTTTGAAGATCCCGACCGGATTAAGGTTGAGTTAGCTGCCCCTGTGTAAAAACGGGTGGAGGGCCTCAAGAGTCAGGGAGGTCCGTGTTTAATTATAACACTATTCAGAAAATGGATTGACCCTATTTTGATAGCGGGTTTATACTGAACTTAATTTACGCTGTCGCTGACAGGGAGAAGAGTGGGGATAAAATGGATTATGATGTGATTGTCGTAGGAGCAGGGATAGCAGGTCTAGTTGCAGCAGCCGAGATGGGTGATGCCGGGAAGAAGGTGCTGCTCGTCGATCAGGAGCCTGAATCTTCACTTGGCGGGCAGGCATGGTGGTCGTTTGGCGGCTTATTTCTTGTGGATTCACCTGAGCAGAGAAGGCTCGGCATCCGGGATTCCAGGGAGCTTGCCATGCAGGACTGGCTCGGGACGGCCGGGTTTGACAGGGAAGAGGATGAGGATCATTGGGCCAGGAAGTGGGCCGAAGCCTATGTGGACTTTGCCGCGGGTGAGAAACGTGCCTGGCTCCACGGCCTGGGTGTCCGCTTCTTCCCGATCGTCGGGTGGGCTGAAAGGGGCGGTCATCTTGCTGACGGCCACGGCAACTCGGTTCCAAGATTCCATATCGTCTGGGGCACGGGACCGGGGATTGTCGAACCTTTCGAGAGGCGGGTCCGGGAACATATGAAGGCAGGACTGGTCACCTATCTCCCTCGGCACCGGGTGGATGGGCTGAAGACGGCAGGGGGCACTGTGACGGGAGTGGCCGGATCCGTCCTCGCGCCGAGTACCGCTCAGCGGGGGCAGGACAGCAGCAGGGAAGTGATCGGAAACTTTGAATATTCCTCCCAGGCAGTCCTTGTGTCAAGCGGCGGTATTGGGGCAAACCATGAATTGATCAGGAAAAATTGGCCGGAAAGACTGGGGCAGCCGCCAAAGAATATGATATCCGGTGTCCCCGCTCATGTGGATGGCCGGATGCTTTCCATCACGGAAGAAGCCGGGGGCCGGATCGTAAACCGGGACAGGATGTGGCATTACACGGAAGGGATTAAAAATTGGGATTCCGTCTGGAGCAATCACGGCATCCGCATCCTGCCCGGCCCTTCTTCAATCTGGCTTGACGCAGAAGGAAGAAGGTTCGGCGCCCCTAATTTTCCGGGATTCGATACGCTCGGGACCCTGGAGGCAATCCAGAAGACCGGCTATGACTATTCATGGTTCATCCTGACGCAGAAAATCATCGAAAAGGAATTCGCCCTTTCCGGATCCGAGCAGAATCCCGACCTCACGGGGAAGAGCATAAAGAAGGTTCTCGGCAGGGCGCTCCCGGGTGCAGCCGGACCGGTGCAGGCATTCATGGATAAAGGGGAGGACTTCATCATTGCGGAGGATTTTGAGGACCTCGTCATCCGGATGAACAGATTAACAGGGGACAACCTGCTGGATGTTAAAGAGATTAAGAGGCAGATAGAAGCAAGGGACCGCGAAATCGATCACAGGTTCACGAAGGATCTGCAAATCACCGCCATCCGCGGTGCACGCCATTACATAGGGGATAAACTGATCCGTGTCGCGCCGCCGCATAAAATTCTGAATCCGAAGAATGGACCGCTCATTGCCGTGCGGTTGAATATCGTCAGCCGAAAAACACTGGGGGGACTTCAGACAGATCTGAGCGGCAGGGTGCTCGATGCTTCCGGTGAGGCGATACCCGGACTTTACGCAGCAGGCGAAGCGGCCGGATTCGGCGGAGGCGGGCTGCATGGGTACCGTGCGCTGGAAGGAACCTTTGTCGGGGGATGCCTCTTCAGCGGACGGGTGGCAGGCCGGGCGATTTCCGTGGATGTGAAGTAGGGGAGGGTTTTTGATCGAAGAGAATAACTCCTCGTGCCAATCCCTTCTTGGTTTCAGAATCATCACCTGACAGCAGTATGTAACCTTCATGCAATCGGCATACACTTGTCTATCCTTCACCCGATTAGAACTAGACATTCCCACTTAAAGGACTATAATAAAAAGGCAATACTACAATTTACATATAAAGGGTGAGATATATGGTGGCGAAAGAAAGCAATATGAAGCTTGCGCTTGCGGGGCTGCTGCTCGGGATCCTGATGTCGGCGATGGATAATACGATTGTCGCGACGGCGCTTGGATCGATTGTGTCCGATCTCGGCGGGCTTGATAAATTTGTCTGGGTCACGTCGGCGTATATGGTGGCCGTCATGGCCGGGATGCCGATTTTCGGAAAGCTGTCGGATATGTATGGAAGGAAGAGGTTCTATATCTTCGGATTGTCCATTTTCCTGATCGGTTCCGCGTTGTGCGGGATCGCGCAGGACATCGTGCAGCTGAGTATTTTCCGTGCGATACAGGGAATAGGGGGAGGCGCCCTGCTTCCAATCGCCTTTACGATCGTATTCGATCTTTTCCCTCCTGAACAGCGGGGGAAAATGACGGGGCTGCTTGGTGCCGTATTCGGATCGGCTTCTGTATTCGGTCCGCTGATCGGTGCGTTCCTGACCGATAATCTCAGCTGGCACTGGGTATTCTACGTGAATGTGCCGATCGGGCTGCTGTCGTTATTTTTCATCATCACGGCTTATAAAGAATCCCCTCAGCGTTCCGATCAGCGAATCGACTGGGGCGGGGCGGTCACGCTAGTCATCGCGGTCGTGAGCCTGATGTTCGCGCTTGAACTCGGCGGGAAGGAATTCGCCTGGGATTCATGGCAGATCATCGGACTCCTTCTTTCCTTCTTCGTTTTCATCGTGAGTTTCATGATGATCGAACGGAAAGCGGCAGAACCGATCATTTCGTTCTGGATGTTCAAAAGTCCGTTGTTTGCGTCTGCCCAGGCACTTGCCTTTCTATACGGGGCGGCATTCATCATCCTGACGATCCTGATCCCTATTTTCGTGCAGGCTGTGTATGGCGGTTCGGCGACGAATGCAGGATTTATCCTGACACCGTTGATGCTCGGCTCGGTTGCCGGAAGTGCGGTTGCCGGTATGCGCATGACGAAGGCAAGTTACCGGAGCATCATGTGGATATCGATCCTGTCGTTCCTAGCAGGAATGCTGCTTCTTGCAACGATGGGGCCGGATACGGGCAGATTGCTGCTCACATTCTATATGATCCTGAGCGGGTTCGGTGTCGGTTTCTCGTTCTCGCTTCTGCCGAATGCAACGATCCATAAGCTTGATCCAAGGTTCAGGGGATCCGCCAATTCAACTAATGCGTTTTTCCGTTCACTCGGGATGACGATCGGGATTACCGTATACGGGACGCTTCAAACAAAGCTCTTTGCTTCCAATCTTGAAGAAGCCTTTAAAGGCCAGGGCGGCGGGCAGGCCTTCCCGGGCGGCGGTGACCCGAGAAGCATCTTCGAACCGGAAATGCGTGAGATGATCCCTGCTCCTGTCCTTGAGAAAATCACGACGGCCATGTCGGACTCGATCACGACGACATTCGCCTACGCCTTGATCCCGCTGGTCATCGCGGTATTCTTTGTTTACCGCATGGGCAGCAGCAGGCTTGAAGTTGAAAAGGGAGCACCAAAGGCTTCTGAATAAGTGCATGAATGAATAAGGAGAATGGGGCTGCGGCCTCGTTCTCTTTTTTTATTTCTTAATTTACACATCAACCGGCTAAAATTTACACTTTTTTACCGCTCATTATCATTGCAGTCACAATCCGTCATTATAATGAAGGTGACTATTTAAAGGGGTGATTTCAATGGATCGGATGTTTACAGGACTTCACAAGATGGATCAGCAGCTCTTTTATAAAATAAACGGCAGTAAATTGTACCGTTCTTTCTTTGGTGCGATCACTCATTTGGGAGGTTCGAAAATCTCGATCCTTTCCATTCTTTCATTGGCTTTTATAAGCTTATTCTACCCTTCGATCAGGCCGGCCGTCCTCCAAGCATTCCTTGTCTTGAGTGTCAGCCATATTATCATGCACTTTATCAAACGTTCGGTGAAAAGGATCCGTCCCTATCTGTCGCTTCCGGATGTAATGCTCCACGGTCACCCGTTTGAAGATCACTCATTTCCATCAGGCCACACCACGGCGATCTTTTCGATAACAATCCCATTTATGCTGCAATTTCCTGCGGTCATCGTGATTTTGTTTCCAATCAGTGTGCTTGTTGCCTACTCGAGAGTCGTGCTTGGTGTGCACTATCCTTCCGATGTGATGGCTGGGGCGTTCCTCGCTTTGTGTACAGCAATGTTGGTTTCTTTCCTATACTAGGTGTCGACAGGCAACGCCATAGAAAGGAGAATGGGGCCGCGGCCTTGTACTCCTTTTTTTACCTGCATGCCTCACAATGATTAAGCGTCTTATTCTCCATCTCCCTCCATATAAATCTAGAGATAATGATATGAGGGGATGAGAGATTGAAGAGTTTCGAGGAAAGTGCAGTATTTGAACATACCTTTTGGCTGCAGGTGCTTGGGGATCATGCCCGCTTCATCCGAGATTCGCTGTATCCGTCAGAAACCGGAAAAATCAATCAGGCGAAAGAATTCGTCACCGTGTTTGACGGGTACTTAGATACAGTTCGTAAAGGCAATGTCCGTGACTACAAACAAGTATCCAATGATGTGGAAAAAGAGGTACGCAAGCTGCGTCATTTTAAGTTGACGATTTTGAAAGATCAGCTTCAGGGGAAAGTAGGAATCCATCTGTCCCAGACATTCATCAACCATATGGTGAATGAGCTGGATGAATTCCTGCTTGTGCTCGCCTACCTGGTAAAAGGGGAGGCCGTCCCTGTATACCATGAACTTCATCATCACCTTCTTTGGCTGAGTGATGCCGGCGGGCATGCCGGTGCAATTCACGATGAACTGGACGGCGTTGAAAAAAGGCTGAGAAAGAAAAGCCGTGAGTTTACCAAACATTTTGAAGGATTTTATCTTAAAGCGGTCGAACTGACCGGTTATCTGCGGACCAACCTGTCGGAATTCCCGGCCCTGAACCGCTTCAATCGCGATGTTGATGTGGAGATGCGCCTGTTTAAGACATTTCTAAGGGAGCTTGAGGAGATGGAGCTGTCAGAAGAGGTGCTGGGGACTTTTTCCGGGTTGATGGCCGATCATATGGCGAGGGAGGAATGCTATTATTTAACAAAATTGGCTGAGTCCTCAGAAGTCGAATCCCTGGACTGTGACCCCGGAAAGCCGCGTACAGAGGATCCATATTGATTGCACCATAGATAGATCTGTCATAGAATTCCGCCTTGTTTATAAAGCAGGGCGGGATTTTTCTTGAAATCTGGCAGGTTTCTTTGATATTTTCTGGAATACTAGTAGTGAATGATTTTTATGGGAAATGAGGGAATGTATATGACTGCGCAAAAAGGAACATTAAAAGGAAAGCTATCTCAAGAACAGACGGAAGAGCTGCTCACGGAATTAAAGAGCCGCTTTGAGAAGAACATGCACCGCCATGAAGGCATTGAATGGGAAAAAGTAGAGAAGAAGTTCCATGCACATCCTGATAAACTCTGGTCGCTCCATGAAATGGAACGGACCGACGGCGAACCTGATGTCATCGGTTATGATGAGAAAAAGGACGAGTACCTGTTCTGTGATTGCTCAAAAGAAAGCCCGAAAGGAAGGAGAAGCGTGTGTTACGACCGGGCGGCCCTCGAGGCCCGAAAAAAACACAAGCCTGAAAACAGCGCAATCGACATGGCTGAGTCCATGGGGATTGAATTATTGACGGAAGAACAATACCGTTCCCTCCAGGAAATCGAAGCATTCGATAAGAAAACGTCCAGCTGGATCCAGACACCGGCTGATATCAGGGAGCTTGGCGGAGCCCTGTTCTGCGACTTCCGGTTCGGCCACGTCTTCGTGTATCATAACGGGGCGGACTCCTACTATGCAGCCCGGGGATTCCGCGGGATGTTGACCGTATAAAAAAATCGGGCCCGTTCTCTGCCGCCGACGGCAGGGAACGGGCTGTTTGTTTTGACTAAAAATAATATTCATACTCAATCATCGAAGTCCCGTCTTCGTCAATTTGCTCAACCGAAATTTTATATACGATTGAAGTGAATTCAGTGTTGAACTCCTCCGTATCATGCAGCGCCTTCTGGAACGTTTCCTCACCATTCAGTTTTCCCACCGTCACATGCGGTATGTAACTCAGCTCACGTGTGTAGTGTCTCTTCAGAATACCGCGGTATAAGCGGTCACGCAGTTCGATGATGTGGTCATTCCCTTTCTTAATATTCAAGAATAAATAGTGTCCATCAGCCCCTGTCACGTTCTGACATCTGATTTCAAAAGGCTTGAAGCCGATCAGGCTGTCTTGGATATGATCAATCAGTTCCCCTTTTAGGAGGCTGCCTTTGAACGGATGAATCAGTGTAATATGAGGAGCGATGAAGGAATGAAGCTGATCATATTTTTCTCTCAACCCTTCGATTTCTTCAACATTATTAAACTCGGGGAAAATACAAATCGATCGATTTATCATTGATATCACCCTTCGATGGAATTGAAGGCCCGTCCTTTTACGCGTCAATACGTTAACGCGGGCTGGGACGGGCCTATTAATCAGTCAGCCTGACTCATTATTTCATAATACTGATACAGCGCCTGCGTGCCCTTATTTTCACCGCCAGATTGGCTGAACAGTTCATACAATTCTTTTGCCAGCTTCAGGCCGGGAACAGGGACGCCCATGTTTTCCGCGGATTCGATAGCGATTTTCATGTCTTTGATGAAATGTTTTACATAAAATCCAGGGTCGAAGTTGCCGTCGATCATGCGTGGGGCCAGGTTTGAAAGCGACCAGCTTCCGGCAGCCCCGGCTTCGATGCTTTTTAACACGGTTTTTGGATCGAGGCCTGCTTTTTCTGCATAAAAAATGGCTTCACAGACACCGAGCATACCGGAAGCGATCGCAATCTGGTTGCACATCTTAGTATGCTGTCCGGCGCCTGCACTTCCCTGCAGCACGATGTTCTTCCCCATTGCTTCGAGGACCGGTTGGATTCCTTCAAATGTTTCTTTTTCGCCTCCGACCATTATAGTGAGGGCAGCATTCCTGGCTCCGACATCGCCGCCTGACACAGGGGCGTCAAAGGCATGGATTCCGGCTTCTTTCGCTCTGTCAAAGATCAGCTTCGCAAGATCCGGGGAAGAAGTGGTCATATCGATGACATACGAACCCCGCTTTGCATTAGCCAAAATACCGGCCTCGCCAAGATAGACTTCCTCCACGTCACTCGGATAACCGACGATCGTAATGATGATATCTGACTCCTTAGAGATTGCGGCCACGCTTTCCTTCCACAGCGCTCCTTCTGCAAGGAGATCTGCAGCTTTTTCCTTCGTTCTCGTAAAAACATTCAGTTGGAATCCTGCTTTCATAAGGTTGCGGGCCATGCTTTTCCCCATGACGCCGGTCCCGATGAATCCTATCGTCTTTGTTTGCATTCGTCTACCTGCTTTCGTATTTAGAATCTTTAAAACTATTAGATAAAGTATACCAAAGATAGCAGCAGAATAAGAGGAAAGAAATCCTGCCGGGTTTCGCTGAAGGCCCGTACCTCGCTGCGGTGCCGATTCATTGCGGTAAGGGACGGCCATATGAATTATCACTGTTAATGCAACCGGTTTCATAGTATACTAATTTTATTGTAGAATAATGATTTACTTCATATAAAGGAGCGGTTTTATGTCTAAGCAATGGTGGAAAGAAGCGGTCATCTATCAAATTTATCCCCGCAGCTTCAAGGATTCAAATGGCGACGGGGTCGGTGATATCAACGGGATCATCTCGAAGCTTGATTATCTGAAGGAACTCGGGATCGATGTGATCTGGCTGTCTCCGGTCTATCAATCTCCCAACGACGACAACGGCTATGATATCAGTGATTACCGGGGGATCATGGATGAATTCGGGACGATGGCAGACTGGGAGCGCCTCCTTGCTGAGATGCACAAGCGCGGATTGAAGCTGATCATGGATCTCGTAGTCAACCACAGTTCGGATGAGCATGCGTGGTTCGTGGAATCCAGGAAATCAAAGGATAATCCGTACCGTGACTATTATATTTGGAGGGACGGCAAAGAAGGCGGCGAGCCGAACAACTGGGAGTCGTGCTTCAGCGGATCGGCATGGAAATACGATGAGTCAACGGATCAATACTTCCTGCACCTGTTCAGCCAGAAGCAGCCGGACTTGAACTGGGAGAACCCGAAGCTCCGCGAAGAAGTGTATGACATGATGAAATTCTGGCTTGATAAAGGGATCGACGGGTTCCGGATGGACGTCATCAACTTCATTTCAAAAGTGGACGGGCTGCCGGATGCAGAGTTACCGGACGGCCGGAAGTTCGCGCCGGGCGGAGACTACTACATGAACGGGCCGAAAATCCATGACTATCTTCAGGAAATGAATGAAAAGGCGCTGTCAGGCTATGACGTCATGACGGTCGGTGAAATGCCCGGGGTGAACGTGGAGGAAGCGAAGCTTTATACAGCCGAGGACCGTAGTGAAGTGAATATGGTCTTTCAATTTGAACACGTGGACCTTGACTCCGGTCCCGGCGGCAAATGGGATCTCCGTCCGATGAAGATGAGCGCACTTCGCGACAGCTTCACCAAATGGCAGAAAGGGCTCGAGCACGAAGGCTGGAACAGTCTGTATCTGAACAATCACGACCAGCCGCGCATGGTATCGCGGTTCAGAAACGACAAGGAATACCGGGTGGAATCAGCGAAAATGCTCGCGACGTTCCTTCATACGTTAAAAGGGACGCCGTATATCTATCAGGGTGAAGAACTCGGCATGACGAACGTCAGATTCGATTCCATCGAGGATTATCAGGACATCGAGACCCTGAATATGTACCGGGAAAAAGTCATCGAAAACGGAGAAGATCAAGACCTTGTGATGAATTCCATCTACGTGAAGGGCCGCGACAATGCCCGCACACCGATGCAATGGGATGATTCGGAGCACGGAGGATTTACGACCGGCGACCCTTGGCTGAAGGTGAATCCGAACTACACGGAGATTAATGCAGAAAAGGCAATGGAAGACCCCGATTCCGTCTTCCATTATTACCGCAGGCTGATCTCACTTCGTAAAGAATATCCGATCATGGTATACGGTTCATATGAGCTGCTCATGCCTGACCACGATAGGATTTATGCGTACACAAGGAAATATGAGGGACAAACCATGATTGTCATGCTCAATTTCTCTTCTGAAAATCCTGTATTTAAACTTCCTTCAGAATATGAAAGTGCAGGTGACCTGCTGATTGGCAACTACGGGGTTGAAGCGGGCACGGACCTCCGTGAAGTGGAGCTCCGCCCGTATGAGGCACGGGTTTATTTAATGAAGTAATGGTGGGAAACAGGAAAGCACCTTTTGACTAACGGGTTCGGAACAGAAGTAGAAAATAATTAGCAGCAAAAAAAGGGGTGTTTTTGACATCCCTTTTTCATTGCTATTCGCAATCCTGCTAACACCATAATCAAGGGATTATGTAACTTTATGTTAATATATTAGGTTTTTCAGATAACGGGCAGTCTAATTAAATATCCATATTTAACCATATTATGTTATAATTATTTTGAAAATTCAAATAAAGGGTTGGTGCAGTGAACACTTTTGCAGCATTGCTGTTTTGGTATCCTGTTTTCTTTTTGCTTTTAGGTATAGTCTTAGGGATTTTCTTTAAGACTTCGAAGTTAAATGCGATTTCCATTATTTTTATAGGGTTTTTACTCTCTAATTTGGCTTTTTTTTATCTTTCAAACGGCGGATTTGCAGGGATTGAAAGGGATGCAACTGGAAAAGGATTAGCTGTGTTTTCGGGTTTATCCTTTTCAGAAACCTTATCTGTCCTAATAACACCAAGCCTTTACACCATAATCTACGTTGTGCTACTAATGGTAAGTTTCCTGATTGTTAATCTTTTTAAGAAAGGAAGAAACAAAAGTATTAGTATGTAATTTAGTGTTATTACACAAACGGAGGCTTTTATTGAATAAGCTGTTGGGTCAGAGGTGATAGCCGCTGACCTTTTTATATTCGAATTTTAACATTTGTAATTAACATACTAAATAGCAGTTTTCTGCTGGCTATCAGATACTAGCTGATTTGTATGGAAATTCACTCGCTAAATCATCTGTTGAAATCGGTAAAACGTTTATATATAAGCAAAAAAACGGGATACCAATCCATATGCGAATTAGTACCCTAAATATAGTGTTAATTCTTTTTATCTACTTCTAAACAGAACCCGTTACCTTTTAACGGGTGCTATCCTGTTTGACATTATTTCTGCTTCTTTTGTGTTCCATCCGTCTGAACGGACATGATTTCATCCTTGTCGCTCATCTGCTTTTCAGCAAGCTTTTTTGCTGCTTCGTGCTGCTGTTCTTGAGTAGGCTTTGCCATGATGTTTCCCTCCCTTTCGATTCGGTCAAGTTCTTCTCTAGTTTTGATTTTATTGGAAAAGCTTATTCCTTTTTGCCACAGTTTTCATTGTTTCAGTTGGAATAGCTCCTCCGTCCAGGTGAGCATCCGATATTCTGTCATAAAAACAGGACTTTCGTGGGGTTTTGTCCTTTTAAATCGAATTTTTCTGGATGTCACGGTATAATTTAGAATTGTTGAAAGTTACATACATATTTAAAGGAGGAACAGATGATGGGATGGATAATCGCCATTTTGTTCGGTACAGCCGTCGTGCTGCTCATTATATCGTTGATTAAAACGACACAACAAAAATCACAGCTGGAGCAGCAGGTGGAACATGCTTCAATTTCTGTTTTGAATGAAGTCCATGAACTTGAAAAGCAGATCCGTAATATGCAATTGGACGCTGAAATCACCGCCCAGCAATCCGGCGCGATGGAAACTTCTTCAGAAGAGCGCCAAATGCTTCGCGACATGCTTGATCTCTATAAACGGGGGTATTCAACAGAAAGCATCGCAGCTAAATTAAAGCTGCCTAAGACTGAAGTGGAGCGCATGCTTACGCCTTATATGACAAGAAAGGCTGAAAGGGGCATGGTGGCACAATGACATCTAATTCCCTGCGCAGTTTTGCCCTGGGCCTCCTGCTTGCCGCAACAGCAACCGGTGGAGTCTATTTCTTCGGCCCTTCAGAAGCGGAAAGCACCGAGAAATCCGATGAAAAAACAGTAAAAACAGAAAAACTCACAGAAGACGAAATGATCGAGCAGCTGACTGCCAAAGGCTTTGTCGTCCAATCGAAGGAAGCATGGGACAAGCAGGTCGCTGCTGCTTCTGCTGAAGCCAAGGAAGATGAACCTGAGAAAAAATCAAAAAAGAAAAATGAAGACGATGTCGTGTACCGAACCATCCTGAACGTATCGATGGGTATGACGAGCATTGACATCGGAAATGCATTGGAAGAGGCAAAAATCATCGATGACGGGATGAAATTCTACAAAGAAGTCGAAAACCGCGGCCTCGAGAATGAATTAAGACCGGGCACATTCCAGATCGAAAGCGGAATGAGCATGGATGAAATCATTTCGATCATTTTTAAATAAAGTGGATTGAAAGCTCCTTTTATTGGGAGCTTTTTTATTTTACAAAAAATAGAAACTTTTCCTATTATTATTCGTAAATAATTGTAAGAGGTGATTGAGATGACTGGAATATTTTTAATCATATTGGTACCGTTTTTCATTGTCTTCATTGCAAAACTCATGGCAGACCCTTCAGAGAGGAAGCATACAGACGGAGTAAGTCATCCGGTATATTTTGGCGGTGACAATGACAATTCCGACCACTGCGGCGGGTTTGACGGCGGAGGAGGCGGGGGCGGCGAATGAGCCCCTTTTCTCCTGGATGTACTAATCAACCTGAAAAGGTGTGGGATAAATGGAATTATTCGAACTGAAAGTGACTGAAAATCAAGGAATTCTCCAAATCAGATGGCAATTGAGCAAGATTGAGATTCCTCTGGCAGACATAGTGAGTGTGGAAAACGATGATACATACGGAGGCAAGGAAAAATCAGCGATCCGGATCGGCAATCCTTATGGACATACCGACAGGGTGGTCATCCAAACAAAAACTGAAACCTATATCCTTTTTACAAGCATCGGCGGGTTGAGGGAGAAAATTTTATCTTATCAACAAAATAGTGAAGCAGGCTGACAAGATACAAGTGAGAAGTAAGGAGTTAAATCATGGATTCAGATGCAGTATTCAAAAGCGATAAAAGAAGAGTTTTCAAAGAGATACTCATCATACTTCTCATCGTTGGATTGGTCACTGCCGGAATCTTTGGATATGGTGTTTATTGGCTGTTTTATGATATGGCCCGCCTGCCGGAGGGGGATTTTCTTACGGAAGAAACTTCACCTGATGGCACCTACACTGTAAGAGCCTATGTGGCAAACGGCGGAGCGACCGTATCGTATGCGGTCCGCGGTGAACTGGTTTTTAATGAAAATGACCACAAGGTAAAAACAATCTATTGGAGCTACCGGGAGGAGGATGCGGATATCACCTGGAAGGATGACGATACCGTCGTCATCAATGGACATACGTTGGATGTGCCGGGGGATCGGTATGATTTTAGGCATGACTGAGGATAAGCAGGGGAGGTTGTAATATGAAACAAGCATTATCCTTTTTCGGAATGGCCCTGATCGTCATCTTCGGCGGCGGATTTTTGATTCGTTTGATAAGGGACGGGGATTTTTACATAGCGGAGTTTGCCGGTGGTGTGATCGGGCTGGTTTTGCTGGTTATGGCGCTGGTTGTGAAGTTGAAGGGGGAAAAGGAGGAGCGTGGATTTTAAGGAGGGGACTTTAACAGGGGATTTTGGCTTGTTTTTAGCTCAAAATGATTGATATTTGTCTGTTTTGGGGAGAGATTAACCCTCAAATCCGAGCTTTAGCCGGTTCGATCGCCTTCAAGCTGTATTTTGGTCAATAGATTACTGACCCAGGCAGGGTTTATGATCCTAAAACGAAATTTACCATCCAAATTAGAATTATATGATCCTAAATAGAAATTTATAATCCTAATTTCAATTTTACGATCCTAATTTCAAATTTATGATCTTATGAGAATTATTCTAATTAAGTCCTCATAGCTAGGCTTCCTCTACCCGTTTACAGATACGCCCCCACCACCATTCATCTCCCAATCTCAAATATCAACTAGACTTAACCCAATCGAGTCCATCAACCCATACCCAAAAGACAATTTCATTCCTTCCTGGATGAAATTGTCTTTTTTAGTGACAAAAAGAAAATATTGTATATAATGGTACTATATAGTGCATTACATGAGTAATGTACTAATGTGGATAGTAGTTTGTGAAGGTGGTGGCATTCTGGTGTTGAATCCGGATAGTATGAAGCCAATTTATGTACAGATCGCGGAGTGGATTGAGACGGAGATTCTTGACGGGAACTTAGATACCGGACAGAAGGTTTTTTCGCAGTATCAATTGGCTGAGATGTTTAACATCAATCCGGCGACGGCTGCGAAGGGGATCAATTTGCTTGCGGATGAAGAGATCCTTTATAAGAAGCGGGGCCTCGGCATGTTCGTTGCGCCGGAGGCAAGAAGCATCATTCTTGAAAATAGAAAAAATACGAAGCTTAACGGGATGGTGGCCGACCTTGTGAAAGAGGCCGGTCATCTGATGGTAGAGGAGGAGGAACTGGTCGCGATGATCAGGGAAGTCTGCCGAAAGGAAAAGGGGGAAGGGTCATGAATGTTGTGGAGTGTAAGAATGTTTCAAAGCGGTATGGCGATCATGCCGCGCTTGATGATTTGTCGTTTGCATTAACGGAGAATAAGATAACCGGATTGATCGGGAGGAATGGAGCCGGGAAGACCACGCTTTTGAAAATCATCGCAGGATATCTGCGTCATGATTCAGGGGAGGTCTGGGTGTTCGGGGAACGCCCATTCAGTAATTTGAAGGTATCGGCCAATTCCATTTTTATCGATAATGAAATGAGTTTTTCCAGTGGTCTTACATTGGAAGAACTGCTTGGAACGGCGGGGGATTTCTATCCGAACTGGGACGGTGAACTTGCGAAAGGTCTTTTTTCCTATTTTTCTTTTAAGCCGGACCAGTACCACGGGAGTTTGTCAAAAGGGATGAGAAGCACGTTCAATATGATCATCGGCCTTTCAGCCCGTTGTCCGCTCACGATTTTTGACGAACCGACGAGCGGCATGGATGCGGCAACAAGGAAAGATTTTTACCGGGCCGTGCTCAAAGACTATATCGCCCATCCGCGCACCATCCTTTTATCCAGCCATCTCCTTGGTGAAATTGAAGATCTGCTGGAGGAAGTTTTATTGATCAAATCAGGAAATGCATGCCTCCATACAGGAATTGAAGAATTGAAGGGATATGCCATCGGCGTAAGGGGGAAGACGGAAGCCGTCCTTGATTGGATAGGGGATGCAGAACCGCTTCACGAAAGAGATATGGGACCCGGATTGACCTTCATGGTAATAAAAAATGAGAGGACGCCGGAAGAAATGGATAAAGCGAGATTGCTTGGACTCCATATCAGTCCGGTTACGGCTGAGGATATATGCACCTATTTGACGGGTCGTTCAAAAGGGGGAATCGATGATGTATTTAGCAGAGGTTAAGGCATGGGATATCATCAAAAAACAATATCGATATAAATTGAAATCCTATTTCGGCGTCTTCACTTCGCTGGTGGTCATACAACTGCTTGCCATTTTATTTTCTTTTAACGGAACCGGAATGAGCGGTGGATCATCGGCAAGCCTTGATTATGAGGTCCACTATCTTACAAGTGATGTCCTTCAGGTCTTCATGATGATCTGGGCCTTCATTACGTCCGTCCTGATTACGACTAAGGCTTACCGCTTTGAAGATGCTGTGTTTGTTACGAACCGGTGGATCAGTCATCTTTCAAGCATTCTGTTTCTGTTCACGGCAAGTGTTTTTGCTGGCATCACTGTGTATCTCGCGGGTCATCTGTTCAAAGTCATTAGGTTCATGGTGAAAGAACACTCTTCAATCATAGTGGAGTCGGTGACGTTATCAGGGTTGTTGACAGGCGTGCCTGCATCCATCCTGTATATTTTTCTTTTCGCAAGTGCCGGTTATTTTGTGGGGATGCTGGTGCAGTTTAACAAAATCTTCACTATAGTGGTGCCGGTCATATTTGTGGGTGCTTTGATTCTCGACGGTATAGGCGGGGATCCGACGCTTCTGGTTAATGCCGGTACATTTTTTGGTTCAGAAACCTCGTTTGGCATATTTCTTGTGAAAATACTAGGCGTTTCGGTACTTCTTTTGCTTGGCGGCATGGGAGTTTCCAGTCGATTGGGGGTAAGGAAATGAGTATGTTGTGGATGTTTATGCCGATGATAATCATACTCCTTTTGGTTGCCGGAGTGGCAATGTTGCTTGCAAAGACAACCCGCAAGCGCATGACAGGGGCTAAAAAGGCACGATGGATGGTCGGGGGATACACTTTGATCTTACTGGCAGCTTCCATCATTTCAATCAGTATTGCACCCGATAATGTTCAACAGTCTACACCGGTTTCTGCAAAAGAGGTAGAACGGATCGACCGCGGTCAAATGAACGTGATGGAGGCTGCACATTCCGGCAGGCTCCTCAATCTTGAAGGTCTTTTTGCAAGCATAAAAAGCTGGACATTCCCGTATGATGATCCAAAGCTCGAAATTAAGCACATGGAGGATGATGAGTCTGCCGGCGTTCTTGTTTTTGTCCAGGTGAAGGACACGGAAGACGGAGTCATCGAAGCACTCCACTATACTGGGAATGTTTTTATCGACGGTATGGATATGACGAGAAAAAAAGTGCCGGCAGGTTTGGAATTACAAGAAGGAGTCCTTACTGTCAGAGAACCGGGCATGGCCCATGTGAATATAACCATGTTTTCGCCAGGGTTTCCTTATCAACAATTTTCTGATTCGAAAACGGGGCTATTTACTGATCATCACGCTATGGGATTCGGCCAGGATTTCATCCTTCTGAAAGTACCCGCTAGCGTGAAGGTAGAAGGGCAGACCAACTATATAACATGGGATTAAAAGAAGAAGAAAATTCCTTTTGTAAATGAAGGTGAAAAACCCGCCGCCTGCTGTATCAACACATCAATACAGCAGGCGGCGGGTCTTTTCTATTTTTCCTGCATAAACAACGCCGCATAACCATAATGTTTGGCGGCTGATTGGTAATAGGCTGCCTGCACGCTTAAGGAAGACAGGATGAGGACATTCAATACCGCGTCCATTTGCTCTTCTTTCAATTGGTTGAATGCAGGCAAAATATTTCGGCATTCAGTATGTACGAATTGCTCGATCCATTCGTTCATGGAACATGAGCCGTCAACCGTTGGAAGCGGGTGGTGATGGAGTTTTTCAAAGACGGCCGCATAGGCAGAATAGAGGTCGATGGGATGGATGACATCATCTGACCGGTCTTCTGGATTATTAAAAATAAGAGTCAGTATCTTGCGGATGGAATCGAAGTCAAGCGATGACTTCAAGTCCTCGACGATCAAGAGCATGGTGGCCTGATCGACGTTATATTTCTTGCCGATCTGGGGTCTTCCCACCAGTTCCTTGATATCCCGCTTCACCCAATTCTGGACGGCGCTTGGGGAGAGCTGGGTATATTCAATCTGATTCCCAAGGGATACGATTTCATTGATGGAAAACCCGATTTCATTTTTTGTATGTTTCAGGACTTTCTCGAAAATGGGAGGGATCCCGGAAGTGATTAAACTGCTCATCTCTTCTTTGTTCGTTAGCAGCCAGGCTTCTTTCAGTATCATGACAGGGGTTTTATCGTGCTGGCCATTGAGTGAGTGCAGCAGGTCAGCCATATTCTTGCGTGATAATGTATAGTGTTCCACAGTCAACCCCCCTTATCTTAAATCTCCTTCTTATAGTACGTCTTCCCAAAAGCCCCGTCAATTGCACCCCAAGTAAAAATTGATTGAATTTTATCAATAAAAGCTATATAATAAGTTCAAATATAAGTTCATATGAACTTAAAAAAACAGGAGTGAAGATTGAAGATGGGTAAACGAATTTTTTATTTTCTATTAACCAATATTTTGGTTCTACTCACCATCTCCATCATTTTTTCGGTGACTGGAGCCGGAAATTATATTAAGGAAACGGGTGGAATAGATTTCGGGGCACTCTTGATCTTCAGTGCCATAATCGGTTTCTCCGGATCTTTTATTTCTCTTGCGATGTCCCGCTGGATGTCAAAGAGAATGATGAATGTCCGTGTGCTTGATCCGAACGGACCTCTGTCCTCAGCAGAACAGGGGATTGTCGAGAAAGTCCACCGTCTATCAAGAGCTGCAGGACTTATGCATATGCCTGAGGTTGGAATCTATGACTCGCCTGAAGTGAATGCCTTCGCAACGGGGCCGTCTAAGAAACGTTCCCTCGTGGCAGTTTCAACAGGACTTCTCCGCGAGATGGACGACGATGCCGTGGAAGGTGTCATCGCCCATGAGGTTGCCCACGTGGCGAACGGCGATATGGTGACCATGACGCTTCTGCAGGGTGTTGTCAATACATTCGTTGTGTTCCTTTCAAGGATTGCAGCATGGATTGCGTCCCGTTTTGTAAAAGAAGAAATGGCACCGATCGTCCATTTCATTGCCGTCATCCTTTTCCAGATCGTCTTCTCGATCCTTGGAAGTTTGGTGGTATTCGCGTACTCCCGTCACAGGGAGTTCCATGCAGACCGCGGCGGGGCGGATCTTGCCGGGAAGGATAAAATGGTCCATGCCCTGCGCATGCTGAAAGACTATTCAGCCCGGATGAGAGGCGAGGATGATACAGCCATCTCCACGTTGAAAATCAACGGCCGCAGAAAATCAGCCATTTTCTCGACTCACCCGGACCTTGATGACCGCATCAACAGACTTCAGGCTAAATAATGAAAAGCCCTTCCATCACTGTTCAATCAGTGGAGGAAGGGCTTTTTTTATAAAGCTCTTTTCGCATGCTTTGTTGCTTTACATACAAGAAAATACCGGAACTTGGGTATTTTCTGATGTACTTCTACCTGTTGTTTAAACTTGAATTCGAAAAGAGCACGTCCAGAAGAAGCATTCAGGCTACTAGATAATTTACGAAAAGCAACAATCTTTTAGAAAACAGCCTTTTATAATGTCATCGTATATTTCTTTAATTCCTCGGTGTCATCGGGCAGGGTCACGTATCCGTCAAGCTGCATTCCCAGCTTTTCGAGCAGCCTTGAAGAAGGGAGGTTGTCCTTCGTGGTGATCGCAGCCAGACGTTTCAGGCCGATTTCTTTTGCATAGGCAGCAGTTCCCTTCGCTGCCTCCAGCGCATATCCCCGGGACTGATGATCTTCGAGAAAGGCAAAACCGATGTCCACGTCTTCAAGGCCTTCCCTCTTGATGAGCCCGCACAGCCCGATGGGACTATGATTCTCCTTCAATTCAACCAGGAACAGGCCGAATCCTTCCCGTTCATACATCGCCTGCGGTCCGTTTTGTATATAGTGTACCGCGTCTTCGGTTGTCCGGATCCCCTTATCACCGATATATTCGATCCATCCAGGTTCGTTTAGCAGTGTAAAAATGAATGCTGCATCGCATTCTTCGACTCTCCGAAGAATGAGACGTTCTGTTTCGATTACGTTCATGGTGTGACCTCCAGCATTTGATAGTTATATTTATAGTAAATCATTTCAGACAAAGAAGGAATAAGTATAACCTTCCTTAGGCAGAGAAGGCTATAGGGGAAGTGTACGTATGTTAGTATGGTGATAGAAACCCGATACGAGATGGCCATGTGAAAGATCATTCGGAAAGAAGGGGATATAACATGAAGGAAAAGAAAACAACGGAAGCAGGCTGGAATTTTGACGACAGCTACACATCTCTTCCGCAGACTTTTTATAGAAAACAGATGCCTACACCCGTTGCTTCGCCGCACCTTGTCATCCTGAACGGTTCGCTCGCTGAGTCACTCGGGCTGGATACGGATATCCTGCAGAGTGAATCGGGGGTGGAAGTGTTTGCGGGCAATGAGCCGCCGGAGGGCGCTGAGCCGTTGGCGCAGGCGTATGCGGGGCATCAGTTCGGGCATTTCACCATGCTCGGGGACGGCCGTGCCGTCCTGTTGGGTGAACAGCTGACGCCTGCGGGTGAACGCTTCGACATCCAACTGAAGGGGGCGGGGAGGACGGCTTATTCCAGGGGAGGAGACGGCCGCGCGGGACTCGGGCCTATGCTTCGCGAGTATATCATCAGTGAAGCGATGCATGCCCTCGGGATCCCGACGACCAGGAGTCTTGCGGTCGTCACGACCGGGGAAGCCATCATCCGGGAAACCGAACAGACCGGAGCCATCCTCACACGCGTGGCGTCTAGTCATTTGCGGGTCGGAACATTCCAATATGCCTCGAAGTTCGGTTCTGAAGATGATGTCCGGGCATTGGCGGATTATGCAATCGAACGTCATTATCCGGAAGCAGCCGGCGCGGAAAATCCGTACCTCCAATTATTGAATGGAGTGATCGGGCGCCAGGCTGAACTGGTGGCCAAATGGCAGCTTGCGGGCTTCATCCACGGTGTGATGAATACCGATAACATGACGATCTCAGGGGAAACGATCGATTACGGGCCATGCGCCTTTATGGATACCTTCGACCCGGCGACGGTCTTCAGTTCGATCGACAGGCAGGGACGTTATGCATACGGGAATCAGCCGCCGATGACAGGCTGGAACCTTGCCCGTTTTGCCGAAACCCTGCTGCCGCTCCTGCATGATGATAGCGAGCAGGCCGTCGGGATCGCCCAGGATGCGATTTCCGAATTTCCGACACTCTATCATGCCCACTGGCTGAAAGGAATGAGGGCAAAACTCGGCCTCTTTGGAGAAGAGGACGGGGACAAGGTCCTGATCGAGGAACTCCTCGGGATGATGCATGAGCAGAAAGCCGACTATACGAATACATTCCGTGCCCTCACATTCGGCCGGGAAGGGGATTCTGCTTTATTTTCTTTAGAGGCCTTCGTTCAGTGGAAAAAACGCTGGCAGGAACGGACCGGCCGTCAGCCGGAATCGGAAGAAGATGCACGCCGCCTGATGAAGAACAGCAATCCCGCAGTCATCCCGCGGAATCACCGTGTGGAGGAAGCGCTGGAGGCCGCGGTTGAAAGAGGAGATCTAAGTGTGTTGGAAAGACTGCTTAGAGTCCTTTCCCATCCATATGAACATTCTCCGGAGCAGGAAGAGTACTGTGCACCGGCTCCTCCTTCGGAACGTCCATACCGTACGTTCTGCGGTACATGATAAAGATAAAGGCCCGCCCTTTTACGCGTTAATGCGTCGAGGGACGGGCCTTACATTTATGTTTCATATTTCAAGTTAAGGGAAGAAATAGACTAGAAGCAACTTAACAGGAGGAATATGAAATGGCTAAGACGATTTTTATAACGGGCGCGGGAAGCGGACTTGGAAGAGGCGCAGCGCTCGGTTTGGCACAGGAAGGACACCGCGTGATTGCGACGACGGAACTCACTTCCCAGAAGACGGATCTCATGCGGGAAGCGAAAGATAAAGGGCTGAACATGTTCATTTTTAAACTCGACATCACCAATCCGCGCGATCAGGAACAAATCGCAAAATATGATTTCGATGTGTTCGTGGCGAATGCGGCGATCAATGAAGGCGGACCGCTGGCGGAAGTGCCGATGGACCGGTTCCGCGCTCTTTTTGAAGTGAATGTATTTGCGACGCTGGAAACCGCCCAGATTGCGGCGAAGAAACTCGTGGAGAAGGGAAGCGGGAAAATCATCTTCATGAGCTCGATGGCGGGGATATCAGCGACGCCGTATGTCGGTCCGTATACAGCAACAAAGCATGCAGTCGAAGGGATCGCCCAAACGATGAAGTCAGAACTTGAAGGATTCGGGGTGAAAGTCGCTACCATCAATCCAGGAGCCTTTGAGACCGGGTTCAATAAACGAAGCGGAGAGGAAATTTGGAAATGGTTCGATGATGAGAAGAATTTTACCCGCAGAGAAGACATCGAAAAGCAGCAGGAAGGGTTAAAGGATCAGTTCGATCCAGAGGATATGATTCAGAAGATGATTGAAATCATTCTAGCAGAAACCCATAAATTCCGGACCGTCTATCCTGAAGAAACGGAGAAACAGCTCAAGGAAACGCAGAAGGAACGCTGGGAGATGAAGATTTAAAAAGATAAAGTGATCGACCACATTAAAGCACATTCAGTTTTGAATGTGCTTTTCTATTTGTATTACAATTTTATAGATAGTTATATTTAACTAGTAAAATAGTATTACTTTTTCGTCAGAATGGGTATAGATTAGAAAGTGATTATTCTAGGGGAAAAGAGGGAGAGGCAATGATTAATATCGAGGAATACATCATTAATCTCGGTCTCATGATTTCATTCATTTATCTGACCTCTTTATTGTACAAGCATTTCCTCATGAACGCAGACGGGGACCTGAAGGAAATCACCCTCGTTGTGATTGCGGCACTGACCGGATGGGTCTCCATGTATTTCGGCATTCATCTGACCGAATCGGTGATCTTTGACCTTCGTTTCGTCCCGCTTATCATTGCTTCCCTGTACGCGACAAAGCGCCGTTATATTGTATGGGTGGGAATCGGGACAGGATTGATGAGATTCACGTTCGGATTCAGTCTGGCTGCCGCGGTGGGATTCATCAATATGCTCTTCCTGGCCCTTGTCGGCGTGTTGATTTCCCATCTGACCAGGTCATGGACGTACCGGAGGAAGATGTGGACGGTGGTACTGACATTAAACGTGCTGAACACACTCATCATCGCCCTGCTGGGAGTGATTCCGATAAACGATGTCCTGCGTATGATCATGCCGACCGTTTTCCCTGCAAACATCCTGTTGAGCCTGCTGCTTGTTTGGATTGTGAAGGATATGATTGATGAACATGTAAACAAATTGGACCTGATGGACAAAGCCGGCAGGGATCCATTGACGAAATTGTATAACCGGAGGACTTTCCTGCGCTATTTTAAAAAATACAGCGATGACGAGGAGATTTCCCCTTTATCCCTCGGTTTCATCGATATCGATCATTTCAAAAAAGTGAATGATCAATACGGCCATGCCACCGGGGACAGGGTGCTGCAGCATGTCAGCGCACTTATTGCAGGCAGCCTTCGGAATGTCGATATTGTGGCGAGGTACGGAGGGGAAGAATTCGTCGTCCTTCTGCCGGATTGCAGCAGGGAGGATGCAAGGATGATCATGGAACGGGTAAGGGAAGCCGTAGAGGGTCATCCGTTTCGTCACAACGGTGTCAGCATAGCCATTACCTTGTCTGTCGGAATCGCCGCCACGCCCGGCGTTGAGCCGAAAGAATTGCTTGAGGCTGCGGACCGGGCCGTTTACCTGGCAAAGAACAGAGGCAGAAACCGGGTGGAAAGTGCGTGAACGAACTAATGAATGAAAGTCTTGCGGCCCGCACCTCATTTTCTGGGAAGAGGGACGGGCTTTCTTGACAAAAACACGAACGATATAAAAATAATATTGTTTTATTTTCGTATTTAAGGTTGAATTTGATTTCCCCGTCTGTTAGACTTACTTCGTAATCAAACTACATAGCACACTCGTATAAACTAAGTAATATGGTCTGAGAGTCTCTACCTGGTTCCCATCGGAAGAACCGGACTACGGGTTGAAGTATTGTTCGGTTTTTCAGTGTGAATCTGAACAGGAAGAGGGTATAGGCATATCTTGCATCCCCTGGTTACCCATACTTTGACTTAACGGTCCGGAAGGCAGAGAGCATTCTCTTTTTCCGGACCTTTTATTGTTTTTATATGGGACAGCATTCAACAGGAGGGAACAGCATGTTAAAAAAATTCATTTCCCTGGTCATCCTTGCCGCATTGGCAGTGACGGGACTGGCAGGGTGCAATACTTCAAAGGAAAAACAGGGGGCTGCGGAAGCTAGTGAACAGCAGCCGATCATCGTCCAGGGCCCGATGCCGATCGAAGCTGAAAAGCTGGCAGGACATCTGGAAGATGTAAAAGAGGAAAAATCCGGATCATTCGTTTTTTATAAAGGGAAGCTGGAAGGGTACCCGGTCATCGTTGCGAAGACAGGAAAGGGTATGGAAAATACCGCGGCAGCGACGGCAGTGGCAATTGAAAAATATGACCCTGCTGCCATCATCAATCAGGGAACATCAGGAGGTCACGATCCTGAGCTGAACGTTTTTGATATTGTGCTCGGGGAAAGAACGGTCAATCTGGGATCGCTGAAAACAGGTGCTTTGGATGAAGGGGAAGGGATCGAACCGAAGGAATGGATCCCGATGGACCTGATGGCCTCCGAAGGGAGTGCCGGTGAAGATCCTGATGCAGAGAATATCCGCTATTTCGAAGGCGATGAAGGCCTGCTTGCAGCGGCTAAAGCCGTGAAAGGAAAATACGAGAAGGGGAAAGTCGTCGAGGGGACGATCGGTTCCGCAGACGTATGGAATAATGAAGTGGACCGCATCAACTGGTTCCATGAAAAGTATGGCACCTCTGTGGAGGAAATGGAAGGAGCAGCCGGTGCGCAGATCGCGGCCGCATACGATGTTCCATTTCTCGGAATCCGCGTGTTGTCGAATAACAAAGTGAACGGCGGACAGTACAATCCCGATACAGCAGAAGCCAATCAGGCGTATGTCCTGGAAGTGCTGAAAGAATACATCACCACAAAATAAGCGGCCCAGGCCCGTCCCTCCATGTGTTTAACCGGCAGCCATGCGAGGGACGGTCTTTTTTTAAAAGCGTTCCGGTGTTTAGAAAACAAATGGTTGAGGGAAAGATATCTCTATGTGATGATCCGGGCCTCCAAGAGGGGTTTTCGGAATGAATAATGGGAGGGAAAATGGATGAGAGCCATTGTAATCGATCAATATGGAGATAAGGATGTACTGAATGAAAGGGAAGTGGAACAGCCTGAAATCGGGGACAATCAAATTCTGTTGTCCAACCGCGCAACATCGATCAACCCGATTGACTGGAAGGTGAGAGCAGGGTATTTGAAGGACATGCTTCCCTTTGATTTCCCGATCATCCTGGGCTGGGATGCAGCCGGCGTCGTGGCAAGGAAAGGGAAGAATGTAGAAGGCTTCGAAATCGGCGACAGGGTATTTGCACGGCCTGATACGACGAACCGCGGTACATATGCTGAGTATGTCGTCGTAGACGATCATCTGCTCGCCCCGATGCCTGAGTCGATGAGTTTTGAGGAAGCGGCGGCCATCCCGCTCGCAGGATTGACGGCCTGGCAGTGCCTTGTTGACTTTTCAGATATCAAAGAAGGGGATAAGGTCCTGATCCATGCAGGCTCAGGGGGAGTCGGGAATTTTGCCATCCAGATCGCCAAAAGCTTCGGGGCACATGTCGCCTCGACGGCAAGCGGAAAGAATGAAGAGTTTGTGAAGTCGCTGGGGGCAGACCAGTTCATCAATTACAAAGAGGAAGACTTCAGCGAGGTCCTCGAGGATTTCGACATCGTCCTTGATACAATGGGTGGAGAAGTCCAGTCAAACAGCTATAAAGTATTGAAGAAAGGCGGGAAGCTCGTTTCCATTGCCGAGCCTCCAAAAGAGGATGAAGCAAAGGAGTACGGCGTCGAAGCCGGCTTCCTGTGGCTTGAGCCAAAAGGCGAGCAGTTGAAACAGCTTGCGGATCTCTACGAAAAAGGTGAGCTGAAACCGGTCATAGGCGAAACCTTCACTTTTAGTGAACAAGGATTGAAGGACGCACATGCCTTGAGTGAAACCCATCATGCAAAAGGGAAGATTGTCATTAAAATAAGTGAAGATTGATGAGCAAAGCTTCGGTGTCCAGTATGGACCCGGAGTTTTTTTGTGGAGTTCTCAGGGATTCGTGTGAGTAAAAACACGGGGGCCCGGCATCTTGTGAAATTTATAAAGACATCGGGCAGCTAAGTGGATAGATAAGCGAACTTCTTCATATCTGTCTCCTTTTATTCTTCACGTGATTTTAGATCAATTGATTCCGAAAGCTTGCACGGCGGTCCAGGATTTCTTCCTGGATTCGTTTGAATTCCGGATTCGGTGTGTTGAAGAAAAATAATTTGATCATGGTTAACATAAGAATTCCTCCATTTCGATTTTAGATTTTAAAACAAACGGTTTCTTAATTCTGCACGGCGGTCCAGATTCCGGTCATGAAGCTTTTTCGTTTCACAATCAATATGGAAAAAGTAAGTGAACAAGACGACAATCATATTCAATCTCCTTTCTGAACTTCTTTGGTTTGTGCTTTTTTAAATCATATGCAGTTGCAATAATAAAAGTGACACCTGTGTCGTTATTATAAACGACATTCGTGTCTTTTAGAACCTATTTTTGAAAATTTTTTATGGAATAGGGTGTTTTACTTAAAAAAGAACTTTTCCTAACTTGATCAAAAGCGGCTCACATACATATAGAAAGACTATTGCCAAAGCCAATACAGGGAATTAGCAGATAGGATAAGCCTAATTTTTAGATTTTTTAAAAAAAGGATTGAAAAGAGACATTCGTGTCGATATAATTAAAGAAAGAAAAACGACATGGTTGTCTATTTTGTGAAAAGGGGGTAGTGATAAATGGAGTCAACATCATTGGGAAAGAATAAACATTTCATTACGTTGATGACGGCTCAGGCCATTTCAAGTCTGGGGGATTGGCTGAGTATTGTGGCCATCATTACGCTGGTCGGTTTAAAATGGGAAGCGACACCGATGCAGATGTCGTTCATCATCCTCAGTCTGGCATTGCCGATGGCTCTGTTGGGCCCGGTATCCGGGACGGTTGCTGACAGGATGGAACGGAAGACTCTGATGATTGTATCCGATGTGATCCGAGGGGGACTCATTCTTCTGTTGACGCTTGCTTCAAATGTATGGATGGTGTACGTTTGCCTTTTTCTCATCGGGATCTTCTCTTCAGTCTTTGTTCCGGCGAAGAATGGTAAATTGAAGGAGTTGGTTCCCGATGATGCGATCAAGGGGGCGATGTCCCTGACCTCGATGATTGATTCAAGCACGAAGGTCATCGGTCCGCTGGTCAGCGGAATCCTCGTCACCGCTGTGGGGACGTACAATGTTTTTTATATCGACTCGGCCACCTTTTTCATTTCAGCCCTGCTGATCTTCACCTTGCCGAAGGCGGTGAGGGCAGTTGAGACTGCCGATGAAAAGGAGAAGAAAGAAAAAGGCACTGCATTTAAGGAGGAATTGAAAGTAGGATTTCAGTTCCTGAAAAAGAGTACTTTTCTGATGTATGGATTGTTCCTGATGGGTATCAGTCTGCTGATCCTTCAATTATCCGACTCCCAAATCATCGTGCTGCTTCGACAGCTGACGGACGCGTCCCCGGATTTATTCGGTTATACCGTGACGGGATCTGGCATCGGGATGCTGATCACCGGGATATTCCTGTCGAAAAAGACGGATTATAACGCATTTATCTATATGTGCATCGGAGTGCTCGGAATCGGTCTTGGATTTGGGGTGATGGGAATCCTGACTTACTATGATGCAGGTCTTTCATTGGTTTGGATGCCGGCGCTGGGATTGTTCGCAGGAGGTACGGCTGCCCTCGTGTTCATTCCATTCCAGGCTGCAGTCCAGGAAAAAACCCCTGTGAACATGACGGGGCGGGTGTTCGGAGTCATCAACAGCACCACGACGACAGCCACGATCATCGGTCCATTGGCGGGGGGTGCACTTGCGACAGTCATCGGCATCATCCCTTCCTTTATCGTAACGGGATCGCTGTTGATTGTATTGTTCGCTGTATCGATTGCGATTCGAAAGAAAGTAGCAGAGGAGGAGAATCATGTCACCGAAAGTAAGCCGGGAACACAAGGAGCAGCGACGTAATCAATTATTGCAGGCTGCAGAGGAAGTTTTCATTGAACATGGATATGAAAATACGACGATGAAACACGTGATGGATAAAGCCGGGGTGAGCAGGGGTGGTCTCTATCAGTACTTCGATAATAAGGAAGATCTCTTTGAAGCCCTGATCGGGGAACAGCAGCAGGAAAGCCTTGATGAGTCGCTGCAGATGATGATCGAGGATCAGGGATCTTGCTGGGATGCACTGTTGATGACCTTTCTGGGAGAATCAAAGGAACCGAGCGATAGAATGGACCCGCTCGCACCCTCCAAGCTTGAATACTTCATTACAGGAAGAAATGAAAAGAGAAGGCAGGAGCATGCGAGAGAAAGGTACCACCATGCGTATACAGCGACCACGAAAATCATTGAAAAAGGGATAGAGGCAGGCGAATTTGCCCCCCGGTTCGCTCCGGAGGTCATCGCCAGGTACATCATTTCCTATATCGACGGCCTCGCCGTGGACCACGCCATCCTCGATTCAGAAAGCATAAAGTTAAAAGAACAAACCGAATTATTGATCGAATACCTGCGCTGGGGTCTGAATGTCAAAGACTGACCAGGTATAGGACTGTTCTTCACCATGCTAAAGGCCCGTCCCTCGCTGCGCTGACGCATCAGAGCAGTGAGGGACGGGCCCTATTTTTTCATTGCTTCTTATGGTATGATGTTGAACTTAAAGACATGCAGCACATAAGGAGGAGGGAACGCATGAGCAAACCGAAGAAAAAAAGCGGAACGGGTCAAGGGACCGGCAAGAAAGGCTGGAATCGCTGGCAGGCAGGAGCCAATAAGGCAAAGAGCAATAAGCCTTATAAGAGTAAAGGTGTGAAGCACGGGAATAAATCGGATGCAGAGAAATAAATGTGTCACAAAAAGCCGGCTGCAGCCAGCGATTTTTAAAAGGATTTGCTTTTAGCTTCATTACCTGTTAAGGTTAGGAAGAATTATTTTTGTTCGGTCTGTAAGGAATGAAAGTATTTAAACTTTTCGCCTTTGATATCTAACTTGAGCAACAATAGTAATAACATGTGGACTTCGACTCCACGCAGGAGGAAATAATTATGCAACAAGGTACAGTAAAATGGTTTAACGCAGAAAAAGGTTTCGGTTTCATCGAAATCGAAGGTGGAGAAGATGTATTCGTACATTTCTCAGCTATCCAAGGCGAAGGATTTAAATCTTTAGACGAAGGTCAAAAAGTAACGTTTGACACAGAACAAGGTCAACGCGGACTTCAAGCGGCTAACGTAAACAAAGCGTAACAGCTTTAAACGAAGGACTCTCTCGAAGGGTCCTTTTTTTATGCGGACATTTAAAATGAAATGAGGGTGTGTTATATGAATAAGAAACGATTTTCCGATTTCGGGCTCAGCGTGGAAATTACCAGGGCCCTGACGGAATTAGGGTATGAAACTCCGACGGAAGTGCAGTCCAAGGTACTGCCTGTTGCGTTGGAAAAGAAAGATCTTGTCGTGAAATCGCAAACCGGAAGCGGAAAGACGGCGTCATTCGGGATTCCGCTTTGTGAAATGGTGGAGTGGGAAGAGAACAAGCCCCAGGCACTGGTCCTTACGCCTACCCGGGAGCTTGCGGTCCAGGTGAAAGAAGACATCACCAATATAGGAAGATTTAAGCGGATCAAAGCCGCTGCCGTATACGGGAAATCCCCGTTTCACCGTCAAAAGCTTGAACTGAACCAAAAAACGCACGTGGTCGCAGGTACACCCGGCCGTGTACTGGATCATATCGAAAAAGGGACATTCCCGCTGGACAAACTGAACTATTTAGTCATAGATGAAGCGGACGAGATGCTCAATATGGGCTTTATCGAACAGGTTGAAGCGATCATAAAGGAACTCCCTGCCGACAGAGTGACATTGACATTCTCAGCCACACTGCCGGAGGACGTCGAATCGCTCTGCCACAAATATATGAAAGACCCCGTGAACATCGAGGTGAAAGCGAAGGGCGTCACCACTGATAAAATTGACCACTCTGTCATACAAGTGGAGGAGAAAGATAAGTTTTCACTGCTGACGGATGTGACAACCGTTGAAAATCCGGATAGCTGTATCATTTTTTGCCGGACAAAAGAGAATGTAGATAAGGTCTGTGACGAGTTATTTGATAAAGGATATCCTGTCGATAAGATTCATGGCGGCATGAATCAGGAAGCCCGTTTTGAAGTGATGGATGAATTTAAACGGGGAGAATTCCGTTATCTGGTTGCAACAGATGTAGCTGCAAGAGGGATTGATGTGGAGCGGATTTCACACGTCATCAATTATGATCTTCCACTTGAAAAAGAAAGCTACGTCCATCGAACCGGAAGAACAGGACGTGCAGGGAACTCTGGAAAAGCGATCACGTTCATCACTCCCTATGAAGATAAATTCCTGGAGGAGATCGAAGCGTATATCGGCTTTACAATCGCTGAAGTTCAGGCCCCTTCAAAAGACCAGGTTGAGATGGCGGCGAGTGCTTTTGAAGAAAAACTGAATCAGGTGCCGGACATCAAATCGGATAAAAGCGAACGATTAAATAAAGAAATCATGAAGCTCTATTTCAATGGCGGGAAGAAAAAGAAGCTCAGGGCAGTGGATTTTGTCGGGACCATCGCCAAAATCGAAGGCGTGAACGCAGAAGACATCGGCATCATAACCATCCAGGAAAACCTGACCTATGTCGATATCCTCAACGGAAAAGGTCCGCTTGTTCTCCAAGCCATGAAAACCACCACCGTTAAAGGGAAGAAATTAAAAGTCCACGAGGCAAGAAACTAAAAAAGGCCCGTCCCGCTGCACGCTGACGCATTAACGCGCCGAGGGACGGGCTTTTGCATGTTGGCATTCCGGGCAGTAGTAAAGTCTCCTGGAAGCAGCTTGTGTTTTTTTAATTTCGGTGCCGCATATGAAACATGATGCGCCTTCCCGGTTGAAAACCCAGTGACGGTAGCGGGAGCGTTTGACACCTTCAGCCTTCAATTTTTTTGCGAGCTCAAGATCATTCGTGATTCCTACTGTCCGGTAAGATTGTTCCATCAATCGGATGATGGATTCAGCAGCTTTTATAAGTTGTTCTTCACTGCAGTCAATTGGACGGAGAGAGGGGTGGATGCGTGCAGCAAATAGTATTTCAGATCTCAGATAATTCCCGATCCCTGCCACGAATCCCTGGTCTAACAGAAGGATCGCGCATCTCCTTCTGAAAAACTTCCTATCTTTTATCCGCTGCAGCAGATCCTCCGGTGTAACCTTTTCACTCAAAATATCAGGGCCCGCCTTCGCAATGAATGGATGCCCGCCGACCTCCTCGTCTCGCAGCACTTCAATATCGGATGAACTGTATAGAAGTGCGGACTTTTTCTCATTATTTAACGCCAATCGCAGCTGACGATTCGTCTTGGGGTAGTTATATGCATTCCTTACGTACCATTTTCCGTAAAGCTGGTTATGTGAATAGATGGTATAGCCATTATCGAAACGAATTAACATGGCTTTCCCTTTGGTGTCTACCCTCGTCACAACAGCACCCTGCAAGATCTCCTCGTAACCCTGCAGTTCGGGAAAAGCAAAATACACTTCCGCCACTGGTTTGTGCTGAAGGGCGCGTTCAATTTGATCGGCCGCCCTCCTGATTTCTGGACCTTCCGGCATACATTCTCCTCCTTTTAATATAGAAGTTCCCTGATTTAACATGATGTAATCCCTGAAAGTCCGTCCCTCAATGAAGTGACGCATTGATGCATCAACGGACGGGCCTTTAAGACGGTAGTTTACAAGGATGGTACAATGGAGAAATAGCAGCTTTGAGGAAATTAACGAATCACACGGAGATGAATTTATGAAAACATTAACAATCGTACCAAGTTCATATATATATACTTTTACCTGGGAACCAAATGAAGAAGGCTTATGCGCTTTGGAGAGGCGGGCTTTATTCGGTGTGGACTCCCAATCGGATATTGTTGAAAGCTCTTATGAAATCGACCCAAGCAGAAGCCCGTTCATAAAAGAGAGACTCGGGGTTATCTGCGAGGGTGGAAGTATAGAAGAATTGATAGAAGAAGTGAAGAAATTGGATTCATTCGATGGCTTCAAAATCGTATTTGTCCAAAACCCCGATCAAGAGAGAGTCGGTTTCAAAAAACTCCGGCACATAGAAAAAAGTGTCGGCCTTCATTTCAAGGGTGAAGCGGACCTTGTCAATCCCAGTGTATGGTTGGGCATCATGAACATCGGTGAGCGCTGGATCCTCGGGGAGTATGCCAAGAACGAAGCGGTTTGGCTGCATCATCAGCGGAAACCGCACAGCTATTCAACGGCACTCGGGACACGCGTCGCAAGGGCGGTCGTCAATATTGCCGCTCCTAAAACGGACGGGATCAAACTGATCGACCCATGCTGCGGCATCGGGACGGTTCTCGTGGAGGCGTTATCGATGGGGATTGATATCGTCGGAAGCGACCGGAACCCTCTGATCCTAACAGGAGTGAGGGAGAACATCGAACATTTTGGCCTCGAGGGCGAAGTGACGCTTAGGGACATACGCGAAGTGACCGGGCATTACGACGCGGCCATCATCGATCTTCCTTATAATCTATGTTCCGTCATCACAGTGGAGGAGCAGCTTGAAATGCTTCAGAGTGCAAGGCGGTTTGCTGATAAGGCGGTCATCGTCACCGTCGAGGATGTCGATCCCGTCATACATGAAGCCGGGTTCACAATTACGGACCGCTGCGAGGTCACGAAAGCGAATTTTGTCCGTCAGGTTATTGTCTGTGAATAGGTACGGCCTGAAACAGGAATGACTGATAAAAATTACTAATAGGCTATAGTTGGAGTTTCCTTTTGATACATGCTATATTTGTGCGAATAACAAAGAAAGCAATTTGTATGAGGAGAGAATGACATGAATCAGAAGTGGGAAGCTGCAATTGATTCTTTATCCGAGGTGACTGTCACGTCCCATCCAAATAATGAACCAGTCACGATCGCGGGTGGACATGACCGCCTCCGCTGTATCGGAGTGGGGACGGACGCGGCTGTTTTCCAGCATCTCGATGTTCCACAATTTGCTTTTAAAGTGTATGCAGAAGAAAAGGCTGACAAAATAAAGATAGAGGAAGAGGTTTACAGCATGATCGGGGATTCACCTTATTTCTCCACCTGTTATGCTGCCAATGATACCTTTCTCGTCCTGAGTTATGAAGAAGGTATCACACTCTTCGACTGCATCCTCCAAGGTGTCCATATCCCCTGGCAGGTCGTGGAAGATGTGGAAGCTGCCCGGGATTATGTTCGTGAAAAGGGCCTGAACCCCCGCGACATCCATTTGAAAAACATCCTCATGAAAGACGGACGGGCGAAGATCATCGATGTATCCGAATACGTCCTTCCCGGAAACGATTTCCGCTGGGAGCATCTGAAAAAGGGCTATGAGGATTACTATCAGCTGATTGACGGGAAAGCGGTCCCGTTCTGGCTAGTCGAAACCGTCCGTAAATGGTACAACCAGTGGAATTCGTCCTATGAGGAATTCATGAAGATTGTGCTGAAATTCACTTCGTTTCGATAAGATGACTATAGAGAGGCGCTTCGCTGTCGATTATAACTACAGTACCGCCTTAAGACTTTTCCCGAAAAAAATCGGAAAATAGGAAAACGCCGACCAGCTATGGTTTTTCATATAAATTTACTCATATCTCAGATTTACACGAATTCCTGATCAAGATGGGAAGCCTTATAAAAATCAACTGTTTTTCCGATTTAACCCGCCTGATCCCGGGCATGCTAAAGCATGACTACAACTGGGATCAGGCGTTTTTTTGTGTGTGAAATCAATCAATATATGACACTTGTCATACCGAGGCTATGACACCTACTACTAAAAATATGTTACTGCTTCCTATATAGTTGTTCTTACAACCCAATGAAAAGGGGATCTGAACAAATGACAAATCTTAAAACATTGAAAAAACAAGTAGCACCTTTTGAAAAAGGGACAACAAAAGAAAGTATATTGCAGCTAATCAATACGGTGATACCGTTTATTATTTTATGGGTTCTTGCCTATCAGAGTCTTTCCGTATCGTATTGGCTTGCTTTAGTGCCGATGGTGATCGCTGCGGGATTCTTGACAAGGATCTTCATCATCTTCCATGACTGTACGCATTATAATTTCTTCAAGAGCCGCCGCACGAACCGGATTGTGGGTACCGCAATGGGCGTCCTCACACTGTTTCCGTTTGATCAATGGGGACACGATCATACCGTCCACCATGCCACAAGCGGCAACCTGGATAAGCGCGGCACCGGTGACATCTGGACGCTGACGGTCGATGAATACAAGGCAGCTCCGCTTAAATTGCGCCTGGCTTATCGATTCTACCGCAATCCGATCGTCATGTTTGTCTTGGGACCGATCTGGGTCTTCCTGATCAAAAATCGTTTCAACCGCAAGAACGCCAGGAAAAAAGAACGCAAAAACACGTATCTAGTCAACGTACTGATCGCTGCAGCCGCAGCTATTATGTGTGTGACAGTCGGCTGGCAGCAGTTCCTGATCGTACAAGGATCGATCTTCATGATCTCAGGTGCAGCCGGAATTTGGCTGTTCTACGTTCAGCATACGTTTGAAGATTCATATTTTGAAGAAGACAAAGAGTGGGAATATGTGCTGGCCGCAGTGGAAGGGAGCTCTTACTACAAGCTTCCGAAGGTCCTTCAGTTCCTGACTGGTAATATCGGTTATCACCATATTCACCATTTAAGCCCGAGAGTGCCGAACTACAGGCTGGAAGAGACGCATAACAGCATCCCTGAGCTTCAGCATGTGCCGACAATCACTTTGGCAACGAGCCTGACATCGCTCAAATTCCGTTTATGGGACGAAGACAGAAAGAATTTCGTCAGTTTCAGGGAGGTCAAATCGCTTCCGAAAACGAGCATTTCCACACAGGCAAAGCCTGAACTGTAAACAAATAAAAGGTCTGTCCTTCAACAAGTTGAAGGACAGACCTTTTTGTGATTAAAGACTGTTTTCTTAAAGATTGTTTCTTACGTACAACGGCTTGCGGACTTAATTTAGCTGGTGACCGTGGTCTTTTAGAAGTACGAACAAGCCGGAAATACCCAAGTTCAGCTATTCTCTATTGTTCATAGCAGCAAAATATGCGAAAAGAGCCTTATTAAAAGAACAGATTCAATAAATAGTAAATGACAGCTGCAAGGGATGCAGAAATCGGCAGGGTGATCACCCATGTAATCAGCATTCTCTGTGCGGTGCCCCATTTAACCCCTCTCAATCTGTGAGCCGAACCCACTCCCAGGATAGAAGAGGAAATGACATGTGTCGTACTGACTGGCAGATGGATGGCGGTAGCCCCGAAAATAACGGCAGCGCCCGTCAAGTCGGCAGCCACTCCGTTGACCGGACGGATCTTCATGATTTTTCCTCCGACGGTCTTGATGATCTTCCAGCCGCCGATTGACGTTCCGAGTCCCATCGCAAGGGCACAGGAGAACTGAACCCAGGTCTGGATGTCATCGGACGTTTGATAATTGTTTACAATCAGGGCCATCGTGATGATTCCCATCGCCTTCTGGGCATCATTTGTCCCGTGTGTAAACGACTGGAGGGCTGCAGTCGCAATCTGGATGAAACGGAAGTTCCGGTTTGTTTTCGCCAGGTTGCTGTTCTTAAATACCACTTTGAAGATGCTGTAAATAATGAATCCAATGACGAAAGCCAAGATCGGTGAAAAGAGCAGGGCCTGAATGATCTTGATGAAGCCGCTGTAATTCAGTGCACTAAAGCCTGCTGCCGCAATGGCAGCCCCTGCAATTGAACCGATCAGGGCGTGGGATGAACTGCTTGGGATGCCGTAATACCATGTGATGAGGTTCCAGGCGATCGCTGCAAGAAGGGCGGCCAGAATAACGGTTGTCCCGTTTTGCAGTGTGAACGGGTCGACAATATCCTTCGTGATCGTCTTGGCCACTCCTGTAAATGTCATCGCTCCTACGAAATTCATCCCGGCAGCAAGTATGATGGCATGTCTCGGCTTCAACGCTTTGGTCGAGACGGAAGTCGCAATGGCATTGGCCGTGTCATGGAATCCGTTAATGAAATCAAATGCCAGGGCAGCGACCACGATGAGAAGCGTTAAAATTAAAACTGTATCCATACGTGATTACGCTCCTTACGCATTCTTCATGATGATTGCTTCGAATGTATTGGCTACATGCTGGCAGTAATCTGCAACCTGTTCGAGCTCTTCATATATCTCTTTATATTGGATGATGCGGATCGGGTCTTTTTCAGTGTTGAACAGATGCTTGATGGATTGTCTGAGGATCCCGTCACACTTAGACTCCAAATCTTTGATCTTGATGGAATGCTCGCGCACCTGTGTCCACTTTTTCGTTGACAGCAGTTCGACGGCGGCTTCGATTTCATCACTGCATTGACGGATGGCTGCCACGAATTTCAGCATATATTCATCTGCTTGTGTGATACTGTACATTTCGAACATGGCAGCAGTATGCTCAAGGCCGTCCAATACATCGTCCATACTCATTGCAAGCGCAAGGATATCCTCGCGTTCAATCGGTGTGATAAAGACTTTGTTCAAATCCTTGATTACATCATGGACAAAACTGTCACCCTTTGTTTCAAGTTCCTTCATATGGCCGGAAAAGGTTTTTAAATCAGTGATATTCGTGATTTTATAGTCTGCGAAATAATGGGCACCTTCCTTTAAATTACCCGCAATGCTGCTCAAAAGAATGGCGAACTTGTCTTTTTTCTTGAAAACCATTTCGTTTAAACCTCCACATACATCTTAATTTAAATTACTAAACTATATCATCATAGCGTAAATTGTCGAAAAGAGGTAGTTGTATAATGAAATTATTAGTCTAGAATTTTTCCGGGTTTTCCTTCACGATTTGAATTTCTATCTATTATAGTGAGAAATATATGATGAAGAACAAATGATAGGAGAGCCCTGCAAAAACCGGCATGAACTGTCGGGTGGTCCTTTCAAAACCCTGTTATTCTATGGATGTAAAGGAGGTTATTCATTTGGATTCACTGCAGAAAATGAATGAGGCTTTGAGTTATATAGAAGAGAATTTGTCAGGAGAAATTGATATGAAGGAAATCGCGAGGCGTGCGGTCTGTTCTGAATATCATTTCCAGCGGATGTTCTCTTACTTGTCAGGCGTCAGCCTGTCAGAATACATCCGGTGCAGGCGTTTGACTCTGGCTGCCCAGGAGCTGAGAGATCAGCACGTGAAGGTGATCGATACAGCCGTGAAATTCGGATACCGATCTGCCGACTCCTTCACGCGGGCATTCAAGGAGTATCATGGGTGCACACCCACTGCAGCAAGGGAAGACCGGAATGCCCTCAAAGCCTTTCCAAAGATGACCTTCCAATTAACCATACATGGAGGGAAAGAAATGAATTATCGTATCGTGGAAAAAGAAGCCTTTCGCATTGCAGGAATAAAGAAGCGGGTCCCCCTTCAATTCAGCGGGGTCAACCCGGAAATCGCGTCCATGTGGAGCAGCTTGAATGAAGAAATGATAAAAGAAATGAAGAATTTGTCTGACACTGAGCCATCCGGTATCATCAGCGCCTCAGCGAACTTCTCCGAAGGCCGGATGGAAGAGAAGGGAGAACTCGATCATTACATCGGCGCAGCCACGGTGAAAGAATGTCCGGACCATTTTGAGAAGCTTGAGGTTCCTGCCCTGACATGGGCAGTATTTGAAGCCGCCGGCCCATTCCCGGACACGCTTCAAAACGTATGGGGACGCATCTATTCAGAATGGTTTCCATCTTCGAACTATGAACAGGCAGAAGGCCCGGAAATCCTCTGGAACGAAAGTAAAGACACCAGCTCCCCTGAGTTTAAGAGTGAAATCTGGATACCTGTCAGAAAGAGATAAATGGAGAAGGCAAGTCTCAAGGGGACTTGCCTTCTTTCAGTTTTATACATTCAGCGGTTTTATCCCATAGTGATGCAGTATCTCATTTACGGATTGAAGGTCATAGATCTCCTTCTCCAGGCAGAACTGGATGATCAAATCGAATTTGTCACTGTCTGATAGTGAATATCCAGCTGCACTCAACAGATCTTCCGTATCATCGCTGTTCAGTTCAAGTGCGAGTGCCAGGGAGATGAGGGTGGCTTTTTTCGGTTGATAAGCCGGGTTTGAGCGGATCTTCGAGAAATGCCTGCGGTCAAGTCCCGCTTTCTTATAGATCACAGAGTCCCCTACCCCTTTTTCATCGATATACTGAAAAAGAACCTGGTTGAACGGGGGTTTCCGGTTGATTTCGATGAAATCATCCAATTCACTGGTTACAATCTCTTCCTTGCAAATATCCATGGGAGCTTCAAGACAGTAGTAGTCGATGCTGTCTTGCAGGTGAAGACTCAGATATTCTTCAAGTTCAATTAACCATTCTTCTTTCAGCAAAGGACAAGCCCCCTTTTTAAATCTACAGCTCCAGCACCTGGCTCCTCTAGCCGTTTCAGACGGATCACTGATGTCCTCGGCCTTCCAACGCTTGCGGGTCCGAACAGGAACTTCCGATTTTCTAATATGTCGCTTTCCAGGCGACCAAATAATGGATGTAGTTGATTATGATTATATCATGAACCAAAAGGAGGAAGATGAACATGAATAAGAATCTGACCGAAATTATTTTCTTGCTGGACAGGAGCGGATCCATGGGTGGTCTGGAAAGCGATACGATAGGCGGATTTAATGCATTTATCGGCAGACAGTGCAAAGAAGGGGAAACCAGGCTTACGACTGTCCTGTTCGATGACGAGACGGAGATTCTCTGGGACGGGATCGATGCCATGCATGCCAGATTAACGGCTGAGGAGTATTATGTGAGGGGCTGTACTGCGCTCCTAGATGCGGTCGGGAAAACCATTTCAGCAGCAGGCAGGCGCCTGTCTCTTTTAGATGACAGTGAAAAGCCCGGCAAGGTGATCTTTGTCATCACGACCGACGGCATGGAAAACGCCAGCCGGGAATACACGTATGAAAAAGTGAAAGGGATGATTACACATCAGCAGGAGAAATACAGCTGGGATTTCATCTTCATGGGTGCTAACATAGATGCAGCAGAAGAAGCACAGTCCCTCGGTATCCAAAAGGAAGATTCTTTTTCATTCGAAGCCTCACATGAGGGTGTCGGGAAAATGTATGACATGGTATGTGATGCAGTATCGGATAGACGGATAGACTAAAGAATAACATTTGTTTTTTTTCAAAAAACCCCTTTACCTTTACGCGGCGTCAACGTGTAAAGTGAAATTGTCAGGAGGTGAGATCAATGGAATATACCGTGAAGAAGCTTGGGAAGTTAGCAGGCGTCAGCACAAGGACCTTGAGGTATTATGATGAAATCGGAATCCTGAAGCCGGCCAGGATCAATTCATCCGGATACCGGATCTACGGGGAAAAGGAAATTGAAAAGCTCCAGCAAATACTCTTTTACAAGGAACTTGGCGTTGAGCTTCACCAAATAAAAGGTATTCTTGAAGATCCCGCTTTTGACATTTCAAGCGCATTGGCCGAACACCGGGAACAATTACTGGAGAGAAGAAAACAGCTCGATCTGCTGATTGCCAATGTCGATAAAACGATTGCCGTTAAGGAAGGGAGAATGACCATGTCTGATAAAGAAAAATTCGAAGGTTTCAAAAAAGATATGATTGATGAAAATGAACGGAAGTATGGAAAAGAAGTAAGAGAGAAGTATGGAGACGATACGGTTAATCAATCGAACGCAAAACTTCAAAACATGTCACAGGAAGAGTACGAGCGTGCGAACAGACTTGCCGAAGAAATTCACCGAACGCTGGCGGAAGCGTTCAAAACCGGGGATCCATCAGGCGATGCGGCCCAGAAGGCGGCTGAACTCCATAAAGAGTGGATATCCATGTACTGGCCGACTTACAGCGGCGAAGCACACGCCGGTCTCGGAGATATGTATGTCGCGGATGAACGCTTTAGAGCCTATTATGATAAAGAGCAGGATGGTGTGGCGGAATTCCTGAGAGATGCAATCTACGTTTATACTGGGATGAAGAAATAGTTGCAATGAGGCTGAAATAAATTAGTTCTGGTTTTTAATTTGTTCATTGTACATTTAGGGTTTAGCTCATTCAGCGGTTGATTGGAGTGAAAGACGAAGACTCCTGCGGGAATAGTAGCTTATGTGAGACTTGTCTAGCTGCGGGGCTTAGAGGCACATGTCATAAGTCAACCCGTCCACAAGAAGGCAAAGAGCGCCTTCGTGGCCGATTCGCCTTATGCCAACCGCCTCTCTTCAAAGCCCCTCCGCTTTTCTTCCCGCAGGAGCTTTAGCTCCGAGGAGGCTCACGGGCTACCCGCGGAAAGCGAAGTCTTGCACGGAAATCATTAGCGTTGTTTAGAGTCCGCTCTAAAATGTTTGTCTTTAGACATGGGATTTCAAGTTTTGTTTCAACCATTCTATAACATGTTATAATGAAAAAAATCAGAGTATATTATGAAAGAGAGTAAGTCCAATTTTGAGAAAACCTTTGATGAGATAAAGCAAAGCCAACTCAGAATGGAAAAGGGACAAGAGAGATTTCACAAAGAGTTTGCAGAAATCCTGTCCATACATTCCGATAGAATAGTTGACCATCTTGACAACAAAACAGAAGCTTTAAACAAAAGAATATATAAAGTTGAATCAGAAATTGAACGGTTAAGCAGACAGTAAAGAAGTATACATTCCCTTACTGTCTGCTTTTTCCGTCTAAACCCCGGCTGGATCGGGATCTGAGCTATTCACTCCACATTAATGAACCGCCGGGAATTTGATTTTTACCATAAAGGTTTCATTCTTGTGGATAAAATCCAAATAACCCCCGTGTCTCTTCACCACATCATCAATCATCATCGTTCCGAGTCCTTCATGCGAACCTGTTTTCGTCGTATGTCCAAAACTTGCATATAGTTTATCTACTATATGAGGGAGAATCTCTAACGAGTCATTTTTACAAATCAGCATGTACAATCCACTCCTTTTATAGAATTGTAAACTGATTTCAGCTTGTTTCCCTTTGTGTTTCTGGAACTCCTCACAGGCTTCCAGGCTGTTGGACAGAAGATTCCCGAGAAGGGTCACGAGATCTTTATCGGACAAGGGCAAGGTGGATAGAGGCATATCAAGGTCATATACCATCTCGATTCCGCTTCTTCTGCCCCTCCTGTACATATCATGGAGAATACCGGCTGCGCTGCCTCTTTCACCGCGGATGGACAAATTGGTTTCTTCATAGCCGTCCACGAGATCATTAAAATAGTTTTTCGCTTCCGTTATCTCATCGTGTTCCAGCATGAAATGAATGGCGGAGATATGTTTAAGAAAGTCATGACGTTCGCTCCGTACGACCCTGAACGTATCATTCAGCTGTTGTTGTTCATCTTCCAATTGTCTGATCGATTGAGTCAGACCCGAAATTCTCCTGGATACTGCAATTCTCAAAAATTCCAAGCCGATAAAAAGCAAAAATAAGACTCCGTGCTCCGGGGCAGGGGCCGCTCCATAATAAAAAGCTATAATGATAGATTGCAAGACAAATAGACTGAAATTCCATCTTGCTCCCAATGGCGATAAGGGGAGAAGAATAATCAGATGAAGGTAATATATGACTGGCAGGATCACTAGGATCAGGACGGCATAGTGAAGCTCGAGGGAAAAGCCTTCAAGGAAAAAATGCAAATGAATAAAGCTGAATAGTGCCATATAAGTCCAATACAATAAATTCTGATGCTTCAACGTTTTGCCACCTTCTAAAAGTATTGTTGCTGCAGGAAGTCTACTTTTTCCTTCGTGATCATTGCCTGCGCCTCTGTGCCTTCAAACCGGATCATATACGAATTTTTGGCATAGAGTGAGAAGTTTTTTACAAAGTGAATATTGATGATGAACGAGCGGTGGGAACGGATGAAGTCCCTTTCCCTCAGTTCTCCTTCAAGCTCATTAAGTGTCAGGTAGGTCTTGATTTCCTCGTCTTTTGTATGGATGGTGGTCGACCTCCCCGAGCGTTCGATGAAAATGATATCTTTCTTCTGGATGATGTGGATATCATTCTTTTGTTTAAGATAGAGCCTGCCGGTCATTTCAGCCGATTTCGTTTTTTCCTTTAACCGTTCGATTGATCCGGACAGCCGTTCTTTTGTATAAGGTTTCATAATATAATCGTGGACGTTCAACTCGAATGCATGGACCGCATAGCCGCTGTTGGCTGTAACGAAAATGACGGAAATATTCAGTGCATGGGAGTGAATGATGTCAGCAAGCTCATAGCCGGAAAGGTTGGGCATTTCGATATCGGCGATCAACACGTCCACCGTTTCCCTCTTGATCTGTTCGTAGGCTTCCTCGGCAGATGTCGTGGAAAAGACGATTTCAATCCCTGTCATCCCTGACACGATCCCATTCAATTTATCTAAATCAATCAGCCGGTCATCAACCAATCCAATCTTCATTTCATTCAGCCTTTCGTATGCAAATAGATAAAATATTCCAATTAAGGTTACATTTATCTTACCATGTTTTCATCCCGATTTGACCTTTTCGCGACATGAAATGGAATTTTCACGACAAAAGGGCAGATTCTTCCTTGATTTGTTTGTAAGATGATGACAAGAACATAAAACACGAGGTGGATGGAATGATTGAAATTCAAGAAGTGACTAAGCAGTTCAAAGATAAAAAGAACTATGTGACCGCGCTGAAACATGTGAAGTTTTCAGTGAAGGAAGGGGAGGTCGTCGGGCTTCTCGGTGAAAACGGCGCAGGGAAAACAACCCTACTCCGAACAATCGCGACGCTCCTGACCCCGACTGAAGGGGCGGTGACGGTTTCCGGATATGATACCGTCAAGAACCCGAATGAAATCAAGCGGATGATGGGGGTTCTGTTCGGGGGGGAAACAGGTTTGTATGAACGTTTGACAGCCCGTGAAAATCTTGAATATTTTGCTGGCTTGTATGGGTTGAGCAAACACCGGACAAAGGTCAGGATCGATGAACTCGCCCGGATGTTCGGAATGAGGGATTATCTTGACAGGAAAGTGGGGGGATTTTCAAAAGGGATGAGACAAAAAGTCGCCATCTCGAGGACGCTTATCCATGACCCTGACATCATCCTGTTCGATGAGCCCACGACCGGCCTAGATATTACTTCTTCAAATGTCTTCAGGCAGCTTGTTCATCAGTTGAAGAGAGAAGGGAAAACAATCATTTTCTCGAGCCATATTATGGAGGAAGTATCGATGCTTTGCAGTAAGGTGGCGATGATTCACAAAGGGGATCTCGTCTATGAAGGCGAACTCGAGGAACTCTATAAGGATGAAAAAAGCCGTGATTTAAACTATATCTTCATGAGTAAGCTTGTCAGGGGGAATGAACATTATGCTTCGTAGAATTTATTTCAAGGAAATGAAAGACAGTTTCAGGGACAGGAGGACATTGTTTCTGATTGTGCTGCTTCCGATCCTGATGATGAGCGGACTGACCTTTTTCTATGAAAATATGTTATCCGATGATAAGGGAGATACGTATACGCTGGCCGTGAATCAGGATGCCGACGAAGAGATCCTTGCCAGGATTTCTTCCTATGAAAATGTGAAAGTCGAAAAATCATCCGATCCTGCAGAGATGGTCAGCGACGGAGAAGCGCTGGCAGGACTGATCGTCACCGGTGATTTTATGAGAGCGGTGGAACAGGGAGAAAAAGCGGAGGTAACCGTCATAGGCGACTCTTTCAGTCAGAAATCGTCAAGTCTGATTGCGATTATCACCAATGAATTCACCACTCTTGAAAAAGAAATCACAGCCCGGCGCCTGGAACAACAGGGAACGGACTTATCCATAATTCAGCCGTTTACAGTCAACCAGGAAGAAATGTCCGAGGATTTGAGCGTCAACATGCTCGCTTTATTGGTTCCGCTCATTCTTGCCATCGCAATCGGAATCGGGGCCAGTCCATCTGCCGTTGAGTTATTTGCCGGTGAGAAAGAAAAGAAGACAATGGAAGCTTTGCTGATGACTCCAGTCAACCGTTCGACACTTGTCCTGGCAAAATGGCTCGCAATCTCGACTTTGAGCACGCTCATGGGATTCATCACCCTCTTGGTCATGATGATTGAAATCACCTTCTTTACGGAAAAATTAAAAGAAGCCATCTCGTTTGGAGATAATCTTTATTTGATCGCCGGCATCTCTTTGCTTGTCATATTGGTCTATGCCGTATTTAATGCTTCGATCATGATGATCACAAGCATCATGGGGAAAACAGTGAAGGAAGCGCAAAGCTACTATACACCTATTTCGATGCTTGCGATGTTCCCGGGGATGATCATCAGCAGCCTGGGCGTGAACGAACTTGAAGTCCATCACTTTGCCATTCCGATCTTGAATTTATTCAGCCAAATGAAAGAGCTGCTGTTTGGAATCGTCGATTATCAGCATCTGGCAATCACGGTTTCCAGCAACTTGATTGTGATGCTCGTTGTGTTCATCATCGGGCGCATTCTGTTCATGAAAGATAAGTGGGTCCTGAACTAAGTCCGGCAGGGGAGAAGATGTCACTTCTCCCCTGTGATGGAGAAAGGAAGGTCAATATGAAAACAGGGAATAAGATTGCCCTTTTTACGTCATTATTTGTTTTAGTCAGTTTTCCGGTTATCTTTACAGTGATTTCATTATTAACCGGCGACTGGAAGTATCTTTTATACAGCCTGCCGGGGTCTTTCACTGCAGGTTTTACAGGTCTTATCGTGACACTCAAGCATATCAGGGAAGAGCGTAAAGCGGCAGAAAGATAGCTCCGCCTCTCAAACTGAACAAAAGGCTCTTACCTTCTGAAAATAGTTGTACTCTTCCCCTCTCCATTTGGTATATAATTTTATAGATCAGAATGTAAAATATATACAATAAAAGAAGAGGAGAAACCACATGAAATCGTCACCTGTATTAGGGAAAGAACGGATGGTCACCATTGATGTCATCCGCGGATTCGCTTTATTCGGTATATTCCTTGTTAATATGCCTACGTTCCATTCCCCGGAATTCATGAAATCGATGTACGGTATCCCTGTCGATTATAGTGGAGTGGATCACTGGATTGATGTGTTTTTTGCATTGTTTGTGGACATGAAATTTTTCACGATTTTCTCGTTCTTGTTCGGACTCGGTTTCTATATTTTTATGAGCCGTGCCGAAGAGAAGGGACTCCGTATGAACCGCCTTTACTTGAGAAGGATCTTCGCCCTGCTGCTTTTCGGAATTGCGCATCTGATCGGACTTTGGTTCGGTGATATCCTTCATACGTATGCGGCTGCCGGGCTGCTGCTTATTTTCTTTTATAAAAGAAAGATTAAGACGATGGTCATCTGGGCATTCAGTTTATTGTTTGCCATCAATGCATTATTCGCCCTAATGCTCTTGATCCCCTCGAGTTTCCTTGAACAAACGGAATCAGCTTCGGCTGCAAGCATGTTGTACGGGAGTATGGAAGAATACTTGCATGTGTATGAGCATGGAAGTTATACCGAGTGGGTTTCCTACCGACTTGGAACCGAGGTGCCTGCTATGCTTGCAAACCTGATTCCAGCGATGTTCCCTGTGCTTGCCATGTTCCTGTTCGGGCTGGCTGCAGGAAAAGCGGGCATCTTCCGTGATGTTGAAAAGCATGCCGGGTTCATCAGGAAGATCCGCACGTTGTCGTTCGTGATCAGTGTACCGTTGGTCCTCATTCTTGCCATGTATATGACAAAGGTCTGGGACCTCGGGGTGAAACAGGAATTTGTCGTGCAGCTGTTCACCAGCTTGAGCGGGCTGACGCTCTGCTTCTTTTATATCTCATCCCTGACGCTCTTGCTGAGAAGAGAAGGGTGGCAGCGTAAGCTCCGTCCACTTGGATTCACAGGTCAGATGGCGCTGACCAACTACCTGATGCAAACCATCTTGTCTGTCGGGATCTTTGTTGGATTTGGCTTTTATGGGGATGTAAGTCTCTGGCTTGGCACCGTCATCTGCCTGGTCATCTTCTCACTGCAAATGGTCTTCAGCACATGGTGGCTTAAGAAGTTCCGTTTCGGACCGTTCGAATGGCTGTGGAGGTCGTTTACGTATCTCAGGTTCCAGCCGATGAAGAAGAGAAATGGCTTGGGAGAAGCAGGGAAAGGCAAAGCGGTTTAAGGTAAGAAAGTAGCTTGATGATGGGAGAATGAGTCATGGATTTTCTAGTGGATAAAGTGAAAGACAGTATATATGCTATTGCCTTTTGGGATACGGAGTGGAAATCTTATAATAATTGCTATTTCGTTCTGGAGGAAGACGGAGTCATCATGATTGATTCCTGTAAAGAAGAACACAGCAATTACCTTCTTCAAGCCCTCCATCATTTGGGGAAAACGGCAGACGATGTGAAGCTTGTGCTGGCTACCCATGGACATGAAGATCATGTAGAAGGTGCACAGATGTTTAAACATGCGAAGAAACTCATTCACCCGAAAGAAGGTGAAGAGATCCGGGGGTTTGACCGTGAACTTAGTGACCAGGGAGTGGCCGGGGAGTTCGACTATATGCTTGCCGGTTACCATTCTCCCGGTTCCGTCATCTACTACCACCGGCCGTCCCGGATTCTTTTTACCGGTGACCTGCTGTGTTTTTTCGGAGATCCGCTGTCAGAGGAAGGGCTTGTTTCAGAAGGGAAAGAGCTCCGTCAAGCATGGGTTGACTATTTGAAAGGCGGAGGGGTTTCGACTTCCGACTTACCCGGGTTTCTTGAGGCATTGAGGATTCCCCTTCATTTTCAGTCCGAGATCATGTGCACGGGTCACGGAGGGGTGCTTGTCGGGGAAGTGAATGAATTTATGGAAGAGCTTGTGAGTGAAGCTGAGAATCAGTTGAACGTGGAAACAAAGTAATGATTTCCAGTACTCATCAGGCGGTGTCTGATGAAAAGCTAATATGATGCCGTTTTATTGCTTGGCGGTAAATAACTGAAGCATCTATTCGGAGTAAAAAACGAAGTTCCGTAAAATAAAGTTTGCTTTTCTACGCAACACCTGTTATTCTAAGGAAGAATTATTTTTGTTCGGTCTGTAAGGAATGAAAGTATTTAAACTTTTCGCCTTTGATATCTAATTGAGCAATAATAGTAATAAAATGTGGACTCGAATCCACGCAGGAGGAAACAATTATGCAACAAGGTACAGTAAAATGGTTTAACGCAGAAAAAGGTTTCGGTTTCATCGAAATCGAAGGTGGAGAAGATGTATTCGTACATTTCTCAGCTATCCAAGGCGAAGGATTTAAATCTTTAGACGAAGGTCAAAAAGTAACGTTTGACACTGAACAAGGTCAACGTGGACTTCAAGCGACTAACGTCGTTAAAGCGTAATAGCTTTGCTGAAAAAGAGCTCTCCTGATGGAGGGCTCTTTTTTTCGTGGGCTTAGATTCTTCATTTTTTATAAGTTGAGTAAATGAACTCTTTCATATTTATTTACTTTTTCCATTCTTTATAAAACCTCTCGGGCTTTTTCTGTTAACAAGTGACAGAAAGAAAGCCAAGGGTATAATAAAGATAAACGAACCCTTTAACAGAATGAACTGATACATAATCCATTAACGCAAGGAGGATTAAATAATGAACATCTTGATCGTCGATGATGACCCGCATATTCTGCATCTGCTTCAACTCCACCTTTCACAGGAGTCCTATATCGTCCATGCTGCTAAAAATGGCATGGAGGCACTGGATGTACTGAAAAATCAAGCCTGTGACATTGCGGTTGTGGATGTGATGATGCCTTACATGGACGGTTATGATCTCACAAAGGAAATCAGGGATCGATACGATATCCCCGTCCTTCTTTTAACCGCAAAGGGCGGGATCGAGGATAAGGAACGCGGATATAATTCCGGAACGGATGACTATCTCGTAAAACCGTTCGAACCGAAAGAATTGCTGTTTCGTTTGAAAGCATTGGCCCGCCGGTATGGAAAAAAAGAGGATGAAAATGTGGTCAGGATCGGAACCGTGACAGCTGATCGCAATAAGTACGAAGTCAGTGCAGGGGACCGGACACTGCTTTTACCGTTGAAAGAGTTCGAACTCCTTTATTTATTCATGTCAAATCCGGACCATGTGATGTCGAGGGACATGCTGATTGAAAGAGTCTGGGGAATTGATTATGAAGGAGACGAACGGACGGTGGACGTACATGTGAAACGACTGAGGGAACGCCTTTCGGGTATCTCAGGTGACTTCGTCATCAAGACGGTGCGCGGAGTGGGATACGCCCTGGAGATGAAGCGATGAAGTCTTTGTATATAAAGTTTACCGTTTATACAATCGGCATCATGATCCTGAGCGGCATCATCGCGTTCATCTTATCGAATGTTTACTATCAGCAGTATTTGAAACCCCAGAATGATTTGAAGAATGCGGGGATCGGCAAGGAAATGGCCGGATTTATAGAGGAACACCCGGAGGTTGGCATCGATGAATACCTGAAACATGCAGCATCCGCCGGCTATCAATTTTATCTCGTGGATGGAAAGACGGATAAAGGGAAGTTCTTCGGTGCCCCTTACCGGGACAAGAAACTGAATCCATCCGCCGTTCGCAAGGTGCTTGGTGGGGATACCTATCATGGCATGCGGGAATTTCCGGATAAAACGTTTGTGACGGGTTTTTTTGCCAATGAACTATCCAATACGATCGGCGTGCCGCTGGATCATGATGGCAAACGGTATGCACTGTTCCTTCGTCCAGATATCAAGCTGCTCTTCAATGAGATGCATCTGCTGTTCGGATGGCTGCTCATATTGACCTTATGTTTGAGCATCCTGTTCGTCATCATCGGGACGCGCTTTTTGATCAAGCCCATCTCGAAACTGACGGAAGCGACCCATTCGCTTGCCCGCGGAAATTATGAAGTGGAGGTGGACCGGGGCAGGAGGGATGAAATCGGCCAGCTTGCCTCAAGCTTTCACCGGATGTCCACACAGCTCGGTCAGCTTGATGAAGTGAGGAAGGAGTTCATCTCGAATGTCTCCCATGATATCCAATCGCCATTATCGAATATTAAGGGATACACGAATCTGCTGGGAAGTGAACACCTGTCTGCAGAAGAAAAGAATCAGTATATTTCCATCATGAATGGAGAAATCGACAGACTCTCCAACTTGACCAGACAATTGCTGCTCCTGGCATCACTCGACCGGAACGACGACGTTTTAAAAAAAGAAACTTTCAATGTGTCGGAACAGCTTAAGGAACGCATCAGCCAATATCAATGGGTCATCAGTGAAAAAGGGATCATGCTCGGCTACTCGCTTCCCGATCAAGAGATTAGCGGAGATCCCGTGCTTCTCGGTACCGTCTGGGACAATCTGTTGTCCAATGCGATTAAATACAACCTCCCCAATGGCACAATCGATGTCAGCGTTGAATCGAGAGGAGGAATCGTGTCCATCCTCTTCAAGGATACAGGCATCGGACTTTCTGAAGGGGAAAAAGAGCGAGTCTTTGACCGTTTTTACCGGGCGGATACATCCAGGACGAAAACGGTTGAAGGGACCGGGCTTGGTTTGTCGATTGTTTCGACGATCATCCATCTTCACGGAGGAACCATCCATCTTGACAGTAAAAAAGGGAAAGGATCCACTTTTACGGTTAACCTTCCTTTGAAACAAAAAAATGTCAGCCATTCGATAAATGGCTGATATTTTTTTGTGTTCATCTTCCGTTCATATTCAGGAAGTATTCTGGTTTTGTACTAATCTTAAAGGAAGGTGAACAGAGATATGTTTTCACTGTCATTAAAAGAAATTCGCTTTTACAAGATGAGGTATTTACTGATCGGGTTCATCCTGTTTTTCGTTGCCTCCCTCGTTTTTATCATAAGCGGCCTTGCAGGCGGTCTCTCATCAGACAATGCCTCATCCATACAGAACATGGATGTTCATGCGTTCTATCTGGATAAAGGGGCGGAAGGGCGGATCGACCGGTCACGGATTGACGTTTCGTCTAATACTTTTTCTCCCGGAATTGAGCCATTGAACCTCCAAATGCGTTCATTAGAAAAAGAAGGCACGGATCAGACGGTCGATATCACCGTCATGGCCGTCCAACCCGACGGCTTTCTGATGCCAAACGTGACGGATGGAGAAAGCTTTAAATCTGGAGATGCCAGCGTCACGGCCGATATCACCCTTCAAAAAGAGGGGATAGAAATCGGGGACAGGCTCTATGACGAACAGTTTGACAAAGTATTTACCGTTGCCGGATTCACGGAGCAGCAAACGTTCAGCCATACACCCGCTGTGTTCATGAACATCGATCTGTGGAATGACTTGGTCCCGGAGAATCAAAAGAATAAAGTGAATGCACTTGTCATGGTAGAAGATAATCAAAAGCTGAGGGAAATCGTGAAATCGGAGGTCGAAGGCGGTAACTGGGTATCCAAGGATGAGGTAATCGGGGGCATCCCCGGCTACCAGGCAGAGCAAAGCTCGCTTTATATGATGCTTGCGTTTCTGATCGTGATCGCTGTATTTGTCCTGGCGGCGTTCTTCTTTATCATGACAATCCAAAAAATGAATGAGTTTGGTGTGTTGAAGGCCATCGGGGCAAAGAACGGATTCTTGATCGGTTCCACTCTCTTTCAGGTACTGATCCTTTCGCTCGTCAGCATCGGAACGTCAGTCGGGTTCACCGCCTTACTTCCAAATCTGCTTCCAGAGGACATCCCTTTTGTCTTCGATATTAACCTTATATTGAAATTTTCAGGGGTGCTGCTGATCGTTTCGCTTGCAGGTGCACTTGTATCTGCAGCCAATATTGTAAAAGCGGACCCGCTGACTGCCATGGGGAGGGCTCAATAATGAATACCTGGCCACTTGAACTGAAAGAAATCAGAAAGACCTTCAAGGACGGCGAAAAGATGGTCGATGTCCTTCATTCTCTTTCTTTTAAAGCTGAGAGAGGCAAGCTGACCGCGGTACTCGGACCGTCGGGATCAGGGAAAAGCACGTTCCTGTCGATTGCAGGCGCACTGTTATCCCCCGATGAAGGGGAGATGCTTGTAAACGGCCATGACATCGCTTCACTTTCCGATAAACAAAAGTCTGAAGTGAGACTTCATTCAATCGGCTATATTTTTCAATCCTCCAATCTTGTTCCGTATCTTAAAGTGATAGAGCAGCTCAAACTGCCTGCAGAGCTCGCGGGTAAGTGGAATGGAGACACAAAGAGGAGGGCGGAAGAACTTTTAAAGTCAGTGGGTCTTGAGAACCGGGCCGATCATTACTCTTATCAGCTGTCCGGAGGAGAGAAGCAGAGGGTAGCAATTGCCCGCGCCTTCATGAATGACGCCGACATCATCCTGGCCGATGAGCCGACCGCCAGTCTTGATTCAGGCCGGAGCATCGACATCATCAAGCTCATTTCAAAGATTGTGAAAGAAAAACAGAAAGCCGCCGTCATGGTCACCCACGATGAAACCATCCTTCATCTATGTGACAATATATATGAAATGAACGACGGCAGGCTTGAAAAAAGAAAGTGAACCAAAAGCTGGGCAGGCGAATACTCCTGTCCAGCTTTTTCTATGGAGTTATGCATTTTCCGTGCAGTTTATAATAGCCGTCCAGTGGTACAGAATAATAAAACATCCTGTTCAGCCCATTTTGATAAAAAGAAAACAAAATGGTTGACTAAAAACGATTACAGTTGTAAACTCTAAATATAAGTTGATTACAAATGTAAACGATATAGGAGGTGTTGTCATTTGCCCAATGAAGAAAAACCGGAAATCACGGATTCTGAATGGGAAGTCATGAGGGTCGTGTGGGCCCTTGAAGAAGTGACCAGCAAGGAAATCAGCCATGTCCTGCAGGAAAAGATGGACTGGAAGCCTGCGACGACCAAGACTTTCATCGGGCGTCTCGTCAAAAAAGGGATGCTGCAAACCGAAAAGTCAGGCAACCGGTTCATCTACACAGCCGCGGTCAGCGAAGAAGACAGTCTCAATACCCTGAAAGCAGGGCTGTTCCATCACATCTGCAGCCGTGCAGTAGGGAAGACGATAGCCGATCTGATCGGAGACGCAACACTCAGCCATGACGACATCGCCATGATAGAAGAAGTCCTGCAAAATAAGAAAAAAGACGCCGTCGACCAAGTCGTCTGCAACTGCGTCCCCGGCCAGTGCACCTGCAAAAAAGACCACGGCATGAACTGCCGGCATTAAGGTAGTATCTACTGCAAAACGTCAGTATACCCGGCATGATTTGGCTTATGACATGTGTCTCTAGGCCATGTAGTTGGACAGTTCCCCTCTTTGACGAGGAGGCTCACGGGCCGCCCGCGGAAAGCGTAGTCTTCCACTGAAATCAATAACGGTATTAATGGAAAAATATTAAATATAACTTAAGGAGTGTTCAAACATGGAAAAAACATTATTAAACGTATCAGGTATGACATGCGGAAACTGCGTGAAGAAAGTAGAAACCACACTAAACGGACTCGACGGAGTGGAAAAAGCTAAAGTAGACCTTGAAAATGCATCTGCAAAAGTGAAATACGACGAAACGAAACAATCCCCTGAAAGCCTGAGCAAAGCCGTGACGGAAGCGGGATATGAAACAGAACCGAAAAAATAACAAAGGTGGTCTTGCACGATGACGGAAAAAACATTAAGCATCGAAGGGATGACATGTGCGTCGTGTTCACAGACGGTGGAAAAAGCAACCGGGAAATTGAGTGGTGTCCAGGAAGCGAACGTGAACCTGGCCACCGAAAAACTGAGGATCACGTATGATGAAAATGAAATTACCCTTGATCAAATAAAGCAAGCCGTTGACGAGGCGGGTTACAAAGCCATCTCGGAAATGGAAAAGAAAACATTTTCCGTATCTGGCATGACCTGCGCTTCCTGTGTACAGTCGGTAGAAAAAGCGGCAAATAAGTTAGAGGGTGTGAAACATTCAAGCGTCAATCTGACGACCGAAAAATTGGTCGTTGAATATGATCCGTCAGTCGTAACCGCTGCCGACATCAAAAAAGCGGTATCCGAAGTGGGATATGAAGCGCAGGAAGATGTGGAGACAGAGGATAAAGCCGATCAAGACAGGGATAAGAAAGAACGGCATATCAAGCATATGTGGAAACGCTTCTGGATCTCGGCTGTCTTCACGATCCCGCTCCTGCTCGTCTCAATGGGACATATGCTCGGGATGCCGCTGCCGGATGCCATCGATCCGATGACCAACCCGACAGGATTTGCGCTTATTCAGCTCGTCCTGACGATTCCGGTGATGGTGATGGGAAAACCATTCTTCACAGTCGGATTCAAAACACTGATCAAGCGCCATCCGAATATGGATTCCCTGGTTGCCCTCGGAACCGGTGCGGCCTTTGTATACAGCTTCATTGCGTCCATTTTCATCTTATCGGGAAATGAGAGCTACGCGCAGGATCTTTATTATGAATCGGCTGCGGTCATCCTGACGTTGATAACGTTAGGGAAGTATTTCGAAGCACTGTCAAAAGGAAAAACGTCTGAAGCGATCAAGAAGCTGATGGGGCTGGCCCCTAAAACAGCGACGGTCATCAGGGACGGCATGGAAACCGAAATTTCAATTGAAGAGGTGGAAGTCGGCGACATCATCATCGTCAAGCCAGGGGAAAAGCTTCCTGTGGACGGTGTGGTAGTGGAAGGGAAGACGTCGGTGGATGAGTCGATGCTGACAGGGGAAAGCATCCCTGTGGAAAAAGAAGCAGGATCAGCAGTGATCGGCGCAAGCATCAATAAAAACGGTTCGATCCGCTATGAAGCGACCAAGGTCGGGAAAGACACAGCCCTTTCTCAAATCATCAAACTGGTCGAAGATGCACAGGGATCAAAAGCACCGATTGCAAAGATGGCCGATATCATTTCCGGCTATTTCGTGCCGATCGTCATCGGTCTTGCCATCGTGACGGGGCTTGCCTGGTTCATCGGCGGTGAAACCGGTCTCTTCGCCTTTACGATTGCCATCTCCATTCTCGTCATTGCCTGTCCATGCGCCCTTGGACTCGCCACTCCGACCGCCATCATGGTCGGAACGGGGAAAGGTGCCGAAAATGGCGTGCTTATCAAAAGCGGGGGGGCACTCGAGTCCACCCACAAAATCAATACGATTGTGTTTGATAAAACCGGTACGATTACAGAAGGGAAGCCTGTCGTGACGGATATCGTGACGGCCGGGGACATCGTGGAGGAAGAACTCCTGACCCTTGCCGCTTCGGCTGAAAAAGGATCTGAGCATCCGCTGGGTGAAGCAATCGTCAGGGCTGCAGAGGAAAAAGGGTTGTCTTTACTTAAAACGGATTTCTTTGATGCTGTCACAGGCCAGGGGCTTGAGGTGACAGTAGACGGGAAAGACCTGCTACTCGGAAACCGGAAGCTCATGGATGAAAATAATGTGGATCTCGGTGATCTCAATGAAACGTCCGACCGCCTTGCAGCCGAAGGGAAAACCCCGATGTATATTGCAGTGGAAGAAGAAATCGCCGGTATCATCGCTGTCGCTGACACGGTCAAGGAATCGAGCTTCAAGGCCATTGAAAAGCTTCATAAAATGGGTATCGAAGTCGCCATGATCACGGGTGACAACAAGCGGACGGCTCAGGCCATCGCGGAACAGGTCGGAATCGACCGGGTGCTGAGCGAAGTCCTTCCCGAAGACAAAGCGAATGAAGTCAAAAAATTGCAGGAAGAAGGACGGAAAGTCGCCATGGTCGGTGACGGCATCAACGATGCACCCGCCCTTGCGCAGGCAGACATCGGGATTGCCATCGGTTCCGGTACGGACGTTGCCATGGAATCAGCCGATATCGTCCTGATGAGGAGCGACCTGATGGACGTACCGACCTCCGTTGAACTGAGCAAAGCAACAATAAGGAACATCAAACAGAATCTTTTCTGGGCATTTGCCTATAACATTCTTGGGATTCCGGTTGCGATGGGTGTGCTTTACCTATTCGGAGGCCCCTTATTGAATCCGATGATCGCAGGGGCTGCCATGAGCTTCAGTTCTGTATCCGTGTTGCTCAATGCCCTGCGACTGAAAGGATTCAAACCATCACGCGTTTGAGGAGTGAAACTTTAATATGAATCAGGAATTAATGATTGAACTCTACACACGTCCGACCTGCTCCGACTGTCAGGCTGCCAAAGAGTACCTGTCGGAGCAGCATATCGAATACAATCACAAAGATGTTGGGGCGGATGAATCACTCGAAGCAGAGATGAAAGAAACATTCGGCTCACGGATTGTCCCGGCATTTGCCTTTTACAAGAAAGGCCTGCTTGGTAAGAAAAAGCTGGTGAAGAGTTTGATTGGATTTGAGCAAAATCGAGAAGAGATTGAAGAGTTATTGGGTATGAAAAAAGAATGAAGGTTTGCCTCCAGCCAGCGGGTTGGAGGCTCTTCTTTTTTTGGAAAATAAAATTCTTCCACGATTACCCAGTCTCACCTCAGATAACCCTTCCATCTTTGGTACAATATAAATACATAAAAGTCGAAGGTAAGGAGGGGCATTCATGCAAAAGATCATGAAAATCATATATGAGATGTTCATGCTCCTCCTTGTGATGGTGACAATCATCAACTTGTGGCAGGAAGACAATCATAATTCGCTTTTGAACTGGCTTGTGTGGGGGATTTTTTTCGCCGATTTTGTGGTGAGGCTGCTAAAGGCCGAGAAGAAGTGGGAGTTCCTGAAGGAAAATCCCTTCCTGGTCATAGCGATTCTTCCATTCGATCAGTTTTTCCAGATGGCGAGGATTGTGAGGGTCATCTACTTGTTCAGGTTGAAGACCATTACAAAATATTATATTTCTCCTTATGTTGAAAAACTTACATATCAATCGTGGACGCTCCTCATCTCCATTTTGCTTGGCTTCCTGCTTGCGGAATCATTTATCATTTTTTTTATAGAAGAAACAGTGAGCAGTTTTTATGATGGGATCGTTGTGGTATTCGGACATCTGGTTTATATGGGAAGCACGATCGTCAATCTTCAGAGCGGGGTGTCCATGTGGTTATTGACCGTTACGGCGATCATCGGGATTTCACTTCAGGGGCTTGCACTGCAGTGGGGCATGACCAAACTTGAAGGGGTTTATAAAGGACTGATTAACAGCAGGCAATCAAAATAATTGTTGCAGACGGAACTTGGTAAAAAGGGAATTCGACTCTTTTTTCCTTTTTTTTGAAACTTTCTTCATGTGTAGCCGTATATACAGGTAGACTGAATTATACAAGAGGAGGATATCATGAAGAAATTACTGGGACTGGGTTCAGCAATATTTTTGGCGGTTGGCTTGACGGCGTGCGGGACGACAACGAGCGGGAAAGATGTGGAAGACATCATCAATTCATCGATTGCAGCGTCGGAGAAGCTTGAAAGTTTTCATGTGAAAATGGAGATGGAGCAGGATATCATCCCGGCTGCTGAAGATGCTGAAAAAGTGACGCAGGAGTCGACAATCGAAATGGATTATGTCACAGAGCCGCTCGGGCTGTATCAGACGACAGAAATGACGATGATGGGAATGCCGATTGAAGCGGAAACCTATTTTACCGAAGAAGGAATGTATACGAAGGATTCGATGAGTAACCAGTGGCAGGCCGCGCCTAAGGAAATGTCTGACTCAATTGTCCAGATGAGCAAGGATCAAGCGGATGCGACTGAGCAGCTCAAGCAAATGAAGGAATACATCAAAGATGTTAAAGTGGATGAGAAAGATGATCGCTATGTCATCTCATTCTCTGCTTCCGGGGAAGAGTATCAGAATCTTGTAGAGGAACAGGTCGAGGCCACGATGCCTGAAGGTTTGATGCCGAAGGAGATGCTGGAAGGCTTGAAAGTAAACAAATTGGACTATACCTATGAAATTGACAAAAAAACCTATCACCCTTTGAATTTCACAGTGAACATGGATTTCGATATGGAGATTGAAGGGGAGAAGGTGCAATCTGTCCAGAAGATGACGGGAAGCTATTCCAAGTTCAATGAGATCGAGGACATCACGATTCCGGCAGAAGTAAAAGAGAATGTCGTGGAAATGGATGAAGCAGCTTTGCAGGGTGAATAAGAGTAAAGAGCGTGTGGCCTGGACCGCACGCTTTTTTTAATAGAAATGTTTCGATTTCGAGAGTTGTAAATTGTTAAATTTAAATTTACTTAGTACGATAGTCTTACGATTAGCAGAATGTATCTTAACTCACGGTTGAAAATACATATGATGCTTGATTCCAGAAAAGAGGATGAGGATGAACAGTACACTTACAGAAATCGAAGAAAGAAATCAGGGATTTGGGGCAGTACAGGTAATGGACGCGATTAAAGGGTCGCTTGCGATGATTCAATTCGACCCGGAAGGAAATGTGCTGTGGGCGAATGAGAATTTTGCGGGCACGGTCGGATATAGAGCAGCAGAGATGCCCGGCATGAGGCACAGGGCATTCTGTACACCTGAATTTGCCGAAAGCCGCGCGTATCAGGAGTTATGGAGGAACCTGCGGAACGGTAGAAGTTTTCAGGAGAAGATCCAGCGTGTGACAAAGCGCGGTGACCTTATCTGGCTTGAAGCCACCTATACGCCAGTCAAAGATGAGCGCGGGAGGGTCGTGGGGGTGGTAAAAGTGGCAACGGATATCACAGAACGGGAAAACACGGCTGTGAAGGTGGCATCTCAATTGCAGAAGATGTCTGAAGAACTCAGTGGTAAAGCGGAGGACGGCATCCGTCGAAGTGAAGAAGCGGCAAAAGCGATTGGAAGACTCGTCGAAGAGTCGAAGGAAAATCTCGAAATCATGGCATCTCTTAAATCACAGGCAAAATCGATTGAAAGCATTGTGAAAACGATAAGGGAAATCGCAGCCCAGACGAATCTTTTGGCATTGAATGCAGCCATCGAAGCGGCCCGCGCAGGTGAACATGGCAGAGGCTTCAATGTTGTGGCGGGTGAAGTAAGGAAGCTTGCTACCCGCGTCCAGGATTCGATCGGCGAAGTCAACGCCCGCATCGAAGGGATCACCTCTGAAATCAACAAGGTGAGTGAAGGGACGATCCGCTCACAGGCAGGAATCTCAAACAATCAGGACCTCAACGAACAGGCGGTCGCCGCATTCAAAGAGATCGGCCATGCAGCCCGTCAGCTCGATCTGCAGGCAAGGGATTTTAAAGAGATCCTATAATAAAATGAAGGCCCGTCCCGCATCGCTTTAAAGCAGTGCGGGACGGGCCTTTGCCATGTCGCGGACCATCATCCTTTGACAGATTTCCGTTCGATCAGTTCCGTCGTCAGTTTGTAATTGTGGTCGACTTTTTCCTTCGACAGTACCTGGAAGATCAAGTGTACTGCCAGGGCGCCGGCTTCGTATTTAGGCTGGCGCATCGTTGTCAGCGGAGGAGAGACATATTCTGAAAGCTGGATATCGTCGAATCCGATGATTGATATGTCATCAGGGACAGAGATTTTCTTTTCATTCAATGCCTGAAGTCCGCCGATGGCCATTTCATCATTGGCGAAGAAGATGGCCTGGGGGACATCCTTTTGGGCGATGAGCATCTTCGTCGCCTGATAGCCGCCTTCCCTCGTAAAGCCTCCAGACACTTTCCATTTGGAACGATAATCGATTCCATGCTTTTCAAGTGCGGCCTGATAACCTTTGAAACGGAGTTCGTTGTCATGCGAGTTATAAGGTCCGCTTACAAAGGCAATGTCCCGGCTGCCTTTTTCTATCAGGTGTTCAGTCGCCATGAATGCCCCGTGTTCATTGTCAACCTCGATCTGGACGACATGATCATTTTGCACACTCCGGTCGAGGACGACAATCGGGAAGCCTTCCCGGGCTGACTCAAGAATGGTGTTGTCATCGATATTATGAGCAAGGATGATCACGCCATCCACACGCTTTTCACGCAGGAATTTCACAGCGGTGGACTGTGCCCCGCCGATCGAACTGCAGGCGATCAAATCGTATCCGTTCGTCGACGCAACATCCTGGACGCCTTTGATCAGTTCGGAGTAGTAGGGCCCTGACAGGTCGCTGAGGATCAGAGCGATCGTGTTTGTGCTTGTCCTTTTCAAATCGGAAGCGAGTCCGTTTTTTTGGTAATTCAATTCTTTTGCTGCGGCCAATACTTTCTGCCGGGTTTCTTCGCTGACCTTCGTGCTGTTGTTGAGCGCGTAGGAAGCGGTGGAGACCGCGACCCCGGAAAGCTTGGCTACATCTTTTATGGTGGCCATGTTGTTCACTTCCTTTTAACATAGGGCTTGTCAGTTCATTGTCTGGTATATGTCTTATTATACAATTATTGGTATGGATTGTAAGCGGTTTAGTGTTTTATGAGATAGACGATTGCTTCATATGGACGTAAAGTTTTCAATCCGGAAGGCCGTCCGGATGCCCCTTCACAGTTGTTTATCACGATTTCGCAGCTGGTGCCGTCTAATTGTTCCGGCAGTGACAGCTCCGGTTCGTTTCCATAAAAGTTCGCGACGACAACCAGTGTCTCATTTCCGAGCTTTCTCTTATAGGCGAAAATTTCAGGGTGTTCAACCAGGATCGGATCGTACCCGCCGTACACGATGATGTCGTGCTCTTTCCTTAATCGGATCAGCTTTCTATAGTAATGGAAGATGGAGTCCTCATCTTTCAGTGCATCTTCCGCGTTGATTTCCTTATGGTTTGCATTCACTTCAAGCCAAGGTGTCCCGGTCGTGAAGCCGCCGTGATGACTGCGGTCCCACTGGAACGGGGTGCGGGCATTATCCCTTCCTTTTACATGGATGGATTTCATGACCTCTTTATGCGGGATGCCTTCCGAAATTTTTTCATTATATAAATTAATCGTCTCAATATCGCGGTAGTCCCGGATATCATCAAAAACGATATTCGTCATCCCGATTTCCTCACCTTGATAAACATAGGGTGTGCCCTGCATCATATGAAGGATGGTGGCAAGCATCTTCGCCGATTCCACCCGGTACTCTCTGTCGTTGCCCCATCTGGAAACGATCCTCGGCTGATCATGATTATTCCAGTACAGGCTGTTCCATCCCTGCCCGTGAAGTTCAGTCTGCCATTTACCCAGTGTTTGTTTCAAGTCCCGCAGATTAAGCGGCTTTAGCGCCCACTTTCCTTTTCCATCCACTTCATCAAGCGACATATGCTGAAAAGTGAACACCATATCAAGCTCATTCCGTCCTTCTCCCGTGTAAAGCTTTGCCGTCTCAGGCGTGGCAGAAGGAGTTTCACCGACAGTGACGGTCGGATAGTTCGAGAGGACCTCCCGATTCATTTCCTGCAGGTAATCATGCAGCTTCGGTCCGTCTGTCAAAACGTTGTGATCGATTTCCTTCCCAATCAAATCGATCACATCCATACGGAACCCGCTCACTCCTTTATCGAGCCAGAAATTCATCATATTATAGAGATGTTCCCTGACTTCCTTGTTATGAAGGTTCAAGTCAGGCTGTTTCCTGCTGAAAAGATGGAAGTAGTACTCGCCGGTCTCTTCATCATATTCCCATGCAGGACCGCTGAAAACAGAGGTGATGCCGCTCGGCGGACCGCCGCTGCCATCCCTCCATACATAATAATCACGATACGGATTATCCTTTGATTTCCGGGATTCGATGAACCATGGGTGTTCATCAGAAGTATGGTTGATGACAAGATCCATCATGATATGGATATCCCGCTTGCGTGCCTCTTGAATTAGTTTCTCCATGTCATCCATCGTACCGAAATCACTCATGATCTCATAATAATCGCTGATATCATATCCGTTATCGTCATTCGGCGATTGATACACCGGGCTAAGCCAGATGATATCAATCCCGAGAAAAGCAAGATAATCGAGTTTTTCAATAATACCGGGAATATCCCCGATCCCGTCGCCATTATGGTCATTAAAACTGCGCGGGTATATTTGATACACCGTCGAGCGGTGCCACCATTTTTTCTCCATGGCTGCCTCCTTGAATGTGTTGGTTGCCGGGATGCTGGGTGAGGGGATAGGGTGTCTGGGGTGTGCGGTCCATTGTTTTTGGTGCCAGGAACAATATGTTTGATTTGTGCCTGGCCCCGGCGAGTTCGAGCCAGGCTCAAACAGCCGGAATTGAGCCTGGCTCAAAACCCCCAAAATGAGCAAGGCTCAAAATACACCAAAAGGTGCCAGGCTCATTTCACCGAAACGAAGCCCGCCACCATCCGAAAAAGGATTGTACCAGGTACAAATCCGAGCTGGTGTACCTGGTACAACCAACCCCCACTGTACCAGGTACACCCCTAAAACAACCTCACAAACCCCCAACAAATCAACTACTTAATCCCCGACATCGTAAATCCTTCCACGATATATTTCTGGAAGAACGAGAAGATGATGATGATCGGTACCACCATGAATGCCGCGCCGGCCATCTGCAGGCCGAAGTTGTTGGCGTACTGGCCCTGTAAAAGCGAAAGTCCGACTGACAGGGTATAAAGGCTTTCATCATTGGCGATGATCAGCGGCCAGAGGAAGCTGTTCCATGCCCCGATGAAGGTCAGGATCCCCTGTACGGCGAAGATTGGTTTGGCAATCGGCACGATCAGGCGGAAAAAGATGTAGAGTTCTCCTGCGCCATCAAGGCGGGCAGCCTCGATCAGGTCGGTCGGGATCGTCGTCATGAACTGCCTGAACAGGAAGATGCTGAAGGCGGCTGCAAGTCCCGGCAGCACGATCCCTGTCATCGTATTGGTCAGACCCATTTCATTCAGGATCAGGTAAACGGGAATCATCGTTACCTGTGCAGGGATCATCATCGTTGCCAGCACGATGTAGAAGATTTTTTCCCTGCCTTTGAATTGGTATTTCGCAAAACCGTAACCGGCCATGGCGTTGAAGAACAGGCCGACAAAGGAGAAGAGCACGATGATCAATGTGTTTCTCAAGTAGACGCCGAAGTTCATGCTTTCGAACAGATTGGCGTAGTTTTCGAGCGTTGGATTTTCAGGAATGAGCGTAGGCGGTATTTGAAGCACTTCGCTTTCCGGCTTGAATGAGCTTGAGATCATCCAGATGAACGGGACGGATACAATGATTCCGCCGAGGATCAGGAGGATGATGACAAAAAGCCGTTCCATTTTAAATGTTTTCATAGTTTCAACCCCGATACTGTGTATTTACAATCTTAGTATTCTGTATCAGATTTTCTAATCTTAAATTGAACCAAGGTAATGATGATGATGAACACGAACAGAATGAATGAGCCTGCTGCCGCGTATCCGAATTCACTGAACTGGAAGCCCCGCTGGTAAATGAATAGTGCCATTGAGATCGTCCCGTCAAGCGGTCCGCCGTTTGTCATGACGAACGGTTCTTCGAAGAACTGAAGCCATCCGATGAGTGTCGTGACGGTGACGAAGAACGTAGCGTACCTCAGTAATGGAATGGTCACGTTCCAAAGCACCTGCCAGCGGTTGGCCCCGTCCATTTCGGCCGCTTCATAGTAAGATTTCGGTATCCCCTGGAGTGCCGCGAGGAAGATGATCATATTGATCCCGATCCCTTTCCATACAGCTAAAACAATCAACGATAGCTTGGCGATCGTTGGCTCTCCTAACCATGGGATTTTCTCGACATCCAAAAGAGATAATAAGTAGTTGAAAAGTCCGTACTCGGTGTTGTAAAGGAAGCCCCAGATAACCGCCACAGCGATGATGTTCGTGATCGAAGGCATATAATAGACCCCGCGGAAAACCGTGAACAGCTTGCTTGTCCCGTAATTAAGAAGAAGGGCGATCCCTAAAGAGAATACAATGACAAGAGGGACCCCGATGATGACATAGAAAAATGTGTTGTAAATCGATTTATGAAAGAGTTCGTCTGAAATCAATGCAGAGTAGTTTTCCAGGCCGACAAAGTGTACATTCGACCAGTTGGCAAGCCCGGCAAGATCCAGGTCGGTAAAGCTGATCAAGAAGGCCACTATGATCGGAACGATGCTGAAAACAGCCAATATGATGACTGCAGGAGCAATAAACACGTATGGATGCTTATTTGTTCTGATATTTTTTAATCCATTGCTCATGATATCCCACCTAACCAAAACACCGCAGAAGGTTTATTTTAAAAATGGAGTTCAGGCAATCCCAGTGGGGATATGCCTGTAACTCCAACTATCTTCCTTATTAAGAGCGAATGCTTTTTAGTATTTAATCTTATCCAGCTCCGGCGGCCAGCCCCTCGAGACGTTTCAGTCCGGCCACTGAAGTCAAAGAACGACTTCACCGGCCGGACTTCCAACACTTGTCGGGGCTGAACGGGCCGCCTCCGCTTTTCGTTTTACTCAACAATGTCGTTTGCTTTTTTATTGAACTGTTCAAGTTCTTTATCGATATCTGCACCGCCGACAGTGATTCTTTCGATGGAAGAAAGGAATTCCTGTGCGATCTTTTCAAATTCTTTGATTTGCGGTGATGCTTTAGTGTTTTCCAGCTGCTTACCGAACACAGAAAGTAATGGATCTTCTTTCAGCTTAGGCTCTTCCCAAGCTTCTGTACGTGAAGGAAGTGTGTTTGACATTTCCAGCCATTCCATTTGTGTGTCCACTTCGTTCATATAAGAGATGAATTTAAGGGATTCATCAACATTTTCAGAGTTGTGGAAGATCGAGAGGTTCGATCCGCCCATGCTTGATGTGTTTGTTTCTTTCTTCGGCATTTCAGCTACTGCCCATTTGTCTTTAAGGTCAGGAGCCTGGTCGTTGATAATGTTGATCATCCAAGGGCCGCTAAAGAACATCGGCTTTGAACCGCTCTTGAATGCCTGTACGATATCGATTCCTTCTGCAGTCGGGCTTAAGCCTTCCTTGAAGTAGCTTGCATAGTATTCGATTGCGCCTTTGAATTCAGGGCTGTCGAAGTTCATTTTGTCCTTGCCTTCGAATTCATATCCATTTTGCCATGCAAAGATGAAAGGTGTGATCTGGTCATTACGGTCGATATCAAGACCGTACATGTCGTCTCCGCGTGCGTTCAGCTTTTCAGCTGCATCCTTCAGCTCGTCCCATGTGGCAGGGGCTTTGTCGTAACCAGCTTCTTTCAATAGATCTGTGCGGTAGTAGAGTACGCGTGTATCGATGTACCAAGGAACACCGACAATTTTATCGTCATATTTCATGGAAGTGACGGAACCTTCGAAGAAATTCTCAGGTTTGAATTCCGGGTAATCCTCGAGATAAGGTTCCAAGTCTAGCAAAGCGCCGGCATCTGCAAATTCAGGAACCCAGGTTGTCCCTAATTGAAGGACATCCGGTCCGTTTCCTGAAGCAACGGCAGTCAATAGTTTATCGTGGGCGTTGCCCCAAGGGATCGCCTGCACTTTTACAGTGATGTCTTTGTTTTCTTCTTCAAATTTAGAAGCTATTTCCTTCAATTTCTTTCCTTCTTCACCCATGGCCCAGACGGTGATTTCTTTCTTGCCGTCTTTTGAATCGCCGCCGCCTCCGCATGCAGCAAGTACGGCCGATAATGCGATCATCGCGACCAGTAACAGTGTCCATGATTTCTTTCTCATTCTCCCATCTCCATTCTATTCTTTATTGTTTTTCAAAAAAGCAGTCCCTGTAAATGCCGCTTTTGATTTCCGTGCAAGACTTCGCTTTCCGCGGGCGGCCGGTGAGCCTCCTCGTCGCTAAAGCTCCTGCGGGTTAGAAAAGCGGAAGGGCTTTGGTCAGAGGCGGGTGGCATAAGGCGAATCGTCCACGAAGGCGTTCTTTGCCTTCTTGGGCGAGTTGACTTATGACATGTGCCTCTAAGCCCTGGAGCTGGACAAGTCTCACCTGTCTCGCTTTTCCCGCAGGAGTCTTCGTCTTGCACTCCAATCAAAAGCTAGAACTGATACAGAGCATATGGCCTTGCACTGTCTGAATCACTGCTGGATGCATTCTATTGAACAAACCCAAAAATCAGCCAAACGTTATTGAAACGTTTCGATAACTATATTATAATCAAACATGAATCCGCTTTCAACCACTTTTTTAAAAATGTTGGACTGATAAAATCAATTTCACTAAAATTCACTGGTTAATAGGTTGGAAGCCTTGATAATAGATGATTTTGGTAATTATTACAGCACCGGATCCTTGTTGACTATCAAGAAGAATACGCTTATAATTCGACTCAACTGATTATTGAAACGTTTCACCAAATAAAGGATCGTACGACAAAATCCTAAAACTCGGAGGTTCCGGTATGAATGAACAGAAGCTTACTTCATTAGTAAATGAAATGACATTGGATGAAAAGATCGCCCAGCTGACACAGCTCGCGACTCCATTTTTCAAAGGGGCAAGTGACGGGGGGCAGATCACCGGTCCGATGGCCGAAATGGGAATCAGCGACGAGACGATCGGGAATGCGGGATCGGTGCTCGGCGCGTCCGGTGCGAAAGAAGTGAAAAGCATCCAGCGGAAGCATCTGAAAGAGAACCGGCTCGGCATCCCTCTATTGGTGATGTCCGATATCGTGCACGGATATAAAACGATCTTTCCTGTACCGCTTGCGATCGGCTGCTCATGGGATCTTGAACTGGCGGAGAAAAGTGCCGAAATTGCCGCGCGTGAAGCATCGGCATCCGGTGTACATGTCACATTCGCTCCGATGGTCGATCTCGTCCGGGACCCTCGCTGGGGCCGGGTGATGGAATCGACAGGGGAAGATCCGTATTTGAACAGTGAGTTTGCCAGGGCATTCGTGCGCGGCTTTCAAGGGAATGACCTGACAAATGAAACGGACCGCGTAGCCGCCTGTGTAAAGCATTTTGCTGCGTACGGGGCAGCAGAAGGCGGACGTGATTATAATACGGTGGATATGTCTGAGCGGGAGCTTCGGGAGAGTTATCTGCCTGCGTATAAAGCGGCGCTCGACGAAGGCTGTGAGATGGTGATGACGGCATTCAATACCGTGTTCGGCATCCCGGCGACCGGAAATAAGAAGCTGATGCGGTCGATCCTCCGTGAAGAAATGGGATTTGACGGCGTCCTGATCTCCGACTGGGGGGCGGTGAAGGAAATGATTCCTCACGGTGTCGCAGAAGATGAAAAGGAAGCTGCGTTGAAAGCACTCACGGCAGGGGTGGATATTGAAATGATGACCGCCGCGTATGTGAAATACTTAAAGATATTAGTAGAAGAAGGTCAGGTGGAGGAGGCATTGATCGATGAAGCCGTCCTCCGGATCCTGACGCTGAAGGAAAAGCTTGGTTTATTCGAAAATCCCTACAGGGGAGCGGATGAGGAGCTCGAAAAAGAAGTGATGCTAAGTACCGCGCACCGCGAAGCTGCCAGGGAGCTTGCATCGAAATCGGCAGTGCTGCTGAAAAATGAAGGCGTTTTACCTCTTCGAAAAGAGCAGAACATCGCTTTGATTGGTCCTTTTGCAGAAAGCGGGGACATTCTTGGACCGTGGTCATGGCTGGGATCGAAGAAAGATGCCGTGACGGTTAGAGAAGGCTTTTCACAAAAAATCAATGAAGCACAGTTGACTGTCGCAGGCGGCAGTGACATTGAAACGATTTCAGAAGAACAAATTCAGGACGCGCTACATGCGGCAAAAGACGCAGACGTCATCGTCCTCGCACTCGGCGAGGACTCGGAAATGAGCGGGGAAGCGGGCTGCCGCGCAGATATCCGTCTCCCCGAAGCACAGCTCGAGTTGATCCAGCGCATGAAGAAGCTGGGCAAGCCGATTGTCTCAGTGCTGTTCAACGGCCGTCCGCTTGATCTTCATGGTGTGTGGGATGAAACCGATGCAGTCCTTGAAGCTTGGTATCCGGGAACGGAAGGCGGCGCAGCCGTTGCGGACCTATTATACGGTGACGTGAATCCGTCCGGACGTCTGGCGATGTCCTTCCCTTACAGTGCGGGCCAGATCCCGGTTTATTATAATCAGTACAATACCGGACGGCCGAAGGGAGCGCCGGACGCTCAGGAACGCTATGTTTCACAGTACCTGGATATCCCGAACAGCCCGCTGTTCCCATTTGGATACGGCTTGAGCTATACGGAGTTCACTTACAGCGGTATGGAGCTATCGAGTGAAAAAATGACGTGCGATCGCCCGTTGAATCTGACGGTCACTGTGACGAACAGCGGCACGGCAGCCGGGGAAGAAGTCGTTCAGCTGTACGTGCGGGACGTCAGTGGTGAAGTGGTACGGCCGCTGAAGGAGTTGAAGGCTTTTGAAAAAATAAGCCTGGAACCGGGGGTATCGAAAGAAGTGGGCTTCAGCCTGACAGAGGAGCAGCTCAGATATCATCACTCCGATCTTACGTTTACGAGCGACAGAGGTACATTCATCGCCTATATTGGAGGAAACAGCAAGGACGTCATGGAGGCATCCTTTATACTGGAAAAATAGAGAAGCGAGGGGAAAGAAATGAATACAAACGTTGTACTCTCAGCAGGAGATCTGACATTTACTTTTTTACCGGGCGGCGACTTATTTGCCCTTACACATAAAGACATCATGGTGAATGGATTGATGGCCAACCCGATCGATGGGTCGATGAACAATCTGTATCTTCGCATTCATGGGGATAATGGCATCACATTCAAGCCGATGATCGGGGTCAAATCAGGAAGCAAGGTGGAATGGGCTGATTCCCACGTGAAATGGAGCGGTTCTTTCGAAGGCGCGGCCTACGAAGTGACGTTCACATTGACGGACCGCGGTATCTGGTTCTGGGATGCCGAGGTTGAAGGAGATGGAATAGAGGTCGATGTCATTTACGGACAGGATCTGGGACTTGCCGACAGGGGGGCCGTCCGTTCAAATGAAGCCTATATGTCCCAGTATATCGATCATCGCGTGTTTAAGAATGAAGACAGAGGATATGTGGTCTGCTCGAGACAGAATCAGCCGCAGTCAAGCGGATTCCCTTATCTTCAGCAGGGTTCGCTCGGAAAAGCGGCAGGCTATTCAACGGACGGGTTCCAATTTTACGGATTGTCTTATAAAGAAACAGATAGACCTGAAGTCTTGACAAAAGAATCGCTGGCAAATGAAATCTATCAGTATGAATTCGCCTATACGGCCCTGCAGTCCCGAAAGGCAATACTAAAAGGCAAACAGAGATTTACCTTCTATGGGGTCTTCAAGGAAGATCATGCTGGAGCGATTGAAGAATTAGAATTCCAGGACGAAATCGAAGCGGCATGGGAAGAGGCGCAGGCCGGGGGAACTGAATATAAGGGTGCCGGTGAATATGTGAAAATGAAACCGGGATTCGGCAAGCCCCTCCAAACGCTCTCTATGAATGAAACCGAAATAAAAGAACTGTTTGGAGACCGTCACAATGAGGAGCGGGAAGGCGATCGCCTGTTGTCATTCTTCACGGATACACATGAGCATGTCGTCTTGAAAGAAAAGGAATTGATGGTGGAGCGGCCGCACGGTCATATTTTGATGTCGGGTGAAAACCACCGCATGAAAGCAGATACGATTACGACAACCTCCTTCATGTACGGATTGTTCAACTCGCAGCTTGTGGTCGGGAATACGTCGTTTAATAAAATGTTGACGAACCAGCGCAGTCATTTGAATGTGCCTAAAACATCGGGGCAGCGCATCTATATAGAAGTGGACGGCGAGTACCGGCTGCTGACGATGCCATCCCTGTTCGAAATCGGCTTCAATTACGCACGCTGGTACTATAAGACTGAGGACGATATGATCGTCATTTCAAATTATACCGTGGTCGATTCACCGGAAGTGCAGCTGAACGTGAAATCACGAAACGGCAAATCGTACCGTTATATCGTGACGAATCAGGTGACGATGAATAACAATGAATATGAAAAAGGCTTCAACCTGAAGCAGGAAGACGGAATCCTGACGATCACTGCCGATCCGAAAGCGGACAGCAGTCAAACGTTTCCGCATCTTTGCTACAGGTTGAAAATCGACGGTGCGGATATGGAAACCGGCCGTGAAGAGAAGCTTGCGGGCGGTGTTGAACAAGGTGCTGCTTCCCTCGTTGTGATGGAAGTAAGTGCGTCCGCAGAATGGAATCTGACCGTCCAGGGTCTGTTGAACGGGGAAGAGCGCGATTTCGTGAAGCGCGATCTCAATGAAGAAATCGAGAAGTACCGTGAATACTATAGAGGTGTCATGAACGGCTTCAAACTTTCCACCAATGAATCCACACCGGCATCCCTTCAAAAAGTGAATGCGCTCGCCTGGTGGTACACTCACAATATGCTGGTCCACTACTCCGTTCCGCACGGGTTGGAACAATACGGAGGGGCAGCCTGGGGAACCCGCGATGTGTGTCAGGGTCCGACCGAATATTTCATGGCGACACAGAACTATGAGTCCGTGAAGGAAATCATCAAAACCGTTTATGCGCATCAATATGAAGATGACGGCAACTGGCCGCAATGGTTCATGTTTGACAAGTATTATAAATTCCAGCAGGATGACAGCCACGGGGATATCATCGTCTGGCCGCTGAAAGTGGTAAGCGACTATCTCGCGGCGACGAATGACTACGGAATTCTACAGGAAGAGATTCCTTTTACAGAGCGGGAAGGATTCGGTTTCACTGAAGGGAAAGCGACTCTTCTCGATCATATCAGGAAAGAGCTTTCCTATATCAAGGAAAACTTCCTGCATGATACGTTCCTGTCTTCCTACGGCGACGGGGACTGGGACGATACGCTTCAGCCGGCGAACGCCAATCTGAAAAAATACATGGCAAGCAGCTGGACGGTCGCGCTGACCTATCAAGTGATCGGGAAGCTTTCCTCCGTGCTCCAAGGAGTTTTAGAGGAGGAGGCAGAGGAGTTCAAAGCCCTTGCGGAGGGCATCCAGCAGGATTTCAACAAGTATATCCTCCAGGATGACGTCATCCCTGGATTCGTGTATATGGAAGAAGCGGGGAAACCCGAATTCATGGTTCATCCGAAGGATACAAAAACCGGCATACATTACCGTTTGCTGCCGATGAACCGCAGCATCATCTCTGAGCTGTTCACACCTGAACAGGCAGCAGCGCATTATGAATTGGTGAAGGAACACTTATACTGTCCGGACGGGGTCCGCCTGATGAACCGCCCGGCGAAGTATAAAGGCGGGGTCAGCACCCACTTCAAGCGTGCCGAACAGGCCTCGAACTTCGGACGTGAAATCGGCCTTCAATACGTCCATGCCCACATCCGCTTTGTGGAAGCGATGGCGAAGCTCGGGTATACGGATGAAGTATGGAAAGGCCTCGAAATCATCAATCCGGTCGGCCTGAAAGAGGCCGTGCCGAACGCGGAACGCCGTCAGAGCAATGTGTATTTCAGCTCTTCTGATGGAAAATTCAATACGAGGTACGAAGCACAGGAGCGTTTTGGTGAACTGCGTGACGGTTCCGTGTCGGTCAAAGGCGGCTGGAGAATCTATTCAAGCGGACCGGGGATTTATATGAATCAATTGATTTCAAATGCACTGGGAATCCGCCAGGAAGATGGGGACCTCGTGATCGACCCGGTTCTGCCGGAAGATCTTGACGGCATGAGATTCGATTTCACATTCCAGCACAAGCCGGTGACTTTCGTCTATCACCTGGGGAGCCATGACGGAATGCGTGTAGTGATCAACGGTCAGGAAGCGTCTGCCATCCCTGTATCCAACCGATACCGTGAAGGCGGAGTGAAAATTACCCAAACCGAACTTGAAAAACTGCTTACAGGCGAAACCAGCACAATCGAAATTCATCTGTGATATTTCCAGAAAACCTGCCTCCGTCCGGAAGCGGGTTTTCTTTCGTTCTCCAGGGTGTCAGCGACTGGGTTTCAACACGGCAAAGCGCTGCACACCGGACCCTCTGACGTGCCCTCTTGAGATGGCCCGAGGTTACAAACTTTGATTGGGCCGGAGTCTCGGTTATCATGGAGGATAGAAAATACAAAAAGGTGGTAATGCTCATGGACACCATTCCGGATCACCTGGAACACGGCCTTGACATTGTATTCATCGGGTTCAATCCGAGTATCCGCTCGAGTGAAACGGGGCATCATTATGCGAATCCTACAAACCGCTTCTGGAAGATCCTTTATCAGTCGGGCCTGACGCCCAGGCTCTATCAAACGGAGGAAGACAGCAGTCTGCTGGAGCTTGGATATGGATTGACGAATATCGTAGAAAGACCGACCAAGGACGCTTCTGAGATAACGAAGGAAGAATACCGGGAAGGAAGGATTCTATTAAAAGAAAAACTGGAAACGTATAGACCCCGGATCGCATGCTTCGTTGGCAAAGGCGTCTATCAGCAGTTTTCAGGAAAGAAGAAGGTACCGTGGGGATGGCAGGAAGAATCGACGGTACCCGGGGTACGCGATTTTGTAGCACCTTCATCAAGCGGACTGGTACGGATGAAAGTAGATGAAATTTCAGCAATCTATCGAAAATTACTCGAAGGGGACCGTTCTATCTAAGGCGGTCTTTTTTTTGTTGGTATTCCGGCCTAAATTCCGAAAGGACTGGTACAAGGGTTTATACAACAATCAAGGACGATTAATAGAATAGATAGTGGTGAATTTTATTTACTAGTTTCATAGAGAAAGGAGGGGGGAACAATGGGAGCAGCTCTTCCTGGATCATCATGCATTTTGGATTGGCTTCGCAGCATTATCTGCTGGATTCTCGGTTTGCTGGGCAGTGTATTAACCTGCCTGAGAAACGGAGTATGTAACACGACTGTATAATCCGCCAGAGTGGAATCCCGGCTGCGGCCGGATTCCTTCTTTTAAATAAAGGGTATTCCAGAAGTTTAAGAAGGCCCCCATCAGGGAAGATTACGGGAAAGTTGAACATTTTCAGCTGGATACTTTTATACAGGGTGGGACCGGAATGCATTACATATTTAAAAAACTGCCCTCGGAGGCGAAGCGATTTGCAAGGATGACAAAGCGGGAAAAGTGGAGTGTCCTTTACTCCAACTTGTGGATGACCCCCATGATTTATGCGCTTCTCTCCCTTATACTCGTCTTCATAACACTGTGGGCGGATCTGAAAATGAATGTGTACAAAGAGATGCCGTCGTTCTTAAAGGTCGACTACGGGTTGACCAAGACGATCCTGAGTACACTGACCGCAGGAATCTTATCGCTTACCACGTTTACTTTTTACGGCGTGCTCGGGGCGCTGTCCACATTTTCCAGTCAGTTCTCTCCGAGGATCCTTAAGAACTTCATGATGAATAAAGTGACCCAGCGGACGCTCGGGATTTTTAGCGGAAGCTTTCTATATGTGCTTTTTTGTTTGTTTTTCATCAATGAAGATACGGCTCAGGCATACAGTCTGATTCCATCTGGAGCTGTGTTCACAGCTCTGCTCACGATCAGTACCTTCGCTGTTTTCATCAACCATATCGTCAACTGGCTGCAGGTCACCAATCTGACCGAGCAGATCAAGCTGGAATCCGTCGATATCATTGAAAGCTCGCTGGTTAATGAATTGAAGCCTCATAAAGCGAAGCAGCCCGATGGTATAAAGATGCAGGTCCCCGGCGGAGAGGGGAAGCAGATGTATGCCAAACAGTCCGGCTATCTGCAGAAAACCTACTTTGATGCACTGATCCGGCAGGCAGCCGAGGACAATCTGATCATCCGGATTGATAACCGCATCGGTAGCTTCGTCTTCCGGTCGACACCTTTTATGACGTACTGGCATCCTTCATCAGACTTTGAAATTGATGAAGAGCGCTATACCCGTATGTTTGAGGTTGGTAAGAATCAAACGGAAGTCCAGGATATAGAATTCAGTATTAATAAATTTGTGGAGATCGCCATACGCGCACTCGGGAATGATGACCCAAAGACAGCAACGAATATTATCTATCAAATCGGTGACCTCCTTATTCATATATCGGAAATGGAAGTATTTTCACCCTATCTTACAGATGAGGAAGGAAACCTTCGAGTCATTTTAAAAAACTTAAACTTCGATGACTATCTCTACCGCGGGTTTGCGTCTATCAGACATTACGCGAGAGAGGACGCGGTAATCACCGGGGAACTTCTGCGCGTCATCAGATCAATTGCAACTGCCATTGATAAAAAGGATCACCACCATATATGGAACTTTACAGAGTATACAGCCACTGGGTTTGACCATAAGCTTCTCTATAACTTGGACCTTAAACACTTCCAGGATGTCGTGTGGGAAATCGCCGATATCACAGGTAACGAAGAGGCTTACGAAAAACTAATGAATATGATGAAGAGCTAACCGGGAGATTGACGATTGATCCCATGCGTAATGAATATAGAACAGGTTCTCGAATAAACAGGTGCCCCTTATATAAAATGAAGGCACCTGTTTTTATTATGGACGCCTACTAGTGGGTTATCGTACAAGAATTTGCTCCTGATCTTCATAGGATACTAAGAGAGTATTAGGAAAAGGAGTAAATTATGATGGGTAGTCCGATTGGAAAGTATACGAAATACAAGTTCATGAAAGAGCATTCTGTAATCGCTCCTCATTTACCGGCAACGGCTTTATTGACAGAGCAGTCTTTTTCTGACTATCTGGACAGGTTCGGCATCGTCATCGTGAAGCCATGCAGAGGATATAAAGGAATAGGTGTTGTACAAATTAGATTATTGAATGGGACGAACATTGAAATACAGTCAGGTTTAACTAAAACTGTGTTTGAGAGCAAAGGGGAAGCCTTTTCTTCCTTGAAAAAAAATCATTTATTCAAGAAGAGAAGGTACATTATACAAGAAAGAATCACCTTGACGACCATTAATGGTTGTCCGTTTGATATAAGAGTGCTGGTTCAGCGAAAAAAAAGTTCTTATCAGTGGGCAGTCACGGGTATTCTCGTTAGGGTTGCGGCGAAAGGTTATTTTGTTACGAATTATGCTAAAGCTGTCATGACTGTCGAAGAGGCATTGGAAAAGTCGGGTGCAAGAGGGTTGGATGCAAATAAAGTAGTAGAGAAATTGAACGAAGTTGGTCTTAACTCAGCAAACATCTTACAGGAACACTATCCAGCTGCAAGGCGTATAGGGCTGGATGTGGGGCTGACGGAGGATGGGCATATCTCGATCCTTGAAGCAAACCTCGGTCCGGATCTTGCTATGTTTAAGTTTCTTAAAAATAAATCAGTGTACGAAAAGATAAGGATGTATAGAAAAGGATGATCGTACTTCGTACACAGTTTATCCGGGGGGCGAGTAAAATACATGACTCCTGTATAGTTCATTCGGGTTATTTTCTCAGTCACTATTAAATATGTCCATGCAAATCTATGAGTTATTCATATAATACTTTATCTTCTTACGAAAGGGGGGATTTTTATGGGATTGGTCTTATGTGATTGCCGTGCTACAGCTGCAGGATCCGGAGAAATGAATTGCGAATCGCCGCTGCTCTTTTTGAATTTCGAATTTAATGCAGATATTTGTCCGGAGTGTTTACCTGCCAGCAGCTCAGTGACTGGCGCTTTTACAGTTACTGTTTTTGGACTGGAGATTGAAGCAGATTTCGTATCAACTGAAATCGGTTTTCCAATCTGTACAATTGATGCAGCTGGGAATCAGACCTTAACCGTTGTCGTTGAAGGAACTCTGACACTTATGGGTGTGCCGTCAGATGTAACGTTTACGTTAAGCATCAATGAAGCAAATCAAGAAATATGTATCGAAGCAGAAGGTATTGACCCATTTTGCTTACCTGCAACGGTCATTTTTGGGGCACCTTGTTAATCCTGTTGCTAAAGAGAAATAGAGAAACATGATACGTTTCATAAAGCTGCCGTGATAAATTCCGGCAGCTTTTTTTCTTGTGGAAAATCGTTCTATGTTTACTTCCATTCATCCAAATACAATTCATACAAACGGTTTGCACAATGGTCCCAGGTAAAATGGCTGTTGATAGACGAAATGGCATTTATACCGAGGTCTTTCTGTTTCCCGGGATCGGTAAGAAGGTTCTCTGTATAATGAGTAAGCTCTGCTTCGATATTGTTTAAATCAATAAGGTAGCCGGTATTTCCATGTTTGATGATTTCCTTCATACCGCCTGCTCTTGAAGCGATGACCGGGACTCCGCAGGCCATTGCTTCAACGTTTACTAATCCAAATGCTTCCTTTACTTGCGATGGAACGTAAACGATACTTGCTGATTGGAACCAGCGATGTATTTCGCTGTGGGGAACAAATGGAATGAATTTAACATGGCCGGGAAATTGTTTCGCAGTTTTTTCTAGATTCAGCACATAGTTTGTTTTACGCTTGCTTGAATAAAAAGCATTTCCGATGATCACCAGGCAAAGGTCAGGATGCTTTTTTATAAGGGAAGGCAAGATATTTAATAGATGATGAATTCCTTTCATTTTTCGAAGACGTCCTACGAATAATAATATCTGCTTATCTTCAAGATCATTCCTTTTAAGTACCTCTCTATTAGCCATCAAGTCAGAATCCCATTTTGATGTGAATTGAGAAATATCTACACCTAAATGGTTGACTGCGACCTTCTCACTCGGACACTGAGTCTTTTGGATGACAACCTCTTTCAAGAAGTGACTGTTCACAATCACTTTGTCGCAAGAATGTATACTCTGAATCAACTCATTTTTGGGTATAGCGGATGAAGAAATAAAGGCTGTTGAGTGAAGGGATAAAAAAATTTTTTGATGTGGCAGGATTTTACGGAGAAAACCTGCGAACTTTGGTCTGTTTTCAACCTGAATGATATCAGGGTTTATCTCTTTGATATAAGGGAGGACCTTTAATAGATAATGCCGCCAATTCTTAAAGCGGCAGCGATAATAGTGAATATTTCCATTCTGTTCAATACGGGAGAATCCCCGCGACTTCTTGCCTGCTATATAAAAGTCGACTTTTTCTTGTAAAGCATTGGTGACTCTATCAATCACCGTTTCTACGGAACTTGAACGTGGAGAGGGGATAGGAAAGGATCCGGGAGTGATGATCAGCACCTTTGGTTTCTTTAAAGTCAATTTTCTCACCTTCTCTCGTTTTCATAGTTGGTTCTGTTAATGAAGGAGGAGCTTTATTTTTACATATTCTATTCACATTTTTGGGGGATGTTGCTCAAAATGGTCACATCACTATTTCACCATTCTTAAAGCCAACATCGGGAAGGCCTAAGTCAGCCGATTGCCTATACCATTCCTTTGAACGCTGAATAGAGTAGTTATAAAGAATTTGATCATCACCATCATGAAATATCTTTACTTTTTTTACAGAGTAAATAACTGATTAGGAGGATTAGAATCATTGGACACATATTTAGGTATTATGGTAGGGACAGGTATATATAAAAGAATTACAAAAGGGAGAACTTCCTTTGAAAACCTTTCATTTTATGAGGCTGCCTGTGAACATTACAATTTAACAGTGTGTTATTTCCGCTTTGAAGATATTAATCCGGGAGAAGATACTGTGATGGCTTATGTGAAGAATGCCGAGGGAAAATACATTCTCCGCAAAGTTCAAAAGCCTGCAATTATCCACAACCGGACATTCACAGGGAAAAGAGCTCAGAGAAGGAAAATGAGAAAGCTTAAGAAAGAGGGAATCACTTTCTTTAATGAAAATAATCGGTACAAGAAATTAAACATCTATAAGATTCTTAGAAAGAATAAGACACTTCATCCACATCTCCCGGAAACGGTTCAAGCGAGCAGGGGTAATTTAAAACGCATGATGGATAAATATCCTGAATTAATTATAAAACCGAATAGCGGGACGCTGGGGATCGGAGTAGTAAAACTAACGAAAAAAGATAATCAGGAATGGGAACTAACCAGCCGCGAACATAATTCATTAAAGAAGCAGTGTTTCTCCACTGATTGGCCGCCCCTATTACAGAAGCTTGCCGATAAATCATATCTCATCATTCAAGAAAGAATTCCGCTTGCAAAAAGCAAGGGCGGGATCTTCGATATGAGGGTAACGGTGCAGAGAAATGATACCGGGAATTGGCAGGTATCTGGAATGGCGGGTAAAGTCGCCCAAAAAGGCTGGTATTTGACGAATGTAGCACGGGGAGGAACGTGCCATTCATTAGAAGAATTACTGGATGACCTGCCGCATCTGAATCAAAAACAGGTAAGCGAGGATATCAAGAAATTATCCATTATGATCGCCGGGCAGCTGGCACAGGAGATCCCGAACATTGCTGACGTAGGTCTTGATATAGGCATTACCCATGATGGGGTGCCCATGTTTATTGAATGCAACTGCAGGGATTTAAGAATCGTCTACAAGCATGCAGGAATGAAAGAAGAATGGAAGCAGACTCATTTCGCCCCGGTGGGATATGCAAAGTTTTTATCAGAATCATAGAGAAACAGAAAAAAGCCATATCGGGGCTTTTTTTAATGGACAAGCGCCGTTTCATGAAAATGGGGAAGAAATAAACTGAAATAGATAACTTGGTTTAATTGTACTGAGATAAAAATATCACAAGAGAGGTGATTGTATTGGCTGAAAATAAACTCTCGATCATCATACCTGCTAAAAATGAGGCGAAGCTGATCGGTGGGATCATGAAAGAAGTATCAAAACTGAAACCGTTTGAAATAATCGTTGTCGATAACGGGTCTAGAGACAATACGAAAGAAATCGTCAAACAACTTGGTGGAAGAGTGATTGAATATCCATATCCCCTCGGCAGGAACGTACCAAGAGCAATTGGCGCTTACTATGCGAAGGGGGATATTTTTCTATTCATTGATGGAGATCAAGTCATATCTTCTGACAAGCTTAAACCATTCATTCAAGCGATCGAGGAGGGGGCGGATGTTACCTTAAATGATTTCAGATACGTGCTGAAACAAAAGAGAAGACCCCACTGCACAGCCGTTGCGAGAAAAGGATTAAATTTATTTTTAAATAAAGAGGAACATGATATAGATTCTTACGTATCAATTCCTCATGCCATGAATAGAAAAGCACTGGAAACAATAGGCTGGTGGAATCTAGCGGAAACGGGAGTAGCCATTGCCAAAACATTTATGAGTGATCTGAAAGTAGAATCCCCCATTGCCATTAATGTGTTAAGAAAAAATGCTCGCAGACCCGGGGCCAGGATAAGGGCAAAGACGTCTCCTTTTGCTATCACCCATGATGAAATCCTGGGTGATCATGTTTTAGGGTTACATTGTTTAATCCGACAAAAAGGAGTAAGAGGGGGATTCCTTGATGACAGAAATGCCGCAATATCAACTGTTAACAAAGAAACCCCCACACTTGGGAAGACAAAAAGCAAAAGAAGCGCTGTAATCGTCACCACCAAAGGGAGGGGGAAATCCGTACCTTCCTTAATATCCCGCTTAGAAACAGCTAAGGTTAATGAGATTGTCATCGTGACGGATCAGACAATAGATTCTTATTCTGAAATGAAAAAGAATAAAAAAGTGAAAGTTATAAAGATATCTGGATCAGAGGGCACTTACTATGAAAGGTTCATAGCCGTGCAGCATGTGAGAGGTGAAAATGTGTTGTTTTTGGACGGGGATTTTTTACTCTCTACGCGGGAAATTAATCGTTTTTACAAAGCGGTTGAGGGAAACACGGACCTTGCTCTTAATGACAAAGGATATTTACTGGGACACTATCCTATGAGTTCGAAAACCTCCATTCATTATTGTTTGAATATTTTAATGAAGAAACCTGACCTTCTTAATTTTTCCCTGACAGAATATCCTCATGCCTTAAGCGGTAGAGTGCTGAATCACCTTCAACCAGAAGATTTGCTAAAACCACCGGTAGCTTATGTGAAGGCATTGCTCTCCAATTTTAACGTTTCCGCACCACAGAGAATCAAGACGTGTGAAGAGGATGTAATATGCGATGAAATCTTCTTTGGGGATCATCTGGAAGCTATTAATCTATTAATAGAAAATACCCACGAAAAAGGCGGATTCTCAGATGGGAAGAAATTTGAAGCGATCAATGAACTTCGCAAAAAGGAGGAAGAAAATGAATCAACATAAAGCCCCGGTGGCAATAGTAGGTTTAGGGTACGTTGGGCTGCCGTTGGCAGAATTGTTTATAAAAGGCGGTTGGGAAGTGTACGGTATTGATATTGATCAATCCAAGATAGACAGCTTGCTGCAGCACAAAAGTTACTTGAGTGATTACAAGGATGAAGCGATTGCTGACCTATTTGAGCACGGTTCCTTTCATCCGGGTACAGCTTTTGATGTCATATCCCAAGTGAAAACAGTGATTCTATGCATCCCGACCCCGTTAACGCCGGAACATCAGCCTGATTTACGCTTTTTAAAAAGCGCACTTTCCAACTGTATACCACATCTGCAGCAAGATCAGCTTATCATTCTTGAAAGTTCCACCTATCCAGGAACCACTGAAGAAGTGATATGTCCTGCAATTAAATCCTCAGGCTATACGATCGGGAAAGATTTTTTTATTGCTTATTCTCCTGAACGAATCGATCCTGGTAATACCTCCTACCAGTTAAATGAAATCCCAAAATTGGTCGGAGGGGTAACGAAAGAATGTACAGAACGGGCGAGTGAAGTGTATGAAACCATTTTTGATTCCGTCGTTCCTGTATCCTCACCCAAGGTCGCCGAAATGAGCAAGCTGGTGGAAAATTCCCAGCGGTTGATCAATATCTCATTCATGAATGAACTTCTCCTTTTATGTGAGAAGATGGATATCAGCCTCTGGGAAGTCATAGACGCAGCAAGTACCAAACCTTTTGGCTTTACCCCTTATTTTCCCGGACCCGGCATAGGTGGACATTGCATACCTGTCGATCCCATGTATTTATTATGGAAAGCAGGTACCTATCAAATAGATCTTGATTTAATAAAATGGGCGCATCAAGTAAATGAAAGAATGCCTTCCTACATTGTGAATAAAATCGAAGAGCATTCTGAAGGACATTCTTTGAACGGCAAGAAAATTCTTGTGATAGGCACGGCCTACAAGAAGAATGTGAACGATGTTCGAGAGTCCTCGGCTTTGAAAATAATAAAACTCCTTCAAGACAAAGGAGCTGACGTTCACTATCATGATCCGTACATTCCATCCATTAAGTTGAATGCCCACACCCTGAAATCCGTTGAGTTAACTCCTGAAACCATCGCTCAAGCAAATCTTACCCTCATTCATACTGATCACGCTTCCCTTGATTATGAAAAAATCGTACAATTCTCCAATTTGGTATTGGATACCCGCAGAGTAACAAAAGTAAATAATAATAATAAGGTCATTCTGTTATAGATTGGCTGTAAATCGATGAAACCACTCTTATTGATAAGGGTGGTTTTAATCATCGGGCTAATTGATTGCCGTGGATGACTTCGCTTTCCCCCGAATGGCCTGCTTTCTGTGTCACCCCAACTTCTTTTTTCATAAGAATAAGTAATATTGAATCAAGAAGGAATGAAAGAGATGCAGACGATTGTATTTCTCGGAAGCAGAAAGTCCGGTACAAGCAGGGAAGCCGTAAGGACGGCGAAAGAACTGGGCTGCCATACCGTTTTGGTTACAGACCGTCACCGGTTGGAAATACCTGAAGCGGATGAAATCATCTATATGCCGAATCTTTTTGAAAAAGAAGATCTGCTCCACCTCCTAAAGAGTTTAGAGAGCGGTGGAAACAAGGTATCTGCCTGCATGAGTTTCATAGATCCCTTTGTGTCCTATGCGGCCCGGATTTCAGAAGGGCTGGGACTGGGGGATTTTTCATCAGATGCACTGTCACTTGCAGAAAACAAAGCTGACACTCGGAAAAAACTGAAGGAATTGAATTCCTCCCCTTTTTTCTCAGTGATTGAGAATCTTAGCAACTTCACCGAATTCTCCCGTTCTCATGTTCATGCGCTTCCTCTCATCCTTAAGCCCGTGGTCTCCAACGGTTCAAAGGATATAAAACTTGTGAAGACAGAGGAGGAAATGGCAGAGGCGTTATTGTTTTTTTCTGAAAAGTATGGAGAACAGCCGGTATTAGCAGAGGAATACCTGGATGGTCCGCAGTACTTGATCGAAGTGGCAGTTTACAAAGGGGAAATTTCAATCATTGCAGTCATCGAACAGGAATGGAATGAATCCTTCATCATAAATGGATACTCTTTCCCCGCAGAAATCAGCAGTGAAGAGGCCAATTCCCTCAGGAAAGCCGTCCGTGACATCCTCGAACTCATCGGCCTTCGCCAGGGGTCTTGCCACCTCGAAATGCGTAACGTTAAAAACACCTGGAAGCTTATTGAAATCAATCCGCGGATGTCGGGGGGATGGATGAATAAGATTATCGAGACGGGGACTGGGCTCAATCCCTTGAAGGAACTTTTGCAGATGCAGCTGGGGGAAGTGCCTGACTTCCATGCGGTACCTGCCCGCTCCACCTATGCCAGGTATTTAACGCTGAAGACGGCCGGAAGACTTTTGTATATAAGCGGATTAGAAAAGGCGCAGAGCCTCGATGGAGTCGAATACGTGCATGTAACACCTGAACCAGGCAGTATCGTCATGCCGGCAAAATCAATGGGGGAGAGGTATGCCTGCATTATTACAAGCGCTGAAACAATTCAAAAAGCAAAGGACATTGCCAGGCATGCCGCAAAGGAATTGAAGTTTTATTTAGAACCTCTCTAGGGGGAATGGAAGATGAAAATGGTAGGGATGCTGCACCACCGCTCTCAGCCTCACCGGGTGAAAAAGGCATACGCATGCGCAGCCGTCGCAAAGATGCAGGACATCAATTTTTGCTACTTTACCTACAGCGGCGTAAATAAAAAGGATAAAAAGATCAAAGGATGGGTCTTTCAGGAAGGAAAGTGGAAAAGAAAGAACCTAAACTATCCCGAGGTCATTATTAATTTGTCCAACCCGAAAACGAAGGAGCAATCAATCGTCACAAAAGAATTAAAGAAACACTGTATATTCACCAGTCATTCCGTGGGCAACAAATTGACCGTCTATCACAAGCTTAAAAACAAGAAAAAATACGCCTCATACCTTATCCCTTCCTTACCACTTACGGGATTCGGTGAGGTGACCGCTTTTTTTCAACAATATCAAAAGCTTGTCATCAAGCCATTGTCGGGAAATAAAGGGAAGAATGTTTATTTTCTTGAACAACAAGACGCTCACTACTTAGTAACCGCAGGGCTCTCCTCTCAGAAATACAGCCAAAACGAATTGGAAGTATGGATTCATCAGCTGCTGCTGGATAACCGCTATCTGATTCAGCCATTCATCCTGTGCAGGACAAACGCAGGGTTGACGTATGATATACGAATTCATGTCCAGAGAAATGGAAGAGGGAGATGGGAGATCAATCTTATTTACCCGCGTATCAGCGGAACTGGAAAGCTCGTGAGCAATGTAAGCAGCGGCGGGTACCGTGGTGACTGGGTGCCTTTCCTGAAAGCGGAATTCGGCCAGGACTGGGAAGAGGTAAGGGGGAAGCTTGAGTCATTTGCACATGCTTTCCCAAGACATTTTGACAGCCTTTATCCTCATTCATTTGATGAACTGGGGATCGATGTCGGTATCGATGAAAATTTGAAATTGTGGATCTTTGAAGTGAATTGGAGGCCAGGCAGCAAACACCGTGAATTTGAAGTGGCGAAGAGGCTTCTTCCATATTGTGCGTACTTAATGAAGAAGGAGGGATAAATGTCCATTTTGCTCTATTTCATACACCTGAGACCTTACTTTCCATAGAATAATGATGTAGACGATGGGGGGGAGAGACTTGGAAAAAGAACAGGGCAAAGCTGATTCTACATGTATCCATAAAGCGCTGGCTGAACTGAAGAAGGTCCAGGATTTCATCAACCAAGCGGACATCCCTTACTTTGGAAAAATGTTCTCAAAGCTGGTAGGTGTGGATACGATTCCTTTTTCTTTATACACAGAGGATGGAAAGCTGACCTTTACGGGGGTTGATAAGGACCCTTGTGGAACAGCGGCGTCTTTTAAAACAAGCTATTTCCGCATTGAAGATCTCGATGGAAAATCCGGTTGTGCAACAATCTCCCTGCTGCGCCCGCTTTGCATCTGTGGAAAAAATGATCACTCCTGCTGTAAAATCCTTGTGTTGAAAAGAACCGACACTTGCGTCAAAGTGGATGTAACCTGTATTTGTGCCATCCAGTGCATCGATATCGACCTTTTAAAACGCAAAATAATCATTGAACCGAAATGGTGAAAACGTACCTTTACTCGAAGGTGCGTTTTTTCGTTTGAGGAATGTTTTCTTCGGTATCGGTCCTCGCCGTTATACCATGTTAAATGCCTGTGCGGCGATGCTTTAGCTTAACAAGGGACGTCTGTTACAATTTCTGTTATACTAAACGAATAGTTTAAATATTTAGATTTTACTGACGGGTTGCGCATCCTGGGAAGCATGTACTTCATAGAGACCCTATCTTATTATCAAACGATAAAAGGGGTGCTGGTCTGTGGAGAAGTTTGCAATTTTTCGTGTACCGGAAACGATTTTTTACGGCCGGGAGGCTTTAGGGAATGTCGGCCGGGAAGCGGCAGATCGGGGCGGAAAGGCCCTGATCATCAGTGATGGAATCATGGACGGGCTCGGCTATGTCAGCCGGTGCCGCCAGTATTTACAGGATCATGGGATTCCGAGCGCCGTCTATCTTGGGGTCGAGTCTGAACCGACCGACCGGTATGTTGCAGAGGCCCTCTCGATGCTCGAGGAGGAACGCTGCGATCTGGTCATATCACTCGGAGGGGGGAGCTGCATCGATACCGCCAAGGCAATTGCTGTGCTTGCTTCGAATGGAGGGTATATCGGGGATTATATGGGTGGCAGGTTTTTAGCTGATAAAAAACCTCTCCCTCATATCGCCATCCCAACGACTGCGGGTACTGGTTCGGAAGCGACGGATGTGACGGTCATCACCAATACGCAGGATGACGTGAAAATGATGATCAAGCAGCCGGCCTTTATGCCGGACGTCGCCATTGTGGATCCGCTCCTGACCGTCTCCTCACCCAAAACCGTGACGGCTGCGACCGGCGTCGATGCGCTGAGCCATGCGGTGGAAGCATATTTATCAAGGAGAGCCCAACCGATGACCGACACAGCAGCTCTTGCTGCCATCGAGCTGATTGCGGACAATCTGTTGAAGGCATATGATGATGGCGGGAACCTTGATGCCCGGGAAGCAATGAGCCTTGCTGCCATGCAGGGAGGAATGGCTTTTTCCAATGCTTCCGTCTGCCTGGTTCATGGAATGTCACGCCCGATCGGTGCACTGTTCCATGTCCCGCACGGCTACTCGAATGCGATGCTGCTGCCGGCGGTGCTGGAATTCAGCAAAGACCACTGCATCGACCGCCTGGCTGATATAGGGCGGATATTCGTGAAGGACAGCGGGCCCCTGACGAATGAGGAATGTGCCGAAAATGCACTGGCTTCGGTCAAAGCGCTCTGCCGGAAGCTGAACATCCCGAATCTTAAGGAATGGGGAATCGAGGAAGAGGCATTCACTAATGCAGTGGGAAAAATGACGGAAGATGCCTTCATCAGCGGCAGCCCTGCAAACAATCCGAGGGTGCCGACGAAAGCGGAACTGGAAGCTCTGTATCACCACTGCTACGATTATCAGTACACCTCAAACGAAAAAGTAAAGTGAAAAATGGGATCAGCATGGATCACTGATCAACCGAAAACAACTCTCGAAAGGGGAAATCATTCATGGCGACTGCAACGACTAATACCTTGAAGAACTTTATCAACGGAAAATGGGTGGATGCCAAGACGGACCACTACCAATCCGTACCGAATCCTGCTACCGGTGAAGAACTGGCCCAGGTTCCGATCTCAACCAGGCAGGACGTGGATGACGCGGTGCATACCGCTAAAGAAGCATACAAATCATGGAGCAGGACGCCGGTGCCAAAACGTGCACGTATTCTCTTTAAATATCAGCAGCTGCTTGTCGAGAATTGGGACGAGCTTGCAAAATTAATCACAGAGGAAAACGGGAAAAGCTTTAAAGAAGCATACGGTGAAGTACAGCGCGGGATCGAATGCGTGGAGTTCGCAGCTGGTGCCCCGACCCTGATGATGGGGAAACAGCTGCCTGATATCGCGACGAATATTGAATCTGGCATGTACCGCTATCCCGTCGGTGTGGTCGGCGGCATCACGCCGTTCAACTTCCCGATGATGGTGCCATGCTGGATGTTCCCGCTGGCGATTGCGTGCGGAAATACATTTGTCCTGAAGCCTTCCGAGCGGACGCCGCTCCTTGCCAACCGCCTTGCAGAGCTGTTCCAGGAGGCAGGCCTGCCGGACGGCGTGCTTAATGTGGTCCACGGTGCTCATGACGTCGTGAATAGCCTTCTTGAACATAAGGATGTCCCGGCGATTTCATTTGTCGGCTCGCAGCCGGTGGCAGAGTATATTTATAAAACCGCTGCAGGGAACGGCAAGCGGGTCCAGGCACTTGCAGGAGCGAAGAATCACTCCATCGTCATGCCGAACGCCGACCTTGACGCTGCCGTAAAAGAAATCATCGCTGCAGCATACGGGTCTGCCGGTGAACGCTGCATGGCCTGCTCTGTTGTAGTCGCAGTGGGAGATGTTGCGGATAATCTGATCAAGAAGCTGAACGAGCAGGCGGATGCGATTAAAATCGGCAACGGGATGGATGAAGATGTGTTCCTGGGTCCTGTCATCCGCGATGAACATAAAAAGAAGACGGAAAGCTATATTGAGAGCGGTGTTGAAGAAGGGGCGACATTGGTACGTGACGGTCGTACGGATGAAGCGTACAAGGAAAACGGCTACTTCATCGGCCCGACCATCTTTGACAATGTGACATCCACCATGAAAATCTGGAAAGATGAAATCTTTGCTCCCGTTCTTTCGATCGTCCGTGTGAATACACTGGAAGACGCAATTAACCTGACCAATGAATCAGACTTTGGAAACGGTGCCTGCCTGTTCACGAAAGACGGGAGCGATGTCCGCTACTTCCGTGAATTTATCGAAGTCGGCATGCTCGGCGTCAATATCGGGGTGCCTGCACCGATGGCATTCTTCCCGTTCTCCGGCTGGAAAAACTCCTTCTACGGAGACCTTCATGCCAACGGACCGGATGGAGTCGAATTCTATACAAGACGCAAGATGATGACCGCACGCTGGTAAAATGAAGGCCCGTCCCTCACCGCTTTAAAGCGATGGGGGACGGGCCTTCAAATTGGTCTTCTCAATCCCGGTCATCTATGTTAAGATAATCATAACTTACAAGAAATGGAGGTTTTCCCTTTGATCTTAATCAGACTACGATTCCGCGATTCCAACAGATAATTGAATATGTTCGGACGCTCTGCCTGTGCGCAGGGTAAATGGAATTGGTCTGCCTATTTTTAAGGGAAACTTCATTTAACGTGTTGGTGAAGAAGAGGGGGCGAAGGACTCCTCTTTTTTCGTGTCTTGAAAATAGAACTGAATAGTGGACTTTTAACGGGTTCCCGCGAGTTTTACCGTGTAGTGAAAAGGGTATCCTAAAGTCATGCCGGCCCATGCAAGAAAAGGACGCGGACCGTTGTTTTCTTTTGAAAACAGCTGCACGTGGCCGGTTGACGGATCCATTTGCTAAAGCACAGGCAGCAGCCTGTGTTTTTTTCGATATAAAAAAAGAATGGGAAGTGAAGATAGATGATGGAAGAACGTTTAAGAGCCATCGCCGTTGGCGTGAACACCAAGGAAAAGGGAGAAGATTTTGAATACAATATGCTTGAATTGAAGGGGCTGGCCGAAGCCCGCCGCATTGATGTCCTCGCAGAAATGACGCAGAACCTGCCGAAAAGGAATCATGTGCATTATATCGGGAAAGGGAAAATCGATGAGCTTCTGCCTCTGATTGAAGAAATGGAAGCGGATGTACTCATCGCCAATGATGAGCTGTCGCCGTCACAGATCCGGGTGCTCGAAGAAAAACTTGATATCCGTGTGATGGACCGGACCATGCTGATCCTCGATATTTTCGCAGAACGCGCGCAGACGAGGGAAGCTCAGCTGCAGGTGGAAGTGGCACAGCTTCAATACATGCTGCCACGCCTGATCGGAAGGCGCGAATCACTTGGACGTCAAGGAGGGGGATCCGGACTTGCAAACAGGGGTGCAGGTGAAACAAAGCTTGAGCTCGACCGCCGCCGCATCGAAGACAATATCACGGCACTTAACAAAGAGCTTGAAGCGCTAGTTGATCTGAGGAAGACTCAGCGGAAGCAGCGCAAGAAGAGCGGTATCCCGGTTGTTTCACTCGTCGGATACACGAACGCAGGGAAATCGACGACCATGAATGCCCTTCTGGAAACATTCAATTCCGGTGAAAACAAGCAGGTTTTTGAAAAAGATATGCTGTTCGCCACATTGGATACGTCAGTCAGGAACATCACACTTCCTGATAATAAGTCTTTCCTGCTGACCGACACCGTCGGTTTTGTCAACAAGCTGCCCCACCATCTCGTGAAGGCATTTCGCTCGACGCTTGAGGAAGTGGCAGAGGCAGATCTCATCGTCCAGGTGGTGGATTATTCCGATCCCCATCATGAAACAATGATGGAAGTCACGAACAAAACTCTTGATGATATCGGAGTGGGAGGCATTCCGATGGTCTACGCCTTCAATAAGGCGGAACTAGTCGATGAAGAATCAGTCGGAAGCGTTGTGAACGACAGGATCTATCTATCCGCGAAACAGCGAAAAGGCATCGATGAGCTGATCGATGTCATCAAAGGCCATATTTTTAAAGACTACAAGAAATGCGACATGCTCATCCCGTTCAGCCAGGGACAACTGATATCTTATTTCAATGAACATGCAAACGTGCTTCATACCGAATATGAAGAGAACGGCACAAAGCTGACGATGGAATGCAGGAGTTCGGATTTTGAGAAGTACAGGGAGTATGTGGTTCAATAAACAGAGTACAGAGAAAAGGACTTTACGGCTGCGTAAAGTCCTTTTTGTTAAACTGTTCTATTAATCTGATACATTAATGGACCTATCGTCCACCGACCCAAGCTTGTGTCTATAAATATAAAAATGAAAGAAATATTCCCCCACACCGATGAGGAGGGCTGAAATGAATGCAGAAGGCAGGGCGACATCTGCGTCCAATCCTTCAATCATGGAAATCACTGCCCAGACCAATATGAAGGCAATGAACAATTCAGCTGTGGAGGTGACGACATTATTGGTTTTATGTAGAAAGGCCAGATCTCCGAGCCCATATGAGACGGCTCCAAACAGGACGGCAATGAGCGCAGTACTTTCAGCAGAGACACGGAACCCGAGGCTTAGAACGAATGAAAACACAGCCAGGATCATGATTCCTTTAATGGCGAACGCTTTTGCATGCTTCATATGATATCTCCTCCTTCGGGACGTGCTTTGTTTTTCCCGCTGAGATGAAAGATAAACAAATTGAAAATGGCTCTATGTAACACGCTAAATAAATGACAATGCTAGAGGAACTCAAATAGACTGATATAATCAAAAAAAGGAGGGGGAACGCTATGAACTCATTACGAGGAAAAACAGCCATCGTCACAGGGGCAAGCCGGTCAAATGGAATCGGGACAGCCATCTGCCTCGCGCTGGCTGAAGCGGGGGCGGATATCTTCTTCACCCATTGGATACCGTTTGATGAAACGGCGGGCAACGGACTGGAGAGGGAATGGCCTCAGTAATTAAAGGAAAAGTTATTGCAGAGGGGGGTACGTGCCTCCCATATGGAGGCGGACCTTGAAAATGATTTGACGCCGGGCAGAATCATCGGTGCCGTCCGTGAATCTCTCGGCACCCCCCATATCCTGATTAACAACGCCACATACTGTGCACCTTCAAGCTTCCGTACCTTGGACACAGACATATTGGATAAGCGTTACAACGTGAACAACCGGGGAACCCTCATGCTGTCGATGGAGTTTGCAAAAGCATTTGAACAAGAATATCCCGATGGCGGAGAGGGCAGGATCATTTATCTTGTTTCAGGAGGACCTGACCCTGATAATCTAGCCTACATTGCCACAAAAGGAGCACTGAAGGCCATCACCGCGCCGCTTGCGACAGGCTTGGCACCCCTTGGAATTACAGTCAATTCGGTTGATCCGGGGCCGACTGATTCCGGATGGATCGATGAAGCCCTGGCGGAAGCATTTCTTCCGATGTTCCCACAGGGACGAATCGGGCTTCCGGAAGATGCAGCCAAATTGATCCGATTTCTGGCAAGCGCTGAATCACAATGGGTGACAGGACAGGTCATCGAATCGAACGGAGGATTTTTAGGGAAATAATAAAGGCAGCCTGCTGAGTATTTATTCAGCAGGCTTTTTTTAGTGGGAATGTCGAATATAGCCCGGGAAATATGTTGAGGAAAAGGGAGTTTTGTCGGTTGACGGATATGTTGGGTTTGCAGGGTGATATGATGGCGTTTTTGTATAGAATCATTCTTAAAAAATCATATAATTACAAAATGAATCATATTTCCCAGGAATGGATCATAAATCTCCAAAAAGGAGCGTATTTTTTGTCGAATGGATCATAAACCCTTCAAGCACAAAGAAAGGGACAAAAATTCAAATGATTTTCATCCCGGAATCGTGAAAATCCTACCTAGTCGATATTGCATATATCAATAGGACAGTTCTCACATCCGATTTCCTCCCGCAGGTACCCAAGATCAAGGAGGATTATCCTGCCATCAGGAGTGTAATCAATCATACCCTTTTTCTTAAGGTCACTCAGCATCCGGTTGACGCTTTCCCTTGTGGCAGCGCAAAATTTAGCGAGCTCCTGGTTGGTGAGATGGATATCGAGGAGGATGCCGTCATCCATTTTTACTCCGTATGAATTCGAAATGCGGATGAGAGTGGAATAGAGGGCTCCCTTTTTTCCGTGCATGATGAGATCCCTGATTTTTGACTGGTTTTTTCGCAGCTGGGTCGAAATCCATTTCATAAATTCAAAAGTCAGCGGGGCATCATTGATCAGTGCTTTTTCAAGCTGGTTCCTTTGGATAGTCAAGACTTCTCCAGCTTCGAGGGCATATGCACTCAGCATGTATGTGGCATTCTCCGAGAAGAGGGTCAGCTCCCCGATATAATCGTCCTTCTTGCATATACGCATATTCAATTCCTTGCCTTCAAGGCTCAGTTTGCTGATTTGAAAAACACCGGATCTGATCAGAAACAATTCGTCGGCCCTTTCCCCTTCCTGGAACAAAAAAGATCCTTTTTTTACTGTGCGGGGTGTTCCGATTGATATTAATAAGGAAGACAAATCTTCTGAAACAGTTGAAAGGTCACTTTTTCTTTTCATCCTATCCATCGAAACATCTTTCCCTCCTATATAAACTAAAGTTCATTAAAACATGCATTTCAAATAGTACTTATCGATTTAAAATTAACATGTCTGGCAGGAGTTTACAACAAGATTCTGGAAAAAAATAGCGTTGACACTAAGTTGTAACGAATCATAAAGAGGCGGTTTGAAAAAGTGTACGTACTCCTAAATTGGGCTGCCTGCATAAGGTAAATACAGATTGAAAAGGAGGGGTACACGATGCTGCCTTATCATTATCCTGTAAATCAGTTTAATGGCCGGAATGGAATGTTTCCAAACGGTCATCCGGACCTGTACAGTGGCATTCAGTATGACTGGCTGGTGCATGCACATTCTTATTATCCTTATCAAATGAAACCTTACCAACAGAGAACGTTTTACCAGAACGATCCGGTTTATTATGTTCCCCAGTATCAGCCTGTCCATTATCCGTACGGTTACGGATATGAGTACGGGGGCGGAAACCATGATGAGTTCCGCGCAAACTGGAAGCAATGGGAAGACCTCGGTGCACCGCCAAGGGGAATGAAAGGATCTCCTGCTGTTGCCTCCTGGCAGTCAAACAGACTCGATGCATTTGTCCGTGGGGAAAACGACCGGATGTGGCACAAATGGTGGAACGGCTCGCGCTGGAGCAACTGGGAAGATCTCGGTGCTCCAAGAAGGGGATTGAAAAGTTCCCCTGCGGCCGTATCATGGGGACCGAATCGGATCGATACCTTCGTAAGGGGGAACCGGGACACCTTATGGCATAAATGGTGGAACGGTTCGCGCTGGAGTGAATGGGAAGACCTTGGCGGACCCCCTCGTGGATTCAAAGGCGATCCGGCCGTTTCTTCATGGTCCGCAAACCGGCTTGATGTATTCGTCGAGGGAGACGACAACAACATGTGGCATAAATGGTGGGACGGCTCGCGCTGGAGCGGATGGCAAAATCTCGGTGCACCACGCGGCGGTCTCAGGGATTCACCTGGAGCGGTATCATGGGGGCCGAACCGCATCGATTGTTTTGTGAGAGGAAATAACGACCGGATGTGGCATAAATGGTGGGATGGCTCAAGATGGAGCAATTGGGAGGATCTCGGGTCGCCGCGCGGCGGTTTTGAGGGGGCCCCGGCAGCGTCATCCTGGGCATCGAACCGAATTGATACATTTGTCCGCGGAGACAACAATACGATGTGGCATAAATGGTGGAATGGTTCCAGATGGAGCAATTGGGAAGACCTCGGGGCACCGAGGGGAGGAGTGCGTTCCTCACCAGGGGCTGTCTCGTGGGGGCAAAGACGCATCGACACCTTCGCCAGGGGAAGAAACGAACATATGTGGCATAAATGGTATTCGTAATGATTCACTGAACGGCATTTAAGAAGGAACCACCCAACAACGGTTCCTTCTTTTAATGAGTGGAAAATGGACAGCCTTCAACGACTAACCATCACCCCATACACATATACATAGCAGAGATATCCACATCAGAGAAAGCGGGAGGCTTAGATATGAAAGGAGAAATCAAAGAAACAGCCGACAAGATGGCGGAAGAGATCCGTGAAAGACAAAATCCTGACGGAACCTGGTCATTCTGTTTTGAAAACAGCCCGATGACGGATGCCTATATGATCATCCTCATCAGATCATTATATTTTAAGGAAGACGCGCTGGTATCGCAGCTTGTAAAACGGCTCTTGAACAGGCAGACAAAAGAGGGAACATGGAAGTTATTCAAGGATGAAGCGGAAGGGAATTTATCGGCGACGATCGAGGCATATTTCGCTCTGCGGTACAGCGGGCTGCTTCATGAAAAAGATCCCCGTCTGGTAAAAGCGGAACGATTCATTAAACATATGGGCGGACTGGAAAAGGCTCATTCACTGACAAAGATGATGCTTGCCGTTCACGGACAATATGAATGGCGGCATATCATGCCTGTTCCGATTGAAGTGCTCCTCATTCCCCGGACGTTCCCGATCAGTTTCTGGGATTTCAGCTCTTATGCAAGGGCCCATATTGTTCCGTTTCTGCTGGTAAGGGATGCCCGCTATCATTTGCAGAGTGCCCGGACCCCGAATATCAGACATCTGTTCCTCCAAGGGCGATCGGACAGCTTGCATGATATTGATGAAGACCGTTTTTTCCTTTTTGAAAAACTGAAGGAGGGCATAAAGGGGCTTGCTGGTTTCCCTGAGTTACTCCGTTCAGAGGCAAGGCAATTTGCGAAGGATTATATGCTTAAACGAATCGAACGGGATGGGACGTACCTGAGTTATTTCAGCACGACCTTTTTTATGATATATGCTTTGAAATCGATTGGTTACCGCAGTGATTCGTCCATCATAAAAAATGCATTAGACGGATTGAAGCGGATGATCTGTCAGACCGATAACGGTCCCCATGTCCAAAATTCACCTTCCCTTATATGGGACACGGCTCTCATCAGCCATGCGCTTCAAGAATCCGGTCTTTCCTTTGAAAATGAGACAATCCGGAAATCCGTCGACTACCTGTTAAAGCATCAGCACTTTAAGTTCGGGGATTGGGCCATCGATCTACCGGACGTATCACCGGGAGGATGGGGATTTTCTGAGAGCAATTCGATTCATCCGGATGTAGATGATACGACTGCCGCCCTCCGCGCCATCACGTATTCAGCAGGAGCCAAACCGGAAATTCGGCACGCTTGGGAGAGGGGCGTCGACTGGGTTCTTGGAATGCAGAACCGAGACGGCGGATGGCCTGCTTTTGAGAAAAATAAGACCAAAGGGATTCTCGCTTCATTTCCGCTGGACGGGGCAGAGGCCGCGGCGATTGATCCATCTACGGCAGACCTGACAGGAAGGACCCTTGAATTCCTCGGGAGCAGAGCCGGATTGACAAAGGATCATCCCGATGTGAAAAGAGGGATCACATGGTTGACAATGACTCAGGAAGAAGACGGTTCCTGGGCAGGCAGGTGGGGAATTCATTTCATTTATGGAACATGGGCAGCTGTCACCGGCATGAGGGCCGCCGGGGTGCCTTCTTCGAACAAAAGGATCGGGAAGGCTGAAAAGTGGCTTGAAAATATCCAAAGAACCGACGGCGGGTGGGGAGAATCATGCTACAGCGATCAACGGGGGAAGTATGTCCCGCTCTCATTCAGTACCGTTTCTCAGACGGCCTGGGCACTCGATGCACTCATCAGTATATCGGATCAGCCTACCCCTGCCATTGAAAAGGGGATGGGGAGACTCTTGGAACTCCTCCACAGCGAGGAATCGTCCCCGGCACACACCTATCCGACAGGTGCGGTCCTAAAAGATGTATTCTACGCTCACTATCACAGTTACCAGTATATCTGGCCGCTTCTTACATTAAACCATTATCTTAAAAAGTATGGATGAAAAGAGTGCCGCTATCCTTCAGCAGTCAAAATGCTGCACTGTGCTAAACGCCCGTCCCTCATCTCAGCACCGCGCTAAAGAGTTAGAATATTCTTTACTTATCGGGCATATCATTTTAAACTGTGAGTGGGAAGTAATTTTTTCCAAATAAAAAAAGGAGGAGATCAAAGATGATGATTACTTTTAACGGAGCAGAGGATAACGGAAAAAAGCGTGAGGTTCGACACATTAAAACGTAGCTCAGGAGGACATTATGAAGACAACGTTGGAGAAAGTAAGAATCGTAGAATACCATGAAGGTCTTGCAAAGGGGATTGCAAAGATGTGGAACGAAAGCCGCGAAAACTGGGGCGGTGATTCCACGGTAACAACGGAGCAGGACGTGATCGAAAAGGAAGCTAACTCTTCCAATCTGCACTTATATCTGGCCATGGTGGGCGACGAGGTCGTCGGGTACTGCGGATTGTCTCAATACCGTGAAGACGAAGGGGCGATGTACATTCCGCTCTTGAATGTCCATCCTGATTATCATGGATTGAAGATCGGAAAGCAGCTCGTCCTGAAGGCCCTCGAAAAGACGATCGAATTGAAGTGGCCGCGGCTCGATTTATTTACGTGGCCCGGGAACACGAAGGCTGTCCCGCTATACAAGAAGTGCGGTTTCTTCTGGGAAGACCGTGATGACACAACCCACTTGATGAACTTCATTCCTTCAGTACTGCAGGTCGATTGGCTGAAGCCGTTCTTTGAAAAACATGACTGGTACTCTGCGAGTCAGCGCATCATCGAGGTGAAGCCTGACGGGATCAAGGATAAAGACCATACTTATTATGAGTACAAATGGGAAGCGGGAGATGAATTTGTCCGTGTCCAATTTGAACGGACAGGACGCGGAATCCGCCTGATTGAAACGCAGGAACTCCTGGTGGAAATGAAGCTTCCGGACTTCAAGCTTCTGGAGAAGGAAGAACATCTGGTTTCCTACCGTGTCGTCAATAAGACCACTACACCTGTTGATGTTTCCATATGGGGGATGTCCACAGAAATCGTGAATCATAGTTTCATAGGAAAAGAAACGGTGGAAGGCGAATGGACGGGAGAGTATCCGGCGGTCCTGACTCTGCCAGACCGGGAACCGAGTCCATGGAAAACACATCCCGTGGTCTCTGCAAATATCGAGGTTGACGGAAAATTATTCCCTTTGAAAATGGGGGTCTACCCGAAACAGGCAGGCAAACTTCATTTGCGCACGGTGAACAAACATTGGCGGCAGAACCAGAAAGCCGTCCTTCATCTGGATATTGAAAGTCAGCTTGAGGACGACGCGCACTGGACAGTCAAACTTCCGCACAGCCATGTTGTGAAATGGTCACAGGCGGAAATCAATGCTGAGATAAAAGGGAAAAGCAGGATTTCGGTGCCGCTTCATGCTGAACTGCTTAAGAACGGATTCTATTCGGAAGAAGTCAAAATCGAAGTCGTGAAAAAAGACGGGGAATCCTTTGAATTCAGTTCAAGGCTGGCTCTAGAATTCCCTGGTCTTGGAGCCCGGTTCGGCGGAGAATCCGAATATCACTGGAAGGCCTTTACCGGTCCTTACTTTGTCGAAATCGAAAAGAGGAATCATTTCGTCAAGATCGGGTCTGTCCTGTCAAAACAGAGTCCGACGATCCTGTTCACTCCAAGGCTCGGCAAACCGTTCAGCGAAGAATTTTCTAAAAAAGAAGCTTCTTCAGTTGAATACATTGAAACCCCTGAGGCATTCGTAGTAAAGACAACCCTGGAATCAGAGGCCTTTCCATCTGTTGTCCTGAATACGTATTTTAAGTTGTACGGATCCGGGATTGTGGATATCAAGCATGAAGTCGTGAACAAGTCGAAAGAAACGAAGGAACAGCTCTATCTCATTCAGCCGCTTCCGATTGAGTTCAAGGGTATGGCCATCCCTCAAAAGGAAGGTGTAGTAATCGGCGACGAAGTCATGATGCCCTTCATGGATTACATCCGTGACAAGGAAATCTCGGAACGCTGGTTGTTCACCTCTGGGGCGAATGGGGAAACGAAGGGCCTTGCGTGGCCGGAAGGGGCAATTGGCAGAAAGAATGACTGGCACTTTGCGATTGAGTATAAGGTAGATCCTGTCCAGTCCCAGGGGGAAGTATGTCTAGGGCCGATTCAAGTCGGGATCAATACAGCACCTTCGTGGAAAGAGTGGAGGTCACTCGTACTCGGTGATGATATGAAACGCCTTGAGGAATGTCCGCTTTATTCTCTTGAACCAAGTGATGGAAATCTCGTTTCGGCTGCGGGCGATCATGCAGGCTACTCATTCCGGTCCATGCTTACACCATATCTCGACGGGACATTGGAGCTTAAGAATGAAGACGAAAGCATGGATAAAACCGTAACGAAAAAGGATGAAACCACAGATGTGAATGTGGAGCTGCATCATAGAGAAGCGGGCCTCAAGCGTATCAAAGGCAAATTCCACTCTCAGGGCCAGAGGGCTTCATTTGAAACTATTTCTATGGTAACAGGAGAGAAGGAAATAATCGAAATAGTCGAGAAAGCTGACGGCTGGACGGTCGATAATGGAGTGCTTTCCTTCAAAGCGGCAGAAGGCTATTATCCTGGAATCTATTCATTGATGTATAAAAATAAAGAATTCCTTCATCATCAGTACCCTGCCCCAGGACCGAAAGCCTGGTGGAATCCTTGGGGAGGAGGAATTCGCTATACATTCATGAATGTAAGCCCGTATTCGATGCTGAAGGAACCGACAAGTGTGAATCCCGTCACGAAGCAGGATTCTAACGGAAATTCATGGAGAGGGCTTGCAGTTACCACTGTCTTAAAAGAGCATGAATCGATGAAGGGGATCACGCTCCGTCAATATGCCCTAACCCTTCCCGAAGTTCCGGTACTTGCCTTCTATTGTGAAATCGAGCAGGAATCCGGCCGTACCTTTACAGGGGAGTCAGTGGATCTGGAGGTGTTTTTCAAGCCGGGTGAAACATTGACCTCAAGTTTTGTGAAGCTGCCGTCCGACGGCAAATTCGATACGTATTATGCAGGTATCGAGGAATTTGTGATCGGGGACAGTCCATTCATTCAAGCCGGTTCCGATGAACGGAAAGAGCAGGCGATGCTCATCCATCCTGATTCGGCCAAAATGACCGAAGTGTATATCAATCAGGAAGTGCTGGTAGCGGCTTCTTCTGAGGAGTGGACAGCTGCTTCCGGTGAATCCGTAAAAGTCAAACCGACCATGATGGTTTTGGGTGAAGAAGATTTGTCCGGTGCATATAAACAACTGAGAAAAATATCGTTTAACTAACGGAGAATGCCCGACCCGGACATCCGGGGAGGGCATTCTTTTTAATCATGTTTAAGATAATGGACACGGACTGCATTCTGGCGGACTGTGGTAAATGGAGGATGTACGAAAATGTCATTTAGTCACTACGGCAAATTATGCACCGAAGTATATGATCTGACGAAAGAAGTCGGACAATCATTCGGCGGTGATATCGAGTTTTATCAGGGAAAATTGAAAGAATGCAAAGGCAGGATCCTCGAGGCGATGGCCGGCTCGGGAAGGGTCACCATCCCGCTTGTGGAAAACGGCATAGTGGTCGATGGAGTGGATGATTCTCCTGAGATGCTGGCATCATGCCGTCACCGTTTGGAAGAAAGGGGTCTCAAGGCGGAGCTTTACGAATCAAGCCTGCAGAATCTCGATCTCCCTCATCAGTACGAAGTCATCATCATTCCGGGAGGTTCCTTCTTACTGATTGATGACCGTAATGAATCGATGGAAGCGTTAAAGAAGCTGTATGCCCATTTAGAACCGGGTGGAAGACTCATCATGGATGTTTTCCTGCCTGATGCAACTTTTGATATCGGGAAGGTGCACACCTCTGTTTTCCCGCTTCCAGGCGGGGACACGATCACGATGGAAAGCAAGCTAGTCGAAGTGGATTTCTTCCATCAGCGTAAAGTGACTCACTTGAAATATGAAAAATGGAGAAACGGGAGCCTCGTCGAGACAGAACTCCAGCGCTTTGCCTTGCGATGGTATGGAGTAGAGGAACTCAGACTCGTCCTGAAGGAAATCGGGTTTTCTCACGTGGAAATATGCGCGGATTTCGAGGAAGGTGAGGAGCCGGCAAGCGGGAATCAGAAAATCATTTATATTGCAGAAAAATAAAGGGAAATAATATATCCGAAAAGAAAGCCTGCTCCCATATTCTTTGGAGCAGGCTTTCTTTCTGTCATTCAGCTTGTTCTCAACAGTGCGTTTTTGGCCTGTGATGTTTCTTTTTTCTTGATGAAATTGATACAAGTCGTGAATAGTCCGAGTACAATCAGTGTCAGCACAATGCCGAGCAGCCCTGTATTGTAAAGAAAGTTGAAAGCAAATGCCGCTGTGACAGCAAGCAAAAGGGATATTGCTGCTGAATACGTGCCGATGCTGTTGATGGAACTCTTCCATTCCAGTTTGCCGGCATTTTCAATGAGGCTTATTGAAACGATCGTCAGGATATTCACGATCATCCCGATCCACACGGGGTGGATGTTCTGATAAAAATCATTAATCGCCCATCCTCCAAGGTGATACCAGAGCAAACCCGATGAAGAACCTGTAAAAAGGGAAATGAGGGCAGCCCGTTTTGTGACGGCCGGCCAGAATAAAGCAGCTACAACCGGGGCGAAGGTTGCCGAGTTCCGTGTAACCCAGGCCAGAACATTCCACCAGGCGGACTGTTCAGAACGAATCAAAGCAAAGCTGATCATTAATACAGTCAATAACACAAGTGACCACTTCGTATAACGGACAAGCTGAAGTTCTGTCGCTTTCGGGTTAATGGCTTTCCCGGTATCTCTCCCAAGACTTGTGGCGCCAGAGAATTGACAAGGAGCCCCCCAGCTCAGGGCAGCAGCCCAGAATCCAAGAAAGAATAATCCGACAAGTGGAGCAGGCAGAGTCTCCATCAAATAAAGCGGGATCGCGACCAATCCCTGGGATTGACCCGGAACCACCTGCTGGGCAGCAAGACCGAATAACACAGCTCCAAGTATGAGCGGGATACCCAATACAGCGCCATATAATAATCCTTTCCGGCCCTCTTCAGGAGTTTTGCAGGATAATGCCATCTGAAAGGCTGCCTGAGCCAGGATCACATTGAATAAAAAGGTTCCGAACCACGCAAGTATCGTTTGTATTCCTGCCCCATCCCATGTAGCATACTGCGGTTTTTCATTAAATAATGAAGCGATTCCTTCCACGCCGGGGTTGATGAAGAATGCATATGTTCCTATTACCAGCATGATGAAAAAGACGACCACATTACTCAATTGTGTGAATCCGATTGACCACATCCCGCCAAACTGAAGATAAGCGAGGAGAAGGACGGCTGTCATCGTGACGGCCCAAATCAATGAGACGCCGGTGAATACTGACAATGCAGAGGCAAAAGCAAGTGCAGTGGCGACCGACCACATTGGGAATGTGAATGCCGTAATGGCACCTGCAATCCCTCTAACTTTTTCACCATAACGATCTCCCAGGAGGCCTGAAATCGTCACCAAGGCTTTTTTTCTAAATGGGGTAATCAAGACAAGAGCAATGATCAATACGTGAATGGTCTCCGCCACCCCGTACCAAATCGCTGAAATGCCGGTCAGATAGCTCAGTTCGAGTATCGCGATATAGGAAGACCCCGAAAATAATCCGGTAATGCATACTGCTACAAAAAAGGAATTGAATCCCCGGCCGCCAACAAAGAAACCATTGCCGTCGGCAGCCTTCTTTCTTGAGAACTGACTTACGAAAATAAGAAAAACGGTGTAAAAAAGTGCAAATCCGATAAACCAATAACCAACTTCCGTCATCTTTAGCATCCCCTTTAATATTTTATAACGATCTGTTTAGTCAGGAATTAAAGAGGAATCAAAAGAAAAACCTCTCCCAGAGGAAGAGGCATCATCTCTCCCTCATCTTCCAGACTGTGTGTCTGTTGGAATTAGCACCTTACTACTTTCAATTAAGAAAATAACAGGTTGCCGCAGGATCACAGGACCAATTTCCTCCCCTGGCTCTTGATAAGGATTGTTCGTTTTAAGTTATGTATTACTGTAACGCATTAATAGGATGCCGTCAATTGATTTTGAAAATTGAGAAAAAAGGACTAAATGATGTAATGTCCAAAATAATTCCGAGAAATCAGGTATTAGCAGAGCTCAAAATAAAAAATATAACTAAAGCACATTAGGGCAGACTTAATCACCGCTATTGATTTCCGTGCAAGACTTCGCTTTCCGCGGGTGACCCGTGAGACCCGTGAGCCTCCTCGGCTGCGCCTCCGGGGTCTCACGGGTCCAGCTGCAGGGCTTAGAGTCACCTTGTCATAAGCCAAATCGACCAAGAAGGCAAAGAACGCCTTCCAGGCCAATTCGTCTTATGCTACCCGCCCTTCCGCTTTTCTGATTGGCCACTTCTCCCGCAGGAGTCTTCGTCTTGCACTCCAATCAAACGCTGGAACTGAATGCATCATTATACAAAACTACAAAAAAACCCGAACTAAATTGCCGCTCTTAAGGCAATTTAGTTCGGGTTTTATATAGACTCAGTTTCTTCTCTTAACTTGCTTTCCTCTTAGAATAACCCTTCATCTGCAAAGGCAGATAGTCATTGAAATAATGATTCGTTTCCTTCACGATTACCTTATAAAGCAGCAGCAGGGCAATCAAATTCGGGATCATCATTAAAGCATTCGACATATCCGCAAACGCCCAAACTAGTTCAAGGTTCGCCACTGCACCCATACCTGTCGCAACGACATAGATCAAGCGGTAGGAAGCGATGTAGCGGTAGCCTGTGAGATATTCGAAGCATTTCTCCCCATACATATACCAGCCGACGATCGTGGAGAAGCCGAAGAAAATGACAGAGAATGAAACGATGTATTCTCCTGCAACCCCGATGGCATGTCCGAACGCGGCACTCGTCAACGCCCCGCCATCTAGTGAAGCGGAATGCTGGATGCCTGAAATGGCTCCGCCTGTCGGATCCCAGAAACCGGTGATGATCAATACAAGTCCTGTCATCGTACACACGATGATGGTAACAATGAAGGTACCCGTCATCGCAACCAAAGCCTGTTTTACTGGATGATCGGTCTTAGCATTCCCCGCGATGAGTGCAGCCGTACCGAGACCTGCTTCATTGGAAAAGATCCCGCGTGAAACACCGCTTCGGATCGCTTCACTTATGACGATCCCGGCGAATCCGCCTGCAGCCGAAACCGGATTGAATGCGTAATGGAAAATCAGTTTAAAAGCCGGAATGATCATGTCATAATTCAACCCGATGATCAAAAGTGAACCGCCAATATAAAGGAATGCCATGATCGGCACAAAGAATGAAGCAACTGTACTGATACGTTGAATACCGCCAAAAATGATCAAAGCAGTCAGCACGGCAAGAACGATCCCCGTGACCCAGTTATTGATGGAGAAACTAGTGGTCATGACGTCGGCAATTGTATTGGACTGAACACTGTTTCCGATACCGAGTGCAGCGAAAGCACCGAATAATGCGAAAGCGACGGCCAGCCATTTCCATTTGCTGCCGAGCCCTTTTTCAACGTAATACATCGGACCGCCCGAGTATTCACCGTTTTTATTCTTCACACGGTATTTCATTGCCAGCAGCGCCTCGGCATATTTCGTCGCCATGCCCAGTAGGCCGACGATCCACATCCAGAAGATCGCTCCCGGTCCGCCGATTGTCAGTGCGGTCGCAACACCGGCAATGTTCCCGTTACCGATTGTGGCTGATAGAGCAGTCATCAGCGTTTTAAAGTTGCTGATATCCCCTTCAGAATCAGAGGAATCCGTATTTGATTCCTTTGTGAACGCAAGCTTAAAAGCATAAAATAGTTTTTTGAATTGCAAACCTTTAAGCATAATGGTCAAAAATAAGCCTGTTCCAAACAACAGTACTAAACTTGGTGTACCCCATAGAAAAGCATTGATCTTGTTTAGCACATCTAACATAAAATCCCCCTCATGATGTAAGCGTTTTCTGGTTGAATCCTTTTCTATTATATATAGTAACACCCCCAGCCTGTCCAGTAATATGTGAAAGTTTGCCATAGAATGAGTTTTATGGACTATCATAAAAACGAGTGCTGGAAAGGGTTGAAGAGAAGAAAGAGACCTTTTATACAGAAGGATAAACGAGATTTTGCCCTCCTCGTCCTGACAAACTTCGACAATGATATGTTATACTAGCATAGTAGAATTGCAGTATAAAGGAGTTTTTAAATGAGCTGGTATTTAAAAGTAATAAAGAACTATGTAAACTTTGGGGATCGAGCAAGACGGAAAGAGTATTGGATGTTTTATCTGGTCAACTTCTTAATAAGCATGGGGATTTTTGTCATTCAAATGGCAGCTGGCATAGACGGGTGGTTGAACGGATTGTACTCATTATTTATCTTTTTGCCCTCTCTTGCAGTTACCATTCGCAGGCTCCATGACACTGGAAGAAGCGGCTGGTGGATTCTCATTTCCCTGATTCCGGTCGTTGGATGGATCGTTATCCTTGTATTCATGTGCCTGGAAGGCGAAAGCCAGTCCAATAAATGGGGACAGAACCCTAAATTTGGCGGAGGCTATCTATAGTAAACGTCGACACCCGGCATCCTTTGAAAAGGGAGCCGGGTGTTTTGATTTAGTTTTATGACGGAATGGACTTTTGGCTGGTGAAAGAATAATGCCAGCAATTCCCACGCATACTAGAAGTGGGTGATATGATGCGAGGGAAAAGCGATGAAATCCAAAAGTACAGTGATGCAATCGATAAGATGCAAGAGGGACTCGAAGCAATGATCGAATTGTATAATGATATGGAAGAAGACACTCCGTTTATCGATTTGGAGGAAGGGGTCCTTGAAGACCTAGAGAAAGCGAAACGTATTTACGGAGAAGAATATGTGAGCAAAAAGGTCAATACGATTCTGAAAGAGGTGCTGACCTGGCTTGATTTAGAGGAAGATAAGAAAAAGTAACCTGCTTTAACTGTCAAAGATGGATGGATAATAAAAGACCCCTGACACCATTAAATGTGTCAGGGGTTTTGAAATTCTTACAATCCAACAGAAATATATTTAACCTCCAGGAATTCCTCGATTCCCTGATGTCCGCCTTCCCGTCCGAGTCCGCTCTGCTTGAATCCGCCGAACGGAGCCTGAGGTGTGGAAGGGACGCCGTCGTTCAGGCCGACAATCCCATATTCAAGCTGCTCGCAGATCTGGATGCCCCGTGTGATATTCTCTGTAAACACATAGGCAGCAAGTCCATAGATCGAATCATTGGCTCGCTCGATTGCTTCTTCCTGAGTCTTGAATGTTGAAATCGGGGCAAGAGGCCCGAATGTTTCGTCCGTCATACAAATCATGTCTTCACTCACATCAGTGAGGACGGTGGGTTCGAAGAAAAGCCCTTTGCCGGCTTTACCTCCTGTGACCACTTTTGCCCCTTTGCTTACAGCATCATCGATATGCTTCTGGACTTTTTCCACTGCATCTTCATCGATGAGGGGCCCGATGTCAACGCCTTCTTCAAGTCCGTTTCCGACTTTCAATTCTTTCACTTTTTTCACCAGTCGCTGAGTGAATTCTTCAGAGATATCCTCATGCACATAAACACGGTTTGAGCACACACATGTCTGACCGGCGTTACGGAATTTGGATGCGACGACGCCTTCGACTGCTTTATCAATATCACAGTCGTCCATCACGATGGATGGGGCATGACCGCCAAGTTCAAGTGAAATTTTCTTTATCGTATCAGCAGAGCCTTTCATAAGCTGTCTGCCTACTTCCGTCGATCCGGTAAAGGTAAGCTTGCGCACGCGCATGTCCTCAAGCCATGCTTCACCGATCGCTTTCGAATCTCCGGTGACGACGTTGATGACTCCTTTCGGGATACCCGCCTTTTCAGCAAGAGCAGCCATTTTCAAAGCGGTCAGTGGTGTCAGGTTGGCCGGCTTGATGACGACGGTACAGCCGGTCGCAAGGGCCGGAGCCACTTTTCTCGTGATCATCGCAGCTGGGAAGTTCCAAGGAGTGATGACCGCCACGACACCGACAGGCTGCTTCGAAACAAATAATCTCTTGTTGGTCTGGGTAGCCGGGATTTGTTCACCATAAACCCGTTTTCCTTCTTCTGCGTACCAGGAAATGAAGCCGTTGGCATATTGAATTTCACCCGCTGCTTCTTTAAGGGGCTTACCTTGTTCCCTTGTCATGGTTTCAGCCAGGTCTTCTTTATGATCATTGATGAGGTCGTACCATTTTCGGATGAGCTCGCTTCTCTCGTAGACGGATTTCTTTGACCAGTCACGGAATGCTGTATCCGCTGCGTCGACCGCACGCACCGCTTCATCTTTACCGCCGCGTGGAATCGTCGCCACAACCTCTGATGTAGCAGGATTCGTCACCTCCGTCTTTGGCAGGTCGTTCCCGATTTCTTCACCGTTTATGAGCATATTGTAGTGTTGCATGTTTTGCCTCCTCTTCAAATATTAAGAAATTCTTTTAATTTCATCTTCTTCTAAATCTTTAGTGAATATTTTATCATTTTCTCCTTTGAAAAACTTCTTTCCATAAATGAGTACACAAAGAATGATTCCGACTGCAAAGCCCCAGGTGGCTCCTTTAGTGGCAAGTACTGCGCCAATGATCCCTGCAATCCCGAGATCCCTATGACTGCGGGCTTCGAGGATACCTACCCGGACACTGACGTAGCCCTGGATTAATAGAGTAAGAGCAAGGGCAATTCCGAGAATGGGTTCTACTAAACTCACAATCGGAAGCAATAGAAGCCCGGTGTTGGTCCCCCACCGAAAGGAGCCCGATCCTCCAAAGATAGAATTCATCGCTTTTTTTCCTTCTTTGAACCGTTCGATGACAACGACCTGCATGGCTGCCCATAAGGGACCTGCCATCGTCACATCAGGACCGAGGATACTCATGATCGTATTCCGTCCCCCAAAAATCATATGAGCCCGGTTTGGATTATAGTCGATTTTCTCATCACGCCGGACATCATCAGCTTCTTCAACCAATGCCTTACTCTGCAGGACATCACCGAATAATACAATATATGCTGCCAGTACTGTTGGCAGGGCAGTCAAAAATAACATAGCTGATGGGAAGCCTATCCCAAATACGGTATATTCACTCCATAGAGTACCGAAATCCGGATTTATCAGGCCCCATTCAATCGAAGGCCAAGGTGCTTCACCGAATAAAGGAGCAATGATAACTGCTAGAATAATGATAGGGAAAATACCGAGCTTCCCAATTAATCCCCAGAGTGCGCTTTTGTTTTTAAGTTGATTGAAATGCTGCGAGAAAATGATGTAAAATGCGATTCCTACAGCGATTGAGATGGTCCATGGGAAACTTTCGAAACGGCCTCCAACCTGAAAAACCGAGATGACCGCAGCGAATCCTGCACCCAGAATGACGCCAGATTTAATCGCCGGTGGAACAAACGATACCACTTTCTTTGCAAGTCCTGTCACCCCTAAGAAAATAGAGAAGAGCCCAAGGGTGAGCTGGAAGGCAACCAGTGCGTGCACCCTGTCTACACCTTCTGGAAACGTTGATACATAAGCCATAATTAACGGGATGGCCGGTGTGATCCAGCCAGGAACAACCGGATCGCCAAGTAAATGATGAGTCAAATAAAGCAAACCATTCAGTAACACTACGGCCAAAGCGACTTCAAATGGCATCCCCAATAATTCGATCATCAATGGAATGGCAGCTAAATCCACGGCACACATGAGCAGTCCCTGTACATAGTCGGGCCATTCAAACTTATAATGTATAAAGGGAAGTCTTAATTTAAATGGTCCCATAGGGATGTATGGTGATTCTTCACCATGTTTACGGTTTTTCCACATATTATATACCCCTTTTCAACAATAGTTATTACTCTTTTCTAAGCTTTTTCATCCCATCCTTCAAATCAAAACTGCTTAGTAAGCAGCCTGATAAATTTGTTCGATTTCTTTTTGAGTCAGTTTACGAGGGTTGTTGTTTAAGAGACGTTCAATCTTGCTTGCATCTTCAGCCATTTCCCGAATATCGCTTTCAGGAATGGAGAAGGCCCGTAATCCAGAAGGAATATTAACTGCAGTGCACAACCGTTTCATTGCTTGAACGGTTTGATCTGCGGCATCAGCGTCAGATAAATGACTAACTTTTTCACCTAAAGCTGATCCGATATCCCTGAAACGCTCCATGCAGGAAATCTTATTCCATTCCATTACGTAAGGAAGAAGCAGGGCATTGCTTACTCCATGTGGAATATGGTAACGCCCCCCAAGCGGATAAGCGAGGGCATGTACAGCGCCCACTCCGGCGTTTCCAAATGCCATACCTGCCATCAAACTTGCGGTTGCCATGTTTTCACGTGCTTCCAAATGGGATGGGTTGGCGTATGCTTTTGGCAGATTGTCAGCGATCATTTTAATGGCATATATAGCGAGTGCATCTGTGATTGGCGATGCGTGCACCGAGATATAGGCCTCGATTGCATGGACAAGTGCATCAACACCGCTTGCAGCCGTGACAGAAGGAGGCATCGTCAAGGTCATCTCAGGGGCAACTATCGCGACATCTGGCAGCAGATAATCACTGACAATTCCTTTTTTCAGTTGAGCTTCCTTATCAGAAAGAATGGAAATATTCGTTACTTCAGAGCCAGTCCCCGCTGTAGTGGGAAGAGCGATAATCGGAGCGCCTTTCTTCGGTACGAGGTCTGTCCCTACTAAATCCGTAAGCTTTCCATCAAAGCCTGCAAAAGCCGATACACTTTTGGCGATATCGATGGCACTTCCTCCACCTATGGCAATCAGTCCATCATGGGCACCTTCGTTGAACATGTTTGTACATTCGTGCACGACTGAAAATTCAGGCTCAGGTTTTACTCCTGTATATAACCCGACCGTAAGCCCTTTCAAAAACGGTGTGACCTGATCGACGACGCCTAATTTTTGAAGAATTTCGTCCGTCACAATAAGAGGTTTTTTGATATCCAGACGCTGAATTTCATTTGGGATTGTTTCTATGGCACCTTTCCCGGTAATGAGTTTGTTTGCAATTTTAAATGTGGATATTGACATGATGACGTGCTCCTTTCTTATTTATGAAATCGTAGATAGCTTTTAGAAAAAACTCTTTGTAATCATTAATGCAATTTTTGTGCCAACTTTCAGAAAAGTTAGAATGGAAGGGGTTGAAGAATGTAGGGGGGGAGGGGATGATTAGTAAATAAATCAAAAACGGGAGATTTGATTAAAAAAATAATCAAATCTCCCATTTTTTCATTTTCTGTACGATTGTTGACTGGCTGACTTGTAATACATCGGCTGCTTTACGTGTTGTTTTGTATTTCTTCAATGCCCTTGTAATTAAATTTCTTTCTAAGCTGTCTACCGCTTCTTTTAACGGTATGATTTCCATTTCAGTTGAGAAGCTCTCTTGCTTGTTGCTTATTTCTGAGAGTTCATAAGGCAAATCCTTTGAAGCTATGGTTTCGAAAGGTGATGTGACCACTAACCGTTCAATGCAATTTTTTAATTCCCGGATATTTCCCGGCCATTTATATTCATGAAGGATATTCAATGCTTCAATACTTAATGTCTTGCTCAATCCATATTCTATATTAAATTTCTCAAGAAATTGCTCTGCCAGGGGGATGATTTCTTCCTGCCGTTCCTGTAAGGAAGGGATTTCAATTGGCACCACGTTTAATCGATAATAAAGATCTTCCCGAAACTCTCCATTCTTTACAAGCTCTTTAATATTCTTGTGTGCGGCGGCAATGATCCTTACATTGATTTGTTTCAGTTTTGAAGCCCCAATCGGAATGAAAGCCTGGTCTTCGATGACCTTTAGTAATTTAACTTGTAGTTCCAAAGGCAGATCCCCGATTTCATCAAGGAATAAAGTCCCGTTATCGGCAATTTCCAGCAGCCCTTTTTTTCCTTTCGCCAGAGCTCCTGTAAATGCCCCGGGTTCATACCCGAATAGTTCAGCTTCGATTAAGCTTGAAGGGAGGGCACTGCAATTCAGCTCCAGAAAGCTTCCTGCGGTACGGGTTGAGTGTTCGTGAATATACTTCGCGACCATTGTTTTACCTACACCGGTTTCACCTTGAAGGAGTACCTTAGCATCCGTTTTCGCCACTCGATCAATGATTTGGAATGTCTTTTTCATTTTTTCACTATGATAGAATGATGATTGTGGTGAATCGTTCATGAAGGTTGCTTTTGTACTTTGCCTGAGATTCTTTAATTCTTGCAGCTCTTCAATCCGGAGTTTGAGCTTCAAAAGTTCAGTGATGTCCCTTACGCTGTTAATGACATAAAGAATCTCCTTTTTTTCATTGAATATAGGGGTACCCGATACAATGATCTTGCGGCCGTTATGAATGGTCTGCATCAGTGTAACGGGTTTTTTTTCTTTAATTACCTGGATGGAAGCGGATTTTGAAATATAGCCTTCCTTAATGATTTCTTCCATATGATAACCGATCAGCTGCTGGGGTTTCAGGTCCGTAATCCTTTCATATGCCTTATTTATTTTGACCGTTATCCCATACCCGTCTGTGATAAATACGCCATCATAAAGGGAATTGATGATGTTAGTGAAAATTTCGTTCTCAAGCAATTCACTATATTCATTCATTACTCTTGCCTGCTTATTAGTGGTATGGAGGTCTGTTGACAGCTTATGGATAATTTCTCCTACTGATAAATGCGATGGTACCTCCTGGAATATCTCCTTCAATTCATCCAGCGTCAAAATGCTAATCGTTTTACCTTCTTCATCATGAACCTCCAAACACTCTTCTTCAGAAGAAGAGAACAGTTCAACTGCTCGCTCTAGATCATCTGAAACTCCAATCCGCATTTTGAAACCTCCCAAGTCCAAAATCATAATCTTTTTATCATACTATCACACTTTAACGCACCGAGGGACGGGCCTTAACACTAAAGGCCCGTCCCCTCAATCAACTCCCGTTATGCGTTGCAGCGGTCGCACCGCCGATGGCTGCGATCGTTGCGGATTGCTGTGCCTGAATGAGCGCTTCGATGGTCGTGGACAGATTCATCTGCAAGAGGGATGAATTATCAATTTGATTGCTGAGGTGAAGATTGACAGCCATCATGAAATTCATGTCCTTTTGCCAGCGGATTTTTTCATTCAATGATTCCCGGATTTCCTTTAATTCACTGATTTGATCTTTGCCGTTTTTTAAAAAGGCAAGCATGGCGACCTGTGGATAGAACATGGATTTCGGCCGGATGCCTTCTTCTTTTAAACAATCGAAGATTTCCGTACAGCGTGTCACCAGGTCATCCGGATCCTCGTCTTCGACAAGCGAAAGGATGTGGCTCATCGTCTGAAGGTCATTACCTTTATTGAAACCGGAAAGGTTCAGCTTATCGTAGAAATATTCGATATGGTCAATCAAGAGGTCCGTATCCTTTGTTCTTTGAGCAAGAAGCATCGCAAGCGGATAGTCGCTTTGGCCTGTAAGGAAGAAATGCTTCTTTCTCATCTTCTTGTACACTTCCATTGCACGGGAGGATGTCTCTCCATCAGTGTTTTCAGCGCTGATCAGTACCATAGCGGAAATATAGGTATACGCTCCCATCGAGAAACCTTCATCCACCAGTGCTTTGTACGTTGAAATGAACGATTGAAACGCTGTTTTGGGGTCTTGAAAGCGGGTGATGAGCATCGCTGCAAACAGATAGCGCTGATGGGAATGAAGCGTGGTAAAGAATCCGACTTTCTTTTTAATGAAGTCTGCCATTGCCTCAAGCCGGTCGCCATCAAATTCAAGATTCTCGGTCACATAAAGGGAAGCGATCAACATGACGGAACGCTGGTCGGTGACCTTCCAGCTGAGTTTCTTTTTTGCGCCTGCATATATATCTTTATACGTTTCGATTTTGTTCAACCGTATCACGTCCTTAAGAGAAGTTGTTTAGTTTATATACGGATGAAAAATGGAAAAGTTTCGTCAATTCGGAAATCGTTACGCGAGAAGTTTAGTTAAAAAGAAATAAGCCTGCTCATAAAAAAGCAGGCTAAAGATCTTCGTCATCTTCAACCAGATGCTTAAGCATCGACAGTTTATTATTCCAGAAACGTTCATAGTAGGACAGCCAGTCCTTGAGTTCAGTCAGGGGTTCAGGATGAAGGCTGTATATTTTTTCACGACCGACTTTTTTACCGCTGACAAGGTCTGCCTCGGTAAGAATCCCGAGATGCTTGGTGACCGCGGTCCTGCTGATGGAGAAATGGGAAGTGATGTCCGAAATCGGACGGTCTTTTTCGGAAAGCAGGCGCAGCATCTCCCGGCGGGTCGGATCTGCGATTGCATGAAAGACATCGTGTTTCACCGCTCCCATTTATTCCTCCACAACCTTCCTCAGGCGATCATTCACAAGTCCGGACCAGCCGTTGTTCATGCGGTCGCGAATGATGGAAGCCTTCTCGCCGGCTTTCGAGATCGTATCATCCGATTCTTTCCAGCCTGCATGTACGACCGTGAATTCTGTCTGGTTTCCAAGATCTTTCAACTGGAACGTCACAACCCAGCCGTCGGTGTCCCACGCAAATGAGAGTTTGTTCGGTTCATCGATCTCCAGCACTTTGCAGGGAGAGGGGCCGAAAGGGGATTGAATATGGAATTCATGGCCGACAACAGGCTCAAAGTCATTCGGCATGAACCACGCAGAAATTCCCTCTGAAGTTGAGACAGCATCCCACACTTTTTGGATGGATGCATCGAAAATCGCTGTCTGTTCAATATCTTTCACTAGATTTGTCATTTGACCTCCTGCTTTCTAAGTAAAATAACACCATATGGTTTCGTTTATTAATATAACACCTTTTGGTTATATGTCAACTAACTTTTAATGTGAGAGGATTTTTTCGATATTCTTATATTTCCTATAAATGGTTACTTTGAATCATTACTAATTACCTATTAAATTAAAGTCGGTAATTGATTTTCTATTAGTAGAAAGAGACTTCAACTTCATCCCAATAAGGATATATTGTGCACCTGCCTTTTTTCAGAAAAACATGTACCAATACTGCTTGTCTTCCATAGTATGTATGGAATCTATTAATTGAAAGGATGAACAAGATGGGAAAAGACATTAGATCCATCCGGGGCAATCAAACGCCCAACCCGAACCCGATTGGTCCGGAATGTATCAGAGTACAAAAAGTATACGACTGGGTAGTGATCTCGGACAGATACTCCAATAAAGTAGATCTTCCAGATGACTGTATTGCTGCAATTGCGAGTTGCAGTGGCCAAGTAACAGCAACATGCGAAGAAGTGCCGGGAAGCCGTGACTGTGATGAAGTGGCTTCCAGACCGGCAAACGTGCCGGGGGTTGAAGGTGCCCGCATCGTGACCCTGGTATTAAGTACTGAGCTGCGCATTCGCTTCTTCTGTGCAGGTAGTTCGATTTGTGAATTCACCGTACCTGTCAGCTTTACGGATGAAGTGATTCTATGCAACCCTCCTGGAACAGAAATCAACTGTGACATTTTCGATGTGGATTGTGCCGTTGTCCTGAGCAGGTTATTGGATAACAGAGTGTTGATTGATGTTGTCATATGTGCAGACGTCCAAGTAGAAGCAGAAGTGAAACTGGAAGTAGAAGCAAAATTCTGCGGTCCGCGCCAGGCAATCCCTATTGAAAACCTGCGTCCGCAATGTGACCGATTCCCGTTATTCCCGCGTCAATGTCCTACATTCTTCCCGCCTGCTAATTGTGGGTGTCAGGGAAGTGCGTCATTGCTAAATGAACTTCGTACAGTGAATGTACGTTCTGGTGGCGGGTTAACGTCTGTTGATGGAAGATTGACATTGAACACAGTCATTTGTGATCAATGTACGCTCTCAGGCAGTTCACTGACCGCTGTATTCCAGGATTTACCTGGAGGTGCCGACCCGGCAGTAGATCAAAGCTTCACCTTCTTTGCCACCCAATTCAACCAGCCTGTTTGCGGAGCTACCGATCCCCCTACTAACCTTGTAATCACCGGTGTAGGAACATTTAAATTAGCAGGACAGGAAGAAACAAACGCTCAATTCCAAATGACAATAGATGATGCTACTAACACAGTAACTCTTACAATTAGAGAAGAAGGCGGAACTGAGATTTTAGCTTCTATGACAGTTGCAATCCCAGCTGAAAATATCTTTGTGGGGGATTGCGACCAATTCTAACATACCGAAAATAGGGGGGAGGGCTGCTTCCCCCTATTTATTATTGAAATAATTTCGACTGAATTATATCAATCGCCCTTTCATACTTCACATTAATAATAAGTAATACATAAATTCCCTGCTAAAAATATTGCAGACCCAATTATTTATATAGTACTTCAGCCTTTTCTCGCAAGAACATGTACCATTACTGCTTGTCTTCCATAATATGTAGGGAAACTATTAATTGAAAGGATGAAAAAGATGGGAAAAGACATTAGATCCATCCGGGGCAATCAAACGCCCAACCCGAATCCGATTGGTCCGGAATGTATCAGAGTACAAAAAGTATACGATTGGGTAGTGATTTCGGACAGATACTCCAATAAAGTAGATCTTCCTGATGACTGTATTGCTGCAATTGAGGGGTGCAGTGGCCAAGTAACCGCAACTTGTGAAGAAGTGCCGGGAAGCCGTGATTGTGATGAAGTGGCTTCCAGACCGGCAAACGTGCCTGGAGTTGAAGGCGCACGCATCGTGACCCTGGTATTAAGTACTGAGCTGCGCATTCGCTTCTTCTGTTCAGGCAGTTCCATTTGTGAATTTACCGTGCCTGTCAGCTTTACGGATGAAGTGATTCTATGCAATCCTCCTGGAACTGAAATCAACTGTGACATTTTCGATGTTGATTGTGCTGTGGTCCTGAGCAGATTATTGGATAACAGAGTGTTGATTGATGTAGTAATTTGTGCAGACGTCCAAGTAGAAGCAGAAGTGAAACTGGAAGTTGAAGCAAAATTCTGCGGTCCGCGCCAGGCAATCCCTATTGAAAACCTCCGTCCGCAATGTGACCGATTCCCGCTATTCCCGCGTCAATGTCCTACATTCTTCCCGCCTGCGAACTGCCAATGCCAAGGAAGTGCGTCCTTGCTAAATGAACTTCGCACAGTGAGTGTACGTTCTGGTGGTGGGTTAACGTCTGTTGATGGAAGATTGACATTGAATACAGTGATTTGTGATCAATGTACGCTCTCGGGCAGTTCACTGACTGCTGTATTCCAGGATTTACCTGGAGGCGCCGACCCGGCAGTAGATCAAAGCTTCACCTTCTTTGCCACCCAATTCAACCAGCCAGCTTGCATTACTACCAGCCCTGGTGCCCCTCCTACTAATCTGACAGTAACCGGTGTTGGAACGTTTAAATTAGCTGGACAGCAAGAAACAAACGCTCAGTTCCAAATGACCATAAATGATGCAACTAACACAGTCGATCTTACAATTAGAGAAGAAGGCGGAACTGAGATTTTAGCTACTATGACAGTTGCTATCCCAGCTGAAAATATCTTTGTGGGGGATTGTGATCAGTTCTAATATTTATTCAAATAGGGGAAGCTGCTGCTTCCTCCCTATTTTTTATAGAGGTAGTTTCTTTCGACTCTCACAGTGACAGCCTACTGCTACAAATACCATAAGAATAACAGGTTATACATATACAAGTATTCTTACTAGTTTTCAAGAACAGTACACCAAAAAATTAAATCTATTTTTATATAGTGAATCAGTCTCTTCTTCCAAAAACATGTACCACCACTGCTTGTCTCCCATAATATGTAGGGAAACTATTATATTAATAGAAAGGATGAATGCGATGGGAAAAGACATAAAACCCATCCAGGGCAAACAAACGCCTAACCCGAACCCTATTGGTCCAGAGTGTATCAGAGTGACTAAAGTATACGATTGGGTAGTGATTTCGGACAGATACATCAATAAAGTAGATATCCCGAAAGATTGTATTGCTCGTATTAAAAGATGCCTCAAACGTGCCGGGCAAGTAACAGCAACATGCGAAGAAGTGTTGGGGAGCCGTGATTGTGAAGTGGCAGCATGTAGACCAGCAAAAGTCCCAGGAGTTGAAGGTGCCCGTATCGTCACGCTTGTACTAAGTACTGAGCTACGGATTCACTTCTTCTGTTCAGGAAGATTCATTTGTAAATTCACCGTCCCTGTCAGCTTTACGGATGAAGTGATACTATGTAACCCTCCAGGAACAGAAATCAAATGTGACATTTTTGAGGTCGACTGTGCCGTAGTCCTGAGCAGATTATTGGATAACAAAGTATTGATCGATCTTGTCATATGTGCAGACGTCCAAGTAGAAGCAGAAGTGAAACTGGAAGTAGAAGCAAAATTCTGTGGCCCGCGCCAGGCGATCCCTGTTGAAAACCTGCGTCCGCAATGTGACCGATTCCCGTTATTCCCTCGCCAATGTCCAACATTCTTTCCGCCTGACAACTGCGGATGCCAAGGAAGTGCTGCATTGCAGAATGAGCTTCGTACAGTTGCAGTACGTTATGGTGGCGGATTGTTGCCTGTTAATGGGAGATTGACATTAAACACAGTGATTTGTGATCAATGTACTCTCTCAAACAGTTCACTGACTGTAATGTTCCAGGATTTACCTGGAGGTACTGACCCTGCAGTGGACCAAAGCTTCACGTTCTTTGCAACTCAACTCAACCAGCCTATTTGTAGTCTTGCTACCGACCCTCCTGCTGCATTTACAGTAACTGGTGTTGGAACGATTAAATTAGCAGGACAGGAAGAAACAAACGCACAATTCCTAATGATAATAGATGATGCTGCCAACACAGTAACTCTTGCGTTCAGAGAAGAAGGCGGAGTTGAGACTATAGCAGATATGGTTGTTGCCATCTCAGAGGATAATATCTCTGTTGGGGCCTGCGACCGATTCTAAAATACCCTAAAAGGGGGAAGCTGCTGCTTCCCCCTATTTCTCATAGAGATAGTTTTGACTCAATCACAGCAGCCGCTCCCGCAACAGCCAATACTAGAATGACAGGGAAAGCGCCGGGCAAGTATACATAAATGCCTACGATTAATGCTGCACTCCATATCCCGGTACACCAATGACAGCTCAAGAGTTTGCCGATCCAGCTCCTCAGGCCGTTCCCCTTGACTTCAATGGTTTGGACGAGCTGCCCAGCTTCATTTTCTTCATACGTAACCGAGACGAAAGGGTCCCTGATAAACGAAGTAATTTCATCATAGACAATTAAATGGGTCAGCCTGAATGAAGCCAGGATGAGGATGATGAATTCAATCCAAGATAGACTTACCATGCTGCACACCTCCTTCTGCTTTATATTCAGTTTAGAAAGAAAGAGATACTTGATTATTTGCTTCGATTTGAAGATCGTTGTCATTGAAGAAGACAAAACCCTGGATCGACACTTTATCATGTTCTTCCGGCTGCAGGAGGGTCATTTGAATATTTTGGAAAGATTCAAAATGTCCGGGTTGTATTTGAAGCGAATGAACAGGACAAATCCATACTTCCCCTTTTTCCTGAATCTCTTTATGCCAGGAATCATTCAGATATCTCCAGCCTTTTGAACCGTAATCTCCCTGGACTCCCTTTGTCTCGACTACATTCGGAGGCAGAATCTGTCCGGAAATTTTTACGCTGTTCACAGGACTTATTCGAAAGCAGATAACAGGATTCTGCAAAGCCTCCGTTCCTGTATTTTTCAGATGGAAGCTGCCCATGATCTTCACCTTTGAGCTGTCTTCTTTGTGTAACAAGACATGATAGTCAAAATAAGCTTCGGCTTCTATTATTTTCATCTCTTCTGCGGGTAGACTCGTAATGTTGGATTCATGACTTGCCGTTTTACTTGTATCCTTTATTTCAGTGGGAGGAGGGGACAGAAATGAAGATAACTCATTAAATGGGATGAGAGAAAACGAAGACAGTGGATGGTGTGTATTCATATAGGCCAATACACCCATCGTCAGGATCATGGAAGCTTGCTTAAGTTTCATGGTCCTCTCACTAGTTTCCATCTTTTTAGGAAAACGTATTGTCACTTGAAGCTGTGGTGAGGATGACTCAAATTTTTTCCGTGCACAAAATGAGAATCCCGAAGCTTCAACTTGTCTCTGGAGAGAATCAAGCCATGTATGGGAGGAATCGTGATTCGTATAAGAAAGGTCCAATTGGGTTTTTGCTGCATTCTTATCTTCGAGGACTTCTACCATCATTTGGAGGTCAGTGTTTGCGATTTTATTTCTTTTCTTTTTCTTTGTTACCTCAATGCCATCATGAACCAAAAAACCTTCCATTTCCTTTAATATCAGCGATTCTAAATCGCGTTTCCTGTGGGAGTGAGTAACGGATGAACCATGGGAAAGGGCAACTTTCTTTGATGAAGCACGAGGCTTTAATTGTAATGTCTGAGATGAATCCCAAGACGTTTCAAATCCGAGATTGTCAACAAACAGCAGAAATGCAGGAATGGACTCATAAGATATCGAGCCTTGCCTGATACCTGAAATCTCTACAGTTATCTCCATGTTTATCCTCCTTTTAACGGGTAACAGGGAATGGGGCTTCAGTCTATTAATAACCTATTTTCCCCTAATGATGGTACGAGTTTTATTCACTGGACATATATATATATATGTAAAAATAAAGGAGTGATGAATAAATGGCATTTGAGAATTTTTATAACAGTGTTCAAAAGCATCTTAAAGCAATGAATGGCCAGGCAAATAACCAGATGAAAACTTCCTTTAAGAAGCCTGTTAATACCATTAAAAAAACTGCGGATAACGTAGTAAAAGGGTGCTGCGGGAAAAACAAGAAATCGTAATTTTCACCTATCACGGGAACTCTACAATGAACTCATCATACATTGCCAAACAGAGCTGCCCCTTGAGGCATGCGGATTATTATCAGGCAAGAACGGAATGGCAACTGAAATTTGCCGGATGAGAAACGTGGATCGCAGTCCTGTTTCTTTTTCTATGAGTGAAAATGAAATCAGCAGGGCTTTCAAAGGCTTCAAGAACAGGGACGAGGAGTGGATGGCAATCTACCATTCTCATCCCACGGACAGGGCATACCCTTCACAGGAAGACATTCTGTTCCACAATTATCCCGAGATTCCCTATATTATCGTTTCACTTGTTCAAAATAAACCGGCTGTGCGATGTTTCTTAATCGAAAACAGCCTTGTAACAGAGTTGAAGATTGAGCTTGTTTAATTAAAATTCTATAAAACTCGTAATTCATCAGGATTACGAGTTTTTAGCATGCAAATGTGATTTCAGCACACAAGAAAGAAATAGAGATCCCCTTTCACCTAAGCTTCACTGCAATCATATATTAAATATGAGATAACGAAGAAGGTGTGTTAGTATGCAGAATCCAGATCCGCTTTCCTTGGAAAACCTGAAAAACCATGAAGAAAAGCTGACCGCTTATTCAGAAGCGCTCAATCAAATGAAGGACTCTTTGAAAGAATTCCAAAGATTAAACTCTGCTCTGGGTCAGCTGCTGAACAAAAGTGATTTTCCTGCTCGAGCCTATCAGGCGGGGGATTCAATCAAAGATGGAGGCTTAGGAACTGTACCTGGTTCAACTCTATCATCACCCCAATCCTATATTGAACATTCTTTGCCGGAAATTTCTTCAGGAAACGCAGAAGGAAAGCCTTCATCGGTACTGAAGATCTTACTTTCACTGGAGAAAAATTTGTTTGAAAAAGAAAAAACAGCAGAAAACATCAACAGGATCATTGCAGAAATTCTGCCCCGGTATGAAGGGATCCTGGAAGATCTTGATTCTTTTTATAAATCGGTAAGAATGCTTAAACAAACAAGCAGAAAGAAGTGGAGTTATATGTTCTGGAATTCCCAGAAAGATGAAAATCAAGACCATGCAGGAGATAAAATCGACCAGTTGCTGAGTTCGATCGAGCTGCTGAAAGGTGAAGTGTCAGAGAGTAAGTCCCGGATTGAGCTTATGAAGGAGTCGTTGATCACCTATATGAAGAAAGAAGAAGAAAATAAACAATTAATACAGCAATTAAAGCAAACGATTGAAAAAATGAATGAAAATGAGAACAAATACGAGGGAGCCATACAACAAATCAAGAATACGATTTCTAATCAAAAAGAAGTGAATAAAAGAATCAGTACTGAAAACAAGCAATTAAAGGAAATGCTGTCAGCCCAACCTAATCATCCATATGCAAATGAGCACTTTAATCATCAAAGAACCCATGCTGTCCAGTCACAATCTCGAAATCGTCAGCCCTATGCACCGAATGACTTCACGGAACCCTATCATGATTCAGATGACAATCAAAAAAGCAAAGAAGCATTAAGAAAATATTATGAAGCAAAGAATCTGGGATCGTCCTCGTCTGTAATAAATCCTTTCAACAATTCAAGATAATCAAAGGGAGCCATTTGCTGACAGTGAATCAGGAAGGGGGTGAAGATGATATGCGCAAAAAGCGTAAACAAACGGATGAAACCATTCTACTTGAACAAAAGATCCTCTACTATAAAGCAGAGTTGGAAAAATATAAGAGAAAAGTAGAAAGGTATAGAAAAAACTATACGGTTCAGGAGTTTGAGAAAGCGCAGGAGAAGAATAACGAGCTGACAGCGTACCTGAAAGAACTTCAGGAAGAGTTTGCAAAAGAAATCAATGCTTTAACTGAAATGAACTTGCAGTTAACAGGTGAAAATAATCATATTAAAGCGAACCACGAACAATTAGCAGCTCAAGTGAAGGAAAATCAACAATTATCCCTTGAGATTGCTAATTTGAAGCAGCAATTAGTTACTGAGAACGCCGCAGTGGAAGAATGGAAAGGAAAAAGCAAGGAGCTCCACAGTGAATTACAATCGGCCGAGCATGATCATCAGCAAGAAATCTCCAGGCTGAAAGAAGAAATAACACAAGCCGTGTCGATAAACAAAGAACTCAAACAGGAGCTGGCAAAGGAGAAAAAAGAGCAGCAGAAAAAAGACAGGCGGAACAAAAAACTGAGGTCTGAGCTAAAAAAAACGATCAAAGAATTAAAAGAAAAGACCACTCAATATAACAAAATCACTTCCGCTCAAGAAGCTTTTCAATCAGAAACTGAAGAAGTAAAAAGAATAAATCAAGAGCTTGAAACTGACATCCAGAATGCCCGTTCCTTACTGCAGGAGCAGATAAAGGAAAAACAAAAAATGGAAGACAAACTCTCACAGACTACAAAAACCTTAGAAAATACAAAAGAAGAAAAAGATGAGTCGTCGGGAATGATACAAGCATTGCAACACGAACTTGAAGCTTTGAAAGCTAAATTACTGCAGGCAGAAGCAGATAACCACAAACTGATACAGAAACATGACGCCGGTCCTCCCCATGCATCAAAAAAGATGGAGGAACTCCTGGAAGTAAACAAAAAATTGAAACAAACGAACGAATCACTGGTTCGGGCACTTGAAGAATCCAACACTTTGGAAGATGAACAAAAGCTATATCAACAACAGTTAGCAAGATTGGAAAGTCATAATCAAGAATTGATGATGAAGGTCGAGGAGGTTGAAAAAGAGCTGCATAGTTTGTCCACCAATAAGGTCAACCACACATCAAGGAATGATGATAATGGGTTTGAAAAACAAATCAAAGAGTTGTCAAACCTCGCCTCAAAGTATGAAAGTAAACTGACTATGAATCTTTCCATTATTTACTCCATGGAAGAGGAGATAAGGCTTTTAACAAAAGAGATTCACTACCTGAAGGCACAAATGTTAAAGGGGCAGAATGGCTGATCCCACTGAATGGCGGTGTATCAGAAAGCGTGACACAGATCGAGTCATGCTCTCAGTGTCTTGTAGACAGCCTTTTCTGCTCCTTTTGACATTACTGCTGCTTATGTGACGAAGTGGACAGGCGAAACGGATGGGGCTGATTTAAATGTCGAGTGAATGCCAAGGTAATCTATAAAAACATATTAAAGGAATCTCCCTGTTAATTGGAGAATGGTAAGTAGTGTTGAGTACTGAGAAATCTTCAGGCTCTTATAAACTCTCAGAAAATCAATCTGTCACCACTGAGCACAATGGAACCGGACCATGAAACCCGGGGTTGCTATAATTTTTTACATAAGGAGATGAAAACCGCATGGAGATGCTCCAAAGAATGAATGACTGTATCGAGTATATCGAAGACAATCTTCATGAAAAGATTGAGCTCGACGAATTGGCTCATATCACCCTTAGTTCGAAATTCCACTTCCAGCGGATGTTTCATATCGTGACAGGGTTTACTGTGGCGGATTACATTCGCAGGAGGAGGCTGACACTTGCTGCCCAGGAACTGACGGACACCGGCAGCAAAGTGATCGATGTGGCATTTCAATATGGATACGAAACACCGGAAGCCTTCTCTAAAGCGTTCAGGAAAGTTCATGGAGTATCTCCCTCGGCAGTCAGGGAATCAGGGGCGAGCCTTAAAGCATTCCCGCGCATCTCTTTTCAAATACAATTAAAAGGAGAGAAGGAAATGGACTATAAGATTGTAAAGAGGGAGTCATTCAACGTAATTGGAAAAGGGCTGAGGATGAAAACGACCGATGGGGAAAATCATCAGGAAATCCCAAAGTTCTGGAGTGAGGTGAATCATAACGGAACCTCAAAAGCCATCTGCTCTGAAGCAGGGACAGGTGAAATGTTGGGCATCTGTATGGAATTCAATCATCCTGCAGAGGAATTCACCTATTTCATCGGGGCGGAAAGCGAGGGCGCAAGCGATACGTTTGAGTCCAAGGAAATCCCTGCAGCAACATGGGCAGTATTCACATCGGTGGGACCGATGCCGCATGCCATCCAGCACGTCTGGGAGAGGATCTACTCAGAATGGTTCCCATCGACCGGCTATGAACATGCGGGAGGACCGGAATTTGAGCTGTATCCAACAGGCAATGTTGAAGATGAAGACTACCGGAGTGAAGTGTGGATTCCGATTAAAAAGAAATAACGTCAAAGAAGAAGCTTGCGGACTTTACAAGCTTCTTTTTCGGTTTACTTCAATTTCTTAGAATAGATAAGGGGGGCTTCCATTGCATCCCCGTCCTGCTTCACCAATTCTATCAGGCCCACTTCCTCTATCCTTCCCTCAGTGAGACCTACACGATCAACACAATAATGAAAAGCCTTTGACAATCCATCCACTTCAAGCTTGTTAGCAAGAGTGCAGTGGGGGATCCACTGTCCCGGTTCATATAATTTATTGGCCTCTGTGCTGAACGTTTCAAAGTGTTTATGATGATCTGTATGGAAATCCAGCAGCTCCTGCGTCATCGTCGGGGACAAAAACAGAGTATTATAATTTAAGAAAGTCCCCACATGATTGAAGGTGACGCCAAAACTCTCATTATCATCATAAAAAATATCCATCTGCCTTATGTAATTTTCCTTATCCAATTCTTTATAGCTTGCCAGCGTCAGATGAGGTCTGCCGTCTTTAACTTCGTCTATGTAGTAGGAAATATCCTCATCACGCAGCTCTTTCCACACATCTTTTATCAGCTGTTCCGTTTGTTCATCGAACAGGGCAACCACCCAGTACATATCGTAACCACCTTAAATTATGTATACTATCCTCGATACCCCACTTCGGGCGGGGGTAACCATCTCTGGAATGTATTTACGGACTCAAGTGAAAAAAGTTTCAAAACATTGTCCCTGATCCTACAATACTATAAAATCAAACATAGGAACATTGATGGGGTGAGAATTGGTGAATTATAAACGTATTAAACCGCGAAAGATTTATGAGGAAGTGGCCGAGGCGCTGATCGATATGATCAAGTCTGGTCAATTGAAGAGCGGGGACAAGCTGGAATCGGTTCAGCAGCTCGCTGAAAATTTTCAAGTCGGGCGTTCCGCAGTTCGTGAAGCATTGAGTGCGCTCCGGGCGATGGGGTTGGTGGAAATGCACCAGGGGGAAGGGACGTATGTCCGTGAATTTGACAGTAAAATGCTGTCGCTCCCGGTTTACATAGCTGTATTGATGAAAAAAGATGATGTGAAGAACCTTTTGGAAGTGAGGCGTATCCTCGAAGTCGGTGCCGTCCAGGCAGCAGCCGACAGAAGGACGGATGAGCAGCTTGCTGAAATAAAAGAAGCCCTCGACCAAATGGAAACGGCCAATGATCAGGAACTGGGGGAGGAAGCCGATTTCCGTTTTCATATGGCCATCGCGAAAGCTTCTCATAATGAACTGTTGATCGGGCTGATGAACAATGTGTCAGAAATGATGGTCACCACGATGCGTGAAACCCGAAGATTGTGGCTTTACTCAGAAAAGTCGACACTAGACCGGCTCTGGAATGAGCATCAGCAGATTTATCAAGCCATTGAAGCGCAGGATGGAAGCGAAGCACAGAAATTGATGCTCGATCATCTTCAAAGTGTGGAAGAAGTCCTGATGAATTATTTTGATGAGATGAATGAATAACTAGAAGGCCCGTCCCGCACCGCTTTAAAGCAGTGCGGGACGGGCCTTCTTTTGTGGATGTGAGATTATTTTTATAAAATTTAAAAAATACCATTGTGATGTGAAAGCGTTTTAATTATACTGTTATTTATAATGCAGGTCATCTGATGACCTGTTAATGTGTTGACAGACATTTAACGTTATTGAAGGGAGATGGAGGGGATGAGTATTGGTACGCTGGCGTGGATCGCCACATTACCGATTGTCTCTGTGTTTTTATTCTTGGTTATTTTAAGATGGCCGGCCAAAAGGGCGATGCCGGTTTCATTATTGATCACGATTATCATGGCAATGGTTGTATGGAAGGTGCCCGGAAATCAAGTTGCTGCAGCAAGTGTTAAGGGGATTGTGACGGCTTTGGAAGTCGGTGTCATCGTGTTCGGCGCGATTCTTTTATTGAATACACTGAAAGAAAGCGGCGCCATTTTTACGATTCGGAAGGGATTTACGAGTATCTCCCCGGATAGACGGGTTCAGACGATCATTGTCTGCTGGCTGTTCGGTTCTTTCCTTGAAGGGGCTGCGGGCTGGGGGGCGCCTGCCACGATTGTAGGGCCGCTTTTGGTAGCAATCGGATTTCCGGCGATGGGGGCTGTCATGGTCGCACTCATTCTTCAATCGACGCCTGTATCCTACGGGGCGGTCGGCACGCCTATCCTCATCGGTGTGAACTCGGGATTAAAGGATTCTCCGCTTGTCCAGAAATATGTCGCAGAGCAGGGGACGACATTTGACGCATACATAAATGGAATAGGGGGCCAGGTTGCACTCATCCACGGTGTAATCGGAATTTTCATCCCTCTATTCATGGTCACAATGCTCACCTATTTCTTTGGTAAAAATAAGTCGATCACAGAAGGACTGGCGATGTGGAAGTTTGCCATTTTTGCAGGATTGTCATTTACCGTTCCTTACGCATTGGTGGCCAATCTCCTGGGACCAGAGTTCCCATCCCTCATCGGCGGATTGGTGGGGCTTGCCATTGTGGTTCCAGCTGCAAAGAAAGGGCTGTTCATCCCGAAGAAAACGTGGGATTTTGATAAAGAAACGAACTGGGATCCGGCATGGACGGGTACACTGCAAGTGGATGAATCCGATAAGCCGAAACAACATGTTTCTTTCGTGAAGGCTTGGCTGCCATATCTGCTGGTAGCGGTTTTATTAGTCGTTACCCGGGTCAGCTACCTGCCATTCTCAGCCTGGCTGCAATCGTGGGTCATCAATCTGGAAACGTTATTCGGTACAGAAATCACGGTCGCTTCAAAACCGCTGAATCTACCGGGAACAATTTTTATTCTTGTTTCGCTGATTTCAATCTTCATCTTTAAAATGAATATGAAGGAATACTCCCGCGCGGTGAAGGATTCGTTTAAGACGATTGTGAGTGCGATGGCCGCCTTGATCTTTGCAGTGCCAATGGTGCAGGTCTTCATTAACTCCGGAATTAACGCAGCCGATTATACGAGCATGCCGCTGGCACTGGCAGAAGGGATCTCCAGCATCTTCGGAAGTTACTGGCCGCTTGCCGCCCCGACAATCGGAGCGATCGGCGCGTTTGCAGCGGGAAGCAACACCGTCAGCAACATGATGTTCTCCCTGTTCCAATTTGGGGTTGCCGATAATATCCTGGCGGCACCTGCAACGATCGTCGCTCTGCAGGCAGTCGGCGGTGCAGCCGGAAACATGATTTGCGTTCACAACGTAGTGGCGGCATCCTCTTCCGCAGGACTCATCGGCAAGGAAGGAAACCTGATCAGGAAAACTCTGATTCCGATGACATTCTACGTCATATTTGCAGGAGCGATCGGATACGTGGCGATCAACGGGATTGGACTGAATATCGGCACCCTCATCCTGGCTGGTGTCGCCCTATTCATCTTCACCCTTATCTTAAAAGGGGAAAGACAAAATAGAAGAGAAGCAAAACAACTGAGAAAAACGGCATAAATACATGACCCGCCCCTGTCACTTCTATAAAAGCAGGGGACGGGTCTTTTACTTAAACAAAAACAAAGTCATCTGATGACCTGTTGACTATGGTGGCCGTTAGATTTACACTAGTATTTAATAGAATAAAAGAGAGTATTCAGGGAATTACAAATAATAATTTACGATAAAAGAAGAACTCATCACTTCTATAAGGAGCTTCTTCAAAAGAAATGGGGAACGATCATGAAGGTTTCACTATTTGTGACATGTTTAATCGACATTTTTCAGACAGACGTCGGCAGGGATACAGTCGAGCTCCTCGAGAGGCTTGGATGCGAGGTGGATTTTCCGGAGAAACAGACATGCTGCGGTCAGCCTGCTTATAACAGCGGGCATGTTGAAAAGGCAAAGGAATCTATGAAGCATATGATTTCTGTTTTTAAGGCATCCGATTATGTTGTGACACCCTCAGGTTCCTGTGCAACGATGTTCCGTGAGTATCCCCACCTGTTTAAGGGAGATCAAGAATGGGAGGCACGGGCGAAAAACCTCGCCGATAAAACGTATGAGCTCACGCAGTTCATCGTCGAAGTCCTTGGTGTGGAGGACGTCGGGGCAAAACTGGATGGGAATGCCACCTATCATACGTCCTGCCATATGACCCGCCTGCTCGGTGTGACGGAAGCGCCAATGAAACTATTGAGCAAGGTTGACGGGTTGAAAATGAATCCGCTTCCAAACAATCATAATTGCTGCGGATTTGGCGGGACGTTTTCAGTGAAAATGTCTCCAATCTCTGAACAGATGGTAGATGAAAAGGTTACGAGTACTGAAGAGACGGGAGCGGACATCTTGATCGGAGCGGATTGCGGCTGCTTGATGAACATCGGAGGCAGGATCGACCGGAAAGGCAAACCAATCAAGGTGATGCACATTGCCTCAGTCTTGAACAGTCAATAGGAAATAGAGGAGGGGAAAGCAATATGGCTATGAAAATAGGGGATAAACCCTTCAATGATAGAGTGTCGAGCGGAATCGCCGATACATTCATGCGGGGGGCTGTATCTTCCGCACAAGCACGGTTGCGCAGCGGGCGCCTGAATGCGGCAGAAGAACTCGGTAACTGGGAAGAGTGGCGGCAGCTGGGTGAGGAAATCAGATCCCATACGATCGAGAACCTCGATTATTACCTCGAGCTTTTAAGTGAGAATGTGGCAAAACGCGGAGGACATGTTTTTTTCGCAGAGACGGCTGAAGAAGCAAACGAATACATTACGGAAGTCGTCAAGAAGAAAGAAGGAAAAAAAGTAGTTAAATCGAAATCGATGGTCACGGAAGAAATCAATATGAATGGAGCACTTGAGAAAGCCGGCTGCGAGGTCATCGAATCCGACCTGGGCGAATGGATCCTGCAAGTGGATGATCATGATCCGCCATCCCATATCGTTGCTCCGGCACTTCACAAAAATAAAGAGCAAATCCGGGATGTGTTCAGAAACAAACTCGGGTATGACAAAACGGAAAAGCCTGAAGAACTTGCTTTGTTTGCACGTGAAAAATTAAGAGAAGAATTCCTGCAGGCAGATATCGGCATCACCGGCTGCAACTTTGCAATCGCAGAATCCGGAACGATTTCCCTCGTAACGAATGAAGGGAACGCACGAATGGTGACAACCGTTCCCAAGACGCAAATCACCGTCATGGGCATGGAACGGATCGTGCCTACATGGGAAGAGATGGAGGTTCTTGTCAGCCTCTTGACGCGGGCGGCAGTCGGACAAAAGCTTACAAGCTATATCACCGCTCTGACAGGACCGAAGCAAGAAGATGATGTGGACGGCCCCGAGGAGTTCCACCTGGTGATCGTTGATAATGGGCGTTCGAAAATCCTTGGCACAGCTTTTCAGTCCATTCTCCATTGTATCCGATGTGCAGCTTGTATCAATGTGTGTCCCGTATACCGTCATGTAGGCGGACACTCGTACGGTTCAATCTATCCGGGACCGGTGGGGGCTGTATTATCCCCGCTGCTTGGCGGATACGAAGAATATAAAGAGCTTCCATATGCATCGACCCTGTGCGCAGCCTGCACGGAAGCATGCCCGGTGAAAATCCCGCTGCACGAGCATTTGCTTAAACACCGCCAGGAGATCGTCGAGCGTGAAGGGAAGGCACCGGTTTTTGAAAACCTGTCGATGAAGGCGTTCAGCATGGGGACCGCATCCCCGGCCATGTACAACATCGGCTCGAAACTTGCACCCGCATCACTGGCCGCTTTTACAAAAGACGGAAGTATTTCGAAAGGACCGGGACCGCTGAAGAACTGGACCGATATCCGTGAATTCCCGGCGCCGAAAAAAGAGCGGTTCAGGGATTGGTATAAGAAGAGAAGTAAAGAAGGTGACAAATGATGGCGATCGGACAAATCCATAATAGGGGATCTTTTTTAGATAAGCTGGCAAAGAACCTTGGCCGGGATCGTCGTGTGGAAGTAGTGAAACCCGAGTGGCAGCACAACCCTCAATGGGAAGTGTATAAAGGCTATTCCCAGGATGAACTTGCCGCTGTGCTGAAAAAACAGTGCGAACTGATTCATACAGAGGTACACGAGACCGTCACGAGCGAGCTTTCAACCTTGATCCCGCATTTAATCAAACAATATGGAGGGAAGTCCGTTGTCAGCTGGGACGACCCGCGTTTTGAAGAAGCCGGCCTTGCTGATATCGGGGACGGGGACCTCACCCATCACGTCTGGAATACAGAAGCCAGGGATGAAAACCTTGCTTTTTCAGCCGTTGCAGATGTAGGAATCACCTTCAGTGATATGACACTCGCGGAATCAGGAACCGTGGTCCTTTTCAGCGACAGGGGAAAAGGTCGGGCTGTCAGCCTGCTCCCTGCCATCTACATCGCCATCATCCCAAAAAGCACCATCGTCCCGAGGATGACACAGGCAGCCAAAAGCATCCACGACAAAATCGAAAGCGGGGAACTTGTTGCCTCCTGCGTGAATTTCATTTCAGGTCCCAGCAACTCAGCGGATATTGAAATGAACCTCATCGTCGGTGTGCATGGCCCGGTTAAGGCTACTTATGTCATTGTGGATGATTTATGAGGAATGTGAACACCTGATTTTTTTTGAGTCAGGTGTTTTTATTTTTAACCGGAAAAGTGGAGTGAATTCGTGATGGAGCTCGTTCTCCGTGATGGTATTCCCCATGGGTGCAGTTTAAAAGCGGTTTTGACAAATTAGTGTTTTAGAATACCAGGTTACTGTTGATTTCGATAATTAGGTGGGATCCATGACCTAAACGTGATGGAATCCTATTTGTTGTCCCAAGTAAAGAATTTTCGACATGAAGGGCATAATTATTGTACTGAAGGGCGCAATTAATCTGGAGAGGGGCACAATTATAAATTGAAAGGCGCAATAAATCTGATGAGAGGCACAAATATTTTTTAAAGGGCCTAATAACCCGTGGGAGAGGATCAATTACCACAGGAAAATGCACAATTGTCTTTAAGATCGCTTTAAAATGAAGAGCGGAGACGGATTTTGTCCAATAACAGCCGGGTGACACATCATTTTTCGCACAGCATATCTCAACTACTCCGACCTATTGTCAATTTTCCACACATGAACCGAGATTCCCGGCACATTAGTAACCTTCAAAAGGTTCAGCGCCTTACCTCCCCATAAATCCATCACCGTGATGAGCTTTTCCCTCCATAAACCAATCAAAATTTGTTACACTGACCTAGTTGCATAAAACATCTCATTTATTCAAATACATCAGACAATACTATAAGAAAGGTCATTGGAGGAAGCTATGTCGAATCGAAATAAAGGAATCATACTTTTATTATTATCCGCTTTCGGATTTTCAATGATGGCCGCGCTGGTGAAACTCTCCGGTGACGTGCCGACGATCCAAAAGACGTTCTTCAGGAATTTTGTGTCAGCCATCATCGCTTTCGGTTTTGTGAAATATTATGGGGAGCGGCTGTTCGGTAGGAAAGAGAATCAGAAGCTGCTGCTCCTCCGTTCGAGTCTCGGGGCTGCAGGGATTGTGCTGTTCTTTTATGCAATCGACCATCTCGTTCTGTCGGATGCCGATATGCTGAATAAGCTCAGTCCATTTTTAACGATCATCTTTGCATCGATCTTCCTGAAAGAGAAAGCCCGGATGTTCCAGATCACGGCGATCATCATTGCTTTCATCGGAACGCTGTTCATCATTAAGCCGGCGTTTTCGTATGAAACGATCCCCTATATCGCAGGCCTGTTGTCGGCTGTATTTGCAGCAGGTGCGTATACGGTGCTGAGGGTATTGGGTACGAAGGAAAAATTCTATACGGTTGTCTTTTATTTTTCTTTCTTCACCACCATGGTCCTGCTGCCGTTCGTGATCGCTTTCTATGAGCCGATGAGCATGAAGCAGTGGGTGTACCTCTTGGGGGCGGGTTTCTTCGCGACGATCGGGCAGTTCGGGATCACCATTGCCTATAAGTTCGCACCGGCGAAAGAAATCTCGATTTTCTTTTACTCAACCGTCGTCTACTCCGCACTGATCAGCATCTTCCTGTTCGGACAGATTCCTGATACGTGGAGCATCATCGGTTATATCATCATCTTTGCCGCTTCGCTTTATATGTTCCTGAAAAACAACAGGCAACCATCCTGATAAAAAGGCCCGTCCCTCATCGCTTTAAAGTGATGAGGGACGGGCCTTTTGTACAGAATTTGCCATTTTCAATGGAAAACTTTTAAGGTGAAATAGTCTATAATAGATATAAGAAAACATTTCCTGTAAGGGAGTGCTGTCAATGATCCTGCGTCAAACGGTTTTTTCCAAGTGGGCTGTCCTGCTCCTGGGGCTGGTGTTATTGAGTAATATCATGTTATATCAACCTGCAGTCCAGGAAGCCCTTATGATTAAGCTGCAAAGTGGAGTCATTCTCGGTTCTTTTCTGGATATGGCTGTCGGTGCTCCTCTTCTTGTTTATGCCGCTTTCCGGGTATCGAAGAAACAGATCATCGGATTCATGATTGCCGGCCTCGTCCTCGCCCGTTTTTTAATCCCCGAAGAGTTCTTTACACCGTATGAAATTCTCTTATATGCAGGAGTTGGATTCGAAGCACTGCTGTTTCTCGCTGAATTGACCCTTATCGGCTATCTCCTTTGGAAATTCCCCAAGTCCGGGCCGAAATGAAGAAATCAGGGGATACGCCTGTCTTTTCCATGCTGCCGGCTGCAGAAAAAACGGTCGGAAGCCATCCCCTCATTAAAATCCTTGTCTCTGAAGCGCTTATGTTCCACTATTTGCTTTTTTCCTGGCGCAGGAAAGCACCCGCACATGCAGGCTGTGTGACGATGCATAAAAAAACAAGTGCACTCGCCATGAATATCATGGTCATCCATGCAATCGTCATTGAGTCAATCGGGATTCACTGGTGGCTCCATTCGAATTGGCCTGTCCTTTCGATTGTACTGCTTGCCCTGAACATTTATGGGGTCTTTTTCTTCCTTGCAGAAATCAATGTAATGAGGCTGAACCCGCTTGAAATAAAAAATGGGAAGCTGTATGTCACACAAGGCCTGATGCATCGTGTCTCAGTCCCGCTTGCTGCCATAGAAAAATGTGACTGGGGAGGGGACCCGGAAAAAGATACGCTCATATTCATTTACCGTGACTTTGAACAGACAGAGCCACAAGTAATACTCCACTTCAAAGAACCCGTTGAGGCCACTCTTTTCATGGGGAGGAAGAGGTCTGTATCAAGTATCGCTTTGAGAGTCGATGACCCGGTAAAACTCAAGCAGCTTCTACGGTAAAAAAACATTCGGAACCGGTATCTTTTTTTACGCTGAATCCGTTATAAGCATGAGAGGATATAAAGGAGTGAAGGAATATGATTCGTGGAACGTTGAGGAAAGAAAGGGAATCGGAGGGCCAGGAACTGAACGAGCTTATGGATAAGCTTCTTCATTACTGTCTGTTCCTGACAAAAAACAAATGGGACGGGGAGGATCTGTGCCAGGAATCCATCTGCCGGGCCTTGAAGCATTACCCTGACCGGGAGAAATGGAGCCCGCCGTTATTGAAGAAGATGGCTTACCATGCATGGGTCGATAAGGTTCGTAAGCTGAACAGGGAAATGCTTGGCGATGTGCCCGATCAGAGTGGGGAGGAGAATACAGGGAGCGACCGTGATATTTTAGACATGCTGGTGAAAAAACTGACGCCAAAGCAGCTCATTACGCTCGTCCTGAAAGAAGGCTTTCAATATAAAATCCATGAAGTCGCTGAACTCCTGGGCATGACGGAGACGTCCGTCAAGGCACTGCTCAAACGCACCAGGGCGAGACTTGAAAAACGTTCAAATGATGAAGAATCACGTTCGAATAGTGAATACTGGGAAGAGTACTCACAAGAAGACGTGATGACACTTCTTCAGGAAAGCATCCAAAACCAGGATCCCTCGGATTTGATTGATCAGCTCCCTGATTTGATTTCCGGACAGTCCGCTCCAAAGATGCTATCGTTCCCGACTGTTACCCGCAGCGTTTCTTCTTCTTCAAGCGTCCTCTCAATGGCAGCTTAACGTTCAAGAGGAGGAATGAAAATGAGCACCATCCCTTATGTAATAGAGCAATCAAGCAAAGGTGAGCGTTCCTATGATATTTATTCGAGGTTGTTGAAAGACAGGATCATCATGGTGAGCGATGAGATCAATGATCATATGGCCAACAGCATCGTAGCCCAGCTGTTATTCCTGGCAGCGGATGATCCGGAAAAGGATATATCACTCTACATCAACAGCCCTGGCGGTTCTACGTCCGCAGGTTTTGCGATTTTTGACACGATGGAGTATATCAGCCCCGATGTCCGGACGATCTGCACCGGTATGGCCGCTTCCTTTGGGGCGATGCTTCTGCTCGCCGGCACGAAAGGAAAAAGGTTCGCGCTCCCGAACAGCGAGATCATGATCCATCAGCCGCTGGGAGGCGCCAGGGGTCAGGCAACAGACCTTGAAATATCGGCTAAAAGGATATTAAAGCTGAGGGAGCATATCAACGAAATCATCTCGGAAAAAACGGGCCGAAGCATCGAAAAGGTCGCCCTCGATACCGACCGTGATTATTTCATGAGTGCACAGGAAGCGAAGGAATACGGGATCATCGATGCCATCATCGAAAAGAAAAAATAGCGGTAAACACACTTTTATTGGGGGACAGGTGACTGTCCTTTTTTTCGTTTAATCATACAAATTAATACTAGTGTATGAGGTCTCGATTTATTGAACGGGCAAGGTGTTTTATGGTAAGAGGGAGAGGGTTATAGTAAAATTAAAACTAGAAAGCTTAAGAAATTTTTAACTCTTAATAATGATATATACATATCCCTGCTAAAATCGCTTCATAAGAAAGGGTGACTTGATATGAGGGACTTTATTGCTTTTGACTTTGAGACAGCTAATCGTTCGAGGCACAGTATTTGTTCAGTCGGCATGGTGTTTGTGGAAAATGGGAAAATAGTGGATTCGCTTTATGAATTAATTGATCCAGAAGAGGATTTTGATGGGTTCAATATCAATATCCATGGCATCACCCCTCAGGATGTGGAAGGTGCGCAGACGTTTGATGCTTTCTATCATTCAATTAAAGAAAAAATAGAAAATAAGTTGATGGTTGCACATAATCTATCCTTTGATGGCTATGCGCTGCGTGATAATCTTGCCCGCTATGGTGTAAAGCCGGTTTATAATCAATTTCTCTGCACCTATCAGATGTCGAGGAAAATGGTCACTGGTCTTCCTGCATACAAGCTTTCTTCAGTGTGTACCCACTTCGGAATAGATTTAGAGAATCATCACCATGCTGCAGATGATGCCGAAGCGTGTGCTCATATCATGCTGAAGCTGGCAGAAGAGTATGGGGTTACAGACTTTGATTCTCTTTACAATAAGACCAGGATCACACCCGGAGAAATATCCGAAGGCGCCTATCGTTCTTCCCTGGTAAAGAAGTTTCCGAAAAAACTTGATATGAGAGAGTTTCAAGCCTCAAAAGATGCAGACCCGGACCATGATTTTTACGGAAAGAACATCGTATTTACCGGTGAACTGAAATATTTTTCAAGATCAGAAGCAGCAAAGATGGCTGCCGGGTGTGGAGGACAGCCGCAGAACAGTGTTACCGCGAAAACTCATTATATCATCCTTGGAAACTATGAAGATGTCATGATAAAAGGTAAAAAGTCTTCAAAAATAATGAAAGCCGAAAAGCTGATCAACGATGGGAAGAAAGTAGAAATCATCAGTGAAGAGGATTTTCTGAAAAAGGTACACGGCTAAATATACTCAGAAGAAGGAGATATAAAATTGACACTGACACTCTTGCTTCTCATTCTCGGAGTCATCGCATGGATGATGGCTGGGAAAAAAGGCAATCGCTATCAAATTAAATGGATTCACTCTTTGAAGAAATATTCATGGTTTGCCAATCCGTGGCTCGCGGGATTATTTTTATTTGGGGTCAATTTATTCTTATTTGGGTTGACTGGTTTGATTTTATTCGGCCTTTCATTTTTGATGATTCCGTATTTTCATTTGGTAATCATGATGCTTGCAGTCATCGTTAGCATCCTCGTATGGAAATCGATCGCTTCCGCACGCAGCTGGAAAAAGGGGGAACGGGTGAAGATTGCCGCGACCGGCAGCAGCTTCTATTTATGTATGGCCGTCTTTTTTTATTATCAAATCGTCTCTTATGTCCCGCAGTTTCCCGGAGACGACACATTCATGGCCACCCTTGGATTCATGGTCGGAATCCTCGTGACTGCAGTGGCTTTCCTTACCTGTTTAAGCATCATTCTGTTCACGAAAGATTCTTTTTCGAGGGAAGCATAATTATGGTGCCTGGCTCAAAACACCTCTTTTGAGCCAGGCACCATTCTTTATTTCTCAAATGCTTTCCATTATCCTATAAGGAAATGCTATAAAAAGAGGGACTGTAATGAAAACCATACATAGTGACATCATACAATTCAGGGGAAATCATTATGATTTCGGATACATGCAGGGAGAACGCATCAAGGGCTCCATTACGGTCAAAAACCGTGAAAATCAGTGGAAGGTCAGAAAGCCGCGATTTTCAATCGATGTGAATGAAACAAAGGGAGTCATCACTCGTTTTGCCCCCGGCATCTGGGACGAACTCCTCGGCCTCAGGGAAGCGCTGGAGTGGCCGATGGAAAAGATCCTTCAGGAGTTCGGCGGCTACAGGGTCGACTACGTGCGTTCCGGCTGTTCGATTATGACAGGAAAAGACTATATGATCAGGAATTATGATTACCATCCAAAAACCTATGAAGGCAGGTATATTTTTTTCCAGCCAACGGACACTGGATATGCCATGATCGGCCCCAGCCAGCGTGTGACGGGACGGATGGACGGCATGAATGAGAAGGGTCTTGCAGTTGGCTATAATTTCATGCACAGGAAGAATCCCGGCGACGGATTCATTTGCTGTATGATCGGAAGGATCGTCCTCGAATCGGCTGCATCAGTGGAGGAAGCGGTGGCTCTCCTGAAGGAAATCCCGCACCGGCATTCTTTCAGTTATGTGGTGTATGACAAGAGCGGTCAGACTTACATCGTTGAGACCTCTCCGCGCGGCGTCGAAGTCAGGCAGTCTACTATGTGTACCAACCATTTCGAAATAATGAAAGAAGAAAACCGAAATCATCTGGTCGATTCTAAAAGGCGCCTGGCCGTGATGGAAGAGGAGAAGCCTGAAAATGCAGAAGAGGCTTTCCGGCTCATGAACGGCAGCGACCGGGGAGTCTTTTCAGACCTTTACGGCAGCTGGGCGGGAACGATTCATACATCCGCATATCTTCCAAAAGAGATGAAGGCTTGGTTTGCCCTTGGCGGAGACCGGGACCCTGTGGTATTTGATTTTGATAAGTGGCTTGAAGGCGAAAATGTTTCCCAGGTAAAAATGTCAGGTGAGGTAGATACAGATATTCCCTTTGTTCATATGGATGAGGGAGCGGATTGGTTTAAAAGGTAAACCTGTATTTCAGGTATACCTTTTTTATTTGGATTTTTTATGATGATAATGGATAAAAAAAGAAAATCGACTTCCAATAACAACCTGATAATTCCTATATTATGAAGAGCTTTGTTACTTTCATCTTAATTTGGTAAACGTGCCAAAATAGGCACATAGATTTTGTTTCGGTTGTCAGTATAATAGAACTAGAAGGTTTTTTTGACGGGAGGGCTGCCAATGGGTCAAAGGAAAAGAATATGGCTTGAAAAGTTAAGGAAAATAAAAGGATTCAGTCAAGAAGAAATCGCTAACCTGGTTCACATAGACAGGTCTTATTATTCCAAAATTGAGAGCGGTGTCAGGATTCCGAGTCCGGCAACGGCAGAAGATCTGGCTGATTTGCTGAACTTTCACGTCTCTATCTTTGAACTGGAGGACAGTCCTTTTCACTTTGCTTTGCAGGATGCCCCGATGATCGTGGCACACTTCAACCTTAATCTGGAATACACCTGGATTTTCAATCCCCATCCTGATTTTGATGCCGTTTCAGTGATTGGAATGAACGATGTGGAATTGGAGGATAATCCGGGTACCAGGCAGTTAATGGAGTTGAAAAGGGAAGTTATCACTGAGTGCAGGCCGATCAGGAAAACCATCCTGTTCCCGATGTCTGACGGTTTATATACGTATGATGTCTCCTGTCATCCTTTATTTAACGAGAAAGGGGCATTGATTGGAGGGAGTTCTGCATCCACTGAGCTTACTAAAGTGGATAAAACAGAAATATCGAACGGTGATCGCTCATCTGAGAACCTCACATTAAATTAAAGAATAGGGGTGGAGGATGTGCAGGATTCTATGTTGACGAACTTATTATTGAATTCTTTTTTTATCTTATCAGGTCTTCTGATCATCGCGGTATTTTATGATGTCAAAAAGAAAGTCCCATCCAGGTTATTTGTCATCCTCATCTCTAGCGTGACGATCCTATTATGTGTGGTGTTCGGCTCCAAACTAGCATCCGGGGTCTATATCGATTTAAGGCGGATTCCATTCTTCTTGGCGAGTCTGTATTTCGGTCCCCTAGTATCATTTGTACTCATGGCCTTCATCATTTTTATCAGAATGATTCTTATAGGGGATGAATTGATCCTGCTTGTCGCACTGAATTATTTTAGTGCATTTTTAATTTTAGCAAAACTTTCAAAAGGTTTTTATCGTGCAAAGAAAACACATAAATTGGTATACTCAGCCGGCCTCTGTTTACTGATGTCGGTCTATAACATAATAGTTGGCTACTTGTACGGTGCAGAATTAGTGATGCTTGAACAAATTGGCATCGTTCTCATACCGCTGGCCGCGATGGTCTTTTCTATCTTTATAGCTGAAATGCTGCGGAAGGTGATGAAAGCAAGAAAATTATTCATACAGCAGGAAAAACTGCAGGCAGTCGGACAATTGGCTGCCACCATTTCTCATGAGGTAAGTAATCCGTTAACCTCCTCAAAAGGCTTTCTCCAGCTGATGCGCAATGAACAAGATCAAAACAGTCAACAGAGATTCCTCGATCTTTCGTTGGAAGGAATCAATCAGGCGTCACATGTGATCGACGAGTATTTAACATTTGCCAACACATCCCCAGATAAAATAGAGCACATCGACGTAAAGGAACTGATAAGTGAATTAATTCATATGATGAAGCCGATTGCCGCCAATCACGGTGTATCCCTCAAATACAAGTTAATGCCGGACATATACATTGAAGGCCAGACTCGGAAATTCAAGCAATGCATGATGAATATCATGAAAAACTCCATCGAGTCCATGCCTTCCGGCGGTGTGCTCCTTATAGAAATGACACAGGCTGATAATCTGGTCATCTCCATTGCCGATACAGGATCTGGAATGACCGCAGAGCAGGTCCATCGATTCGGTGAACCTTTTTACACGACAAAAGATGAAGGGACAGGCCTCGGCATCATGGCTGCAAGTATCATCGTCAATTCCATGAAGGGAAAGATCCAGGTTAAAAGTGAATTGGACAGGGGAACAACCGTCTTTTTGGAATTTGGTGAAGTGACAGTCATAACAGACAAAAAAGGAATCCAGCCGTAACAGCTGGATTCCTTTTTGCCTTATATGAATTTCACAATATCCTCGAATGGTCTGCGCGTCTTCGGTGCCGGATCGTTTACATGGTATCCGAACGCACACATGACTGAAATGCTGAAGTGACCGTCTTCGAGCAATCCTTCTTCTTTGAGCAACGCATTCATTTTATCCACATCAAAGCCTTCGATCGGACAGGAGTCGACCCCGATTTGAGCGGCTGCCGTCATCATGTTCCCCAGGGCAATATAAGTCTGTTTCCCTGCCCAGTCAAGCAACGGGCGTTCCCCGTCAAGAAGGTCGAAATCCTCTTTCTGGAACTGCTCGATTCTTTCAAGATATTTGCTCATATGATCTTCCGGCATGTTCTTTGTGTTTTGGAAATGATTGCGCAGATATTCTGAATCATACTTCGTATCAAGCTTTGTACGGGCCAGTACGACTACAAAATGACTTGCATCCGGCAGTTTTCCGTAAGCACCCCACGCCGTGTTCTTGATTTTTTCACGTAGGCGCGCATCCTCGATGACAAGGAATCTCCATGGCTCAAAGCCGAAAGAACTTGGTGAAAGCCGGCCGGTTTCCATGATGAATTGGAAATCATCATCGGCTACCTTTTTATCTGGATCGAATTGCTTGGTGGCATGCCTGAACTCATAGGCATCCAGTATTTCCTGTTTGATTGCTTCTTTATCGCGCATTGAACATCGCTCCTTACTTGAATTCATTGACTTCTTTAAAATAGCATAAGTTGTCTGAGGATTCACATCATTTGTTCGGCGGATACGTACCCTCATGAAACTATTTCCATTTTGTTTCGTATATAGAGGAAAGGGACTGTTTAACAATTAATTTACCCAAGGGAAATGTTTTTAGGAGGAGATACTATGGTGGGAATCATCCTGACCTTCGTGATTGGGGCAGGGATGCTCGCTCTTTTTAATTGGCTGATGGGGTATGGGAAAGGGTATATCCAGATAGATTTTGAAGAACGTTACTTCAAGGAGAAGGAACATATTGAAGCAATCAGGCTGGAACTTGAAAAACAGGGGAAAAAGGTTCACTATCAAGGTAACGGCTATTTTATCATAGACGATCGACCCTATCTATTCATCGAACGAACCGTTTCCATGGGCGGGGTTCCCATGCAGCGGACCATTCTTAAACCGATTAAAAAGTAAAGGCCCGTCCCTGCTAAAGAGGTGTGGATGGAGTATGGCGAGGAGATGTATATGAAAGAAAGCTATTTTGATGAGCTGCTGAATATCAAAACCGGGAAAGATCAGATGGGGATGCCGAGGTCGATTCATTATCACCGGTATGAGCCCACACCATATGGGGCGCTTCAGGAGTTGTTCCAGGTTTACGAGTTGAAGAAGAATGACCGCGTCGTGGATTTCGGCTGCGGCAAGGGCCGTCTCAATTTTTTCACGCATTATTTATTTGGATCGACTGTCATCGGAATTGAGATGAATGAAGAGTTTTACCAGGAGGCCATCGAAAACCGTGAGAACTATTTTAAAAAGAAGAAGGGCAGAAGAACTGCGATAGAATTTGATTGCTGCCTGGCCGAGGAGTATGAAATACACCCCGGTGATAACGTATTCTATTTCTTTAACCCGTTTTCTGTTCAGATCTTCATGAAAATCATCAACAACATCCTGTTTTCATTGGAATTTTCTCCCCGTAACATCGAAATCGTCCTCTACTACAGCTCGGATGATTATGTTCACTATCTTGAGAACCATCCCCTGTTCGAACTGCGGAAAGAAATCAATCTTTCGGGAGAGTATGAGCATAATGTGTACGAGCGTTTCTTGGTTTATGGACTCACTTATTAAATCCAGCAGCTGATTTTGTAAAAGCTGCTGGATTTTTTCTGTTTCCTGAACGTTGCAGTAACTACTTGGAAACATACTGCGGTGTCACCGATGGGACTGCTTTATACAATCTCTGCAGGATCACCATTGATACCACTGTGACCCCCAGGTCCAGAGGCAGGTAGGCGGCCATCCATCCCCAGGCCACTGTATAGCTGAAGCCGCTGGGTGCCTCTGCCCAGAAGGAAAGTGCGGCATACATGAAGTTCGTGCCGATTATGTAATTCAACACCAATGCGAGAATTCCAGCTCCGCCATATCCAGCAAGCGTACGGTTACGTTCCAGCACCATTCCCACTGCAAAAGCGACAGCGATAAAAGATAGAACGAATCCGAATGTAGGGCTCAATAAACTGGATGGACCTCCTTTGAACTGGGCAAACACCGGGGCACCGACAAGGCCGAGTGCCAAGTAAACCGTCATTGCTTTTGCGCCTGTCCTGCTCCCCAGCATCCCCCCGGCAAGTATCGCAAACATCAACTGAAGCGTGACGGGAACCCCGCCGATCACCAGAAACGGTGAGACATTCGCCCCTACCGCCATCAGGGCGGCAAAGAGGCCGCATAGTACTATTTCCTTCGTTTTACTCATGTCCATACCATCCTTTCTCATAATGTGATATGATACTTATTATCAAATATGTTAACTAAAAAGTAAATATAGTTAACATAAATAAAAAGGAGGAATTGCAGTGGGTGGATTTTTTATCACAGGCACCGATACTGAAATTGGCAAGACGATGATTACAGCCGTGTTGACCAAGTATTATCTTGACAGGGGAGCTGACATTTTTCCGTACAAGCCTGTTCAAAGCGGGGCTGAATGGGAAGGGGACAAGCTGACTGCACCGGACACCGTATTTTATGAGCGTTTCGCAGGCAGGGAATTTGGAGCTGAAACCAATACATATCTTTTCAAAATACCTAGTTCCCCTCATCTGGCAGCAGCGCTGGAAGGCGTGAAAATTGAATCTCAGCCGATTGTTGATCAAACAGAGAAACTACTGAACTCCCATGAGCTTCTGCTGGTAGAAGGGGCAGGCGGGTTGATCGTCCCGTTGAATGAGGAAGAAACGATGATTGACCTGATCGACCGGCTGTCGCTGCCGGTCATCCTGGTGGCAAGGGCGGGTCTCGGTACAATCAATCATACAGTCCTGTCGGTGATGGCGCTGAAACAGAGAAACATCAAAATTGCCGGGATCGTCCTCAACCAGGTGACACCCGATGAGCTGCCTGAGATCGAGGAAGACAATAGAAAAATGCTTGAGAAATTATCTGATGTTCCCGTCATAGGCACCTTTCCATACATAAAAGGCGAAGAATTTGAAAAGCTGGACGTGGGAGAAATCCTTGAAAACTGGAACATCAATATTCTAGAGGAGGCAATGCAGCATGAATCCAGAAAAGCTTATTGAAAAAAGCAGCCAGTATCTGTGGCTGCCGTTCACTCAAATGAAGGACTATGATGCAGATCCACTGGTGATTGAAAGCGGGAAAGGTGTCTACCTCCGTGATGTCCATGGAAAGGAGTATCTCGATGGATACTCATCTCTATGGCTGAATGTCCATGGACACCGGAATGAAGAAATCAATCTTGCCATCAAGGAGCAGCTGGATAAAATCGCTCACTCGACCTTGCTTGGGGCTGCCAATATCCCATCGATTCTGCTGGCAGAAAAGCTGATCGACCTTGCCCCTGAAAAGCTGAAGCGGGTCTTCTATTCAGACAGCGGTGCAACCTCCGTCGAAATCGCAATCAAAATGGCATATCAATATTGGCAGAACATCGGAAGGCCCGAGAAGCAGAAATTCATCACCCTTAAGAATGCGTATCATGGCGATACGGTCGGAGCGATCAGCGTAGGGAAGGTGGATATCTTTCACCGCGTCTATAAATCTCTCATGTTCCATTCCCTGGTCGCCCCGTTTCCCGACGTCTACCACCACCCGGAACTGGATAGTGCAGATAAAATCCGCGATCGCTGCCTTCAAGAGCTGGAGTCGATCCTCGAAGAACATCATCATGAAATTGCCGGAATGACCGTTGAATCCCTCATCCAGGGAGCAGGCGGGATGAATATCATGCCACAAGGGTATTTTAAAGGAGTCGAAGAACTTTGCAGGAAATACAATATCCTTCTGATCGTCGACGAGGTGGCGACAGGGTTTGGCCGCACCGGAAAAATGTTCGCCGTCGAGCATGAAGGCGTCCAACCTGATATCATGACGGTTGCAAAAGGGATTACGGGCGGATATCTGCCAATCGCAGCGACACTGACGACGGAAGAAATCTATGAAGCATTTTACGACGACTATAATTCTTTAAAAACATTCTTCCACGGCCATTCCTACACAGGAAATCAGCTTGGATGCGCAGCTGCACTTGCCAATCTTGAAATCTATAAGAGAGAAAATCTGATAGAGAAGACACAGGAGAAAATATCAGTAATTGAAGATCTGCTGAAGCCGTTGAAACAGCATCCACACGTAGGGGATATCCGGCAGCTCGGGATGATCTGCGGTATTGAATTGGTTTTGGAGAAGGAGACGAAAAAGACTTTCCTGTGGGAAGACAGAGTCGGATATCATACCACCCTGAAAATGAGGGAACTCGGCATGCTGACTCGTCCGATTGGGGATACGATTGTCTTCATGCCACCGCTTGCAGCGAATGAAGAGGAACTTAGGGAGATGGTGAGTATCATGAGTGAAGCGATTGAAATGACGACGAAGAAATATGCAGGTGAAAAAGCAGTGTGAGTTTGTGGGGGCGTACCAGGTACAAGGTAGGTATGTTTGTACCTGGTACAAAACAGCTGATTTGTGCCAGGAACAAAAGGGCGGGATTGTGCCAGGAACAAAACCCCTGATTTGTGTCTGGCACCACTTCACGCCCATCACCCGCTTCAGAAAAAAGACCACCCTTAAAGGGCGGTCATCCATTACTCTTTCACTGACTCCAATAAAAAATCCACAATATGAACAGCCCGCATCTTATCCGAAAGGCCTTCCCGCTCGATCCCGAGCTTCATCTGGAGGAGGCAGCCGGGATTGGCCGTTACGATCGTGACTGCTCCCGTCGCGGCTGCGTTTTCCATTTTGTGATCGAGGATCTTCATGGACATTTCGGATTCGACGATATTGTAGATACCGGCAGAACCGCAGCAGTGATCGGCCTGCTTCATCTCTTTGTATTCGGCCCCTTCTACCGATTGAAGGAGGATGCGGGGCTCCATGAATGTCCGCTGGACGTTACGGAGGTGGCAGGAATCCTGGTAGGTGATCCGTCCCCCGTCAGAACGCAGTTTCACTTTCTTATGAAACTCGAGTTCTACTAAAATAGAAGAGATGTCCTTGATCTTACTTTTAAACTGTACGGCTCGGTCTTTCCATTCCGGGTCGTCCTTCAACAGATGGTCATAGTCGACGAGGAAGGCACCGCACCCGCCGGCATTGGTGATGATATAATCAATGCCGGCTTCTTCAAATGCCTCGATATTCCTTCTTGCTAATTGTTTGGCGGCATCTTTCTCGCCGCTGTGGCCGTGAAGGGCACCGCAGCACGTCTGAGTGTCAGGGATGGCGATCTCGCATCCGGCAAGCTGCAGAAGCTTTGTCGTGGCGTTATTTGTTTCCAGGAACATCGTATCCATCAAGCACCCGGAGAAGAAAGCGACCTTTTTCTTCTTCTCACCGATTGACGGCAGGGAAGACGGACGGTTCTTCATTTCTTTCAATCTTGGAACCTTTGGGAGGACCCGTTCCATCACAGCCATGCTTTCAGGGAACAACTTCATGACCCCTGTGGCGTGGGCGGCCTTCTGCAGTCCCGACCGCTGATAGATTCCAAGAAGGTGGGTCACCATCCTCATCCTTCCCGGGTGAGGGAATAATCCTTCGAACACAGTCTTCCGCAGAACGCGCACGGGAAGGGAATGCTTTTTGTTCTGATTGATGATATCGCGTGCTTCCTCTAACAGATGGCCGTAGTTCACGCCTGAGGGGCAGACCGGCTCGCATGCCCTGCATCCGAGGCAGAGGTCAAGTGATCTTTCCACGTCTTCATCCGGTTCGATGACCCCGTCGACCACTGCCTTCATCAGGGCGATGCGGCCGCGGGGGGAATGGGATTCCTTGAAGCCCGATTCGATATAGGTGGGGCAGGAGGGGAGGCAGAAACCGCATCTCATGCAGTTCAGGAGCTCGTCCTGATCCATGCGATCCTTGAATTCCTGCTGTATCTGTTGTCTTTCCCTGGTTGTCGTCATCTTGAAATCACCACTCGTTTTCTTGATTCTTTCGCAAATACTTTATTCGGGTTCATTATATTATTCGGGTCGAATGACTGCTTGATCATTTTCATAGCCCCGATTCCTTCTGGTCCAAGCTTCCACTCCAGATAGGGTGCTTTCATCATCCCGACTCCATGTTCGCCGGTGATGGTGCCGCCGAGTTCTATGGCATGGGCAAAGATTTCCTCAAATGCCGCCTCGACTCGCTCCATTTCATCATGATCCCTCGCATCGGTGGCCACGGTAGGGTGGAGGTTGCCGTCACCTGCATGGCCGAATGTACAGATTTTCACATCATGACGTTCGGCGATTTCATTGATCGCTTTAACCATTTTGGCGATTTCCGAACGGGGAACCGTTGCATCTTCCAGGATGGTCGTCGGCTTCAGCCGGGCGAGCGCCGACAGGGCAGAACGGCGGGCAGTGCGGAGAGCCTCTGCCTCCACTTCTGTCGCTGCCAATTGGACAGATACCGCCTGGTTCTCCAGGCACACCTCTTCCATTCGTTTCATATCCCGTTCTACCACTTCACGGGGGCCATCCTGTTCAATCAGGAGTACTGCCTTCACGTCAGTGGGAAGACCTATTTTTGCAAAATCCTCGACAACTTCCAATGTAGGCTGATCAAGAAATTCGAGGGTGGCAGGGATGATCCGGTTCGAGATGATGTTTGAAACACTCTTTGCAGCTGCTTCAATATCTTGATAGAGTGCGAGCATCGTCTGTTTCGTTTCCGGCATCGGTACAAGTTTCAGCGTTGCTTCCGTTATGACACACAGAGTTCCTTCGGATCCGACAAAGAGACGGGTCAAATCATATCCGGCAACGTCTTTTGCAAGTTTCCCGCCCGTCCGCACGATATCACCATTGGGAAGGACCGCTTCCAAAGCAAGGACATAATCGCGGGTGACGCCATACTTCAGTCCTCTTAGACCTCCTGAATTTTCATTGATGTTGCCGCCTATCGTTGATATTTTCATAGAACTTGGGTCCGGGGGATAAAAGAGACCCCGTGCTTCGACCTCATTGATCAGATCCAGAGTAACCACTCCCGGCTGCACGGTGACTGTCAGATTCTCTTCATCTACCTCCAGAATCCTGTTCATATGGGTGAACAGTAGAACGAGACCGCCTTCTGTCGGACACGTGCCTGCACATAAGTTCGTACCTGAACCTCTTGGGACGATCGGCACACGATGCTCATTGCATAGTTTCACAATTTCCGAAACTTCCTGTGTTGTGCGGGGGACGATGACGGCATCCGGCATCGATTGGAAATTTGGCGTTGCATCATAGGAATAGACGAGTCTTTCTGCAGAACTGTCCCTGTAGTGGTCTTCACCGACCACTTCGATGAATTGTTTTTTTAATGAAGTTGAAATCATGGATATACCGCCTTTAATAAAGATATGAAAGAAAGGACGAGCCTTATAAAATAAGTCCGTCCCGTTTCTTATGGATTATTTGGAAGAATGAAAAGCGGCAACGGCATCGCGTAAATGCCCGTCATGCTTTTCCAGGAGTTCGAGTACCCCTTTGCCTTTAAGCCCCGTCATGATCTGCAGGATTGCGGCTTTCGTATGGTTGTTTTGTTCGGCAAGGGCAGCACGTGCTTCTTCATCTGATGCACCGGTTGCGGTCTTGACGATGTTTTCAGCACGCTTGCGGAGTTTTTCATTGGTCATCTGGACATCGACCATGAGGTTGCCGTATACTTTACCGATTTTGATCATGGAGGCAGTGGTCAGCATGTTCAGTACAAGCTTCTGGGCAGTACCGGCTTTCATGCGGGTAGATCCGGTCACCACTTCCGGGCCGACAATCGGAGCAATCGTGTAAGCTGAGATTTTCTCCATCTCGGAGTCCTTGCTGCAGACGACCGATACGGATACAGCCCCGATTTCATTGGCGTATTCCAAAGCCCCGATGGTATAAGGGGTACGTCCGCTTGCGGCAATCCCGACGACGACATCGTTCCCGGTCAAGCCGATATCAATAAGGTCCTGTTTTCCCTGATCACCGTCATCTTCCGCGCCTTCGATCGCTTCAGTGGTCGCTTCTTTTCCCCCTGCGATGATGCCGATTACCATCCCGGGATCCGTACCATATGTAGGCGGGCATTCTGAGGCATCCAGTATGCCCAGCCGTCCGGAGGTACCTGCACCTGTATAAATCAGGCGTCCGCCATTTTTGAAGGCTTGTACGATCTTGTCCACTACTTCGCTGATTGAAGGTATTTCCTTTGCAATCGCGTTTGGAACGAGGAGGTCTTCCTGATTGATGACTGTAACGATTTCTTCCGTGCCCATCAAATCGATATTCAATGTTTTTGGGTTTTGCTGTTCTGTGTTCAATTTCGTTAAGTTCATTTTGTATCCCTCGCTAGTAATTGAAATTTGCCTCCCGCTTTTATCTGATGGATGAGGGGGAGGTCTTCGTCCACGATCCTTGCGATGACATTGACTTTATCATCTTTCGGCAGGTCACGTTTCATGATCTGAAGTTCACCGGAATATCTGCCGTATAATTCATTATCGACCGTCACTGTACCCACTCTGCGCTCAACCGTGCTGCACGGTTCGATGGTTTTGCCGGTTCCGGCATATGACCGTGATTCCACTGACCTTATGACGTCCCTTCCAGGATCCATCCGGTTCGTATGCACCCCTTCAAGGAGGTGAGAGTAATTCTTATCTGTAAGTAATTCAACGGTTAAAGGGATGACACCTTTATCGATGATGTTCAGTGTCTTGAGCGTTTCTTCTTTCGAGGAAGGATCCCCGATCAGTATTTTATCTGTATAACCCGAATACTTTAATTGCGCCGCTGCAAGAGCGGGGGAGAGCCTCCGGTGCTGTTCAAGTGTGGGAAGCCCTTCGAATATCGGACCGCGGAGCGTATCATCTCCAGGTATGAATGCCATCGTCGTAATACCCCTGGATTTCAACATAACGTTTCGTTCTATTAAAAAATCAAGGTCAAGCCCCGTTTCGGGACGGGGATAGAAATTATGCCAGGCCTCGACGTTTTCCACATTTAATCCTTTTTCGATCAGACTGTCAAGTTCAGCATCAGATACGGTGCTCGCATTGATCCCGATCTTCAGCTGCTTTGAAAGATTCACGATTTCATCCGGGGAAAAGCCATAATCAACCCTGATCCCGGCCAGTCCCCAATCGAGAAGCAGCGGGACTCTATCTCCGTCAATCCCCAAATGGCCGAGTGACTTCGGCGACACGTCGGCCATCAGTTCCATATTATATGTACGGGCAAGGCTGCCGAGCTCCTGAAGCAGGTCTTTATAGGTTTCCGGATTATCTTCAGGAATATGAAGGGAGGTAAAGATGGACTTAAATCCATAAGAGGAGGTCTTCCTGATCCATTCCGCATTCTTTTCCCTGTTTTCTTCTTTAAGATAAATTGAGATTCCCAGCATGTTTTCCACTCCTTACATGAAGGCTGTTTTCTAAAAGATTGCTGCTTTTCGTAAATTGGCTAGCAGCCTGAATATTGCTTGTTGACGTGCTCTTTTCGAATTCACCTTTAAATGACAGGTGGACAAACATCAGAAAATACCCAAGTTCCGGTATTTTCTTTTGTGTAAAGCAACAAAGTATGCGAAAAGAGCTTACATGAAAAAACGTAAAGAAGGAGGAAGATCCTCCTTCTTTACTATAGTATGATTCTACTTAAATATCCTTTGCCATTTCATCTTTAAATCCGAACATCCATGTGAAGATGAATCCGAATACGTAGGCGATCAGGACACCTGCAAGATACAGAAGGATCTGCCCGTCTTCCATCAGGAAGGCAAGAGGGATACCGGATACACCGATTGCAATGGTTGCCGTTTTAAAGACTGCCTGGAAAGCTCCCCCGACTGCCGCACCGAGACACGCCGTGATGAATGGACGGCCCAGCGGAAGGGTGACACCGAAGATAAGCGGTTCGCCGATTCCAAGGATTCCAACAGGAAGTCCGCCTTTGATTACTTTTCTCAAGCGCTGGTTCTTTGTTTTGAAGTAAATTGCAAATGCTGCACCAACCTGACCTGCACCACCCATGGCAAGGATCGGAAGGAGCGGGTCATTTCCGATGGTATTGATCAATTCCATATGCACCGGAGTCAAGCCCTGGTGAAGCCCGGTTACAACAAGCGGAAGGAATGTACCTGCAAGGATAAGTCCCGCAAAGAAACCGCCCATGTCGATCAGTCCAAGTAAACCTTTTGTGATTAAATCTGAAATGAATCCCCCGACAGGCTGGAGGATGACCAGCGTTGCAAATCCGGTAACTAATAGTGCCAGCGTCGGAGTAATGATGATATCCAGTGCTGAAGGAACCACTTTACGGATTCTCTTCTCAAGGAATGCGATGAATACGGCAGCAAGCATGACGCCGATCAAACCGCCCCGTCCAGGAACAAGGTCTTCCCCAAATAATGTGATATTGGCAAGACCCGGGTTGATGATGAGGATGCCGGCTGCACCGCCAAGGGCAGGAGAACCGCCAAATTCTTTCGCGGTATTGATACCGACGAATACACCAAGGTAACCAAATAGACCCCATCCGATCAAGTTAAGAATCTCAATCAATGTCGACTCAGGATTAACACCTGATCGAACGATGACGTTTGTGAGCCCCGCGATCAACCCTGAAGCAACGATAGCCGGGATTAACGGAATGAAGATACTGGCTATTTTCCGTAAAAATAATTTGAATGGCGTAGCATTCTTTTTCTTTAAATCTGCTTTCGTACGGTCGGCGAGACCTTCGAATGAAAAGTCCTCATCTTCCTCCTCGTCCACAGATGAAACAGACTTGCCTGTCATGGCTGAAACTTCAGATGCAACCTTCGTTACGATCCCCGGTCCCAAAATGATCTGGATCGTTTCTGCTTCGACGACCCCAAGCACCCCGTCTATTTTTTTGATGCCTGCTAAGTCGACCTTACTCTCATCGATCGGTTTAACACGAAGGCGCGTCATACATGATTCCAATGAGGCGATATTCCCGGGTCCGCCAAGCAGCGCGGTGATTTCCTGGGCCAATCTTTCTTCCTTCCGCATAAAATTCTCCCCTTTTTAATAAAAATGTAATAACTAAAAATGAATTCGCTTACAAAGTATCATATCAACTATTAGTATAGATGTCTATACCATTTCCTGAAAGAAAAGAACAAGTTTTTAAGAATAATAGACAAAAACTCACCCCGGGATCACTTGCCCTCAGGTGAGTATTTTTATCTCAATCTTTCGATATTCATCTTGTATTTGTATTTGTCACCCCGGTAGGTGGACTTTACCAGTTCAAAGGGTGAGCCGTCTTCAAGGAACGTCTCGCGCTGGATGAATAAAACCGGTTCTCCTCTATCAAGCTTAAGATGTTTAGCATCATCTTCGGTTGCTGCTGCAGCCTCGATTGACTGAGAAGCATGGCCGAGCTTTAAACCGATTTCTTCCTCTACATATTGATAAAGAGAGTGGGACAGTATTTCCTGGCTCAGGCCCGGAATCAGTTTCACTGGGATATAGGTCGTCTCCATGGCCATCGGTTCATTGCTTGCAAGGCGGATCCGTTTGATTTTGTAGACAAGATCATCGCCCTTCAAGCCGAAATGGTGAATCAGATCATCGGTCGGACTCGACAGTTCAAAATGGATTAATTTATTGCCGGGTTCAAGCCCGCGCCTTCTCATGTCCTCACTGAATGAGGTCAAGCCGTGCAGGGATTGTTCGAACTTATGCTGGGAAACATAAGTGCCGCTCCCTTTTTTCCGGTAAAGAAGGTTTTTATTAACAAGGTTGGTGATGGCCTGGCGGACGGTCATCCGGCTGATGGTGAATTGTTCAGCAAGCTCTCTTTCAGAAGGGAGAACGTCCCCGGGTTTGAGGTCGCCGGAATCAATCATCGCTTTTATATGTTCTTCAATTTGGTAATACAGAGGTAAAGGAGACTTCTTATTGACCAATTTCATTGTCACCGTCCTGGGAATTATTGTTGAATAACGTATGGTCGTACATAATCAAACATATCTTATCATCCCATTCTACATGATGTCTATACCAGTATGAAGTGGGCTGTAAATATATTCTTGGATTTTATGTCTAATTTTAGTCATAAATTAAATTGGTATAGACAACTATAGTTTAAAATGATACATTCACATCAGATAACGTTTACTCGGAAGGGGAATGAATAATGAGCAGTCCCGAAACCTGCATCATTCGAAATCAAAGAATTTATGCTGAAAATGAAACGATCGAAAATGGATTCATTAAAATATTAGGCGGCACCATTACTGAAATCGGGGACATGTCCGATTTAAAAATAGATGGGGAGTATGCTGATATTTCAATCCCTGCCAAGGCTTCAGTCATCCCTGGCATGATCGATGTCCATATCCATGGTGTCAAAGGAGCGGACACGATGGATGCGACAACAGCTGCGCTTGATACGATGACGATGGCACTTCCACAGGAAGGGACGACAAGCTTCCTGGCAACCACGATGACTGAATCGAAAGAAAAGATTAAAAAAGCGCTGATCAATACTGGCCAGTATATAGAAGAAAAGCAGAAGGCAGGGAAGGCAGAAATCCTGGGCATCCACCTGGAGGGGCCGTTCATTAATAGCGGGAAAGCAGGCGCACAGCCACTGCATCATATTACAAAACCGTCTGTTGAAATGTTTGACAGCTGGCAGCAGGCTTCGCGGAATCACATTAAGCTGGTGACGATCGCTCCCGAAATGGATGAAGGACATACACTGATACGGCATTTAAAGAAAAATGGGGTCGTCGCTTCAGCGGGACATTCCGCTGCGGGATATGATGAAATGGGCAAGGCCATAGACAGCGGAGTCAGTCATGTCACGCACCTCTTCAATCAAATGTCCGGTTTTCATCACCGGGAACCGGGAATAGCTGGTGCAGCTTTCAACCGAAGGGAATTGATGGTCGAACTGATAGCGGACGGCATCCATGTGAGGCCCGAAGCCGTGGATATCGCTTTTAAGCAAATCACGGATGAGCGGATGATCCTTATCACGGATTCCATGCGCGCCAAATGCCTGAAGAACGGCAGGTATGATCTCGGCGGACAGATGGTGACCGTGAAGGACGGCATGGCGCTTTTAGACGAAGATACGCTGGCGGGGAGTGTGCTGGAAATGAAGTCTGCCTTTCAAAATATCCAGAAGTTCACCGGATGTTCAATGGAGGAAGCCATCAGGATCACCTCCGAGAATCCAGCAAGACAGCTCGGTGTGTTCGACAGGAAAGGGAGCATCGCTGCCGGAAAGGATGCCGATCTCGTGATCCTAGACGATCAAAAAGACGTTTTGATGACGTTCTGTAAAGGGAAAGTGGCTTATATGAAAGGGGATGAGGTCAAGTGAAAATCATTGAAGTGTCAGACTATAAGCAGATGAGCGTAAAAGCTTCTCAGCATGTGATCGCAAATATAAGGAATTCAGACTGTTTGACGCTTGGACTTGCCACTGGCGGAACCCCAAAAGGGCTGTACGGTGAACTCATCGAGGATCATCATGTAAACGGGACCTCCTATAAATGCGTCAATACGTTCAATCTCGATGAGTATATCGGTCTTTCAAAGGAAGATTCTAACAGCTACTATCAATATATGTGCTCGAATCTCTTTTCCCATATTGATATCCCGCTCTCTCAAACGCATATTCCATCCGGAATGGCAGATGATGCTGCGGAAGAATGCCGCCGTTATGAAAACATGATCGAAGAAGCAGGCGGAATCGACCTTCAGATCCTCGGCATAGGGGAGAATGGGCATATCGGTTTCAATGAACCCGGTACTTCCTTTCAATCAGGTACGCACATCGTGGAACTGACAGAGTCGACAAGGGAGGCCAATGCCCGTTATTTTGAATCACTTGATGAAGTGCCGCGTCAGGCCATCACGATGGGCATCTCTAGCATCATGAAAAGCAGGGAAATCCTCCTGCTCGTATCAGGAAAATCAAAACGGGAAGCCATGCAGAAGCTCATCGAAAATGACGTAACCGAAAACTTCCCCGCTTCAATCCTGAAAAAACATCCAAAGGTCACAATCATCGCCGATTCGGCCGCCCTTGCATGATCTTAAGAGGCTGGGACAAAAGTGATGTAGCATAAGTAAAACCCGAACTATTTTGCATGAGGTGAGGCAAAGTAGCTCGGGTTTTTAATTTGTTCATTGTACATCTAGGAAATAGCTCATTCAGCGGTTGATTGGAGTGCAAGACGAAGACTCCTGCGGGAAGAGTAGCTTATGTGAGACTTGTCCAGCTGCGGGGCTTAAAGGCACATGTCATAAGTCAAATCGTCCAAGAAGGCAAATAGCGCCTTCGTGGACGATTCGCCTTATGCCAACCGCCTCTATTCAAAGCCCCTCCGCTTTTCTTCCCGCAGGCTTGCCGAGGAGGCTCACGGGCTACCCGCGGAAAGCGTAGTCTTGCACGGAAATCATTAGCGTTGTTTTGAGTCCACTCTGAAATGTTCGTCTTTAGACAAAGGAATTTTATTTTTGTCCCAACCTCTTTCTGTATCCATAGAAAATCACGCCTGGATGGTTTACTATTAAAGATAAATCCATATTAAATTCCTTCTTATTGACCATAATGATGATGAAGGAAATAGAGGTGAAACATATTGTTTAAAGATATTTCAATTAACGAATTACTTTCTAATCATACTAATGACTATGTAATGGTCGATGTCCGTTCACCTTCTGAATATGAAGAAATGACGATACCCGGAAGTTATAATATCCCGGTCTTCGATGACAGGGAACGAGCGGAAGTCGGGACGCTTTATAAGCAAGTGAGCAAAGAGGCGGCGACTGACAGGGGGCTGGAACTTTTCTCTGCTAAACTTCCTGACTTCATAAAAAGATTCAAAGAACTCCCTGGAAAGAAAGTCGTGTACTGCTGGCGGGGAGGCATGAGAAGCAAATCCGCTGCCACATTCCTTGATTTGATGGGCATTGAGACCTATCGGATAAAAGGGGGGATACGTACATACCGTCATTGGGTATTGGACCAGCTTGAGTCGATTGAATTGACACAGGAAGCGTATGTCCTGAACGGGGGAACCGGAACAGGGAAAACAGAGATTCTCCACAGGCTGGCACAAGAGGGATTCCCGGTTCTCGATCTCGAGGGGCTGGCGAATCACCGCGGCTCTGTATTCGGCGGGCTGGGACTGACCCCCCATAAGCAGAAAACATTTGATTCTCTTTTAGTGAATGAATTGAAACGGCTTGAACATCATCCGCTCGTCCTGTTTGAAGCGGAAAGCAAACGGGTGGGGAAAGTTCTTCTTCCTTCTTTTATATTGAATAAAAAAGAAGAAGCCACACATATCTTCATTGAACTGCCGATCGAGGAAAGAGTCGGGCACATTATGACCGAGTACAAACTTCATGAGCACCACGAAGAATTTGCAATGTCATTCAAAAAGATCAAACGCCGGATCCACAGCCCTGTGGCCAATCAAATTGAAGAAGAACTGAAAACGAGAAATTATGAAAAGGTACTGGAACTGCTCCTGACCTACTATTATGACCCGAGATACAAACACTCAGCAGAAAAGTACAGGGATGATCAAAAAATCCTCCTGAAAGTGAAGACGATTGATGAAGCTGTAAATGCAGTTAAAGGAATAGTCGCTGAAAAAAAAGGACTGGTGGGAAGCAACTGACTGCCGCCCGATTACGCTTTGTCGAAAAACAGTCAATATTTCCCGGAAAATGTCATGGTGAATCATTTCGAAAAATAACCCCGAAGACAGCGGGGTTATTTTTTTAGGTTTGCTCAAGACCGAAACGGGTTATATAAAGTAAAATGAACCTCACTGCGTCCACTACAAAAAAACGTAAAAACACTTAATGACAATCCACTCCAAAAAAAATTTTTTCTAATGAATTTCCCACATAAAAATTCAAATAAATTTATAACTATGTATTTCTTCGTGCGAAGATTTTGTAAACGATTTCTTTATTGAAATAACAAGGGTTTAAAGTTTTTGAAAATTTAGTAAAATAGACAATTCCCCACCTGGTTTTATCCTTCTGTATTCTTCAAATTGAGGGTTTAAAAGGGCCCAAACCGTTAACTAAATTTTTCGTTTTTTCTAAATTTCATGATATACTAACAAAAATTAAGAAAATTCGATTAAAAGATAATATTATCTTTCAATAATAGTAATCAAGAAGAGGGGGACGTTGTGAATGAAAAATAATCTTCCTTCAGCGCAGGGGTTGTATGATCCGGCGCATGAACATGAAGCATGCGGTATTGGGATGATTGCCAATATAGATGGCAGGAAATCTCATAATATCGTGCAGAACGCCATCAATATCCTTTGTAACCTAGAACACCGCGGCGGGCAATCCGCCGATACCAGTACCGGTGACGGAGCAGGTATCCTCACCCAGATCCCACACAGATTCTTCAAAAAACAATGTGAAAAAGAAGATATCCATTTACCGGGTGAAGGCGAATACGGAGTAGGGATGGTTTTCCTCCCTGAAGAGTATGATTCAAGAATGCAGAGTAAAGAATTATTCGAACGAATCATCGAGGAAGAAGGACAGACGACACTCGGATGGAGACCTGTACCAATCAATGATTCCTTCGTTGGTAAAGTAGCTTCAAAGTCAAAGCCGTTCATCCGGCAGGTGTTCATCGGTGCTTCCCATGACATGAAGACACGGATGGATTTTGAAAGAAAACTATACGTCATCCGAAAACGAATCGAGAAGGAAACATCGCAGATTGAGGAATTAAGAGATGTATACTTGTGCAGCTTATCTTCCACAACGATTGTATACAAAGGGATGCTCATCCCCGAACAGCTGGATTCCTTTTACATCGACCTCAATCATCCCGAGTTCCAATCCGCACTGGCCCTGGTGCATTCCCGCTTCAGTACGAATACATTTCCAAGCTGGCAGCGATCACACCCTAACCGATATACCATTCATAATGGAGAATTTAATACATTAAGAGGGAACGTCAACTGGATGAGAGCACGTGAGCAGCTGTGCCATTCTTCTGCTTTCAGTGAAGAAGATCTGGAGAAGATCCTTCCGGTCATCGATGAGACGGGCAGTGACTCATCCATGTTCGATAATGCATTTGAGTTCCTTCACCTGTCTGGTAGATCACTTGCCCATACAGCGATGATGATGGTACCGGAGCCTTGGGAAAATGATGATACGATCCATCCAAAGAAAAAGGATTTCTACGAATATCACAGCTGCCTGATGGAGCCGTGGGACGGCCCTGCTGCACTTGTGTTTACAGACGGTAAACAAATCGGGGCGTGCCTCGATCGTAACGGCCTGAGACCTGCAAGATATTATGTCACGAAAAATGGCATGATTGTCCTTGGATCTGAAGTTGGTGCACTCGACATTTTCGCCGACGACATCGTCTATAAAGATCGTCTTCAACCTGGAAAGATGCTTCTCGTCGATCTGGAAAAAGGAAGAATGATCCCAGATGAGGAAATCAAGCTCAGAGTAGCAAATGAACAGCCTTACAGACACTGGCTGAACAATTATAAAAAAGAGCTGAAAGACCTGCCTGAAGCGCCGTATGGTTCTGAAATCTTCACATCTGAAGAAGTGCTTGCTCAGCAGCAGGCATTCGGTTATACAACAGAAGAAATCAATAAAATCATCAAACCGATGGTAACGGACGGGAAAGACCCGGTCGGTTCGATGGGGTACGATTCCCCTCTTGCCGTCCTGTCGAAAAAGCCGCAGCTTCTTTATAACTATTTCAAGCAGCTGTTTGCACAGGTAACCAATCCGCCGATCGATGCGATACGGGAACAGATCGTCACATCTGTCGGAACAACGATCGGAGCGGAAGGGAACCTTGTCGATCCAGGTCCTGAAAGCTGCAGGCATATCCGTCTGGACACGCCTGTCCTTACACAAGAAGAACTTGAAAGACTGCGCTACCAGAATGAAGAAGGCTTCAAGGCTGTCACGCTATCGACTTTGTTCAACGTAACAGAGGAAGAGGACCAGCTTGAAGGTGCCCTCGATAAACTATTTGCCAGAGCCGACCTTGCAATCAAAGAAGGAGCTACCCTTTTGATCTTATCCGACAGAGGGGTGTCAAAAGAGCGTGCCGCCATTCCGGCTCTGCTTGCCGTATCGGGTCTGCACCAGCACCTGATCCGTCAGCGTTCAAGGACCAAGGTCAGTCTGCTGGTTGAATCCGGTGAGCCGCGTGAGGTCCATCATTTTGCCACACTACTCGGTTACGGTGCGGAAGCCATAACTCCTTATCTTGCATATGAATCACTGCGCGACCTTGTCAATAAAGGGGAGCTGCAGCAAAGGACCTACCGGGAAGCAGTCAAAACTTATGTGAAGGCGGCAACGGACGGCGTCATGAAGGTGCTCTCTAAAATGGGCATCTCCACCATCCAGAGTTACCGCGGTGCCCAGATATTTGAAGCAATCGGCATCCATAAGGAAGTAATCGATAAGTATTTCACGAGGACTGCTTCAAGATTAGGCGGAATTAAACTCGACATCATTGAAAAAGAAGTACTGATGAGACACCGCAAGGCATTTGTGGAGAGAAAAGACTACAACCGTACGCTGGAGTCCGGTGATGAATTCCAATACCGCAAAAATGGGGAAGATCACCAGTATAATCCAAGTACGATTCATACACTGCAGCATGCTTGCAGAACGAACAATTATGAAACGTTCAAGAAATATTCCACTATGCTGACGGATGAGAAGCAGAACCTCCAGTCACTGCGCGGCCTTCTTTCCTTTAAGAAAAGACAGCCGGTCCCGATCGATGAAGTAGAATCGGTGGAAGAGATCTGCAGGAGATTCAAGACCGGTGCGATGTCATTCGGTTCGATCAGCCAGGAAGCCCATGAGGCCCTTGCAATCGCAATGAACCGCATCGGCGGACGAAGCAATTCTGGAGAAGGCGGCGAGCATCCAAACCGTTTCACACGGGATGAAAATGGCGACCTCAGACGAAGCTCCATCAAGCAGGTGGCTTCAGGGCGTTTCGGTGTGACAAGTCATTATCTTGTCAACGCCGATGAAATTCAAATCAAGGTGGCACAGGGAGCGAAGCCTGGTGAAGGCGGACACCTGCCAGGCAAGAAAGTATATCCATGGGTCGCGGAAGTGCGCGGATCGACGCCGGGTGTCGAGCTTATTTCCCCTCCCCCTCACCATGATATCTATTCAATCGAGGATCTTGCCGAACTGATCCATAACTTGAAAAATGCGAACCCGCAGGCACGGATAAGCGTGAAACTGGTATCGGCCGTGGGTGTCGGAACGATTGCTGCAGGTGTGGCAAAAGGCCGTGCCGATGTTGTATTGATTTCAGGATATGACGGTGGAACGGGCGCCGCTCCAAGAACGAGCTTGAAGCATACAGGACTCCCTTGGGAAATTGGTCTTGCCGAAGCGCACCAGACCCTTCTTCTGAACCGCCTGCGTGACCGGATTGTCGTTGAAACCGACGGAAAAATGATGACCGGACGTGATGTGGTCGTGGCTTCCCTATTGGGAGCTGAAGAATTCGGCTTCTCCACTGCACCGCTTGTTGTCCTTGGCTGCGTCATGATGCGTGTGTGCCATATGAATACATGTCCTGTCGGAATTGCGACTCAGGATCCGGAGCTCCGCAAGAAATATATGGGTGACCCGGAGCATGTGGCAAACTTCATGCGATTCGTCGCACAGGAAGCGAGAGAGCTGATGGCGCAGCTTGGTTTCAGAACGATCAACGAAATGATCGGAAGGACCGATGTGCTCCAAGCCAATGAAGCGATCGACCACTGGAAAGCAAAGGGACTCGATCTGTCGGCGCTCCTGCATCAGCCGGATGTGCCTGAGAAGGTCAGCAGATATGCTGTCAGAAAACAAGATCATGAACTTGAAAAGACATTTGATTATCAAGAGCTGATTCCGCGTTGCCGGAAAGCGATTGAAAATAAAGAACCGGTTGAAGTCTCGACCGCCATTCGGAACATCAACCGGGTGACGGGTACGATGCTTGGAAGTGAAATAACGAAGCGCTACGGTGCAGAAGGTCTGCCTGAAGACACCATCCGCCTGAAATTTACTGGCTCTGCAGGACAGAGTTTCGGTGCATATATTCCAAAAGGATTGAGCCTGAGGCTTGTAGGGGATGCGAATGACTTCGTCGGAAAAGGATTATCCGGCGGTAAAATCATTGTTCATCCTGATCCGACATCAACTTTTATCCCTGAACGCAACACGATAATCGGAAATGTATCATTCTACGGTGCATCTGCCGGTGAAGCTTATATCTACGGAATTGCCGGGGAGCGCTTCTGTGTAAGGAACAGCGGCGCCAACGTCGTGGTAGAAGGTGTCGGGGACCACGGATGCGAATACATGACAGGCGGAAAAGTCGTCATTCTTGGCCGTACAGGACGCAATTTTGCAGCAGGAATGTCAGGCGGGACCGCTTACGTCCTTGATGAAGACGGTTCATTCAGTTCCCGCTGCAACAAGGAGCTTGTCCTACTGCAGCCGTTATTCGACCCTGAAGAAACAAAAGAAGTATACGACCTGATCCAGAACTATGTTGAGTATACAAATAGTGCAAATGGAAAGAAGATATTGGCTAACTGGGATGCCTATGTTTCCAAATTTGTACGTGTGATACCGAAATCCTATCTGAAGATGAAAGAGAGGATCTCTGAACTTGAAGACAGCGGCCTCGAGAAATTCGATGCTGAAATGACCGCATTTGAAGAAAGTACAAAAAAATTAGAGACAGTTAAGTAAAGAAGGAGGGGGATATGGATGGGAAAACCGACTGGTTTCATGGAATACAAGAGACAAACGCTGGATGAAAGGAAACCTGCCGACCGTACGAAAGATTGGGATGATTATACTCTCCCCCTTTCAGAGGAGGAGGTCAGGAAGCAGGGGGCCCGCTGCATGGACTGCGGCGTTCCTACCTGTCAGTCCGGGATGGAGCTTGCAGGCGTCACGACTGGGTGCCCTGTTTATCATCTGATTCCAGAATGGAATGACCTGGTGTATCAAGGACAATGGAAGGAAGCACTTAAACGGGAACATGAAATGAATAACTTCCCGGAGTTCACGGGATTTGCCTGCCCGGCTCCCTGCGAAGGGGCATGCGTCCTCGGCATCAATGAACCTCCTGTCGCCATCCGGACGGTGGAAAGGTCCATCATCGAGAAAGGATTCGAAGAAGGATGGGTCGTGCCGCAGCCTCCAGAGATCCGTACAGGAAAAAGGGTGGCAGTGGTAGGTTCAGGTCCTGCCGGATTGGCAGCCGCCGCACAGCTTAACAAAGCAGGTCACCTGGTAACGGTATTCGAACGGAATGACCGTGTGGGAGGTCTGCTGACTTATGGCATTCCTGAAATGAAGCTACCATACTCCGTCGTGAAGCGTCGTGTGGATATCCTTGAAAAAGAGGGAATTAATTTTGTCACGAATACAGAAGTGGGGAAAGATATTTCCGCTTCTGAATTAAAGAGTGAGTTCGATGCCGTCATCCTTTGCGGAGGGGCGACAGTCCACCGGAATTTAGAAGTGGAAGGAAGAAACTTGAAAGGTGTCCATTATGCAATGGACTTCCTTCACGCAAACACCAAGAGCCTGCTTGATTCCAATTTTGCTGATGGAGAATACCTGTCTGCAGCTGGGAAGAATGTGATTGTCATCGGAGGCGGTGACACGGGCACAGACTGCATTGCAACTTCCATCAGACATAACTGCAAAAGCCTGACGCAATTCGATATCTATGCAAAAAAAGGGGCAATCCGCGATGAAGTGGGGAACCCGTGGCCGCAATATCCGATCATCCATCGTGTGGAATACGGACAGAAGGAAGCGGAAGAAGTATTCGGTCATGATCCGCGTGCCTATGCCGTCATGACGAAGAAATTCGTCGGGGATGAAGACGGCCATATCAAAGAAGTGCATACGGTGAACGTATCATTGAAAATTGATGAGAATGGCAACCGTGTCAGAGAAGAGCTTCCCGGCACGGAAAAAGTATGGCCGGCAGACCTTGTTCTGCTTGCAATCGGCTTCAGCGGTCCTGAGCAGGGGCTGTTGAAGGAGCTTGAAATCGAAACGAAAAGCAACACAACTGTCGATGCAGAGTATGATAAATACACAACCAATGTAGACGGCGTTTTCGCAGCAGGAGACATGCGCCGCGGTCAAAGCCTTATCGTATGGGCAATCAATGAAGGACGCGGGGCTGCAAGAGAATGCGACCGATTCTTGATGGGTACGACTGAACTACCATAATTTTCAAGGAACAGACCTCACCTCCAGGGATATCTGCCCTGGAGGTTTTGTATTTACAAAAAAACCTTGTCTTTACCATAATTTTCTATTACTATTCTACTAAGCCATTAGTCTCTTTTCTCCCGGGTGCATTAAAGGGAAAATAGATGAAAGGGTTTTCAAACGTCATTACATATGATTCTAAACTGGTTCATGAGTGAATAGTTTCTACTAGAGGAGTTTTGTCCAAATCCGGACAACACGTCCAGCATCCAGAAAGACAGGAAGTGATGTCAAGACTATCCATTAGATGATTGTTTTAGAATCAACAGAGAACTCACAAGATAGGGGGAAAACAAAATGATGAAATATTTACAAAGAATCGGGCGTTCACTGATGCTTCCGGTTGCCGTTCTTCCGGCAGCAGCGATCCTCATGGGGATCGGGTATTGGATCGACCCGACAGGATGGGGTGCCGACAGTCCGGTTGCTGCTTTCTTGATCAAAGCCGGCTCCTCGATCATTGATAATATGGCCGTATTGTTTGCGGTCGGTGTCGCCTTGGGTATGGCGAAAGCTAAAGATGGATCTGCTGCCTTAAGTGGATTGGTCGCTTATCTTGTCATTACAACTTTGCTTTCACCTGACTCAGTCGCGATGCTTGAAGGGATAGATGCAGAAAGTGTCAATCCTGCGTTCGCCAAGATCGGGAATCAATTCGTAGGGATTCTTTCCGGACTTGTAGCGGCAGGTATGTACAACCGCTTCAGTCATGTGAAGCTGCCGGATGCACTCGCATTCTTCAGCGGAAAGCGTCTGGTGCCGATCATGTCGGCGGTGGCGATGCTTGTAGTATCAGGTATCATGCTGTTCGTATGGCCGGTTATCTATACAGCACTTGTATCTTTCGGTAAGGAAATCAGTGCCTTGAGCTTCACGGGAGCAGGACTCTATGGATTCTTCAATCGCCTGCTTATCCCGACCGGACTTCACCACGCATTGAATTCGGTATTCTGGTTCGATGTAGCTGGAATCAACGATATCGGGAACTTCTGGTCCGGAAAGGGCGAGAAGGGTGTAACCGGAATGTACCAGGCCGGATTCTTCCCGGTCATGATGTTCGGTTTGCCGGCGGCGGCACTTGCCATGTATCATGCGGCAAAGCCTGCCAAGAAGAAGCAGGTTGCCTCCCTAATGCTGGCGGCTGGTTTTGCTTCCTTCTTTACAGGGGTCACGGAACCGCTTGAATTCGCGTTTATGTTCGTAGCTCCAGCTTTATACGTTGCGCATGCCGTATTGACTGGATTATCACTTGCCATTGCGTCATTCTTCCAATGGACGGCAGGATTCGGTTTCAGCGCTGGATTCGTTGACTTTGTCCTTAGCTCGAGACTTCCGCTTGCAAATATGCCATATATGCTTCTTGTACAGGGAATCGTGTTCGCCCTTATTTATTACTTCCTGTTCCGTTTCCTGATTGCAAAATTCAATCTGATGACACCGGGACGTGAAGAAGACACTGAAGAAGGTGCGATCGCCAGTCCTGTAACTGAAGGTGACCGTTTCTCTGTCATGGCTTCCGAAATTTATGCCGGCCTCGGCGGTGATGAAAATGTCACGTCCGTCGACAACTGTGTCACCCGCCTCCGCGTCGAAGTGAAAGACATGGAAGCAGTCGACCAGCAGCGCATTAAGGCGACCGGAGTACCGGGAATCAATATCGTAGGCACCAACTCCATCCAGGTCGTGATCGGCACTTCCGTTCAATTCGTGGCGGATGAGGTTGAGAAGCTGAGGAATAAATAGATTCTAGGTTTGGTTTATTGAGAGTCTGATATTCAGTGTGGATTAACGTTTATGGGTGTTGAATGATTCTGATTGTACCTGGTAAACGTCCGAGCAGAAGCGGAATGTTCATTCTGGCATAAAATCTGCATGAAATTGACGTGATAGAGACAAGAAACGAAGAAAAAAGCAGGCTTTTCCTTAGGGGAGAGTCTGTTTTGTTTTTTTGAAGGTTAAATATGTCCTCTGATCGCGGCTTTCTGCTTCAATTCGAAAGAATACGATCCTGATTGGAGATTTATGATCCTGTTTGGAAAAATACGATCCTAATTGCAGATTTATGATCCATTCGACAAAAAATACGATCCTATTTCCAATTATATGATCTCATAAGAATGATTCTAAATAAGGACCGCCTGAAAGACCGCCCACTTAAGAACATAACCATGCCGCGGGGTGAGAGTTACCACAACGCATCATCCCTATTAAATGAGGCGGAACATCCACAAACATCCACCCCCTCTATTAATCTATAAATCCCCCTTACAAACCGCACCAAATGCTCTATACTTTAATTAACAGATTATCCATGAAGAAGGTTTTACATATGACAGAGAAAAAAAGAAAAGAAGCCGATCTCTATCAGCCCATACAGAAACATTTCACAAAACTCGGGTACAAAGTGAACGGGGAAGTGAACGACTGCGACCTGACGGCGGTGAAGGGCGAAGAACTTATTATCGTAGAGCTGAAGCTTTCCCTGACGGTCGATTTATTGATACAGGCCGCTAAACGCCAGCGATTGACTGAGCTTGTCTATATTGCGATCCCAAAGCCGAAGCGCACCCGCTCGAAAAGATGGAATGACATATGCCATCTCGTAAAACGATTGGAATTGGGCTTGATCACCGTATCCTTGACAAAAAGGCCGAAAGTTGAATTCACGGCGCACCCGCAGCCGTTCGATCGAAAGAAAGTCATGACCTACAGCAAAAGGAAACGGACCGCACTCATAAAAGAAATCGAAGGCAGGAGCGCGGATTATAATACCGGCGGCAGCAACAAGACAAAAATCATGACTGCCTACAAGGAAAGCTGCATCCATATCGCATGCTGCCTCGATAAATACGGACCGCTGTCCCCGAAAGCACTGAAAGAAATCGGGACCGGCGATAAAACCCCTTCCATCCTGCAGAAAAATTATTATAAATGGTTCGACCGCGTCCAAAGGGGCATCTATCAGCTTAATGAAAAAGGAAAAAAAGAAATGGCAGATTATCCGGAACTGGTGACCTATTATGAAGATAAGATGAAATGCAATTTGAAATCCGAATAGCTGTGACGGATATTCCTTTTTTCAATCGATTTAAGCATGGGGCTGAAAAAAATATTTTAGTTTAAGTAAAACCCGAACTAAATTGTATTAAGAGATGCAATTTAGTTCGGGTTTTTTATAGCTCCGTATGAAGGGGCGCTTTTAGCTGTTCCAGCGTTTGATTGGAGTGCAAGACGTAGACTCCTGCGGGAAGAGTAGCTTATGTGAGACTTGTCTAGCTGCGGGGCTTAGAGGCACATGTCATAAGTCAAATCGACCAAGAAGGCAAAGAACGCCTTCGTGGCCGATTCGCCTTACGCCACCCGCCTCTGAGCAAAGCCCCTCCGCTTTTCCCTCCCGCAGGCTTGCCAAGGAGGCTCACGGGCTACCCGCGGAAAGCGAAGTCTTGCACGGAAATCAATAGCGGTAATAAAAGCCTGAAAAATTCAAATCCATCAAAACTTTTTCGGCATTCTGATGTCTAATCAATAGAGGGAAGGGGGAATTCCTGATGAGTGAGCTGGATCTCACCATGGTCAAGAAAGCGAAAAAGGGCGATGAGGATGCGTTGTATCAGCTGATCCTCTCACATAAAGAACAGCTCTATCGCATGGCCATTTCATATTTAAAAAATGAAGATGATGCCGTAGAGGCGATTCAAGAAACGACATACCGGGCGTATAAGGGGATCAAGAAGCTGAGGAAAAATGAATACTTCACCACTTGGCTGATCCGGATCCTGCTGAATTATTGCCATGATGAAGTAAAGAAAAAGAAACGTGTAGTCTATAACGATCAGCTCATCCAGTCAATTGAAGACCCTGAACATCGTACCTCAATTGAGACAGAGGACGCCATCCGTTCGCTGGAGCATCCGTACCAACATGTCATCATGCTCAAGTATCTCCATGATCAGAAAATCAACGAAATTGCGCAAATTTTAGATTGTCCAGAAGGTACTGTGAAAACATGGCTGCACAAAGGACTTCGTTTACTCCGTAATCAGTTGAAAGAAAAGGAGGGTGACTTCCATGTATGAACACGAAGAAAAAAAGTTGAATGAAACGAAGCAAAAGCTAAAAGATGTGACGATCCCTCATAACCGTTTGGATGAAGCGATTCAATCCGGTTTCCGAAAAGGGAAGAAAGCGTCAGGAAAGAGTCTGGCTGCCAGGGCTTGGATGGTATCTGCAGCAGCTGTTTTTATCCTTGCTGTATTTGCCGGGTCACTACGTACTTCAAATGATTTTGCCCGATTGGTGAGCGGCATGCCCGGTATGGAGAAGGTTGTTGAGCTCGTAAGAATGGATAAAGGGTTACTTTCGACCATCGAGAATAATTATGCTCAAAAGGCAGGGGGATCGGATGAACATCATGGAATAACCGTCACACTGGACTCCTTTATCCTGGATGAAGAACAGATTGTGTTGTTTTATTCCTTAGACTCAAAAGGAAGGTCATTGAAAGATGTACGTTCATACAAAATTGATATTCAAACAAGAAATGGGAAGTCGGTTCCTAAGATACATTCATCCGTCGGCGGGGAAGGTTTGAATGATTCGGATGAATTATATACTTCAACAATCGGGCTGGAAAAGCCGCTGAATGAACAGGCATATGAGTTTGTCCTGAACCTGGAAGACGGGACAGAGAAGCTGATCGGGGAATGGCGGATCCCATTTACGATTGACAGGGATAAGGTGGGGAAAACAAGAGCCGTCGAAGTCGACAAGACATTTGTAATAGAAAATCAGAAAATTCATGTTGGGGAAGTAAAGGTAGCGCCGACCCGAACAGCGGTTTCCTTCGAGTTTCCGTCAACGAATACGATGAGGATTTTCAATATTGAGGACCTGAGGCTAGTGAATGAAAAAGGGGAAACCTGGTCGAAGATAGCTGATGGAATCGTGTCCACCGGCGATTTCGATAAAATCACGTATTATCTGCAAAGCAATTACTTTGAAAAACCAGATAAATTATATGTTGCCTTCAATTCAATCAGGGCCCTTGAAAAGGATCGATTAGAAGTCGATGTCGATCCTTCCGAAGAAAAAATTCTTGAAGCCCCAGATGGCAGATTGGCCTCGGTAAAGTATGAGGATCATTCACTGTTGTTCTCCTGGGATAAAGCATACGACAAAGTGAATCATATAACTGCCTTCAATTCTTTCGAAGACCCGAGCGGAAAGAAACATGAATTGGATCAATTTATGAAAATAGGGGATAAAGAATTCGGGTTCCCATACAGTGTCAATGACAGTCTCTCACCAATTACGCTTGAACTCCAGGACTATCCATCATGGATCAAAGGGGATATCAAGATCCCGCTCCAATAAAAACGATTACCCGTATCCGCTGACTAAACGTCGGGTGCGGGTATCTTTTTTATAAGAATAATTTCCCAACCAGAGGTTATCCTAATTGATAATAAACTAGTCCAATGAGGTGATTTTCCATGCCTAATACGCTGGAAGCAATGTTTGATTACCTGAGAACCCGGTTCGATGATGAACCCAAGCCCCGCCCTCATATCGGGGAAGCGATGGGATGCTGGCTTTATTACACGGCAATTGCAGAAGAAGTGCCGATTCTGGAAGCAGCATTGAACACGACCACGGACAAGGATTTGCTGCATATCCTGAAAGATACAAAAAAACTCGCCCTGCATCAAATGCAGACGATTGAAGAATTCATGCTGAAAGAAGGCATCCCCCTTTCCGATACTTCCGAGAAGAAACCCGTGTCCAACCCAGACAGTATCCCGATGGGGGTGAAGGCAACCGATTCCGAAATCGCGAATCTGATTTCTGCAAAGATTGCCACCAACATCGTTATGTGTGCGACGAATAACAGTCAAAGCATCAGGAGTGACATCGGTTTGATGTGGATGAGGTTCCAGTCGGAGAAATCCGTATTGGGCTTGGAACTGAAGACGAAAATGAAGGAGCGCGGATGGTTGAAAGTTCCGCCTGCATATATCCCGCCGGGGGCTCCGATCCAATGATAGTGAAACCTTTCTCTTACCTTGGGAAAGGTTTCTTTTCTGTTCTAAAGGTTTTTTAAGTTCCTCACCCTGCGAGGAGTATGATATATTAATATAATAGAAAATTCAGTATAATCAGGGGTATTTGGATGAATAGACTTCTTAGGGTCCCGCTTCAAATTAAAATATTGGGCTTGGTCATTTCGCTTCTGTTGATCGTGATAGGACTGCTTACATGGATGTTTGCATACCGGGAATCAGAGGAAGACGTTGAGCAGGCGGAAGATCTCGCGATGCAGACGGCCAAGACACTTTCTTATATGCCGGTGATTCAGGATTCTTTTAAGAATGAGGAGCCTGTAGGGGATTTAAGTGCGGTCACGGAACAGATCCGTGACCAGGTGGATGCTTCTGCTGTCCTCATTGAAAACAGGGACGGACAGATATTTAGTTTTGTCGGACAATCGATTGGGAATGGTGATCCCGCCGACCGTTATCGGGCACTGGTATTCGGAAGTAATAATCTAATCCATACCGGGGACGGCGACGAAGAAGTGTTAAAGGGGATTGTCCCGGTTATGATCAGGTACGACAATTACAAAAAAGTCGAAGGCACCGTAACGGTGGAGTTTGATATGAAAACCATAAGGAATAAGATCGCGTATGAAATCCGAACCATGCTTGCTCTTTCAGGGGGAGTGCTGATCCTCGGGGTGTTTGGCAGTCTATTTTTGGCCAGAAGTATCCGAAGGGATACACTCGGTCTCGAACCCTATCAGATCAGTGCGCTCTTCAGAGAAAGAAATGCGGTTCTGGAATCTGTAAGGGAAGGGATTTTAGCCATCGACACACAAGGTGTGATTACGATGATGAATCAATCCGCCCGAGAATTACTGGACATTGATGAAAAGATTGAGGGCAAATTCGTGACCGATGTCATTTCTTCTCAAACGATGTCCGAAATGCTGGCTTCTTCTTTGCATATTTCCAACATCGAACTTCAATATAAGAAAAAAACGATGATTGTAAATGCCCAGCCTATCATTGAAAATAACCAAAAGGCAGGCACTGTGTTCAGCTTCAGGGACCGGACAGAAATTAAACAAATGGTCGATGCCCTTTCGGAAGTACAGCAATATTCGCAGGATTTAAGGGCTCAAACGCACGAATTCAAAAACAAACTCCATGTCCTTCTGGGGCTGCTTCAGCTGCACAAATATGATAAAGCCATTGCCTTCCTCACAGAGGAATCGGATCTCCAGGAGTATCATTCGACAATATTTTTTCAAAGTATCCTGGATGAGAAAGTTCAAGCCATTCTATTAGGGAAGATAGCAAAAGCATCAGAAAAGAAAATTGATTTCCAAATCGACGGTGAAAGTTCACTTTCCCCGCTCCCTGGATTCATCGGTCTTTCACCCCTTATCGTCATATTGGGTAACTTGATTGATAATGCATTCGAAGCGGTGATGGACCAAAAGATCAAAGTTGTTTCTTTTTTCGTTACCGACATTGGCAGCGATATCATCTTTGAAATTGCAGATAACGGAAAAGGGATATCTGAAGAAGAAGAGGCACGTATCCTGCTGAAAGGAATCTCATCAAAAGGCGACCACCGCGGTTATGGACTAGCCAACGTCGAGGAAGAACTGTCTCAGCTGGGAGGGACAATCGAATGGGATTCCAAAAAGGATAAAGGGACGGTTTTCACTGTCATCCTGCCGAAATCACACACAAAAGGGGAATAGGTATGATTAAAGTTGTCATTGCCGAAGATGACTTTCGGATTGCACAGATACATGAAGAATTTTTGGCGAAAAATGAGCAGCTGACATTAGTCGGCAAAGCGATGAATGCGAAAGATACATTGACTATTCTTGATGAACATCATGTTGACCTGCTATTACTTGATGTATACATGCCTGATCAGCTTGGCACTGAATTATTGCATAATATCCGATCCGAGTATCCCTGCGTAGATATCATTATGATCACGGCTGCAAAAGATAAAGCCTTTTTAGAAAAGGCACTTCGTTATGGTGTCGAACACTACTTGATCAAACCGGTAACATTGGAGAAATTCCATGAAGCAATCACGTCCTATCTTCAGAAAAAAGCGGCGCTTGATTCTGCCGAAGAGGTCAATCAACAGGTCCTGGATCAATTTTTTGGCAGGGAAAAAAAGAAAGCTGCCGAAAAAAGGTACGATCTTCCGCCGGGCATCGATTACTTGACTCTTCATAAAGTGACAGCGATCCTGCAAGAGGAAAAAGAAGGGATCACCTCTGAAAGAGTCGGCGAAAAAATGGGGGCGTCCCGGACCACCGCCAGGAGATATCTCGAATATCTGGTTGGGATAAAGGATGCCACGGTCGAGCATGTCTACGGGATAGTCGGGCGTCCCGAAAGAAGATACCGAATCGGAAGTGAGAATGCAATGAAATAGTTCCCGGGAAAAATAGTGTCTGCCACCACGGCTAAAGTGATCACTTTAACCTAGGTGGCAGACTTCTTTATTTAAAGCTGAAGAAACCGGTGAACAAAATGAACAAAATCCCCATAAGTTTTTTAAAACATAATATTTTGGAAACGTTTACATAGACTCGTTCGGCAACTAGGATTAGATTAACGTATTTCACCTTTTTGACAGGGGATGTTTCTGGTGAGTACAAACAAGATAAAAGGGGTGCAGAAAAATATGAAAAGGTTTGGCTTCGTATTGATTATTTGTGTAATGGCATTGATGACAGCTTGTTCAAGCTCTGCTTCGGGTGACAAGGAATTTCCGTCGAAGAATATCGAAATCATCGCACCGGCTTCTCCGGGCGGAGGCTGGGATTTAACGGCGCGTTCTGTCCAGAAGGTTTTGCGTGACAACGACATTGTGGATAAAAACATCAATGTCATCAATAAACCGGGCGGAGGCGGAGAAGCGGGATGGAAATATCTCGAGAAGAAGGATGCCCACCATCTTGCAATCAATTCAAGTCTGGTACTGACAAATAAATTATTGGGACAAAGCGATCTATCACATGAACAATTCACTCCGATTGCCACATTGGCAACAGAATGGCAGGCACTCGCGGTTCCGGTTGATTCAAAATATGAAACCGCTTCTGAACTGCTGGATCAGATGAAGAAAGATCCAAAGTCTCTCAAAATCGGAGTAGGTCCGGGACTCGGGAACGATGACCACCTGTCAATTGTACAGGCAGCAAGCGAGAAGGGAATCGATCCCACTAAACTCGACTTTCTTGTCTATGAAGGTGGCGGCGACGTCGTGACGGCGCTGCTCGGAGGACATGTTGATGCAGTGACGACATCCCTTTCAGAAGTGAAAGAGCAGCACTTGGCAGGGAAGCTGAAGATCCTTGCGGTATCTTCTGAAGAAAGGCTGGAAGGACTGGATGAAGTTCCAACCTGGACGGAAGAAGGAGTGGACATGGTCTTCCCTCACTGGAGAGGCATCATGGGCCCTGGGGATATGACTGAAGAAGAAATCGCTTATTGGGATGAAAAAATCGGTGAAATGGTCAAAACGGATGAATGGAAGAAGATGCTTGAAAACAATGACTGGGATGATTTTTACAAAGACAGCAAAGAAACAAAGGAATTCATGAAGGAGCAGGAAAAATTATATTCAGACCTTGTGGAAAGTTCCGGGCTGAAAAATTAATCTGACGGACGGGTGGGAGACTGATGAGAGTCTCCCGCCGGTCTACTGTCATAGAGGAGGTTGAAATGCATGAGAGCAATCAAACTCGGGATGCCCATTTTTTTAATTCTATTAAGCTTCTTTTTTTTAATAGCATCCATCAATTTGCCAAAGGCCAATCTCGGGAATCCAAACGGGCCGCTCTATTTTCCGGTCGGATTAAGTGTATTCATGCTGGTATTTAGCGTGGTTTACTTATTTCAAGAGTGGAAGAATCTTGATGTTCATAATGAAGATATCAAACTTCTGCTGAAAGGGAGAACACCGAAATTGATTGCCCTGACTGTTTTATACGGAGCTGTTTATGCGTTCATATTTGAACGGATCGGGTTCTTATTTTCTACTATTTTATTTTTGGGTGCTTTGTTATTTACGGTCAACGGTAAAAAATATGTTGTTAATGTGATAGTGGCTATCAGCTTTTCTTTTCTATCATGGTATGCATTCAGCATTTTATTAGGAGTCAGTCTTCCATAGGAGGTGCACTAGATGGATTTTAGCAATTTTATGCAGGGGTTAACCACTGCGTTGGAACCAATAAATATTATGTGGGTTGTCATCGGAGGATTTCTTGGAACGATCGTCGGGATGCTCCCCGGCCTGGGACCGGCAACAGCCGTAGCCGTATTGATCCCGATTACATTTGGCATGGAGCCCGTCAGTGCAATCATCCTGATGGCTGCCATCTATTACGGGGCGATGTACGGAGGATCAAGGAGTTCGATTCTATTAAATACGCCGGGTGACGGTTCTGCGATTGCCGCAACTTTCGACGGTTATCCAATGGCTCAGAAGGGTCAGGCAGGACAGGCCATGGCCATATCGGCAGTCGCCTCTTTCATCGGGGGAATGATGGCCGTCATCGGGTTTATCTTCCTTGCCGAGCCGCTTGCAAGCTTTGCATTGAAATTCGGCCCGGCTGAATACTTTTTATTAATGCTGCTGACTCTTTCGGCGATTGTTGCCCTGTCAGTAGGAAAAATGGTGAAGGGGTTCATCGCCATGTTTCTTGGGCTGATGCTAAGTACGGTGGGCATTGATACACAAAGCGGAGTCTATCGCTTCACTTTCGGGAGTTCACATTTAAGTGAAGGGATCGATTTTCTAATCGTGATCATCGGCGTATATGCAGTAGGGGAAGTCCTTTACAATTATTTGACGATCGATCAGGAGAAAAGAGAGAAAAAGAAAGTCGGGAAGATCTGGTTTACGAAAAAGCAGTGGAAACGCTCACTGTGGCCGATTCTCAGAAGCGGTCCGCTGGGATTTGTAATCGGTGTCCTTCCGGGAGCCGGGGGATCGATCGCATCGATGATCAGTTACTCGACAGAGAAGCAAATCTCCAAAAAACCTGAAGCATTCGGGAAAGGTGCAGTAGAAGGGCTTGCAGCTCCTGAATCTGCCAATAATGCGGCTTCTGTCGGTGCGATGATCCCGTTATTGACGATGGGGATACCGGGCTCGGGCACCACCGCTGTCATGCTCGGAGCACTTGTCATGCTGGGTATGAAGCCGGGACCTCTTTTGTTTGAAAATGATCCCAATACGGTTTGGACACTGATCAATAGTATGTTCATCGGGAATATAGCACTTGTGATTATTAATATTTTACTTGTCGGGCTGTTAGTGAAGATTTTGGATACACCTGCAAAAGTGTTGTATCCGGTCATTGTGATCCTTGCTTTTATCGGAACCTACACGCTCAGTTACAGTGCAGTGGATTTCTTCCTGCTGTTAATTTTCGGAGTATTCGGTTTATTTTTGAAGGTCATGGATTTCCCGATTGCCCCGCTGGTTCTGGCTTTGATTGTCGGAACAGATATGGAACAGAACTTCAGGATGGCAGTGCTTTCGTCAAATGGCAGCCTCGGTATCTTTTTTGACACGCCGATTGCCATCGGATTAGCTGTATTGACGCTGTTATCACTGTTCTATCCATTGCTGATCAAAGTGTTTAAAAAGAAAGGGAAGAATCCTGTCGACCCAATCACAAAAGACATGTAATGAGGAGGCAAATCGATGTCAAAGGTTAAATCGTATGATGTAGTTGTTGTCGGAGCGGGGAACGCGGCCTTGTGTGCGGCCATTTCAGCCTGCGAAGAAGGGGCGGAGGTACTGGTCCTCGAAAAAGGTCCTGAACATAAGAAAGGCGGAAATTCATTTTTCACCGATGGGGCGATCAGAGTGGCCTATCATGATTTCGCCGATATCCGAAAGGTTGTGACGGATCTCTCTGATGAAGAGGCAGATTCAATCGTCATGCCCGATTACAATGAGGAAGATTATTATGATGATATCATGCGCGTAACAGAGGGAAAGAGCCAGCCGGAGCTTGCCAGACAACTGGTGGACCGATCGTTTGAAACGCTCGTTTGGATGAAGGGGCATGGAGTGAAATTTGAACTCAATTATGATAATCAATCATATGAAAAGGATGGCAAGCGTCATTTCTGGGGCGGTCTTCCTGTCAAGACGGAAAACAAAGGAATCGGTTTGATGAAGCAGCTTTTTTCACGTGCAGGTGAACTGGGGATCGATATTTGGTATGAGGCTGCTGCAGTGGAACTTGTAAAAGAAGGCGGAAAGATAAGCGGTGTGGTTGTACAGAAGGGTGAAGAGCGGATCAACGTTGAATCCTCAGGGGTCATTCTCGCCTGCGGAAGTTTTGAAGCAGACAAGAAGCTTCGGAAAAAACATATCGGGGAAGAATGGGAAGCGGCAATTGTCCGCGGAACCGAATATAACACCGGCGACGGAATAACAATGGCGGTTGCTGCAGGAGCGGAGAAATTTGGTGAATACTCCGGCTGTCATTCAATCGGCACGGACTATCATGCACCAAAAGTCGGTGACTTTAAAAAACCCGGTGACATCTTCAAGAAACATTCCTATCCCCTCAGCATCATGTTGAATAAAGATGGAAAACGATTTGTAGATGAAGGAGCGGACTTTCGGAATTACACGTACGCCAAGTACGGAAGGGAAATCTTAAAACAGCCGGGTCACGTCGCCTATCAGATTTACGACTCTCAAGTCCGGCCGCTGCTGAGGAAGGAATATGATCTTGAGGAAGCGACCTGCTATAAGGGTGAAACCCTGGAGGAGCTTGTTAATCAGCTTTCCGTTAACAAGGAGCAATTCCTGCAGACGATTGAGGAGTATAATGCAGCCGTTCAAGACGGGGAGTACAATCCTACGGAAAAAGACGGCAAGAAAACAGCGGGGCTGACGCCTGAAAAGACGAACTGGGCGTTGAAGGTCGAGAAGGGTCCATTCTATGCTTTCCCGGTTACGTGCGGGATTACATTTTCTTTCGGCGGGCTGCGTGTCAATCCATCAGGAGAAGTGTTAAAGACGGATGATGAACCATTATCCGGCCTGTTCGCTGCAGGAGAAATGGTCGGCGGGATTTTTTATCACAATTACCCTGGGGGATCCGGGTTGATGTCTGGGGCAGTTTATGGGAAAACAGCCGGCTCTTCGGCTGCCCGGTATGCCCTCGGTAATAAGCGGGATTCTACGATCATTCACTGATACCGATTGATAAAAGGAAAAAGTCACCCCATTGCCGGTGGCTTTTTCCTTTGAATGAAAGATGGGAGTAATCGTCATGAAAAAACAACTGTTACTGGTTATCACGTTCCTATTATATGTTTTATTTTTTCTCCCTTTTTTTGACTGGGATGAAACATGGAAGGCTATCGCTGCACTCATCATCATTCAAATCCTCTGGATCGGCAAAGTCTTTCCGCTTGCGTTCAGCTCGCTGCTGCTCATACTGCTGATTTCGTTTCATTTTTTCAGTTATGAACAGACATTGAGTTATTTCAGTTCGGGTATCGTTTGGCTCTTGTTTTCAACATTCATTATCTCAGCTGCATTCATCAAAACGGGTCTGGCAAGCAGGGTATCGCTCTTTATGTTAAAGATGTCTGGAGGATCGGGCAAAGCATTGATCTTCATCTCGTTTTTGCTCATGATCGTCCTGTCTGTCCTGATACCGTCGAATGTAGGGAAAGGCAGCCTGTTATCATCTGTACTGGACAGCCTGCTGAAAAGTCTGCGCAAATTAGGGGATGTCCATTATTTGGGCAAGTCACTGTTTATCGGGGTTGCCTATCTTGCTGCCATTTCAGGGGCGTTTGTTGCGACGGGGGCAAGTTCCACTATCTACGCTTTCGGGATCCTGAGCGATGTTTCGAGCGATTTGAATTATATAAAATGGTTCCTGACTTTTGGAATACCGGTGCTGCTTTTTATCGTGATACTGTGGGGGATATTCTTACTGATTTTTCCTCCTGAGAAGATTGACCGAAAGCTGTTATTAGCATTGATCGAAGAAAGAATCAGTGAGCTTGGGCCCGTGAGCATCAACGAAAAAAAGATCATGTGTATAATCGGTGGAACCTTGATCCTGTGGATTGCACAGCCTCTGCATGGTTATTCCATTCCTCAGGTCGGCCTGCTGGGCGCATGTATAACCTTGATCCCTTTTGCAGGAGTATGGAAATGGGAAGAAGCAAGGGAATCGATTGATTGGGATCTGATGCTCTTTTTCGCCTCTACTTTAATGGTATCCGGGATGCTGATCCATACAGGCACGATTGAATGGATGGCAGAAGGTTTGGACTCACTGCTGACAGGCCGCCAATCCTGGATGATCATTCTCCTTCTCATTTTATGCACCAGTATCATTCGTATCGTCTTTGTCAATATCCTGGGGTTTTTGACCATCATGCTCCCCCTCAGCATTACGATTGGACATACAATCCCGGATTTATCACCCATGCAAATTGCCATGCCCGTGTTTCTGGCATGCGTCCCGGGCTTCTTTCTTGTCACCCAGTCCCCGGTCCATCTGATCAGCTACTCGTACGGTTATTTTACTGACAAGGATTTAATGCGGGCAGGATTTTGGTCATCCGCCGCCTGGATAGCCGTCATTATCTGCTCGGTGTTCTTTTACTGGTAAGGGAATTTCTTTTTTGCAAGGGAGGGGGAGGGAATGCCTGGTCTAATGAAAATCAGAACGATCATTAGAAGTGTTTTTATTTTGAATTCGTGTACGGTTTTTCAATATTTTGATGAAACTAAAGGGGATTTCTGTGTGGAAATGTGAAAAGAGGGCTGTAAAGGCGGGAGAGGGGAGAGTTATCTATTGATTGAGGCGGTGAAGTGATACGGTGTGGGGTGTTTATGATCCGTTTTCAGGATTTATGATCCATTCTGAAAATATATGATCCATTTTCCGGAAATATGATCCATTCTGAAAATATATGATCCGTTTTCCGGAAATATGATCCATTTCAGAAATATATGATCCATTTTCACATTTTATGAGCTAATAAGAATCATTCTAAAATATCTGTCCATGTTCATCATCACCACCTAAAAAGATACCGCAGGTTAACCAAATGCGGCTCACGGCTAACTTGCGGAAAACAAACTCCTAATAACCCTAAATGGATATTTTATTTTGTTTTAATTACCCCAGCCCTCTTACTTATTTAATCAACGCCCGATTCTTCCGATGTTCCTTTCTCAGAACAGCGGTGGTGAACAATCTTATTTCCTCTTCCGTTTCCGGGATCACTTTCGGCACCGGCTTCGGTTTCCCGTCTTCATCCACCGCGACCATGGTGAGGAATGACTCTGTCGTCAAGGTTTTGATACCGGTCAATAGATTCGCAGAGAAGACTTTTACATATACCTCCATCGAAGTCCTTCCGGTGGAAGTCACAATCGCCTCGAGGCTGAGTGCGTCCCCGACGGTTGCGGACGAAAGGAAATCGACCGAATCGATCGAAGCCGTGACCACGGCCGAGCTCGAATGCTTCATGGCTGACAGCGCAGCGATTTCATCGATAAATGCCAATACCTTTCCGCCGAAGATGGTCTGCATATGGTTCGTATCAGGCGGCAATACCAATTTTGTCTGGATCGTACGTGAATGATCAACTGGATAAGCTTGTTCCATCATTTTCAACTCCCTGTCCGTTTTGAATTAAAAAATGCATCTCCCATTATAAGAAGATGCAGCTATTCCAATCGGACGATCATGATCCAATGAGATCTTGTATGTCGTTCCATCTGGCGCAACACCCTCCTATCTCCCGTAGGAACTATGTGTTCTTCCCGATTGGCAGGTCTCCTGGCTCAGCTTCGCCGATTTCTTATCCCTTCCCGCTTCGAAAAGAAACAGTGGTCCTATATAAGAAATCTCAGCTTTACAGTGGCGGGACCGCGCTGGATTTCCACCAGCTTCCCTTTTAAGAAGAGAATGGACTCTCATCCCCTTCACCAACGGGCAATAATGAAATTGTGAACGCTATTATTCTATCATATTCGACATACCGGAATCTCTGATTCTGTCGATAAATTGAAGGAATTTAATAAATTCCCATTTTTATGAAACCTTCAGGGCAGCTGCCCCGTAGATAGTCATATAACCTATTAAAACGCGGTATCTTCCGCAGAAAAATAAACAGGGGGTAGGTAAGAATGGGTTCATTGACTGTCATTGGTATTATGATGTTCCTTATTCCGGTATTGATCGTAGCGGCCATTGTGGGGATCGGGTATTATTTCTGGATGCGATTCCGCTACCGCACGGCCAAGTCAAATCAGGCATTGATCATCACAGGACCGAAACTCGGGGATCCTGAAAAAGAAACAAATATTTTCACCGATCAGGAAGGGCGTTCTATGAAGATCATCAGGGGTGGAGGATATCGTCTGAGACGGTTCCAGACAAGTACGCCTGTCAATCTGACATCTTTCCAATTGAAATTGTCGACTCCGCGTGTGTACACGAACGGCGGGGTGCCGATCGTGGCGGATGCGGTCGCAATGGTCAAAGTGGCAGATACGTTGAACGGGATTGCCAACTATGCGGAGCAGTTCCTTGGCAAAAATCAAAAAGAGATCGAAGATGAAATCATTGAGGTATTAGGAAGTAATCTTCGTGCCATTTTATCAAAAATGACCGTTGAGGATATCAACAGCAACCGGGAGAAGTTTAACGCCGACGTCTCGGAGATCGCGCAGAAACAGCTGGATCTTATGGGCTTCAAAATTACTTCCCTCGGTTTGACGGATATCCGTGATGCTGATGAAGAAAATGGATACTTGAAGAACCTGGGACGCCCTCGTATTGCGGAGGTCCGCAAGCAGGCTGAGATTGCCGAGGCCAATACTGAGCGAGAAACACGTATTCACCGTGCCCAGACGGATCAGGAAGCGAAGGAAGAAGAGTATAAGCGACAAATCTCCATTGCTGAATCCAAGAAGGAAAAAGACATCAAGGATGCGGCATTCAAAGAAGAAACAGAACGTGCCCGCGCGAAATCAGAACAATCCTATGAGCTGGAAAAAGCAAAGCTTTCCAAAGAGGTAAAAGAAGAAGAATTGACGCTTCAGTTCCTTGAGCGCGAGCGAGCGGTCAAACTTGAAGCGGAAGAATCTAAAGTCCGCCAGACTAAAGCGGACGCCGAATATTATGAAACGACCCGTAAAGCGGAAGCTGAAGCCCGCAAAGCGGAAATCGACGGGGAAGCGAAAGCGAAGATCCGCCGTGAAGAAGGATCTGCCGAAGCAGATGTCATCAGACAGCGCGGTAAAGCAGAAGCAGAATCACGTAAACTGCTTGCTGAAGCAATGGAAAAACACGGTGACGTCATCATAACGGAAAAACTGATCGAAATGCTGCCAGTCTTTGCAGAGAAGATTGCACAGCCGTTGAACAACATCGATTCTGTTAAAATCATTGATTCCGGAAACGGGCAGGGTGTCCCGTCATTCGGCAGGAGCATCACGAAAACAATGCTCGATATGCAGGAACCTTTGAAGGAAATGACCGGGATCGATGTGGGTCAATTACTCCGTTCGTATGCAGACAGAAAACCTGAAAGACCATACCAGCCCGTCATTTCCCAAACAGGGGAAAAAGAGAGCGCAGCATCACAGAACACGGATGAAGAAGACAGGGAAGAAGTGCAAAATCAGGAAAAAGAATCACAGGAAGTGAAGTAAGAAAAGAGTCTCTCTTCAATTTGAAGAGGGGCTTTTTTCATTACAAAAAAATGCCTCACCTTTAAATGTGTAAAGTGAATGTCATCATTTAAGCAGCAACGTTATTTTGTTAAACCCTTGATACTAAAGGGTTCTTCGAGCACATGCTCCCGAATGTGCTGAATTGGCAGTTTAATAGTTGTACATTCTGTTTAATGATTGTACATTATATTTACAAGTTTAATACAAAACTTGAACAAAACAGAAGGAGTGAAATGAATGAAGAAAATTTTCTCGATTTTTGTGACTGCCATTCTCATGCTGACATTTACTGGAGGCGCGTTTGCTGCCGGGAATGATGCGATGGTGCGCATCATCCATGCTTCACCAGATGCACCTGCTGTAGATGTTTATGTGGACGGTAAAGCAGTCGTTGAAGGAGCCGAGTTCAAAGCTGCGACAGAATACATGAACCTGCCTGCAGGGGAACATAAGGTAGAGATCTATGCGGCCGGAACAATGGGCAGCGAAGATCCAGTCATTTCCCAGTCCCTTACTGTTGAAGAAGGAATGGCTTACACAGTTGCTGCTGCCAACACAGTAGATAACCTGGAACTCGTTGTTGCACAGGACTCAATGAAAGTCACTGAAGGAATGACGAAAGTTCGTGTCGGTCACCTTTCACCAGATGCACCTGCAGTTGATGTGGGACCGATCGGCGGGGACGCATTATTCAGCGGGGCTGAGTTCAAAGCCATTACAGATTACAAGGAACTTGATCCAGGTACGTATGACCTTGAAATCAGAACGCCTGAGGGAGAACAGGTACTGGACCTGTCTGGAACCATGCTGGAAGAAAATACGGTATACAGCGTATTTGCCATCAATACAGCTGATTCTTTGGAAGTCCTTTTATTGAAAGACTACACCCTGATGCCTGGAAGCATGCCTGAAACAGGAATGGGAGGAACTGCTGAAGAATCTTCTTCTACTGCGCTTCCGATCGTCCTTGCCTCTGCAGTATTGGGCGGAGCTGCGCTGGTATTCGCTGCACGCAGGAAACTTGTAAAATAATGAAACCTCTATTATTCATCCTTTTGACGGCTCTTCTGGCAGCTTGTTCTGCCAAAGAGCCTCAACTGTCAAAAGGAACTAAAGAAACAGAAGTATATGCCGAACAACCAGTCCAGCAGGCCGTAATTGCGGCCGGCAATAAAGGGACGAATGCCCCCGCCCATGAGCAATCAGGCATTACACCATCCTCACTTTCCATCCCTGCCATTGACCTCGAAGCACCGGTGAAAGATTTCGGTCTCGATGAAAATGGGAATATGGAACTGCCTGAAAACGGGAAAGATGTGGCGTGGTTTGAACCGGGTGTACAGCCCGGCGAAGCAGGGAACGCCGTGTTGGCTGGTCACGTGGATAATGAAAAAGCACCGGCTGTCTTCTTCAAATTGAAGGAATTGGAAAAAGGCGATGAAATCCATCTTTATGATGAAGATGGAAAGCATCTCACATTTGTGGTAAAAGACAAAATCGCCTATCAAAAAGATGACGCGCCGCTCAGGAAAATCTTCGGGCCAAGCGATAAAAGGATGCTCAATCTTATTACATGCACCGGTTATTTTGACCGGGATATCCACAATTATGTTGAAAGACTTGTCGTCTACACAGAACTCGCCGAACAGCAGAATGAATCATAAAGAGCTTTGTTCCAAGGTCCGCTTGGGAGGGAGCTCTTTTTGTATTTTTTCCAAAATAATCCTTTACACCTTCGTTATTTCAATTACTATTAGAGTAGGGAGTTTTCTGGAAAAAAGATGTAGACGGAGGTAATTATGAAACTGAAAATCATTCATACAAATGATCTGCACAGTCATTTTGAAGCTTTCTCTAAGGCTGTATCACTGATCAAGCAGTTCAAGGACGACAATACATTGATCCTCGATGGAGGGGACTTCGCAGATTTTAAAAGCATCGAACTGCAGGGGACAAGGGGGATGGCTGCACTTGAGCTCCTGGATTATGCCGGTTATGATGCGTTGACAATCGGGAATAATGAGATGTTCAACGGAATCGACACACTTGAACATATGGCGTCGAACAGCCCGGTACCTTTCATCAGTAATAATCTCTTGAAAAGCTGCCGGACAAAGATCGATGGCGTAGTATCCAGCACCCTTCTCGAGAAGAAAGGTTTACGCATCCTCATCACAGGATCATCACCTGACATGGACGTGTTCAGTGATGGATTGGGTGTACATATGACCAACTATAATAATGCGATTAAAGCTGAAGTGGCGAAGCATGCGGGGAACTATGACCTGTGCATACTCTTCAATCACCTGGGGACGTTTGCGGATGATGAGCTTGTGACGGAATTGGAGGGTGTAGACATCATATTATCCGCCCACGATCATAAACTTTATCCTCAGGCAAAAGTGGTGAACGGAACAATCATGAATAGTGCGGGCTGCTATGGGGAGTATATCGGAGTCATAGAAATTGAAGTCAGCGATCGCGGTGTGGACCTCTTGCATTCGCAAAATTTAGCGACGAAAGATGCACACAGGGATGAAGGGGTGCTTTCTATTCTAAAGAGAAATAAAGAAAAAGCGATAGAGGTATTGAGCGAGCCGCTGTACACGATTGAAACCCCTCTTTGGCATGATGTTCTGGAAGAAAACCCACTTACTAATTTAATTGCAGACGGTGTCAGGGATATGCTTGATTGCGATATCGGCCTGATGAACAGCGGGATTGTGAATGCGGGGCTCTTCGGTTATGTATCGAATAAGAAATTGATTGAGGTCTGCCCTTCTCCTTTGAATCCGACTTCTTTCGAGGTCCAGGGAAAAGACTTGAAGGAGGCTATAGGACAATCACTTGATGCCGGTATATGCCTGCATGACGGCAAAGGACCAGGATTCAGAGGCAGATTTGTCGGCAGGCTGCATGTGTCGGGGGCGGAGGTTATACATGATGGGAAAAGTATCCAGGAAATCTTCATCGGAGGCGAATCTCTGAATGATGAAAAGTGGTACAGTGTTGCTTCTTCTGATTATCTCCAGCGGGGGTCCGGTTACCCGGCACTTGCAAACAATCGCGGCGAAAAATACTTAGCAGAAGAAATCAAGGATGTCATCCGGATTTATGCCGAAAAAAATGAATTCCTCACGAAGTCCGGTATCAGTCGCTGGAAAGAGAATGTGGATATGAAAGTATAAATGAAATTGCACAATGAATGAAGAAAGGAGGAGTGTCCTAGTGGAAACCTTTTTGATATTCGCTTTTTCCATTGCAGTTGGTTCGCTTGGGGTTGCAATCAGTGCATTATCGATTGCAGGAAAACTAGATAAAAGGGTAAAAGAATTAGAGAAAAAATGATATGGCCATGAAAAGCGTCCAAAGTCCTGGGGCGCTTTTCTTATTTCCTCAAACTGACAGGTTTTCAGCGAAAAAGCCGGGGGTATGAACTTATAGAGTATATCATTTTAGCATTGAAGGAGAATCCAATATGATAAAACGCATCGGCTATACTGTTTGTTGGCTGATCGTCATTACGATGATTGTACTTTTCGGTGCTGCGAGTTATTTTTATAACCTCGCTATCAACCGGAGTGATGAAGCAATCAAGTTATATGGTACTGAGGAAGCAGTCAAAGCTGTCAGTGCACTTGAAGAAGAACAGGAGCGGCTTCAGGAGCTCACAAGCTGGACAGAAAGTCAGGATTTTGAAGAAGTTGAAATAGAAAGTGATGATGGTCTTACCCTTAGTGCCGTTTACTTGAAAAATGATGCCCCGATCGGCAAGACGGTGATATTGGCCCACGGCTATAAAGGGAGTAACGAACAGCTTCCGGAAGTGACAAGGTATTATTATGATAAAGGATACGATATATTGAAGCCTGACGCCCGCGGCCATGGAAAGAGTGAAGGGGATTATATAGGCATGGGGTGGGATGACAGGAATGATATGCGAAAATGGATTGACTATCTCATAGAAGAGAAGAATGAAAAGGCCATTTTCCTTCACGGCTTTTCAATGGGAGCCTCGACCGTACTGATGACCAGCGGTGAAGATCTTCCGGATCAAGTGAAGGGAATCATTGCAGACAGCGGGTACACATCTGTAGAGGAAGAAATGGCTCATCAGCTGAAGCATCTTTACAATCTCCCGTCTTTCCCGCTGATTGACATCACGAGCAAGGTCACAGAAAGCAAGGCAGGATACTCATTCGATGAAGCATCAGCGTTGAATCAAGTGAAGAAAAAGAAGGATGACCTGCCGCTCTTTATCATCCATGGTGATAAAGATGAACTAGTGCCTTCGGAAATGGCCCAGCGCCTTTATGAGAATGCAGCAGGCATGAGAGAGCTGTGGATCATCCCGGGAGTAGGCCATACGCAGGGCTTTTTAGATGAGGGAGAAGAATACAAGCGCCGGCTGAATGGTTTCATCGAAGAAGCGATGAAACAATAATATGGGAGAAAAAGGACAAGGGCACGAACCCCTTGTCCTTTTCCTATTTATCTTTATTCGGGTACCCGCTCGAGTCAGGTGATACCATTCCGCCGGCACCCGAGGAATTTACATCCGGCTCGGCGAAGTCAGGCTGGTTCGGCAGGGAAGAATGCATTTTATTAACAGAAGAATCCGTATCCCCTCCAGCATCGAAAGAAACAACCTTCAATCCGGAATCTTCCAGTGATTTCTTTATTTGATCTTTTGCTTCATCTGCAGACAGCGAATCAGGGGAGTACTCCAGTTCAATCTTTATTGTATTCAACTTTGGTTCCTCCTTTTAAAAATGAATTAATGTCTTGTTTCCCTTTATGTTTTTACCTAAACGTTCCTGATTTAAAAAATATAAAAATGACTTCAGTTCTATTGAAAAATTCAGATTATTATGTATAATTGCATACATTATACATTTTGCCAAAGGAGGAGAAACGGATGACCGTTAAAGAGAAAGGACTGCTTCATGAATTGAGAGAAGCCCTTAAAAGTCATCAAGTGACTACAAATGCAACTGTATTGGAACAACACGGAAAGGATGAATCCTATCACCATCCGTTCTCTCCTGATATTGTCGTATTCCCGGAGAATGCTGAAGAAGTAAGCAAAATTGTCAAATTGGCAGGGGCTTATAATACTCCCATTATACCCTTTGGATTGGGGACAAGCCTGGAGGGGCACGTCATTCCTTATGAAAAAGGAATCAGCATTGATTTTTCGCAAATGAACAAAATCCTAGAAATAAGGGAAAAGGATTTCCTTGTCAGGGTGCAGCCTGGGGTGACCAGGTCGCAGCTTAACAAAGAATTAAAGAAATACGGGTTGTTTTTCTCAGTCGATCCCGGTGCGGATGCAACACTTGGGGGAATGGCTGCAACGAATGCGAGCGGGACCACATCGGTGAAATATGGTGTGATGAGAGATCAGGTCAGAAATCTGGAAGTGGTGCTTGCTTCCGGGGAGATCATCCATACGGGGAATCTTGCACAGAAATCATCATCAGGATATAACCTGAACCATTTATTCGTCGGGTCTGAAGGAACGCTTGGATGCTTTACGGAGTTGACATTGAGAGTATATGGAATACCTGAACATATTCTTGCTGCAAGGGCATTTTTCCCTCATATTGATGATGCAGTTGAAGCGGTTGTATCGATTCTTCAGGCCGGGATACCCGTTGCCAGGGTGGAGCTTGTCGATGATGCATCAATGAAGCAGGTGAACTTGTTCAGCGATACAGATTACATAGAGAAGCCGACCTTGTTTCTCGAGTTTCATGGAAACGAAGCAGGGCTGAAACAGGATGTGGCATTCATGGAGGAAATCGTTTCAGATCATGGATGCGAGGCAATCCATTTCGAGGAAGACCAGGCAGCCAGGAATAAATTGTGGGATGCAAGGCATAACCTTGCCTATGCCTATATCCACGGGAATCCCGGTAAGAAAATGATGGTCACCGATGTATGTGTGCCCATCTCGGAATTATCCGGCGCCATCAGGGCTGCACGTCAAAAACTGGATGAGCTGAAACTGACCGGAGGCATTCTTGGGCATGTCGGAGACGGCAATTATCATGCACTAGTGATGCTCGATTTAACCGATAGGGAAGAAGTTCAAAAAGCTGAAGTGTTCAATGAACAGATTGTGGAATATGCCCTTGAGAGAAACGGTACCTGCACCGGTGAACACGGGGTCGGGGCCGGTAAAATGAAATACCAGGAAAGGGAACACGGAGGGGCGCTTCAGGTGATGAAAAACATAAAGGATGCCCTTGATCCATCTGGACTCCTGAACCCAAATAAATTGATCCGGAAAGCGAAGGGGGAAGAAGAATGAAACTACTGGAAACCATCAGCAATCTTGCAGGAAAGTACTTCGCCGTCTGGGTCATCCTTGTCGCGGCAGTCGCATATTTAATCCCGGAGCCCTTTTTACCATTGGGCAGCTATATCACGATCCTTCTCGGAGTTGTCATGTTCGGCATGGGACTGACCTTGAAGCCGGTTGATTTCAAACTGGTCCTTCAAAAACCGCTTCCAGTCATCACCGGGGTACTTGCCCAGTTCATCATCATGCCGCTCGGTGCTTTCGCGATCGCGTATGTGATGGGTCTGCCGAATGAACTGGCAGCCGGCCTGGTGCTGCTGGGATCGGTGCCTGGCGGGACAGCGTCCAATGTCATGGTGTATCTGGCGAAAGGAAATCTGGCCTTGTCGGTTGCGATGACATCGCTCTCCACATTGCTGGCGCCGCTTGCCACCCCGCTTATTTTATTGGCACTGGCAGGGCAGTGGCTTCCGGTTGATCCCTATGCGATGTTCCTTTCAATCGTGCAGGTCATCATCATTCCGATTACGCTTGGACTGGTACTCAAAAAGGTTTTCCCGGGTACGGTGGAAAAAAGCCTGAATGTCATCCCGTTGATTTCGGTGGCAGCGATCATCATCATTGTATCGGCTGTTGTTTCGGCAAATGTCGGGAATATCGCCACTTCGGGAATGCTGGTATTCTCAGCAGTGATTCTTCATAATATCCTTGGGTTGGCACTTGGATATGGGACCGGGGTCATGATGAAATTGGATGAAAGCAAGCGCCGGGCCATTTCAATCGAAGTGGGGATGCAGAATTCAGGTCTGGGAGTGGCGCTTGCGACAGCCCATTTCGGACCGCTCGCAGCACTTCCCAGTGTCATCGCTGCCGTCTGGCACAACATCTCCGGGCCGATCATTGCTACCTACTGGAGTAAGAAGACAGTAAACGAGGAAGAAACTCAAATGACGGATGAAGGTCATGAACCGCAAGCGTCTTTCAGATAAAAAAAGCGGCACCTGGACTAATCCCCGGGTGCCGCTTCCTGTTTAATATAAGGCTGTTTTCTAAAAGATTGTTGCTTTTCGTAAATAGTCCTGTTGCCTGAATAGTGCTTGTGGACGTGCTCTTTTCGAACTCAAACTTCAACAACCGACGGACGGACAAGCCGAAAATACCCAAGTTCCGGTATTTTCTTGTGAGTAAAGCAACAAAGTATGCGAAAAGAGCCTAATACAAGAAGAATAATAGAATAGTGGTAACTGCACCTACCCATATCGCTAGTAAGAAGCAATAGCCCATGATATGTCTAATATGAAGGCCTACGATGCTAAGGATAGGCAATGCCCAGAATGGTTGTATAAGATTTGTCCATGCGTCTCCCCATCCTACAGCCATGGCGATCGTTGCCGGGTCCACTCCCAGCTTCACGCCGGCCGGAACCTGGAGCGGTCCCTGCAGCGCCCATTGTCCGCCGCCCGATGGAGCCAGGATATTCACTATACCTGCCGACCAATAGGTAAATACATCAAATGTTTCTTTATTGGCAACCGAAGCCATCGCGTCAATGATTGCCTGACCCAGGCCAGAACTCGTCAGCATGGCAATGATGCCCGCATAGAAAGGAAACTGCAAAATAATCGGCGAAGTGGAACCCACTGCTTCCTTAAATGCATTTCCATAATTTCCGAGAGAACGATGCATGATGAGACCGAGTGAAAGAAATAACAGATTTATAATATTAAGGTCTAAGTCTTTTCCATTGATGAATTCATTGATTACATAAATCAAACCGACCGCACCGGTGACAATGCCCAATATCGGGGTTTGCTCCAACTTCAGGGCTGGTGTATCAGCTTTTTGCAAAGTCGCTTCACTTTTAGAAGTGACTTCTTTTACTTGGTAAGGTTTTATATTATTTTTTGGTGCCATCAGACAAATGACGATTGGCATGGTAATGAATAAAACGGCAAAAATGATAAGGGTGGAAGGATGAAAGATGGTTTGTGAAGTAGGTATGATTCCCATTACGTCTGCCAGGAAATGGTCTTTGGTTGCGACGGTCAATCCGATTGAACTTGATAAGCCCGCAGTGTAAAGAACGGTTGGAGAGTAGGCTGCGGCGACTAACAAAGGGAAATGTGCCTGCTGGTTCCGTTTTCCCACTTCCCTGACGAAAATCGCTCCCACGACAACGGCAAGCCCCCAGTTAATATAATAAGCCAAAGCAGAGACCACAAATGTGAGTACATAAGCTTTGGCGGGAGTATTGGCCAGGCTGGCGATTGATTCAAGCCCCCTTTTGACTACAGGGACAGCTGCCAGGACCATTCCCGTTAATAACAAGAGGACCATCTGCATAGTGAAAGCAAGATATACCCAAAAACCGTCCCCGAATGATTTGAAAAGTGTAATCGGTTCCTGGGGATTCATCACAAACCCGGCTATGAAAACAAATAAAGTAAGGAGGACTGCAATGACAAAGGCATCTGGCAGGTAACGCTGTACAACCCTTGAAACTCGGTCTGCAATCGAAGATAACATCATAACAACTCCTTTCAGGTGTTGTTACTAATATATTTGTGCAGCTATGTTTTCATGTCCACATTTGTTGAACAAGGTGTGGGAAATAGTTGCATGAAATAAAAAACGCTGGCACGAAGGCCAGCGGAAACGTCTTACAAACAATCATTCTATTTCTTCAACAACAAATACATAAAATAAGGCGCCCCTATCAATGCAATCATGATGCCGGCAGGGATACCGTCCGGCTCCAGGATGTTCCTGCCGATGGTATCGGCAAGCATCAAGAGCCAGCCGCCAAGGAGAATGGCAACGGGGATGAACATCTGGCTGCGGGGGCCGACCAGAGCTTTTGCCATATGAGGAGCCATCAAGCCGATAAAAGCAATCCCTCCTGTAACCGATACTGCAGAAGCGGCCAATGCCACGGCTACAATCAGCATAAGGAAACGTTCCCGGTTAACCGAGATCCCGACTCCGATTGAGACAGGTTCACTCAGACCCAGAAGATTCAACATCTGAGACTTATAAAGTGTCAGCGGGATCAGAACGACAAGCCAAGGGACGATTGCCCAAATGAACGGCCAGTCGGTACCCCAGATGCTTCCTGCAAGCCACTTGGCAATGAAGTCCACTTTCTGACGCTCAGCGGCTGAAATCAGGATGATCATCAGTCCTGAGAAAGCCATCGAGAAACCGACCCCGACCAGCACAAGGCGCACAGGCTGGATGCCATTTCGTTTACTGTAAGAAAACAAGTAGATCAAGCATGCTGTGAGCAGGGCTCCCACGAAAGCAACGATCGGCAGCAGATAGGCAAAGGAGGCGGCGTCGATCGGGAAGAACAGAAAGAATACGGCAATCGATACTCCCGCTCCTGAATTGATGCCGATGATGCCCGGGTCTGCCAGGTCGTTACGGGTGATTCCCTGCAGGATCGAACCGGATAAGGCCAGCGCCATACCCGCCAGGATGGTAATGATGATCCTTGGCAGCCTGATTGAAAACAGGATGAATTCTTCTTTGAAGCTTCCATATCCAAACAGGGTGGGGAGCAGACGGTCATACGATACAGATGAATAACCCAATCCGATACCGATAAAGGCCGTTAGAAGGATCAGGACAGAAAGCATCATAAGGAGCAGTCTTTGTTTTTTGATTAAGTCAGGATGTATCATCAGAAACCTTTCCCTCCTTTATGGACGATGAACAGGAAGAAAGGCAGTCCCATTATCGCAACGATCGCCGCTACAGGGGTTTCATAAGGGGCATGAATGGTGCGCCCAAGCGTATCTGCCAGCAGCAGGAATGATGCCCCAAGCAGGGTGGAGACAGGTATGATGAACCGGTAATCCGTACCGGTGATCACGCGTACGATGTGAGGGACCATCAGTCCGATGAACACCATATTCCCCACAAGTGCAACAGCCGCCCCCACCAATAAAATTATGACGATAAATAGGATCGTTTTAATAAAAGCGGTCCGCTGTCCCAATCCCACGGCAACTTCTTCATTCAGGCTGAGAATGGTAAGCTGCCTCGACAGAATAATCGAAAGGATGATTCCTGCAGCTATGAACGGTCCAATCATCTGCAGCTGTCCCCATGTAGTCCCGATCAATCCTCCTGCCGTCCACATCGATACATCTTTTGAAAGCTTGAAGAACAGGCCGGTACCTTCAGCTATTGCGAATAAGAATGCAGAAACGGCTGCTCCTGCCAATACAATCCGAAGGGGGGAGAAGCCGCCTCTTTTCAAAGAACTGATCCCGAACACCATAAGGGCTCCGGCCCCGGCACCGATAAAGCAGGCGATCATGATCCCGAATGAATGAACAGAAGGCATGAAGGCAAGGGTGACGGCCAGCGCGGCATTCGCCCCGGCTGTCAGTCCCAAGAGGCCCGGGTCTGCAAGCGGATTACGGGTCATTCCCTGCATGATGGCACCTGAAACTGAAAGGGCTGCACCGACAAAGATGGCAGCCACTGCACGGGGAAACCGGATTTCCTGAAGCATGGCTGTTTTTTCATTCTCATCCATAGAAAAGAGGGCGGACCACACATCTTTTATCGTTGTATCTGCTGCACCGAAAACCACCGAAATGAGAAAGCAGGCGGAAAAAATCACCAATGAAACTATTAATTTTGTGATAAATGGAATATATCGCTGATTAGAAGTGGTCATTATTCATCATCATTTCTTTTTGGAGTATAAAGGAAGAGGAATCCTTGTGATAAGAATTCCTCTTTGAAAAGATTAATTGCTTAAGAATTTTTCCTTGAAGAAGTCAAGCTGATAATCAAGGGTAAGTGGATCGTTGAAATAGAATTCCATCATATTCACTTCAAATACCTGGTTATTCTTTACGGCAGGGATGTTTTTATATGTCTCTGTGTCCATGAAGGAATTATCCGCTTTCGGGTCTTTACTAAGAATGATATAATCTCCAGCAAATTCAGGAAGTACTTCTGTTGAAAGGGCGAAGTATCCAGGTTTCAACGCTTCTTCTTTTACTTTTTCAGGCATCTTCAGATCCATTTCCTGATACAGGATCTCAGTGCCGCGTCCCCAGTTGTTTCCGTAAACGTAAAGCTGCTTGTTGAAGCTTTCAATGACTGAAACAGTCGCATCTTCACCGATTTTCGCTTTGATGTCATCTCCTGCTGTTTGGGCACGCTTCTTGAAGTCATCCACCCAGGCCTGGGCTTCTTTTTCTTTGTTTAATAGTTTACCAATTTCGATATGCTGTGTGAGATAGTCTGCTTTTCCATATGTAAATGTGACGGTAGGGGCGATTTCGTTTAGTTTATCAACATTTTTGATATTGGACAGGCCGATGATAAGATCTGGATTAAGCTCAATGATTTTCTCGAGACTTTCATCCGTGACTTCTTCAACGCCCTTTAAATCATCTTCCCAGCGCGGGTTCATTTTCGACCAGGAGTCGACACCGACAAGGTTCACATCAAGAGCCATTACATTTCCTGCAAAAGAGGAAAGGACAACGACACGCTGTGGATCTGCAGGAACTTCAACCGGTCCGTTTTCTGATTCGTATGTGATTGTTTCGGTTTTATTGTCTTTTTTCTCTTTATCATCTTCTTTTTCCGATGATGAGCCATTGCCGCAGGCACTAACCAATAGCACCAACAGCAGCGTAAGCGGAAGCATCCATTTTTTCATGTTGATCTTCTCCTTTGAGTAAATTGTATGTGATACACATTGGCTTATTTGTTCGAGGGTCTCTGCCGATTGCAGCGTCAATATTGAACACTTTTTTTAACACTTCATGGGTGATGACTTCTTCACAATTACCGGCTTTCACGATTTCTCCTTCTTTCAGTGCGACGATATAATCGGCAAAGCGTGCAGCCTGATTCAGATCATGAAGCACCATGACGATGGTACGCTCCTGTTCGGCATTTAATTTCTGCAGCAGCTCCAGTACTTCGAGCTGGTGGGCCATGTCCAAGTATGTAGTCGGTTCGTCAAGGAAGATGATGTCCGTTTCCTGGGCCAGGGCCATCGCAATCCAAACCCGCTGCCGCTGGCCGCCGGATAGAGCGTCGACTTGTCTGTATTTAAAATCAGTGATACCCGTCACCTCAAGCGCCCAATTGATGACCTCGTAGTCTTTCTTGGACAAGCGGCCCATTCCTTTTTGATGCGGGAAGCGTCCATAGGAAACCAATTCTCCGACCGTCAATCCGCTGGCGCTTTCGGGAGTCTGGGGAAGGATCGCCATTTTTTTGGCCAGTTCCTTCGTATTACCTTTTGAAATATCTTCGCCGTCCAACAGGACATTGCCGGACTGATGAGAGATGATGCGGGTAATCGCTTTCAATAAAGTCGATTTTCCACAGCCGTTTGATCCGATGATCGTAGTGATTTTCTTATCAGGGATTTCAACGCTGAGATCCTTGACAATCAGTTGGTCACCATAGCCAATGTTGATTTCATTTGTATATAGGCGAACCATGTTGAGCCCTCCGTTTATAGTGGATTGAATGATAACGATTCTCATTCTCGAACAATATCCATACTATAATTCTTTTTTCCTTATGTCAATAGAATGATTGTTGTATCTTGGAAGAAAAAGATGTAGTATGTAATTGAGAATGATAATCAATAGTGATTGATTACGGGGAGTGGACGGAAATGAAAGAGCAGGATATTTATGATGTGACGATTATTGGAGGAGGTCCGGCGGGGCTTTACTCTGCTTTTTACAGCGGGCTAAGGGAAATGAAGACGAAAATCATCGAGTATCAGCCGATGCTGGGCGGAAAGGTGCATGTATATCCTGAGAAAATGATTTGGGATGTAGGGGGACTGACGCCCACACCTGGAGCTGAATTGATCAAGCGGCTCGTGCAGCAGGGATTGACTTTCGATCCCGAAGTCGTCCTGAATGAGAAAGTTGAGAGCATCACACGTAACGTGGATGGACTGTTCATTCTGGAGGGGGCATCGGGCCGGAAACATTACTCCAGGACTGTGATTGTCGCAGTGGGAAGCGGCATCATCAACCCTCAAAAGCTTGATATTGAGGGAGCGGAACGATTCGAGATTTCCAACCTCCATTATACGGTGAAATCGCTGATGAGCTTCAAAGACAAGACAGTGGTCATATCCGGCGGGGGCAACTCTGCAGTCGATTGGGCAAATGAATTGGAGCCGATTGCGAAAAAAGTGTATGTCACCTATCGCAAAGAAGCACTGAACGGTCATGAAGCTCAGTGTGCTCAACTGATGAACAGCTCTGCAACCTGTATCTTTCACACTTCCATCACTAAGCTGATGGCCGGGGATGATCATGAACGCATAGAAAAGGTTCAGCTTACAAATCACCGGACAGGCGAGGTTTCGTATCTTGAAATCGACGAAGTGATCATCAATCATGGATATGAAATTGATTCGTCGCTGTTGAAGAACAGCAGCCTTGACATCAAGATGGCGAATGATTTCTATGTCGAAGGAAACTCTGTCAGCGAGTCTTCGGTAGACGGCTTATATGCAGCCGGGGATATCCTGATGCATGAAGGGAAAGTCAATTTGATAGCGGGTGCTTTCCAGGATGCAGCTAATGCAGTCAATAAGGCGAAGACATTCATTCAGCCGGAAGCGGAAGAAAGGGCGATGGTTTCTTCTCACAATGATGTATTCAAACAGAGGAATAGAGAGCTGGTCCGGCAGATGGTGAAATAACCGAATAGCAGGATCGGAAAACAAAAGAAAAGATGCCGTCCCTGAATCGACGGCATCTTTTTTATATCCTTTAATTAACTTGATGCACTCTGTGTTCCTGTTTATCTTCTGATCCTCTCTTGTTCACGAGGAAACCGATCAACAGGACTGCAGCAGTGAGTCCGATGGTAATGAGGTAGGTGAAAGGACCTTCATGGATATTCAAAAGGTCCATGAATTGATGGTCCCTTACAATCATCTCTCCGGCAGTATACGCGAGGATCCCTGATCCGATATAGGCGATCCAGCGGTACTTCTCAAGGACTTTTACAATCAATTTGGAACCGAAGATCATGATCGGGATCGAAATGAACACCCCGAGGGCGATCATGCCGATATGACCATGGGCAGCACCTGCAACGGCCACCACATTATCAAGACTCATGACGGCATCAGCCAGGATGATGGTCCCGATTGCTTGTCCGAGTCCTGTATGCGCCTTGATATCGGCGTCCCCTTCTTCTTCTACCAATACCTTATAAGCAATCCATAGAAGCAAAATGCCCCCGATTAAATGGACATATGGAATTTTTAATAAGTATACAATAATCGCAGCGAACAGGATCCGCAGTATGACCGCACCTGCAGTGCCCCAGAAAATAGCTTTATTCTGAAGTTCCTTGGGCAGGCTTCTCGTCGCCATTGCGATAACGACAGCATTATCCCCCGATAGTATGATATCAATGGCTATGATTTTTAACAGCGCAATGATGGCACCTGAAGATATGACAAGTCCCAGTGGAAATAGAAAATCCATCATGGTTCCTCCTCTTAAGTTGAAATCTATCAATAAAACGCAACTTATTCATTTTAACATAAAAGTAGAATGATAGAAGGTACAGCCGTTTTATCCGGGAGGAAATCGGGTGTTTTAATAAGCAGGGAAGTGGTTAAACAATTAGTACTATTTAATCAAGGAGGACGTTTCACTTTGGCTAATATACTTGTATTGGGAGCCATCCTGTTTATATTTTTCAACTTAATCTATTTTTTCAAAAACAAAGAATTCCAATATAGTTACTTCAGCAAGAAAATGTTCTATAAATTATTTTTTGTGCTCGCCGGAATCACGGTTGCCTTTGCGGTGCTATATTATGGACTGGGGGCAAACGGTACCGTATTAAAGTACAGTCTGCCGGATGGACAGGCCGTTCCGCATCGCTTCACCAACTATTTATACTTCAGCGGGGTAACGATTCTATCAGTGGGGTATGGTGACTATCTGCCGGTTGGGCATCTGCGATTCTTCGCCCTAATCGAGGCAGCGATCGGGCTTCTGCTGCCATCCGCCTATTTTATGAAAATGCTGAATTCCAAAAACGGAGGATAATCCTGGTCCGTCCGCCACTGCTCTTCCGCAGAGGGGACGGGCCTTTTAATATGTTGAATAATTGTCACTTGTGATAGGGCATTGAGATACATACAATAAAAGGAGAAAGTTGTTCGGAAAGGGGAGAGGACGGGATGCGGAGCATTCAGAAAGTCATTTTCATCGCATTCGGATTTATTTTCATGGGACTTGGCATCATTGGAATCGTGCTCCCGCTCATCCCCACCACACCGTTTTTATTACTGGCTTCTTATTTTTTTGTGAAAGGGTCGAAGCGTTTTGAAGTCTGGTTCAAGGGGACGGCTGTGTATAAAAAGCATTTAGAAGGATTTGTACAGAATCGTTCGATGACATTCCGTCAAAAGGCCATTCTCATGGTGTTTTCCGATGTGATGATTTTGCTGCCGTTTTTCATGACGGATAAATTAATCGTCAAGGTCATCCTGAGCTTGATCATAGTGTATAAATATTATTATTTTATCTTTAAGATAAAGACGGTTAAAGTGCGGAGTTATTAAAAAAAGTAGAGAAATTTTAAAAAGGTTGGGGCAAAACCTTGAAGTAAAGGTCTAAAGGGCGAACATTATAGTGTGGACTCTAGACAACGCTAATGATTTCCGTGCAAGTCTTCGCTTTCCGCGGGTAGCCCGTGAGCCTCCTCGGCAAGCCTGCGGGAAGAAAAGCGGAGGCGGCTCGCCCAGAGGCGACCAGCATAAGGCGAGCAAGCCGGAAAGGCGCTTTTTGCCTTTTTGGCTTGCTTGACTTATGACCTCGAGCCTCTAGCCGCCGGAGCTGGACAGGTCTCACCTGTCTAGCTGCAGGGCTTAGAGGCACATGTCATAAGTCAAACCGACCAAGAAGGCAAAGAACGCCTTCGTGGTCGATTCGCCTTATGCCACACGCCTCTGAGCAAAGCCCTTCCGCTTTTCTTATAAGCTACTCTTCCCGCAGGAGTCTACGTCTTGCACTCCAATCAACCGCTGAATGAGTTAAACCCTAAATGTAAAATGAACAATTTAAAACCCGAGCTAATTTGCCTAACCTCATGCAAATTAGTTCGGGTTTTTTACATGGACTATATTACTTGTCCCAGCCTTTTTTAACTGTTCAAGAGGCCATTTACCACAATGACGGCTTAACGACCATGAACCACAGCATGGCAAGAAGGAGGATGAGGTAGGTCCAAATGGTCCGCTTCAACTTTGCGGTCAATGGTTCGCGCTCCTCGCCGGGGTCATTAAATCTTTTGAGCGTAGGGGAAAAAGCCCTGGCTAGGAAGAACAGCGAGCAAAACATGATGAAGAGGGTCATCAAGATCCACGGGGTGCCCCATGTCCATGGCCCCATCAAGACCAATAAGACGCCCGAACCGACGAGCACATGACCGGCATGTTTTGACAGCCGCACTGTGAAACGGAAGGTGTCCAGATATGGATTCAATTCTTCTCCTGAAGCGGCCTTAAGCTTCTTGATCATCGGGAGCAAAATAAAAAATGGCCCGATGGACGCCACCACGCTCAGAACGTGAAGATAGATGATAAAACGATACACTAAATCCATCTTCGCCGGCCTATTTGTTCACAGGACTGAATTCATGCACCCATACACGCATTTTGGGATGCCACGGCATACCGGGATGGTAAGAGAGGATGGTTTCTTTATATTCTTCTACGGTTTGAAAGCCTTCCTGCTTGGCATGTTCGTCTGTCAATTCACCAAGTGCCTGGGAATAAACTTTATCCACTATGTATTTTTCCCCTTTAAGCTCCATGATTTCGCCTTCATCGGCATAACGGCCATTACGGCGCGTAGCTGTTTTTTTACCCTGAAGCACCAATTCCACATCTTCCTCTTTCGTAACGAGACGCTCGATGCTGCATGTCTTAGGCGGTAATTCTTGTTTATTCATCGTAATCGCTCCTTTCGCTCTTAACTATAGCACATAATTATCAGAGATATTAGCAGCACTTGGATTTTCTCTTGTCTGTAATAAGGAAGGACAGTATAAGATCTATTTGTAATTATCTTCAAAGAATTTCGCGATTCACCGTAGTAAAGAAGAATAAGGGGTGATATGATGGAATGAAATGCAGCGAAGACAGAAACTGCAAATTTTTTTTGAAAAGGTCTTGAGTAGAGTGAAAAAGTGGCAGACTTACTTAGTGTTGGTGTTCATTATGATGATTTGGGGATTCAATGTCCCGGCATTGAAAACCCTGGTGACGGAATTCTCTCCAGTGACCATTACATCCCTTAGGATTTTCACTGCAGGAATCACTGTATTTATCATTTTGGGAATCATGAAAAAAATACGGAAACCGACCAGGCGGGAGAGCGTCTTTATCATCAGTGGAGGGCTGCTGAATGTCGTAAGCCACCATTATTTTCTTTCAGTTGGTCTTACACATACGACTTCCACCAATGGGGGACTGATACTCGGAACGGGGCCGCTGCTGACGGCACTCCTGGCTTCCATTATTCTAAGGAACCGGCCGACCGTCATAAAAGTGATTGGCTTCGTCCTGGGCGGAATCGGCGTATCGATCATTGTCCTGTCGGGGGGAGAAGGGCTCGGCAATCTGAACAACGGGGATGCCATGGTATTCATTTCGATTTTTTCACAGGCACTCAGCTTCATCATCATCAGCCGTGCTGCCAAGACATTGGATCCACGGCTTTTGACTGGGTATATGCTTGTGTTCGGGTCGATGATTTTATTTATCATTGGGCTGATAACAGAGCCAGGGGAAATTTCTCAACTGGATAAAGCCTCCATTGGGATATGGGTGCTTTTCCTCGCTTCCGCCATGCTCGCAACGGCCGTCGGGCACATGCTCTACAATCATTCAATCGGAAAGCTCGGTGCGGCCGAGACGTCGATCTTCCTTAATCTCAACACCTTTTTCTCATTGGTGGGGGCGGCCCTGTTTTTAGGAGAAAAAATCACTTCCTACCATTTACTTGGCCTGGTGTTCATTATCCTCGGTGTCATCTGCGGGGCGGGAACGCTGGAAGAACTCATCATTAAACGTAAACGGCAAAGGTTCTATGCTAAAAAACAACATAAGCATCATTTTTAACCAAGACATGCCACTTAAAGGCATATTATCCCGTCCTGTTCAATAGTATAGAGGGGAGTATGGAGCAGGAGGGATAACCAGGATGAATGAACAGCTTCAAAAGTTAATCAATAACTTGATTCAAATTGAGCATGTTTCCACTACCTTATACTTAGCTATGTCCGCTTATATGGCCAATCAGAATTATACCGGGATGGCAAGCTGGCTTAGGCTGCAATCGGAAGAAGAACGCACTCATATGCTCACGTTGATCGATTATCTGACGGATAAAGACGGCATTGTGGAAATACAGGAACTGCCAGCGCAGCCAAAAGAGTTTGGTACGCCCCTTGATACATTCAAGAAGGTGTTAAGCCATGAACAATTCGTTACAAATTCATACAGACAGGCATACAATTATGCCCTACAAAACGATCCGCAGACAGCCTTGATCATCCAAGATTTCTTAAGGGAGCAGATAGATGAAGAGGCCCAGGCCAAAACAATCGTTGACCGGTTGACTCTGGCAGGCGATAATCCGGCTGCCATTCTTGTCTTGGATCAAGAGCTTGGTCAACGTAAAGCAGCTCCTGCAGCAGGGGGCTGAGCAATTCAGTTGGGAGAAGCCGGACAATCATTTCGAACTCTTTTAAAGAAGAATTCAAATGAGTGTTCGGCTTTTTTGCTGTCTGTGAATTTATTAATGGGTCAGTTCCACCCGATCTTTACGATATTTATGTATATTCCAAGAAAAATAAAGGGTTTTTCTTTAGGAGTAATGAATTATAACTATATCCATAGTATAGTGATAAAGTCACTTACCCTTTGAACGTTCCCGGACTTTACGGTACTTATGTCACGGGAGGATAAAATCAATCGACAGGGACACACTATACATACTTTTACGGAGGTGTTGAGTGATGGAAAACAAACCATATCACTACGATGGAAGCAGCCACACGGCCAGCGGCGCACCAACAGAAAACGAACCATTCAAATTGACTGAAGAAATGAGAAAAAATCTCGGAGCCAACCCGTTTGGGGCGGCTGCTGAAGAAGAGTAAGAAAAGATGCTGTCTTAAGTGGCAGCATCTTTTTTTATTAAGCTCTTTTCGTATACTTTGTTGCTTAACACACACAAGAAAATACCGGAACTTGGGTATTTTCTGATTTACTTCTACCTGTGGTTTAAACTTGAATTCGAAAAGAGCACGTCCACAAGAAGCATTCAGGCTCCTAGGCATTACGAAAAGCATTAATCTTTTAGAAAACAGCCTCTTATTGAGAATAGAAAATCAATTTTTCCACAAAATGAATAAGACGAAAAAATTGATGATGAGGAAGGGTTAATATGACAAAAGTATTATATATCACCGCACATCCGCATGATGATACCATGTCCTACAGCATGGCGGCGGCAAAAGCTTTCATCGACACCTATAAAGAAGTGAACCCGGAACACGAGGTTGTACATATCGACCTATACAAGGAGCATATCCCCCATATCGATGCCGATGTTTTCAGCGGCTGGGGGAAATTGCAGTCTGGAAAAGGGTTTGAAGAATTGTCCCCGGATGAAAAACAGAAAGTACAGCGTTTGAACGAACTTTCCGATCAATTTGTAAAAGCTGATAAATATGTGTTTGTCACTCCTCTATGGAATTTCTCCTTCCCGCCTCTCATGAAGGCATACATCGATTCGGTGGCGGTTGCAGGTAAAAGCTTTAAATATACTGCCGAAGGGCCGGTCGGGCTGTTGACCGATAAAAAAGCCCTTCACATCCAAGCGCGCGGAGGTATCTATTCAGAAGGTCCCGCTGCCTCAATGGAAATGGGTCACCGCTACCTCGATATCATCATGCAATTCTTCGGGGTACCGTCGTTCCAGGGATTATTCATTGAAGGCCATGCAGCCATGCCTGACAAAGCAGATGAAATCAAAGCAGACGGCATTGCGCGCGCAAAAGATCTGGCACATAGTTTCTGACAAAAGAAAAGCACCCTCGCCTTATAATGAAAAGGCTGAAGGTGCTTTTTCTTATATAATCGCTTTTTTGTCAAGCTCTCCGGCCTTCGGTTCCGGTACAAAAGCAAGGATGGTCAAACCGATGATGAATAGAATGACAAGGCTGAATACCCCGCTGCTTGAATCACCTGTCACCTGTGCGGTCACACCGACAAGCAGGGGGCCGAGGATGGATGCAAACTTTCCGAAAATATTATAGAATCCAAAAAACTCATTGGAGTTTTTCTTTGGAATCAATTTGGCAAAGTATGCGCGGCTGAGCGCCTGGATCCCGCCCTGTGAAGAAGCGACAAGCATCGCGAGAATCCAGAAATCCAGGGTTGTCTCAAGGAAATATGCATAAATACATACAATGATATAAACACAGATCCCGACGTAAAGCATCTTTTTACCTGTAAAACGCTCCGCAAGGCGTCCATATAAGATGGCGAATGGACCTGCAACCACCTGTGTCACAAACAGGATAATCAGAAGATTTGTCGCCGTAATGCCAAGGTCGGTCCCATAAGCGGTCGACATTGTAATGATTGTTCCGACTCCATCGATATAGAAGAAGTAGGCAAGAAGAAACAGGAACAGGGCGCGGTACTGACTGATTTCTCTCAATGTTTTTCCCAAACGCCTGAAACTGTTCGCGACAGGCTTTTGTTCACGCTCGATGAAATAGCGCTGATGGACATTTTTTATAAGGGGGATTGAAAACAGCCCCCACCAGACAGCGGTAATCATGAATGCGATTTTACTGGCAAAGGTGGTTGAAAGCGGAATGAGGCCATTTTGTGAAAGCACAATGATTGCAATGCTGATGATGAACGGAATGGTACTCCCGATATAACCGAAACCGAATCCACGGGAGGAGACTTTGTTCATTCGCTCTTCAGTCGTTACATCTGTCAGGAAAGCGTCGTAGAAGACGTTTGATCCTGCCGACCCTATCGCTGCAACGGTGTAGAAGATGAGAAGCAGAAGCCAATTGTCGCTGGGTATAAAGGCAAGTGACGCCGTGAAGATGATCCCGAGGGCAAAAAAGAACGTAAAGAACTTCTTTTTATACCCCTGGTAATCGGCAATCGTCCCGAGGATCGGACTCAGCATGGCGAGAATGAATGTGGCGATGGCAACGGTATAACCCAGATAGGCAGTCGAATCAGAAGGGCTCACGCCGGCATTTTTTGCAGCGGCCTTATAAAATAATGGGAAAACCGCCGTTGAAATAATGATTGAATAAGCGGAATTGGCCCAGTCATAAAAAATCCAGCTGTTTTCTTCCTTGGAAAATCGCTTCATAAACTATTCCTCCCCGGGAACATATTCGTTTTATTAATCTTTATTCATCTATAAGTTCTTGAAGTACTTTCCCGTCCGTACTTCCAAGGTCGAGGCCCAAAAGCCTTGCAAATGTGGGGCCTTCGTCAACAAGGTGCATACCGGGCAGTTCTTTATGAGGAACAATCCCTTTTCCCCATGCCATAAAAATCGTATGATAGTTTTCTTTTTTTGGAGAGTAGCCGTGCGAGCCCCATGTGTACCGTTTTTCTTTTACATCTTCAGGCGTAATAGTATGGATTAAATCTCCTTCCAGAACATCTTTGAAGTAGTAGCCGAGCTCGGCTTCCAGCATGAACGCACACGACGGATCTGCGCCCATTGCCCCGGCTTCTTCACCTGTGTAAATTTGTTGAATTCCATTCGAACGGGACCGATGCAGTTCATATAGGAGATGTTTCACCTCATCGTTAATGGATGGGTCTCTTATATAGACATAGGCAGAACCGTCGCAGCCTTTACAATAAGCTTTCCAGTCGATTATCCTTCCTTTGGGGTCCAGGGAGATGAATCCTTTTTTATTAAACAAACTGTTAAGTTGAATGGCCTTTGTTTCATCAAGTGCGCTGTGATCACCAAGCGCAATGACTGTAGAATTATGATAGATTCCCGATTCTTTTAGGGCAGAGATTATTCTCCCGAGACGGTCGTCATGGCGGCGGATGGCGGCATTTGCTTCCTGAGATGAAAATCCATGGTAATGCCTCTGTGTATCAAGGTCTGTAAAATGGACAAGAAGCAGTTCCGGCTTCTTGTCTTTGATGGTCGCAACAGTCGATTCGAGGACAAAATCATCAAGTTCAGGCTGATTGAGCCCTTTTCTGATGTGACCAAAACGGCGGTTCATCTCCAGCTGATAAAGAGGGGTGCCGTTGAATAAGGAAACCAGGATTTGATTATGCCAGGGCCGGTTGGCGAAAATCTCCGGCATATTATAATCGATATCCGCTTTTGCAGTGACTGGCCACAAAAGGGCAGCAGTCTTCATGCCCGCTTTCTTTGCTTCATCATAAAGGGTTGTTCCCTTTACATGACGGCGGTGCCAGTACCAGTCGGGAGAGACTCTGCCCGGCTGGATGAAGGTGTTATTGATGATACCGTGCCGGTTCGGAAAATTGCCGGTAACAATCGTAGCATGACACGGATAGGTCACGGTCGGATAAATCGATTCAACATTTTTACACAGTGAGCCTGTGGAAAGCAGCTCTTTGAAGTGAGGGAGTTCCTTAAGCTTGGAATAATCCAGGGCCGATAAACAGTCAAATGAGATGACGATCAAGTGATCGGTAAGACGAGTCATAAAGTCCTCCATCATGGTAGATAAGTTTGTACTATATACCTATTAATATAACAGAAGATTCAGAATAGGGAAGTGGTTTTTCCAACTTGGACAGATGGTGGATAAATACGCTGGGGCTGGCAAAACTTTCGTATAGAATACAGGGTTGGCTCCTGAGCAAAAAGGGTAAGGAACATTGATAATCTCATAAAAGCAATATATGATGACAAAGGGCGGATGATGGATACCCGTCCTGGTCATAAATTCAACACTGGGAGTGTAACTGCACATTGAGCGGTTTATTCATTTTGATTTTTATCATAGTCACTTTTTTTATCTATTCCATTATAAGTACGATTGTCATAAGGAAAATGGATATTAAGATCATCAGAAGGGTCCCCCAAGAGAGGACGATTGCGCTGACATTTGATGACGGGCCTCACCCCTTGCATACAAGTGCACTGTTGGAGATCCTCAAAAGACACGGGGTCAAAGCAACGTTCTTTGTTGTAGGGGAGAATGCAGAGCAGAACCCCGGACTGATCAAAAGGATGGTGGATGAGGGACATTCTCTTGGCCTTCACCATTACAGGCATATTTCCAGCTGGTTCCTGACTCCATGGGGGTTAAAGAAGCAATTGGAGAGGACAAATGAAGTATTAAAAAGGATTACCGGCGAAGGGACATATTTATACCGTCCGCCTTGGGGACATCTCAATTTTTCCTCATTGATGTTCGCCAACCGATACCGGATCATCATATGGTCACATATTTTCAAGGATTGGAAAGTGAAGGAATGCAAGGAACATCTGAGCCGCCGTTTGAACCATTCGGATTCTGAAGGGGCAGTGTTTGTGCTTCATGACAATGGAGCGACGCTGGGTGCCGATGAGGATGCGCCGAAATATATGGTAGAATGCGTGGATGCATTCATAAAAGATGCACTGGAGAGGGACATCCGGTTCATTTCTCTTGACGAAGCATTCCAGTAGAAGGGATATTGGCATGGGCAGTGAACAAATCATTCAATATATTCAGGAATACAGTTATTTCATCATTTTTATATTTTTATTCTTTGGCATTGTAGGAATACCTTCTCCGGAAGAATCGCTGCTGTTTTTGATCGGGGTCTTAGCGGCACATGGTCAATTGTCCATGTCATGGGGCATCCTGTTCGCATTCCTGGGAACGTTTGCCGGAATGCTGGCAGGATACTATGCAGGTAAATATGTCGGTTATCCAATCATCATAAAGTATGGGAAATGGGTTGGACTGACAGAAGAGAAGGCAGTCAAATTTGAGGCGCAGTTCACTAAGAATTCACCGAAGACCCTGATCATCGGTTTTTTTATGCCTGGACTGCGCCAGGTCGCTCCTTATCTGTCCGGGATATTTTCACTGAACATACTGAGATATATGTTGATTACAGGAGCGGGATCGCTTCTATGGAGCATTTCATACATCCTTCTGGGATGGGGGCTCGGCAGCACGTTCCCTATCAATCCCAATTACGTCCCTTATTTAGGGGTGGGACTTCTTGTCATTTTTATTTTGACGACGTTGATCCAGTATGTAAGGAAGAAAAGGAAAGAGAGGGGAAAGATATGAAAATCATCCTATTATCCATGTTCAGCGTACCTACTGGACATGTCAAAGTAGCAGAAGTCATGCAGCAGAAGATTAAAGACAAACATCCGGATGCAGAAGTGAAGATCGTTGATTTCCTGTCTTTCTCAAATCAATGGCTCGAAAATGCAGTCTCAGGATTCTATTTGAAGTGGATCAAGGCTTTCCCGGAGAGTTATAAAAGGTTTTATGCGCAGTTGATGATGAGCGAAGAATATACGGGTATGTTAAAGAGCTTTTCCGTATTCTCCATCTATTTCGAAATGAAGCTGAAAAGATTGGTTGAGGAAGAGCAGCCGTCCCATATCATCTGCACTCATTCATTTCCATCCAGGATTCTTGGGAAACTGAAGAAAAAATCCCCGTCCTTTTCAACGAAAACAATAAATGTATATACTGATTTCTTCATCAATGGAGTGTGGGATAAAGAGAATATAGATTTTCATATGGTGCCAAGCAGTGAAGCAAAGGACGAATTAATCCGGCAGTATTCAATACCGTCAGATCGAATCTTTAACACAGGGGTGCCGGTTTCCAATATCTATAAAGACAAGACCGGGAAATCAAAAAACACATCCTTAGGAAGAAAACATCTCCTGGTTGCAGGCGGGAATAATGGCTTATGTGTCTTGAACGAATTTATGATGAATCCTTCCGGGGCAGAACATTTTACTTATACTGTCCTTTGCGGGCATAACAAGGAATTATTCGATAAATTATCGGGTTTACCTAATATCACCCCATTAATGTATATCGATGATCGTGAAGAGCTGAATGCCATTTATGATTCAGTTGATGCCATCATTACAAAGCCTGGCGGAGTAACGATTACGGAAGTATTAAATAAAAGGATACCGATCTTTATACATGATTATTTGCCGGGACAGGAAGAGGTCAATTTGGAATTCCTAAAGGAAAAGAAACTCGTCTACTTATTGAATAGTGAGGATCCGCTGGAAATCATCACGAATGTCCTTAAGGATAAACGGGAAATGAATGATTATCTTGTTCGGCTGCAGCAGTATCTGTCTTCGATTTCCACTTGTGTGGATGAAAGCTTGAATACGCTGCTGAAGGTGAATCAGGAAGACTCGTTGGTGAAGCCTTCTCTTAATAAGACAGGCGTTACGAAAACCATATTAAATTAATAAATGCCCGTCTCTGACAATGAGGGACGGGCATTTGCTTTCTACATTTAATTAGTATTTGATTGTGTTTCCTACTTTGCTGCCGTCTTTTATGTCAATGGTGCCTGAGTATTCGACTGTGTCGATTTCGCAGTTTTCCCCGATGACTATGTTTTTTCCTCTTACCAGCTTTGCCCTGGTGTGTTCAAGGTAGATTTCGTCTCCTTCGATTAAATCCGATCGGAGGTAGTCGTCACGCTGCATGAAAAAATTCACTACCTGTTTGATCAGAGTGGAGGAGTGCTCGTTTTTCACCTCAATGATTTCGCCGCCGATTTCCTTGATGAACGATTCATGGCTTAGTTTAATATTAACCTTATCTGCACTGAGCAAACCGTTGATTGTCACTCCGCCTCTCGATATGAACGTTTCAACCTCACATTCTTTCTCTACTTTCAGTGCGCCGTGGGACCGGAGTTCTCCTCCGTGAACCTTCCCCTCTATTTTGGTAGAACCGCTTGAACTGAATTCCTTGCAGGTCAAATTCTCAGATATCCTGCTTGATCCGCTAACAGACATTTCCGCAGCCGTGACGGATCCTTCGATTTTTGTACTTCCGCTGACTGTGATTTCCTTGGCCTGGATATTTCCTTCGACCTTCGAAGATCCGCTGCACTTAAATTCTTCAGAGGTGATGTCCCCGTTTATTTTTCCGGAACCGGATATTTTAAGGTCTCTGCATTCGATATCGCCTTGAATCGTTCCGCTGCCGCTGATTCTTACTGAGTTGAACTTACCGCCGCCCGACGTACCCGATCCGCTGATTTTTAAATCATGCAATTCCTTTTTCTCAACTGTGCTCATACTGAATTCCTCCTGTTTATCCATTTATTTCATTCGTTAAAATGATTTTTAATTCTTCAACCATCTGGAGTAAATCAAGCTTCACAATCGTCTCAGCTGACTGGTCTGTCAAAATGCCGGTCTGCAGCGGAACTAACAGCCAAATGACGTTTTTCTGTTTCTTAAGTCCCCTGAGTTCAAATGAAGGACTGTTAAATGCATCGAAATCTTTCTGCAAAAAAAGAAAGAGGGTCTTTAAGTCGTCTTGGTCCAAGCGGCTCTGCACTTTTTCAAATATGAACATATTCAAAATTTCGGGGAACTCTAATGCATTACCGTTTTTTAAAAAGGGGGTGCAGAATGAAATCGTTTCTGTTCGAAGAATCTTTTGCAGCTTCAATGCATCCAGTGATAATTCAATCTTCGCTGGATTTGGTGAAAAGAAATCTGAGAGTTCATCCAGGGAGTGGGTATCTTTCAATTCCTTCACCTTTTTTATCCGTGCCAGCATTTTTTCTCTTGGAAAGTAAGTTTCCTGACCTGTGAAACTGGATTTTTTAATAAACCATTCTTCGGGAATGACGTGTTTTCGTTTCCAGCGGTAAAGCTGACCATAAGAAATCCCTGTCAGTTCCAACACTTCTTTTTTCGAAATCAAATTGTCATCCAAGGAATAATCACCTCAATGCCTTTTGTAACAAAACATTGTTACGTTACTTTATATGAACTATAGCAGAACAATGTTACGGTTGTAAAGATGTTTTTTCCAGTTTTTGTTTTCTGGTAAAAAGATAAAGCCCGTCCTGTCCTGCATAATGCAGGGGGACGAGCCTTCGTTTTATCTATTTGGGCGTTTGTTTTCAGGCTGTTTAAGCCAGTATCGGAGCCCTTTACCGGCAAGGGGCTCATCATTATAACGGGGAATGATGTGAAAATGGCTGTGGAAAATGAACTGATTTGAGACTTTTCCTGCATTCCATCCGAGGGTGTACCCGTCTGCTCCAAATCTCTCATCAAGATACGTTTTAGCTTTTTGCAGAAGTTCATATGTATCATTCCACTCCTCTTTCGTAAGGGCGAACGCATCCTGCTGGTGTTTCTTTGGGACAATCACGCCGCATCCTTCAAGGACATCCTGCTGCTGATTGTGCTGAAGGAAGTAGCATGTGGCATTTTCAAATATGATGTTTTGATCGGAATCTTCATGCGGGTGGCAGAAGGGGCATTTGGTATCTTCTTTCATGAATGTCACTCCTAATTGTTTGAATATTTGTTCCATTTGAAGTATACCATGATTTCATACAGGAGCAGGTACCTAAGCGGACATTACTTCATGAGAGATGACAGAAACCTTAACATACCATTCATTCCAAGAAATGTTTAGACCGACAGACTGCGGGTATAGAATCACCATAGTATTTTACATAGTAAAAGAGAGGAATGAGGGAATGAGTAACGAGAAAAAAAGCAAAGTGAACGGCAACAGCAAAAATGAACAGCTTGAAGAGTATCGTGTAGATGACAGCGGGAAACATCTGACGACCAATCAAGGGTTGAAGGTATCAGAGGACGAGTTTTCGCTAAAAGCGGGCGAGCGCGGTCCCACATTGATGGAAGATTTCCATTTCCGTGAGAAGATGACACATTTCGACCATGAGCGTATCCCCGAGCGGATCGTCCATGCAAGGGGATTCGCAGCCCACGGTGAATTCGAAGTCTATGAATCTATGAAAGAATATACGAAAGCTGGATTTTTACAGGATCCTTCCAAGAAAACCCCTGTATTCGTCCGGTTTTCAACGGTGGCAGGAAACAGGGGGTCCGCCGAGACGGTCAGGGATGCCCGCGGATTCGCGACCAAATTCTATACGGAAGAAGGGAACTATGATTTGGTGGGGAATAATATTCCCGTTTTCTTCATCCAGGATGCGATCAAGTTCCCGGATCTGGTACATGCGATCAAGCCGGAACCACACAATGAGATGCCCCAGGCAGCAACAGCACATGATACATTCTGGGACTTCATCGCCAATAACCAGGAATCAGCCCATATGGTCATGTGGGCCATGTCCGACCGTGCGATACCGCGAAGCTTCCGCATGATGGAAGGATTCGGGGTTCACACTTTCCGGTTTGTGAATGAAGAAGGCAAAGCCCACTTCGTTAAATTCCATTGGAAACCGGTCCTTGGGACTCACTCCCTTGTCTGGGACGAAGCGCAAAAAATCAACGGTAAGGATCCGGATTTCCACCGCCGCGACCTGCATGAGTCGATCGAGAATGGAGACTACCCGGAATATGAGCTCGGCGTGCAGCTGATCAAGGAGGAAGACGAATTCAATTTCGACTTCGATGTACTGGATCCGACAAAGCTTTGGCCGGAAGAAGAAGTACCGGTTAAAATCATTGGGAAGATGACGTTGAACAGAAATGTGGATAATGTATTCGCAGAGACGGAACAGGCAGCTTTCCACCCTGGATCAGTCGTGCCTGGCATTGATTTTTCAAATGATCCTTTACTCCAGGGCCGCCTGTTCTCTTATACAGATACACAGCTTATCCGTCTTGGCGGACCGAACTTCCATGAGCTGCCGATCAACCGTCCTGTCTGTCCGTTCCATAATAATCAGCGTGACGGGTATTCCCGCCATACAATCAATAAAGGCCAGGTGAGCTACCATAAGAATTCCCTTGCTCAAAACACCCCGGCACCAGCAAGTGAAGAGGAAGGCGGCTATACCCATTACCAGGAAAAGGTGGAAGGCCGCAAAGTCCGTACAAGAAGTGAAAGCTTCAAAGATCATTTCTCCCAGGCCGCCATGTTCTGGAACAGCATGAGTGAAGCCGAGAAAGAACACATCATAGACGCCTTCAGCTTTGAACTCGGTAAAGTCATGAGCAAATCCGTCCAGCAGCAGGTAGTCGATATGTTCGCAAATGTGAGTCTTGAGATGGCAAAAGGATTTGCGGAAGCAATCGGGGCCAAGGTTCCAGAGGGTCCGGGCTCCACAGTGACAAAATCTTCTCCTGCTTTAAGTCAGGAGAATACGGTCAAGAGACCTCATACACGAAAAGTTGGAGTCATTGTCAAGAGCGGCTTCAGCGGCAGGGAAGTCAAAAGCGTGCTTAAAGAATTGAAAGAAGAAGGCCTTCAGCCGGAAATCATCAGCAGCAAACTGGGTATGCTGAAAAGCGGTGAAGGGGAAGAGCTGGAAGTGGATCATACGTTCTTGACATGTGATTCCGTTCTGTTTGACAGTATCTATGTTGTCGGCGGAAAAGAGCTTGATAAGAAGTTCAAACAGGATACTTCTTATTTTGTAAAAGAAGCCTTTGTACACTTCAAACCTATTGGTGCAACCCATGAAGGGGTCTCCTTATTGAAAGACATCGGCATCGGACAATGTGCAGGTGTTGTGACAGCTGAGAAAATAGACACATTTACATCCGATTTCATTGAAGCGATTGCAGCCCATCGTCACTGGAATCGAGAAATCGTCTGAATAAGAGGAATCTGAAATAAAGGCTGAGACAAAAGTGTTTTGTATAAGTGAAACCCGGACTGCTTTGCATTTTAGTTAGCAAAGCAGCCCGGGTTTTTATTTGTTTCATAACAATTTGTTTTGCTGTTTCCAGCGGTTGATTGGAGTGCAAGACGTAGACTCCTGGGAGAAGAGTAGCTGATGAGAGACGTGTCTAGCTCCAGCGGCTAGAGGCTCGAGGTCATAAGGTGAGCAAGCCAAAAAGGCAAAGTACGCCTTTCCGGCTTGCTCACCTTATGCTTGTCGCCTCTGGTCAAGCCGCCTCCGCTTTTCTATTTGTCTAGCTGCGGGGCTTAGAGGCACATCTCATAAGTCAACTCGTCCAAGAAGGCAAAAAACGCCTTCATGGCCGATTCGCCTTATGCCACCCGCCTCTGAGCAAAGCCCCTCCGCTTCTCCCACCCGCAGGAAAGAAGTGACGAGGAGGCTCACGGCCTACCCGCGGAAAGCGAAGTCTTGCACGGAAATCAAAAGCGGGTTTAGAACCTAAACTACCACTAGCCTCTTAATTCCCCGTTGAATTTATTTCAATGCCACCCTATCAATCCATTCACCCATTTTGCTAGATACTAGTTATCTATAACAAACACTTCCATATGGACAACCATAGTATATTAAAGAAATGAACAAGGAGGTGGATATTCATGCCAAAAGGTCCAGCTCACCATGCTGCTGCAGAAGAATTTGATTACTTTAAGCTTCTTCTAGTCTTGTTAGTAGTGGCGTTCTTGATCACATTAGGTGTGGCTCCGATCGCTGCACTAATTATCGGGATTGCTTTACTGATTATTTTAGTTATCAGCGCATTATTTTAAGAACAGATGAAAGACGATGGAAAGCGGTTATCACAACCGCTTTCTATAAACTTTTCACATGAATAGAAAGGAGGACCATATACATGGATAACAAAAATATGATAGAAGAGCTCTACAAACTTTTTCAGGAACAAGTCAAGAAAGAAGACGGGCAATTACCTATCGAGTCGGTTCTTGAAATGATGACTTCTTCGATTAAAGAGAATGAACTGAATAAAGAGATAAAGGGTCATTCCGATTCTCTAAAAACTCACCTTGAATCCATCATCCCGGAAAACCTTAAGGGAATGGAGCCACTGAAAGATAAAGCGGCAGCATTCTTGAAGGCGGATGCACTCAACACAGATACCCTTCAGCAACTGATGAATGGGATTCTAAACAATGATGTTTTTAAGCAGCAGCTCAGCCAATTGACGACTGGTAAAGAACTTGACGCGAAGTCGCTGATGAATGGCTTCAGTTCTATGCTTCAGGGGAATGGGGGAGCAGGGAATATCATCCCGATGAACCTATTGAACCTTGTCCAGGGCATGGATCTTATGAAACTGATTGATGGAGCAGCATCACGACGTAAAAATAAATCAAAAAATAATCAGGTTCAAAGCAATGACAGTAAAGAAGATAGTAAAAATGAAAACAACAAATCCAAAAATAACTCGTACAAAGTTGACTACGAATATGACGAATGTGATTTGTGGTATTAACAGGGGGGAAGCTGGCGAATTTCTAGCCAGCTTTTATATTTTTACATATAAGGGGTTAGAGTTTAGGCTAAAAATTTCCATAAGCAAAAACCTTGAAAGTCAAAAAAGGTCAAATTATAATGTAGTCATAAGGTCAAAGAAAGTCAAAGTCAAACAATGATCTCTTGACCTTCAATAAATTATTTAAACAAATGGTTACTATATAAAAACGAATTCAATAGGAGGTAATACTGTATGAAATGTCAGGTATGTCATCAGAACCAGGCAACAGTGGAAGTGTACAAAAGAGTCAACAACCATAAGACAAGAATGCAGATGTGTACGGAATGCTTCCAACAACAACAATCTAAAATGCCATCAGGATTAAATGGCGGTTTCCCGTTTGATGAATTGTTCAAAGGCATGAGTATGGGTGGAGCCCAGCCGCACGCATCCGGATCAAATCACCAGGAGCTTAAAACGGAAACTGGGGGAAATGGCGGCGGTATTCTTGATCAATTTGGCCGCAACGTAACCCATGCTGCCAGGGCTGGTCTGATCGATCCTGTTATCGGAAGGGATAAAGAGGTCGAGCGAGTCATTGAAATCCTGAACAGACGTAATAAGAACAACCCTGTACTCATCGGTGAACCGGGTGTCGGTAAAACAGCAATCGCGGAAGGACTGGCACTGAAGATCGTTGATGGGGAGGTACCGTCCAAGCTGTTGAACAAAGAAGTGTATGTGATGGACGTAGCTTCATTGACCGCCGGTACCGGTGTCCGCGGGTCGTTTGAAGAACGATTGAAAGCCATCATCAGCGAGCTTCAAAACCGCAAGAATGTCATGTTATTCATCGACGAAATTCATCAGCTGGTCGGAGCAGGATCTGCCGAAGGTTCCATGGATGCAGGCAATATTTTAAAACCTGCACTTGCACGTGGTGAACTGCAGGTGATCGGGGCGACCACACTTAAGGAATATCGCCAAATCGAAAAGGACGCGGCTCTTGAACGCCGTTTCCAGCCGGTAATGGTGAATGAACCGACTCCCGAGCAGTCCATTGACATCTTAAAGGGGCTGCGCAGTAAGTATGAGGAGTATCATGGTGTCACTTTTACAGATGAAACCATCGAGGCATGCGTGAAATTGTCTCACCGTTATATCCAGGATCGTTTCCTTCCGGATAAAGCGATCGACTTGATGGACGAAGCGGGTGCGAAAATGAACCTTCAGTCAGAAGGGAAAGATACATCTGCACTTCATCAGAAATTGAAAGAAATCCATGCAATGAAAGAGCAGGCTACCAAAGAAGAGCGTTACGAAGAAGCAGCAAAACTGCGTGACCAGGAAAAAGAAATTGAAAAGCAGCTTGAGAACGGCGGTGTCAAGGGAAGAACGGAAGTAGGACCTGAGCTGATCCAGTCAATCATTGAAGCGAAGACGGGCATTCCGGTCGGCAAACTTCAAAGTGATGACAAGAAACGAATGAAAGAGCTTGAAATGAACCTTTCAAATAAAGTGATTGGGCAGGCAGAGGCGGTGAAAAAGGTGGCGAAAGCGATCCGACGCAGCCGGGCAGGCTTGAAGGCGAAACACCGCCCAATCGGTACATTCTTATTTGTGGGACCGACTGGCGTCGGTAAGACCGAATTGACGAAGACGCTGGCTGAGGAACTATTCGGTTCCAAAGACAGCATGCTCCGCCTGGACATGAGTGAATATATGGAGAAACATTCCGTATCCAAACTGATCGGTTCACCTCCGGGCTATGTAGGTCATGAAGAATCCGGGCAATTGACTGAAAAAGTAAGAAGGAACCCTTACTCAATCATTCTGCTGGACGAAATCGAGAAGGCTCATCCCGATGTTCAGCATATGTTCCTGCAAATACTTGAAGACGGCCGTTTGACAGACAGCCAGGGAAGAACCGTAAGCTTCAAAGATACAGTCATCATCATGACAAGTAATGCAGGTGTGACGAATGTCAAGGAAGCAGTCGTAGGGTTTGCCACCGGGGGCACGGATGCCGTGAAGGAAACGAACATCCTTCAATCACTTGGTTCTTACTTCAAGCCGGAATTCTTGAATCGTTTTGATAGTATCATTGAATTCCAGTCACTTCATAAAGAAGAGCTTCTTCAAATACTTGATTTGATGCTTGAAGATCTTCAACAAGAATTGAATGATCAAAACATTACGGTCAGCTTTGAAAAAGAGGCAAAAGATAAGCTTGTTGAACTTGGCTATCACCCTGAATTCGGTGCCCGTCCGTTGCGCCGGGTAATCCAGGAAAGGGTAGAGGACAAAATCGCCGATCTGCTTCTGGAGGAAGAAGAAGTGAAACAAGTGACAGTGACTCTTGAAAATGATGAAATCACTGTTAAGTAATTCTACTATTAAAAAAGCGTGATCCCTTTTCAAAGGGATCACGCTTTTTATTATCAGCTTGCAGAAAAGTGCTTGTTATTTAGATTCGACAGCAGCAAGCACCTTGTCGATCGCCTGTGCTACTCCGTGATCTGTATTGATGCCTGTGACCCAGTCGGCAGCTTCCTTCACTGCTTCCTGTGCATTTCCCATTGCCACTCCAAAACCTGATTCCCGGATCATGGCTATATCATTCATACTGTCACCAACCGCCATGACTTCTTCCATGGACAAGTCCAGCCGTTCACATACCTTTACAAGTGCAGCCGCTTTGTTCACGCCAGCTGGATTGATTTCAATATTCGTCGGACTGGAATTGGTAATTTCGAGTGCTTCATTTTTCAACAATTCGTCCATCACCACTTTACGCACTTCATCGTCCTGGATATCGAAGCCGAACTTCAACCAATTATAAGCATCTATTTCCTGATCGAAAGGGTTTTGGGTATTGAATATGCCCTGTGTGGTCGATGACCAGAAGTATACATCATGTTTTTCCTTTAATGCCCACAGTGCTTTTACAAGTTTGGTATCCAGATGGGTACTGTCCACCAGATTATATTCATGATCGTAAATTTCGCCGCCATTCACCGTTATTAAATAAGAAGAACGGCCAAGCTGGTCGGAAATATCCCTGCAGTTACGAAGAGAACGCCCTGTACTCAATACCACATGGATTCCCTTTTCTTTTGCCCTCTGGATGGCTTTTTCATTTTCCGGGGAAACCTCGCCCTCATGATTCACAAGAGTCCCGTCCATATCAAGCGCAATCAATTTAATTGTCATTACTTTCACGTCCTCTCAAATTTGCTACTGTTTAGTTTAATATAAAAGTATAGATTAGTGTAGGAAAGAGACTTTATCTGCATCTTTCTTTCATCCTCTATTACTATTGCATATAATCAGGAAGACTAAACATATCAATTGTGAAGGAGTAAAAATCATTTGGAACGTTTCACAGAAAAAGCCATAGCCATCATAAAATCCATTCCTTCCGGGAAAGTCATGACCTACGGGCAGATAGCCGCATACGCCGGAAGTCCAAGAGGAGCCAGGCAAGTGGTAAGAATCCTCCATTCAATGAGCAGCAAACATGATCTCCCCTGGCACCGGGTCATAAACAGCAAAGGGGAAATCGGTTTCAAAGAAGAAGGACAATACAATTACCAACAACACCTCCTTCAATCAGAAGGTGTACTTTTAAATGATAAAGGTAAAGTAGATTTGGGACGATATCGACATCACCTGTTATGATGCCGGATGAATAGTAAGAGGTCATTAAGTGAGTTTAGTGAGATAAGAATATATAAGTCAAATTCAGCTTTTGAATGGAGTGCAAGACGAAGACTCCTTCGGGAGAAGTGGCCAATTCTTCTTATGCCACCCGCCTCTGAGCGAAGTCCCACCGCCCGCGGAAAGCGAAGTTTTGCACGGAAATAAATAGCGGCAATGTATGGAACCAAATAAGTAGAGAAGTCAAAAAGAGCTTGTCTATTTAAGATTGCCTAAAAACATAACCAAAATCTGTGTGGGTCAATTTTTTGGTGGTCTCGTTCATATCAGAAGGCTCACGGGTCACCCCCTGATAGCATAGTCTTGCACGGAAACCAAAAGCGGGATTAGAGTAAAATTTAAATAAAACGTGAAAACTCATACGGTAATACGGTATAATTTACCTATACAAAAAATGTGAGGAAAGATCCAGATATGATTAGTGATCTAGTAATAAATATTTCGCTCCTAATGTCGTTCACGTTTGTGTGGCATCAGCTGTTCAGGAAAAACAGGCTGACCATGAGTTCACCATTCTACATAAAAATAGTCGATGGTATACTGGCGGGTTTACTTGGTGTCATCCTTATGCACTACAGCATCGGTGTCAATAATATCACGATCCTTGATCTCAGGCACATCCCGGTCATCCTGGTAGCGTTTTATGGAGGATTCCTGCCGACGATCATTTCAGCTGTTGTCATCATAACGGGCCGTTTTCTGATCGACGTCAACTTCTCGTCTTATGTTGCGCTCTATATGATGCTTACCATTGCAGGTGGAGCAGGCTTGATCGTGAGGTATATGAAAGGAGGGCCCTGGAAAAGGTGGACCGCTCTGCTCCTGTACAGTCAATTGATTTTCTCTGCTGCGCTTTATATCGTCGTTGAAGATTACAGCACCGTGCTTGATTATGCCTTGTTTCACATTGTCAGTACACTCATCGGGGGGTATCTGACACTGTATTTCGTTGATTATATTAGAAAAACGAGCGAACGCTATTATCAATATAAAGAAAATGCCCAGCGGGATGCGCTTACTGGCCTCTATAATGTCCGTTCGTTTGACACCCATTATAACCGTATTGTCAAAGAAGCGATCGAGGAAAATGAAACATGCGCAATATGCCTGATTGATGTTGATCATTTCAAGCAGATCAATGATACTTATGGTCATCAGGCGGGTGACGAAGTATTAAAACAACTTGCGGAATTATTGAGCAGATTGACAAGATCGGGTGACATTTTATCCCGGAATGGGGGAGAGGAATTTTCGCTTCTCCTTCCTAAATGTACGGTTGAAGATGCAAAAGAAATTGCCGGCAGGGTAAGGGAAGCGGTATTTAAACAAGGGTTTCTTCTGCCGGATCAGGCGAAACTCCAATTGTCTGTCTCCATAGGGGTTTCAGCGTTCAATCCTGTGGAAGAGAAAGAAGAGTCCCTTTTTCAAGATGCTGATGAAGCCCTCTACAAAGCCAAACAAAATGGCAGAAATATCGTATGTACGAGCTGGGAATGCTCATACAGATAATGAAAGAGGCTGGGACAAAAGTTGTTTAGTCTAAGTAAAACCCGAACTAATTTGCATAAGGTGAGGCAAATTAGTTCGGGTTTTTAATTTGTTCTTTGTACAATTAGGGTTAAGCTCATTCAGCGGTTGATTGGAGTGCAAGACGTAGACTCCTGCGGGAAAAGTAGCTTATGTGAGACTTGTCCAGCTCCAGGACTAAGAGGCAAATGTCATAAGTCAAACCGACCAAGAAGGCAAAGAGCAACTTCTTGGTCGCTTCGCCTTATTCCAACCGCCTCTTAGCAAAGCCCCTTCGCTTTTCTTCCCGCAGGCTTGCCGAGGAGGCTCACGGGCTACCCGCGGAAAGCGAAGTCTTGCACGGAAATCATTAGCGTTGTATAAAGTCCAATCTAAAATGGTTGTCTTTAGACATGAGAATTTACAATTCAACTGCGATTTTTAATTTTTTTCAACCACTTTTTCTGTTTCATACCAGTAATGAGATAACCTGCCAGCCCAATTGCTGAAACTGCTGTGCCCCCTTGCCAAAGGATTTCTGTATCTGCCTGAAAGCCATAGCTGAAAAAGATCATTCCTGTGACAAAGAGGATAAAAGCATGCTTCTTTTGATTTTCGTAAAGTGTAAATCGGAAATTCTTTATCTGCTGATCATCCTTTTGTATAATCAATCGATCGGGAATTTCAATCAGTTGACGGACTTTATGGATTCCCTGGAATAGAGGTTGGGATCCTATCCATTTAAGGAGCAGGTCCCATTTACTGCGATCAGTGGATTTCACCCATTTAAGAAAAGCGGGCTTCATGATATCGAGTGTTTCTTTTTCAGGGCAGAGGGTATAAACAAGCCCTTCCACCGTGGCAAACGAGCGGCCAAGGAAAATGAAGCGGGTCGGGACCTGTATGGGCAGGGTCTTCATCATATCGTTCATCTCTTTTTTTACAGAAATCAGATCCATCTGTTTGAATTGTTCCATGTCGATCGATACAAATTCCTCCAGCATTCTTTCAATGCTCTTAAGGTCTGCTTCCGGTAATAAGAACCCTAATTGCGAAAGGGCTTCTGCTGCTTTATGGTAGTCTTTCAACAAGATTCCTTCGAGCAGTTGTTGAAAATGAACAGAGTCGCGTTTCGTGATTTCACCGACCATTCCGAAGTCCAATAAAACAAAGGTCCCATCAGGCTGAATCAATATGTTCCCTGCATGAGGGTCTGCATGGAATGTACCGGCCTCCAGCCATTGTGGAAGGAAGAGTTGAAATAAACGCTGACCTAGTTTTTCGCCTTCCAGACCGAAGCCTGAAATCCGGACAGTGTCGTTAAGACGCACACCCTCCACCCATTCCATGACCAGTACTTTATCTGTACACAGTTCTGGATAGACATTCGGGATTTTAACACCCGGATGTTCACTGAATCTTTTTCTGAAGTTAATAGCCGTGTTCATTTCTTTATAGAAATCAAGCTCTTGTTCGATAACCTGTTTCAGTTCTTTATAAAGCATCTTAAAATTGATAAATCCTTTTGGGATCGGTGCAAAATGTCTTACAAACCACAGAATGATGGAAAGCGACCTGAAGTCGGTCTTGACCAGTGCAGGAATTTCAGGACGCTGAACTTTAACTGCCACCGGTGTCCCATCTGTAAGGCACGCTTTATACACTTCCCCTATTGAAGCTGAAGCTACTGCGCTCTTATCGATCGTTTCCAGTTTCGTCTTGACAGGAGACTTCCACTCCTTTTCCAGAACCTTTTCTATTTCTTCCCATGGAGAAGGCGGGACATGGTCCACCAGATCTTTAATCTGATCAACAAAGCTTTTTGGCAGCAAGTCTTCTCGTATACTCATCAGCTGACCTACTTTGATCAGCACCCCGTTCAGTTCAAACAACGTTGATTTGAACTCATGCCCGATCCTTTCCCACAATCGGTCTTTCTCTGCTTCCGATTTTCCCCTCAGCTCATACCAATACGTCCTGAAGACAATCGAAACAGCAAGCGAAATGATTTTCCACATTCTCCAAAGCTTATTATGTGATTTCATGTCCCATCCTCCATACGAAATCTTCCGTTATCATTCAATATCCAAGTCTATTCTATTTACTCTTACAATAACTGAAATGAAAAGAAAGAGGAAGGTAATATGTGGTAAAATTCAAGTACTACTATCTATTTACGTTAGTTGGCAGGGAGAGGATGGAGTTAAACAGATGTTTATTAAAGTCTATGAATATCATATCCAGCCGGATAAAGAAACAGAGTACTTGGAAATTCAGGAAAAGGCAGGGGAAATCTACAGCCGCCATATAGACTCCCATTCACTTCATCTTAAAAGCAGGGATGACCCTTCAAAATGGATGGAAATTACCCGCTATAGAAACGAAGAAGAGTATGAAAGAAGCATCCAGTTCATCAATCAAGAAGAAGAAATCCAAGATTTATTTAAGCAATTTCAGGCTCTCCTCGTTTCTGAAATAAATGAGATCAGGGAGGAGAACTTCCATCTAGTGAAAGAGAGGGGCGAGGAAGTGAGTGTAGAAAGAAATCAAGAACAAAGAGATGCCAAATTAATCAGCGAACGGGACAAAATCAAGGAATATATAAAAAAAGACCTGGAAAATGATAAACATATACTCGCCTTTTTCTACGGCGGATCAATGGCAAGAGGCAATCACGATCGTTATTCCGATCTTGATTTACGGATTGTAGTTAACGATGAAATGTATGAAGAATACAGAAAGAACAAAAAGGGAAGGGCAGAGCGATGGGGAGATGTCTTATTTTACGAGGATTTTCCATGGGCGATGCACACGGTAGCACACTATAAAAACTTTGTGAAGGTGGATGCTTTTTACTATAAGCAAGAAGATTTGAGGCCTTCCCTCTATCTAAAAGAAGAAACACAGATAGAATATGATCCGAATGGAATCGTCACTGCAGTCAGTGAACAATCAAGAGACCTTTATTATGAACCTTCGCTGATAGAATTCGAGGTGTGGAGAAGTAAATTCTTTGCCCATATGCATGAAGTCTACAGGAGGGTGATGAGGGGAGAACTTTATTATGCCTTGCACTCATTGGATATGATGAGGTGGTCGGTGGCCGCCGGATGGGATATGACAAGCGGCAGACAGCCGAATGCCCCGGGGGATTGGTCTAAGTATGAAGGGGAAAGGTCTCCCTTTGATCAGAGGGAGCAGGAACTTCTGGCAGGCTGGAGCACCGGAAGGGATCCAGAAGGAATTCTTGAAGTGATGAAGAATATCGCGATGGAATTCAAGGATGTACATAGCCGCCTCTCTGCATTGCTTGGATTAGATGAGCAGGCAGAGTGGGTGGAAGAGATTGTGAATATGGTAGTGTAAGCTTAACTTGAATTCAGGATCAATTTTACTATAGAAGAAGGACTTTTCAAAAGCATGATGTTCAAATTTTGAAAAGTCCCACCACCTTTAGGTGAGAATTTTGACAGCTTTATGAACTGTGCCAATGTCTATTGCAAGCAGGAGGTGGAAGGAGTATATTATAAGTGTAAAGTAAATGTGAATCATTTCACAAACAAACCGCAATATCAGCTGATTGAATGAATTATTTTTTACTTGTATTTGTGAAATATTTCACAATAAAACACAAGGAGATGAACCATCATGAAATGGTGGCATAATGAAAAAGTTAGTGTTGTATGGACAGTGTTCAGGATTTGGCTTGGTATTAAATGGCTTGAAGCAGGGTGGCATAAGATACAGGATGGATTTGACGCAAGCGGCTTCCTGCAGGGGGCGATTGCCAAGGCTGCAGGAGAAAATCCGGCGGTGCAGGGCTGGTATGCAGAGTTTCTAAAAGAATTTGCTGTACCGAATGTTGAATTATTCAATATTCTTATCCCTTGGGGAGAAGGCCTTGCAGGTTTAGGTTTGATTACCGGACTGATGACAATTCCTGCATTGGTCGCAGCGGCATTCATGAATCTGAACTTCCTTATGGCTGGCACAGTGAGCACGAATCCGATTCTACTGACTGTTGCAGTAATCCTTCTCTTTACCGGAAAAGGAGCATATTACTGGGGCGCAGATCATTGGGTGATGCCTTATTTGAAACAGAACCTCTTCCATAAAAAAGGCGGCCATCCTAAAAAAGCAATCGTCGTTTAAATAAAACGGAAAAAGCCACCCGGATTTGATTCCGGGCGGCTTCTTTTGAATTCCTCACGCCACTGATTTTAACCGTGAGGGGCTGCTATTGGTTTTTCTTTACACGTGCACGCTGGTTCGCAGCGTTAGCGCGGGCCTGTGCTTCCATATCAGCCTGATCGGCAAGCTCCCTTGAGAACTCTTCGTCCACACCGTCTGACTTTAACGCAGCCGGCGTCTGTGGAAGGCTGTTTTGGTTTTTATCGTGTTTTTTATGTCCTCGAGATCTGCCCAATACAAACATCCCCTTTTTGTCAGGTTAAAAACAAAGGTACAAGCATCACTTTGAAGTGAACTTGTACCTTTATTGTTTAGCAAAAGAGGGACTTTTAGTTAGGTAATATTTGCTTACGTATGACGTTTGGGGCTGAATCCCGCTGCGCGGTCAGCTCTTTTGAATTCCTTCGAATAAGTGACTTCCTGCATACTTGACAGTTTTGATCTGTCTTTGTCTTTCTTACGTTTATTATCCATTCTATGTACTTCCCTTCTTTCAAGATTTAGTATTTATTTTTACCTTGATTAGAAGGGGACATACCTATTTCGAATGATAAATATTCACGAGTGCGCTTTCAAGTTCAGGATATTCGAATTGAAAGCCGTTCTCCGAAAGGACGCTTGGCAGTACTTTCTGACCTTCCAGTACAAGCTGACTCATTTCACCCATTGCAATTTTCAGTGCAAATGGAGGGACCGGTATCCAATGGGGTCTGCCTAATACACTTCCAAGAGTGATCCCGAATTCTTTCATTCTGAGCGGTGTGGGGGCTGTAACATTTACAGGGCCTGAGATCTCCCCATGTTCTGCAGAAAAGCGTATTGCCTTTGCAACATCATCAATATGAACCCAGGACATCCACTGGTCCCCGGGTAAAACCGTGCCTCCTGCAAATAATTTATAGGGAAGGGCCATGCGGGGAAGGGCGCCATCTTCTTCGCCGAGAATGATGCCAAATCGGGTATAGACGACCCTGAAACCTGCTTTTTCAGCTTTCGAAGCTTCATTTTCCCATATTTGAACCGTTTCCCCGAGAAAATCATCTGCTTTCTCAGCAGACGCTTCCGTGTACGTGTTTTCTGTAGAAGAAGGATAGAATCCGATTGCGCTTGCGTTGATCAGACAGGAAGGCGGATGCGTCAGATTCTTCATGATACTGATGACTTCCTGCGTCGATGTAATACGGCTGTTTATGATCCGCTTCTTCCGTTCATCGGTCCATCTGCCGCTGTTGATCGATTCACCCGCAAGATTGATGAAAACTTCTGTACCTTCAAGTCCATCCTGTGGATGAGAGTCGTCTGTCAGCCATTTCACATAAGTGACTCCCCGTCTTTTTTCATATTTTTCAGGGCTCCTTGTCAATATGACAACTTCATGATCGTGGTCCAGCAGCTCACGGGTCACTGCCTGCCCGACAAACCCCGTTCCTCCGGTAATGGCAATTTTCATGATTATCCCTCCAGTTATAGTTATTATTTTACCTATTTGCAGAATTAAAAACATACTCGGATGTGTTACATTAAGAAGGAGGTGGAAAATATGGGTGTCATTACGAAAATTACGAAGCAAGTGAAAAATGATGAAAGATATAACTTATTTATAGACGGCAAGTATGCGTTCAGCGTTGATGAAGTGGTGCTAGCCAAATTCGGCCTGAGAAAAGGGCTTGAAGTGGATGAACTCGAAATCTCTGAAGTGCAATATGACGATGATGTAAAAAAAGCATTGAACAAGGCGATTCACTTTTTGTCCTACAGAATGAGGACAGAAAAAGAAATCCGCGATCATTTGAAGGACAGTGAGTTAGACGGAGCCATTATCGGGGAAGTCATCCATAAACTAAAGGATATGAAGTATATTGATGATTTAGAATTCGCGAAGGCTTTCACAGGGACCCAGATCAATACTTCTGACAAAGGCCCGGGCTGGATAAGAGGGGAATTATACCGGAAAGGTGTCGATGATCCATATATTGAAGAGGCACTCGATGCTTTTACGTTTGAAATGCAGGTGGACAAAGCAGCAGCCATTTCAGAAAAGCTCATGAAGAAGTACATGAAAGATTCATTTATGATCGCCAAACAGAAAATCGAACAGAACCTGCAGCGCAAAGGCTATCCCGGCGCAGTGATGAAAATCGTTTGGGAGACAATCGATACAGATCGTGATACGGACGAACAGTGGGATGCCCTTTATCACCAGGGACAGAAAGCTCACAGAAGGCTGTCATCCAAATATGAGGGCTATGAGTATGAACAAAGAATGAAACAGACCTTGTACCGGAAAGGATTCGCGATCGAAAAGATCGAACGTCTCCTTGAAGTGTTAAAAGAAGAGGAATAGAAAACGGAAGAAAAGTCGAGGGGGCCCTCGACTTTTTTACGTTCACTTTTTTGACTCAATGATGATTTCATCATTCGATTTGTATTTTTCCACGATGATTTCCGCAATTTCTACCGGAGAGCGCAATCGGGAGCGGTCGCTGATATGGTCACTTTCATCCCAGAAAGGTGTATTCATCCCGCCCATATAGGCATTGACGACCCTCAGGTTCGAATCTTCATATTCCTTTTGAAGGCTCTCACCGAACCCTCTCAGTGCGAATTTGCTCGCCACATAAAGCGATTCATTCTTCTTGCCTCTCAGCCCGGCAGTGGAGATGATATTGATAACAGTCGTTCCCACCTCTTCCAATTGCGGCAGAAGTGCTTTTGTTATACGGATAGGTCCGAGTACATTGGTTTCAAACATGGCCTCCAGTTCATCATCACCAGTGTTTGAAAATGGACCAAAATAGCCGACTCCTGCATTATGTATCAACAGTCCAAGGTCGTCTTGAAGGAGTTCTGTGGAGCAAACCTGTTCAATTTCAAGTGGTGAACGTACATCAAGAACCGCATAGGACACCTCGCCGCCAGCCTTTCTTATTTCCCCTGCAGCTTCTTCAAGTTTTTCCTTCGTACGTCCAAGCAGAACGATATGAAAGTCCTTTGAAAGCAGCTTTCCCAGTTCTTTCCCAAGACCGGTGCCGCCGCCTGTGATGATCGCTTTTTTCATGATGGATCGTCCTTTCTGATTCTGATTTATTTATGTTATTATGATGGCTGTTTACCGGCTCAAGCAGGTGATTGGAGTGCAAGACGAAGACTCCTATCAGAAAAGCCGAAGGGCTTTGGTCAGAGGCTTATGACATGTGCCTTTAAGCCCTGCAGCTGGACAGTGGATCCCTCAGGAATCTGAAGGAGGCTCACGGGTCACCCTCGGAAAGCGAAGACTTGCACGGAAATCAACTGCGTGATTAATCAAATCAGCCTATCCACTTTCCTTATTGTATCATTTTATCTATACTAATCAGTAGTAGAGGTGATGAGAACATGGAACAGCAAGAAAGAAGATACAGCGAAATGTCACAGCATGAATTGCAGCAGGAAATCGCAAACCTGAAAGAAAAGGCAAGAAAAGCAGAGCAGCTGGGAATCGTCAATGAATTCGCAGTACTTGAACGCAAAGCGCTCATGGCGCAGGCATATCTGAAGAACCCTGACGACTATGAGCCCGGCGGCATTTACCCGATTGAAGGGGATCCCGGTGTCTTCTTTAAGATTGACTATCTGAACGGAGTATTTGCCTGGGGTTACCGTTTGGGAGGAGATGGAAAGGAAGAGGCCCTGCCGATTTCCCTGTTGAAATCTGACAAAAAATAAAATCAAGACCCGTCTCCCGCCGCTTGAAGCGATGAGTGACGGGTCTTGACAGGTTATGAACGCTTACGTGTTTCAGCTTCCAGAATGATCATATTCTGGGTTTGCGTGGTTTGTCCATTTGCCTGTGAGTGGGCATGCTTCGGATTATAGAATGCCTTGTTAAATGGACTGCTGTACTTATTTCGGTTGAAATTATTTTTCATGTTTCCCATCGTGACTACCCCCTAAAAAAGTGAACTTCGTTAAATTGAGTCTTGCTTTCTTTTTCCTGAAGACGCCATGCGTTCTTGAGGATGGGTATTGATGGTGCCATTGGCCCTTTTGGATGCATATTCAGCTTTCGCTCTCGGCTCCCCTTCGAACTTATTATTGTTCATGTTCGGGAATCCTGTTGTTTTATTACGCATAATCTGCCTCCTAAAAGGTTTTATACTTTCACACCGTGAAAAAGCAAAGGCTTCCACTAAGCTTGGCCACGTACTAATAGTATGGTTTGAACGCTGTACTTTATCATAAAAACAAATGGAAAAGGAGGAGATGAAATGGAGTCGACATTCCACGAACTCACTGAATTGTTACTCGAAAAAAATGAAGAGCTTTCATATGAGAAGGCAAGAACCTGGGTTGAACTTGTATGGGAGGATTTTGAAACGACCTATGCAAAAGCAGGCTATGAATATCAAGGAAAAGAAATGACCGAAAAAGTGGTGCGCCAATGGATTACGAACTATGGTGCCCGTATCCATGAATTCGCCGCCAGGAATCCGAAATACAAACACCTTCTTGATCATGAAAGTAAAGACGGAGGTTTAACGCATTAAAATAATGAAGGACAGTCCTTTAAAATAATTAAGGACTGTCCTTTGACTCGTTAATCAATCAAAATGTCGATGTCTACCTTTTTACGGAGTTTTTCCTCGCTGAAGACCCAGCCTGTATAAGAGCTGACGACGTTCATGTCTTTGTCGAGCTGTACAAGTGCGACGAAAGGATAATGCCCGTTATTGCGATAACGGAGATCGATGAAGCGCACTTCATAATGATCGTCGTATTCATCCACTTCCCATCGGTAAACAGGGGAGAAGGATAAGAACGCTGCAAGGTTTTTATCCTTTTTCGCAGCTGTGATGACCGGCAGATCCGGAACAGGAATCCGATTGAATTCGTCAAAAATCGTAATCGAACGCCTGAATGCCCTTGCGACATAATATTTATCCTTCGTCACCACCGCCATCCTCCATTGAAAGAAGCGAAGAGTCGGGGAAACGATGATCTTTTCGGCTTCCGGTATCCTTCTTTTCACAGCGTTCTTGACGGCTTTTTGTACCTGAAACCTGAGGACATAATAGGCGAAAATGACAATATACATCACAAGGAAAGTCCTGCCAGGCGGAAAACCAAGCCCCCACAGGCCAAGTCCGAAGACATGGATGATAAAAATTGGCAGGTCAAAAGTGTTGATCACACCCAAAGCGACCCATTTCGACGATATCGGCCTCAGGGCCTGTGTGCCGTATGCGTTGAATATGTCGACAAATACATGCAGGAAAACCGCAATAAATGTCCAAATCCATAAATGAAGCAGATTTGCTTCAGGAAAAAAAGGGTAGATGCATCCGACGATAAGGAGGGGCCACAGCAAAACGGCCGGGATACTATGTGTGATCCCACGGTGATGCCGGATGTAGACAGCATTGTTCCGCAGTTTCAACACAGTATCGATGTCAGGGATCTGAGAACCAATGACCGCAGCTATAAGGACGCTCGCAGAAGTGGCGCTGCTTTCGGCAACTGCCGGATCAAGCGTGGCCAAGCCTCCAAGGGCAAATCCCATAACGATATGAGTACCTGTATCCAAAAAAAGTCCTCCCTTGACTGAATTCGTTTGTTTTCGCTGCCCTTCATGAGATGGTTAAAAGGAGTTTATTTCAAATGAAAAAATCATTACAAATTTATCTTGAATATGAAATCAAGCAAAATCTCCATCAACAATACCTGCAGATCATGAGAAACATCCTGAAGTCCCTGCCGCAGTATGACGCAATGGATATCCGCTGGGAAAAATCAGATGCGGACACTTATCGATACATTGAGACATTCACTGTACCGACAGAGGCGCATTTTCATGCTCTCAGACGTTTGCGTACATCCCGTGGTCATTTATTATTTGGGTTGCTGGATGACTGCATCAGCGGCGGGTTGAAAGAAATGAAATGCATCGGGCTGAAAAAAAGTTCATAATACATTATTTATTCCCTATTCACCGCAACATCTAACATCTTTGGAGGTACAAATTGAAAGAACAACCGTTAAAATACTTAGAGACCATTGAACGTGAGGATTTTCAGAAAGATTTAATCTCCTGGTTTTCAAGAGAACAGCGCGATCTGCCGTGGAGAAAGGATCGTGATCCATATAAAGTGTGGGTGTCGGAAATCATGCTACAGCAGACTAGAGTGGATACTGTCATTCCCTATTTTAACCGATTCCTTGAAAAATTTCCTACATTGGATGCGCTTGCCCTTGCGGAAGAAGATGAAGTACTGAAGGCGTGGGAAGGACTCGGTTACTATTCCCGGGTCAGGAATTTGCAATCAGCCGTAAAGGAAGTGCATGAACAATATGGAGGGATCGTTCCGGATACACCAAAAGAGATCTCTTCACTGAAAGGAGTCGGTCCTTATACGGCAGGAGCCATCCTCAGCATAGCCTATGGCAAGCCGGAGCCTGCAGTGGACGGGAATGTCATGCGGGTGTTTTCGAGAATCCTTTCAATCTGGCTTGATATCGCAAAACCATCGTCTAGAAAAGTCTTTGAAGAAGCTGTAAGAGCCCTTATTTCAAAAGAAAATCCCTCTTATTTCAACCAGGCATTGATGGAGCTGGGAGCATTGATATGTACACCGACATCACCTTCTTGCCTGTTGTGTCCAGTACGTGAACATTGCCGTGCGTTCGATGAGGGTGTTCAGGAAGAACTTCCAGTTAAATCAAAAAAGAAAGCCGCACGCAAACTTAATATGGCCGCCGCAGTGATCTTCACTGAAGATGACCGGGTTGTCATCCATAAACGGCCGGGAACAGGACTGCTCGCGAACCTGTGGGAATTCCCGAATTTCGAGGTGAGCACTTCAAGGAGCGGCAGGAAACAGCTGGAAGAAAGGCTGGAAGCTGATTATAAAGTGGACGCTTCATTGAAAGCTGGCGCCATCACCAAGATACAGCATGTATTTTCACATATCATATGGGATATTGAAGTATATGCAGGCAGCGTGGAAAGCAGTGCACTAAATGAGACTGAGCTGATAGCCGTAACTGAACAGGAACTGGAAAAATACGCATTCCCGGTCTCTCATCAAAAAATATGGAAAGAAACGAAACTCATAAAGAACTAAACCCAAGGCCCGTCCTTCTGCGCTTTAAAGCATCGAGGGACGGGCTTAGGACTTTCTAATCGTAAATCGTTTTTGTTCCATGCGTATAGTCCGCTTCGCCCCGGTTCAATCCACCCCTGTTTTCAATCTCTTCAACGATTTCCCGATGAATGGATTGTCCTTCTGTGTTCAAATAGGGTACTATTTGTTGTAGTGAATGATGGAAGTAGGCTAGTTCGCTTTTCTTCCATTCACTTTTAGGGAGCATGGACAGCTCCGTCATATCCCGTCCGACATACATACGATCAGACCTCCCTTTCTTTTGTTAACTCTCTTAGTTTTCAATAAGTGGCGGCTGATTATGCTTTAAAAAACATTTGCTTGATATGGAAAATGAATTGAAAGGATGATTATAGTGAGTGAAAAAGTAGCATTGGTGACAGGAAGCAGCAGGGGACTCGGCAGAGAAATCGCCATTCAACTGGCACAGCAGGGATACGATATCGTCGTAAACTATGCACGCAGTAAAAAGGGAGCGCTGGAAACAGCAGAAGAAGTGGAGAAATTGGGACGGAAAGCGTTTGTCGTCCGTGCGAATGTCGGGGATGTGGATAAAATCAAATCGATGTTCGAACAGATTAAAGAAGAATTCGGGCGTCTCGATGTCCTGGTCAGCAACGCGGCCTCAGGAGTACTCAGGCCTGTAATGGAGCTTGAAGAGTCACATTGGGACTGGACGATGAACATCAATAGCAAAGCTCTATTGTTCTGTGCCCAGGAAGCAGCGAAACTGATGGATAAAGGCGGAAGAATCGTCAGCATCAGCTCATTGGGTTCCATCCGTTACCTTGATAACTACACGACGGTGGGTGTCTCGAAAGCAGCGGTCGAAGCACTGACACGTTACCTGGCTGTAGAGCTTGCTCCAAAGAACATCATCGTCAATGCTGTTTCCGGAGGAGCGATTGATACGGATGCACTCAAACATTTCCCGAATCGTGAAGAACTTCTTGAGGATGCACGTAAAAATACACCTGCTGGACGAATGGTGGAAATCGAGGATCTTGTGAAGTCCGTTCTGTTCCTTGTTTCAGATGATTCATCGATGATCAGGGGGCAAACGATCATCGTGGACGGAGGACGTTCACTGCTTGTTTAAAGGTCCATTTATGGAATGTTTTTCCTCATATTTTTTGGATAGTCTCCCTCACGCCTGGTTATCTTAATTAGCGTGGAGGTGATTACAATGGCAAAACAACCAAACAAAACTCAATCTGGTACTAGCGTTCAACACGTGAAACAACAAAACGCTCAAGCTGGAGCTGCTCAGCAACAATACGGTACTGAGTTCGCTTCTGAAACAAACGCTCAAGAGGTGCGTCAACAAAACGCTCAATCTCAAGCTAAAAAAGGTCAAAACTCTGGTCAACAACGCTAATCGGCTTTGATCAGGCTGCACCCGCTGTCTCAGCGGGTGCTTTTTCACGTTAAAGCATGGAGGGACGGGCCTTTAGTCTGCTAAAGGCCCGTCCCTCCATGCTTTTAGGCAATCGACAAAAGAGGTGCGATTATGACAGATGTAGTCAAAGGGTTTGGCGGGCATGAGGAGAATGTTTAGGATAGAACTTGTTTTAGAAGGGATGGTAGGTTGATGCAGCAAAGATTTAATCAATTAGTATCCGAACAGTTGGCGACAATGGAGAAGCTGTTGTTTCTTCAGGCAGAAATAGAGCGGTGCCAGAAACTTGAAAATGAACTGATCGAATTGCAGGAACTCACAAAGGTACAATCACTGAAAACCGAAATCTTTCAAAAGAAAAGAGAACTCAAAGAAATCCACCGCATCTTCCAGGAACAAACCGATGACGTCATCCGCTCCTACCAGGAAGAATACAAAGAAGTCACGACATAATTCATTTTCAAAAATTTTATTTCAAAGGATTAAGGATGAGGATAAATGGCCCGGCTGCTCTCCAGCAGTTGATTGGAGTGGCAAGACGAAGACTTCTGACAGAAAAGTGGAAGGGCTTTGAAGAGAGGCTTATGACATCTGCCTCTAAGCCCTGGAACTGGACAGGGTTTGCTGCGAGAATGCCAGGAGGCTCACGGTCACCCGCGGAAAGCGAAGTCTTGCACGGCAATCAAATGCGGTGTACAGAAGGATAATCAATATTGTACTTGTCCTGACCAAAACAAAATCGATACAAGTTTCTTGAAACGGGCCATCTTTAAAGGAGAATTTCCTTAAAGACAGCCCTTTTGTTTTAAATTTACGAGGGAAACGTTATAATGATAGAATAAACACTTATATACATGGAATTTGTTAGGAAAGAAGGGGATACAATGGCTGTTCCCACTGAAGGGCGATCTGTACAAATACATAGTTATAAGCACGATGGAAACATCCACCGGATATGGAACGAAACAACTGTTTTAAAAGGCACGAACAACATCATCATCGGTGGAAACGACCGGACACTCGTCACGGAATCCGACGGCAGGACATGGATGACGCGGGAACCGGCAATCTGTTATTTTCATTCTGAACTATGGTTTAACATTATTTGTATGATCCGTGAGGACGGGATTTATTATTATTGTAATTTAAGTTCACCATTCGTATACGACCATGAAGCAATCAAGTACATTGATTATGATCTGGATATCAAAGTGTTTCCGGATATGACGTATACCTTGCTTGATGAGGATGAATACGAGGCTCATCGAAAATTGTACGGTTACCCGGATGTGATCGATCACATCCTGAAGAGGAATGTAGACAAGCTTGTACGGTGGATCCGGCAGAGGAAAGGTCCTTTTGCGCCTGACTTTATCGACATCTGGTATGAACGCTATTTGACACATAGGGGGTAACCAACCTGAACAACAGTATAGTTTACGAAGGGCTGACCCGGCAAGGAGCCTCCTTTTCTCTTCCTGCACAGGCAACTGGAGAAAAGGAAAGTAATGTTCCTTACGGGTCATCCCTTTTTCATTGGGTTTTACTTCAGAGAACGAAACACAGGCATATATCCAGAAAGGAGCTTTGACTTGGATAGTATTAAACGTTACCTGCAATTTGTTAAGCCTTACCGCTGGCAGATCATAGGTACACTTATCATAGGCATCATAAAGTTTGCTATTCCTTTGCTAATCCCTGTTCTCATTAAATATGTCATTGATGATATCGTGGGCAATGGGACCTTATCAACTCAGGAAAAAACAAACACATTATTGACGGTCATGGGCGTCATGCTCGTCCTGTTCCTTATCATTAGGCCGCCAGTGGAGTATTACAGACAATACTTTGCACAGTGGACCGGGAATAAAATCCTTTTTGATTTAAGGGATACGCTGTTTTCACACATTCAGAAATTGAGTTTTAAATATTACTCCAATACTCGTGCGGGAGAAGTGATCTCGAGAGTGATTAATGATGTCGAGCAGACAAAGAATTTTGTCATCACGGGATTGATGAATCTTTGGCTGGATGCAGCAACCATTATTATTGCGCTGGCCATCATGTTCACCATGGACGTGAAGCTGACCCTGGTTTCATTGATTGCCTTTCCTTTCTACGCATTTTCCGTGCGTTATTTCTTCGGCAGGCTGCGCGGACTGACCAGGGAGCGCTCCCAGGCGCTTGCAGAAGTGCAAAGCCATTTACATGAACGGGTGCAGGGGATGTCCGTCATCAAGAGTTTTGCAGTGGAAGATTACGAACAAAAGCAATTCGAAGGACAGAACAGCAACTTCCTTTCAAAAGCGTTGAAGCAAACGAGCTGGAATGCAAAAGCTTTCGCGGTTGTGAACACGATTACGGATATTTCTCCGCTGATCATCATCGGATACGCTGGTCTGCAGGTAATCGAAGGTGATTTGACGATAGGGACAATGGCAGCGTTCATTGCCTACATCGATCGGTTATATAATCCGCTGAGAAGGCTGGTGAATTCATCGACGACCCTTACACAATCAATCGCATCCATGGACAGGGTTTTCGAATTCATGGATGAAAAATATGATGTTGACGATGAGCCAGGTGCGGTTCCGTGCCGGAATGTCGAAGGGAATATTCAGTTCAGGAATGTATCTTTCCAATACGACCCGCAGGAAGAAGAGGTGCTGAGAAACCTCAACCTGGATATCCACTCCGGGGAAACCGTAGCACTTGTCGGGATGAGCGGAGGGGGGAAATCCTCCCTTGTCAGCTTGATCCCGCGCTTCTACGATGTGACCAAAGGGGAAATCCGTCTGGACGGTACAGATATCAGAAGATTCGAGGTCAGGTCTCTCCGGGATAAAATCGGAATGGTCCTTCAGGATAATATCCTTTTCAGTGAATCTGTGAAAATGAATATTAAGTTTGGGAACCCGGAAGCAAGTGATGAAGATGTCATCAAAGCGGCAAAGGCGGCAAATGCCCATGAATTCATCATGAAACTCCCTCAAGGGTATGATACACGGGTAGGGGAAAGAGGAGTGAAGCTTTCCGGCGGCCAGAAACAGAGAGTCGCCATTGCAAGGGTCTTCTTGAAAAATCCTCCCATCCTTATCCTTGATGAAGCAACATCTGCCCTCGATCTTGAGAGTGAGCATCTGATTCAGGAAGCATTGGAAGAATTGGCTAAAGAACGAACCACATTCATTGTGGCTCACCGTTTATCCACCATCACCCATGCCGACAGGATCATCCACATGGAATATGGAGAAATTGCCGAGATGGGCTCCCATCAGGAATTGATGGAAAGACAGGGACATTATTATAAGCTGTTCCAGGTTCAACAATTAGATCAATGATTGAAGGCCCGTCCTTCGCTGCAGAGAGCAGTGAGGGGCGGTTTTTTTGTGTTTGGGAGAAAAGTAACAAATATTTTTATGAAAATACCAATCATCTCCTATAAATGGACCGGACGCTTCTTTACTCTGCTAAAAACTATGGGAGGAATGAATCGGGTTTTTGGACATATATTGAAATGGATTAGGAAACATAGACGAAAAAATAGGGAAAGAAGAAAATTCTGAAAATAGATTGCAACATTTGTAACATCTTGTATAATAAGAATCATATAAAAATTTAGAAAAGTACCATAATTGAGAAAAGAGAGAATTGTTTCAAGGGGAGGATTTGAATGAGTCAAGCACGTCCTTTACTAACTGTAGAAGATCTAAGGACCTCCTTTTTTACCGATGACGGAGAAGTTCCTGCAGTCGATGGCGTTAGTTTTCATGTAAATGAAGGTGAAATCCTGGGAGTGGTCGGAGAGAGCGGATGCGGTAAAAGTGTCACATCCCTTTCAATCATGGGGCTGGTGCCCAGTCCGCCGGGGAAAATTACAGGCGGCAAGATTCTTTACAAGGATGAAGATCTGACAAAAGCTTCTGAAAAACGGATGAGGGATATCCGGGGGAATGACATCGCGATGATCTTCCAGGAACCAATGACATCGCTGAACCCTGTATTTACAATAGGAGATCAATTGACTGAAGCAATACGCATACATACAAAAGCGACAAAGAAAGCAGCGAGGGATAAGGCAGTCGAAATCATGAAGTTGGTCGGCCTCCCTCGCGCTGATGAACTGATCAAGGAATATCCGCACCAGTTATCCGGTGGGATGAGGCAAAGGGTCATGATCGCCATGGCCATGATATGCGACCCAAAAGTGCTGATCGCAGATGAACCTACCACAGCACTCGATGTGACCATACAGGCACAGATCCTTAAGCTGATGAAAAAGCTGAACAAGGAATTGAATACGGCAGTGCTTCTGATCACCCACGACCTGGGAGTCGTTGCAGAGACGTGTGAGAGAATCGTCGTCATGTACTCAGGTAAAGTGGTTGAAGAAGGAACAGTGGAAGAAATCTTTAAAAACCCACAGCATCCTTATACGAAGGGGCTCATCCAGTCCGTCCCCGATATGCGGGTTAAACAGCAGCGGCTCCATTCGATTCAGGGGAATGTTCCAAAGCCCGGATCCATCAAGCGTGGATGCCGATTTGCCGCACGCTGCGACTATGCTTTCGACCGCTGTCTTGTAGAGACGCCGGAATTATATGAAACGACACCAGGACATTGCACAAGGTGCTTCCTGTTCGATGAAACAGAGGAGGGAGTTTATGACGGAACCATTGCTGAAAGTTGAGAATCTTAAAAAACATTTCCCGATAACAGGCGGAATTCTTGGACGGCCTGTCAGCTCCGTCAAGGCAGTAGACGGCGTCTCTTTTACCGTGAACAAAGGGGAGACGCTCGGGATCGTCGGTGAAAGCGGATGTGGTAAATCCACCACCGGCAGGATGCTGATGAGACTGATCGACCCTTCCGAGGGGAAGGTCACTTTCGAAGACAGGGAGCTTACGAGTCTATCAAACTCGGAGATGAGAAAGATCAGAAGGGAAATCCAAATGGTCTTTCAGGATCCGTATGCTTCCTTGAACCCGAGACATACGGTTGAAAAGATTTTGGAAGAGCCCCTTAAAGTACACGGGATGGGATCTGCCAAGGAAAGAAGAGAAAGAGTGCATGAACTCTTGAATATTGTCGGTCTGAGCAGTTATCACGCAAAACGCTATCCGCATCAATTCAGCGGCGGGCAGAGGCAGCGGATCGGGATTGCCCGTGCGCTCATGACGAAGCCCAAGCTGATCATTGCGGATGAACCTGTCTCTGCATTAGACGTATCAATCCAGTCCCAGGTTTTAAATCTGATGCAGGATTTGCAAAAAGAGTTCGAACTCACCTATATTTTCATTGCGCATGATCTGGGTGTGGTCCGGCATATAAGCGATAGAGTGGGAGTCATGTATTTAGGGAAAATGGTAGAGCTCAGCGATAGTGAGAACTTATACGAGGAGCCTCTGCATCCTTACACCCAGGCTCTTCTCTCAGCGGTCCCGATACCAGATCCGGACTTCAAGAGGGAAACACAGCTTCTGCAGGGGGATATCCCGAGTCCTTCCAATCCGCCGAGCGGATGCACCTTCCATACCCGCTGCCCTTTCGCAACGGATGTATGTAAAGAGAAGGTGCCGGAATTTAAGGAACACCAACCAGGGCATTATGTAGCTTGCCATCTTTATTAGGCGGCAAGCCTCATAATATATAAACATTATTCAGGAGGGGATTTCATTGAGGAAGAAAGGCTGGTCAGTTTTATTGCTGCTCATCTTGGTCCTGTCATCCGTACTTTACGGATGCGGAGGTTCTGAAGGTTCTTCAGGAGAAGGCAGCGACAGTAAAGATAGCGGAGATCCGAAAGTATTGATCTTCGGACGCGGGGGAGACTCAGTAGCTCTTGACCCGGGTACTGTAACAGACGGTGAATCATTCAAGGTAACGAAGAATATTTTTGAAACGTTAGTGAAATTCGGTGAGCAGGATACTGAACCAAATCCTGGACTTGCAGAGGAATGGAAGGTATCTGACGATGGACTGACTTATACATTCACACTTCGTGAAGGGGTCAAGTTCCAGGACGGTACCGACTTCAATGCAGATGCAGTAGTGAAGAACTTTGAGCGCTGGATGAACGGGAACGCTGATACATTCCCATATTACAGCTCAATGTTCGGAGGCTTCAAAGGTGATGAAGGTCACGTAATCAAAGAAGTGAAGGCTGTAGACGATAAGACGGTTGAATTCGTTCTGAAGCGTCCTCAAGCTCCATTCTTAAAAAATATCGCGATGAGTCCTTTCGCTATCGTCAGCCCTAAAGCAATTGACGAATTGGGTGACAAACTTGGCGAAGCACCGACAGATGCAGGTACAGGCCCATTCAAGTTTGTTGAGTGGAAACGTAATGACAAGATCGTCCTTGAAAAGAATGAAGACTACTGGAACAAAGATCTTCCTAAACTTGATCAAGTGGTATTCAAATCAATCCCTGAAAACTCTGCTCGTCTGAATGCATTGATTTCAGGTGAGATCGATCTTGCAGATGGTGTGAATCCAAGTGATGCCTCTCAGGTTGAAGGCAATGATCAATTACAGTTATTCGAACGTCCGTCAATGAACGTTGGATACTTAGGTCTCACATCTACCCGCAAGCCGTTTGACGATCCTAAAGTACGTCAGGCAATCAACTACGCGATCAACAAGCAAGAGATCGTAGATGCCTTCTTCGAAGGTAAAGCGGATGTTGCGAAAAACCCTATGCCTCCAGTAATCGCTGGCTACAACGATGATATCGAAGGCTATGAGTACAACCCTGAAAAAGCAAAAGAACTTCTTGCAGAAGCAGGTCACGAAAAAGGATTCGAAATGGAACTGTGGGCAATGCCTGTTCCGCGTCCTTACATGCCGGATGGTCAAAAAGTGGCAGAAGCCATTCAGGCTGATCTCGCTGAAGTAGGAATCAAAGCCAACATCGTTTCTTATGAGTGGGCAACTTACCTTGATAAAGCAAGTAAAGGGGAAGCTGATGCATTCTTGCTTGGCTGGACTGGCGATAATGGTGATGCTGATAACTTCCTTTATGTGTTACTTGATAAAGACAATATCGGAAGCAACAACTACTCTTACTACAGTAATGATGAACTTCACAAAATCCTGATCGATGCGCAGACAGAAGTCGACCAGGCAAAACGTGAAGAGCTTTACAAAAAGGCCCAGGAAATCATTCACGAAGATGCTCCATGGGTACCTCTTGCTCACTCTACGCCATTACTTGCAGGAAGTGCAGCAATCAAAAACTTCAAGCCGCATCCAACTGGTTCCGACTGGTTAGGCGCAGTTGATATCGAACAATAATCAGTAGCGGAGGACGGGGGAGATATCATCTCCCCCGTTTATACATAGTGGGGCAGAGCCCGGCAAGATTAAATGAACGAACTTCACAGTATTATAGAATCTCCATTCAGAGAGGTGAACAAGATGTTTCAATACACCATACGAAGACTGCTTCAATTGATTCCCGTCTTACTCGGGATGACCCTGATTGTATTTTTCATTATACGTGCGATACCTGGGGATCCAGCACAGGTCATCCTCGGGCAGCAGGCCACAAAGGAAGCGGTAGAAGCGCTAAGGATGCAGCTTGGACTCGATAACCCATGGTATGTACAGTATTTCAACTACCTTGGGGGACTGCTGACAGGCGACCTGGGAGAATCACTGCGGACCAAGGTGGAAGTGTCATCGGAGATCTGGCCGTATCTGGCTGCGACTTTCGAACTTGCCCTTGTGGCGATCATCATTGCAGTGGTAATCGGGGTGAATGCAGGGATCATCAGTGCGTGGTTCCAGAATTCATGGTTTGACTATACCGCTATGATCTTGGCCTTGATAGGTGTATCCCTGCCTATTTTCTGGCTTGGTTTGATGGAGCAGTGGATATTCGGAATTCAGCTGGACTGGCTTCCTACAACCGGAAGGGAAAACATACGGAACCCGATTGATTCGATTACGAACCTGTATTTGATAGACACACTCATCCAGGGTGATTTCAAGCAGATGGGAGAAGTAATCAAGCATCTCATCCTTCCGGGAGTTGCGTTAGCCACCATTCCAATGGCAATCATTGCCCGGATGACACGTTCAAGCATGCTTGAAGTCATGCGTTCCGATTATATCCGTACCGCACGTGCAAAAGGATTGAAAATGTTCTGGGTTGTGTACAAGCACTCCCTGAAGAATGCAATCATTCCGGTTTTGACTGTCATTGGACTCCAGATGGGGCTTCTCCTGGGCGGTGCCATACTGACTGAGACCATATTCGGATGGCCGGGCATCGGACGCTATATTTATGAAGCCATCGGATACCGAGATTATCCTGTGATTCAATCCGGCATTCTCGTCGTCGCCACCATCTTCGTAACAATCAACCTAATCGTAGATTTACTGTATGCGGCCGTAGATCCGCGTATTAAATACAACTAACATCGACAGAAGAAAGAGGTGAACTCTCATGTCAGAAATAGCAGAACCGCAAAAAGAGATGAACCCTTCTCTCCAGGAAGAAACGGTGTCTCCCTGGAAAGAAGCATGGAAGAGCTTTGTGAAAAATAAGATTGCCCTGGCAGGGTTTTGTATCGTCCTGTTTTTCGTCATACTCGCCATCGCAGCTCCTGCCATTGCCCCAGAGGGAATCAATGACCAGGATTTATCCAAAAGGCTGCAAGCCCCTTCTTCAGAGAACTGGCTGGGAACGGATGACTTTGGACGTGATATCCTGTCGAGAATCATCCATGGGGCGAGAATTTCATTAACGGTCGGTTTCTTCGCGGTTATCGGGTCCGCGGTAGTTGGAAGTCTGCTTGGGATCGTGGCTGGATATTACGGAAGATGGGTGGATACAATCATTTCCCGGTTTTTCGATATCATGCTTGCCTTTCCGAGTATCCTGCTTGCAATCGCAGTAGTAGCAGCTCTTGGACCTTCTCTTCGAAATGCACTTATCGCCATCGCGATCATCAATATCCCGAACTTTGGACGTTTGATCCGTTCGAGGGTGCTGAGTGTTAAACAGGAAGAATACGTCATGGCTGCAAAAGCGATTGGTATGAAGGACAGCCGTATCCTTTTCAGCCATGTGCTTCCTAACAGTATGGCTCCGATCATCGTCCAGGGGACACTGGCGATCGCCACCGCCATCATTGAAGCTGCCGCTCTTGGCTTCCTTGGTCTCGGTGCGCAGGCACCGACTCCGGAATGGGGCAAAATGCTTGCTGATGCCCGGATGTTCATGCTCCAGGCTCCGTGGACCATGATCTTCCCGGGTCTGGCCATCATGCTGACGGTTCTCGGGTTCAACCTGATGGGAGACGGGCTGCGTGACGCACTCGATCCGAAGATGAAGAACTAATAAAAAAGATCGTCCGCTCCCTGTGGGGATGGACGATCTTTTTTATTCTTCTTCTTCACGGATTTCCACTTCGTTTTCTTCTGTATGGTAAGACTGAAAGCTTGTGATCAGCTTTTCGAGGTGCTCAAGATGCTCATCATAAAGAAAAATGGCCGAGAAGATATGAAGCATATGGAAGTTCTGGACATTTTCATTTTCGCTGTTGTTCTGGATTTCAGTCAGCATCCTTTTCAGCAGCTCTTTTCGGTGCAGGCATACATCCTGATAGGCTTCAGAATCTGTATGGGGATGCATCTTGCCGATGAATTTCAGCAGCAGCTGTTCATGATAAGTCAGGAGGCAGTCGAGCTGTCCTTTAATGCTGTTCTTAAGTTCATCGGGCAATTGCAGGATTTCATTTTCATAGCGGTTTATCCTCTTCAGGATATCGAAGCTTCTGTTGGCCGTCGATATCATCTGCCTGTAAATGACGAGCTTACGGCTTTTGGAGATCGTGTTCTTCTTGAAATAATCCCTTTCTTCCTTATAAAGAAGATAAAGCTGGTCGACCTTGATCAATTTTTCTTTCATCCGTTCAAGGTCTTTTTTCAGCAAGTGGAATTCAGTCGCATGCCTCATGCTCAATCTGATCCATTTTAAAATCTCTTCACTTGAGTCTGCAATTCTATGATACAGCTTGGTTTCGTATTTAGGCGGGATGAACACCAGGTTCACAAGGAACGAGGAGAAAACCCCGATCATGATCGTTGAAAAACGTATAAGTGCAAACTGGATGAATGCCTGATCGGTGACTTCCATGATGGCAATCAACGTCACCAATGCCAGGCCGATCGTTTTTTCCAATTTAAGTTTAAGTATGATGGCAATGGCTACAATGGCAGCGAATCCGACTACAAGCGGATTGCTTCCGAATAAAAGAACGAATATGACGGCCGTTCCGGCTCCAATCAGGTTTGCCTGGATTTGTTCGATAATAGTTAAATAAGAGCGGTAAATGGTCGGCTGAACAGCAAATATCGCTGCAATCCCTGCGAATACTGGAGATGGAATGCCTAACATCTGTGAAACAAGCAATGCAATGACGATCGCGATTCCCGTTTTAAGGATGCGGGCACCAAGTTTCATGCAAACAGGTCCTTTCTTGAGTGACTTTTGATAAACAATACTGTACTATACAGGCATTTTCAAGCAATAGCAATAGGCAAATGAAAATAGTTTTATACAATTTTATTACCTTATTCGACAGGGGTTAAACGGGGGATTAGTTTATTGGGAATGGCAGGGTTTACATGATATTAGGAATATTCCATTTGAAAATGCCGCATTTAATTTCGGTGGGAGACTTCGCTTTTCGCAGGGTTGGAAGTAGAGGTATTGTTCGCTATGGTTTTGGATGTTTTTGGTAAGTGGCGGAATTATTTTCAAAATTCGAAGATTAATGGTCGGATTTCGAAGATTTCGGCCCGAAAACGAAAGAATAAGTCGAGTTTTCGAAAGATTCCCGGCCAAAATTGAAAGATTATCCAAAAAAATTCCGAATTGAAGTGCTAAAACGAAGCTGAACCTCCTCAAAGTCCCGTCTGTGTGTCAGAAAAGCAAAGGCGGCTCTTTCAGAGGCGACAAGCATAAGGCAAACAAGCCGGAAAGGCGCTTGGTTTGTTTGACTTATGACCTCGAGCCCCTAGCCCCCGGAGCTGGACATCTCTTATCCCTTCCTCGATCACCCGCAGGAGTCAAATTCGCTAGTATCCATTCACATTACTAAAAGGCACATAATTAGTATTTTAAATAAACCTCCATTATTAAACAGAAAATCCCCGCTTCATATTTGAAGCGGGGGGAAATTGAAAATAGTATATTACAGCTGGGCAAATGCTTTGTCTACTGCTTCCAGTGTTTTTTTGATGTCTTGTTCGGTGTGCTCTGTTGTGAGAAACCATGCTTCGTATTTGGATGGGGCGAGGTTGATGCCCTGGTTCAGCATAAGCTTGAAGAATTTGGCGAACATTTCTCCGTCTGTGGCTTCGGCCTGCTCGTAGTTTTCGACTTTTTCTTTTGTGAAATAGAGAGTGAGTGCACCCTTCAGGCGGTTGACTGAAATCGGTGTATTATGTTTTTCGGCTGCGGCCAGTATTCCTTCTTCAAGCTTCGCACCAAGTGCATCGAGCTTCTCGTAAACGCCATCTTGTTTAAGAACCTCAAGGCAGGCGATCCCTGATAGGATGGAAGCAGGATTTCCTGCCATCGTACCAGCCTGGTATGCAGGCCCGAGCGGTGCAACCTGTTCCATGATTTCAAGCTTGCCGCCGTAAGCACCGATCGGCAGGCCTCCCCCGATGATTTTTCCAAGCGCCGTGAGATCCGGCTGTACCTTAAGCATATCCTGGGCACCGCCGTACATAAAGCGGAAAGCAGTGATGACTTCATCATAAATGACGAGACTGCCGGCGGCGTGGGCGATCTCATTGACCTGCTCGAGGAATCCTTCTTTCGGCTCGACAATGCCGAAATTCCCTACGATCGGCTCAACCAGTACCCCTGCTATTTGATCTCCCCATTTTTCCATGGCTTCCCTGAACGGCTCGATATCATTGAAAGGGACCGTAATGACTTCCTGTGCGATGCTCTTAGGCACCCCCGCAGAATCTGGTGTTCCAAGCGTTGAAGGGCCTGAACCCGCTGCAACAAGCACCAGGTCGGAATGACCGTGATAGCAGCCGGCAAATTTGATTATTTTATCTTTTCCTGTATACGCGCGGGCCACACGGATGGTCGTCATCACGGCTTCAGTACCTGAGTTGACGAAACGCACTTTATCCATATAAGGCATCGCTTCTTTGATCATCTTCGCAAACTTCACTTCGTGGCGGGTAGGCGTCCCGTAGAGCACCCCGTTTTCAGCAGCTGTCTTGATTGCTTCTGTTATATGAGGGTGTGCATGCCCGGTGATGATGGGGCCGTATGCTGCCAGATAATCGATGTATTTATTTCCGTCCACGTCCCAGAAATAAGCACCTTTTCCTCTTTCCATCGCAACAGGGGAGCCTCCGCCCACTGCCTTATAAGAGCGGGATGGGCTGTTCACCCCTCCCACGATATGTTCCAGAGCTTCTTTATGTAATGATTCTGATTGAGTAAAATTCATTGGATTACCTCCTGGATTATTCCTGTCAACTTACCTTTTCTATTGTAGTATGGGCGCGAGCTTTTTAGCAAATTAGATCTGGACTTCGGAATGAAATCAATGTCAAAAGCGTACATATACAGAGACAAGCTTTGAAAGTGGGAATCTTGATGATCTATTTGATGGCTTTCATGATTCTGATCTGTATGATCATGAGTTTAAGAGCGTTATTCTATCCTTCCAGGTGGAAGGTCCACTATGTATCCTTTCATCATTTTTTCTTTCTGGGCATGTGCTATGTGACCATTATGCTCGGATTTGGACTCCTGTTTACCCTGCTGCAGCTTGAAGGGGTGCAAATCCTGGTGGAAAATGGACGGCCTGTTACCGGGGACTTTTTTGATCACTTCTTTACAACGATGTACTTCAGCGGGATTACCTTATTTTCAGTCGGCTACGGGGATGTGACCCCTGTCGGCATAGGCAGGGGTATCGCGCTAATTGAATCATGGCTCGGATTTACGATTCCGGCTGCTTTCGTTGTGAAATCATTTATGAATTATGAAAAGTGATTCCTTATGATTTGAGTTTTTCCCTCCCATTGGGTACGCTAACGTTAGAATCATGAAAAATGGAGGGATCAGGAAATGAAGGTTGAAACAGGACAGAAAGCACCTGAGTTTGAATTGATGGCCAGTAATGGTAAAAAAGTGAAACTCTCTGATTACAGGGGCAAAAATGTAGTGCTTTATTTCTACCCGAAAGACATGACGCCTGGGTGCACCACGGAGGCTTGTGACTTCAGGGATCAGCATGAAAATTTTGATAAACTTGATGCGGTGATCCTAGGCGTTAGCCCGGACCCGGTTGAGAAGCATGAAAAGTTCGTGGAGAAACATGGTCTGCCATTTTTATTACTGGTGGATGAAGATCATAAAGTTGCTGAAGAATACGGCGTCTGGAAGCTGAAGAAAAACTTCGGTAAGGAATATATGGGGATCGAGCGTTCCACTTTCATTATCGATAAAGAAGGAAATATGGCAAAAGAATGGAGAAAAGTCAGGGTGAAGGGGCATGTCGAGGAAGCGCTGAAATATATAGAAGAAAATCTCTCATAAGCCTATTTTTAAGCCTATTTTATAAAGGATGAGGCTTTTGTCCATTCACTTGAATGAAAGGGACATATAGTAAGATTAGGGCAACCTCCTCAAATAAGTCAGTCTCATCCGTGTAAGGACCGATCAAGATCGGTCCTCTTTTTTTTATAGAAGATTCGGAATTATGATAAACTATCTTCAATAGGTATGGGAGGGAAAAGGATGAAAGTGATATTTACGTTTCAGCCTAAGGAAGAATTCGTAAACGATTTGAGGAATCACTTTCCTGGTGCTGAATTTTCTTTTTTTAAAAAGATCAGCGATGCTGAAGAAGCATTACCTGACGCAGAAATCATCGTCACGATGGGTGAGGATTTGACTGACCGGCATATTGAACGTGCAAGAAGCCTGAAGTGGATCATGGTTACTTCTGCGGGGCTGGAGAAAATGCCGTTTGAAGCAATCAGGAAAAAAGACATCCTGGTCACAAACGCAAGGGGTATACATAAGGTGCCGATGGCTGAATTCACATTAGGATTGATGCTTCAGCATGCCAAACAGCTGGGGTCCGTACTAAAGCAAGAGGAAGAGGGAGTATGGAGCAGACGGCTTCCAACATCTGAACTGAATGGTGCCTCTCTGCTTGTTTTAGGGGCAGGCGCCATCGGAAGTGAAATTGCCAGGCTGGCAAAAGCCTTCAACATGAAGACAGCCGGGTTGAATTCAACCGGTAAAATGGTGGAACACTTTGATCAGATGTTTACACTCAGTACTTATAAAGAATATCTTCCGCACGCAGACTATCTTGTAGCAGTACTGCCGAGCACAGACGATACAAAGTACATCCTCAAAACGGAGCATTTTGATAAAATGAAGGATACAGCGGTGTTCATCAATATCGGCAGGGGTGACCTGGTTGAAGAATCCGTGCTGCTGGAAGCGGTGAAAACAAAGAAGATCGGCCATATCTTCCTTGATGTATTCGAGCGGGAGCCGCTGCCTTCAGATCACCCATTCTGGAAGGAAGAAGGCATTTCGGTGACACCGCATCTTTCCAGCATCACAAAGATGTATATGCCCAGAGCACTTGAAATTTTTAAAAAGAATTTAAAAGCATATAGTAATAATAGAAGTGAAGAAATGATGAATGTGATCGATACAGAGAGGGGTTACTAAGATGAAAATATATACGAAATCGGGCGATAAGGGGACAACTTCACTGGTATACGGTTCACGTGTATCAAAAAAAGACCAGCGTGTTGAGGCCTACGGAACTTGTGACGAAGCGAATTCAATGATCGGACTCGGGTTAAGCTATTTAAAAGCAGAGTATTTCGATGGAAAAGAAAAGTTTGAAGGGTTCTTCCACAAAATTCAGACAGCCCTCTTTCATGTGGGGGCAGAACTTGCGACACCATCCGGGAAAGAAGTGAAGTGGAAGCTTGAAGATTCAGATATAAAGGAGCTTGAAGAACAAATCGATTTTCTTGATGGAACACTTACGCCGTTGAAAAACTTCATACTGCCCGGCGGCCATCCCGCAGGAGCGGCACTGCACACCGCACGCACTATTGTAAGAAGAGCAGAGCGCGAAGCCGTCGGAATAGGGGAAGATGTCAATCCGTTAGTATTGTCATACCTCAACAGGCTTTCCGATTTCTTATTTGTGGCAGCCAGATACATCAATCAACAGCTGGGGGAAGAGGAAAAGAATCTGCATCAGTAAATGATTTTAAGGACTTCATATACGGTTATACAAAGCCACTTCAGCGGTTGATTGGAGTGCAAGACGAAGACTCCTAACTGAAATGCGGAAGGGCTTTGCTCAGAGGCGTGTGGCATAAGACGAATCGGCCTGGAAGGCGCACTTTGCCTTCTTGGGCGGTTTGGCTTATGACATGTGCCTCCTAAGCCCTGAAGCTGGACAGTTCCTATCCTTGAATAAGGAGAGGAGGCTCCCCAACCGCCCTCCGAAAGCGAGGTCATGCACGGAAATCAATAGCAGTGTTTAAAAAATAAACGTTATTTTTAAGTATGCGCTGAGGTGAAAGATTGACAAAAGGTTGTCCTGATTAGTACACTATTTATAAAGATTATAAAATAATAATTCTTATGAAAAGAGGTGCATGGCGATGTTAGAAGAAGGACAATTGAAAGAAGCAATTGCAACATTGAAAGAAACCGGAGTCCGTATCACGCCTCAACGTCATGCGATTTTAGAGTTTCTAATCGATTCAATGGCTCATCCTACAGCTGATGACATATATAAGGCACTCGAAGGGAAATTCCCTAATATGAGTGTGGCCACTGTATATAACAACCTGCGGGTCTTCAGGGAAGTGGGTCTGGTGAAAGAACTGACATACGGAGATGCTTCAAGCCGCTTCGACTTTGTCACGACAGATCACTATCATGTCATCTGTGATGGATGCGGTAAGATCGTAGACTTCCACTATCCGGGATTGGATGAAGTAGAGCAGCTCGCTTCTCATGTGACGGGTTTTAAAGTCAACAATCACCGTATGGAAATCTACGGTACCTGTACGGAATGCTCTACAAAAGAAACTCACTAAAGAAATGGTTCCCTGCCCGGGAGCCATTTTTTCTTTTGTAAGGCTGTTTTCTAAAAGATTGTTGCTTTCCGTAAATAGACTTGTAACCTGAATGCAGCTTGTAGACGTGCTCTTTTCGAACTCAAGTTTAAACTAGAGACGGACGGACAACCCGAAAATACCCAAGTTCCGGTATTTTCTTGTCTGTATAGCAAAAAAGTATGCGAAAAGAGCCTTTGTAAAACAAAAAGACCTCCATTCGGCAGGTCCTTGTTTTTGATGTGTCATTTCTTTTTATTATAATCTTCGTTAAATTCTTCGCCCTCTAAGTCAGGGTCGAGAGTGAGCGGTTCATTACAATACATACACATGTCCACCCGGCCGAGGACCTTTGTGACCTTGCCGCAATTCGGACATTTGACCTGGACGGCCTTTGTAGATAACATCCCGATCCAGAAGTAAACCACTGTACTGCCTATGATGGCAAGAAAACCGAGCAGCATGAAAATGGTCATGACCCAAGGGTGCTGTTTGAAATATATACCTACATACATAATAATGAAACCGATGAAAATCAAGCTCAATGCAAACGTACGGATTTTATTGATCTTACTGGAATAATTCTTTGCCATGATTGTCCCTCCTAGAAAAATACTATACCATAATTGAAGGACTTTAGTGGACAGGAAAACCATTTGTCGAAAAATGACTATAATAAGAGAAGGAAATCCTGTTTCAATGTCGAAATAGTTACCAACCAATGATTGATGTGGAGGAGTTTTTAATGGAAGACATTTTACGACCGATTTATCAGGAACGTACCAGTCACCCAAACACATTAGGTGTCTTATTAATAGAACAAAGCAAGAAATCCAGTCCTGTAACCGATACATTCGATATCGTGTTATTTCTTATTGTAAAAGAAGCTGAAGAGCCTGTATTCGTTAAACATTACACATACAAGGAGCATAAGGCTGCCTTACATACCGTTACGGAGGAAAAGCTAAAAGAATGGATCCTTCTGGGGTCCAACCGGAAGGTAATCGATTGGCTGTTCAATGGAAAGATTCTTTTCGACCGGAATGAATATGTACAAAACCTCAAAACCGAGCTGAGGGACTTCCCCTTTTACGGAAGAAAAATAAAAATGGGAATGGAATTCGCCAAATTGATCCGCCGATATATGGATGGCAAAGTGTTCTTTGAATCCAAGCACTATCTTGACGCCTACAATCATATTGTCCATTCCCTCCACCATCTCGCCCGGCTTGCCGTAATCGAAAATGGTTTTCACCCGGAAGTCACGGTTTGGAATCAGGTGAAGCAGATCGAACCGGAAATATATAAGCTTTACGAAGAACTTGTCACCAGCGAGGAAGAAATCGATAAGAGGCTTGAGCTGCTGTTCCTGGCCAGTGAATTTCTGATCCACTCAAGAACGAAGGTGGCAGCTGAGCACTTGATTAATATCCTTGAACAGAAAGAACAATGGAGCTTTCAGGAATTGCTTAATCATGAAGAAGCGGGACATTATTCAGTTGACCTTGGCATGCTGATCGAATATTTAACGGATAAAGGATTCGTTGAAATAGTAGATGTAGAAACAAAGGGAAAAGGTGTTTACCACCGTTATTACCGGGCTCCAAAAAAATTATAGCGAAATATCATTTTCTTATTGACTCCAATAAAGAACCTTGGTATATTAGTAAATGTCGCTGCTGAACGACAAACGAGTACGGTCAGTGGCGACATGAAAAATTAAAAAAGTTGTTGACATCAGGTTGATAACTTGATAAGATTAAAAAGTCGCTTCAAACGAAGTGCTCAACAAATTGAACCTTGAAAACTGAACAAAACAAGACAATACGTCAACGTTAATTCTAGATTTACCG